>CAVPQI010000001.1:0-240000 GCA_963707515.1 Ilumatobacteraceae bacterium
GCCGGCCAGGATGCCAGCGCGGATGTCAGCGAGGGTGCCCGTGATGGAGTGGCCCTCGATCCTCGGGCGCCTGACCGCCGGTCACGACCTCGACCGGGCCACCGCCCGCGCGGCGATGGAGACCATGCTCGCCGGCGAGGCGACGTCGGCGCAGGTCGCCGCGTTCCTCGTCGCCCTACGTGCCAAGGGCGAGTCGTCCGACGAACTCAACGGCCTCCTCGACGGTGCACTCGCGGCAGCGACGTTCGTGCCGCTCGACGACGACGAGCGGGCCAACTGCGTCGACATCGTCGGCACCGGCGGCGATCTGTCGCACTCGATCAACGTGTCCACGCTGTCGGCGATCGTGATGGCCGCCGCCGGCGCACGGGTCTGCAAGCACGGCAACCGCTCGGCGTCGTCGCAGTGCGGCAGTGCCGACCTGCTGGAAGCCCTCGGTGTCGCGCTCGAGCTGTCTGCCGACGGTGTCGCCACGTGCATCCGCGAGGCGGGGATCGGGTTCTGCTTCGCCCCGGCGTTCCATCCTGCGTTCCGCCACGTCGGTCCGACGCGACGCGAGATCGGCATCCCGACGGTGTTCAACCTGCTCGGTCCGATGGCCAACCCGGGGCGCGTCCGTCGCCAACTGATCGGCGTCGCCGACCCACGGTTCGCCCGTCCGATGATCGAGGCCCTGCGCGATCAGGGTCTCACCCACGTCTGGCTCGTCCACGGCGAGGGCCTCGACGAGCTGACGACGGCGGGCACCTCCGACGTGCTGGTGCTCGACCAGGGGGAGATCACCAGCTTCCGGCTCGATCCCGCCGACCACGGACTGGCCCCGGCGTCCGCCGACGACCTGCGCGGTGGCGACCCGGCCGACAACGCCGAAGCGGTCCGCCGGGTGCTCGCCGGCGACCCCGGCCCGCACCGCGACATCTGCCTGCTCAACGCCGCCGCCGGTCTCACCGTCGGTGGCGTCGCCGACGACCTCGACGACGGCATGTCCCGTGCCGCGGCGGCGATCGACGACGGCTCGGCGCAGCGCACGCTCGACGCGCTGGTCGCGACCTCGCAGGCGCAACGGACGTGACCAACGACGGGCTCACCGTACGCGTGCCGGCGTCGTCGGCGAACCTCGGCGCCGGGTTCGACGTCTTCGGCATGGCACTCGACCTCGACGCCGAGGTCGGCCTCGGCAGCGCACCATCGGGCGCCCACCAGCTCGACGACCGGCACCCGGCGACGATCGCCCTGCGCACCGCAGGCGGCGACGGTCCGTGCTGGATGCGGACGTCGATCCCGAGCGGTCGAGGGCTCGGCTTCAGCGGCGCGGCACGGCTCGGCGGGGCGGCACTGGGACTCATCGCCGGCACCGCCGATCCGGCGGCCACCCTCGCCGAGCGCTCCGACGAGATCGTCGACATCGCCGCCGGGCTCGAAGGCCACGGCGACAACGTCGCGGCGTCGCTGGCCGGTGGGGTGATCGCCTGGATCGGTGGAACCGCCGTCCGCTTGCGGGTCGGTCCGCAGCTGCAAGCCGCCCGGGTCGTCGTGTGGATCCCGTCGACGTCCACCTCGACGGATCGCTCTCGCGCTGCCCTGTCGTCGAGCGTCGACCGCGCCGACGCGGTGCACAACCTCGGCGCAGTCGTGCAGCTGACCCTGGCGCTCGAACGTGACGACCCTGCGCTGCTCGCCGGCGCCACCGATGACCGGATGCACCAGTCGACGCGGCTGGCCGCGATCGACGGCGCTGCCGAAGCGCTGGGGAACGGTGTCCACGCCGGCGCGTGGTGCGGCTGGCTGTCGGGGAGCGGACCGTCGCTGGCGTTCCTCGTCGACGCCACCCGCGTCGACGACGTCATCGGCGCCCTCGCCGGTACGGGACGCACACGGACGCTGGCGATCGCGCGGCGCGGTCTGCGCGTGGACGACGATTGACCGCCGGCGCCGGTCGAGCGCCGACGAGGTCGGCCGGCCGGGGGGTGCGGGTCAGGCGACGCGGCCGGTCAACGCACCGAGGTCGGGCAGCCGGTCGCCGATCGGGAACGCCCACGGACCGGTCGAGCGCACCTCCAGCCGGGTGCCCTGCTTGTCGCAGAAGCGGGCCAGGCACAGCGCCTCGTCGATGCTCTCGCGGGGGAGGACGGCGGCGGTGCACGGCTCGGGCGGCCGCACCGGCAGTGCCCGCCCGACGGTGCCGTCGCCGCCGCGAGCCACGCTGGCGTCGATCAGGCGCGCCCGGTCCACGTGCCACGTGACCGCCCCGTACGTGATGTCGGCCTGGCCGGCGCTGCGCAGCGTCTCCACCAGTGCGTGGCGGCGGCTGGCGCCGATCAGGGCACGCAGCCGGTCGCGCAGCGACGCCGCCTCTTCGAACCGTTGCTGGGCGGCGAGATCGATCATCTTGCGGTGCAGCCGGTCGACGACCCCGACGACGTCGCCGGTCATTGCCCTGGCGACGAGATCGACAGCCCGCGAGTAGTCGGCGACGTCGGCGCGTCCGGTACACGGGCACATCGCCACCCCCAGCTGAGCGGCACTGCACGGCGTGGCGGTGGGGTCGGCGACGAACCCCCGTCCGAGGCGGACGCTGCACCGCCGCAGCGGGGTCGCCCCGTGGAGCGCGTCGATGACCATCGTCGCCATCGTCCGCGACGGCAACGGCCCGAGGTGCATGCCCGATCCCGTCGGATTCTTGACGATCGTCAACCGCGGCCAGGCCGAGTCGACGTCGAGACGCACGTAGCAGTAGCGGTCGGCGCGGGTGCCGGACCGGTTGTAGCGGGGGAGCAGCCGGGCGATCAGCCGTCCCTCGATCACCTCTGCGGTCAGCGGATCGGGGAGCTCGAGGTGCGTGACGCCTTGCGACTCGCGCAGCATCGGCCCGATCTTGCGGCGATCGTCGCTACCGAAGTAGGAGCGCACCCGCTGCCGCAGGTTGGTCGCCTTGCCGACGTAGAGCACCTCGTCGCGCTGGCCGCGGAACATGTACACGCCGGGCGCGCGGGGGAGGTCGGCGGTCAGCTTCAACTTCGCCGCTTGCGGATGGCCCGCCAGCTTGGCGAGGGCGACGAGATCGTCGAGGCCGAGCACGCCGAGGCCGCTCGCCCGCTCGAGCAACACGTGGAGCAGGTCGACCGTCGCCCAGGCGTCGTCGAGGGCGCGGTGTGTCGGCTGGTGGGGCAGGCGGAGGCGCCGCGCCAGCGTGCCGAGGCGACAGTCGGGGACTTCGTCGCGGACCAGGCGGCGGGCCAGTGCCACCGTGTCGACCACCGTGCCCGACAACGGCGGTCGCTGCGCCCGCTCGCAGGCGGCGCGCAGGAATGCCACGTCGAAGCCGACGTTGTGGCCGACGATCACGGCATCGCCGACGAAGTCGATCAACGACGCCAGCACCCCTTCGATGCGCGGCGCCGTCGCCACCACGGCGTTGGTCAGTCCCGTGAGGAGGGTGATCGTCGGCGGGATTGCCATGCCGGGGTTGACGAGGGTCTGGAAGGTGCCCAGGCACTCGCCGCCGCGGACCTTGACCGCCCCGACCTCGGTGATCCGGTCCTCGTGCCGGTTGCCGCCGGTGGTCTCGAGGTCGATCACGCAGAACGTGACCTCGTGCAATGGGGCGCCGAGTTCGTCGAACGAGCGCTGGAACGGGAGTGCGGCGCGACTCGAACGTGTGGACACCGGAGGGATGAGAACACGAACATGCGTACCCTGTCAAGACGGTGCCACCAACCTCCTGCCCACGGAGCGGGCCGAGGAGTAGCGTGAACCCATGACCGACGGCTGTCGCCCGGAGCTCGAGCACCGCCATCTGCGGCCTGCGATCGAGTTCGCCGTCGACATGGCCGCCGAGCTCGTCAAGCGTCGCCGCAACGTCGAGATCCCGCGCGATGTCCGCGCCCAGTTCGGTTCGACGCGCATCCCCACCGCCGCCCTCGGGCGGGTTCGCCGGGCGATCGAGCAGGACGACTCGTTCCGCCAGCTGATCGCCGCTGGGGCGATCCCCGAGCTGGTCGATCCGATCGGCATCTTGTGGCTGCAGCGCCCCGATGGCTGGGAGCAGGCGGTCGAGGACGAGCTCGCCGCCCAGGCAGCCGCCCGCGACGAGGCCGACCTGCGCACCATCGTGCGGCGCGAGGAGAAGCGTCGCCTCGCCGCCGAGCAGGCGACAGTGCGCAGCCGCGCCGACATCGTCCAGCGCGACTCGCTGATCCGCGACTTGCGCGATCAGGTCGAGGTGTTGCGGTCCGACCTCGTCAAGGCGAACGAGGAGATCGTCGAGCTGCGTACCGAGCTGGTCGACGTACGCAACGAGGTCCGCCATGCGCGCGACCGGGAGCGGGCGGCGAACGACAAGCTCGAGGCGGCCCGCGAAGCCACCCGCACCGGTTCGGGTGCCCCCGATGGGCGGCAGCCGCTCGTCGCCGACGAACCCGAGGTGCCGGCGACACCATCGGTGGACGTCGCCGAGCTCGCCGACATCGCCCACGCCGCTCGAGCGCTCGCCGACCGGGCGACGGCACTGCTGGCCGCCGACGAGGCCGACCCGCCCGTCCGCCCGGACCGTCGTCAGGCGCTGCGGCTCCCGGGGGGACTGATCGGCACGTCCGCCGCCGCCGCCGAGTTCCTGCTGCGTTCCGACGCGGCGGTGCTCGTCGACGGCTACAACGTGTCGAAGCTGGCCTGGCCCACCCGTCCCCTCGAAGCGCAGCGGACCCGGCTGCTCGACGCCCTGGAGAACGCCGCCCGGCGCTTCGGCAGCGACATCACGGTGGTCTTCGACGGCGCGACCGTCGTCGGTGCCCATTCGACGCGACGCCGACTGCTGCGCGTCGTCTACTCGCCCGAGGGTGTGATCGCCGACGACGTGATCCGCGACGAGGTGCGGCGGCTCCCGGCCTCGCGCCCGGTCGTCGTGGTCACCAACGACGCCGAGATCGTGCACGACGTTCGGGCGCTCGGCGCCAACATCGTGCCGTCCAACGCCTTGCTCGCCGTGCTCTGACGCGAAACCCCGATCTCGGTCAGATCCTGCCCGCTTTCCGGGACGATTTCGACCGAGATCGGTGGGGGACCGGCGGCTCGAGAAACCCTGTCACAGGGTCACGTCAAGCTGGTCCACATGAAGCACCCGAGCACTCACCGGCGTTCAACCCGCGCCGCGACCTCCACGGGCAGGCAGCGACCGGCGGGCGAGTCCGGCCGCACGATCGAGTGTGGCACGTGCGTCGCTGCGGCGACCACGGCCTGCACCGACTGCATCGTCAACCACCTGATCGCCAACGACGACGGGCCGATCGAGTTCGTCCCGGTCCCGGTGCTCGACGCCCCGCCACGTTCGGCTGCCGCGCGGGCGGTCGACCACGCGGTCGAGCTGTTCCGCCGGGCCGGCCTCGTCGACGATCCGGTCGAGTTCGTCGACCCCGCCGAGTTCGAGCACGGCCATCCCGTCACGGTGAGGGCCTAGCGTGGTCGCGTGCGTCACCCGGAGCCGCTGCCGTCGCTCGACGACATCCGCTCGATGCTGCACGACCGCGGCATCGATCACGTCGCCGTCACCACGGCCGACGTGCTCACGGTGGCTCGCCGGTCGCTCATCGAGCGTCGGCGGGCCGGTTTGCACGGCGAGATGGGGTTCACGTACCGCAATCCGGAGCGGTCGACCGATCCCGTGGCATCCGTGCCGGGAGCGAGGTCCGTGATCGTCGCTGCCCGCTCGTACCTCACCGACGAGGATCCGCCGCGTCCCGCGGGCACACCGCAGGCGCGGGTCGGCCGGTACGCCTGGGTCGATCACTACGCACCGCTGCGTGTCGCACTGCGCGAGGTGTGCCGGCAGATCAAGCGCGGCGGGGAGCGGGCGACCGCGTTCGCCGACGACAACTCGATCGTCGACCGCGCTGTCGCCCATCGCGCCGGCCTCGGCTGGTACGGCAAGAACGCCAACCTGCTCCTGCCCGGTGCCGGCAGCTGGTTCGTGCTGGGGTGCATCGTCACCACCGCCGAGTACGCAGTCGACGAGACCGAGGTCGCCGACGGCTGCGGTTCCTGCGCGCGGTGCATCGACGCCTGCCCCACCGGAGCGATCGTGGCGCCCGGCGTCATCGACGCCCGACGCTGTTTGAGCTGGGTGCTGCAGAAGCCGGGCTCGATCCCCGTCGAGTTCCGGGCCGCGGTCGGCGATCGCATCTACGGGTGTGACGACTGCCAGGACGCCTGTCCGATCTCGGTGCGGCTCGGGCGCCGATCGACGATCGCCCTCGCCCCCGACGTCGGGGCATGGGTCGGTGCGCTCGAGCTGCTCGATGCGGACGACGCCTCGATCGAGGCACGCCACGGCCACTGGTACGTCGCCGACCGTGACGTGCGCTGGTTGCGCCGCAACGCGCTGGTGATCCTCGGCAACGTCGGCGAGCCCGACGACCGCCGCGTGCGGGAGATGCTCGACCGCTACCGTGCGGACATCGATCCGATCCTCGCCGACCACGCCGTCTGGGCCCTCGCCCGTCTCGACGAGCGCGCCGCGGCGTGAAGCACCTCCTCGTCACCAACGACTTCCCGCCCAAGATCGGCGGGATCCAGTCGCTGCTGTGGGAATGGTGGCGCCGACTGCCGCCGGACTCGTTCGCCGTGCTCACCAGCCCGTACGCCGGCTCGGACGAGTTCGACGCCGGCGAGCCCTATCGCATCGAACGCACCCGCGAACCGGTGCTCCTGCCGCACCCGTGGATGGTCAAGCACGTCGACGAGCTGGTCCGTGACACGGGCGCCGACCTGGTGGTGCTCGATCCGGCGGTGCCGCTCGGGCTGATCGGCCCGTCGTTGTCGGTCCCGTACGACCTCGTCCTCCACGGCGCCGAGGTCACCGTGCCCGGCCGGCTCCCGGGCGCCAAGCAGGCGCTGGCCTACACCCTCACGCGGGCCCGTCACATCATCGCCGCCGGCGGCTACCCGGCGGCCGAGGCCGTCCACGCCGCCGGACGCGACTTGCCGGTCACCGTCGTGCCGTGCGGCGTCGACCCCGACCGCTTCCATCCGCTCGACGACGCCGACCGCCGTGACGCCCGGCAGCACTTCGGCATCCCCGACGACGCCGAGGTCATCGTCTCGGTGTCGCGCCTCGTTCCCCGCAAGGGCTTCGACACCGCCATCCGCGCTGCCGCCCGCCTGCGTCGCCGGCGACCCGACCTGCTGCTCGTCATCGCCGGTGGCGGGCGCGACCAGGCCCGGCTGCAGCGCCTGGCCGACGAGCTCGACGCCCCGGTGCGCTTCCTCGGACGGGTGCCCAACGAGGACCTGCCGCCGTTGTTCGGGTGCGGCGACGTGTTCGCCATGCTCTGCCGCAACCGCTGGGGCGGCCTCGAACAGGAGGGCTTCGGGATCGTCTTCGTCGAGGCTGCCGCCTGCGGCGTCCCGCAGATCGCCGGCGATTCGGGTGGAGCAGCCGAAGCTGTCGCTCACGGCGAGACGGGCTTCGTCATCGACGACCCCGAAGACGTGCAGGCGGTCGCCGACGCCATGCGCACGCTGCTCGACGACGGTGAGCTGCGGCGACGGATGGGGGAGCGCTCTCGTCAGCGGGTGCTCGACGAGTTCGCCTACGACGTCCTCGCCCGTCGACTCGGTGAGACGCTCGGCGTCCGTGCCTGACAGCGCCGTCTGCTGGCAGACTCGATCACCGTGACCACCGCCGAGTCCCCGCGATCCGCACAGGCGGGCGACGTGATCGTCCTCGCCGACATCGTCGGCACGGTGGTGTTCGTCGTCACGGCGTTGACGGCGGCGATCGTGTTCTCGACGCCGACCCAGTGGGTCGGGGCGATCACGGCGATGACGCTGTTCGCCATCGGCGTGTTCGCCTTCTTGTGGTCGTTCTACAACGCCGTCCAGCGCAGCCGCGTCGAACAGATCGGCGTCATGCAGATGTACCTGCTGCTCGGCGACCCGACGCCACGACGAGTGCGCCGGATCATGCTCACCGCGCTGCTCGTCCAGATCATCGTCGCCATCGCCACCGCCGTCGCCCGTGCCGAGGCCGAGGACGGCTCGCCGGGCACGTCCCTCGCCGTCGGTGTCCTGGTGCCGATGTTCGGTCTCGGGCTCAACGGGCTGTGGTGCGCGTTCCACGGCACCTTCCCGGCGCGCCCCGATCTCGACCCCGCTGCTCGCACGGCGCGCACCGATGGTGGCGCCGGAAGCACGACAATCGGCGACTCCGTCGGCCACAATGGTGACCATGGCTGAGACTGCGACCGAGACGATCACCATCGACGCGCCGCACGAGCGGGTGTGGCAGATCGCGGTCGACCTCGAGAGCTACCCCACCTGGGCGCACGACATCAAAGACGTCGTGATCCGCGCCACCGACGACCAGGGCCGGCCGCTGGAGGTCGAGTTCCGTGCTTCGGCGCTCGGCCGCAGCACGCACTACACGCTGAAGTACGACTACACGGATGCGCCGTTCGCGCTCGGTTGGACGATGCTCAGCGGCGACATCCAGCGCTCGATCGACGGTGTGTGGCGCTTCGAACCCGACGGCGACGACCGCACGACGGTCCACTACGACCTGGCGATCGACCTCGCCGTCCCGCTGCCCGGCTTCGTCAAGCGACGCGCCGAGGTGCGCATCCTCAACACCGTGCGCGAGCTGAAGTCCCGCGCCGAGGCGTGACCGGTCGGGCGTGACCACCACGCCCGACGTACCGGCCACCACGCCCGACGTACCCTCGCGGCGTCGGGTCGGCATCGACGTCGGCGGCACGAAGGCGCTCGCCGTCGTGCTCGATGAGGTGGGGGCGATCACCGGCACCGCCGAGCGACCGACCCCGCGGGGCGCCGGGAGCCTCGATGCCCTGCTCGACGTGCTCGCCGAGCTGGCCACGACGCTCGACCACGACGGTCCCGTCGGCGTCGGCGTCCCCGGGCTCGTGACGCGTGCCGGGGTGCTGCGCTCGGCCCCCAACCTCGACGGTGTCGCCGATTTCGACGTCGCCGGACTGCTGAGCGAGCGGCTCGACGTGCCGGTGCTCGTCGACAGCGACGCGACGTGCGCGGCGCTCGCCGAGTGGCGGCTCGGTGCCGGCCGCGGGGCGAGCGACATGGTGCTCGTCACGTTGGGAACCGGCATCGGCGGCGGACTGATCTCCAACGGGCGGCTGCAACGTGGCGCCAACGGCTTCGCCGGGGAGTTCGGCCACATGCTCGTCGACCCCGACGGACCGCCGTGTCCGTGCGGCCGCCGCGGCTGCTGGGAGCGCTACGCCTCGGGTTCCGGGCTGGCGATGCTCGCCCGCACCGCCGCCGTGGGCGGACGCCTCGGAACGGTCGTGCGCACCGTCGGCGATCCCGACCTCGTGCGCGGCGAACACGTCCAAGCGGCGGCGCGCGAGGGCGACGAGGAGGCGCTGGCGGTGATCGACGAGTTCGGACGCTGGGTGGCGGTCGGGTTGGTCAACCTGACCAACGCCGTCGACCCCGAGCTGTTCGTGCTCGGGGGTGGGCTGGCCCGCGGCGCCGACCTCTACCTCGGTCCGATCGTCGACTGGTTCGGGCGCTTGCTCTACCAGCCCGAGCTGCGGGAGATCCCGCGGATCGAGTTCGCCGAGTTCGGGCCGGTGGCCGGTGCCGTCGGCGCCGCCATGCTGCCCACCGACCGCTGACAACGCATCTGGGTCGGATCTGCCGCGGAATCCGCAGCACATCCGACCCAGATGGCAGAGGTTGTCAGGTCAGGCGTGGGGCACGTAGTTGGAGCGGGCTTGTTCGATCTCCTGCCACGCCTCCGCCTTGCCGCCCATGCCGGCCGATGACGAGTGCTTCTCGGGCTCGAGCGCCTTGTACACATTGAAGAAATGCTGTATCTCTTCGACGAGTTGCGGCGTCAGCTGACCGATGTCGTGCACGTCCGCGAACCGCGGCTCGTTCGGTGGCACGCAGATCAACTTGGCGTCCTCACCGGCCTCGTCGCGCATGTACAACACACCGACGGGACGTGCCTCGACGACCACGCCGGGGTACACCGGGTCCTCGAGCAGCACCAGCGCATCGAGCGGGTCACCGTCGCCGGCGAGCGTCTCGGGGAGGTAGCCGTAGTCGGCGGGGTAGGTGGTCGCGGTGAAGAGGCGGCGGTCGAGGTAGATCCGGCCGTCCTCGTGGTCGATTTCGTACTTGTTGCGGCTTCCACGCGGGATCTCGATGACGACGTGGACGCAATCGGGGGAGGGTTGCTTCGGCATCGGCCACAGCATCGCAGCTCTTCGCCGTTTCGCCCCCTTCCTCGACGATGCCCGCCGCGCGATTGGCCGGTGATCGGCCCGGTGCTCGGCAGCGGAGCGGTGGGCGAGCGACAGTCGATTGGCACACACGGAGCCCACCGAACCGGAGGACGCCCGCAAGCTTGCGAGCGATAGCGTCGAGGGATGGACTTCCGGCGCATCGAGAACCTGCCCCCGTACGTGTTTTCCATCATCAACGGGCTGAAGATCGAGGCACGTCGCGCCGGTGCAGACGTCGTCGACCTGGGGTTCGGCAACCCCGACATCCCCTCGCCGAGGATCGCCGTCGACAAGCTCGCCGAGGCGGCGCACAACCCGCGCAACCACCGCTACTCGCTGAGCCGTGGCCTGCCCAAGCTGCGCGAGGCGATCGCCGGCTACTACAAGAACAAGTGGGACGTCGACCTCGACACCGAGCTCGAGATCACCAACTGCATCGGGTCGAAGGAGGGCTTCAGCCACCTCATGTGGGTGCTGCTCGACCGTGGCGACGCGGCGATCGTGCCCAGCCCGAGCTACCCGATCCACATCTACGGACCATTGTTCGCCGGCGCCGACCTGCGCCAGGTGCCGATGCGCTTCCTCGCCGACCCGGACCAGCGCCAACACTTCGCCGACGACTTCATGGACAGCCTGACCACGGCGTACGACATCGGCTGGCCCAAGCCGCGGGTCCTCGTGATGTCGTTCCCGCACAACCCGACCGGCGCCACCGTCGACCTCGACTTCATGCAGCGGGTCGTCGATTTCTGCCGCGAGCGGGAGATGATCGTCGTCCACGACTTCGCCTACGCCGACGTCGGGTTCGACGGCCACCAGCCACCGAGCATCCTCCAGGCCGAAGGCGCCAAGGAATGCGCCGTCGAGCTGTACTCGATGACCAAGAGCTTCTCGATGGCCGGTTGGCGAAGCGCCTTCCTGCTCGGCAACGCCGAGGTCGTGCAGGCCCTGGTCAAGCTCAAGAGCTACCTCGACTACGGCACGTTCCAGCCGATCCAGATCGCCACCACGGTGACGATCAACGAGGCCGCCGACTACCCGAAGGAGATCTGTTCGATCTACGAGTCGCGCTGCGACGCCCTGATCGACGGGTTGGCACGCATCGGCTGGGACGTCCCCAAGCCGGGCGGCTCGATGTTCGTGTGGGCGCCGATCCCCGAGGCCTACGCCGAGATGGACTCGGTCGAGTTCTGCTCGTTGGTCGTCAACGACGCCGACGTCGCCCTGTCGCCCGGTGTCGGTTTCGGCCCCGGCGGTGAGGGGTTCGTTCGCTTCGCCCTGATCGAGAACGAGAAGCGCATCGCCCAAGCCGTGCGCAACCTCCGCAAGGGCCTCCCCAAGCTCGGCTGACGTCACGCACCGGTCGGGCCTCACCCGACGCGAGCTCGGCCACGTCTGGTCGGCCCCACGTGCAGTTCGTCGCTGACGCTTGCCTCGCCGCCCTGAGCGGCCGCCGTTCCGGGATCGCGTAACACGATGGTCACCTTGCAGTCATCGTCCTCGCGGTGAGGAGCGGTACCGTCGCCGCCCGTGGTCACGATGGTCGTTCGAGTGTGGATGCCGGACCGTCCCGGAGCGCTGGGACAGGTCGCCAGTCGGATCGGCGCGGTGCGTGCCGACGTGCTGGCGATCGAGATCCTCGAGCAGGGTGGCGGCCGGGCGATCGACGAACTGACGATCTCGGTGCCCGACTCGGACCTGGTACCGCTCCTCGCCGCCGAGATCGACGCCGTCGACGGGGTCTCCGTCGAGAGCATCCGCGAGGTCGAGCCCGATCGCGCCGATCCGAGCCTGTCGGCGCTCGCCCTCGGTGCGGCGATCGCCGAGAGTCCGCCCGACGAGCGCCTGACGATGCTCATCGACGGTGCCCGTCGCTGCAGCGAGACCGAGTGGGTGGCGCTGCTCCGCGACGACGGACTCGTCGCCCAGATCGGCACACCGCCCGACGTGCCGTGGTTGCTGGCGTTCATCGCCGGGAGCGGCCACCTCGACGGGCTCGGCGAGTCGGCGCCGAGCGACCTCTTGTGGGCCCACCTGCCGACCGCCGGTTACGTCATCGCCGCCGGCCGCGCCGGCAACCCGATCCACGAGCGCGAGCGCACCCGCTTCGCCCTCCTGGCCCGCCTCGCCGACGCCCTCATCCGCGCCTGACCCCGCTCGCCGCGACCGCGACGCTCTGCGTCAGCACAGACGTTGAAATTCAACGTTGTCGCTGACCCAGAAGGCGGGGGTTCTTCTGCGTCAGCACAGACGTTGAAAGTCAACGTTGTCGCTGACGCTGAAGACGGGGGTCTTCTGTGTCAGCACCGACGTTGAAAGTCAACGTTGTCGCTGACGCAGACCGCAGGGACTTCTGCGTCAGCACAGACGTTGAAACTCGACGTTGTCGCTGACGCAGAACGCGCAGGGACTTCTGTGTCAGCACAGACGTTGAAACTCGACGTTGTCGCTGACGCTGAATGGGGGAGTCGGGGGTCAGGGGGCCCAGGCGCGGGAGCGGTCGACGGCGCGCAGCCACTGGGCGTGGAGCAGGTCGGCGATCGTGCGGTCGGGGGCAGGGTCGTAGGCGCGCTCGACGGCCCAGCTGGCGGCGACCGCGTCGGCGCTCTCCCAGACGCCCTCGGCGAGGCCGGCAAGCGAGGCGGCGCCGCGGGCCGTCGTCTCGTGGTCGGCCGGACGAACCACGCGCACGCCGAGTTGGTCGGCCTGGAACTGGCAGAGCAGATCCATCACCGACGCCCCACCATCGACGCGCAGCTCGCGCACCGGCGTGCCGCTCGCGGCGGTCATCGCCTCGACGACGTCGCGGGTCTGGTACGCCATCGACTCGACCACGGCGCGGGCCAACTGGGCCCGTCCGACGCCGCGGGTGATGCCGAACACGGCGCCGCGGGCGTACGGATCCCACCACGGCGAACCGAGGCCGGTGAACGCCGGCACGATGTAGGCACCACCGGAATCGGCAACCGACTCGGCGAGCGGGCCGGTCTCGGCCGCGTCGTCGATGATCCCGAGCCCATCGCGCAGCCACTGCACGGCGGCCCCGGTGACGAAGATCGAGCCCTCCAAGGCGTAGTGCGTGGTGCCGTCGTCGAGCTGCCAGGCGACCGTCGTCAGCATCCCCGGCGTCGGTTCGGGGCACGTCGTACCGACGTTGAGCAGCACGAACGAGCCGGTGCCGTACGTGTTCTTGGCCAGCCCGGGCTCGACGCACGCCTGGCCGAACAGCGCCGCCTGCTGGTCGCCGGCGATCCCGCTGATCGGGATGCCACCCGGCACGCCCGCCGCGGCGGCGGTGACCCCGACGCGGCCACTGGACGCGACGACGGTCGGCAACCACGCCTGGTCGACCCCGAACAAGGCGCACAGGTCGTCGTCCCAGCGCAGCGCGCGGATGTCGAACAGCATCGTGCGCGAGGCGTTCGACACGTCGGTCACGAACGACTCACCACCGGTGAGCTTCCACACCAGCCAGCTGTCGATCGTGCCGATCGCCAGGTCGTCGGCGGGGATGTCGCGGTTGGCCAACAGCCACTCGATCTTCGTCGCCGAGAAGTACGGATCGAGGACCAACCCGCTGCGCTCGCGGACGAGGTCGAGATGTCCGGCGGCGGACATCTCGTCGCAGCGTGCCGCGGTCCGACGGTCCTGCCACACCAACGCCGTGCCGTAGGGCACGCCCGTCGCGCGGTTCCAGGCGAGCACGGTCTCACGCTGGTTGGTGATCCCGATCGTCGCCACGTGCTGGCGCCCAACGCGTTCGACGACCTCGGTCAGCGTCTCGGCGGCGACGCGCCAGATCTCCTCGGCGTCGTGCTCGACCCACCCCGACCGGGGGAAGTGCTGCGTGAACTCGCGGTAGGCCGACACAGACGGTCGCCCGTCGACGAACACGGCTCGGCTGCGCACGCCCGTCGTCCCGGCATCGAGGGCGACGACGCAGCGATCGCTCATCAGCGCTTCCGCTTCGCCGACGAGCGCGGCCGGTTGCCACCGCCGGCGGTGCGGCTGGTCGGTGCCGGCTTCGGACGCGAGGCGCCCGACGTCGTTGACGCACCCGGCGTCGCCGACCCGGCCGATGCCGCCGACGCCTCACTGGCCTCGGCGCGCAGGTCCTTGAGCCGCTTGCGGGTGTAGCCGAACTTGGCCAACACGGCGCCGAAGCCGAGATACAGCGGTCCGCTGATCAACACGCCCGCCACGGCGCCGAGCGGGTTGTTGTCGCGGAACAGCACCAAGAAGACGGCGGTCATGATCACCGCGTAGATCAACCACTCGCGGATCAGCCGGTTCCACGGAACCGGACGGGTGCTGTCCCAGGCCATGCCCAAGTGCTACCAGCGCCGTCGGCTGGCGGCCAACCTCGTCACCGCCGCGACGTGGTCACGTCGGGACGGCGGGGATCGCCGGGAACGCCGGCTGCGACGACTCGACGAGTCCGGGGTAGTCGTAGATCGTCAGCGGGCGCGCGGCGAGCTCACCGTTGCCGAGCGGCCACACGCGCGGTTCGCCGTCGATGCGCAGCTCCACCGACTCGACCCCGTCGATCTCGGTCGCCGTGGCGACGATCTGCGCCACGGCCAACCGGAGCCCGTCGGGCGTCAGCTCGTCGAAGACGTCGTTGACGTCGAGGGTCAACAGGTTGCCGACGACGCGTGCCGACCCCAGCTCGACGCCGGCCGGGATCGCCGTGTCGAGACCGTCCTCGCGTTCGGCGGTGTTGGGACCGGCGAACAACGACTCGAGCACCTCCGTCGACGACGACGAGGCGCCGCGCAACACCGAACGGAGGCCTTGCGGGCTGTCGGGATCCACCGGTGAGAGCAGGAAGATGCGGCTCGTCCCCTCGGCGGCGTCACCGCTGGCCGGTTCGCCGAACACGTCGTTGCGTTCCTCGGGGATGTCGATCGGGGCCGTGTCGGTGCGGATCGAACAGCCGCTCACCGCCAGCGCGACGGCGGCGGCGACGAGCACGGAGCGGGAGAACCACGTCATTCGTCGAGCTCCGCCGCCATCAACTGGATCACGAACCGGGCGCCGGATTGGCCGTCGAGGCGGTCCTCGACCCACACCGTCCCGCCGTGCATCCGCACGTGTTCGTCGACGAGCGCCAGTCCGAGCCCGGCACCTTCGCTGCCGGTTCGCCTGCCGGCGCCACCGCCGCGTGCGAAGCGTTCGAAGACCAGCTCGCGTTCGGCTTCGGGAACACCGGCGCCGTGATCCTCGACGGCGATGAGGATGTGGGCCATCGGTTCGTCGTCGGGCTCGACGACGGTGATCGTGATCTCTGGCTCACCCCCGCCGTAGGAACGGGCGTTGTCGATGAGGTTGGCGATCACCCGCGCCAGGCGCCGGCGGTCACCGCGGATCAACGCCAGCTCGGCCCGCTCACTCACCGTCACCGGGGTCTCCGGCAACGAGCTGACGGCGACCGCCTGGCGCACGAACTCGGCGGCCAACAGCTCCTCCATGTGCAACCGGATCGCCCCGGCGTCGAAGCGGGAGATCTCCAACAGGTCCTCGACGAGCCCCTGGAACCGAGCGACGTCGCTGGACAGCAGGTCGAGTGCCGCCTGCGACCGCTCGGGGAGTTCGTCGCGCCGCGCTTCCATCACCTCGACCGACGCCGCCAGCGTCGTCAGCGGCGAACGCAGCTCGTGGCTGACGTCGGAGGCGAAGCGGGCATCGCGCTCGATGCGTTGCTGCAGCGCCTCGGCCATGTCGTTGAACGAGTCGGTGAGCACCTTGAGGTCGGGATCCTCGCTCGACTCGAGGCGCGTGTCGAGTCGCCCGCCGGCGATCGCCGACGCCGCCTGGGCAGCGGTGCCGACCGGGCGGACGGCGCGGCGGGCAGCGAACACACCGAGCAGGATGCCGAGCCCGGTCGTGATCGCCGCGGCGAGGATCAACGACAGGCGCAAGCTGGCGAGCGTCGAGTCGGCCTCCTCGAGGCTGAACGCCTCGAAGTAGGCGCCGATGCCGGGCACGTCCCACCCGACGACCGCCGACAGCTCGTCGCCGAGACGGATCACCTGGTACGCCGACGTGCCCTCGTCGATCACCCGGGTCTTGAGCGCCTCGCCGATGTCGTCGTCCTGGAACGAGGCGACACCGCCGACCCACTTTTCGCCGTACCAGATCAGGTAGTCCTGCACGCCGATGCGCTCCAGCGAGACCCGGGCGCCTTCGGCGTCGGCGGGGGCGGAACGAAGGTCACGCTCGACGCCTTGGGCGTTGCGTTGCGACGTCGTCATCGCCGCATCGATGCGTTCGCGGACGATGTTCGACTGCGTCAGCCCGTAGGTGGTCGTCGCCAGGAACACCGACAGCAGCAGCGATCCGAGCGTGAAGATCAGCAGGATTCGCCGCCGCAGGCCGAGCGCCGCCGGGCGGGAGCGGCTGACGAGGCGACGGAACCAGCCGCCTTCGCTCACGTCTGCAGACGGTACCCGAGGCCGCGCACGGTGACCACGTGGCGTGGGTTCGCGGGATCGACTTCGACCTTCGTGCGCAGTCGGCGAACGTGGACGTCGACGAGACGGCCGTCACCGAAGTAGTCGTACCCCCAGACCTTGTCGAGCAGCGCCTCGCGGCTGAGCACCTTGCCCGGGCTCTCGGCGAGCTCGCACAGCAACCGGAACTCGGTCTTGGTCAGGTGCACCTCGTCGCCGCTGCGGAGGACCTTGCCCTCGTCGGGGATCAACTCGAGGTCGCCGAACACGAGCCGCGCGTGGCCCGGCATGCTCGGACGCACGCGGCGCAGGAGGGCACGGATGCGTGCCGACAGCTCCTTCGGGGCGAACGGCTTGGTGAGGTAGTCGTCGGCGCCCGCTTCGAGCCCGGCGACGACGTCGTGGGTGTCGTTGCGGGCGGTGACCATCACGACCGGCACGTCGCTCGTGCGCCGCAGCGTGCGGCACAGCTCGAAGCCGTCGATGCCCGGCAACATGATGTCGATCAGGACGACGTCGGGGTTCGACCGAGCGAACTTCTCGATCGCCTCCTCGCCGCTCTCGGCCTCGTCGACGGTCCAGCCCTCGTCCTCGAGTGCCAGCTTGACCGCCGACCGGATGCGTTCGTCGTCCTCGACGGCGAGGATGCGTGTACCCACGGCCCCCATGATGCCGTATTCACGGGCGTTCCGCCGTGCATTGATCGGCACGCCGCGCGACGGTTGTCGTCAGCGGTCGAGATCGCGCAGCGTCGCCAGCATCTCGGCGTGGACCGTCGGAGCGGCGACGACGACCTCGGCGGGACGTGCCGGGCCGCCGGCGAAGTCGGACGACGACGCACCGGCCTCATGGCAGATCAGCAGCCCGGCGGCGAGGTCCCACGAGTGGAGGAACTCCTCGAAGTACACGTCGAGGCGGCCGCTGGCGACCGAGCACAGATCGATCGCCGCCGACCCGAAGCGGCGGATGTCGCGCACGATGGGCAACAGGGCAGCGACGCGGACCGCCTGCTCGGCGCGGACGTCGGGGGAGTAGTTGAAGCCGGTGCCGACGAGCGACGTCGCCAGGTCGGCCGGCGCCGAGCAGTGGATCGGTTCGCCGTTGAGCGTCGCCCCCTGGCCGCGTCCGGCGGAGAACAGTTCGTCGGTCACGGGCACGTACACCGCACCGGCGACCCCACCGTCGGCGTCGACCACGCCGACCGATGTCGACCAGGCGGGGATGCCGTACACGAAGTTGACCGTGCCGTCGATCGGATCGAGGTGCCATTCGAGCCCCGAGGTGCCGGTGTGGCCGGCGCCCTCCTCACCGACGATCGAATCGTCGGGCCGGTCGGTGAGCAACGCCTCGACGATCAGCCGTTCCGCCGCTCGATCGAACTCGGTGACCGGGTCGGTGGGGGTCGACTTGGTGACGTGGGAGACGGCCCCGCCCGCGAGGGCGCGGCGTCCGTCGAGGGCCTGCATCCCCGCCCGTCGGGCGAGGTCTTCGGCGAGCTGGCGCAGCTCGTGGACGGTCGTGGCGTCGACGGTCATCGCGGTGCGTGCCCCACGCTCGCCCGGTCCTCGACCTCGCGCCATTCTCCCATCGCCCGCATCACCAGCACGGCGACGACCGCCATGCCGATGGCGGCGATCAAGGCGCCGATCAGGAGCCCGATGCCCTTCCACACACCACAGTCACCCTCGCATTGCAGCGCCACGAGTGAGTAGCCGATCAATGCCCCGGCGAGCCCGCTGAGGCACACGGCGGCGAACGCGGCGACGCGGACCCCAACCGACGGCAGTGCCGACAGCGGTGCGGGTTCGACGGGCCGTGGCTCGTTCATCGACGTCGGAGCGTAACGGCGGTGCGAGGCGACGGGAGTGTGAAGTAGCGTCGCACCTCCCGTTTGCACCGGCAGGCGGGAGAGGGGACGACGTTGCGACTGTGGCTCGACGTCGCGCGGCGGAGCTTCCGGAGGTGGTCCACCTACCGGTTGGCGACGGCCGCCGGCGTGATCACGAACACGGTGTTCGGGTACCTGCGCGCCGACATCCTGCTCGCCGTCTTCGCCGCCAGTGCGGTGGAACCGGGCGGTTGGACGTCGGCGCAGTTGGTGACGTTCGCCTTCGTGACCCAGGCGCTGCTGTCCGGCACCGGGGCGTTCGGTGAGCCCGAACTGGCCGAGCGAGTCCGCACCGGCGACGTCGTCGTCGACCTCTACCGGCCCGTCGACCTGCAGGCATGGTGGTTCGCCGCCTGGTGCGGGCGCGCCGGGTACACGTTGCTGGCCCGTGGCGTCCCGCCGGTGCTGCTCGGGGCGATCGCCTTCGACCTCGTGTTGCCGTCCACGCCTGTTGCGTGGCTGGTGCTCACGGTCTCGGTGCTGCTGGCCTCGGTGATCGGTTTCGCCATCCGCTTCTGCACCAACCTCACCGCGTTCTGGCTGCTCGACAACCGCGGCCTCGACCAGCTCGTCACGCTGGTGCTGACGTTCTTCGGTGGACTGCTGGTGCCGCTGGTCCTGTTCCCGTCGTGGCTCGAGCAGATCGCCCGCGCCCTGCCGTTCGCGGCGATGGTGCAGATCCCGGCGGAGCTGGCGATGGGCGTGTACGACGGGCCGTCGTGGGTCGCGCTGGCGAGCCAGGCGGCGTGGGCGGTGGCGTTGCTGGCGCTGGGGCGGATGATGCTCGCCGGGGCGACACGCAAGGTGGTGGTGCAAGGTGGCTGACCCCGTCGCCGGCGCAAGGAGCCGCAGGAGGACTGCCTGGTGGCGTGGCAGCTGGCGCGGTCGGGGGAGCGGCACGGCGATCGGGTGCCGAGCGCGGGAGTGGCGTCTGCTGCTCGGCGTCTACCGAAGGCTGGTCGGCGCCCGCATCCGCTCCGACATGCAGTACCGCACGTCGTTCGTCCTCTTCCTCATCTCCCAGGCCGTCGTCACCGGCCTCGATCTCGCGGTGATCGTCGTCCTGTTCGAGGTCGTCCCCGAGCTCGGCGACTGGACGGTGGAGCAGGTCGCCGTGCTCTACGGGCTGACGACGCTCAGCTTCGGGATCGGCGACGTGTTCATCAGCCAGGTCGAGACCGCCGGTCGCTACGTCCGCGAAGGCAACTTCGACCGCTTCCTGCTGCGACCGCTGCCGACGCTCGTGCAGCTCTCGGCGAGCGAGTTCGCCCTGCGCCGCGTCGGTCGCTCGATCCCGGCGCTGGTGGCCCTGCTGGTCGCCCTGCCCGCCGCCGACATCGACTGGACGTGGGACCGGGTGCTGATCGTGCCGGTGACGATCGTGTCCGGGACGTTCATCTTCGGCGCCGTGTGGGTGGTGACGTCGTCGATCGCGTTCTGGGCGATCGGCGCCCAGGAGGTCGCCAACGCCTTCACCTACGGCGGCTCGTTCGCCCACCAGTACCCGCTCCACATCTACGCCCGCTGGGTACGGACCATCCTCGGCTGGATCGTGCCGATGGCCTTCGTCGCCTACGTGCCGACGATCCACCTCCTCGACGCGGCCAACCCGCTCGGCCTGCCGAGCTGGCTCGCCGCAGCACCACCGTTCGTCGCCGTCGCTGCCACCGCCGTGGCGTGGTGGGTCTGGCGGAGCGCAGTGTCCAACCATCAGAGCACCGGGAGCTGACGTGACCACCCCGCCGAACAGTCCGACGACCGCGGCCGTGCGCTGCGAACACCTGACGAAGACCTTCGTCGTGCGCCAACGGGCCGGACGCGTGCGCCGCCACCGGCTCGACGTCGACGCCGTCGACGACGTCTCGTTCACGATCGAGCCCGGCGAGACCGTCGGCTACCTCGGGCCCAACGGCGCCGGGAAGTCGACGACGATCAAGATGCTGACCGGGATCCTGACGCCGTCGTCGGGATCGGTGCGCACGCTCGGCGTCGACCCGGCACGGCAACGGACCGAGCTGGCGCGCCGGATCGGTGTCGTGTTCGGCCAGCGGACGCAGCTGTGGTGGGACCTCCCGCTCGTCGACAGCTTCGAACTGCTGCGCCACGTCTACCGCACGGACCGAGCCCGCCACCTGGAGAACCTGGCGACGTTCACCGAGCTCCTCGACCTCGGGCCGTTCCTGCTGACACCCGTGCGCCAGCTCTCACTCGGCCAACGGATGCGTGGCGAGCTGACCGCGGCGTTGCTCCACGATCCGGCGCTGGTCGTGCTCGACGAACCGACGATCGGCCTCGACGTCGTCAGCAAGCACGCCGTCCGCGACTTCCTCGCCGAACTGAATCGGCAGCGGGGGACGACGATCCTGCTCACCACCCACGATCTCGACGACGTCGAGCGGTTGTGCGACCGGATGATGATCATCGACCACGGGCGCGTCATCCTCGACGGCACCGTCGAGGGCTTCAAGACGACGCACGGCACGCGCCGCACGGTCGTCGTCGACCTCGTCGACGAGCAGGCGCCGCTGCAGGTCGCCGGAACCATCGTCACGGCGGTCGAGGGCAGGCGTCAGTGGTTGGCCTTCGACCGCCGGGAGACGACGGCGGCGGCGGTCGTGGCGGGGATCGCCGCGGCGACGGCCCTCGAGGACCTGTCGATCGAGGAGCCCGAGATCGAAGCGCTGGTCCGTGAGGTCTACGCCACGCAACCGCCCGGCCGAGCGGTCTAGGCGTCAGACTGTGCCCGTGGACCGGCCGCGACGGATTCTCCACGTCGACATGGACGCCTTCTTCGTGTCGGTCGAGCTGCGCCGGCGGCCCGAGCTCGTCGGTCTGCCCGTCGTCGTCGGCGGCGCCGGCGCTCGTGGTGTCGTCGCCGCGGCGTCGTACGAGGCCCGTCGCTTCGGCGTCTTCTCGGCGATGCCGTCGGCGGTCGCCCGCCGCCGCTGCCCGCACGCCGTGTTCCTGCAGGGCGACCACGCCCACTACGGCGAAGTCAGCGCCGAGGTCCGGGCGATCCTCGATCGCTACACGCCACTCGTCGAACCGCTGTCGCTCGACGAGGCGTTCCTCGACGTCAGCGGCGCCACCGGGCTGTTCGGGGCGCCGCCCGACATCGCCCACCGCATCCGTCGCGACGTCGCCGACGAGCTCGCCCTGACGTGCTCCGTCGGCGTCGCACCGAACAAGTTCCTGGCCAAGCTGGCGTCCGTCGAGGCCAAGCCGCGCGCCACGCGGGCGGGCGTCGAGCCGGGCCCGGGTGTCGTCGTGGTCGAGCCCGACGGCGTGCGGGCGTTCCTCGACCCGCTCCCCGCCGAGCGGCTGTGGGGTGTCGGGCCGGTCACGCTGCAGCGGCTGCACCGCATCGGGGTGCGCACCATCGCCGACCTGCACCGCCTCGACGACGACCTGCTCGTCGGCGCCCTCGGCGCCTCGCAGGCCGCCCATCTGGCGGCGCTGGCGGCGGGCGACGACGACCGACCCGTCGAGCCGGACCGCGACGCCAAGTCGATCGGTCACGAGGAGACGTTCGCCACCAACGTCCACGACGACGCCGAGGTGCGCCGCCACGTGGTGCGCCTCGCCGACGCCGTCGCCCAGCGTCTCCGGCGGGCCGGCGTGGGTGCCCGCACGATCACCCTCAAAGCTCGCTACGACGACGGGTTCCGGACCATCACCCGCTCGATCACCACCGCCGATCCGATCGACACCGCGGTCGGCATCGTCGCCGCCCTGGAACCGGTGCTCGCCGCCCTCGACCCGACCCCGGGCCTGCGCCTGATCGGGGTCTCCGGCTCGAACCTCGTCGAACCGGTGACCCAGCTCAGCCTGCTCGACGACACCGGCCCACGCGATGCAGCGGCAGCGGCCGTCGACGCGATCCGCGAGCGGTTCGGCAGCGCCTCGATCGCCCCCGCCTCGACCGTCGAGCGGGGACGGGTCCGGGCCGCCGGAAACGGTGACGGACAATGGGGTCCGCGCGTTGAGGATCGCCCTTGAACGTGCGATGATTGGACTCGTGCCTCTGTCCGAGGATGAACAGCGCATCCTGCGCCAGATCGAGCAACAGCTCGAGTCGGACCCGACGTTCTCGCAACGCGGGTACCGCGTGTCGCGCAAGCGGTCGCTGCTGCTCGCCGTCGGACTCGTCGGTGGCCTCGTCATCACGATCGGCGGGCTGGCGGTGAACTTCCTCGTCGCCTTCGCCGGCTTCGTGATCGTCCTGGTCATGGCGGTGATGCTCGAGTCGGAACTGCGCCTCTTGGGACGCGAGCGACTCGGTCAGCTGCCGATCTCGGCGTGGCTCCAGGGTCGCCGGCCCGAGTCGGCCGACGACACCGAACACTGACCGCACCGAACACTGACCGCGCTCAGTGCCAGACGGTGAAGTAGCGCCACACACGGTGACGTAGCGTCGACGACTCGTCGACTGCCCGATCGATCTGGCGAGCCCAGCTGTGACAGCGGCGGATCATCGTCGAACGCTGCGCATCGACGCGTTCGAGCACGCTCGTGCCCTCCGGCCCGTACGTGGCATCGGTCACCGCCGACGCCAGGTGGGAAAACGGTCGGTCGACGATCGGCAGCTGCCGCCGGGCGACGTCGGCCGCCTCGAGCGGCGTGTCGGACGGACGGATCTCGACACCCGCCTCGCGGATGCGATCGACGGATCGGCGCCACACCCCGGCGAGCTGCACCTCCGGGGTCGCCACCCGGTGGCGGCGACGTACTCGACGCACCAGCCACGGCAGGGCGATCAACACCGCCACCAGGCCGACGACGAGAAACGGAACGATCGGAACCGAGCTCGACGGCTCCTCGGCGCGCTCGACCGGCAACCCGTCGGTCGTCGGCTCCGGTTCGCCGAGGCCGAGGCCAGGCGCGACCGGCGTCGACGCCGGCGGGATCGGCGCCGCCTCGATGTCGGGCTGCAGCCCCTCCTGGACCGGCGTCGAATCCTGCTGCGGTGGCAGCCCGGTGTACGCCTCGGCGTTGGGGGCCCCACGACCCGGCGTCGGCTCGAAGGCCACCCAGCCGATGTCGTCGAACCACACCTCGGGCCAGGCGTGGGCGTTGCGGCCGCGGACCACGTAGACACGGTCGCCGGACTTCGTGCCCGACGTGAACCCGACGGCCACACGCGTCGGAATGCCGAGCGTGCGCATCATCGCCGCGTAGGTGCCGGCGAACTGCTCGCAGTAGCCGATGCGCTCGCGGAGGAACGTCTCGATGGCGTCGTTGCCGTGTCCCGCCTGCACCTCGAGGCTGTACTGGAACTCGCGCTGGAACCACGCCTGGAGCATCCGCGCCGCGTCGTAGGGCGAGCTGGCACCGGCGGTGACGGCGCGGGCCGTCTCCTCGACGATCGGCGGCAGGTCGTCGGGCAGCGCCAGATAGATGTCGTCGCCGGGGTCGGTCGACGTCGCCTGCTCGAGGGCAGCGGCGTCGAGCAGGCGGACGCTCGACAAGATGTCGATCGTGTCACCGGTGGTGAGCTCGTCGTCGACCGTCAGCAGTGTCGCCGTCTCCGGCGCCCACCGGAGGTCGGACGGACCCGACCATTCGTACGGTTCCGGTGCCGCCGGCACCAGCGATCCCTCGAGCGCGGCGATCGTCACCTTCTGGCGGTTCGGGGTGCCGTTCGGGGCGAGCGTGCCCGCTGTCTGCAGCTGCTGCTCGGGCAGCGTCCACGTCGTCCCGTCGAACTCCGGGAGCGCCGTCGAGCGCCAGTACGACTCGAGGTCGGCGTTGACCCGGAACAACTCTTCGTCGGAACGGTTCGTCAACCGCGAGCGGATGTCGACGAGCGGGCTGATCAGCGAGGTCGAGCCGCCGACGTCGGTGCTCGTGTCGTAGACCGCCTCGGCGTGGGCACCCGGTAGGCGCGGCCCGACGATCCCGGCGCCGACGGCGACGACGACGATCGCCGCGGCGGCGGCCGGGGCCGTGCGTCGGAGAGCCAACTGACGAACCCGCGGAAGCTGCCCCGAGTGATACCAGCGGAGCACGACGACGACGAGCACACCGGCGGCGACGAGGAGCACCGTCAAGGCGATGCGCAGGCGCTCCGAACCGAGGGCTCCCACGAACACGAACAGCACCCCGCCGGGCACCAGCGACTCGGCGCGGGCGAACGCACGGAACGCGAACGTGTCAGCGAGCACGACGGCTATCGCCGTGCCGAGAGCGGCCAGCACGTCCCATCCGCCGCCGTAGACGACCGGCGCCACCGCCAACCGGAACTGCTCGCGGACGTTCGACATCTCGAGGGTGAAGCGATCCCACGTCTCGGTCGTCGGCATCCCCCAGGCGAACGTCTCACCGTAGAACAGCAACGCCACCAGCCACCCGATGACGGCCACGAGGAGCGGCACCGCCACCCAGGCGGGGATCCGCCGGCGGCGCAGCAACAGACCACCGCCGTGCCCGACGAGCACGATCGGCAGCAGCTCGTCGAGGAAGTGCCAGCCGGCGAAGACGCGGGCGAACCCCGCAACGACGGCCGTCGAGTAGATCGCCAACGCACCCGAGGCGATCAGATCGGCCTCCAGCGGGCGCGCCGCGGCGTCGTCGCCGGTCATGCCGACGCCTCCGTCGGGCGCGGTGCGACGAGGTCGAGACGGCCCCGGCCGACCAGCGACTGCCATCCGGCGGCGAACGCTTCCTCCGTCGTGGCGTCGACTGCCAGGCGACCCGACCCACCGCCGGTGAGCACGACGACGAGCGTCGTCGTCGGATCGAGGTTGCGTTGTGCCAGGCGCCAGCCCGGCGAGTCGCGACTGCCGGTGACGACGACCAGCAGCCCGAGGCCCTCGGCGGGATCGCGATCGAGCGTCTCCAGGCGGGTGTGGCCGGTGGCGATCGTCGCCAGCACGCGCATCGTCGTCAACGCCACCTCCGGGCCGCGCAGGTCGATGCCACCGGCGGTGACGAAGCGGGTGACGAGCCCGGTTCGCGACGCCGCGTTGACGACGCTCGCCGCCGCCGTGACCGCCCGCTCGAAGGCGTCGGCGTCGGGATGGGCGCCGGGGCCGATGTCGAGCAGCACCGTGCATCGGTGCAGGCCCTCGACGGTGTGCTCTTTGACCATCAGGTCGTCGGTGCGCGCCGACGCCTTCCAGTCGATCGACCGCAGCTCGTCGCCGACCTGGTACTCGCGCAGGCCGTGGAAGTCGCCGGGTCCGAGCCGACGGGCCCGATCGAGCAACGCTGCGCCGAGCGAACCCTGACCCAGATGGGGCATGTCGAGCGGAAGGGCCCGCGGTGCGACCACGACCTGTTCGTGACCGGCGACGATCCGCTCCCGACAGGCGAGGCCGAGCGGGTCGCGCAGCTCGACGGTCAACGGGCCGAGCTCGGTGATGCCGCGGCGAGCACTGGGCAGGCGGTACCCGGTGGTGGTGCGCGTCCGCGGGGCCATCGGCGCCAGCGGCAACCGAGCGATCTGCACGTCGTCGGTGCCCCGACCGACCCGTTCCACGAGCGTGCACGCTGCCGACGGGAGGCGCCCGGCATGGTCGAGCTGGATGTCGACACGGCCGGTGTCACCGGCGACGAGCACCGAGGGATGGATCCACCGGGCGGCGGACACCGTCGGATGACGCAGCACGACGTAGAGCGTGGCGAAGATCACGGCGATGATCAGCGCGCTGCCGATCACGAACAGCTCGATGATGGCGAAGACACGGCCGACGACGAGCGCCGCCACGCCGGCGAACACGACGATGATGCCGTGCGGCGTGATCACCGGGGGACCGGCACGGGAACCGCCTCGAACACCTCGCTCACGGCGTCGGTCGGCGAGAGGCGGGCACCGTGATCCGAGCGGACGACGATGCGGTGGTCGAGCGTGGCGTGGCTGACCGCTTTGACGTCGTCGGGCGTGGCGTAGTTGCGTCCTCGTGCCGCAGCGTGGGCGCGGGCAGCCGCGGCGAGCTGCAGCGTGGCGCGCGGTGACATGCCGAGCTCGATCGACGGATGGCGGCGGCTGGCGTCGGCGAGGTCGACGAGGTACGCCTTGAGCGCCTTGGCGACGTGGACGTTGCGGACCGCGAGGATCATCGAGCGCAACTCGTCGACGCTGACCACCGGATCGATCGAGGCGAGGGCATCGGTGCCGCCGCGGGCGTCGAGCATCTCGATCTCGGCGCCGCGATCGGGGTAGCCGATGGCGATGCGCAGCAGGAACCGGTCGAGCTGGCTCTCGGGCAGCCGGTACGTGCCTTCCTGGTCGATCGGGTTCTGGGTGGCGATCACCATGAACGGGCTCTCCAACCGGCGGCTCAACCCGTCACCGGTGATCTGTCGTTCCTCCATCGCCTCGAGCAGCGCCGACTGGGTCTTCGGTGAGGCACGGTTGATCTCGTCGGCGAGCACGATGTTGGCGAACAGCGGGCCGGGCTGGAAGACGAACGTCTCGGTGGAGCGTTGGTACACGCTGACGCCGACGAGGTCGGTCGGCAACAGGTCGGGCGTGAACTGGATTCGCTTCCAGGAGCAGTCGATCGATCCGGCGAGCGCCTTGGCGAGGCTCGTCTTGCCGACGCCGGGCACGTCTTCGATCAGCAGGTGCCCCTCGGCGAGCAGGCACACGACGGCGAGCTCGATGGCATCCACCTTGCCGCGCAGGACCTGGGCGATGTTGGCGGTGATGGCGTCGAACAGGTCGGCGAAGCCGCGCATCATCGTCGACGTGGACCCCGGCTGCGCGCCCGCTCCGTCGACGGCCGGCACCTCTACAGGATCAGACGTCACGGCGGCAAAGGGTAGACCCGCCTGGGCACCAGCGACAGTCGGGGCTACCGTCGCCCCGATGCCTGTCTCCGCCACCGCCGAGGGAACCGTGCTGGCGGTCGCCATCGAGCCGGGCCGCCTGGCCGCCGGGCTCGTCGACGGCGCCGGCGAGGTGCTCGTCCGCGACCGGGTCGGCACGCCGAGCCGGGAGATCTGGCGGGCGCTCGAACAGCTCGTCCGTCGGGTTCTCGCCGCCCGTCCCGACGAGGTCGGGCCGCCGACGATCGTCGGTGTCAGCTGCGCCGGACCGCTCGACCTCGCCGCCGGTTCCGTCTCCCCGGCAGCGATGCCGGCGTGGACGGCGTTCGCCCTCCGCGACCGCTTGGCCGACGTCACCGGGTTGCCCGTCGTGCTCGACACGACGGCCGGCGCCTTTGCCGAAGGAGAGCGCCGCTTCGGCGACACCACCGACTCCGACAGCTACTTCGCTCTGCTGCTCGACCACGAGGTCGAATCGGCCTGTTTCGTCGCCGGCACCCGCCTGCGCGGCGCCCACGGCAACGCCGGCTCGCTGGCCCACTTCTGCGTCGACCCCGGTGGCGCCAAGTGCACGTGCGGGGCCACCGGATGCCTGCGCGCGCTCGCCTCACAGGTCGCCCTCGAAGCCGAGCTCAACCGGCCGCTGCGCCGGGCGACCGCGTCGATCATCGAGCGCACCGGGATCATGGTCGGCCGCGCCGTCGCCTCGGCGGCCGCGGTGTTCGACGTGTCGACGTTCCTCGTCGCCGGTTCGGTCGTCGACACGTTCGGCGACGGGATGCTCGACGTCGTCCGACGCGAAGCCGCCGCCCGATCCAAGCTCGGCCACCTCACCGACCTCGAAGTGCTCGAACCGTCCGGCTACCTGCAACCGCTCACGGCCGCCGCCGCCGTCGCCTTCGCCGCGCCCGCACCCCTCGAAGCGGACGGAGACCGGGAGTAGGGTCACGTCGATGCAGCCCACGTATTCCGCCGAAGCCGAGGCCTACCGCGAGAAGGTGCAGGCATTCCTCGCCGAGAAGCTCCCGGCGGGCTGGAAGGGGACGGGCTCGCTCGATGGCGAGGCGCTGACCGAGTTCGTCACCGAGTGGCGGCGCACGTTGTACGAGGCCAACTACCTCGCCCCCGGGTGGCCGAAGGAGTACGGCGGCGCCGGGCTGAGCGCGACCGAGCAGGTGATCCTGGCCGAGGAGTTCGCCCGTGCCGGGGTGCCCACCGGCGGCCCGAACGACACGTTCAACATCCAGATGCTCGGCAACACGCTGCTGATGTGGGGGAGCGACGAGCAGAAGGCGCACTACATCCCGCGGCTGCTGTCCGGAGAGGACACGTGGTGCCAGGGCTACTCCGAGCCGAACGCCGGTTCCGACCTCGGCAACGTCGGGCTGCGGGCCGAGCTCGACGGCGACGAGTGGGTGCTCAACGGGCAGAAGATCTGGACCTCGGCCGGACATCTCGCCGACCACATCTTCATCCTCGCCCGCACCGACCCCGACGCCCCGAAGCACAAGGGCATCAGCTTCCTCCTCGTGCCGATGGATCAACCCGGCATCGAGGTGCGGCCGATCAAGATGATCTCCGGCGAGAGCGAGTTCAACGAGGTCTTCTACACCGACGCCCGGTGCCCGAAGGAGAACGTCGTCGGCGGGGTCAACAACGGCTGGGCCGTGGCCATGTCGCTGCTCGGTTTCGAGCGCGGCGAGTCGGCGGCCACCGGCCCGATCCGCTTCCAGGCCGAGATCGACCGGCTGATCGCCCTCGCCCGCGAGCGCGGCCTGACCGACGACCCGATCGTCCGCCAGCGTCTCGCCTGGTGCTGGTCGAAGGTGCGGATCATGGACTTCCTCGGCAAGCGGACGCTCACGCAGTTCCTCGCCGGCCACCACCCGGGACCCGACGCAGCGATCTCCAAGCTGTACTGGAGTGAGTACCACCGCATCGTCACCGAGCTCGCCGTCGACATCCTCGGCGCCGACGCCATGGTCCCCGAGGGCCGACCGCCGTCGTCGGCGTTCTCGACCGACGACCCCGGGGCGCCGAACTCGTCGGCGTCGTGGGTCGGCACGTTCCTCAACGCCCGCGCCGGAACGATCTACGCCGGCTCGTCGCAGATCCAGCGCAACATCATCGGCGAGCAGCTGCTCGGCCTCCCCAAAGAGCCGAAGTGACCGCGATGGTGTGCTCGGCCTCACGGCGGGCCGGAGCGCGACGGTGACGGCGGTCGTCACGGCGGTCGCCCGCCATCCGTCGCTGTGGATCACGGCGGTGCGGCAGGGGTGGCGGTTGGTTCCGCAGCGATGGTGGCGGCGACGGCCGTTCCTGCCCGTGCCGTCGCGGCAGTACCTCGAGTTCCGGATGCTGACGCAGTACGGCGACAACGTGCGTCGCCCGGATCCGGAAGATGTGCTGAACTACCTCCGATGGTGCCGCGACTGGGAACGCTTCGAGCACTGATGCCGGGCGCTCGTCGCTGCGCCCGCGTCCGAACGGCCCCCCGGATACCCGGGCCCACGAACGGACCAGCGGAGCGCTGATGTCCAGCGCGCTCGTGCTCAATGCCAGCTTCGAGCCGCTCAGCATCGTGTCGTCCGAACGGGCGACGTGCCTCGTCCTGGCTGACAAGGCCGACCTGCTCGAAGACGACGGGCGTGTCATCCACTCCGAACGGTTGGCGGTGCCGGCGCCGTCGGTGATCCGGCTCCGCTACATGGTCAAGGTGCCCTACGTCCGGCGTGCGGCACTGTCGCGGCGGGCGATCTTCGCCCGCGACGACTACCGCTGCCAGTACTGCGGCAATCGCGCCGACTCGATCGACCACGTGCTGCCGCGGTCGCGAGGCGGTCCGCACAGCTGGGAGAACGTCGCCGCTGCCTGCCGGCCGTGCAACCTCGGCAAGCGCGACCGCACCCCGGACGAGGCAGGGATGCGGCTGGCGCGACCCTGCCGGGCGCCGCGGGCGACTGCCTGGGTGCTGGTGTCGGTCAGTGGAGTGCCCGACACCTGGCGTCCGTACCTTCCGCTGGCATCCTGATCCCGTGGGTCACGGCTACGCGCTGGTCCGGTCGCGTTCGTCGGCCGCCGAGTTCCATGCGCGGGTCGTTCCCGACCCGCCGCGTCGTGAGATCTGGTGGCACGACGTGACGGCACCGGCGCTCGTCCTCGGCTCGGCGCAGGACGAGACGATCGTCGATCGCCACGCCAGTGCAGCCGCCGGCGTCGACGTCGTGCGTCGACGCAGTGGCGGCGGGGCGGTCCTCCTCGTGCCCGGTGAGGTCACCTGGATCGACGTCGTCGTGCCCCGAGATGGCCCGGGATGGGGGAGCGACGTCCACACGCCGATGCGCTGGCTCGGCCATCACCTCGCCGAGGCGCTGGCCCCGCTGCTCCCGCCCGGCGCGGCGATCGACGTCAACGACGGAGCCTTCGCCGCCACGCCGTGGTCGTCGGTGGTGTGCTTCGACGGCCTCGGCCCCGGCGAGGTCGTGCTCGACGGCGCCAAGCTCGTCGGCATCAGCCAGCGCCGTACCCGCGACGCCGCCCGCCTGCAGTGTTGCTGGTACTCGACGTACGACCCGGCGCGCCTCGTCGCCCTCCTCGACCCCGCCCGCCGCCCACCGCTCGCCGCGCTCGCCCCCGTCGCCACCATCCCCCCCGACCTGGCGTCCACCCTCGTCACCACCCTCACCGCCACCCTCACCTGACGCGCCCGCCGCTCGACGCCACCGCCGCCGCGATGAGCCAACGGGCCGGATGTGGGCCTCCCGCTCATCGCGCCGCTCAGCCGCATCGCCGCGATGAGCCAACGGGCCGGATGTGGGCCTCCCGCTCATCGCGCCGCTCGACGCACCGCGGCGATGAGGCAACGGACCGGATGTGGGCCCTCCGCTCATCGCGCCGCTCAGCCGCACCGCGGCGATGAGGCAACGGACCGGATGCGGGCCTCCCGCTCATCGCGCCGCTCGACCGCATCGCGGCGATGAGCCAACGAACCGGATGTGGGCCTCCGGCTCATCGCGCCGCTCGATGTCACCGCGGCGATGAGGCAACGGGCCGGATGTGGGCCTTTCGCTCATCGCGCTCGCCGTGGGGGTGGGGGGAGGGGCGGGGCAGATTGGGGCATGGATGGGGGGATGTGGTTGACAATGGGGGGAAATGGGGGAAGAATGGGGATTGCTGGGGAGGACTCCCGCGTTCTCAGCACGGCAGGCAGACGCGGGAGACCACTACCGGTGTGAACCAGGAAGGACACGGCGCGCGTGTTTGTCGGGGTCTACGAGCGACAGCTCGACGAGCGGGGACGCGTGGCGCTTCCCGCGTCGTACCGCGGTGAGCTCGGCGACTCCTGCTACCTCTTCTTCGGTGACGACGGCTGTGTGAGCGTGCGCAGCGTCGAGACGTTCGACGCCCAGGCCAACGAGCTCGTCGAGCGGGTCAAGCGCGGCGAGATCAGCCGCAACCGGCTGCGTGCCTTCGCCTCGTCGGCGACGCAGGCAACGATCGACAAGCAGGGGCGGATCACCCTCGACGCCAAGCTCCGCGACCACGCCGGGATCGAACCCCACGGCACCGTCGTCGTCCTCGGTTACATCGACCAGATCGAAATCTGGGAACCCCAGGCGTATCGCCTCAACGAAGCCGCGGGCCAGCACGAGATCGCAGGAGGAGGCCGATGAGCGCCCAGCCGTTCGAGCACCGACCCGTCATGGTCGACGAGATCACCGCCGTGTTCGCCACCGTGCCCGCCGGCACCGTGGTCGACGCCACGCTCGGAGGAGGCGGCCACACCGAGGCGTTGCTCGAGTCGCGCCAGGACCTCGACGTCATCGGCATCGATCAGGACGGCGATGCCCTCGCCGCCGCCCAGGAGCGGCTCGGCACCGTTCGGCGACCGCGTCCGCGTCCAGCCGGTGCCGATTCGACGAGCTCGACCGGGCACTCGACGACCACGACGTCCGGACGATCAGCGGCGCCCTGTTCGACCTCGGCGTGTCGTCGCCCGCAGCTCGACCAGGCCGACCGCGGCTTCTCGTACCGCAACGACGGTCCGCTCGACATGCGCATGGACACCGACGCAGCCATGGTCGGCGGCCGACGTCGTCAACGGCTACGCCGAGCGCGACCTGGCGCCGCGTGATCCAGCGCTACGGCGACGAGCGCTTCGCCAGCCGCATCGCCGCGGCGATCGTGCGCCGCCCGCCCGATCGAGACGACCAGCGAGCTCGCTGCCGATCGTCACCTCGGCGATCCCGGCGGCGGCGCGACGCACCGGCGGCCACCCCGCCAAGCGCACGTTCCAGGCGATCCGCATCGAGGTCAACGACGAGCTCGATGTCCTGCCCGACGCCCTCGACCAGGCCGATCGAGGCGACCGTTCCCGGCGGTCGCATCGCCGTGCTGTCGTACCACTCCGGCGAGGACCGCATCGTCAAGCAACGCTTCCGCCGATGCCGACCGGCGGCTGCGACTGCCCGCCGGACCTGCCGTGCGTGTGCGGCGCCGTGCAGACCGTGCGCATCGTGCGCGGCGTTCCCAAGCGCCCGAGGCCGCGACGAGCAGGAGCACAACCGGCGCGCCAGTTCGGCGCGCCTGCGCGTCGTCGAGCGCATCGTCCCGACCCGCAAGAGCGACGGTTCCCCGGTCGCCGACACCACGGGGGAGGAGGCCTGATGGCCGCACTCCCACTGGCTCGCGAGGGCGCCGTCCCGGCCGGTCGGCCGCGCACCGCGACATCGCCGCCACCGCGCCGGCGGTCGTCGAGCGCGGCGCGCTTGCAGCCGGTCGAGAGGCCGTCGCTGGCACTCGTGCCCACCGTCCGTCGGCGGCGCTGGCCGGCGTTGGTCGCCGGTGCCGTCTGGACGGTCATCGTCGTCGGCCTGCTCGGCACGGCGGTGTTCCACACCCAGCTCGCCGAGCGCCAGCTGGAGATCGATCGCCTCGACCGCGCCGTGACCGCCGAGCGGGAGCGCTTCGACTCGCTGCGCAACCAACGAGCCGCAACTGCGTTCACCCGGCCGGCTCGCCCAGGCAGCCACCGAGCTCGGGATGTCCCGCGGACGGGCGAGCACGTTCGTCAGCGTGGCCCCCGACGCCCTCGCCCGGCAGCTGGCGACCGCCGGACCGATCGACGACAGCCTGATCCAGATCGTGATGCAGACCGACCCGCTCGACCAGTTCCGGGCCGTCAAGGCCGTCACCCAGGCAGGTGACGAATGAGCCGCACGATGGATCGCCGCGCCGCCGACGCGCGCCGCCCGCCCGGCCGCCACGCGCACCCATGGCAACGCCACGCGTGCGTCGAACCGCAGCACCAGCACCGGCAAGCGCACGTCCGACGGCGGGTCGCGTCGCTCGCAGACGCCGCGCCTGCGCAGGCTCCACACGCCGGCGCACGCGCCCGTCGGGGCGAGCCGCTCCCCGTCGACGTCCCAGCGGCGCGCCGGGCGCCGTCGCGCCGCGCGCGCGCCCGCTCCTCCGCCGGCGCGCTCGCGCCGCCGGCCGCTCGAGCGCCGACCGGCGCCGCGCCGGGTCAAGGCCGCGCCTCCCGCGGCCCGCCGCTCGCGGTTCACGCGACGGCTCACCGCGCCCGCCGACTGCTCGTGGCGTTGGTCGTGATCGCCGTGGCGATGGTCGGCGTCATCGTCCGCGTCGCCTTCTTGCAGACCACCGAGAGCGAGACGCTGCGCTCGGCCGCCACCGACCAGTGGACGCGTACGACGACGCTCCCCGGCCACCGCGGCACGATCTTCGACCGCCACGGCAGCGAACTGGCGATGTCGGTGCCCGCCGCGACGATCTCGATCAACCCGAAGCTGATCGAGAACGGTCCGGCAACGGTGCAGTTGCTCGACGACCTGATCGACCTGTCCGACGAGAAGGTGACCGAGCTGCTCGCCGAGATCGAGCAGAAGGACCGCGGCTTCGTGTACGTCGCCCGCCAGGTCGACCACGGAATCGGTGCGCAGATCGAGGCGATGAAGCTCGTCGGCGTCAACGTCGACGACGAGAGCCGCCGCGAGATGCCGACCGGCGACACCGGCCGCAACGTCATCGGTCGCACCAACATCGACGGCGTCGGCATCTCCGGCTTCGAGATGCAGTACAACGACCTGCTGTCCGGCGTCGGCGGGAGCATGACCCGCGAGGTCGCTCCCGGTGGTCGCTCGATCCCCGGTTCCGAGACGATCACCGAACGACCGGTCGTCCGGCGACGATCTCGTGCTCACCCTCGACCGCTCGATCCAGTACTCCACCGAGCAGGCGCTGCTCGAGCAGGTCGCAGACGATCGGCGCCCGTGGGGCGACGGCGATCGTCATGGACACCGACACCGGCGAGATCTACTCGATGGCGTCGGTGCGGATGAACGACGAGACCGGCGAGTACGAGATCACGTCACGGCAACTACGCCGCCGTCGATGCCTACGAGCCGGGTTCGGTGGCCAAGGTGATCACCGTCGCCAGCGCACTCTACGACGGCCTCGTCACACCGGACACGTCATACGTCGTGCCGTGGCGCAAGCAGTACTACGACGACCTGCTGCAGCGACTCGCACCAGCACCCCGACGAGTGGATGAGCGTGTCACAGATCCTCACCGAGTCGTCGAACATCGGCACGATCTTCGTCCAGCAAGAGATGGGTCGCGAACGGCACCGCGAGTACATGCGCCCAGTTCGGCCTCGGCGCCAAGACGGCGCTCGACTTCCCCGGCGAGTCGCCCGGCATCCTCAAACGAGGCCAAGGACCTGTGGGGCTCCGAGCAGCGTCACCGTGGCCTACGGACAAGGTGTGTCGAGCACCTCGCTGCAGCTCGTGGCGGCGGTCAACACGATCGCCAACGACGGTGAGTACGTCGCTCCGAAGCTGGTCAAGGCCACCGTCGGCCCCGACGGCGAGCTGACCGAGACCGCAGCGTCGACGACCCGCCGTGTCGTCACCGAGCAGGCCGCTCAGCAGACGTCAGACGATGATGCAGGCCGTGGTCTGCGACCCGGCCGGCACCGCCGAGCTGGCACAGATCGAGGGGATGCCCGTCGCCGGCAAGACCGGCACCGCCTACAAGGCAGCCGACAACGGCACCTACTGGGACGACAGCGGCAACCGCGTGTACTACGCCAGCTTCGTCGGCTTCTTCCCGGCGGACGACCCACAGGTGACCGTCCTCGTCTCGATGGACGAGCCGCCGGCCGGGACCAACGAGCGCTTCGGCGGCACCGCCGCAGCGCCGGTCTTCGCCGAGCTGGCGCCGACGCTGATCCACGAGCTGGGCATCGTCCCGACCCCCGGTACCACCGGATGCGCGGCAGGCTGATCTCGTGACCGCCACCACCCCCGGCGCCGACGAGCGCGCCCTCGACGCCGTGCGCGCCCTCGAGGCATCGGGCATCGTCCACGGTCCCGCGGTCCACGACTCGCGGGCCGTGACCGACGGTTCGCTGTACGCCTGCCTGCGCGGGCAGCATGCCGACGGCCACGACTTCGCCGCCGCGGCGATCGAAGCCGGCGCCGGAGCAGTGCTGGTCGACCACCTGGTGCCCGGGGTCGACCCCGCCCGCAGGTCGTCGTCGACGACACCCGGCGCCGCCTCGGCCCGATCGCTGCCCACCTCGCCGGCGACCCGAGCGCCGAACTGACGCTGGTCGGCATCACCGGCACCAACGGCAAGACGACGACCGCCGAGCTGATGGCGGCGATCCTGCGCGCCGCCGGACGGCCGACGGGCGTGATCGGCACGTTGCACGGGCCGCGCACCACGCCCGAGGCGCCCGAACTGCAGGCCGAGCTGCGGCAGTTCCGCGACGAGGGCGCAGCGGCGGCGGTGCTCGAGGTCTCCTCGCACGCCCTCGCCTTGCACCGAGCTCGACGGCACCCGATTCGATGCCGTCGTGTTCACCAACCTCGGTCACGACCATCTCGACCTCCACGGGTCGCCGGAGGAGTACTTCCGGGCCAAGGCGTCGCTGTTCGACGAGGCGTACGCGCCGGTCGGGGTCGTCAACGTCGACGACCCCCACGGTCGGCTGCTCGCCGACGCGGCGACGATCCGCGATCGTGCCGTTCTCGATCGACGACGCCGTCGATCTGGCCGTCACGGCCGACCGGCCACCGCTACACCTGGCGCGGGCACGACGTCGTCGTCCCGCTCGGCGGGCGGTTCAACGTGTCGAACTCGCTGGCCGCGGCGACCACGGCCGAGGCGATCGGCATCGACGCCGACGTCGCCGCCCGAGCCCTCGCCGGTGTCGCCCAGGTGCCGGGCCGCTTCGAGCTCGTCGACTCGCCGATCGCCCGCCAGCGGGCGATCACCGTCGTCGTCGACTACGCCCACACCCCCGACGGGCTGGCGAGGTCCTGCTCGACGCGGCGCGCGACCGCCACCGACGGCGCCGTGATCGTCGTCTTCGGCTGCGGTGGCGATCGTGACCGCGACAAGCGCCCGGAGATGGGTGCGATCGCCGCCGGCGCCGCCGACACGCGTGATCGTCACGTCCGACAACCCGCGCCACGAGTCGCCCGAGGCGATCATCGACGACATCGTGGCGGGCATCGACGATGCCCTCCGCAGCCGCGTCTCCACCGAGGCCGACCGGGCCGCGGCGATCTGCCGTGCGATCGCCGTGGCCGCGCGCCGGCGACGTCGTCGTGATCGCCGGCAAGGGCCACGAGACGGACACAGGACGTTCGCCGACCGCACGATCGACTTCGACGACCGCGCCGTCGCCGCCCGTTGCCTGGAGGATGCGGCGTGATCGCCATCATGCTCGCCGGGGCGACGGCGATGTTGGTGTCGCTGTTCGGCACCCGTTGGCTGATCGTCTTCTTCCGCAGTCGAGGACAGGGTCAGCCGATCCTCGGCAAGGAGGACCACGGTCCCGAGCACCACATGCACAAGCAGGGCACGCCGACGATGGGGGGCATCGCCATCGTCGTCGCCGCCCTCGTCGGATGGCTCGTTGCCCACGTGCGCCCCGGGCTGGCGTTCTCCGACCAGTCGATGATCGTCTGGGTCGGGGTCCTGTTCATGGCCCTGATGGGGTTCCTCGACGACTTCATCAAGGTCCGCAAGCGGCACAACCGCGGGATCTTCTGGAAGCAGAAGAACTACATCACGATGCTCGCTCAGCTTCGGCATGGCCTGGTGGCTCGTCGCCAGCACCGGCATCTCGGAGACGATCTCGGTCACCCGCGCGGTCGGCCCGGGCTCGAGGTGCCGACGTTCGTGTGGGTGATCTTTGCCGGGCTCGTGATCTGGGCGACGACGAACGCCGTCAACGTCACCGACGGCCTCGACGGGCTGGCCGCCGGCTCGGCGCTGATGGGCTTCGCCGCGTTCACGATCATCGCCTACTGGGCGCTTCCGCAACCCCGACATCTACAGCACGGTCGTCAACCCGCTCGACCTGGGCGTGTTCGCCGCCGCGTTCGCCGGCGGCTGCCTCGGGCTTCCTGTGGTGGAACGCCGCGCCGGCGCGGATCTTCATGGGCGACGTCGGCGCATTGGCCATCGGCTCGGCGCTGGCGTTCCTCGCCCTGACGCTGAACACCACGCTGCTGCTGGTGCTGATCTGCGGCATCAACGTGATGGAAGCCGGTTCGGTCGCCATCCAGATGGGTGTGCTTCAAGGCCAGCGGTCGCCGCAAGCGACTGTTCCGGATGTCGCCGATCCACCACCACTTCGAGCTGATCGGCTGGCCGGAGACCACGGTGATCATCCGCTTCTGGCTGATCTCGGCGATCTGCGTGGCTGCAGCGTTGGCGATCTTCATCGCCGACTTCACCGACCTGACAGCGGGGACCGGATGACGCGGGCGTTGGTGTACGGACTGGCGGTCGCCGGCGAGTCGACGGTGCGCGCCCTGCGCGCCCGTGGGATCGACGTGCTGGTCGCCGACGACGACACCAGCGCCGCCCGCCGCGAGCTCGCGGTGGCCCTCGATGTGGATCTCGTCGTCGCCCCCGACGACGACGAGGTCGAGCGGCTGGTCCGCGCCGTCGACTTCGTCAGCCCGGCGCCGGGCGTGCCCGAGACGCATCCCGTCGTTCGCGCCGCGCAGGCCGCCGACGTGGCGTTGCTGTCGCGAGATCGAGCTCGCCTACCGGTGGGAGCAGGAACGTCCGGGCGGCCCGCGTCCGATGCTGGCGGTCACCGGCACCGACGGCAAGACGACGACGACCCTGCTGACGGTGGCGATGCTGACCGCCGCCGGCGTGCGCACCATCGACGCGGGCAACACCGACGACGCCACTCGTCGACGCCATCGACCTCGACGTCGACGCGTTCGTCGTCGAGTGCACCAGCTTCCGCCTCGCCTGGACGCCGACGTTCCGCGCCGAAGCCGCAGCCTGGCTCAACCTCGCCCCCGACCACCTCAACTGGCACCGGTCGATGGCCACCTACGAGGCCGCCAAGGCCCAGATCTGGGCCAACCAACGCCCCGACGACGCGGCGATCGGCTTCGCCGACGATGCCGTCGTGCTGCGTCGACTCGCCGAGGCGCCCGGTCGTCGACGTGACGTTCGGCCGCGTCGACGCCGACTACCACGTCGCCGACGGCCATCTGGTCGGACCCTCGGGGCCGATCGCCGAGATCGCCTCGATGCGCCGCAGCCTTCCGCACGACATCACCAACGCGCTCGCCGCGTCGGCGCTCGTGCTGGAGAGCGGACTCGCCGGCACCGACGCCGTCGCCGCCGCCCTGGCGACGTTCCAGGGACCACCGCATCGGCTCGAAGCGATCGGCACGTGGGACGGCGTCACCTGGTTCAACGACTCGAAGGCGACGACACCCCACGCCGCCGCGGCGGCGATCCGCTCGTTCGAGCACGTCGTGCTGATCGCCGGCGGCTACGACAAGGACGTCGACCTGACCGAGATGGCCGCCGACGCCGACCGCGTCGACGCCGTGATCGCCGTCGGCGCCACCGCGCCGGCGATCGCCGACGCGTTCGCCACCGTCGGGCGGGTGGAGATCGTCGACGGGCTCGCCGACGCGGTCCCTTGGCGCGCTCCATCGCCCACCCCGGGTCGACCGTCCTGCTCTCGCCGGGCTGCGCCAGCTTCGACCACTACCGCAACTTCGAGGCCCGCGGCGAACACTTCCGGGCCCTCGCCCTTGCACTGCACGACGCGGCACTGCACGACGACCCTTCTGCCCGACGCCTCGACGAACCGACCCCTGACCGGGAGGACCTCCGATGACCAGCACGCTCACCGTCGCCGATCGCCGCCGCGCCACCCTCGAACGGATGCACGGGACGTCGGCCCGTCCGACGGCACCGGCTCGGCGCCGACGTCGTGCCGTCGCCCGCCGCGAGGACGTCGAGCCGCTGGCGACGACGCTCGGTCCGCCGCCCGGCACGTTCTACGCCATCGCCGGCGTGGTCGGTGTCCTCGTGACGCTCGGCCTGGTGATGGTGCTGTCGGCATCGGCGGTCACCGAGGCCAACCTCGGCCGCTCCCCGTACGGCGTGTTCGCCAAGCAGGCGATGTGGGCCGCGTTCGGCCTCGTCGCCATCGTGGTGATGATCAAGGTGCCGTACCGGCTGTGGCAGCGGTTGTCGATCCTCGTCGCCGTCGTCGCCGCGGCGGCGATGTTCGCCCCGTTCGCTCCCGGCATCGGGGCCACCGTCAACGGCGCCCGATCATGGATCTACCTCGGCCCGTTCAGCCTCCAGCCGTCGGAGTTCTTGAAGGTCGCCGTGGTCATCCTCGCCGCCGACTTGTTGGCGCGCCGCTCGAACGCCCGCCGCGAAGGCACCCGTTCGCTGATCCCGCTCGCCACGCTCGCCGTCGTCGCCGCCGGTCTGTCGTTGGCGCAGGGCGACCTCGGTTCGGCGATCGTCCTCGGGGCGATCGTGCTCAGCGTGGCGTGGATCGGCGGCGTCGCGGCAACCCCGCTGGCGGCGATGGCTGGCACGGCCCTCGCCGGTGCGCTGTTGTTCGTGGTCTCCAGCCCTCGTCGCCTCGACCGCTTCACGGCGTTCCTCAACGTCGCCGAGGAGAAGGACCACCTCGCCTACCAGACGTATCAGGGCTACCTGAGCATGGCGTCGGGCGGCCTCGGTGGCTCCGGTATCGGGGGCAGCAACGGCAAGCTCGGCTACCTGCCGTACGCCCACAGCGACTTCATCTTCGCCGTCATCGCCGACGAGCTCGGCCTGATCGGCACCATCGCCGTGCTCGGTGGGTTCGTCGTGCTCGTCGGGCTCGGCATCCAGGTCGCCCTCGCCGCACCCGACCGCTTCGGGATGCTGCTCGCCGGCGGCATCGCCACCTGGTTCGCCGTCCAGGCGATCATCAACGTCGGCGGCGTCACCGGGCTGATGCCCGTCACCGGGCTCACGCTGCCGTTCTTCTCCGCCGGGGGCAGCTCGCTGTTCGTCAGCATGGTCGCCGTCGGGCTGCTGCTCAGCGTCGCCCGCCGGCTCAACAGCCGATGACCGGCGCGGCGCCCGCCGCGGCGACCGATCAGACCCCGTGCTTCGCCGTCGTCACCGGCGGTGGGACGGCGGGCCACGTGCTGCCGGCGCTGGCCGTCGCCGACGCCCTCGTCGCGGCGGGACATCGCGCCGCCACGATCCGCTACGTCGGCGCCCAGCGCGGCATCGAGACCGCGCCTGTTGCCGGCGACGCCCTACCCCCACGAGTTCCTCGACGTCGTCGGCTTCCAGCGTCGCTTCGACCGCCGCAACGCCGGGTTCGTGCCGAAGATGTTGCGCGCCGCCAACGCCGCGACGGCCCTGCTGCGTCGCTGGCGCCCCTCGGTCGTCGTGTCGGTGGGCGGCTACGCCAGCATGCCCGCCGTGTTCGCCGCGCGGCGCCTGCGGATCCCCGTCGTCGTCGTGTCCTACGACCGCACGCCTGGCCGCGCCAGCCGCCTGGCCGCTCGCCGTGCCGCGGCGTGCGCCGTCGCCTTCGATCGCTCACCGTTGCCACGGGCCCGGCTCACCGGGGCCCCGGTCCGCCAGGCGATCCTCGACGTACGCCGCACCGGCGACGCCCGTGACGAGGCCCGGCGCTCGCTCGGCGTCGACGACGACCGTTTCCTGGTCGCCGTGATGGGTGGCTCGCAAGGCTCGGGCGTGCTCAACCAGGCGATCGCCACCTACGTCGAAGACCATCGCGACGACACCGGCCTGGCCGTGCGCCAGATCGCCGGTGAACGGTTCGCCGACACGATCACGCCCGTCGCCGGGGCGGTGCTCCACCAGGTGGTCGCCTACGAGGCCGACATGCCGGCCGTGTACGCCGGGTGCGACCTGCTCGTCGGGCGCGGAGGAGCGAGCACCGTGCACGAGGTGGCGGCGACCGGCACCCCGGCGGTGCTCGTGCCGTGGGTCGACGCCACCGACGACCACCAGACCGACAACGTCCGCTGGCTGAGCGAGGTCGGCGGGGCGGTGCTGCTCGCCGAGTCCGACGTCGCCTCGCTCGGCCGCGTGATCGATGAGCTGCGGGCCGATCCGGAGCGACGGGCCGATCTCGCTGCCGCCGCAGCACAGCGTGGTGCCATCCATCACACCGGCGCCCTGGCCGGGCTGATCGAGGATGTGGCCCTAGCATCGCAGCCATCGTGACGACCACCACGACGACCTCACCCCCGCCCGCCGTGGCTGCCCTCACCGCCCAGCCGGTTCCGGTGCGCGACGTCCCGCGCCCGCCGCTCGACCTCAGCCGGCCGCGCCGGTTGCACGTGATCGGCGTCGGTGGGCCCGGCATGAGTGCCATCGCCATCGCCCTCGCCGAGATGGGGCACAGCGTGTCGGGCTCCGACCTGCGCGAGCACCCGGTCCTCGAGCGCGTCCGGGCGGCGAACGTCGACGTCCACATCGGCCACGACCGGTCGCTCGTCCATGGCGTCGATGCCGTCACCGCCTCGACGGCGATCCCGGAGGGCAACATCGAACTCGCCGAAGCGCGGGCGATCGGCACCACCGTGCTCCGCCGCGCCGGCATGCTGGCGTCGATCTGCGCCCAGGCGAAGTCGCTCGCCGTCGCCGGCACGCACGGCAAGACGACGACCACGTCGATGCTGATGCTGATCCTCGCCGAGGCCGGGTTGCGGCCGAGCTTCGTCGTCGGCGGTGACGTCACCGACGTCGGCACCGGGGCACAGTGGACATCGGGGGAGTGGCTCGTCGTCGAGGCCGACGAGAGCGACGGCACACAGCTCGAGCTGCCGCTGTACGGGACGATCCTCACCAACGTCGACATCGACCACCTCGACTTCTACGGCTCCTTCGACGGCGTGGTGGCTGGTTTCGACACCTACCTCGCCCAGGTCCCCGGCCCGCGGGTGGTGTGTGGCGACGACCCGATCGGCGCCGAGCTCGCCCGCCGGCACGAGGCGATCACCTACGGCCTCGGCGAGGGCAACGAGTACCGGGCGGTCGACGTCGAGCCGGCACACGGCTCGTTCACCTTCACCATCGAACACCACACCGCCGACGACGGTGTACGCACGCTCGGACGCATCGCGCTGCCGTTGCGCGGCTTGCACAACGTCGCCAACGCCACCGGCGCGGCGGCGATGGCGTTGTCCATCGGCGTCGCCTTCGACGATGTCACCGCGGCGCTCTCACGCTTCGGCGGGGTTGCCCGGCGCTTCGACATCCGCGGCAGCGACGGCGGTGCGACGTTCGTCGACGACTACGCCCACCTGCCGACCGAGATCGACGCCGTGCTCGCCGCAGCTCGAGACAGTGGCGACGACTGGCGGCGGGTGATCGCCGTGTTCCAACCGAACCGCTACCACCGCATCGCCGAGATGTGGCACGAGTACGGTCGGGCGTTCGTCAACGCCGACGTCGTCGTGCTGACCGACATCTACGCGTCGGGCACGACGCCGATCCCCGGCGTCACCGGCAAGCTGATCGTCAACGCCGTCACCGAGGCCGACCCCGGCCGGCGCGTCGTGTGGTTGCCACGCCGCGAGGACCTCGTCGCCTTCCTCGCCGGTGAGGTCCGCGACGGTGACGTGTGCATCTCGATGGGCTGTGGCGACATCGCCACCCTGCCCGCGGAGATCCTCGATGCCCGGCACCGCTGAGCCGCACGCTGACGAGCAGGCGCTTGCCACGGCCATCCGCCTGCTCGGCGGGTTGCGCCAGGACGGTGGGCTCGCCGAGCGCGCCGTCCCGCTGGCACCGTTGACCACGTATCGCGTCGGCGGGTCGGCGGCGCTGTTCGTGCGCGCCGGGCGTGGCGACTTGGCGCGCGTCGCCGAGGCGGCGCAGGCATCCGGGCTGCCGGTGCTCGTCGTCGGTCGCGGGTCGAACATGCTCGTCGCCGACGCCGGCTTCCACGGCATCGCCGTGACGCTGGTCGGGAGCGAGGACGGCGTCGACATCGATCCGTCGACGGCGATCGTCCGCGCCGGCGCCGGCGTGGCGTTACCGGTGCTCGCGCGCAAGACCGCGGCGAGCACGCTGACCGGCTTCGAGTGGGCCGTCGGTGTGCCCGGTTCGATCGGTGGGGCGGTGCGGATGAACGCCGGCGGGCACGGCTCGGACATGGCGTCGTGCCTGCTCGATGTCGTCGTTGCCGACCTCGACGAGCCGTCTGCGGCGGAGCGCACGCTCGACGTCGCCGACCTCGGCCTCGGTTTCCGTTCCAGCGCGCTCCCGCCGAATGCGGTCGTCCTCGAGGCGCGCCTGCAGCTGGCGCCGGGCGATGCGGCGGCCGCCAAGCGGCTGATCGACGAGATCGTCGCCTGGCGACGAGCGAACCAGCCTGGCGGCCAGAACGCCGGGTCGGTGTTCGTCAACCCGGTGCCCGGCGAGGTGACGTGCGGCGCACTGATCGACGCCGCCGGCCTGCGCGGCCTGCGCATCGGCAGCGCCGCCGTGTCCGACAAGCACGCCAACTTCATCCAGGCCGACGACGGGGGGACGGCGAGCGACGTCCGTGCCGTGATGCGCGAAGTGGCACGGCGGGTCGAGGAACACAGCGGGCACCGGCTGCGCACCGAGGTTCGGCTGGTCGGCTTCGACCAGGCGAGCGAGGACGGGGCGCACGAGAACCAGGCGAACACGGCCCAGGCGAACACGGCCCAGGCGAACACGGCCCAGGCGAACGAGTGATGCGCTGGCGCCGACGTCCCAAGGAGGAACCGACCACGATCGAACCGACGGGCACCGTGACGCTCGTCCACCGCGCCGCCGACACGTCGACCTTGGCGCCCGGCGAGGACGCTCCCGTGGCCGATCCGCTGCTGCTCGACGAGCTCTCCCGGGCCTTCGCCGACAACGAGGCGGGCGGGGCCGAAGACGGCGATGGCGATGGCGATGGCGATGGCGATGGCGCATGGCGGCAAGCGTGCCGGTGCGAGCGGGCCCAAGCGGCCGACGATCAGCATCGGCGGCACCGACGACGACCTGCCGGACCCGGTGTATCTCGACGACGCCCTCGGCGACGCCGACGCCTCGTCGGGACCGGTGTTCATCGACGACGACGGCAGCAGCGACGCCGTGCTGCCCAAGGAGGCCACGACGCCGGGCATCGAGCCCCGGCTGCGCCAGCGCCGCATCGGAGTCCGCCGGGCGGCGAGCCGCAAGCGACTGTGGTGGGCGCTCGGCATCGGCGGCGTGCTCGCCGTGATCATCGGTGTCCTCGCCGTGCTCGGCTCGTCGCTGTTCGCGGTCGACGACGTCACGGTGACCGGCAACGTCTACACCGATGCCGCCCAGCTGCAAGCGATCGTCGACGACATCGAGGGCACCCCGACGCTGCTCGTCGACACACAGGAGATCGAGGCGCGCCTCGAGGCGATCCCGTGGGTCGAAGCGGCGCGGGTGTCGACCGACTTCCCGGATCGGGCGTCGATCGAGATCCGCGAGCGGACCCCGGTGGCCGCCGTGCCGGGAACCGACGGGCGGGTGCGCGTGCTCGACGCCGACGGCAGGATCCTGGCGGTCATCGACGGGCAACCGGTCGCCCTGGCGTGGATCTCCGGCCCCGGCGCGCTCGACGCGCCGGCGGGCGAGTTCGCTCCGATCGGCTACCAGGAGGCGGCGGCCCTCGTCACCAAGCTGACGCCGACGATCCGTGGCCAGCTCGATTCGCTGATGGTCACCCCCGACGGCGCCGATCTGGTGCTGATGTTGAACCGTCCGTCGGGTCCGCTCGAGGTGCGCTTCGGCTCGGCGATCGGCGACAACGCGCAGATCGAGAAGCTGGTGCGCTTGGAGCGGGCGTTGGAAGACGTGGTCGATCGACCGGCCACCGTGATCGACGTGTCGACAACCGAAGTCACAGTACGGTGAGGCGCGGTACGGTAGGACCACACGTACGGCGCCCACGCACGCCACATCCCGCGACTCAGCTCCCGAAGTTCCCAGTTTCCCGGGTCTCGACCTGGCAGGATGTTGCGCAGCCCTTTTCCGGATTGCCCGGCTGAAACGAACGGATACATGAACCAACACACTCGGAGGACCCGCTGATGGTCGGCGCGCCACAGAACTATCTCGCCGTGATCAAGGTCGTCGGCGTCGGCGGGGGCGGCGTCAATGCCGTCAATCGGATGATCGACGCGGGGCTCAAGGGTGTCGAGTTCATCGCCGTCAACACCGACGCCCAGGCGCTGCTGATGAGCGACGCCGACGTCAAGCTCGACATCGGTCGCGACCTCACCCGTGGGCTCGGGGCGGGGAGCGACCCCGAGGTCGGCCGCTCGGCCGCCGAGGCGCACCACGACGAGATCGAAGAGATGGTCCGCGGCGCCGACATGGTGTTCATCACCGCCGGCGAGGGTGGCGGTACCGGCACGGGGGCTGCGCCGGTCATCGCCGAGATCGCCCACGAAGCCGGGGCGCTGACGATCGGCGTCGTCACCCGTCCGTTCTCGTTCGAGGGTCGGCGCCGGGCGGTGCAGGCCGACAACGGCGTGCAGAAGCTGAAGGAGAAGGTCGACACGCTGATCGTCATCCCGAACGATCGGCTGCTCACCGTCGCCAACGACAAGACCAGCGTCCTCAACGCGTTCAAGATGGCCGACGAGGTGCTGTTGCAGGGTGTGTCCGGCATCACCGGGCTGATCACCACCCCGGGCCTGATCAACACCGACTTCGCCGACGTCAAGATGGTGCTCTCCAACGCCGGCTCGGCGCTGATGGGCATCGGCCAGGCGAGCGGCGACGATCGCGCCGTCACCGCTGCCAAAGCGGCGATCTCGAGCCCGTTGCTCGAGTCGGCGATCGACGGCGCTCGCGGCATCCTGCTCAACATCACCGGCCCGTCGGGCATGGGGTTGTTCGAGATGAACGCCGCCGCCGAGATCATCCACGGTGTCGCCCACCAGGACGCCAACATCATCTTCGGCACCGTCATCGACGACGAGATGGGCGACGAGGTGCGGATCACCGTCATCGCCGCCGGTTTCGATCGCATCGACGAGCCGGCATCGCTGCGCGGGCTGCCGAGCAACGATCAGCCGCGGACCACGCCGACGCGGATCACCGAACTCTTCGCCAGCGACGACGAACCCGACCCGCTCGCCGATGACGACGACGACGAGTTCGACGTCCCCTCGTTCCTCAAGTAGGGGCCGCGCCGCGGCCGCGGGCTGGTCGTGAGCGAACCCCCGGTGGGGGTCGATGACGTTCGCGCCCGTTTGGTGGCGCTGCGACAGCGCTGCGAGGGCGTCGAGCGTCGCTTCACCCATCATGTCGACATCGTCGGCGTCACCAAGGGCCACGGCCCCTGGGCGATCGCCGCGGCCGTCGAGGCAGGATGCGACGGGGTGGGGGAGAACTACGCCCAAGAGCTGCTCGCCAAGCGCGACGACATCGATCGGCTCGACCCGGTCGTTCACTTCATCGGCAGGCTGCAGCGCAACAAGGTGCGCCAGCTCGCCGGCATCGTCGACGTCTGGGCGTCGGTCGACCGCACGAGCCTGGTCGACGAGATCGCCCGCCGGGCGCCCGGCGCGACCGTGCTCGTGCAGGTCGACACCACCGGCGACCCGGCCAAGGGTGGCTGTGCCGTCGACGACGTCGCCGCGCTCGTCGACCACGCTCGCGCGGCCGGCCTCGCCGTCGACGGATTGATGACGGTCGGGCCGACCGATCAGCCGGCCGAGGCGGCGCGCCCCGGCTTCCGGACGGTGCGCGCGCTGACCGACGAACTGGCGCTGAGCACCTGCTCGATGGGCATGAGCGGCGACCTCACGGTCGCCCTCGAGGAGGGATCGACCCAGCTCCGCATCGGTACCGCGCTGTTCGGAGCACGCTTGCCCGTCCCCCGTGTACGGCGATCGCTGGACTAGCCTGCGGCGCAGGAGGATTGCATGTCACTCTGGAAACGGACCATGGACTACCTGGGTCTTGGTCCCGACGATGCCTACGACGATTACGACGACTACGACGAACCGCCACCGGCGCGTCGTGGTCGCGACGCGGACGCGCGCCCGTCGGGTGGCAACGGCGGTGGACAACAACGAGGCGGCTGGGAGCCCGAACCCGAGCCCACCGTGCGCACCGTCTCGGCACGTCCGAGCTTCCCCTCGCGTGACTTCGACGCGTCACCGTCACGTCGCGCCGCCGCGGCTCCGTCGAACGGCCGCAGCGACGAATCCGGCGTCACCTTGCGCCCGACGTCCCCCGCACCCGCTCGCAGTGCCGCTGGAGGCTCCATGGAACCACACACCGTTCGGCCCCGGCGCTTCGATCAGGCCCAAGAAGTGGCCGACAAGTTCAAAGACGGTCAGCCCGTCATCATGAACCTCGAAGGCACCGAGCGCGAGATCGCCCGGCGTCTGATCGACTTCGCCAGCGGCATCTGCTACGCCCTCGACGGATCGATGGAGAAGGTGGCGACCGGCGTGTACCTGTTGAAGCCGCCGGTCCCGCGGCCGCAACGGCACGACGACTTCGAGCACTGACGCTCCACCACCAGCAACAGGAGAATCGCATGGACATGAATCCTCAGCGTGTGCGGAGTGCGGAGTTCAAGACCGTTCGCAAGGGGCTCGACCCCGACGAGGTCACGGCGTTCTTGAAAGACGTCGCCGACGAGTTGGAGCGAGCGCAGAACCAGTCGACGGCGATGGAGGCCCGGGCGCGGGCTGCCGTGGCCCGGCTGCAAGAGATCGGCGACGGTCCGGCAGCGGCGCCCGCTGCCAAGCCCGTGGCGCCGGTCGAGGTATCGGCCGACGAGTCCGAGACGATCAGCCGCACGTTGTTGCTCGCCCAGCGCACCGCTGACCTGACGATCGCCGAGGCGAAGGCCGAGGCCGACCGCGTGTTGCGCTCGGCCAACGACGAAGCGGCGTCCACGCGTGACTCGACGCGCGAGATGGCCGCCCAGCTGCTCGAAGAGGCGCGCATCAAGGCCCGCCAGGCGGGCGATGCGGAACGCCTCGCCGTGGCCGGCGAGGTCGACGCGCTCGAAGGCCCGTCGCGACTTCCTCGAATCCGACGTCGAGCACCTCGAGCTGTTCCTCGTCGATCAGCGGACCCGCATCCGCGACGCCGCAACGGCGCTGCTCGACGTGACCGAGCGGGTGCCGGGCGGGCTCGGCGACGTCCGCCCGCCGCTGCTCTCGGCCGCCGCCGACGACAGTGGTATCAGCACCGGCACCGGCACCGGCACCGGCGGCAGCGGATTTCTCGGTGCTGCGACGACGGGCGACCGGGGACACACGTCGGCCGCCGCAGCCGTCGAGTCGACCGACGGCGGCGCACCGTCCGACGCGCCGCCGTCGGCCACCGAGCCCGACTCGCCCGGTGTCACGGCGTCCGACGACGACGCCGACAGCGGCCAACAGGACCCCATCGACGACCCGGTCGACGATCTCGTCATCCAGACCGACATCGCCGACGACGTCGACCTCGACGGGCAACCCGATGCCGACGCCGACGTGTTGTGGGGCGACGAAGGCGACGAGGGCAACGACCGCGACGCGCCGACGCAGGCGATGCCGGTGGTCGACGCGGCCCGCAACGCCGACGACAGCGGCGGCTTCCGCTTCTCCTTCGACGACGACCGCTGACGCCACGACCGCCACGCCACGACCGCTGACGCCACGCCCGCCACGCCACGACCGGGAGGGCAAACCGGCCGTCGGCGGCGAACCCCCGGTCGGCGCGTCCGGGCCGTCGGTAGCATCGTGGCGTGGCCTACCCAGACGTCGATCCCCGGCCGAACTTCCCGCAGCTCGAGACGGACATCCTCGCCCGCTGGGACAAGGAGGACACGTTCCGCGCCTCCATCGACATCCGGCCCGCCGGTGACGACGGCGACAACGAGTTCGTCTTCTACGACGGCCCGCCGTTCGCCAACGGGCTGCCGCACTACGGCCACCTGCTGACCGGCTTCGTCAAGGACGCCATCCCGCGCTACCAGACGATGCGCGGCAAGCGCGTCGAGCGTCGCTTCGGCTGGGACTGCCACGGCCTGCCTGCCGAGGTCAAGGCCGAACAGGAGCTCGGCATCTCCGGGCATCCCGACATCACGGCGTTCGGCATCGACAAGTTCAACGACGCCTGCCGGGCCAGCGTGCTGCAGTACACCGCCGAGTGGCGCGACTACGTCACCCGCCAGGCGCGCTGGGTCGACTTCGACAACGACTACAAGACGCTCGACCTCAGCTACATGGAGAGCGTCATGTGGGCGTTCAAGACGCTGTGGGACAAGGGCCTGATCTACGAGGGCTTCCGCGTCATCGCCTACTGCTGGCGGTGCGAGACGCCGCTGTCGAACATCGAGACGCGGATGGACGACGTCTACCGCGACCGCCAGGACCCGGCGCTCACCGTCGCCTTCGAGCTGGAGACGGGGGAGCGGGCACTGGCGTGGACGACCACGCCGTGGACGCTGCCGTCGAACCTCGCCCTGGCCGTCGGTCCGGACATCGACTACGCCGTCGTCGAGCTCGACGGCGTCCGCTACGTGCTCGCCGAGGCGCTGCTCGGCAACTACGAGGCCGAGCTCGGCGAGGCCACCCGGGTCGGCACGCTGGCGGGCCGCGAGCTCGTCGGGCGCCGCTACCGCCCGCTGTTCGACTATTTCGCCGATGCCGCCAGATACGGCACCGAGCACGCGTTCCAGGTGCTCGCTGCCGACTTCGTGTCGACCGAGGACGGCACCGGCATCGTCCACATGGCACCCGGCTTCGGCGAGGACGACCAGATCGTGTCGAACGCCGCCGGCATCCCGACGATCTGCCCGATGGACGAGCACGGGCGGTACACCGCCGAGGTCGCCGACTGGGTCGGCGAGCACGTCTTCGACGCCAACCCGGCGATCATCCGCGAGCTCAAGGCGCGCGGCGCCGTGTTGCGCCACGCCACCTACGACCACTCGTACCCGCACTGCTGGCGCTGCGACCCAGCCGCTCGTCTACCGCGCCATCTCGTCGTGGTTCGTCCAGGTGACCGCATTCCGCGACCGGATGGTCGAGCTCAACCAGCAGATCACGTGGGTCAGCCGGCGCACATCAAGGACGGCAGCTTCGGCAAGTGGCTGGAGAACGCCCGCGACTGGTCGATCAGCCGCAACCGCTTCTGGGGTTCGCCGATCCCGGTGTGGCAGTCCGACGACCCGACGTACCCACGCATCGACGTCTACGGCTCGCTGGCCGAGCTGGAGGCCGACTTCGGCGTGACCGTCAGCGACCTCCACCGACCCGAGGTCGACCACCTCGTGCGCCCCAACCCCGACGACCCGACCGGCAAGTCGATGATGCGCCGCGTCCCCGAGGTGCTCGACTGCTGGTTCGAGTCGGGCTCGATGCCGTTCGCCCAGGTCCACTACCCGTTCGAGAACACCGAATGGTTCGAGCACCACTTCCCGGGTGACTTCATCGTCGAGTACATCGGTCAGACGCGCGGCTGGTTCTACACGTTGCACGTGCTCGCCACCGCCCTGTTCGATCGCCCCGCGTTCTCCAACTGCGTCAGCCACGGGATCCTGCTCGGCGACGACGGTCACAAGATGTCGAAGAGGCTCGACAACTACCCGGACCCGATGGCGATGTTCGACCGGCACGGTGCCGACGCGATGCGCTGGTACCTGCTGTCGTCGTCGATCCTGCGCGGCGGCGACGGCATGGTCACCGAGGAGGGGATGCGCGACACCGTGCGCCAGGTGCTCCTCCCGTTGTGGAACTCGTGGTACTTCCTCACGCTGTACGCCAACGCCGCGGGTCACCAGGGAAGTTGGCGCACCGACTCGACGAACGTCCTCGACCGGTACGTGCTGGCCAAGACGCGCACGCTCGTCGACGCCGTCACCGCCGACCTCGACGCCTACGACCTGTTCGCCGCCTGCCACGAGGTCCGTGACTTCCTCGACGTGCTGACCAACTGGTACGTGCGCCGCAGCCGCGACCGTTTCTGGGAGGGCGACCGCGACGCCATCGACACGCTGCACACGGTGCTGACCGTGTTGACGCGGGTGATGGCACCGATGCTGCCGATGGTCGCCGAGGAGATCCACGTCGGGCTCACCGGCGGCACCGACTCCGCCGACACCGCCGACACCGCGCGCAGCGTGCACCTCACCGACTGGCCGTCGCCCGACGACCTCCCCGCCGCCGACGACCTCGTCGAGACGATGGACCTCGTCCGCGACGTCTGCTCGGCGACGCTGTCGGTGCGCAAGGCCCACGGGCGACGGGTCCGGCTCCCGCTGACGACGCTCACCGTCGCCACGCCCGACGCCACCCGGCTCGCCGACTTCCTCGACGTCATCGCCGACGAGGTCAACGTGCGTGCCGTCGAGCTCACCGACGACCTCGGCACGGTTGCCGAGGAGCGGCTGCAGCTCGTGCCGGCCAAGCTCGGACCGCGTCTGGGCAAGCAGGTCCAAGAGGTGATCAAGGCCCACAAGGCCGGCGATTGGACCGTCGCCGACGGCGTCGTCACCGTCGGCGGGGTCGAGCTCGCCGACGGCGAGTACACGCTCGAGCTGGTCGCCGCCGGCGATCGGGCGAGCTCGGGCCTCGGCGGACACACCGGTGTCGTCGCCCTCGACATCGAGGTGACCGAGGAGCTCGAGGTCGAGGGCCGCGCCCGCGACCTCGTCCGCCTCGTCCAGCAGGCCCGCCGCGACGCCGGGCTCGACGTCTCCGACCGCATCGCCCTGCACATCACGGCGACAGCGCCATGGATCGAGGCAGCCCGCGCCCACGCCGAGCTGGTCGCCGGCGAGACGTTGGCCACCGCCGTCGAGCTGACCGAGACCGCCGGTGGCCCCGACGACCAGCCGGCGATCGAGGTGACCCCTGTCGAACGCTGACCCGGTCCGGTAGAGTCCGGCGCTCACACCGCTCGGAGGACTGTTATGGCAGCGACGAAGAAGAGTGCCGCGGGGACCGCCGCGGGGAAGCGTGCGCCCGCCAAGCGCACCGCAACCACGGCCTCGGTGTCATCCTCCTCCACCAAGTCCAGTGCCAAGCGAGCTGCTCCGGCCCGCACAGCTGCCACGAAAACGACCACCGCCTCCAAGAAGGCCCCGACCAAGAACACCGCAACGAAGCGCACTGCAACCAAGAACGCCGCAACCAAGAACACCGCAACGAAGCGCACTGCAACCAAGAACGCCGCAACGAAGAACGCCGCAACGAAGAACGGCGCCAAGGCGCCTGCCACCACCACGGCGGCAAAGCGAGCGGCAGCCGGCACGAAGTCGCCGGCCACGACGGCGGCGAAGAAGTCGCCGGCCAACAAGTCACCGGCCACGAAGACACCAGCCGACGAAGACACCAGCCACGAAGACACCAGCGACGAAGACACCGGCCAACAAGACACCGGCGACCGGGCGATCCAGCGGGCGGACGCCACCGAACACCTCCACGACCACCTCCACGACCACCTCGACTGCCGCTCGGAAGGCGGCTCGCTCCACGACCCCGACCGCAAGACACGACCCCCCGACAAAGAACGTGACGACAAAGCAACCAGCCAAGAAGACCACCGCCCCGTCCACCACGGCCACCGCCGACGACGCGCCAACGGCGAACACGCCCGCCGCACGACCTGCCCGGAAGCCATCGTCGACCGCGGGAACGCCGTCGCTGCTGTCCAACGCGACGTTCGAGCGCGTCGAGATCCCGCCGCCACGCGGGCACACCAAGGACGGCATCGCCTACACCAAGGACTTCGACGTCAAGTTCCTCAAGCAGCAGCGCGACGAGCTGATCGCTCGCCGCAACTCCGAGCTCGCCCGGGCGACGCGCCTCGAGGACGAGGCGACGAGCCTCATCGAGGACGGCGAGATGGGCGACGTGCAGTTCGACGACGAGGGCGGTGAGGGCGACACGATGGTCGTCCAGCGCGACCTCGACCGCGTGCTGTCCACCCAGGCCCGCCAGACGATCCTCGAGATCGACGCCGCGCTCGCCCGGATCGAAGCCGGCACCTACGGCTACTCGGAGATCTCCGGACATCCCATCCCGCGTGAGCGGCTCGAGGCGATCCCGGAGACCACCGTCCTCGCCGCCGAGAAGGTCAGCGGCGTCGGTCCGCGCTGAACGATGCCCGCCCTTCGTGCTTGGCGGGTGCCCGTCGCGATCGCGTGTGCGGTCGTGCTCGTCGATCAACTGACCAAGCACTGGGCGGTCAACGAGCTGTCCGACCGGACGATCGAGGTCGTCTGGACGTTGCAGCTCAACCTGGCGTTCAACAACGGCATGGCGTTCGGCCAGGGCACCGGCTTCGGGCCGCTGATCGGTGTCGTCGCCACGCTCGTCATCGTCTTCTTGCTGGTGTCGGTGCGCGACCAGACGAGCCGGCTGAGCACGGTCGGCATGGGCCTGCTGATCGGCGGCGCCGCCGGCAACCTGATCGACCGGTTGTTCCGCGGTGACGGGTTCCTCGACGGTGCCGTCGTCGACTTCGTCGACTTGCAGTGGTTCCCGATCTTCAACGTCGCCGACATCTGCGTCAACGTCGGCGCCGCATTGCTGATCCTCGGCAGCGTGCTCAGCGCCCGCCGCGCCCACGACCACGATGATCTCGACGACGACCGCGCCAGCCGCGCCGGCGACGTCGGCGACGTCGCCATCACCGGACGTGCGGGCGGCGAGGCCGTCACCGGACGGGCGGAGGGCGACGCCGTCACCGGACGGGCGGGCGGCGACGCGCCGTCGCAGACCATCGACGGGACCCAACCGTGATCACCGAGACCGTGCCGGCAGCGCTCGCCGGCGAACGCCTTGACCGCATCGTCGCCCTGATCGGTGACCTCAGCCGCGCCGATGCGGCGACGATGATCGGCAACGGCGGCGTGCGCGTCGACGGACAACCGGCGTCGGCCGGCAAGGTGCGCCTCCAAGCGGGCCAGCTGGTGGAGATCGACCCGGCGACGCTGCCGCCGCCGGTCCTGCCGACCGCCGACCCGAGCGTCGAGTTCGGGGTCGTGTACGTCGACGACTCGGTGATCGTCGTCGACAAGCCGGCCGGGCTCGTCGTGCACCCGGGCGCCGGCAACGCCGACGGCACCCTCGTCAGCGGGCTCTTGGCCCGCTTTCCCGACGTCGAAGGCGTCGGCGGCGATCCGCTGCGCCCGGGGATCGTCCATCGTCTCGACGCCGGTAGCTCCGGGTTGCTCGTCGTCGCCCGCACCGACTCTGCCGCCCAGGCCCTGATCGAGCAGTTCGCCGACCACAGCGCCACCCGCCGCTACGACGCTCTCGTGTGGGGTGTTCCCGAGGCCCCGCACGGCATCATCGACGCCCCGATCGGCCGGGACCGCGGCGACCCGCTGAAGATGGCCGTCGTCAACGGCGGCCGTCACGCCCGCACCGACTACCGGGTCATCGGCAGTTACGCCTCACCTGCTGTCGTGTCGCGCCTGGAGTGTCGTCTCGAGACCGGGCGGACGCACCAGATCCGGGTCCACCTCGCCTCGATCGGCCACCCTCTCGTCGGCGATCCCACCTACGGTCAGCGCCGCCCGATGCTCGGCCTCACCCGGCCCTTCCTCCACGCCGCCGAACTGGCCTTCGACCACCCCGACACCGGCCAACGCGTCACCTTCACCAGCCCCCTCGCGCCCGACCTCCGCGCCTGGCTCGACGCCGCCGGCGCATAATCCTTGCCAAGGCTTACCGCGATCGCGCACCCACCGTTCGCGATGAGCGAACGCACCTCCATCCGGCCCGCTCGCTCATCGCCGCCCAGCACCCGCCGCACGCGATGAGCGAACGCACCTCCATCCGGTGGCCCGCTCGCTCATCGCCGCCCAGCCAGCCCGCCGAGCCGAGCGCGATGAGCGAACGCACCTCCATCCGGTCCGCTCCGCTCATCGCCGCCCAGCACCCGCCGCACGCGATGAGCGAACGCACCTCCATCCGGTCCGCTCGCTCATCGCTCACGAGCGCGGCGGCGAGGGAAGCGCCAGCGACGAGCCGGCGTCGGGCCGACCAGACGTGGCCAACCACCGAATCGCGGCGAGGCCCGACGAGCCCGACGAGCCCGACGAGGATTACGGCCAGGGGGAGTCGCCGCGGGCGATGTCGGCGATGTTGGCGAGGGTGTAGCCCTCGAGGTAGTGGCGCATGTGGGTGCCGGCGCGGTCCCAGATGGCGAGCAGCACGCACTGGCCCTCGTGGTCGCAGGCGCCGTCCTGGTGGGGCTGGCCGAAGTCGCCGAGCGTGATCGGGCCGTCGACGGCCGACACGATCTCGGACAGCTTGATCTCCTCGGGCGACCGCGCCAGCACGTAGCCGCCGCCGACCCCGCGCTTGGACTTCACCAACCCGGCGCCCTTGAGGGCGAGCAGGATCTGTTCCAGATACGGCTGCGGGAGGCCGGTGCGCTCGGCGATGTCACGCACCGACGTCGGACCGCCCTCGCCGGCGTGCAGCGCCAGCGACAGCAACGCGCGGCAGGCGTAGTCACCGCGGGTCGAGATGCGCACGGCGCAAACCGTACCGCCTCGCCCGGCCGGCGACCCGTTCGTCGAGTCGTGATGTTCGACTGGTGATGTTCATTGCGGCGTGCCGTTTGTGGTGGACTCGGGGAGTGACCTCCCTGGGTGACGGCGGACCGATCATTCCCGACTACGCCGGCGGGAACGTGCGCGGCATCCTCCCCGCCCTGCTCGGACCGACGACGTGGCGTCGTGGGCTGCCGGCCTGGATGCCCTCGATCGTCGCCGACGCCGACGCCGTGGTGCTGCTCGTGCTCGACGGGCTCGGCTGGGATCAACTCGAGGACCATCGCCACCTGATGCCAACGGTGTCGGCGATGGTCGGCGGGCCGATCCACACCGTCGCGCCGACGACGACGGCGACCGCCCTGACGTCGATCTCGACGGGCCTGGCACCCGCCGAGCACGGCCTGGTCGGCTACCGGATGCTGATCGGCGGCGACGTGATGAACGTCCTGCGCTGGTCGGTCGGCGACGTCCAGGTGCGCCGTTCACACCCGCCCCGCGACCTGCAGCCATTCGAACCGTTCCTCGGGCACGCCGTCCCGGTGGTGACCCTCGCCGAGTTGCAGAACTCAGCGTTCAGCGAGGCCCACCTGCGCGGTGGTGTCGCCTGCGGCTGGCGGGCCGCGTCGTCGATCGCCGTCGAGGCCAGCCACCAGGTCGAGGCGGGGGAGCGGTTCGTCTACTGCTACTACGGCGGGATCGACAAGATCGCCCACGAGCGCGGCTTCGGGCCCTACTACGACGCCGAGCTCCGCGCCGCCGACGAGCTGGTGGCGTCGATCGTCGAGGCGCTTCCGTCGGGCACCGTGCTGCTGGTCACCGCCGATCACGGCCAGGTCGACGTCGGCGACCGGATCGTCGTGCCGACGTCGGAGATGCTCGCCGGGGTCACGGTGCAGTCGGGGGAGGGACGCTTCCGCTGGTTGCACACCGTCCGCGGCGCGACCGAGTCGGTGGCCGATGTCGCCCGTGGCACCGTCGGTGACGTCGCCTGGGTGGTCACCAAGGAGCAGACGCTCGACGAAGGCTGGTTCGGTCCGGCGATGGCCCCGGCGGTCCGTTCACGGCTCGGCGACGTGGCCCTCGTCGCCCGCGAGCCGGTCAGCTTCCACGATCCCGACGACTCCGGCCCGTTCCGGTTGGTGTGCCGCCACGGTTCGCTGACGTCGGCCGAGGTGCTCGTGCCGCTCGTCGCCACGGCCGCCTGACACCTGACGCCGGCACCGCATCGTTCTCGTGAACTCGTCCGGCAATAGTTGCCGGTCGAGTTCACGAGAACGAATCCTGGGATGGGAGTTTCTCCTGAACGGGTGTGCCAGGTGCTGGTAGAACAGACGGCATGTCCGACACCTCCAACGCCGCCGAGTCCATCGAGCCGATCCGGCCCGACGAGGTGCGCCCCGGTGCGACACCCGACGGCGTCGGTCCGGCGGGCGGTGAGCCGCCCGAGGAATCGGTGTCGTCGCCGGCCAAGGTGATGCGCATCGGGTCGATGGTCAAGCAACTGCTCGAAGAGGTACGGGCGTCGAACCTCGACGAGGCGTCGCGCGAGCGCGTCGCCGAGATCTACGAGCGTTCCGTCGCCGAGCTCTCCGAGGCGCTGTCACCCGACCTGCAGCACGAGCTGAAGGTGCTCTCGTTGCCGTTCGACCACGACGAGGTCCCGAGCGAGGCCGAGCTGCGCATCGCCAAGGCGCAGCTCGTCGGCTGGCTCGAGGGTCTGTTCCACGGCATCCAGGCGACGTTGATGGCGCAGCAGTTCGCCGCCCAGCGGCAACTGCAGGAGATGCGCCAGATCCCCGGCGCCGGTCAGCCCCCCGCCATCCCCGGTCACGTTCCGGGCGCCGAACGCCCCGGCACCTACCTCTGAGCGCGTCGTCGCCGGGATCCGCGGACGTGAACCTCGAGTTCTCCGGTGAGATCATCCACTGGCGAGGGCCGGCGCCGTTCCACTTCGTCATCACCCCCGAACCGGTCAGTGCGGCGATCGAATCCGTCGCCTCGCTCGTCACCTACGGCTGGGGAGCGATCCCGGTCGAGGCCCGACTCGGCGACACCGAGTTCCGTACGGCGCTGTTCCCCAAGGACGAGCACTACTACGTCCCGCTCAAGGCGGCGGTCCGCAGGGCCGAACAAGTCGACCTCGGCGACGTCGTCACGATCCGCCTGCACCTCGATGTCTGACCCCGCTGGACGAGCCGAACCCGGCGACTACAGTGGCTCGAACCACAACTGCGTAATTCGACTTCCGTGACCGACTCGTTCACCCATCTCCACGTTCACACCGAGTTCTCGATGCTCGACGGGGCGGCGCGCCTCGACGAGCTCGTCGCCAAGGCGGTACAAGACGGCATGCCGGCGATCGGCATCACCGATCACGGCAACATGTACGGCACGTTGGACTTCTACCGGGAGTGCAACAAGCAGGGCATCAAGCCGATCATCGGCACCGAGGCCTACATGGCCCACGACCATCGCAGCGAGCGGCCGACCCGCCGTGGGCGCCTCGACGACTCCGGTGGCGACACCGAGGGCGGCAACAAGCTCTACTACCACCTCACCCTGCTCGCCGAGAACGCCGCCGGATACCGCAACCTGATCCAGCTCGCCAGCCTCGCCTTCATGGAGGGCTACTACTACAAGCCGCGGATGGACTGGGAGCTGCTGTCCCGCCACAGCGAGGGCCTGATCGCCACCACCGGCTGCCTCGGCGGCCACGTGCTGCAGTCGATGATGCATGGCGACGAGAAGGGCGCCCTCGAGAAGGCGGCCCGGCTGCAGGACATCTTCGGACGCGACAACCTGTTCGTCGAGTTGCAGGACCACGGCCTCGCCGAGCAGCGACGGACCAACCCGAAGCTGATCGAGCTGGCGAAGAAGCTCAAGGCGCCGTTGCTGGCGACCAACGACAGCCACTACACCCACCGCGAGGACCACGAGTCCCACGGCGCGTTGCTGTGCGTGCAGACCGGCTCGCTGCTGTCCGATCCGAAGCGCTTCAAGTTCGAGGGCACCGAGCACTACCTGAAGACCGCCGCGGAGATGCGCTACCTGTTCCGCGAGGTGCCCGTAGGCGTGCGACAACACGCTGTGGATCGCCGAGCGGGCGAACCTCGAGATCGAGTTCGGCAAGCCGCTGCTGCCGACGTTCCCGGTCCCGGAGGGGATGGGCGACGACAGCGAGTACCTCCGGCCACCTCACCTACGAGGGCGCCCGCAAGCGGTGGGGCGACGACGCTCGCACCCGAGGTCGAAGAGCGCCTCGCCTACGAGCTGAAGACGATCAACGACATGGGGTTCGCCTCGTACTTCCTGATCGTCTGGGACCTGATCAAGCACGCCCGCGACTCGGGCATCCGCGTCGGTCCGGGTCGTGGTTCGGCCGCCGGCTGTGCGGTGGCGTACAGCCTGCTGGATCACCGACCTCGACCCGATCAAGTACGACCTGCTGTTCGAGCGCTTCCTCAACCCGAGCCGCATCTCGATGCCCGACATCGACATGGACTTCGACTCCCGGTACCGGGACGAGATGATCCGCTACGCCGCCGAGCGCTACGGCCGCGACCACGTCGCCCAGATCATCACGTTCGGCACGATCAAGGCCCGCAACGCGGTGCGCGACGCAGCCCGCGTGCTCGGCTACCCGTACGGCGTCGGCGACAAGCTGGCCAAGGCGATGCCGCCGCTGGTGATGGGTCGCGACACCCCGCTCAAGTACTGCTTCGAGCAGCACCCGAAGTACGCCGACGGCTACAAGGCGGCCGCCGACCTGCGGGCGATGTACGACACCGAGCCCGACGTCGAAGAAGGTCGTCGACGTCGCCCAGGGGCTCGAGGGACTGAAACGCTCCGACGGCATCCACGCCGCGGCGGTGGTGATCACCAAGGATCCCGTCACCGACTACGTCCCGATCCAGCGCAAGCCCGAGTCCGGCCAGGACCCCGCCGACGCGCCCGTCGTCACCCAGTACGAAATGCACGGGGTCGAAGACCTCGGCCTGCTGAAGATGGACTTCCTCGGGCTGCGCAACCTCGACGTGATCACCGACACCCAGGCGATGATCCGTGCCCAGCGCGACCCGAACTTCGACGATCGACGACGTGCCGCTCGACGACCAGGCGACGTTCGAGCTGTTGGCCCGCGGCGACACGATCGGGGTGTTCCAGCTGGAGTCGCCGCCGATGCGTCAGCTGCTGAAGGCGATGGCGCCGAACAGCTTCGACGACGTCGCCGCTCTGTTGGCGCTCTACCGGCCCGGGCCGATGAGCGTCAACATGCACTACGACTACGCCGATCGCAAGAACGGTCGCAAACCGGTCGAGTACTTCCACGACGACGCCGTCGAGGTGCTCCGACGACACGTACGGCCTGATGATCTATCAGGAGAGCGTGATGCGGGTGGCGCAGAAGTTCGCCGGCTACTCGCTCGCCGAAGCCGACAACCTGCGCAAGGCGATGGGCAAGAAGGTCCGCGAGGTCATGGCCGCCGAGCGCGAGGAGTTCGAGCGCGGCGTGGTCAACACGGGCTACGAGCCGGCGCTCGGCAAGGAGCTCTTCGACATCATCGAGAAGTTCGCCGACTACGCCTTCAACAAGAGCCACACGTTCGGCTACGGCCTCGATCACGTACCAGACCGCGTACCTCAAGGCGCACTACCCGGTCGAGTACCTCGCCTGCCTGCTCACCAGCGTCAAGAACAACCTCGACAAGGCGGCCGTCTACCTCTCCGACTGCCGCCGAGTCGGGCATCAAGGTGCTCACGCCCGACATCAACCGCTCGACTGCCGAGTTCGGCGCGCTCGCCCCCGACGAGCTGCCCGCCGGGATCACGCTGCCGATCGGCAGCCCGGGTGCGATCACGTTCGGCCTGTCCGCGGTGCGCAACGTCGGCGAGAGCCTCGTCGAACTGTTGATCGCCGAGCGCGACCGAGAACGGCGCCTTCACGAGCTTCCACGACTTCGTCGAGCGGGTGCCCGAAGCCGGTGCTCAACAAGCGCACCGTCGAGTCGCTGATCAAGGGCGGGGCGTTCGACTCGCTCGGCCACACCCGCCGCGGGCTGCTGACCGTGTTCGAGCACATCATCGACGTCACGGTCAAGCGCCGCCGCGAGCAGGAGAAGGGCGTGATGAGCCTGTTCGGCGACTGGGACGACGACGCTGCCGAGACCGGCGACGGGTTCGACGAGCGGGTCGACGATCCCCGAGGCCGAGTTCGACAAGACCGACCAGCTGCGCTACGAGAAGGAGATGCTCGGGCTCTACGTGTCCGACCATCCGCTGTTCGGCGTCGAGGCGGCGCTGCAGCGCAAGGTCGAGCAGTCGGTCGCCGACCTGCAGACGATGGAGGACGGCGCGACCGTCCTCGTCGGCGGCGTGATCACCGGCCTGGCCCGCAAGTTCACCAAGAAGGGCGACCAGATGGCCGTCTTCGTGCTCGAGGACCTCGACGCCTCGATCGAGGTCACGATCTTCCCGCGCACGCTCGCGGAGCAGGGCCACAAGCTCGAAGACGACCTGATCGTCGTCGGTCAAGGGGCGCCTCGACCGCCGTGACGAGTCACGATTCGGGCTCATCGGCCAGACGATCACGGTGCTCCAGGGCTCGACGACGGGGCGGCGATCCCGCTGCGCCTGCGGCTGCCGTCGGCCGCGCTCGACGAGCTGAAGATCCAGCGGCTGAAGCGGATCCTGCGCGATCACCCCGGCGAGTCGATCGTCATGGTCGACATCGGCCAGGGCAAGGTGCTCAAGCTGTCCGACGAGTTCCGCGTCGATCTCGACCGCTCCGTCGGCGAGCTGCGGATGGCCTTCGGCCACGACGCCGTGATGCTCTGACGAACAACGCGGCGTTGAGTCAGGTCCGTTCTCAGGTGGCAGAATGGAGTGAATGGCACTTCACGTCACGACCAACGATGCGGCGGCGCTCACCGACGCCGACCTCGACGAACTGGCGTCGATGGAGGAGGCGTTCAGCGTCGGCGAGCTGTCCAAGGCCAAGGAGGACTGGGTCCTGGTCACGATGGCCCGGATCGACGGCAAGCTCCACGGGTTCACGTTCTCCACGCTCGAGCGCATCGGCGGCACGCCGTGCGTGCTGATCGGGCTGATGCGCGTCAAGCGCACGTCGCGCCGCGATCAGGTCCTGCGGGGTCTGATCGGCGAGGCCTACCACCGGGCGCTGATGGCGTTCCCCGACGAGGACGTCGTCGTCGGCTCCCGCTTCGTCAACGCCGACGGCGCTCGAGGCGTTCAAGGAGCTCGACGACGTCACCCCCTCCCCGGGTTCCGCGCCGTCGGCGAGGAGCGGGCGTGGGGCCGCCGGTTGGCCAAGCGCTTCGACGTCGACGGCCGACTACGACGCCAAGTCGTTCGTCGTCCGTCCAGCGGCAGCCGACGGCTTCATCGACCACGAGTCGTCGAAGCCCGAGAAGCTCGACCCCGACGATCGTCGCCATGTTCGACGCAGGTCCCCGTCGCCAAGGGCGGCGTCGCTGGTCGTCTACGGGTGGACGATGGCCGAGGATCTCGTCAAGCTCGGGCAAGCGTTGACCTGACGTCCGTCATGACCGAGTTCGCCGACGTCGTCCGATCCGCGGCGGATGACGCGAGCGTTCGACGCGCGGCCCGATCCCGACGGGCGTGCATCGACGAGCTCGTCGACCTCGCCGCCCGTGCCCCGAGCGCCGGCAAGACCCAGGGCTGGCACCTCGTCGTGCTCGAGGGCGCCGAGACCGGCCCGCTTCTGGGACATCACGCTGCCCGCCGATGCGGCGCGACTCGTTCCGCTGGCAGCGGCTGCTCGAGCGCACCGGTCATCGCCCTGCCGCTCGCCGACCCCAAGGCCTACGTCGACCGCTACGCCGAGCCGGACAAGGGGCAGACCGGCCTCGGGACCGGCACCGTCGCGTGGCCGGCGCCGTACTGGACCATCGACGCCTCGATGTCGGTGATGACGCTGCTGCTGGCAGCCGAGGACGCCGGGCTCGGCGCCTTGTTCTTCGGAGTGTTCCACGGCGAGCGCGAGCTGCGCCAGCGGCTCGGCGTCCCGCCCGGGCTGGAGCTGCTGGGGGCGCTGGCGTTCGGCTATCCGGCGGGCGATGCGTCCGGACCGATCGTCGCCGATCCGTCACTCGGTCCGGGGGCGAGCGCCAACCGGAACCGCCGTCAGGCGCGCCAGATCATCCATCGCGGTCGCTGGTAGCCCCGTTGCCGTTGCCGTTGCCGTTGCCGGACACGGCGTCGGGCGGCTGCCCCGTCGGCGCCGCCGTACGGGTGATCGTCACCTTGCGCCCGGTGATCAGCTCGGCGAGCCCTTCGAGGGTGTCCTGCGGCGCCTGGCAGCCGTAGTCGCGGCACACGTAGGCGAAGCCGTCCTCGCGATCCGACCACAGCGGCGAGTCGTACGGCTCACCCCAGGCCAGCACGAGATCGGGCCGCCAGATCGTCTGCACCAGGCGAACCAGGTCGGGGCGATCGCCGATGACGACGACCTCGGTCGCCCCGCGCCGCCGGAACTCGACGGCGACGAGGGCGTTGGCGAAGCGCCGCCGGCGCCTCTTCGATCACGGCGCCGACGAGCTGCAGGATGCGGTCGGCCTGGTGGGCATAGCGCTGCTCGCCGGTGAGCGCGGCGAGGCGGTACAGGGCGTTGGCGGCGGTCGAGTTGGCCGACGGCGTCGCGTCGTCGAGCAGGTCCTTCTGGCGGACGATGAGGGTCTCCTCGTCGTCGGCGGTGGTGAACAGCCCGCCGTGGTCGACGTCCCAGAACCAGTCGAGCATCGTGTCGGCGGTCGCCGATGCCTCGGCGATCCAGCGAGCCTGGCCGGTCGCCTCGGCGAGGCGGGTGAAGGCGTCGACGAGCGCGGCGTGGTCGGCGGCGAGCGCGTCGTGGCGGGCGGGCGGCGTGCCGTCGGCGTGCCAGCTGCGGAACCAGCGGCCGTTGTCACCGCGCAGCTCGCGGCAGCAGGAACTCGCCGTTGGCGACGGCGACGTCGAGCCAGTCGCGTCGCGCCGAACATCGCCGCCAGCCTCGGTCAGCGACGACAGGAACAGGGCGTTCCACTCGGTGAGCACCTTGTCGTCGAGGCCGGGTCGGGGGCGCAGGGCGCGGGCGGCGAGGAGCCGGCGGCGGGCGTCGTCGAGCTCGGCCGGCATCGCCAGTTGGCCCCGGGCGTGGAGCCGGTTGGGGATCGAACGACCGTCGAAGTGGCCTTCGTCGGTGATGCCGTACCAGGTGATCAACGCCTCGACGGTCGCCGGGTCGACGTCGGTGAGCGCCCGGCGCACCTCGTCGGGGGTCCATGTCGTGGAACCACCCCTCGACGCTCTCGCCGTCGGGCGTCAGCGAGTCGGCGTCCTCGGCCGAGTAGAAGCCGCCGTCGGGGTGGCGCAGTTCGGTGACGACGTAGTCGATCGTCTCCTCGACGACCTGGCGCCACTGCGGTCGTCCGAACACGGCGAACGCCCGGCCGTAGATGCCGCACGAGCAGCGCCTGGTCGTAGAGCATCTTCTCGAAGTGCGGGACGAGCCACTCGCGGTCGGTCGAGTAGCGGGCGAACCCGCCGCCGACGTGGTCGTACATGCCGCCCGAGCACATCGCGTCGAGGGTCGTGCCGATGATCTTGGCCAGTGGCTCGGCCCCGTTGGTCATGTAGGCGCGCAAGATGAGGTCGAGGTTGAACGTCGACGGGAACTTCGGTGCCGTGCCGAAGCCGCCCCACTCGGCGTCGAACGCCCGGGCCAGACCCTGCAGCAAGGCGTTGAGCTGTTCGAGGCCGGGCAGCTCGTCGATCGGCTTCGTCTTCGACGTGCGTGCGACGGCCTCGAGCAGGGTGGCGACGTTCTTGCGGACGTCGTCGGGCTTGGTGCGGTAGGCGTCGGTGACCGCGCCAAGGACCTGGGCGAACGTGCCCTTGGGGAAGTACGTCCCGCCGTAGAACGGCTCACCGTCGGGGGTGAGGAACATCGTCATCGGCCAGCCGCCGCGACCGGTCATCGCCTGCACGGCGTCCATGTAGAGGCTGTCGACGTCGGGCCGCTCTTCGCGGTCGACCTTGACGTTGACGAAGCCGGCGTTCATCAGCGCCGCCGTGTCGGCGTCCTCGAAGCACTCGTGGGCCATGACGTGGCACCAGTGGCACGCCGAGTAGCCGACCGACAGCAGGATCGGCACGTCGCGCTCACGGGCGGCAGCGAACGCCTCCTCGCCCCAGGGGTACCAGTCGACCGGGTTGTCCCGGTGCTGTCGCAGGTACGGGGACGTCTCGTCGGCGAGCCGGTTCACGCCGTCGACCGTACCGCCCGGGGTGGCGGAGCAGGCGACGGGCTCAGGCGCCGATGGCGTGGAAGCCGCCGTCGACGTGGATGATCTCGCCGGTGGTCGCCGGGAACCAGTCCGACAGCAGCGCGACGCAGGCTCGGGCGACCGGCTCCGAGTCGGTGACGTCCCAGCCGAGCGGCGCCCGCTCGTCCCACACGTCCTCGAACTTGGCGAAGCCGGGGATCGACTTCGCCGCCATCGTCTTGCACCGGGCCGGCGGCGATCAGGTTGGACGCGGATGCCCTGCGGGCCGAGCTCCTGGGCGAGGTAGCGCGACGACGCTCTGCAGCGCCGACTTGGCCACGCCCATCCAGTTGTAGGCCGGCCACGCCTGGCGGTCGTCGAAGTCGAGGCCGACGAACGCACCGCCTTCGCCCATCAGCGGCACGAAGGCGTCGGCCAGCGCCTTCAGCGAGTAGGCCGACACGTGGATCGCGACGGCCACGTCGTCCCACGGGGCGCCCAGGAAGTCCTCACCGAGGCACGACTCGGGGGCGAAGCCGATGGCGTGCAGCACGCCGTCGACGCGGCCCCACTTGGCGTCGAGCGCCTCACGCACGGCGACGACGTGTTCGGGGACGGTGACGTCGAGCTCGAAGCACGTCGATGCCGTCGCCGCAGCTTGCGCGCCGTGCGCTGCGTGAGGCTGAGGCCACGTCCGGCGCCGGTGAGGACGATCTCGGCGCCCTCGTCGAGCGCCAGCCGGGCGACGCCGAACGCCAGCGAGGCGTCGGTGAGCACGCCGGTGACCACGATCTTCTTGCCGTCGAGCAGACCCATGCCCGGCACCGTAGATGATCGGACCGCGACGGCCATGGGAAGCCCGACCTGTGACGCGTGGCGACGGCCTCGCAGATGGGTCGCACGACCGCCGGTGTGCCACGCTGTGCCGATGCGCATCGGCATTCTCGGGGGGACCGGACCCGCAGGCAGCGGCCTCGCGGCTCGACTCGCCAGCGTCGGGTATCCGACGTCGTGATCGGCTCGCGATCGAAGTACCGGGCGATGGAGACACGCGACGAGCTGATCGGCAAGTGGCCCGACCTCGCCGATCTGCTCGAATGCGGCGACAACGCCGCCGCCGCCGGCGTGCGACGTCGTGGTGATCGCCACGCCGTGGGACTCCGCTGCCACGCACGGCGCAGGAGCACGAACGGGCGCTCGCCGGCAAGGTCGTCATCTCCATGGCCAACGCCCTGGTGCGGGTGGCAAGGAGTTCCAGCCGCTGGTGCCGCCGCGCGGCAGCGTCGCCGCCCACGTGCAGGCCGCCGTGCCGCGATGTCGCGTCGTCGCCGCCTTCCACCACCTGCCGGCGACGGAGCTCGGCCACATCGACCAGCCGATCGACTCCGACGTGTTGATCTGCGGCGACGACGCCCGATGCGGTGCGCACGGTCGGCGAGATCGTCGCCAAGATCCCCGGGCTGCCGCCCGCTCGACGCCGGCGAGCTGTCCAACGCGACGGCGATCGAGGCGTTCACGGCGGTGCTGCTTGCAGCTCAACGTCCGCTACAAGACCCGCGTCGCGCCGAAGTTGACGGGAATCAAGACCGACCCCGCGCCGGTTGACGCCGGCTGATGCGCCTCTACGACACCGCGCGACGCGGCCGTCGTCCCGTTCGAACCGAACGACCACGTCTTGATGTACACGTGCGGCATCACGCCGTACGACGCCACCCACCTCGGCCACGCCGCGACGTTCATCGCCTACGACGTGCTGCAGCGACGGCTGATCGATCGCGGTCACACGGTGCGCTGCGTGCGCAACGTCACCGACGTCGACGATCCGTTGTTCGCCAAGGCCCGCCAGCTCGGCGTCCACTACCTCGACCTGGCAGCGGGGGAGGAGGCCCGCTTCGAGCGGCGACATGGAGGCGCTCAACGCGCTGCCCGTGGCCTCGAGCCCGCGTGCGTCGTCGGCGATCCCCGACATCCGTGGCTTCATCGGGATGGTCCTCGATCGCGGGTTCGCCTACGAGGCCGGCGGCTCGGTGTACTTCGACGTCACCAAGTTCGAGTCGTTCGGCACGCTCAGCCACTACAGCGCCGACGAGATGCTGATCCTGGCCAAGGAGCGCGGCGGCAACATCGACGATCCGCACAAGCGTTCACCGCTCGACTTCGTGCTCTGGCAGCCGTCGGCCGACGACGAGCCGTCGTGGGACACGATGTGGGGTGCCGGGCGTCCGGGCTGGCACATCGAGTGCTCGGCGCTGGCGCTGCGCGAGCTCGGCACGACGATCGACCTGCACGGCGGCGGCGCCGACCTGATCTTCCCGCACCACGAGTGCGAGCGGGCGCAGTCCGAGGCCGCCACCGGCGAGCTGTTCGTCCGGCACTGGATGCACACCGCGCTGATCCGCAAGGACGGCGAGAAGATGTCGAAGAGCCTCGGCAACCTGGTCTTCGTCGACAAGCTCCGCGAGACCTGGGATCCGCGGGCGATCCGACTGGCGATCATCGAGCACCACTACCGCACCGAGTGGGAGTGGGACGACGAGCTGATGCCGCGCAACGCCGCCCGCCTCGACGCCTGGAACCGCCGTCCGGCGCGCAACCCCGAGCTCGTCGACGAGGTCCGCGCCCGGCTCGACGACGACCTCGACACGCCGGGGGCGCTGGCCGCCATCGATGCCGCCGCCGCCCGCGGTGACGGCGTCCGCGACGCCGCCGCCCTGCTCGGCGTCGATCTCGACGCCGCCTGACCGGCGCGTCAGGCGCTGCCGACGAGGGTGAGGTGGCGGTCGTCGACCTGTTCGGCGTCGGGGTCGGGGTCGGGGGAGCGATCGACGACGGAGGCGACGTGGGCGGCGATCGTCGGCTCGGCCTCGGCGATCGAGCCGGCATAACGATTGACGTACGACTGCCCGGTCATCTCCCGGATCTCGTACATCACCTCGTCGATCATCGACCGCCAGGCGAGGTGCTCGGCGCCACGACCGCGGTAGCGGGAGGGATGAACCGGCCGACCGATCTCGATCCGACATTGGCGAAACGGCTTCGGCGCCTTCGAGTCGGGCGGCTGGATCTCGTCGGTGCCGACGATCCCGACCGGAAAGATCGGGCAGTCGAGCTTCATCGCCAAGCGGGCGGCGCCCGTGCGGCCCTTGTACAGCTCGCCGGTGCGGCTGCGCGTGCCCTCGGGAAAGATGCCGAACAGCTCGCCGCGCCGCAGCACCCGCTCGGCGGTGTCGAGGGCAGCGGTGCTCTTGTCGCCACCGGAGCGGTCGATCGGGATCATGCCCATCGCCGGGAACAGGAACTTCGTCTTCCACGAGTCCATGTACTCGGCCTTGCCGACGAAGGAGATGTTGCGCGGCAACGTCAGCATGAGGAACGCCGAGTCGAGGAAGCTGATGTGGTTGGGGCACAGGATCGCCGGCGAGTCGACGGGCAGCCGTTCGTACCCGCGGCGCTCGATGTCCCAGATCCGGCAGGCGAACGGCGCCAGCAGGCGGCGGGCGCGACGCTGCATCGCACCTGCTCCGTCTGCGTGGGCTTCCTCCCCGTGCCCGTCGGCGGTCGCCATGGGCGACACAGTAGAGCGCACAAGCGCACATTTGAAGAGCACGATGTGAACTGTCCGAGAACAGCGGGCGTGGGTGCGGCGACGAATCGTGGCGACGGCGCAGGCAGCGGGCTCGTAACCTGATCAACGCATGTCGAACATCACGGTCTCTCTCCCCGACGGCTCCGAGCGAGAGCTCGCCGACGGGTCCACGGCGCTCGACCTGGCCGCCTCGATCGGCTCGGGCCTGAAGAAGGCCGCCGTCGCCGCGGTCGTCAACGGCACCGAGACCGACCTCACCGCGCCGTTGCCCGACGGCGCCGAGGTGGCGATCATCACGGCGAACACCGAAGCCGGCCGCCACGTGCTCCGCCACTCCACGGCCCACGTCCTGGCCCAGGCGGTCACCCGCCTGTTCCCCGGCGCCAAGTTCTCGATCGGTCCGGCGATCGAGAACGGCTTCTACTACGACTTCGAGCTGCCCGGCGGGCGGACGTTCAACGACGACGACCTCGAGCGGATCGAGGCCGAGATGCGCGAGATCGTCAAGTCGAACCAGCCGTTCGAGCGTTCCGAGATGTCGATGGCCGACGCCAAGGAGCTGTTCGCCGACCAGCCGTACAAGGTCGAGATCATCGAGCGCGTCGAGTCGGCCCGCGATGGGACGGGCACAGCCGACAGCTCCGACGCCACCGAGATCAGCACCGACGGCGTGATCAGCACCTATCGCAACTCCGACACCTTCGTCGACATGTGCGTCGGACCCCACGTGCCGTCCACGGGCAAGCTCGGCTTCTTCAAGCTGCAACGCGTGTCGGGCGCCTACTGGCGTGGCAACGAGAAGGGCCCGATGCTGCAGCGCATCTACGGCACGGCGTGGGAGTCGAAGCAGGCGCTCGCCGATCACCTCCATCAGCTCGAAGAGGCCGCCAAGCGCGACCATCGCAAGCTGGCGACCGAGCTCGACCTGCTCAGCTTCCCGCACGTGCTCGGCGGTGGGCTCGCCGTGTGGCACCCCAAGGGCGCCATCGTGCGCAAGCTGATCGAGGACTACAGCCGCCTGCGCCACCAGAACGGCGGCTACGACTTCGTCTACACGCCGCACCTCGCCAACGCCAAGCTGTTCGAGACGTCGGGCCACCTCAGCTTCTATGCCCACGGCATGTACCCGCCGATGGAGATGGACAACGGCACGTACTACCCGAAGCCGATGAACTGCCCGATGCACTGCCTGATCTACGCCAGCCGGCAGCGCAGCTACCGCGAACTGCCGTTGCGGCTGTTCGAGCTCGGCACCGTCTACCGCTACGAGCGGGCGGGCACGCTGCACGGGCTGATGCGCATCCGCGGTTTCACGCAAGACGACAGCCACATCTTCTGCACCCGCGAGCAGCTCGCCGACGAGGTCGCCAGCCTGCTCGACTTCATCCTCTCGGTGCTGCGTGCCTTCGGCTTCGACGACTTCACGTTCAACCTGTCGACGAAGGACCCGGAGAAGTTCGTCGGCAGCGACGAGATCTGGGACGAGGCGACCGAGGCGTTGCGCAAGGCGCTCGACAAGCACGGCCTGGAGTACGGCATCAAAGAGGGCGACGCCGCGTTCTACGGTCCGAAGATCGACGTCGACGTGCGCGACGCCATCGGGCGGGCCTGGCAGCTGTCGACGATCCAGTGCGACTTCAACCACCCCGAGCGTTTCGACCTCGAGTACGTCGGCGCCGACAACAACCGGCACCGCCCGATCATGCTGCACCGCGCCCTGCTGGGGTCGGTGGAGCGGTTCTTCGGCGTGCTCCTCGAGCACTACGCCGGCGCCTTCCCGACGTGGCTGGCTCCGGTGCAGGTGCGCGTGCTCCCGGTCGCCGAAGCGCACGAGGCGTATGCGGCGAGCGTCGTCGAGCGGCTCGCCGCGGCCGGCGCCCGGGTCGACCTGGTGTCGGCCGACGACGGGCTCGGCAAACGGATCCGGGCGGCCAAGATGGAGAAGCTGCCGTACGTGCTCGTCGTCGGTGAGGAGGACATCGAGAACCGCACCGTCGGTGTCAACCCACGCGGCGGCGAGGTCGAGCGCGGCGTGCCGGTCGAGGTGTTCGTCGAGCGATTCCTCGCCGAGGTCGCCGACGCCGAGACCGCCGCCCTCCAGGCCTGATGCTCGAACGCATCTGGTCGGGCTGGCGGTCGAGCTACGTCGACGGCGCCACGGTGCGCCGCGGACCGGAGGCCGACGACGCGCCGGCTGCCGGCAGCGTGTTCACCCGCCTGCTCGAGTCCGGCGCCGACGACGAGACGACGCACATCGTCCACCGCAGCGCGACGTGCTTCGTGGTGGTCAACATCTTCCCGTACACGTCGGGCCATGTGCTGGTGGTGCCGTACCGCGAGGTCGCCGACCTGATGGACCTGTCGGCCGAGGAGTCAGCCGACCTGTGGGCGACCGTCACGGCCACCGTCGACGTCGTGCGCCGGGCCTACCGCCCCGACGGGATGAACGTCGGCCTCAACCTCGGGCGCCCGTCGGGCGGTTCGGTCCCCGAGCACCTGCACGTCCACGTCGTGCCCCGCTGGACCGGCGACTCGAACTTCATGACGGCGATCTCCAACACCCAGACGCTGCCGGAATCGATCCACGACACGGCGGCACGCCTGCGGCGAGCCTGGCGCGAGGCCGAGTGAGCCGTAGCCTGGCCGTGATGACCGACGACGTCCGCGACGAACTGCCCGACGACCTCGACGTGTCGGGGTTCGTCGGCCCGTACCAGTTCCCCGACAACAGCCGGCGCCGTTGGCCCGGCGTGCTCTACCTGGTGATCGCGGCGATCTGCCTCGTGCTCTACGCCGTTGCCGACAGCGAGTCGGCGATCGTCAACAGCGGCTTCGTCACGGCGGCCGTCGTGCTCGCCGCGGTCGGTCTGTTCTCGATCACGTCCGGCTGGCGGATGCACGTCGACGAGCGCGACGCCCTCGTCGCTGCGCAACAGGGCCTCGGCTTCGTCGTCGGCCACGCCTCGGCGCAGCAGGTGTGGCACGGCGTGCGCAGCCGCCCGACGTGGCGCGTGTTGGCCTATTCGGCCGAGGATCCGCCGTTGCGGCGCGGTCTCGTGCTCGTCGACGCCGTCGACGGTCACATCCTCGAGCAGCTCGCCGAGGACAACCCGGACCTGCCCGCCGCGGTACCGCAGCCCGATCCGGCCGACGAGCCGCGATAGCGTCTGCACGATGTTCGACGGCAAGTTCCGTGCGCCGGTCGACAAGGCGGTCAAGCCGCTGGGGGCCCTGCTGCGCCGGACCGGATTGACCCCTGACCACCTGACGATCCTCGGCCTGCTGGTCGGCGTCGGGGCAGCGTTCGCCATCGGTTCGGGTCATCTCCGCTGGGGTCTCGTCCTCGTCATCCTCGCCGCCCTGCCCGACCTCCTCGACGGTGCGCTCGCCAAGGCGACATCGGCGTCGAGCCAGCGTGGCGCCTTCTTCGACTCGACCGTCGACCGACTGACCGACTTCTTGCTGCTCGGCGGCATCGCCTGGTACTTCGCCAGCGAGGAGTCGCCGCACATGGCGATGCTCCCGTTCGCCGTCGCCGCCGTGTCGAGCCTGATCAGCTATCAGCGGGCGAAGGCCGAGTCGCTCGGCATCGACGCCAAGGGCGGCCTGATGGAGCGGGCGGAGCGGATCATCGCCATCTGCCTCGGCCTGTTGATCCCGGTGCTGTTGATCCCGATCCTGTGGGTGATGCTCGTGCTGACGTCGATCACGGCGGTTCAGCGCTTCGTCAAGGTGTGGCGCCAAGCGGCGATCGCTCCGGTCACGGCGGCGCGCATCGAGATGCGCCGCTCCCGTCGACTCAGCCGGCGCGTGGCGCGCAGCGAGCGCCGCCACAACCGTCGGACGCGCGTGCCGCGACGGCCGTCGTCCGGCCCGCAGTGACGGCCGAGCGGCCGCCGGCGGCCGGTGGTTGGCGCCTGCCGTCGACGGACACGAAGCGACTGCTCGACGCGGCGACGACGAACTCGTACCGCCTCGGTGCCGCCGCCGCCCGCTACCTGCCAGCCCCGCTGGCCGCCGGCCTGGTGTGGCCGTTCGGCGCCGGCGCCAACGTCGCCAGCCGCGAGCGCCGGGCGATGATCCAACGCCATCTGCGGCGCGCCGACCCGACATTGTCGGGCGCCCGGCTGCGGCGGGCGACGCAGGAGGCGTTCGATTCCTACGCCCGCTACTGGCTGGAGAGCTTCCGCCTGCCGACGTTGTCGGTGGACACCGTCGCCAAGGGCTTCGACGTCGACGGCTACGAGCACATCACCGAGGGCCTGGCGAGAGGCAACGGCGTGATCCTGGTGCTCCCGCACCTCGGTGGCTGGGAGTGGGCCGGCCGGTGGGTCCGCGACCAGGGTCATGACATCACCGTCGTCGTCGAGCGACTCGATCCGCCCGAGTTGTTCGACTGGTTCGTCAACCTGCGGTCCGAGCTCGGCATGAACGTCATCCCGCTCGGACCCGAGCGCGGCGGGTGCGCTGATGCAGGCGCTGCGCGACAACCACGTCGTGTGCCTGCTCGCCGACCGCGACCTGCAGCGCAGCGGTCCGGAGGTCGAGTTCTTCGGCGAGCGGACGATGCTGCCGGCCGGTCCGGCGATGCTGTCGCTGCGCACGGGCGCCCCGATCCTGGCGACGGCGGTCTACTTCACCCGCCGCGTGGACGGACACTTCGGCATCGTCCGCCCGCCACTGCCCGCCGAACGGACCGAGGGTGCGAGGCTGCGCGACGACGTCGCCCGGATCACCCAGGACCTCGCCCACGAGCTCGAGCTCCTGATCCGCCGCGCTCCCGAGCAGTGGCACATGTTCCAGCCCAACTGGCCGAGCGACCCCGGCTACGGCGCCTGATCAGGCGCCGTCGCCGACCGGGTCAGGCGGGGGTGCAGGTCGTCTCCTCGCCGACGGTCTCACAGTTGGCCGGCGGAAGCGACTCCGTCAGCGGCGCGGGCACGTCGAGCTCGGCGGCGGTCGGCGTGCCTTCGAGCACGGTGACGATCCAGGAGTGGGTGCTGGACGACGACGCGGCGGTCCACTCTCCCGAGCTGCAGGCCAGGGCCACGCGCACCTGGTGTGTCCCGGCCGGTACCGGGCTCGAGGTGACGCCCTGCAGCACGACCTGACCGGGGCTGGCCGTCGCACCGTGGAGCATCGAGATCCGCGACGACGAGACGGTGACGCCGTCGACTTGGATCCAGGCTTGGACCGTCGTCGATGTCCCGCACGTCAGGTAGCCGCGTCCGACGAACGACAGTTGCAGGTGTCCGGGCCGGGTCGTGGTGATCGAACGCAGACCGAACGTCGTGTCGATCGGCTGCAGCGCCGGCGACGACGAGTACGCCTGGGTCTCGGGGCCCGCCACCGTCGCGAGCGTGTAACCGACCACGTCGACGAGGATGTCGGTCGTCGGGCCCGATCTGCCGAGGGCATCCCAGGTGATGTCGATCCGGCCCGCATGGGCGCCGGTCGTCGGCAGTGCCACCGTCACGGCGTTCGGCACCGCCGATCCCGTCGTGACGTTCAGCGACGACGTCTTCGGAGGGCCGGCAGCGTCGCCGGGGCGAACCGAGATGAACCCGTTCGCCGTCGGCCCGACCGCCGTGACGTTCAACAGCACACCGGTGGCGCCGGCCGGAACGACCGTCCTCGTGCCTCCCGGGAGCGCGATCGGTCCGGCCACCTGCAGCTTCTGGGCCACCGGCGACACGAACGGGCCGGCGAGGCCGATGTCGTGCCCATCGCGCGTGTCGAGGATCCGGACCGGATCGGTGAGGACCACGTCCGACCGTGGCCCGTCGGCGGCGTCGGCGACCAGCAGGCCGCCGGCCCCCAGCGACACCGCCACCGCGGCACCGAACGCCGCCCACCTCGACCTCCAGAGCGATCCGCGCCGGTTCACCGACATGTTCCCGTTCATGACACCTCCATTCGCGCGAGGTACCCCACCCCGCCGGGCGACAGCGTGCCACATCGCCCGATACACGGTTGACGAGGCGCCCGTGTCGTGAGATGCGACACATGCCCGGCAACCCCGTGGGCGTCAAGAAGTTCCCGCCGATGGCCGATGATGTCGCATCGACCAGTCACCTTCGTTCTCGCTCACCGGGCGCTCCGTCGCGCTCGTCGTGACGGCAGCGGTGTTGACGCTCGCGTACCTGGTGCTGCCGCAGAGCACCGCCGCCGAGGTCATCCGGGTCGCCGCGCCGGCGGTCGGCATCGGCGCCGTCGTCGTCGGCATCGCCTCGTTCCAGCCGCGAGGACCGCTTGCCTGGTACCTCCTCGCCGGTGCCCTCGGCGCGATCGGCGTGGCCAACCTCGTCTGGGCGATGCACTACTTCGGCGGGGAGCAGACCTTCCCGACGCTGAGCGACGCGCTGCGCCTCGTGGCGGCGGTCCTGCTGGTGCTCGGCGTGCTGCTGTACGAACGCGAGAGCTCACCAGAAGGTGACTCGCTCGGCGGCATCGAGATCGCCATCGTCAGCATCGCCGTCGGCCTCGGAGTCTGGCTGGCGGTCGTCGAGCCCTACCTCGCCGATCGCGGATTGGCCTTCGGTGACCGTGTCTGGGCCGTCCTCGTCCCGATGATCGAGGCGTTCGCCCTGGCGATCGTCCTCCGTGCCGCGACCCGTGCATCGGCCCACCGGCCGGCGCCCGTCCTGCTGGGCTGCGGTGTCGCCCTGGTCCTCGCAGCCGACCTCGCCCGCAGCATCGCCGAGCTACGCGGCGGCCTCGACGCCAGCGGCATCGTCGCCGCGCTGGCGATCCCGGGCCCGCTGTTGATCGGGGCGGCGGCCCTCGATCCGACGATGGCCGATCGGGGCACCACGTCGCTCGGTGGACCGGTGTTCGGCTTGGGACGCGTCGTGTGGTTGAGCGTCGCCGTGTTGATGCCGCTGACGGTCCTGCTGACACTCAGCGCAGCGAGCCTCGCCACGCCGACCACGCGCACCCTCTCGGCGGTCTGCGCCGTCGTCGTGGTCGTCCTCGCCCTGACCCGCATGTGGCGTTCGCTGGCGACCGTCCAGATGCTGACCGAACGGCGCGGCCAGGACCGCCTGGCAGCGATGGTCGAACACTCGAGCGATGTCGTGCTGCTGATCGACGCCGACGGGGTGATCCGCTACGCCAGCCCCGGACTGGCGAGCACGCTCGGTCACCGCCCCGGCGACTGGACCGGCCGCTCGGTGATCGATCTCGTCTCCAGCGAGGACCGCGATGCCGCAGCGACCGAGCTGTCCAAGGCCGTCTCCCTCGAGAGGGGAGCGATGGTCAAGTTCGAGGCCAGCTTGGTTCGCGTCGACGGCCAGCGCCGACGGATGGAGGCGACGATCGCCAACCTCCTCGGCGGCGACGCGGTCGACGGCATGGTGGCGACGTTCCGCGACGTCACCGAACAGCGCAACCTGGAGCGCCAACTGAGCCACCGTGCGTTCCACGACGAGCTGACCGGACTCGCCAACCGCGCCCTGTTCCTCGACCGGATGGACCAGGCGCTACGCAACGCACGCACCGAGGAAGACCCGCTGGTCGTGCTGTTCGTCGACCTCGACGACTTCAAGTCGGTCAACGACGCCCTCGGCCACGGCGTCGGCGACCAGATGCTGCGCTCGATCGCCGACCGCATCCGCCGCGTCTCGGGCCCCGGCGACACCCCGGCCCGCCTCGGCGGTGACGAGTTCGCCATCCTCCTCGAAGATGCCGGTGGCGTCGACCGTGCCGTCGACGTCGCCGAGGCACTGCTCGCCTTGCTACACGAGCCCGTCGCCCTCGCCGGCTACGACCTGACCGTACTGGCCAGCGTCGGTGTCGCCGTGTCGGCGCCGGGGATGACCACCGCCGGGCTGCTGCGCGATGCCGACATCGCGATGTACGAGGCGAAGCGCTCCGGCAAGAGCCAGATCAAGATCTTCGACCCGGCGATGCGCCTGTCGGCGACCCGCCACCTCGAGTTCCGCAGCGATCTCGGCAGCGCCATCGAGCGCGACCAACTGCGCCTCGTCTACCAGCCGATCGTCGACCTGCGCAGCCGCCGCGTCGTGGGTGCCGAAGCGCTGCTGCGATGGGAACACCCGACCCGCGGACCGGTGGCACCATCGGAGTTCATCCCGATCGCCGAGCGCGCCGGTCTCATCGTCCCGATCGGGCGGTGGGTGCTCGAGAACAGCATCCGTTCCGCGGCCCGATGGCAGAGCGGCACCCCGCTGGGCGTCAGCGTCAACGTCTCGGCGGCGCAGATCCGAACGCCGGACTTCGTCGATCACATCGTCGAGACGCTGCGCACGGCAGGCCTCCACCCGACCCTGCTGACGATCGAGATCACCGAGACGATGCTCGTCGAGGAGCTCGAGGTCACCGGTGGCGTGCTTGCTGCACTGCGCCAGGTTGGTGTACGCATAGCGATCGATGACTTCGGTACCGGCTACTGCTCGCTGTCGTACCTCCAGCGATTCCCCGTCGACGTCATCAAGATCGACCGACAGTTCGTCGACGAGCTCGGCGACCACCCCCGATCGACCACACTGGCCAAGATGATCCTGCAACTCACCGCCGGCCTCGACGTCGTCAGCGTGGCCGAAGGCATCGAGCGACCAGCGCAGCTCCACGAACTGCTGCAGCTCGGCTGCAACCTCGGGCAGGGCTACCTGCTCTCGGGACCCATCGAATCGGTCGAGCTCGAACGCCGATTCGGGGTCGCCTGACCCGATGCGCGTCGGCATCATCAGCCCGTACAGCCTCACCGTGCCCGGTGGCGTGCAGGCGCAGGTCCTCGGTCTCGCCCGCGAACTGCGCCGGCGCGGCCACGAGGCGCGGGTCCTCGGGCCCTGCGACGGGCCACCGCCCGAGAGCTTCGTGACGCCCCTCGGCAACTCGCTGCCGACCGCTGCCAACGGATCGATCGCACCGTTGGCCCCGGACATCTCGGCGACGCTGCGCACGTTCCGGGCGCTGCGCGACGAGGGGTTCGACGTGATCCACCTCCACGAGCCGCTGGTGCCGGGACCGACGATCAGCGCGCTGTTGATCCACGCCGCGCCGACCGTCGGCACGTTCCATGCCGCCGGCACCTCGGCCGGCTACCGGCTCCTGGGTCCCGTCGTCGGGCGCTGGCTGAACCGCCTCGACCGCCGCGTCGTCGTCTCCAAGGACGCCGAGGCGCTGGTGCGCGGGTATCTCGGCGGCGAGTACGAGGTGCTGTTCAACGGTGTCGAGCTCGGTGAGATCGCCTCCAGCACGCCGTGGCCGAGGACGACGTCGACGCCGGTCGTCTTCTTCTGTGGGCGCCACGAGGAACGCAAGGGCCTGCGCGTGCTCGTGCACGCCGTACAGCGCTACCAGGGCCCGATCGAGGTGTGGATCGGCGGCGAAGGACCCGACACCGACGAGCTCCGTCGCCTCACCGCCGGCGACGAACGCTTCGTGTGGCTCGGTCGGCCGAGCGATGCCGAGAAGTTCTCCCGGTTGCGCGCCGCCGACGCCTTCTGCGCCCCGTCGTTGCGCGGTGAATCGTTCGGCGTCGTCCTCATCGAGGCGATGGCCGCCGGCACCACCGTCGTCGCCAGCTCGCTCGACGGCTACCGCAACGTCGCCACCGACCGCGTCGACGCCCTGCTCGTCGAGCCCGGCGACGTCGACGCGCTGACCGGCGCACTCGGTGCGGTCCTCACCGATCCGGCGCTGGCCGCCCGCCTGCACGAGGCGGGGTCGCAACGCGCCGAACAGTTCTCGATGGCCCACCTCGCCGACCACTACCTCGAGATCTACGCCGAGATCGCCCACCCGGGCGCGCGATCCTGAGGGCATCCCAGCCGTCGGCGGTCGACCGCACGTAGACTCGCGGCCGATGATTCCCATTCTGATCGTCGCCGCGATCGTTGTGATCCTGGTGGTCTACGTCGTCGCGGCGTACAACGGGCTCGTCACGCGCCGCAACCAGGTCGACAACGCATGGTCGCAGATCGACGTGCAACTGAAGCGCCGTCTCGACCTCATCCCGAACCTCGTCGAGACGGTCAAGGGCTACGCCGCCCACGAACGTCAGACCCTGGAGGCCGTGATCCAGGCCCGCAACACCGCCATCTCCGCCCCCGACACCCCCCACGCCCAGGCCGAGGCCGACAACATGTTGACCGGGGCGCTGCGCCAGCTGTTCGCCGTCAGCGAGGCCTACCCCGACCTCAAGGCGAACCAGAACTTCCTCGCCCTGCAAGAGGAGCTGACCGCCACCGAGGGCCGCGTCGCCTACGCCCGGCAGTTCTACAACGACAGCGTGCTCGGCTACCACAACAAGCTCGAGACGTTCCCGACGGTGCTCATCGCCAAGATGTTCAACTTCGACAAGCGCGAGTACTTCGAAGCCGAGGAAGCGGCACAGACCGCTCCGTCGGTCGAATTCTGACGCCACCCGATGTTCGAACAGATCAAGTCGAACAAGCGTCGGAGCGCGTTCCTCGTCGTCTTCTTCGTCGCCTTCCTGGCGCTCGTCGGAGCCGGCATCGGTGCGCTGATCGGCAACGGGATCGCGTGGACCATCGGCGCCCTCGTGATCAGCGGTGTGATCGCGTTCACCTCGTACTGGAAGGCCGACAAGATCGCCCTCTCGGTGAGCCGCGCCCGGCCGGCGCCGCCCGAGGAGTACCAGCGGCTGCACAACCTCGTCGAGGGCCTGTGCATCGCCGGCGGGCTGCCCAAGCCGGGCGTGTACGTGATCGACGACCCGGCGCCGAACGCCTTCGCCACCGGCCGCAACCCGAACCATGCGGCGATCGCCGTCACCACCGGGCTGCTGGAGAAGATGAACCGGGTCGAGCTCGAAGGCGTCATCGCCCACGAGTTGAGCCACATCCGCAACTACGACATCCTCGTGTCGACCCTCGCCGTGACGATGGTCGGTGCCGTGGCGCTGATGACCGACATGGCGATCCGCACGATGTGGTGGAACGGTGGCCGGATCGCCCGTCAGGGTGACCGCGACAACGGCGCCAACCCGCTGGCCTACGTCGGCATCGTGCTCCTCGTGGTCGCACCCATCGTCGCCAAGCTGATGCAGGCGACGATCTCCCGACGTCGCGAAACCCTCGCCGACGTCAGCGCCTGCCAGCTGACGCGCTACCCGCCCGGGCTGATCTCGGCACTCGAGAAGCTGAAGGCCGACACGACGGTGACGCACGCGGCGTCCACCGCTACGGCACACTTGTGGATCGAGCAGCCGATGAGCGGCGTCGGCGACGACGGAAAGCTCGCAGGCATCCACAAGATGTTCGACACCCACCCCCCGCTCGACGAGCGGATCGCCCTCCTGAGAGAACTCTGATGACCCGCATTCGCCCCATGGTCGCCCTGGCCGTCGTGGCCCTCACCGTCGCTGCGTGCGGCGGTGGCGGCGACGAGTCGGCCGACTCGACCGCCGTCGACACCACGTCGACGAGCACGACCACCACCGTCAAGCCCACCACGACCACCGCCTCGACCACGTCGACGACGACCACCGTGCCGGCGACGATCCGCCAGCCGCTCACCGGCGCCCCGCTGGAGAGCGAGGACCAGATCATCCAGCGGCCGGCGCTCGTCGCCAAGATCGACAACAACGCCTCCGCGGTGCCGAACCACAGCGGCCTCGCCGTTGCTGACATCGTCTTCGAGGAAGTCGTCGAGGGACGCACAACGCGCTTCGCCGCCGTCTTCCACAGCCAGAGCTCGGACCCGATCGGGCCGATCCGCTCCGGGCGCCAGCAGGACGTCGACATGTTCACGTCGTACGACCGACCGCTGTTCGTCTGGAGCGGTGGCAACGGCGGCGTCACCCGCCTGATCGACGACTCGACCCTCGTCAACATGGGCCCCAACCACGCCGACGGGTACTACCGCGGTCCCGGCCGGGCGCCGCACAACCTGTACAACAGCACCGACACGATCTGGGCCCAGGCCCCCGAGGGCAGCGTTCCGCCACCGCAGCAGTTCCAGTACCTCGACGAGGGTGAGGACTTCCCCGGCCTGCCGTCGGCGGGCGTCCAAGCGCGCGTCGGCACCGAGAACGTCGAGTGGATCTGGAACCCCGAGTTCAACCAGTTCGAGCGCTCGCAGCGTGGCCGCCCGCACGACGACAACGTCTTCGGTCGCATCCGGGCGACGAACGTCGTCGTGATGGCCGTCGAGTACCTGCCGAGCGACGTCGACCGCCGCAGCCCCAACGCCCAGACCGTCGGCAGCGGCCAGGTGTGGATCTGGAGCGGCGGCGAGGTCATCGCCGGCACATGGTCTCGCGAAGCGAGCCTGTTCCCGATCGAGTTCAAGGACGACAACGGCAACCCGATCGAGCTCAGCCCGGGCAACACCTGGATCGAGCTGGCGGACTACGCCGAGGTCAATGCCGGGCTCGTCACCGTCCTCCCGCCCGCCTGACCAGGTACCGCCGCCACCCCTCGGCCCGGGCCGCCGGCGGCAACCCACGCACGCATCCGGCGTGCCCGAAAGTACGATGGCTCCATGAGTGATCGTCGCGACACCGGCACGTTCCCCGTCAAGCGAGGGCTGGCGGAGATGATGAAGGGCGGCGTCATCATGGACGTCGTCACCCCGGAGCAGGCCAAGGTCGCCGAGGACGCCGGCGCGGTCGCCGTGATGGCGCTCGAGCGGGTGCCCGCCGACATTCGCCGCGACGGTGGCGTGGCACGGATGAGCGACCCCGAGATGATCGAGGGCATCCAGGCCGCGGTGTCGATCCCGGTGATGGCCAAGGTGCGCATCGGTCACTTCGTCGAGGCGCAGATCCTGCAGGCCCTCGGCGTCGACTTCATCGACGAGTCCGAGGTGCTGACACCCGCCGACGAAGCCCACCACATCGACAAGTTCGCCTTCGACGTGCCCTTCGTGTGCGGCGCCACCAACCTCGGCGAGGCGCTGCGGCGGATCTCGGAAGGTGCGGCGATGATCCGCTCCAAGGGCGAGGCCGGCACCGGCAACGTCGTCGAGGCGGTCCGTCACCTGCGCTCGATCATCGGCGACATCCGCAAGATCACCCAGGCCGATTCCGCCGAGCTCTTCGAGTGGGCCAAGCAGCTGCAGGCGCCGCTGCCGCTCGTCCAGGAGATCGCCGAGACCGGCGAGCTGCCGGTCCCGCTGTTCTGCGCCGGCGGGCTGGCAACGCCCGCCGATGCCGCCCTGGCGATGCAGCTCGGCGCCCAGTCGGTGTTCGTCGGCTCGGGCATCTTCAAGTCCGAAGACCCCGGCCCGCGGGCGAAGGCGATCGTCGAGGCGACGACGCACTTCGCCGACGCCGACATCCTCGCCAAGGTCAGCCGCGGGCTCGGCGCCCCGATGACCGGCATCGAGATGGACGAGATCAACCAGCGGTATGCCGAACGAGGCTGGTGACGACGCCACGGTTCGTCCCGGCGCACCCGTCGTCGGTGTCCTCGCGCTGCAAGGGGCGTTCGCCGCACACCAGCTCCGCCTGACCTCGCTCGGCGTCGATGCTCCCGCCGTGCGCACGCCGGCCGATCTCGCCGCCGTCGACGCCATCGTCCTGCCGGGCGGGGAGAGCACGACGATGTCGCGACTGCTCACCACGAGCGGTCTGTTCGACGAGCTGAAGACCCGCCTCGCCGACGGCATGCCGGTGTTCGGCACCTGCGCCGGGATGATCCTGTGCGCCACCGACGTCCTCGACGGGCGACCCGACCAGCGCGGCTTCGACCTCATCGACGTCACGGTGCGCCGCAACGGATACGGGCGCCAGCTCGACAGCTTCGAAGCCGACCTCGACGTGTCGGCGCTGGTACCCACGCCGCGCCCGGCCGACACCGTGCCGCCGTTCCACGCCGTGTTCATTCGCGCCCCGTTGGTCGAGCGCGTCGGCGCCGACGTCGAGGTGCTCGCCCGCCACGACGGCATCCCTGTGCTCGTGCGCAGCGGACGTTGTACCGTGGCCGCATTCCATCCAGAGCTGACCGACGACGCCCGCTTGCATCGGCACTTCGTCGACTCGATCGCTTGCTGATGGGCCGATGCGGTCATCACCACCGCATCGCCACCAACCATCCCACCTCCACTTCACGAGGCAGACATGTCCGGCCACTCCAAATGGGCAACGATCAAGCACAAGAAGGGCGCTGCCGACAAGGCGCGCGGCAAGCTCTTCGCCAAACTCGCCCGCCAGATCGAGGTGTCCGCCAAGACCGGCGGTGACGTCGACTCGAACCCGACCCTGCGCACCGCGGTGCAGAAGGCGAAGGCGGCGCGGATGACCAACGACGCCATCGACCGGGCGATCAAACGTGGCACCGGCGCCGACGACGGCGGCAACTACGAGAGCATCATGTACGAGGGCTACGCGCCCGGCGGCGTGGCGCTGATGATCGACGTGCTGACCGACAACCGCAACCGCACCGGCGCCGAGATCCGCAACGTGTTCTCCAAGCTCGGCGGCTCGATGGCCGAGCCCGGCGCCGTCGGCTGGCAGTTCCACCGGCGTGGTGTCATCCTCACCGTCGAGGGTCTCGACGAGGAGTCGGTGTTGACGACCGCCCTCGAAGCGGGCGCCGACGACGTCATCGACGAAGGCAACGGCTCGTTCCGGGTGATGACGCCGCCGTCCGACGTGTACGACGTCAAAGCAGCACTCGACGACGCCGGCATCGAGGTCATCTCGGCCGACTCGCCGATGGTCTCCGACAACCTCGTGCCCGTCACCGACGGCGGCGACGCCAAGGCGATCCTGCGGATCCTCGAAGCGCTCGAGGACAACGACGACGTCCAGGACGTGTTCTCCAACTTCGACATCAGCGACGAACTGATGGAGGCGGCGGCGTCGTGAGTCAGGACCCGCGATGAGCTTGGGCGTCGGCGACCTGGCGCCCGACTTCACGCTCGCCGGCACCGGCGGCCGGGAGTACACGCTGTCGTCGTACCGGGGACGGCCCGTCGTGCTCGTGTTCTACCCCGGTGACGACACGCCGGTGTGCACCAAGCAGCTCAACAGCTACAACGACGACCTCGGCGAGTTCGCCGAGATGAACGCCCAGGTGCTGGCGATCTCCGCCCAGAGCGTCGCCAGCCACGAGGCGTTCGCCGCCAAGCACGGCTTCGCCTTCCCGCTGCTCGCCGACACCGACAAGAAGGTCGCCGCGTCGTTCGGCACGCTCGGCCCGATCGGCTTCCCGCGGCGCAGCATCTTCATCGTCGACGCCGACGGCGTCGTGCGCTACGCCCACCGGGCAATCGCCGGGCTGACGTTCCGGCCGGTCAGCGAGCTGGTCGCCGAGCTCGGCAAGATCACCGGCTGAGACCGGCCGCGGGGCTACGCTACGAACCTGTGTTCGCCAATGCCGTGCCGCGTCCCGGAGCATCCCCGGCCACTTGCAGGGTGCTCGGGATCGACCCCGGCCTCACCCGCTGTGGCTACGCCGTCGTCGACGGCCGCGGCGCCGGCAGCGCCGTCGCCGTCGCCATGGGCGTGCTGACCACCCCGCCCACCGACGAGTTGCCTCGACGGCTGGGCGCGCTGCGCGTCGAGCTGGCGGCATTGATCGACGAGTTCGATCCTCAGGTCGTCGCCGTCGAGCGGGTCTTCTTCCAGGTCAACGTGCGCACGGCGATGAGCGTCGGGCAGGCCAGCGGCCTCGCCCTCGCCGAGGCGTCGCTGGCGGGCTGCGAGGTCGTGCAGTACACACCGAACCAGGTCAAAGACGCCGTTGCCGGGTACGGCGGCGCCGACAAGGCGCAGGTGCAGAAGATGGTCCAGGCCCGGCTCGGCCTGACCGCCGTCCCGCGTCCCGCCGACGCCGCCGACGCCGCCGCGCTGGCGTTGTGCCACCTGGCGATGGCCCCGACCATGCGCCACCTGCGGGCGGCCACTGCCAGCACCGGGGCGGGAGCGGGAGCGGGAGCATGATCGGCTCGCTGCGCGGCTCGATCCTGGAACGCAACCTCGACGGCACGGTGCTCGTCGAGGTCGCCGGTGTCGGCTACCTGGTGGTCGTGACAACGCGCGTGCTGAGCGAGCTCGAACCGGGCAGCTCGACGTTCCTCTACGTCCACCACCACGTCCGCGAGGACGCCCAGACGCTCTACGGCTTCGCCGCCCGCGACGAGCGGGACACGTTCAACACGTTGATCGGCACCCACGGCATCGGACCCGCGCTGGCGATGGCGATCCTCGCCACGCACCCGCCGGCGGCACTGTTCGACGTCGTCGCCAACAACGACGTCGGCGCCCTCACGCTGGTGCCCGGCGTCGGCAAGAAGACCGCCGAGCGGCTGATCGTCGAGCTCCGCGACCGGCTCGCCGTGCCCGTGCTCGACGACCTCGCAACGTCGTCGGGTGGCAGCGCCTCGGCGGTCGCCGACGTTCGCGACGCGCTGTCCAACCTGGGCTACGGCACCGACGAGATCCGCGAGGTGCTGCGCGACCTGCCGGCCAGCGGCGACTCGGCGACGTTGTTGCGCGACGCCCTCAAGTCGCTCGGAGCGCGCCGTGCGTGACGAGTTCCTCGACCCGGCGATCAACGCCGACTCCGACGATGCCGTCGCCGCCGAGGTCGAGGTCGAAGCCGGCCTGCGACCACGGGCGCTCGACGAGTTCGTCGGCCAGCGGGAGCTCAAGGAGCACCTGCGGATCGTGCTCGAAGCGGCACGCAAGCGATCACAGGCGGTCGACCACCTGCTCTTCGCCGGACCGCCCGGCCTCGGCAAGACCACCTTGGCCGGCATCGTCGCCACCGAGATGGGCGTACACCTGCACATCACGTCCGGCCCGGCGTTGGAGCGCGCCGGCGACCTGGCGGCGATCCTCACCAAGCTCGAAGACGGCGACGTGTTGTTCATCGACGAGATCCACCGCCTGTCGCGTGCCGTCGAGGAGATCCTCTATCCGGCGATGGAGGACTTCCAGCTCGACATCGTCGTCGGCAAGGGTCCGGCGGCGTCGAGCATCCGGCTGACGATGCCGCCGTTCACGCTCGTCGGGGCGACCACCCGCACCGGCATGATCACCGGCCCGCTGCGCGACCGCTTCGGCCTCGTCGCCCGGCTCGACTACTACGACGCCGAGGAGCTGCAGGCGATCGTCGTGCGTGCCGCCGGCATCCTCGGCGTCGACGTCGACCAGCAGGGCGCCTGGGAGATCGCCCGCCGCTCGCGCGGCACGCCACGCATCGCCAACCGGTTGCTGCGACGGGTCCGCGACTTCGCCGAGGTCCGCGCCGACGGGTCGATCGACGCCGACGTGGCGCGCGAGGGGCTGGCCCTGTTCGGCGTCGACGACCGTGGCCTCGACAAGATCGACCGGGCGATCCTCAGCGCACTGTGCGGCCAGTTCAACGGCGGGCCGGTCGGGTTGTCGACCGTCGCCATCAGCGTGGGGGAGCAGCCCGAGACCGTCGAGGACGTGTACGAACCGTTCCTCATCACCCAGGGCATGATCGCCCGCACACCGCGTGGCCGGGTCGCTCTCGACGCCGCCTACGAACACCTCGGCCTCACCCCGCCCCGCCGCACCGCCGGCCCCGGCTCCCTCTTCGACTGACGAACGCTTGGGTCCGTCCCCAGCGTTCCTTAGGCTCGAGCGGGTGCGGTTGGCCGACTTCGACTACGCGCTGCCGGCCGAGCGGATCGCCCAGACACCCGTCGAGCCGCGCGACAGCGCCCGCTTGCTCGTCGACCGGGGCGGCGCGGCGGCCGAGCACCGCCACGTCCGCGATCTGCCCGACCTGTTGCGCGAGGGCGACCTGTTGGTGCTCAACGAGACCCGCGTCATCCCCGCCCGCCTGCGGCTGCGACGCCCGACCGGTGGCGCCGCCGAGGTGCTGCTGCTCGAATCGCGCGACCCGGAGCGGCGCCGCTGGGAGGCGCTGGTGCGCCCGGGCGGGAAGCTCGCCGTCGGCGAGGAGCTGACCGTCGACGGCGTCGCCTTGGTGCGGATGGGGGAGCGGACCGCCGCCGGCGACACGTTCGAGGTCGAGCTGATCGGCGACACCGACCCGCTCGACATGCTCGACGCCCACGGCGAGATGCCCCTGCCGCCCTACATCGGCACCCGCCTCGACGACCCCGAGCGCTACCAGACCGTGTTCGCCCGCCAACCCGGCTCGGCGGCGGCGCCGACGGCCGGGCTGCACTTCACGCCCGAGCTGTTCGCCCGCCTCGACGAGATGGGGGTGCGGACGGCGACGGTCGAGTTGGTCGTCGGTCTCGACACGTTCCAGCCGATCAGCACCGACGACCCGCTCGACCACCCGATGCACACCGAGCGCTACCGGGTGCCGGCGTCGACGATGGCGGCGTGCCGGGACGCCGAGCGCGTGGTCGCGGTGGGCACGACCGCCGTGCGCGCCCTCGAATCGGCGGCGGCGCGAGGCGAGCTGCAGGGCCGCACCGACCTGTTCATCCATCGCGGCTTCGACTGGCAGGTCGTCGACGTGTTGATGACCAACTTCCACCTCCCGCGCACGACGCTGCTGATGATGATCGACGCATTCGTCGGCCCGCGCTGGCGGACGCTGTACGAGACCGCCCTCGCCGGCGACTACCGGTTCCTCTCCTTCGGTGACGCGATGTTGCTCGACCGTTCCCTCGACGGATGAGTGGGCGAGATGAGTGGGAGCCGGATGAGTGGGAGCCGGATGAGTGGGCGACGCTGCGCCGTGGTACGAAAGGGCGATGAGCAGCGAGCAGGACGCCCATCCGGAACCCGTGATCGTCGGCGCATTCACGTCCGTCGGTGAAGCCGAGGTCGCCCAGGCCAAGCTGCGCTCCTTCGGCATCGAGAGCGCGATCGTCGACAACGACGGCGGCGGCACGATCCCCGTCGACAACGCCGAGCAGATCGAGGTCGAGGTGCGCGCCACCGACGCCGACGCCGCCCGCGAGATCCTCACCGACGTCCTCTGACCGCGCCACCACCCCGAAATTTGTCCGAATCGTGCCGCTGAGCGAGACGATCCGGACAAATTTCGGGGTGATGGCGGTCCGGGGCGGTCGGAGGGCTGGAGCGGCGGCGGTACCGTCGCCCGAATGTTCCCGGTCGACCTCCGACTCGACGCCGTCGACGGCACCGCCCGAGCCGGCACGGCGACGACGGCGCGGGGTACCTACACGACGCCGCTGTTCATGCCCGTCGGGACGCGCGGGGCGATCAAGTACCTGAGCGCCGCCGACTACGAGCGGGTCGGGGCGCAGATCGTGCTCGGCAACACGTACCACCTGATGCTGCGCCCGGGGGCCGACCTCATCGAGCGGTTCGGCGGGCTCGGCCGCTTCGCCGGCTGGGACGGGCTGACGCTCACCGACTCCGGCGGCTACCAGGTGTTCTCACTCGACCCGAAGATCGACGACGACGGCGTCACGTTCCGCAGCACCTACGACGGCTCGACGCACCGCTTCACCCCGGAGCTCGCCGTCGCCGTACAGCAGCAGCTCGGCGCCGACATCCAGATGGTGCTCGACGTGTGCCCTCCGCTGCCGAACCCACCCGACGTCATCCGCCGCGCCGTCGACCTCACCGGCGCCTGGGCGGCACGGGCCCGCCAGGCACACCGGCGCGGCGACCAGTCGCTGTTCGGCATCACCCAGGGTGGGATCAGCGAGACGATGCGCGCCGAGAGCGCCCGCCAGGTCGTCGACCTCGGCTTCGACGGTTACGGCATCGGCGGGCTGTCGGTCGGGGAGACCCGCGCCGAGATGCTGCCCGCCCTCGCCGCCGCGCTCGAGCACCTGCCCACCAACCGGCCCCGCTACCTGATGGGCGTCGGCGATCCGGCATCACTGGTCGAAGCGGTCGCCCTCGGTGTCGACCAGTTCGACTGCGTGATGCAGACCCGCCTCGGGCGCCATGGCACGGCGCTCACCTCGACCGGCCGGTTCCAGGCCAAAGCGGCACGCAATGCCGAGCTCGACGAACCGCTCGACCCGACGTGCCCGTGCGAGGTGTGCGCCCGCCACAGCCGCGGCTACATCCGCCACCTGCTGCAGGTCGGCGAACCGACGGCGTCGCGACTGCTGTCGATCCACAACGTCGCCTGGACGATCGACCTGATGGCACGGATGCGGGCGGCGATCGTTGCCGGCACGTTCCAGGCCTTCCGACGGTCGGTCCTCGACGTCTGGGCCTGACCACCGGGCGCGAGGACAACACGGATAGGCTCGCAGGCCGCATGTCCACCACACAGATCCTGGCCCTGGTCGCCGCCGAAGAGAACGGCGGCGGCGGAGCAGCCCTGCTGCAGTTCGGCATTCTCCTCCTCATCCCGTTCGGGTTGTACTTCCTGATGATCCGGCCGCAGCGCCGGCGGATGCGAGAGCAGCAGGACCTCCAGCGGTCGATCCAGGTGGGCGACGAGATCGTCACCACCTCGGGCATCTACGGCACGATCACCGGCGAGGACGGCGACCAGCGCTTCTGGCTGGAGATCGACGACGACGTGCAGATTCGCATCGCCCGCGCCGCGATCCACGGCAAGGCCGACCCCGACGGCGAGTCGGAGAAGCCCGGCGAACTCGCCGAGTCGACCACGGCCGACAACGCCGACACCGATACCGACGACTGACCGACCATGGTTCGCCGCCTGTGGACCTCGCTGATCGGGGTCGTGGTCGTCGTCGTCGGGCTGTTCGCTGCCCTCCTGGCGACGGACAACACGCCCATCCTCGGGCTCGACCTGCAAGGCGGCGTCTCGGTCATCCTGGCGCCGGTGGAAGACGCCAGCTCGTCGGACCTCACCGTGGTCCGCGACCTCATCCGCGACGAACTGGAGCGGCGAGGCATTGCCGAGCCTGACGTGCGGGTGCAGGGCGAGACGATCGTCGTCGACCTGCCCGGCGTACGCGACCAGCAGGACGCCATCGCCGCCGTCGACGTCTCCGGCGTCGTCGAGCTGCGTCCGGTGTTGAACCTCACCGACTGCCAGGGCGCGATCAACGAGCCGACACCGACGACGACGACACCCGCCGGGCCGGTGGCGCCGGCGACCAGCTCGCCGGCAACGACCGTGGCACCGGCGGCGGCGCCCGGCACGTCGTCGCCGGCAGGCTTCCGCCGCGCCGCCCCCGATCCGTCGGTCCCGGGCGACACGATCCCGGGCGACTCGATCCCCACCGGCTCGATCCCGGGCGGCTCGATCCCCACCGGCTCGCTCCCGGACGACGTCCTGCCGGGCCTCGACCTCAGCCAGTTCCCGACCTCGCCGGCCAACGCCAGCGGCAACGAGCTGCTGCCGACCCGCGACGGTGGGGCGGCGTGCGTCGGCCCAGCCCAGGGCACCGGTGAACTCTTCGAACGCGGCAGTGCCACCCTCACCCTCGACCAGGGATTCGGTGTCGCCATCAACCTGCGCGGCGACGGCCAGGCGACGTGGAACAGCCTCGCCAGCCAGTGCTACAACATGGCCCCGACCTGCCCGTCGACCCAGCCCGGCGTGCGTGGCCAGATCGCCATCGTGCTCGACAGCACGATCCAGTCGAGCCCGCAGGTCAACCAGCCGACCTTCACCGACTCCGTGTCGATCACGGGCAGCTTCAGCCGTGAGGAAGCCGAAGACCTCGTCGCCGTGCTCAACCGTGGCGCCTTCCCGGTCGAGGTCGAAGCCCAAGAGGCACGCATCGTGTCGCCGTCGGCCGGCAACGAATCGCTGCGCGCCGCCGTCGTGTCCGGGATCGTCGGCGTGCTCCTCGTGTTGGCGCTCCTCGTCGCCTACTACCGGATGCTGGCACTCGTCGTCGTCGGCGGTCTCATCGTGTGGGCGATGATGACCTTCGTCTTGGCCTCGGTCGTGTCCGTGTGGACCAACTACGCACTCACCGTCGCCGGCGTGACGGGCATCATCGTCTCGATCGGTGTCACCGTCGACAGCTACATCGTCTACTTCGAACGGATCAAGGACGAGCTGCGCGCCGGTCGGACGATCCGCAATGCCTCGCCGCGCAGCTTCGGGTCGACGTGGCGGACGATCTGGGCAGCGAACATCGTCGCCTTGATGAGCGCCGTGATCCTGTTCTGGCTGAGCGTCGGGTCGGTGCGCGGCTTCGCCCTCTATCTCGGGCTGACGACGATCTGCGACCTCCTCGTCTGCTACTTCTTCACCCGGCCGGCCGTGCTGTTGCTCTCGCGCAGCAAGATGCTCGCCCGACGAGATCACGTCCTCGGGTTGGAGGTGACGCGATGACGACCGAGACGGAGATCGCCACGTCGCACTTCGGGCGGCTGATGCGGGGGCAGACGGCGATCGACTTCGCCGGCAAGAAGCGGTGGGGTCTCGGTGCGGCGGTCGCCGTGGTCGTGATCACGGTGATCTCGCTGTTCGCCCAGGGACTCAACCTCGGCCTCGACTTCGAAGGCGGCATCGCCTGGGAGGTGCCGGCCAGCGCCACCTTCGGTGTCGACGAAGCCGAGCAGGTGCTCGCCGACAACGACGTCTCGACGGCGAACGCCCGAATCCAGGAACGCAGCTCGGAGACCCTCGACGTCATCACGATCGAGATCGAGGAGCTTCCGACGGAGCAGTCGACGGCGATCACACAAGACCTCGCCGCAGCCGCCGAGGTCCCGGTCGAGGAGATCACCTACGCGTTCACGAGCTCGCGCTGGGGCGGCGAGATCACCGAGAAGGCCGTCCGCGCCCTCGTCGTGTTCCTGCTCATCGTGTCGGTGTACATCTCGCTGCGCTTCGAGTGGCGCATGGCCGTCGCCGCGATCGTGGCGATGCTCCACGACGTGATCGCCGCGGTCGGCATCTACTCCGTCTTCCAGTTCCTCGTCACCCCCGAGACCGTCGTCGCCTTCTTGACCATCCTCGGCTACTCGCTGTACGACTCGATCGTCGTGTTCGACCGCATCAAGGAGAACGAGGGCAAGTACGCGGGCGTGCGGATGCCGTACGACGACATCGTCAACATCTCGATGAACCAGGTGTTGATGCGCTCGCTGAACACCAGCATCTCCTCGATCCTCCCCGTCATCTCGCTGCTCGTCATCGGCACGTGGATCATGGGCGCCGTCGCGCTGCGCGACTTCGCCGTGGCGCTCCTCGTCGGCATGATCGCCGGCGTCTACTCGTCGATCTTCATCGCCACGCCGCTCGTGGCGATGCTCAACTCGTCGCGAGGGCGCGCCAGCCACCGCCAGCGGCTCAGCGGGGAAGCCCTGCGCGCCGCCGTGGTCGGCGGGAGCGTGACCGGCCGGGCACTCGAGGCGGAGGCGGAACGCAGCACGCGCCGCCGGTCCCGGCCACGCGCCGGGTCCGTCGGGTCCGCCCCGGCCGCCGCCTCCGAGGCGGCTGACGCGGCCGAGGCGAGCTCGGCGGAGACGGTCGAGTCCGGCGCCCCGGCGGGAGACGGCACGAGGCGGCCGACGGGCTCGCCGTCGGCAGACCGGCTGCTGTCGCACGCACCGCGACCACGCAAGAAGAAGCGTCACTGATTCCTCGACCGGTATCCTCCGGTCATGGCAGGTGATCTCGGAGCGCTCCGCGGTTACGTCCGCGACATCGCGGACTACCCGACCGACGGTGTCACGTTCCGCGACATCACACCGCTGCTCGGCGACGGCACGATGTTCGCCGCCGCCGTCAACGGCATCGTCGACGGCTTCGCCGACGTCGCCGTCGATCGCGTCGTCGGCATCGAGGCCCGGGGGTTCATCTTCGCCTCGGCGGTCGCCTACCGCATCGGCGCCGGGTTCGTCCCGGTGCGCAAGGCGGGCAAGCTGCCGTGGGCGGTCGTGCGCGAGGAGTACCGGCTCGAGTACGGCGTCGACAAGCTCGAGATCCACCGCGACGCCATCCACCCCGGCGAGCGGATCCTGATCGTCGACGACGTCCTGGCCACCGGCGGGACGGCGTCGGCCACGGCGCGGCTCGTCGAGACGCTGGGCGGTGTCGTCGCCGGGCTCGGTTTCGTGGTCGAGCTCGACGAGCTCGACGGGCGGTCGCGACTGGGGGAGCGCGCCGTCAAGTCGCTCCTCCACTTCTAGGAGTCATGGGCACCGTCGACCGAGTTCTTCCCTGGCGTCGGAACCACGTCGACACCGGCGCCACGAGCGAGCTGACGCCGCTGCTCGCCGCGTACCGGCGGCGTCATCCGAAGTCGCCCGTGTCGACCATCAGCCGCGCCTACCGCGTCGCCGCCGATGCCCACCGCTCGCAGATGCGCTCGAGCGGGGAGAGCTACATCAACCACCCACTGGCGGTCGCCCAGATCGTCGCCGACATCGGCCTCGACGAGGTGTCGGTCACCGCCGCCCTGCTGCACGACGCCGTCGAGGACACCGAGATCACCGTCGCCGACGTCGACCGCGACTTCGGTCCCGAGGTGGCGGCGATCGTCGACGGCGTCACCAAGCTCGAACGCATCCAGTTCGACTCCCGCGAGGAGCAGCAGGCGGCGACGATGCGCAAGATGTTGGTGGCGATGGCCAAGGACCTGCGGGTCCTGGTCATCAAGCTCGCCGACCGCCTGCACAACATGCGCACGATCGCCGCGATGCCGCCGGAGAAGCAGCGTCGCATCGCCCAGGAGACGCTCGACATCTATGCGCCCCTGGCCCACCGCCTCGGCATGCAGGAGATGAAGCAGCAACTCGAGGACCTCGCCTTCGCCGCCCTCCACCCGAAGCGCTTCGCCGAGCTCGACCATCTCGTCAGCACGCGCACGCCCGAGCGTGACGTGTACCTGGCGAAGACCCTCGCCGAGGTCCGTGCCCGGCTCGACGAGCTCGGCATCCACGCCGAGGTCACCGGGCGCGGCAAGCACCTGTGGAGCATCTACGAGAAGATGGTCGTCAAGGGCCGCGAGTTCGACGAGATCTTCGACCTCATCGCCATCCGCGTGGTGGTCGACTCGATGAAGGACTGCTACGCCGCGCTGGGCTCGATCCACGGGCGTTGGCGGCCGGTGGTGGGGCGCTTCAAGGACTACATCGCGATGCCCAAGTTCAACCTCTATCAGAGCTTGCACACGACCGTCATCGGGCCGGCCGGCAAGCCGATCGAGGTCCAGATCCGCACCCAGGAGATGCACCAGCGCGCCGAGTGGGGGGTCGCCGCGCACTGGGCGTACAAGTCCGGCGGCGACCGTCACTCCGAGATCGAGTGGCTGAGCCGGATGATCGACTGGCAGGAGGAGATCTCCGATCCTGCGCAGTTCATGCAGAGCCTGAAGACCGACCTCGAACAGGACGAGGTGTTCGTCTTCACGCCCAAGGGGCGGGTGATCACCCTGCCCGTCGGGTCGACGACGGTCGACTTCGCCTACGCCGTGCACACCGAGATCGGCCACGCCTGCATCGGTGCCAAGGTCAACGGCCGGCTGGTGTCGCTCGATCACGTGCTGGCGAGCGGCGACAACGTCGAGATCTTCACCTCCAAGGTCGAGACCGCCGGGCCGTCGCAGGACTGGCTGACGTTCGTCGCCTCACCGCGGGCGCGCAACAAGATCCGCCAGTGGTTCAGCCGCGAGCGGCGCGTCGACATGGTCGAAGCCGGCCGCGACGACCTGACGGCGGAGATGCGCCGGGAGCGGCTGCCGGTGCAGCAGGTGTGGAAGTCGCTCGAGCTCGAGCAGGTCATCGCCGACATGAGCTACGCCGATCTCGACTCGCTGCTGGCGGCGATCGGCGAGCACCACGTGTCGGCGAAATCGGTCGCCCAGCGACTGGCGCGCCTGTTCCACGGTGAGGGCGACGAGAGCCTGCCGACGACCGTCACCCGTCCCCGGCGCGAGCGCCACGACGGCGACCGCCAGTCGGTCGGCATCCACGTGGAGGGCCTCGACGACGTCCTCGTGCGGTTGGCCAACTGCTGCACGCCGGTGCCGGGCGACTCGATCATCGGCTTCGTCACCCGCGGACGTGGCGTCAGCGTGCACCGCGCCGACTGCGCCAACGCCGTGTCGCTGATGGCCGAGCAGGCGACACGGATGATCGAGGTCGACTGGGACGCCGACGAGCGCCCCGGCCGGACGTTCGTCGCCGGCGTCGAGGTGGTCGCCCTCGACCGCACCCGCCTGCTGCGCGACGTCACCAACGCCCTCGGCGACCACTCGGTGAACATCCTCTCGTGCCAGACCGTCACCGGGAACGACCGGGTGGCAAAGATGCGTTTCGAGTTCGAGTTCGCCAACCCCGGCTACCTCGACGCCGTGATCCGCACGATCAAGAGCGTCGATTCCGTCTACGACGCCTACCGCCTCGTCCCCGGCGCCGTCACGGTCGCCTAGCGGGCTCGTCGCCTCGCTGGCGCTGCCGTCGCCACCCGTGGGCGATGAGGGAACGGGCTGCCCGTCGGTCCGTTCGCTCATCACGTCCGCTGCGACGGACTCGGCGATGAGGGAACGGGCTACCTGTCGGTCCGTTCGCTCATCACGTCCGCTGCGACGGACTCGGCGATGAGGGAACGGGCTACCTGTCGGTCCGTTCGCTCATCACGTCCGCTGCGACGGACTCGGCGATGAGGGAACGGGCTGCCTGTCGGTCCGTTCGCTCATCGCGGGGCGACGCCAGGGCGGTCAGGCGGCGCGGCGGGTGGCGCCGGCGGAGGTGCCCATGGTGCGGGCGAAGGCGCGACTGAACGCGGCTTCGGACTCGTAGCCCACCGCCCGGCCGGCGGCGGCGACGGTGGCGCCGCGGCGCAGGAGCCCGTCGGCGGTGTACATCCGCCAGCGTGTGACGTACTGCATGGGTGGCATGCCGACGAGCTCGGCGAAGCGAGCGGCGAAGGCCGAGCGCGACATGTTCGCCTGCTGGGCCAACGTGGCGACGCTCCAGGTCGCGCCCGGCTCACCGTGGATGGCGGCGATCGCCGCCCCGACACCCTCGTCGCGGATGGCGCCGAGCCAGCCCGATCGGGCGGCGGGATCGCTGTCGATCCACGCCCGGATCGCCTGCAGCACGAGCACGTCGCACAGACGACTGACGACGGCGTCGCTGCCCGGCCGGATCGCGCGCGTCTCCTCGGCGAGCAGGTCGAGCGTCGCCCGCAACCAGTCGGTGCGGCCGATGCGCGACGCCTCGATGTGGATCAGCTGGGGGAGCGAGGCGACGAGGTGGCGGGCAGCGGGGTGATCGAAGCGAACACTTCCGCAGACGATCGACGTGACCGCCCCGCCGCCACCGTGGCGGAGGACGGCGTAGACGTCGGTCTCGTAGTCGTGCGGCAGCTCGAGCACCGGCTCCCGTCGCGCCGGCTGCTCGCCCCACGCTGCGTGTCCCTGGCCGTGGGGGACGAGCACGAGGTCGCCGGGCCCGACGCGGACCGGGTCGCTCCCGGGTACGGCGAGGTTGCAGCGCCCCGACGTGACGACGTGGAACCACACGCTGTCCATCGGCGGGATGTCGAGACCCCACGGCTCGCTGAGCTCGGACGAGCAGTAGAAGATGCCGGCCATCTCGACGTGACGCAGGACATCGTCGAGGGCGCTGACGTGCACACCCGATCGCATCTGCGCAGTCTGCCAGATCCGCAGCGATCGTCCGAGCGACTGGACGATCGAGCAACATTTCCGGATCGACAGGTATGGATTCACCGCAGTGCACGGCTCATGGTGGACGCATGAGCAACACCACAACACGTCCCGCCCAGCACACCACCAGCGCCCCGGGCGCCCGCGCCGCCCACGAGCGGAGGATCCGCAACGCGATCGACGCCCGCAGCTTCGCCGTCGTCGCCACGGTCTCCGCCGCCGGACATCCCCACGCCGCCGGGGTGATCTACGCCAACGACGGCCTGGTCCTCTACGTCAGCACGCACCGCAGCAGCCGCAAGGCCCGCAACATCGCCGCCAACGGACGGGCGTCGATCGTCGTCCCGGTGCGCAAGTTGCCGATCGGTCCGGCGTTCGAGATCCACTTCCAGGCGACCGCCCGGCTGCTCGACAACGACGACACGCAGATCACCGCCCTCGCCCGGCGCGGCGTCCTCGCCGCCATCACCAAGCACGGTGAGCTCGACGACCCAGACAGCTGCGTCGTGGAGATCCGTCCGACCGGCCGCCTGCACACCTACGGACTCGGCGTGTCGGCGCTCGCCGTCGCCCGCGACCCGCTGCACGTCGGAGCGGGGATGGTCGATCTCGGCAGCGACGAATTCACCGATCCACGGATCAGACCACCCCGGTAGCCTCGCGGGCCGTGCCAGCGTTCCAGACCAGTCCAGGCATGCGGGACATCCTCCCGCCCGAGAGCGGACGCTGGCGGCGGTTCGTCGACGTGTTCGCCGACGTCGTCGAGCCGGCGGGGTACGGACAGATCGTCACCCCGCTGCTCGAGGATCTCGGCGTGTTCACCCGCATCGGTGACGCCACCGACGTCGTCACCAAGGAGATGTACGACTTCGTCGACAAGGGTGAACGGCACATCGCGCTGCGCCCCGAGATGACCGCCAGCGTGTGCCGGGCGTTCGCCGAACACCGCCCGATCGTGCCGTGGAAGGTCTTCTACGCGGGATCGAACTTCCGTTACGAGAAGCCCCAACGCGGCCGCTACCGCCAGTTCGACCAGGTCGGCGTGGAGGTGCTCGGCGTCGACGACCCGCTCCTCGACGTCGAGGTGATCGCCCTCGCCTGGGAGTTCTACCGCCGTCTCGGGCTGCGTCAGGTGGCGCTGGTCGTCAACAGCCTCGGCGAACCCGACGACCGGGCACGCTACGTCGACGCGCTGCGCACCCACTTCGCCGCCGCCGGCGACGCCCTCAGCGAGCAGAGCCGGGCGACCCTCGCCCGCAACCCGCTGCGCGTCCTCGACTCGAAACGCCCCTCCGATGGCCCGTTGATCGATGCCGCACCGCAGATCGCCGACTTCTACAGCGACGCCGCGGCGGCCCACTTCGCCGAGGTGTGCGCCGGCCTCGACGCCCTCGCCATCCCGTACCGCATCGAACCCAAGCTGGTGCGCGGGCTCGACTACTACCGCCGCACGATCTTCGAGTTCCAGGGTGGCACGCTCGAATCGGCACAGAACGCGCTCGGCGGGGGCGGCCGCTACGACGGCCTCGTCGAGGCGCTCGGTGGCCCGGCGACACCCGGCATCGGGTTTGCACTCGGCGTCGACCGGACGCTGTTGGCGTGCGACGACGAGGGCGTGTTCGCCGCCGAACCGGTCGTCGTCGATGCCTTCGTCGTCGACGTCACCGGCGGCCGCGAGGCGCTGGCGCTGACGGCGCAACTGCGCGCCGCCGGGCTCACCGCCGACCGCGGCTTCGAGCAGCGTTCGATGAAGGCGCAGATGAAGCTCGCCAACCGCAGCGGTGCCGACGTCGCCGTGATCGTGGGTGACGACGAGGTCTCCGCCGGTACCGTCGTGGTCAAGCCGCTGCGCACCGACGCCGAGCAGGTGACGATCGCCCGCACCGATCTGGTCGACCACCTCCAACGCCACGCTCGGCAACGCAACGCTCGGGGACAGACCCCAACCGTTGCTTTTCGCCCGACGACCCGAGGACCGACCGATGACCGACACCACCGACCACACCGTTGCCAGCCAGGCGACCTCGATGCGTACGCACCTGTGCGGCGACCTGCGCGCCGAGCACATCGGCCAGACGGTGCACGTCTGCGGCTGGGTCGGGCGTCGCCGCGAGCACGGTGAACACCTCGCCTTCGTCGACCTCCGCGACCACTCCGGCATCGTCCAGTGCGTCATCAACCACGACGTCGACGTGCGCAGCGAGTACGTGTTGCGCATCACCGGCGTCGTCCGCCAGCGGCCCGAGGGCACGGTCAACAACAACCTGCCGACGGGCGAGATCGAACTCGGCGAATGCCAGGTCGAGATCCTGCGCACCGCCGTGCCGCCGCCGTTCCCGATCGACGCCCGCGCCGACGACGTCGACGAGAACCTGCGCCTCCAGCACCGCTACCTCGACCTCCGGCGCGAGCGGATGCAACGCAACCTGCGTGTCCGCTCGCGGATCAACGCCGCGGTGCGCAACGCCATGCACGCCCAGGGGTTCGTCGAGGTCGAGACGCCGATGCTCGTCCCGTCGACCCCGGAGGGCGCCCGCGAGTTCCTCGTGCCCTCGCGCAAGGAGCCGGGTTCGTTCTACGCCCTTCCGCAGTCGCCGCAGCTGTTCAAGCAGCTGCTGATGGTCGGCGGCGTCGACCGCTACTACCAGATGGCCCGCTGCCTGCGCGACGAGGACCTGCGCGCCGACCGCCAGTACGAGTTCATGCAGCTCGACATGGAGATGAGCTTCGTCACCCAGGACGACGTCCTCGACGCCGTCAGCGAGGCGGTCCTCGACGCCGCCGAGGCGGCGACCGGCGAACGTCCGGGCCCGATCGAACGGATCACCTGGCTCGAGGCGATGAACCGCTTCGGCATCGACAAGCCCGACCTCCGCTTCGGTCTCGAGCTCGTCGAGCTGACCGACATCTTCGGTGCCACCGAGTTCAAGGCCTTCGCCGGCGCCGAGGCGATCAAGGGCATCTGCGTGCCTGGTGCCGCTGCCGAGTACGGCCGCAACCAGCTCGACAAGCTCACCGACCGGGCGAAGTCGCTCGGCGCCAAGGGCCTCGTGTGGCTGAAGGTCACCGACGACGGCGTCGACTCGCCGGTCGCCAAGTTCCTCACCGACGACGAGGTGGCCGCCGTGCGTGCGGCGACCGGCGCGACGACGGGCGACCTCGTGCTGATCGTCGCCGACGAGTGGATGACGACGTGCGAGGTGCTCGGCACGCTGCGCAACGATCTCGGTCGCCCGCCCGTGCACGAGGGGCCGTACCGCTACGTGTGGGTCATCGAGTTCCCGCTGTTCGTCGGTGTCGACAAAGAGAGCGGACGCCCCAAGCCCGGGCACCACCCGTTCACCCGGCCACACCCCGACGACGTCGACAAGATCGAGACCGATCCCTTGGCGGTGCGATCGATCGCCTATGACCTCGTGCTCAACGGCTGGGAGCTCGGCTCCGGGTCGATCCGGATCCACGAGGCCGACCTCCAACGGCGGGTCTTCCAGGCGCTCGGCATCTCCGACGAGGAGGCGGAGGCGAAGTTCGGCTTCTTCCTCAATCCGTTCGACTACGGCGCCCCGCCCCACGGCGGCTTCGCCTTCGGCCTCGACCGCCTGGTGGCGATCCTCGCCGGCGAGGAGAACATCCGCGAGGTCATCGCCTACCCGAAGACCCAGTCGGGCGCCGACCCGATGACCAACTCGCCGATCCCCGGCGACCCGAAGACGCTCGCCGAGCTGGGACTGAAGATCCTGCCCCCGGCCACCTGAGCGACCAGCTGGCAGGATGGCGTCGATGAGCTTCGCCACACCGATCAGCAACGACGACGGGCGCCTGACCGGGCCACTGCGGGCACCGGCGCAGATGCTCGCCGACCAGGAGTACGGCGGCCACACGAGCGTCCACGACGACGCCACGGCAGCCAAGCTCGGCCTCGCCGGGGCACCGATCGAGGGTCCGACACACTTCAGCCAGTTCGATCCCCTCGCCGTGGCGCGGTGGGGTCAGGCGTGGTTCGAGCGCGGGTGCATCAGCGCCCACTTCTCGAACATGGTCGTCGAGGGCGAAGAGGTGCGGGCGATGCTCGCCCCGGACGGCGACGAACTGGCGCGGATCACTGCCGAGAAGGCCGACGGCACGCCGGTGCTCACCGGTACCGCCTCACTCGGGCCGACCGCGACGACCGAGCTCGACGAGCGGCGGCAACGGGCGACGGGCGACCCCGGCGAGCTGCACATCGTCGACCAGCTGCGCCTCGGCATGTCGGTCGTCGATGCCGAGCCAGTGACGATGGGAGCCGACGAACACAACGGCAAGCTCTATCCGTTCACGCTCGCCGACAAGCTGGCCCGCATCACCGAGCGCAGCAGCTGGTACGACCGCGACGGCGACAGCCCGTGGGGCGCACCGATCGTGCCGACCGAGATGATCAGCGTCCTCGCCCACAAGGCGGGCGGCGGCTTCCCGGTGCGCGGCCCGGCGGTCGGCTTGTTCATCGACCTCGAGGTGCGCTACGTCGCCGGACCGGTGCTCGTCGGCCGCCCGTACCGTGCCACGCACACCGTCGTCGGCATCGGCCAGAGCACACGCGTCGAGTCGTACTGGACCGAGACGACACTCACCGACGCCGAGACCGGCAGCCACACGGCAACGGTGCTGTTGCACCAGGGCGTGTTCAAGGCCTCCTACGCCGGCCACCCCGACGCCGCCCGCTGAGCATCCGCCGTGTCGATCGGGCGCAGGCGACGGCCGGCGCTTCAGCTGACGGTCGGGTAGACGACGCCGAGCTGGGCGCGCAGGTCGTCGAGCAGCTCCATCGTCGACACCGACGTCGCCAGCGGGATGACGTCGCTCTCGAGGTGGCCACCGCGGATCCGCTCCATGACGTGCGCCGCCTCGTGGGCGAGGCCGGCGTTGGCCATCTCGACGATCTCGACGTCGACACCGGGGCGATGGACCGTGTAGCGGGTCGGGAACCAGAACGGCGGGTCGACGACGACGCGAGCGGTCGTGCCGACGACGGTCGCAGCGAGACCTGTCAGCGCGTCGAGGGAGGTGTGGAAGACCCCGAGGGCGCCGCTGGCGTACTCGACGACGCCGCCGACGTTGACATCGACCCCGCTGTCGCCGAGTGCGCCGAGCACCTTGGCCGCTACCGGATCACCGGCGAGATACCGACCGAACGTGATCGGGTAGATGCCGAGGTCGAGCAACGCCCCGCCGGCGAGGTCGAGGCGACGGTGCCGACCGTCGGGGTCGTGCACGGGGAGCCCGAAGTCGGCCTCGATCACCTTCAGCTCACCGAAGTCGCCGTCGAGGACACGGCGGCGGAGGTCGACGACGAGCGGGATGAACCACGTCCACATCGCTTCCATCAAGAAGCGGTCGTTGCGGCCGGCGGCGTCGACCATGCGACGGGCCTCGGCGGCATCGACGGCGAACGCCTTCTCGCAGAGCACGTGCTTGCCGGCGTCGAGGGCGGCGATCGCCATCGCCGCGTGATGGCTGTGCGGTGAGGCGACGTAGACGATGTCGACGTCGTCGTCGGCGAACAGTGCCTCGTAGGAACCGTGGGCCCGCTCGATGTGGTGCCGACGGGCGAAGTCGTCCGCCGACTGCTGGCGGCGCGATCCGACGGCGACGACGTCGGCGTCAGGAAGCGTGCGGAGCGCATCGACCATCTCGGCGGCGATGCCGCCGGTCGCGGCGATGCCCCACCGCAACGGATGTGCCGACGTCGCCTCCATCGCCGTGATGGTAGGCGAGGGCGGACGGCCGAACGATGTGACACCCCCGGCGTACGGTGAGCGACGACCGACTCCTCCCGATGGAAGCACCCGTGCCCGCCACGTCCTGAAGGAGCATCTGATGACCACCGATCCGCCGCCCGACCGCGGCACCAACCTCGCCGTCCTGCGCGGCACCATCAGCGCCGACCCGGTCCGCCGTGAGCTGCCCGCCGGCGGCGTCGTCGTCCAGTTCGACGTCGCCACACCGGTCCGCGACGGCGACCGGACCTCGGCCCACTCGACACCCGTCGCCTGGTACGACCCTCCTGCCAGTGCCGACGGGCTGACGACGGGCGACGAGGTGGTGGTCGTCGGCTCGGTCCGCCGCCGGTTCTTCCGCGTCGGCGGGGCGACCCAGAGCCGTACCGAGGTGCGCGCCGACCGCGTGCTGGCGGCGCGGCGTCGTCGTCAGGTCGCCACGGCGCTCGCCGAGGTCACCCGGGTGTTGACCGACAGCGGCTGAGGCTCAGTCGAGCGATCGGACCACGAGGCCGGTCCGCAGCTTGGGGGTGAAGAAGGTCGACTTCGGCGGCATCAGCAACCCCTCGCGTGCGGTGCGCTCGATCTCGGCGACGCTGACCGGCCGGATCAGCACCGCGGCCGCCGCCCGGCCGCTCGTCGCCGCCTCCACGGCGTGTTCCAGCCCGTGTTGGTAGCTGACCTCGTGCTGCACGCCCTGCAGGGCGTGCTCGAGCCATGCGCCGTCGAGGGCGCGCGCCCCGTCGAAGGCGCCCGGGCGCGGCGTCAGCCACTCGGCCGTTCCGTCGGGACGCACGAGGCACAGCACGCCACGCTCGGCCATCGTCGCCAACGTCGACGAATCGGGACGGCCGGCGTCGCTGCGTTCGAACACCCGGTCGAGCGCACCGACGAGCGCCTCGGTCTCGATGCCGCTGTAGAGGCGGTGGATCGCTTCCACCGACAACTGGTCCTCGACGAGCTCGCTGACGAACGCCAGCGTGTCCTCGGCGGGGGAGGAGGTGTCGCCCGTCTGGCGACGGACGTCGTCGCGGTGGGTTCGGCTGATCCCGTAACGATGGTGGCCGTCGGCGATCAGCACGTCGTCGGAGGCGATGCAGGCGGCGATCTCGTCGAGGCGCGCCGGATCGTCCACACGCTCGACGCGGTGCTCGACGCCGTCGACGATCACCGATCCCATCGGCGTTCCCGGCTCGGCGAGCACGGCGGTGAGTCCCGGGGCCAGCGAGAGGCCCCACACCGGCGACAGGTTGGCGTTGGTCGCGCGCGTCAGATCGAGGCGGTCGGTCGACGCCTTGGGCGTCACCCGCTCGTGTGGCAGCACACCGCCGGCACCGTCGTCGACGACCTCGAGGCCACCGAGGACACCGGCGATGTCGCGCTCGGCGCCGGCTGCATCGGTGAATCTCATCCGGTAGATCGTGAAGCTCGGGCGCGGATCGGCGACCAGCACGCCCTCGTCGATCCAGCCGCGGTAGGTCGCCGCCGCCGCGGCGTAGCGACCGTCGCCGTCCTCCTCGAGGGGCACGTCGACGTGGACGATGTTGTGCGGGCTGCGATCACGCAGCGCGGCGACATCGGCATCGGAGAGCACGTCGTACGGCGGAGCGATCAGGTCGTCGAGGCCGTCCGGGGCGTCGCCGCCGGCGTAACGCAGGGCGGCGAAGGGCGTGAAGCGAGGCACCACGACAGGATGTCACGGACGTCTGCAGCGGATGCAACGATCGCAGCGTGACGACGGTCGGCACCGAACCCACACCACCCGCCCTGGCGGCGGCGATCCACACCGTGCTGTGCGATCTCGACGGGGTCGTGTGGTTGGCGCACCAACCGATCCCCGGGTCGGTCGAAGCGATCGCCGCGCTGCGCGCCAGCGGGCGGCGGGTGCTGTTCGTCACCAACAACTCCTCGCCGCTGCTCGCCGACCACGAGGCCGCGCTGACCAACATCGGCATTCCCGCCGAGGGCGACGTGCTCAGCTCGGCGATGGCCGCCGCCCATCTCGTCGAACCGGGCATGCGGGTGCTCGTCGCCGGTGGCCCCGGCGTGATCGAGGCCGTCGAAGGTCGGGGCGGGGTGGCGGTCGTCAACGACGGCACCCCACACGACGGACCGTTCGATGCCGTGATCGTCGGCATCCACCGCGACTTCGACTACCACCGCCTCGCCGTGGCGACGACGGCGCTGCGTGCCGGCGCTCGGCTGATCGGCACCAACGACGACTCGACCTACCCGACCCCCCAGGGACTGCTTCCCGGCGCCGGGGCGATCCTGGCGGCGATCGCCACGTCGGGCGGCGTGCAACCGACGATCGGTGGCAAGCCGCACCGGCCGATGGCCGACCTCGTCGCCGATGTCGTCGCCGCCGGCACGGGCACCTTCGAGCCGTCGGCGACGTTGGTGGTCGGCGATCGAGCCGACACCGATGGTGAATTCGCCCGGCAGCTCGGTAGTCCGTTCGCGCTGGTGCGCAGCGGCGTGACGCCGCCCGGGGTCGACGTCGACGTGCCGGTGGCCATCGACGCGGCCGACCTGGCCGCCGTGGCGGCAGCCCTCGGCGCGCCCGGCTGAGCGCACGCAGTAGCCTCCGTCCATGGCTACGTCCACCATCCAGCGGCTGCTCGACGCCGGTGTCGAGTTCACCAATCTCTCCAAGAAGCAGGCCGAAGCGATCGTGTCACCGCTCGTGAAAGCCGGCGAGGTGCGCCGTCGTGACGCCGAGTCGGCGGTGCAGGCGTTGCTCGATCGCACCCGCGAGACATCGAACAAGGTCTCCGACACGGTCCAGCGCGAGGTCGCCAAGCAACTCGAGTGGTTCTCGGAGCGCTTCGACGAGCTCGAGGACCGGTTCGAGGAGTTCGCCGAGCAGTTCGCCGAGCGGGCGGCTCGCACCGCCTCATCCGACGCGCCCGCGGCCGCGTCGACGTCCGCGGCGGAGTCGGCAGCCACGAAGACGGCTGCGACGTCGAGCACCGCCACGAAGTCGGCAGCCAAGAAGCGCACCGCCACGAAGGCTGCAGCCACGAAGTCGGCAACGGCGAAGGCGCCGGCGAAGAAGACCACCGCGGCGAAGAAGAGCACCGCGGCGAAGAAGAGCACCGTCAAGAAGTCGGCGGCAACGAAGTCGACAGCGAAGAAGGCGGCCGCGAAGAAGGCGGCCGCGAAGACGTCGGCACCAAAGAAGACCGCGGCAAAGAAGACCGCGGCCAAGAAGACCGCGGCACGCAAGGCACCCGCCACGACGACCGCCGCCACCCAGGCCGCGACGCCGCCGACGGCCGCCGCCCCGAGCACCACCGCCTGACCGCAGGTGACCACGCGCCGGCGTCTCGACGCCGAGCTCGTCCGTCGCGGCCTGACCGCCAGCCGGTCCGAAGCACAATCGCTGATCGCCGCCAACCGTGTGCTGGTCAACGGCTCGGTGGCCGACAAGTCGGCGCGCCAGGTGGCACCCGCCGATGCGGTCGTCGTCGAGGGACCGCCCCCGCGGTTCGTCGGGCGCGGCGGCGAGAAGCTCGACCGTGCGCTCGACGAGTTCCAAGTCGACCCCTCGGGCCGTCGGGCGCTCGACGTCGGCGCCTCGACCGGCGGGTTCACCGACTGCCTGCTGCAGCGTGGTGCGACGCACGTCGTCGCCCTCGACGTCGGCCACGGCCAGCTCCACGAACGCCTGCGCGCCGATGCTCGGGTCACCAACCTCGAACGCACCAACGTCCGCCATGCCACCGTCGACGACATCGACGGGCCCGTCGACCTGCTCGTCGGTGACCTGTCGTTCATCTCGTTGCGATTGGTGATCCCCACACTGACCACCCTGTGCCAACCTGGGGCAGACATGGTGCTGCTGGTCAAACCACAGTTCGAGGCCGGCCGCCGCGAGGTCGATCGTGGCCGCGGGGTGATCACCGACCCACAGATCCACGAGCGGGTGCGCGAGGAGGTCGCGGCGGCGCTCGTCGACGCCGGTTGCGCCGTCGTCGGTTGGACCGATTCGCCGATCACCGGCGCCGACGGCAACCGCGAGTTCCTCGTGCACGCCCGCGCACCCGGCGAGCGGAGCCAGCGATGAGCGGCATCGCCCTGATCCCACACCGCGAGCGGGCCGTGGCACGCCGTCACGTCGACGCCGCCGCCCAGTGGTGCGCCGCCAACGGCGTCGACTTCTGGGTGCCGCCGGCCGACGCCGCGGCGCTCGACGTCGAACGATTCGCTGCCGAGCGGCCGGTGGCATCGGCCGACCTCGTGCTCAGCCTCGGTGGCGACGGGACGATGCTGCGCAGCGTGCGCCTGCTGGAAGGCGCCGCCGTGCCGCTGCTCGGTGTCAACCTCGGCGCCCTCGGCTACCTCACCGAGGTGGAGCCAGACGACCTCGACGACGCCCTGAGCCGTTTCTTCGCCGGCCCCGAGGACGGCCGCTGGCACGTCGACGAGCGGATGATGCTCGACGTCCTCGTCAACGGCGAACCGGTCGGCCGGGCGCTCAACGAGGCGGTCGTGGAGAAGTCGGAGTCGGGCCACACCGTGCGTCTGCTGGCGCGGATCGACGGCGAGCCGTTCACGTACTACGCCGCCGACGGGCTGATCGTCGCCACCCCGACCGGGTCGACCGCCTACTCGCTGTCGGCCCGCGGTCCGATCGTGTCGCCACGACACCGGGCGATCCTGCTGACGCCGGTGTCGCCGCACATGCTGTTCGACCGCTCCCTCGTCCTCGACCCGTCGGAGGTCGTCGAGATCGAGGTCACCGGCTACCGCCGTGCCGAGCTGGCCGTCGACGGGCAACCGACGGCGTCGCTCGACGAGGGCGACGTGGTCCGCTGTTCACCGTCGACGGCGACGGCACGCTTCGTGCGCTTCGGCGTGGAGCGCTACCACCAGATCCTGAAGGCCAAGTTCGGCCTCGCCGACCGATGAACGCCGCGCCAGGGGTGCCCGGCGTCGTCCCGACGTTCCGGTCGCAACGGACGGTCCGGACGCACGCGACGTTCCGGTCGCCCCCGATGTTCCGGACACACTCGACGGACGGACGGCGGTGACGCCGTGCTGAGCGAGCTGCACATCGAGAACCTCGGCGTCATCGAGCGGGCCGAGCTCGTGCTCGGGCCCGGGCTGACTGCCGTCACCGGCGAGACCGGCGCCGGCAAGACGATGATCGTCGAGGCGATCGAGCTGCTCGTCGGCGGGCGAGCCGACGCGACGATGGTCCGCCCCGGCGCCGACGAGGCCCGCGTCGACGGCCGGCTCGTCGACGACGCCGGCAACGAAATCGTGCTCACCCGGGTCATCCCGGCCGACGGCCGGTCGCGGGCGCTACGTCAACGGGCGTCTGGCGACGGTCGCCTCGCTCGCCGACGCCGCCGACGGGCTGGTCGACCTCCACGGTCAGCACGCCCACCAATCGTTGCTCGTCGGTGGCGACCCAGCGGGCTGCCCTCGACACGCTTCGGCGGGATCGACCTGCGACCGTTGCGCGCCGCTCGCGGCGCGATCACCGAGATCGATGCCGAACTCGCCGCGCTCGGCGGCGACGAGCGGGCCCGGGCGCGGGAGATCGACCTGCTCCGCTTCCAGGTCGCCGAGCTCGACGCCGCGGGCATCAGCGACCCCGACGAGGACGAGCTGCTCGACCGCGAGGAGTCGGTACTCGCCGATGCCATCGCCCACCGCGAGGCTGCCGTCGCCGCCCTCGCCGCACTGATCGACGACGGCGGCGCCCGCGACCGGCTCGGTGTCGCCCTCGGCCACCTCGACGGGCGGGCTCCGTTCGAGGATGCAACCGAGCGCCTCCGCAACCTGCTCGCCGAGCTCGACGATCTCACGTCCGACGTCCGCGCCGGAGGTGAAGCGATCGACGAGTCGCCCGAGCGGCTGGCCGACGTGCGGACCCGGCGCCAGCTGCTCAACGACCTGCGCCGCAAGTACGGCGACGACCTCGCCGACGTCATGCGCTTCCACGCCGAAGCCGACGAGCGCCTCGCGCGAGCTGGAACAGTTCGACCGCCGCGCCGCCGAGCTCGACGAGCGTCGGGCGGCGGCGCTCGCCGAGGAACGTCGCCAGGCGTTGGCGGTCGGACGCGCCCGGCGCGCCGCCGGACCACGGCTGGCGACGGCGGTCGAAGCGGAGCTGCAGCGAGCTGGCGATGCCGCACGCCTCGCTCGGCGTCGAGGTCGGCACCCACGACGATGACCACCCGGGCGACCAGGTGCAGTTCCTGCTCGCCGCCAACCCCGGCTCGCCGTTGCTGCCGCTGACCAGGTCGCCTCCGGCGGTGAGCTGGCCCGAGCGATGCTGGCGCTCCGGCTCGTCCTCGCCGAGGCGGACGCCGGCGACGACGGCACGCGCACGCTCGTGTTCGACGAGGTCGACGCCGGCATCGGTGGTGCGGCCGCGCAGCCGTCGGGCGAGGCGCTGGCCGAGCTCGCCCGCGCCCACCAGGTCCTCGTCGTCACCCACCTCGCCCAGGTCGCCGCCTCGGCCGGCCGCCACTTCACCGTCACCAAGACCGTGCGCGACGGCCAGACGTTCGCCACCGCCGCCGCGCTCGCCGCCGACGACCGCGTCGACGAGATCGCCCGGATGCTCTCCGGGTCGACCACCGAGACCGCTCGCCAGCACGCCCGCGAGCTGCTGGCCCACTGACCGACCGACGACACGCGCCGCGCCATTTGGCGACGACGGTCCCATCCGCGTCGATCACGGCATCGCGCGGTATGGTGAGATCCCGTCGTGGTGTCGAACCTGATGCCCACTTGGAGACGGAGGAGCAACCGATGCCGAAGCACATCTTCGTGACCGGAGGGGTTGCCAGCTCGCTCGGCAAGGGTCTGACGGCGTCGTCGCTCGGCCGGCTGCTCAAGCTCCGCGGCCTGCGGGTCACGCATGCAGAAGCTCGACCCCTACATCAACGTCGACCCGGGCACGATGAACCCGTTCGAGCACGGCGAGGTGTTCGTCACCGACGACGGCGGCGAGACCGACCTCGACCTCGGCCACTACGAGCGCTTCATCGACGAGAACCTGTCGCGCGACTCCAACGCCACCACCGGATCGATCTACCAGGCGGTCCTCGCCGCCGAGCGCCGCGGCGACTACCTCGGCAAGACCGTCCAGGTGATCCCGCACATCACCGACGAGATCAAGCGGCGCATCCAGCCGCGTCGCCCCCGACGACGTCGACGTCGTCATCACCGAGGTCGGCGGCACGGTCGGCGACATCGAGATCCTGCCGTTCCTCGAGGCGATCCGCCAGTTCCGCAACGACGTCGGCCGCGACAACGTCTGCTACGTCCACGTCACCCTCGTGCCGTTCATCGGGCCGTCGGGCGAGCAGAAGACCAAGCCGACACAGCACTCGGTGACCGAGCTGCGCAGCCGCGGCATCCAGCCCGACGTCATCGTGTGCCGCAGCGAGGAGCCGCTCTCCGACGACCTGAAGCGCAAGATCTCCAGCCTCTGCGACGTGCCGAGGAACGGCGGTCGTCAACGCCGCCGACGCCAACAACATCTACGAGACTGCCGCTGATCCTGCACGACGAGGGCCTCGACGACTACGTCTGTGACGTGTTGCGCCTCGACGAGGGAGCCCCCGACCTGACGCTCGTGGGAGACGCTCGTCGCCAAGGTCGAAGCGGCGACGATCCCGGTGCGGATCGGGCTGATCGGCAAGTACGTCGAGCTCCCCGACGCCTACCTGTCGGTCGTCGAGAGCCTCAAGCACGCCGGGTTCCACCACGGCGCCGACGTCGAGATCGAGTGGATCCAGGCCGGAGAGCGTCGAGGGGCTGCTCGCCGCCGGGCGACTCGCCGACCTCGACGGCATCGTCATCCCCGGTGGCTTCGGCGACCGCGGCGTCGAGGGCAAGATCGCCGCCGCCCGCTACGCCCGCGAAGAGCGTGATCCCGTGCCTCGGGCTGTGCCTCGGCCTGCAGGCGATGACGATCGAGTACGCCCGCAACGTCGTCGGCCTCGACCGGTGCCAACTCGACGCGAGTTCGATCCCACCACCCCGCACCCCGTGATCGACCTGATGCTCGAACAGCGCGAGGTCGAGGACAAGGGCGGCACGATGCGCCTCGGGGCGTACTTCGCCGTGCTCGGCGCCGAACTCGCAGGTCGCTGCGGCGTACGGCGACCCGGTGGTCAGCGAACGGCACCGCCACCGCTACGAGTTCAACGCGCGCTATCGCGCCCAGGTCGAATCCGCCGGGCTGTGGTGTTCGGGCACGTCGCCCGACAACCGGCTGGTCGAGTTCATCGAGCTGCCCGGCCACCCGTTCTGGGTCGGCACCCAGGCACATCCCGAGTTCAAGAGCCGCCCGGACCGCCCGCACCCGTTGTTCCGCGAACTGATCGCCGCTGCCCTCACCCGCCGCCAGGCCAGCGACGCCGATTCGGTCACCGACGCGCCGTCGGCGGTCGTCGAGCAGCAGCCCGCCGACTCGCTGCGTTCCGTGCGCTCGTGACGGCAGACGGATTCCGCCGTCTCGGCGAGACGCTCGTCCACCAAGGCCACATCTGGCACGTCGCCGTCGCCGAGTTCGAGGCGCCCGACGGCTCGACGTTCCGTCGCGACCTCGTCCGCTCGCCCGGGGCCGTCGCTGTCGTCCCGGTGCTCTTCGACGCCGAAGGCAACGCCTCGGTGGTCCTCGTCTCGCAGTACCGACCGGCGTACGAGCGGGCGATCATCGAGGTCCCGGCAGGCATGCGCGACATCGAGGGCGAGTCGACCGCCGAGGTCGCCCGCCGCGAACTCGCCGAAGAAGCCGGGTTGGCGGCGGCGTCGCTGGAGCTGCTCACCGAGATCCTGCCGTCGCCCGGCATGACCGACGCGGTGACCACGCTCTACCTCGCCACCGGATGCACGCCGGTCGCCGACGACCGCCAGGGTCCGGAGGAGGAGCACATGGAGCTCCTCAACGTGCCGCTGACCGATGCCGTGGCGATGGTCGAGCGGGGCGAGATCAGCGATGCCAAGTCGGTCGTCGCGCTGCTGTTCGCCGAGCGACGCCTGCTGGCTGCCGACCGTGGTGCCGTGACGCCACCGCCCGAGCCGGGCGCGACATCGGATTGACGGCGAGCGGGAGCGGGACGATGCTGCCGCTCGAGATCGAGGAGTTCCTCTCCTGGATGGTCGCCGAGAAGGGACGCTCGGCGAACACGATCAGCGCCTATCGCCGCGATCTCATCGGCTACGACGAATGGCTGCGCGCCCGCGGCCGCAGCGTCACCAGCGTCACCCACGACGAGCTCGTCGCCTTCGTCGTCGAACAGCGGGGGAGCGATCGGGCGACGTCGTCGGTCGCCCGCCAGCTGGCGGCGATCCGCATGCTCCACCGCTATCTCGCCGTCGAGGAGATCCGCGCCGACGACCCGGCGCACGACCTCGAAGGTGTGCGCGTCCCCGCCGGGATCCCCAAGCCGCTCACCGAGGAGGCGGTCGGCAGGATGATCGCGGCGATCAACGTCAACGACCCGATCGGGCGGCGTGATCTGGCCCTCGTCGAGCTGCTCTACGGCACCGGCGCCCGGATCTCCGAAGCGGTCGGCCTGTCGATCGGCGGGCTCGACCTCGACGCCCGTCTCGTCCGCCTCTACGGCAAGGGCGCCAAGGAGCGCATCGTGCCGTTCGGCTCGCGCGCCGCGGCGGCGCTCGAGGACTGGTTCTCACCCGACGGACGGGCGCGGCTCGTGCCCCGCCGATGGCGCCGGCGCGACGACGCCGAGGCGGTCTTCCTGTCCACCCGCGGCGGGCGGCTGACCCGCCAGGCGGCGTGGCTGGTGATCAAGAAGTACGGCCACCTCGCCGGTCTCGGCGAGGAGCTGTCGCCGCACGTCCTGCGCCACTCGTGCGCCACCCACCTCCTCGACCACGGCGCCGACCTGCGCATCGTCCAAGAGATGCTCGGCCACGCCTCCATCTCGACGACCCAGGTGTACACCAAGGTCAGCCAGGAACGGCTGTGGGAGGTGTACCGGGCGGCCCATCCTCGGGCCACACTGGACCGATGAAGAAGCTCTGGCACCTCGCCGCCCGGTTCTTCACGTCGCTGTCGCCGCGCCCGCCGGCCGACGACGACGTGGCGTGGGCGCGCCAGCACCTCCTGCCGGCCGAGGCCGACCTGTGGTTGGCACAGTCGAACCAGGACCAGCGGCACAGTGCCGCCGTCGCCCGTCGCTTCGCCGCGGCGCGGCCCACCGCCACCCGCGAGGAGATCGCCGGTGCCCTGTTGCACGACGTCGGCAAGATCGAATGCGGTCTCGGGACGTTCGGCCGTGTGGCGGCGACGATCGTCGGTCCCCGTACGACGTCGTTCCGCGCCTACCACGACCACGAGGAGATCGGGGCGGCGATGGCCGCCGCGGTCGGTTCCGCCCCCGCCACGGTCGACCTCGTCGCCGGCACCGGTCCCGCATTTGCCGACCTCCGCGCCAACGACCACGCCTGACCGCGCCGTCCCAGCCGCCCTGGCGGTGAGGCGGTGAGGCGGCGAGGCGGTGAGGTGGCGAGGTGGCGTGCAGCCGTCGCTCAGCTGCCTGTTGGCGACAGGGGGAGCAGCCGCCGGACGCGCCAGAGGTTGACGGCGGCGCGGAGGCACATCCACGCCAGCAGGCCGAGCCAGATGGCGGTGATCCCGGCACCCGGCGTGAGCACGACGAGCGCACCGACCGGCGCAACGGCGATCAGGTAGCCGAGCGCAGCCACGCCGAGGAACCGGTAGTCGCCGGCGCCGATCAGCACGCCGTCGCCAGCGAAGGCGATCCCGCCCGGGACGAGCATCACCGCCAGCAGCAGCATCGCCGTGGTCGCCAGGGATCGCACGTCGGCGTCGTCGCTGAACAGGGCCGGCAGCACCGGCGACAGCGCTGCCACGACGAGCCCGAGCATCGCCCCGGCGATCGTCGAGAGCACGGTCACCCGCCGGGCGATCAACGCGGCGTCACCGTCATCGACCCCGAGCGCATCGGCGACCAGCGTCTGGGCGGGGACGGACAGGGCGTCGAGCACGAGGGCCAGGAACGTGAACAGGGTGATCGCAACCTGATGGGCGGCGAGCGTCTCGTCGTCGACGCGGGCGGCGAGCGCCGTCGCCCCCGTGAGCACGGCGAGCATCGACCCGACGCGCAGGAGCAGGTGCTTGCCGGCGGTGACCAGCGGCGACATCTCCTCCCACGACGGGGTCCGGCGTCCAGCAGGGCGCAACTGGCGACGGACGGCGACGAGGAAGGCGATCGCGGCGGCGGCCTGGGCGGCGACCGTCGACCACGCCGCACCGGCGATGCCGAGGTCGAGCATGAACACCAGCAGCACCTCGAGCACCAGGTCGAACAGGGTGGCGCCGAGCACGATCACCAGCGGCGTGCGGTAGTCGGCGGCGCCGCGCAGGCTGCCCTGCGCGGCGAGGGTGACGAGGACGAACGGCACCCCGACGGCCGAGATCTGCAGGTAGAGCGTGCCGTGACCGGCCGCTGCACCATCGGCCCCGAAGGCGCCGACGAGAGGTCCGGCGGCGAAGAGCAGCACCGGGGTGACCGCGACGGCGACGATCGCCGACAGCCAGATCGCCTGCACACCGACGTCGGCCGCTGCCCCGGTCTGCTGCGCCGCCAGGCGCCGGGCGACACGTTCGGTCGTGCCGTAGGTCAAGAAGTTGGACCCGGCGAGCACCAACGACAGCACGGCGACGGCAACGGCGAGACCCGCCAGTTGCTCGGTGCCGATGCGGCCGACGATCGCCGTGTCGACCAACCGGTACAACGGCTCGATGGCCAGCGTCCCCAGCGCCGGGACGCCGAGGGCGATGATCCGCCGGTCGGTCCGGCGTTCTCGTGATTTGATGCGGTGACTATTGCCGGACGAGATCACGAGAACGCGCCGGCACGACGGTCAGGCGGGGAGGAGGCCGATCGCCTGCTGGGTGCGTTCGAGGGTGGCACCGGCGACCTCGCGGGCCTTGCCGGCGCCGAGGCGCAGCAGGCGGGCGAGCTCGCCGCGGTCCTGCATCAGCTCGTGGTAGCGGGTGCGCACCGGTTCGAGCACGGCGACGACCGCCTCACCGGTGTCCTGCTTCAGCGGGCCGTACTGCTCGTAGGCCTCGGCGACCGCCTCGGGGGAGCGGCCGGTGACGGCGGCGTTGATCTCCAGCAGGTTGGCGACGCCGGGCTTGGCGGCACGGTCGTAGCGCACGGCGTCGGGCCCGGTGTCGGAGTCGGTGACCGCCCGCTTGAACTTCTTCAGCACCACCGACGGCTCGTCGATCAGGTACACGCAGCCACTGTCGTTGGTGTCGGACTTCGACATCTTGGCCGTCGGGTCCTGGAGGCTCATCACCCGTGCGCCGACCGTCGGGGTGACGGCCTCGGGGATCACGAACGTCTCACCGAAGCGGTGGTTGAAGCGCAACGCCAGGTCGCGGGTGATCTCGACGTGCTGGCGCTGGTCGTCGCCGACGGGCACCTCGTTGGCGTCGTAGAGCAAGATGTCGGCGGCCTGCAGCGCCGGATAGGTGAACAGGCCGGCCGACACGAAGTGTCCTTCGCGCTTGGCCGACTTGTCCTTGAACTGCGTCATCCGCGACAGCTCACCGAAGCTCGCCGTGCACTCCATGATCCAACCGAGCTGGTTGTGCTCGGGGACGTGGCTCTGGACGAACACCGTCGCCACCTCGGGATCGAGGCCGATGGCAAAGAACATCGCCGCCAATTCGACGGTCAGCTGGCCGACGACGCCCGGTTGCTCGGTCACGGTGAGGGCGTGGAGATCGACGATCCCGTGGAAGGCGTCGCACTCGTGCTGCTTGGCCTGCCAGTTGCGCAAGGCACCGAGGTAGCTGCCGAGGTGCACGTCCCCGGTCGGCTGCATGCACGACAGGACGCGCGGGGCCCCGTCGCCGGTGATCGCTGGACCGTTCACGGCCGCTGACGATACCTGCTGGGAACGATCACACTCCTGTAGTTTGGGGTCGTCATGTCCGTGGATGTCTCGACGCCGGTGTACGAAGGCCCCTTCGACATGCTTCTGCAGCTGATCCTGCGCGAACAGGTCGACATCTACGAGGTCAATCTGTCGAACATCGTCGACGCCTACCTCGTCGAGATCGAGCGGATGCAGCTGCTCGACCTCGACGTCGCCACCGGCTTCTTGCTGATCGCGGCCACGCTGGTCGAGCTCAAAGCCCGCCGCCTGCTTCCGAACGAGGCCGACATCGACCTCGACGACGAGCTCGCCCTCTGGGAGGAGCGCGACTACCTCCTCGCCCGCCTCCTCGAGGCGAAGACGTTCAAGGACGTGGCGACCGTGTTCGCCCGCCTCGCCGACGATGCCGACCGATCGTTCCCACGTGCTGTCGGCCCCGACGAGCGCTTCAACGAGGTGGTCCCCGACCTGCTCGAGGGCACGACCGTCACCCGGCTGCGCAACGCGGCGATCAAGGCGCTCACACCCAAGCCGGTGCCGACGGTCGACCTGTTCCACGTCAACCCGATCCGCCTCACCGTCGCCGACGCCGTCGGCGAGCTGATGGAGGAGCTGCCGCGGGCGGGCAAGATCTCGTTCCGCCGCCTGACCGCCGACCTCGCCGAACGGATCGAGGTGATCGTCCGATTCCTCGCCGTGCTCGAGCTCTACAAGCAGGGTGCGATCGAGATCGACCAGCCCGAGCGATTCGGCGACATCGAGATCGAATGGAGCGCCGGCGACGACTTCGATCCCGCCGACGTGCTGATCGACGCCTACGAAGGATGACCACGTGACCGACGACTCCCCGGCTGACGACACAGCGTTCACCGACACGCGTGTGCTCGACGCCAAGCGGGCGATCGAAGCGATCGTCCTCGTCGCCCACGAGCCGGTGCCAGCCGAGCTGCTGGCCCAACTGCTGGAGGAGCCGACGCGGCTCGTGTCCCAGTGGTGCGAGGAGCTGGCCGCCGGCTACCAGACCGCCGGCGCCGGTTTCGAGCTCGTCCACATCGCCGGTGGCTGGCGCTACCAGACCGCCGCCGACCTCACGCCGTACGTCGAGCGATTCCTGCTCCACGACCAGCGGGCGCGGCTGTCGGGTGCGGCGCTCGAGACGCTGGCGATCGTCGCCTACAAGCAGCCGATCTCGCGCAGTCAGGTCGCCTCGATCCGCGGCGTCGACCCCGACGGCGTGCTGCGCACACTGCAGGCCCGCGGCTACATCGACGAGGTCGGGCGCGACACCGGGCCGGGGCAGGCGGTGCTGTTCGGCACCACGGCGACGTTCCTCGACAAGCTCGGCCTGGCGACGATCGACGACCTGCCCCCGATCGCCGAGTTCATCCCCGGCGCCGACGTCGTCGAGGCGTTGGAGCACGGGTTGCGAGTGACGCCGGTGATCGAGGTGACCAGCCCGGGGTTCGATCGCGCGCCGCAACACGCACCCCAGCCGTCGACCGAGACCGCACCGCACACCGCGCTCGAGCCGCCGTCCCAGCAACCGCCACCGCCGTCGTTCGGCCCGCCCGTCGAGCCGTGACCGAACGCCGCCCGGAGCCGCCGCTGTGGGAGCAGCTGGCACGGGAGAGCGCCGCCCTGCCGACCGGTGAGCGGCTGCAGAAGGTGCTCGCCGCCACGGGCTACGGCAGCCGCCGCGTGGCCGAGGAGCTGATCGCCGCCGGTCGGGTGACCGTCAACGGCGAGGTCGCCCAGCTCGGCCGCCGCGTCGACGCCGACCGCGACCGCATCGAGGTCGACGGCGCGCCGGTCGGCGTGCGTCCGGACCTCGTCTACTACCTGCTCAACAAGCCCCCCGGGGTGGTCACGACCGCCAAGGACACTCACGGGCGACCGACGGTGGTCGAGCTGTTGCCGTCCGAGCCGCGGGTCTTCGCGGTCGGTCGCCTCGACGCCGACACCGAGGGCCTGCTGCTGCTCACCAACGACGGCGACCTCGCCAACCGCGTCGCCCATCCGTCGCACGGCGTCGACAAGGAGTACCTCGCCGAGGTCGCCGGCGGACGTGTCGCCGCCGGCGCACTACGCAGGCTGCGCGACGGCGTCGAGCTCGACGACGGCACCACCGCCCCGGCGCGCGTCTCGCAACCGTCGCCCGGTGTGTTGCGGATCACGATCCACGAGGGCCGCAACCGTCAGGTGCGGCGGATGTGCGAGGCGGTCGGGTATCCGGTCGTGCGGCTCGTGCGCACCCGCATCGGCCCGCTGAGCGATCGCTCGTTGAAGCCCGGCACCTGGCGCCACTTGACGCTCGACGAGTGGCGGGCGCTGACGGCGGCAGTCGCCGGCCCGTCGACTCCGGGGGCTGCCGACCCGTCAACTCCGGGGGCCGCCGACGAGGCCGACGGTACGATCGAACCCCGTGACTGACACCGCCGCCGACTCCACGACGCCCGACGCTGCGGGCGCTGGGCGGCGGGCGAACGTCATCGGCCTCGGGTTGATCGGCGGTTCGGTCGCCCTCGGACTCCGCCGCCAGGGGTGGCACGTCACCGGCGACGACACCGCCGCCGACATCGCCGAGGCGGCGCTGGCACGTGACGTCGTCGACGCCGTCGGGCTCGACCCCGACGCCGAGGTGACGGTCGTCGCCGTCCCCGTGTTGGCAGCCTCCGACCAGATCAAGCGGGCGCTCGCCGAGACGTCCGGGGCGGTCACCGACGTCGGCAGCGTCAAGGCGCAGATCTGCCGGACGTGTGCCGATACGCGGTTCGTCGGCGGCCACCCGATGGCCGGCTCCGAGCTCGATGGCCTCGACGGCGCCCAGGCCGACCTCTTCGAAGGTGCGGTGTGGGTGCTGACCCCGACGGTCGAGACCGACGACACGGTGTTGTCGGGCGTCGCCGCGGTGGTCTCATCGCTCGGTGCCGAGGTCGTCGCCGTGGCTCCCGAGCGTCACGACCAGCTCGTTGCCGTCGTCAGCCACGTCCCCCACCTGACCGCCGCGACGCTGATGGGGCTGGCCAGCGAGCGCGCCGAAGAACACGCCGCGTTGTTGCGTCTCGCCGCCGGCGGTTTCCGCGACATGACCCGCGTCGCCAGCGGCAGCCCGACGATCTGGCTCGACATCTGCGGCGAGAACCGCGACGCCATCGTCGCCGCCCTCGACCAGCTGATCGACGGCCTGCAGGGCATGCGCGACACGATCGACCGCGACGACCGCGAGGCACTCCACGCCCGGCTCACCGCCGCCCGGGCGGCGCGCGCCAACCTGCCCGCCCGCGTCGTCCATCCCGAGGAACTGGCCGAGGTGCGCATCCCGATCCCGGACCGCGCCGGGGCGGCTGCCGAGGTGTTCACGCTGGCCGCCGAGCTGAGCGTCAACATCGCCAGCTTCGAGGTCGTCCACGTCGCCGAGAGCAACCGTGGCGTCGCCGTCGTCCTCGTCGACCGCAGCCTCGTCGAGCTGTACCGCGGTGGATTGCTCGCCCGCGGGTTCCGACCCGCCGTCCAGTCGCTGTCATGAGCGCCGCGTCATGAGCTCGGAGGTGTTGCGCGTGCGCCGCGCCGACGGCCCGGTGATCGCCGACGTCCGCGTTCCGCCCTCGAAGAGCATCGCCAACCGGGCACTGATCTGTGCCGCCCTGGCGCACGGCAACTCCGAGATCATCGGCATCGCACCCGGCGACGACACGACGTCGATGATGACCTGCCTGCAACAGCTCGGCGCCGGGATCGGCGAGCGTCACGAGGACGGCGAGCGGATCGCTGCGGTCGCGGGTACCGGTGGCGAGCTCGCCCCCGGCCCGATGGTGCTCGACACCGGCCTCGCCGGCACCACGTCACGCTTCCTCACCGCCGTCGCCGCGCTCGGCACGGGCGGGTACACGATCGACGGGCTGCCGCCGCTGCGCGGTCGCCCGATGGGCCCGCTGCACGACTCGCTGGCCGCTCTCGGGGCAACGGTCACCCCGGGTGAGGTCGCGGGGCACCTGCCGGTCACCGTCTCGGGTCCGCTGCGCACCGCCGACGCGATCGTCATGCCCGGCAACGTGTCGAGTCAGTACCTCAGCGCGATGATGCTCATCGGGCCGTACGTTCCCGGCGGCCTCAAGCTGTGGCTGTCGACCGGCCTGGTGTCGCGGCCCTACCTCGAGATCACCAAGGCGGTGATGGCGGCGTTCGGCGTCGACGGCGTCGAGATCCGCGAGCGCCACGTCGACGTCGAGCCCGGCGAGTACCTGCCGACGTCGTTCCACGTCGAACCCGACGCCAGTTCGGCGAGCTACCCGTTGGCGGCCGCGGCGATGGTCGGTGGGGCGGTCAGCGTGCGCGGGCTCGGTTCGACGTCGGTGCAGGGCGACGCCCGCTTCGTCGAGATCCTCGAGTCGATGGGGTGCCTCGTCACCCGGGCACCGGCGGACACCGTCGTGATGCGCCGGCGCGACCAGCCCCTGCGCGGCGTCGACGTCGACATGAGCGATATCTCCGACCTCGTGCCGACGATGGCCGTCGTCGCCACGCAGGCGGTGAGCCCGACACGGATCTCGGGCGTCGGCTTCATCCGTGCCAAGGAGAGCGACCGCCTCGGCGACCTCGCCGCCGAACTCGCCAAGACCGGCGCCGAGGTGACCGTCGAGGACGACGGACTGCTGGTCGAGCCGACCGATCTGTTGCACGGGGCCCGGCTGGAGACGCACCACGACCACCGCCTGGCGATGGCGTTCGGCCTGCTCGGCCTCGTCGTCGACGGGATCGAGATCTGCGACCCCGATGTCGTCTCCAAGAGCTGGCCGGCCTATTGGGAGGCGCTGGCGGCGATACCGGCGAGCGACCGCTGACATGAACCTCCTCGAGCGCACGCCGGACCGCCGATGGTCATGGTGACCGCCGTCGACGGCGCCGATCGCCGCCCACGGGTGGTCGCCTTCGACGTCGACGGCACGCTGACCCTCCGCGACTGCGTGGTGCCGTTCCTGCGCCGCATCGCCGGTGGAACCGGCCTCACCCTGGCCCTCGCCCGTCGCCCGGTGGCGCTCGCCGCCGGTGGTGTACGGCGCGATCGCAACCGGCTCAAGGCGATCGCCACCGAGGCGGTGTTCGCCGGGCGTCCACTCGACGAGGTCACCACCGCCGCCCGGCGCTTCGCCGCCGAGATGTACGAGGACAACATCCGCCACGAGATCGCCGCCCGCCTGCGGGTGCACCTCGACGCCGGCGACACCGTGGTGCTCGTGTCGGCGTCGTACGAGCTGTACCTCGAACCGCTGGCCCGCCTGCTCGGCGTCGACCACGTCCTCGGCACACGGCTGGCGGTCGACGAGCGGGGACGGCTCACCGGCGCCCTCGACGGCCCGAACTGCCGGGCAGGGGAGAAGGTCCGACGCCTCGACCACTGGCTCGGTGGACAGCAATCGACGCGTGACGGCGTCCACCTCGTCGCCTACGGCGATTCGACGGGAGACCGCGAGCTGCTGCTCGATGCCGACGTCGCCCACTGGGTGGGCCGCGGCGCACCACCGGCGTGGATGCCGCGTCCCTGAGGCACCGTCCCGATACGGTCTGCGGCGCAATGGAGCTCGATCGGACAAGAAGGCGGCGATGATCCGAGGGCTGTGGCGCACCGCGCGTCCCAAGCAATGGGCGAAGAACGTCCTCGTCTTCGCCGCTCCCGGCGCGGCCGGGGTGCTCGACCAGGGCCACGAACTGTGGTTGACGCTGCTGGCGTTCGCCTCGTTCTGTTGTGCCGCCAGCGGCATCTACTTCTGGAACGACGTCCTCGACGTCGACGCCGACCGGCGCCACCCGACCAAGTGCCGCCGCCCGATCGCCGCCGGTGAGCTGCCGCTCGGGGCGGCCCGGGTGGCCGGCGTCGTGCTCCCGATCGTCGCCCTCGCGCTGGCCGCGGCAACCGGGCGGTGGGAGACGGTCGCCGTCATCGCCACCTACGTGGTGATCACCATCTCCTACACGCTGTGGCTCAAGCACGTGCCGGTCGTCGACGTGGTCACCGTCGCCGCCGGCTTCGTGCTCCGCGCCGCTGCTGGCGCCGTCGCCGTCGACGTGCCGATGTCGCGGTGGTTCATCATGTGCATCATGTTCGGCTCGCTGTTCATCGTCGTCGGCAAGCGCTACGCCGAGCTCAACGAGGTCGGCGAATCGGCAGGGACCCGAGCGACGCTCGATGAGTATCCGATCGGCTACCTGCGGATCCTGCTGTCGATGAGCGTCGGTGGGGTGCTGATCAGCTACTGCATGTGGGCGTTCGAGACGAGCAACGTGTCGACCAGTGACTGGCCGTTGTACGAGCTGTCGATCGTGCCGATGCTGATGGCGCTGATGCGCTATCTGCTGGTGCTCGAGCAGGGTCGCGGCTCGGCACCCGAGGAGGTTTTCGCCAGCGACCGCCTGCTGCAGCTGCTCGGTGTGGCCTGGGTGGTCATCTACGGGCTCGCCGTCTACACGGCGTCGTAGGGTCGGGTCCGAAGTCGGTGTGATGGGGTCGATGCGATGAGGAGCAAGGAACAGCTGGTGTCCGGGTGGGGGAGGACCGCACCGACGCGCGCCGTCGTGGTCGACCTCGAGGCCGGCGAGCTCGCCACCCATCCGCCGTCGTCGCTCGCCGGCCCGCGGGGGATGATCGCCCGCGGCCTCGGGCGCGCCTACGGCGATCCGGCGCAGAACGCCGGCGGCACCGTCGTTCGCCTGGCGCCGGGACCGATCCACCTCGACCGCGAGGCGGGAGTCGTCCGCGTCGGCGCCGGGGTCAGCCTCGACGAGCTGATGCGCCACATCGTGCCTCGCGGCTTCTTCGTCCCCGTGACGCCCGGGACCCGCTTCGTCACCGTCGGCGGCGCCGTCGCCAGCGACATCCACGGCAAGAACCATCACCGCGACGGATCGTTCGGCGACCACCTGCTCGACCTGACGATCGTCACCGCCGACGGCGAGATGCGCACGATCACCGCGGCGTCCGACCCCGACCTGTGGTGGGCGACGATCGGCGGCATGGGCCTGACCGGCATCGTCATCGAGGTGACGTTGCGGCTGCTGCCCGTCGAGACCAGCCGCTGCCTCGTCGACACCGAGCGCCTGCCCAACCTCGACGCCCTCCTGGAACGGATGGCGGCCAGCGACGCCGAGTACCGCTACTCGGTCGCCTGGGTCGACCTGTTGGCGCGCGGCGACGCATTCGGACGCGCCGTGCTGACCCAGGGCGATCACGCCACGCTCGACGAGCTCGCCGAGCACCAGCCGAAGGCGCTCGACGCGCCGCTGGCGTTCGCACCGCCGTCGCTGGCCTCGCTGCCGGCCGGCGTGCCGAACGTGATCAACCGGTTGGCGGTCAAGGCGTTCAACGAGCTGTGGTACCGCAAGGCGCCACGCCACCACCGAGGCATCGAGTCGATCACCGGCTTCTTCCACCCGCTCGACATGGTCGGCGACTGGAACCGGGTGTACGGCAGCGGCGGCTTCCTGCAATACCAGTTCGTCGTGCCGTTCGAGGCGGTCGACACGCTGCGCACGATCATCGACGTGGTCGTCGCCTCCGGCTACGCCAGCTTCGTCAACGTCCTCAAGCGGATGGGTCACCAGAACGCGGCGATGCTCAGCTTCCCCACCCCCGGGTGGACGCTGACGATCGACCTTCCCGCCGCCCCGCCACCGGTGCGCACGCTCGTCGAGCGCCTCGACGAGCTGGTCCTCGGCGTCGGCGGACGGCTCTACCTGGCCAAGGACGCCACGACCACACCGGCCAACCTGCGCGCCGGCTACCCCCGGCTCGACGAATGGCTGGAGGTCCGCCACCGCGTCGACCCGCACGGCGTGTTCGTCAGCGACCAGGCCCGCCGCCTCGGCCTCGTCTGACCATCTCGACGGAGAAACGGCCGGGCGAGCGTGTTGTCGTCTATCGTCGACGCGTCTATGTCTGCCGAGCCGACCCCGTCCGACCCGCCGTCCCGGCCCGACTTCGCCACCGTGCTGGCCCGCGTCGCCGACGTCGAGGGCTGGATGACCGAGGGGCAGGCGCACGCCCTCTACGACGCCGCACGGAGCTGTCCCAAGGGTGGCACGATCGTCGAGATCGGGAGCTTCCGCGGGCGTTCGACGATCGTGCTCGCCAGCGCTGCTGACCCGTCGGTGACGGTGTACGCGATCGACCCCCATGCCGGCAACGACCGCGGTCCGCAAGAGATCGAGGGCTTCGCCGCCGAGGCCGACGACGATCACGCCGTGTTCAACCGCAACCTCGCCGAGGCCGGGGTCGCCGACCGGGTCCGCCACATCCGCAAGTTCTCCGATGACGCCCTCGCCGACGTGCCCGCAGCCATCGACGTGCTGTACATCGACGGTGCGCACCGGTACGCACCCGCACGCGCCGACATCGCCGCCTGGGGAGGGCGGGTGCCGCCGGGTGGCACGATGCTGATCCACGATTCGTTCTCCTCGATCGGGGTCACCGCCGCCATCGCCCGCGAGCTCGTCGCCTCGACCCGCTTCCGCTACGTCGGTCGGTCCCGGTCGATGGCCATCTACCGCTGCGACCTCGGCGCCGGCATCACCGATCGCAGCCGCAACGCGCTGCGCCAACTGGCGCAGTTGCCGTGGTTCGCCAAGAACCTCGCCCTCAAGGTGTTCCTCGGCGCGGGTGGCGGCAAGCTCGTCGAACGCACGGGTCGCACGGCGCCGGAGTGGCCGTACTGATGAACAACGCCGTCTCCCGACCCCAGACGATCCTCCTCCTCGGCGGCAACAGCGAGATCGGGCTGGCCATCGTCCGCCGCCTCGCCTCGCCCGTGCTGCGTCACGTCGTGCTCGCCGTCCGCCGCCCCGCCGACGTCGACACGGCGGCGCTCGACCTCGGCGCCGCCGGTGCCACCGAGGTCGAGGTCAGCGTGATCCCATTCGACGCCGCCGACACCGCCGGCCACCAGGCTGCGTTCGATGCCGCGGTCGGCGCCGCCGGCGATCTCGATGTCATCATCCAGGCATTCGGGCAGCTCGGCGCGCCGCGCCTCGACGACCCGGCGGCGGCCGCCGAGCTGGCCTCCGTCAACTACGTCGGCGCGGTCAGCACCGGCCTGATCGCCGCCGAACAACTGCGTCGCCAGGGTCACGGCGTGCTCGTCGTGCTGTCGAGCGTCGCCGGCATCCGCACCCGCCCGTCGAACTTCGTCTACGGATCGACCAAGGCCGGTCAGGACGCCTTCGCCACGGGGCTCGGCCATGCCCTCCACGGCTCGGGCGGGCGCGTGCTCGTCGTGCGTCCCGGATTCGTCCGCTCGCAGATGACGACCGGGATGGACGAGGCACCGTTCTCGTGCGACCCCGACGACGTCGCCGACGCCGTGGTCGGCGCCATCGGCCGCAAGCGCGACGTCGTGTGGGTGCCCGGCATCCTGCGCTACCTGTTCGGGGCCCTGCGCTACGCCCCCGGCTTCGTCTGGCGCAAGCTCGACGCTTCATGATCGGGCTTCGCCTCCGTTGTTCGTCGCTCCGTCGCGCTTCGGCGCTCACCTGCCCGCGCCGGTCGTGACGTGAGCGACGTCGAACGACTGGCCCAGGCGGTCGAGCGGTTGCGGTCGCTCGGCGTGAACCGCATCGAGTGCTATGCCTGGCGTGATCTCGACGACCCCGAGGCCGGCGGATCCGAGGTCCATGCCGACGAGATCTTCGGACGTTGGGCAGCCGCCGGCATCGAGGTCGCCCACCGCACCTCGACGTTCGACGTGCCGCGCCAGTTCACCCGCAACGGATACACGGTGATCCAACGCGGCGGCCGCTACGACGTCTTCGCCCGCGTGGTCGCCCGCCAGCTGGTGCGCCGCCGCCGGCCGGACACGGCGACGATCGAGATCTGGAACGGCGTGCCCTGGTTCGGGCCGCTCTGGGCACCCCGCCGGCGCGTCGTCTGGCTGCACCACGTGCACCGCGAGATGTGGGACGACGCCGTGCCCTTCCCCGTCAACCACGTCGGGCGGATCGTCGAGACCCGGCTCGCCCCGCTGTTGTACCGCCGCTCGCAGTTCGCCACGCTGTCGGACTCGTCGGCCGCCGAGATCGTCGAGCTGGGCATCGACGCCGGGCACCTGTCGATCATCCCGCCCGGCGTCCACGAGCGATTCAGCCCCGACGAGCAGCGACGTGCCGCCACACCACGCGTCGTCATCGTCGGCCGGCTGGCGCCGGTGAAGCGGCAGGTGACGATGCTCGACGCCCTGCTCGAGACCCGACGGCGGGTGCCCGACCTCGAGGTCGACGTGGTCGGCGACGGCCCCGATCGCGAGAAGGTCCGGGCGTGGGTCGACGAGCACGATGCCGGGTCCTGGGTGCACCTGCTCGGTCGCGTCACCGACGACGAGCTCGTCGACGCCTACCGCCGGGCATGGCTCGTCGTCAGCGCCTCCCACGCCGAGGGGTGGGGGATGTCGCTGACCGAGGGGGCGGCGTGCGGCACGCCGTGCGTGGCGACCGACATCGCCGGTCACCGCGGTGCGGCGATCCCCGACGTCACCGGACTGCTGGTCCCACTGGCCGACCTCGGAGCGGCCACCGCCGAGATGCTCGGCGACGCGTCGCGACGGACGACCCTCGGGCAGGCGGCGACCGAACACGCCGCCGGCCTGTCGTGGACGGCGGTCGCGGCGCGCCAGCTCGACGTGCTGTGCGCGGCGCTGGAGCGTCAGCGCGGTTCGCGGTAGGCGCGGTGGCGCCGGCGCAGCGTGATCAGGTCGGCGAGCCCCCACCAGGTGACCAGCGTGAAGGCCTCGATGATGATCCCGCGGTGCATCTTCGACTGTCCGGCGACACGGTCGCGGAAGGCGATCGGGATCTCGACGACGCCGAGGCCGGCACGAACCACCCGGTACGTCATCTCGACCTGGAAGCCGTAGCCGCCGGCCTGCACCCCGTCGATGCCGATCCGGCGCAACGTGTCGGTGCGGTACACCCGGTAGCCGGCGGTGGCGTCGTTGACCGCCAGGCCGAGCACGATCGCGGCATAACGGTTACCCCACCGTGACAGCCACGTCCGCCGGCGCGGCCAGCCGATCACGGTGCCGCCGGGCACGTAGCGGCTGCCGATGACGAGATCGATCCCACGCTCGGCGACATCGAGCATCGTCGGCAGCACGGCGGGATCGTGGGACATGTCGGCATCGATCTCGACGACCGCCTCGTAACCCTCGTCGAGGGCGATGCGGAAGGCGTGCAGGTAGGCGTCGCCGAGCCCTCGCTTGTCGGCCCGTTCTTCGATGCGCAGTCGTTCGTCGTCGACGATGTGCTCCTTGACGATGCGCCGCGTGGCGTCGGTCGAGCCGTCGTCGACGATCATGATGTCGACGTCGGGAACCGCAGCGCGCAGGCGCTCGAGGATCTCGGCGATGTTCGATTCCTCGTTGTGAGTCGGCACGACGACGAGAGTGCGCACGAGTCGGAGACCCTACTGCTCCGCCGACTCGCGTCGACGTTCTCCCGGGATCGTCGACGGCCACAGCCGGGGCACGATCGCCATCGTCACGACGACGGCGACCACCGTCCACGTCAACGGCGACACCCACCCGAAGCGACTCGGCCAGTCGGGATCGGCCGGGTAGTCGCGACGGAACTCGAGCGCCATCACGACGCCGGCGACGACCGTGCCGAGGCCGACGACGAGCGCCGTCGGGAGCCAGGCCCACCGCCGCGCGGCGACGACGCACACTGCAGCGACGACCGTCGGCACGACGCCGGCAACGGCGACGAGCGCGACGGCGAGGACCCCACCGCACACGGCGGCGACGCCATTGGAACGGCGCGGCACCACACCGGCCGCGACGACCGGCGCGGTGTCGGCACGCCGGCGGCGGGGGAGCAGGGCGATCGCCAGGACGACGACGCCCGCCGCCAGCGAGAACCACAACGCCAACGTGACGGTCCGCTGCGGCTCCCATCGGAGTTCGACGACACGCTCGTCATCTGCGGGTGGCAACAACCATCCGTTGGCGAAGCCGTCGATCAGGACCGGCGCACCGAGGTCGTCGCCGGCGACGGTGGCCCGCCAGCCGGCGTTCCAGCTCTGGCCGAGGATCAGCCACGACGCCTCCGGCGACGGCGCGACCGACACGTCGATCGCCGTCGAGCTCGACACCTCGGTGACGGTCGCCGGGGCGGGGCCCGGGGGCGCGGCGTCGGCGGCGGGCGACGGACCGTCGAGCACCACACGGTCGACGTCGAAGCCGGTGAGCGCGCCCGGGAGCGCCTCCAGTCGGTGTTCGCCGGCGGCAAGGTCGACGGGCCCGCAGGCCACCATCGTCAGCTCCCGGCGGCCGAGGGCGTCGGCGACGGTGCCGTCGATACGCACCGCCAGCGGTTCGCCGTCGAGCAGCACGAGATCGTCGCGGCACTCCCCGCCGATCGGCGAGGCGACGTCGCGGGCGGCGTTGGGCGCGTCACCGAACTGCAGCTCCGACAGCGCCACCGGCAGCACCTGTGGCAGCCCGGAGAAGTACTCGGGCGTCGTCCGGGCGTCGATGCCGCTGATCGTCACGGCCAACGGGCCCGGGGCCGGCGGGGCGATGTCGACGGTGGCGCCGGCCCGACCCTCGACTGGCGCCGTCGGCGGCAGTGGCACCGTCTGGCTCGTGCCGGCGGCGTCGGTCAGGGTCAACTGGGTCGGCACCGAGTGCTGGCCGTCGTCGAGCCACTCGACGCGCAGCGAGCCGGCATCGACGCTGCCAGCGGTGTCGGGCAGGGTCACGGTCACGGTGGCACCGACCACGTCGTCGAACGGTGTCTGCCAGGCGGTGCCGGGGTCACCGTCGAAGGCACTGGCGCCGGCCGCCGCAGGTGCGCCGGGGAGCCGCCGGTCGGCGATCGCACCGATCGGGTTCGGCACGACCGCCGCCAGCACGTCGTCGGCGGCATCGGCGGACAGTCGAACCTCGGCCGTCAGCTCGTACGTCCGGGTGTCCGGGGTGTCGAACCGCCGGTTGATCGCCGGTTCGGGCGAGGTGCGGTTGGATGTCGCCGGGTCGATCCGGTCGCGGGTCATCATCACCGTCACCCGCTGATCGGCGACGTCGTCGGTCGGGAGATCGGGGAATGCGTCGAGGCCGGGCATCGACACGACGCGATCGTCGACCACCCCGGGGATCGTGATCTCGGCGAAGCCGACGCCGGGTTGAGCCCCGTAGTTGCTCAGCCGTCCGACGTTGTCGGCGACGATCTCGATGCGCACGGTGGAGAACGCCCCCTCGGTGGGGAGCTCGACGCGTTGGCCCGGTGCGGTGCGCGAACGCTCGTCGAGCGTGACGCGAATGGGATCGCGCTCGTCGAGGACGACGTCGACGGCGGTCACGAAGCGGTTGACCGCGCCGGTGGTCGGCTGCAACACGGTCAGATGGTCGGCGGCGACCGGCTCGTCGAGCTCGACCTCCCAGACCAAGCCCTCGGTGGTGTCGAACACCCCGGCGCGCCACGCCGTGGTCGGGTCGCCGTCGATGGCGAACCACGGCGCGTCCTCGGGCGTGAAGGCGATGCGGTTGCCGTAGTAGCTGGCGCGGACGTCGGCGACGTCGGCCAGGTGTCGACCGACCGTCTGGCGGTCGGCGCCAGGGAGGAACACGTCGAGACGGCTGTCACCGGGGTCGTCGTCGAAGCTCAGCGGTCCGGACGCCTCGACGGCGCCGAGGTTCGACGACACCGTCGACCAGTGACGGCCCTGCTTGCGGTTGGTGTCCGACAACACCCACCACGTGCCCGGTCCGATGGCTGCGGGGTCGAGGTCGCCGGCGGCGCCGAGGTCGTCGAGGGTCGCCGCGTAGAGGAGCGGACGATCGGGGTCGAGCAGCCCCGCTCCGGCGAGATCGACGACGCCGTCGCCGCTACCCGACAGCACCACCGGGGCGTTCGCCGACACCGCGCGGGCGACGGCGGTCGCACCGAGATCGAACGCGGCGACCGCCGGGAACGACGTCGCCGCCTCGGGGTGCGCCAGCGTCCGTTCGTCGAGGATCGGGATGCGCGGCGTGTCCTCGATGGTCGGCCCGGCGTGGTCCGGCTCGCCGAGGGCGCCGGAGATCTCGGTCCACGTGATGCCCGGTCGGGCGAGTCGGTACCGCTCGTGTTCGAGGTCGTTGCGGACGACGACGGTCTGCACACCGAGCAGGCGGGCGACCGGCAGCAGTGACTCGGGCTCGAACCATCCCTCGGGCAGCCGCCGTTCCAGGGCGTTGAGCAGGTCGGCGGTCGCCACGCCGCCCTGCGGAACGAGCTCGCGCGACAGGTACGGACGCTCGATGATGCCGGGCAGCACCGGGTCGACCGTGCCACCCCAACGATGGTTGGCGAAGTCGGCTGCCGGCAGCTCGTACACCAGGCCGCCACCATCGTCGTTGCGGTCGCCGTCGTTGCGGTCGCCGTCGAGATCGCGGTCGAGCCAGGCGGCGAGGTCGGTGATGTAGCCGGGGAGGTGCTCGTCGCGCAACAACGACGGGGTCAGGGCGCGGCCGGTGAACCAGGGGAAGAACTGCACCGCCAACAACGCCACCACGACGACCGGCACGAGCAGATCGAGTCGCCGCTCCGCACCCGCGGTCGGACCGGCGACCGAACTGGCGGTCGGACTGGCGGCCGGACTGGCGGCCGAACTGGCGGCCGAACTGGCGGCAAGGCGTCGTTCGACGACCTGCTGGCGGATCCACTCCGTCGCCGCGGCGAGACCGAAGGCGAGCGCCAGGATCACCAGCGGTGCCGCCCGCGGCGTCGAACGCAGCGCCATCCCCGCCGTCGTCTCCTCGGCGAGCCACTCGAACAGCGAGCCGTAGATCGTCGAGGCGCCGAGTGGTGCCGCGCCGACGGCGACGGCGAGGCCGACGAGCAGCAGGACGGCGGCATTGACGCGCCCGGCGAAGCGGGTCAACAACCCGAGCAACGACACGCCGGCGACGAGGAAGCCGACGCCGATCAGCACGACGTCGTCGATGTAGGGCGTCGACGGTCCGACCCACGGATCGAGACGGTCGCCGCCGTAGTAGAACCAGTAGCCGAGGCCGCGCACGATCTCGGTCGGCGTGCTGGCGCTGGCGACCGCCTGGTAGGTCTCGGTGTAGTCGAGGATCGCCAGGCCGTAGGTGCCCTGCACGCGGAGGGCGACGATCCACCACAGCGACACCGCGGCACTCAGCACGCCGATGCGGGCGACCGCCGCCAGCGTCGGCCGCAGGGCGACGCGGCCGGCGATGACGTCGCAGGTCATCCACAGCAGCGGGCCGAGGCCGGCGAGGACGAGGGCGGTGGCGTTGACGCTCCCGACCAGGGCGACGACGAGCGCGAAGAGTGCCGCCGGCCGCCACGATCGGGTTCGCACTGCGAGTGCGGCGAGCAGGATCATCCACGGCAGCGCCGCCCACGGACCGAGGATCACCGACAGCCGGGCCAGGTAGCTGAACACGTACGGACTGCAGCCGTAGGCGAACGCGGCGACGAAGGCACCGACGACGCGCCACCCCAGCCACCGTGCGAGGCGGTACGTGCCGGCGGCAGCGGCGAACACGAGCGTGCCCCAGATCAGCCGCTGGGTCAGCCAGTCGGGGACCGCCAAACGTTCCATCACCCAGTAGAACGGGCCGAGCGGGAACAGGTAGCCGATGTTCTGGTGGGGCACGGTGCCGGCGCCGACCGACGGGTCCCACATCGATGGCGCCTGGCGCAGCAGCTCACCGGGGTCGAGGGTGAGGTAGGTCTTGGTGTCGGCCGAGACCCGCCCCGGCGACGTGAGGACGATCGGCAGGTAGGCGACCGCCGCCAGCACGGCGAGCGCGATGCGGTCCTGCGTACGTGCACACCGACTCGCGAACCATCGGGTCGGGCGAGACATCGCCCGAGAAGGTACAGGGGTTATCGTCGCAACTCGATGACCGCCGAGCAGACCATGTCGCGGCGGACGTTCCGCTGGACCTTCGCGCTGATCGTCGCCGCGGGCGCCGTGTGGCGGATCCTCTACGTCCTCGTCGCCAAGCGCGGCGAGCCGCTCGCCGGTGATCAGATCTACTACTCGGCGCAGGCGGTCACGATCGCCAACGGCAACTGGTTCGCCGACCCATTCGTGCCCGACGCGTTCGCCGCCGATCACGCCCCGTTGACGGCGCTGGCACTGGCCCCGGCCTCGTGGAACGACGACAACCCGTTCCTCGCCCAACGCCTCCTGATGGCCCTCTACGGTGTCGCCGTGGTCGTCGGCGTCGGCGTCCTCGCCAGGTGGCTGTTCGGACGCGGCATCGCCCTCGTCGCCACGGCGCTGGCGGCGATCTACGCCAACCTGTGGATGAACGACGGGTTGTTGATGTCGGAGACGCTCGCCGCGGGCGGTGTCGTGGCGTTCCTCCTCGCCGCCTACGTGTACGACCTGCGCCCCAGCGTCCGGTGGGCGGCGGCGGTCGGTGCCGTGCTCGGACTCGCCGGTCTCGCCCGTGCCGAACTGCTGCTGCTCGGCCTCATCGTGGTGGTGCCGTTGGCGTTGACCCCGCGGCGCCAGACGCCGTGGTCGACGCGCCTCGGCCAGCTCTGCGTCGCCGGCGCCGTGACGGTCGCCGCGCTGGCCCCGTGGCTGGTCCGCAACGCCGTGCGCTTCGAGGAGTCGACGCTGATCTCCAGCCAGGACGGGCTGACGCTGCTCGGTGCCAACTGTGCCGACACCTATCGCGGCCCCGGTAAGGGATTCTGGAGCCTGCAGTGCGCCGAGGCCATCGAGGTGCCGTCCGACGCCGATCAGTCGGAACGTTCGGCGATCTATCGCGACGTCGCGATCGACTTCGTCCGCGAGCACACCGGCGACATCCCCGGCGTCGTCGCCGCCCGGCTCGGTCGCGGGTTGAGCGTGTGGCAGACCGAGGGGATGGTGTACCTCAACGCCGGCGAGGGCCGCGAGAGCTGGGCCAGCCGGATCGGGCTCTGGCAGTACTGGATCCTGCTGCCGCTCGCGGCGTGGGGCTGGTGGCGCTGGCCGAGTGCCCAGGTGCGCTGGCCCGCCCTCGTGACCGCCGGCCTGTCGGTGCTCGTGATCATCGCGTTCTACGGCATCCCGCGGTTCCGCATCCCGGCCGAGATCGCGATCGTCCTCGGGGCGGCGGTCACCCTGTGGCAGGGCGGCACGTGGCTCGTCGCTCAGTCGGCAGCGAGACGGTCGCGGTAACGGGCGTCGAACTCGTCGGCCAGCCACTGCATCACGTGGTCGGCCCCTTCGGGGGTCACGTGCACGCCGTCGTAGCGCAACGCCGACCCACCGGCTTCCTCCAGGTACACCCCGTTCGGGCACAACACGGAGGCGAGGTCGATGACCGCCGCATTCGGCCGTTCTGCCACGAGCTCCGCGAGGATCTGGTTGAAGGCGTCGACGCGCGCCGAGTCGTTGCGCGCTGTCGCCGGGAACGTCGAGTCAGCGGTCTGGCGCATGCACGGCAGCGAGAGCGCGGCCACGGGGGCATCCCCGCCACCAGCGATGTCGAGGCCGTCGCCGACGCCCTCGCGGACCACGGAGTACCAGTCGGCGTCCGGGAAGCGGACGACGCGGTCACCGACGTCGTGGTCCATCACCTCCCAGGCACCGACCATCATCACCACGAGGTCGGGCTGCAGCTGATCACGCCAGAAGGCCCAGTCCTCGCGCCACAGGTCGCAGATCCCTTCGCGTGGGATGGCGTAGCGCGCCCCGGCGTCGATGGCACTCCCACGAGCGAGGCCACAGCCGATGGTCGCGTAGGCCTCGACGTTCCAACCGAAGCCGTCGCGGTCGGCGAGGCTGTCGATCAGCTTGACCGCCGTCGAGTCGCCGAGGAACAAGACGGTCGGCCGCTCCGCCGCCGTGTCGACCCCACGCGTGCCCTCGTCGCCCGTCCCGCCGCCGGCATCGGACGTCGCCGGTGCCGGCGGTGGGGTTGCAGCATCGCCGTCGACCCGCATGTGGCCCCCGCGCGGGGGCTGGTCGCAGCACGTCTCGGGCGCATCGGTTGGCTCGGCTGTCGACGATGCCGGCGGCTCGTCGCTCGGCGCCACCGGCAACGTGGCCGGTGATGCCACCGGTGCCGAGGGGGTGAGCATCGTCGCGCTCACCGAACGGGCGTCGGGCGGGTTGAGCACGACGGCGACGACGACGAGCAGCACCACCGTGGCTGCCGACCAACTGCCGATCACCAGCGAGGGGCGCCACGTCGACCGGCGCACCGGCTGCTCGACGAGACGGAAGCTCAGCTCGGCGGCGGCGAGGGTCAGCGCCACCTGCACCGCCGCCAACGGCAGGCGCGGCAGGTCGAGGCCCATCGGCTCACCGACGAACACGATGATCGGCCAGTGCCAGAGGTAGATCCCGTACGAGCGGGTGCCGATCCACAGCAAGGGCGCCCAGGCCAGCCAGCCGAGGGCGCTGGCGCGCTCCGACACGGCGACGCCCCAGACGACGAGCACGCCGACCAGCGACACGGCGAGGAACCCGCCGCGGTACAGCCACTCGGCGCGGTCCTCGGTGGTCGCCGCGACGGCGACGAACGTCGCCAGTGCGGCGAGCACCGCAACGCCCACGAGCGGACGCCGTGGCGCCGTCCACAAGCCCGGTCGAAGGTGCATCAACCACGCCAGGCCGGCGCCGACCAGGAGCTGCTGGGCACGGGTGTCGGTGCCGAAGTACACGCGGGTCGGATCGGCCGGCAGGTAGAGGGCGGCCATCAGCACCGCCGAGCCGACGGTCCCGGCACCGATTGCCAGCAGCGGAAGCCAGCGCACGATCGCCGACCGCGGCCGACGGGCAACGACGAACAGCAACGCCACCACGACCAGCGGCCACAGGACGTACCACTGCTCCTCGACGGCGAGCGACCAGGTGTGCTGCAGCGGGCTCGGGCCGAGCAACGTCTCGAAATAGCTCTGGTCGGCGACGATGAAGCGCCAGTTGGCGACATAGGCGAGCGCCGAGAAGGCATCGCCGCGCACCGACTGCCACTGCTCGGGGATGCCCCACAGCCGGGTCATGGCGACCGTCGCCGCGGTCATCACCGCCAGTGCCGGCACCAGCCTGCGGAAGCGCCGGCTCCAGAAGGCGCCGACCCCGATGCTGCCTGCGGCGTCACGCTCGCGCAGCAACAAGGTGGTGATCAAGAACCCGGAGATGACGAAGAACAGGTCGACGCCGAGGAAGCCACCGGGCATCCAGGGGGCGTCGAGGTGGTAGGCGACGACGAGCGTGACGGCGATCGCCCGCAGCCCGTCGAGCAACGGCATGTAGCCGACGCGTCCGTCGCTCACGGGTCGCCTGTCGCCGATCGGGCGAGCTCACCCAGCACCCACTCGGCGGCGACCCTCCCGCCGTCGCCGGCGAAGTGCAGGCCGTCGGGGCGCAACGTCGATCCGTCCGCGGTGACCCGACAACGGGCGTCCGGGCACGTCCACTCGGCCAGATCGAGAACGGTCGCGCCCCGCTCGGAGCTCACGGTGGTCATGGTCTCGTTGAGGCAGTCGATGCGGTCGGCCTCGATGGCTCCGCCGTCGGCGCCGACATAGTAGGGCGCGGTGGCGACGATCACCTCGGCTCCGGTGGCGCCGGCGACGGAGATCGCCTCGCCGACCTGCTCGGCGTAGAAGGCGTCGAACGCGGCATCGCACGGATGCAGTCGCCGGCCGTCGATCTCGCGGTCGCCGATGCCCGGCCAGCTGAGCACCAGCAGGACTTGGGTGGGCTGGAAGGCGGCGATGTCGGCAGCCCACGCGGTGGGCCAGTCGTGGCAACCCTCCGGATCGGCGAGGAACGTCCCGTCATCGGTGTACACACCGCCACCGACGTTGGCGATGCCGCATCCCACCGTGCCGCGGGGGAGGACCGCGGCGCCCCCCGGCGCCACCGCCAGCAGCTCCTCCCCGAGGAAGTAGGCCCCAGAGTCGCCGACGACCATCAGCCGCACCGGCGCCGGGGCGGGCGGGGCGTTCCCCTCGTCGGCAACCGCGGCGGTCGAGGTGCTGGGCTGGTCAGCGGTCGCCGAGCCATCCGTCGGGTTCGTCGCCTCCGGCGATTCGGCCGGCAGGACCGTCGACGGGACCATCGTCGGCACGGTCGACACGGTCGGCGTGCTCGACATGGTGGTCGGGGGCGGCGGGATCGGGACCGTCGAGCGGGTTCCTGCCGCGGGCTGCTCGATGCGGTCGGTGACCGTGGTCGAGGCGGCGACGGTGACCACGATCAGTCCGACGAGCGCCAGCCCCGCCACCGTCAACGTCGGCGCGACGCCCCACCTCGCCCGCCGGATCGGCTGTTCGACGAGCACGTACGACAGCACGGTGAGGGTGACGATCACGGCGGTGCGCAGCAGGAGCAGTGACAAGCCGTCGAGGCCGGTACGGCCGGGGGACAACCACACGATGATCGGCCAGTGCCACAGGTAGAGGCCGTAGCTGACGAGTCCGCACCACCGCAGCGGGGCGATCGACAGGGCTCGGGCGAGCAGGCTGCGCGGGGCGACGAGCAGCGAGGCGACGATGAATGCCACCGCCACCCCGGCGGCGACGAGGCCGCCCCGGTAGAGCACCGGCGAGGTCCCCGACAGCACCACCCAGGCGACGCCGACGGCGCATGTCGCGAGCAGCGCGATCGCGCCGACCAGGCGCTGGACGGCGGGGCCCGCAGGCGGCAGGTTGCGGACGACGATCGCGGCCACGGCGCCGAAGAGGATCGACGAGATGCGGGCGTCGGTGCCGTAGTAGACGCGCAGCGTGTTGTCGGGGTCGTGCACCAGTTGGGCGACGACGATCGAGACGACGGCGAGGACGGCTGCGACGACGCCGACGGCGCGCACGGCGGTCGCCGTCCAGGCATCCGCGCCGGCACCTGCCGACGTGCGAGCGGTCCGACGCCGGACGACGGCGAACACGGCGACGACGACCAGCGGCCACACCAGGTAGAACTGCTCCTCGATGGCCAGCGACCACATGTGCCGCAACGGCGAGGGCGTCGACAGGGCGCTCCAGTAGTCGACGCCGTCGGCGAGCGCACTCCAGTTGTAGACGTAGAGCAGCGCCGACAACGGTTCGCTGGGCATGTTCGCCGACGCCGTGACGACGAACGCTTCGACGACGACGACCGTCACGAGCACGATCGCCAGCGCCGGGAACAGCCGCTTGATGCGTCGCGTCCAGAACCGGGCGAGATCGATCCGACCCGGTGCCGACCAGTGCGCTTCGTCGACCAGCAGGCCGGTGATCAAGAACCCCGACAGCACGAAGAACGCGTCGACGCCGAGGTATCCACCGGTGAGGTGGTCGAGGTGGTGGGCGACGACGGCCAGCACGGCGAGGCCGCGAATGCCGTCGAGCGCCGGGACGTGCCCCATCGGCCCGGCGATCATCGCCCGGGGCGACGTCGACGACGACGGTGTCGTGGGGGTCACCTGCAGCGTCACGGCGACGCCCGCTCGCCGTCGCGGCCGGCGATCGCCCCGGCGGCGAGGAGCACCAGGGCGAGCAGCGCCAGACCGTTGAGGTGATCGACTGCGAACGTCCACCCGGCGTCGGGCAGCGGTGCCCGCCGGCGTTCGACGACGACGACGGCCGCGGCGACGACGGCCGCTGCGGCGACACCGCTCCACTCGAGCACGCGGCGGTCGCGTCGACCGAGGGCCGACGAGCGGGCGACGAGCACCGAGGCCAATGCCGGGAAACCGGCGACGATCCCCCATTGCCATCCGATCAGGAGGCCGGCCGCGGCGACGGCACCGATGGCGGCGACGACGGGCCGGCTCGGACTGCGGCGGGCGGAGAACGCCGGCCGATCGCGAGGATCGGCACGCCACCGCCGACGCGGCGCCGCGGCCAGCACGGCGACGAGGCCGATCACCGTGACGCCGCTGAGCACGAGACCCCACGTGACCGGGCCCTGGGCGGTCCACGAGAGGTGCACCGTCACCGGCGCGTCCGACGGCGGGAGGCGCCAGCCGTTGAACCCGCCGTCGACCATCGTCGGCGCACCGAGACTGCCGTCGTCGGTGCGCGCCGCCCAGGCGTCGTTGTACCCCTCGCCGAGCACCAGCCAGCAGCCGTCCGTGCAGCCGTCCACGGTGACCGTCCGCGAGCGCGGCGCGTCGCGTTCGACCGTCACGGTCGGCGCGCCCGCGGTGCCGGTGTTGGTCGCGGTGCCGGTGTTGGTCGCGGTGTTGGTCGCGGCGTCGCCGAGGACGACGCGATCGACGAGCAACGGCGAACCGTTGAGCGCCTCGACGACGTGCTCACCGGCGTCGAGGTCGACGGGTTCGCACGACTCGGCGGTCACCGCCTGTCCGGCGAGCAACTCCTCAGCGGTCGTGGTGAGGCGCACCGGCAACGGTCGGCCGTCGATGGTGACGAGATCGGCCACGCAGTCGTCGATCGGGCGGCGCGGGGGATCGGCGGCGAGGCCGGCGGGGGTGGTGAGCTCGGCGATCGCCGCCGGGAGCACCAGCTGGTCGCCGTAGCGACGGTCGGTGGTGGTGATCGCCTCGATCTCACTGATCGTCAGCGTGATCGGTCCGGCGGCCAGCGGCTCGGGCAGCGTGACCGTGCTCGTGCCGGCGGCGTCGGGCGGCGGGACGGCGAGGTCGTACGTGGACGTGCCGTCGCTCAGCGTGATCGCCGTGATCGGCGAGGTGTCGGCGCCCGGTTGGAGGAGGTCGAGCTCGGACACCTCGCCGGTCGTGGTGAACCGCAACGTGGCGCCAACGGCGTCGTCGAACGGGGTGCGCCAGGCGGTCGCCGGGTCGCCGTCAGTCGCTGCGGCACCCCGCGAACGCAACGAGCCGGTGAGGCGCCGATCGGCACTCGTCGCTGCGTCACCGGCATCAGGCCGGTCGTCGAGCAGGCCGTCGAGCAGGCTCGTCGATGGCCCCGTCGTCGGCTCGGGCGTCGAGGCGCAGCGTCACGGTGGCGTCCATCGTGCGGGCGTCGGGGAGCGTGAGGCTGCGACGCAGCACCGGCTCGGGATCGTCACGCCACGGGTCGAGGGGGTCGGCCCGGAGGCGGGTCAGCACCACCTCGAGCGGGACGCCGGCGGCGGCGGCCAGTGCGTCGGTCGGGACGCGGATGATCTCGGTCGTCGGTCCCAGCCCGAGGTCGATCTCGGCGAACCCGACGCCACCCCGCGACGCCGCGCGGCCCGGGTCGCCGGCCGACACGGCGTCGATCCGCAGCTCGATCGTCGACGCCCCGACCAGGCGATCGTCAGTGATCGTCGACGTGCCGGTGGCCGGGTCGACGTCGAGGTCGACGGTGAACGCGTCGCCGTCGTCGACGGTGACCGTGACGGCCGTGATCGCCCTGCCGCCCGGTGGCGGACCCGGCTGCTGCAGCGTGATCGTGTCGCCGACGGCACCCGGTCCGACGACTTCCACGCGGATGCGCTCGCCGACCGGATCGCCGTGGTCGCCGACGGTCCACGCCGTCGCCGGATCACCATCGATGGCCATGACGGCGCGATCCTCCGGGCGATAGGCGAACGGCTCGCCGTAGGCGGAGGCCGTTGCCTGCACCGGGCCTGCGTGCACGGCGACGGTCTGCGTGGATGGATCATCCGTTTCGAACACGTCGAGGCGCTGGTCGGCCGGCGTGTCGTCGAGCACGTCGGTGCCCGGCCCGCCGGACTCGGTGTGGCCGTGGACGTCCTGCGAGCCACGCCAGTGGTGGGCGCGATCACGGTTGGCGTCGGTGACGACGAGCAGCCGTGCCGCCTCGAGCGCCTCGCGGAGCTCGTCGCCATCGAGTGAGGCGCTGTACCGGAGCAGCTCGTGACCGTCGAGCAGACCCGCCGCCGCGGCGTCGACGACACCATCGCCCGATCCCGAGACGACGACCAGATCCGACTTCGCCCGCACGACACCGACGGGGTCGTCGACGTCGAGCAGCACCAGCGGTTCGATCGGCGCACCGACGCGTGGATCGTCGAGTGCCGTCGGATCGAGCATCGCCAGCGACGGCTCCATCACCACAGGCTCGCCGAATCGCGCCGCCACCGACAGCCCGACAGCCTCCGCACCCGTCAGTAGGGCGGTGACGAGCTCCGGGCGGGCGGTCCGGTAGCGCTCGAACTCGGCGTCGTTGGTCAACAACACGGTCGACGAGCCGAGCAACCGGGCGACCGGGGCGAACGCCTGCGGCTCACCGATGCCCTCCTGGAGGCGGTCGTCGAGGGCGTAGAGGAGGTCCATCGCGCCGGCCGATCCGAGTGGTAACAGGTCGCGGGTGACGAGCGGCGTGTCGGCCAGGCCGACCAGTGGCTGGTCGGCGGTGTATCCCCAGCGGAATGCGCCGAACTCGGCGCCGGGCAACTGCAGCACGCGTCCCCCGGTGGCGCGCTCGTCGATCGCCGCGGCGGCATCGACCCACGCCGCCGGCGGGTCCATGTCCCGATCGATGGCGACGTCGACGAGACCGCGCTGGCGGAGCACGGGGAGGTTGACGACGAGCAGCAGCGTCAACGCCCCGGCGGCGACGAGGCGGGCGGGGAAGGCCGTGGTCAGCGAGCCGAGCCGGACGACCGCCGGGAGCGCGCTGACCAGCGCACCGGCACCGAGGGCGACACCGAAGGCCATCACCGGGACGGCGCGGGTGCTGCTGCGCAGCGCCAGGGCGAGCCCCGAGCCGTCGTCGCCGCCGATCAGCGACATCAGCGGCGACGGCGAGCCGAACGGATGGAAGCCGACGGCGAGCACGGCCCCCGCGGCGACGCAGGTGGCGGCGAAGGCCCGGTGACGCCACGTGACCGCGGTGAGCCCGACGAGGCCGACGAGAACGACGACGAAGCTGACGGTGATCACCACCGTGCTCACGAGATACGGGTACGACGCCGTCGTCGTCGGCCCGTACAGGTCACGCTGATAGAAGAGCCAGTAGCCCAGGGTCCGCAGCACCTCCGAGCCGGTCGAGTTGCGGCTGACGTCCTCCAGCGTCTCGGAGAACGAGAGCACCGGCGCCCCGTGGGCGGCCTGGACGACGAGCATCGCCACCCACCAGGCGGAGGCGAGCACGCACAGCACGGCGGTGCGCACGGCGATCCCGACCACGACCCGCACGGGCACCAGGCGCAGCCGGGCGGCGTGCAGCAGCCACAGCGCCGGGGCCGGGACGATCAGTGCCAGGGCGGTGGCGTTGACCGAACCGACGGTGGCGACGACGAGGGCGATCGCCGCCGGTGCCCGCCAGGCGAGCAACCGCTGCCGCCACCCGGCAGGGGCAGTCGGGGCGCGGTCGTCGTCGACGGGCCGGTCGCCGGCGTCGATCGACAGGCGATCGGCACCCGCCGGTCGGCGATCGGCGACGGCGAGCGCGGTCAGGCCGACGATCCACCCGACCGCAGCCCACGGCAGCAGGAGGAGCGACGTGCGCGAGATGTAGGCCAGCAGGTACGGGCTCAGGGCGTAGAGCAGCCCGGCAACGGCAGCGCCGGCGGCGTCGAGGCCGAGTTTGCGCGCCGCCCACATCACCCCACCCCCGGCAGCGAACAGGATCGTGCCGATCCACAGCCGGTGCGCGACCCAGTCGGGCAGACCGGCGACGTCGAATGCCCAGAACCACGGTCCGCTCGGCCAGAGGTAGGTGATCTGCTGGTGCGGGACCCAACCGGCGAACTGGTCGGGCTCGAACGTCGACGCCGCCCGACCGACGAGGCCGCCGGGATCGAGGTAGAGGTAGAGCTTGGTGTCGGCGGGCATCCGTCCGGGCGAGCTGAGCAGCGCCGGCACGTAGGCGAGCACGGCGAGCACGGCGATGCCGAGGGCGGTGACCGAGCGCCGCCCGGTGGGGCCGGCGGTCGGGTCGAGCGTCGACTCGTGGGGGGTGGGGGGTGACGGGTCCGAGGTCGGGTCGGTCACGGAATGACACCGAAGGCGGCGTAGAGCCCGGTGACGGCGACGATCCCAGCGCCGCACAGCACGAGGGTGAAGTCCCACCCGGCGTACTCCCAACTGGCTCTGCGGTGATCACCTTCGTCCACGTCGGGCTCGGGCCACCACGCGGCGACGGCGATGAAGAACGGGAAGGCGGTGAACAAGAACCGCGGGCGGGCGGTCACCGTCTCGGGGATCAACATGAGGGCGACCACGACGGCGCAGAACGCGACGAGCGGCCACGCCAGGCGGGCCCGCCACGTGCAGTAGAGCATCGCCGCCAGGGTCAGCACGCTGAGTGCGGTCAGGGCGTCGGTCGGCGACGACAGCGGGTGGAGGACGAAGTCGAACGTGTTGGAGAGGGCCGTGAGGCCGAAGCTGGTGCCTTCGGCCCACGCCTCGCGTTGGACCCGGAACCACGCCCCGCGCTCACCGGCGGTGCGGTCGACGTACCACTGGAACGCCACGAATCCCAGCGGGGCCAGCACGACGGCGATCAGCGAACGCCACTGCCTGGCCCGCCGGATCGCCAGGGCGCTGGCCACCACGCAGGCGGCGACCACGGCCAACCCGTTGGGGCGTGTCGCCGTCGCCACGGCAGCGACCAGACCGGCGAGCAACCAGCGCTCGTCGACGAGGAAGATCAGGCACGCCGCGGCGAGCACGATCATCGTCGCCTCGGAGTAGGCGAACGAGAGGATGGCGCTGCCCGGGAAGATGGCGTACAGGGTCATCGCCCGGGCGGCGACGCCGACCGAGTACAGCTTGCGGGCGAGGATGCCGACGAGCAGCACCGACACCGCGCCGAGCACGAAGTTGACGAACAGGGCGGCGAACGTGTCGCCCGCCGGGAGCACGGCATCGGCGGTGCGCACGATCCACGGGAAGACGGGGAAGAACGCCGCCCGCGCCTCGACCTGCTCGTAGGTGATGTTCTCGGGGATGAAGCCGGGGTAGCCGTTGCGGACCAACTCGAGGTACCAGAGCCCGTCCCACGACGTGAGGACCTCGACGATGGTGCGGCCCGCAGACGGTTCGACCTCGCCGTCGGCGCGGGCGTCGATCGCCAACTGGGCGGCGCGCACGGCGGCACCGGCGACGACGCACAGCCGCGACACGACGTACACGGAGAGGCCGACGAGCACCGCCCGAGTCCAGCTCGCCGCCCCCGGGGCGGTGATCGCGGCGGCGTTCGACGCCGGGTGGCTGGATGCCGGGTCGCTGGATGCTGATCCGTTCGTGTGCACGTGGTCCTGGTCGTCATCCGAGCGGGCAGGCACGTGACCGTGGGGCTCGGCGCCGACTGCCGTCTCGCCCGCTGACATCGGGGCGACGCTAGCAGCGCGACGCCCGCCCCAGGAGTTCGCGAAGGAGTTCGCGAAGGAGTTCGGGAAGGAGTTCGCGGAGGAGTTCGCGACGGGTTGGCGCGACGAGTTGTCGACGGGTTGGGGACGAGTTGGCGACGGTTGGGGAGTGGTGCGGGCACACCGCCCGAACGGGATCGTTTCAGCGGTGTGAATGCAGACGCACAGCGTCCCGCAGGGCTTGACGTTTTGTACAGTTCGCGGCATGTCCGTCCATCTCCCGACCACGGTCGACGCCGCCGTGGAGCTGCTCGCTGCCGACCCGGCGGCGACGGTGCTCGCCGGTGGCACCGACCTGATGGTCGAGATCAACGAGGGCCACCGGCGCCCGAGCGGCAGCCTGGTCGTCACCAACCGCATCGCCGAACTGCGTTCCTGGCGCCACGACCCCACCACCGGCGTCGTGCGCATCGGTGCCGCGGTCACCTACCGTGAGCTGATGCAGGAGCCGCTGGCGGCCTGGTTCCCCGCCCTGGCCCAGGCATCGCGGACCGTCGGATCGCCACAGATCCGCAACGCCGGCACGCTCGGCGGCAACCTCGGCACGTGCTCGCCGGCCGGCGACGGGTTGCCGGCCCTCGCCGCCCTCGAGGCGACGGTCGAGCTGGCGTCGGTCGACGGGCGGCGCACCATGCCCGTGCGCGACTTCATGGTCGGCGTCAAGCGCACCGCCCTCGCCCCGGGCGAGCTGATCGTGTCGATCGACGTCCCGGTGGTCGACGGCTACCAGGCCTACGCCAAGGTCGGGGTGCGCAACGCGATGGTGATCGCCGTGGCGACCGCCTGTGTCGTCCTCGACCCCCGACGGCAGCGGGCGGCGATCGCCCTCGGCTCGGTCGGACCGACGATCCTCCGCTGCCCCGACGCCGAGGCGCTCGTCGAGCAGTCGATCGAGTGGTCGAGCCGGCGAGTGCCGCCCGAGGTCGCCGACGAAGCGGGACGACTGGTGAGCGCCGCCAGCCGGCCGATCACCGATCACCGCTCGACCGCCGAGTACCGCCGCCACGCCGTCGGCGTGCTCGCCCGGCGGTTGTTGCGCCGCGCCGACGACGTGGAGGTGGCGGCGTGAGCACGACCGCCGACGCCGTTCGCGGCACCGACAGCGACCACTACACGCTGCACGTCAACGGCCAGGCCCGGGAGGTCACCGACTCGTGGCTCGGCGAGAGCCTGCTCGACGTGCTGCGCGACCGTCTCGGCCTGCTCGGCAGCAAGGGCGCCTGCGAGCAGGGTGAGTGCGGCTCGTGCAGCGTGCTCGTCGACGACGTGCTCGTCTGCTCCTGCCTCGTGATGGCCGCGTCGGCAGTCGGCCAGCCGATCGTCACGATCGAAGGCGTCGCCGGTCGCGAGACGCCGTCCGACGTGCAGTCGGCGTTCGTCGAGGCGGGTGCGGTGCAGTGCGGCTTCTGCACACCGGGGCTGGTGATGGCGGTCCACGACCTGCTCGATCGCACGCCCGACCCGTCGGAGACCGAGATCCGAGAGCAGCTGGCGGGCAACGTCTGTCGCTGCACCGGGTACGGCAGGATCATCGACGCCGTGCAGCGTGTCGCCGTGCGCCGGAGCGAGTCATGACCACCACCGAGCCGGCGATCGACGTCATCCGGCCGCGCGCTCCGGAGCGCCCGGGCACGATCGGCTCGTCACCGGCACGACCCGACGGCATCGCCAAGACCCAGGGCACGTTCGCCTTCTCGTCCGATCTCGACGCCGACGGCTGCCGGTGGGGAGCGACGCTGCGATCGCCGCACCCCTCCGCCCGCATCCGCTCGATCGACGTCAGCGGGGCGTGGAAGATCGACGGCGTCGAGACGGTGCTCACCGCCGCCGACGTGCCCGGGGCAGCGACCTACGGGCTGATCAGCCCGGACCAGCCGGTGTTCGCCGCCGACGTCGTGCGGTACGTCGGCGAACCGGTCGCCGCCGTCGCCGCCGACCATCCCGAGACGTGCCGGCGCGCCCTCGCCGCGATCGTCGTCGAGTACGAGGTGCTCGAACCGCTGCTCGACCCCGAAGCGGCGATCGACGGCAGCCATCCGCCGATCCACCCCGACGGCAACCTGATCCGTCACCAGCGCATCCGTCGCGGCGATGTCGATGCGACCGGTGACGTCGTCGTCGAGGGCACGTACGAGATCGGCATGCAGGACCAGGCCTTCCTCGGGCTGGAGGCGGCGCTCGCCGTCCCCGATCCCGGTGGCAAGGGCGTCGAGTTGCACGTCGCCACGCAGTGGCTGCACGAGGACCGCACGCAGATCGCCGCCTGCCTGGGCCTGCCGGAGGAGTCGGTGCGCCTCGTCCTCGGCGGCGTCGGTGGCGCCTTCGGTGGCCGCGAGGACGTCAGCCTGCAGGTCCACACGTGCCTGCTGGCGTTGCGCATCGGGCGGCCGGTGCGGATGGCGTACAGCCGCAGCGAGAGCTTCCTCGGGCACGTCCACCGCCATCCGGCGACGATCTGGATGCGCCATCACGCCACCACCGACGGCGAGCTCGTCAAGATCGAGGCGCGGATGGTGTTCGACGGCGGCGCCTACGCCTCGACGTCGTCGGCGGTGTTGATCAACGGCGTCACCCACACCCAGGGTCCGTACCGCTGCCCGAACGCCGTCGTCGACGGGTACGCCGTGCGCACCAACCATCTGCCCTGCGGGGCGATGCGCGGGTTCGGGGTGGTCCAGGCGTGCTTCGCCCACGAATCGCAGATGGACCGCCTTGCCGAGGCGTGCGGGCTCGACCCGGTCGAGATCCGCCTGCGCAACGCGATGCGCACGGGCGATGCCCTGATCACCGGACAGCCGGTGCTCAACGTCGCCCCGGTCGAGCGCTGCATCCGCGACACGGCGGCGCTGCCGATGCCGACGACGCCGATCGGCGTCGCCCCCGACGGGCATCCCGGCGGGAGCGTCGACGGCATCGACGTCATGCGCCTTCCCGGCGGCGCCGGTCGGACGGCGTTGCCGGGCGACGTCGTCCGCGGCGTCGGCTGGGGCGTGGCGATCAAGAACCTGATGTACTCCGAGGGCTTCGACGACTACGCCACGGCACGCTGCCGGGTCGCCGACGGCACGGTGACGCTGAAGTTCGCCACCGCCGAGGTCGGCCAGGGGTTCGTCACCATCGCCGCCCAGATCGCCCGCACGATCCTCGGCATCGACGACGTCGTGCTCGACCGCATCGACACCGCCGTCGGCTCGGCGGGCTCGACGTCGGCCTCACGCCAGACATGGATGAGCGGCGGCGCGGTCGACGCTGCCTGCCGCACCGTGCGCGAACGGATCCTCGAGCACGTCGCGGCGGCCCACGGGCTCGACGCCCTGCGTCTCGCCGTCGACGGCACCGACATCGTCGACACCGTGTCCGGCTGGCGGATGCCGGTCCTCGACGCCGTCGCCGGCGCCGAGTTCGACGAGACCGTCGAATACCGGCATCCGGCCACCGAGGATCTCGACGACGACGGCCAGGGCAACTGCCACGTCGCCTTCGCCTTCGTCGCCCACCGCGCCGTCGTCGACGTCGACCCCGAGCTCGGCCTCGTCAAGGTCGTCCAGGTCGCCACCGCCCAAGACGTCGGGCGGGCGCTCAACCCGCTGTCGGTGACCGGACAGATCGAAGGCGGGATCGCCCAGGGACTCGGGCTGGCGGTGATGGAGGAGATCATCCAGATCGACGGCGTGATCCGCAACGGCAGCTTCACCGACTATCTGCTGCCGACGTTCCTCGACATGCCCGACGTCGTGGCGACGATGATCGAAGAGCCCGACCCCCACGCCCCACTCGGCGCCAAAGGTGTCGGCGAGCCGCCGTGCATCTCGGTGACCCCGGCAGTGGTCGCCGCGATCCGCGACGCCCTGCGACAGGTCGACGGGGTCGGCAGACCGCTGACCCGGGTTCCGGTCCGTCCGGCCGACATCTGCCTGTGATGTCACACCCCCGCACGGCCTGATCCGACATCGCGACGTGTAGGTTTCGAGACCATGTCTGGCGAGCGCGAGATCATGACGTGGGACACCTTCGGAGTCGCTTCGCGCGCCCTCGCACAGACGGTCGCCGACGACGGGTACGAGCCGGCGATGGTGCTGGCGATCGCCCGCGGCGGCCTGCTGATCGGCGGCGCGATGGGCTACGCGCTGTCCGTCAAGAACGTGTACACGATGAACGTCGAGTTCTACACGGGCGTCGACGAGCGCCTCGAAGTGCCGCGCATCCTGCCGCCGGCACCCGACTTCGTCGACGTCACCGACGCCCAGATCCTGATCGTCGACGACGTCGCCGACACCGGCCACACGCTGCGTTCGGTGCAGGAGTTCTGCGAGGGCAAGGTCGCCGAGGTGCGTACCGCCGTCCTCTACGAGAAGTCGCACTCGGTCGTCAAGTGCGACTACGTCTGGAAGCGCACCGACCAGTGGATCAACTTCCCCTGGAGTGACAAGGACCCCGTCGCCAAGCGCGACTGGAGCGTCAAGGACGCGTGACGCCGAACGCTCGCCGGCTGGCCTGCTCGATGCGCTCACGAAGGCGCTTCGGCGGCACCACCCCGAGCAGGGCGTCACCGTTCCACACGGTCACCACGGGGCGCAGCGGGTTGAGGCGGGGGAGCACCGACACCAGATCCTCGTCGGGTGTCGCCCGGGCGAGGCTGTTGAACGGCGCCATCAGTGACGTCAGCATCACCACGCCGCGTCGCTCCGGCGGGATGGCGTAGAGCTGATCCTCGAGCACCAGTCCGTCGAGGTGTCCGTCGTCGTCGAGGACCGCCACGGCACCGGCCTCACCGAGGCGCTGACGCTGCCAGATCATCGAGTCGGCGTCCATGTCGGTGCCGACCTGGGCGACCCCGAACCACGTGAGATCGCCGACCTTCAAGCCGTCGAGGCCTTCGGCGATCAGTGACGCCATCACCTCGGAGCGGGCGTTGACGGCGATGAAGAAGCCGGTGAGGACGATGAACAGCCCGGGCATGCCGTTGAACGTCAACGCCAGGCCGACGGCGACGAGGCTCCAGCCGAGCAGCCGACCGACGTTGCCGGCGTCGCGCATGCCGCGATAGCGGCTCCCGGTCATCGCCCAGCGGATCGCCCGCACGATCCGGCCGCCGTCGAGCGGTGCGCCGGGGAGCAGGTTGAACACGAACAGGCCGACGTTGACGATGCCCAGCCAGGTCAGCACGCTCGAGCCGCTCCAGCGTCCGTCGATCTGCCACTCGATACCCAAGAAGAGGGCACCGAGGATGCCGTTGGACAGTGGTCCGGCGGCGGCGATCGCCGCGTCGGCGAGCGGGCGGGGCGGCTCACGGTCGAGCCGGGCGAGGCCACCGAGGGCCCACAGGTCGATGTGCTCGGTCCCGACGCCGAAGCGCCGGGCGACGAGGGCGTGGGAGAACTCGTGGACGAGCAGCGAGGCGAAGAACGCCACGACGGCGATCGCGCCACCGAGTGCGCCGAGGACCATCACCAGGTTGGCACCGAGCAGGAGGGCGATCAGCGCCATGCTCCAGTGGGCGCGCACCGGGATCCCGAACCAGGTTCCCAGACGGACCGACCCATTCGACATCGAGTGACGTGTTTCCTTTCGAGGATTGCGTGCATCTGCGTGCACCTGCGCCCAGATGCGGACACGGACGACCACTGCGGGCACAGCGGTCGCTCGCTGCAACGACGGCGCGCCGAACGCTATTCCCGGCGGCGCGCGATCGAGTCGCGGTTCAGCTGCGCTGTTCGAGGATCACGGTGGCGCAGTTGCGGCCGCTGGCGCCCCACACGCCGGCGCCCGGGAACGTTGCCGCACCCGTCAGGTACAACCCCTCGACCGCGGTCTCGTAGCGGGTCAGCTCGGGGTTGCGGTTGCGGAACGCGGCCAGCGGCCCGCCGGCGAAGCTCGTGGCGTGCCCGGCGGGGAGGTGGAACTCGCGCTCGTAGACGTCGGGGGTCATCGCCCGCCAGGCGACGATCGAGTCGAGGAGGCCCGGTTCGCACAGCGCGGCGAACGACTGCAGCCATCGCCACGGCTCGTCGGAGCCTGGCCAGCCGCCTTGCAGGTGGTACGGCGTGTACAGCACCTCCAGGCTGAGCACGTGCGTGCCGTCGTCGGTCATCGTCGGGTCGAGCAGCGACGGGACGTTGACGAGGAGGCCCGGTTCGTCCATCACCCGGCCGGCGGCGATCAGCTCGGCGCCGCGATGGATCGCCGCCAGCCCCGGGGCGATCGCCGACGTCGGGCCGAGCGGCCGATCGAAGCCGCGCAGCACCGGCGCCGCGGTCAGCACGGCATCGATCTTCGATTCGTAGCCGGGCTCGGCGGGGATCGCTCGCCACCGTTCGATCAGGCGTGCCGCCGATGCCGGCGGGGAGCGCAGCCAGCGCAGGAACGTGTCGTGCGGGTTGCATGCCGACACGACGATCGGCGCCCGGAGCAGCTCACCGTCGGCGAGCACGACACCGTCGACGCGGTCGCCCGAGCAGACGATCGCCTCCACGGCGGCCTTCAGCCGCAGGGTCCCGCCTGCCGCCTCGAATGCCGCCAGCAGGGTGCGCGGGACCTCACCGCTCCCGCCGACCGGTCGCCCCAGGCGGCCGACGTGGCGCATCGCCGGACCGAGCGCTCCGAGGCCGGTGCCCGGCGTCTCCGGCGAGATGCCCCACACCATCGGGCCGTTGAGCGCCGCCGGCCCGAGCACGGCATCGTCGTCGAAGAACGACCGCAGCACGTCGGCGGCGCTACGGCGCGACCACCGCAGCAGCGTCGGCGCACCCTGCAGGCGGCGCCGCAACGCCACACCGGCGAGGCCCCGCGCCGACGGCGGCTCGCAGGCGGCGTCGAGGATCATCCGCGTCGCCGGGATCGCCGCGGCGGCATACCGCCGGTAGCCGTCGACCTGGTCCGGATGGTGCCGACCGAGATCGTCGATCGTCCGCTCGACGTCGTGATGATGGGACCAGCCCTGGCCGGCGCGGGCGCCGTCCCACGAGAAGTTGTGCTGTGCCGGCTCGACGTCGAGGTAGCGCAGGCCGTGCGACTCGAGGTCGAGCTCGGCGATCACCGGGGTCGTGCGAAACGTCAGGTGGTCGCAGTTGCAGACGTTGACGGTGGCACCGGCGAAGCGCTCCGACGCAGCCGTGCCACCGACCTCGGCGCGGGCTTCGACGAGGACCGTGCGCATGCCGGCGCGGGCGAGGTAGGCAGCGGTGACCAGCCCGTTGTGGCCGGCGCCGATGACGATGGCGTCGTGCTCGCCGGCGGCCGAGCGGGTGGTGGAGGTCACGGCGACAGTCTCTCGCGCCTCGATGTCGGCCACGTAACGTTCCGGTGTGCCGTCCGTTACCCGCAACCTCGCCGAACTGCGTGCCCCCGACATGGAGCGCCTGATCAGCGCCCGGAGCGTCTTCGTGCAGCCGCTCGGGGCGATCGAGCAGCACGGCCCGCACCTGCCGTTCAACACCGACCTGCTGATCGCCGAGCACGTCGCCCGGCGGGCGGTCGAGCAGGTCGGCGAGGAGCTCGACGTGTGGCTGCTCCCGTCGTTGGCGTACACCAAGTCCAACGAGCACGCCTGGTCGTCGGGCACCATCTGGCTGTCGGCGACGACGTTGCTGGCGGTGCTCGACGACATCGGCCGCTGCGTCGCCGCCACGGCGGCGCGCAAGCTGGTGTTCTTCAACGGCCACGGCGGCAACTCGGCGCTGGTCGGTGTCGCCAACCGCGAGGTGCGCCTGGCCCACGGGCTGATGACGTTCCTGGCCCACCCGGGAGTGCCGCCGGACCAGGGCGGTGCGTCCCCGGCCGACGAGCTCGGCATGGGCATCCACGGCGGCACCGACGAGACGTCGATCATGCTCCACCTGGCGCCCGACCTCGTCGACCTGTCGGTGGCACGGCGCAACGTGCCCGAGGCGCTGGCCGCCAACCGCTACGTGCGCTTCGGCGGCGCCGTCGGGTTCGGATGGCTGTCGAACGACTTCGGCCCCGACGGCCACATCGGTGATCCCACCACCGCCACCGCCGAGCGCGGCGCGATGTTGGTCGAGGGCGCCGTCGAGGCGTTCTCGGCGGCGCTGCGCGAGATCGTCGCCTTCGAGCTGCCGGTGACCCCGTGAGCGAGCACGGCGTCACGGTGCCGGGCGACCTGCGCATCGACGTCGACCGGCTGTGGACCCGGCTGCACGAGCTCGGCGAGGTCGGTCGCATCGACGGTCCGGACGGCGAGTGGGGCAACGCGCGGCTGGCCCTCACCGACGACGACCGCGCCGGACGCGACCTCGTCGTCGGCTGGATGCGCGATCTCGGGCTGACGGTGACGATCGACGCCATCGGCAACGTCGTCGCCACCCGGCCGGGTCGCGACCCGTCGCTGGCGCCGGTGATGTCGGGCTCGCACATCGACACGGTGGCGACCGGTGGCCGCTTCGACGGCAACCTCGGCGTGCTCGCCGCGCTCGAGGTCGCCGAGACCCTCGAACAGCACGGGATCGTCACCGAGCGGGGCTTCCAGGTGGCGTTCTTCACCGACGAGGAGGGCGCCCGCTTCCCGCCGGACATGCTCGGCAGCCTGGTCTACGTCGGTGGGCTCGCCGTCGAGGAGGCGCTGGACATCGTCGGTGTCGACGGCGCCCGCCTCGGTGACGAACTGGCCCGCATCGGGTACGCCGGGCCGCTGCCGTGTCCGACGGCGTCGGCGCCGCACGCCTTCGTCGAGCTGCACATCGAGCAGGGCCCGATCCTCGAGGACGAGGGGTTGACGATCGGCATCGTCGAGAGTGTGCAGGGGATCTCGTGGACCGAGGTCACGATCACCGGTCAGTCGGCCCACGCCGGGACCACACCGATGCGCCTGCGCCACGATCCGTTGCACGCCGCAGCGGCGGTGACGACGTTCGTGCGCCAACTGACGGAGGTGCTCGGCGGTGACCAGGTCGGCACGGTCGGCCGCCTGGAGGTCCATCCGAACCTCGTCAACGTCGTGCCGTCACGGGCCACGCTGACCGTCGACCTGCGCAACACCGACGATGCCGTGCTCGCCGAGGCGGAAGCGCGTCTGGCGACGTTCCTCGACGAGCTCGCCGAGCGCCAGCAGGTGGCGATCACGACGCGCTCGTTGGCCCGCTTCGAGCCGGTCGACTTCGATGCCGCCCTCGTCGATCAGGTCGAGGCGACCGCCGAGCGACTGGGGCTCCCGGCGCGGCGGATGTCGAGCGGCGCCGGCCACGACGCCCAGATGCTCGCCCGGATCTGCCCGACGGCGATGATCTTCACGCCCAGCGTCAACGGGCTGAGCCACAACATCGCCGAGTTCACCAACCCCGATGACATCGAAGCCGGCGCCAACGTGCTGCTCCAGGTCGTCCTGGCGCAGCTCGGGAGCGAGTAAGCAACGGTTGGGGACAGACCCCAACCGTTGCTTACTCCGCTCATTCGTCGAGCCGGTCGATCAGGGCAGGGCGATCGCCGGATCGATGAACTCGTTGGTGACGATGTCCTCGGGCGTCACACCGTCCTTCGGGGTCGCCCCCTGCGCGGTGTAGATCGGCACGGCGAGCTCGATGAGCGCGGCGACGCGATCCATGTCGAAGCTGCCCAGCGTGCCGTCGGGGCCGTTGGCGATGAGGCCATCGTTCTTGATCGCCTCGACGCCGAAGTCGGCCGCACCCTCGGTGTAGTCCCAACCGAAGTCGGCACCGAACGACGCCACGGCGTCGAGGATCACGGCGTTGGTCTCGGCCGGGTCGGCGAGGTAGTCGACACTGGCCTGCTGCATCACCGGGACGAGCGCCTTGAAGCAGTCGGCGTACTCGGTGATGTTCTCCGGCTTGGTGGCGATCGACTGGGCGTAGTTCTCCCAACCGAGGTCGTTGATGTACTCGTAGGCCACGGGCTTCATCCAGTCGGCGAGCTCGAACTCGTACAGGTACGGCTCGGCGGAACCGAAGCCCTGCTGCGCCGCGGCACCCTCGTCGGCGATGAACAGGCTCGGGTCACCGGTGTAGGAGCCATCGACCTGACCGCTCGACAAGATGTCGGTTCCGGTCAGGAAGTCCATGTACGCCGCGCCACCGAAGTAGCGCACCTTGACGTCGAGCTCACCGAGACCGGCGACACCTTCGACGTCGGGATACGTCTCGGGGTCCCACATGATGATCTGCGGGTTCTTCTCGAAGCCCGACATGACCGCCACCGTCGGGAAGTCGCCGGAGAACTGGATCGCCTCGTCGGTGTAGACGAAGCCCAAGAAGACGTCGTCGTTCTGGTACATCAGCTGGGTCACCGGCGAGAAGTTCTGCGGCGCCCCGCCGGAGCGGATCTGGACGTCGACGCCGAGATCGTTGCCTTCGGAATCGACCAGCGGACCGGTCACGTACGCCTTGTTGGCGTCGATCTCGTACCCGTCACCGATCAGTTCGTAGATGAAGCCGTGCTCGGCCTCGGGCATCCAGTCCGTCTGGATCGACACGATGTCGGGGCACACCCCGGCGAGGCTGGCCGCCTCCCCGGCGGTCCCGCCCTCAGCGGTCGTTCCCGCCGTCGTGGCGTCGGGAGCCGACGTGGCGTCGGGAGCCGACGTGGCGTCGGGGGCGGTCGTGGCGTCGCTCGCGGTCGAATCGTCGGGGGTGTCCGAGTCCGAATCGGAGTCGCTGCCGCATGCGGCGACGGCGAGCGAGGCGACGATCGTGAGCGCCAGCACCGAGGTGCTGCGGTGGTTTTTCATCTGTCGGGAATCTCCTTGTGTGTGTTCACGCTGATGTGGTCGGGAGTCCAGGGGAACTCGGGTGGATGGAACGGGTGGCGCCCCGTCATGGGGCGCGGTTGTCGGACTCGTGCCAGTTGCCGATGACGGCCTTGGCGATCGCTCCGAAGATGAAGAACACGAGGATCCCCAGCAGTGACGCGACGATCAGGCCGCCGTACACCTGCGGGAAGCGAGCCTTCTGGCGGAACTGCTCGACGACGACACCGATCCCGGGCTTCTGGCCGGCGCGGAAGAACTGCTCGCCGACGACGGCGCCGATGACGCTCAGCCCCGCCGAGATCCGGTAGCCGACGAAGATCGACGGCAACGCCGACGGGAACTGGAGCTTGCGCAGGCGCGTCCATCGAGACGCGGATCGCAGGGTGAACAGCTCGTGCTGGGCGCGATCGACCGAGATCAACCCGAACAAGGTGTTGGTCACGATCGGGAAGATCGAGATCATCACGCACACGAAGATGCGGGCGAACATGCCGCCGCCGAACACCGACCCGATCAACGGCACGATGGCCAGCACCGGGATCGCCTGGGCGGCCACCAGATAGGGATAGAGGCTCCGCTCGATCCAGCTCGCCTGCGCCATGAGCACCGCGATCACGGTGCCGAGCACGATCGACACGGCGAGCCCGACGAGCGCGGCGACGGTCGTCCACATCAGGCCCTCGAGCATCTGGCGGCGGACCGTGGCATCGAGGAACGATTGGTCGATCACGGTGACCAGCGACGGCAGCAGGAATCCCGGCTTGTCGAAGAAGCGACGCATCCCGTCGCGGTGCATGTACTCCCAGACCAGCGCGAACACGGCCAGCACGACCAACGGGCTGACGATCGCCGCCCAGTTGCGGCCGGAACGACCACCGCTGGCGGACGGTTCCCCCGAACCCACGGGGTCGACCGCGGCGGCGAGGCCGAGGACGGCGTCGGAGTCCGTGGTGGCGGTCACTGGTGGGCTCCGCGCAGCGCGTGGGAGACGTCCCCGGCGAGGTGTCCGAAGTCGGGCTCGAAGCGCAGGTCGGGATGTCGCGGATATCCGAACGGGACGTCGAACTCGGCGACGATGCGTCCCGGCCGGGCGCTCATCACGAGCACCCGCGTCGACAAGAACACGGCTTCGGTGATCGAGTGGGTGATGAACAGCCCGGCGAAGCCGTTGCGCTCGAACAGGCTGAGCACCTCGGAGTTCAGCCGCTCCCTCGTGATCTCGTCCACCGCCCCGAACGGCTCGTCGAACATGAACACGCTCGGGTTGAGCACGAGACTGCGGGCCAGCGACGCCCGCATCTTCATGCCACCGGACAGCTGCTTGGGGTACTTGTCCTCGAACCCCTTGAGCCCGACGACCTCGATGCTGTCTTGGACCTTGCGGCGCCGTTCGGCGACGGGCACACCCTCGAGTTCGGCGAGCAGTTCGACGTTGCGGAACACGGTGCGCCACTGCAACAACGTGGCGTCCTGGAACACGTAGCCCAGTCCGGTGCGATCGAGCTGGACGCTGCCGCTGGTCGCCGCGTTGAGCCCGGATGCGATCCGCAAGAGGGTCGACTTGCCGCAGCCGGACGGGCCGACCACGGTGACGAACTCGCCAGGTCTGATGTCGAAGCTGACGTCGTCGAGCGCTTGCGTTCCGTCGGGGAACGTCATCGAGACGTTGCGGAACTGGACGGCGGGCGGCGGGGCGCCCGAGCGGTCGATCGGGTCAGCGGTCCCGGTGGTGTTGACGGTCATGTCGTGTGGTTCGTCCTCAATGAAAGATCATTCCACCGGTCACGTTGATCGCCTGGCCGGTGCAGTAGTCGGCGTCGGACGACGCCAGGAACATCGCCATCTTGGCGACGTCGCCAGGGTCGGCGAGCCGCCCGAGCGGCGACTTGGCGGACCACTCGGCGACCTGCTCGGGTGTGCGCGTGTCGGCGCCCATCTCGGTCAGCACGTAGCCGGGGCAGATGGCGTTGACGTTGATGCCGTGGACGCCGAGCTCGGCGGCCGAGACCTGGGTGAGCGAGATCACCGCCGCCTTGGATGCCGCGTAGTGGGCCTGCCCGGCGGCACCGACCTTGCCGCCCATGCTGGCCAGGTTGACGATCTTGCCGCCCTGGCCGTGGCCGGCAGCGATCATCGACCTCGCCGCGACCTGCGTGGTGAGCAGCATCGAACGCACGTTGACGGTGAAGATCCAGTCCCACTCGTCGGCGGAGATGTCGAGGAAGGGGGTGATGCGGAACACGCCGGCGTTGTTGACGAGCACGTCGACGCCGCCGAGCGCCTCGATCGCCTGCTCGGTCGCCGCGGTGGTGGAGGCGGCGTCAGCGAGGTCGCAGCCGACGACGATGCCGTCGAACGGGGCCGCGACCGCGGACGCCTCGTCGGTGAGCTGGTCGAGGATGGCGATGCGCCCGCCATCGGCGGCGATGCGGCGTGCGATCTCGGCGCCGATCCCGCGAGCGGCGCCCGTGACGACGACGCGCCGTCCCTCGAAACGGGGGCGTGCGACCCCCACCTGCCCGTCGACCATGATGCGCGTCATCCTAGGTCGCGCCCTCCTGACGGACCGCCGCTGCGTCTGTTAACTCTGCGTTACCCGCGGTGGCTCCCTCGATCGGTGTCGTCTCGATCCCGCGGCGCCAGACCCGACGAGGCCGGGGGCCGAAGGCGATCGCCTCGCGCACGCTCGTCGCCGGCACGGCGAGCAGGTCGGCAGTGGAGCCGACCCCGATCCCGGCGGGCGGCAGACCGAGCGCCCGGCGGGAGTTGGCGCTGACGGTCGACCACGCCTCGTCCGGCAGCAGGTGGCTGGTCATGATCATCAGCCCGGCGGTCTCGAACGGACAGCCGCGGCCGACGGGGTTGAACGGGTCCTGGAGGTTGTCGGCGCCGGCAGCGACATCGACGCCGGCGGCGCGCAGCGCGGCGACCGCGGTCAGGCCGCGAGGCATCGGAGCGAGGCCGCGGCCTTGGAGGTAGAGGTTGGTGTGGGGGAGGGCGACCACGCTGATCCCGGCGGCGGCCACCCGTTCGGCGACCTCGCGTTGACCGGCGGCGTCCTGCATCCCGAGGCTCACGCAGTGACTGGCGGTCACCGGATGGGGGAAGCCGGCGAGCACGAGGTCGGCGAGCTCGGACAGCCCGTGCACGTCGGCGTCGAGGGTCTCGTCGGTGTGCAGGTCGACGGCGACGCCGAGGTCGGCGGCGATGTCCAGCAGGATCTCGGTGGCAGCGAGCGTGCCGGCCTCGAACTCGAGGTGCGGGCAGCCGCCGACGACGTCGGCACCGGCGGCAATCGCCGCACGCAGCAGGGCGCGCTGGTCGGCGCCGGCGAGTCCGGCGACCGGCCAGCCGCAGAGGGCGACGATCTCCAGGTCGACGACGTCGGCGACCCGACGTCGCACCTCGACCAGCGCCTCGACGCTGCGCAGGCCGTGGTCGGTGGTCGTGTCGGCGTGGCTGCGGATCGCCGTGAAGCCGTTCGCCGCCAGCAGGCGCGCCGCCCGCTCGGCACGTTCGACGATGCTGTCGACGTCGAGCAGGTGGCGAGCGGCCTGCATCGCCTCGATCGCCCCGAGCAGGTCGCCGGTCTCGTTGACGATCTGCTCGGCGAGGAACGCCTTGTCGAGGTGGGCATGCGGTTCGGCGGCAGCCGGCAGGAGCAACAACCCGTCGAGCGGCACCACGTCGGTTCCGGGCACCGAGGTGACATCGAGATCGGGACCGACCTCGACGATCACGCCGTCGACGACCAGGACATCGGTCACATCACCCGTCGGGAGCAGTGCGTGCGAGAGGAGCGTGGCCGGCATGTGCGCGAACATAGACCGATGCCCGACACCCCCACCGATAGACCGGATGTGAAACTCGGCGCCTTCTTCTTCGGGGGCGTCGAGATGGACGATGCAGGGGCCGGGCCACCCGACCCGATGGACCGGCGTTACTCCAACGAGGCGTGCTGGGCAGCGACGATGGACTACGTCAACTCCGCCAAGGAGGCCGAGCGGCTCGGGTACGACTCGTTCTGGACCACCGAGCACCACTTCCAGTACGAGGGCTACGAGGTGATCCCCAACGGGATCCTGATCTCGACGTGGATCGCCGCCCAGACCACGACACTGCGCCTCGGTTCGATGTTCAACGTCGTGCCGCAGTGGAACCCGCTGCGGCTCGCCGAGGACTTCGCCACCCTGCACAACCTGTCGGGCGGCCGGGCGATCCTCGGCGTCGGCCGGGGCACCGTGCCGCGCGAGGTGCTGCACCTCAACGACAAGGGTGTCTCGATCGGCTCACTCGACAACCCCGACCAGGTCGACGCCGACCGGCACAACCGTGAGGTCTTCGAGGAGTCGATGGAGATCGTTCGTCGCGCCCTCACCGAGGAGCAGTTCTCGTTCGCGGGCAAGCACTTCCAGATCCCCGTCCCCGGCATCCCCGATCGCGGCACCACGGTGCAGGAGCTGACGCTCGTCCCGCGCCCGGTGCACCCGTTCGAGATCTGGCAGGCGGTCACGTCGCCCCCGACGCTCGACTACGTGCCCGTGGTCGGTCACGGCGCCGTCTTCTGGAACCAGCACTACTCGTTCATCAAGCGCTTCTGGGACACCTACGGCGCCCGTTACGCCGAGGCCCACGGCACCGAGCTGGCGGCGCACGAGAAGCGGATGCTGGTCGTCAACGTGCGCATCGAGGACACGATGGAGGAGGCCCGCCGCACCGCGCTGCCCGGCCACGACGAGTTCTGGAAGTTCCTCGGACCGTACGGATGGAGCCGCGGCTACATGGGCCCCGACGGCAAGCCGTCGGCCCCGGGGCTGATCCCGACGCTCGACGAGTCGATCGAGAACAAGACGATGCTCGTCGGTCCGCCGGAGTTCGTCGCCGAGGAGATCCAGTTCCTCCGCGACCTGCTCGGGTTCGAGTACCTGACGATCTTCCCCCACCTCCTCGGCGACCCGTACAAGAAGGCCGACGAGCAGATGGCCCGCTTCGCCGACGAGGTGCTCCCGCTCGTCTCCTGAGCGGTCCAACAGACCCCGAGCGGGGCGGGGTCAGGAGCCGGCGGCCGAGCCGACGACGGTGCGCGGGTCGGCGGCGCCGGCGAACATCCCCGACGGCTCGACGACGATGGCGTGGGCGTGGCCGAAGCCCGAGTCCCAGGCCGGCGCGTTCACCGTGCGGTGACCGCGCCGGGCGAGGCCGGTCAGCCACGTCGACGCCGCATGCCCCTCGACCGCGACCCGCGGCGGCTCGTCGCCGGTCCACGTGTCGAAGCCGGTGGTCGGCCCCACGAGCGCCCACCGCCCGGCTGCGACGGCGACCGACGGCGACTGTCGGTGGTGGAACAAGCGGGTGGCGACCTGCAGCAGGATCTGCGGCTGGGCATCGCCACCCATCGTGCCGAACACCGACACCAGGCGGCCGTCGCGGGTGGCGATCGCCGGGGCCAGCGTGTGCGGCGGCCTCCGACCGGGCGCGTACTCGGCGGGGTGGCCGGCGACGAGGGAGAAGCCGAGCCCGCGATTGTGCAGGTTGATCCCAGTGTTCGGTTCGACGAGGTGGCTGCCGAATCCGGACGCGTTGGACTGGATCAGCGACACCGCCATGCGCCGCCCGTCGGCGCCGATCCCGGCCGTGCACAGGTACGTCGTGTCGCCGTCGAGGGCCGGGGCGGTGCGCCCGTTGGAGTGTTCGAGGCCGATCAGGTCGAGTCGCCCGTCGATGGCGGCGAGGAGGGCGGCACCGTCGGCGTGCTCGTGGAGCGCCGTCGGACGGTCGAAGCCCGCCGCCGTCGCCGCTTCGATGAGGAGGTGCGCCCACCGGTCGTCGTCGGGATCGTCGGGCAGGTCGAGCCGCTCGGCGAGTCGCGCCGCACCGAGCGTGAGGTAGCCCTGCGAGTTCGGCGGGATCGTCGACAGCTCGACGCCGAACACGTTGGTGGACAACGGCGCCACCCAGTCCGCTTGCGGCATCGCCAGATCGTCGGCGGAGATCACCCCGCCGCTGAGCTCGAGCAGGCCGTCACCGAACGCACCCTCGTAGAACCCCTTGCGGCCGGTGAGCGACAACGCGGCGAGGGCGAGGGCGACGCCGGGCCGGCGGACGGGCGCGCCGCTCGACGTTGCCTGCGTCGCCAGCTCGCTGAGGTTGTTGCGGCTCTCGGCATCGAGCTGGCGCAGTGCACCGACGAGCAGCGGGCTCGCCGGGAACCCGTCGGCAGCGAGTCGGCGGGCCGGGGCCAGCACCGTGTCGAGCGGCAGGCTGCCGAAGCGTTCGTGCAGCGCCACCCATCCGTCGACGCATCCGGGAACGGTGATCGAGCGGACGTCGTTCCTGAACGGCATCACCGTGCGCCCTTCGGCGCGCAGCGCTGCGGCGTCGGCGCCGCTCCCGGCGCGACCTGAGGAGTTCAGCGCCACGGTCGTGCCGGGTGCGCCGTCGGCGTCGTCGACGTGGACGAGGGCGAACAGGTCGCCACCCATGCCGCACAGGTGCGGGGCGGTCACGGCGATGGCGGCGTTGGTGGCGATCGCCGCGTCGACGGCGTTGCCGCCGAGCTCGAACGTCGCCAGTCCTGCAGCGGTGGCGAGATGGTCGGCGCTGGCAACGAGGTGTCGCGGCGCCCGCACGGACGTCGTCGGCGGCATGATCATGCCGTCACTCGTACCACTGATCGCGTGCGCGGAGCACGTCGCGGAGGATTTCGGGTCGATCGGTCATCATGCCGTCGACGCCGAGATCGAGCAGGCGGTGCATCTGATCGGCCTCGTTGATCGTCCAGACGTGGACCGGGACACCGTGGCGATGGGCGGCACGCACGAACCCGGGCGTGACGACGGTCAGTCCCCGCCGGCCTCCGGCGCGGCGCCCGTAGCGCAGCGGGACCTGCGCCACTCGTTGAACGCCGCGGCCGAGGCGGGCGGGGATCCGTCCGGTGAATCGCAGGGCGGCGACCTCCGGCGGGCTGGCGCAGGTCAGCAGGCCGCTGCCAAGCTCGCGCCGCATGCGGGTGAGGCGGTCGTGTGAGAACGAGCCGATGCACACCCGGTCGAGGGCGTCGTGGTCGCGGATCAGCCGGGACAAGGGCCCGACGGCGGCATCGGACTTGCAGTCGATGTTGAACCGGGTCGTCGGGAAGCGTTCGAAGAGGTCGCTCATCAGTGGGATCTCGGCCTCGCCGCCGACGCGGATCTCGGCGAGCTGCTCGACGGTGAGGTCGGCGATCCGCCGGTCGATGCCGCAGGTGCGGGTGAGGTCGGTGTCGTGAAAGGCGACGAGGGCGCCGTCGGCGCTGAGGTGGACGTCCGTCTCGAGGTAGCGGTACCCGAGCCCGACGGCGTGAACGAAGGCCGGCAGCGTGTTCTCCGGGGCGACGCTCGTGCCTCCGCGATGGGCGAACGCGATCGGCCCCGGCCAGTCGAGGTAAGGGTGCCGCTCACTCATGATCCGACCCTAGACGCGCCGAAATTTGTCCGCTCCGTGCCGCTGAGCGAGCGCGATCGGACAAATTTCGGCTGACGCACCGGTGCGACACAGGGATCGGGGCGCGGGTCAGATGGCGCGGCCGGCGGCCTTCCAGTACTCGTCCTTGAGAAGGCGCTTGTAGAGCTTGCCGGTCGGGTGGCGGGGGAGCTCCTCGCGGAAGTCGATCGAGCGCGGGCACTTGACGTCGGCGAGCTGGCTGCGACAGAACGGCGATCAGCTCCGACGCCAGCGCCGCTGCCGCCTCGTCGTCGGCGGGCATCTCCACCGGCTGGACGACGGCCTTGACCTCTTCGCCGAAGTCGTCGTTGGGCACGCCGAACACGGCGACGTCGACGACCTTGGGATGGGTGACGAGGACGTTCTCGGCCTCCTGCGGGTAGATGTTCACACCGCCGGAGATGATCATGTACGCCTTGCGGTCGGTGAGGTACAGGAACCCGTCCTCGTCGAGGTAGCCGACGTCGCCGAGCGTGGTCCAGCCCTTCGGATGCCGCGAGCCCTTCGTCTTCTCCGGGTCGTTGTGGTACTCGAACTGGGCGCCGCCTTCGAAGTAGACGGTTCCGGACTCGCCCTGGGGCACCTCCTCGCCGTCGTCGCCGACGATGTGCAGCACGCACCCGATCGGCGAGCCGACGGTGCCGGGGTGGGCGAGCCACGCCTCGCTGTCGCAGTACACGAAGCCGTTGCCCTCCGTTCCGGCGTAGTACTCCTTGATCACGGGCCCGAACCACTCGATCATCTCCCGCTTGACGGGGATCGGGCACGGCGCGGCGGCGTGGATCACGCACTCCAGCGACGACACGTCGTACTTCGTGCGCGCCTCGACGGGCAGCTTGAGCATGCGCACGAACATCGTCGGCACGACCTGGCTGTGGGTGATGCGGTGCTCCTCGACGAGCTGCAGGTAGTGCTCCGCGTCGAAGTGCTCCATCACCACGACCGTCGCCCCGATGGCGTGCACGGCGAGGCAGAAGCGCAGCGGCGCGGCGTGGTAGAAGCGGCGCCGGCGAGAGGTAGACGCTGGTGTCGTCGACGCCGAAGAGCAGCTGCAGCAGCGGCATCACGCCGCCGGGCGTGCCCTCCAGCGGGGTGTTCGGGAACTCCCGGGTGACGCCCTTCGGCATGCCGGTCGTGCCCGAGGAGTAGAGCATGTCCAAACCGGCAACTCGGGCCTCGTCGAGCGGCTCGGGGGACTGGTCGGCCACCGCGTCCTCGTAGCTGCTCGTATCCGTCGACCGTGCCGTCGAGCATCAGCCGCAGGCCGACATCGGGCGTGTTGGCGACGATCTCCACGGCCTGGTCGGCCTTGTACTTCGAGGTGATGAAGGCCTTCGCCCCGCAGTCGTTGATGATGTACGTCGAGTTCGCCGCTCGTGAGGCGCGACGAGGCACACGTGTAGACCAGCCCGGCGTAGTGGCAGCCCCAGACGATCTCGAGGTAGCGGTCGTGGTTCTCCATGCACATGGCGATGTGGTCGCCCGGCTGCAACCCGGCGGCGCGCAGCAACCGGCTCAGGCGGTTGGCCGCGGCGTCGAGCTCGGCGTACGTCTGGGTGAAGCCGGAGTCGGCCATGATCAGGGCCGGCTTGTCGCCGGCTGGGAGATGTGCGCACCGGGGTACATGCGGCGCAAGGTAGCCGACCGATACCGTTCCCCCATGGGTCGAGGACGGTTCGCCGAACTGATGGCGGGCGCCCCGAACGAGGTGCAGCTCGACGAGGCGTGCCTGCTGATCGCCGCCCGCCTGCGGCCCGATCTCGACGTCATCGAGTGGCTGGCTGCGCTCGATCTGCTGGCCGGTGAGTGCGCCACCCCGACCGCCGACGGCGTCGCCCGGCACCTCTTCGACGTCGAGGGCTTCGCCGGCAACCGCCGCGACTACTACGACTGGCGCAACTCGTGCCTCGACCGGGTCCTCGCCACCCGCCAGGGCATCCCGATCACGCTGTCGGTGGTGATGATCGAGGTCGCCCGCCGGGTCGGGGTGAAGCTCGTCGGGGTCGGCATGCCGGCCCACTTCCTCGTCGGTGTGGCCGACGACGGCGACGTGTTCTTCGACCCCTTCGACGGCGGCCGGCGACTCGACCGGGCCGGGGCGCGACGGCTGTTCGAGCAGGTGACCGCCGGCCGGATGCCGTGGCACGACGCCCATCTCGACCCGACCCCGAATCGCGAGATCGTCGTCCGCACGCTGAACAACCTCAAGGGTGCGGTTCGAAACCGCGGCGACCTGCTGCGCCTCGGCATCGTGATGAAGCTGCGCGGCGAGGTACTCCGAGCTGGCCGCTGCCGAGGCCGACGAGATCGACGCCGCCCTGTCGGTGTTCAACTGAGCCGGCGGACTCGTTGTCGGGTTCGGTGGCAGGGCGAGCGCTTGGTCAGGTTGCGCGGCATGACTGCGATCGAAGCCACCGAGACCCTCACCACCGACGAGCAGCACGTCAGCGACCTCCTCGACGATCTGCTGACGTCGTTCCCTCCCGAGTCCACCGACGACCGGGTGTTCCTCGGCGAGCAGTTCGACCGCGGCCTGGCGTGGGTCCACTTCCCCGACGGCCACGGCGGCCTCGGGCTGTCGCCGAAGCTGCAGAAGACTGATCAACGAGCGGATCTTCGGCGCCGGCGGGCCGAACCCGATGCTACCGCAACCCGATCGGCCACGGCATGACGCGGTCCGACGGTCGTCGCCTGGGGCAGCGAGGAGCAGAAGCAGCGCTACCTGCGCCCGCTGTTCACCGGCGAGGAGATCTGGTGCCAGCTGTTCTCCGAGCCCGGTTCGGGGTCCGACTTCGCCGGGCTGTCGTCGACCGGGCATCAAGGACGGCGAGGAGTGGATCGTCAACGGTCAGAAGGTGTGGACGACGCTGGCCCACCTGTCGAAGTGGGGTCTGCTCGTCGTGCGGACCGATCCTGAGGCCGTCAAGCACGCCGGGCTGACGGCGTTCGTCGTCGACATGCAGGACCCGACCGTCGACATCCGTCCGCTGCGCCAGATGACCGGTGAGGCCGAGTTCAACGAGGTGTTCTTCACCGACACACGCATCCCCGACTCCGAGATGCTCGGCGAGTCCCGGCGACGGTTGGCGCGTGTCGCTGACGACGCTGATGAACGAGCGGGTGTCGATCGGCGGCGCCATCCCCGCCAAGGGCTCCGGCACGATCGGTGCGCTGGTCAAGACGTGGACCGGAGCTGCCCGAGGAACGCAAGGACGCGCCGAGGCCCGCGACGACGGTGATGAAGCTGTGGATCCGCGCCGAGGTGCTGCGCCTGACCAACATCCGTGCCAACCAGCAGCGCAAGCTCGGCGACCCGGGCCCCGAGGGCTCGATCGGCAAGATGGCGTCGGCCGACCTGAACAAGGACATCTACGACGAGGTCGTCGACCTGATGGGCGCCGAGGGGATGCTGTACGGCAGCTACGACATGATCCGCCCGGAGACGGCGATGGGGTCGGACACGCTGCAGAAGGCGTTCCTGCGCAGCCGGGCCAACTCGATCGAGGGCGGCACCACCGAGGTGATGAAGAACATCCTCGGCGAGCGTGTGCTCGGCCTGCCCGGCGACGTCCGCGTCGACCGCGACCGCCCGTGGTCGGAAGTCCCCCGCAACTGACCATCACACAACCCGGCGTGACATCACCGGGCGTGACATCACCAGGCGTTACATGAGGGGTCAGACCCCTGATGTCACGCTCACGACGAGAGGCTGGCGAGCACTTCGCTGGCGCCGAGGCTGCGGTCGTCCATCCCCGGGCGGTCGAGCACGCTGCCCCCGAGCAACACGGTCGAGGCGCCCTCGATCGCCGTCTGCAGCTCGCGGATGTTGCGCGGGGGAGGGAAGTACTCGTCCTCCTCGGTGACGTCGACGAGTTCGATCCCCTCCGACGGCGCGAGGAAGGCGATGACCTCCTCCACGAGCTCCTCGGGTGCCGAGGCGCCGGCGGTGACGCCGACGATCCCGGAGAGATCGCCCGGGAGGTCGTCGGCGGCGTTGACGCGATACACCCGGCGGCAGCCCTCCTCGCGGGCCAACTTCTCCAGCGCCCGCGTGTTCGACGAGTTGGCCGAGCCGATGACGACGATGGCGTCGCAACGGTGGGCGAGCTCGACGAGCGCCGTCTGACGGTTGGTGGTGGCGAAGCAGAGGTCGCTGCGACCCGGCGTCCACACGTCGGGGAAACGCTCCTTGACGCGCACCGCGACGCCTTCCCAGTCGCGGTGCGACAGCGTCGTCTGCGCCAGCAGCGCGACCGGCTTGCCGTCGGGTTCGAGGGCGTCGACCTCGGCGACCGATTCCACCCGGTCGATCGACTGTGGCGCCACGGCCATCGTCCCGACCGCCTCCTCGTGCCCCTCGTGGCCGACGTAGACGATGCGATAGCCCTTGCCGGCTCGCACCTTGACCTCGTGATGGACCTTGGTCACCAACGGGCACACCGAGTCGACGACGTACGAGCCGCGGCTGCGCGCCGCCTCGACGACCTCGGGTGCCGAGCCGTGCGCCGAGAGCATGATCGGGCTGCCGACGGGGACGTCGGCGACGTCGTCGACGAAGATCACACCCTGGTCGACGAAGCGGTCGACGACGATCTTGTTGTGGACGATCTCGTGGTAGCAGTACACCGGCGGCGGGAACGTGCGGACCATCCAGGCGAGCGCCTTGATCGCCATCTCGACGCCGGCGCAGAACCCGCGGGGTTGGGCGAGGAGCACCTGGCGAACGCCGGGCTCCGGAGCAGTGGAGGACATTGCAGGTCCAATCTACCGAGCAAGCGTCACCGGTAGCCTGAACCCGATGTCCCCGGTCGCCACCGCCGAACCGCACGCGCCCTCGGGCCCGCGCTCGCTCGCGCCGCGGGTGATCGCCGTGACGCCCGGATCGCCGGCCGATCAGGCCGGACTCAGCGTCGGTGACGAGATCGTCCAACTCAACGGCACGATGCCGCGCGACATCATCGAATGGCAGCTCGGCACCGACGAGGCCGACGTCGACCTCGAGGTCCGTCGCGGCGGGCTCGCCCTGTCGATGGCGATCACCAAGCTGCCGGGGGAGCGGCTCGGCGTCGACGTCTCGAGCGCCGTCTTCGACCGCGTCCGCACGTGCGACAACCACTGCGAGTTCTGCTTCATCTACCAGCTCCCCAAGGGGATGCGCCGCAGTCTGTACCTCAAGGACGACGACTACCGCCTGTCGTTCCTGTACGGCAACTTCACCACCCTCACCCGCTTCACCGAGGCCGACCTCGAGCGGGTCGTGACCGAGCGACTGTCGCCGCTGCACGTCAGCATCCACGCCACCGACCCCGACGTGCGCAGCCACATGCTGAAGAACCCCCGTGGGGCGATGAGCCTGCGCTGGCTGCGGGCACTGCTCGACCACGGCATCGCCGTCCGCGGCCAGGTCGTCGTCTGCCCGGGCGTCAACGACGGCGCCGTGCTGGCCGACACGATGGCCGGCATCCTCGACCAGTACCCGGAACTCGAATCGGTGGCGCTCGTCCCGCTCGGCATCTCGAAGTTCAACCCGGAGGCGTCGATGCGCTTCCACACCGCGACGAGGCACGTGCCGTGGTCGACCTCGTCGCCGACTGGCAGGACGTGTTCCTCACCACCCTCGGCCGCCGGATGGTGTACGCCGCCGACGAGTACTACCTGATGGCCGACGTCGCGTTCCCGACCGCCGACCGTTACGACGGGTTCCCCATGCACGAGGACGGGATCGGCATGGCGCGCACGTTCGAAGCAGAGTTCCTCGGCCACGCCGCCGACGCCACCGGTGTCCGCCGCGGCTTCTTCGCCGCGGTCGACGCACCACCCAACCCGACCGCCTACACGAGCCTGCGCGCCTGCGGCGCCGGTCAGGCGGCCGAGACCAGCAACGTCGCCCTCCGCCCGCGGCGCACGGCACCGGTCGGCGTGCTCACCGGCGAGCTCGGAGCCCCGGTCATCGGCCCGCTGATCGCCACGCTGGGGCGCGACGACGTGCGGGTGATCGCGGTCGACAACCGGTTCTTCGGTGGCAACACCGGCGTCACCGGCCTGCTGACCGGCGAGGACGTCACCCGCGTCCTGGCTGCCCAACCCGAGGGCCACCGCTACCTGCTGCCCGACGTCTGCCTGTCCGACGAGGGCCGCTTCCTCGACGGGGTGACCGTGACCGACCTGCCCCGCGCGGTCGAGGTGATCGCCACCGACGGCATCGCCCTGCGGCGAGCGCTCGAGCCGTCGACCCACAACACGGGTGGCGACCCCGCGACCATCCTCCAGCAGAACGTGCCGACATGAGTGACGAAACCCTCAACACCTCCGCCGACGCCCTCGAGACGTCCGACCTCGACCTGACCCGCGGCGACGCACCGCCCGACGGGGTCGACGCACCGCCCGACGGGGTCGACGCACCGCCCGACGCCGGCGACGGCCAGCCCGACGCGGTCGACGCCCAGCCCGATCTGGAGGGCGAGCGGCGGTTGCCGACCGTCGTCATCGTCGGACGACCCAACGTCGGCAAGAGCACGCTGTTCAACCGCATCGTCGGCAGCCAGCAGGCGATCGTCGAGGACCGCCCGGGGATCACCCGCGACCGCAAGGACCTCGAAGCCGACTGGCTCGACGTGCCGTTCCGCCTCGTCGACACCGGTGGCTGGATGCCCGGCGGCGACGACCTCGACGCCAAGGTCAGCCGCCAGGTGGAGACCGCCGTCGACGACGCCGACGTCGTCCTCTTCGTCGTCGACGCCTCCGTCGGCCTGACCGACGACGACCAGGTGATGGCGACCTGGCTGCGGCGCACCCGTCCCGACGTGCTCGTCGTCGCCAACAAGTCCGACAACGACCGCCGCGAGCACGAGATCTGGGAGTTCATGGGCCTCGGGCTGGGCGAGCCGATCCCGATCAGCGCGCTGCACGGGCGGCGCGCCGGCGACCTGCTCGACGTCGTGCTCGAGCGCTTTCCCGACGAGCTGCGCCGTCCCGTCGACCGTCCGACGTCGCCGTGGTCGCTCGACGACGAAGCCGTCGACGACGACAGCGAGGCCCCGACCGTCCCCCGGGTGGCAATCGTCGGACGGCCCAACGTCGGCAAGAGCACGCTGTTCAACCGCCTCGTCGGCGAGGACCGCTCGGTCGTCCACGACATGGCCGGCACCACTCGCGACTCGATCGACACGCTGGTCGAGACCGAGGACGGCCCGGTCGTCTTCATCGACACCGCCGGCATGCGCCGCAAGGGCCGCATCGACGATTCCGCCGAGTACTACTCGTTCGTCCGGGCGCTGCGGTCGATCGACGACGCCGACGTCGCCCTGCTGGTGATCGACGCCACCGTCGGTGTCACCGCCCAGGACCAGCGCCTCGCCGAGCGTGTCGACGCGTCCGGTTGCCCGATCGTCCTCGTCCTCAACAAGTGGGATCTCGTCGGCACCGAGGCGCGCCTCGACGTGACCGCCCAGCTGAAGCGGATGCTGGCGTTCCTCGGCGACGCCCCGGTGGTCAAGATCTCGGCGCTGAGCGGCAAGAACGTCGACCGCCTGCGACCCCGCCTGCGCGAGGCGATCAGCCAGTACCACACACGGGTCCCGACCCGCGACGTCAACAAGGTGATCGCCGCCGCCCAGCAGCGCCAACCGATCGGCGGCGGTGCCAAGATCCTCTACGCCGTGCAGGGCGCCATCGATCCGCCGACGTTCACCCTGTTCGTCAACCGCGACGTGCCCCACACCTACCTGCGCTTCATCGAGCGGACGATCCGCGAGGAGTTCGGGCTCGGGGCGACGGCGATCAAGCTGCGCGTCCGCAAGCGCCAGTAACGGAGCACCCGATGCCCTGGTGTGAGGAATGCGCCAAGTACTGGACGCCGAACTCGATGAACGAGGACGGTACGTGCCCGTCGTGTGGTCGGACCGTCGAGGCGCCGACGAGCAACGAGGCCGACGACGAGTCGGCACCGTGGCACTTCAAGCTGTTGGTCGTCGCCGTCGTCGCCTACCTCGGCTGGCGCTTGGTCCAGATCTTCACCTGATCGGGGGGCACGTTCCGGCAGGTCCTTCGGCCGGATCGAGTGGATGCCTACGCTCGCGTCGTGGCACACCCGAAGATGTTCGACGACGACGACCCGATCCTCGCCCAGGTGCGCGGGCTGGCACTGCAGTACCCGGCGAGCGCCGAGAAGGTCTCCCACGGTCGCCCGGCGTTCTACACCGGCAAGGTCTTCGCCTACTACGGCGGCTCGGTGCGCCGTGACGGCGAGTGGTTCCCCCACGACCAGGCCCTGATCGTGCTGGCGGATCCGAGCGACCGGGCCGCGCTGGTGGAGGATCCGCGGGTCTTCATCCCCGCCTACCTCGGGCCCTCCGGATGGCTCGGCCTCGACCTCGACCAGCACACCGACTGGACCGAGGTCGACGAGCTCCTCGACGCCTCCTTCCGCCTCACCGCCCCGAAGAAGGCCCTCGCCGAGCTCGACACCCGCCCCTGACCCGACGATCGCACCCGACGCGATGAGCGAACGCACCGGATACGGGCCTTTCGCTCATCGCGAGCCAGCATGTCCGCCGGACTCGAGTCGGTCGCGATGAGCGAACGCACCGGATGCGGGCCTTTCGCTCATCGCGACCCACATTCCGCCCGGCCCGGGTCGCTGGCGATGAGCGAACGCACCGGATGTGGGCCTTTCGCTCATCTCGGGAGCATGTCCGGGGGATCGGTCGATAGAGTCGGCGCTCCACACATACGGGCTGTGGCGCAGCTTGGTTAGCGCGCTTGTCTGGGGGACAAGAGGTCGGGAGTTCGAATCTCCCCAGCCCGACAACGGGAACCGGGGGACCGGCCCGCCGCTTCGGCGGCGCCGGTCTCCGTCCGGTCCCGTGCGGTCCCCGCCGTCAGCGCTCCGTGATCAGGCGTCGCGGTCGACGAAGCGCCAGGCCGCCGGAAACAGCAGGCCGGCGGCGAGCATCTTGGCGACGTCGCCGGCGAGGAACGGCCGCACACCGAGCGCCCAGGCGCTGCCCTCGCTGCCGAACATCGGCACGCCGATCACGTGCGCCAGCCACGCCGAGCCGACGAGGTAGACGACGGCGTTGGCGAGCAGGATCGAGCCGACGAACGGCACGACGTTGCGATCGCGGCCGCGCTCGGCGGCCAACCCGACGATCGCCGCCATCACCGGGTAGCAGACGAGGTAGCCGCCGGTGGCGCCGGTGAAGTACGTCCAGCCGTTGCTCATGTCGGCAAAGAACGGCAGCCCGATCAATCCGCAGGCGAGATAGAGACCCATCGACGCCGCGCCCCGGCGGGCGCCGAGTGCGCCGCCGGTGAGGACGACGGCGAACGTGGCGAGGTTGATCGGCACCGGTGTGAAACCGAGTGGGATGCGGATCTGCGAGGCGGCGGCGGTGAACAGCGCACCGGCCACGACGAGGAGCAGCGTACGACTGCGAACGGCCGGGATCAGGTCGACGAGGACGAGTGGACGCGGGCGGGCAACGGGGGATGCGATCTGGCTCACAGAACTCCTTCGGTTGGGGGAACCCGCCGAACCTAGCAAGGCTGCCCCATGGCGGATCCGAGTGGCCGGTGCCGACACCGCGATCAGGGCTGGGCGAGGGATCAGGGGTGGGCGAGGAGGTGGACGAGCGGATGCTCGCCCTCGCTGATCGTCACCAGGGCGTCGTCGACGAAGGCGACCGCCTCGCCCTGACGCTCGATGGCGGTCTCCACGAGACACGGCAGCGCCCCGGGTGTCGTCAGCGCCTCGGCGACGGATTGCCCGTCGGCTCGCGCCCACAGCCACAGCGCCTCGTAGGTCCGCAGGGCGATGAGTCTGCCATCGGGCGACACGTCGCCGCCGGTGACCATGCCGCCGAAGCCGAGCAACGACGCCGGATGGGGGACCGGCGCGGCGACACGATCCTCGAGGCCGATGGTGTCGATCGTCCCCACCAACTCGAGCGTCGCCGGCCCGGCGACCTGCTCGTCGAGCGACCCGTCGAACACGAACGAGGGCATCGTGCGCCCGACGGCGTCGGGTCGCCCGGCGTTGTCGACGTGCTGCTCCTTGGTCACCACGACCAGCCGGTTCGTCCGCTGGTCGACGAGCAGCGTCTCGGCGTCGTGCGGCCGATCGGGGTAGACGAACGTCAGCACCTCGACGTCGGACACCGTGCCCGGCGACGACGGGTCGGGTTCGGCCACACGCACGATGCTGACCGAGGTTCGCTCGAGTCGGTTGTCACCGATGTCGGCCAGCAGCAGCGTGTCGCCACCGACGCTGCCGACGGCGGCGATGTCCTCGATGTCGCGCACGCCGTCGGTCTCCAGCGGGAACTCGCCGAGATCGCCGCCGTCGACGCCGACCGCGAACAGCCGTGCGTCGTCACCGTCGTTGTGCGACCACAGCACGCCCGGGTGGCGACGGCTGGCGACGAGCCCGGACGCCTCGACGAGCTGTGGCGAGGCGACGGATCCGGCGACGACGACACCGGTCCGCGCACACGTCACCGATGCCAGATCGTCGACCGACCCGACCGCGGTCGTCGCTGTGCCGGTCGTCGCCGTGTCGGTCGTCGCGGTGCCGGTCGTCGCTGTGCCGGCCGGAACCGCGTTGGCCGGCACCGACCCGTCGCGCACAGCATCGGTTGTCGCAGTGCCGACCGTGGCGATCGGGTCCGCCGAGGATCCGGCGACGGGCAGCGTGCTGTCGGTGATCGCCGGCGAGGCGCCGTCGCTCCCGCTGCATCCCGCGGCGACCGCCAGCGCGGCGACCAGCACCAGACCCGACGATCGGCGTCGGCATCGGCGTCGCGCCACGATCAGCCGAGGCACGGCAGCGTGACGTCAGCGTCCGAACCGGCGCGAGTGCGACATCAGCCGGCGAACTCGACGTCGGCGGCGTCGACGGTGGTCGCCGTGCGATCCGGCGCGCCCGTGTACGACCAGTACATGTTGGTGTAGGCGATCGCCTGCTCCGGATCGATCGGCATGCCCCACTGGCGCATGTCCTCGGTCGTGTGGGCGTCGCCGACGAGGGTGACGTCGTACCCGCGAGCGAGGGCGCCGTGGAGCGTCGACCTGATGCAGGCGTCGGTCTGGGCGCCGGTGACGACGAGCCGTCCGACGCCTCGCTCGGCGAGCACGGCTTCGAGGTCGGTGTCTTCGAACGAGTCGCCGTACTGCTTCTGCACGACCGGTTCGCCCTCGCCGAAGGTCAGCGCGTCGACGTACTCCCAGTCGGGCGCTCCCTCGGCCATCTCGGCGCCGTTGTGCTGGATCCAGACGATCGGCACGTCGGCGGCACGCGCCTTGTCGACGAGCAGGTTGATGTTGCCGACGACACGATCGACCTCGTGGGCGTTGGCGACGACCCCACGCTGCATGTCGATCACGAGCAACGCACTGTTCGGACGGTCGGCAAGCGATGTCATGGAACCCTCCTCGGCTCACCGCCGACGCTAGCCCTCGCGGTCCACGTCCCGCCGACGCCTGCCGGGTGCTCCGGCCCCGGGCGGCGGTCAGACCGGTCAGCGGTACCGTGCACCCGATGACCGCACCTGACGGCGCCGAACCCGACGCCGGGATCGCGGCCGTCGCCTCGATCGTCGGCGACCGCTGGGCGTTGCTGGTGCTGCGCGACGTGTTCCGCGGCATCCGCCGCTTCGATGCCCTGTGCGAGGATCTCGGCGTGTCACGGCCGGTGCTGGCGAAGCGCCTCAAGTGGCTCGTCGAGGCGGGTGTGCTCGAGCGAGTGCCGTACCAGGAGCATCCGCCGCGCTACGACTACCGCCTCACCCGGGCCGGCGTCGAGCTGTCACCGGCGCTCGTCGCGTTGCTGCGGTGGGGCGACTCGTGGTTCGGCGACGGTGCCCGCAGCGCCGTGCTCGTGCACGCCGACTGCGGTCGCGAGTTCGAGCAGGCGTTCTGGTGCACGTCGTGCAAGACCACGTTCGGTCCGACGGCGATCCGTTCCCGCGCCGGCGACTGAACGGCAGCGACTGAACGGCGGTGCGACCACCCTCGGGGGCGACGTCAGCGACGGGGCGATCGGAGCGGCGTGAGCTTGGTCGGCGTCGCCTTCGGCGGGGTCGCCTTGAGCGGGGTGGTCTTCAACGGCGTCTTCCAGGACGGCGGGGTGACGAAGGGCATGACGGCACCGTACGAAGGCGGTGTTCCTCCACGATTTCAGACTCGTGAACATGTGCGCACACCCAGCCGCAGCACCGTCCCGCACACCGTCTCGCAGCACCGTCTCGCAGCACCGTCTCGGAGCACCGTCTCGCAGCACGGTCTCGCACCACGGTCTCGGGCGGCGACGTCAGGGCGACTGTTGGTGGCGGAGGATCCGTGACGAATCGGCGTCGAGGCCCGGCAACTGCGGTTCGAACCGGCCGTCGTGCTCGGCGACGAGACCCTGGACGATCGCCTCCACCTCGTCCCACGAGGTGGCCCGGGGCCCCTCGAGGTGGCGGTTGTACGGCTGGTCGAACACGATCGTCGGATTGCCGGTGTCGCGCAACTGGGCGATGTTGTGGGGCGCGTCCTCGATGTAGGCGTCGGCCTCCGCTTCGGGCTTGGCGCCGAGGAAGCACAGGTCGCGATAGGGGATGCGGTGGGCGTCGAGCCACCAGGCGGTGTCGCCGACGGCTTTCTCGTGGCCCCAGTTGACGTACAACCGGTGGGTGATGATGCGGATCCACACGCCGGCGTCGGACAGCCGCCAGAGGGCGTCGGCGGCACCCTCGATCGGCTCCATCGTGCGGAACATGTCGTAGTCCATCACCGCCCGCCGGTGGAGTGCGCCGTACTCCTCGGCGCCGACGTCCCATTCGACGAAGTCCCACGACCGCTCGAGCGAATAGGTGTCGGGGTCGACGCCGCGGATGTCGGCGAGGATCTCCCGGAACCGCCGCGTGTGGTCGGCAACGACGCCGTCGAGGTCGACCCCCAACGTGAACGAACCCTCCATCGCGTCAGCCTGTCACCTCCGATGAGCGATGCGTGCACCCGGTGCGCTCATCGCTCACCACATCAGGTGAGGGGTAGGGTCGGACGCATGTGCGGTCGCTTCGTCTCCACCGCCGGCCCGGACCGCATCGCCGCCTACTTCGACGGCGTCGTGCCGACCGAGCCCGCTGCAGAATCGCTCGGCGAGAACTTCAACGTCGCCCCCACACAGGACGTGTACGCCGTCGTCGCCAACGGCGATGGCACGAACCGCGTCGACGCCTTCCACTGGGGCCTGATCCCGAGTTGGGCCAAGGACCGCAAGATCGCCTCGCGGATGATCAACGCCCGCTCGGAGACGGTCGCCGAGAAGCCGGCGTTCAAAGCGCTGTTGAAGAAGAAGCGCTGCATCGTCCCGATGGCCGGCTTCTACGAGTGGCAAGCGGGCGCCGAGGACGGCCCGAAGACCGCCAAGGGCAAGCCCGCCAAACAGCCGATGTTCATCCATCGCGTCGACGACGCACCACTCGCCGTCGCCGGCCTGTGGACCGCCTGGAAGGATCCCGACGACGACAAGGGTCGCTTCCTGCACAGCGTCACGGTCATCACGACGTCGGCCAACCAGACCATGCGACCGGTGCACGACCGGATGCCGGTCATCCTCTCGCCCGACGAATGGGCGACGTGGCTCGACCCGACGTTCGCCGACCTCGACGCCCTGAAGGCGATGCTCGATCCGGCCGCCGACGACCTGCTGACGATGCACCCCGTGTCGCCCGACGTCAACAACGTCCGCAACAACCGCCCCGACCTCGTCGACGCCGTCGGCTGAGCGGCAAGAAAGCGGCAAGAGCGCGGTCGGGGAGCGGCGCCGGGTCAGTCGGCGTCGCGGTGGTAGTACTGCTTCGACCAGACCGCCAGCGGGTTCTCGCCCTGATCGGCGAGCGGCATCCGCCACGTCGCCACGTCGGCCCCGTCGAGCACCAGCCGGTACAGCGCCCGCGGCTCGGCGATCGTGTCGTCGAGGTAGGCGTCGGCGAAGCGTTCGGGCGTGTACCGGCAGGCGATCTCGCGGTACAGGTCGCGCCAGGCGTCGTCGTCGCCGAGGTCGTGCACGAGCTCGGCTCGCCCGCGGGCGATCACCTTGCGCATCGGCGCCTCACGCTCGTCGATCGTGGCGCACACGCCGGGATCGGCGCGCAGGTCGGCGAGCCACGCCGAGCGTGCCCGCGGCGTGAACAAGATCGCCCCGTCGCGGTGGATGAACCAGATCGGCACCACCCGCGGCAAGCCGTCGGTGCCGTTGGTGGCGAGGCGCAGCAGGTGCCCCGGCTCGCCGAGGAAGCCGTCGACCTCGGCCGCGGTCATCCCGGGCATCAGCTGATCCCGTCGATCGCCGGCCCCGCCAGCGCATCACGCAACCGCGCACCCCACGCGGCGAGTTCTTCGGGGGCGACCGAGCGAGCGGCGTTGGCGAAGCTGAGCTCGCTCATCGACGACGTGGGCACGACGTGGATGTGGGTGTGCGGCACCTCGTAGCCGGCGATGATGACGCCCACCCGTTCGCAGTCGAACGCCGCCCGCTGGGCGAGACCGATCCGGTGGGTGACGGCGAAGAGGTGGGCCATGAGGTCGGGGGAGGCGTCGACCCAGTGGTCGATCTCCTCGATCGGCACGACGAGAGTGTGTCCCGGCGCCATCGGGTTGATCGACAAGAACGCCACGCACCGGTCGTCGCGCCAGACGAACTCGCCGGGGAGCTCGCCGTCGATGATCCTCGTGAACACCGTGGTCATGGCCCGCACCATACTGCTGGCCCTCCGACGCCGGGCCCTCGTACGCTGGCGCGGTGACCGCCGAGCACCCGATCGCCGTTGCGGCGCCGCCGTCGATGTTCCAGGGGATGCTGACGATCCCCAACCTCTTCACGCTGGCGCGCCTGTTGTGCCTGCCGATCTTCCTCTACCTGCTGTTCGGGCGCGACAACCGGGCGGGTGCGGGGTGGATGCTCGGCGCCCTCGGCGCCACCGACTGGGTCGACGGCTATCTCGCCCGCCGCCTCGGCCAGGTCAGCGAGTTCGGCAAGGTGTTCGACCCGACCGTCGATCGGCTGATGTTCTTCGTCGCCGTCACGGCGATCCTCGTCGACGGCTCGATGCCGCTGTGGTTCGGCATCGCCGTGCTCGTGCGCGAGGTCGCCGTCGGCATGATGATGGCGGTGGCGACGGTCGTGTTCAAGATGCCGCGGATCGACGTCACCTATCTCGGCAAGCTGGCGACGTTCCTGTTGATGTTCGCCGTACCCGGGTTCTTGATGGGCAACAGCGACATCGCCGGCGCCGACATCTTCATGATCGCCACGTGGATCCTCGGCATCCCCGGGCTGGTACTCAGCTATGCGACCGGGATCGCCTATATTCCGCAGGTGCGCCGGGCGATCGTGCAGGGTCGGGTCGAGCGCGCTCACCCAACTCCTGCCGCCGAGTGAAGCCAGGTACGGTTGCTCCCATGAACATTCCGCCCGAACTCCGCTACTCGACCGACCACGAATGGGTGCGCGTCGACGGCAACGTCGCCACGATCGGCATCACCGAGTTCGCCCAGGACGCCCTCGGCGACGTGGTCTTCGTGGAGATCCCCGAGCGGGGCAAGGCGGTGACGTCGGGTGACTCGTTCACCGAGGTCGAGAGCACGAAGTCGGTCAGCGACATCTACGCCCCGCTGTCGGGGTCGATCGTCGACGTCAACGACGCCTTGGAGTCGACGCCGGAGCTGCTCAACAGCGATCCGTACGGCGACGGCTGGATCTGCAAGATCGAGTTCGCCGACGCTGGCGACCTCGACGGACTGATGGACGCCGACGGCTACCGTGCGCTGACGGAGGGCTGACTTGAGCACCTCCGTGTTCTGCAACCAGTGCGGTCACCGCAACCCGCCCGACAGCGCGTTCTGCTCGAGCTGCGGGTCTCCGCTCGACTCACTCGACGACCGCACGATCACGTTGAGCACGGTCGACCCGTTGCAGGACGCCCCGGGGACCGACGACGACGTCGTCGTGCCGGTGGGGGAGTTGCCGAACGACGTCGGGGTGCTGATCGTGCGCGCCGGCGCCCAGGCCGGAGCTCGCTTCCCGCTCGAGCAGCGGACCACCCGCCTCGGCCGTCATCCCGAGTCCGAGATCAGCCTCGACGACATCACCGTCTCGCGGCGCCACGCCGAGATCGAACGCACCAGCGACGGCTACATCGTCAGCGATGCGGCCTCGCTCAACGGCACCTACGTCAACCAGGAGCGCATCGAGCGTCTGCTGCTGCGTCACGGCGACGAACTCCAGGTGGGCAAGTTCCGGCTCGTCTTCTTCGAGCGGCACGATGGCTGATCCCGACGCGCCCGCGTCGACGGCCACCGGATCCCACCTCTCGATCGGCGAGGTCCTCGGCCTGTTGCTCGAGGAGTTCCCCGACATCACGATCTCCAAGATCCGCTTCCTGGAGAGCCAAGGGCTGATCGATCCCGAGCGCACGGCGTCGGGCTACCGCAAGTTCTACGCCGACGACGTCGAGCTGTTGCGCTGCATCCTGCGCGAGCAGCGCGAGAACTACCTGCCCTTGAAGGTGATCAAGGATCGCATCGACTCCGGCGAGATCGACCCGACGAACGAGAACCCGCGGCCGCGGGGCATCAAGAACGTCGGCGAGCCGCAGGATCACCCGCACCCCGAAGGCCACCCGAGTGCCGGGCAACGCCCCCCGGCGGGCGACCAACCGACCGGTGCGGCGGCACTGTTCCAACGCACGGCTACCGGGCCCGCGCCCGCCGTCTCGGCGCCTCTGCAACCCTCGACGTCAACCGAACCCTCAGCATCGACCGCTGATCGAGCGTCGAACGACAGCAACAGGCCTGCCACCTCTGTCACCTCGGCCGCATCGGCGGCATCGGCGCCCGCACCGGGCGCCGTACTGCCGGGCCTGTTGTTGTCGTTCGACGAGCTGTGCGCGATGGCCGGGCTGTCGCGGGATCAGCTGACCGAGCTGCGTTCCTACGGCGTCGTCGTCGGCACCTCGAGCAAGGGCGACGAACCCTTCGACGAGGACGCCGTCGAGATCGCCACGATCTGCAAGCGATTCCTCGACGCCGGCGTCGAGGCTCGCCATCTGCGCGGGTGGCGCGTCGCCGCCGATCGCGAGGTGGGATTGCTCGAACAGCTGATCCAGCCGCTGCTGCGGCAACGCAATCCCGATGCCCGCGCCCAGGCCGTCGCCGAGCTGATCGAGCTCGAAGAGGTCGGTGGCCGCCTGCGCTCGGCGCTGATGCGCTCCTCGCTCCGGCGTCACGGCGGGCACTGAGGGCGACGTCGCCCTGGCCGCGGTCCGAGACCCCCGGTCATCTCGGTACAGTGGCCTCGTGGTTCCGCTCGAGCTCATCGGCGTACGGGTCGAGATGCCCGCCAACACCCCGATGGTGCTGTTGCGCGAGTCCGACGGGCGCCATCGACTGCTGCCGATCTACATCGGCACTGCCGAGGCCTCGGCGATCCATTACGCCCTCGAAGGCGTCGTGCCGCCGCGCCCGTTGACCCACGACCTGATGCTCGACGTCCTCGGCGAGCTCGGTGCGTCCGTCGACAAGGTCGTCGTCACCGAGATCCGTGACCGCACGTACTACGCCGAACTGCACCTCACGACCGGCGGCGGAGCGAAGGTCGTGTCGTCGCGCCCATCCGACGCCATCGCCCTCGCCGCCCGATGCGCGGCACCGATCTTCGCCGCCGATGAACTGATCGACGCGGTCGGCCAGGACGCGCCGGTCGAGACCGAGGACGAGGCCGCCGAGATCATCGACGAGTTCAAGGACTTCATCGAGAACGTCAGCCCCGAAGACTTCGGGTGACCGCCCGGTTGCCGGTGCGGTCGACCGCCGGGTTGCCGGGTGCGTGGTTGCGGCGCTGATGCAGGTGTGTGGTTGACGGCGTCGCCCGAACTCCCTAAGCTTCGCGATCTCACATCCGCGTAGTTACGGCCGTGGGAGTTCCACCGGAACTCGACCGCCAACGACGTCACGTTCGTGGAGTTGGGCAGTTGGGGCCCGTTGGCCAGACGAACCGGAGGAACCGTGGAGACACCCGAGGACGCAAGTACGCCCGAGGCGTCGGATCTCGACGGGGAGCTGCCACAACTCGGCTTCACGGGCACCCAGGCCGCCAAGGTCGTCGGCATCTCGTACCGCCAGCTCGACTACTGGGCACGCACCGACCTGCTGCGACCCTCGTTGAGTGACGCCAGTGGCAGCGGGAGCCGCCGCAGTTACTCCTACAGCGACCTCCTCGAGCTGAAGGCGATCAAGAAGCTCCTCGACGCCGGCATCAAGCTCGAGCAGGTGCGCAAGGTCTTCGAGTACCTGCGCCTCCACGTCTCGACCGACATCGCCGCCGCACACATCGTCATCGACGGCGGCAGCGTCATGTTGTGCGACGGCGACCAGCTGGTCGACGTGTTGAAGAACGGTCAGGGTGTGCTCAACGTGCTGTCGCTCGGCGGCGTGCGCGACGAGCTCGAAGCAGATCTCGCCCCGACCCGGGCCGCCGCCGATCCCGCGCCGGCCGAGCTGGCCGCACGTCGCCGCATCGGCTGACGCCCCACCGACGACGTTGGAGCCGATGACGTTGGAGCACTCACCCCTCGACGCCGTCCATCGCGCCGCCGGCGCGACGATGGTCGAATTCGGCGGCTGGGAGATGCCGATCGCCTATCCCACGGGCACGATCGACGAGCACCTGGCCTGCCGCCGCCACGCCGTGATGTTCGACGTGTCGCACCTCGGCACGGTCCGCGTCGACGGGCCCGACGCCGTCGCCGTGTTGCAGGCGACGCTGACCAACGACCTCGGCAAGGTCGGCCCCGGCCGTGCCCAGTACACGCACCTCCTCGACCCCGACGACGCCTCGGTGGTCGACGACATCATCGTGTGGTGGCGGCCCGACGACCCCCACGCGTTCGACGTGATGCCCAACGCCTCCAACACCGACGGCGTGCGGGCGGCGATCGGGGGCGTCGACACGACCCACGACCGTGCCGTGATCGCCGTCCAAGGCCCCGACGCCAAGGCGCTCGTCGCCACCGTGTTCCCCGACGCCGGTGACGTCGGTCGATTCCGGGTCGCTGCGCTCGAATGGCGCGGCGTGCCCTGCACCGTCGCCGGTACCGGATACACGGGTGAGCCCGGGATCGAGATCGCCGTGCCCGCCGACCAGGCCGAAGCACTGTGGCACGCGCTGGCCGGTGCCGGCATCACCCCGGCGGGACTCGGCGCCCGCGACACGCTGCGCCTCGAAGCGGGCTTGCCGCTGCACGGCCACGAGCTCGGCCCCGGGATCACGTCGCTGCAAGCCGGGCTCGGCTGGGTCGTCGCCTGGGACAAGCCGGCGTTCCGCGGCCGTGAGGCGGCGCTTGCCGAACGTCAGCGCGGCATCTCCCGGCGGCTGTTCGGGATCTGCACCGACGGCCGGCGGCCGGCTCGTGCCGGCTGCACCGTCACGATCGACGGCGCACCGGTCGGCGCGGTGACGAGCGGCAACTTCTCGCCGGTGCTCGGCCACGGCATCGCCCTCGCCTTCCTCCCACCCGACATCACGGAGGGCACGCAGGTCGTCGTCGACGTGCGCGGCAAGGACCTGGCCGGCCGCGTGGCCGCCACCCCGTTCGTGGGCTGAGCGAGCCGAGCGTCAATCCGACGACGTCGGACGTGACCGCCGAGCCGGCGACTTCTTCACCGACGACTTCTCGGCCGGCGTCTTCTTGGCCGGCGACTTCTTCGTGGGCGACTTCGTGGCCGGCGTCTTCGGCCGGCGACTTCGTCACCGACGACTTCGAGGCCGACGACTTTCGGCCGGCGGCGCTGCGGCAGCCGGCATCGACGCCGTACCGACTCCGGCGGTCGGCCGCGGCGACGGCTCGGACGTCTCGGCGCCGGCCGGGTTCGACGGTGGGGGAGGAGCGTCGGCACGTGACGACGGCCCCTCCGCCGCGCTCCGCGACGGTGACTGCGGCAGGCGCAGCCCGAGGAAGCCGCCCGCCGATTCGGCGATCGCCGACAGCGGACCCATCCGCCGCGCCACGTCGCCGAGCACCTCGGAGAACTGCGTCAGCTGGTTCGGCAGCTGAGCGAACGCCGGGTTGGTCAAGGTCTCGGCCAGCCGGTCGAGTCCCGGCGCGACCGCCATCGCCGGGCCGCTGATCACCTGCATCACCTGATCGGCCGTCTGCACCGTGCGCGTCACCTGCGGGATCGCCGCCCGCAGCGGCGGCTCGAGCTCCTCCAGCAGGCCGTTGATGCGCTCGGTGGTGGCGTTCAGGTTCTCCATCGTGCGGTTGAAGTTCTCCACCCCGCGCAAGAACTCGTCGACCCCGCGGCGGAGTTGCTCGACCGACCGCACGGCACCGGCGACGGGGGTCGCCAGGAGGGTGAAGAAGTCGGCCAGCGGATCGGTGCGCTCGTCAGCCACGTCGCCAACCTACTGCCGCCCGACGGTCAGCCATGGAGGGATGCCTCGTACGCCTCGATCGGCGCGCACGAACAGACGAGGTTGCGGTCTCCCTGGGCGCCGTCGATGCGCGACACGGCGGGGAAGTACTTCTGCACCCGCAGCGACGGCACCGGGAAGGCGCCGAGGTCACGCGGGTACGGGCGCTCCCACTCGCCGAGTAGGTCCTCGGCGGTGTGCGGGGCATGGCGCAACGGGCTGTCGGCCAGCGGCCAGCGTCCGGCGGCGACGTCGTCGATCTCGCCCCGGATGGCGACCATCGCCTCCACGAACCGGTCGAGCTCGGCGAGGCCCTCGCTCTCGGTCGGCTCGACCATCAACGTGCCGGCCACCGGGAAGCTCATCGTCGGGGCGTGGAAGCCGTAGTCCATCAGCCGCTTGGCGACGTCGTCGACGGTGACCCCGGTCTGCTTGGTGATCGGGCGCAGATCGAGGATGCACTCGTGGCCGACCCGCCCGTCGGCGCCGCGGTAGAGCACCGGGAAGTGCGGATCGAGGCGCGCCGCCAGATAGTTGGCGGCGGTGATGGCGACGCGCGTCGCCTCCGTCAGACCGGCGCCACCCATCATCTCGATGTACATCCACGGGATCGGCAGGATCCCCGCCGACCCGAACGGGGCCGCCGCGACCGCACCGACCGGCGCCTTCGGATCGAGCGGATGGCCGGGCAGGAAGGCGGCGAGGTGCGACCGCACGGCCACCGGGCCGACGCCGGGGCCCCCGCCGCCATGGGGGATGCAGAACGTCTTGTGGAGGTTGAGGTGGCTGACGTCGGCGCCGAAGCGCCCGGGGCGGGCGAGGCCGACGAGCGCGTTGAGGTTGGCGCCGTCGACGTAGACCTGCCCACCGGCGTCGTGGACCATTGCGCACAGCTCGCTGATCTCGGTTTCGAACACACCGTGGGTCGACGGATAGGTGACCATGATCGCCGCCAGCCGGTCACCGACCTGGGCGATCTTTGCCCGCACGTCGTTCAAGTCGACGTTGCCGGCCTCGTCACATGCCACGACGACGACCTGCATGCCGGCCATCACCGCGCTCGCGGCGTTGGTGCCGTGGGCGCTCGACGGGATCAGGCACACCGTGCGGTCGAGGTCACCGCGATCGCGGTGGTAGGCGCGGATGGCGAGCAGCCCGGCGAACTCGCCCTGGCTGCCGGCGTTGGGCTGCACGCTGACCGCGTCGTAGCCGGTGATCGTCGCCAGGTGCTGCTCGAGCTCGTCGATCAGCTGGCGTGAACCCGCGACCTGATCCTCGGGAGCGAACGGGTGGACGTCGGCGAACTCGGGCCAGGTGATCGGGACCATCTCCGACGTGGCGTTGAGCTTCATCGTGCACGACCCGAGCGGGATCATCGTGCGGTCGAGTGCCAGGTCGCGGTCGCTGAGCCGGCGCAGGTAGCGCAACATCTCGTGTTCGCTGTGGTGGCGGGCGAAGACCTGCTGGGGGAGGAAGTCGTCGAACCGGCGGAGGTGCGCCGGCACGCCCTCGGGCAGGGCGTCGAACTCGTCGTCGGTCGGCATGGTGCCGCCGAGCGCGGCGACCACGGCGGTGACGTCGGCGAACGTCGAGGTCTCGTCGAACGTCAGCGCCACGGTCGTCTCGTCGACCCGGCGGATGTTGTAACCCGCGGCGAGTGCCGCGGCGAGGGCGTCGTCGGCAGAGGCCACGGTGACCGCCAGCGTGTCGAACCATGTCTCGTGGACGAGTGCCGCACCGCCGGCGCGCAGACCGGCGGCGGTGATCGAGGTCAGCAACTGCACCCGCTCAGCGATCCGCGCCAACCCGTCGCGACCGTGCCAGGCGGCGTACAGACCGGCGATGTTGGCGAGCAACACCTGCGCCGTGCAGATGTTCGACGTCGCCTTCTCCCGGCGGATGTGCTGCTCGCGGGTCTGCAGGGCGAGGCGCAGCGCGGGCCGCCCTGCGGTGTCGGTGCTGACGCCGACGATCCGTCCCGGCAGCGACCGAGCGGCGCCGGCATGGGCGGCGATGAACGCCGCATGCGGTCCACCGAAGGCCATCGGCACGCCGAATCGCTGGGCGGATCCGACGGCGATGTCGGCACCCATCGACGCTGCGGGCGTGACCAGCACACTGGCCAACGGATCGACGGCGACGATTGCCAACGCCCCGGCATCGTGAACCCGGGCGATCGCCGCGCTCCAGTCCGTGACCGCACCGGTCGACGTCGGCAGGCTGAACAGGGCGCCGAAGAGCCCGTCGGCGTGATCGATCTCGTCGAGGTCGCCGACCACCAATTCGACACCGATCGGCTCGGCGCGTGTGGCCAGGACGGCGATCGTCTGGGGGTGCGTGTCACGGTGGACGAGGAAACGCGACGACGACGATGACGCCTGTCGGCGGGCCATCGCCATCGCCTCCGCGGCGGCCGTCGCCTCGTCGAGCAGCGAGGCGTTGGCGACCTCGAGCCCGGTGAGCTCGGTGACGAGCGTCTGGAAGTTGAGCAGCGCTTCGAGCCGACCCTGGCTGATCTCGGGTTGGTACGGCGTGTAGGCGGTGTACCAGGCGGGGTCCTCGAGCACGTTGCGGGCGATCACCGGCGGGGTGACGGTGCCGTGGTAGCCCATCCCGATCAGGCTGGTCACGGCCCGGTTGCGGGCGGCGATGCCGCGCAGCCGGGCGATCGCGTCGACCTCGGTGCGTCCGGCGGGGAGGGGGAGCGGGGCGTCGTCGCGAATCGACGACGGCACGGTCTGGTCGATCAACGTGTCGATGTCGTCGACGCCGATCGCCGCCAGCATCACGGCGATCTCGTCGGGGGTCGGCCCGATGTGGCGATGGGCGAACTGGTCGGTGAGCTCGGTGAGTCGCGGGGGAGCGGACACGGATGGATCGGACACGGGGAGCCTCCTTGGCGGCGGTGCATCCCCTGCTGTCATCGGTGCCTGAGAGTTTCACCCGGCGATCCGAGCTTTCCCCGTCGGCGGCCTCCGCCCGCCGCACGGGCGGCGAACGAGGGCACTTTCCAGCGTGCCTCACCCGAGCGGTCCGGTGGCCTGAGAGATTCCGGGGAGGTTGCTCCTTCGGCGCCGCCGCGAACGACGACTCTCCCGCTCGGCTGGAAACGGCGATTCAGTTGTCTGCGCAGCGTAGCGGGTGGGCCCGGTCCGGCTGTGGCTGGCGACGCCGCGGGCTCGCCGCTGGGGGGGGTGGGTGGCTGGGGGCTGGGTGGCTGGGCGCCGGCCCGACGCCGCACCGACCGCCGGTCAGCCGCGCGGCGCCGTCACACCGCAGGCGTCGATCTGCTTCAGCAACGGGTACGGGTTGACGCCGGCGCCGCCGTTCGGGTGCACCTCGAAGTGGAGGTGCGGGGTGGCGCTGTTGCCGGTGCTGCCGACGTAGCCGACGACCTGTCCAGCCGTCACCTTGGCTCCGACGTCGATGCCGGGAGCGAACGAGTCGAGGTGCAAGTAGGTGAAGTAGGTGCCGTTGTCCTGGGCGATGCGGAAGCCGTTGCCGGACAGGGCGCCCGGGTAGTCGTGGTACATCTTGGAGATCGTCCCGCTGACCGCGGCGTACAGCCGGTTTCCCTTGGCGGCGATGATGTCGACGCCTTCGTGCGTGCGGCCACCGCCACGCGGCGCCCGCCACGTGTCACCGAACCAGCACTGACCCTGGACCGGGAAGACGTCGATGTTGACGCCGGCAGCCGTGGGCGGAGCCGGGGCACCGGCCGCGCCGAGCGCCAGACGGTTGGCCGTTGCCTGGTCGACCTTGCCGGTCGCCGGCAGACCCTCGCGGCGCTGGAAGGCGAGGATCGCCCCCGCCGTCGCGGCACCGAAGATCCCGTCGGCGCCCCCGGCGAAGCTGATGCCGGCGCGGACGAGCGACTGCTGGAGGCTCTTCACCCGATCGCCGCGCTCGCCGTAGACGGCGAAACCGCCGCCACCGGACACACCCTGCGGCGCGGTCGGCGTGCCCCCACCGAGGCCGAGCGTCGACGCGTCACGGGCCGACACCTCGCCGGTCTGGGGGAAGCCGTTGACCCGCTGGAAGAGGATCAGCGTCGAGCGAGTGGCGTTGCCGAACGACCCGTCGGCGCCGCCGAGGAGCGTCAATCCGGTGTTCATCAGCGCCCGCTGGAGATCCTTGACGAGCGGACCGGTGGAACCGACCTTCAGCCCGGCGTAGCCCGCTGACGGCGCCGGAGCGGCCGGTGCTGCGGGGGCCGGGGCGGCACCGCCGGAACCGAGGCCGAGCCTGGAGACGACCTGGTCGTCGACCACGCCGGTGGCGGCCAGTCCCTGCGCCTGCTGATAGCTGGTCAGGGCGGCGGCGGTGTACTGGCCGAAGATGCCGTCGGCACCGCCGCGCACGGTGATGCCGGCGCGGGCGAGCGCCTGCTGCAGTTCTTTGACCTTGTCGCCCCGGGAGCCGTTCTTGAGGCCGACGTAGCTCGTGCTGGCGACGCCGGACGGGGCCGAGCCGCCGGAGCCGGCGCTCGAACCGGTGAGGCGGAGCTTGGCAGCCGTGGCGGCGTCGACGACGCCCGAGACGGCGAGCCCGTTCCACCGCTGGAAGTGGGAGACGGCGGTCTTGGTCGCCTGGCCGAAGATGCCGTCGGCGCCGCCGGGCACGTACACACCGAAGGCCATCAGCTTGTTCTGCAGTTCCTTGACGTGGTCGCCCTGCGCGCCGACGGTCAGGCCGGTGGCAGCGAGGTTGGCGGCCGCCGCGGGGGCAGCGGTCGCCAGGCCGAGTGCCTGGGCGGTCGCCGCGTCGACCTCGCCGGTGGCGGCGATGCCGTGACGCGACTGGAAGGCGACGACGGCCGACTTGGTCGCCGCGCCGAACACGCCGTCGACGCCACCGGGCACCTGCACGCCGGCGGCGACGAGTGCCTTCTGGACGGACTCCACCTCGGCGCCGCGTGCGCCTTCGCGCAGCCCGACGACGGTCTGGCTGGCGAGCGGAGCGGCGGGCACGGCGGGGGAGGCCGTGGCGACGGACGGCATCACGCCGGCGGCAAGGACACCGGTCAGCAGCACGCAGGTCGTGCGCACCAGCGTGCGACGGCCGCGGCCGGCGCGGCCCTGGATGGCGAGCGGCGGGGTGGCGGCTGTCGGGGTGGTCGGCAGCTGAATCACTGGCGGATGGATCATTGACGTTCGGCCTCCTGCACGGGGAAGGTTTCGGCCCGCCCGGCGCAAACCTGGAATCTCACGTTGAGATCGAATCTTCGTCCGACTCAGTTGAGTCTGACTTGAGAGTTGAGGTGCTCCCGCTGAGGCCCACGACGTCGGGGGTCGAAGGGGAGCAGGATCATCTTTACCCAGTGCTTGTGGGCTGTCCACCCGCCCCACGGCGTTGTGACATAACGAGGATTATGGGCGATCTCCCACGGAACGCCAGGATCCGAGCACCGAGTGCGGTCAGACCGTATGAACACTGAACTTGAGGTTGAGGGTTGCTGCGAGGTAGCTCCCGATACCGCACCGGCGACCCCCGTCAGAAATTTTTGAGAAAGTTCGCCGCCGTCGGGCGTTCGACGTCGCGCTCGCCCGCCACGAGTGCGCCCACGGCGTACGCCCACAGATTACGTCATGACGCAATACGCAATGAATGTGAGGGTCAGCCGGACCCGGCGGACGGTCCGATCTCACGATCGCGCAGCGGGCGCGCCGCATCGAGAAGCCACCGGATCACGTCGGTCAGCTCGGTGGTCGTCCGTCGCCCGGATGCGGCCAGGTCGCGCTCGGCATCGTCCACCGCGCAGGCCAACACGTACAGCTCGTCGTGGAGCGTGTCGAGCTCGGCTCGAGCGACGACGAGCTCGCCATCGCTGAGCTCGAGCTCGCGCGCCCGCTGGCGGGCCACCCAGTCCCATTGCCGACATCGCTGCGAACAGAACACCCGCGGCCGGCCCGGACCGCGACGAGGCGGAAGGGCGCGCCGGCACCATCGGCAGTGGGCGACGGACACGCCCGGTGACGACTCCCCCGGACCGGTCTCCCCCGATGGTGGCGATTTCGTCATGACGGAATGGTACGTCGCCAACCGCCGTGCGCCGTGGATCAGCGTCGGCCGTGTTGCTGCCGCCGGCCGACGCACTCGAGCGATGTGTGACATCTGGGAGACTCGGCGCCGTGACGGCGTCGACCCAACTCCCCGACCTGCCCGCCCCGCCGCGAACGTCGTTCGCAAGCGACAACGCAGCCGGCGCCCATCCCGCGGTGTTGGCCGCCATCAGCGCGGCCAACGACGGACCGGCCCTCGCCTACGGAGCTGACCCGCACACCGCGGAGTGTGAGGAACGATTCCGCGCCCTGTTCGGCGCCGACGTGACCACACGACTCGTGTTCAACGGCACGGGAGCCAACATCGTCGCCCTGGCGACGCTGCTCGGGTCGCTGCCCGGACCGCACCACGCCGTCGTCTGCACGGACATGGCCCACATCGCCGTCGACGAAACCGGTGCGCCCGAGCGGATCCTCGGGACCAAGCTGATCGACCTCCCGGCACCCGACGCCAAGCTGGTGCCCGAACAGCTCGCCGAGATCGCCCACGTCCAAGGCGTCCAGCACCATGCGCAACCGGGTGTGGTGTCGATCACCCAGGCGACCGAGCTCGGCGCGCTCTACACCGCCGATGAGATCGCCGCGCTGTGCGACCAGGCCCACGCGCTCGGGATGCTCGTCCACCTCGACGGCGCCCGCCTCGCCAACGCGACGGCGGCGCTGGGCGGGACGCCGGCGGCGCTCAGGCAGATGACGATCGAGGCAGGCGTCGACGCGGTCAGCTTCGGCGGCACGAAGAACGGATTGCTCGGCGCCGAGGCGGTCGTGTTCTGCTCGCCGGACGTGGCGGTCGGTTCGATGTACGTCCGCAAGCAGACGACGCAACTGCCATCCAAGATGCGCTTCGTCGCCGCCCAGTTCAACGCCGTCCTCGACGGTGACCGGTGGCTCGGACTGGCGGCGCACGCCAACCGCATGGCAACCGTCCTCTACGACGCCGTCGCCGACATCCCCGGTGTCGATCTCGCCGGTCCCCCGGCTGTCAACAGCATCTTCCCGCGGCTCCCCCGGGCTGCCATCGAGCCGCTGCGGGCGTGGACGTTCTTCTGGGACTGGGACACGAGCATCGACCAGGTGCGGTGGATGACGTCGTGGCAGACGGCGCCGGCGGACGTCGAGGCCTTCGCCGCCGGCGTCAGAAAATTAGTTGGCACATACAATTGACTACCCGGTTGATTCACGCCTACTGTGACCGACGGCTCACCCGCACCGTCGGATGAGCGTGGAATCAGTCCAGTCGGAACTCTGAATCACACGGGGGTGTGCATGTCCGCGATCGAGACGTCCTACGAACGGGTCCAAACGGATGACGATTGGATGCGGGACGGCGCGTGCAAAGGACTGACACACCTCTTCTTCCCTCCGGCGGCCGAACGGCCCCAGGCACGTGAGCGCCGCGAGGCCACCGCCGCGTCAGGTGTGCGCATCGTGTTGTGTGCAGTCGTCGTGCCTCGACTTCGCCCGCCGCAACCACGAGTACGGGTACTGGGGTGGCGAGTCCGAAGACGAGCGCCACGCCGCCGGCTTCCGCCTGATCGCCCCGATCGGCATCCGCGCTCGCGCCAGCTGAGCCGAGGTGACCCCGGCGCCTGGCCGTCAGATCACCGGGGCGTCACCGGGCGCTCGCCGTCGACGTGGGTGCGTGACGGAGGGTCACCGCCGCCCACCCGCGATCGATGTCCGTCCGCTCGACCTCCATCGGGCTCAGCGCGGCGACGACGTGGTCGAAGCGGCCGTCGAGAACGCCGCTGATCACCAGCCGCCCGGCGGGACGCGTGACGCGGCGCAGATCATCGGCGAGCTCCACCAGCGTCGGGGCGAGGATGTTGGCGACGACGACGTCGAAGTCGTCCGCGATCTCGGACAGGGGCGTCTCGTCGACGATGACCAGATGCTCGACGCCGTTGCGCCGTGCGTTGTCGCCGGTCGCCTCGACCGCCGAGGAGGCGACGTCGACGGCACGCACGCGACGAGCGAGCATCTTCGCCGCGACCACGGCGATCACCCCGGTGCCGCACCCGACGTCGAGCACGTCGATCGGATCGCCGGGGCTGATGACACGGCGGAGAGCGCGCAACGACAGCACGGTCGTCGGGTGGTCGCCGAGACCGAACGCGCCGCCGGGATCGATGGCGACGACGAGCCCCGACGGGCTGCCGTCGCCCGTCTCATCGCCCGCCGCGCGGGTCGTGTTGCCGGTCGCCGCGCCGGTCAGCCAGGCGGGCACGATCACCAGCTCGTCGTCGATGCGCATCGGCGCTGCGTGGTCGCGCCAGGCGTCGCTCGGCGTCTCGTCGACGAACTCGCGGCGCACGGGCCACCGACCGGCGAGGGCGGCGACCGCCCGCTCGTACCCGGCGACGCCATCGCCGACGTGCGTCCACAGCTCGATCAGATCGCTCGGCCCGGCGGCCGTTCGCTCCTCGACGGCTCGCACGCCGAGTGACCACAAGGTGTCGGCGGCGACCTCGACCTCGTCGGGCGCAACGGTGACGACGAGCGCCCACATGACGGTTGGGAGGCCGTTCAGTCGAGACGGCGCAGGCCCGTGCGGTAGTGCTCGATCCGCTCCACGTAGGAGCGGGCGGCCATCCTCGTCTCCTCGGCTCGCGCCCGACCAGGTTTGATCACCGCAGGCGAGCCCGACGGCGAGCGCGCCGGTCGGCACGTCGACATCGGCCAGGACCACAGAGTTGGCGGCGACGATCGCACCGCTGCGGATCACCGACCGGTGGAGGACCATCGAGGCGTTGCCGATCAGCACCTCGTCCTCGATCGTGCAGCCTTCGAGGTGAATGAGGTGTCCGAGCACGCAGTCGTTGCCGACGACCGTCTCCCAGAACGGCGTCGTGTGGAGCACGGCGTTGTCCTGCACGCTGGTGCGATCGCCGATGCGAATTCCCCCGCCGTCGCCGCGCAGCACGGCACCGGGCCAGATCGAGGACTGGGCACCGATGGTGACGTCGCCGATGATCACTGCCTCGGGGTGCACGAACGCCGTCGCATCGATGGTCGGTTGCAGCTCGCCGAGTGCGTAGACAGCCATCGTGGCACCGTACCCGCATCGGCGGCGTCGACGCCGAGTCGTCGTGGTCACTCGTTGGAGTTCTCCCGCCGAGAACCGGTACCGTGGGCGAAATGTCCCGAAGGATCGACATCGAGCTGACGAGCGCGCGCGGCGACGGCTCCTGGACCTGGCGAGCGGCCGGCGCACGCAAGCCCAACGGCGTGCTCGACGGGGGAATGCTCCCCCAGGGTGCCGCCGTCGGCGACGTGCTGAAGGTCGAGGTCGAGCAGATGCTCGACGGCATCGAAGTGCAGTCGGTGATACACGGGCGCGAGCGCGCCGCCGACGCCAACGTGCTCGAGTTGTTGCCGAGCGACAAGCCGTTCGAAGCGGTCATCGAGACCCGGGCAGCGCCGCGACCGCGGCCCTCGTCGCGAGGGTGGCCGTGATGGACGCGACCGCGACCGGCGACGGCCGCGGCGACGACCGCGGGCGGGGCCGTGGCGACGGCGGACGTGGCGACGGCGGGCGCGGTGACGCCAATCGCGACGGTGAGCGCGGGCGCAGCGACGGCGATCGTCGCAACCGGCCGCGCCGTGACCGTCCCCACTTCGAGGCGCCGCCGGAGATCCCGCAGCGCCCCAAGCCGAAGCGGCTGCGTCCGGGCAAGGCCCGCCGCAACGCGGTCCTCGCCGATCTCCCCGAGGAGCAGCGGCCGATCGCCGAAGCAGCGCTGCAGGGCATGTCTGCCGTGCGTTCGCGGGTGAAGGAGGAGAACGCCAAGCTGGCCCAGGAGGGCAAGCCGACGATGCCCGAGGCAACGATCGTCAAGATGGCCGAAGACCTGCTGCCGCGCCTGCGCGTGGCCGAGTGGCTCGACCGCGCCGAAGCGGCGCAGCGCCAGCTCGAGCACCTCGATCTGCGCGACCTGCGCAGCGTGGTCGCCGCCAGCGACGACTCGATCGTCGCCCACGATGAGGCGACGCGCACGCTGGCCAGCGATCTCAAAGAGGCGCTCACCCGCAAGCAGGACGAAGAGCTGCAGCTGTGGTTCGGCGACATCACCGCCGCCGTCGACGTCGGCCGCGTGATCCGCGCCCTGCGCTTGTCGTCGCAGCCGCCGAAGGCCGGCGTCGTGTTCCCACCCGAACTCGCCCGTCGACTCGGCGAGGCGACGACGGCGGCACTGTTGCCGGACGATCCCGCCGATCGTTGGATCGCCGTGCTCGAAGCGGCGGCCTTCTCCCCCGTTCGCGCCCTCGTCACCCCGACCACCGCCCCGACGACGATCACCGATGATCTGCGCGCCACGATGCAGCGGCTCGGCCCGGCACTCCCCCAGGTCGCCGCGCTGCTCGGTGTCGAGATCCCGGCCGGCGCCTCGATGCCCAAGCCGCTGCGTCCCCAGGTGCCGCGTCGCGATGCCCGCAAGGCCACCGGCCCGGCGTCCGAGCGCCGGCCCGACGGTGGCCGCGGCAAGGATCGTCCGCGCGGTGGCGGTGCCCCGAAGGACGGTCCCCGTCACACCGACCGACCCGCGGCCAGCGAGCCGGTCGAGACGCCGGCCGACGACGCTGCACCAACAGCGCCCGTCGAGACCGCTCCCAGCGAGCCGGTCGAGACCGCTCCCAGCGAGGCCGTCGAGACGGCTGCCCAGCGAGCCGGTCGAGACCGCTCCCAGCGAGCCGGTCGAGACCGCTCCCAGCGAGCCGGTCGACGACCGCTCCCAGCGAGGCCGTCGAGACCGCTCCCAGCGAGCCGGTCGAGACGCCGACCACCGACGCTGCGGCGACGGCACCGGTCGAGGCGCCCGCCGCTGAGCAGCCCGCTGAGCAGCCCGCAGCGACCGACGCGGACGAGGCGGCCGACGAGCGCTGAGCCGGTTCGCCACCGGCTCGGAACGCCGCCTACCATCGGCGGCCATGTCCGACACCGTCACCTACGAGACTCGCGGCAACGTCGCGCTGATCACCCTCAACCGTCCCGATGCCCGCAACGCCGTCAACGGCGACGTGGCGCAGGCGATGGAGGCGGCGATCGACCGTCTCGAGGATGACGACAGCGTCTGGGTGGGCATCATCCAGGCGAACACCGAGGGCCAGACGAATCCCGTGTTCTGTGCCGGTGCCGACCTCAAGGCGATCAACTCCGGACAGGGCGGCGCCCTCGCCACCGAGCGCGGCGGCTTCGCCGGGTTCACCTACCGGGAACGCAAGAAGCCGGTGATCGTCGCCGTCGACGGCCTGGCCACGGCCGGCGGATGCGAGATCGTGCTCGCCGCCGACCTGGTGGTCGCCACGACCCGGTCGGCGTTCGGCCTCGCCGAGGTGAAGCGCAACCTCATCGCCGGCGCCGGCGGGTTGTTCCGCCTCCCCCGGGCGATCGGACGCTCGGCGGCGATGGAGTTGATCCTGACCGGCGAGCCGTTCCCGGCACGAGCGGGCCTACGAGCTCGGCCTCGTCAACCGCCTCGCCGAGCCCGGGAAGGCGACCGACGCCGCGCTTCGAGCTCGCCGGGCAGATCACCGCCACTGCCCCGCTCGCGGTGTGGGAGAGCCGCAAGGTCGTGCTGCGCCGCGGCGACCGAGGACGACGACACGCTGAAGGCGATGACCGATGCGGCGATGGCCAAGGTGATGCGTTCCGAGGACCTCAAGGAGGGCCTCACGGCGTTCATCGAGAAGCGTGCGCCGCAGTGGACGGGCCGCTGACGCAGCGCAGCGTCACCGCAGACGTCAGAGCCAGCGGAACGTGGTGATCAGCCGGGCGACGATGCCGGCGCGCTCGTAGAGGTTCTTGGTGTGCCGGTCGCCCGGTAACGCCTGGCCTTCGACCGCCCTGGCGCCCTGCTCGGTGCGCCCGTGCGATCGCCTGCGCCAGGAGCTCGTCGCCGAACCCCAGCTCACGGGCGTCCGGGGTGACCCACACCTGATCGATGCGAACGACGTCGTCCTCGCCGAGCACCGCCACCACGTAGCCGACGAGCACGTCATCGATGTGGGCGACGAGCACATCGGTGCGCACGTCGCGGCGCCGCCCGACCCAGCCGTCGGCGACCTCGGGATGCTCGTCCAGCCAGCGGTCACCACCGCGCTGGTCGACGATCGCCGCCCGAGCCTCGCGTTCGGAGCGCGGCGAGTTGGTCACCATCATCCGGTGTGGCCGGTCGCGACCAGTGGATCGATCATCCGCCCGGGCCGCCACGGAGCTGATCGATCTTGCCGAGGATGGTTCGTCGGTGGCGTCCGAGCCGCGCTCGTACACCTCGATGGCGTCACGCTCGGCGGGCTCGAGGTCGGCCAGCGGGCGACCACGTGGGCGGCCGGCAACAGGTCGTAGTCCGGCAGCGCCAGCTCGTCGACGTCGGGCGCGACGGGCTCGGCCTGGTGCGTCGCCGCGCTCGGCACCGGGTCACGCACCACGTCGGGCGACGCCGCGACCGGCGCGTCACTGGGCCCGTCGAGCTGGGCGACGCAGCTCGGCGAGCGCGCCGTCAACGGCGAACTTGCCGACGAAGCGAGCGACGGTGATCTCCTGGCGCACGCGCCCGACGACACCGCCCACGACGTCGACGGGGTTCACCATCGGGCCTAGCGGGAGAAGATCGGGCAGTCGTCGTCGCCGACCGGGCAGTTCGGGGCGCTCGACCGAACCAGCAGGAAGCACGACGGGCACAGCTGCTCGTCGGCCTGCTTCGGCTGCAGACGCTCGCCACCCTCGCCGCGGTCGTCCTGTTCCTCTTCTTCGTCGTCCTCGTCGTCCTCGTCGTCAGCGGCGACGAGGCGGTCCTTGAGGATCTTGTCGAGGTCCTCCTCGACGTCGTCGTCGGCCAGCAGCTCGTCGTCGTTCGTCGTCTTCGTCCTCGGTGCGCTTCTTGCGCTTGGTCCGTGGTGCAGCGGTCGCCGACTCGTCATCGTCGTCGGCGTCGTCATCGTCGGCGACGACCGCTTCGTCGTCGTCGTCGTCCTGCGGGAGTTCGTCGTCGTCGTCGATCTCCAGGTCGGCGTCGTCGAGCTCGATCTCCGCATCCTCTTCGATCTCGTCGGCCTCCTCACCGTCTTCCAGCACTACGTCGGGTTCGTCAATGTTGTCGTCAGCCATTTCGTCTCTTCGAACTCGTCGTGCGGTCGGAACCGAACGGTTGGGCGGTTGCGGCCGGAGCATATGCGCACGCTTCCCACTGTCCGGAGGTCGCACATGTGACAGGGGTCACAGAGCGGCCCGCGAGCTGCGACGCGGCGGTCAGGACGGGCCGCGCCGCGCCTCGGCCCGGCGCTCGGCCTCGAGTCGTTCGAGCTCGGGGGCCTCGGTGGTCATGTGCGTCATCGCTGCCGCGATCGCGTGGTGACCCGCCTGTTCGGCGATCAACCGGTGCATCTCCAGCGCCACCCGGCGGTACGACGGATGGCCCTGCGGCGACGAGCGCAGCTCGAGCATGTGGATCGCTTCGCGGGCGTTGAACTGCATCACGTAGCGCATGCGGTAGGCCATCGCGACGGCGTACGGCGCCTGTTGCGGATAGTCGGCGTTGAGCGCGTCGTAGAGGTCCGCCGAGCGGCCCATGGCGTCGTCGAACAAACCGTCGGCGACCGGCCTCGACCACCAGGTCGGGCCGGGTGTAGCCGTGATTGGGTGTGAGACGCTGCCACTCGATGGTGAGCATGCGATGGCGCTGCAGGTCGCGGAACGCGCCGTAGTCGCTGAGGATGTCGAAGCGGTAGACGATGCGTTCGAACGCCCGACCCGGCTTGTGCCGACGGTTCTCCCGCTCGCCGACGTAGGCCGCGGATCAGCGCCACCCGCTCGTCGACCGACAGCGCCCGCACCCGGTCGAGCAACTGGTGCTCGGGCAGCGTAGGAGTGGGCGTAGCAGATCGCCGCCAGCAACTTGTCCTCGGCGTCGGGGTCGAAGTCGACGAGTGCCACCTCGGCGGTCGGCTCGACCGGCACGTCGCCGAACAGGTCGTCGACGAGCGACGCCGTGTCGCGGTCCGGGTCGCCAGGTACTCGCTCCACGCGCCCGCCGCGATCGGGCAGGTCGACGCGCCGCAGGAAGCTCGGGATCACCTTGCGCAGCTCGTGGAGCATCAGGTCGGCGTAGCTCGCGGGCTTCGGGCAGCGGGCTGGCACGCATCCGCAGCAGCAGCGCCTCGAACGCCTGCCCGGTGCCGTAGATGCCGACGTTCGACAGTGGCCGCGGCGGGCAGGATGCCACGGACGGCGTCGAGCGCCTTGGCCCGTGTGGCCGTGCGGTACACGAACTCGCTGTCGTCGGGCCCGCGGGCGATCGTTGCCCGGACGTGTTCGGTGACGGTCTCGAGGCTCTGGCTGTAGGCGTCGAAGATGCGGTCGAGGTCGCCGACGTAGCGGGTGCCGAGCGGGCCGGCGAGCACCGCCGGATCGCGGTAGTACCGGTACCGTCCGCCGAGGCGGGTGTCGTAGCTGATGTAGCGCGTGCTCTGCTCGAGGTAGCTCATCAGCCGGCCCCACTCGAGCACCTTGGTCAACAGGTTGGACGCCTGTTCACAGGCCAGGTGGACGCCACCGAGCTGGGCGACCGAGTCGTCGCCGTAGTCGAAGAAGACCCGCTCGTAGAGCTCCTCGGCCCGATCGAGGCCGACCGTGGCGTCGACGGAGTGGTCGCCGCTGACGTCGAGATCGCCGACGAACTCGTCGAGGAACAATCGCCGCAGCGACTTCGGGCTGCGGCTGTAGCGGGCGAACAGGGCGCCCTTGACGACCTCGGGCAGGTTGACCAGGGCGAACACCGGTCCGTCGAGGTTGGTGAAGTAGCGACGCAGGATGTCGGCTTCGTCCGCGGTGAATGACTCGGGGACGTACACAGCCACGGCCGAACACTCTACGGCGGCGTCTCCAGCGTCCCCGTGATTCCGCGACGCCGCTGACCAGGGACGACGTCGGAATGCTCAGGCGTAGACGGTTGCCGCGTCCGGCACGACGGCGATCGCCAGCTGCCGCGCCGCGGCCCACGCGCCGCCCGTCGACGTGGACGTCGAGCGCCGTCGGAAAGGTCCAGTCGGCGCTGCGGACCGAGCGCTGGACGATGTCGGGGTGCGGCACGTGGGCGGCCGTCCGCGCCCGCCGCCGAGCATCGAGGCGAACCCGGAGGCGCATCGACGCAGCGACCTCGAAGACCTCCGCCCGCCCGTCGTTGGGGTGGCCGCGTGGAGCGACGTCCCACGGCCCGAGGAACTCGGCGTTCATCACGATCAGGACGGGCCCCCGCAGCCACCCGCCGCGAGACCACGGCAGGCGAGCCGTGACGTGGGCACAGGCGCGGACGGCGACGCCGTCGAGTCGAACCTCGAGGAGGTCGATCGTCAGCTCGTTGAGCGTCGGTCGCCCGACGAGCGACGGGTCGCCGAGCGTACGGGCGAGGTCGCCGCCGCCGATCCCGACTGCGGTGCCCGTGGCTGCGCTGCGTTCGACGGCGTCGACGACGTCGGCGTCGGTGCGGGCGACGACGAGGCGGTCGGGTGGCGGTACGGCGCGGCCCCACGCCGACCCGGGCCGGATCGTCATCGGCCGCCGACCGGGCCAGGCGACGTGGCGCCCGGCGCGGTGGCGCCCGGCGAGGGCGCTGCGGCGGCGCTGTCGGCGACGACGCCACGGAAGGCCTGGCGTGCTGCTTCCTCGGCAGCGGCCCGCGTTACCGGGTCCGGGGCGACGATCGCCACCTGGCGCAGCAGGTCGATCAGCTGCTTCATCGTGCGCACGAAATCGCCACCGCTGAGCTCCTCCTCGCCGACCACCTCGGCGAAGCCCTCACCGGCCACCCAGGCGTGTGCCACGGCAGCGAACGTGGGGTCCGGTGGACGATGCTGAGCGAGCCCGGCGACACGCTCGGCGGCGGCGAGGTCTTCGCTGATGGCGGCGATGGTCCGCCACCTGCCGCGTACGTCGCCGTTCGAGAACCACGGCGCGGGCGGGGCGTCGGAGCTGCGGTGCTCGTAGACGATCGTCGACACGAGCGCGGCGACATCGGCAGCGCCGAGACCGTCGAGCACGCCGGAGCGCAACACCTCGGTCACCAGGAGGTCGGACTCGTGGAACACCCGTGCCAACATCGTGCCGGCATCGGTCAGCGTCCACGCCCGGCGGTCGAGGTAGCCGAAACGCTCGAGGACGTCGAGCACGCGGTCGAACTGCGTCGCCAGCGAGTGGTTCTTCGAGTTGACCCGCCGCTCGAGATCGGCGATCTCCCGATCGATGCGCTGCGCCTGCCCGGCGGCGGCGACCTTCGTCCGCAGGTCGGGATCTCGGGCGACCGGGTGGTCATCGGCGGTCTCGCCGTCGCCCGTACCCGGGCGGCGACGTCGGCGAGCGTTCTTCAACGAGGCGTCGCGGATGCGTCGAGCGACGTCGCGCCGGTACTCCTTGCGGTTCGGCGCGTACACCGCGGGCAGGTCGATCGAGCCGAGCGGTGCCGGTGGCTCGTCGAAGTCGTCGGCGCTGACGTACACGGACTTGGCGGTCGGCGTGATCACCGTCAGGCGTGTCCCGGCTTTGCGGTCGGCGCTGGCGATCACCGCCGCCGGGCCCCGCTCGGTGCCCTTGGCGATACCGATCACGTTCCCCGGGCGGAGTCGGCGGAGCGCGTCGTCGATCGCCGTCTGCAGCCGGCTGCGGGCGGCGTCGCGATCGGTGCGCTCGCGGTCACGCAGCTCGACGTACTCGGCGATGTCGCCGTGATCACTGGCTGCACTCCGCCAGAGGTCGGCAGCGGCGTTGCGCCGTCGTTCCAGCCGTGCCTCGAGGCGGACCACGTCGCGGTCGGCCTGGTACTGGGCGAACGACAGGTTGAGCAGGTGATGTGCCTCGTCGCTGCTGTACGTGCGGATCAGGTTGGCCGCCATGTTGTACGTCGGGTGGAACGCCGAGCGGAGGTGGAACGACGTGCTGCCGGCGAGCTCGGCGACCTCGTCGAAGCGCACCCACGGCGACCAGAGGACGACGGCGGTGCCGCGGTCGTCGATCCCTCGCCTGCCGGCGCGGCCCGTCAACTGGGTGTACTCCCCCGCCGTCAGCCGTTCGTGGCGTTCGCCGGTGAACTTGGTCAACTTCTCGATGACCACCGAACGCGCCGGCATGTTGATCCCCACGGCGAGCGTCTCGGTGGCGAAGACGACCTTCACCAGCCCTTCGGTGAAGCACGCCTCGACGACCTCCTTCATCGGCGGGACCATGCCGGCGTGGTGGGCGGCGACCCCGGCGGCGAGCTGGCGGGCGAACTGCTCGTAGCCGAGCACGGCCAGATCGGCCTCGTCGAGTGCGCCGAGCCGCTCGTCGAGGATGCGCTGGATGGCGACCCGCTCGTCGGCGTCGTTGAGCTCGAGCCCGGCATCGACGCACGACGCCGCGGCGGCGTCGCACTGGGCACGGCTGAAGATGAAGTAGATGGCCGGCAGCAGCTGGCGACGGGCGAGCAACTCGACGGTCTCGACGCGGCTCGGCGGGGCGAGCACGCGGCGGTGGGCGCCGCGGGTGCGTTCGCGGTCACCGGCGCGGCCGTGTTGACGGCCCCGTGGCCCGCCGCGGACCGCCGACTCGTCGAGCTGCATCGCCTCACGGTTCATCCGCCCGCTGGCGAAGACCGGGAGCATCCGCAGGCGGTCGTTGGTGCGGTCGGCGACGAGGTACTCGCTGTCGAGGCGGACGGGACGCCGCCGTTCGACGATCGCCGTGGTCGGCCCCCGGGCGGTGCTGATCCAGTCGGCGAGCTCGTCGACGTTGCTCACCGTTGCCGACAGGCACACCAGCTGCACGTGCTGGGGCAGGTGGATGATGACCTCCTCCCACACCGGTCCGCGGTAGGCGTCCTGCAAGAAGTGCACCTCGTCGAGCACGACCAGGCCGACGTCGGCGAGCTGGCGCGAGCGCCCGTAGATCATGTTGCGCAGCACCTCGGTCGTCATCACGACGATCGGGGCGTCACCGTTGATCGAGTTGTCGCCCGTCAACAGCCCCACGGCGTCGTCGCCGTACCGGGCGCGCAGGTCGCGGTACTTCTGGTTCGAGAGCGCTTTGATCGGGGCCGTGTAGAAGGCGCGCCGTCCTCCGCCCAGGGCGCGGTGGATGCCGTACTCGGCAACGACCGTCTTGCCGCTGCCGGTCGGCGCGGCGACGACGACGTGGCGGCCGTCGTCGAGGGCGTCGAAGGCGTCGTTCTGGAAGCGGTCGATCGGGAACGGGTAGCCCCGGACGAAGGTCTCCCGCGACTCGTTCACGTCTCGACGGGGCGCCGGCGAACGACGAGCCAGCCGACGAGGATGGCCAGGAAGTAGAGGATCGTCATCGGCACGCCGAGCATCGCCAGCGTGACCGGGTCACCCGAGGGCGTGATGACCGCCGCCAGCACGGCGATGCCGACGACCGACATGCGCCAGCTGCCGAGCAACCGCTTCGGAGTGATCACGCCGACGAGCTGCAAGAACACGAGCAGCACCGGCAACAAGAAGCCGATGCCGAAGGCGGCGATCATCAAGCCGATCAGGCTGACGTAGCTGGCGACCGAGAAGAACTGGTTGACGTCGTCGCCGGACCACGAGATGAGGAAGTTCAGCGCCTGCGGCGTGGTGATGTAGGCGAGCACGCCTCCCGCGGCGAACAGCGTCACCGACGACACGATGAACGGGATCGCGTACCGCTTCTCCTTGGGGTTCAGTGCCGGGACGACGAACCGCCAGATCTGCCAGAGCAGCACCGGCATGGCCATGATGATGCCGCCGTACATGCCGACGCGCAGCCGGGTGGCCAGGCCCTCGGTCGGGGTGAAGGTGTTCAGCGACGGGTCGCAGAAGTTCGCCGGCTTGGAGTTGCAGAGATCGACGTACGGCTGCTTGAGGAAGTCGAGCACCTGGTCGTAGAAGGCGACGATGAGCACCATGCCCAGGGCGACCGCCAACGCCGAGCGGATGATGCGCACACGCAGCTCACCGAGGTGCTCGGTGAGCGTCATCGTGCCGGGGTCGACCTGTTCGCCGGCCGTCATGATCGGGGCCGCAGGGTCATGAGGCGAGGTCGTCGGCGTCCGTCGTGTCGTGTGGCGCTGCGGGCGGTGTGTCTGCTGACGCCACGTCGATCGGCTCGGGGTGGACCCGCTCGGCGTCGCGGCGCAACCGCTCCTCGGCCTCCGCTTCGTCGGTGATCTTGCGCGGGTCGGCGGCGTCGCGCACCATCTCGGCGGTCTCGCGCATCTCGCGCATCGGTTCGTCGAGGGCAGATTTCAATTCGGACTGGAACCCGGAGCTCATCTTCTTGAAGTCGGCATACGTGCGCGAGAACTTGCGGATCGCGTCGGGCAGCTTCTCCGGCCCGAGCACCACCAGCGCGAGCAGCAGGATCACGATGATCTCGCTGCCCTGGAGATTGAACACGGCCGCAGTCTACGGGCCTGCCATCATGACCCGGAGTGCAGCAACGCCTTCCATCCCTCCTCGACCCGCCGATCACGTTCGCCCATCGTGGCGCGCGCGCCAACGCCCCGGAGAACACGCTCGAGGCCTTCGAGCTGGGCCTCCGCCTCGGGGCGAGCGGTCTCGAGAGCGACGTGTGGCTCACCGCCGACGGCATCCCGGTGCTCGAACACGACGGCGTGATCCGCCGGGGAATCCGTCGCCAGGCGATCTCGACGATCCCTCGTGAGGAGCTACCGGGCCACATCCCGTCGCTGGAGGACCTGTTGCGGGCGTGCGGAACCGACTACTCGCTGTCGCTCGACCTCAAGGACCCTGCGTCGGCGGAGCCGATCGCCGACGTCGTCGCCGCCGTCGACGCGTCGATGCTCGAGCGGGTGTGGCTGTGCGAGACCGACCTCGACCGCGTCGTGGCGCTGCGCCAGCGGTTCGACGAGCGTCACCAGCCGATCCGACTGCTGCAGAGCACCCGGCTGGCGCGCATCACCGGCACACCCGAGATGCGTGCCGCCGCGCTGGCCCAGGCACGGATCGACGGCGATCAACCTGCACCGCACCGACTGGAACGGCGGTTTGGTGACGTTGTTCCACCGCTTCGGGCTGGCCGCCTTCGGCTGGGACATGCAGCTCGAGTACGAGATCCGCGAGAGCCTCCGGATGGGTCTCGACGCGGTCTACAGCGATCACGTCGACGTGATGCAGGACGCGTTCCGCGCCGAGATCGGCCGCTGAGCGCGCCGCGTCACACTGCGTGGCTCAGAGCCACTGCCAGTGGCTCTGTGGCCAGAACACGACGAACGCCCGACCCACGAGGTCGTCTTCGTTGATCGGCCCGATCTCGCGCGAGTCCTGGGAGCCGCCGCGGTTGTCGCCCATCACGAACACGTGATCATCGGGGATCGGCGCCGACGGACCGAAGTCGCCACCGCAGTCGGACTGCGTGACGACCTCCGGGTCGAGGTACGGCTCGTTGAGCACCCGGCCGTCGATGAGCACCGTGCAGTTGCGGATCTGGACCGTTTCGCCGGGCAGCCCGATGACCCGCTTGATCAGGTCGCGCTCGGATGCGCCGCTGATCTGGTGGAGGACGACGACGTCGCCGCGGTTGGGGTCGTGGAGGCGGTACGAGAGCTTGTTGACGAAGACCCGGTCGCCGGTGTCGAGGGTGGAGTACATCGACTCGCCCTCGACGACGAAGTGGGCGATGACGAAGGTTCGTACGACGAACGCCACGAGGAGGGCGATGGCGACGACGATCGCCCAGTCGAGCACCATCCGCACGCCGGGCGGCAGGCGCGACTTCTTGCTTCCGGGTACGGGGGTGTCGTCCGGTTCGGCGGCGGGTTGCAAGCTGGTCTCGGACGTCACGCGGCAACAACGGTAACCGCGGCGGCGGGCGACGCGTTGCCGGTCAGAGCGACTCGATCAGGCGGTCGACGCGCTCGTCACGGCTCTTGAACGGGTCCTTGCAGAGCACGGTCCGCTGGGCCTGGTCGTTGAGCTTGAGATGCACCCAGTCGACGGTGTAATCGCGCTTGCGCTCCTTGGCCCGCTTGACGAACTCGCCACGCAGCCGGGCGCGGGTGGTCTGCGGCGGCACGTCGACGGCGGTGGCGATGTCCTCGTCGGTGCAGATGCGCTCGACGAGCCCGCGGTCCTGCATCTTGTAGAACGGGCTGCGGGCCCGCGAGACGTCGTGGTACTGAAGGTCGAGGAGCTGCACCCGCGGGTGTCCGAACGGCAGGTCGTGGCGCTCGCGGAAGGCTTCGAGGAGTTTGTACTTGATCACCCAGTCGACCTCGCGGTCGAGCAGCAGCGGGTCCTTCTCGATGGTCGTGATGCAGTGCTCCCACATCTCGAGCGCCCGCTCCTCGAGCGGCGGGAAACCCTGGCTGTCGGCGTAGCGCAACGCCCGGTCGAGGTACTCGCGCTGGATGTCGAGCGCCGAGACCTCGCGGCCGTTGGCCAGGCGCACCGTCCGGCGGCAGGTGATGTCGTGGCTGATCTCGCGGATCGCCCGGATCGGGTTCTCCAGCGTCATGTCGCGCAGCACGACGTTGTCGTCCTCCAGCATCCGCAGCATGCACGCCGCGGCGCCGACCTTGACGAAGTTGGTGTACTCGCTCATGTTCGAGTCACCGACGATGACGTGCAGCCGGCGGTACTTCTCGGCGTCGGCGTGCGGCTCGTCGCGGGTGTTGATGATCGGCCGGCTGCGGGTCGTCGCCGACGACACGCCCTCCCAGATGTGCTCGGCGCGCTGGGCGATCGAATAGGTCGCGCCGCGGGCGGTCTGGAGGACCTTGCCGGCGCCGGTGTAGATCTGGCGGGAGACGAAGAACGGGATCAACACCTCGGCGTAGTGACCGAGGTCGTCGTCGCGGCTCGTGCAGTAGTTCTCGTGGCAGCCGTAGGAGTTGCCGGCGGAGTCGGTGTTGTTCTTGAACAGGTAGATCGTGCCGCGGATCGACTCCTCGGCAAGGCGCTGCTCGGCGGACTCGACGAGCTGTTCGAGGATCCGCTCCCCCGCCTTGTCGTGGACGACCAGCTCGTAGAGCGAGTCGCACTCGGGTGTCGCGTACTCGGGGTGTGAGCCGACGTCGAGGTAGAGGCGGGCACCGTTCTGGAGGAACACGTTCGAGCTGCGTCCCCACGACACCACTCGGCGGAACAGGTAGCGGGCGACCTCGTCGGGGCTCAGACGACGCTGCCCGCGGCAGCGTGCACGTGACCCCGTACTCGTTCTCGAGCCCGTAGATGCGGCGCTCCATGACGGCAACCTAGCTGACCGGTGTCTGGCTCAGGTGTGGAAGCGGAGGCGGGTGCCGGGGCGCGACTGAGCGAGGCGGGGCAGGTCGCCGGGGTCGACGACGGCGAGCACCGGGTAGCCGCCGGTGGTCGGGTGGTTGGTGAGCATCACGATCGGCTCACCCGCGGGGGTGATCTGGACGGCGCCCGGGACGAGCCCGGCGCTCGGCAGGCCGTCGGCGCTGCGGGTGCGGGCCAGCGGGCGGGCGGCGAGGCGGGCGCCGACGCGGCTGACATCGGGACTCACGGTCCACTCCCGCGCCGTCAACGCTCCCAGACCATCGGCGAACCAGTCGACCTGCGGACCCGGCCAGACGCGGAGCGGGCCGTCGGCGAACCGTTGCGGTGCGTGCTCGGCCGCCACGTCCGCGACGGGCGCGACGCCGACCGACACGATGTCGCCGGTGACGATCGGCGGGGGTCCGACGCCCGACAACGTGTCGTGCGATCGCGACCCGAGCACCGGGACGACGTCGACACCACCGCCGACCGCCAGGTATCCCCACAGGGCGCCGGGCGCTGGGTCGACGCGCAGCCGCTGCCCGGCGGCGAGCACGTGACGGCTGCCGTCGGTGCTGCGGGCGACGACGAGTGCCGTCACCGCCTCGACCACCAGCCCCCCGAGCGTCTCGATCGTCGCCGCCGACGGTGCGTTGCGGACGAGCCGGTTGACGAGATCGTGCGTCGTCCGGTCGACGGCGCCGGCGGTCGGCACACCGAGATGGGCGAACCCGCCCCGACCGTGGTCCTGGATCGTCGTCCCCCACCCGACCTCCACCACCATGAGCGTTCGCCTAATTCGTTTCGTGACGTCGCTCATGTCTGCGCCGGCCGGAACGAGACCCGGGTCCCGGGCACGAGCAGTGCCGGCGGACGCCGCTCGACGTCCCACACGACCCGCTCGGTCCGCCCGAGGAGATGCCAACCGCCGGGCGAGGGCGATGGGTAGACGGCGCTGTACCCGGCGGCGATCGCCACCGACCCGGCGGGGACGATGGTGCGCGGCCGATCCCGCCGCGGCAGCCGCAACCGGTCGTCGATGCCGCGCAGGTAGGCGAAGCCGGGGCTGAAGCCGCAGAAGGCGACGGTGTAGGTGCCACTGGCATGCAAGTCGACCACCGCCTCGACCGTCAGCCCGGTGGCCTCGGCGACTGCCGCCAGGTCCTCGCCGTCATAGACGACGTCGATCGTCACCGGCGTCGACGCAGCGAGCTCACCGGGTCGCGCGTCGACGGCGTCGAGGAGGCCACCGACCGTGGCCGACCACGACGGGGCGCAGCGGACGACGACGGAGTCCTCGGCGGGCACGATCTCGACCACGCCGTCGAGGCCCGCCCGTCTCGCCGATTCCGCCCATGCCGTGGCGTCGTCGAGCTCGTCGACGATCCAGGCGGCGGGCCCGAACGGTCGCCGCCGCATCGTCAGTCGGTGAACCGGAAGACGCCGATGCCGGCCTCGTCGAGCGCGGTGCGCACGGCGCGAGCGAGGTCGACTGCGCCGGGCGTGTCGCCGTGCACGCAGATCGAACGGGCTCGAACGGCGACCACCGAGCCGTCGGCGGCAACGACCTCGTTGTCGCCGGCGATGCGCACGGCGCGAGCGGCGACCTCGGCCGGGTCGGTGAGCACGCTCCCCTCCTCGCGCCGGGGCACCAGGCCACCGTCAGGCCGGTAGGCGCGGTCGGCGAATGCCTCGGGCACGGCTTCGAGCCCCGCGGCGTCGGCGGCGGCGAGCAGCTCGGAGCCCGGCAGGCCGAGCACGGCGAGTGACGGGTCGTACTCGGCGGCCGCGGCGACGATCGCTTCGGCGGCCGCGGGATGGGTGGCGGCGACGTGGTAGAGCGCGCCGTGGGGCTTGACGTAGGCGATCTCCGACCCGGCGACCTGGGCGAAGGCGTCGAGCGCCCCGAGTTGGTAGAGCACGGCGTCGCGCAGCTCGCTCGGACTCATGTCGAGGTGTCGCCGGCCGAAGCCGACGAGGTCGGGGTAGGCGACCTGGGCACCGATCGCCACCTGGTTGGCGACGGCGGACGCGCACGTTGCCCGCAACGTCGACGGGTCGCCGGCGTGGAACCCACAGGCGACGTTGGCGCTGGTGACGAGGGCGAGCATCGCTGCGTCGTCGCCGAGCTTCCAGATGCCGAACGACTCGCCGAGGTCACTGTTGACGTCGATGGCGACCATCTCCCGACCGTAGCGGCTGCACCGCGACCCGCCGGACGCACCGATCTCGGTCAGGATCTGCCCGGAAAGCGGGACGATCCTGACCGAGATCGTCAGGCGATCAGGTCGCTGGCCTGGGCGAGGAGGGCGACGGTGTGGGCGTGGAGCAGGTCGCCGGTCTCCTTCGGCGCCAGGCCGGCACAGGCCCGGGCGTGCGTGCCCTCGAGGATCAGCCCGAGCCGGTAGCAGGCGAGCACGCGGAACCACGTCACCGCCGACAGGTCACGATCGGACCCCTCGCCGTACCGGGCGACGATCTCGTCGGTGGTCGGGAGATGGGCGGCGGCGATCGGCGTGATCACACCGGCGCGCTGGTTCGGCCAGCACGCCAACAGGTGGCCGAGGTCGAGCAGCGGGTCGCCGATCGTCGCCAGCTCCCAATCGACGATCGCCGCGACCCGCGGTTCGGTGGGGTGGATGAGCACGTTGGCGAAGTGGAAGTCGCCGTGGATGATGCCGGGACGCAAGTCGTCCGGACGGTTCGCCTCCAACCACGCTGCGACCTCGTCGACGCCGGGGATGTCCGGACCCGGGTAGCCGTCGAGCTCGCGGTAGCTGTCGAGCTGCTTGCGCCACCGCGGCACCTGGCGCTCACCCCACCCCTCCCACTTGCCGAGGTCGGCGATGCCTCGCTCGGTCGGGTCGAGGCGCCCCAGGGCAGCGATGGCGTCGGCCATCGACAGGCCCATCGCCTGCTCGGCCGCCGGATCACCAGCGAACGCCGGTGGGAGACCGAGGGTGACGTTGAAGCCGTCGATCGGCTCCATCAGATAGAACGCCGCCCCGATCACCGACTCGTCGGGTTCGGCAGCGATCAGCTCGGGGTGCGGGACATCGGTCCCCGCCAGCGCACCGAGCACCCGCGCTTCGCGACGCATCGTCTCGTCGCTGTTGGCCCGTTTGTGCGGCGGCGGCCGCCGGAGCACGAACGCTCGCTCGCCGCGGCGGAACTTGAGGAGGATGTTCTGCGTCCCGCCGGCGAGTTGCTCGACGTCGAGGAGTGGCCCCGCCTCGATCTCCCGTTCGTCCATCCAGGCGACGACCCGATCGAGGTCGACGAGTGAGGGATCCACACCGGCGGTCATCGTCCGATCCTGCCAGCGCCGTCTGCGTCGACGGCTATCGGACCGTTCCCACCGGGCGGCTCCGGCGTACGTTCGGGTGATGGAACAACGTGTGAGCCTCGTGACCCTCGGCGTGCGCGACATCGACTCGGCGCGCCGCTTCTACGAGCACCTCGGCTGGCGCGGCGACACGACCGAGGGCACGGTGTTCTTCCAGACCGGCGGCATGGCCGTCGTCCTGTGGGGTGCCGAGCAACTCGCCGACGACGCCGGCGTCCCGGTGCCTGCCGACGGGTTCGGCGGCGTCGCCCTGGCGCACAACGTGCGCACCCGTGACGACGTCGACGCCGTGGTCGTCGCCGTGCGCCAGGCCGGCGGCACGGTGACGGTCGAGCCGCACGAGACGTTCTACGGCGGCTACGCGGCGTACTTCACCGACCTCGACGGTCACGTGTGGGAGGTCGCCCACAACCCCGGATTCACCATCGAAGCCGACGGGTCACTGACCCTCCCCGACTTCGGCGCACCCTGATCGCCGCCACGCTGCCGGGCCGCGGCGCGGCATCGAGCTGCTGCCCCGCCCGCGCGGTCAGGACAAGAGGGTGCTGACGTCGAGGCGGTGGAAGCAGCGGCGGCCGTTCTTGCGCGAGAGGTCGGCGACCTCGAGCTCGGCCGGCGGGATCTGGCGATCGGGTCCGGCCGAGCGCGGCGGCCCCGGCCGCACCGCGGCGTCACGATCGAGCCCCTCGGTCCACGACTCGCGCAAGCGCGCATCGATCGACTCGGCGTCACCGCCGAGCGCGGCGAAGTCACGCTCGTCGACCACCGTGCCGTCGTAGAGGATGTGGAACATCTGGTCGCCGCTCGGCTCCAACCCGACCTCGGCGACGAGGATCTCGACCTCCATCGGCTTCATCTCGTGGGTGAAGATCTGTGCCGAGGATCTGGGCGTACTGGTTGGCCAGGCTGCGGGCGTCGACGTCGTCGCGGCAGTACTGGAAGCCCTTGAGGTCGGCGGCGCGGACGCCGGCGACGCGCAGCTGGTCGAACTCGTTGTACTTGCCGACGCCGGCGAAGGCGATGCGGTCGTAGATCTCGCTGACCTTGCGCAGCGTCTCCGAGGCGTTCTCGGCGACGATGACGATGCCGTCGACGTAGCGCACGCGCGACGAGCGCCCGACCGCGGGCGATGCCCTTGCGGGCGTAGTCGGCCCGGTCCTTCATCATCTGTTCGGGAGCGACGTAGAACGGCATGCTCATCGGCGAGACGCACCTCCGTCGACGCATGCGGCGCATGCGCGAGCGAGCGCGCCGAGCGTCGTCGTCGGCGACACGGCGCGTCGACCAGCCGTCGGCGGTGATGGTCGCGACGACGGGATAGATGCCGCGCAGGGCGTCGGGCCCGCCGGTGGCCGAGTCGGCGTCGGCGGCCTCCCACAGCGCCCGGCACGCCAGGTCGACGGCGTCGTCGCGGTCGATGTCGCTCGCGGAAGCCGACCTTGATGACCGTGCCGGCGTGCAGGCTGCCGGAGCCGGTGGCGACGTACTCGCGCTCCTCGTAGCGACCGCCGGTGACGTCGTAGTCCCACAGCCGCCCGCACTCGCGGCGCAGGTCGTAGCCGGCGAAGATCGGCACGACGACCATGCCCATCATCGCCGCCTGGAGGTTGCCGCGGACCATCATCGAGAGCTGGTTGGCCTTGCCCTCGAGGCTGAGCGACGTGCCCTCGACCTTCTCGTAGTGCTCGAGCTGGAGCTGGAACAGCTTGATCATCTCCATCGCCGGACCGGCGGCGCCGGCGATGGCGACACCGCTGTGGCGGTCGGCCTGGACGACCTTCTCCATCGACCGATGGGTGATCAGGTTGCCGGCCGTGGCACGCCGGTCGCCGGCCATCACGACGCCGTCGGCGAAGCGCAGCGGCGACGCACGTCGTGGCGTGGGGCACGCCGAGCTCGCGCGATCACGTCGCCGGAGGCGCCGGCGCCGAAGGTGGACGCGGTGGCACCGAGGCCGACGCGGTCGAGCAGCTCCGGGAAAGCTCGGACCCGGGATCGCACCCGGTCGAGAAGAACGGCATCGCCACGGGTCTACTGACCGCCCTTCTGCACGTACGACTTGACGAAGTCCTCGGCGTTGGTCTCGAGGACCTCGTCGATCTCGTCGAGCAGGTCGTCGAGCTCGGCCTTCAGCTTCTCGCCGGTCTCGGAGACGCCGGGGCGTCCTCGACGACCTCGTCGGTCTCGCGGCTGGTGGTCGGCTTCTGCTTCTGCGTTCGTTCAGCCATCAGCGTGCGCCTCCCTTCGGAGTCTCGCTGCGGATTGCTCATCGCCTACGAGCCGAGCCGGTCGAGCAGCTCGGCGGCGGTGTCGCTCTCGTCGATCAACCTAGCCACGTGGTCGGCGGTTCCACGCAGCGGTTCCATCATCGGGACCCGGCGCAGCGGATCGCGTCCGACGTCGAACACGAGCGAGTCCCAGTTGGCGGCCACGATGTCGTCGGGGTACTTCGGCAGGCACCGCCCGCGGAAGTAGGCCCGGGTGCGTCGTCGGCGGCTCGGTCATCGCCGCCGTCGACCTCGTCGCGGGTCGACGAGCGTGTCGAGCCCGGCGCGCGAGCGGCGAGGCAGCGGTCGGCGCGCAGGTCGTGGTACTGCAGGTCGATCGCCTTCAGCCGGGCCGAGCCGGGTTCGAGCCCGTGACGCTCGGCGTACCCGTCGACGAGCCGCTGCTTGGCGACCCAGTCGACCCACGGGGCGACCGAGTCGGGGTCGCTGCTCGAGGCCGGTCAGCACCTGCTCCCAACGGTCGCAGCACGTCGACGCCGACCTCCTCGCCGACGCACGCCAGCCCGTGCGACTGCTCGTACTTGCGGGCCCGCTCGAGGAGACCCCACTGGATCTCGAGCGCCGTGGCCCGCCGGCCGTCGCGGAGCATGATCGTGCGCGCAGCGTCGGGTCGTGGCTGACCTGGCGGATCGCCGGCGACCGGGTTGCCGAGCAGCCAGCTCGTCGCCGAGCTCGTCGTCCTCGATCATCGCCAGCACGATCGCCGTGGTGCCGACCTTGAGGTAGGTGGCGACCTCGCTCATGTTGGCGTCGCCGACGATGACGTGCAGCCGGCGGTACTTCTGGGCGTCGCAGTGCGGCTCGTCGCGGGTGTTGACGATCGGGCGCTTGAGCGTGGTCTCGAGGCCGACCTCCTCCTCGAAGAAGTCGGCCCGCTGGCTGAGCTGGTACGGCACGTGGTCGGCGGGACGCCGGGCAGCTCGCAGCCGACCTTGCCGGCGCCGGTGAAGACCTGGCGGGTGACGAAGTGCGGGGTGATCTGGGCGACGATGCCGGCCGAACGGCGTCTCGCGGGCGAGCAGGTAGTTCTCGTGGCAGCCGTAGCTGTTGCCCTTGCCGTCGGAGTTGTTCTTGTGGACGATGATCTCGGCCGCCGTCGGGCAGCAGCGCTGCGGGCGTGCTGCATCGAGCGCCGCGGACGATCTCCTCGGCGGCACGGTCCCAGCGCACGACCTCGCGCGCGGTGGCGCACCTCGGGCGTGGAGATCTCGGGATGGGCGTGGTCGACGTAGTAGCGGGCGCCGTTGGTGAGCACGGCGTTGACGAGCGTCGTCTCGATCTCGGGTGCCAGCGAGTCGTCGAGCGTGAAGCCGCGGGCGTCGTTGGCCGGGCGACTCGTCCTCGAAGTCCCAGCCGATCCGACCGCGCTCGCGGTTGGTGGCGGCGACGTAGGCGTTGATCAGCACCGACGACGCCGACGACCGGGTTGTTGTCCCCGCCGCGCACGACGATGCCGTACTCGGTCTCGATCCCGCAGACCTTCGGCAGCGCCATGCTCAGGAACCTATCGGAGCAACCCGGCACGCAGGTGTACAGGCGTGACAACAGGGGTCAGACCCCTGTTGTCACACGTGCACGCGTCTGTTGTCACACGTGCACGCGTCAGGCTCGCGTCCGCGCTGGCGCGGCGAGGGAAGCGCCAGCGGCGAGCCGCGGTCGGGCCGACCAGCAGTGGCCAACCTCCGGACCGCCGAGAGGCCCGACAGGTGTCAGAGGTACTGGCCGGTCGCGACGCGTTCGATGGCCCGGCCGCCGGTGACGTCGGCGGCGGCGTGTTCGGACACGAGGGTGCGGATGAACACGATCCGCTCGCCCTTCTTGCCGGAGATCTTGGCCCAGTCGTCGGGGTTGGTCGTGTTCGGCAGGTCCTCGTGCTCCTTGTACTCCTGCTTGATCGAGTCGAGCAGGTCCTGCGGTGCGCACGCCCTGCTCGCCGCCGCCGATGACCCGCTTGATCGCCAGCTTCTTGGCCCGGCGGACGATGTTCTCGATCATCGCCCCCGACGCGAAGTCCTTGTAGTAGAGGATCTCCTTGTCGCCGTTCTGGTAGGTGACCTCGAGGAAGCGGTTGGCCTCGTCGTCGCGGTACATCTCGGCGACGGTGGCCTCGATCATGTCGGGCATCGACGCCGCCGGCGGCGATCGGGATCTCGTCGGTGAGGTAGCGGGCGAAGATCTGACTGTCGCCGCCTCGGCGTTCGGACGCTCGATCTTGATCTTCACGTCGAGCCGGCCCGGGCGCAGGATGGCCGGGTCGATCAGGTCCTCGCGGTTCGTGGCGCCGATGACGATGACGTTGCGCAGGCCCTCGACGCCGTCGATCTCGGCCAGCAGCTGGGGCACGATGGTCGACTCCATGTCGGAGCTGATGCCCGAGCCGCGGGTGCGGAACATCGAGTCCATCTCGTCGAAGAAGACGATGACCGGCCAGCCCTCCTCGCTCTTCTCCCGGGCCCGCTGGAACACGAGGCGGATCTGGCGCTCGGTCTCACCGACGTACTTGTTGAGCAGCTCGGGACCCTTGATGTTGATGAAGTAGCTGCGGCCCTTCTCGTCGCCGGTCGGTCTCGGCGACCTTCTTGGCCAGGCTGTTGGCGACGGCCTTGGCGATCAGCGTCTTGCCGCAGCCGGGCGGCCCGTACAGCAGGATGCCCTTCGGCGCCGGCAGCCGGTGCTCGGCGAACAGCTCCTGGTGGAGGAACGGCAGCTCGACGGCGTCGGCGATCTGCTCGATCTGGTCGTCGAGGCCGCCGATGTCGGTGTAGGAGATGTCGGGCACCTCCTCGAGCAGCAGGTCCTCGACCTCGGGCCGGGGCAGCTTCTCGAGCAGCAGGTTGGAGCGCGTGTCGAGGCGCATCGTGTCGCCGGCGCGCAGGTGGATGCCACGGACGGCGTCGGCCAGCTCGCAGACCCGCTCCTCGTCGGCGCGGCCGACGACGACGGCGCGGACGCCGTCGTCCATCACCTCCTTGATCGTGACGACCTCGCCGGTGATCTCCGGGGCCGCGGGCGAGCACGACGTTGAAGCTCTCGTTGAGCACGACCTCGGCGCCGCGGTCGAGCGTGTCGTGGTCGATGTCGGGATGCAGGGCGACCTCATCTTGCGGCCGCTGGTCAGCACGTCGACGGTGCCGTCGTCGTTCTTGCCGACGACGACGCCGTACGCCGACGGCGGCTGGGTCAGCTTGTCGACCTCGTCGCGCAGCGTGGCGATGTGCTCGCGAGCCTCACGCAAGGTGTAGCTGACAGCTTCTCGTTCTGGCCGATGGCCTGGGCCAGCTGGCCCTTGGTCTCGAGCAGTCGCTCCTCGAGCGCGCGGACGCCGCTTCGGGGCATCGGCGAGCCGGGCTCGGAGATGGGCGATCTCCTCCTGGAGCGCGGCGAGCTGGGTCGAGCTCGCTCGCGCCGTCGGCGTGTCTCGGTCGTCTGAGGCGGTTCGGCACTGCGATCATCGCTGTTCGGAGGCCATGTGGCACGAATGTACACGCCCGCGAGTCGTGCGAACCGTGTTTGCACGCCGTTGGCCGTGTAAACGTGAGCGCATGCACTCGCCGGTCGGGTCCACCGGGCGAGCACCGCTTTCGCCGACGAGGAGCCTCACGTCATGAAGGTCTGGATCGACCAGGATCTGTGCACCGGCGACGGCCTGTGCGAGGAGATCGCCCCGGACGTCTTCACCCTGCTCGACGACGGGCTCGCCTACGTCAACGAGGGCGGCAAGATCTACGCCGAGGCCAAGGGCAACCCGCAGGGTGCCGAGGGCCTGGCCGACATCCCCGACGGTCAGCTCGACGCCGTGATCGAGTCCGCCGAGGAGTGCCCCGGCGAGTGCATCTTCATCGAGCCCTGATCGATCTGACGCACCGGCTCGCCGACCGGCCCGGGGTCGCACCGCGGGCCGTCTCGCGGCTCGACCGTCCAGCGGATCCGTTCGACCTTGCGGGTCGGCCGGCATCGCCGGCGCCTTGCCGAGGAAGCGGGCGACGGTGAGGAACGCCGGTGTGGGCCACCATGCGGTGGTCGGGGCGCACCGCCTGGCCTTCGATGTGCCAGCCGCGGTGCAGCACCTCGATCGTGCGGGCGTCGATCCACGTGCCCCTCAGCGCCTCGCGGACCTGGGCCGCCTGGGTGATCGACGGCGTGTAGGCGACGAGCATGCCGCCGGGTCGGAGGACGCGTCTCGGCGTGGGGGACGACCTGCCACGGCTCGGGCAGGTCGAGGACGACCCGGTCGAACGGTCCGGCGCCGTCGATGCCCTCGTAGCTGTCGGCGAGCTCCACGTCGTAGCGCTCGAGCACGTCGCTCGCCGAGGAAGCTCGCACGTTGCTTGCGGGCCCGGTTGGCGAAGTCCTCGCGCAGCTCGTAGCCGACGATGTCGGCGCCGTAGCGGAGCATCGTCATCGACAGGGCGCCGGATCCGACGCCGGTCTCGAACACCCGGATGCCCGGGCCGATGTCGGCGAGCATGCAGATCGGCGCCGAGGTCCTTGGGATAGATGACCTGCGCCCCGCGCGGCATCTCGAGCACGAAGTCCTCGAGCGTCGGGTCGCAGGACGATGTACTCCGATCCCTTCGTCGAACGCAGCACGACGCCCTCGGGGCGGCCGATGACGTCGTCGTGGGGGACGAAGCCGTTGTGGCTGTGGAACTCCCCGCCGGCGACGAGCTCGATCAGGTAGCGCCGCTTCTTGGCGTCGAGCAGTAGCACCTTCTCACCGGCTGCGAACGCGTTGGTCATCGTGGTGTCCTCCACCGGAGCGAGGGGGCGATCGCCGGCGCGCACGCGGTGGAGCGCGGCTGGCGTGGTCGGGGAACGTCCGCACCGGTCATCGGCGACCTCGCTTGCCGACGACGAGCTCGACGGGGACGGGCTCGTGGGCGCTGGCCTTGGCGACGAGCCGGCAGAACGCGCAGATGTCGCCCGTGGTCGGCGACCCGCACAGCTCGCAGGCCTGCAACTCACCGGCCGCGGCAGCCGACTGGTCGGCGAGCAACGGCGCCATGCGCTCGATGAAGCCGAGGTAGAACGACGCCTTCGAGCCGGGCGACTTGGCCTCGATGGCGTTCAACGATTCCTTGTACGACAGGTGCCGGTTGCCGGCAGCGATCGGGCACTCCTCGACCACGTAGTCGATGCCGCGCACGAGGCACCACGCCGCCATCTCGCGCTCGGTGAGGCGCACCAGCGGCTTGACCTTCTTCGGGAAGCCGTGGCCGGCGGGCAGCACCGGGAGCTGTCGGGCGAGGTAGTCGAGATCCCAACGCAGCGTGTTGCCGAAGAGCACCGCCGCCTCGTCGTCGAGGTTGTGGCCGGTGACGACGACGTCGTAGCCGCCGTCGAGTGCCGCCTGGTCGAACAGCCGCCGCTTCGACAGACCACACGCCGAACAGGGCACGCGACCGGTGGCCCGAGCGGCGGTCGGCACGTCGTAGCCGTAGTCCTCGCGCAGATCGATGGTCAGCAGGTTCAGCTGTCGCTCGTCGGCGAAGCGCCGCACGTAGCCGCCGCTGTCGGTCGAGTACTCGCCGATGCCGAGGCCGATGTACAACCCGTCGGCCTGGTAGCCGGCGTCGATGAGCAGATCCCACACCGCCAGCGAGTCCTTGCCGCCGCTCACGGCGACGAGGATCCGGTCGTCGGGGCGGAGCATGTCGAAGTCGTCGATCGCCTTGGCGAACTGGCGGCGGCACAGCTGCTGCAGGTGCTCGGCGCAGAAGTTGGCGTTGTGCCGCGGCAGGTCGATGACCGCCGGCTCCTTGCACACCTTGCACTTGCTCATCGCCGCACCATGGCCGTGGTCATGCCGCGCCGCCGGAGATCACGGGGCGGACCTCGATGGTGTCGCCGTCGTCGAGACGTTGGTCGCCGGGCACGAGGGTGCCGTTGCGGATCACGAGGTGTGCCTCACGGTTGAGACCCAGCTCGTCGAGCAGGCGGTTGACATCGCGGCCGCCCTGGACCTCGATCTCCCGGCGCGGGTTGCGCAGCAGGACTTTCACGAGGCTCGGCGGGCCGCCGCGAGGTCGGCGCGGGCGGCAGCCTCGAGACCGGCATGTGTGGTCCCCGTGCGCTTGCGCTCCTTGCGCGACATCGGAGCGAGCACGGCGATGCTCATCGTCTGCCCGGCGGCAAGCCGCCGACGTCCGAGATGGTCGACCTGCTTGCCGAACATCTTGCGCAGCACGCCGCGTCCGAGGATGTACAGGGCGATCGTGCGCCAGACGAAGCTGGGGCCCAACAAGCCCTCGCGTAGGGCACGGCGGCGGATGTACACGGTCGGGCGGAGCGCCTGGAGGAGCGGGAACGACTGCGCCATCAGATCCGGCGGATCTCGACGATGGCGGTCTTCTTCTTTCCGGACCGCTTGCCGAGGAAGAAGAACAACAACAACAGCGCCAGGCCGCCACCGGCGGCGACCGTGGCCAGCAACGACTTCTTCTCCTCCACGCGATCGTGGATGTCGCCCTGGAGGGCGCGGATCTTGTTCTCCAGATCCTGCGGCGTGATGTGGTCCGGGGTCCCGGTCGTCGTCGTCTTGGCCATCAGCCGTTCCTCACTTCGGTTCCTTGTGGAGCGTCGCCTTCTTGATCCGCATCAGCGTCAACACCAGCAGCGCCGCGGCGACAATGGTCGTGATCAGGTACGCCAGCCACGACAGGTTGCCGCTCGCCGAACGCTCCCATTCCGTCTGCAGGACCCGCAGCAACCCGAGGAGCAAGAGGCACAGGCCGAGCCCGAGGCACACCGCGGCAGCGACGCCGTAGCCGAGCCACCGGCCGGCACCGCGCAGCGGACCGAGGGTCTCCTGCTTGGCGTAGGCGGTGACGTACTCGATCACCTCGCCGACGGAGGCTTCTTCGGCCTTCTGCGTCCGCTGCTGGTGGCGGGCTATGCGCTCGTCGAGTTCACTCGGATCAGACACGGCAACCGTTTCTATCACGAAAGGCGAAACTCCAGCATTGCCTGCACGTCGTCGAGGATCGCGTCGAGGGTCACCAGTCGGCTCGCGGGACCGGCCTCGGTGAGCAATCGGTAGCGGTCGGCGGCACCGATCGGCGCCATCGTGGCCAGTTGGTACGAGGCGAGCACGGGGTCGGCGGCGACGTCGACGTCGCCCAGATCACCGTGCTCGGGTGCGTCCGCGGCGAACGCGTCGGCGGTGGTACGGCCGAGCGTGCGCTCCACGGCTGCCGCCATCGCCAACAGCGCGCCGACGCGACGGGCGGCGGCGTCGATCGCGGTTCGGTCGGGACAGTCGGTGAGGTCGTCGGGCCAGTCGTCGACCACGGCGCGCGGATAGGGATCGTCATCGAGCCAGCGGGCGATGCGGATTCGCCGCGAGCCGAGGGCGACGAGCGCGTAACGGCCGCCGTCGAGCGCCTCGACCTGCATCATCTGGGCGGCGGTGCCGACCGCGGCGCGCACGTCGCCGCCACCGGTTTCGCGGCCGCGGGTGATCAGCACCTGGCCGAACTCGGGCTCCCCCGCCGCGGCGAGACAGTCCTGGATCATCTGCCGGTACCGCGGCTCGAACACGTGCAACGGCAGCAGCCCACCCGGCAACAGAGCGGTGCCGAGGGGGAACATCGCCAGCGTGCGGTCGGCGTCGCTCACGGCCTGCTCATCTCATCGCGGCCGGAGGTCGTCGAGCTCGGGCCCCACGGGGTACTCGGCGAGGCGAATGGCGAGCCCGTCCCAGAACGCCCGGTAGACCTCCGGCCCGTCGGCGCCGTCGGCGTTGAGGACGAGGGCGAAGCGGATCGAGCCGCCGTCGTCGGTCTCGAGGTAGCCGGCGAGACCTTTCACGGCCGGCGGATCGAGCCCGGCCGGCGGGTTGCCGAGCGAACCGGTCTTGGCGAGCAGCCGGCCCTCGACCGCGGACCCGACGAACTCGGTCGTCAACGTGCCGGTCCGACCGGCGAGCGGCAGCGCGGTCGGGATGCTCGTTTCCGCGACGCGGTCCAGCAGCCGTACCAGGAGGCCGCAGGTCAGGCGGTTCTCGCTGCTCAACCCGGAGGCATCGACGAGCCGCACTCCGTCCATGGGCAGGCCCCACTCACGCAGCGTGCGATCGACGACGTTGAGCCCGGCGGCGACCGTGCCGGCACCGCTGTCGACGACACCGAGCTCTTTGAGCATCATCTCCGCCGTGTCGTCGTCGCTCGTCGTCAGCATCTCGTCGACGATCGCGGCCAATGGCACGGACTGGACGCTCGACAGCACCATCGCGTCGGGCGGAGCCGTGCCGGTGTCGAAGCCGCGCACGGCGATCCCGCGGGCGTCGAGCAGGCGTGCCAGCTCCCGGGCCCCGGTGAGGTTCGGGTCGTTCTGCCGGCCGAAGCGACCGATCGCGCGCGAGTCGTTGACCATCAGCGCGTCGTACGGGCCGGCCTCCACGCCGGCGACGCCCGGGCCCCACGACGGGATCTGCCACTCGTCGTCGTAGCGGCTGCCGTCACCGAGGACCTCACCGTTGATGCGCGTCACCCCGGCGACCACGAGGCCGTCGACGAGCGCGTCGAGCGACGTCGTGTTGAACGCCGGCTGGCTGTCGCCGGCGATCGGGTAGTCGTTGGCGGTGAGCAACGGGTCACCACCGCCGACGAGGTGGACGTCGCCGTCGATGACGCCGTCGATCGCCATGGGACCGCGCAACTCGGTGGTGTAGCGGTAGTCGGTGCCGAGCCGTTCGAGGGCGACGGCGGCGACGAGCAGCTTGTGGGTGCTCGCCGGGATCACGGGCACGGTGTCGTTGTGCACGCTGGCGATCCGGCCGTCGATGCTGACGGCAGCACACGAGCGCTCCCCGAGGTAGCCGTAGAGCTGATCCATGGCGGCCGCCAGGCGGTGGTCGGCGGCCTGCGCCGACACCGACTTGGGGAGCCGCCGGTAGGTGAGCATCGGCGACGCCAGCACCGGCGACGCCGGGCGCACGGCGGCGGGCGTCGTCGGCTCGTCATCGCCTGGCTCGTGGGCCTCGTAGGCGTCGGCCTGGCGGTCACTCCACACCAGCAGGCCGGCCAGGGCGACGACGGGCACGAGCATCACCAACAGCAGCATCAGCAGCGGCGCCACGCGGTAACGGACCGGGCCGGTGACGACGTCGACGCGCATCGGGATCGGCGTCCCGCCGGCGTCGTCGTCGCCGCTGGTCATCGCGGCCCGAGGGCAACCGGCGACGGACCGGCCGGGTAGGTGGCGAGGGCGTCGGCGAGCGCGTTCCACAGCGGCCGGTACTCGCTCTGATCCGAGATCGTCGGTCCGTTGAGGATCAGGGCGTACTCGACCGCACCGCCGCCCTCCACCGGCAGGTAGCCGGCGAGCGCCTTGACCGCTGGCGGGTCCTGGTTGAACGGCGGGTTGTTCAGCGTGCCCGTCTTGCCGCTGAGCCGTCCGGCGACGGCGTGATCGGTGAACACCTCCGCAAGCGTGCCCGACTCACCGGCGACCGGCAAGCCCTGGCCGATGGCGGAGTCCGTTCCCTCGCGCTGCAGCACGGTCAACAACGCGGCACACGTCAGGCGGTTGTCCGGACTGAGCCCCGAGCCGTCGGCGAGCACGATCTGCGCCGTGTCGACACCCCACTCGTCGAGCTGGTCGCGGACGACGCCGAGACCGGCCTCACGGGTGCCGCTGCCCGCCTCGGCCACGCCGATCTCCTTGACGAGCAGTTCGGCGGTGTTGTTGTCGCTGTTGCCGAGCATCTCGGCGACGACATCGCTCATCGGGGCGGACTCGATCGCGGCGACGCTCACCGCGTCGGGCGGCGCCGTTCCCGACACCGCGCCACCGCCGATGGTGATGCCCCGCTCCCCCAGCAACCGGGCGAACTCGCGAGCGGCACCCTCGTTGGGGTCGTTCGACTTCAGGTCGTCACCGAGCACTCGCGCGTCGTTGACCATCAGCGCGTCGTACGGACCCGCCTCCAGGCCGGCGACGCCGTTGCCCCAACCGGGGGCGTAGAACTCGTCGTCGTAGCGACTGCCGTCGCCGACGACGTCGCCGGTGATCGCCGAGACACCGGCGGCGGCGACCGCGTCGGCGAGCTGGTCGAGCGACGTCGGCGTGGTCACCGTGTAGCGCTCGAGGTTCGACGTCGGGTACCAGTCCGACGACAGCAGCGGATCGCCGCCACCGACGAGGTACAGGTCGCCGTCGACGGTGCCGTCGGCGGGTGCGGTGGCGGCGACGACCGACGTCGTGTAGCGATGGTCGGGACCGAGCTTCTCGAGGGCCGTCGCGGCGACGGGGATCTTCTGCGTGCTCGCCGGGATCAGCCCGGCATCGGGGTGACGGCTGCCGACGAGCTGCCCGTCGACCGAGACCGCCCCGCAGGACCGGTCGTTGAGCGATGCCAGGAACGGGTCGACCTCGGCGGCGAATGCGTCGACGTTGGCGTCACGGGCGACGAGCGAGGGCAGCCGCCGCATCCCCACGATCGGCGTCACCAGTACCGGGGCGGCGTCGGGCATCGGGGCGATCGAGGTCGCCGGTGCCGCTTCGTTGCCGTCGCCCGCCTGTCCTGCCGACCAGCTGGCGACGAACGCCAACGCGAGCGCCGGTACGAGGGCGATCACGGCGAGGACGATCCACGGGCCCGGGCCGCGAGCGCGACCGCGGCGAGCAGGCGGCGGGACGGCGTTCACGCGTGGCGGGCGCGCCGGTACGAGGCGTAGCGGACGAGGTGACCGAGGGCGCGAACGGCCTGCTCCCCGCTTCCGTAGCACAGCCGACCGGTGCGCTTGACCGTCGCCGGCCCGGCGTTGCCGGGGTCGGCGATGGCGAGCTCGGTGGCGACGAGGATCGGCTTGCCGGAGGCCACGCTCAGCTCGTGGGCGGCCTCGGCGAAGCGCTCGTCCTGACGCTCGTGGTAGGCGACGATGCGCTCGAGCCCGTGGTCGGGATAGAAGCGCCCCTCGCGCATCATCCGCGCCTGGTTGCTCTGGATCCCGATGCCGAGATAGATCACGGCGTCGACGTCGGGGTGCATGGCGATCAGCTCGAGCACCTCGGGGATCGTGTCGCGGGTCTCGCCACCGGCACAGTCGACCGGGTTGTTGCGGCTCCAGCGGGGCGGCAGCTTGCCGTCGATCGCGTCGTGGAGGTCGGCCGGCAGCGCCATCAACGTGATGTCGCGCTCGCGGGTGATGGCGTCGGCGGTGACGACTCCCCACCCACCGGCCGTGGTCAGCACCACGGTGTCGGGACCGCTCGGCAACGGCTGCGTGGCAAACGTCGCCGCCGCCTCGAACGCCTCGGTCACCGTCGCCGCCCGGGTGATGCCGGCGGCCCGGCACTCGCCGTCGAACACCTTGTCGTCGGCGGCGAGGGCTCCGGTGTGGCTCGCCGCGGCCTGCGCTCCCCCGGCGGTCGAGCCGCCCTTCACCAGCACCAGCGGTTTGCGTGCCGCCGTCGTTGCCAGCCGATCCATCAGCCCACGGCCGTCGGTGATCCCTTCGACGTAGGCCAACCCGACCGCCGTCGCGTCGTCGTCGGCGTACCAGTCGAGGTAGTCGGCAACGGTCACCGCTGCCGCGTTGCCCGCCGACACGGCACGGCTGATCCCCACCCCGCTGGCCCGCGAGAGGTTCAAGAAGCTGGACACGAAGTTGCCGCTCTGGCTGGCGACGCCGATCGCGCCGGCGGGCGGGTACGGGGCGACGATCTGGGCGCACAGGTTCGACGGCGTGCTGACGACACCTTGGCCGTTGGGGCCGGCGAGCAGGATGCCGAGCTCGTCGGCGAGGGCGACGAGCTCGGCCTCGGCCCGTCGTCCGTCGTCGCCGGCCTCGCCGTAGCCGGCCGACGTCAAGAACGCGGCACGGACGCCCTTGGCGGCGCAGGCCCGCAACAGATCGGGGTTGGCCGACGCCGGCGTGCACACGAACACGAGGTCGATCGCGTCGTCGGGGAGCTCGGCGATGTCGGCGACGGTCTGCACGCCGAGCACCTCCTCGCCGCTCAGGTTCGTGCCGTAGACACCGCCCGCGTATCCGCTGGCGAGCAGGTTGTGGAGCGAGACGAAGCCGAACTTGCCGGGATGCGTGGAGGCGCCGGTGACGAGCACGCCGCGCGGATCGAACAGGGCACGGAACTGCTCGTCGGTCGGACGCGCCCGCATCGTCGTCCTCGTCGTGGCCGCACCGTCGCCGAGTTCGACGAGCCCGTCGACGGCGACGAGCCGGCCGTCGGGCCCGACGATCACCGGGTTGATGTCGACGCTGACGACGTCGGCACGCTCGGCGGCGAGCCGACCGAGTCCCACCAGCACGCCGACCAGTTGCTGGCGATCGACCGCCGACTCACCACGGAATGCGCCGAGCAGCTGCTGGGTCGACAGGTCGTCGATCATCTCGCCGGCGGTCACCTCGTCGAGCGGTGCCGGTCGGAACACGACGTCGGCGATCGCCTCGGCGAGGATGCCACCGACGCCGAGCATCACCGTCGGACCGAACTGGGCGTCGCGGATCACGCCGGCGATCAGCTCGCGGTTGCCGGCGATCATCGGCGCGACGAGCAGCGACACCGTGCCGTCGTCGGGACGGGCGGCCGCGAGCAGCTCGGCTGCAGCCGCTTCGACCGCGGCGCGGTCGCCGAGACGCAGCCGGACGAGTCCGCGCTCGGTCTTGTGGGCGATGGCGTCGCCGTTGAGCTTGACCACCACCGGGTAGCCGAGTTCGTCGGCGGCGTCGGCCGCCGCACTCGGGTCGTCGACCACCCGCTCGGCGGCGATCGGCACGCCGTACTCGGCGAGCAGGGCCTTCGAATCACGCTCGGAGAGGGTTCGCGAGCCGGGGTCGGCTGCGGCGGTGGTGGTGTCGGGTTCGGTCGTCGCCATGAGCCGCCCACGGTATCCGTGCCGGCCGGCGCCACCCTGATCACCCGGCTGCGACGAGCGAAACCCGAACCCACACGGGTCCCACTCAACGCGACACGTTCAGCGTGACGACACGTTGTAGGTGAGCACGCTCTTGGCCACCCGGCGACCGGTCGACGCGCCGAACGCCTCGCTCTCGCAGAACACGACGCTGCGCCCGCGTCGGGTCACCCAGCCCTCGGCGACGATGTCTTCGTCCTTCACCGCCCCGATGTACTGGACGTGCAGGTCGACCGTCGAATAGTTGGCCCCGCGGTCGAGGCTCGAACCGACGGCCGGCACCAACACGGCGTCCATCAACGAGGCGATCGCCCCGCCGTGGACGATGCCGCCGGCATGCAACAGCTCGGGCTTGAACGGCAGCCGCATCCGGCAGTAGTCGATGCGCACCTCCTCGACGACGAGACCGAGCAGGTTGGGGAAGTACACCGTGTCGCTCACCCCGAACTTCGCCCACCGCGCCGCGGCATCCGGTGGCAGGTGCTCGAACTCGTCGGCACGATTCGGCAGCGTCACGGCATCGGTCATCGTGCGAGTATGTCCGTCGTTCGCGGCGGGCTCGAAGTCCGCCGCACCCGCCCGACCGGGCGGCCAGCAGAAACGGAGCTCCTGATGACCGCGCTCACCGAGATCGCCCCGGCGTTCGTCGCCCTCGCCCACCGCATCGTGTGGGCGACCGTCGCCACCGTCCATGCCGACGGCACACCACGGACGCGCGTCCTCCACCCGATCTGGGAGTTCGACGGCACCAGCCTCACCGGGTGGATCGCCACCTCGCCGACGTCACCCAAGGCGGCCGACCTCGCCCACTGCCCGGCGGTCTCGCTGACGTACTGGGATCCCACCCACGACGTTGCCACGGCGGACTGCACGACCGCGTGGGAGCTCGATCACGACGCCCGCGTCGCCGGGTGGGAACGCTTCGCCAACGGCCCTCAACCCGTCGGGTACGACCCGCGGATCATCCCGGGCTGGACCGATCCCGACGCCGCCACGTTCGGCATCCTGCGCCTCGAGCCGACGGCGTTGCGGACGATGCCCGGCAGCTTCATGCTGCGCGGTGAGGGAGAGATGCTGACCTGGCGCGCCTGAGTCGCGCGCCTGAGTCCGGCCTGACGCTGGGCGGGGCCAGGCGGGCAGTTGTTCGCCCGTCGCGACGTCAGATCGGTTGCAGCGCGGCGCGGAAGAACTCGATGACGTGGTCGAGGCGCCGGTCGAGCGCCGGCGTCGACAACGGGCTCTCGTCGAGCAGGCCCTCGAGGAACGGGGCGTCGGAGAAGTAGCTGAGCAGGGCGCCGTAGCCGGTCAGCAACAGTTGGTCGGGGTTGTGCTCGCGGAACGTGCCCGCCGCCATCTCGCGACGGAAGTAGTCGGCCGCCTGGTCGAACATCGGCCGCAGCACGGCGGCGAGATCGATGCCGAGGTGGGAGCCGCCGTCGATCGCCTCGCGGCGCATCAGCGTGACGTACGCCGGATTGTCGGCGAAGTACCCGAAGCCGGCGCGCAGTACCTGCTCGACCTTCGACCAGCCGGTCGCAGGTGAGCCGATGGCGCCCGCCAACCGGGCGAACCAGTCGGACAGCAAGCGTTCGAAGACCTCGCCGTACAGCGCCTCCTTGGAGGCGAAGTGGTGGAGCAGACTCGGCCGGCGGATGCCGACCTCGGCGGCGATGTCGTTGAGCGAGGTCCCGCTGTAGCCGGAGGCGGCGAAGCAGGTGAGCGCCGCGTCGAGGATCTGGTCGCGCGTGCCGACGACGTTGAGGGCCATGGTCGGATCGACGCTAGTGCGGAGGACGGCGCCCGGGCACGGAAGATCCGTGGGCACGCGGCCCACGGATCCCCGCTTCGGTGGTGGCGCGGTTCAGGCGCCGAAGTTCTGGTTGGCGAACTCCCAGTTGAGGAGGTCGTCGAGGAAGGCCTCGATGAACTTCGGGCGAGCGTTGCGATAGTCGATGTAGTAGGCGTGTTCCCAGACGTCGAGCGTCAACAGCGCCGTCTGGCCGTGCTTCAACGGCAGGTCGGCATTGGCGGTCTTGACGATCTCGACGCCACCGTCACCGGATTTGACCAGCCACGCCCAGCCGGAGCCGAACTGGCCGGTCGCCGCCTCGGCGAACTTGCCGCGGAACTCCTCGTAGGAACCGAACGACGACTCGATCGCCTCGGCCACGGGACCGGTCGGGGCACCACCGCCGGACGGGGTCAGCGAGTTCCAGAAGAAGGTGTGGTTCCAGACCTGCGCCGAGTTGTTGAACAGCGGGCCCGGCTCGGCGGCGAGGATGATCTCTTCGAGGCTCGAGTTCTCGTGCTCGGTCCCTTCGATCAACTTGTTGAGGTTGGTCACGTACGTCTGGTGATGCTTGCCGTAGTGGTACTCGAGCGTCTCCGCCGACATGGTCGGAGCAAGGGCGTCCATCTCGTACGGCAATGGCGGGAGTTCGAAGGTCATGGGGTTTCCTCTCATTCGTCACCGACCGGCGATCCGGTCGTGTGCATTCGATCGATTGATCCAGCTCACTCTAGGGACAACCGCTCGACCTCGGGAAACACGTGTGCAAACACACCGCGCAACCGATCTCGGTCGGATTCGGCCCGCTTTCCGGGACGAATCCGACCGAGATCGGGGAAATGGCATCCGTAGGCTCGGTGCGATGCAGATCGTCTCCGCCCTGTTCGTCGAGAACTTCGAGATGCGCCAGGCCACCGGCGGCGCGGCACGCATCGACCTCACCGGCGTGATGTTCTCTCAAGCTGCACCCGAGCCGGCGCCGCTGACGATCTCCCCCCATCTCGTGGCGCTCATCTTCTGTCCCGAGGGCGAGTCGGGCAACGGCGTGTTCGAGGTCGTGTTCCGCGACGGGCTCGACGAGTCGAGCGAGCAGCTGGCGCGCAACGTCAGCCCGTTCACGGTCGAGCCGGGCAAGTTCACCTATCGCCTGGTGCGCGGCGAACTCGACTTCGACGACTACCGGCAGATCTTTGCCCACTGCCGTGTCGGCCAGGGCGCCTGGCACGTCGTGCCGTTCACGTTGTTGCCGCCCGTCTGACCAACTCTGCGAGCGGCCGCCGTCAGGCGAACGGCGACCGCAAGCGGCTCTCGTCGACCGCTGCGGGTACTGTCGACACGTGACGTTGACCAACGAACAGGACCAGCTCGCCGTCTCGCTGATCCGCGGCATGGCGATGGATGCGCCACTGGCCGCCAAGAGCGGGCATCAAGGCACAGCGATGGCGCTCGCGCCGCTCGCCCACGTGCTCTACAGCCGGGTCCTGCGCTACGACCCCGCCCGCTGCGACTGGGAGGACCGTGACCGCTTCGTCCTCTCCAACGGCCACGCCTCGATCCTCCAGTACTCGGCCCTGTTCCTCTCGGGCGTCGACCTCGAGCTCGACGACCTGCGCCAGTTCCGCCAGTGGGGCTCCAAGACACCGGGCCACCCCGAAGCGGGGCACACCAAGGGCATCGAGGTCACCACCGGCCCGCTCGGCCAGGGCTTCGGCAACGCCGTCGGCATGGCGATTGCCGAGGCCAACCTGCGCGCCCGCTTCGGCGCCGAGGCGGTCGACCACCACGTGTTCGTGGTCGCGGGCGACGGCTGCCTGATGGAGGGCATCAGCCACGAATCGGCGTCGCTCGCCGGGCACCTCAAGCTGCACAAGCTGATCTGCGTCTACGACGACAACCAGATCACGATCGACGGCCGCACCGACCTGGCGTTCACCGACGACACGGCGATGCGCTTCCGCGCCTACGGATGGAACGTCGTCGAGCTCGGTGACATCGCCGACGACCTCGACGCCTTGGAAGCGGCGTTGAACGCCGCCAAGGAGGAGACCGAGCGGCCGACGTTGTTGATCCTGCGCACCCGCATCGCCACGCCGTCACCGGACCACGAGGACACCCCGGCGGCCCACGGCAACCCGTTCACCGCCGAGGACGTGACGCGCACGAAGGCGGTCCTCGGCATCCCCGACGAACCGTTCTGGGCGCCCGACGATCTCGTCGCCGCCTACCGCGCCCATGCCGCCGAGCGCGGCAGGGCGGCGTACGACGCGTGGTCTGACGCCAGCGGCGCGGTCACCGCCAGCGCCGAGTGGAAGGCCGCATGGTCGGGCACCGGTCTCGACGGCTGGGACGACGACCTGCCTGCGTACGAGCTCGGCTCGAAGGTGGCGACGCGCAAGGCGATCCAGAAGGCGCTCGACGCGACGTACGACTTCCTGCCGGGTCTCATCTCCGGCTCCGCCGACCTCACCGGCAGCAACGGCACCGGCCTCGACCGCTCGACGTCGTTCACGCCCGACGACCCGGCCGGGCGCTACCTGCACTACGGCGTGCGCGAGCATGCGATGGGTGCCGCCGTCGTCGGCATGTCCCACCACGGCGGCGTGCTGCCGGTGTCGGGCACGTTCTTCGTGTTCTCCGACTACATGCGTCCTCCGATCCGACTGGCGTCGTTGACGGGTACCAAGGCGTGCTTCGTCTTCACCCACGACTCGGTCGGCGTCGGCGAGGACGGCCCGACCCACCAGCCCGTCGAACAACTGGCCGCGGTGCGAGCGATCCCCGGCCTCCACGTCATCCGCCCCGCTGACGGCAACGAGACGATCCACGCCTGGGCCGACGTCGTCCGCCACGACGGGCCGTCGCTGCTCGTCCTCAGCCGTCAGGACATTCCCGTCACGACCGACGGCTCGGCGGTCGCCCGCGGCGGTGGCATCGTGACCGACTCCGACGAGCCGGCGCAGGTCGTGCTCGTCGGTACCGGCAGCGAGGTCGCGGTGTGCGTCGAAGCCGCCGAGCGTCTGCGCGCCGACGGCATCGCCACGCGCGTCGTCAGCCTGCCGAGCTGGGACCGCTTCGCCGAACAGGACGAGGAGTTCCAGGACTCCGTGCTCCCCGCCGGCGTCCCCACCCTGTCCGTCGAGGCGGCGACGACGTTCGGGTGGGCGCAATACGCCGATGCCTCGATCGGCATCGACCGCTTCGGGTCCAGCGCGCCCGGCGAGCGGGTGCTCGACGAGCTCGGCATCAACGTCGACCACGTCGTCGAGGTCGCCACGTCACTGGTCGCCGCCGGCTGAATCGGCGCCCGACAACGACGGCGCCGACGACCGGCGCAGCAACGCGTGCGACGGGCGACGATCGCGGGTAGACCGGACGCACGACCCGCGAGTACCGAGGATGGAACCATGACCGACACGAACCGCATCGTCGCCCTCCACGAGGACTTCGGGCAGAGCGCCTGGCTCGACAACCTCAAGCGTGGCTACATCACCTCCGGTGAGTTGGTCGCGCTGCGCGATCGTGGCGTGCGCGGCCTGACCTCCAACCCGTCGATCTTCCAGAAGGCGATCGCCGGGTCGTCGGATTACGACGAGCAGTTCACCACCTTGCGCGCCGGCGGCAACACGATCACCGACGACTACTGGTCGCTCGTGATCGAGGACATCAACGGCGCCTGCGACGTGTTCTCCGCGGTGTACGACCACTCCGACGGGATCGACGGCTACGTCAGCGTGGAGGTTGCCCCCGGGCTCGCCCACGACGCAGCGGGCACGGAAATCGCTGCCCGTGAACTGCACGAGCGCATCGACCGCCGCAACCTGATGGTCAAGATCCCCGGGACGGCCGAGGGCCTCGCCGCCATCGAGCAGATGATCGCCGAAGGACGAAGCATCAACGTCACGTTGATCTTCAGTCTTCCCCGCTATGAAGCTGTGATCGAGGCTTACATCGCCGGTCTCGAGCGGTTTGCCGCCGACCCAGCGGCCGACCTGTCACGGGTGGCCAGCGTCGCCAGCTTCTTCATCAGCCGGGTCGACTCCGAGGTCGACCGTCGGCTGGAGGCGATCGGCACCGAGCAGGCGTTGGCGCTGCGCGGCAAGGCCGCCGTTGCGCAGGCCAAGCTCGCCTACCAGTTGTTCCTCGACCGCTTCTCGGGCGACCGCTGGGACGCCCTGGCCCGTCGGGGCGGGCGGGTGCAGCGTCCGTTGTGGGCCTCCACGTCGACGAAGAACGACGCCTATCCCGACACGTTGTACGTCGACGAGCTGATCGGGCCGAACACCGTCAACACCCTCCCCGACGAGACGCTCGAGGCCTTTGCCGACCACGGCACGCTGGCCCGCCGCGTCGACGCCGACGTCGACGACGCCCGGCGGGTGTGGGACGCCCTGGCCGAGGTCGGCGTCGACATGGACGAGGTCGCCGAGCAGCTCGAACGCGAGGGCGTGTCGAGCTTCCAGAAGGCCTTCGACGAGCTGATCACGACGCTCGAGACCAAAGCCGACGATCTCGCCTGACCACACCCCTCCCCTGCTCCGGCAGGGGCCGGACGGCGACCGAGTGGACTTGTCGGAACCCGATCGCTCACGGGTCGGGTCGGTGTATCCGGCGATGAACGCCGAGACAGCGACACGTTTGGTGATGATCACCGGATCGTCGTAGCGGACTACCTCAGCAGTGTGAGGCCCCATCGACGTCGCGCCCGTGTACATCGGCGCCGACCCGCGCGGCGCAGTCGCCAGAATTACCCCGACTCGCTGGGGCAGACGCTCGTCATGGCGTCGTCGGCGAAGCGGTCGATGGTCCAGCTCAGCGCGTCGGCGCCACCCGGCCCGACGACTCCGATGTGGTTGACGTCGGGATACGACCGCCACACGGTCGGGGCGTCACCGCCGCACCGCTTCGACGTCCATGCTTCGGTCACCGTCGGTGCGATGATCTCGTCGGCGAGCCCTTGCCCCACGAACACGGGCACAGTGATGCCGCCGGGTTCGGGGCTGTTCTGGTCGAGCCGGGCGGTCCATGTCGGGTTAGTGGTGGGGTCGATGGCGAGGATGTCGTCGGGAAGTGCCACGTCGTTGATGACGATCCGGTAGCGCGACGGCTGGTTGAAGCAAGCCTCGGCGATGCGTTCCGCGGGCCGTTGTGCAGCGTCGGTGAGGGTGCCCGCCGGGATGTCGGGGTAGTACTCCTCCCACGACTCCACGGCGAGGATGGTCAGTATGTCGCCTGGCCGCGTACCCAAGACGGCTTCCAGGTTGTCCTTCAAGTTCGTCGCCGGGGCGAGCGCGGCGACCCCGACGAGCGGATAGTCACCCAGGTAGTCGGCGGCGAGCTGCCCGGCGAACAGCGCCGCCTGGCCGCCCTGGGAGTGACCCCAGATCACGTACCGGTCGTCGAGTTCGACGCCGAGGTCGAGTTCGACATCGAGAGCGTGCACGGCACGGACCGAATCGAGCACGGCCCGTCCTTCGCTCTCGCCGACCAGGTACGGATGGGGGCTCGGCGTGCCGAGGCCCGGGTAGTCGGTGAGCGTGATGACCCAGCCCTGCTCGAGCGCAGCGGTCATGTCGGGGATTCCCTTGAGCGGATCTGCGGTGTTCGACGGCGCGCACGGGCGGGCGATCCCGGTCGTGCCATGGGACCACGCCAGCACCGGATGCGGCCCGGGCCCGGCATCCGTCGGGGCGATGATCAGTCCACTCACGGCGAGGGGCTCGTCGTGCTCGTCGGTGGAGACGTAGAGCACCTTCCACGCCTCGGCACCGACCGGAATGCCGTCGGTGAACGGCTCCGAGCGGAGCACCGTGCCGAGCGGCTCGTCGAGGTCGTCGGGCGGCGTGTAGAAGGCGCCCGGCTCCGGGTTTCGGGTGGCCACGAGGAACACGACCACGGCGACGGCGATCAGCACCACGAGGACGCCGACGGTACCGATCACCCATTTCAGGAGCCGGTGTCGACCCCGGTTGCCTTTCGTCGGCGTGTCCTGCTCTTCCGGTTCATCAGTCACGGGCACAATGTGGCACACACGGTCCGCTCATCGTCGAAGCTCGCGGCCATCGCCGTCACCTCACCGTGAACCGGCCGGGGTTTTGCATCAGGTCCTCCCTGCTCCTGGGAGGATCAACAGATGCCAGCTAGGAAGGAAGGATTACACGCCTGAGTTCAAGGACCAGGCGGTGAGGTTGCCGATCTGCGCTGCCCTCCGTCCGTAGCGGTGGATCAGGTGGTGTCGAGGTCGGCCAGGATGACCGGCAGGTCTTGGGCGTCGGACAGGAGGCGGACAACGTCGGCGTGATCCGGTCGCACGAAATAGAACCAGCCGACTGGAAAGCCTTCGATCCGCCGGACTCGGAGCCCGGGAATGTCGCACAGCTCACCGACGCGTGGCGATCCGGCGTTGGGCGTCTTCTCGATGGCGCGCAGCGACGCAACAGCAGCATCGAAGAAGCGCACGCCGAGATCGGTTCCGCCCTCAGTGCTGTAGTAGCGGGCGCGTTCGACGAGATCGGCCTCAGCCAGTGGTCGCAGCCGAGCGACGGTCACGCGTCAACGGCGAACGCACGTTGACGGATCTCGTCGATGACGTCGGCGGTCGCAGGGCGTCCGTCTCCGGACTCGAGCCCGTCAGCAATGAGGCCTCGCAACCGCCGCTCGGCCACGTGTTGCTGGTCGCGCCGGATCAGCTCTCGCAGGTACTCAGTTGCATCGTGATATCATGATGTCATGGCAAAGCAGACCACTGTTCGGTTGCCCGACGACCTTGCCGACGACGCCGAAGCCGTCGCTCGCGTCCGAGGTGACAGCGTCAACCAGCTCATCATCGACGCACTCGCCGCCGAGATCGAACGGGTCCGCTCCGACGACGACTTCACCGCCCGCGCCAAGAAGCTGCTCGAGCGTGACCGGGAGATCCTCGACCGCCTCGCGAAGTGACTCGCTATCTCAGCCTCGCTGAGTTCTGGTACCTCGCCGAGCACGTCACCGGCATCGACGTCGCAACGCTCATCAAGGCCAGCCGCGTCGGGCTCGCCGACTCGGCGCTGCACGCACCCCAGGCCGGCTTCGGCGACACCGACTTCTACCCGGACGTGTACGACAAGGCCGCCGTGCTCGCATGTCGGATCGCGTGGAATCACCCGTTGCCCGACGGCAACAAGCGCGCCGCGTGGGCATGTCTCGTGCTGTTCCTCGACCTCAACGAGGGGTCATGGAACGACGAGCAACCCGACGTCGACGAGGCTGTTGAAGCGATGCTTGCGGTGGCCGGCCGCGAGGTCGACGAGGAGTGGCTCGCAAGCTGGCTCCGCGAACGGGTCAACTTCAAGAACTGCGCCCAGAAACCCGCTCGGTAATCCCGGACTGAAAGGGACGGCCGCGGACATCGAGCGCGAGTTGCACGACGCATGGCTCGACCTCGACTCGGTGGGCCTCAACGCAGACCACCACGCAATCATCAGCGGTTACCGACAACGCCCGGTGCTCGGGCGTTGGTTCATGACTGGTCGGTATCCAGTTGAGCTTGCCGTGAGCGGTGCGGAGTCGGTGGACTTCGACGACCCCGATGGGCTGGGTGGGGTTGGCGTTGATGACGTCACGATCGACGATCGCGGGATGACGGTCACAAGCTGCTACGTCGGCAGCTTCACGACTGTCGGGGCGCACTCGGTTTGCTCGGCGGGTTGGCTCATGAACTGCCTGCCGCCTGCGGGTTGGCTTCCGAACGAGGTGCTGCCCGCCGAGTGAATCGACCGTGGTGTGGCTCGAAAGAGGCGCGCAGGATCATCTTCAACCAGGAGTGCCCATCACGGTTCCATCAACCGTTGAAGGGAGAACTGTCATGTCAGTGATCATCGGGATCGACCCGCACAAGGCGTTGCACGCGGCGTGTGTGATCGACCGCAGCGAGGTCGAGTTGGCCGAGCTGCAGGTCCGCACCGGGCCACGCCAACTCGCCGAGCTGCTCGCGTGGGCGGCACCGTTCGAGTGTCGAACGTGGGCGATCGAGTCCGCTGGCGGGCTCGGCTATCTGCTCGCCCAGCAGCTCGTCGCGCGCGGTGAACACGTCGTGGATGTGCCGGCGACGTTGTCGTCGCGGGTGCGGGTGTTGGGTTCGGGCCGGTCGAACAAGAACGACGCCAACGACGCCCGCGCGGTCGCCGTCGCGGCGTTGCGGTCACCGTCGATCGCCCATGTCCGCGCCGAGGATCACGTGCAGTGTGCTGCGCCTGTTGGCCAAGGCCCAGCTCGACGCGTCGCGGGCTCGGAGCCGGGCGTGCTGCCGGCTGCACGCGCTGGTGCGCGAGTTGGTGCCGGGCGGGATCCGCAAGGAAATCGTTGTCGACACAAGCAGATCAGATCCTCGGCGACGATCGAGCCGGTCAACGCAACGCAACGTCAACGTCTCGAGCTCGCCCACGAGACGCTCGACGAGATCCGCCTGCTCGACGCCAAGGTTGAAGCGATCCAAGGCTCGCATCACCGAAGCCGTCACCGCGTCGGGGACGTCGCTGACCGACATCTTCGGCGTCGGTCCGATCATCGCCGCGATGATCATCGGCTACACCGGCGACGTCACCCGGTTCCCGACCGCCGGGCACTTCGCCGCGTACAACGGGACCGCCCCGATCGAGTTCTCCTCATCCGGGCGACACCGTGCATCGGCTGTCGCGACGCGGCAACCGAACGTTGAACCATGCGATCCACATGATCGCCGTCACCCAGATCCGCCACCCCGACAGCGAAGGCCGCGCGCTACTACGACCGCAAGCTCGCCGAGGGCCACAACCAAGCGCGAAGCGATGCGCGCGTTGAAGCGCCAGATCTCCGACCGCGTCTTCACCGACACCTCACGCGTCGACGCTCGAGCAAGTAGGTCCGGGAGGACAACCCAGGAACGACTCTTCAATCCAGCGCGGCCGGCCAAGCCCTGGAACACCGGCACTTCGGATCAAGTCACTCCCGGACCCAGACACAACGCTACGCCCGCCCGGACCCGCCTGTCACGGGCCAACCTCGAACGCGCCCCGACAGCCGCCTCGAAAGACCCACTTGACACAAAGAGGGATCGCTCGGCGCTACCTGGGCAGTCGGTGATCGGGCGCGCGATAACGCTCCGCTCCATTCGCTCCTCGAGACCCACATTCCGGCGAAGTGTGAGACCTTCGGCGGACGACCGGTAGCGCATAACCGCGAATCGCCGCGGCGCCCCGGCGCACCCGCGTCGCTCCAGGGCTCTCGGGGCGGGCGGCGTCAGATGTCGAACCAGCGCATCGGGTACCCCTGGGCGCCGTTCGGCGCGACGGGTGCCGTCTCCGCCGGCTGCGGCTCGCCGCTGCCGTCGAACGCCCTGGCGTCGACGCGGTGACGGCCCGGCTCGCCGGTCACCGTCGCTCGCCACTGCACCCACGTGTCGTTCGACGGAACCCCGCCGAGCTCGGCTTCGAGCCAGTCACCTTCGTCGATGCGGACCTCGACCTTGGACACGCCGCGATGCACCGCCCAGGCGACGCCGGCGACGATGCGCTCCCCCGCCGCCGCCCCGGGACGGTCGGTGTCGATGCGCGCCATCGTCTTCACCGGGCCCAGCTTCGACCAGCCGCGCGGGATCCAGTAGGCGTCGTAGTCCTCCCATCGGGTGAGCTCGATCGACGTCACCCACTTGGTCGCCGACACGTAGCCGTAGAGCCCGGGTACGACGAGCCGTACCGGATACCCGTGTCGCGGCGGCAGCGGCTCGCCGTTCATGGCGACCGCCAACAGTGCGTCGCGGCCGTCCATGATCACCTCGGTCGGGCTGCCGGCGGTGAACCCGTCGTCGGAACGGCTGACGACCTGTGTCGCGTCATCGTGCAGGCCGGCCTCGGCGAGCACGTCGGCGAGCAGCACGCCTTGCCACAGGGCGGTACCCACGAGGTCGCCACCGATCGGGTTCGACACGCACGACAGCGTCACGTAGCGCTCGACCTGGGGCGCGCCAACAGGTCGTCGAACGACAGCCGCAGCTCACGGTCGACGCGGCCGTGCACCTTGAGGCGCCACGAGTTCGTGGAGATCTGCGGCACGACGAGCGCCGTGTCGATCCGGTAGAAGTCGTCGTTCGGGGTGATGAACGGGAATGCCCCGTCGACACCCAGATCGGCGTTCGCCGGCAGCGCCGGGCGCGGTCGACCGGCGTCGGCAGCACGATCTCGTCGCGTTCGGCACCGATCTCGTAGCGGCGCTGGACGATCCTGCCGATGCCGCCCACGGCCGCCGCGGCGACACCGATCCCGACCGCACCACCCACGAAGTGCCGGCGGTCGACGCCCATCGGCTGGGCGATCGGTGGCCCATCGCCGGCCACGGTCGTCGACGGCGCCGGCGCCGGGCGGGTGAGGAACCAGATCACGGCCACCGAGACGGCCGTGCCGAGGATCGTCGGCAGCAGCTTGGCGAGCGTCGGCGCCGGGCGCTGCAGCACCGCCGCGGCACCGATCGCGCCGATGGCGACCGTCAGCGCGTACGCCGCCGGGCGCCGCCCGCGTACGGCGAGCACCCCGACGATGACGCCGACGACGCCGATCACGATCAGCGCCCCGAGGACCAGCACCACCTTGTCGTTGGTGCCGAACGTCTCGATCGCCCAGTTCTTCAGCGACCGCGGCACCCAGTCGATGAACTGCTGACCGACCGGCACCACCGGCGATGCCGTGCCCTCGATGATGCCGACGACGAGCTCGGACACCGCCAGCCCGGCACCGGTCGCCACGACACCCAGGAGCGGTCCGTACCACCACGGACCATACGATCGGGTCCGCATGACCGATGACGATTCCGCAGTCCCCGACACGTCCGACTCCCGCGCCCGTTCGATCGTCGCCGACTTGGCGGTGTCGGAGAACGTGCGGCTCTCCGAGGAGCTCGTCTCCGAAGCGCTCGGGCTCATCACCGACCAGCCTGACACGCTGGATCTCAAGATTGCCACCGCGGCCCTGGCGGAGATGCGCGACGCCTATGCCATGTTCCGGCCGTACAAGGACCGCCGCAAGGTGTCGATCTTCGGGTCTGCTCGAACGGGCCGCGACGACCCGCTGTACGACCTCGCCCGCCGCCTTGCGGAGCGCCTCGCCGCCGATGGCTGGATGACCGTCACGGGCGCCGGGCCGGGGATCATGGAAGCCGGCATGGAGGGCGCCGGTCGCGACCTGTCGATCGGCGTCTCGATCCGCCTGCCGTTCGAGACCGGTGCCAACTCGGTGATCGCCGGCGACGACAAGCACGTCAGCATGAAGTACTTCTTCACCCGCAAGCTGATGCTGATCAAGGAGTCACAGGGCTTCGTCTGCCTGCCGGGCGGCTTCGGCACACTCGACGAGATGTTCGAGCTCCTCACGCTCACCCAGACCGGCAAGGGCGTCCCCGTGCCGATCGTGCTGCTCGACGCCCCCGGCGACCCGTACTGGTCGGGCGTCGACACGTTCGTACGCGAGCAGCTCGTCGCCCGCGGGCTCGTCGCCGCCCGCGACGTCGAGCTGTACACGATCACCAATTCCTGCGAGGAAGCGGTGCAGGTGATCCAGCGGTTCTACGCCAATTACCACTCGATCCGCTTCGTCGGTGACGAGCTGATCATCCGCATCCGCACACCGCCGACCGACGAGCAGCTCGCGGAGCTCAATGCCAAGTTCGGTCACCTGGCGTCACGCGGCGCCATCGAACGGGCTCGGCCGTTCCGCGCCGAGGTGCGCGACGACGACCACCTCGATCTCGAACGGCTGTCGTTCACGTTCGGCAAGCGTGGCTACGGCGATCTCGTGGCCATGATCCACACGCTGAACGGCTACGTCGACCAGTCGGACGCGTCGCCAGCGCCGCCGAGCTGACGCAGCAGTCCCGCTGCCTTGTCGATCGCTCGCCGCGCCTGCATCAGTCGGCGATCGTCGACCGGCCGCTCGCCCGTCCCGCCGGCGACTGCCTCGCGCAGCTCGTCGAAGGCGAGGTCGTCGAGTTCGGCGGCGATCGCCTCGAGTCGCTCGACGAGGTCGCCGTACTGCTCCGATCCGATCGTCACGTCGAGCATCGTAGGTTCGGTGGCGCGGTCCACATCGCTCGCCGGCAGGCCCGCCGCACGGGCACGAGGAACCGTCGTACGCTGCTCCCATGACCTCGATCGACACGATCCCCGATCTCGTCGCGGCCGTGCGCGATGGACAACGCGCCGGCGTGCTCGCCGCCGTCGATGCCCGCATCGCCCAGTTGCGGCGCGTGCGGACGATGGTCACCGAGCAGCAGGAACGCTTCCTCGACGCGCTCGCCGCCGACGTCGGCAAGCCGCGCATCGAGGGCTACTCGACCGAGATCGCGTTCACCCTCAACGAGATCGATCACGTGATCCGGCACCTCCCGGCGTGGACGAAGCCGTCGCGTGTCAAGGTGCCGCTGACGTTCCGGCCGGGCAAGGCGAGCCTCGTCGCCGAGCCGCTCGGGACCGTCTGCATCATCGCCCCGTGGAACTATCCGGTGCAGCTGCTGCTGACGCCGCTCGTCGCCGCGCTGGCTGCCGGCAACACCGCCGTGCTCAAGCCCTCCGAGGTCACCCCGACCGTCGCCGCCCTGTTCGACGAGCTCGTGCCGACGTACCTCGATCCGCGCGCCGTGGCGGTCGTCACCGGCGGCGTCGCCGAGACGACTGCGCTGCTCGAACAGCGCTTCGACCACATCTTCTACACGGGCAACGGAACGGTGGGCCGTGTGGTGATGCGTGCCGCCGCCGAGCACCTGACGCCGGTGACGTTGGAGCTGGGCGGCAAGAGCCCGGCGATCGTCGCCGCCGACGCGCGCCTCGACGTTGCCGGCCGGCGGATCGCCTGGGCGAAGTTCCTCAACGCCGGCCAGACCTGTGTGGCACCGGACTACGTGCTCGTCGAACGCGGCGCCGAGGAACAACTGGTGACGGCGATCACCGATGCGATCGGTGCGTTCTACGGGCCCGACCCGCAGCAGTCGAACGACTACGCCCGCATCGTCAACGAGCGCCATCACGACCGTCTCACGGCGTTGCTCGCCGCAGGCGGGTACGAGGCGACGGTGATCGGTGGCGACGGTGAGCGCGGCGACCGCTACCTCGCCCCGACGGTCGTCACGGGCGTCGAACCCGACGCCGCACTGATGGCCGAGGAGATCTTCGGACCGATCCTGCCGGTGATCGCCGTCGACGACATCGACGAGGCGATCCGCTTCGTCAACGATCGCGACAAGCCGCTGGCTCTCTATGCGTTCAGCGAGAACAACGCCCTGCTCGAACACGTCGTCGCCAACACGTCGGCGGGTGGGGTGACCCTCAACCACGCCATCATGCACCTCGCCGTACCGGAGCTGCCGTTCGGCGGTGTCGGACCGAGCGGCATGGGCGCCTATCACGGCAAGTCCGGCTTCGACACGTTCAGCCACCACAAGGCGGTGCTGACCAAGCCGGCGTGGCCGGATCCGGCGCTGATCTATCCGCCGTACAGCAAGCTCAAGCAGCGGCTGATCCGGCGGTTCATGTAGCTCGCCGTCCGACGTGCTGGCGCGGCGCGCTCAGAGGGCGCGCCACACCGGAGCGCCGGGATCGCCGCGCCAGTGGTGCAGCCGCCGCTGTGCTTCATCGGCGGCGACGGGGTCCGTGCGGCCGGCGCGAACGCGCAGCAGCGTCGCCGCCACCAGTCGCAGCTCGGCCAACGCCTCGGCAACGGGGTCACCCCGGAAGGATCGCCCGTAGCCGGCGGCGAACGTCTCGTACTCCCCCGGCGCGCCGCCCCAGCGTGACGCCCAGGTCATCATCGGGGCGTGGTCCCACGCCGCAGGCGCCCAGCACAGGAGGTCCCAGTCGATGAGGATCGGGCCGTCGGCGGTCATCACGACGTTGCCGGGATGGATGTCGCCGTGGCACGTCACCCGCTGCTCGGTGGCCTCCCATCCCCGGTTGGCCTCGATCGCCCGCCGCAGCCCGTCGGCGGCGGCATCGTCGAGGTCACCGGCAGTCTCGGCGAACAGCGCGTCGAGGTCCCACCACGGGAAGCTCTCGGGGCGCGGGAGCGGCACGGCGCTCGGCAACCACTGCACCTCGAGGTCGTGGAACCGGCGGACCATGGCGCCCACCGCGTGCCAGGCGATCGGCTCCCCCGACGGCACCAGACGCTCCCACGCCGTGGCCGCCAGGGCACCGTCGATCACCGGATCACCGCCGTGCGGGGCCGGGACGCGGATGCTGTTGGCAGCGAGGTACCGGGCGAGGTCGATCGACGCGGCGGGATTTGCCGACGGCTCGCCGACGCGGATGATCGTCGAGCCCGACTCGTAGATGGCGTTCATCCCGACCCGCAGACGCGTCGGCGGATCCGGGAGATGCCACTGCGCTGCGGCGCGGCGGGCCAACTCGTCGGCGGCTTCGAGATCACCGACCGGATGGTCGACGAACGCCCGCGCCGTCGGCGCGGGACCCGTCATCGCCGCTGATCGCGGTCGCGCATGACGATCACCCGGCCGCTGTCGACCGGGACACCGTCGACGAACACCTGGTCGCCGGGTGCGACGTGCTCGTCGAGCGACGTCAGCCGACCCTCGCGCCGGGCTCGGAGTTCGTCCTCGGTGTGGCGCATCACCTGGCGGCCCTCGCGGATCGCGTCGACGACGTCGCGTGAGCGCTGCTTGACGGTGCTCGCCGCCGACCGGGCGACGTTCGCCGGTGCCAGCTGCTCGGCGGTCTGGCGAACCTTGCGCTTGGCGTATCCCGCGGAGGCGACACCGGCGACCAACCCTCCGGCGAACCAGGTGACCCGTCGCATCATGCCCGCTTCCTCCGTCGGGGTTCGACGTCGTCGCCGACGTCGAGGGCGCGACGACGCGCCTCCAGCGCCGGCGTGGCCTGCGGGCCGACCGACGAGCTCGCCGGCGCACCACGCAGTCGCGACCACGTGCGCGAGGTCCCGCGGACGAGCCCTGCAGCCTTGATCGCCGGGGTCGAGAACGTCGTCCGAGCGACACGACCGCCGACGGCGTCGCCGATCGCCTCGGCCGAGCCGAGGACATGGTCGAAGCGTTCGAGATCCGCCCGGGCTTCGAGCACGGCGGCGCGGGCCTCGTCGGTCGTGACGAGCAGTTCGCGGATCAGTGGGGTCGTCTCGGCGCGCAGGTCGTCGACCTCGGCGCGCACTGCTCTGAGCGCGTCGAGCACTCGCACGAGCACGACGATCAGGGCGGCGAAGCCGATCGAGCAGAGCACCGCGGCGACGACGAGCACCAACTCGCCGGCGGTCACGACTGCTCCTCCGGCTGCCGCTGCCGCTGCAGCCGTTCGGCGATCATCGCCTCGGCTCCGTGGTCACTGGGCTCGTACCAGTGACGGTCGACCAGCTCGTCGGGCAGGTACTGCTGATCGACGGCGCCGGAGGCATGATCGTGAGGATAGTCGTAGCCCACCCCGTGGCCGAGCGACGCCGCACCCTGGTAGTGCGAGTCACGGAGGTGAGCGGGAACCTCACCGAGGGCGCCATTGCGGACGTCCTCACGCGCCGACCAGATGGCCAGCGCCGACCGGTTGCTCTTCGGGGCGGTGGCCAGGTGGATGACCGCTTGCGACAGGTTGAGTTGAGCCTCGGGCAGGCCGACGTGCTCGAGGGCGTGGGCGGCGGCGACCGCCGTCGTCAACGCCGACGGATCGGCCTGTCCGACGTCCTCGGAGGCGAAGATGATCATTCGGCGGACGATGAACCTGGCGTCCTCACCCGCTTCGAGCATCCGCGCCAGCCAGTACACCGCGGCGTCGGGATCCGAGCCGCGCATCGACTTGATGAAGGCACTGATGACGTCGTAATGGTCGTCGCGGCCGTAGCGCAGGGCGCTCGTGCCGAGCGCTGCCTCCACGTGCTCGAGTTCGACGTGGCGGTAGCCGGCGAGCGCACAGGCGACCTCGAGCGCCGTGAGCACCTGCCGCCCATCACCCCCGGCTCGGTCGACGAGCAGGTCGATCGCCTCGTCGTCGGCTGTCGCGCCCTCCGCCTGCAGACCGCGCGCGACCAGAGCGGCGATGTCCTGGCGCGACAGCGGCTCGAGCCGGAACAGTGTCGAGCGACTGCGCAACGGGGCATTGACCTCGAAGAACGGGTTCTCCGTCGTCGCCCCGATCAGCGTCAAGGTCCCGTCCTCGACGGCCGGCAGCAGCGCGTCCTGCTGCGACTTCGAGAAGCGGTGGATCTCGTCGAGGAACAGAATCGTTCCCTGTCCACGCTCACCGAGCCGCTGTCGCGCTCGCTCGA
>CAVPQI010000001.1:245000-2369256 GCA_963707515.1 Ilumatobacteraceae bacterium
CTGAGTCGTTCTCCTATGCAGCACTTGTACTCCGTGACACATCTGATGCTGTGTCTCTTGGTCCCACTACCCCGCACCAGCAACGCCATCAGGCTTGGCACTGGCACGGTTTGGTCTCTACCCTTTTCGCTCGCCGCTACTTAGGGTGTCGCGGTTGCTTTCCTTTCCTCAGGGTACTGAGATGTTTCAATTCCCCTGGTTCCCTCCTACTGCCCTATGTGTTCAGGCAGCGGTAACACTCCATGACGAGTGCTGGGTTTCCCCATTCGGACATCTGCGGATCAACGCCTGGTAGACGGCTCCCCGCAGCTTTTCGCAGTCACCCACGTCCTTCATCGGTTCTTGGCGCCAAGGCATCCACCGTTGGCTCTTATTAGCTTGGAAGAACAAGTTATCTCGTTCATGAGAGATCATAGATCTCTCGAAAAGATGCTCGTGCTTGCTCTGCAGTTCTCAAGGAGCCACCGAACAGCGGATCTGGGCTCATCGGAGGACGAGACCAGCTCAACGCTGGGGTGTGAGGGAACAACTCCCTCAAAACGGAAGAGAAGACGGTGGCCGCCGGCGTACGTGCCTCGAGGAGGGACCGAATCCCTGCGACTCGCGGTCGTTGCGACGACAGCCCACCAGTGCACCAACAGGTGTGTCTCGCACCCGGATCGAACGAATGTCGATCATCGAGTGGAGAGGCACTCCTTAGAAAGGAGGTGATCCAGCCGCACCTTCCGGTACGGCTACCTTGTTACGACTTCATCCCAATTACCGACCCCACCTTCGACGGCTCCCTCCCAAAAGGGTTGGGCCACCGGCTTCGGGTGTTGCCGACTTTCGTGATGTGACGGGCGGTGTGTACAAGGCCCGGGAACGTATTCACCCTGGCGTGCTGATCCAGGATTACTAGCAACTCCGGCTTCATGGAGTCGAGTTGCAGACTCCAATCCGAACTGAGACCGGCTTTGTGGGATTCGCTCACCCTCGCGGGATCGCAGCCCTCTGTACCGGCCATTGTAGCGTGTTTGCAGCCCTGGGCATAAGGGGCATGATGACTTGACGTCATCCCCACCTTCCTCCGAGTTGACCCCGGCAGTCTCCTACGAGTCCCCAACATAACTTGCTGGCAACATAGGATAAGGGTTGCGCTCGTTGCGGGACTTAACCCAACATCTCACGACACGAGCTGACGACAGCCATGCACCACCTGTGTACCGCCCCGAAGGACACCCTATCTCTAGAGCTTTTCGGTACATGTCAAACCCAGGTAAGGTTCTTCGCGTTGCATCGAATTAAGCAACACGCTCCGCTGCTTGTGCGGGCCCCCGTCAATTCCTTTGAGTTTTAGTCTTGCGACCGTACTCCCCAGGCGGGGCACTTAATGCGTTAGCGACGGCGCGGATCTCGTTGGTTGAGACCCACACCTAGTGCCCAACGTTTACGGCGTGGACTACCAGGGTATCTAATCCTGTTTGCTACCCACGCTTTCGCTCCTCAGCGTCAGTTACAGCCCAGAGTGGCGCCTTCGCCACTGGTGTTCCTCATGATATCTGCGCATTTCACCGCTACACCATGAATTCCCCACTCCCCTACTGCACTCTAGTCACAGCAGTATCGGGTGGCATCTCTGGGTTGAGCCCAGAGTTTTCACACCCGACTTACCGAACCGCCTACGAGCTCTTTACGCCCAATAAATCCGGATAACGCTTGGTGCCTACGTGTCACCGCGGCTGCTGGCACGTAGTTGGCCGCACCTTCTTCTGCAGGTACCGTCATTTTCTTCCCTGCTGAAAGCGGTTTACAACCCTAGGGCCTTCGTCCCGCACGCGGCGTTGCTGCATCAGGCTTTCGCCCATTGTGCAAGATTCCCCACTGCTGCCTCCCGTAGGAGTCTGGGCCGTGTCTCAGTCCCAGTGTGGCTGATCATCCTCTCAGACCAGCTACCCGTCGATGCCTTGGTGAGCCGTTACCTCTCCAACTAGCTGATAGGCCGCGAGGCCCTCCCGATCCGATGAATCTTTCATCACTTCATCAGGAGATGATGTGATGGCATCCGGTATTAGCAGTCGTTTCCAACTGTTATCCCAGAGATCGGGGCAGGTTCCTCACGTGTTACGCACCCGTTCGCCACTAGGTCTTCCAGAGCAAGCTCCTTGGACCTCGTTCGACTTGCATGTGTTAAGCACGCCGCCAGCGTTCATCCTGAGCCAGGATCAAACTCTCCAACAAAAACGTGGCCAGCTCTCCGACGCACCGAAGTGCGAGTTTCGAGCCGGCAACGATAGTCAGCGAGCGCTCCGTCCGAGTCGGGAAAGACTCATGTGGACGAAACGTCCTTGCTGTAGGCCACCTCGAGGTACAAATCCCGAGGCGACCGTTGTAACCATGGTTGCTGCCACCAGGGTAGGTGACAGCAGAAATTGACAAGCAGTTCAGCATCCCATCCGAGGATGGGCGACGAACTGCCCGCACTGGCGTTCTGTCTTCTCTTCCGTTTTCAAGGAGCCGAAGCTCTGGCACGCACCGTTCCGGTGAGTTTCACCGGCTGGCGTTGGTGCCAAGTTGCCGTTTCGGAGGCGCTAGGCGCTCCTTGCGGCGGAGATAAAAGATAGCACCGTGACAGCCGGTTGCAACCCGACCTACGAAAATACTTCGACGAGATGGTGCGACTTCTTGCCCTTGCGCAGCAGGAGGTACCTCCCGTGCAGCATCGGGACGGTCGACAAGGTGGCGTCGTCGCCGAGCTGCGTGCCGTTCGCGTAGAAGGCTCGCTGGGCGAGCGAGCGCCGTGCGTCGCCGTTCGACGACGCCAGCCCGGCAGCGACGAACACGGCGATCGGGTCGTCGAGATCGCCCAGCGCCATCGACGACGAGGGGATCTCCCCCGCCAACATCGCCAGCGCTTCGGGCGATGCCGCCGAGGGATCGCTCTTGAACAACAAGTCGGCCGCCTCGGCAGCAGCGACCGCCGCCGGCGCCCCGTGCACGAGCGCCGTCATCTCGTCGGCCAGCGCCCGTTGGGCGTGGCGCAGCTGCGGTGCGGCCTCGTGTTCGGCGAGCACGTCACGGAGCTGCTCCACCGGTTGCAATGAGAACGTCAGCAGCTGCGAGGCGATGACGTCATCGGGGATCTGGATCCAGTGCTGGCGGAACTGGTACGGGCTCGTGCGATCCGGGTCGAGCCACACCCGCGCACCGGTGGTCTTGCCGAGCTTGCTGCCGTCGGCGGCAGTGAGCAGCGGCCACGAGAAGGCGTGCACGTGGTCGCCGGTGCGCCGACGGATCAGGTCGACACCGCCGACGATGTTCCCCCACTGGTCCGATCCGCCGATCTGGATCGAACAGCCGAGGTGCTCGTAGAGCCACAGGTAGTCGTTGGCCTGCAACAGCATGTAGCTGAACTCGGTGAACGAGATGCCGTGTTCGGAGTTGATCCGCATCTTGATGCTCTCGCGGGCCAACATCTGGTTGACCGTGACGTGCTTGCCGACGTCGCGCAGGAACTCGAGGACCGTGATCGGCTGGGTCCAGTCGCGGTTGTCGACCAGCTCGCCGCCGGCGTCGAGGTCGATGATGCGACTGATCTGCGCCTTGATCGACGCCACGTTGTGGTTCAGCGTCTCGTCGTCGAGCAGGTTGCGCTCCTCGGAGCGGCCACTCGGATCGCCGATCATGCCGGTCGCCCCACCGGCCAAGGCGACCGGACGGTGTCCGGCGTCTTGGAACCGTCGCAGCATCACCAGCCCGATCAGGTTGCCGACGTGGAGGCTGTCGGCGGTCGGATCGCATCCGTAGTAGATGCCGACCGGGCCCGCAGCCACCGCCTCACGGAGGCGCTGGCGATCCGTGGAATCGTGGATCAGACCGCGTGCTTCGAGGTCGGCGATCAGGTCGACGGTGGGGCGGGTGAGCGCGTCAGCCATACGCGGGTCAAGGGTACTGTCGCCCCGTGAACGGAGCGTGTGACGAAACCGCCGCCGACAGCACGGCCGGCAGTACGGGCGACAGTACGGGCGACAGTACGGCCGGCAGTACGGACGCGGTCGGCACGGCGGTCGCCGACGTGCAACGGCGCTTCGGCGACTTCGCCCGCACCACCGACGCACGGGCCCCGCTCTACGCCCACCTCTCGCGGCTCGTCGCCGATCGCGCCGACCTCGCCGGCATCCTCCTCACCGCGCCGCCGCCGCAGCAGCTCCCGGTGTTGCTGTTCGCTGCCGTGCACCGACTGCTGCTCGACCACCGCGACGACCGCCTGGCCCAGTGGTACCCGAACCTGACGCACGGCTGGCGGTCACCCGACGGCGAGCTCGACATCGCGTTCGGCGACTTCGTCACGACGCACGTCGGCGAGATCAGGGCGCTCGTCGCCGCCCGCTCGACGCAGACCAACGAGGTCGGGCGGTGTGCTGTCCTGCTTCCCGCCGTCGAACTGATCGCCGACGAGGTCGGCACGCCGGTCGCACTCGTCGACGTCGGCACGAGCGGCGGGCTCAACCTGCTCCTCGACCGCTTCGCCTACCGGTACCGATGGGTCGCCGACGGCACGACCGTCGCCATCGGTCAGCCGTCGCCGGTCGAGTTGGCGGTCGACGTGCGCGGTGACATGCCGACGCCGCGGGCGATCGTCCCGATCGCGGCGCGCCTCGGCATCGACCGTGAGCCGATCGACGTCGCCGATCCCGGCGAGGCCCGGTGGCTCGAGGCGTGCGTGTGGCCGGATCAGGCGGACCGCTTTCGCCGGTTGGTCGCCGCGATCGAGCTCTTCCGCGAGATGCGCCCACCGGTGCGCCGCGCCGACGCCGTCGACGGGCTCGCTGACGCCGTCGCGGAGGTCGCCGTCGCGGGCCACCCGATCGTCACCAACACGTGGGTGCTCAACTACCTGACACCCGAGCGCCGCCGGGCCTACCTCGATCGGCTCGACGAGCTCGGGGGCGAACGCGATCTGTCGTGGATCTACGCCGAGGCACCGGCCCTCGTGCCCGAGTTGCCCACCGAGCCGGATCCCCGCGATCCCGAGCTCACGGTGCTGACGCTCGTGCGGTGGCGACAGGGCAGGCGCACGGTCGAACACCTCGCCACCTGCCATCCCCACGGCTACTGGATCCACTGGCGCTGACCGGGCACGTTGCCCGCCGCCACGCTCGGCACCCGCCACCAGTCGTTCGTCACAGCGGCGTTCGGAACCGCCACGGCTGCTCGACGGCTCTCGTGATGCCGATCCGCGGGCCGATCCGCGGGTTCGCTGGTGGGGCGACGCCGTCGTCGACGATGTGGATCGTCGAGGCCTCGACGGTGAGGTCGGCGCCGTCGTCGGTGAGGGCGATCCCGAGCGCCGCACACAGCTTGCCGGGGCCGTTGGCGAGCTCACGATCGGTCCTCCCGGCGCGACGTGCCCGCATCACGTCGATCCCGTCGAGCGGCAGCACCGCCCGCAGCAGCACCGCCTCGCCATCGCCGGCAGCGCCGGTGACGACGTTGGCGCAGGTGTGCATCCCGTAGCTGAGGTACACGTACAGGTGTCCCGGGGGACCGAACATCGTCGCGTTGCGTGGCGTCGGGCCGCGGAACGAGTGGCTCGCCTCGTCGTCGGCGGTGTACGCCTCGGTTTCGACGATCCGACCCGCGGTCACCGCGCCGTCGGCGGCGCGGCACTCGATCCGCTTGCCGAGCAGCTCGACCGCGACGGTCGGCGCATCGCGGCCGTACCAGGCACGATGCAGCACTCGACGGCTCAGCGCTCGAACCGCTCCTGCTCGTCGGCGAGCATCGTCCGGTAGGCCGCCAACTGCTCACCGCGTGCGGCCGGACCTGCGGCGCCACGTGACGTGCGCATCCGCACGCCGACGCCCGGCGCCACCAGCGCCGCAGCATCGGGTCCGAGGCGCTCGTCGGCGGCGACGAGGTCGGCCAGCGAGCCCTCGCCGGCCAGCGTCGCACGGACGTGGGCACCGACGATGGCGTGCGCTTCCCGGAACGGCGTCCCGGTACGGACGAGGAACTCGGCGAGGTCGGTTGCCGCCATCGTCTCCTCGTCGGCGGCGGCCTGCATCGCCTCGGGCACGAACGTCGCCGTGGCGATCATCCCGCTCAGCGCCGTCACCGCCAGCCCGACCTGCTCGACCGAGTCGAACAGCGGCTCCTTGTCCTCTTGGAGGTCACGGTTGTATGCCAACGGCAGCCCCTTGAGCGTCGCCAGCAGACCGACCAGGTTGCCGATCAACCGGCCGCTCTTGCCGCGCGCCAGCTCGGCGATGTCGGGGTTCTTCTTCTGCGGCAACATCGACGATCCGGTGGCGTAGCCGTCGTCGAGACGGACGAAGCCGAACTCCCCAGACGTCCACAACACCCATTCCTCGCCGATGCGCGACAGGTGGACCCCGATGAGGGCGAGGTCGAAGAGCGCCTCGGCGACGAAATCCCGGTCGCTGACGGCATCGAGGCTGTTGTCGAACACCTTGGCGAATCCGAGCTCGCGGGCGTTGCCGACGGGGTCGACCGGCAGCGACGAGCCGGCGAGCGCGCCTGCCCCGAGCGGCGACACGTCGAGACGGGTCCGTGTCTGCAGCAGGCGGTCGATGTCACGGCCGAGCGCCCACCCGTGGGCCAGCAGGTGGTGGGCGAGGAGGACCGGCTGTGCCCGCTGCAGGTGGGTGTAGCCGGGCAGGTAGGTGTCACCGGCCCCCTCGGCTCGCTCCAGCAGGACCGTCTGCAGGGTGTGCAGCCCGCGGGCGATGTCGAGCAGCTCGCGCTTGCACCACAGGCGGAGGTCGGTGGCCACCTGGTCGTTGCGGCTGCGTGCCGTGTGCAGCTTGCCGCCAGCGGGCCCGGCGAGCTCGGTGACCCGTCGCTCGATCGCCGTGTGGATGTCCTCGTCGCTGTCGACGAACACGAAGCGCGCCTCGCCGAGCTCGGCGGCGACGTCGTCGAGGGCAGTCAGGATCGCGTCGCGCTCGTGGGACGACAGCAACCCGGCGCGTTCGAGCCCGTTGACGTGAGCCCGCGAGCCGGCGATGTCCTCGCGCCACATCCGCTGGTCGTAGGGCAGGCTGACCGTGTAGGCGAGCAACGCCTCGGCAGGTCCGCCTGCGAAGCGCCCGTGCCAGAGGGTCCTCCCGCCGGCGTCGAGGTCGTCGGGTTCCGTGTGGTTCGTCATCAATCCAGTCCTGCGAGATCGCGGAGGCGGGCAGCGAGTGGTGCGCCGTCGACCGTCGCCGACACGCACAGCAAGGTGTCGTCGCCGGCAACGGTGCCGAGCAGTCCGTCGAGCCGGCTGCGGTCGAGTGCCGAGGCGACGACGTGGGCACATCCGGGCGGCGTGCGGAGTACGACGATGTTGCCCGAGGCAGCGACCTCGGCGACCCACTCCCCCATCACCCGGCGCAGCTGGTCGACGGGTGCCAGGCGATCCGGAGCGAACTCGGGAATCGCGTACACGGTGTTGCCCGATGGCACACGCACCTTGACCGCACCGAGGTCGTCGAGGTCGCGCGACACCGTTGCCTGCGTGGCCTCGATCCCGTGCTCGGCGAGGAGGTCGATCAACTGTGGCTGGCTGGTCACCTCGTGGTCACCGATCAGGCGGGCGATCGTGGTCTGACGTTGCACCTTGCTCATCGATCCTCCCCCTCGCCGGTCGGCCGGACGCCGAACAGGTGGGCCAGCGCCCCTCGGGCGGCGTGCAACCGGTTGTGCGCCTGCTGCACGACGACCGACTGCGGACCGTCGATGACCTCCGACGCCACCTCGAGCCCGCGATACGCCGGCAGACAGTGCATGAACACCGCCGCCGGATCGGCGAGCGCCATCATCGACTCGTCCACGGTGTAGCCCTCGAACTGGCGTACCCGCTGCTGCTTCTCGGTCTCCTGGCCCATCGACACCCAGGTGTCGGTGTGCACGGCGTGGGCGCCGGCGACCGCGTCGGTCGGTCGCGCCGACTGCACGACCGAGGCCGCACCGAGCAACGTGAACCGCTCGAGCTCCGAATCGGGCGCGTCGAATCCCGTCGGGCACGCCAACCGGATGTGCATCCCGAGCATCGACGAGACCTCGCACAACGAGCGGGCGACGTTGTTGTAGTCGCCGACGTAGGCCACTGTGCGTCCCGCGAGATCGCCGAGACACTGCTGCATCGTCAGCGCGTCGGCGAGCGCCTGCAACGGGTGGGAGTGCTCGGAGAGCATGTTGACGACCGGGACCGACGAGCTCGCCGCCAGCCGCTCGACCGTCGAATGGTCGAACACGCGAGCGGCGATCAGACCGTGGTACCCCGACAGGATGCGGCCGACGTCCTCGACCGGCTCGCGGGTGTCCATCCCGATCTCCTCACCGCGGGTGTACACCGGGTGACCGCCGAGTTGGAAGACGGCGATCTCCATCGAGTGCCGCGTGCGCGCCGACGGCTTCTCGAAGATCAACGCCGCACCGAGCCCGGCCAGCGGACGGCCGAGCGACTCGATCGGCTGACCGGCGAGGCGCAGCACGTCGCCGACGCCCGCAGGGCCGAGTTCGGTCACGTCGAGCAGTCGAGCAGGTGCCGCGCTCATGACGGCTCCGCGGGGTTGGCGGCCGGGTTCCCGGCGGGATGCGCGGCTGGGTGCGCGGCGAGGACCGATGCGAGCATCGCCATCGCCTCGTCGATCTCGTCGTCGGACACGGTGATCGGTGGAATCAGCCGCAGCGTGGTCGGCCCGACGGCATTGACGATCAGACCGAGGTCGAGCAGGTCGAGGTACACGCCCTTGGCGTCGATCCCTTCTGCGAGCTCGACGCCGAGCATCAGACCGCGGCCGCGGACGTCGACGACGCCGGGCAGGCCGCGCAGCGCCTCGACGATCCGACGGCCCTGGCGTTCGGCGAGTGCCGGCGCGTCGAGGCGGTGCATCTCGTCGATGACGGCGTTCACGGCGGCGGTCGCCAGCGCCGTACCGGAGTACGTGCTGCCGTGGTCGCCGGGTTCGAACACTGCCGCCACCTCGATCGGCGCCCAGCAGGCACCGACGGGCATGCCGTTGCCCATCGCCTTGGCGAGGGTGACGACGTCGGGTGCGATCTCGGCGTGCTCGAACCCGAACCAGCGGCCGGTGCGCCCGAAGCCGGTCTGGATCTCGTCGACGATCATCAGCGCGCCGACCTCGGTGCACCGCTCGCGGATGCCGCGCAGGTACTCGGCCGACGCCGGGTTGACCCCGCCCTCACCCTGGATCGGCTCCACGAGCACGGCCGCCACCGTGCCGTCGACCGCCTGGCGCAGCGCGTCGAGATCGCCCCACGCCACGTGCCGAAATCCCTCCGGCATCGGCGCGAACGGCTCGTGCTTGGCGGGTTGGCCGGTGGCGGCGAGGGTCGCCAGCGTGCGACCGTGGAAGCTGCCGAGCGCGCTGACGACCGTGTGCCGTCCGCGCCCGCCGTGCTTGCGGGCGAGCTTGATGGCGCACTCGTTCGACTCGGCACCGGAGTTGGTGAAGAACACCTGCCCGCGCCGACCGGTGGCCACGGCGAGCAGGTCGTTGATCTTGACCGCGGCTTCGGTGGCGACGGGGTTGGCGAAGAAGTTCGACACGTGGACGAGCCGCTCGGCCTGGTCGGCGATCGCCTCGGCGACCTGGGGGTTGGCGTGGCCGAGCGAGACCACGGCGATCCCGGCGAGGAAGTCGAGGTAGCGCTTGCCGTTCGAGTCCCACAGCTCGGTACCGCGGCCGCGCTCCATCATGATCGCCGGTGGGCCGAACACCGGCATGAACGGGCAGTTCGACATCGGCGCATGGTGGAAGGCGTGAGCGCCGCTCGCCGCGGTCGCCGCGGTCGCCGCGTTCGCCGCGCCGTCGATCGTCGGATTCGTCATGACGGGACCTCCTCGTTGCGGGCGCCCATCACCATCGTGCCGATGCCTGCATCGGTGAAGATCTCGAGCAGCAGGACGTGGGCGATCCGGCCGTCGAGGATGTGGGCACGGTGCACCCCGTTGCGCACCGCCTGCACGCAGCTGGCGACCTTGGGGATCATGCCCCCGGCGATCGTGCCGTCGGCGACCAGACCGTCGAGCTCATCGGCGGTCACCTGGCGGATCAGCGACGCCGGATCGTCGACGTCGCGCCGCAAGCCTTCGATGTCGGTCAGGTAGACCAGCTTCTCGGCCCCGACCGCCTCGGCGATCGCGCCGGCGACGGTGTCGGCGTTGATGTTGTATGCCTGGCCGGATTCGTCGCTGCCGATCGTGGCGATGACGGGGATGAACTCGTCGTCGATCAGGCCGTGGATGACGTCGGGGTGGATCGCCGTGACGTCACCGACGAATCCGAGCTTGGCGTCGCGGGCGGTCGCTCGGATGAGGCCGGCGTCGACGCCGCTGATGCCGACCGCGTAGCGACCGTGGACGTTGATCGCCGCCACGAGTTGCGGATTGACCTGGCCCTTGAGGACCATGCGGGCGATGTCGACGGTCTCGGCGTCGGTGACCCGCAGCCCGTCGACGAACTCCGGCTGCTTGCCCAGGCGGGCCATCAGGTCGGAGATCTGGGGACCGCCGCCGTGCACGACGATCGGGCGCATGCCGACGAGGCGCATCAGCACGATGTCTTCGGCGAAGAGCGCCAGCGCGTCGTGGTCGGACGTGCCGGCGAGGGCGTTGCCGCCGTACTTGACGACGACGGTCTTGCCGGCGAATCGGCGGATGTAGGGCAGCGCCTCGACGAGGACGGACGCCTTGAGCGCGGCGACGGAGTCGGACGACGTGCTCACGGCGCCAGGCCGATCGTGGTGAGTCCGCTCGTCTCGTCGAGGCCGAGGGCGACGTTGGCCGACTGCACGGCGCCGCCCGAGGCGCCCTTGGTCAGGTTGTCGATGGCGCACATCGCCAGCACCGTCCCGGTGCGCGGGTCGTGGCGGGCGGCGACGTGGGCGGCGTTCGAGCCGAGCACCGACTTCGTCGCCGGCGGTGCGCTGGTGACGGTGACGAACGGCTCGTCGTCGTAGGCTTCGTGGAGGGCAGCGGCGAGTGCGGCGTCGTCGCAGCCCGCGGTCGCCCGTGCGGCGCACGTCGCCAGCAGGCCGCGGCTCATCGGCACGAGGTGTGGCGTGAAGATCAGCTCGGCACCGATCTCCTGCTCCATCTCCGGCGTGTGCCGGTGGCCGACGAGCCCGTAGGCCACGGCGTTGGAGTCGATGTTGGCGAAGACGTTGGTGTCGCTCGGCGCCCGCCCGGCACCGGTGATGCCGGTGACCGTGTTGACGACGATGCCGGCGGGCTCGACCAGCCCGGCGGCGACGAGCGGCTGCAAGGCCAGCGTGGCAGCGGTGACGTGGCAGCCCGGCGTGGCCACCAGCCGCGCCCCGGGGAGTTCGTCGCGGTGCAGCTCGGGCAATCCGAACACCGCCTCGGCGAGGAGCGCCGGTTGGTCGTGCTCGAAGCCGTAGAAGGTCGGGTAGCACGCGGCGTCCTTGAGGCGGAAGGCGGCCGACAGGTCGATGACGCACTCGACGCGATCGACGAGCTGCGGCGCCAGCGCCATCGACGCTTCGTGCGGCAGCCCGAGAAACACGACATCGACACCGTCGAGGTTCGCCAGGTCGAACTCGCTGAAGTACAACGACGGATACGCCAGCTCGAGAGATGGATAGAGGTCGGCGGCGCGGCGACCGGCCATCGTGTCGCCGGTGGCGACGGCCAGCTCGAGGTGGGGGTGGCCGGCGACGAGGCGAAGGAGCTCGGCACCGGTGTACCCGGAGGCACCGACGATGGCGACCCGCTTCTCCGTGGGGGTGGACGACATCTGCATGATCATACATATTGGCGAATGGTCATGCAATCGGGATCCGGGCCCCGACCGCGAGCGCCGGCGCATCGCCACTGGCAGACTGGACCACGTGATCCCCGGGACGGTGCCGACGAAGGGACGGCTGCTCCTCGCCACGCCCCCACTCGGCGACCCCAACTTCGATCGCACCGTCGTGTTCGTGCTCGAGCACCACGACGACGGCGCCGTCGGCGTGGTGATCAACCGACCGAGCATCGAAGCGCTCGACGAGCCGCTCGATCGGTGGATCGACCTGCAGTCCGCGCCGTCATCGATCTTCGACGGCGGACCGGTCGAGGTCAACGCCCTGATCGCCCTCGCCGAAGTGCGTGAACCGCTCGACGACGACGGTGAGTACCTCTCGCCGATCACCGACTCGATCGCCTCCGCCGACCTCACCGCCGACCCGGCGCTCGTCGCCGCCGAGGTCCGTGGGCTGCGCGTGTTCCGTGGCTACGCCGGCTGGGGACCCGGCCAGCTCGAAGGCGAGATCGACGCCGGGGCGTGGATGGTGCTCGACTCGGAACCGGGCGACGTGTTCACGCCCGACCCCGAGGACCTGTGGCGCAACGTGCTGCGCCGCCAGCCGGGCCGCCTGGCGTGGCTCGCCGACGTCCCCGACGACCTGTCGTCGAACTGACCGACACCGCTGCCGCTGTACGCCGGTCCCGCACCTGGCGCCGCGAGTAGTCCGAGAACCTCGGCGACCGGTGGCGACGTCGGGCCGTACCGTTCACCCATGGACCCCTGGTGGAACGTCGCCCTGCGCTCGGTGTTCGCTGGCAAGGACGTGATCCTCGCCGGCAGCGTCGCTGCCGCCTGGACGGAGCACCTCCCGGTGTTGCGGGCCGCGGGCGCCGGCGACGTCCTGGTCATCGCCACCGAAGGTCGGGGGGCCGGCCCGGCGCCCGACGTGACGACGGTGACCGTCGAGCCACCCGTCGGCCAGGCGATGATGGACCGCATCCGATTCGGCAACGAGGCCCTCGCGGATCCGCCGGCCGCGGTCCGTGATGCGGTCGAGGCATTCGATCCGGATCGACGAGCGGTCGTCGTCGGCACGTTCCTCAACACCGCCGCCGAGCTCGCCGGCCGACCGTTCCTGGCGTACCGGCGCCCGGAGTGGCTGGCCCTCGAGGACAAGACGGTTGTCGACGCGTTCTGGGACCGCGCCGGCGTCGCCCGCCAGCCGTCGGTCGTGGTCGACCTCGACGATGCCGAGCCGGCCGCTCGCTCGATCGATTGCGGCGTCGGCACCGTGTGGTCCGCCGACGCACGCGAGGGCTTCCACGGCGGCGCGTCGCTCACGTTCCGGGTGGACGACGCCGGCTCGGCAGCGAGGGCTCGCGAGCTGCTCGGCCCGCACTGTGACCGCGTGCGGGTGATGCCGTTCCTCACCGGCGTGCCGATGTCGATCCACGGGATCGTCCTGCCCGACGGCGTCGCCGTCCTGCGACCCGTCGAGATGGTCGTGCTGCGGCACGTCGCCGCCGACCGCCGCGAGCAGTTCTTCTATGCCGGTTGCGCCACCTTCCACGACCCCGACCCGGCGGCGCGCGAGCAGATGGTCGACGTCGCTCGCCGCGTGGGCCGTCAGCTGGCCACCGAGGTCGGGTTCCGCGGCACGTTCACCGTCGACGGCATCGTCACCGACGGAGGGTTCTGGCCGACCGAGCTCAACCCACGCTTCGGTGCCGGCATCAACACGATCGCCCGCGCCGGCGGCGAGATCCCGATCCTGATGCTCAACGAGATCGTCGGAGCGGGCGTGCCACTCGGCCGCCGCGCCGCCGAGATCGAGGCCGAGCTGGTGGCGATGGGCGACGCCCATCGCGCCGGCGGCACGTGGAGGAGCGGCCTCACCCCGACCGAGGAGGTCGACGCCCGCCCCGCGACGTTCGACGACGGCGAGTGGCGCTGGGCCACCGACGGTGACCGGCCCGCCGGCGAGGTCAGCGCCAAATCGGGCTTCGTCCGCTGCCGCTTCGCACCCGACGCCACCCCGGTCGGCCCGTCGACCGCCACCCGCGCCGCCCGCTTCTGGGCCTTCGCCGACCGCGAACTCGGCACCTCCATCGGCCCCCTGGCCGCCCCCGTCTGACATCCATCGTTCTGTGTCAGCAACAACATCGAATGTCGATGTTGTCGCTGACACTGAGCAGCGCCGTTCTGTGTCAGCGACAACGCACACATCGATGTTGTCGCTGACGCTCAGCACCGCCCTTCTGTGTCAGCGACAACGAACACATTCGATGTTGTCGCTGACGCTGAGCAGCGCCGTTCTGTGTCAGCGACAACGCACACATTCGATGTTGTCGCTGACGCTGAACGCGCGGAACGTGGGGTCAGGGCCGGGCGGTGAGCGCGGCGATGGCGTCGGCGGCGCGCTCGGTGGGCACCAGCAGGTGGTCGTGGTGGTACCCGGCGAGGACGTTGCACGGCACGTCGATCGCCGCCAGCTTGCCGCTCACGGCGGCCGTGAGACCCACGGCGTCGAGGCTCGACTGCACGGTGAGGGTCAGCCAGGCGAGGCGCACGACGATCGGTTGCCCGCTGCGCGTCGCCGCCTCGACGGGCAGGACGACCGTCGTCAACTTGCCTTCTTTGACCACCGCATGGGCGGCGGCGAGCAGGCCTGGTGTCGGCACCTCGACGGCAATGTAGGTGAAGACGCCGGGGCGTTGCTGCACCGACAGCGACGCCAGCATCGCCTCGAGATCGGTCTCCCCCGGCGCAGCCACCCGCTCAGCTTCGCAGCTGGGCCCCGAGCTTGCTCGTCACGGCCTCGACCCCGCGGCGCACCTCGGCGATGTCCTGCTCGTTGAGGTTGCGGTCGGGCGCCTGCAGCCGGACGCGATACGCCAGCGAGCGGGTTCCCTCGGGGACACGATCGCCGCGGTACACGTCGAACAGGTCGATGTCGACGAGCAGCGAACCGGCGCCCTGGCGCACCGCCTTCTCGACCCGCTCGGCAGCGATCGTCTCCGGGACGATGAACGCCAGATCGAGGTCGCTCGACGGGTGGCGACTGGTCGGGCGCCACTCCGCGATCTTCGGCAGGCGGTCGAGCACCTGGTCGAGGTCGAGTTCGAGGATCGCCACCCGCTCGGCGACGTCGAAGGCGGCGAGGACCTCGGGGGCCACCTCGCCGACCGTCCCGAGCGGCTCCTTGCCGGCCTGCAGGGTGGCCGAGCGGGTCGGGTGGAGCCCGGGCGGCACGCGGTTCTGGTCGATCCTGGCGCCGACGCCGAGCGCCGCAGCCAGCTCACGCCACACCGCCATCGCCGCCGGCGCCTCGCGTCCGGCGAGCACGACGGTCAACGCCTCGTACTCGCCCGGGAGCTCGCCCTCGGCCGGCGGGTACACGTGGCCGATCTCGAACAGCGCCAGACCGGCGCGGCGATGCGACTCGTTGTAGGCGATCGCTTCGAGCAACCCGGGTCGCAGTGACGTGCGCAGCACGCTCTCCTCGGCGACGAGCGGGTTGGTGATCGTCAGTGCCTCGGTCGGAAGACCGGCCTTGGCCAACGTGCCCGGCGCCAGGAACGGGTTGGGCATCGCCTCGGAGATCCCGAGTCCGAGCAGCACCTCACGCACCAGCCGTCGCCGTTGCTGACGGACGCTCAGCTCGCCGTGCAGCGTCGACTTGGGCATCGTCTTGCCGATGCGGTCGTAGCCGTAGTGACGGGCGACCTCCTCGATGACGTCGATCTCCTCGGTCGAGTCGGGGCGCCACGACGGCAGGGCGACGGTCCGCGTGTCGCCACGCCCGGAGACGGTGTAGCCGATCGGATCGAGGAGGGCAGGCAGGTCGTCCGCTGCGAGCGACGTGCCGAGCACACGGTTGACGGCAGCGATGCGGACCTCGGTGGCTCGATGCTCGGGGGGCAGCGCCTCGGTGCGGGCATCGACGGCGCCGGCGTGGACGACGAGGTCGGGACACGTCTCGGCCAACAGCTCGACGAAGCGGGCGATGGCGACCGGCATGCCGTACGGGTCGACACCGCGCTCGAAGCGCGCCGACGCCTCCGACCGCAGGCCGGTGCGGACGACGGACTGGGCGATCCCGATCGGCGCGAACCACGCCATCTCCAACGCCAGCGACGTCGTCGACTCGGTGACCTCGGTGTCGAGCCCGCCCATGATCCCGGCGAGCCCGATCGGGCGGTCGTCGGCGTCGCAGATCAGCAGGTCGTCCGAGGTGAACGTGCGCCGCTCGCCGTCGAGCGTCGTCATCTGCTCGCCGTCGGCGGCGCGGCGGATCCGGAAGCCACCGCCACCGAGCGTGGCGAGGTCGTAGGCGTGGTTCGGCTGGTTGAGCTCGAGCATCACGTAGTTGCTGACATCGACGACGTTGCTGATCGGTCGCATGCCGGCGGCAGTGAGGCGTTGGGCCATCCAGTCGGCCGATGGCCCGATCGAGACGCCCGAGATCACCGTCGACGTGAAACGCCCACAGCGATCACCGTCGACGATCTCGACGCCGGCGACCAGTTCGTCGCCGAGCACCACCAGCTCGGGCTCGGGCACCCGCAGCGCGACGCCGAGCTTGGCCGCGAGATCGCGGGCGATGCCGACGTAACCCCAGCAGTCGGGGCGGTTGCGCGTGACGTCGGCGTCGATGAGCACGTCCGGCCGGATGCCGAGCACCTCGCCGTACGGCACGCCGAGCGGGGAGTCGGCGGGGAGGATGCGGATCCCGGCGTGGTCGTCGCCGAGTCCGAGCTCGCGGGCCGAGCAGAGCATGCCTTCGGAGTCGATGCCGAGGATCCCCCGCCGCTCGATCGTCATGCCGTTGGGCATCGTCGTGCCGAGCGTCGCCAGCGGGACGACATCGCCGGGGGCCATGTTGAACGCCCCGCACCACACGTGGCGCTCGACGCCGTCACCCGCGTCGACGTAGACGCGCTGCACCTTGGCCGCATCCGGATGCTGCTCGAGGCGCACGACACGCGCCGTGACCACGCCGTCGACGGTGTCGCCCACTGCCGTCACCGAGTCGACCTCGAGGCCGAGGGAGGTGAGCGCGTCGGCGACGCGCGCCACCGCCGCCGGATCGGTCGGATCGGCGAAGTCGCCGTAGTCGTTGAGCCAGGACAGGAGGATCTTCACGAGAACTGCTCCATGAAGCGGATGTCGTCGAGATACATCTCACGGATGTCCTCCACGCCGTGTCGTTCCTTGGCCATGCGGTCGATACCGAACCCGAAGGCGAAGCCACTCCATTCCTCAGGGTCGATGCCGCCGGCGCGCAAGACGTTGGGATGCACCATGCCGCACCCGCCGAGTTCGATCCATCCTCCGTCGGGACGCTGGATGTCGAACTCCGCCGACGGCTCGGTGAACGGGAAGTAGCTGGGCCTCAGGCGCGAGGTGAAGCCCGGCCCGAAGAACGCCTTGGTGAACGCCTCGATCGTGCCAGCGAGGTCGGCCATCGAGATCCCGCGATCGATCACCAGCCCTTCGATCTGGTGGAACACGGGCATGTGGGTGGCATCGGGGGTGTCGCGGCGGAACACGCGGCCGGGGGCGACGATGTAGATCGGCGGCTCCCGGTCGAGCATCGTACGGATCTGGACCGGCGACGTGTGCGTGCGCAGCAGCGTCGAGCCCGGACGTCCGCCGGGAGCGACGTGGTCGACGAACAACGTGTCGAACTCGCCGCGTGCCGGATGGCCCTCGCCCATGTTGAGCGCCTCGAAGTTGTGCCAATCGGTCTCGACCTCGGGTCCTTCGGCGACCTGGAAGCCGAGACCGACGAAGACGTCCTCCAGTCGTTGCCACGCCTGGGTGACGAGGTGTGGATGACCGCGCGTCGGCTTGCCGACGTACTCGGTCAGGTCGAGCCGTTCGGCGGCCACCTGGGCGGCGAGCGCGTCGGCCGCCAGCGCCTGGCGGCGTGCGTCGAGCTGCGCGGTGACGGCGGCGAGGGCATCGTTGATCGACTGGCCCGCGGCCTTGCGGTCGTCGATCGACTCGAGCGTGCCGAGCCGGGTCTTCAGCTGGGCGAGCTCGCCCTTCTTGCCGGTCAGCCGGCTGGTCAGCGCGGCGACGTCGTCGAGTGTCGTCGCCGCGTCGATCTCGGCGAGGGCCGCGTCGCGGGCGGCGGTGATGTCGGAGAGCACGTGGAGCCTTTCGGGGTTCGGGGCGTGTGGAGGAACGTGACCCCGGACGGACTCAGGTGACGGCGCAGGAGCGGTTGATCGTCATTCCCCGGGTCGTCCGGGGCACGAAAATCGCTGCGACTGCATGCCCGCCAGACTACCGCCCTGCTCGGCGATGAGCGAAACACGTGCCGGTCGCGGATCAGGTCGCCGGGGTGCCCTGGTGGAAGGCCAGGCGCCACGTGCCGGCGCGCTGCCAGATCGAGGACCGGCGGGCGTCACCGTCGGCGTGCACGGAGCGGTACGTGACGAGTGCCGCGTCGCGGCCGATCGCCCGGACCTCGAGATCGCGCAGCGGGAGCTCGACGTCGATCGCGGCGACGTGGGCGTCGAGCACCGCCCGGCGGTCGTGATGCCGTCCCGATCGGCCGATCTCGTGGAAGTCGTCCGTCAGGTGGGCATCCATCCACGCCCGGTCGCCGCGGGTGGCGACGACCCACATCGCCTCCTCGAGTGCCGCCAGCGTGGCCGCGGTCGCGTCGCCGAGCGCGGTGTCGAGCTCGGGGACCGACGTCGGCTGGCCGACGCGCAGGCGATTGCCGTCGGGGTCGGTGAGCTCGATCTGGCGAGCCCATGGCAGGCCTTCGATGGCGGCGCCGAACTCGGCAGCCATCGGGTCGATGTCGTCGACCCAGATGTAGACCAACGTGTCAGGGCGCGCGTCGCCGGCGTGCTCGGACAGATGCAGCTGGGCGCCGTCGCGTCGCAGGCCGACGTACAGCGGGAACCCTGCCTCGAAGCGGTGCTCGAAGTCGAGCTCGAAACCGAGCCGGCGGTACCAGGCCGCGGCCACGTCGGCGTCGGCGACGTGCAGCACGGGAATGACGTCGGTGGTCACCACCGTGTCTCGCGCCCGGTATCGCCGTCACCTTTCGGGAACTGCGGATTGCCACCGGCGCGGAGCGTCGGTTGCTGCGTGCTCACGGCGTCACTACACCAGATCGGGCCCCGCCCGTCCAGTGGTCGCCCCGCCGATCTGCCTCGCCGAGAGTACGTTGATGACACCAGCAGGCACACGAGCGCCGGGAGGGACCCATGGCCGACACCGAACCACAACTCGTCGAGCTCGACGAGCAGCCGACCGCAGTGATCCGGGGCCGCGTGCCGATGGACCAGCTGGCCGACTTCTTCGACCGCTCGTTCGGCCAGCTGGCATCGACGGTCGCCGCCCAGGGTGTCACGATCGCGGGTCCCGCCTTCGCCCTCTACTCCACCGCACCGACCGACGTCGCCGACCTCGAGGTCGGGTTCCCCGTCGCCGGGGCGTTCAGCGACGACGGTGACGTCGTTGCGTCGTCGCTGCCCGGCGGTCCCACCGCCACCCTCGTCCATCAGGGCGGGTACGAGACGCTCGGCGAGTCATGGCAGCGCCTGTTCGAGTGGGCGACCGACAGCTTCTTCGAGACCGCCGGGCCGTTCTGGGAGGTGTACGTGACCGAGCCGTCGCCAGACATGGACCCGGCCGATCTGCGCACCACGCTCTACCTGCCGGGCGCTCAGGGCGGCTGAACCGCGGCGCGCTGCGACTGCAGGAAGCGCAGCTCGGCGGGGTTCGAGGTCAACGCGATCGCCCGATCGTAGGCGACCGTGGCATCGGTCACCCTGCCATCGCGGGCGAGCAGGTCGGCACGGGCGGCGTGGAACGGCTGGTAGTCGCGGCGTATGCAGGCGAGGACCAACTGGTGGCCCTCGCTGATCTGTCCCCGGTTCCACCGCGTGCGGTCCTGGTCGGCGAGGCGGACGAACCGGCCGGCATCGTCGAGACGGGCGGGGCGCCGGGCGTCGCTGAGCAGCATCAGGGCGAGGAGACCCGCCGCCTCGGGTTCGTCGGGCATCAGCTCGACGAGCAGGCGGCCGAGACGGATCGCTTCGGCAGAGAGGTCCGTTCGGTACAACGCGTCGCCGGACGTCGCCGTGTGACCTTCGGTGAAGATCAGCGAGATCACGGCCAGCACCACGTGCAGACGATCGGGGAGCTCGGCCGTCGGCGGGATCCGGTAGGCGGCGTGGTTGTCGCGGAGCTTGCGCTTGGCGCGCACGATGCGCTGAGCGACGGTCGCCTCGGGAACGACGAAGGCGCGGGCGATCCCGGGGGTGTCGAGCCCCCCGAGGAGCCGCAAGGTCAGCGCCACCTGGGCATCGGGTGACAGTGCCGGGTGGCAGCAGAGGAACACCAGCCGCGGCTGGTCGTCGGGCACGACGTCGACGAACGCATCCAGCCCGGCCAGCGCCGGGTCGGCGTCATCGTCGCCCGGCCGGTCGTGTGCGGAGATCATCGTGGGCTCCTGGATGCGCAGCGCGGCGACGTAGCGATCCGTGCGTGTGCGCTCGCGGCGGAGTCGATCGAGCGCCCGGTTGCGGGCGGTCGTCGTCAGCCAGCCACCCGGATTGGGTGGCACGCCGTCGCGTCGCCATCGCTCGGTGGCGATCGCCAGGGCCTCGGCGACCGCGTCCTCGGCGAGGTCGATGTCGCCGAGGACGCGGATCAACGTGGCGGTGCAGCGTCGGGCTTCGCGCCGGAATATGTCCGCCAGCTCGGCGTCGCCGCGGCGGTCGTCGTGCGACTCCGTCACAGATCCTGGAACGGCCGGACCTCGACCGGGTCCTCGCAGGCGGCGGTCGCCTGGGACGCCCAGTCGAGTGCCTCGTCGATCGGCATCGCCCGAATCGACACCGCCGCCCGGGAATCTCGGAAAAACTTCTGCCGACGTCGATCGTAGGTGTGCCTACGGTGCGAGCGTGCACGACACCGTCACCATCCGTCCCGAGGAGTCGAGCGACCATCCGGCGATCCGCGACGTCGTGGCGGCAGCGTTCGGCTCAGCGGCCGAAGCCGACCTCGTCGACCGGATCCGGGCGTCGCCCGAGTACCTGCCCGGTGGTGCGCTCGTCGCCGTCGACGCAGACGGGGCGATCGTCGGTCACGTGATGATCAGCGGCGCCCAGCTGCGGTCGGACGATGGCTCCGAGCGCCCGATCGTGATGCTCTCGCCGCTCGCCGTCTCCCCCCACCTCCACGGCCGGGGCATCGGTGGCGCCCTGGTGCGGGCGGCCAACGCCGTCGCCGACGAGCTCGGCGAGCCGTTCGTCGTCCTCGAGGGTGCGCCCGCCTACTACTCGCGCTTCGGCTACGAGCCGGCGTCGGCCCACGGCATCACGATGCCACTCCCCGACTGGGCGCCGCCCGAAGCGGCACAGCTCTACCGCCTCCGCAACGACGACCCGGCGCTCGCCGGACAGGTGATCTACCCGGCGGCGTTCGACGGCGTCGACTGACGTTGACGCGCCGCTTCGAAGGCCAGCACCGTCGTGGCCATCGCCACGTTCAACGACTCGCTGCGACCGCGGTGCGGGATGGTCACCCACCGGCGGACGGGGCCGACCTCGTCGCTCCAGTCTTCGGGGAGCCCTGCGGCTTCGTTGCCCATCACCGAGCGCGATGCGCCCGGTCAGGTCGCTGTCGGTGTGGGCGACGACCGTGCGCCCGGGGGCGTCATGACTCGTCGTGCCGACCAACTCGATTCCGGCGCCGGCGACGTCGTCGATCGTCGCCTCGACGACCGGCACGTGGAACACGGCACCCGCCGACGCGCGCACGACCTTCGGGTTGAACGGGTCGACGCTGCCCGGCGTGAGCACGACGGCGTCGGCTCCGGCGGCTTCGGCGGAACGCATGATCGTGCCCAGGTTGCCCGGATCGCCCAGGCGATCGAGGACGACGACGAAGCCGGCCGCGGCGAGGGTGGCGGCCACGTCACGCTCGGGGATGCGGACGACGGCGAGTGGGTTCTGCGGCGTCTCGGTGCTGCCGACGCGCTGCAGCACGCCGGCGGCCAGCTGGTGGACCGGGCCGGCGCCGTCGATCGCTGGCGCCACGACGTCGTCGGCCTCGGCGGCGACGAACTGCTCGACGCACGCCCATCCGGCGGCGACCGCTTCGCCGACCAGCACCGGGCCCTCGACGACGAACAGACCCGCCTCGTGACGCGCACTGCGGCGCCCCAGGAGGCGCCGCAGTTGCTGAACTCTCGGATTGCTGAACGCCAGGGCGTCCATCGACGTCACATCAGGCCCGGGCACCGATGCGACGTCGGCACGATCAGGCGAGGGCGGCTTTCGCCGTCTCGACGAGCTTGCCGAACGCAGCGGCATCGGTCACCGCGAGATCGGCGAGGATCTTGCGGTCGACCTCGACGCCGGCGGCGTTGAGCCCGGCGATGAACCGGCTGTAGCTCATGTCGTGGAGACGAGTGCCGGCGTTGATCCGCTGGATCCACAGCCGGCGCATCTCGCCCTTGCGGGCGCGACGGTCACGGAACGCGTAGTTCCCCGACCGCATCACCTGCTCATTGGCGGCCCGGAACGAACGGCTCTTGTTGCCGTAGTAGCCCTTGGCCTGCTTCAAGATCTTCTTGTGGCGCTTCTTCGACGCCACGCCACGCTTCACACGTGCCATGTCATGTCCTCCGTGTCACTTCCCCCAGGGGGAACGTTCAGGCGGGGGGACTCCCCCGCGATTGGGGTCAGCGCTCTGCGAGGAGGCGCTTGATCTTCTTCTCGTCGGTCGTGTGCACGTCGGCATCACGGTCGAGGCGGTGCTTGCGCGCCGACGACTTGCCCTCGAACTTGTGCTGGTTGTTCTGCTGCTCGTGACGGAGCCGACCGGTTCCCGTCGTCTTGAACCGCTTAGCTGCCGTCTTCGACGTCTTCATCTTGGGCATCTGTTGCTCCTTCTGGTTCCGCTTCGATGGCTGCGTCCGTCGCCTGCGCCTCACGGTCGGCTTCGACTGCTGCCTTCTTCATCGCCTCTTGGGCCTTCTTGTCCGGGGAGAGCGTCATCGACATGTTGCGACCTTCCAGTCGCGCCTGGGTGTCGACCTTCGCCGCCGGTCCCACCGCTGCGAGCACCTCGTCGAGGATCTTGGTGCCCAACTCTGGGTGTGCCATCTCGCGTCCGCGGAACTGCAACGTGATCTTGACCTTGTGGCCCTCGTCGATGAAGCGGACCACGTTGCGGGTCTTGGTGTCGAAGTCACCCTTGCCGATCTTCGGCCGGTACTTGACCTCTTTCACCGACACGTTGGTCGACTTCTTCCGCGCGTCCTTGGCCTTTTGGCCTTCCTCGTACTTGAACTTGCCGTAATCCATGATTCGGCAGACGGGAGGGTTGGCGTTCGGGGCCACCTCGACGAGGTCGAGCTCGAGGCCGCGGGCCATCCTCAGCGCATCGGGGGCGGCCTTGATCCCGAGTTGGTCTCCGGTCGGCCCGATGAGTCGCACCTCACGAGAGCGGATGCGCTCGTTGATGCGATGCTGTTCGCCGCGTTGTTCCTGTCGCGGTGCTATGGCTGATCACTCCTGTGCAATGGGCCTCCCGTAGTCTGGCCGTGTCCTGGTAGTTGCTCGACGCGAACTGCACGCGGAGCGACCCGACACGACCCGCCTCCGGCACGGCCGGCGGCGGGAACGGGGCTGGTCTCAGCCTTGTGACCCGGGCGCACGGTTGGACGGGAGTGCCGTCTCGGGGGTGGCCGGGTGGGGGTTGCCCCCACTTCGCCTCAATTGTGCTCGGTAGGGTACCGCACGTGACCGACGAAACCTCCGACCACGACCCGGCCGACGGCATCGACGATCCGGACCGTCACGCTGACGGAATCGACGATCCCGACCGTGACGACCTCCTCGCCGAGGCCGAGGCGGCGATGCGCGAAGCCCGCTCGAGGCTCGCCGACGTGCCCGCCGAGGTCGTCATCACCAACCACGTCATGGGGCTCTACGAGCTGGCGGCGATCCACCTCTCGGCCGACCCGCCCGACCTCGGTCAGGCGGTGCTGGCGATCGACGCGGTGGCGTGCCTCGTCGAAGGGCTCGGCGAGCGGCTCGGCGAGGAAGCCCCGACGATGCGCGACGCGCTGAACAACATCCGCCTGGCGTTCGTGCAGATCAAGGGTCAGCACGCCGCCGACGACGACTGAAGCGGCCGATCGGGGCGTCGACGACGCGCTCCTCGCGCACGATGACGCCCTCGGCGGTCAACAGTTCGGTCTGCAGCCGTGGCGATCCCGACACGAGGCGTCCACTGGCGTTGACGACCCGCCACCACGGCACCTCGACGTCGGTGACACCGAGGATCCGACCGACGAGCCGGGCGTTGCGCGGGTAGCCGGCGACCTCGGCGACGTCGCCGTACGTGGTCACCTCGCCCTCCTGCAGCGCCATCAACACGTCGACGATGCGAACCGTCCGCAGGTCGGCTGGCGGGTCCGAGGTCACGTGGCGATCGGTCACGTGGTGATGTCGGCCGCTTCCGGGCGCCCGAACTTGCGCATCGGCGAGAAGCGCACCGTCGCTCCCTCGTCGACGATGCGCGATCCGTCGGCGATCTCGACGCAGTGGAACAGGTACTCGGTGCCCTCGTCGTCGGCGATCGTGCCGAGGCCGACATGGGCGTCGAACTCCGTGACGATGCCCCGGCGGGGTTCGTCGCGGGGCAGGTCGCTCACGGGACGATCTTGGCGATCGGCATCTCGACGAGGTCGGTCGCACCAGCCTCGATGAGATCCGGGATGACGAGGTTGATCGTTCGCTTCTCGACCACCGACTCGACGGCGTAGCCGCCGCCCGCGAGCGTCGACATCGTCGGCGACTTCATCGACGGGAGCACAGCGAGCACGGCGTCGCGCCGTTCCTCGCTGACGTTCAGCTTGAGCAGCACCCGACCGCGGGCATCGAGGACGCCGTTGAGCAGCGTCATCAGCTGGTCCATCGCCTTGCGCTTCACCGGGTCCTTGGCGGCGTCGGGATTGGCGATCACCTCGGTGTAGCTCGACATGATCGTGTCGATCACCTTCAGGCCGGCAGCGCGCAACGCCCGGCCGGTCTCGGTGATCTCGACGACGCAGTCGGCGATGTCGGGGATCTTTGCCTCGGTGGCACCGTACGACAGCCGGACGTTGGCGTCGACGCCCTGGGCGGCGAAGTAGCGGCGGGTCAGCTCGGGATACTCCGACTGCACGCGCACCCCGTGGGGGAGGTCGGCGACCGAGGCGGCCGGGCTGTCGCCGGCGACGGCGACGACGAGGCGGATCGGGTTGCTGGTTGCCTTCGAGTAACGGAGCTCGCCGAGCGACTCGACGACGCTCCCGGTCTCCTCGATCCAGTCGCGGCCGGTGATACCGACGTCGAACAGCCCCTCGGCGACGTAGGTCGGGATCTCCTGCGGCCGCAGGATGCGCACCGACTCGACCCGCGGATCGTTGATCGTCGCCTGGTACTCGACCGCCGACGAGCGTTGCACCGGCAGGTCGGCCGCCTCGAACAGCTCCAGCGTCGCCTTCTCCAACGAACCCTTGGGCAACACCAGTCGCAGCACGACCAGCGAGGCTACCGCCACCCTCCCCGCAGCTCAGCTTCGGTTCCGGCGATCCGCTTCAGCGTCAGCACAAACATCGACATCCAACGTCGTCGCTGACACAAACCTCCGACCCGAATTCAGCGTCAGCACGAACGCCGACATCCAACGTTGCCGCTGACACAGACATGTGCGGCCTCAGCGTCAGCACGAACACCGACATCCAGCGTTGTCGCTGACACAGACCTGCGACCCGAATTCAGCGTCAGCACAAACACAGACATCCATCGTTGTCGCTGACGCAGAGGAGCTGGTCGGCGCGGGTCAGTGCGTGGTCAGTGCGTGGTCAGTGCGTGGTCAGTGCGTGGTCAGTGCGTGGTCAGTGGGAGGTGTCGGTGTCGGCGAGGAGGCGCAGGGCGTGGGGCAGCACGTCGATGACGGCGTCGATCTGTTCGACGCAGCCGTTCGTGCTGCCGGGTGTGTTGAGCACGATCGCCGCCCCGCGGATGCCGGCGATGCCGCGCGAGAGGCGGCCGAGCGGGTTGCACAGGCGCATCGCCTCGGCGAGGCCGGGTGCCTCGCGCTCGATCACGAGGCGGGTGCCCTCGGGCGTCTGGTCGCGCGGCGCGAAGCCGGTGCCGCCGGTCGAGACGACGATCCCGGCGAAGCCGTCGCACAGCTCGCGCAGCGCATCGGCGACGAGGTCGGCGCCGTCGGCGGTGACCCGCCGGTCGACGACGTCGAAGCCGTTGGACTCGAGATGCGCGGCGAGCGCCTCACCACTCTTGTCGTCACGGGTGCCGTGGACGACACCGTCGCTGACGGTCAGCACCTTGGCCTGCGGTCGGACGGCGTCGCTCACGAGATCCGACGGTACCGAACCATGACCATGCCGTCGGTGTCGGCATCGTGGGGAAGGACCCGCCAGCCGTGCCCGAAGGAGCGCCACGTGCCGACCGCGGGCGGGGTCGGGTCGACCTCGAAGCCGGCGGGCACGGGGTGGTCGATCGACTCCGCAGCAGTGACCGTGCACACGCTGTACACCAGCCGGCCGCCCGGGCCGACCATCGCCGCCGCCGCAGTCAGCAGCGACGCCTGGAGCGCCACCAGCTCGGTGACGTCGGTCGTACGGATGCGCCAGCGGGCGTCGGCGCGGCGGCGCAGTGCGCCGAGACCGGAGCACGGCGCATCGAGCAACACGGCGTCGAAGATCCCGTCGCGCAGAGCAGGGCGGGTGCCGTCGGAGGCGACGACGTCGATCCGGCGGCCCAGCCGGGCAGCGTTCTCGGCGACGAGTCGCGCCCGGCCCGGATGGACATCGTTGGCGACCACCGTGGCGCCGTCGGCGGCGAGAGCGGTCGCCTTGCCGCCCGGAGCCGCGCACAGGTCGAGCACCCGTTCACCGGCGCGCCCGGCGACCGCCGCAGCGACCCATTGCGACGACTCGTCCTGGACGTAGCCGTCGGCGCGGACGGTCACGGGTGGCGGCACGTTCATCCTCGCCAGCGCCGCCTCCGCTTCGTCGCCGAGTTCGGCCCGGAACGTGTCGACGATCCAGTCGGGGTAGCTCAGCCGGGCGCCGACCGACGGCCACGTCATCTGCTCGAGGGTGCGCTCGGCCACCCGCCGCAGGACGGCGTTGACGAGACCCCGGGTTCGTCGCGGCGCCAGCGACACCGTCTCGGACACCGCGGCGTGAGGCGGGACCCCGCCGTAGGCCAGCTGGTAGGCGCCGAGGCGCAACACGGTGCGCGTCGTGTCGTCGGGCGGCGAGGTCAAGAAGCGATCGACCAGGGCGTCGCACGCACGGCGCATCCGTGTGGTGCCGTACACGAGGTCGGTGGCGAACCGGCGATCGGCGTCGCCGAGCCCGGAGGCGCTGAGCGCCGGGCCGAGGACGAGGTTGGCGTACGCACCATCACGCTCGATGCGGCGAAGGACGTCGAGTGCCAGACGCCGGGCGCTGGCGGCGGGTGCCGGGGCGCTCACAGCTCGCCGAACCGCTCGTCCGGTCGCGGACGCGCCCCGTTGCGCCACGCCTCGAACGGCATCGGCGCCTTGCCTTCGGGCTGCACCTGCTGCGGCACCAGCCGGCCGTCGACGATCGACGCGGCGAGGACCTTCAGTCGTTTGCCGCGGAACGTCGTCCAGGCGCCGCCGACGCGGATCACGCGGTCGATGTCTTCGACCGGGGCCTCCCAGTCGATCTCGCGGTCGGCCGCCGAGAGCTTGGCGGCGTACGTGGGTTCACCGACCTGCGGCTCGGGTGAGCCGATCCATCCATCGATCGGCTGCTGCAGCGTCTCGACGAGCAGCTCCGAGCCGACGGCCACGAGCTCGGTTCGCAGCTCGGCGGCGGTCGTCGTCGCCGTGATCGGCACCTCGCGCCGGGCGTACACCCCACCGGTGTCGAGGCCCTCCTCGACCGCCATCACGCACACGCCCGTCACGGCGTCGCCGGCGAGGATCGCCCGTTCGACCGGCGCCGCGCCGCGCCATCGAGGCAGCAACGAGAAGTGCAGGTTGACCATCGGCAGCGCGGCCAGCACGTGGGGCTTGATGATCTGCCCGAAGGCCACGACGACGCCGAGCTCGGCACCGTTCGCCGCCGCCTCGATGACGTCGTCGACGGCGTGCGTGACCGGGATCCCGAGCTCGAGCGCGACGGCCTTGACGGGGCTCGGCGAGACGTCGCTCCCCCTCCCCCGTCGCTTGTCCGCCCGGGTGACGACGAGGTCGATGTCGTGGCCGGCGGCGACGAGGGCGCGCAGCGGTGGCACGGCCATGTCGGGCGTGCCGAGGTAGACGAGCCGCATGTGTCGGCGCGCGCTCAACCGAGCCGCAGCCGGCGACGGAGCGGACCCCGGGCCTGTCCGCGCTGCGCCTCTTCTTCGAGACGGCGGTACTCGCGCAGCGCTTCCTTGCGCTGGTCACCCTCCAGGCGGTCGAACATCAACACGCCGTTGAGGTGGTCGATCTCGTGCTGGAACATCCGCGCCTCGAGCTCGTCGGCTTCGATCTCGACGACCTCACCACCGAGGTCGATGCCGCGCACGAGCACGGTCTTCGGTCGCAGCATCTCGACGTACAGACCGGGGATCGACAGGCACCCCTCGTCGTAGACCCACTCGCCGTCGGACTCGACGATCTCGGGGTTGATGATCGCCATCGGCTGCTCGTCGATGTCCCACACGACGACCTGCTTCTGGACGCCGATCTGCGGCGCTGCCAGGGCGATCCCGTTGCCCGAGTCGACCAACGTGTCGAACATGTCGTCGACGAGACGGATGACCTTGCCGTCGATGTCGTCGACGGCCGAGGCGACGCTCTTGAGGACGGGGTCACCGTACGTGCGGATCGTGTACGACATGTCTGCCAGGCTACGGGCGTGTCGACCGACCGTGACGCCGAGGGCGGCGCCCAGCCCGACGGCCCAGCGGGCCACTACTTCGACGACGCACCGGCGGTGGCATCGGATCCGGTGCTCGTCGACGTCTCGCTGCCCGACACGGCGTTCACGATGGAGACCGACCGCGGTGTGTTCTCCCACGGCCACCTCGACACGGCGACGTCGCTGCTGTTGCGCACCGACCTGCCGCTCGCCGCCGAGGGCGACCTGCTCGACCTCGGCTGCGGGGCCGGTCCGATCGCCCTGACGATGGCCCGCCGCTCGCCGTCAGCGACCGTGTGGGCGATCGACGTCAACGAACGGGCGCGAACCCTGTGCGCCCGCAACGCCGAACGCAACGGCATCGAGACGATCCGCGTCGCCCACCCCGACGACGTGCCGACGGACGTGCGCTTCGCCACGATCTGGTCGAACCCGCCGATCCGCATCGGCAAGGCCGCCCTCCACGGCCTGTTGTCGACCTGGCTGGCACGGCTCGACGAGGCCGGCAGCGCGGCCCTCGTGGTCCAGAAGCACCTCGGCGCCGATTCGCTGCAGCGCTGGATCGAGGCGCAGGGCTGGCGGTGCACGCGTGTCGCCTCGAAGGCCGGATACCGGGTGCTCGACATAGCCGACCGAGCCGACCGAGCCGACCGAGCGGACCGAGCGGTGCGGTGATGATCCCGCTCGACGAGATCCGCGCCGCCGCCGAACGGATCGGGGGTGAGGCAGTGCGCACCGCGACGCTGACCGCCGACGCCCTCGACGAGCTCATCGGCGCCGCCGTGTTCGCCAAGGACGAGTCGCAGCAGCGAACCGGGTCGTTCAAGTTCCGCGGCGCGTACAACCGCATCTCGTCGATCCCGCGGGCGCAACGTTCCCGCGGCGTCGTCGCCGTGTCGTCGGGCAACCACGGGGCGGCGGTCGCCTACGCGGCGTCGCTGTTGGGCATCGAGGCAACGATCCACGTGCCCGACACCGTCGCCGCCGCCAAGCGGGCACTGATCGAACAGTACGGCGCCCGCCTGCAGACGTTCCCGCACACCCAGCGCGTCCGCGAGGCCGGCGCCCTGACCCAGGCCGCAGCGACCGGGGCGACGTTCGTCCACCCGTTCGAGGACCCACTGGTGATGCGCGGCCAGGGCACCGTGGCCCTGGAGTTGCACGACGACGTCGGCACCCTCGACGTCCTCGTCGCCCCGATGTCGGGCGGCGGGCTGATGGCCGGATGCGCCTCGGCGATCCGCCAGCTCGATCCCGGCTGCATCATCGTCGGCGTCGAACCCGCCGCCGCCGACGACACCCGCCGCTCGTTCGACGCCGGCCAGCCGGTCACCATCGACACCCCCCAGACGATCGCCGACGGCCTGGCAGTCACGTCGCCCGGCCCGACGACGTTCGCCATCAATCGCGGACTCGTCAACACCGTCGTGACGGTCACCGAGAACGAGCTGGTGCGGGCGATGGTCGTCGCTCGCGAGCTGCTCGGCCGGCAACTCGAGCCGAGCGGCGCCGCCTCGCTGGCCGCCCTGATCGCCCACGGCGAGCGGTTCGCCGGGCGTCGCGTCGGGATCGTCCTGTCGGGCGGCAACATCGACGCCGGCCGCTTCCAGGCGCTGACGTCGAGCGGCTGACGGTCACCACTCCGGGGCGGTGACGCTTGCGAGATCGACGGTGCACGCGCCGCGCCGACGGTAGCGTCGCCCGCCGTGTCCTGGCAGCCCCCGTCACCGCCCGAACCGTTCGAACCGACCGTCGCGGCGAGCACGCCCGTCGTCTCCGGCGAATTGGAGCTGCGTCCGAGCACCAGCGCCTACGTCGGCGACATGCGCAAGCGCGCCGTCATCGTCGTCCCGCTGGTGCTGCTGCTGATCGCCCGCAACGTGTCCTCGAACAACAACATCGGCGGGTGGGCGATCGCCGCCCTCGTCGTCGGTACCGCGGGGGTGAGCATCGCCCTCGTGATCGTCCACTTCCGCACCACCGTGGTGCGCCTGACGCCCGGCCGGATCGGGATCTCCGGCGCCCTCGTGCGCAACCGCACCCTCGATGTCGCCGGGATGCGCGGTCTGCTGGCCGGACTCGCACAGCCGATGACGCCGCCGACGCGCACCCTCGCCGTGGTCGATCAGCGCGGGCGGCGGATCACGCTCTCGGGGAGCGTGTGGAGCGAGGACGACCTGTCGGCGATCGCTCGCCACACCGCAGCCGTCGAGGAGCAGCAGGTTCTCGGCGTCGCCGAGTTCGAACGCCGCGTGCCCGGCGCGCTGCCGTTCTGGACGCGCCGCCCGTGGCTGCTGGCGGGCATCGTCGTCGCGATCGTGCTGGTCGCCGTGGTGGTCGCAGTGCTGCTGTCTGATGTGACGCTGTCGGTGCCGGGGCACCGGGGCGACGTGACGATCCGCCGGGGCGGGGTCAGCCCGGTTGCGGGTCGTGGCAGACCGCTTCGACGTTGTTGCCGTCGGGATCGCGCACGAACGCGCCGTAGTAGTTGGGGTGGTACTCCTCCCACACCCGCGGCTCGTGGAGGACCTCGGCACCGGCGGCGACAGCGGCGTCGAAGAAGGCGCGGACGGCCGCCCGGTCCTCGGCCTTGAAGGCGAGGTGCGACTCACGGAAACCGTCACCGGACTCGAGTTCGCTGATCCAGAAGTCCGGGCCCGACGGCAGGCCGTAACCGATCGCCACCCCGAAGTCCATCACCCGCGACGCCCCGAGCGGCGCCAGCACGGCGTCGTAGAAGGCGGCGCTGGCCGCCAGATCGGCGCACTGCATCCCCACGTGATCCATCAGCATGCCGACAGGTTGGCACACGCCAACGACGATCGGGTCCGACGATGCCGCCCGTCTCGGCATCGTCGGACCCGGTCACGTCCCGTCGGAGGGAGGTCAGCAGATCAGGAGTCGACGTTCAGCACGTCACCGTGAGATGGAAGCTCTGGTTGGCTCCCATGCCGTCCTGGTCCTTGACGAAGACGATGACGCCGTTGGTCGGGTTGTCCGCCCAGTTGGCGACCATCGCGAAGGCGAGCGGTGACGGGCCGACGTTGACGCCCGGCCGGCCGGCCGTTGCCTGGTACGCGCAGGCCGAAATGTCCCGATCGAACGTCACCGCGTAGCGCCCGGCAGGCCCGGCGAGCTGCTGCGACGTGGCACCGGGTGTCGAACGCTCCAGTGAGCCGTCGAGATCGACGACGGCGAACAGCGAGCCGCCGCTGGCCGCGACCGTGTAGCCCATCACGTCGATCAGCACGTCGGCGGTCGGGCCGGCGCTGCCGAGCGCGTCGTAGGTGATCTCGATCTTGCCGGCGTCGGCACCGGCGGTCGGGAGCTGCACGGTGACAGCGTTGGGGATCGTCGTCCCGGCGTCGAAATTGAGGTTCGACGTGCTCGGGGCGCCCGTTGCGTCCGCAGGTCGGATGCTGATGAACCCGGCCGCTGCCGGGTTGACCACGGTGACGTTGAGCAGCACCGACGTGGCGCCGGAGGGGACGACCGCCTGCGGACCGCTCGCCGTGGGGATGATGCCGGTGAGCGTCAGGTCCTGGGGTGTCGGCGAGGCGAACGGACCGGCGAGGCCGACGTCGAGGGGATCGCGGGTGTCGAGGACGCGCACCGGGGTGATCGAGACGATGTCCGACGGTGGGCTCGAGGCGGCGTTGACCAGGCCGAAGCCGCCGGCGCCGACCGTCACGGCGACGGCCGCGCCGATCGCTGCCCAGCGCGACCTCCAGAGGCGACCGCGCTCGGTGCGGCCGGTGTCGTGCAGTGCGGATGAGGTTGTTGCGTTCATCTGGCCATCGTCGGCAAGCGCCGATCTGCGTGCATCGGCAATCGATGCCTATTCGGTCGCCCGCTCAGAGCGAGCGCAGCTGGCGGCGGCTGCTGACGCCGACCTTGCGGTACACCGATCGCAGGTGGGCGTTGACGGTGCGCACGCTGATCACGAGGTCGGTGGCGATCTCCTGGTCGGTGAGCCCTGCCGCGGCGGCGCGCATGATCTCCGTCTCGCGTGGCGACAACCCGAACCGGTCGGTCAGCGCCGTCGACGTGCCGGATGCGGGGAACCCCGTCGTCGCCGGACGGCTGCGTTGCAGGATGGCGTCTGCTCGCTCGGCGCTCGACGTGTCACGGCGTGCCACGGCGAGCGCGACGGCGTCGTCGGCGAGGACCACGGCGATGCCGTGGAGTCCGACGTCGCACGCTTCGCCGGAGGCCTCGATCAGCGCCCGCACAGAGCCGCCCGAGCGCGTCCGTGCCCGGGCGGCCATCCATCGCACGACCGCGGCGTCGGTGCCGGCGGCGATGTCGTCGAACAGGTCGGCCAGCTCGGTGTCGTCCATCCAACCGATCAGGTCGTGGGCCACGTGGGCGGCAGGAACACGCTGCCCACGGCGCAGGGCGTCGGCGACCCCGGCGAGGGCGCGGTGCATCGATTCCCGGACGACGGCTGGTGCGACGGCTCGCTCGCCCACCATGAGGCACCGGTGCTCGAGACCGACACTCCACGGCTCGACGATGCCGACGTAGTCGTCGCCCGCGGTGGCCCGGGCGTGCTCGGCGGCTTCGCCGTGACGGCCTGCCAGCTCGAGCGTGCGGGCGAGGTAGTGCGTCGCCATCCGTCGGATCGAGACGACCGCTTCGGGCACGCCCATCGCTTCGCGGGCGAAGTGCTCGGCGGCGACGAGGTCACCGGCGAGCAGCCGTTCGACGGCCCGCGGGAGCGCCCACAGCGGTCGCTGCAGGCCGTCGTCGACGGCGATCGCCGTCTCGTAGCGCTCGAGGATCAGCGAGCGGACGTGTTCGGGACGACCCGCGGCGAGGTTGCACGCCGCCCACCACGGGTCGACGACCTCCCGTCCGAGCGGATGGGCGGCGGCGTGCGCATCGGCCAGCCGGAGGTGGAGGGCATAGTCGGCGGACATCTCCGACAACTGCCCGTTGAGCCCGAGCGCCGCCACCGACGACTGCGTGAAGCGGTAGCGGGCGGCGTCGAACGCCGGATCTCTGCCGTCGCGGGCCTGCGACTCGACCCAGGCCCGAACGCCGAGGATCTGGTCGACCTCGCCGTCGAAGAGCCATCGCTCGGTCTGCGCGCAGAGCGCCTCGAGCCGGTCGGCCGGCTCACCGACGGTCGCCAGCTGGGCTCGACGGATGGCGTCGGCATCCGCACCGCGACCGAGGCCGATCTCCAGGGTACGGGCGCGGGCGGTGGCGATGGCGATGCGCTCGCGATCGTTCCCGCACAGCTCCTCGGCGGCGGCGAACACCTCCGCCGAACCGAGCATGTCGCGCGTCCAGTAGAGCGCCTCGCCGTACGCCAGTCCCGTCGTCGGCGCCGGCAGCTCGCGCCAGGCGCGAGCCATCACCGGCAGCAGCTGCTTCCACAGCGCGTGCGCCCGCCCCCAGCGCACGGTGGCGAGCAGCGCCTCGGCGGCAACCGGGGCGCCGGTGGCGACGGCGAGCACGACCGCCAGCCGTTCCAGTTCGGGGTCGGCATCGGCTTCGAGTACTCGCACCACCCTTGTCGAGAGGTCGCGTCGACGGACCGGGGCCAGCATCGCCTCGGCGGCCTCGCGCAACAGCGGGTGGCCGACCATCAGCCAGCCGGGGCGCGGGGTCGCCCGAACGAGGCGCTGACGCTCCATCGCCACCAGATCCGCCGTCGGGACGACGCGGAGCACGACCTCGCCGGGGAGCTCACCGACGATCGCCACGACGTCGACGACGTCTCGTTCGGCGTCACCGAGGTCGTCGACGCGCAACCCGAGCAACCCGGCGAGGTGGCGGTCGACGAGGTCACCGCCACTCCAACGGAACAGACCGGAACGTTCCACCAGCGCCCCGCGCCGCACGGCGTAGCGCACGAGCTCGACGACGGCCAGCGGCAGACCGTCGGTCGCCTGGTGGATGCGCGTCGCGCTCGGCGTGTCCAGCGCCCCGCCGAGTACCGAGCCGGCCAGTGCGGCGGTCTCGTCGAGCGAGAAGCGCTGCATCTCCAGACGGGCGCCCGGGTGGCGACCGAACGCCGCCACCTGGTCGGCGAGCGACCCCGCGCTGCGCGCCGCGACGACGGCGCGTGGTCCATGGTCGAGTCGGGCCTGGGTGATCGCCTGCAGTGACCAGGGGTCGAGGGCGTCCGCGTCGTCGACGATGATCACCGGTCGCGACGTGCGCCCGAGGTCGCGCAGGCGCTCGGCGGCCAAGCCCACCAGCGCTGGCCCGGTGCGCTCGCCGGGGTCACCGATGAGGTGCCCGAGTGCGGCCAGTGGATGGTCGATCAGCGCCCTGTTGCCCGCCACACGAGCGACGAGGAAGCCCCGGGCCGTGAGCTGCCGGGCCATCGCGTCGAGCAACGTCGACTTGCCGACGCCGGCTTCGCCGGTGACGAGGAGCTGCCCGTGCTCAGCCAGGTGCTCGACCGCGAAGTCGAGCTCGACGGCGCGTCCGACCAGCGTGGGGCGGTCGTCGGACGAGAGCTGCGCCTGCGGCACGAGCCCCACTGTACGGATCACCGCCGCCCCGATCCGGCGTGGAGCGCCGCTCACGATCCGGTGTCGTGCCCGGTCCGGCGCACCTCGTCGAGCTTGCGCCTGCCGACGTCGAGCAGCGCCGGCACGGCGGTCGCATCGACGCCCAGTGCGTCGGCGATCGCCTCGTTCCCTGCTCCCGCTGCCTCGAGGCGCAGCGCCACGGCGTAGACCGTGGGCAGCCGAGCGATCAGCGGATCGGCCTGTCGGTTCACGTCACCCATCGCCGCATCGTGGACGAACGCCACGCGGACGACATCGGCAAACGTTGCCGATGTGCGCGGCGGCGGTCAGATCCGCGCCGGATCGACCTCCACCCGGAGGCGCGAGGCCGGCGGCCGCGGCGTGGCGTTGAGCCCCGCGCCCAGCGTCATCCAGTCGGGCCCGCGGACGAGGACGCGGCCGTCACCGAGCGGACCGGCGTGGAGATCTGGCGGCACGCCGAGAGCGAACTCCTCGCTGCCCGGACCCGAGACCAACGCCAGCGCACCGAACGGCGGCAGGTCGAGCAGCCGTCGCCGTGCCGACTCGGGGCCGGCGACGACCGCCGGATCGCCGAGCGCGGCGGCACGAATCACCTCGTGCTCCGGCACGAAGGTCTGCACGAGCACCTCGGGTGCGAGCCGGCCGGCGCGGCACGAGCAGCGCCATCGCCTGCTCGGCGGCCCGAAAGCGAGGGGCCAGCAGCTCGGAGTCGAACTCGAGGAAGGCCACAACGTCGGCGTCGCGGACGCGGTGCAGCAACGCCTCGGTCCCCACGTAGACGCCGGCCGGCGCCGGCGGATCGGCGTCGTTGCCGGTGACGGCGACGACGGGGCGGGCCGCTGCCGCCTCGAGCTCCTCGCGCAACCTCGTGACCCCCGGGCGGAGGTTGGCGAACGCGCCGCCGCCGCACGCCTGGCACACGGGGGGTCGCTCGGTGGCGCAGCGGCGGCAGTGCAGGCGCCCGTCGTCGGCGAGCCCGACGGCGGCGTCGCAGTGCTCGCAGCGCAGCAGGGCGCGGCAGGTTCGACAGGCCAGCACCCGCGCACGGCCGGTGATGTTGCTGACGCAGAGCACGGTCCGGTCACCGTCGCGCAGCCGCTCGATCAGCGCCGACGTGACCAGCGAACGCTTCCACGGGTCCTCGTCGCGGCGGTCGACGACGACCAACCGCGGCCACCCGGCACGCTCGCGGGCGGCCGGCGGATGGACGACGCCGCCCGAGCCGGCGTACTCCTCGGCGGCCACCACCGACGGCGTCGGCGAGACCAGCACGCAGGGCACGCCGGCACGCCGGCATCGTTCGACGACCACGTCGCGGGCGTGCCACGTCGGCGTCCGCTCCTCCTGCAGCGCCTCGTCGTGCTCGTCGACGACGATCGCCGACGCCAGCGCGTGGCACGGCGCCCACGCCGCGGCGCGGGTGCCGATGACGACGTCGACGCCGGCGGCGGCCCGGCCCCACTCGTCGGGGACGGTGGCGACCACCAGGCCGGCACGCCGCAGGCGGAACGCCAGCATCCGCACGGTGTCGTGCTGCGGAACGACGACCAGCGCCGGCCCGAGTTCGACGGCGGACAGGAGCGCCGGCAGCACGTCGCCGCGCGGCGGGAGGCGCAGCACGCCGCCGCCATCGGCGAGCAACGCTCGCGTCGCCGGCGAGTGTGGACCGGGCCGGGTGCCGCTGCGGGCGTCGACCGGCAACCGGGTGACGGCGCGCGGCGGTGAGGCGGTCACCAGGAACGGACGGATCCGTCGTGCCGCCCAGCGGACCGACGCCCAGTGGGCGAGCTCGATCAGCGCCGGCGACGGACCGATGCCGGTGACCTTGGCGATCGACTTGAGCTCGGCGGCCGGGACCTCCGACGACGTCCCGACGGCGACCACCCATCCCCCGACCCGCCGGCCGTGGAGCTCGACGCGCACGATCGTGCCCACCTGCACGACGTCGCCGAGGTGCTCGGGGATCAGATAGTCGAAGTGCTTGTCGAGCCCAGTGACGTCGGGAAGGACGGTGGCGATGGCACCCGGGCCACCGACCTGGCCAGTGCCGGATGCGTCGTTCATCGCACGTCGGCGGGCTGCTCCGTCCGGGCGCGCCGATCGGCTCGCCCGGGCGGAGGCATCAGCTCAGGCGCCGAGGGCGGCCTTGAAGTCGTCGAGGCGGCCCAGCTCTTCCCACGGGAAGCCGGCGCGACCGAAGTGGCCGTACGCCGCCGAGCGCTTGTAGATCGGGCGCTTGAGGTCGAGGTCGCGGACGATCGCGGCCGGCCGCAGGTCGAACGTCGCCCGCACGGCGGCCTCGATCTTGGCCGGATCGGTCGCTTCCGTGCCGAACGTCTCGACGAGGATGCTGACCGGCTGCGCCATGCCGATGGCGTAGGCCACCTGCACCTCACAGCGATCGGCGGCACCGCTGGCGACGACGTGCTTGGCGACCCAGCGGCCGGCGTAGGCGGCCGAACGGTCGACCTTGCTCGGATCCTTGCCGGAGAACGCGCCGCCACCGTGACGGCCCATGCCGCCGTAGGTGTCGACGATGATCTTGCGGCCGGTGAGGCCGGCGTCGGCGTACGGGCCGCCGACGCACGAAGTTGCCGGTCGGGTTGACGTAGATGTCGTAGTCGTCGTCGGCGAACTGTTCGGGGACGATCGGACGGATGACCTGGTCGATCAGGTCGGGCCGGATCACCGTGTCGCGGTCGATGCCGTCTTGGTGCTGGGTGCTGATCAGCACGGCCTTGAGGGCGACCGGCTTGCCGTCCTCGTACTCGAACGTCACCTGGGTCTTGCCGTCGGGGCGCAGGTACGGGACCTGGCCGGACTTGCGAACCTCGGCGAGGCGCTCCGACGAGACGGTGCGCGGTCCAGATCGGCAGCGGCATCAGGTCGGCCGTCTCGTTGCAGGCGTAGCCGAACATCATGCCCTGGTCGCCGGCGCCCTGCTGGCTGAGCAGGTCCTCTCCGGACGTGCCGGCGCGGACCTCTTCGCTGGTGTCGACGCCCTGGGCGATGTCGGGGCTCTGCTCGTCGATCGAGACGATCACGCCGCAGGTGTCGCCGTCGAACCCGTAGAGCGCGTTGTCGTACCCGATCTCCTTGATGGTCTCGCGGGCGATCTTCGGGATGTCGACGTAGGCCGAGGTCGTGATCTCACCGGCGACAACGCACAGCCCCGTGGTCACCAGCGTCTCGCACGCCACGCGTCCGTTCGGATCCTCGGCGAGGATCGCGTCGAGCACGGCATCGGAGATCTGGTCGGCCATCTTGTCGGGATGGCCCTCGGTGACGCTTTCGGAGGTGAACGTGTATGAACTCATGCAAGGTCCTGTCGATGCAGATGTCGGATGGAGATGATCGTGTCGATGACGGCCCGCGCGACGTCTCGCTTCGAAGCGAGGTCGATCTCGACAGGCTCCGCGTCGGGCCGCAACAATGTAACCGCATTGGTGTCGTGTGCGAAGCCGACCTGGGGGGCTCCGACGTCGTTGGCGACGATCAGATCGAGGTGCTTGGAACGCAGCTTCTGGGCGGCGTTGGCGACCAGATCGTCGGTCTCGGCAGCGAAGCCGACCAGCGTCTGGGCGGCCCGCTTGCGGGCACCGAGGCCGGCGAGGATGTCGGGCGTCGGCTCGAGGACGATCTCGGGCACGCCGTCGCGCTTCTTCAGCTTGCCGTCGGCCGCCGCCTTGGGGCGGAAGTCGGCAACGGCGGCGGCCATCACGACGACATCGTGATCGGCGGCGGCGTCGGTCATCGCCCGCTCCATCTCGGCGGCGGTCTCGACGGGAACCAGGCGCACGCCGGCCGGCACCGGCAGCGAGACGGTCGACACCAGCGTCACCGAGGCGCCCCGCGAGGCGGCCTCGGCGGCGATCGCGTACCCCTGCTTGCCGGAGCTGCGGTTGGCGATCACGCGCACGGCATCGATCGGCTCCCGGGTGCCACCGGCGGACACGACGACCCGTACCCCGTGGAGATCGTTGGGCCCGAGGACGCGCTCGACGGCGGCGACGATCGTCGCCGGGTCGGCGAGACGTCCGGCCCCCTGGTCGCCTCCGGCGAGGCGGCCGACCTCGGGTTCGACGACGTGGACGCCACGCTCACGGAGCACGGCGATGTTCTCGACGACGCTCGGGTGCTCCCACATCTCGGTGTGCATCGCCGGGCAGACGACGACGGGGGCGCGGGTGGCGAGCAGCGTGTTGGTCAGCAGATCGGTCGACAGGCCGATGCGGTAGGCGGCGAGGATGCGCGCCGTGGCGGGAGCGACGAGGATGAGGTCGGCGCCCTGACCGATCCGGGTGTGCGGGATCGGCGTCGTCGGGTTGTGCCAGAGCTCGGTCTGCACCGGCTCGGAGGCCAGCGCGCGTGAGCGTGGTCCGCCCGATGAACTGCTCGGCGCCGTCGGTCATGATCGGGACGACGTGGGCCCCCGCGTCGACGAGTCGCCGGCGACACCTCGATCGCCTTGTACGCGGCGATTCCCCCGGTCACCCCGAGGACGATCCGCTTGCCAGCGAGCATCGGCTCAGTTCCCTTCGATCGACGGTCGGTCCGTGGCCGAACCCGACGGACCGTTCAGGAGTCGGCGGTCGCCGACGGATCGCCGGCGTCGTCGGTGGCCGCCTCGGCGTCGAGATCGTCAGCAGGCTCGTCGACGACCGGCGCCGGCGCCCAGACGATCTTCTGCTGGGCGATCTCCTCGAAGCCGATCGACAGCGGCTTGCGGGCGACGGACGAAACCTGCGGCGGAATCATGTGGCCGAGGCCGTCACCGAGCTGGTTGAAGTACGAGTTGATGTTGCGGGCGCGTCGTGCGGCGAGCGTGACCAGCGTGAACTTCGAATCGACCTTGTCGAGAAGCTGCTCGATGGGCGGATTGATCATCGTGTCGTGGTCGAGCGCCATAGGGCGTCGAGCCTACCGCCGGGTCAGGCCTGACGCGCGGCGTCGATGAGCCGGAGCATCTCCTCGATCGTGTCGTCGAGGTCGTCGTTGACGACCACGTGGTCGGCGAGGTCGCGCCCGATCGGTTCTTCGACCTCGGCCTTCTTCAGCCGCGCCAGCACCTTGTCGCCCGGGTCGCCGCGACCGCGCAGGCGACGCTCCTGCTCCTCGCGCGAGGGCGGGAGGACGAAGATCAGCATCGCGTCGGGGAAGATCCGCTTCACCTGTTGCGCACCGTCGACCTCGATCTCGAGCACGATGTCCTGGTCGTCGTTCGGTTCGGGCAGCGGGCTGCCGTAGTAGTTGCCGAGGAACTCGGTCCACTCGAGGAACTCGCCCTCGGCGATGCGTTGCTCGAACGTCGCCGTGTCGGTGAAGACATAGGCGTCGGCGTCCTCCGCTGGGCGACGCTCGCGGGTGGTCCACGAGCGGCTGAGCCACAGTGACGGATCGCGCCGCACCAGCGCGTCGACGATGGTTCCCTTGCCGACCCCACCGGGGCCGGAGACGACGATGATCACCGGCGGGTCAGTCAGCCGTCGGCGAGCAGTTCGAGCAACTTCGACTTCTGCTGGGCGCCGAGGCCCTGCACACGGCGGTTGTCGGCGATGTCGACGTCGGTCATGATGCGGCGCGCCTTGACCTTGCCGACCCCAGGGAGCGACTCGAGCAGGGAGACGACCTTGAGCTTGCCGACGTTCGGGTCGTCGGAGTCGAGGGCGTCCTTGAGCGACATCGAACCCATCTTCAGGCGGGCCTTGATCTCGGCTCGGGCCGCCCGAGCTTCGGCGGCCTTGGCCAACGCTGCCGTCCGTTGCTCGGGGGTCAGCTGTGGAGGTGTAGCCATGAAGTCACGCTAGCGCGGCGATGTCGGCGAGCCGGTCCAGACCCCGGTCCACAGCCCATTGGCACACGTCACGTTGGATTCTCCCCGCGGCGCCTGGATCGGCGAACGACGCCGTGCCGACCTGCACCGCCGAGGCCCCGGCGAGCAGCAGTTCGACGGCGTCCCATGCCGAGGCGACCCCGCCGACGCCGACGATCGGCACGTCCGGCAGCGCCTGGTGGATGTCGTGGACGGCGCGGACCGCGACCGGGTGGATCGCCCGGCCCGACAAGCCGCCGCCGCCGGCGGCGAGCGACGGGCGCAGCGTGGCCGGGTCGTAGACGAGACCGAGCAAGGTGTTGATGCACGTCACCGCCTCGGCGCCCGCCTCCACGACGGCGGCAGCGACGTCGATGATGCGGTCGGTGTTGGCGCTCAGCTTGGCCCAGCGCGGTCGACCGGCGACCGCCGTCGCGGCGATCACCGCCGCCGACAGCTCGGCGTCGTGGGCGAAGATGCTGCCGCGACCCTCGAGGTTGGGGCACGACAGGTTGACCTCGACGGCGACGACCTCGGGGGGCGCGTCGGCGAGCAGGGCAGCGGCAGCGGCGTAGTCGTCCACGCTGCGCCCCCAGATGCTGACGACGATCGCCGCACCCGTGGCGACGAGGTCACCGGCGACGTGGTCGAGCCAGGAGCGCACGCCGGGACCCTGGAGGCCGACGGCATTGATCATCCCCTGCGGCGTCGGGTGCAGGCGCGGTGCCGGGTTCCCCGGCCACTCGAACGCGGCGAGCGACTTGGTGACGACCGCACCCAGCGCGCCGAGGTCGAGGTACGGCGCCAGCTCGGTGCCGTAGCCGGCCGTTCCGGACGCCGTCATCACCGGCGCACGAAGGAGCACCGAGCCGACCTGCGCGCTGGTGTCGATCACGACGGCCCGCGCTCCGATCGCGTGCCGGTGTCGTGGTACTCCTGCAGCGTCTTGACGGTCAGTTCGTGCCGGTGGCCCGCGAGCCCTTCGGCGGCGGCCAGGGCGGCGTTGACCGTGGTCACCGAGCTCACCCGGTGCAGGCTCGCCGCCTTGCGGATCTGCTCACCGTCGCTGCGCCCCAAGCGGCCCCGCGGCGTGTTGACGACGAAGCTGATCTTGCCGGCGGCGATCAGATCGACCGCCGTCTCCAACACGTCGTCACCGTCGAGGACGGCGACTTCTTGCACCTTGGCGACGACCTGGTCGACCGGTGAGTCGAACGCGGCGAGGTATGCCGCGGTGCCTTCCGTGGCGGCGATGCCGAGGCCGATCGAGCGCATCCGCTGGGCGACGACGAGGCCGGCCGGCTTGTCGTCGTCGGCGAGCGACAAGAACACCGTGCCCGACGTCGGCAGGACCGTTCCCGCAGCCAGCTCCGCCTTGTAGAAGGCGGGTCCGAAGGTGTCGGCGATGCCCATCACCTCGCCGGTCGAACGCATCTCCGGGCCGAGCGCCGGGTCGACCTCGGGGAAGCGGTTGAACGGCATCACCGCCTCCTTGACGGCGACGTGCCCCCCGACGGGCGGCCGCAGCAGGCCTTCGGCACGGAGCTCGGCGAGCGTCGCCCCGAGCATCACCCGGGTGGCGACCTTGGCCAGCGGAACACCCGTCGCCTTGGCGACGAACGGCACCGTGCGGCTGGCCCGCGGGTTGGCCTCGATGACGTAGACCGTCGTGCCCATCACCGCGTACTGGACGTTGATCAGGCCGCGCACGTCGAGTCGCTTGGCGATCGCCGCCGTGTACGACTCGATCACCTCGACGACCCAGGCAGGCAGGTTCTGCGGCGGCAGTGCGCACGCCGAGTCGCCCGAGTGCACGCCGGCCTCTTCGACGTGCTCCATCACGCCGCCGATCAACACCTCGCCGGTCTCGTCGCGGATGGCGTCGACGTCGACCTCGGTGGCGTCGGCGAGGAAGCGGTCGATGAGCACCGGCCGCTCGGCGGACAGGCCGCCCTCCTTGCCGAGGCTGCCGAACCCGGCGAGCTCGTCCATCGCCCGCGCCAGGTGGTTGCGGTCGTGGACGATCTGCATCGCCCGCCCACCGAGCACGTAGCTCGGACGAACGAGCACGGGGAAGCCGATCTCGTCGGTGATCGCCAGCGCCTGCTCGATGTCGACCGCCGTGCCCCCGGGGGGCTGCGGGATGCGCAGTTCATCGCAGACCGCGTTCCAGCGCTCGCGGTCTTCGGCGGCGTCGATCGAATCCGGTGACGTCCCGGCGACGAGCTCGGCGGGGATCAGCCCGGCCAGCTTCAACGGCGTCTGACCGCCGAGCGAGACGATCACCCGCTCGGGCTGTTCGGCGGCGATCACGTTGAGCACGTCCTCATGGGTCAACGGCTCGAAGTAGAGACGGTCCGACGTGTCGTAGTCGGTCGACACGGTCTCCGGGTTGCAGTTGACCATGATCGTCTCGAAGCCGGCCTCGCGCAGGGCGAACGAGGCGTGCACGCAGCAGTAGTCGAACTCGATCCCCTGGCCGATGCGGTTCGGACCGGAGCCGAGGATCACCACCTTGCGGGCATCGGAGGCGCGCACTTCGCTCTCGTCCTCGTAGGTCGAGTAGTGATACGGCGTCTCGGCCGCGAACTCGGCCGAGCACGTGTCGACGGTCTTGTACGTCGGGAGCACGCCGGCGGCGTCGGCGCGCCGCGCGAACCTCACCTTCGGACGTGCCCCACAGGTGGGCCAGCTGACCGTCGGAGAACCCGAGCCGCTTGGCGCGCCGCCAGGCGCGCCTCGTCATCGCTGCCATCCCGATCTCGGCGAGGGCGTTGCGCTCCTCGACGATCATCGACATCTGGTCGAGGAACCACGGGTCGATGTGGGTGACGTGGTGCAGTGTGTCGACGGAGACGCGGCGGCGCAGCAGTTCGCCGACCTGCTGGATGCGATCCGGTGTCGGGATCGCCGCCCGCCGCAGGAGCTCGTCGTCGTCGACGTCGGCCAACTGTTCCTCTGCCGGATCGGCGTTGAGTCCGAGGCGGCCCTGCTCGAGCGACCGCAGCGCCTTCTGCAGGCTCTCGGGGAAGGTGCGCCCGATCGCCATCACCTCGCCGACCGATTGCATCTGCGTGCCGAGCACGCCCGACGTGCCGGGGAGCTTCTCGAACGCCCACCGCGGGATCTTGGTGACGACGTAGTCGATCACCGGCTCGAAGCTCGCCGGCGTGGCCCGGGTGATGTCGTTGGGGATCTCGTCGAGGGTGTAGCCCACCGCCAGGCGGGCAGCGATCTTGGCGATCGGGAAGCCGGTGGCCTTGGAGGCCAGTGCCGACGAGCGCGACACGCGCGGGTTCATCTCGATCACGACCTGGCGTCCGCTGCGCGGTTCGACCGCGAACTGGACGTTGGAACCGCCGGTCTCGACGCCGACGCGGCGGATGCAGGTCAGCGCCGAGTTGCGCATCTGCTGGTACTCGACGTCGGTCAGCGTCTGGATCGGGGCGACGGTGATCGAGTCGCCGGTGTGGACGCCCATCGGGTCGAGGTTCTCGATGCCGCAGATGATCACGCAGTTGTCGGCGTGGTCGCGCATCACCTCGAGCTCGTACTCCTTCCAGCCGACGACCGACTCCTCGATCAGGATCTCGCTGATCGGGCTGGCGGCGAGGCCGGCAGCGGCGAGGCGTTCGAACTCCTCGTCGGTGGTGGCGATGCCGGTGCCGCGGCCGCCGAGGATGTACGCCGGCCGGATCACCACCGGCAGGCCGATGTCGGCGACGACGGCGCGGGACTCTTCGACGGTGTGGGCGGTGCCGGAGCGCAGGCAGTCGAGGCCGACTTCGAGCATCGCGGCCTTGAACTGCTCACGGTCCTCGGCGGTGGCGATCGCCTCCGCCTTGGCGCCGATCATCTCGGGCGTGCCGGGCACGCCGATGAGGCGGCGCTCGAACAGCTCCATGGCGATGTTCAGCCCGGTCTGGCCGCCGAGCGTCGGCAGCACGGCGTCGGGCCGCTCGCGTTCGATGATCGCCGCCACGTACTCCCAGGTCAGCGGCTCGACGTAGGTGGCGTCGGCGAAGTCGGGGTCGGTCATGATCGTCGCCGGGTTCGAGTTGGCGAGGATCACCCGGTAGCCCTCTTCGCGCAGGACGCGGCAGGCCTGGGTGCCGGAGTAGTCGAACTCACACGCCTGGCCGATGACGATCGGGCCGGAGCCGATGATCAGGATCGAGTGGATGTCGGTGCGCTTGGGCATCAGCCGCGCCCTCCCGTGCTGCGGGCGTGCGCCATCATGTCGGCGAACTGTTCGAACAGGTAGTGCGAGTCGTGTGGTCCGGGATTGGCCTCGGGGTGGTGCTGGACGCTGAACGCCAGCTCACCGGTGACCTGCAACCCCTCGCACACGCCGTCGTTGAGGTTGACGTGGGACATCGTCGCCTTGCCGGCGAGCGAATCGGCGTCGACGGCGAAGTTGTGGTTCTGACTGGTGATCTCGACCTTGCCGGTGCTCAGGTTCTTGACCGGGTGGTTGCCACCGTGATGCCCGAACGGGAGCTTGACGGTGTCGCCGCCGAGCGCCCGGCCGAGGAGTTGGTGGCCGAGGCAGATGCCGAACACGGGCACACTGCCGATCAGCTCGCGGATCGCATCGACGGCGTAGGGCACCATCGCCGGGTCGCCGGGACCGTTGGACAAGAACACGCCGTCGGGGTCACGGGCGAGGATGTCGGCGGCGCTCGTCGACGCCGGGACCACCTCGACGGTGCCGTAGCGGGCGAGGTTGGCGACGATGTTGCGCTTCATGCCGTAGTCGACGGCGACGATGCGCGCCGTGCTTGCCGGGTCGATCGCCTCGACGACGTAGGGACTGGCGACGGTGACGTCGGCGACGAGGTCGACGCCGTCGGTGCCCGGCTCGCTCGTCGCCGCGGCCCGCAGTTCGTCCTCGGCGAGCGAACCGAAGGCGCCGGGCATGGCGCCCGTGTCGCGGAGGATGCGGGTGAGGCGGCGGGTGTCGATGCCCCCGATGCCGAGCAGGTCGTGGTCGCGCAACATCGCCTCGAGGCTCGTCTCGGCACGCTGGTTGCTGTGCCGGCGGGCGAGCTCGCGGACGACGACGCCGCGACAGAACGTGCCCCGCGACTCGTAGTCGGTGGCGTTGACGCCGTAGTTGCCGATGTGCGGCGTGGTGAACGTGATGATCTGGCCGGCGTAGCTCGGGTCGCTGATCACCTCCTGGTATCCGCTGAGGACGGTGTTGAACACGACCTCACCGGTGGCCACCTCGCGCTCGGCGCCGATCAGCTCACCCTCGAACACGCTGCCGTCCGCGAGCACCAACGCCCCGTCACGCATCGCGCCCTCCCGTCTGTGTCAGCGACAACCCCGTCTGCGTCAGCGACAACGCTGAGATCCGACGTTGTTGCTGACGCAGACCGCCTCGACCCTGGCGCTCGACGTTCTGTGTCAGCGACAACGCTGACGTTCGATCTTGTGGCTGACGCAGAGTCGGCGGAGCGAAATGCATAGACATGCAGGATAACGGATGAACATTCATCAACGCGTGGCCTTTCCGGCCTCGACGACGAGCGTGCCGTCGAGGATCGTGTGCACGACGCGCCCGCGGAGGGGCACGCCGACGTAGGGGGTGTTGCGACTCTTGCTGGCGAGGGCAGCCGGGACGACCTCCCACTCGCGATCGGGGTCGAAGAGCGTCAGGTTGGCGGGCTCGCCCGGCTCGATCGGACGGCCGTGGCGGTCGCCGATGCCGGCGATCGCCGCCGGCTTCCACGACAGTGCAGCGACGACGTCGGAGAGCGGCATGTCGAGGTGTGCCAGGGAGACGCCGAGGGCGGTCTCCAATCCGAGCATGCCCGGCGGCGCCTGGTCGAGCGGCTGCTCCTTGGTCTCCGCGACGTGCGGTGCGTGATCGGTGGCGATGGCGTCGATCGTGCCGTCGGCGAGCCCGGTGCGGATGGCGGCGATGTCGGCGATCGTGCGCAGCGGCGGGTTGACCTTGTACAGCGCGTCGTAGGTCGCCAGGCGCTCGTCGTCGAGGCTGAAGTGATGAGGGGTCGCCTCGGCGGTCACGGGCAGGCCATCGGCCTTGGCACGCCGCACGAGTTGCACGCTGCCGGCGGTCGAGAGGTGCAAGAAGTGCATCCCGACACCGGTCAGGCGGACGAGCTCGATGTCGCGGTGGACCATCAACTCCTCCGCGATCGACGGCCAGCCGGGCAGCCCGAGCCGGCTGCAGCAGGCGCCCTCGTGCATCACCGCACCGTGGGTCAGGCGTTCGACCTCGCAGTGCTGGGCGAGCGTCACGCCGAGCCCGTCGGCGTACTCCAGTGCCCGGCGCATCAACAGCGGGTCCTGGACGCCGTTGCCGTCGTCGGTGAGCAGGCGCACCCCGGCGGCGGCGAGTTCGGCGAACGGCGTCAGCCGCTCCCCCGCCCGGCCGACGGTGATCGAGGCCGCCGGGTGCACGTCGCACAACCCGGCGCGCTGGCCCTGGCGGCGGACGAACTCGACCACTTCGACGCAGTCCTGGGTGGGGTCGGTGTTGGGCATCGCCACGACGGCGGTGAATCCGCCGAGGGCGGCGGCGCGGCTGCCGGTCTCGATCGTCTCGGCCTCCTCGCGTCCCGGCTCGCGCAGGTGGGTGTGGAGATCGACGAAGCCCGGGCTGAGCACCAGCCCGGTGCCGTCGATGACCTGGTCGTCGTCGCCCGGCTCGATCGACTCGGCCACCTCGGCGACGACACCGTCGACGATGCGCACGGCGACGCGCCGCTCCCCGCTGGGATCGACGACACGGGCTCCGCTGATGAGGAGGCTCATGCCGCTCCCCCATCGGACGTGGCGTGGAGTGACGAGCCGGAGCCGAGGAGGTCGAAGAGGACCGCCATCCGTACGGCGATGCCGTTCGTCACCTGCTGGGCGATCACGTTGCCCGGAAGCTCGCTCGGGTCGACTGCCATTTCCACTCCTCGGTTCATCGGGCCCGGGTGCATCACGAGCGTCTGCGGGGCGAGGCGCGCGGCGCGCTCGGGCGTCAACCCGAAGCGGGTCGTGTACTCGCGCAGCGTCGGCACCAGCGCCTCGGTCATCCGTTCGTTCTGCATCCGCAGCAGGTACAGCACGTCGAGGCCGTCGAGCACGTCGTCGAGGTCGTCGGTGACTCCGTCGGCGAAGGATGTGCCGACGTCCGGCGGCAGCAGCGTCCGCGGTGCGACGACGGTGACGTGGGCACCGAGGAGGCGCATCGCGGCGATCGTGCTCCGCGCCACCCGGCTGTGCTTGACGTCACCGACGATCGCCATCCGCAGCCCGTCGAGGCCGCCGGTGCGGGCCAGTGCGGTGCGCACGGTGTAGGCGTCGAGCAGTGCCTGGGTCGGGTGGGCGTGCCAGCCGTCGCCGGCATTGATGATGCTCGCCTGTGTCCAGCCGGTGATCTGCCGCGGTGCGCCGCTCGACTTGTGGCGGACGACGAAGGCGTGGACGCCCATCGCGGCGATCGTCTCGATCGTGTCGCGCAGGCTCTCGCCCTTGTTGAGGCTCGACTGCGAGACGGCGAAGGTCATCGTGTCGGCCGACAACCGCTTGGCGGCCGTCTCGAAGCTCAACCGGGTGCGCGTCGAGTCCTCGAAGAACACGCTGCACACCGTCTTGCCGCGCAGCGCCGGCACCTTCGGGTTGGGGCGCCGGTTGACCTCGGCCATGTGGTCGGCGAGATCGAGGATGCGGGTGATGCCGGCGGCGCCGAGGTCGTCGACGTCGATCAACGAGCGGCTGGCGGTGGGCGCCGACACCGTCATGCGATCACCACGCCGTCGGCGGTGGCGGTGACGTCCTCGCTGGTGCTCGTCGGCAGGTTCTTGCCGACGAAGTCGGGGCGGATCGGCAGCTCGCGGTGCCCGCGGTCGACGAGGACGGCGAGCTGCACCGCTCGCGGGCGCCCGTAGTCGCACACCGCGTCGATCGCTGCCCGCACGGTGCGACCGGTGAACAGCACGTCGTCGACGAGGACGACGATCGCGCCGTCGACGTCGGGAAGGTCGCTGACCGATCCCGGGGCGACGGGGCGCAGGCCGATGTCGTCGCGGTACAGGCTGGCGTCGACCGAACCGACGGGGACCGTGGCATCGATGCGCTCGATCTCGGCACCGAGGGCGTCGGCGAGCCAGACGCCACCGTGTTGGATGCCGACGAGGACGACGCCGTCGAGACCACGGTTGCGTTCGATGACCTCGTGGGCCATGCGGGTGATGGCGCGCCGCACGTCGTCGGGTCCGAGCACCTGTTTGGCACTCGACCCGTGTGCAGCGGCGCCGACGTTGTCAGCAACCACGTTTCGCTCCTCCCGTCCGGGCCTCACGGGACCCGCTTCACGGTGAGTCCGAACCTACCAGCAACTACCGTTCCAGCCATGCACGACCCGGTGGACCGTTGAGCCGCGAGGCCGAGATCACCAACCGGCTCCTGCTGCGTGCACGCGACGAGATCGATCGCGCCTACGCCTCACCACTCGACATCGACTCGCTCGCCCGGGTGGCGCACTCGTCGCCGGCCCACTTCATCCGCAGCTTCAAGGCGACGTTCGGCGAGACACCGCACCGGTACCTCCAGCGCCGGCGCGTCGAGCGGGCGATGTACCTGCTGCGCACCACGCCACTGAGCGTCACCGACATCTGCCTCGACGTCGGCTTCACGAGCATCGGGACCTTCGGCAGGACGTTCCGCGACATCGTCGGCGAGTCACCGTCGCAGCACCGGGCGCGAGGTCCGGTGGGCAACGTGCCGTCGTGCTTCGTCAAGGCGTGGACCCGGCCCAGCAGCGCCGCGGCATCGAGCAGTTTCGGAGAAGCCGACGATCAGCCGTCACCCGTACGGTGACGGCATGTTCAACGCCATCAGCCGCACGACCACCTACGTCCTCGACCAGGACCAAGCCCTCGACTTCTACGTCAACACGCTCGGCCTCGAGGTCGCCGACGACATCGACCTCGGGTTCATGCGGTGGCTCACCGTGCGCGTGCCGGGCGACGCCGTGCGCGAGATCCTGCTCGAACGCCCGGGCCCGCCCTCGATGGACGAAGCGACCGCCGAACAGGTGCGTGAGCTGGTCACACGCGGTGCCGTCGCCGGGGCGCTGTTCCTGACCACCGATGATGCTGCGACGGCCTTCGCCACGCTGCGCGACCGCGGCGTCGACGTCACCGACGAACCGAGCGAGAAACCCTACGGCATCGACTTCGGTATCCGCGACCCCTTCGGCAACGCCATCCGCATCGGCCAGATGTTCGACTCCACCCCCGGCTGACCGCCACCCCATCGCCACCCTCCCCCAGCCACCCCATCGCCACCCTCCCCCCGCCGCGAGCCGCGACCCGCCCGCGCGATCCTGGCCCGCGCGATCCTCGCCCGCGATGAGCGAATGGCCCGTATCCGGTGCCTTCGCTCATCGCCGGCACGAGGCGCGACCACGCGATGAGCGAATGGCCCGTATCCGGTGCCTTCGCTCATCGCCGGCACGAGGCGCGATCACGCGATGAGCGCACGGGCCACTATCCGGCCCCGTCGCTCATCGCGGGCGGGGCGGGCAGCGCGACGTCCGGGTCGCGTTGGTAGAGGATCCACAGGTCGTTGCGGTCGACCTCGACGAAGGCATCGTCGATCGCTGCCCAATCGGCGCGCAGCGCGGCGTCCTGGTCGGTCGGGATCATCACGTACTCGACACGTTCGGCGCGCTCGTCGAGACGGGTGCCCTCGAGCGACACGTCCGGGCCGTAGAGCAGCACCCGGAACGGCACCGGGAACTGGTAGATCTCGGGCCGGTGGGCGAGGTGCGGGGTCAGGCGGTAGTTCGCCGAGACGACGGCGTCGTCGGGGATCTGGGCCAACAACTCCCGGGCCTCGACGGCGTAGATGCTGTTTCGATCGCCGTAGTACAGCGGCGTGCGCCCCAGCGGCAACGGTGACCACAGGTAGGCGGTGAGGAGGCTGGCGGCCGCCAGGACCGCGACGGCGACGCCCCGCCCCCTGACCCGCACCTCCCGGTCGTCGACGCGGACGTCGTGGTCGCGGAGCGCGCCGATGGCGTGCACCGTGCCGATCGCCAGCGCCGGCACGGCGATCAGGCTGTAGTGGAAGTCGATCTGGTACTGGTACCAGAACGTGCTGAGCACATTGGTGAACAGCACGAGCCCGGAGATGAGGGCGACGTCGGGGAGCCGCACGAACAGCCAGGCGAACGGCGCCGTCATCTGCACCAGGTACCACGGACGCCCGTCGGACGTGAGGTGCCGCCACAGGGCGGTCGGGTTGGTGACCGTCGTGTCGATGAGCCCGCGCACCCCACCGAACGGGATGCGCCAGGTGTTCCGCGTCGGCACACCGATCAGGCTGCGCATGACGACGAACATCGCCACCAGCATGAACGCCACGCTGCCGACGATCGTCAGCAACCCGATCCGGCGGTCGCGGCGCACGGCGACCCAGATGCCGAGCGGCACGATGACCAGCGAGGCATCCTCTTTGACCAGCAGTGCCAGCACGACGGACACGACGTACAGCCGCCACCGGCGCTCGAGGGCGGCGTACAGGGCGAAGCCGACGAACACCCCGAGGAAGGCGTCCGGATGGAAGTTCTCGAGGTTCGTCCAGCCGATGGCGGGGTGCAGCAGGTAGGCGCCGGCGCCGACGAGCGCCAGCCACTCCGAGCGCAAGCGCCGCCGGCCGTAGAGGAACACCGGGATCGCCCCGGCGGCGATCGCCGCCGACTGGGCGGTGAACATGATCCAGGCGCCCGGTGCGATCCAGTACAGCGGCACGAGGAACACCAGGATGAACGACGAGTGGTCGCCGAACAGGTTGCGACCCATCAAGCGTCACGAACGGCGCCTCGAACCGCGACAGCAGCCACATGCCCTGGTCGTAGAGCGCCGAGTCGTAGGTGGCGGTGCCGAGGGCGTGGTGGATGTCGAGCGAGCGGGTCGTGAAGTACCACGTCCAGACCAGCACGGCGCCGGCCAGCAGCAGCTGCGGTGCCGACGGCGGCGGGATGCGGTGCCACCATCGCGCCGGCGCGAGGTCGGCAGCGCGGTCGGCGGCGACGTCGGGCTCGTCGAGGCGCCCGAGCTCGCCCGTCGCCGTCCCGGTGGAGTCGCTCACGGCGCCGAGTTTCGCAGCTCGCCGCGCCATCGTCCCGCCATCGCCCGTCCACCCCGTTCTGGGTCGCCGATGCCGCGCAGTGCGCGGTGAATCCGACCCAGAACCGCTCGCCCCGGGTTCAGCGGCGCAAACGGTGCCAGCGGGCGACGATTGCACGGCCCCTCGCCAGAGCACGTGACGGACGGGACCCGTCCCCATTCGTCACGTGGGCGGCGGTCGCCGGCGATGTCAGTCGGCGGGGGGTCGGGCGCGCAGGTCGGGGGCGAGGGCGGCGAGCACCCCGTTGACGAAGCGGCCGCTGTCGTCGGTGGAGAAACGCTTGGCCAGCTCCACCGCCTCGTCGATCACCACGGCCACCGGCACGTCGGGACGATGGGCGAGCTCGAACGCGCCGAGACGCAGGACGCTGAGGTCGAGCACCGGCATCCGCTTCAACGACCATCCCTTGGCCTTGCCGGCGATCGCCTCGTCGAGCTCCGCGTTGTGTTCGGTGACGCCCTCGACGAGCAGCGTCGTCAGCCGGTCGGGTTCGAGCACCTGCAGGGCGAGGGCATCGGTCGGCGAGATCGCCTTCGAGTACGCCTCGTACAGCAGGTAGAGGGCACGCTCGCGAGCGTCGGACCGCTCGTCAGGGCGCTCCATCAGACGCGGGTGATGTAGTCGCCCGAGCGGGTGTCGACCTTGACCTTGTCGCCGGTCTCGACGAACAGCGGAACCTGGATCACCTTGCCGGTCTCCAGCGTCGCCGGCTTGCGGGCACCCGAGACACGGTCGCCCTGCACGCCGGGCTCGGTCTCGGCGATCGTCAGCTCGACCGACGCTGGGATCTCGACGCCGATGATCTCACCCTGGTACTGGGCGATCTGGGCGATCATCTGCTCGGTCAGGTAGTCGGCGGCCTCGCCGAGGGCCTTCGCCGGCACGTTCATCTGGTCGTACGTCGACGTGTTCATGAACACGTAGTCGGCGCCGTCCTTGTAGAGGAACTGCATGTCCTGGCGGTCGACGATCGCCTGCTCGACCTTGATGCCGGCGTTGAACGTCTTGTCGATCACCGAACCGTTGCGGACGTTGCGGATCTTCGTCCGCACGAAGGCGCCACCCTTGCCGGGCTTCACGTGCTGGAACTCGACGACCTGGAACAGACCGTTGTCGAGCTCGAGGGTGATTCCGTTCTTCAGGTCGTTGACGGAGATCTGGGGCATGGGTGGGTCCTTTGATGCGTGCAGCGGGCTCAGCCCGGAAACGGTCGCGGCGGCGTGTGGGTCAGCGACCGCGAGCCGGAATCGGTGACCACGAGGAGATCCTCGATGCGAAAGCCACCGAAGCCGACACGATAGAGGCCGGGTTCCACCGTCACCACGTTGCCCACCTCGATGACCTCGTCGGACACCTGGGAGTGGAACGGGGGCTCGTGGATCTGCAGTCCCACCCCGTGGCCGGTGCCGTGGAGGTACCAGTCGAGGACGCCGGCGGCCTCGTACACGTCGCGGCACACCGAGTCGAGCTGACGGGCGCTGATCCCCGCCCGCAGGGCGTCGACCCCGGCCCGGTGAGACTGCTCGACGAGGGCGTAGATCTCGCGCTGTTCGGCGGTCGGCTCACCGATCACGTACGAGCGGGTCATGTCGGAGTGGTAGCCGTCGACGAGGGCGCCGACGTCGATGATCACGGTGTCGCCGGCAACGATGCGCCGGTCGGTGACCTCGTGGTGCGGGCGGGCACCGTGATCGGGTCCACTGGCGACGATCGTCTCGTAGCTGCGGTCGTCGGCGCCGTGCAGCCGCATCCGGTATTCGAGCTCGTTGCGCACGTCGGCCTCGGTCAACGGCTCGTCGACGGCGGCGAACAGCAGCGGCTCGACCTCGACGAGGGCGACGTCGGCAGCGGCCGCAGCGGCCGCCATCCGCTCGATCTCGGCGGCATCCTTGACGGCGCGGCGGCGGGCGATGATCGAGGCGAGCGGGTGCAGCGCGATGTCGCCGGCGAGGGCGGTCCATGCCGCGTACGACGTGGTCGAGGGGTCGAGGCCGACCGCCGAGGCGCCCGCGACCGCGGCGAGCATGCGCTCGTGCAGCGCTGCCCGCTGGCGTTCGGCGACGACGCGCACGCCCGAGCCGGCGGTCTCGGCGACCGCCCGCTCGCCGTAGCGTCCGTCGGTGCCGAGCACGACGTCGTCGCTGCGGACGACGACCCAGCCGTTGGAGCCGCCGAACCCGGTCAGCCAGCGGATGTCGATCAGGTCGGTGACCAGCAGCGCGTCACACGGCGTGTCGTCGAGTGCGGCGCGGACGGCGGCGATGCGCGCGAGATGGTCGAACGGGGTGAACTCGAACGGCGTGACGGCGCTCACACGAACCGCTCCAGCGTCGCGCGCACGGCGGCAGTCGGCACGTCGGCGACCACCTCGACGCCGTCGGCGCCGCCGTCGAGTACGAAGGTCAGGCCGTCGAGGGCCTTCTTGTCGCGTCCCATCAGGTCGAGCAGCAGGTCGGCGTCGAGGCCCTCGGGCGGCGTGATGCGCAGGCCGTACTCACCGGCGACGACGCGGCGGTGGTCGTCGACCCGCGAGTCGTCGATGCGTCCCAACTCGGCGGCCAGCTCGGCGGCAAAGATCAGACCGATCGCCACCGCCTCGCCGTGCGCCAGCTCGTGGTCGGTGGCGATCTCCAGCGCGTGAGCCAGGGTGTGGCCGTAGTTGAGTAGCGCCCGGCGGCCCCCCTCGCGCTCGTCGGAGGCGACGACGTCGGCCTTGATCTCGATGCAGCGGGCGATGCGTTGGTCGAGCGGCATCGCCAGCAGATCGTCGCCGGTGAGGAAGTGGTACTTGGCCATCTCCCCGAGGCCGCAACGCAGCTCCCGCTCGGGCAGCGTGTCGAGGGCGTCGAGATCGCAGATCACGCCCGACGGCTGCCAGAAGGCGCCGACCAGGTTCTTGCCCTCGGGCAGGTTGACGCCCGTCTTGCCGCCGACCGCGGCGTCGATCATCGCCAGCAACGTGGTCGCCACGTGCACGACCGGCGTGCCGCGGTGCCACGACGCGGCGGCGAAGCCGGCGACGTCGGTGACCATGCCGCCGCCGACGCCGACGACGACGTCGCGCCGGGTCAGGCCGTGCCGGGCGAACGCCCGCGTCAACTGCTCGATCGTCGCCAGCGACTTCGCCCCCTCACCGTCGCCGATGACGCACACCTCGACCGCCCGACCGCCGGCGTGGGCCTCGACGGCGTCGCCGAACGGGACGCCGGCCTGGGTCACGACGAACACCCGCTGTGCGGTGGCCGGCAGCAGGCCGCCGAGTTCGCCGACTGCCCCTCGACCGACGACGACGTCGTAGGCGCGTTCGGCGAGCGGGACGGTCACACGGTGCATCGCAACACCGCCTTCACGACGTCGCTGACGGTGCGCCGGTCGACGGTGACGATCGCGTCGGCGACCTCCTGGTAGAGCGGGGCGCGCTCGACGGCCATCGTCGCCAGCACGCCGGCCGGGTCGTCGTCGAGCAGCGGCCGATGGGCACCCCTCGTCGCTCGTTCGAGCAGCAGCTTGTCGTCGGCGCGCAGCCACACGACGTGGGCGTTCGACTCGGCGAGCAGCTGCCGGTTGACGGCGTTGAGGACGACACCGCCGGCGGCGGCGATGACTGCCGGCTCCGGTGCCGCCAGCGCGGCGCGCAGCACGTCGGTCTCGAGGGCGCGGAACGCCGGTTCGCCGTCGTCGCGCCAGATCTCGCGCACCGTGCGACCGGTCGCCGCCTCGATCATCTGGTCGGAATCGAGGAACGGGCGGCCGAGCTGATCGGCGAGCGCCCGGCCGACGGTGGTCTTGCCCACGCCCATCAACCCGACGAGGACGAGATGGTCGTTCACGGTCGCACCGCGCTCACCACGACGGATCGGGCAGCGTCGCCGAGTACGCCTCGGCGTTGCGGAGGAACTCGTCGACCGAGTCGCCGCCGAACTTGCGCTGCGCTTCGGCGGCGAGCACGAGGGCGACCATCGTCTCGGCGACAACGCCCATCGCCGGGACGGCGGTGACGTCGGTGCGTTCCTTGAACGACACCGCCGATTCCTTTGTTGCCGTGTCGACGGTCTCCAGCGTCGGCACGTTGAGCGTCGCCAGCGGCTTCATCGCCGCCCGCACCACCAGCAGCTCACCGGTCGAGATGCCTCCCTCGGTGCCGCCGGCGAGCGTGCTCGTGCGCCGGTAGCGACCGGCGTCGGCATCCCAGCGGATCGGGTCGTGGGCGACGCTCCCCCGCCGCCCGGCGACCTCGAAACCGTCGCCGATCTCGACGCCCTTGACGGCCTGGATGCTCATGACCGCCTGGGCCAGCAGGGCGTCGAGCTTGCGATCCCAGTGGACGTGGCTGCCGAGGCCGACCGGCACGCCGAAGCCGAGCACCTCGACGACGCCGCCGAGGCTGTCGCCGTCCTTGGCGGCGGCCTTGATCTCGGCGATCATCGCCTCGCTGGTGTCGAGGTCGAAGCAACGCACCTGGTTCTCGTCGACCCGGTCGAGTTCGTTCGGGGTCGGCCGCGTGGCGCCGTCGGGCACCCGGGCGGCGCCCATCTGGATGACGTGCGAGATGATCTCGACACCGAGCGGGCGGAGCAGCGCCTTGGCGACGGCTCCGGCGGCGACGCGGGCCGCGGTCTCGCGGGCGCTGGCGCGTTCGAGGACGTCACGGGCATCGCTGAAGCCGTACTTCTGCATGCCGGCGAGGTCGGCGTGGCCCGGGCGAACCTGGGTCAGCGGCGACTTGGTCTCCCCGGGTGCCGGGCTCATCTCCTCGTGCCACTTGTCGGAGCGGAACCACTCGGTGTTCTTGATCTCGATGGCCAGCGGCGAGCCGAGCGTGCGCCCGTGGCGGACGCCACCGAGCAGCGTCAGCTCGTCGACCTCGAAGCGTTGCCGCGGGCCACGGCCGTAGCCGAGGCGCCGGCGACCGAGCTCCACCTGGATGTCGTCGACCGTGAGGGCGAGGCCAGCCGGCAACCCTTCGATGACGACGACCAGTGCTTGGCCGTGGGATTCGCCCGCCGTCAGGTACCGCAACATCGAATCGAGACTACCGCTGCACCCGCGCGCCGACCCCGGCGGTGCGATGAGAGATCCGTGCGCCTGCACGCGATGTTCACCGGCGCGGGATCTCGCGGGTCAGCGGCGGCGGCGCAGTTCCTGCTCGGCGGCGGCGCGCATCACGGCGACGTCGGGCATGCGGCCCGTCCAGCGCAGCTGCTGCAACGCCGCTTGGTGCACGAGCATCCCGAGGCCGTCGAGCGTGCGCACACCGCGGGCCGAGGCGGCGGCGAGCCACGGGGTCAGCAACGGGTGGTAGACGAGGTCGACGGCGACCTGCTCGGGATGGAGCAGGTCGGGGTCACACGGCACGTCGGCGGGCCCGCCGGAAGCAGGGTCGACGCCCATGCCGACGTTGGTGGCGTTGACGACGATGTCGGCGGCAGCGATGTCGGCCGGCGCGCCGGCGCGCGCCACGGTGGCCAGCGCGGCGGCCTGCGCCGCCCGCTCCGCCGTGCGGTTGACGACGACGATCTCGCCCGCCCCGGCGCGGCCGAGGGCGTCGACGACCGAGCGGGCGGCGCCCCCGGCGCCCAGCACGGCGATCGAGCAACCGCCCGGGTCGATGCCGTGCTCGGCCAGCGAGGCGACGAAGCCATCGCCGTCGGTGCTCGCCCCGACGAGCTCGTCGCCGTCCCAGCTGACCGTGTTCACCGAGCGCATCGCCTCGGCGGCAGGCTCGCGGCGGTCGACGGCGGCGAAGACGTCGTCCTTGTGCGGCATCGTCACCGACAGCCCGACGAGCCCGAGCGTGCGCATCGCCTCGACGGCGGCGGCCCCGTGCCCTGCCGGGACGTCGAAGGCGACGTAGTCCCAGTCGAGGCCGGCGGCGGCGAACGCCGCCCGGTGGATCGTCGGCGACAGGCTGTGGCCGATCGGCGAGCCGATCACCGCGGCGACGCGGCGCCCGGTCACAGGAGGCCGGCCTGGCGGGCCAGCTCGACGTTGCGCTCCTGCTGCCAGCCCTCGGCAGCGAAGACGTGGCCGCCGTTGGCGTCGGCGATCACGTAGTACATGTAGGTGCAGCCGCGGCCCGTGCCCAGCTCCTGGCAGATCGGATCACCGGCGGGCGGGTTCGGCGCCGGGTTGAGCGCCGCTTCGATCGACGCCCGCCCCGGGTTGGCGATCGGCGTCGGCGGCAGCCCGTAGTGCATGTAGGTGTTCCACGGCGTGTCGATCAGACGCAGCTCGGAGAAGGGCAGCTCGGGATCGATCCCCATCTGATCGCGCCCGTAGAGCACGCTGGCATCGATCTGGAGGAGCCACGGCTGGCCGAACTGGGCCATGCCGAGGCGGTTGTAGATGACGCGGGCGATCTTCGCCCGGTCCTCGGGGACCTTCGCCTCACGCTCGATCATCGAGGCGATGATCAACGCCTGGTACGGCGTGACCCCGTTCGCCGCCGAGCGCTCGACGATGTCCTCCTGCTCGCCGACCCGGTCCATCATCGCCATCATCCGCTCGATCACCTGAGCTTCACTCTCGGCGTTGGAGACCTGGTAGGTGTCCGGGAACAGCAGCCCTTCCAGCGACGTGACGCCTTCGGGCTGCCAGGCCGAGCGGATCACGCCGCCGTTGGCGGCGGCCATGAACTCGTCGGCGGTGAGACGGTCGACCGACGTGTCGAGCCGCGTCGCCATCTGCGGCAGGGTGAACCCCTCGGGGAACGTGACCTTGGTGTACGTCTCGCCGGGCGGCGTGCGGAGGCGACCGAGCACGTTGCCCATGTGGTCGTTCGGCCGGAGTTGGTAGTAGCCGGGCTCGAGCTCCAGCCCACCCTCACGCTCGACGTACCACTCGAAGACGCCGGCGTCGGAGATCAGGCCGCGCTCCTCGAGACGGGCGGCGACCGCCTCGAAGTCGTCGCCCGCCTCGACGGTGAAGCTCTGCACGTCGCCAGGCGCACCGGCCGGGTTGATCTTGCCGAGGTACCACCATCCGACGGCCCCGGCGATGAGCACCATCACCACGCCGAGCACCATCGCCGTCCACACCACCCACTTCAGCGGCCTGCTCTGGCGACGCAGGCGCTCGACCGCGCCCGTGGCGTCGGTGTCGTCCCACGGGTCGGTCGGCCAGTCGAGTGCCGGGCGGGTGTCGGGGTCGACCTGCGCCTCGGGGAGCAACGGGTCGAGCTGCTTCACGTCCGTCCGTCCAGCCAGCTCTGCAGCATCACCGCGGCAGCGACCTTGTCGACGACGCCGCGCCGCTGACGGGCATCGAGGCCCGCCTCCATCAGCCCACGCTCGGCCGTGACGGTGGTGAAGCGCTCGTCGTACATCTCCACGGGCACCCCGACCACGCTAGCCAGCTGCGCCGCCTCGGTCCGGGCAGCGCGCGCTGCCGGCCCGTCGGTGCCGTCGAGCGACAGCGGCAGTCCGACGACCACCAGCTCGGCCTCCTCCCGGCGAACGAGATCGGCGATCTGGCGGTGGTCGTGACGTCGCGACGACGACCGGTGAACGGTCGTCAGGGCGGAGGCGATGGTGCCCGAGTAGTCGCTGACGGCGATGCCGATGCGCTTCGACCCGAGATCGATGCCCAGGGCACGCATGGGCTGATCAGCCGGCGGGCGCCAGCGCTGCGGCCGCCGCGACGGCGGCGCGTTGCAGCGCCTCGGCGATGCCGCTGACGTCCTTGCCGCCGGCGGTGGCCACGTCGCCCTTGCCACCACCGCCGCCACCGACGGCCTTGGCGGCGTCCTTGAGCAGGTCCGCGGCGTTGACGCCGGTTGCCGGATCGACCGCAGCGACCAGTGCGACACCGCCGGACGGGGTCTCGCCGACGACGACCACGAGCCGGATGTCGGGACGCTGGCGGACGGCGATGGCCAGGTCGCGCAGGTCGCCGGGCGCCAACCCGTCGACCTGGGTGATGACGACGCCGTCGGTGGCGATCGCGGCGAGCTCGGCCGCCCGCCCGACCGCCAGCTGGCCGCGCAGCGCCTTGATCTCGTCCTGCAGACTGCGGACCTCGTCGAGCTTGCGCTGCACGCCGCTGACGAGGTCGTCGGTGGTCGAGCCGACGAGTCGGGCGGCGGCGGCGAGCACCTCCTCGTCACGTTGCAGCAGGGCGACGCTGGCGGTGCCGGTGACCGCTTCGATGCGTCGCAGGTTGGAGCCGATCGAGGCCTCGCTGACGACCTTGATCGTGCCGATGTCGCCGGTCGCCCGAACGTGGGTGCCGCCACACAGCTCGATCGACGAGCCAGCTTCGAGGACCCGCACGATGTCGCCGTACTTGTCGCCGAAGAAGGCGATCGCACCGAGCGCCTCGGCTTCGTCCTTGGTCGTCTCGAAGATGCGCGTCGGTGTGTTCTCCAGCGTTTCGGCGTTGGCCAGCCGCTCGATCTCGGCGATCTGCTCGGCGCTGACGGCCTCGTAGTGGGAGAAGTCGAAGCGCAGGCGCTCCGGGCTGACCATCGAACCGGCCTGCTTGACGTGGTCGCCGAGCACTTCGCGCAGGGCGTGATGGAGGAGGTGGGTCGCCGTGTGGTTGCGGCGGATCGCGGCGCGTCGGGCGACATCGATCGTCGCCGTCGCCTGCTGTCCGGGGGTGATCGTCCCGTCGACGATGCGCACCCGATGGCGACGCAGGTTCGGCAGGGCGAACGTCGTGTCGATCACTTCCGCCGTGCCGGTCTCGGTGGTGATCGTGCCGGTGTCGCCGACCTGGCCGCCGGATTCGGCGTAGAACGGCGTGCGGTCGAGGAACACGTCGAGGAACACGTCGACGAGTTCGCCGCCGTTGCTGTCGCTCGCAGAATCGGTCCCGGAATCGGTCGCAGAATCGGTCGCAGAGTCGCCGACGGGGACGACGGCGAGGACGCGGCTCTCGGTCGAGTCGTCGCGGTACCCGACGAACTCGGTGACGCCGAACTGCTCGACGACGTCGCGGTAGGCATCGAGGTCGTCGCCGGAGGCGGCCTCGCGCTGGGCGGCCTTGGCGCGCTCGCGCTGGGCCGCCATGTCGGCGGTGAAACCGGCGAGGTCGACCGCGACGTCGCGTTCGCCGGCGATCTCCTGGGTCAGTTCGAGGGGGAACCCGTAGGTGTCGTGGAGCAGGAAGGCGGTCGACCCGGACAGCTCGGCGGGGTCGGCGGCGAGCTCGTTGTCGAGGATCGACAGGCCGTTGCGCAACGTCTGACGGAACCGCTCCTCCTCCTTGGTCATCACGTTGACGACGAAGTCACGGTTCTTCAGCAGGTCGGGGTAGGCGTTGCCCATCACGTCGATCGCCGTCTCGGTCAGGCGGGGCATGACCAGCGTCTCGGTGCCGAGGAGGTAGGCGTAGCGCACGGCACGGCGGATGATCCGCCGCAGCACGTACCCGCGGGCCTCGTTGGAGGGGAACACGCCGTCGTTGACGAGCATCGCCCCGGAACGAGCGTGCTCGGCGAGCACGCGCATGGCGAAGCTGTCGCGGTCGTCGTAGTCGCCGACGCGGTACTTCTTGCCGGTGATCGAGCACGCCTCCTCGATCAGTGGCTGCATCAGGTCGGTCTCCCAGACCGAGTCGACGCCTTGCAGCAGGGCGAGGATCCGCTCGAGGCCGGCGCCGGTGTCGATCGATGGCTTGGGCAGCGGGGTGCGCGTGCCGTCGGGCGCCTGGTCGAACTGCATGAAGACCAGGTTCCAGAACTCCATGAACCGGTCGCCGCCGGGATCGCCGAGCGGCCCACCGTCGGGGCCGAACGCCGGCCCGCGATCGATGTGCAGTTCGCTGCACGGCCCGCACGGGCCGGTGTCGCCCATCTGCCAGTAGTTGTCCTTGTCGCCGAGGCGCTGGATGCGCGACATCGGCACACCGACGACCTCGTGCCAGATCGCTTCGGCCTCGTCGTCGGTCTCGTGGACGGTGACCCAGATCTGGTCGCCGTCGAACCCCCAACCACCGCTGGCGCGGTCGCCGGTGACGAGCTCCCAGCTCCACGGGATCGCCGACTCCTTGAAGTAGTCGCCGAAGCTGAAGTTGCCGAGCATCTCGAAGAACACGAGATGGCGCTTGGTGCGCCCCACATCGTCGAGGTCGTTGTGCTTGCCGCCGGCGCGGGCACACTTCTGCGAGCTGACCGCACGCGAGTACGGCGGCTGCTCGTCGCCGACGAAGTACGACTTGAACGGCACCATGCCGGCGACGTTGAAGAGCACGGTCGGGTCGTGCGGGATCAGGCTCGCCGACGGCACCTTGGTGTGCCCCTTGGCGGCGAAGAAGTCGCGGAAGGAGTCGCGCAGCTGGTCGGCGGACATCGATCCGTGCAACGACGGAGGGGTCGACGGCGGTGTGGGCCCGGTCATATCCCGGTCGAGCCTATCGACGGCGGTAGCGTGCTCCCGAGTGAGTCGCTCCCCCGACGACCTGCACGAGTGGATCAGCTTCGAGGATCCGGGCGAGCACCGGACCTGGGTCTTCGACGTCACCTTCCTCCGATCGAACTACACCTGCATCTACGGATGCGGTTGCAAGGGCATCGAGGACGAGCCCGTCGCACAGTCGGAGGCCGGCTGTTGTTCCTACGGTGCGCACTTCGCCGACGCCGACGACGTCGCCAACCTCGAGCGCCACGCCGCGCGCCTCGAGCCGCGTCACATGCAGTTCCACGGCAAGGCGATGCGCAAGGGATACCTGCGCGACGGCGATCCCGACGACGAGGGCAACCCGGTCACCGTCACCCGCGTCGTCGACGGTGCGTGCATCTTCTTGAACCGCGCCGGCTTCGAGGGCGGCGTCGGGTGCGCCCTGCACATCGCCGCGCTGGAGGCCGGGGAACGGCCGATGGACTGGAAGCCGTCGGTGTGCTGGCAGGTGCCGATCCGCCTCGAGCACTCGACCGACGAGAACGGCCACGTCACCTCGCGCCTGCCGCGAATGGAAACGCCGCGACTGGGGCGAGGGCGGCCAGGAGTTCGGTTGGTGGTGCACCGAGGAACCCGAGGCGTTCGTCGGCGGCCAACCGCTCTACCGCAGCGCCGAGGACGAGATCATCGCCCTCGTCGGCGCGCCGGTGTACGCGACGATGGTGGAACTCTTCGAGCGGCCGGGTTGGGTGCCGCTCCCCCATCCGGCGGTGCGGCGCTCGGTGTGATGACCGTCGGGGCACGACCCCGCCGGGTCAGTCGTCGGTGGTGTCGTCGTCGTCGTCGAAGGTGACGCCGTACTTCTCGGCCAGGGCGGCGTAGTCGTCGTCATCGTCGCCATCGTCCTCGGACGTGGCGGTCGACGCGGACCGATCACCGAATCCGAGATCGAACGCTCCCGGCCCGGACTGCTTCAGTTTTCTCGCCTCTTCGAACCGGCGATGACGACCCTTCTTCACGACAGGGCTCCCAATCGACACTAGAGAGTTGACATTCGGCTACAGAGTAGCGGCGGGTCGTCAGATTTCTCGGCCAAGCGAGAACATGCGACAAAACCCCACCGGGCAGCATCCGACGTTCAGGCGTTGACCGGGGTGAGCCGCAGTCCGCCGTTGCCGTCGAACGTCAGTCCGGCCTTGCCGGACACCAGCTGGGTGATGCCGTCGCCGACCAGCTCGTGCCGCCAGCCGGTGGCGAGACGGACGTCGGGGTCGCCGCGCAAGAAGGCGACGATGTCGGCGCGGGTCGCCAGCAGCGCCGGGTCGAGGTGCTCGTCGCGGGCCAGCTGGGCGACCCAGGCGGACACCAGGGTCACCGCCGGGCGCAACGAGCGGTCGAGGTCGTCGGCCGACGGCGGTGGTGCCGGTGGCGGTTCGGCCTTGGCGTTGCGCACCGCTTCGAGGATCTCCTCGGCGATCGCACCGCGCGAGTGCCGTTCGTCGACGCCGCGCGCCTGGCTGAGCTCCTTGACGTCCTTGGGCACCCGCTGGGAGATGCCCAAGATGGCGAGGTCGGGCAACACCTGCCGGACCGGGATGTCGACGCGCATCGCCCGGCGCTCCCGCCAGGCAGCGACGCTGCGGGCGACCGCGCGCCCACTACCGCGCAGCGAACGGGCGTCCTTCAATCGCAGCCAGGCGTCTTCGGGGGCGGCACCGCTGACGGGCCGCTGGCGGAGCTCCTCGCAGGCCTCCTCGGCCCAGGCGATGCGGCCGGCCTCGGCGAGCTTGGCCACCAGCTGCTCGTGCACCTGCAGCAGGTACTCGACGTCGGAGGCGGCGTACTGGCACTGGCTGTCGGTCAACGGCCGGCGCAGCCAATCGGTGAGGCGGTCACCCTTGGGCGGGTTGACGCCGATCTCGCCCTGCAGCAGCGACACCAACGACGGCGTGCCGTACCCGATGAAGCCGGCGGCGAGTTGGGTGTCGAACAGCCGCGACGGCACGGAACCGACGGCGTGGGTGAGCACGTCGAGATCCTGCTGGGCGGCGTGCACGACGCAGAGTGCCTCCGAGGCGAACAGGGCGTCGAACACCTTGACATCGACCGCCAGCGGGTCGACGAGTGCCAACTGCTGTGCAGCACCCTCGCGCCAGGCCACCTGCACCAGCGCCAGCTTGGGGAAGTACGTGCGCTCGCGATGGAACTCGGTGTCGAGGGCGTAGCGGGGCTGCTCGATCAGGGTCTCGACGAGCGTGTCGAGGGCGGCCTGCGTGTCGATCCATTGATACGCGATCGTCGGTTCAGCCACCGGCGCGACCGGTTTCCACCTCGTAGCCCGCGGCGATCCAGGCAAGCGTGCCACCGGTGACGTTGACGACATCGAGCCCGTGCTCCTGAGCCAGGTACTCACAAGCCCGAGCGCTGCGCCCACCGGACCGGCACACGACGTACGTCGGCGAACCGTCGAAGGCGTCGACCCGATCGGGGACGCTGCCGAGGGGGACGTGCACGGCGTGGGCGATGTGTCCCTCCTCCCACTCGTCGGGCTCACGGACGTCGACGACGCGAACTGACGGGCCGAGCGCGGCGAGGTCCTGGACGGAGATCTCGGAAGGGGTCACGTTCGTCCAGGTTACTCAGGCATGTCGACGGGGGTGTTGACGTTGCGCAACGCCGCCCCGTCGAGCGCCACCGAGACCGTCGGCGAGGCGGCGATCAACCGGTGCAGCGCACGGGTGCCCGCGGCGACCTCGGCGGCGATCCGCTGCCGAGCGTCGACCCGCCAGGCGGCAACGGCGGGCTCGGGCCGCGTCGTGTGGGCGACGACGCAGTCGACGCCACCGATGCCACCGATGCCACCGACACCACCGACACCACCAGCCGCGCCGGGGGTGTTGTCGGCGCCTCGCACGGCGGCGAGCAGCGGGGCCAGTGCCGCCGCGGTCAGGTCGGGGAGATCGCAGGCGACGACGACGACCCAGGTGATGGCGGGACGTTCCGCAGCGAACCACTCGAGGGCACCGAGCACACCGCCGGCAGGGCCGATGCCGACGACGGCATCGGGCGCCCACGGCAGTCCGAGCGCGGCGAGCCTGGCTGCGTCACCACCGACGACGACCACCGGTGCGCACCCTGCGCCGCCGAGCGCCTCGGCGACCGTCGTCGCCATCGGCCGGCCGCGTACGGTCAGCGTCGCCTTGTCGGCCCCCATGCGCCGGCTGGCACCACCCGTGAGCACGGCACCGCCGACGGGCACCGCGTCGGCCACAGCCGTCAGTTCGCCGAACTGTCCGGCGGGGGGCTGCCCGACGGCGGGTCGTCCGACGGGGGGATGCCCGACGGGTCGAGCTGCAGCAGGAACGTGTGGCAGCGCTCGGCCTCGTCGTCCTCGCCGATCAGTGCGGCCATCTCGCCGAGGCCGCGCAACGCGCGGAGGAAGCCGCGGTTGGTCGGCTGCGCCCAGCGGACGTACCCGCTCCCCCGCCATCCGTTGGCGCGCAAGGTGTCGAGGCCGCGGTGGTAGCCGACCCGGTAGGCGGCGTAGCGCTCGATCGGGTCACGGCCGAGATCGCCGAGTGCCGCCCAACCCTCGAGGAACCGCGGCGACGAGGCAACGACATCGGCAACGGCGGCACGGCGTTCGTCGGCGGGCGCGGCGAGCGCCGCCTCGAGCCGCTGACGCAGCGCCTCGTCCGGCTCCGGCAGCACGGTGCTCGGCAGTCCGCTCGACATGTTGATCGGCTGATCGCTCACGGCCGCAGCGTACAGTCGGGCTCCGATGTTCGGCCTGACGCTCGATGAGGCGAAAACGATCGGTGCGGTGATCGCCGTCGTGTTGATCCTCGCCGCGGTCGGCGCCTTCTGGTTGATGCGGACGATCATGCAGAAGGTCGTCGCCGTGGTGGTGTTCGCCGTGCTGGCATTCGCCGTGTGGACCCAGCGGACGTCGCTGCAGGACTGTGCCGACAAGGTGCTGGCGAACTACGACCGCGTCGGCACCGATGTCACGCTGGCCGACACCGATTGTTCGTTCTTCGGGTTCACGATCACGATCTCGGATCCGTCGCCGGCTCCGGACCCCGAGTGAGCGCGCCCGACGACACCGTCGCCGACCACCAGCGGTCCGGCGTCGACGCGGCGACGCTGACGCGCCTCACGGCGGCGAAGACGGCGAGCAACATCGCCCTGCGCTGGATCCCCCTCTTCCTGCCGACGCTCGAGCGGGCGTTCCAGGCAACGACGGCACAGCTGACGACGGTCCTCGGCGTCGGTGAGTTGGCCGGCATGTCGACGGTGGTCGTCGGCCGGCATCTCGACCGCGGACGCGAGCGGATCGTGATGGTGCTGAGCCTGCTGGCGGTGGCCTCCTCGGCGCTGATCGCCCTCGTCGGGACGCTGGCGACCTTTGCCGTGGCGACGGTGCTCGTCGTCCTCGGGGTGGCCAACCTGACCGTCGCCGGACAGGCCTGGATCAGCCGTCGCGTCGACTACCGCTGGCGGGCGCGGTCGATCGGGTTGTACGAGACGTCGTGGGCGATCGCCCTGCTCGTCGGTGCCCCGCTGATCGCCGTGCTGATCAACGTCTTCGGCTGGCGGGGCCCGTTCGTGGCCGTCGCAGTCGGCACGATCGGTGCGGCGGCGATGGTCTGGTTCACGGTTCCCGATGTCGCGCCGACGGCCGTCCCCGACCCGGAGCCGGTGGTGCCGTCCGCCGAACGCGGTCCGCACCGCCGAGCGATCACGGGGACGGCGTGGCTGGTGATGATCGGTTCGGCGTTGACGGCGATGGCCGGACTCTCGGTGTTCGTCGTCTCGGGCAGTTGGCTCGACGACGAGTTCGACGTGACGACCGGTGGCATCGGGTTGGTGGCGATGGTGTTCGGCGCGACGGAGCTCGTCGCCAGTCTCGGCGTGGCCTCGTTCGCCGATCGACTCGGCAAGCTGCGCAGCACCGTCGCCGGGCTGGTCGTGCTCGTCGTCGGCCTGTCGATCATGCTGACGGCCGACGACCTGTGGCTCGGGATCGGTGGCATCGTCGTCTTCCTGCTCGGCTTCGAGTACGCCTTCGTCGCCTCGCTGTCGCTGGTGAGCGAAGCGATGCCGGGCGCTCGCGGCTCCACGATCGCCATCTCCAACGGCGTCGGGACGATCGCACGCGCCGTCGCCGCGGTCGGCAGCGGCTGGCTGTTCAGCCGCCACGGCATCGCCGGCACGGCGGCGCTCTCGGCGAGTGCGGCGATCGCTGCCGCGGCGTGCTTCGTCGTCAGCCGGCGCCGACAGCGCTGAGGAAGGCGACGAACGCGGCGGCCACGGCCGCGGCGTGGGTGTGCGGCCCGGGGTGGCCGGCCTCGGGGATCTCGACGAAGCGACCGTCGGCGACCAGGTCGGCGATGTGCTGCATCGCCTCGCGGTGGTGCTGGCGACCGTGCTCGCCGGCGATCGTCAGCACTGGCATCGAGATGTCGGCCGGGTCCCAGGGCGGGTCGCGGCGCAGATCGGCGAGCTCGGCGACCATCGCTTCACCTTCGCGCCGGCGCTGGTCCTGCTTCGATGGTGGCAGGCGTTCCCACGCCGCGTCACCGACGAGCCGGCGGATGAACGCCTCGGCGGCGGCGGCCGGCGTCTCGGCGGCCATCGCTGCGCCACCGGCGGTCGCGCCGGGCCAGGCGGCGAGCCACGACATCGGCGTCTCGTAGATCGCCACCGCGTCGACGAGATCGGGACGACGCCCGGCGAGTCCGAGGGCGATGTTGCCGCCGAAGCTGTGACCGAAGAGCACCACCCGCGCGCCGTCGTGGCGGTTCGCCTCGACCAGCGTCTCGAGATCGTCGATGTTCGCCGTCACCGTGTGCGGCGGGCCGACGTCGATCGAGCGGCCGTACCCGCGGCGGTCGTAGCGGACGACCGAGTACGCCCGGTCGAGGCGGCGGCTGAGCCGCAACAGTCCCGCCGAGCGGTCCATCGAACCGTGGACGAGCACGACCACCCGGTCTTCGGGTGCGCCGGCGCGCTCCCACCAGATGTCAGCGGACACGGACGATGCGCAAAACGTCGGTGGCGGCGTCGCCCTCCAGGAAACGGCGGCTCGACGGCGCACCGGCGAGCACCAACACCGTGTCGCCGGGCGAGATGCGATGCGCCCGCAGGGCGGTCTCGACGGCGAACCACACCATCTCGTCGGTGCTGCCGTAGATGCCGACCTCGAGCGGTTCGACGCCCCAGCTGAGCGCCAGCGAGCGGGCGACGGAGGTATCCGGCGAGAGGCCGATCAGCTTGGCGGCCGGCCGGAACCGGGCCATCGCCCGCGCCGTGCGCCCGCTGCGGGTGCAGCACAAGATGGCTGACACCTTGGCGTCGTAGGCGGCTTGGAAGGCGGCGTGGGTGAGTGCCGCGGTCACCATGTCGAACGGCAGCGGACGATCGGGGTCGCGTTGCACACGGCCGAGCCGGTCGGCCCACTGACGGTACGAGGCCTCGGACTCGGCGCGGGTGGCGACGCGCTTCATCGTCCGCACCACGCCCGCCGGGTCGTGCCCGATCGCCGTCTCGCCCGACAGCATCAGCGCATCGGTGCCGTCGAACACGGCGTTGGCGACATCGCTGACCTCGGCACGCGTCGGCGACGGTGCGGTGATCATCGACTCGAGCATCTGGGTCGCCGTGATCACCGGGATCCCGGCGGCCACGCACTGACGGACGATGTCCTTCTGCAGGTGGGGCACGTCCTCGATCGGGCAGTCGATGCCGAGGTCGCCGCGGGCGACCATCACGGCGTCGGTGGCAGCGAGGATCTCGCTGAGGTTGTGGACGGCAGCCGTGGTCTCGATCTTGGCGACGAGCTGCGCGCGGTGACCGACGATCTCGCGCACCCGGTCGAGGTCGGCGCCCGGCGCGGACGAACGACACGGCGATGAACTCGACACCGGCCGAGGCGACCGCCTCGGCGAGCTCGAGGTCGCGGGGCGTCGGCGAGGGCAGCCGCAACGTCTCCGACGAGAGGTGCACGCCGGGACGACCGTTGGCTTCGCCGCCGGTCTCGATCTGCGCCGTGGCGGCGACATCGTCGACGGCGAGCGACGCGCATCGAGATCGCCCCGTCGCCGAGCTGCACGCGGCTGCCGACCGTCAGGTCCTGGAGCAGCGTCGGGTAGTCGACGTGGATGACCGCGGCGTCGCTGGCGCCGCTTCCCGGGCACAGTCGGATCATCGTGCCGGCGTCGAGGTCGACGCCGCCGACGGGAAACGAGCCGCAGCGGATCTTCGGACCGGGGAGGTCGGCGAGCACGGCCACCCATCGACGGCGTTCGGCAGCGACGCGGCGCACCAGCGCCAACCGTTCGAGGTGCTCGTCGAGCGAGCCGTGGCTGAGGTTGAGGCGAACGACGTCGACGCCCGCATCGAGCAGCTCGGCCAGGCGATCCGGCTGCTCACTCGCCGGGCCGATCGTGGCGACGATCTTCGTTCGTCCATTCATTTCTGCTTGTCTATCCAATCGTGGAACTGCTCATCATCCGACACGGCCTGCCCGTGCGCCGCGAGCTCGCCGAAGGTGCCGCGGATCCCGAGCTCGCCCCCGCCGGTCGGGAGCAGGCGGAGCTGCTGGCCGCCTACCTCGCCGCCGAACAACTCGACGCCGTGTACGCCAGCCCGCTGGCCCGCGCCGTCGAGACGGCGGCCCCACTCGCCCGCGCCCAGGGCGTCGAGGTGCGCGTCGACGACGAGGTCGCCGAGTGGGACCGCAACAGCCCCGAGTACGTGCCGGTCGAGGAGCTGAAAGCCGCCAACGACCCGCGCTGGCAGGCGATGCTCGACGGCGTGTGGGACTCCGACGAGTCCGAGGACCAGTTCCGGGTCCGGGTGGTGACGGCCGTCGAGTCGATCATCGCCGCGCACCGCGGCGAGCGGGTGGCGATCGTGTGTCACGGTGGTGTGATCAACGTCTACGCCGCGCACGTGTTGGGGCTCCAGACCCAGGGGCCCGGGTTCTTCTATCCCAACTACACCTCGATCAATCGGATCGCCGCCGCCTCCACGGGTGAGCGGGCGATCGTCACGCTCAACGAGACCGCCCACCTGCGCGGCAGCGGGTTGCCGATGGGCCTGTTCCAGGGGGTGGCGACGTGACGGTGCCGGCCGAGCTCGGCGATCTCGTCGACTTCCTCGACGGGTCGCCGTCGCCGTGGCACGCCGTTGCCTCGACGGTCGCCCGGCTGGAGGGCTTCACCCGCCTCGACGAAGCCGCGGCGTGGGACGACGTGCCCGCCGCCGGGTACGTGGTGCGCGGTGGGGCGATCGTCGCCTGGCGGCTCCCGGTCGGGGCGTCACCGACCACGGCATTCCGGATCGTCGGCGCCCACACCGATTCGCCGTGCTTGCGCATCAAGCCGCGGCCCGACACCGGCAACGTCGGCTGGAAGCAGCTCGGCGTGGAGGTCTACGGCGGCATCCTCAACAACAGCTGGCTCGACCGTGACCTCGGCATCGCCGGGCGGATCGTCCACGCCGACGGCTCGACGTCGCTCGTCGACTCTGCCGCCGCCGTCGCCCGGGTCCCGCAGTTGGCGGTGCACCTCGACCGCGACGTCAACGGGGGCGGGTTGGTGCTCGACACGCAACAGCACCTGACGCCGGTGTGGGGCGTCGGCCTGGTGCAGCCGGGCGAGTTCGCGGCATGGATCGGCGATCTCGCCGGCGGCGACCCGCCGGTGTGGTGGGAGCTGTGTTGCTACGACGTGCAGGGTGCTGCGGTGATCGGCGCCGACCGATCGCTGCTCGCCTCGGGACGCCTCGACAACCAGCTGTCGTGCTGGGCGGCGACGGATGCGCTCGTGCGCGCCGAACCCGGCGACGACATCGCCCTGATCGTGCTCAACGACCACGAAGAGGTCGGGTCGTCGAGCGTCACCGGCGCCGCCGGGCCACTGCTCGAGGCGGTGATCGATCGCCTCGTGACGGCGCGCGGGGGTTCGAGCGACGACCGCCACCGGGCCCTCGCCGGCTCGATGTGCATCTCGGCCGACAACGCCCACGCCGTCCACCCCAACTACCCCGAGCGGCACGAGCCCGGCCACCGCCCGATGGTCAATGCCGGCCCGGCGATCAAGGTCAACAGCAACCAGCGGTACGCGACATCGGCGACCACTGCGGCGGCGTTCCAGCGGGCGTGCGAGGCGGCCGGCGTGCCATGGCAGGTGTTCGTGTCGCGCAACAACATGCCGTGCGGCTCGACGATCGGTCCGATCACGTCGACGCGCCTCGGCGTGGCGACGGTCGACGTCGGCGTCCCCCAGCTGTCGATGCACTCCGCCCGCGAGCTCTGCGGCGTCGACGACCCCCGCCACCTCGCCGCTGCCCTGGCCACCTTCCTCGCCGCCTGACCCCGTCCCCGACGGGCCGCTCGGCCCGTCCGGCCCCGTCCCCGACGGGCCGCTCGGCCCGTCCGGCCCCGTCCCCGACGGGCAGCCGCAACGCCAGCGGAGCGTGGTCAGCCGACGCGGGACTCGGCGAGGTCGAACAGGCGCTGCAGCTCGACGTGCAGTTCGTCGGTCACCGCCCGGATCGCAGCGCGCGGCACGCGCCCGCTCTCGAGTCGTTCGGCGACGATCGGCTGACCGATGACCACGTGCACCTTGCGCGGACGAAACATCTTGGCGTGACGCGGGAGCACCCTCGCCGAGCCACCGATGCCGACGGGGATGATCGGCACCGCGGCGCGGGCGGCGACGTACGCCGCCCCGTCGAACAGCGGATGGACGACCGGCCCGTCCTTGCGTTCACCTTCGGGGAACAGCACGAGCGGCTCACCGAGGCCGAGCACGGTTGTGCAGCGCTGCAACGCCTCGCGGTCCGCGCTGCCACGGTTGACCGGAAAGGCACCGAGCGCCGAGAACAGCCGGCCGACCGGCAGCGAGTCCCACATCTCCTGCTTGCCCATGAAGCGCACCCGCCGCGTCGTCACGCAGGCGACGATCGGCGTGTCGATGTAGCTGCGATGCACCGGTGCCAACACGTACGCACCCGTGCGCGGCAGGTGCTCCTTGCCCTCGATGTGCATGCGCGTGAGCAGGATCGTCAACCAGCACACCGCCGAACGGAAGAGCCGGTAGACGGCGCGATCGGCCCACGAGTTGGCGGCCAGGTGCGTCTTCGGCTTGCTCATGCCGGGAGCATCTCCATGATCTGGTCGACGACCTCGTCGACGGACAGGCCGCTGGTGTCGATGACGACGGCATCAGCCGCCTCGGTGAGCGGACTGTCGGCGCGGGTCGAGTCCTTGCGGTCGCGCTCGATGATCGACGCCTCGACCTCCGACACGTCGCCACCGATCTCGGCGACCCGTCGTTCGGCGCGGATCCGCGGCGAGGCGGTGATGTAGAGCTTGAGCGTCGCCTGCGGGAACACGACCGATCCGATGTCGCGCCCTTCGACGACGCCGCCGCCGCGTTGGGCGACCCACTCCCGCTGCCGACGCACGAGCTCGGCGCGGACGCGGCTGTTGGCGGCGACAGCACTCACCGCGGCGGTGACCTCGCGTCCGCGGATCTCGATCGTCGCGTCGGTGCCGTCGACGAACACGACACCGCCGGCGACGTTCATCTCGAGCGATTCGGCGACGGCAGCCACCTGATCCTCGTCGTGCGGGTCGAGCCCACGGCACAGGGCGGCGAACGTGACGGCGCGGTACATGGCACCCGTGTCGAGGTACTCCAGGCCGAGTCGCCCGGCGAGCGCCTTGCCCACCGTCGACTTGCCGGCGCCGGCAGGACCGTCGATGGCGATGACCACCGGCGACGGCACGGTGCCGTCGCTCGTCACCAGGACACCCCGAGTGGGCGTCCTTCGTCGTAGCCCGCCGTGCTCTGCACACCGACCACGGCACGTTCGGAGAACGCGGAGATCGAGTCGGCGCCGGCGTACGTGCATGCCGAACGCAGCCCGGCGACGATCTGGTCGATGATGTCCTCGACGCCGGGGCGGTCCGCGTCGAGGTACATGCGCGACGTGCTGATGCCCTCCTCGAACAGCTCCTTGCGGGCCCGTTCGAAGCCGTGGTCGCCCTGCGTACGGTGCTTGACGGCACGGTTCGAGGCCATCCCGAAGCTCTCCTTGTACAGCCGACCGTCGGGGTCGCGCATCGTGTCCGCGGCCGACTCGAACGTGCCTGCCAGCCACGAGCCGAACATGACGTTGGCGGCCCCACCGGCGAGCGCCAGGGCGACGTCGCGGGGGAAGCGCACCCCACCGTCTGCCCAGATGTGACGACCGTGGCGGCGAGCCTCCTCGGAGCACTCGACGACGGCACTGAACTGCGGCCGCCCGACGCCGGTCATCATCCGCGTCGTGCACATCGCGCCCGGACCGACGCCGACCTTGACGACATCGGCACCGGCCTCGATCAGCTGCCGCGTGCCGTCGGCGGTGACGACGTTGCCGGCGACGATCTTGGCGTCGGGCAGTGCGGCGCGCACCGACTCGACGGCGCGCAGGGTGCGCGTCTGGTGGCCGTGCGCGGTGTCGATGACCAGCACGTCCGCGCCGTGGGCGGCGAGGGCCGTCGCCCGGCCGGCCGGATCGCCGTTGATGCCCACCGCCACACCGACCATCAGGTGGCCGTCGGCATCCACGGCGGGGCGATAGATCGACGAGCGGAGGGCACCTTCGCGGGTGATCACGCCGAGCAGGTGCCCGTCACCGTCGACGACCGGCGCCACCTTGAGCCGGTTGCGGTCGAGGTAGTCGAAGGCGTCGTCGGGTGCGATGTCCGGGCTGAGGATGTGCAGGCTCGAGCTCATCACGTTGCGCAACTGCGTGAAGCGGTCGAAGCCGTCACCGTCGCCCTCGGTGAACACGCCGACGGGGTTGCCGTCGTCGACGACCACGATCGCGCCGTGGGCCCGCTTGTGGATCAGCGACAGGGCGTCGGCGATCGTCGCCTCGGGACCGAGGGTGATCGGCGTCTCGAACACCGTGTGCCGACGCTTGACGTAGTCGATCACGCGGCCGACGACGTCGACCGGGATGTCCTGCGGGAGGATGGCGATGCCGCCGCGACGGGCGACCGTCTCCGCCATCCGTCGGCCGGCGACCGCGGTCATGTTGGCGACGACGATCGGAATCGTGGTGCCGATGCCGTCGGGCGTGGTCAGGTCGACGTCCATGCGCGAGCCCACGTCCGAGAGGCTCGGCACCATGAACACGTCGCTGTAGGTGAGGTCGAATCCGGGGTCGGTGTGGAGCATGCGCATACGAAGCGTTCACAGGCTAGAACCTCGCCCACCCACTCCATCGTCTCGTCGGCTGCACCACATTCACGGGAGGGTCCCGACCGGCTCCGAACGAGGCACGGTTGGGCGTGTCCGACACAATGGAGCGATGCTCACGACGCTCGAACCCGAACTCGGCCGGCACACGACGGCGACGGTGGATCGCGAGGTCGCACGATGACGACCCCGCCGGTGGTCCTCGTGCACGGCTGGGGGGGCTCGTTCGCCTCCACCTGGCAGCGCAGCGGCTTCACCGCACTGCTGGAAGACGGCGGCTTGGAGGTGCGCGGCGTCGACCTGCTCGGCCACGGTGACGCCCCGAAGCCGCACGAGCCGGAGGCGTACGGCGACCTGACCGAACGGATCGTCGAGGCGTTGCCCGCCGGCGAGCCGGTGGCGGGCATCGGATTCTCGCTCGGTGCGATGACCCTGCTGCGTCTGGCGATCGCCGAACCGCAGCGGTTCGACCGGTTGGTCCTCGCCGGTGTCGGGCGCAACATCTTCGAGCGCGACGACAGCGGGACGACGGCGATCGTCAACGGCCTCGAACTGGTCGCCTCCGGCGGCGACGCCTCGACGCTCGACAACACGGTCCGCCTGTTCACCCAGTACGCCGGGCAACAGGGTAACGACCTCGCCGCCCTGACGGCGGTGATGAAGCGGCCGCCGGCACCGGCGATCACCGCCGATGACTGTGCCCGGGTGACCTGCCCGGTGCTCGTCGTCGTCGGCGACAAGGACTTCGTCCATCCTGGCGACGAGCTGGCGGCGGCGTTCCCCGACGGCCGGTGCGAGACACTGCGCGGCGTCGACCACTTCGCGACCCCCGAGTCCTTCGGCTTCTTCGACGCCGCCCTCGAGTTCCTCGGCGCCATCTGAGCCCGTGCCCCACAGCCGCCTCGTGACGACCGACGTCGAGCGGGCGCTCGCCGCGGTCCGCGCCGGCGGACTGGTGGCGATCCCGACCGAGACCGTCTACGGGTTGGCGGCCGACGCTGCCGACGCCGATGCGGTGCGCCGGATCTACGAGATCAAGGGACGCCCGTCCGACCATCCGCTGATCGTCCACGTCGCCTCCGCCGACGCCGCTCGGGAGTGGGGTACGTTCTCGCCCGCCGCCGAGGAACTGGCGTCGATGGCCTGGCCCGGGCCGCTGACGGTGATCGTGCCGCGCTCGGCCGCGGTGATCGACGAGGTGACCGGCGGCCGTGACTCGGTTGGCCTCCGCGTGCCTGCACACCCGCTGACCCTGCACCTCCTGACCGCCCTCGACGGCGGTCTGGCAGCACCGTCGGCGAACCGATTCGGCTCGGTCAGCCCGACCTCGGCCGGCGATGTCGTCGAGGAGCTGGGCCGGTTCCTCGACCCCCGCCGCGACCTCATCCTCGACGGTGGCCCGTGCCCGGTCGGCGTCGAGAGCACGATCGTCGACTGCGTCGCCGAACCGCCGCAGATCCTGCGCGCCGGGGCGATCACCGTCGAGCAGGTCGAGTCGCTGCTCGACGTCGTCGCCGACGCCAGCGGACCGAGCCGGGCCAGCGGAATGTTGTCCTCCCACTATGCCCCGAACTGCACCGTGCTGCTCGCCGACGACGCCGTGGACGCCGAGCGGTTGCGCGCCGGGACGCCGGGCAGCGAGGTGCTCGACCTCACCGGCGACGTGGCCGAGTACGCCCGCCAGCTCTACGCCCGCCTGCGTGATGCCGACCATCGCGGCGTGCCGGCGCTGATCGCCGTCCTGCCGCCCGCGACGGGGCTCGGCCACGCCGTGCGCGACCGTCTCACCAAGGCCGCAGCGCCGCGCCCGACCTGACGCTCGCCGCCGTCCGGGCACACCGTCGTCACCGGCGCGACCACCGCACGGTGCGCCGCTACGACGGCCAGTCGATGGCGTTGAGGTTGGCAACCCAGGCGTCGCGGACGGCGACGACGTCGGGAGCGTCGGCGCCGTCGAGACCGGCGACGGTGAGGCTGACGGTCGAGGCGCCGGCATCGGGCACCACATCGAGCCGGCACCAGCAGTCGAACGGCTCCCCGAGGTAGGTGTCGAGGCGGTACGGCGGATCGTCGTCGAGCACCTCGCCGAGCCACGACACGACGACGACGAGCGCTTCGAAGGTGACGGCCGGCAGCGCCTCGACCACGAACGACGGCATGTCACGCACCACTCGCCCGCCGTCCCCCGCCTGCCGGCCCGATGGTGAGCCGGCGGTGCTGCTCGCGGTGCTGCTCGTCGGGCTGCTCGCGGTGCTCGTGTCGGGGCTGCTCGTCGAGCTGGTCGTGTGATCGGCGGCGGGCGACGCACCGGCCGCGGCGGCGCCCGTGGGCGATCAACCGGAGGGCGGCATCGGCAGCGGCATTGATCTCCCGCATCCGTTGCGCATCGCCGCCACGATCAGGATGGTGAACGACCGCCAGCCGACGGCGAGCGTCGTAGACGGCCTCCGCGGTCGCGCCGGAGTCGAGTCCGAGCGTGGTGAACGGGTCGTTCATCAGGCGGTGGCGTCGCGCAGCGCGGCGTAGCGCTCGCGCAATCCGTCGACGGTGACGGGTTCGACGGCGACGGCGGCGTCGGTGGCGATGTCGCCGAGTCGCCACCGGGCCTGGATCGTGGCGTGGTCGCTCCCCGAGGCGATCGCCGCGGCCTGCACGGCGGCGCCGGTGGCGACCGCCTGCTCGACGGTGGCGACGACCACCGGCAGGTCGAGCTGGCCGGCGATCACCGCCCGCAGCGCCTGCGAGTGGGCGCCGCCCCCGGTCAGCACGATCCGTCCGGTGATCGGCGCGACGGCGTGCAGGGCGTCGAGCGCATCGAGCAGCCCGCAGGCGACGCCGCACACCGCGGCGAGTGCCAACTGCTCACGGGTGACGTCGCTGCGCAGCCCGGTGAGCACACCGGTGGCGTCGGGGCGGTCAGGGGTTCGCTCGCCGTCGAGGTACGGCAACAGCAGCGGCAGGTCCCCGGTGCCGACACCGGCCAGCGCCAGGCGGTCGAACTCGGGGTGGTCGACGCCCAGCAGCCGGGCGAACGTGTCGAGCACCTTGGCGGCGTTGGCGGTGCACACCAGTGGGAGGAAGCGCCCCGTGGCGTCGGCGAACCCGGCGACGGCACCCGTCGGGTCGGGCACCACCCGATCGGCAACCGCGAACGCGGTCCCCGACGTGCCGATCGAGATCGCCGCGTCGCCCGGCGCCAGCCCAAGCCCGAGTGCGGCCGCCATGTTGTCACCGGTGCCGACGGCAACGGCGATGTCGTTCCAGGTGCCGGCGACGTCGAGCGGACCGAGCACGTCGGGCACCACCGTGGACCAGTCGCGCCCACCGTCGATCAGCGCCAGCAGGTCCCAGCGATACTCCCCGGTCAGCGGCGACCAGTAGCCCGTCCCCGACGCGTCGCCGCGGTCGGTCGTGTAGGCGCCGGTGAGGCGGTGGGTGAGGTAGTCGTGAGGCAGCAACACCCGAGCCAGCCGCGCCCAGGCGTCGGGGTGCGAGCGGTGGAGCCACGACAGCTTCGTCGCCGTGAACGCAGCGACCGGCACGACGCCGATCGCCTCCGCCCAGGCGGCGGCGCCGTCGCCGCCGTCACCGGCGAGTTGCGAACGCAGCCATCCGGCATCAGGCGCGCTCTCGGTGTCGTTCCACAACTTGGCCGGATGCACCGCCTGGTCGTCGGCATCGAGGGCGACCATCCCGTGTTGCTGACCGCCGATGCTGATCGCCACCACCGCTCCCCCGGTGTCGCCGAGCTTGGCGTTCGCCGCACCCCACGCGGTCTCGAAGGCTCGCCACCACGCCTCGGGATCCTGCTCGCTGACCGGTGGCGTGACCGTCGGGTGCGGCGCCGCGGCTGCGGCGACGATCTCCCCCGAATCGAGATCGCGGAGTTCGACCTTGGTCGACTGGGTGGACGTGTCGACGCCGGCGACGAGCGTCACGGCGCCCACCTTCCGGACGTGGTCGTCGTGGTGGTCACGCCACGATCCTGCACCATTTCCGTGGATCGAGCGAGTCCGGCCGAACTCAGGTCGCCGGCTGGTCTGGGTCGGCCGCCAGCCAGGTCGCGGCGGTCCCCCAGCGACCGTCGTGGACGAGTTCGCCGATCGGCTTGCGGGTGACCGGGCCGTGATGCCCCTCCGGAACCCCGAGCGTGATGCACGCCGACAGCGCCACGCCGTCGGGCACGCCGAGCAACTGCCGCAGCTCGGTCTCGACGCCGAGGTGCCACATCGTCAAGGCGCCGCCGTAGCCGAGTGCCCGGGCGGCGAGCAGCAGGTTCTGACATGCCGGATACACCGATGCGCCCTCGTACGGCGAGGCCGCCCGGTAACGCTCGAGGCACACCAGGACGACCACCGGGGTCTGCTCGAAGCGGTCGACGTACCGCTGCATCGAATCGGCGAACCGTGACGGGCGGTAGCCGTCGTGCTCGCGCTTGGCGGCCCAGCCGGCACGGAACGCATCGCCGAGTAGTCGCTTGGCGGCCGCCGCGTCGGGCCCGTCGCGCGAACACGAGGAAGCGGAACGGCTGACGGTTCGATCCCGACGGGGCGCGCCCGGCGTGCCAGAGGATCGCCGCCAGGTCGTCGTCGGGGATCGGATCGTCGGTGTAGCGGCGGATCGCCCGGGTGGTGGACAGCCCCTCGAGCAGCCCGACCGGCTCGTCCGCCGTCGCCCTCACCGGCCCGTGAACTCGGGCTTGCGCTTCTCCATGAACGCCGTGACGCCCTCGGAGAAGTCCTCGGTGCGCAGCAACGGCAGCAGCTGCAAGAACACGTGGTGCACGTTCTGCTCGAACGTCTCCGTCTCGGCGGCGCGCATCATCCGCTTGATCGCCCGCACCGCCAGCGGTGCGTTGCCGGCGATCTCGCCGGCCAGGTCGGCCGTCGCCTTCGACAGTTCCTCGGCGGTGACCACCTGGTTGACGATGCCGAGGTCGAGCGCCTCGGCGGCGGTGAGCGTGCGGCCGGTGAAGGCGATCTCGGCCGCCTTTGCGTAGCCGACCATCCGCGGCAGCAGCCAGGTGCCGCCGCTCTCGGGCAGGATGCCCCGCTTGGCGAAGCCCGAGTTGAGCTTGGCGGTGTCGGCGGCGATGCGCAGGTCACACCCGAGGGCGAGGTCGAGGCCGTAGCCGGCGGCGCCACCGTTGAGGGCGCAGATCGTCGGCGTGTCGATGTTGTGGAGCACCACCGGCGGTGCGGTGCGGAGGTCGAACTCGCCCGGCGGCGGGCCGGCCGAGCCGGTCAGCGAGCCGAGCCCGCCCTTCGGCCCGGCCATCTGCGCCTGCAGGTCGAGACCCGCGCAGAACGCCCGGCCGGCACCCGTCAGCACGATGACCCGCACGTCGGGATCGGCGTCGGCCTCGATCAGCCGCTCGCTGATCTCGCGGAACATGATCGGCGAGATCGTGTTCATCCGCTCCGGTGCATCGAGGGTCAGCGTGGCGACGTGGTCGGCGACCTCGTAGCGGACCTCGCTGGCGGCGTCGGCGGTCGTTTGATCGTTCACACCGGCGAAACGTAGTGCCTTCCCTCGTTCTGCGGCGATGCGTAGTATCACCGCACCTTCAGAGTGCGGACATTCCCGTCCGCATCCCAACAAGGGGGAGAATCCACAACATGCAGAAATCACGCGCGATGCGCGTCGGTGCCCTGCTCGTCGGTCTCACGCTGGTAACTGCAGCGTGCGGCAGCGACGACGGCGGCGGCGACAGCGACTCGACCGACGTACCGGTCGCAACGGATGCAACCGAGGACACCACGGCCGGCACCGAGGCACCCGAGAGCACCGACGCCCCCGAGGGCACCGAGGCACCGGACACCACCGAAGAGGCCGGCGCCGATGGCACCGTCGAAGCTGCGCCGTCGTGCACCGGTGAGAGCGATGGCGTGCTGAACTTCGCCACGGTGCTCCCGGAGACGGGCAACCTTGCCTTCCTCGGCCCGCCCGAGTTCGCGGGCGCAGAGCTCGCCGTGTCGGAGATCAACGAAGCCGGCGGCGTCCTCGGCGCCGAGGTCACCCTCGACCAGGGCGACTCCGGCGACACGTCGACCGACATCGCCAACCAGACCGTCGACCGTCAGCTCGCTGCCGGCGCCGACGTGTTCGTCGGCGCCGCGTCGTCGGGCGTGTCGTTCACGTTCATCGACAAGCTCGTCGAGAACTGCAAGATCCACTTCAGCCCGGCCAACACCTCGCCGGACTTCACCACCTACGCCGACGACGACCTGTACTTCCGTACCGCGCCGTCCGACGTGTTGCAGGGCCGCGTGCTCGCCGATCTGATGATCGAAGAGGGCGTGACCACCGCCAGCTTCATGGCGCTGCAGGATCCCTACGGTGAGGGTCTGCTGGCCTACTCGACGGCTCCGTTCGAGGACCAGGGCGGCGAGATCGTCGACCAGTTCACGTACGACCCGCAGGCCGCCGAGTTCTCGGCCGAGGTCGACCGTGTCGTGTCGGGCGATCCCGAAGCGCTGGTGATCATCGGCTTCGAAGAGAGCTCGAAGATCCTGACCTCGCTGTTCGAGGCGGGCTTCACGCCCGAGGCGGGCAAGCGGATCTACCTCGTCGACGGCAACGTGGGCAACGCCCTCGGCCAGCAGCTGCCGGCCGGTTCGATGGAAGGCATCCGCGGCACCCTGCCGGCGGCTGAGATCAGCGACGACTTCCGCGAGCGCATGCTGGCCGTCGACCCCGGGCTGATCGACTACAGCTACGGCCCGGAGACCTACGACGCCTTCATCATCACGGCGCTGGCGGCGCAGATCGCCGGCAGTGACGATCCGGCACAGATCGCCGCGCACATCAACGGCGTCACCCGTGACGGCGAGAAGTGCGAGACGTTCGCCGACTGCTTGGCACTCGTCGACGCCGGCACCGACATCGACTACGACGGCCCGTCGGGCCCGCAGACGTTCGGACCGGAAGGTGAGCCGACCGAGGCGAACTTCACCGTCCTCACCTACGACGCGGAGAACAAGGTCGACGGGGCGTCCGCTCCGGACTTCCGCTTCGCTGCGATCTGACCCCGTGAGTTGATCCGACTCCGGATCGACCACACTCGGTCGTGGGGCCGCCTTCGGGCGGCCCCACTGCCGTTTTCCGGGGTCGACGTCGGCGAGCCCTCGCCCGTGGCGGCGGTGATTCGTCAGTCGACGACGTACATCTGGATGACGTTGCGGCACGCCGGCTCGTCGAGGAAGGCCTGTTCGACGGTCGGATCGTCGAGGCGGAAGATCTCCGGCTCGAGCACCGAGAGCACCTTCTCGACGGCGTTGAACCACACGCCGAACACCCCACGCAGCTCGTCGTCGGGCACGACGGGATCGGCGGCGACGAACTCGGCGCGCTGGTCGGCGAGCTCGGCGAGCGCCGCGGGCACGCCCGAGGCGAGCTGCTGGCGGAGCTCGTCGCCGTGCACCTCGGCGGGAATGTCGAGCTGCTCGATGCGCGCCGGCCAGCCGGCGACGATCTCCTCGACGTCGTCGACGGCGGCGAGGAGACGAGACATCCGCTCCGCGGCGGCGACGTCGTTGATCCCCGACGACGAACGGTTGGCGACGGCGATGATCTCGTTGTCGAGCTCGCGCAGCGCATCGCAGGTGGCCGACGCCACAGCTGCCGGATCGGCCGCCGGATCGATCGCCGGCGGCGCCGGGGTGGTGCGTTCGATGGTGCCGGTCGCCGGGAGGGCGGCGTCGGGTCCGTCCGGCCCGCACCCGACGAGCATCGCGACGGCGGCGAGCAGCAGCGCCCGCTTCATGGTCAGCGCGCTTTGGCCAGCGTGCCGAGGTAGAGCTCGATCACCTTGGGATCCTTGAGCAGCTCGGCACCGGTCCCGGTGTAGGCGTTGCGACCCTGGTCGAGCACGTAACCCCGATGGCAGATCTGCAGGCACCGTGCTGCGTTCTGCTCGACCATGATGACCGACACACCCGTCTCGTTGACCTGCTTGACCCGATCGAACACCGCGTCCTGGAGGACCGGCGACAATCCGGCGCTCGGCTCGTCGAGCAGCAGCACCGAGGGCTCCATCATCAGCGCCCGACCCATCGCCAGCATCTGCCGCTCACCACCGGACAACGAGCCGGCACGCTGGTCGATGCGCTCGCCGAGGCGCGGGAAGATGCCGACCACCCGGTCGACCATCTCGTCGACGCCGGATTTGCGCAGGTACCCGCCCATCTCCAGGTTCTCGCGGATCGTCAACGAGGGGAAGACGTTGTTGATCTGTGGCACGTAGCCGATGCCGCGGGCGACGAGGACGTTGGCCTTCTTACCGGTGACGTCGTCGCCGCGGTACCAGACGCGGCCCTCGGTGACCCTGATCAGGCCGAAGAGCGCCTTGAGCATCGTCGATTTGCCGGCGCCGTTGGGGCCGATGATGCCGATCAGCTCGCCCTCGGTGAGATGCAACGTGGTGCCGTTCAAGATGTTGACGCCGGGCACGTAGCCGGCGACGACGTGGTCGACGTGGATCAGGTACTCACTCATCGTCGTCCTCCCCGCTGCCCTCGTGGGCCCGCAGCGCCAGGTCGGGATGCTCGACGACCTCGCGGATCTCCTCCGTCAGTGCGGCGTGCGACGAGCCGAGGTAGGCGTCGACCACGGCGGCGTTCTCGCCGATCGAGCGCGGCGGACCCTCGGCGATGATCTGACCTTCGGCCATCACGACGACCCAGTCGGAGATGTCCTGGACGACGTCCATGTCGTGCTCGACGAAGACCACCGAGATGCCCTCGGAGCGGAGCCGCTTGACGTGCCCGAGCAGCGACTGCGTCAGCGCCGGGTTGACCCCCGCCATCGGCTCGTCGAGCATGATCAACCGCGGCCGAGCCATCATCGCCCGGGCCATCTCGAGCAGCTTGCGCTGACCGCCCGACAGCGAACCGGCGAACTCGTCCTTCATGTGCGTCATGTTGAACTCGTCGAGGATCTGCAGGGCTCGCTCCTCGACCTCGCGCTCCTGGCCGCGCCAGCCGTTCAGCAGGGCGCTGAGCATCGACTCGCCACGTTGCTCCTGGGCGGCGAGCATCATGTTGTCGATCACCCGCATCTTTGCCAGCACCTTGGTGAGCTGGAACGTGCGGACCATGCCCTTGGCAGCGAGGCGATGCGAGCGCACGCCGCTCGTCGTCTCGCCGTCGAAGGCCACCGTGCCGGAGTCGGGCGAGTCGAAGTTGGTCAGCAGGTTGAAGAACGTCGTCTTGCCGGCACCGTTGGGTCCGATGAGGGCGGTGATCGCCCCGCGCTGGATCTCGACATGGTCGACGTCGACCGCTGTGAGGCCGCCGAACGTGCGCACGACGTGATCGGCGACGAGGATCGGATCAGGTTTGGCGACGCCCGGTTGATGGGCGACGTCGTCGAACATGCCGGCCGCCGGGTTGTCCCAGATCTGGCGCAACGTCGACGCGCCGCCGCCTCCGGACGTCAGTCCGAACTCGGATTCGCCGCTCGCCGCGTCGGGGTCCATGTCACTTCCGGGCATCGATGGCGATCTCTCTCTTGTCACCGAAGACGCCCTGTGGTCGGAAGATCATCAAGAGCATCAGCGTCAGGCCGACGAGCATGAAGCGCACCGGACCGACCTGGGAACGGGCCATGATCGAGTCCGGCATGATGTCGTTGTCGATCAGCTGGATGAGGATGTTCTCGGCGAACGACAGGATCACCCAGAACAGCATCGCTCCGACGACCGGCCCCCACACCCGGGCGAGCCCGCCGAGGATCGCCGCCGTGAGGGCGAAGAACGTCTGTTGCGTGGCGTAGTTGTCGGGCTGCACCGAGTTCTGTTGGACGGCGTAGAAGATGCCGGCCAGCGTGCCGAAGGAGCCGCCGAGGATCAACGACTGCATCTTGAAGCGGAAGACGTCCTTGCCGAGCGCCGTGGCGGCGTCTTCGTCCTCGCGGATCGACTTGAGCACCCGACCCCACGGGCTGTTGACGAGCTTCCACACCAACGCCACCGACAACAACACGAGAGCCCAGCCGACGGTCAGCTCCCAGATGTCGGCGCCGCTGAAGCGCAGGTTGATGCCGAACACGTTCCACCCGTACCGACCGTCGTTGTCGAACCGGTTCCAACGCTGGAACTCGTTGGCGAAGCCGTTGATGCCGTTGGATCCGCCGGTGACATCGGACAGCGCCGCCGCACGCACGACGAGTCGGATGATCTCGCCGACGGCGATCGTGACGATCGCCAGGTAGTCGGCGCGCAATCGCAGCGTCGGGATGCCGAGGATCACGCCGAGCAGCACGCCGGCGGCGAGACCGACGATGATGCCGAGCCACAACGGCAGTCCGAGGGTGTCGGTGGAGATGCCGACGCCGTAGGCGCCGGCGGCCATGAACGCCACCTGGCCGAAGTTCAACAGTCCCGTGTAGCCGAAGTGCAGGTTCAGCCCGATCGCCGCGAGGGCGAAGATGATCGCCTGCTGCGAGACGCCGGAACGGAAGGCGTTGGAGATGATCGATTCCCAGTCCATGGCGCTACCCGATTCGTTCCTTGCGACCGAAGATGCCCTGTGGTCGCACCATGAGGATGACGATCATCGCCACGAGTGCGCCGACGTTCTTCAGCTCGGGAGCGACCCAGATGGTCGCCATGTAGGTGAAGACGCCGATCACCAGCGCGCCGACCATGGCGCCGAAGTCGGTGCCCAGGCCACCGAGGGTGACGGCGGCGAACACGAGCAGCAGCAGCTGCTGGCCCATCAGCCAGTTGATCTGGCTGTTGAGGCCGAAGAACACCGCACCGGCGGTCACCAGCGAGCCGCCGACGAACCACACGGCGGTGACGACCCGATCGACGTCGATGCCGGTCGAGGCGGCGAGGTCGTTGCTGTCGGCGACCGCCCGCATCGCCTTGCCCATCTTGGTCATCCGCAACGCCAGGGCGGTGCCGACGAGCAGTGCGGCCGACACGACGATGATGATCAGCTCCTTCGGGAGCACGTCGATCGGGCCGACCGAGAACAGCACCTTGGTCTGCACGGCGTACTGCTCGTAGGGCCGGGAACGCTCGCCGAAGAGGAACAGGAACAAGAAGCGCAGGAACAGGGCGAGGCCGATCGAGATGATCATCATCGCCGTGAGGCCGGTGCCGCGCTTGCGCAGTGGCCGCCACAGGCCGATGTCGAGCGCCGCCGAGCCGATGCCGCCGACGACGAAGGCGATGACGAACGCCGGGATCATGTTGATGCCCATGATCGAGTTGATGAAGTAGGCGGCCAGGGCACCGAACACGATCTGCTCGGACAGGGCGAAGTTGACCAGCCCGGTCGTGCCGTAGATCAGCGACAAGCCGATCGCGCAGAGCCCGATGATGAGCCCGAAGATGATGCCTTCGTAGAGCAGCCGCGTCCCGCGGGTGAGGATGCCGTCGCTCGTGCGCCCCCGTGCCGCCGACGCGGCGTCGCCCTCGGCGATGTTGAACAGGACCCGCGACGGCTGGCCGGCGCGGGCTTCGACCGGGAGCTGCTGCTTGTCCTCGCGGACCAGCTCGACGCCATCGGGCAACGTCTCGACGACGAGTTCGACGGCGTATTGACCGGGACCGGGCAACGCCACCTCGACGAACCCGTCGGCGTCGGACGTCCCTCGACCGACCTCGTCGCCGACGGATTGGATCACACGGTTCTCGATGACGGCCTGGTAGACGACGATCTCGGCGCCTTCGATGGGGACCCGGTCGCCGCCGTCGTCCGGCGTCGCGGCCAGCGTCGTGATGACCGATTCGCCCGACTGAGCGTTGGCGTTCGGCGTCAGTCCGAACAACCCGGCGATCGCCAACATGACGCCCACGAGCGTCAGTCGCGTCCGCCGTGCGACCTGGGGTCTCGACATAGTGCGAGGAGCTTAGGCCCTCGCAGGTTCGCCGACCGTCACTCCCGATGTCGATCGCGAGTCGGGACCGTGAACCGTCGCGTCGGCGTCGATCGGCGCGATCGCCGCCTGCACGAGGTGCACGGTGATGACCCAGAGCGCCGTCGCCCCGACGAGGTGGGCGCCGACGAGCAGCTCGGGCACGCCGTTGAAGTACTGCACGTAGCCGATGCCGCCCTGCACGGCGGCGACGAAGATCCACGCCGACAGACGCGAGGCGTGGGCGCTGTAGTTCCGGTGGCGGTGGAGGACGATCAGCAGGGCGAGCATCGCGGCGACCGCCGACCAGACGGCGGCGGTGTGGATCATCGCCACCGTGGAGATGTCGAAGCCCCAACGGCGGGCCTCCTCGTCGCCGGCGTGGGGGCCGGTGCCGGTGACGACGGTGCCGGTCGCCAACGCCAGCGCCGTCAACGCGGCGACAGCGACGAACAGCCACCCCGCGGCACCGGAGACGGCCGCCCGCTGGGCAGGAACCGGCCCGCTGCGATGGACGACGATCATGGCGAACGTGATCGACACGATCGCCAGGATGAAGTGGGACTGCACGAGCGCCGGGTGGAGGTCGCCGCGTACCGCGATCCCGCCGACGACGGCGTTGCCGAGCACCGACACGAGCACGGCGATCGCCGGCCCGAGCAGCCCGGAGCGCTGCGGGCGGACGCGTCGCGCGCCGAGCACGAGCAGCAGCACGGGCACCCCGATCACGCCGCTGAGCAGGCGATTCACCTGCTCGATCGCCGTGTGGCCGCTGGACACGTCGACGAACGACTCGCGGTTGCAGTTCGGCCAGTCGTCGCAGCCGAGCCCGCTCCCGGTGAGCCGGACGATGCCGCCGGCGACGACCAGCAGACACAGGCCGGCGACCGTGACGATGGCGATCTGGCGATAGCGCCGCAGCGACATCGTGAGCCGGTCCCGGTTCATATGGCTCCGAGGATATGGGTAGGTTCGGCCGGGTGCTGAGCTCGTTCGACGACTATCCGATCCACCAGACGACGCGACCCGTCTCGCAGACTGCGACGTCGGACCTCAATCACTACGACCGCTACTTCTTCAACGGTTACACCCGCGATTCCCGCCTGTTCTTCGCCCTGGCGATGGGTTTGTACCCCAACCGCCATGTCGCCGACGCGGCGTTCAGCGTGGTCGTCGGCGGCGGCACGCAGGATGCCGAGCAGATCAACGTCCGTGCCTCGCGCCGGGCGCCGGCGGATCGCGCCGAGGCCAACGAGGTCGGCCCGATCAAGGTGGAGGTGCTCGAACCGTTGAACGCGCTGCGGCTGATCGTCGATGCGCCCGAGCACGGGTTGCGTGCCGATCTGACGTTCGTCCGCCGGTCTGCGCCGATCGAGGAGCCGCACTTCCTCTACCAGGTCGGCCCCCGCGTGGTCATGGACTACACCCGTCTCACCCAGTTCGGCACCTGGGAGGGTTGGATCGAGGTGGACGGCGAGCTGACCGACCTCGCCCCCGGCGAGACGCTCGGCTCGCGTGACCGCTCGTGGGGCATCCGCAGCATCGGCGAGCGCGGTCCGTCCGGCGCGCCGGTCGCCGATCCGCAGTTCTTCTGGTTGTGGGCGCCGGTCAACTTCGACACGTTCTCGACCCACTTCGACGTCAACGAGCTGTACGACGGCAAGCGCTGGCACGAGAGCGCGTTCGTCATCCCCGTCGCCTCCGCCGAGGACTCGCCACCGGCGGACGCGATGCGCGACGTCGACTACCGCATCGACTGGCGTCCGGGCACCCGCACCGCCGAGGCGTTCGAGATGAGGTTCACGCCCTACGGATCAGGGACCGGGCCGGGCGAGCCGTCGACGATCCGCCTCGAGCCGCTGTTCGAGTTCCACATGGCCGGTCTCGGCTACCTCCACCCGGAGTGGGGCCACGGGTTCTGGAAGGGCGAGCTTGCCGTCACCGGCGACCGCTGGGCGCTCCCGACCACCGAGCCGACCGCCTTCGAGCGGATCCACGTGCAAGCGATCGTGCGAGCGACGACGAGCGGCGCGATCGGCGAGCACACCGGCATCGGCGTCCTCGAGCAGTTGGCGATCGGACGCCACGACCCGACCGGCCTCGGCGGCGGCGTCGACGGCTGGCCCGGCTGACTTCGCTCAGCGTCAGCGACAACATCGAACGTTGACCTTGTCGCTGACGCTGAACGCGAGTCACCGGCGGGCCACGTTCAGCGTCAGCGACAACAGCGAACGTCGACGTTGTCGCTGACGCTGAAGACCGCGTCGCACGACGCGCTGGAGCGGACGGTCACTCGGTGGCCCGTGACCGATCTGCAGCGAGCAGCGCCTGGGCGCCGGCGTCGACTCCGGCGAGCACATCGGCGCGGAACACGTCGCGTCGTGCCTCGCGATCGGCCTCCGGCAACTCGAACCAGGTCTCGACCACACCGGCGGCGACGAGCACCATCCACTGACCGAGCCGGCAGGCCAGGTCGTGGTCGAGCCCGGCCCGCTCCTCCATCAGCCCGGCGATCCGTTCGACCCACGCCGCCCGGCCGGAGCGGACGCGGGCGATGATGCGCGGGTTGGTCGACCCGCTCTCTCGGAAGTGGAGGTCCCAGGCGTGGTCGGCGATGTCGATGCTGTCGAGGAATCGACCGAAGCTCTCGTGCACCAGCTCGGCGGCGTCGACGCCACGCACGTCCAAGACGTACGCCATGCGCCGCACCGCGACCTCGTTGATGATCGCGTCGAGCAGATCGGTCTTGTCGGAGAACTGCCGATAGAAGCTGCCGGGGCCGACGCGCGACGGCTCGAGGATGTCGCGCACCAGGTTGACCCGGTCGTGGCCGATCTCGGTGAACGCCCGCGTGCCGGCCTCGAACAGCCGGGTCCGGGTGGTGGTGCGACGGGTCGCCATCGTCGACGCGGTCAGGTGTGCCGCACGGTCATGCCGCCGTCGACCGGGATCGTCGCCCCGTTGACGAAGCTCGACGCCGGCAGGCACAGGTTGAGCGTCATCTGGGCGACCTCCTCCGGGTCGCCGTACCGTCGCAGCGGCACGCGCCGGCGGGCATACGTCTCCTTCGCATCGCTCGGGATCGGCGCCGTCATGCCGGTGTCGATCGGACCCGGGCAGATGCAGTTGACCGTGATCCCGTGCCGTCCGAGCTCCACCGCCAGGCTGCGGGTGAGCCCGGTGACGCCGGCCTTCGTCGCTGCGTACGCCGACAACCCGGCGGTGGCGACGATCGCTTCGGTCGAGGCGATGTTGACGACCCGTCCGGCGTCGGACTCGAGGAGGTGCGGGAGCGCCAACCGGACCAGCCGGACGTGGGCGGTGAGGTTGACGTCGAGCGTGCGCGCCCAGTTGTCCTCGAACTCGGCCTCGTCCTGGAACGACGTGTTGACGAGCGAGATGCCGGCGTTGTTGACGACGATGTCGAGGCGTGCCGCCCAGCCGATGGTTGCCTCGACGAGTGCCCGCAGCTGGACATGGTCGGCGACGTCACAGACGACGCCGAGCGCCCGGTCGTCGCCGTGCACGGCGCGGATCTCGTCGACGACGGCCGCCACCCGCTGCTCGCCGAGGTCGGCAACGACGACCCGTGCCCCTTCGTCGGCGAAGAGGTGGGCCGTCGCTCGACCCATTCCGCTCGCCGCCCCGGTGACGATCGCCACCCGGCCGGCGACCGACCGCGACAACGACGTCAACCGCGCCCCGCTCACGGCCGGACCGTCACCCTGCCGGCCGCTCACGGCCGGACCGTCACCCTGCCGGCCGCTCACGGCCGGACCGTCACCCTGCCGGCCGCTCACGGCCGGACCGTCACCCTGCCGGCCGCTCACGGCCGGACCTCGTAGAACGCGTTGACCGCATGGTCGACGTCGAGGGTGCGGAACCGGGTGAACCCCGCTCGTTCCGCCATCTCCTGGGCCCGCGACGCCGGCAGGCCGAGCGTGCCGAGCCCGGCACCGTCGGGCTCCGACAACGCCGACGACATGCACGACAACACGCTGATGCCGTACATCAACGCCGCCATCGGGTTCTTCTCGACGTTCTCGGCGTACGTGTCGCGGCCCTTGATGTCGACGAGCAACCACGTCCCGTCGTCGGCGAGGGCGCCGCGGATCGACTCCATCATCCGCTGTGGATGGGTCATGTCGTGGATGCAGTCGAACGTCGTGATCAGGTCGAGCGTCCCGGTCGCCGGGAGCGGCTCGACGCGCGGGTCGACGAAACGCACGTTGCCCGCCTCCACCTCCTGGCGCCGCGTCTCGGCCCGGGCGAGCGCGTGCTGGGAGATGTCGTAGCCGGTGAACGTGCTACGCGGGAAGGCCTCGGCGAGCAGCAGCACCAGTCCGCCGGCGCCGCATCCGACGTCGGCGACGGTGATGCCGCTGCGCAGCCGGTCGACCACGCCGTCGAGCACGGGCAGCACGGTCGGCACGAGGTGGGCCCGGTTCCACGGCTCGAAGCTGCGTTCGATGCCGACCGCACCTTCGGGTCCATGGCTGTCGTAGTCGTGGCCGACACCGGTGCGGAAGCTCTCGGGCATCACCTCGAGCGTCTCCATCGTCTGCGGGAGGCGGTGGAACATGCCCATGCCGAACGACGGATGGTCGGGTGTCGCCAGCACGGCGACCGCCTCGGGCGTCAGCGAGAAGCGCTCACCGATCGACGACGACGCGACGGCGACGAGGCCGGCAGCGCCCTGGTTGTACGCCCACTCGCGCAGCCAGCGCTCGTCGAGGCCGGTGCGCTCGGCCAGCTGATGCGTGGTCAGCGGCTCGTCGGTGGCGGCGAGCGCGGCGTAGATGCCGAGCTTGTCGCCGAGGTGGATCATCCCGGCGGTCACCGCACCGCTGAGCTGGGTGAACACGTTGAACGAGAACAGCTTGAGTCGATCGGGATCAACCTCGGGTGGCGACATCGTCCCGACGCTAGGCCTAACCGGTCCGGTCGGCGGGATCGAGGTGCTCGAGGTCGCTCAGCTTGGTCAGCGAGAACGTGTAGCCGTCGCGCAGCGGGAGCGCCACCAGGCGGCTGACCGACGAGTGGCCGAGGACGAAGCGGTCCCACTCCCACGGGGTCGGCACGAGGCCGAGGAGGTGGCCGATCGTGACCGAGTTCGTCCCGGCGTGCGCGACCAGGGCGATGCGCGCCCCGGGCTCGGCGATCGACCACAGCGGCAGGTCGGAATCGATCCGATCGACGCCGCGCTCAGCGAGGAAGGCGGCAGCGCCGTTGTGGATGCGGGTGACGAATTCGCGCACGGACTCGCCGCCGTCGAGACCCGCGCCAGCGTTCGTGCGACACGCGGCCGCGGAGCTCGGCGTACGCCTCGTTGGCCTTCTCGATCGGTGTGCCGTGCCAGATCGGGTCGCGGATCTCCTCCAGCCACGGGGCGATCACCTCGTCGCGTCCCAGGGCGCGGAGCAGTGGCTCGGCGGTCTCGCGGGCGCGCACGAGCGGCGACACCAACACCTCGTCGAAGTGCTGACCGGCCAGTGACCCGGCGAGCCGCTCCGCCTGGCGGCGTCCCCGTTCGGTCAACGGCGGATTGGAGACCGCGTAGCCGTCACGTTCCCAGCCGGGTTCGCCGTGACGGATCAACACGATCTCCATGGCCGGCGACTGTAGGCGCCACCCCGGCAGCACGCCCAGGTAGGTTGCCCAGGAATGCCCGACGATGTCCCGACACCGACGCCGCCACCGACGTCCGTGCCGGCGTACACCCCGGGTTGGTACCCCGACCCAGCCGGACGGTACGAGCTGCGCTTCTTCAACGGGCACGCCTGGACCGCCGACGTGTCGTCGAGAGGCGCCCGCTACGTGGATCCGCTCGGCACTGCGCCGCCACGCGCCGGCGGACCGGCGGCGTCCGCGGCGCCGGGTGCGACGGCGGCGATGGTCCTCGGCATCGTCGCCGTGTCGACCGCCTGGTTGCCGTTCTTCGTCGTCATCGGCGTGGTCGCCGGCGTCGTCGCCCTCGGCCTCGGCCTCCGGGTGATGCGCCGCAGCGACGACCACACACCGGGGCGCGGCCGTGCCGTGGCCGGCGTGGCGATGGGCGCCAGCGCACTCGTTGCCGGCATCCTCGGTGTCGTGTTGACGGTGGTCGTCCTCGACGTCTACCGCGACTACGTGGATCCGCCGCCGAACGAAGTGACGATCTCGGGGTGCGAGCTCGTCGGGTCGCGAGCGACGGCGACCGGCGTGTTGACCAACCTCGGTGACGAATCGGCCGACTTCGGCGTCATCGTGGGGTTCACCCGCCCTGGCATCGACGACGTCCGTTGGACCACCCACGTCGAGCTCGATGATGTCGGACCCGGCGAGGAGGCGACGTTCGAGGCCAAGCGGCAGGTCGGGCTCACCGACGTCGAATGCGTCGTCGTCGACGTCACCGGCGGCCTCCCCTTCGGCATGTCCCTCGACTGACCGTGACATCGTGACATCAGGGGTCAGACCCCTTTCGTCACGATCCGCAGCCACGGCCACGCCCCGACCGAGCGCGTGACAAAAGGGGTCAGACCCCTGTTGTCACGGTCCTGACGGCACGCGGTCAGAGCGACGTCGCCGACACCCAGGCGTCGTAGAGCTGGCGGTACTGGCCGTCCTGGGCGAGCAACTCGTCGTGGCTGCCGTCCTGCACCAGGCGGCCGTGCTCGAGCACCAGTACCCGGTCGGCACGGGCGGCCGTCGACAAGCGGTGGGCGATGGCGATCGTCGTCCGCGTGCTCGCCAACCGCTCGAGCGCCCGAGCGATGCGCACCTCGGTGAGGGCGTCGACCGACGACGTCGCCTCGTCGAGGATCAGCACGTCGGGGTCGGCGAGTCCGGCGCGCAGCAGCGCCACCAGCTGACGCTCCCCCGCCGAGAGTTGGTCGCCGCGCTCGCCGACGACGGTCTGCAGCCCCGACGGCAGGGAGTCGATCCACTCCCGCACCCCGAGCTGGTCGACGACCCGCTCGACGTCACGGGTCGTGGCGGTCGCGGAGGCGAAGGCGATGTTGGCGGCGATCGTGTCGTCGAACAGGAACGGCTCCTGGGAGACGACGATCAGCCGCTTGCGCAGCTCGCCGCGGTCGACGCAGCGCAGCGGCACGCCGCCGAGGTCGATCTCGCCGAGCGTCGGGTCGGCGAAGCGGGCGATCAGGCGGCCGAGCGTGGTCTTGCCCGACCCCGTCGATCCGACCATCGCCACCTGCTGGCCGGCGGGGATGCTGACGTTGATGTCCTCGAGCACCGGCGTGTCGCTGCCGTCACCGTCACGGTTGCGGTAGGCGAAGGTCACCTCGCGCACGTCGATCTGCAACTTGCCCTCGGGCAGCGGCAGCGGGTGGTCGGGCGACGGCGGGCCGATGGGCATGTCGAGCACCGCCAGCACGCGTCGCAGACCGGCGACGGCCATCTGCGTGCTGTCGAGCACCTCGGTGAACTCGGCGATCGGCTCGAGGAAGCGGTAGGTGAGGAAGATGAACCCGACGAGCGCGCCGGCGGTCAGCCCGCTGCCGGGCCCCTGCCACACGCCGATGCCGACCACCGCCGACACGGTGAACGCAGAGAAGACCTCGCCGGATGGGAACAGGAACGCCCCGATCAGCGCCGCCCGCACCTGGGCGCGCGTCGTCACCTCGACGGCGTCGGAAACCTCACGCGACATCTGCTCGCCGGCGTCGTAGGCACGGATCGTCGGCGCACCGGACACGACCTCGGCGATCGCGCCCAACGACACGCCGTTGCCGTGCCGAGCGCGGTCGTAGGCGACCAGCAGGCGCGCCTGCACCGCCCGCAGCACGAACAGCAGCGGGAGGGCGACGGCGAAGGCGACGAGCGCCAGCGTCCAGTCGTAGGCGAGCATCACGCCGGCGACGATGACCATCAGCGTGCCGTCGATCATCCACGCCAGCCCGCCCCACTGGAAGAAGCGGGCGAGGGTCTCGATGTCGCTGGTGACGCGGGCGACGAGGCCGCCTCGGCGCTCGTCGTTGTGGTCGGCGAGGCTCAGCTGGTGGATGTGGCCGATCAGGCGCACCCGCAGGTCGTGCAGCGCCCGTTCGCTTCGCTCGCCGAGCCGCAGCGCCGCCTGGCGGTAGGCGACGCCGGACACGATGACGGCGATCGCGCCGATGATCGACAACCGCACGACGACGTCCATGTCGACCCCACCGTCGTCGGAGAAGCCGTTGTCGATCGCCTGCTGGATGAGGATCGGCACGACGACCCGCCCGGCGGCGCCCAACGCCGCCAGCAACCAGGTGACGCCGAGCCCCTGGCGCAGGACCGGCGCCGTCTCCAGGCCGCGGCCGATGGTGCGCACCGCGGAGTCACGCGCCGACGGCGCCAGCGTGTCGGCTCGGGCGGCGAGGGTCGGATCGATGGTGGTCATGACACCTCGACTCCCGGCTCCACCGGCATTCCCGACTCCACCGGCATTCCCGGCTCCACCGGCATTCCGGACTCCACCGGCATTCCCGACTCGACCGGCGCCGCCGACCCGACCGGCTGCCGTTCGGTGCGGTCGGACTCGAACGCCTCGACCAGCTGGCGATAGTCCGGGGTCGTGTCGAGCAGCACCTCGTGCGGGCCCTGGGCGGCCACGCGACCGTTGGTCATGAAGATCACGTCGTCGGCAAGGGCGATCGTCGACGGCCGCGAGGCGACCAGCAGCACCGTCGACGTGCTCGACCGGGCGCGCAACTTGTCGAGGATCAGCCCCTCGGTCGACGGGTCGAGCGCCGACGTCGTGTCGTCGAGCACGAGCAGTTGCGGGTCGCGGATCATCGCCCGCGCCAGCGCCAGCCGCTGCCGCTGGCCACCGCTGAGGCTCACGCCACGCTCACCGACCACCGTGTCGAGGCCGAGCGGCAGCTTGCGCACGAACTCGGTCGCCGCGGCCAGCTCGATCGCGTCCCACACGGCCGCGTCGTCGAAGTCGCCGCCGAGCACGACGTTGTCGCGCACGGTGCCGCTGGTGAGGAACGCCTCCTGGAACACGATCGTGCGCGCTCCGGGCTGCAGCAGCACCGTGCCGTGGCTCGGTGCCAACAGCCCGACCGCCAGCTGGGCGACCGTCGACTTGCCGGACCCCGTCGGGCCGACCAGCGCCGTGACCGAGCCGCGCGGCACCGTGAACTCGACGTCGGAGATCGTCGGGGGGCCGTCGCCCTCGTGGGTGAACGACACGCCGTCGAACTCCAGCCCGACGTTCGCCGGGGCGCCACCGAGCCGGGCCACCGGATCGGGTTCGACGGGCTCGTCGAGAACTTCGCGGATGCGCTCCCAGGCGGCCATCGAGCGGGGCAGCTCCGAGAGGGCGAAGCCGATCAGGCGGAGCGGGAACACCAGCAGGGTGAACAGGAACACGACGCTGGAGAACTCGCCGATCGTCACGCTGCCGCCTTGCACCCGCCAGGCGCCGACGAGCACGAGCAAGATGTTGGTCAGCGACGGGATCACGTCGAGCAGCGCCTCGAACCAGCTGCGCAGCCTGATCGCTTTGACCCGCGACGCCCGCACCAGGTCGGCGAGCCCGCCGAGCCGCTCGGTCTCGCGCGCCTCGGCACCGTACGACTTGATCAGCTGGACGCCCTCGAAGCTCTCGTGGACGCCGGCGGAGAAGCGGCCGAGTTGGTCCTGGGCGACGCTGAAGTGGGCCGACACCGAACGTTCGTAGAACACGTTGGTCACCAGCAGGATCGGGATGACGATCACCGCGACCAGTCCGAGGGCGAGGTCGATCGTCAGCATCCAGATCGTCGAGAAGACGAGCAGCAAGATCGTGCCGGTGGCGAACGGGATCGGGGCCAGCACGCTGACGGTGTTCTCGGCGTCGACGCCGGCCCGTTGCACCAGGTCGCCGTCAGGTCGCCGGTTGTGCCAGCTCATCGGTTGGGCCACGTACCGGCGCACGACGCTGTTGGCGAAGTGCTGGGCGACGCGCCACATCGTCACCGAGGCGAACGCCCGCCGCACGACGATGGCGACCGCCCGCAGCACGCCGATGCCGATGATCAGGCCGATGCCGATCGCCAGCTTGCGCATCGAGCTGTCGCCGTCTTCGAAGCGGGGCATCACGACCTCGTCGATGACCCAGCCGATGGCGAAGCTCGAAGCGATCGTCAGCAGCGCGAACGCGGCGGCGCCGGCGACGGCGGCGGCGAACGAACGGCGCCGCACGCTGACGAGCTCGAACACGAAGCGGAGGTCGCGGCGGGCGCGCGCGAGCGCGCCCGTACCACCATCCGGCTCCGTGATGTCCATGAGGCGTTTCTACCAGCGGCACCGATCGACGCCGTGTTCGATTGTGTCACGTCGACGGTGACGCCCGTCGGGCCCCCGATCCGTCCCGGCACTCGCCGATAGCGTCGGGGAGGTGAACGCCCCGCCGACGTCCGCTTCCGACCCGACGACCGTGGGCGACTCGGCGGCCGGGCGGATCATGCGCGACGAGCCGGGCCCGTGGCGCAGGTCGCCGGTCCGCAAGGTGATCCTGTACCTGGCGATCGTCGTCTTCGCCGGTTTCTGGACGTGGGCACTGTTCTTCGCCTCCAAGGAGGCGGTCAACAAGATCGGCGACGAGGCGTGGGCGGAGCGGGCAGAGGCGATCTGCGTCTCCTACGAGGTGCCCTTGCAGCAGATCGAGTCGCAGCGCGAGGCCGACCCGGTGGATCGCGCCGAACTCGTCGTCAGCTCGACCGATCTGATGTCGGCGATGCTCGACGAGATCATGGCGGTCCCTCCCACCGATGAGAAGGGCCAGGCGATCGTGCCCGACTGGGCGGCCGACTACCGGATCCTCCTCCAGGACCGCTACCACTACGCCGACCGCCTGCGTGCCGGCGAGAATGTGCCGTTCACCGAGACCGCCATCGACGGCGTGCCGATCACCGAACGGATCGAGACGTTCGCCAAGGAGAACGGCATGTTCAGCTGCGCCCCGCCGCGCGGCTCGATCGTCTGAGGTTCAGGCCGGCCGTGCGCCGGCCGGCGTCCCGATGTGCTTGATCACCCGGGCCGGCACACCGGCGGCGACGGTGTGGTCGGGGATGTCCCCCGTGACGACGCTGTTGGCGCCGATCACGACGTGCCGGCCGATCGTCGCCCCGGGGAGGACGACCGTGCCGTGCCCGAGCCATGACCCGTCGCCGATCGTCACCGGGCGCTCGGGCATCACCTGCTGCGAGATCGGCAGCGAGAGGTCCTCGTAACCGTGGTTCTGGTCGGTGATGTACACGTGGTGACCCGTCCACACGTCGTCGCCGATCGTGATGCTGAGGTGACCGACGATGCCACTCCCCTTGCCGAACAGGCACCGGTCACCGACCCGGATGACGGGATCGCTGACCATCTGCTGGCCGGGCACCATGCCTGCCGACAGCGTCGCGTGAGGTCCGAACATCGTGCCGGCACCGATGTGGATGTACTGCTCGTTGAAGACCGTGTTCCACGGGAAGCAGATCACGCTCGACTGTCCGAGGGCCCCGAACCGCTTGCCGCGGCGAGTGTCCGGGCCGATCGCACCGAGCTCGACGGCGTGCTCCCAGACGTTGATCACGACGTCACCGAGCGCCCGCTTGAAACCCGTGCGGGCACGCTGGAGGCGCGTGTCGGGGAGCGTCGGCCGGCTGAACACGAGCGGTGACGCTAGTGGTCGCGATCGGGCACCGCTCCTACAGTGAGCCGATGCCGCTCCCGCCCCCTCCGCTCGGCTCGATCACCGACGTGCCGGGGGTCCTGGTCGGCCACGCGCAGCGCACCGGCCGGGGCTGGCAGACCGGCACGACCGTCGTCCACGTCCCCGACGGAGCGACGCCAGCGGTCGCCGTGCGCGGCGGCGGGCCGGGCACCCGCGAGACCGATGCCCTGCACCCCGAGAACCTGGTCCAGCACATCCACGCCGTGGGCCTGACCGGCGGCAGCGCCTTCGGATTGGCCAGCGCCGACGGCGTCGTCGCCTGGCTCGAAGCGCGGGGGCTCGGGTTTCCGGTCGGCCGCCCGCCCGACCAGCTCGGCGTCGTGCCGATCGTGCCGGCGGCGGTGATCTTCGATCTCGGGCGTGGCGGCGTGTTCGCCAACCGCCCCGACGCCGGCTTCGGGTACAAGGCAATCGACGGCGCCCGTCGTGACCAGCGGCGATGGGGTGCGGTCGGTGCCGGCACGGGTGCCCGCGCCGGCGGCCTGCAGGGCGGGGTCGGCACGGCGAGCACCACGGTGACGATGCCCGGCGCCCTGTTCGGCGACGACGAAGCCGACCGCACGGCCGTCGTCGGGGCCGTCGCCGTCGTCAACTCGAACGGTTTGCCCGTCGACCACGCCACCGGATCGCCGTGGGTCGACGGCGGCCTCCGGCTGCGCCGGCCGTCGGCCGTCGAGCGGCGGGGCCTCGTCGAGTCGCTGACCGTGCCGGCGCCGTCACGGCAGGCGCCGAACTCGGGGAGCCTCAACACGACGATCGGCGTGGTGGCGACGTCGGCCGACCTGACCAAATCGGAGGCGTCGAAGATGGCCTCGGTCAGCCACGACGGGCTTGCCCGTGCCATCCGGCCCGCGCACTCGATGGTCGACGGCGACACCATCTTCGTCCTCGCCACCGGGGCCACCGCGCTCGGCTCGATGCCGGCGGCGATGCGCTCGACCCCGTCACGCCAGGCGGCGCTGAACCTCCTGCTGGCGGCCGCCGCCGACGTGTTCGCCGCCGCCTGCACACACGCCGTGATCAGCGCCGAGACGATCGGCGACTCCCCCGCCTACCGCGACCTCTGCCCCTCCGCCCTCCGCTGACCCGCCACTGACCTGCCACTGACCCGCCGCTGATCTGCCGCCGATCTGCCGCACCCGAGATCGCCGGCAGCGGTGAGTGCAGCATCTGCACACGATCCGCAGCGCAGTTGGGGGCGGACGGGCGGTCGCTGGCTAGGTTGACGCCGATGAGCGCACCGATGACGGTGTTGGACACGCCGGCGGCGATGCGCGACTGGTCGGCGGCACGACGCCGGGCGGGCGCTTCGATCGCCCTCGTGCCGACGATGGGAGCGCTGCACGACGGCCACCTGGCGCTGATCGCCGCCGCCCGCCGGTCGGCCGACGTGTGCGTGGTGTCGATCTTCGTCAACCCGCTGCAGTTCGGTGAGGCCGCCGACTTCGACAACTATCCGCGACCGATCGACGACGACCTGGCGATCTGTGCCGATGCCGGCGTCGACGCCGTCTACGCCCCGACCGCCAACGCGATGTACCCGCCGGGATTCGACACCACCGTGCGCTCCGGTGCGCTGTCGCTGCCGATGGAGGGCGCCTCGCGTCCCGGTCACTTCGACGGGGTCGTCACGGTGGTGACGAAGCTCTTCGCCGCCACCGGCGCGGACCGGGCGATGTTCGGCGAGAAGGACTTCCAGCAGCTGGCGATCGTCCGACGGCTGACCCGCGACCTCGATCTCGGCGTGGAGGTCGTCGGCTGTCCGACCGTGCGCGAGGCCGACGGGTTGGCGCTGTCGAGCCGCAACCGGCGTCTCGACGAGACGGAACGAGCAGCGGCCGTGTGCATCCCGCGGGCGATCCGCGCCGCCGTCGAACGGGCCGCCGCGGACCCCGTCGACGTCGCCTCAGTCGTCGCTGCGGCGAGTGCGGTCGTCGACGGCGAAGCGCTCGCCGACCTCGACTACGTGTCCGTCTTCGACGCCCACGACCTGCAGCCACTGGCCGAACTCGACGACGCCCATCGCCGACCCGGTGCCACGCGCATCGCCATCGCCGCCCGGGTCGGGCCCGTGCGGTTGATCGACAACGCCGATCTGTTCGCCACCTGACGCCGAGGCCAGCCGCGCGTCGAGGTCGTCGGCGACCCCGCTGAGGACGATCAGCAGGACGACCCCGTTGAACAGGGCGTGACCGACCATCGCCGGGCCGACGCGACCGATCAGCGCCACGGCGCCGCCGAAGGCGATGCCGACCCCGGACAGCACGAGCACGAGCCCGATGTTGCCGGTGCCGCGGATCGGATCGACGTGCGCGGCACCGAAGAGCACGCCCTGCACGACGACCGCCACGGCGATCGGCATCACACTGCGCAACCCGCGCAGCACGACGCCGCGGAAGACCATCTCCTCGACGATCGGTGCGGCGACGACGGCGGTGATGACGACCGAGATCACGTAGGTGCGATCGTCCTGGACGTCGGTGATGGCGTCGGTGTTGTTGGAGACCGGGATGTCGAGGCCGAGGACGACGGCGGCGATCGCCAGCTGGGCGCCGAGCGCGCTGAGCCACACCACCGGCCCCCAGCCGAGGTCGGCGAGGCGGGCCGACAGGCCGAGGTCGGCACGCAGGTCGCCCGTGCCCCACCGCCGGCTGGCGTAGACGCACCACCACACCGACGGCCCGTAGGCGATCAGCGCCAGCAGGGCGACGTAGACGACCACCGGCCACTCGAAGTGGACGATCGCGTCGAGGATGTACTTCGACGAGATCAGCGAGACGACGAGGACGATGATCGCTCCCCAGGCGGCGATCACGGGCAGCGTCGGCAGCGCCTCCCGCGCCGGTCGCGGCGCCACCCGTGGCCACATCTGCGGCGGGGGCGGGGGCGGTAGCGACGGCGGTGGCGGTGGCGGTGGGGAGGCCGGTGGCGGCGGGGAGGGCGGGGCGGCCGGGGAGGGCGGGGAGGCCGTCGGCGGCGGCCAGCGGTTGGTCACCGGTGGACCGTGTGGTCGTCGACCGTCGAACGGAAGCGCACGGTGTGGATCGAGTCGCCGGAGAGGATCGCACCGCGGCCGAGCATGCGGCCGTGTTGCCAGTTCGACAGCCCGAGTTCGGGTGCGTCGAGGGCGTACTGGCCGTCGACCCAGCGGGTGAAGCCGTTACCGACGAACGGCGCGTCGACAGCGGCGTAGAAGGCAGCGTGCTCGGCGGCGTCCTCGCTGATCAGCGACGCCACGAAGCGCGGGCTGTAGCGGTTGCACAGGGCGACCGCCTCGGCGACCGTCGCCGTGACGACGAGCGTGACCTCCGGCGACTGCTCCCACTCCCATTCGTGCGCCAGCGCCGACTCGTCGACCGGGCTCGCCGCCGGTTCGCGGTGGACGCCGTCGGCGCGGTGGACCTCGACCTCGGCGGCGAACCGCTCGGCGGGCACCACGTGCTCGCTGCCGGCGACGACGTGCAGGCGCGAGGCGACCCCGCGTCGCGCTGCGGCAGCATCGACGGCGGCGAGGAACGACGGCACGAGGTCGGCGCCGCGGGCGGCGGGGATGGCGCAGACGTTGAGCGTGTTGCACACCTTGCGGTCGAGTGAGTGCTCGACCGCAAGGGCGAACGTCGCCGCGTCGGCGTGCTCGCCGGCGATCATCCATGCGCCGCCCGTGCCGTGCAGGCTGACCGGCGTGCCGACCTGGGCGGCAACGGCCCCGAGCTCGGCGACGGCGGGCCCGGAGCCGCGGGCGACGGCAAGGGCGAGTCGGCGATCGGCGAACAGGGCGTGGCCGGCGGCATGCAGCGGCGAGTCGACGAGGGCGACGAGGCCGGGCGGCAACCCGGCGTCGGTGAGCGCGGGTCGCAACGCGAGGGCGACGATCGCCCGCGCTGTGCCGAGGGCGTCGGAGCCGATGCGGAAGACCACGGCGTTGCCCGTGCGGACGACGCCACAGGCGTCGGCGAACACGTTCGGGCGGCCCTCGAACACGAACCCGACGACGCCGAGCGGCGCCCGCCTGGCCTCGACCGACCACTGCTCGTGGACGTGCCTGGTGAGCGCCGCGTCGCGCCGGCTGGTGGAGTCGCGCCAACCGCGCAACCCGGCGATCATGCCCTCGCGCATCGCCGCGTCGAGCACGAGGCGGGTCGTCGACCGGCCACGCTGTCGTGCGTCACGAACGTCGGCGTCGTTGGCCGTGGCGATCCCGGCGAACACGTCGTCGTCGGCGAGAAGATCGGCGAAACGGCCGAAGAACGTCGAGATGGCGTCGTCGGAGCACGCCGCCAGTTGGCTGAACGCCGACGTCGCGCCGGTCACCGCCTGGTTGACGAGCTCGTGCACGTCGGCCGGGATGTGCAGCAGCGAGCCCGTCTCCTGAACCACGACGAGCCGGTCACCGGGGCGGAACGCCGCCGCCAGCGCCTCGTCGACACGGGCGATCCGGTCGCCGCCGAAGGGGATCGCCTGTCCCACTTCGAGGCGCGCCAGAGGTTCGATCTGCTGCCGAGGAGACATCGTCCCGAGCGTAGGCGTGCCGGCTCGTCTCCGTTCACCCATCTGCGTGCCGGTACCGTGGGTTCGTGGACGCGACTCCCCTCTACTTCCGCCAGCTGCTCTCGGGGCGCGACTTCGCCGTCGACGACCCGCTGGCGACGCAGATGGTCAACTTCGTGTACGCCATCGGTGATCGACGGACCGGCGAGTGCGTGCTCGTCGACCCGGCGTACGCGGTGCGCGAACTGGTCGACGTCGTCGGCGCCGACGGGATGACCGTGACCGGAGCGCTGGCGACCCACTATCACCCCGACCACGTCGGCGGCTCGATGATGGGCCACACGATCGAGGGCATCGCCGCCCTGTTGGACGTCGTCGACTGCCCGATCCACGTCCATCGCGACGAGACCGAGTGGATCGCCAAGTCGACCGCCGTCAGCCCCGAGCACATGGTCGGCCACGACTCGGGCGACGTGGTGACCGTCGGCGGCATCGACATCTCGCTCGTCCACACGCCGGGTCACACCCCCGGCAGCCAGTGCTTCTTCGTCGAGGACCGCCTCGTCGCCGGCGACACGCTGTTCCTCGAGGGGTGCGGCCGCACCGATCTCCCCGGTTCCGATCCGGCAAAGATGATGGAGAGCCTGCGCCGCCTCGGCGAGGTCCCCGACTCGACGATCCTGTTCCCCGGCCACCGCTACTCGATCGCCGGCAGCGCCACCATGGACGTCGTCAAGGAGATGAACTTCGTCTTCCAGTGACCGCCCCGACCCGAAATTTGTCCGTGACGTGTCGCTCAGCGTGACGAATCCGACATTTTTCGGCTGGGGTGGCGCGTGACCCGCGCATCGCGGGCGGGTACTGGCGTGCCGCGAGGGCGGTCAGCAGTCGGACTTGGCGGGGATGACGATCTCGAGGCCCTCGTAGAAGGCGCCGTAGCCCGCCGTGCCGGCGTTGGCGGCGTTCAGTGCTTCCACGGTGACGTCGAAGCTCTTGGCAACCTTGCCCGGATAGTCGCCGGCGACGATCGTGTACGAACCGGCGGCGCAGTTGTCGCCGGCGTCGGGGATCGTGGCCGCGGGCTCGGTCGCGTCGGTGCCGGTCGTCGTCGCGCCACCACCGGCGGCGGCATCGTCGGCCGTGTCGTCGGTGGAGCCACCGGCCAACACCTCGGCGACGGGGCGGCCGCCCGGCGGGATCAAGATGACGTTGCCCGGGAACGGGAACTCGCTGGCGCTCGACCACTCGTTGACGCCGAGCAACGCGTCGAGGGTCACACCGAAGCGTTCGGCGACGCCGAGCGGATAGTCGCCCGACTGCACCTCGTACTCCTGGGTGCCCTCGACGACACCACCCTCGCCGGTGCCCGGCACGCCGGTGTCCTCGGGCGGGATCGTCGTCGCCGGCGGGCGGACGACGAACGCCGTGGACGAGGCGCTGAGGTCGATCGTCGATTGCGTCGCTGCCCCGTCGTCGCCGCCGCACGACGTGAGGAACAGCGCCCCGATCAGCGCCGGTCCGATCACGGCCGCGAGACGGCGCGAGGCTGCGGTCCGAGCAGGCAGGGCGCGGGGCGTCGTCATCGCCCGACAGCGTAGGCGCGTTCCCGCGACATCGCAGGTCATCGGCACTGTCGCGGGTGTGAATCGCGTGAGAGCGCGTGTCGTCTGCAGCTCAAACCAGTGGGCGGTCACTCGGCTTGACCGGCAGCGGCAACGTCGTCTCGCCCATCAGGTACTCGTCGACGCCCGCCGCGCAGGCGCGTCCCTCGGCGATCGCCCAGACGATCAGACTCTGACCGCGACCCATGTCGCCGGCGACGAAGATCCCCCGCTGGCTCGACATGTACCGGGCGTCGCGGCTGACGTTGCTCCGGGGGTCGAACTCGACACCGAGCGACTCCAGCCACGAACCCTTCTCCGGGCCGGTGAAGCCGAGCGCCAGGAACACGAAGTCGGCCGGGATCTCGACGTCGGTGCCCTCGACCTTGGTGAACGTGCCGTCGATCAACTCGACCTCGTGCAGGCGCACGGCGCGGACGCGGCCGTTGCCGTCGTCGAGGAACTGCTCGGTGTTCACGCTGTAGACGCGCTCACCGCCCTCCTCGTGCGCCGACGTGACGCGATACACCATCGCGTACTGCGGCCACGGGTTGTTCGGCGCCCGCTCCTCCGGAGGCTTGGGGAGGATCTCCAGCTGCGTCACCGACGCCGCGCCCTGGCGATTCGCCGTACCGAGGCAGTCGGCCCCGGTGTCGCCGCCACCGATGATCACCACGTGCTTGCCGGCGACGTCGATCGGCGAGACGTCGAGGTCGCCGAGCTGCACCCGGTTGGACAACGGCAGGTACTCCATCGCCTGATGGATGCCCTCGAGCTCACGGCCGGGGATCGGCAGGTCGCGCCACTGGGTGGCGCCACACGCCAGCACGATCGCGTCGTGCGAGGCACGCAACACCTCGATGTCGACGTTGTCGCCGACGACGGCGTTGGTACGGAACTCGGTGCCCTCGGCCTCCATCTGGGCGATGCGCCGATCGATGTGCCGCTTCTCCATCTTGAACTCGGGGATGCCGTAGCGCAGCAATCCACCGATCCGGTCGGCGCGCTCGAGCACGACGACGTCGTGGCCGGCGCGGGTCAGCTGCTGGGCGGCGGCGAGGCCGGCAGGACCGGACCCGATGACCGCCACCCGCTTGCCGGTGCGCACCGACGGCACGTGCGGCGTGACCCACCCCTCGTCCCAGGCGCGGTCGATGATCTCCACCTCGACCTGCTTGATCGTGACCGGGTTCTGGTTGATGCCGAGCACGCAGGCGGACTCACACGGTGCCGGGCACAGCCGGCCGGTGAACTCGGGGAAGTTGTTCGTCGCGTGCAACCGCTCGATGGCGTCACGCCACTGGTCGCGGTAGACGAAGTCGTTCCAGTCGGGGATCAGGTTGCCGAGCGGGCAGCCGTTGTTGCAGAACGGGATGCCGCAGTCCATGCAGCGACCCGCCTGGTGCTCCAGCTCGGTCTGATCGAAGTCTTCGTAGACCTCCTTCCAGTCCCGCAACCGCACCGGCACCGGTCGCCGCGACGGCAGCTCGCGGTCCCACTCCAGGAATCCTGTCGGCTTGCCCATCTCAGTTCCCTCCCTCGTCGACGCCGGTCATTTGCGGGCTGCTTCCATGATCTTGGTGACGGTGGCTTCCTCGTCGAGGCCGGCCGCGCGGGACTCGGCGATCACGGTCAGCACCCGCTGATAGTCGGTCGGCATCACCTTGCGGAAGTCGCCGACGGCGTCGTCCCACCGGTCGAGGATCCGTTCGGCGACGACCGAGCCGGTTGCGTCGCGGTGCTTGACGATCGTCTCGTGGAGGAAGTCGGTGTCGGCGGCGTCGAGGTCCTGCAGCGTGACCATCTCGTAGTTGACGAGGTCGGCGAACGTCTCGTCGGGGTCGTACACGTAGGCGATGCCGCCCGACATGCCGGCACCGAAGTTGCGTCCGGTGGGGCCGAGCACGACGACGCGGCCGCCGGTCATGTACTCACAACCGTGGTCACCGACGCCCTCGGCAACGGCGGTGGCGCCCGAGTTGCGGACGCAGAAGCGTTCGCCGACGATGCCCCGCAAGAAGATCTCGCCGCCGGTCGCGCCGTAGGCGATGACGTTGCCGGCGATGATCTGCTCCTCCGCGGCGAACGGTGCGAACGGATGGGGATGGACGATGATCCGCCCGCCGGACAGGCCCTTGGCGACGTAGTCGTTGGCGTCGCCGACGAGGCGCAACTGGATGCCGGCAGGCACGAAGGCTCCGAAGCTCTGCCCGGCGGAACCGGTCAGCGTGATGTCGATCGTGCCGTCGGGCAGACCGGCGCCGCGCCACTTCTTCGTCACCTCGTGACCGAGCAGCGTGCCGACCGTGCGGTTGACGTTGCGCACCGGCAGATCGATCGTCACCCGATGGCCGTCGTCGATCGCTGGGCGGGCCCGGGCGATCAACTCCTGGTCGAGCGCCTCGTCGAGACCGTGGTCCTGGGCGACGCTCTGGATCATCGTCTGGCCATAGGGGTTCTGCGGCTCGGCGAGGATCGGGCTGATGTCGAGGCCCGACGCCTTCCAGTGGTCGACCGCCGGACACGTGTCGAGCGCCTCGACGTGGCCGATCATCTCGTCCATCGTGCGGAAGCCGAGCTCGGCCATCAACTCGCGGACCTCCTCGGCGATGTACTCGAAGAACGTCTCGACGAACTCCGGCTTGCCGCTGAAGCGGGCCCGCAGCTCGGGGTTCTGCGTGGCGACGCCGACCGGGCACGTGTCGAGGTGGCAGACGCGCATCATGATGCAGCCGGACACGACGAGCGGGGCGGTGGCGAAGCCGTACTCCTCGGCGCCGAGCAGGGCGGCGATGACGACGTCACGTCCGGTCTTCATCTGCCCGTCGGTCTGCACGACGATGCGGTCGCGCAGGCCGTTGAGCAGCAGCGTCTGTTGGGTCTCGGCGAGGCCGAGCTCCCACGGACCACCGGCGTGCTTGAGCGACGTCAGCGGGCTGGCGCCGGTGCCGCCGTCGTGGCCGGAGATCAGCACGACGTCGGCCTTCGCCTTCGAGACACCGGCGGCGACGGTACCGACACCGTTCTCGGCGACCAGCTTGACGTGCACCCGCGCTGCCGGGTTGGCGTTCTTGAGGTCGTGGATCAGCTGCTTGAGATCCTCGATGGAGTAGATGTCGTGGTGCGGCGGCGGGCTGATCAGGCCGACGCCCGGCGTCGAGTGCCGGGTGGCGGCGATCCACGGGTACACCTTGTGCCCGGGGAGCTGACCGCCCTCGCCCGGCTTGGCACCCTGGGCCATCTTGATCTGGATGTCGTCGGCGTTGGTCAGGTACTCGGCGGTGACCCCGAAGCGTCCCGACGCCACCTGCTTGATCGACGAGCGGCGAGCGGGATCGTAGAGACGGTCCGGGTCCTCGCCGCCCTCACCGGTGTTCGACTTGGCGCCGAGACGGTTCATCGCGATCGCCAACGTCTCGTGGGCCTCGGCGGAGATCGAGCCGTAGCTCATCGCTCCGGTGGAGAAGCGCTTGACGATCTCGCTGATCGGTTCGACCTCGTCGATCGGCACGGGGGTGCGGCCGTCGGCGAAGCGGAACAAGCCGCGCAGGGTCATCAGCCGCTCGGACTGGTCGTCGACCTTGCTCGTGTACTCCTTGAAGATGTCGTACCGCTTGGCGCGCGTGGCGTGTTGCAGCTTGAACACCGTCTCCGGGTTGAACAGGTGCAGCTCACCCTCGCGGCGCCACTGGTACTCGCCACCGAGTTCGAGCTTGCGGTGCGCCCGTTCTTCCGGCCGGGTCGGGTTGGCGAGGGCGTGACGGGCTGCCACCTCGGCGGCGATCTCGTCGAGGCCGATGCCGCCGAGGCGCGAGACGGTGCCGGTGAAGTAGTCGTCGATGACGCCGTCGCCGAGGCCGACCGCTTCAAAGATCTGGGCGCCGGTGTACGAGGCGACCGTCGACACGCCCATCTTCGACATCACCTTGAGCACGCCCTTGCCGCAGGCCTTGATGTAGTTCCTGACGGCCTGATTCGGGTCCATGTCACCGAGGCCGTGCATGCCCTCGGCGATCAGGTCCTCGATCGACTCGAACGCCAGGTACGGGTTGACCGCACCGGCGCCGTAACCGAGGAGCAGCGCCATGTGGTGCACCTCACGGGCGTCGCCCGACTCGACGACGAGACCGGTCATCGTGCGCTGCTTGGTGCGCACGAGATGGTGGTGGACGGCGGCGGTCAGCAGCAGCGACGGGATCGGCGCGTCGACACTGTCGGCGTTGCGGTCGGAGAGGACGATGATGCGCGCCCCCTGCTCGATCGCCGCCGACGCCTGGGCACAGACCCGGTCGAGGGCGGCGCGCAGCCCGGGCCCACCGTCGGCGACCCGGTAGAGACCGGAGAGGACCTTGGCCTGGAGACCCGGATGCTGACCCTCGTCGTTGATGTGGATGATCTTGGCCAGCTCGTCGTTGGAGATGATCGGGAACGGCAGCACCAGCTGGCGGCAGCTGTCCGGGCCCGGTGCCAGGAGGTTCGATTCGGGTCCGACCGTCGACGAGACGGCCGTGACGACCTCTTCGCGGATGGCGTCGAGCGGCGGGTTCGTCACCTGGGCGAACAGCTGCGAGAAGTAGTCGAACAACAGGCGCGGACGCTCCGACAGCACGGCGATCGGCGTGTCGGTGCCCATCGAGCCGAGCGCTTCGCCGCCCGTCGCCGCCATCGGCGTGAGGAGGATCTTCAGCTCCTCGTGGGTGTAGCCGAACATCTGCTGGCGTCGCAGGACGCTGTCGTGGCTGAACACGATGTGCTCGCGCTCGGGCAGGTCGCGCAGGTCGACCAGGCCGGACGCCAGCCACTCGCCGTACGGGTGCTTGCCGGCGAGCTCCGACTTGATCTCGTCGTCGCTGACGATGCGTCCCTGGCGGGTGTCGATGAGGAACATCTTGCCGGGCTGCAGGCGGCCCTTGGCGACGACCTTCGACGGGTCGACGTCGATCACGCCGACCTCGGAGGCCATCACGACGAGGTCGTCGTCGGTCACCCAGTAGCGGCTCGGGCGCAGTCCGTTGCGGTCGAGCACCGCGCCGATCAGCTCACCGTCGGTGAAGGCGACGCTGGCCGGACCGTCCCACGGCTCCATCATCGAGCCGTGGAAGCGGTAGAAGTCGCGCTGGTCCTGGGGCATCGTGGCGTGGTTCTCCCACGCCTCGGGGATCATCATCAGCATCGCGTGATGGATCGGGTAGCCGCCGAGGTGCAGCAGTTCGAGCACCTCGTCGAAGCGGGCGGTGTCCGACGACCCGGGCGTGCAGATGGGATAGGCCCGCTCGATGCCGGGCAGCACGTCGGCGCTCAGCATCGCCTCGCGGGCGCGCATCCAGTTCTGGTTGCCCTGCACCGTGTTGATCTCGCCGTTGTGGGCGACGAAGCGGTACGGGTGGGCGAGCGGCCACGACGGAAATGTGTTGGTCGAGAAGCGGGAGTGGACGAGCAGCAGTGCCGATTCGACGCGCGGGTCGAGGAGGTCGGGGAAGAACTGGCTCAGTTGCGGCGTCGTCAGCATCCCCTTGTAGACGATCGTGCGCGACGACAGGGAGGCGAAATACGTCTCCAGTTCGCCCTCCAGCTCGCGGCGGCTGCGCTTGCGGGCGAGGAATGCCTTGCGGTCGAGGTCGATGCCCGTGCGGCCCATCGGGTCGGTCACGAACAGCTGCTTGAACACCGGCATCGCCGCCCGCGCCGTCTTGCCGAGGCACTCCGGATCGATCGGCAGGTCGCGCCAACCGAGCACGGACAGGCCGGCCTCGTGCATCGCCGTCTCGGTGGCCGCCATCGCCTTCTCGCAGGCCACCTGTTCGGTGGGCAGAAAGGCGATGCCCACGGCGTACGCGCCGGCCTCGGGCAGTTCGAAGTCGACGACCGCTCGCAAGAACGCGTCGGGCACCTGCAACAAGATGCCGGCGCCGTCGCCGGTGTCCGGTTCGGCGCCGGTGGCGCCACGGTGCTCGAGGTTGGTGAGTGCCTTGAGGCCGGTCAGCACCAGGTCGTTGGAGCGGACGCCTTTGAGGTTGGCGACGAAGGACACGCCACAGGCGTCGTGTTCGTTGCGGGGGTCGTACAGGCCGTGGCGGCCCGGGGGCTGTTGCATGTCACATCCACGAGGGTCGAGGGCTTGAGTCGATCTCGTGAGCCGGACGCGCTCCGTCGAGCATCCGGTGTCACGAAATCGCTCGAGACGACGTTGGCTCGAGGCGGAGTGAACATCATAGGTGGATCGACGGGTGACGGTGAAAGCTCGTTCGCTCGTGATCCGGGCAGTGTCACCACCCGTCACCGGGCTGAGGGCGCGGTCGGGTGACGGTGACCGGCCATGATGAGCGGATGGCGCACGAGCACACGACGACGACCAACGACGGGACGACGATCGCCTGGACGAGCCGCGGCGACGGTGACCCGGTCGTGCTGGTCCACGGCATCACCGAGTCGGCCGAGTCACTGGCGCCCGTCGCCGACCGGCTGACCGAGACGCACCGCGTCGTCACGCTCGACCTGCGCGGGCACGGCGAGTCGGGCGACGCCGGCGACTACGGATTGGCGGCGATGGTCGGCGACGTCGTTGCGGTGATCGGTGCCGCCGGGCTCGCCGAACCGCACCTCGTCGGGCACTCACTCGGTGGGGCGATCGTCACGGCGGCGGGTGCGGCGATCCCGGTCCGCAGCGTCGTCGACATCGACCAGTCGTTGCAGCTCGCCGACTTCAAGGAGGTGGTGGTGGCGAGCGAGCCGATGCTCCGTGACGCCGAGCAGTTCCCGCTGGCGTTGTCGGCGATGTTCGAGTCGATGTCCGGCTCGATGCTGCCCGCGGCGGAAGCAGCAGCGTCTCGCGCAGCTCCGGCGCGCCGACCAGGATGTCGTGCTCGGCGTGTGGGGCATGTTGTTGACCCAGCCGGCCGACGAGATCGACCGCTCGATCGACGAGGCGCTGGCCGGCTACGTGACCGAGCCGACGCCGTACCTGGCGCTGTTCGGGCTCGATCCCGGCGACGGCTACGACACGTGGCTCGCCGAGCGGGTGCCGGGGGCGATCGTCGAACGATGGGCCGATCACGGTCACTATCCCCATCTCGTCGACCCCGACCGCTTCGTCGCCCGCCTCCGAGACTTCTGGGACTAAGGAACGTGCGGGTCCCGTCCCCGAACGTTCGTTAGTCGCTGGCGGCGGGGATGGCGGAGAGGATGGCGACGAGGAAGTCGGCCGACGGCCCGAACGGTCGCAGGTCCCACGTCGCCAGCCGTACGTCCTCGCCCAGCCCGGCCGCGGCGACGTCGGCGAAGAACTGCTCGAACTCGTAGTCGCGACCGGCACCGAAGCCGATCACCAGCCGGCCGCCCGACGTCAGGCAGGCACCGAGGTTGGCGAGCACCTGGCGACGGGTGTCGGGGTCGAGGAACGGCATCACGTTGCCGGCCGAGACGATCACGTCGAACGACGCGGCGAGCCCCTCCGCCGCCGGGTCGAGGGCGGCGAGGTCACCGACGCGCCAGTCGGGACCGGGATGGTCCTCGCGGGCAGCGGCGATCAGCGCCGGATCGAGGTCGATGCCGACCACGTCGTGGCCGAGCTCGGCGAGGCGCGCCCCGACCCGTCCCGGCCCGCAGCCGGCATCGAGGATGCGTGCCCCGCGTGGCGCCAGGGCGTCGACGAGTCGGGCCTCGCCGTCGAGGTCGCGACCCTCGGCGGCCATCGCCCGGAACCGCTCGATGTACCACTGCGAGTGACCCGGGTTCTCCTCGAGCAGTCGCAACCAGCCGTTCGTCGCCATCAGGGGCACCGTACCGGCACGCTCGGCCGCGTCAATCGGACGCGTCAATCCGCATAGTTCGGTGTGCGCTTCTCCATGCCGGCCATCACGGCCTCGACCTGGTTCGGTGTGCCGATCTGGGCGCCGATCGTCTGGCGTTCGGCGGCGAACTGGTCGGCGGCGCCGGCGCGCAGCTGGCGGTTGAACAACTCCTTCGATCCGCGGATCGCGCCGGGGCTCATGCCGGCGATCTCGCGGGCCAGCGCCATCGCATCGTCCTTCGGGTTGTCGCTCAGCCGCGTCACCAGCCCGAGCTCGGCGCCCTCGCGGCCGTCGAAGATGCGCGCCGTGAACGTCAGCTCCTTGGCGATGTCGGGTCGGGTCAGCTGGCTGAGGATGTAGGTGCCGGTCATGTCGGGCACGAGCCCCCAGTAGACCTCGCGCACCGACATCTTGGTGTCCGGGTGGACGATACGGATGTCCGCCCCGAGGGCGATCTGCAGACCGCCGCCGAGGGCGTGACCGTGGACGGCAGCGATCACCGGCACGGGCAGCTCCTGCCACACCCAGCAGACCTGCTGACCGAGGTGCGTGATCCGGCCGTCCTTCATCGCGCCCGGGTTGCCGTCGCTGCGATCGTTCTGGGCGGCGTCGCCGCGATCGTTCTGGGCGGCGCCGCCGCTGCCGGCGATCGCCTGCATCGACGCGAAGTCCAAGCCGGCGCAGAACGACGCGCCGTCGCCCGACAGCACGACGGCGCGCACGCCGGACTCACCCTTGAGCTGCTCGCCGGCCTCCGCGATCGCCGCGAACTGGGCGTTGTCGAGGGCGTTGCGCTTGTCGGCGCGGTTGAACACGACGTCGGCGACGCCGTCGGTGATGGTGACGAGAACTCGATCGGACATGGCGCCGAGTCTGTCACCGCGCCGTCAGCGGCGACGCACCAGAGACCGGTCGATGTCGGCGATCGTGGCCCGACCGCACAGCGCCATCGTGCGCCGCATGCCGTCGCGGAAGAACTCCAGGACGTGGTCGACGCCACGCTCCCCCGCCGCCCCCAACGCATACAGGTAGGGCCGGCCCATCGACACGGCGTCGGCACCGAGGGCGATCGCCTTGACGACGTCGCTGCCCCGGCGGACGCCGCCGTCGCAGATGATCGTCGGGTCCTCGCCGACCGCCTGGCGGACCGGCTCGACGAGGTCGATCGGGGCCGGGGCGTCGTCGAGCTGGCGGCCGCCGTGGTTGGACAGGCCGAGTCCCTCGACGCCCATCGCCGCGGCGGTGCGGGCGTCGTCGACGGACTGGATCCCCTTGAGCACGATCGGCCCGTCCCAGACGCCGCGCAACCATTCGACGTCGTGCCAGGACAGCGCCGGGTCGAACTGGCGGTGCATGTGGTCGGCGAGCGTGACGGCCGTGCTGCCGTCCTCGTCGCTGAGCCCGACGACGTTGGCGAACGTGATCGGCTCGTTGCGCAAGAAGTCGAGCGTCCACGCCGGGTGGACGATGCCGTCGATGATCGTGCCAGGGCCGATCTTCGGCGGCAGGGTCATGCCGCGACGGACGTCGCGCTCGCGCCGTCCGAGCATCGCCGTGTCGACGGTCAGCCAGACGGCGGTGTAGCCGGCCGCCTTGGCCCGTCCGATGAGCTCCTCGACGAGCTTGCGGTCACGCCACGCGTAGACCTGGAACCACTTGTCGCCGTCGGAGACCGCCGCCACCTCTTCGATCGAGCGGGTGCCCATCGTGGACAGCGACCACGGGATCCCGGCGCGGGCGGCGGCGCGGGCGACGGCGAGCTCGCCTTGGGAGTGGGCGATGCGGGTGAAGCCCGTCGGCGCCAGCACGATCGGCATCGACGAGGGCCGCCCGAGGATCGTCGTCGACGTGTCGAGGGCGCTCATGTCGCGCAGGATCCGGGGCTCGAACTCGTAGTCGGCGAACGCCGCCACGTTGCGCGCCAGCGAGCGCTCGTCCTCGGCGCCGCCGTCGATGTAGTCGAACACGCCACGGGGCAGTCGGCGGCGGGCGAACGTGCGGAAGTCGTCGATCGTCGCCGCCCGCCGCAGCCGGCGATCGATCGGGTGCAGCGTCAGCTTGTCGAATTGCACCACCGACCGGAACGTGTCCCACATCTGCACCGCGCAGCGTAGACCGGCGATGTCACCATCGTTCGGGGACGGGACCCGAGCGTTCGTCAGTCGACGATGCGCAGGCCGCTCGGCGTCATCGACGGTTCGGCGGTCGGCAGGTCGACCACGAACTCGGTGCGATGCGCCGGGAAGACGTGCTCGCTGACGAGCACCGGGTCACCGTTGCGGTCGGTCGTGACGCGCTGGCAGCGCAGCACGGGTGAACCGACCGGCACGCCGAGCAGCGCCGCGTCGGCGGCCTCGATCAGGTCGGCGCCGATCGTCTGCGTGGCCCCGCGCAGGTCGATGTCGAGCAACTCGTAGAACGGTCGGCGTTCGACGTCGCGCCGCGACAGGTGCTGCACCGAGCTCGGCCGGACACCACACGGTCACGACGGCGAACGGTTCGCCGTCGGCGAGGTTGACCCGCTTGACCCGCAGCACCTGGTCGACACCGAGGACCGAGCGGACACGGTCCGGCGCCGGCTCGAAGGCGAACTCCTCGATCTTGCGCTCGGACAGCTTGCCGACCCCTTCGACGTGCGACTCGATCGTCGCCAACGACTCCAAGCTCTGCGGCACCGGGTCGGTGGCGACGAACCACCCGAACCCCTGCCGGGCGGCGATCAGCCCTTCGTCGCGCACCAGCTCGAGTGCCCGACGAATCGTCACCCGCGAGACCCCGAACTCGACCGACATCTCCGCCTCCGACGGCAGCACCGAACCCGCCGGCGCCGTGGTCGCCCGGCGACGCAACTCGTCGGCGATCTCCTGGTAGCGGATCTGGCGCATGCGTCCTCGTGTCGTCGTCCCGGCCGCCCTCGGCGGATGGTTGTGTCCCGGTCAACTTGTATTATAGTTGTCTACATGACCGACGCCAGCACCCACCACGACGATGGCGCGTCCCGCCACCCCGGCGCGAGCACGCCCATCGAGCTCGTCGACGCCGTCTACGCCAGCCTCCCCGCCCGCGTCGAGCGCGCCCGCGAGCGGCTCGGACGTCCGTTGACGCTCACCGAGAAGATCCTCTTCAACCATCTCGTCGACGTCGACGAGGCCGTCGAGCGCGGCGCCACCTACAACGACTTCAACCCCGACCGCGTCGCCATGCAGGACGCCACGGCACAGATGGCGCTGCTGCAGTTCATGACCGCCGGGCTGCCCGAGGCGGCCGTGCCGTCGACCGTGCACTGCGACCACCTGATCCAGGCCAAGGTCGGCGCGACCATCGACCTCGGTGTCGCCATCGACACCAACAAGGAGGTCTACGACTTCCTCCGCTCGGTGTCGGCGAAGTACCGCATCGGCTTCTGGGGGCCCGGCTCGGGCATCATCCACCAGGTCGTGCTCGAGAACTACGCCTTCCCCGGCGGGATGATGATCGGCACCGACAGCCACACCCCGAACGCCGGCGGGCTCGGCATGGTCGCCATCGGCGTCGGCGGCGCGGATGCCGTCGACGTGATGACCGGCTTCCCGTTCAACGTCCGCTGGCCGAAGGTCATCGGCGTCAAGCTGACCGGCACGCTCAGCGGCTGGTCGAGCCCCAAGGACGTCATCCTCGAGGTCGCCCGCGTGCTCACCGTCGAAGGTGGCACCGGCGCCATCGTCGAGTACTTCGGCCCCGGCGCCGATTCGATCTCGGCCACCGGCAAGGCGACGATCTGCAACATGGGCGCCGAGATCGGCGCCACGACGTCGCACTTCCCGTACGACCAGAACATGGCCGCCTACCTCAAGGCGACCGGGCGCGAGGCGATCGCCGACGCCGCCGACAAGGTCGCCGAGCACCTCCGTGCCGACGACGGTGCGTTCTACGACCAGCTGATCGAGATCGACCTCGACGAGCTCAAGCCGTTGATCAACGGCCCCCACTCCCCCGACCGGGCGCACAAGGTCGGCGCCGCCGGCGTCGGTGCGGCCGCTCGCGAGAACGACTGGCCGCTCGAGCCGTCGGCGTGCCTCATCGGGTCGTGCACGAACTCGTCGTACGAGGACATCACCCGCGTCGCCTCGATCGCTCGCCAGGCCGCGGCCCGAGGATTGACGGCGAAGTGCGAACTGCTGATCACCCCCGGCTCCGAGCAGGTCCGGGCGACGATCGAGCGCGACGGGCTGCTCGCCGACCTCGAAGCGATCGGCGGCACCGTGCTGGCCAACGCCTGCGGGCCGTGCATCGGCCAGTGGTCCCGGCCCGAGTCGATCACCGGCGCCCCGAACACGATCGTCAACTCGTACAACCGCAACTTCCCGAAGCGCAACGACGGCTCACCGAAGACGCTCAGCTTCGTCACCTCGCCGGACACGGTGCTGGCGATCGCCCTCGCCGGGCGGCTCGACTTCGACCCGACGACCGACACGATCACCGCCCCCGACGGCAGCGAGGTGACCCTCGACGCGCCGGTCGGCGAGATCCTCCCCGACGCCGGCTACGACCCCGGCCAGGACACGTTCACGGCTCCGCCCGACGACGCGTCGGCCGTCACCGTCGAGGTGTCGCCGACCAGCGACCGCCTGCAGCTCCTCGAGCCGTTCCCGGCGTGGGACGGCCAGGACTACGTCGGCCTGCCGGTGCTGATGAAGGCGCAGGGCAAGTGCACGACCGACCACATCTCGGCGGCCGGCCCGTGGCTCAAGTACCGCGGTCATCTCGAGAACATCTCCGGCAACCTGTTCGCCGGTGCCGTCAACGCCTACACCGGCGAGGCCGGTACGGGCAAGGACATCACCGACGGCGAGACCCGGACCTATCCGGAGATCGCCAAGCGGTACCACGAGGCGGGAATCCGCTGGGTGGCGATCGGCGACCGCAACTACGGCGAAGGCTCGTCGCGTGAGCACGCGGCGATGGAGCCCCGGTTCCGTGGTGGCGTGGTCATCTTCGCCCGCTCGTTCGCCCGCATCCACGAGACCAACGCCAAGAAGCAGGGTCTGTTGCCGTTGACGTTCGCCGATCCGGACACCTACGAGCTGATCGGCGAGGACGACACGATCAACGTCCTCGGTCTGCCGCCGGTCCCCGGCCAGAACGTCCGCTGCCAGATCGTCAAGCCCGACGGCTCGACCATCGACTTCGAGGCCGTGCACACGTTCAGCCCCGAACAGGTCGAGTGGTTCAAGGCCGGCTCGGCGCTCAACATCGTCCGCCAGAAGGTCGCCGCCGGCAACTGACGTGGCACCGGTGCCGGGCCCGACGTGACCCTCATCTGACCCTCATGTGACCCTCATGTGACCCTCGACGGTCATGAGGGTCACATCGGGCGCCCGGCACGGTCGTCACATCGCATACGGTCGCGACATGGACATCCGCGAGGCGATCCGCACGAACGGTGCCGCCCGGCGGTTCACCGCCGACCCGGTCGAGCGGGCGACGGTGCTGTCGATCCTCGACGACGCTCGTTTCGCCCCCTCCGGCGGCAACCGTCAGCCGTGGCGGGTGGCGATCGTCGAGGACCGCATGCTGCGCCGTGAGATGGCGACGTTGATGCAGCCGGTGTGGGACGAGTACCTGGAGACGGCGATGCTCGGTGGCACGCCGTTCAACGCCATCGACTACGTCCGTCCGGCGAGCGTCGCACCGGGCAAGCCGAACGACCTGTTCACCCACATCGAGTCGATCCCCGTCGTGCTCGCCGTCGCCGTCGATCTGGCGGACGTGGCGCTGATGGACGGCGAGCTCGACCGCCCGGCGATGACGGGCGGGGCGTCGGTGTTCCCGTTCTGCTGGAACCTGTTGCTGTCGGCACGGGCGCACGGCCTCGGCGGCGTGATGACGACGTTCCTCAGCCGCGTCGAACCGGCGGCGGCGCCGGCCCTCGGTCTCCCCCACGGCCACGCCCTGGTGAGCACGATCTTCCTCGGCGTCCCCGAGCACCAGCCGACGAAGCTGACCCGCCGCCCGGTCGAGGACTTCACGACGATCGACCGCTTCGACGGTCCGCCCCCGACCGTCTAACGAACGTTCGGGACCCGTCCCCAGACGTTCGTTACTCGGCGTCGATGGCGGCGCGGACCTCGGCGACGTAGTCGCCGACGGCGTCGGGCCCGGACTCCATCAGCCGGCGGACGACGCTGGCGCCCTGCACCACGCCGTCGGCGATGCGCGTCGCCTCGTAGGCCTGCTCGGCGTTGGACACGCCGACGCCGACCAGCACCGGCACGTCGGTGATCGCCTTCAAGCGCTCTGCCAGCGACGTCGCCGTCGACGCCAGCGAGTCGCGCTCGCCGGTCACCCCGAGCAACCCGACCGAGTACAAGAACCCACGGGCACGCTCGGCGACTCGCGGCAGCCGGTCGTCGGGTGCGGTCGGCGCGGCGAGCATGATCGTCTCGATCCCGGCTGCGTCGGCAGCGGCACACCACTCCCCCGACTCCTCCAGCGGCAGGTCGGGAAGGATCGCCCCGCTGATCCCGGCGCGGGCGAGGTCGGAGGCGAAGCGCGTCACACCGGGGTGATGGACGAGGTTGTAGTACGTCATCACGCCGAGCGGAATGTCGACGTCGAGATCGGGCACGGCGTCGAGCACCGCTCGCGGTGTGATCCCGGCATCGAGCGCGGCCTGCGACGCCTGCTGGATCACCGGGCCGTCCATCACCGGGTCGGAGAACGGGATCCCGATCTCGATGGCGTCGGCACCATTGGCCGCCGCGGCACGGATCGCCATCTCCCAGCCGGGATAGCCGCCGGTGATGTACGGCACGAGCAGCTTGCGGCCCGAGGAGCGCTTGGCCCGGAACTCGGCCTCCATCCGCCCGATCGGTCGGGTCGCGTGTTCGGTCACAGCCGGTCCTTGAGGATGTCCATCATCTGGGCGACGTCCTTGTCGCCGCGACCCGACAAGCTGAGCAGCACCGTCTGGCCCTGCATCGTCGGTGCCTCGCGCACGAGCCAGGCGACGGCGTGCGCGCTCTCGAGTGCCGGGATGATCCCCTCGGTGTGCGCGAGCAGGGCGAACGCATCGATCACCTCGTCGTCGGTCGCCGACGGGTACTCGGCGCGGCCGATCGACGCCAGGTACGAGTGCTCCGGCCCGACCCCGGGATAGTCGAGCCCGGCCGAGATCGACAGCGCCTCTTCGACCTGGCCGACCTCGTCCTGCATCAGATTGGAGCGCATGCCGTGCACCACACCGGGCACGCCGCGACCGATCGCCGCCCCGCCGGCCGGCTCGACGCCCACGAGGCGCACGCCGGGGTCGTCGACGAAGCCGGAGAAGATGCCCATCGCGTTGGAGCCGCCACCGACGCAGGCGACGACGACGTCGGGCAGCGCCCCGGTCACGTCGAGCATCTGCGCCCGCGCTTCCTCGCCGATCAGCGATTGGAACTGGCGCACGAGGTACGGATACGGGTGCGGGCCGACGACCGAGCCGAGGCAGAAGTGGGTGTCGGTGACGTTGGCGACCCAGTGGCGCATCGCCTCGTTGACGGCGTCCTTCAGCGTCCGGCTCCCCGACTCGACCGAGTGCACCTCGGCGCCGAGCAGGCGCATCCGGAACACGTTCAGCTCCTGCCGGGCGACGTCGACGGCACCCATGTACACGGTGCACTCGAGCCCCATCAGCGCCGCAGCGGTGGCGCTGGCGACGCCGTGCTGGCCGGCGCCGGTGTCGGCGACGATCCGCTGCTTGCCCATCCGTTTGGCGAGCAGCGCCTGGCCGATGACGTTGTTGATCTTGTGCGAGCCGGTGTGGTTGAGGTCCTCACGCTTGAGGATCAGCCTGACCCCGAGCCGGCTGCCGAGGTTGTGGCACTCGGTCAGGATCGAGGGCCGCCCGGAGTACTCGTTGTGGACACGGGTGAGCTCGGCGCGGAACGCCGGGTCGTTCCAGGCGTCGTCGAACGCCGCCTCCAGCTCCTGGCAGGCGGGCACCAGCGTCTCGGGGACGAAGCGGCCACCGAACTCGCCGAAGCGGCCCGTGATGTCCGGGCGGGCGCGGAACGACGCCGGGTCGCGGTCGGTGTCGGTCACTCGTCGTTCCAGTCGTAGGGGAGGTCGTCGCCGCCGAGGTACTGCTCGGGGGCGTGGGCGCGGGCGTTCTCGATGAACCGCTTGACGAGCAGGGCGTCCTTCTTGCCGGGCGAACGCTCGACGCCGGTCGCCACGTCGACACCCCACGGCCGGACCTCGCCGATCGCATCACCGACGTTGTCGGGGTTGAGCCCGCCGGCGAGGATCAGCTTCACCGAGTCGGGGGCGTCGCCGGCGAGCGACCAGTCGAAGACCTTGCCCGAACCGCCGCCGGGGCTGTCGATCATGATCATGTCGGTGCCGTACTGGTCGGCCTTGGGCAGGTTCGGATCGAGGGCGCTGAACGCCTTGATCACCCAGCGGAACGCCTTGGCGACCTCCTGGGTGTCGGCCGCCGTCTCGCGCCCGTGGAGCTGCACCGCCTTCACGCCCGCCCGGTGGCCGACGTCGAGGACCCTGCTCGGGTGCTCGTCGCGGAAGATGCCGACGGTCAGGATCTCGGGCGGCAAGCGGCGGGTGATGTCGTAGGCGACCTGGGCGGCGATCTGACGCGTCGACCCCTGGACGAAGTTGAACCCCACGGCGTCGGCGCCCATCGCCACCGCCAGCAGGGCGTCGTCCTCGTTCGTGATGCCGCAGATCTTGACGAACATCAGCGGCCGCTCACGCGGTTCGCACCGTGTGTCGTCGGGGCGCGGTGAGCCTGCACGCCGGCGATGCTAGCGGCGCGCCCGGAGCCCTTCGAAGTCCGTTGCCGGGACGACCACGCGGTACAGCCACAGCGGTTCCGAGACGCCCTTGACGCTCGTCGGACCGATCGCCTCGACCGCCGGCAGGTCGGCGGATCGGCCGCAGGCAGCGACGAACGCCTCGGACACGACGATCTCCATCGGCCCGGCGAGGTCGACGATCCGGGCGGCGACGTTGACCGTCTGGCCGACGATGTCGTCGCCGCGCAGCCGGGCGTCGCCGGCGTGCATGCCGACCCGGACGGCGAGCGGGAAGCCGCCTTCGGCTCGCTGTTCGGCGATCGAGGAGACGAAACCGGCCATCCGCGTCGCCGCCTCGCATGCGACCGGGAACCACAACAGGAGGCCATCGCCGAGTTCCTTGACGACCCGCGCCCCGTCGACGGGCGCGACGGCGCCGTCGGCGACACGGCGGACCCGGTCGAGCACCTCGACGGCGGCATCGTCGCCGCAGGCGTCGTTGTATTCGGTGAACCCGACGAGGTCCGTGAACACGACGGTGCCGGCGGTGGTCGCCTCGCTCACTGGTAGGCCACCACGACTCGTCCGGTCGTCGATCGGGCGACGACGGTGCAGCCGCTCCCCGGCGGCAGCAGTGGTGCGCCCGGGGCGACCTGGTGCACCTCGCTCCCGCGCGGCATCGTCAGTTCGATGCGCCCGGTGACGGTCTCGGCGTGCACGTCGTGCGCCTCGACCATCTGCACGGTGACGCGTCCGGTGACGCTGTGCGCGGTGACGGGACCGGCGACGTCGCGCAGGCTGATCCGGCCGGTGCGTGTCGACACGTCGGCGTCGCCCGAGGCACCGACCCGCACGCGCCCCGACGACGTGCGGATCCGGCAGGTGCCACCGACGGCGCCGACGTTCACCGTGGAACTCGTGGCGCGGATGTCGAGTGAGGCGGCACGGTCGATGTCGATCCGGCCGGACTTGGTCGACACGGCGACGGCACCGAGGCGGCCGGTCAAGCGGATCCGTCCCGACGTCGTCCCGACGACGACGTCGGAGTCCTCGGGCACGTGCACGGTCACGCGGCCACGCACCCGGTCGAGCGTCACCTGGCCGTCTTCGTGGTGGACGGTGGCCTGCCCCTCGACGGCGAACCCGCGGTCGGCGGCGGCCACGACGACGACGCGTCCGGTCCCCGACGCCACCCGCAACCGCATCGTTGACCCCCCGGCCGTCATCGCCGTGAACGTACTCCGGCGCCGCGCCCACGGACATCGGTCATCCGGCACAGCGTCGGCGGCACCGCCGTTGCGGCGATCTCGGTCGGATCCTGCCCGCTTTCCGGGACGATTCCGACCGAGATCGACCGCGCGCCCGGCGATGGCGCCGGTGCGATGGGAGCCGGTGGCGAGGTGCTGTCGTATCGTCGGCGAGGCATGGGACGACTCGATGAGCTCGACTACAACGCCCGACTCTCCTCGTCAGAGTACGAACGACGCCTCGCCAGCGCCCAGGAGCGCTTCTTGCAGCTCCGGCTGTCGTTGGGCGGGCAGCTCGAGGGCGGCGTCGGCCCGGGCCTACTGGTCGTCGTCGAGGGCTCCGACGCCGGCGGCAAGGGCGGCGCGGTCAAGCGCGTCGTCGAACGCCTCGACCCGCGCCACTACAGCGTGTACGCCTACGCCAAGCCGACCGACCGCGAGAAGCGGCACCATTTCCTGTGGCGCTTCTGGAGCAAGGTGCCCGGCCGCGGCGGGATGTGCGTGTTCGATCGCAGCTGGTACGGACGGGTGCTCGTCGAGCGCATCGAGGGGTTCGCCACCGACGAGGAGTGGTCGCGGGCCTACGACGAGATCGTCCAGTTCGAGCGCAGCCTCGTGGTCGAAGGCGTGATCCTCGTCAAGATCTGGCTGCAGGTCACCAAGGACGAGCAATTGCGGCGCTTCGAGAGCCGCGCCAAGGATCCGCTGCGCTCGTGGAAGTTGACCGAGGAGGACTGGCGCAACCGGGCCAAGTGGGACCGCTACAACGAGGCCGCCGAGGACATGTTCGAACGCACCGACCACGAGTACGCGCCGTGGGACGTGATCTCGGGCGAACACAAGAAGTGGGCGCGGGTGGCGGTGCTGGAGACGATCAACCAGCGCATCGAGGACGGCATCGAACGCTGGAAGAAGATGGACACCGGTCGCTGATCGTGGTCGAACTGACCGCACGGCCGGCGCCATGACCACCGCGGCGATCGTGACGACGGACGTCGTGCACATCGCCTACGAGTCACACGGCCGCCCCGGTGACCCGCTGGTGGTCCTGCTCCACGGGTTCCCATACGACCCGCGCTGCTTCGACGCCGTCGCCGGCCCGCTCGCCGACGACGGCCACCACGTCGTCGTGCCGTACCTGCGTGGCTTCGGTCCGACGCGCTTCGTCGGCGACCACGTCGTCCGCTCCGGGCAGCAGGCGGCACTCGCCGCCGACCTCATCGGCCTGCTCGACGGGCTCGACGCGGAGCGCGCCGTTCTGTGCGGCTTCGACTGGGGTGGACGGGCGGCCTGCATCGTCAGCGCCCTGTGGCCCGAGCGCGTCAGCGGCCTGGTCACCGCCGGCGGGTACAACATCCAGGACATCGGCGCCGCCGTCGAACCGGCGCCTCCCGAGACCGAGCACCGCTTCTGGTACCAGTACTACTTCCACGGCGAGCGCGGGCGCCTCGGGCTCGAGCGTGACCGCGCCGCACTGTGTCGGCTGCTGTGGCGCCTCTGGTCGCCGACGTGGGATGCCGACGACGCGACGTTCGCGGCGACTGCGGCATCGTTCGACAACCCCGACTTCGTCGACGTCGTCGTCCACTCCTACCGCCACCGTTTCGGGCTCGTCCCGGGCGACCCGCGCGACGAGGCGATCGAAGTGGCGCTGCGGTCGCAACCGTCGATCGAGGTGCCGACGGTCGTGCTCGCCGGTGCCGACGACGGCGTCGACCCGCCAGGCCGCGACATCGAGGCGTCGCTCGGACTGCACCGCTTCACGTCGCTGCTGTCCGTCGACGTGATCGAGGGCTGCGGCCACAATCCACCGCAGGAAGCGCCGATCCGGGTCGTCGCCGCGATCCGGGCCGCCAGTCCGTTCTCGTGATTCGGCGCGGCAATGATTGCCGGATCAAATCACGAAAAGCAGGTCACCCGATGAGGTCGGCGATTGCCGCCACCGGGTCGCCGCTGGTGACGAGCGTCTCGCCGACGAGCACGGCGTCGTAGCCGGCGGCGGCGAGGGTGCGGGCGTCGTCGCCGCCGCGCACACCCGACTCGGCGACGCGCACCGCGGTGTCGGGGATCAGGCGGGCCATCCGCTGGGCCCGTTCGTGGTCGACCTGGAACGTCACGAGGTCGCGTTGGTTGACGCCGATCAGTGTCGCCCCGACGTCGACGGCGACCTCCAGCTCGGCCTCGTCGTGGATTTCGACGAGCACGTCGAGGCCGATGTCGATCGCCAGGGCGTGGAAATCGGCGAGCTCGGCCGGATCGAGGGCGGCGGCGATCAGCAACACGCAGTCGGCACCCATCAGCCGCGCATCGGCGACGTCGTGGGCGCTGACCGTGAAGTCCTTGCGCAGCACGGGGAGCGAGCACGCCGCCCGGGCGGCGGTGAGGTCGGCGACGGAACCGCCGAAGAACTCCTCGTCGGTGAGCACCGACAGGCAGGTGGCGCCGCCGCGCTCGTAGGTGGCCGCCCACTCGGACGGCTCGAGACCGACGTTGAGGTCGCCCTTCGACGGCGAGCGGCGCTTGATCTCGGCGATCACACCGAGCTGCTGCCGGCCGCGCAGGGCGGCGCGGAACCCGCGCGTCGGCGGCATCGCCCGCGCCTCGTCGACGAGTTCGTCGAGCGGGCGGTCGTCGAGCCGAGCGGTGGCCCGATGACGCTCCAGGATCGTGTCGAGGTACGTCGCCATCGAGCCGCCGCTGCCGATCAGAGGCCCTTGCCGCGGACCGGCGTGAGCATCGTCAGCTCGGGGCGACCGGCGAGGATGCCACCGAAGGCGTTCATGATCTGCTTCATGACGTCGCTGGTGCTGTGCGCCTGGAGCGCGTCGCCGTCGGCGTAGAGCTCGTACATGTAGGCGACGTTGGCGTCGTTCGGGTCCTCGAGCAGCTGGTAGAGCAACGTGCCGTCCTCCGAACCGACGTGGTCCATCATCGGGGCGAGACCGGCGTACAGGTCGTCTCGCTTGCCGTCGATGCAGGTGAACTTGGCGATCATCGCTACTTGACTCATGGCCGCCGACCGTAGCGCCCGACACCGACAGCGTTACAACAGGGGTCAGACCCCTGTTGTAACGCTGGTGGGAGAAGCGAGTCCTGGCCCGCGGCCCACCGTCTCGCTAGAAGCCGAGGCGGTCGGCGACGGTCGACAGCAGCTCGTCGATGGGGACGCGGACCTGCTCGGTCGTGTCCCGGTCGCGCACCGTCACGGCGTGGTCCTCGAGCGAGTCGAAGTCGACGGTGACCGCCAGCGGTGTACCGATCTCGTCCTGACGGCGGTAGCGCTTGCCGATGTTCTGCGTCTCGTCGTAGTCGACCATGTAGCGGTCGGCGAGCTTGGCGCGGATCTCCTGGGCGAGCGGCGTCAGCGTGTCCTTCTTCGACAGCGGCAGCACGGCGACCTTGTACGGCGCGAGACGCGGGTGGAGGCGGAGCACGGTGCGCGTCTCGCCGTTGACGACGTCCTCGTCGTAGGCGGCGAGCAGGAACGCAGCCATCGTGCGGGTCGCTCCCGCCGCCGGCTCGATCACATAGGGCACGTAGCGCTCGTTGGTCTGCGGGTCGAAGTAGTCGAGGCGCTCACCGGAGTGCTCGCTGTGCTGCTTGAGGTCGTAGTCGGTGCGCTGGGCGATGCCTTCGAGCTCGTCGAAGCCCCACGGGAACGTGAACTCCACGTCGGACGTGCCCGCCGAGTAGTGCGACAGCTCGTCGGCGTCGTGCGCCCGCAGGCGCAGCATCTCGGCGGGGATGCCGAGTTCGACGTACCAGTTCAGCCGCTCGTTGCACCAGTACTCGTACCACTGCGCCGACTCGGCGGGCGGCACGAAGAACTCGAGCTCCATCTGCTCGAACTCGCGGGTGCGGAAGATCCAGTTCTGCGGCGTGATCTCGTTGCGGAAGCTCTTGCCCACCTGGGCGATGCCGAACGGCGGCTTCTTGCGCGACGTCTGCAGCACCTGGCCGAAGTTGGTGAACATGCCCTGCGCGGTCTCGGGACGCAGGTAGGCGTCGGCGCCGGTGCCCTCGACCGGGCCGGCCTGGGTCTTGAACATCAAGTTGAAGGCGCGGGCTTCGGTGAAGCTGTGCTTGGCGTCGCAGTTCGGGCAGATGTCGGGATCGTCGAGCTTGTCGAGCCGGAAGCGCTGCTTGCAGTTGGTGCAGTCGACGAGCGGGTCGGTGAAGTTGGCCAGGTGGCCCGACGCCTCCCACACCTGGGGTGGGCTGAGGATGGCGGCGTCGATGAGCACGACGTCGTCGCGCTGCTGCACGACCGAGCGCACCCAGGCGTCCTTGACGTTGCGCAGCAGCAGCGATCCGAGGGGGCCGTAGTCGTACGTCGACCGGAATCCGCCGTAGATCTCCGCCGACTGGTAGACGAAGCCCCTGCGCTTGCAGAGGCTGACGATCTGTTCGAGGTCGGTCGCAGCCATGATCCCCGAGGCTACCGACGCCCCCGAGCACCCCGCCCTGCGATTCCCGGCCCGGCCTCAACGGCTCAGTGCGACTCGAACATCGCCACGGCCTTGAGGCGACGTTCGATGTGGAACTCGAGGGCGCGGGTCGCCAACGACGACACCTCGTGGGTCGCCGGAGAGTCCGGCAGCGCCAACGCCTGCACGAGCCGACCGCCGAGGATGTCGCGCACGATCGCCAAGGCGGCGGGGCTGATCGACTGCCCGGAACGGCAGTTGCGGCACAACACGCCGCCCTCGTTGAGGTCGAAGGCGACGAACTGCACGCCGGCGCCCTCCTCGCCGCACCGCAGGCAACGGTCGAGCTCGGGCCGCATGCCCTCGTTGGCGAGCAACTTCCAGTAGAAGGCGGCGACGTTGAGTGGGGACGGATCGGTGGCGATCGTCCGCAACACGCCGACGACCATGCGGTACAGCTGCGGGTTCGGTTCCCGTTCGAGCGACAGCTGATCGACCGCTTCGAGCACGGCCAGCCCCTGCGACGCCCGGTCGAGCGAGGACAGCATGGGCGACAACGGTTCCACCGCCTCGGCCTGGCTGACGATGTCCAGCTCGCGGCCCCGGTAGAGCAACAACCGCACGTGGCTCATCGGCTCGAGCCGGGCGCCGAAGCGTGACTTCGTCTTGCGCACGCCCTTGGCCACGGCGCGCACCTTGCCGTTCTCGGCGGTGTGGAACACGACGATGCGGTCGGACTCGCGCAGCTTGTAGGTGCGCAGGACGACGCCGGTGTCGCGATAGAGCTCGCTCACTCGTCGAGTCCGCCGAAGCGACGCGACCGCTGCGCGAAGTCGGCGATCGCATCGAGCAGGTGGTCCGGCGTGAGGTCCTCCCACCGCAAGGCGACGAACACGAGCTCGCCGTACGCCAGCTCCCACACGAGCGACGGCGGGAGCCGGGTGGACGGTCCGAGGACGACGATCAGGTCGGGCTCGGTGTCGGCGGGCGCGTACAGCACCTCGCCGACGGTCGCCTCGTTGACCGGTTCGGCCGGATCGAGGTGCTGCATCGCCTCGGCGAACCGCGCTCGCCCGTCGCCGCAGGGGTCGACGATCACGTGGCAACCGCCGACCTGGCGTTCCCAGCCGTCGAGCTCGACGGGATCGACGCCGGACTCGTAGGCCCGCAGCGTCAGGTACGAGGCACCGGCCTGGTCGGCGACGGAACCGAGACCCTGCACGCGCTCGTCCCAGCGGGCCGCGCCGAGTGCCGCCCAGTCGGCCAGTGTGCCGCCGACGACCATGATGTGTCGCAGCAGCTGGTCGGTGGAGCGGTCGCCCTGGGCGGCCGCAGCCGCCGAGGTCCCGGTCGCAGCGGTCGACGAGGTGGGAGGGGCCACGGGTCCATTCTTCCACGGCCACCCTCGAACGCCGCGGCCACGCACGGGGAAGGCGAGCACGTGACGAGAGGGACCCGTCCCCGAACGTCACTTGGCGGGTGGGTAGCGTGGTCGCGTGTCCGAACCGTCGACCGAGCGTCCGCTCCACGTCGCTTGCATCATGGACGGCAACGGGCGTTGGGCGGGGCGCCGCGGCCTCCCCCGCACGGAGGGCCACACCGAGGGCGAGGAGAACCTGGCGCGCCTCGTGCGCATCGCCGTCCGTCGCAACATCGGCTGGCTGACCGTCTTCGGCTTCTCCACCGAGAACTGGCAGCGGCCACGTCCCGAGGTGCGCCACATCCTCGGGCTCCACGAGAAGTTGTTCGGACGCGTCGCCGAGCTCAACGAGCTCAACGTGCGCATCCAGTGGATCGGGCGCCCGTTCGACTCCCCCGTCGCCCGCACCCCGCGCTACGTGCAACGGGCGATCCGCAAGGCGATCGCCGACACGGCGTCGAACACCGGCATGTTGCTGACCGTCGCCTTCGACTACGGCGGCCGTTCCGAACTCGTTGCCGCCGTCGAGGCCGCCCGTCGAGAGCCCAATGGCGTCACGGTCGACTCCATCGGCGAGCACCTCTACCTGCCCGATCTCCCGCCCGTCGACGTCCTCGTGCGCACCAGCGGCGAGCAGCGGGTGTCGAACTTCCTGCTGTGGCAGTCGGCGGGTGCATCGATCTACTTCACGCCGGCCCCGTGGCCGGACTTCGACGAGCACGAGCTCGACGCCGCGCTCGCCCTCGCTCGATGAACGCACCCGGCGACGCCGCGATCGGCGAAACGCTCGGTCACGTCACGGCCGAGCTTGCCAACGCCGAGGATCGGCCCGGTCAGCGGCGGATGGCCGAGCTCGTCGCCGCGGCGATCGCCGACAAGCGACACCTCGTGGTGCAGGCGGGCACCGGCACGGGGAAGACGCTCGCGTACCTGATCCCGGCGATCGAAGCCGACACCACGGTCGTCGTCGCCACGGCGACGAAGGCGCTCCAGGACCAACTGGCGACGAAGGACCTGCCGTTCCTCGCCGAGCATCTCGACGTCGACTTCGACTGGGCGGTGCTCAAGGGGCGCAGCAACTACGTCTGCCTGCAGCGGCTGCGCGAGATGAGCGCCGACCAGCAGGGCCAGCTGGAGTTGGAGACGATGGCCGTCCAGACGCGGGCGGAGATCCGGCGGCTCGCCGAGTGGTCCGGGTCGTCGCCGACGGGTGACCAGGCGGAGCTCGACTGGAGTCCGTCCGACAACGCCTGGCGGGCGGTCAGCGTCGGCAGCGACGAGTGCCCGGGCGGCGACCGCTGTCCGCTCGGCGATCCGTGCTTCGCCGAGCAGGCGCGGCGCCGGGCGGCGGCGGCCGACGTGGTGGTCGTCAACACCCACCTCTACGGGCTCGACGTGGCCAGCGGCGGGGCGATCCTGCCCGAACACGGGGTCGTCGTGTTCGACGAGGCACACGTGCTCGAAGACATCATGAGCGACACCGTCGGCGCGGAGATCGCCCCCGGGCGCTTCACCGCCCTGTCCGCCATCGTCGGGCGCATCGTCACCGACCCACAGCTGCTGGGTTCGGTCGCCGAGATCGCCGAGGGGCTGCGCACGGTCCTCACGCCGCACGTCGGTCAGCGCCTGCCGACCCCGCTCCCCGACGCCGTGCAGGACGTCCTCACCGACGCTCGCCTGCGACTCGGGCGGGTCAGCGAAGTGCTCACCGCGATCGACACGTCGGTCGAGGAGGCCAAGCAGCGGATGCTGCGGGCGACCAAGCTGACCGGGCGGGCGATCGAGCAGCTCGACATGGCGATCGAGGGTCGCGAGGGCACGGTGGCGTTCGTGTCGGGCAGCCCCGATTCGCCGCGGTTGGAGGTCGCCCCGCTCGACGTCGGTCCGGCGCTGCGCGAAGGCGTGTGGAGCAAGCGCACCGCGATCCTCACCAGCGCCACCATCCCGGGCGCGCTGGTTCATCGGGTCGGGATCCCCGACGGTCACGTGACCGTCGAAGACGTCGGCAGCCCGTTCGACTACGAGGCGCACTCGATGCTCTACTGCGCCCTGCACCTGCCGAACCCGAACAGCGCCGGGTTCCGTGCGGCCGTGCACGACGAGCTGGAGGCGCTGATCACTGCAGCCGGCGGGCGCACCCTGGCCCTGTTCACCAGTTGGCGGTCGATGGACGAGGCCGCCGAGGCGCTGCGGGGACGCATCGACCTGCCGATCCTCACCCGAGCGCGACATGCCCAAGCCGGCGCTGATCCGGGCGTTCGCCGAGAGCGAGGCGACGAGCCTGTTCGCCACCGCCGGCCTCTTCCAGGGCGTCGACGTGCCGGGCCGGACGTTGTCGCTGGTGGTGATCGACCGGATCCCGTTCCCCCGCCCCGATGACCCGCTCCTGAGCGCCCGCCGTGAGCTGCTCGGCCCGACGGCGTTCGGCGAGATCGACGTGCCGCGCGCGTCGGTGATGCTCGCCCAGGCGTGCGGGCGGCTGATCCGCTCGGCGACCGACCGTGGCGTGGTGGCGGTGATGGACCCGCGGCTCGGCAAGGCGAGCTACCGCTGGGACATCATCCGCACGCTGCCGCCGATGAAGCGCACTCGCGTCCGCGCCGACGTGGAGTCGTTCCTGCGTCAGATCACCGCCGACGACTGACCCGTTACGACAGGGGTCAGACCCCGTTGGTCACGCGTGACATCCGGGGTCTGACCCCTGTGGTGACGGTCAGGTCAGGCTGGCGGCGTAGATGCTGTCGATCGTCTCGGCGAGGGCGGCGTCGAACTCGGCAGCGGACTGGCCGGCAGACAGGTTCTCGGTCAGCGCCCGCGAGAAGCTGGCGATCATCCCGTGGTTGCGGGCCAACCGCTCGTTGGCCTCGTCGCGCGGGTAGCCGCCCGACAGGGCGACGACGCGGACGACTCGCGGATGCTCGATCAGCGGCGTGTAGAAGTCGTCGACGGTCGGGATCGACAGCTTCAACATCACCTGCTGGTCGGCCGACAGGGCGTCGAGGGCCTGGGCGATGTGATCGCGGAGCAGTGCCTCGGCCTCCGCCTTGTCGGCGATCGTGATGTCGACCTCCGGCTCGATGATCGGCACGAGGCCGGCATCGATGATCTGCGTGGCGACGTCGAACTGCTGGGCGACGACCGCCTCGACACCGGCCGCATCGGCGGCGGCGATGACCGAACGCATCTTCGTGCCGAACACCCCGAGGCCGACCGCCCGGTCGAGGAGCGCCCGCAGATCGGGGATCGGCTTCATCACCTGCGCGCCGTCGGCGACGTCGGCGAGGCCCTTGTCGACCTTGAGGAACGGCACGACGTGCTTGACGTTCCACAGGTAGTCGGCCGAGCCACGGCCGTCGATCTGGCGATCCATGGTCTGCTCGAAGAGGATCGCCCCGAGGACCTTGTCACCCGTGAACGCGGGTGACGTGACGATGCGCGTGCGCATGGCGTGCATGAGGTCGAACATCTCGTCGTCGGTCGACCACTGGTCGTCCTCGATGCCGTACAGCCGCAGCGCCTTCGGGGTGCTGCCGCCGCTCTGATCGAGCGCAGCGATGAAGCCGGAGCCGTTGCGGACCTTGTCGAGCATCTCGTCGTTCACCAGGCCGACTGTAGCGGTGCGATGGGAGCCGTCGCAGGTGGGCTCGCTACCGTCGAGGCGATGCAGCGCCCCGTCGACGTCGAGATCGCCGGCGACGTCGCCACGCTCACGCTCGACTCGCCGGCGAACCGCAATGCCCTGTCGAGAGCCCTCGTCGCCGGCCTCCACGAGGGACTCGATCGGGCGCTCGACGCCGACGTGCGGGTCCTCGTCGTCGGCCACCGCGGTCCCGCCTTCTGTGCCGGCGCCGACCTCAAGGAGCGTGCCGCCGGCCCACCGGACTCGACGCCGTTCGTCGACGTGCTGCGTCGCCTGATGGACCTGCCGATGCCGTCGATCGCGGCGGTCGACGGTGCGGTACGCGCCGGCGGCATCGGGCTGATGGCCGCCTGCGATCTCGCCGTCGTCGCCCGGACCACGACGTTCGCGTTGACCGAGGTGCGCATCGGGGTGGCGCCGGCGATCATCGCCGTGCCGATCCTCCGCCGCGTCCCGGCCAGCCTGATCGCCGCGTCGATGCTCACGGGCGAACCGTTCTCCGCCGACGAGGCGCGGGCGATCGGCCTCGTCAGCCACGTCAGCGACGACGTCGCCGCCAGCGTCACGGCGTTGACCGACAGCCTGCTCGCCGGCGGTCCGATGGCGCTGCGGGCGACGAAGCACCTGCTGCGGACCGTCCCCACGCTCGATCGCGAGGACGGTTTCGCCGAGATGCAGCGCCTGTCCGACGAGCTCTTCCAGAGCCCCGAGGGCGCCGAGGGGATGCTCGCCTTCGCCGAGAAGCGCCCGCCGTCGTGGACACGCGGGGCGACGTCGTGAGCGCGGCCCGCATCGTCACCATCGACACCCCGACCGGCGTCACGCTCACCGGCGACCTCTGGGATGCCGACGGTCCGGCAGTCGTCCTCGCTCACGGCGGCGGGCAGACCCGGCACTCGTGGGGCAGCACGGCGGCCGTGCTCGCCGCCCGGGGGCACCGCGTGTTGTCGATCGACCTGCGCGGCCACGGCGACTCCACGTGGGCGCCCGACGGCGACTACCAGATGAGTGCGTTCCGCGACGACGTGCTGGCCGTCGTCGACTGGCTCGGGACGCCGACCGCCTGGGTCGGAGCGTCGCTCGGGGGGATGACCGGGCTGCTCGCCGTGGCCGCCGAACAGCAGCCCGTCAGCTCGCTGGTGCTCGTCGACATCACCCCTCGACCCGCCGAGGCCGGAGTCGAGCGGATCCTCGGCTTCATGGCCAAGGACGCCGACGCTGGATTCGCCAGCCTCGACGAGGCCGCCGACGCGATCGCCGCCTACCAACCGCACCGCCCGCGCCCATCCGACCTGTCGGGCCTGGCCAAGAACCTTCGCCGTGGCGACGACGGACGTTGGCGATGGCACTGGGACCCGAAGTTCCTCAGCGTGCGCTCCGGCCACGGCAGCGAGCACGCCCGCGATCGCACCCACGGCGAACTCGAGGCGGTGCTCGCCCGGCTGACGCTGCCGATTCTCCTCGTGCGCGGCAAGCTCTCCGACCTCGTCACCCAGGCCGAGGTCGACGAGTTCCTCGCCCTCGTCCCCCACGCCGAGTACGTCGACGTCGCCGGGGCGGCGCACATGATCGCCGGCGACAAGAACGACGTCTTCTCCGACGCCGTGGTCGACTTCCTCGCCCGCCACCCCGGCTGACCGGGCCGCCTGCGACGTCGCGCAGTTCTTTGCCTCGTCGGCGCCGCACCATGCGACACTGGAACGATGACGACGGGCTCCGACCTCGACGCGCGCATCGACGGCCAGAACGTGCCGATGCGCTTCCTCTCCAACCTCGAGCGCAACGCGGACGTCACCGTCCTGCGGTGGAAGGACGGCGACGACTGGGCGGGCTGGACGCTCGGCGAGCTGGCCGAAGTGACGGCCCGCCTCGCCGCCGGGCTCGCCTCGCTGGGCGTCGGCCGCGGCGACACCGTCGTGATGATGCTGCGCAACCGGCCCGAGTTCCACGCACTCGACCTCGCCGCTCTGTTCCTCGGTGCGACGCCCGTGTCGATCTACAACTCCTCGGCACCGGAGCAGATCGACTACGTCGTCAACGACTGCCGGGCGAAGGTGGCGATCGTTGAGGACGACGGGTTCCTCGAGCGCTTCCTCAAGGTGCGTGGCGCACTCCCGACCATCGAGCAGCTGGTGATCGTCGAGCAATCGGACGTGGCCGGCGACGACGTCGTCCGCTACGCCGATCTCGCCGCCCACGAGGCACTCGACCTGCGTGACGCCTCGGCCACCGCACTCCCCGACGACCTGGCGACGATCATCTACACCTCCGGAACGACCGGTCCGCCCAAGGGCGTCATGCTCACCCACCGCAACGTCGTCTGGACGTTGGAGTCGGTCGGGCAGACGATGCTCGACCAGACGACGATCGACGACTTCGCCGGCAAGCGCCATCTGTCCTACCTGCCGATGGCGCACATCTTCGAGCGCCTGATCGGCCACTACTACCTCATCGACATGGCGACCGAGGTCACCTGCTGCCCCGAGACGTCGCAGCTCACGGCCTACACGACGGCGATCCGTCCGAACATCCTGATCGGCGTGCCGCGTGTCTGGGAGAAGCTCTACGCCGGCGTCAACGCCGCCGTCGGTGCCGACCCCGACAAGGCCAAGCCGTTCGCCGAGGCGGTCGAGGCGGCACTGCCGATCACCGCCAAGATGGCCGCCGGCACGGCCACCCAGGACGAGATCGACACGTGGAACTTCCTCGACCAGGTCGCCTTCCAGACCGTGCGCAGCCTGATCGGCCTCGACCAGGCCGAGATCTGCATCACCGGTGCAGCCCCGCTGCCGGCCGAGATCCTCTCGTGGTTCCGGGCGATCGGCGTGCCGCTCACCGAGGGCTACGGCCTCTCGGAGACGACGGCCGTGCTCACCTGGGCGAACGTGCCCAAGCCGGGCTGCGTGGGACGTCCCGCGATCGGTGTCGACGTGATGATCGCACCCGACGGCGAGGTGCTCGCACGCGGCGGCAACATCTTCGTCGGCTACCTCGGACTCCCCGAGCAGACCGCCGACACGTTGGACGACGACGGCTGGCTGCACACCGGTGACATCGGGATCCTCGACGACGAGGGCTACCTGCGCATCGTCGACCGCAAGAAGGAGCTGATCATCACCGCCGGCGGCAAGAACGTCAGCCCGGCGAACCTCGAAGGTGCGCTGAAGATGATCCCGCTGGTCGGCCAGGCGTGCGCCATCGGCGATCAGCGTCCGTTCGTGTCGGCGCTCGTCGTCCTCGATCCCGACACCGCCGCGGCATGGGCACGCGACCACGGACTCACCGGCGAGGAGGCGACGCCCGCCCGCCTCGCCCAGAACCCCGAGGTGATCGCCGAGATCGAAGCCGGCGTCCGCGACGCGATGGCCGAGTTCAACAACGCCGAAGCGGTGAAGCGGGTCAAGGTCCTGCCCGACGAGTGGCTCCCCGACTCCGACGTGTTGACCCCGACGTCGAAGCTCAAGCGCCGTGGTGTGATGACCCGCTTCGCAGTCGAGATCGACGAGCTCTACACCAGCTCCTGACGAGATCCCCTTCGATCCCCTTCGATCCCCTTCGATCTCGGTCGGATTGTGCCCGGAAAGCGGGAAGATCCTGACCGAGATCGGGAACACGTGAGCGGTCAGGACGTCATCAGGCGATAGCCGACGCCGCGGGCGGTGACGATCAGCTTCGGCTCGTCGGGATGGTCCTCGACCTTCAGCCGCAGGCGTCGCACGTGGGCGTCGACGAGACGCGAGTCACCGAGGTACTCGTACCCCCACACCCGCTCGAGCAGTTGATCGCGCGACAGCACGGCGCCGGCGTGGTCGGCGAACTCGCACATCAACCGGAACTCGGTCTTGGTCAGGTTGACCTCGACGCCGCGCTTGAGGACGATGCCCTGCTCGCGGCGCACCTCGACGTCGCCGAAGACCGAGGCCTCGGGGGCGCTGCCGAGGCCGACCTGTCGGTGGACGCGGCGCAGCAGCGCCCGGATCCGCGCCGCCAGCTCCTTGGGGACGACCGGCTTGGTGACGTAGTCGTCGGCACCCGCCTCGAGCCCGGCGACCATGTCGTGGGTGTCGGTCTGGGCGGTGATGATGATGATCGGCACGATGCTCTTGGCCCGCAGCGTGCGGCACACGTCGAAGCCCGACATGTCGGGCAGACGCAGGTCGAGCAGCACCAGGTCGGGCGCCAACTGGTCGAACGCCGCCAAGCCGTCGGTGCCGTTGGCCGCCTCGCGCACCGAGTACCCCTCGTCCTCGAGCGCCAGCGTGAGGGCGAGACGGATCCCGTCGTCGTCCTCGATGAACAGCAGCGACTCCATGGCGAGGATTCAGTATGGCCGCGCTGCCCGGCCGGTGACGTGATCGGTGCAGCGTCGTGTCTTGTTACACAAAACGCACACTCCACGCAACGCTTCGTCACAGAGCGTGACGACAATAGCACTCGTTCACGCTGCCCCGGTGGGGTGCCTTCCTCCCCCTGGCGCCTCACCGGCAGCGCGTGAAACCCGCCGAGACCGGACGACCTGCAACACTTGCAGCCCGTGGCATGGCGTCGCTCCCTCCGATTGCGAACCCGGGTCACCCTCTTCTTCGCATTCATCGCGCTGCTCGCCGGCATCGCCCTGATCGGCGTCACCTACGGCCTCACCCGCAACAACCTGCTCGACGACGAGGAGAACGGCGCCCGCCAGCAGGCGTTCGTCAACGCCGACCTCGTCCGCCAGCAGCTCACCCTCGACCCCGACTCGATCGGCGTGTTCTTCGAGGACCAGTTGCGCACCGAGCCCGACGGGTTCGCCGTCGCCACCTCCCCCGGCGACCCGATCCGGCGCACGTCCGTCACCGACCAGCGCTACACGCTCGGCGACCTCCCGGAGCGCCTCGTCGACGCCGTCGACAACGGGGCCACGGCGACCGAGATCTCGACGATCAACGGCAAGGACTACATCACCGTCGGCGTGTCGATCGCCGAGTACGACACCGGCTACTTCGAAGCGTTCTCGCTCGCCGACACCGAGTCGACGTTGAACGCCATCCTCACCGCCCTCGCCCTCGGGGTGCTCGGCACGGTGGCCCTGGCGACCCTGTTCGGGCTCGCCACCAGCCGCCGGCTGCTGCGCCCCCTCAGCCAGGTTGCCGACGCCGCCGAGGAGATCGCCTCGGGCGGACTCGACACGCGGCTGGCCCCCGAGACCGACCCCGACCTCGATCGCCTCGCCGGGTCGTTCAACGAGATGGCCGACGCCGTCCAGGCACGGATCGAGCGCGAGGCCCGCTTCGCCTCCGACGTCAGCCACGAGCTGCGATCCCCGATCACCGCCCTCGCCGCCGCCGTTGAGGTGCTCGATGCCCGCCGCGACGACATCCCCGAACGCACGCAACAGGCGCTCGACGTCGTCGTCAGCCAGGTCCGGCGGTTCGACGCGATGGTCATCGACCTGCTCGAGCTGGCACGACTCGACGCCGGCGCCACCGACCTGACCGTCGAAGGCGTCGTGATCGCCGATCTGGTCCGCCGCGTCGCCGCCCGCGTCGGCGAGCCGGACGTGCCGATCATCGTCGCCGACGGCATGGCCGACGAGGTCGCCCTCGACAAGGTGCGGTTCGAGCGTATTCTCTCCAACCTGCTGGAGAACGCACGGATCCACGGTGGCGGGCCGCTGCGCATCGAGATCGCCCCGGTCGCCGGGGGACGCTTCCGCCTCGCCGTCGAAGACGGCGGCCCGGGCGTTGCCAACAGCGAGCGGGAGCGGATCTTCGAGCGCTACGCCCGCGGCAGCGCCGCCCGCCACCGCATCGGGACCGGGCTCGGCCTGGCGTTGGTGTCCGAGCACGCCTCGGCGATGTCGGGCGCGGCGTGGGTCGAAGACCGCGTCGGCGGCGGCGCACGGTTCGTCGTCGAGCTGCCCGTGAGGGTCACCGCCCACCACGGCGAGGAACCGTCGTGATCTGCGGACGCAAGCTCGCCGTCGGCACCGCCCTCGCCGGGATCGTCGGCCTCGGCGCGCTGACGACGGCCTGCGGCGTGCCGACCGGCGAAGGCACCTACAGCGAGATCCCCTCCGACGAGATCCTGTTCGGTCTCGATCAGACGTCGACGAGCACCACCTCCACCACGACCACCACGACCACGATCGTCGACCCGCCCGACACCACCACGTCGACCCCGCTGCGTGTCGAGCCGGCCGACATCTACTTCCTCTCCCGCGGCCGCCTCCAGCCGGTGTCGTACCTGCTCCCCGGCCCCTTCACCGCCGACCAGATCGCCGACGTCCTCGAAGCGGGTCCACCGCAGGATTCGGCGCTCGAGACGCTGATCGAGGACGGGCTGATCGTCGGCACGTCGGAGTCCGCCGGCGTGCTCACGGTCGACCTCGACGGCGCCACGTTCGACCGCATCCCGAGCACCGAGCAGACCGAAGCGATCGCCCAGATCGTCACGTCGATGCTCGCCAACGTGCGCTTCGTCGGCCAGGTGATGTTCACCACCAACGGCGAACCGACACAGGTGCGCCTCGGCAACGGCCTCCTCGCCGAGCCCGGCCAGCCGGTGTCGTTCGACGACTACCGCGTGCTCCTGCAGGCGTCCACGCCGACGACGGCACCGGCACCGCCGACGACCCCGGCGCCAGCGCCCGCGGCCGACACGCTGCCGCCGCCGACCGGCTGAACTCACCCCGACTGACCACGGGCTGCCGTTCGGACCCGAGCCCGGACGGCGTGTCAGTAGCCGAGGCGTTCGACGCGCTCGGGGCGGCGCTGCCAGTCCTTGTCGACCTTGACCCGCAGCTCGAGGTAGACGCCGTCGGGCAGCTGGGCCCGGGCACGTTCGCCGACCTGCTTCAACACCTGGCCGCCCTTGCCGATCACCATGCCCTTCTGGCTGTCGCGCTCGACGATGATGTCGACGCGGATGCGCGGCCACTCCCACTCGGTGACCTGCGTGGCGATCGAGTACGGCAACTCGTCGCGGGTGACGGCCAGCAGCTGCTCGCGCACGAGCTCGGCCACCCACCGCTCCTCGGGCAGATCGGACACCTCGTCGTCGGGGAAGTACTTCGGACCCACCGGCAGCCGCTCGACCAGCCGTTCCAGCAGCACCCCGATGCCCGCCCCCGTGCGCGCCGACACCGGGAAGTACTCGTCGGCACCGAGCGCGCCGGCGGCGGTGAGCATGCGCGTCATCTGCTGGCGGCTGGCGATGTCGGACTTGTTGACGATGACCACCGACCGGGCGATGTCGATGCGGTCGGCGACCCACCGGTCGCCCTTGCCGAAGGGCGCCGTCGCGTCGAGCACCAGGCACGTCACGTCGACGTCGGCGACGCTGTCGAGGGCGGTGGCATTGACCCGATGACCGAGCGCCGTCACCGGCTTGTGCAAGCCGGGGGTGTCGACGAACACCAGCTGTGCGTCGGGCCGGGTGAGGACTCCCATGATCCGGTGACGGGTCGTCTGCGGCTTGTCGGAGACGATGCTCACCTTGCGACCGCAGATCGCGTTGACCAGCGACGACTTGCCGACGTTCGGTCGCCCGACGAAGGTGATGAAACCCGAGCGAACATCAATGTCGTCCGCGTGTCCGCTGGTTTCGTCGCTCATCGGGCCAGTTTGCCAAGCTCTCGACATGACCCGCACGATCAACGGCCTCGCCGAGCTCAAGACGCTCGTCGGTGAGCACCTCGGTTACTCCCCGTACGTCGAGATCACCCAGGAGCAGGTGAACACGTTCGCCGACGCCACCGGTGACCACCAGTGGATCCACGTCGACCCCGAACGCGCCAAGGCCGGCCCGTTCGGCGGCCCGATCGCCCACGGCTACCTCACCTTGTCGCTCGGCCCGATGCTCGCCCCGCAGGTGTTCATCGTCACGGGCATCTCGATGGGCGTCAACTACGGCGCCGGCAAGGTGCGCTTCCCGTCACCCGTCCCCGTCGGTTCCAAGCTCCGGCTCGGTGTCACGCTGGTGTCGGTCGAAGATGTCGCCGGTGGCGTCCAGGTGACCCAGGAGTTCGTGTTCGAGGTCGAGGGCGCCCCCAAGCCGTCCTGTGTCGCCGAGGTGATCTTCCGGTACTACGAGTGAGCGAGCCCGGAGCGGCGGCGCCCGAGTTCAGCTCCCCCGAGTTCAGCTTGGCCGAGGTCCACGAGGCGATCGCCGCCACGCGTCCCGACGCCGACTGCCTGGTGTTCCGCGATCGACGGTTCAGCTGGGCGGAGATCACCGACCGCACCCGGCGTCTCGCCAACCACCTCATCGCCCAGGGTCTCGGGGTGTCGACCGAGCGCGACGCGCTCGCCGGGCACGAGAGCGGGCAGGACCACCTGGCGATCTACCTGCACAACGGCAACGAGTACCTCGAGTCGATGCTCGGGGCGCTGAAGGCACGGGTCGCCTCGCTGAACGTCAACTACCGCTATGTCGCCGAGGAGCTGCTGTACCTGTTCCGCGACTCGCAGGCGACGGCGGTGGTCGTCCACTCGGCGTTCACACCGACGCTCGCCGAGGTGCTCCCGGAGCTGCCCGATCTGCGGGTGATCCTGCAGGTGCCCGACGACTCGGGTCACCCACTGTTGCCAGGTGCGGTCTGGTACGAGGAGGCGTTGGCCGCCGCCTCGCCCGATCGTCCCGACGTGGCGTGGAGCCCCGACGACCTGTACATGCTCTACACCGGCGGCACCACCGGCATGCCCAAGGGCGTCATGTGGCGCAACGGAGACGCGATGGTCGAGTGCTTCGGCGGCTCGAAGACCGCAACGTCGATCGACGACTTCGTCGCCGAGGCGAACACCGGGCTGAAGGCGCTGCTGGCGCCGCCGTTCATGCACGGCGCCGGGCACTGGATGAGCTTTCGCACGTGGCTCGGCGGCGGCACGGTGTTCGTGCAGTCGGTGCCCGAACGCCTCGACCCGATCGACATCTGGTCGCTGATCGAGCGCGAGCAGATCAACTTCCTGCTGATCGTCGGTGACGCCTTCGCCCGGCCGCTCCTCGACGAGCTCGACGCGCAGCGCGACGGCCGCACCTACGACCTGTCGTCGCTCACCGTCATCTTGTCGGGTGGTGCGCCGCTGTCGGCGAACCTCAAGGAGGAGTTCCTCGCCCACCTGCCGACGGTGATGATCGTCGACGGGCTCGGATCGTCCGAGGCCGGCGGGCAGGTGTCGCAGGTCTCGGTCGGTGGCGGGGCGACGACGGGCCGCTTCGAGATCACGCCGGGCAACGTCGTGTTGTCCGCCGACCTCGATCGTGTCCTCGAAGCCGGCGACCCGGAGATCGGATGGCTGGCCAAGTCCGGCCGGCTGGCGCTGGGGTACCTCGGCGATGCCGCCAAGACGGCGCGCACGTACCCGGTCGTCGACGGCGTGCGCTACGCCATCCCCGGCGACCGAGCCCGGCACGTCGAGACGAACATCGTCGAATTGCACGGACGCGACTCGGTGACGATCAACTCCGGTGGCGAGAAGATCTTTGCCGAAGAGGTCGAAGCGGCGCTCAAGGCCCACCCCGGCGTGTACGACTGCATCGTCGCCGGCCGCCCCAGCGAGCGTTGGGGCAGCGAGGTCGTCGCCATCGTCCGCCTGCGCGACGGCGTGGCGCCCGACGACGAGGGCCTGCTGGCGGTCGCGGCGACCCACATCGCCCGCTACAAGCTGCCCAAAGTGATCCGCTACGTCGACGAGATCGTCCGCTCCCCGAGCGGCAAGGCCGACTACCGCTGGGCGCGGGAGATGGCCGCGGCGACCGCCGGCACGACGTCGTAGCCTCGACGCGGTGACATCGGAACCAGCCGTCGACGGTCCACCACGCAACGCCTGGGACACCGACGAACTGCCGCAGGGTGACGACAAGGTCGCCGCCGTGCAGGGCATGTTCGACGCCATCGCCCCGCGTTACGACCGCCTCAACCGGATCATCTCGCTGCGCCTCGACGTGCGGTGGCGCCGACGCGCCGTGCGCGACCTGGCGCTGGCACCGGCGAGCGTCGTCATCGACCTCGCCAGCGGCACCGGCGACCTGTGCATCGACCTCGCCAAGGCCGGGATCCGGCCGATCTCGATGGACCTCAGCCTCGGGATGCTGCGCGCCGATCGCTCCGGGGCACCGCGGGTGCAGACCGACATCCTCCGGTTGCCGCTGCCGGACCGCTCCGTCGACGGTGCGACCTGCGGGTTCGCCCTGCGCAACCTCGTCGATCTGCCGACGTTCTTCGACGAGCTCGGTCGGGTCGTGCGTCCCGGCGGCCGCATCGCCCTGCTCGACGTCGGCATCCCGCACAACCCGCTCGTACGGATGGGCAACGACATCTACTTCGGCAAGATCGTGCCGCGCATCGGCGCCCTGCTGTCCGACGGTGCGGCCTACCGCTACCTGCCCAAGAGCGTCGCCTACCTCCCGTCACCCGACGAGATGATCGCCGCACTCCGCCGAGCCGGCTTCGCCGACGCCGGCCACACCCACCTCTCGGGCGGCCTCACCCAACTGCTCGTCGGCACCCGGTCCTGACCGTGCGTGCCGTCACCCGGCCGCTCTCGGCGTACACCACGGCCGGGGTCGATCTCAACGACGTCGCCCGCGGCGACGGTGTGCTGTTCGTGCGCGACGCCGTCGGCCTGGCGGGCCGCGGCGTCGCGGCACGACTTCCAGCCGACGAGGCGACGGATTGGCTGGCCGCCCTCGACCACGATCACGACGGCGTCACGCCCGGTGGACCGGTGGCGGTGGGTGTGCTGCCGTTCCGGCCGGGGTCTCCCGCCGAACTGCTGGTCCCCCACGTCACCGTGCGCAAGCACCGCGACGGCACGGTGACCGTTACCGTCGTCGGCGACGACGAGGCGGCGTTCACCGACGAGGCCGTCGCTGCGGCGCTCGCGCCACCGCCTGCGCCCGAGGCGACGGCGACGAGCTACACCATCGACCCTGGCGTGCCGCCCGAGCACTATCTCGCCGCGGTCGCCACGGCGCGCGATGCCGTGCGGCGCGGTGAGCTGACCAAGGCCGTCATCGCCCGTCCGATCGTCGTCACGGCGCGCCGGCCGATCGACGTCCACGCCGTGCTGCTCCGCCTGCGGGCGAGCTTCGGGTCGAGCTACCGCTACTCCGTCGACGGGTTCATCGGCGCCTCGCCGGAGCTGCTCGTCGAAGTCGACGGGCCGGTCGTCCGCTCGCATCCGCTCGCCGGTACCGCCCCACGCACCGGCGACGTCGACAACGACGCCCGCATCGCGGCCGAGCTGATCGCCAGCACGAAGAACCAGATCGAGCACCGGGTGGTCATCGACGTCGTGCACGACACGTTGCTCCCGTGGGCCAGCTATCTCGACTGGGAGCCGGAGCCGTCGATCGTCACCGTCGCCAACGTGCAGCACCTCGGGACGCGGATGGAGGGCATGCTCTCGCAGCCGGGCCCCGGTGTCGTCGAGCTCGCTCGAGCGCTGTCGCCGACGCCGGCGCTCGGCGGCCACCCGAGCGGGGCGGCGATCGAGCTGATCGAGTCGGTCGAGGGCTTCGACCGTGGACGCTACGGCGGCACGGTCGGCTGGGTCGACGGCGCCGGCAACGGCACGTGGGCGGTGGCGATCCGGTGTGCCGAGCTGTCCGACGACCGCCGCTCGGCGCGGTCTGTGGCCGGTGGCGGCATCGTCGCCGACAGCGATCCTGCCGCCGAACTCGCCGAGACCCAGGCCAAGTTCCAGGCCATGCTCAGCGCCCTCATCCGGCCCTGACCGCCGGACTCAGAGCGCGGCGGCGACGGCGGCGTGGAGCTCGTCGTGGACCTCGACGTTGCGCTGCCGGGAAGTCCGTACCACGGTGACCGACGGGCCGCGCTGCGTCAGACGGGCAGCGAGCTCGTCGAGCGAGCCGGCGAGCCGGGTGTCGAGCCCGTGCGCGGCAGCGAGGGCGACGACGTCGACGCCGAGCGGCGTGCCGAACAACTGCTCGAACCGAGCCCCGCCGAGCGCGGACGCCTGGGGCAGGAAGGAGAAGATGCCGCCACCATCGTTGTCGACGACGACGATCCGCAGATCGGCGTCGCGAGCGGGCAGGGCGACGAGGGCGTTGGCATCGTGCACGAAGGCCAGGTCACCGGTGAGCACGACCGTCGGCCGCCCGGTGAGGGCGACGCCGAGCGCCGTCGACAACGTGCCGTCGATGCCGTTGGCACCACGGTTGGCGTGCGCCCGGGCGCGGTGGCCGCCGAACCACTCGAGGTCGCGTACGGGCATCGACGAGGCGACGACCAGCTCGGCGTCGTCCGGCAGGCCGTCGGCGACCGTGCGCGCCACACCCGGCTCGGTGACCTCGTCGTACGCCTGGAGCGTCGCCACGATCGCCGCGCCGGCACGGGCATCGGCATCGAGCCAGGCGTCGAGCCACCCGGCATCGATCGCCGCGACGTCGGCGCTCGCCTCACGGACGGCGACGATGGCGTCGACCGAGCACACCGCGAGCACGTTGTGATCGGGGTCGATGACACCCGGCCCGCCGACCTGCACCAGCGGTGCGCCCGCCGTTGCCGACCACCGGGCGACGACCTTCGACGCCGCCGGCCGGCCGAGACGGACGATGACCTCGGGCCGGTGCCGCTCGACGAAGGGCGGGTGGCGGAGCAACGCGTCGGCGTGGACGACCGTCCCCTCGACGTGCCGCAGGCCCGAGATCGGATCGGCGAGCACCGGCCATCCCGTCAGCCGGTGGAGATGTTGCACCGCAGCGTCGTCGACGCCACTGCGACCGCCCGCGAGGATCACGCCGCGTGCCGCCGACGCGATCCTCGGGCGGGACCCGGGACGGGTCACTGCCGACCGTGTACGTGCCGGGGATCGGGACCCAGTCCGGCAACGCACCGACCGTTCCGAGCAGCGGCTCACGAAAGGCGAGGTTGAGCTGCACGGGTCCGCTCGCCCCCTCCCGCCACGCCTCGACCGCCAACCCGCGCCAGCCATCGCGCCCGGTCTCCTCCGGCACCCCCGGATCGTGGAACCACCGGACGTGACGGCCGTAGAGGTCGATCTGGTCGATCGCCTGCGGCGCGCCGACGCCACGCAACTCCTCGGGACGGTCGGCGGTGAGCACCAGCATCGGCACCTCCGACAGCGACGCCTCGACCACCGCCGGGAAGAAGTTCGCCGCCGCCGTACCGCTGGTGCACAACAGCAGCGCAGGGGTCCCGCTGAGGCCGAGCCCGAGCGCGACGAAGGCCGCCACCCGCTCGTCGTGGACGACGTGCACCGCCAGCTCGGGCCGGTCGGTGATGGCGATCGCCATCGGCGTCGAGCGCGAACCCGGCGCGATCACGGCATGGCGGATGCCGAGGGCGATCCACGTGTCGACGAGCGTCGCGGCAGTAAGTCGCCTGGACGTCCTCGGGGCGCTCGCTCATGGAGTCCCGACGATAGGCGCCTAGCGTGGGGACATGACGGTCTCGACGCCACCGACTTCGTCGCCCACGACGACCACGCCCCCGACGGTCACCGTCGACATCTGGTCCGACGTCGTGTGCCCGTGGTGCTACATCGGCAAGCGGCGCTTCGCGTCCGGGCTCGACGAGGTTCGCCGAGCGCTCGCCGCCGAGGGTGCCGACGTCGACTTCGAGGTCACGTACCACGCCTACCAGCTCGACCCGACGGCGTCCCCCGGTACCGCCCGTCCGGTCAGCGAGACCTACGCCAAGAAGTTCGGCGGCCCCGAACGGGCGGCGGCGATCATCGACAACGTCACCGCCACGGCGGCGACCGTCGGCCTCGACTTCCATCTCGACCGGGCGCTGCGGGCGAACACGCTGCTCGCCCACCGTCTCATCTGGCTCGCCGGGCAGCCCGGCTCGCCGGTGCCGCAGGATGCGATGAAGGAACGGCTCCTCAAGGCCTACTTCACCGACGGGGCGAACGTCGGCGACCCCGGCACACTCGCCGACTGCGCCGCCGATGTCGGCTTCGACCGGGCGGAGATCGTCGAGTTCCTCGCCTCCGATCGTGGGACCGCCGAGGTTCGCGCCGACCTCGACGCCGCCAACGACGAAGGCATCACCGCCGTCCCGACCTACGTCATCAACGGGCGGTGGGCGATCCCCGGCGCCCAGGAACCCGAGACGTTCGCCCAGGTGCTGCGCAAGATGGCCGACCGCGCCCTCGCCGAGGCGGGTGGGCCGGACGCCGCACCCGGCGACTGATGCGCCACGACGCCGTCCCGATGCCCCGGCGCGCCGTCCTCGCCCACGGGTTCACCCAGACGGCACGGTCGTGGGATCGCCTCCAGCAGCTGCTGGTGACGCGCCTCGGCGGACTGGAGACGGTCGCCGTCGACCTCCCCGGCCACGGCGATGCCCGACCGCCCGCTGACGCCGATCTCTGGGCGAGCGCCGACCGGCTCGTCGATCAGGGCGGCCGAGCGACGTACGTCGGCTACTCGATGGGCGGCCGAGTGGCGCTGCATGCCGCCCTGGCGCATCCAACCGAGGTGGAGCGGCTCGTGCTGATCGGGGCGACGGCGGGGATCGACGACGACGCCGGGCGCGCCGAGCGACGGCGATCCGACGACGAGCTCGCCGCCCGCATCGAGGCGATCGGCACCGCCGACTTCATCGACGAGTGGCTCGCCAACCCGTTGTTCGCCGGTCTCGACGCGCACGCGGCGGGGCGCGACGACCGCCTCCGCAACACCGCCGAGGGGTTGGCGGCGAGCCTGCGAGCCACCGGCACCGGCACCCAGACGCCGCTGTGGCACCGCCTCCCCGAGATCACCGTGCCCGTGCTCGTGCTCGTCGGAGAGCACGACGACAAGTTCACCGATCTCGGAAAGCGGATGGTCGAGGGTCTGCCCGACGCCGAGCTCGGCGTGATCCCGGTCGCCGGGCACAGCGTGCACCTCGAGCAACCTGCGGCGACCGCCGACGCCATCGCCGCCTGGTGGCAACGAGTCGACGACCGGGCACCCGGGCGGCCTCGCTGACCGCGCTCGTCGGGCGCCGGTCGGGCGCTCGTCAGGCGCCCAGCGCCAGGCCGACGGAGACGGTGAGACCCCACACCAGCTGCAATCGTCCCGTCCCGCCGAGCACGGCGATCAGCTCGCGTCCCGTGGCGCCGCTGAGCACGGCGCGGACCGGCGCGACGGCGGCGACGATCGCCACGAGACCGATCAGCGCCGCCGGCCGCCAGACCGCGGCGACCGCCGTCAACGCGAAGGTCGCGGTGACGAGGGCGACGTAGAACCAACGCGTGCGCCGATCGCCGAGCCGCACGGCGAGCGTCCGCTTGCCGACCTCGGCGATCGGTCGGGATGTCGCGCAGGTTGTTGATCACCAGCAACGCGCAGGCGACCGCACCGGCGGCGCACCCCATCACGATCGACAGCCCGGTGATCCGTTCGATCGCCGACGTAGGTCGTGCCGGCGGTGGCGACGAGGCCGAAGAACACGAACACGAACACCTCGCCGAGCCCGACGTAGCCGTACGGCCGGGGGCCGCCGGTGTAGAACCACCCGGCGGCGATCGCGGCGGCACCGACGACCAGCAGCCACAGCGAGGCGGCGACGGCGAGCGCCAGCCCGGCCACTGCGGCCACGGCGAACGCCAGCAGCGCCGCCCGCTTCACCGATGACGGCGCGGCGAGGCCGCTGGCGACGAGACGGACGGGCCCGACGCGGACGTCGTCGGTGCCGCGGACGCCGTCGCTGTAGTCGTTGGCGTAGTTGGCGCCGACCTGCAGGGCCAGCGAGACGACGAGCGCCAGCGACCACCCGCCACCAGACGACGTCGTGCCGTCGCCGGCGCCCACCGCGACGGCAGCACCGACCGCCACCGGGACGACTGCCGCCGGCAGCGTGCGCGGCCGGGCTCCGACGATCCAACGATTCATGTGTCGGCCATGATGGGGCCCGTGCCGCCACGCCCGCAACTCGTCGTCCATCGACCTGCCGGGCGGTCCGGCGTTCGTCGACGCGCTGCGCCGCATCTGGGACGCCGGCGACGCCGCCTTCCCGATCGACCAGCGGCTGCCCCGCCGCAAGCGCGTGCTCGACGCTGGCGTCCGCCGTGTCGTCGACGGCGATGCCGCAGTCGGCGAGCCCGGTCGAGCCCGGCGATGCGCTCGTCGTCGCCACCAGCGGATCGACCGGCGCCCCGAAGGGCGTCGTGCTGACCCACGACGCCGTCGCCGCCTCCGCCGTCGCCACCAGCGCCCGGCTCGAGGTCACCGACGCCGACCACTGGCTGGCGTGCCTGCCGCTGTCGCACGTCGGCGGGCTCTCGGTCGTCACCCGGGCGCTGGCCACCGGCACGACGCTGACCGTGCTGCCGGGGTTCGACGCCGCCGCGGTCGCGGCAGCTCGGACGGCGACGCTGGTGTCGCTCGTCGCCGACCGCGCTCGCCCGCATCGACCCGGCACGGTTCCGGGTGATCGTGCTCGGTGGCAGCCGCCCGCCCGCCGACCGTCCCGCCAACACGGTGACGACGTACGGCATGACCGAGACCGGCAGCGGTGTCGTCTACGACGGCGTGCCGCTCGACGGCGTCGAGGTGCGCATCGACGACGGCGAGATCCACCTGCGCGGGCCGATGCTGATGCGCGGGTACCGCGACGGCACGTCACCGATCGACGCCGACGGCTGGCTGGCGACCGGCGACCTCGGGCACTGGCTCGACGACGGCCGGCTGCACGTCGACGGGCGCCGTGGCGACCTGATCATCTCCGGCGGCGAGAACGTCTGGCCGGAGGCGGTCGAGGCGGCGTTGGCCGACCATCCGGCCGTCGCCGAGGTGATGGTCCGCGGTGTCGACGATCCGGAGTGGGGCCAGGTCGCCGAGGCGGTCGTCGTCGCCGCCGGACCACCGCCGACACTCGATGCCCTGCGCGACCACGTCAAGCGGTCACATCCCGCCTTCATGGCCCCGAAGCGCCTCGTCGTCGTCGACGCCCTGCCCCGTACCGCCCTCGGCAAGCCGCGCCGCAACGCCTGACCCGCCGACGGTCCCACGTGACGGTTGGGGACGGGCCCCGAACGTCACGTGCTCGGACAGGCCCCGAACGTCCCATGCTCGGACAGGGGAGGGTTGGACGGGTCGTCGGTCAGCCGGCAGCGACGCCGGCGCCGCCATCGATGACGTAGGTGTCGCCGGTGATCCAGCTCGCCTTGTCGCTGGCCAGGAAGACGGCCAGGTTGGCGATGTCCTGCGGATCGCCGAGGCGCTTCACCGGCATCCGCTTGGCGAGCGCCTCGCCGAAGTTGTCGACGAGGTAGGCGGCGAAGTCGGTCTCCACGAGCCCGGGGGCGATGCCGACGACGCGGGTCGGGCCGAGCTCCGCGGCGAGCTGGCGGGTCATGTGGATCAGTGCCGCCTTGGTCAGGTTGTACACGCCGAGGCCACCGCCGTCGGTGCGCAACCCGCCGACCGAGGCGATGTTGACGATCACGCCCGGTTCGTCCTTGAACGCCTGCTCCCACGCCGCCTTGCACCACATCAGCGGGGCCTCGAGGTTGACCTGGAACGTCTTGTCGTAGCGTCCCTTGTCGACCTCCAGCGTGCGCCCGTAGTAGGGGTTGGTGGCAGCGTTGTTGACGAGGATGTCGAGGCGCCCGAAGCGCTCGATCGTCGCCGACACGGCGCGCTCGCCGGCATCGGCGTCGCCGGCGTTGGCGGCAAAGATCTCGACCTCGCCCTCCATCTCGGCGCGCGCCGCCTCGAGGCCCTCCTGCTTGCGACTGTTGATCATCACCTGGGCGCCGGACGACGCCAGCGTGGCGGCGATCGCCTTGCCGATCCCCTTCGATGCCCCCGTGACCAGGGCGACCTTCCCGTCAAGTCTGATCTCCATGGCCGCCGACGCTAACCGAGCCGCCCGAACCCTCGGCCATCCGCGCCCGCACGCACCGGCTCGCGTTCTGCGTCAGCACACACATCGAGTTCGAGCGTTGTCGCTGACGCTGAAGCGCGCCGCCACGTCTGCGTCAGCACAAACGTTGACACGGACGTTGTCGCTGACGCTGAAGCGCCGCGTTCTGTGTCAGCGCACACATCGAACTCGGACGTTGTCGCAGACGCTGAAGCCCGCGTCTACGTCTGCGTCAGCGCAGACATCGAACTCGGACGTTGTCGCTGACGCTGAATGGGGATTGCTGAGAACGCGTCAGCCCGGGGTGAGCTCGAGCGCGGTGGCGATGTCGGCGAGGACGGCCAGGTGCCCGTCGACGTTGCCGAGGCCGGCGTTCATCGTGTTGATGCCGACGTGGGTGGCGCCGGCGTCGCGCCACCGGCCGACGTGGTCGACGAGCTTGTCGAGTCCGTCGGCCGTCCAGCTCGCTCGACCCTCCATGCCGATCGCCGCGGGATCACGCCCCGCCTGCTCGGCGGATTCGGCGATGATCGCCTTCGCCTCATCGAGGTTCGGGCCGGGGACGACCTGCGGGAACCAACCGTCCGCCAGCTCTCCCATCCGTCGATAGGCGGGCTGCGACTGTCCGCCGACCCAGATCGGGATCGGCTGCTGCACGGGCATCGGCGCCAGGCCGGCCCCGGTGACGTGGTCGAAGTCGCCGTCGTGGTCGACGGCGCGCTCGCTGAGCAGCCGCCGCAGGAGCGGGATCTGCTCCGACATCCGACGTCCGCGAGTGGTGAACGACTGCCCCAACGCCTCGTACTCGACGGCGTTCCAGCCGATGCCGACGCCGAGGCGGAAGCGGCCGTCGGTGAGGATGTCGACCTGCGCGGCCTGCTTGGCCACCAGCGCCGTCTGACGCTGCGGCAGGATGATCACGTCGGTGACCAGTTCGAGGCGCGTACAGGCGGCGAGGTAACCGAAGAGCACGAACGGCTCGTGGAACGTGGTGTCGATGTCGTACGGCCCTCGCCACGGCGCGTGGGCAGCGGGGTCGGCGCCGAGCACATGGTCGTACGCCAGGAGGTGGGCGAAGCCGAGCTCCTCGACGGTGGTGGCGTAACGCCGGACATCGGCTGCCGAGGCGCCGATCTCGGTTTGCGGGAACACGACGCCGATCTGCATCCGCCGGTTCTACACCCGCTGGCCCCTCCCCCGCTCACCGTCGTCACGGGCGTCGTGCTGGGCGGCGAGATGGTCGGCGAGGACGACCTGCGACGGCACGCTGATCAGCACGTTGGCGGCGCTGCTGGCGGCCTGCCCGAGGACGACGATCGTCAGCCCGACCCAGACACCGAAGGCGGCGACGAATCCGTTGGTGAAGTTGAACGGGATCACGACGGCACTGGCGATCAGCCCGGCGACGATCAGGCGTCCGACCGTGCCCCAGTAGTGGCCCTCGGTCAGCTCCCAGCTGCGGCGCACACCGACGCCGTGACCGCCCCGGGCGGCGAGCACGGTGGCGAGGTACAGCCGGCCGATCAGCCAGCACATCAGCACGATCGCGGCGATGCCGCCGAGCGTGGCCGTGACACCGATCACCACCCCGCCGGCACCTGCGGCCAGGGCGATGAACATCGGGATCAGCGGGACCGCAAGCGCCGCCAGGACGATCGCGCCGACGACGATGCCGCTGCCCAGGACGGCCGGCAGCCGCCGAATCGACATCGAGAACGTCGACGGCGGCTCGATGATCGAACGATGCTCGTCGCGGTCGGCGTTCGCCTCGACCGCCTCCCAGGCGACGCGGGCCGTGAACGACGTCATCCACAGCGACAGGACCACGGCGACGACGCCGAACACGATCAACACCGGCAGCCACGCCCAGAACAGATCCTGGAAGAGGTCGATCGCCCGGTCGACCTCGGCATCGGTGAGCTCGACCGGACTGGGATTGTCGAACCAGTCGTCGACCTCGAGCAGGTCACGGAGCTCCCGGGCGTCGTCGCTGCGCCACACCATCGTCACGATGCCGATGGCGGCGATGACGAGGGCGGCGCTGACGGCGACGACGGCGATCGCAGCACGGCGCAGCGCGACCTTGACCACCGCCGTCGAGTCCTCGAACCACGAGCTGAACGAGTACGGGTCGCGGATCGTCGGTGGCACGCGGGGCGAGACGTGCACGGTCCACGCCGTGCCGTCCCAGTAACGCCAGTTGGCCTGCTGATGCGGATCGACGTACCAGCCGGCGGGCGGCATTGTCGGCGGCGCGGCGGGCGCGGCCGGAGGCGGCGGTGGACCCGCCGCTCCCTGTGCGGGGTCGGGCGGTCGAGGAGGTTCAGCCGCCCAGCTCACGCCACCACGGTAACCCGGGCGACGTCGCCGCCGGGAGCGTCAGTCGTGCGTCTGGCGGAACGCGGCCGGCGGTGGGCCGTTCCAGTGCCAGCGCTCGAGCAGCTCGAGCTCGCGTGCACGCATCAGCGCCGTCTCGTCCGGCTCGGCGTGATCGTGGCCGCGAACGTGGAGGATGCCGTGGACGACGAGCAGCGCCAGCTCGTCGTCGAGCGTGCCGGCATGGTCGGCGGATTGCGCCGCCGCGACCTCCGGGCAGACGACCACGTCACCGAGCAGCGTCGGCACCCCCGGCAGCGGCTCGTCGTCGAGCGGGAACGACAACACGTCGGTCGGCCCCTGCTTGCCCATGTGTTCGACGTTCAGCTCAGCCATCGAGGCCGCGTCGACGAACGTCAAGGTCAGCTCGCCGATCGCACCCTCGTCGTCGAGGACGGCGATCGCCAACCGCTGCCACCGATCGAGGTCGACGAGCGGTTCGGCATCGTCGGCGTCGCGCTCGTCGGCGATGACGACGACCACATCCTGCTCGGCCGACTGCTCGGCCGATGTGTCGTCCGGGGCAGGCGTGGTCACGACGGCGATGCCGGCGAACCCGCATTGGACGCGTTGGGTGCGCCGCTCGCCTGGCGGTCGTACGCAGCGACGATGTCGGCGACGATGCGGTGCCGGACGACGTCGGATCCCGACAGGTGGACGAACGCCAGCCCCTCGATCCCGGTCAGCGTGCGTTCGAGGCCGGCGAGCCCGCTCTTCCCGTTGGGCACGTCGACCTGGGTCGTGTCGCCGGTGACGACGACCCGCGACCCGAAACCGATGCGGGTGAGGAACATCTTCATCTGCTCGGGCGTGGCGTTCTGCGCCTCGTCGAGGATGATGAAGCTGCCGTTGAGCGTGCGACCGCGCATGAATGCCAGCGGCGCCACCTCGACCACCTGCCGTTCGAGCAGTCGCTGCACCGCATCGGCGTCGAGCATGTCGTAGAGCGCGTCGTACAGGGGGCGCAGGTACGGGTCGATTTTGGCCATCAGGTCGCCGGGAAGGAACCCGAGACGCTCGCCGGCCTCGACCGCCGGACGGGTGAGGATGATCCGCTGCACCTCTTTGGCTTGCAGGGCGCGGACCGCCATCGCCACCGCCAGCCACGACTTGCCGGTGCCGGCAGGGCCGAGCCCGAACGTGATGACGTTCTCGGCGATCGTGTCGATGTAGCGCTTCTGACCCGCCGTCTTCGGCTTGACCTGACGCCCCTTGGCGCCGCGCAACACCTGGTGGGTGAGGATCTCGCTCGGCCGCTCGCTGGCGCCGACCATCACCATGATCCGGTCGAGGGTGACGTCGTCGAGTTGCTGACCGGATTGGAGCAGCGTCGACAGCTCCTCGAACAGGCCGGAGGCAGTGTTGACGAGATCGGGATCGTCGCCGCTGATGCGCACCTCGTTGCCGCGAACGGTGATCTGCACCGCCGGGAACGCCTGCTCGATCTGGCGCAGGAAGCGATCGCGGGGTCCCAGCATCGCGGTCATCACGTGGGTGCCGGGGACGACGACGGTGGTCGTGGTGGGAATGCTCGTTGCCATGTGCTCGCCGCATCGTATCCCCGCCACCCGGGCTGCGGGAGGCGGTATTCGAGGTGGCGCCGGGCGGGAAGCGGGGGTGCCAGCCACCACCGGACCGGTCGGGTTACCGTGAGATGCCCATGTTCTCGCCACGCCAGCTGCTGTGTGCGGCCGTGCTCGCCACCGGGACCATCTGCGCCGGCGCCATCGCTCCGACGGCCGTCTCGGCCTCGGTGGAAGCACCGCCCGCAACGTCCGACCTCCGCACCCTGGCCGACGCCATCGACTTCGGGTTCGGGGTCGCCATCGACCGGACGGCGCTCGCCGACCCCGCTTACCAGCAGCTCGTCATCGACAACGCCACCCTTGTGTCCACCAGGTCGGAGCTGTCGTTCGCCACGACGCAGCCAGAACCGGGGGTGTTCGACTTCACCGCAGCCGAGGAGATCGTCGACTTCGCCACCGAACACGGGCTCACCGTCCGCGGCCACGACCTGATCCGCACCGACGAGCTCCCCGCCTGGATCACGTCCGGCACTTGGGATGCGGCGACGCTGAGCCAGGTGCTGACCGATCATGTGACGACGGTCGTCGGGCACTTCGAGGAGCGCAATCCGGGCGTCGTCACCGAGTGGGACGTCGTCGGACAGGCGCTGCTGGCCGACGGCACGCTGCGCCCGTCGGTGCTCGGGGCCGTGCTCGGCGACGAGTACCTGAAGGTCGCGTTCGACGCGGCACGTGCCGCGGCGCCTGACGCCCGGCTGTTCTACGGCGATTACTTCGACGACGTCGTCGTCATCCAGGAGGCAGCGCTGTCCGGTCAGTCGATCGTGCCCGGGGCCAACGCCGCACAGTCGACCTGCGCAGCGGTGCCGAAGTGCGTCGGTGCGTCGGCGTTGCTCTCCTCGCTGCTCGAACGTGGCGCGCCGATCGACGGCGTCGGCTTCGAAGCCCACCTCTACTCGCCCGAGCCGGTCGATCTGGCGACGTTCAGCACATGGGTCACCGACCTCGGCCTGCAGTGGGCGATCACCGAGTTCGACGTGCCGCTCCCGGCGACCGAGGTCGCCTCACCGGAGGTGCTCGCCTTCCAGGCCGATACGTACCGCGCTGCGCTGTCGGCGTGCGTGACGTCGCCGAACTGCGACACGTTCGTGACCTGGGGCGTCAGCGACCGCTTCTCGACGATGCCCATCGAGACCGAGGGCGTGTACGGCGGTGCACTGTGGCTCGACGGCAACGACCAGCCGAAGCCGGCCTACGACGCCATCCGTGCGGTGTTCGCCGACGTCGCCGCGACGCTCGAAACGACGACGACACCTGCTCCCCCGACCACCGGCGCCGCCGAGACCGTGCCGGCGACGACAGCCGACGCTTCCGATGGCGGTGACGGTGACGGTGACGGTGACGGCCCGCTCGTGCCGATCCTGGTCGGCCTGGGCGCCCTCGCGGTCATCGGCGCGGTCATCGTCGTCGCCCGCCGCCGGACCAGTCGCTGACCCGCTCCGCCCCACCAGCCGCCAAGCGGTGCGGTGGGAGCGAACGGGCGCGAGGTTGCAGCTTGGAGGCGACGTCGGGAATCGAACCCGAGTACACGGCTTTGCAGGCCGTTGCCTAAACCACTCGGCCACGTCGCCAGATCAGACTGATCGGGTGCCGAGGATAGCGGGGTGGGCCGCAAAGGAGCCGGTCCGTTCGATTGCGCCGACGCCTGATGGTGGGCACGTGACGAACGGGGCCCGTCCCCATTCGTCACGTGCGCGTTGTCACGTCCGCTGGGAGGCGTACCAGGCGGCGAGGCGGTCGAGGCCGTCGTCGATGGTCACCGTGGGGGTCCAACCGAGATCGTCGCGGGCGGGGCGGGGGTCGAACCAGTGGGCGGTGGCGAGCTGTTCGGCGAGGAAGCGGGTCAGCGGCGGCTCCTCGTCGCCGCGCAGCAGCGGCCACACCCGCTCGACGAGCGTCCCGGCGGCGATCCCCAGGCGGCGGGGCACCGAGCGCGGCGCGAACGGCACGCCGGCGGCAGCACAGATCCCCTCGATCAGCTCGCGGATCGTGCGTGGCTCGCCGTTGGCGACGACATAGGCGCGGCCCGAGCACACGGTGTCGGGGCCGACGGCGTCGAGGGCGGCCACGAGGGCCGACACGGCGTTGTCGATGTACGTCGTGTCGATCAGCGCCGCACCACCGCCGACGAGCGCCAGACGCCCACTCGCCGCACGATCGACGATGCGCCCGACGAGCTGCGTGTCGCCCGGACCCCACACGAGGTGCGGACGCACGGCGACGACACCGAGCGATCCGTCCGCCGCCGCCAAGGCGTCGATCTCGGCGAGCGCCTTCGACTCCGGATACCAGGCCCGTGACCGTCCGACCTGCGGTGCGTCTGCCCCGGCGCCGACGATCGGCTCGCCACCGTGGGCGACCGACGGTGACGACACGTGGACGATGCGTCCGATGCCATGACGACGCGCCGCCGCGACCACGTGGCGGGTTCCGTCGACGTTGATGCTGCGGTACTCCTCCCACGGCCCGACGACGCCGACCTTGGCGGCGAGGTGGACGATCGCCGCGCACCCCTCGGCAGCGACGGCGACCGCGTCGCCGTCGCGGACGTCACCGAGTCGCTGCTCGACGTCGAGCGACCCGAGTGCCGCCACGGCGTGGCGCTGGAAACAGACGACGTCGTCGCCCCGCCCGACGAGCGCTCGAACGAGCCCGGCACCGATCAGGCTCGAGGCGCCGGTGACGAGGACCTTCACGTGCCCCGCCGGCGACGACCGAGCCGCCGCACCGGATCACCGGCGAGCACGCGCGACGCCCATGCGGCGAGCGCTGTGCGGTCGATCTTGGCGTTGTGCCGGATGTCGACCGGGAACGACGAGCGGGTCAGCACGGCGGCGACCGGCACGGAAACGACCGACACGGAAACGACCGGCAGGAACGACCGCACGGAAACGACCGACACGGCCACGACATCGCGCACGCGGTCGGCGAGCTCGGCGTCGACGGGGCCGTCGCCGGCCTGCGGATCCTCCAGTACGACGACCAGCTGCTGGCAGCCTGCCGGTCCCACCCCGACCGCCGCCGCCCGCCGCACGCCGAGGGCGCGCTCGACCTGGCGTTCCACGGGAACCGGCGTGACCGGACCATCGACGGTGTCGACGACGTGCACCGTGCGCCCCTCGACCCACAGCCGTCCGTCGGGATCGAGGTGGCCGACGTCGCCCGAGCGATGCCACGACCCGTCGCCGGGTCGGGCGGCGCGCTGCGTCGCCCACAGCCCGTCGTAGCCGTCGGACACCCACGCCGCACGCACGAGGATCTCGCCGGTGGAACCGGTGTCGAGCGATGTGGGCTGACCGTCGACGTCGTCGCCGAGACCGAGCGGCGCGATGCGCACCTCGGCCCCCGGCACCGGCAGACCGACGCACACCCCACCGGAGGTGCCGGCCCGCTCGGATTCGGCACGCTCGATGCCGGTGAGGTCGATGTCGGCGACCGGCAGCGCCTCGGTCATGCCGTACGGCGTGTGCAGCTCGGCATCGGGGGTCAGTTCGGCCATCGACGCGAGCAGCTCCGCGGGCACCGGGGCCCCCGCCGAGAGCACGAGCCGCAACCCGCGCAGACCGGTCGGGGCGCCCGTGGCGGTGGCGACGACGTTGGTGATCGCCGCCGGCGAGGCGAACACGAGCGTCGCCTCGATCCGGGTGCAGGCGGCATCGAGCGTCGCCGCGTCGAGCTCGCCCGGCTTGGTCACGTCGGCATCGGGAAGCGCTGTCGGAATGCCGAGCGCCGGTCCGTACAAGGCGAACGGGGCGAATGCGGCGACCAGGCGATCGGTGGCGGCGATGCCGTAGGCCGCGGCGAGCGCGTCACGCTGGGCGGCGAGCTGGCGGTGGAGGTAGCGGACACCCTTCGCCGGGCCGGTGGCGCCGGATGTGAACAGCACGGCCGCCAGGTCGTCGCCGGCCGGGACCGGCGGCAGCGTCGTCGCCGGCGCGGCGGCCATCAGTTCGCCGACATCGATCAACTCTGCGCCCGGCGTCCAGCGCAGGGCTGCGCGCCGCCAGCAGCACTCGCCGCGGCCCGATCACCCAGCTCGGTGACGCCGACCGCACGGCCGCTCCGAGGGCACGGAGGCCGAGGCCGCGATCGGCAACGACGCTCACGCCACCGGCGCGCCACACGCCGTACACGGCGGCGATGAGGTCGACACCCGGTGGGGTGAGCATCGCCACCCGGTCGCCCGGCCGTAGCCCCCGCCGCCGGAGCTCGGACGCCACGGCAGCGACCCGATCGGCGAGATCGCTCCAGGTCAGCGACTCCTCGGCAGCCATGTCGAGGAGCGCCGTCTCGGTTCCGGCATCGACGGCCCGCTCGTCGAGCGCGGCCCACAGCGGCCGGTGGTCCAGCGCGGCGTCGACGTCGGCGGGGACCTCGGCCGCTACATCGACCGTTACATCGACCGACGCGTCGGTCGGCACGTCGCCGCGCAGCACGTCGCCCATCCATCGTTCGACGACCGCGGCGACGTCGGTCTCGACGGTGACGAGGTGTCCGGCATCGGCAAAGCGGTGCTCGACGGTGTTCGGGAAGCGGGCGGCGAGATCGGCGGCGAAGTCGTCGTTGAACACCGGATCCTTGGCACCCCAGGCGAGCAGCACCGGGGCGGTGACCGTGTGCAGCCGGGCGGCGACGTCGGCGATCGCCGCCGCTGACGGGTGGCGATCGCGCAGCGGGATGTCGCCGACGAAGTCGGCGATCGCCGCTCGTGCGGGCGCCGAGCGGTAGGGCGCACGGAACGCCTCGCGGTCGGTCGTCGTGAGCCGCCCGCCGGACAGCCGCAACGTTCCCTCGAGGAAGATCGACGTGCCGCGGCACACCGCGTCGAGCAACGGCGGCGACGCCGCCAGACGGATGATCCCGGGCGCCTTGCGGCCGGCGGGCACGGCGATGCCGGTGTTGCACAGCACGAGGCCGGCGATCTGCTGGGGGTCCTGGACCACCCACCCCATGGCGACCGCCCCGCCCCAGTCGTGCCCGGCGACGAACAGCGGGCCGTCGATGTCGAGGGCGACGATCAGGTCGTCGAGGTCGCGGACGCGGTCGAGGTATCGCCGCGGCGCGGTGCGCTCGCTGAAGCCCATCCCCAGCTGATCGATCGCCACGACCCGACAGGTGCCGCTGAGCTGGGTGAGCAACGAGCGCCACACGTACCCCCAGGTGGGGTTGCCGTGGACGCACACGATCGTCGGCGCGTCATCGGTGACGCCAGGGGGCGGGCCGGTGTCGAGGACGTGCCATCGTCGGCTGCCGCCGGCATGGCTGGCCACATCGAGGTGACGTGACCACGCCGGGTCGAGTCCCCAGCGGACCCAACATTCGTCGGCGGGGAGATCGGGGACGTGTCCGTGACCCGACGTCACCGGTCGGCCGCTGCCAGCAGATTTCTCATCGGCCGTCCGTGGCCCCACCGCATCACCACACGATTTCGGTGAAGCTCGTGTTGAGCCCCGAACCGATGCCCATGCACAGGACGCGGTCGCCGGCGGCGATGTCGTCGGCGACACTGGCCAGCGTGATCGGGATCGCCGCGGGCCCGACGTTGCCGTAGTGCGGGAACGTCAGCGGGGTGCGCTCCGGGTCGAGGCCCAGCCGCTCGGTGATCAAACGCGTGTGGACCTGGCTGATCTGGTGGATCACGTACCAGTCCATCCCCACCTCCCAGTCGAACGACTCGCCGGCGTGCTTCCACGCCGCCTCGGCGAGGTCGAGCCCGGCGACGAGCAGCCCGTGGGTGTCGGTGGTCATCCGGTCGAGGTCGCCGACGCACAGCTCGTGGTGCTCGGTGCCCGAGCGGGCGATGCCCCCGACGACGCGGTGCGCGTCGGGGTGCTGATCCATGCGGCCGATGACCGCGGCCGCCGCGCCGGACCCGAGTGTCAGCGAGGCGAACTCGGAGAACACGTCGACGGCGGTCGTCTCGGGCCGCTGCAGGCGGGTGATCGTCGTCTCTTGCGTGTAGCGGCTGCCTTCGCCGTCGACGATCAGGGCGTAGTCGATCTGACCGGCGTCGATCGACGCGGCGGCAATCGAGATGCCGTTGATGAATCCGAGGCAGGCGTTGCCGACGTCGAAGTTGAAGCAGCTCGGAGCGAGGTCGAGACGGTGGTGCACCGCACAGGCGACCGACGGCTCGAGGTGGTGCTTGCACACCGACGTCGAGATGAGCATGCCGATGCGCGAGGGGTCGATGCCCGAGGCCTCGATCGCTGCCTGTCCGGCCATTGCCGCAGCCTGATCGAAGGTCACCTCCGGCGGCCACCAGCGACGTGCTTCGATGCCCGCCAGTTCGGTCAGCGTGCCGGGCTTGAGCCCGGTGCGTTCGTAGGTCTCGGCGAGCTGCTCGTCGATCCAGGCCGACGTGACGATCTCGGGCGCCTCGACCGCCTGCACCGAGAGGAGGCCCACGTTGCGGTGGGTCAATACGGAGTTCTCGGCCATCACCGATCCTTTCCCATGGTGTCAACGAGCCTACGGCATGCCGCCCCGCTCTGCCCCTCGTCTGCTCGGTCCCCGTCGCCGGATGACTGGTACGTTGCCGACCGGATCCGGCGATCACTGCCGGTACCGCTGGGGAGCAGGACGGCGTGGGGCCGGGAGGAAACATGGAGCTGCATGACGGAACCGTCGCCGTGGTCACGGGGGCCGGCAGTGGGATCGGGCTGGCGTTGGCCAACGCGTTCGCCGCTGCTGGTTGCGCCGTCGTTCTCGCCGACGTCCAGGACGAGGCGCTCGAACACGCCGCCGAGGAGGTCGCCGAGCACGGTGTCCAGACGCTGACGGTGCACACCGACGTCAGCAAGGCGCACGACGTCGAGGCACTGGCGGCGGCGACGATCGAGCGTTTCGGTGCGGTGCACGTGGTGTGCAACAACGCAGGCGTCAGCGGTGCCGGCGACCCGTGGCTCGGCCCGCTCGACACGTGGGAGTGGGTGATGGGCGTCAACTTCTGGGGTGTCGTCCACGGCGTGCGCGCCTTCCTCCCCCACCTGGCGATGTCCGGTGGCGGGCACGTCGTCAACACGGCGTCGATCGCCGGTCTCTACCCCGGCTTCGCGCCGCCGTATGACGCCAGCAAGCACGCCGTGGTGGCGTTGACCGAGGGGCTCTACCACTCGTTGCGATCGGCGAATGCGCCGATCGGCGTCAGCTGCCTGTGCCCGGGCTGGGTGCGCACCGGGATCATGGACTCGGAGCGCAACTGGCCCGCCGAGCTCGGGCCGGCACCGGAGCGCACCGCAGCAGCCGAAGTGACGAGCAACTACGTGCGGCGGGCGATCGACGAGGGGATGCAACCGGCAGCGGTCGCCGACCTCGTGCTGGCGGCGATCCGCGACGACCGCTTCTGGGTGTTCCCGCACGTCGACTTCTTGGAGATCGCGATGGAGCGCTTCCACTCGATCGGCGAGCAACGCAACCCGGCACCGGCCGAGCAGATGCCTGGCATGCCGCCGCGCACGCAGATGATGGCCGAGGTGCTCGAGGCGATGTCGTCGGGCCTACCGCCGACGCCCTGACCGCACCGCGCCGGACCGCACCGCGCCGGACCGCGCCGCGCCCGCGCCGGACGGTTCCGGCGCCGGACGGTTCAGTCGCCGGACGGTCCGTCGGCGAGGCGGTACACCCGCGTCGCCGTGCCGCGCAGCATGGCGTCGGCTTCGTCGGCGGAGAACAGACGGGCCAGCTTCTTGAACGCGTTCCACACCGTGCGATACGACAGCGAGAGCCGGTCGACGGGGAAGTTCGACTCGAACATGCAACGGTCCGGGCCGAACGCCTCGATCGTGTGCAGGTAGTAGCGGGACTGGGCGGCGAGGAACTCGTCCGACGTCGGCGGAAGCGTGGCGGCGTGCCAGCCGAAGCCGTTGTCGGGCATCGCCAGGCCACCGAGCTTGGCGACGACGTTCGGGCAGGCGGCGATGGTGTTCACGTCGGAGCGCCACTGCTCGTAGATGTGCTCGCGCTGGCTGGCGTAGGGGCCGACGCCGAGCGGTGTGCCGAAGTGGTCGAGCACCAGCAGCGTGTCGGGCACGGCGCGGGCGAGCTCGGCAAACGCCTGGTTCTGGTAGTGGTAGTGCCACGTGTCGTAGCTGAGGCCGCGGGCGCCGAGCGCCCTGACCCCGGCGCGGAAGGCGCGGTCGTCGTACAACCCGGCCGCCGCCCGTCCCGGGATCGTCAGCACCTCGGGATGGAGCGCATGTGCGCCGGCATGACGGATGCCGCGCAACCGGCCGTCGCCGGCCTCCTCGTGGGCGTCGAGCACCGCCTCGAGATGCCGACCGCGGAGGTCGGCGTGGGCGACGATCCCACCCATCAGCGGCCGCGAGGAGGCCGCTGCGTCGGCGGCCACGAAGCGGGTCTCGGCAACTGCCGCCATCGGGTCGTCGCCCTGGCGATATCCCGCGCCGCACTCGACGAAGACGGTGTCGACGACGCGGTGACCACTGTCGAGGTCGGCTTCGAGGTCGGCGAGCTTGTAGTTCATCCCCTCGCCCGCCGGCCACAGGTGATGGTGCGGATCGACGATCTCGGCGGCGGGATCGACGATCTCCTCCACGACGAGGTCGAGCCAGTTGGCCGAACCCGGGACGGCCGCCCCATCGGCTACGTCGGACATGCAGCGACCATAGTCGGACCCTCTCGGGGCTCCGACCCCGAGCGCGAGAAAGGCCCGGGACGCGAGAAAGCCCCGGCCAGTTCCCTGACCGGGGCTTTCACTGAGCGGACGACCGGGATCGAACCGGCGACCTCAACCTTGGCAAGGTTGCGCTCTACCAACTGAGCCACGTCCGCGTGGGAGCCACAATCTAGCAGTCGGCATCGCGGAACGGACAACCTGCTGCGTTGATCGAGCTCAGCGCTGGTCGGGCGGGCGCAGGTCGATGCGCAGCGTCAACACGCCGTCGTCGAGCGTCGCCTCGGCGTCGGCGAGCATGGCGAAGTCCTGGAAGTCGACCTTCGACTGCTCGATGAAGTGGCGGCGGCCCTCGCCTTCGACCGGTGGCATCGGCCGCTTCTTGACGGCGTCGGCGCGCTCGGCGAAGCGCTTGATCATGTCGTTCGGTTCGAAGCTGGCCACGGCTCCGACGCTACCGCGCACGCCGCCGAGCGCCCGCGGCGCACGGCGTCACCAGTGGAGACGCGGCGCCGGCTCGTCGTCGGCCGGACCGACCGGTGTCGGATCGCCCTCGACGACGGACGGGTCCTCGGCGTGGGGCGGGGCCAGGGCGGGAGCAGCGGCCGGGGCGTCATCGGCGGCGGTCTCCGCAGGGTCGGCATCGGGCGGTCCGTCCGCGGTCGTCGGCACTGCAGCGGACTCGCCGGTTGGTCGGTCACCGTCGTGCGCCGCAACAGCGTCGTCGGCGACCACCGCGACAACTGGGGATCGGCCGTCGCCGGGCACCCCCGGCCCGAGGTCGGTGAACGACGACGGGGGCGCCATCTTGTCGAAGTCGGCGAGCATGCTCGGGGGCGCCGACTGGCGGACCAGCGGCATCGCTCCGGCTGGTCGGACCTGGTCGAGCAGTCGTCGTTGGGTGGTCGGGTCACATCGCTGCCAGCTGCGCTCCCCCATCCGCTCGAGTGGCGCCAGCACGGGCGGATCGACGCGGGTGCGCCGGATCAGCCAGATCCCGAGGAGGGCGAAGGCGACGCCGAGCAGGGCGAGCCCGGCGACCATCGCGTAGACGATGCGCGTCGACCGCGGGTCGTTGGCCGCCAGCACCGCGCCGAGCGCCAGGGCGCCGGACAGCTGGGGCACACGACCCAACTTGCCGACCTGTCGCGGCGATCGTCGCGGGCCGTGCGGCGTCGGTGACTCGGCGGCGGGCATCGGAGCCAGATTGTGCCAGTTGTTCACCGCGGTCGCGCGTTCACGCCGCACGGCACCGACGGATCAGCGGTCCGACTTGGCGGCAACGCCGAGGAAACGCTCCAACGGCTCCGCCAACTGGTCGCCGTTGATCAAGAACGCGTCGTGGCCGTGGGGGGAATCGATCTCGAGGTATTCGCTCGGCAGTCCGGTGGCGGCGATCGAGTCGTGGATCTGCTGCTGTTGGTAGGCCGGGTAGAGCATGTCGCTCCAGATGCCGACGGCCAGCGTCGGCGCGGTGATCCGCGACACGGCGAACTGCAGCGAGCCCCGGCCGCGGGCGATGTCGTGGAGGTCCATCGCCTTGCTGATCGCCAGGTAGCTGTTGGCGTCGAAGCGACGGGCGAGCTTGCGGCCGTGGTACTCGAGGTACCGCTCCACCTCGAACCGCTGCCACATCCCGAGCGTGTCGCCGGTGACCGACGTGTCGGCCAACTCGCGGCCGAAGCGGTCGGTGAAGACGTTGTCGCTGCGGAACGTGACCTGGGCGACCATGCGGGCGATCTCGAGTCCCTCGGTCGGGCCGTCGCCGGGCTCGGCGTCGTAGTAGTCGCCGCCGCGCCACTTCGGATCGAGGCGGATCGAGCGACGGCCGATCGCACCCCAGGCGATCTGCTGGGCGGTCGCCTGCATGCACGTGGCCACGGCAACCAGCGAGCGGACACGGCGGGGATACATCACCGCCCACTCCAATGCCTGCATGCCGCCCATCGAGCCGCCGATGACGGACAGCCAGCGGCCGATGCCGAGGTCGTCGGCGAGCCGAGCCTGGGCGCGAACCATGTCGCGAATCGTGACGACCGGGAAGCGCGACCCGTAGGGGCGGCCGTCGTCGGGATGCGGCGTCGCCGGGCCGGTCGACCCCTGGCAGCCGCCGAGCACGTTGGCACAGACGACGAAGTAGGTGTCGGTGTCGATCGGCTTGCCGGGACCGACCATGTCATCCCACCAGCCGGGAGTCGGATGGCCACGACCGGCGGGGCCGGCGGCGTGGCTGTCACCGGTCCAGGCGTGACACAGCAGGATGGCGTTGGCGGCGTCGGCATCGAGTCGCCCCCACGTCTCGTAGGCGACGACGACGTCGGAGAGGGCGACACCGCAGTCGAGGGCGAACCGACGGTCGGTGGCGAACGTGAAGAACCGCCGGTGACCGGGGTCGTCGCCGGGATGCCAGGCGCCGGAGACGGGGAGCGGGTCGGGGTTCGTCATGACGTCGGCACGATTCTCGCGGGCGGGACTCCGCCGGTCACCGGTGCGGCAGGCGTGGCCGGTTCGGCATCCGCAGGATCGTACCAGTCGGCCTCGCGTCAGGGCCGGAGTGTTCCGGCTCCGCGGTGCCGCTCAGCCGGGCACGTCGCCGATCACCGGCTGGGCGAACGACATGCGGACGTCGAATCCGGCCTCGTACGGCAGGAAGCCGTTGGGATCGGGATAGAGCAACTGCACGACCTCGAACGGTGCGCCGCGGTACCAGGCGTCCGCCGTGGCGAACAGGCCGCCCCAACGGTCGAGGTCGACGGGGGCGAACACGCAGCGCAGCTCGTGGTCGAGCAGGCCGACCAGCTCGACACCGAGCGGGATCTCCGTGCCGGCGCGGCAGGTGTCGGCGACGAGGGTGACGAGCCCGTTGGCTGCGACCGGCGTCAGCCCGAACACGACGACCTCCGGGAAGCCGACGGCGGCGGGCAGACCGATCGTGTAGGCGTAGCCCGGCGTCGGCGTCGGACCGTCGAGATCGGCGCCGACGGGCTCGAGCGCCCACCCGTTGGCCTCGACCATCCACTCGATCTTGTCCAGTGCGCTCATGCCCCCGAACTGGTCGGCGAGGTGGTCGCCCGGCTGCTCGCTCACGTCCCGACCGTACCCGTCAGGGGAGGTTCTCGATGGGGAGGCGTTCGACGGTGTCGGCGGGCTGGAAGCCGAGCACGCGGCCGTAGAAGTCGAGGTCGGCATCGAACCAGCGCACGATCGAGTCGGCGCGGCGGAACCCGTGGCCCTCCCCCTCGAAGACGAGGTAGGCGACGGGCAGCCCGGCGGCGCGCACGGCGTCGACGATCGCTTCGGAGTGCGACGGCGGCACCACCGTGTCCTCCGAGCCCTGCAACACGAGCAGCGGCGCCGACAGCCGGTCGACGAGGTTGATCGGCGAACGGCGCTCGTACTCCTCGGCCGCCTCGGGCCACGGGCCGACGAGGCCGAACGTGTAGCGCGACTCGAACTTGTGGTCGTCGGTGATCAGCGCCCGCAGGTCGCTCACGCCGAACAGGTTGGTCCCGGCGGCGAACACGTCGTGGTTGGCGATCGCCAGCAGCACGAGCGTGCCACCGGCGCTGCCACCCTCGATCATCAGCCGGTCGCCGTCGACGTCGCCGCGCTCGGCGAGGAAGCGCGCCGCAGCGACGGCGTCGTCGACGTCGATCACGCACCAGTTGCCGAGCAGCTTGCGCCGGTAGGTCCGCCCGAAGCGGGTGCTGCCGCGGTAGTCGACGTCGACGACGGCGACCCCACGGCTGGTCCAGAAGCGGTGCCCGCGGTTGAGCACGATCTGGCGCTGGGCGGCCGATGTCGGGCCGCCGTGGACGAAGACCATCAACGGCGGACGCTCGTCGTCGGGAACGGTCCACTCGGCGTGCGCCGGGGCGTAGTACAGCCCGTGGGCGACCTCGCCGTCGCCCGATGTCGGAAACGTGATCAGCTCCGGCGCCGGCAGGAACTCGGCGTCGACGCCGAGCTGACGGCCGGCGCGGATCACCTCGGCCTGCCCGTGCCGCCAACGCACGACCTCCGACGCCACCTCGTACGACGACCCGACGAACGTGAAGCCATCGCCCATCGAGCGCAGCGACGTGATCGACGTGTACGGCAGGTCGCCGTCGAGGCTCAGCCGGTCGCCGTGGCGGTCGCCCATCACGTAGGCGCCCTCGACGTGCCGAGAGCCGCCGAACACCCAGTGCGGCTCGACGATCTCGAACTCCCCCGTGACGAGCGGCGTCAGCGCACCCGATCCGCGATCGACCTCGTACAGGTTCCACCACTCCTCGCGGTCGGTGACCACGGTCAGCCGCTCGCCGTACCACTCCGGTGCCTGCAGCGCCTCGTCGCCGTTGCCGGCGAGGCGTCGCGGGTTGGAGGTGGTCGCGCCATCGAGGTCGGCGATCCACAGCTCGGTGACGTCCCACGGCATGTACGGGTGCATCCACTGGATCCACGCGATCGACCGGCCGTCGGGCGCCACCCGCGGCGCGGCGTAGAAGTCGGCGCCAGTGGCGATCGTCTCGGTGCGCATCGAGCCATCGGTGGCGACGGCGATCAGCTCGTTCACCGGCTCGTCACCACCGTGGCGCTCGTGGACGCACACGAACCACTCACCGTCGGGCGTGACGCGTCCGTCGGCGTACCGACGCGCCCGCGGCGCGTCTGGCTTCGGTGTCAGGAACACGGGCTCGCCACCCGGCTCGAGGCGACGCAACCGCTGGTCGTCGAAGTCGACGTAGTAGGCGACGCCGTCGTGCACCCACCATGCTCCGCCCCCGTACTCGTGGACCCGGGTGCGGACGTTGCCGCCCGGCGGCGTGACGTCGATGGTCGCTCCGTCGCGCCAGCGCACGAGGGTGACCCGGCCCCCGTCTTCGGGACGCGACTCCGCCCACCAGATGTCGTCGCCGTCGGGGATCACCTCGCCGACCGCGGCGCCGCTGCCGGCGAGCATCTCGGTGGTGATCGGTGACGGCCAGGTGCCTGCCGGTCGGGGTGTGCGTTGACCGCTCATCGGTCCATGCTCGCGCGCCGCCTGTCGCCGCGGCCCGCCGCGTTCGCCCGCCCGTCGCGTCCTGGCTACGGTCCGCAGATGGCTGAAACGATCAACGGCGACTGCACGCTCTTCTACGAGACGTTCGGTTCGCCCGCCGACCCAACGCTGTTGATGGTCAACGGGCTCGGCTCACAGTGCATCAACTACCACGACGAGTGGTGCGCGATGTTCGTCGACGCCGGGTTCCACGTGATCCGTTTCGACAACCGCGACGTCGGGCTGTCGACCCACTACGGCGACGCACCGGCGATCAGCGAGCAGGGCAACGTGTACGAGCTCGCCGACATGGCTGCCGACGCGGTCGCCGTGCTCGACGCCTGCGGGATCGAGCGGGCGCACGTGATGGGCCTGTCGATGGGCGGCATGATCGTCCAGCAGATGGCGATCCGTCACCGCGAGCGGCTGCTGTCGATGGTCTCGGTGATGTCGCGGACGGGCGAGCCCGACTTCGGGAAGTCGTCGAAGGAGGCGTTCGCCCAGCTGACCGGACCGCCGGCGACCGACCGCGAGTCCGCCGTGCAGCGGGGCATCGCCGGGTTGCACATCTGGGGCTCCCCGGAGTTCGCCGACGAGGCCCGCTGGCGGCGCGACCTCGAGGCTGCGTACGACCGATGCTTCGATCCCGCCGGCGTCACCCGCCAGTTCCTCGCCGTCGGCGCGGCGGGCTCGTGGGCGACCGAGCTGCCGTCGGTGACGACGCCGGCGCTGGTGATGCACGGCGACCGCGACACCCTGATCGACATCAGCGGCGGCCGCCGGACTGCCGACCTGATCCCCGACGCCAAGTTCGTCGCCATCGAGGGCATGGGCCACGACTACCCGCCGCAGCTGTGGCAGCGCTGGGTCGACGAGGTCACCTCGTTCTGCCTCGGTTGGTGACGCGCGATGAGCGAACGGGCCACCCTCGGGCCGTTCGCTCATCGCGACCTTCATCCGGCCGGTGACCGATGAGCGAACGGGCCGCACGTCGGGCCGTTCGCTCATCGCGGGCGATCAGAAGGCGTCGAGGGAATCGAGGTCGATCGCCATCCGCAGCGCCCGCGATCCCATCGCCCCGAACATCGCCTCGCTGCGCTCGTTGAGGGTCACGATCTGCGACGCCACGACGGCGACGACGAGCCCCGAGAACGGGCCGCGGCGGTACTGCAGCCACAACCACTCGTCGTCGAGGTCGACGCCGTAGCCGTCGGCGAGCGCCTGGCCGTAGGTGGCGACGAGCGGCCGGTCGTTGGCGCGACGCTCGTCGGGCATCAGCCCGGCGCTGCAGAAGTACGACAGGTCGGTGATCGGCGTCCCGTGGGCGGGTGTCTGCCAGTCGACGACGGTGACGGGCGGTCCGCCGTCCGGTGTCGCCAGCAGCATGTTGTCCAAGCGGTAGTCGCCGTGGGTGACCGCCAGCGGGCCGTCGCGGGTGGCGCTCCACTCCTGGAGCCGCTCGCCGAACCGCTCGGCGACCTGCAGTTCGTCGTCGGCGAGGTGGCTGCGATGAGCGGCGACGTAGGCCGGGAAGAACATCTGCCACATCATCGCCAACCCGGCGCCGGCCTCGGCGCCGCCGGCACCGGCGTGCTCGATCCAGTCGATGTCGGCGAGCGTCGGATCGTCCCAGCGCGGACCGTGGAGCTTGGCCAGCTCGCGGACGATGTCGTGCGCCTGGGTGGGCGTGCAACCGGTCAACTGGTTGCCCTGCGCGGCGGGTGCCATGTCCTCGAGCACGAGCACGAAGTCGTTGGTCGCCGCCTCCCACTCACCGTGGTAGCAGCGCGGCGTGCGCATGTCGATCGTGCCGGCGATCTCGCGGTAGAAGCCGACCTCTCGCTCGTAGTGACGGAGCATCTTCGCCGCCGACAAGCTGGCGTCGTCGGTGGCCGGCAACTTGACGATGACCGAGGCGGGAAGGTGCGCGTCGTGACCGTCGAACGCCACCCGCACGTTGACGCCGATGTGGCCGTCGCCGATGCGTTCCGTGGTGATCGCTCCGACCTCGCCGCCGAGCGTCTCCTGCAGCCAATCGACCGTGATCTCTTCCCCCTGCATGGCGCCGCACGGTAGTTGCGGGCCACCGCTACCGTCGTACCCAGATGTACGGGTTCCTCCTCCGCCCGAAGTGGATCGCCTTCCACCTCCTGGTGGTAGGAGCCGTCGTCTTGATGGTCAGCCTCGGCTTCTGGCAGCTGCGCCGCCTCGACGAACGGCGCGAGTTCAACGCCACCGTGGCGGCACGCGTCAACGAGCCACCGGTGCCTCTCGACGAGCTGCTGGCGCAGCTCGACGGGTCCGACGACGCCGGCGACATCGAGTCGGTGCAGTGGCGTCAGGTGACCGCGGAGGGCACCTGGCTCGACGAGCAGATCATCTGGTTCAACCGCACCCAGGACGGCCTCGCCGGCGACAACGTGCTGACCCCGCTCGTCGAGCCCTCGGGCACGACCGTCGTCGTCAACCGCGGGTTCGTGCCGCTCGGCAGGGAGATTCCGGCGGCGCCGAGCGGCGATGTCGCCGTTCTCGCCCGTGTCCGCATCCCTCACGTCCGCCAGACCGGCGAGCTGACCGACGCCACCGATGGCGGTGCGGTCACCGAGGTGCGCCGGGTCGACCTCGATCAGCTCGCCGGACAGCTGCCCGGCGACGTCGCGCCGGTCTACCTCGACCTGGTGGCCACCGATCCGGCGGTCACCGACGCCGACCCGACCCCGCTGCCGATGCCCGATCTCAACGACGGACCGCATCTGTCGTACGCCATGCAGTGGTTCATCTTCGCCGCCTGCGTCGCCGTCGGCTGGGTGCTCGCGGTGCGCCGCTCGATCGGCGTCCGCCGGCTGCGGGCGGCAACCATCGGAGCTGGCGACGGCGGCGCGGCCGTCGCCACCGACGGACTCGCCACCGGCGACGCACCCGCTTCGGTCGGTGACGCACCCGCGTCGGCCGGTGAGGTCAGTGGTGCTCCAGCGCCGCCATCCGACGGAACTGCTCGATCACGTTCGGGGTCACGTGACCCGGATCGAGCGTCCGGTACACCGTCTCGACATTGACCGCGATGCGTCCGAGCTCACCGAGGTCGGCGAAGCGCTCGTCGGCACCGATGGCGCGGGCGATGTCGCGAGCGGCATCCCAGGCGTCCATCCCGGCGGCCTGCCGCTCGGTCGCCTCGCCCTCGACGAACGACAGGTAGTCACGCACCTCGCGGATGCCGGACGGATCGGTGATCGGACCGTGGCCGGGCACGACGGTCTGCACGTCGAGCTCGAGCATCAGGTCGCAGGCAGCGATCCAGTTGGCCAGCGGGCCAGCCCAGACGATGGGGGTGCCGCCGATGAACAAGATGTCGCCCGCGTAGACGGTGCGGGCGTCGGGCACGTGGACGATGACGTCGCCCTGCGTGTGGGCGGGACCGACCTCGATCAGCTCGACGTGGCGTCCCCCGACGTCGAGCGCCAGCCGCCCGTCGAATGTCCGCGTCGGCGCGTCGAGCTCGATGCCCTCGAACCGGAACTCGCCGAAGAACGACCGGAACAGGTCGCCGACGTCACCGGGCGCCTGGTTGAGCGCGGCGAGCATCGCCGGAGGCACCTCGGTCATCTCGTGTGCGGCGGCGGACGAGGCGATCACCTCGGCGTCGGGGTGGCGACGCAACAGCTCCGGGTTGCCGTAGCAGTGGTCGCCGTTGGCGTGCGTGTTGACCACCGTGTCGATCGGCGAGTCCGCCGCCGGGGCCGGCAGGGCGTCGAGCATCGACGCCGTCAGGTCGAGATCGAACAGCGTGTCGACGAGCAGCGACGCCCCGTCGCCGACGATCAGGCCGGCGTTGCTCCACCCCCACCCACCGGTGCCCTGGACGAACGCCCAGCAGCGGTCGTCGAGCTCGTTCCATGACCGTTGGCGCCCGCTCACGACGCACCCCCGACGTGTGACATCTGCCCATCATGGCCGGTTCGGCCCGGCCCGCCGGCGAGCGGACCGCGCTCAGGGTCGGTGACCGGTGGCCCAGCGGGCGGTCAGCCGCTCGGCGAGCATCGTCGTCGGCAGGTGGGTGTTGACGTCGGGGATCGTCGGGAACACCGACGCGTCGCAGACGAACAGCGCCTCGTAGCCGACCACGCCGCCGGCGTCGTCGACGACGCGCCCCATCGCACACGTCGACGAGGCGTGGACGTAGTCGCCGACCGCGGACCGAACCCACGACTCGATGGCGGCATGGTCGGACAGGACCGACGACGGCGTGCCGAGGGCGTCGATGGCGACTGCGGCGACGATCCGCCGGAACGGCTCGCGGTCGAGCAGCTGCATCGCCTCGCGGACGCCGGCGACCAGCGCTGCCAGGTCGCGACGGTCGTCGAGGAGGGCGAAGTCGACGTCGGGCTCGCGGCGTGGATCGTCGGTGGCGATCCGGACGACCCCGGCCCGGCCGACGGGCCGCATCAGCGCCACCATCAACAGGCCGAGGCCGGGTGCGCCGCGCCCGAGGTGGTTCATCGGCAGGAACTGCAGGTCGCCGCGGCGCAGCAGCGAGCCGATCGCCAGGCTGCCCGGATCGGCGACGGCCTCGTCGCGCAGGATCAGCGTCAGCGGCGCCGACGGGTGGTCCTGGAGTCCTTCGCCGACGCCGGCGGTGTCGACACCCGACCGCAGCAGCAGGGCGGGCGTGTGGATCGCGCCCGTGCAGCACACGACCCGGTCGGCCTCGATCCGCTCGCCGTCGATCGTCTCGACCCCGACGGCGCACCGGCCGCGGAACACCACCCGGGCGACCGCGGTGTCGGCTCGGACCTCGAGCGAGGAGCGGTCGGCGAGCGGCCACAGCATCGCCTCGGCGGCGGTCACCCGGTGGCCGTCGCGTCTGGTCAGCACCGCCCGTTCGGCGTCGGGCGCGGCAGCCAACAGGGCCCGGTCGACGGCCCCCAACTCGGCGTCGGTGACCGTTTGGCGTGGCGCGACGACGTGCCGGAAGGCCTCGTCGACGTCGTCCCACCCCCATGATCGGTAGTGCTCGGCGTTGCCCTCGAGGGCGACCATCGCGTTGACGGCCGAACTGCCGCCGACGCCGCGGCCCCGCGGATACGGACGCGGTTCGACGCCGTCCGCGAGCCGGGCGGTGAGCCCCGCGTGAAGTCGCCCCGGCTCACTCATGGCGTCGAAGAAGCTGCGACCGGCGATGCCCGCCGGCACCGCACCGCGGCGGAGCTCGGGGCCCGCCTCGAGGAGCAGCACGTCGACGTCGTCGAACGCGGACGCCCGGGCGGCGACCACGCAGCCCGCCGAGCCGGCGCCGACGACGATCCACCGTCGGCGGGTCATCACCCAGCCCGCCGAGTGTGAGCGATGTCGGCCATGCCCCCGGTGCAGGCGTGGGATTCAAGAACCGGTCTGCTGGCGTCGATAGCGACGATGGTATGCAGAATGCGACGCAGTCACCGATGTTCCCGGTGGGGACCCTCCCGCCACCGGCGCCGACGCGCCTGTCACCGCCGAACCTGATCAGCCAGGCACCGATGTTGCCGCTCGTCACCGTCTCGCCGCCGACGCCGACGAGCCACCCGTCGAGCAGCCCCTTCGCCACGTCGCTCAACCCGACGCCGCCCCCTCGTCCGTCCGGTTCCCGCTCCGATCCGGGCGGCCTCCGACGGTTCGTCAGCTGGCTCGTGCTGCTCGCTCTCCTCGGTGGCATCGCCTACGCCGCGATCGCCTACGGACCCGAGCTGATGGACCGTGCCACCGGCGACACGATCGACGAGCCGGCGGCGCCGCTGGCGTTCCCGGTGGCCAGCGTCGCTCCGCCCCCCGTGCGCACCGCGACCTACGCCGTGGAGCGCACCAATTCACTCGGCGCGACCACCGTCCACACGGTGACCACCGACTTCGAGACGGGACTGTCGCAGATGACCGTCGATCGCGGTGAAGCGCCCGACATCGAGATGATGGCGGTGTTCGACGAGGCGGTCGTGCGGCGCATCGATCAGCCGGAGTGGTACCGCCTGTCTCGTGGCGACTTCCCGCTCGACGCATCGGCCGGCCGCACCCGGTGGATTCGCACGCTCGACGAGTTGCTCCCCCAGGGTCTGCGCTCGTTGGCGACCATCGACCGGGCGACCGAATCGGTCGTCGCCAACGTGCCGACGCGCCGCCTGCTGTTGTCGATCGATGCGCAGGCGTTCGCCACCGCCACCGCCCCGGTCGCCGGCGTGGACGGCCAGACGGCACCCGCTGTGGCCCTGCCGCCGGGCATCGTGCTGCGCTCCGACACCGATCTGACGGTGCCGTTGCAGGTCGAACTGTGGATCGACGACAGTGGCCTGGTGCGCAAGCTGGTCCTGCCCGCCGCACTGGGCGGCGAGACGGTGACCGTCACCTCGGTGTCGGCCGAGCCCTTCCAGGCCAACTACCCGGCACCCGAGCAGGTGCAGCCGCTGACCGGCGCCGCCCTGCTGGCTCTCGACTCCTGACCCGCCCTCGCCGCCACTCCCCCTCTTCCTCCCCCCTCGTCCACTCCCCTCGTCCCCTTCTCCCCTCCCCTCCCCTCGCCCTCCGACCGCGGCACGGTCACCGCGGGCGACGTGTGACGAGAAATTTCGTACAAACACTGCGCGTGGACGACACGCGATCTCTAGGGTCGCGGCAGTGGCCGACCGGCACCGACTGACCATCAGAACCATCGACGCCGATCCCCGTGCCGCAGCGATCATCGCCGCCGCCGCTGACGTCGGCCTCGACACACCCGGCTCGGTGACCGTCGCCGACGTCGTCTTCGTCGAAGGCGCCCTCGACGAGCAGGCCCGCCAGCGCCTCCACGGGGTGCTCGTCGACCCGCTGTTGCAGTCGGGTCGCTGGGAGGTCCCTGCCGGCGACGGCGTCGAGATCACACTGCTGCCGGGCGTCACCGACAGCGGCGCCGACGCCGTGGCCCACGCTGCGTCCGTGCTCGGTCTACCCGTCACCGCCGCTGCCACCGGCCGGCGCATCGAGTTCGACCCCCGGGTCTCGGCCGCCCAGGCCGACCAGCTGGTGCGCCGGCTGATCGCCAACCCGGTGATCGAGCGCTGGACCGCCGGCGCGATCGAGCCGCCGTTCGTCGACACCTCGTCGGCGCCGGCCCCGCCCGAGGTGCTCGCCCTCCGCGGCCTCGACGACGAGGGGTTGACGGCGCTCAACGAGTCGCGCTCGCTGTACCTCGATCTCGAGGAGTTGCGGGTGTTGCGCGACGAGTACGAGCGCCTCGACCGCGACATCACCGACGTCGAGATCGAGATGTTCGCCCAGACGTGGAGCGAGCACTGCGCCCACAAGACCTTCCGCGCCCGCATCGACGCCGAGGGTCCCGACGGGTCGTCCACCGTGCGGCCGCTGCTCGCCCAACTGCGCGACTGCACCGAGTCGCTCGCTGCCCCGTTCGTGCGCTCGGCATTCGTCGGCAATGCCGGCGTCGTCGAGTTCACCGCGGGCACGACGATCGCCCTCAAGGCCGAGACGCACAACCACCCGTCGGCCGTCGAGCCGTTCGGCGGCGCCAACACCGGCGTCGGCGGCGTGATCCGCGACGTGCTCGGCATCGCCCACCGCCCGATCGCCGTCACCGACGTGTTGTGCTTCGGCCCGCCGGACACTGCCGCTCGCCGAGCTGCCCGACGGCGCACTCCATCCGCGCCGCATCCGCGAGGGCGTGATCGACGGCGTCGCCGACTACGGCAACAAGATCGGCCTGCCGACCGTCGCCGGGGCGATCCTCTACGACCCGGCGTACACCACCAACCCGCTCGTGTTCGCCGGATGCATCGGCGCCGCGCCGGCACGCCCGCTCCACGACGGACCGTTCGCCGGCGACCGCGTGGTGGTGCTCGGCGGCGCCACCGGTCGCGACGGCATCCGCGGTGCGACGTTCTCGTCGGCGACGATGGATGCCACGACCGGTGAGGTCGCCGGCGCCAGCGTCCAGATCGGCGACCCGATCGTCGAGAAGCTGTTGATCGACGCGCTCGTCGGCGCCGAGGACCTGTACACGGCGATCACCGACTGCGGCGCCGGCGGGTTGTCGTCGGCGGTCGGCGAGATGGCCGAAGGCGTCGGCGCCGACGTCGAGCTCGACCTCGTGCCGCTCAAGTACCCCGGCCTCGAGGCCTGGGAGGTCTGGCTCTCCGAAGCCCAGGAGCGGATGGTCGTCGCCGTGCCGCCCGACTCACTCGACGTCCTCACGGAGCGTTGCTCGAGGGTCGGGGTGATCGTCGCCGACATCGGTTCGTTCACCGGCGACGGACGGCTCGTGGTCCGCCAGGGTGGTGAGGTCGTCGCCGACGTCGACACCGCATTCCTCCACGACGGGCGTCCGCAGCGGTCGATGACGGCGATCCTGCCCGCCCCCGACCGCACCGACCACCGCACCCGTCAGGTCGACGATCCGGCGGCGGTGCTGCTGGCCCTGCTCGCCCACCCGAACATCGCCTCCAAGGCGACGACGATCCATCGCTACGACCACGAGATCCTCGGCGCCACGGCCGTCCGCCCGCTCGTCGGCGCCGCCGGCGACGCCCACGCCGACGGTGTCGTGCTCGCCGACCCGGGTGGGCGCGACGGCATCGCCATCGGCATCGGGGTCAACCCGTGGTACGGCCTCCACGACCCCGAGGCGATGGCCTACGCGGTGGTCGACGAGGCGATCCGCAACGTCGTCGCCGTCGGCGCCGACCCGACCAAGGTCGCCTTGCTCGACAACTTCTCGTGGGGTGACCCGCGCCGGGCGACGACGCTCGGCGAGCTCGTCGCCGCCGTCGACGGATGTTGTGGCGCGGCGCGGATGTACGGTGCGCCGTTCGTGTCGGGCAAGGACTCGCTGAACAACGAGTACGTCGGCAGCGACGGCCAGCGACACGCCGTGCCACCGACACTCGTGATCACCGCCGTCGCCCACGTGCCAGATGCCGACCGGTGCGTCACGCCCGACCTCGCCGCCGCCGGCAACGTGCTGCTGCTGGTCGGCGACACCCACCCGGAGTTCGCCGGCTCGCACCTCGACATGGTGCTCGCCGACCTCGGCATCGACCCACCGGCGACACCGGGTGTGGCACCGGCTCCCGATCCCGACGCCCCCGACCGGTACCAGCGGCTGCACGGGGCGATCGCTGCCGGTCTCGTCGTCGCCTGCCACGACGTCGCCGAGGGTGGCCTCGCCGTGGCGCTCGCCGAGATGTGCATCGGTGGCCGCCTCGGCGCCTCGATCGAGGCGTTGCCGACCGAGGACCGTTCGACGGCACTCTTCGCCGAGTCGTCCGGGCGACTGGTCGCCGAGGTCGCGGCCCGCGACGTGGCGGCGTTCACCGCCCGGCTCGGCGGTCGCGTCCATCGCCTCGGTGTCGTCACCGACGAACCGTTCCTGACCCTGCCGGGCGTCGAACCGATCGACGTCCACGACCTCGTTGACGCGTTCAACCGTGGCGACGAAGCATCGACACACGCCGACGCGGGGATGGCGTCGTGAGCGCCGTCCCGGCGATCGTCATCGCCGGCCCCGGCACCAACCGCGACGGCGACGTCCGCGAGGCGTTGGAGCTGGCCGGTGCCGACGCCCGCGTCGTCCTCGCCTCCGAGCTCGTCGCCGACCCGAAGCTGCTCGACGTGGCGCGGCTCGCCGTCGTGGCCGGTGGGTTCAGCTACGCCGACTCGCTCGGTGCCGGGCGCATGCTCGCCCTCGACCTGGTGCACGGCGTCGGCGAGGAACTGCGCACCTTCGTCGACGCCGGCCGTCCGGTGATCGGCATCTGCAACGGCTTCCAGGTGCTCACCCGGGCCCGCCTGCTGCCCGGGGCGCTCGGCCACAACGCCCAGGGGCGCTTCGACTGCCGCTGGGTCGTACTCGATCCGGTCCCGCGCAGCAGGTCGATCTGGACCAGGGGGATCGACGACCCGATCCACTGCCCGATCGCCCACGGTGAAGGTCGCTACGTCCACCCGGATCCCGACTCGCTGCTCGCCGCCGGTCAGATCGCCCTGCGCTACCGCAGCACCAACCCCAACGGATCGGTGGCCGACATCGCCGGGGTCAGTGATGCCTCCGGCGTGGTGCTCGGCCTGATGCCGCACCCGGAGAACCACATCGTCGCTCGCCAGCATCCCCGCCACCACCGCGGTGGGGGTGGACCCGCCCACCTCGGGCTGCGCCTGTTCCGCAACGGCGTCGCCCACGCGAGCGGGCTGTGATGCTCACGTTGCCGGCACCGCTGCTCGACATCGAGCTGCCGCTCGCCGACCGCCGCGACGGCAAGGTCCGCGTGTCGTACGCCCTCGACGACGACCGCCGCCTGTTCGTCACCACCGACCGGCTCTCGGCGTTCGACCGGGTGATCGCCGGCGTGCCCTACAAGGGGCAGGTGCTCAACCAGCTCGCGGCGTGGTGGTTCGAGCACACCGCCCACATCGTCGCCAACCACGCCCTCTCGACGCCCGACCCGAACGTTCTGGTCGCCCGCAGCGCCACACCGTTGCCGGTCGAGGTGGTCGTCCGCGGCTACATCACCGGGGTCACCGACACCTCGCTGTGGACGCGCTACGCCGCCGGGCAGCGATTGATCGACGGGCACCAGTTGCCCGACGGCATCGCCAAGAACAGCGCGCTGCCCGACCCGATCATCACCCCGACCACCAAGGCCGAGACCGGGGGACACGACGTTCCGCTGTCGTGCGACGACGTCGTCGCCCGCGGCCTCGTCGACGCCGAGCTGTGGGCACGGGTGCAGGAGGCGGCACTCGCCCTGTTCGCCCATGGCACCGCCCGCGGCACCGAGGCCGGGCTGATCCTCGCCGACACGAAGTTCGAGTTCGGGCTCGCCACCGACGGTTCGCTGCTGCTGATCGACGAGATGCTGACGCCCGACTCGTCGCGATGGTGGGTCGCCGAGACCTACGACGAGCGGATGGCGTCCGGCGACGAGCCGGAGAGCCTCGACAAAGAGGTCGTCCGCCGTGCGTTGGCGGCCGCCGGCTACGCGGGTGATGGCCCGCTCCCCGAACTCGGCGACGACGTGTGGGCGGCGACGTCGGCGCGCTACGTCGACGCCTACGAACGACTCACCGGCACCGCCTTCGTCCGCGGCGAATACCCTGCCGGACCGAGGATCATCGACGCGCTCGCCCACCTGGGCGCCGGAGGAACTGGAGACCACCCGAGATGACCACGTCGACCCCCCGCACGATCCCGGTGACCGCCATCGTCCCGGCACCGCAGCGAGCGGGGTTCGGCGACATCGACGACACGCCGAAGGACGAGTGCGGCGTGCTCGGCATCTCGACACCGCACGGCGACGGCGTCGCCCAGCTGGCGTTCTTCGGACTGTTCGCCCTGCAGCACCGTGGTCAGGAGGCCGCCGGCATCGCCGTCAGCGACGGCCGCCGAGCGCGCGTGCACAAGGAACCGGGCCTCGTCGCCAACGTGTTCACACCCGAGACGCTGGCGCCGCTCACCGGCTATCACGCCATCGGCCACACCCGCTATTCGACCACGGGCTCGAACGCCGAGCGCAACATCCAACCGTTCCTCGTCGAGACGATGCACGGCCCGCTGGCGCTCGCTCACAACGGCAACATCGTCAACGCCCCGGCACTGCGCGACGAACTGCTGCACCGCGGCTTCGGTCTCACCGCCACCAGCGACTCGGAGGTGATGACCTTGATGCTCGCCGCCGCCGGCGGCCAGACGTGGGAGGAGCGGCTCGAACGGACGCTGCCGGCGTGGAAGGGCGCGTTCTCGCTGGTCTTGCTCGCCACCGATCACGTCATCGCCGTGCGCGACCCGTGGGGGTTCCGTCCGCTGTCGGTCGGCCGCCTCCCGCACGGTGGTCACGCCGTCGCCAGCGAGACCTGCGCCCTGTCGACGCTCGGCTGCCTCGACATCGACGAGATCAAGCCCGGCGAGATGGTCACGCTGCGCGGCGCCGAGCTCCACCGCACCCAGGTGCTCGCCCCGCAGCCGCACCAGGCCCGCTGCACGTTCGAGTTCGTCTACTTCTCCCGTCCCGACTCGGTGTGGCACGGCCAGAACGTCCACCACGTCCGGCAGCGACTCGGCCACGCGCTCGCCGAGGAGTTTCCCGTCGAAGCCGACGTCGTCATCCCGGTTCCCGACTCCTCGATCCCGGCGGCCATCGGCTACTCGCGAGCGACCGGCATCGCCTTCAACGACGGTCTGATCAAGAACCGCTACATCGGCCGCACGTTCATCGAGCCGAGCCAGGACATCCGCGAGCGCGGCGTCGCCTTGAAGTACAACGCGCTGTCGGAGAACCTCGCCGGCAAGCGAGTGATCATGATCGACGACTCCCTCGTGCGCGGCACCACCGCCGGCCCGTTGGTCAAACTGGTCCGCGACGCCGGCGCCAGCGAGGTCCACCTGCGGATCACCTGCCCGCCGATCACCGACGCCTGCCACTTCGGCGTCGACATGGGACACGACGGCGACCTGATGGCCGCTCGGCTGAGTGTCGAGGAGATGCGCGAGCTGATCGGTGCCGACAGCCTCGGGTTCTTGTCGCTCGACGGGATGATGCGCGCCGTGGCCGGCACCGACGCGGCCGACGACGACGGGTACTGCAACGCCTGCTTCACCGGCCGCTACCCGATCAACGTCGGCGACGCCCAGGCCAAGCTCGCCTTCGAGGGCGTGCTCGCCTGATGCGCGTCCTCGTCGTGGGCGGCGGTGGCCGCGAGCAAGCGATCGCCTGGGCGTGTCGCCACCACGGGCACGACGTGCGCCTCGCCGCCGAGCTCGGGGCGGTCACCAGCGACGACGTCGATCTCGTCATCCCGGGACCCGAGGCGGTGCTCGTCGCCGGCATCGCCGATCAGTGCGCGGCACGCGGGATCCCGTGCTTCGGACCGACTGCCGACCTCGCCCGCCTCGAGTCGTCGAAGTCGCACGCCCGGATGCTGGCCACCGACCTCGGCATCCCCGGCCCACGGTTCGCCACGTTCGACGATGCCGCTGCTGCGCTGGCGTGGTGGAACGACGCCGGCATCGACGTCGTGGTCAAGCTCGACGGGCTCGCTGCCGGCAAGGGTGTGACCGTGCCGTCGACGCCCGCCGCGACCGAAGCGGCGATCGTCGCCGCTGCCGAGCAGGGCCGGTTCGTCGTCGAGGAGCGCCTGCGCGGGCCGGAGTGCTCGCTGCTCGCCCTCTGCGACGGCGTGCGCGCCGTGCCGCTCCCCCTCGCCCAGGACCACAAGCGGATCGGCGAGGGCGACACCGGGCCGAACACCGGCGGCATGGGCGCCTACGCCCCGGCACCGGTTCCCTACGGTGCCGATGAGCTGGTGAAGCAGTTCGTGCAGCCGGTCGTCGACCACTTCGCCGCCGCCGGGACGCCGTACGTCGGGGTCATCTTCGCCGGGCTGATGCTGACCGTCGACGGACCACGCCTGATCGAGTACAACGTCCGCCTCGGCGACCCCGAGGCGCAGACCGTGCTGCCGCTGCTCGAGACCGACTTCGCCGAGTTGGCGCTGGCAGCGACCCGCGGCGCCCTCGACGAGCTCCCCGTCGTCGTCCGCGCCCAGGCTGCCGTCACCGTCGTCGCCGCCGCCGCCGGCTATCCGGGCACCCCGGTGATCGGGGCGGCCATCCGCGACGACGTCCAGAGCGGCGCCATCGCCGCCGACGGCTCGACGACGCTGCGTTTCGACGCCGCCGTCGACGCCGACGGCAACGTCGCCGGTGGACGGGTGTTGGCGATCACCGGTGTCGGCTCCGACCTCGGGCAGGCCCGTGCCGCGGCCTACGCCCACATCGACCACCTCCACTTCGACGGCATGCAGGTGCGCCGCGACATCGCCTGGCGCGCCCCGGGCGCCGAGCTGGCGACCTACGCCGCCGCCGGTGTCGACATCGACGAGGGCACGCGGGCCGTCGAGGAGATGAAGGCGGCAGTCGAGGCGACACACGACAACGGCGTGCTGCGCGGCGTCGGCAGCTTCGGCGGCGTGTTCTCCGCCGCGGCGATCACGTCGCTCGAGGATCCGGTGCTCGTCGCCTCGACCGACGGGGTCGGCACCAAGGTCGAGCTGGCCGCCCGGTTGGGCATGGTCCGCGGCGTCGGGATGGACATCGTCAACCACTGCATCGACGACGTCCTGGTGCAGTCGGCACGCCCGCTGTTCTTCCTCGACTACATCGCCGCCAGCGTGCTCGACGCCGACCTCGTCGCCGACGTCGTCAAAGGCATGGCCGAGGCCTGCCGCGCCGCCGGGTGCGCACTGCTCGGCGGTGAGACCGCCGAGATGCCTGGCGTCTACCAACCGGGAGCGTTCGACATCGCCGGCACGCTCGTCGGCGTCGCCGAACGATCGCAGCTGCTCCCCCGCCCCGACGTTGCCGCAGGTGATGTGCTCATCGGCGTCGCCTCGAGCGGGCCGCACACCAACGGGTACTCGCTGCTGCGCAAGGTCTTCGACTGGATCCCGATGGACGTCACGCCCGACGGCTTCGACCGACCGCTCGGCGAGACGCTGCTCGAACCGCACCGCTCGTACCTCGACGTGTTGGCACCCGCGCTGGCCAGTGGGCACGTCAAAGCACTCGCCCACATCACCGGCGGCGGGCTACCGGAGAACTTGCCGCGGGTGCTGCCCGAGGGCGTCGGCGCCGAGATCGACCTCGGGTCGTGGCCGTTGCCGCCGCTGTTCCGGCTCGTCGAGGAGTTGACCCCGACGATGTCGACCGACGAGCGCTACCGAACGTTGAACATGGGCATCGGTATGGTCGTCGTCTGCGCGCCGGACGAGGCCGAATCGGTCCGGGCGACGATCGACGAGGAGACGTGGATCATCGGTCGCCTGTGCTCGGGTGGCCGTGGCGTGACACTGCGCTGATCCCCCGGTCCACTCGCCTGTCTCCCGGCAGCGAGGCCGATCGATACCGCACGGAGTGACGTACAGGGACTTTCCCCGATGCGAACGATCGGCCACCGGCGCGATCGTGCGACCATGCGTCACGACATCATCGAGAACTCCAGAAGCCTCCCCCGCCAAGGACCGCCGGCGGTCCGCGGCGACCTGGTCGACGACGGACGGGCGTCCTCCGATCCGGTTCTCGAGATCGCTGCACTGAACGTCAGCTACGGCGACTTCCACGCCGTCAAGGATCTCTCGTTCCATGTCGAGCGTGGTGAGCTCTATGCGCTCCTCGGCACGAACGGGGCGGGCAAGACCTCGGCCCTCGAGGTCATCGAAGGGCATCGCCGTCCAGCGTCGGGCTCGGTGCGCGTGTTCGGCAGGAGCCCGACGGACCGGCGCGCCGTCCGACCGCGGATGGGGATGATGCTCCAGGAGAGCGGGTTCTCCGACGATCTGTCGGTGTCGGAATCGGTCAGGCTGATCGGCCGGTTGACGCGGCGCTCCGACGTGGTCGAACGGGTGCTCGAGGTCGTCGATCTCACCCACAAAGCCCGAACGAGAGTGTCGCAACTGTCCGGCGGTGAGAAGCGTCGGCTCGACTTCGCTGCTGCCGTCTACGGCCGACCCGAGCTGCTGATCCTCGACGAACCGACCACCGGTCTGGACATCCAGTCGCGCGATGCCCTGTGGACTGCCGTCGAGGAGCTGCGTGCCGACGGCACCACCGTCATCTTGACGACCCACTACCTGGAGGAGGCGCAGCAGCGCGCCGACCGCATCGGCCTGATGCACGAGGGCACCCTGCGCGCCGAGGGCACGGTGGCCGAACTGACCCGGACACTGCCGTCGAGGATCCGATTCTCGCTCACGCCGACTGCCCCGACACCGCCGCGGGCCGTCAGGAAGTCGGGCGAGTCCTACCTGATCGAGACCTTCGAGCTGCAGAGCGATCTCAAGCAACTCCTCGACTGGTCCGACGCCCACTCGGTCGAGCTGATCGGGCTGTCGGCCGCACCGACGCGGCTCGACGACGTGTTCCGCGCCCTCGACCCACATCCGACACCCTCCAACCGCTGAGAAGAGAGACCATGTACACCATCGCTCGCCACGAACTCCTCCAGATCCTCCGTAACCGATCGGTGCTGATCACCGGCCTCTTGATGCCGGCGGGAGCCAGCGCCTACTTCATCTACGTCCGCGACATCTTCGAAGAGCAGGGCAGCCTGGGATACGTCGGCGCGATGCTCGTGTTCACGGTCGCCGCCTTCAGCCTCTACTCGACGACGGTGACGACATTGGCCGCCCGCCGGCAGAGCCTGTTCCTCAAGCGGCTGCGCTCCACTGCGGCCAGCGATCCGGCGATCCTCTCCGGCCTGATGCTGCCGATCGCCGTGATCTCGCTCGTCCAGGTGACGTTGATCCTGGTGGTCTTCGGCGTCGTCAGCGGGGCGCCCGCCGACGTCGCACTGCTCGTCGTGTCGGTTGTCGCTTCCTTCGTGATGATGCTGGCGCTGGCGCTGGCCACTGCCGGGGTGACGCGCTCGCCCGAGCACGCCCAGGTGACGACGCTGCCGCTCGGCCTCGGCGTCATCGGCGTGGTCGTCTGGGTCGGCATCACCGGGACCGCCGAGCACGCGCTGTTGAAGCGGGCAGTGCCGGGCGGGGCGGCAGGTGAACTGCTCGTCGATTCGTGGAACGGTGGCGTTCCACGATCCGAGTCGCTGCGCTTGTTGGCGCCCACCCTGGGCTGGGTCGTTGCCGCGATCTTCTTGGCGAGGAGGTACTTCCGGTGGGAGCCGCGCCGCTGACCGGCGACTCGCCGGGGCCATCGTGGTGGTGACGGCGGTCTTGGCCCATCCCGCACCGCAGCAGCGACTCGCAGGCGGCCACGATCGATCGCCGACGGGGCCGGTGGAGACGCAGCAAGGCCCGGTCGTCGGTGTGCTCGACGACGAGCGCACCGTCGAGATCTTTGCCGGCATCCCCTATGCCCAGGCTCCGGTGGGAGCGCTGCGTTGGCGCCCGCCTCAGCCACCCGAACCTCGCGTCGAGGCGTTCGTCGCGGACCGGTTCTCCGACGTGCCGGTCCAGGGCACGTCGACGTTCTTCACCCGCGCGCTCTCGCGCATCGTGGAGGTGCCGCTCGAAGGCACGCTGCTCAACCCGTATCCCGTCAGCGAGGACAGCCTGACGCTCAACATCTGGCGCGGCACGACGCCGGCCTCGGCCGAGCTTCCCGTCCTCGTCTACATCCCCGGCGGTGGCTTCCAGACCGGCTCCGGTGCCCTGCCGCTGTACGACGGCGCGGCCCTTGCCTCACGGGGCGAGTTGCTCACGGTGACGATCAACTACCGGCTGGGCGTGCTCGGTTTCCTCTCCCACCCCGACCTGGCGGCGGAGTCCGGCGACGACGCATCCGGCAACTACGGCATCCTCGATCAGATCGCCGCACTGCAGTGGGTGCGGGACAACATCGCCGCGTTCGGCGGCGATCCGGAACGGGTGACCATCGCCGGCCAGTCGGCTGGCGGCGAGAGCGTGTGCATCCTCGGTGCGACGCCGCTGACGGAGGGTCTCGTGCACGGCATCATCGCCGGCGCGGGCGCCTGCATGGGCACGACCGGTGACACCGAGCGCGACGACCAGAGCGACACCCGCGCGGTGGCCGAAGACGCCGGCCTGCGGCTCAGCGAGGCGCTGGGCGGTGCCACCGTGGCCGAGATGCGCGAGATGTCCGTCGAGCGAATCGAGGCCGCCGCAGACTCGCTCGGCGATCACTGGCGCCCATCCGTCGACGGTCACGTGCTCGAACGGCCGCCGCCCGAGACCTACGCCACCGGCCGACAGCTGGACGTGCCGATTCTGGTCGGCAGCAACGCCGACGAGGCCTCCCTCGCGCTGGCCGCCCCACCGAGCACCGACGTCGACGACTACCGGGCGGAGGTGTACGACACCTACGGGGATGCCGCCGATCGGTTCCTCGAGCTGTACCCGGGCGACACACGCGAGCAGGTGCTCGACTCGCGCCTGCAGGCCGAGACCGACAAGATCATGACCCGAGGCATGTATCGATGGGCGCAGCTGCACTCGCGCACGGCGGTGTCGGACGCCTACCTCTACTTCTTCTCCCACGTCCCACCCGAACGAGGTCTCGAGAAGTTCGGCGCGTACCACGGTGCCGAGCTGATGTACGCCTACGACAACCTCGGAGCGGACAACGACGCCGACTACACCGAGGCCGACCACCGGCTCCGCGACCTGATGAGCTCGTACTGGGTCAACTTCGTGCGCACCGGTGACCCGAACGGACCCGGGCTTCCGCTTTGGCCGTCGGTCGAGCACGCACCCGACGACGTGATGGAGTTCGGCGACGGCAACGGCGCGATGACGCCGCGCCCACGACCGGACGCCGTCGACTTCTGGATGGACTACGACGGTCCGATCCCCTGAGTCGGGCCGGCGGTGACACCGGGACTTCCACCGATGCGACGGGCCCGTGACCGGCGCGAACGTGACCACGACGACAGCGTCTGACCAGCAGCCCCGACCCCGGAGACCACATGCCAACCATCACTGCCGACCCCGCCACGATCCCCAGGATCGGACCACCTCCTCTCGACGCCGTCGAGCGGCCGGTCCGGTCGATCACCACCGCCCCGGCGGCACTCGAAGGCGAGGGCTTCCCGGTCCGTCGCGCGTTCGCCGGGAGTTCCGACGAGCGAACTCGATCCGTTCATCCACATGGATCAAATGGGTGAAGTCGACTACGCCCCGGGAGAACCGCGCGGCACCGACTGGCACCCACATCGTGTCTCGTTCGTCTCATCGCCGGCACCCTCGGTGCCCACTCCGGTCCGGGTTCGACACACACCCCGATCACCGTCGTCCACGCGACGATCTCGCCGGGCTCGCGGCTCCGTCTTCCGTGGCCCGTCGAGTTCAACGCGCTCGCCTACACGCTCGCCGGCACCGGCACCGTCGGCCTCGAGCGCACGCCCATCGGCACCGGACAGCTCGCCGTCTTCGGGAGTGGCGACGCCCTCACCATCACCGCGCACCGTTCCCACGCGCTCGACGTCTACCTGCTCGGCGGACTCCCGATCGGTGAACCCGTGGCGCAGCACGGCCCATTCGTGATGAACACCCGCGAAGAACTCCAACAGGCCGTCGACGACTTCAACGCCGGGCGGCTCGGCACCGTCCCCGCCGACGCGCTCCGCCCGTACCGACCCGGCCCGACGTGACCCGACACCACCAAGGAGACACCGTGAACGACACGAGCATCATCCAGCAAGTCGGCCGGCTCGTCGAGCGCTATCGGCAATGACCTGTCAGCACCCCACTTCCAGCTCCGGTCGGTGCCACCGATGCGACGACGCCGCCGCCCGATCGGCGTCCGGGGTGAACCGAAGGAGCCTGCCGTGATCCGCCCCGTCGATCGAACCAGCCAACGCGGACACCTCGTTCAGGTCAGCGTCGGGCGTCCGCGAGCGGTCGACCGTCAGGGCCGGGTCGACCACACCGCGATCTTCAAGTCCGCGGTCGACGGACCGGTCCGAGCCGCAGGCATCAATCTCGACGGCGACGACCAGGCCGACCGTGCCGTGCACGGTGGCCACGACAAGGCGATCTATGCCTATGCCGACGAGGACCGACGGTGGTGGGAGTCGGAAACGGGTCGCAGGATCGAGCGCGCCGCGTTCGGCGAGAACCTGACCTCCCGCGGGATCGACGTGACCAACGCCGTGATCGGCGAGCAGTGGGCGATCGGCACCGCGGTGCTCGAAGTGAGCGAGCCGCGGCTGCCCTGCTGGAAGCTCAACGTCCGCATGGGCGACGACAGCTTCGTGCGGCGCTTCAACGCGGCGGGGCGCCCCGGTACGTACCTCCGCATCATCGTGGCCGGCGACCTCCGCACGGGCGACGCCATCCGCGTCGTGAACGTCCCCGACCACGGCGTGACCGTGGGCGATGCGGCGCGGATTCGTCGAAGCCGGCTCGGGGCAGACGTGCTGCTCAGGCTCGATTCACTCTCGGACGAGTGGAAGCACTGGGCAGCGCGCGCCGCCGGCCACTAGTCGGGCTCACGCATCGATTCGGATCATGCGCCTGACGAGATCGACGTCGGCCTGAGTCGGCCGGCGGAACCTGCCGCCGGAGGCGATGAATTCGTCGCCGTGCTGGTCGAGGTGGCGAGCGAACAGCGGGCACACCGGAACCACCATGAGATCGGCGCGAACGGTGTCCGCGAGGGCCTCGCGGACCAGGAGTCCGGCGAGGCCACGTCCGCTGAACTCGGCGTCGACCTCGGTGTGGAAGATGATCCGTACCCCGTCGTCGGGAACGTCGACGAAGTCCACTCGGCCGGCGGTTGGTCCGCCCGCCAGGCTCACCGTGTATGCGCCGATCGGGCGAGCTTCCTCGAGCCGGAACACCACGGGTGTACCGGTCGCGTCGTTCAGTTCCTGATTCATCGGGGGCGCCTTTCGTGAGCCTTGTCTGCGGGACCGGGTCGCTCTGCTGTCGGTCATGGGCTCACCTTGGCGGTGGCGTCGGCACCTTCGCATCGGTGGAAGTCACGCGTCGTCATGCCCCGTGATCATCCCGGTGTGTGCCGAGACGGATCGTCTCGTCGCCTGCTATCGTGCGCGATAATGACTCCTTCGAACACGCCAGACCCCTCGCGACGCAACGAGGCGTCGCGTCGCGCGATCCTCGATGCCACCGTGAGGTTGATCGGCGAGTCGGGCTACGACGACGTCTCGATCGAAGCCATCGCCGCCGAAGCAGGCGTCGGCAAGCAGACGATCTACCGCTGGTGGCCATCGAAGGGCGCCGTCGTGCTCGAAGCCCTCGACGACAGCCTCTTGTCGGTGGTCGAGTTCCCCGACACGGGCGACCTCGTGGACGATCTCCGCACGCAGATGCACGGCGTCACACGACAGCTCGCGACGACCGAGATCGGACGGCTGTACCAGGGGCTGCTCGCCGCCGCACAATGCGACCCGGCGCTCTCGCGAGCTCATCTCGATCAGCTCATCGAGCCGGCGTCGGTGGCCGGCCGCTCACGGATCGTCCGGGCCGTGGAACGAGGTGAGCTGCGAGACGACGTCGATGTCCAGACCCTCATCGACTTGTTGTACGGGGCGATCTACTACCGGTTGCTCCTCCACACGCGCCCGCTCACCCCCGAACAGATCGACCACGCGCTCGACATCACGTTCAACGGGGTCCTGACGCGCGACTCCTGAGCGCTACGGAGAGACCCGGCTCGAGACAACGCACGAAACGCGACGCGCGGTCACCCGGTCCTGGCGTGGAGGGCCCACAGGGACTTCCACCGATGCGACGGTCTGCGCACCGGTGCGAGCGTGACGGCATGTCAATGTCCCGCAACGAGGCGAGCGGCAGCCTCGAAGATCAGCAGGCGCCGGCGACGCCGCCACCGGCGCGGGTCCGAGCATCGGAGTACGTCGCCGCCGATCGGCTCGACGGTCGCCGCGCTCGACAGCGCGCCCCGCGTCGGGCCGCAGGGCGGTGGAATCCTGCGGTTCGTCAGGTTCCCGCGATCGATCGTCTCCGAGCCCAAGAGGCGGTACGTGACCCGCAGCTGCTGCCACTGCGCTACGCGCGAATGGCGTCGTCGTCGTGGGCGTACCTGCGTGGCGCGGCCGCTGTGATGGCTGCCGATCTCGCCGCCGCGCCGCACTCCGGGTTGATGGCGCAGCTGTGCGGCGACGCCCACGTGCTCAACTTCGGGCTCTGGGCTTCCCCCGAGCGCCACCTGCTCTTCGACGTGCGCGACTTCGACGAGACGTTGCCGGGACCGTTCGAGTGGGACCTGAAGCGGCTGGTGACCAGCCTCTACGTGCTGGCGGACTCGGAACGGCTGAAGAGTCCGTGCGCTGACGACGCCGCCGCGGCCGCGGTCGACGGCTACCGAGCGGCGATGCGGCGGTATGCGCAGATGGGTGAGCTCGACGTCTGGTACGACCGGATCACGTCCGACGTTCCGCTCGCTGGTCTCACATCAGCGCACGCCGACGCGGCCGCACGGACCATCGAGAAGCAGTCGAGGAAGCGGAGCCACCACGGGGTCGCACGGCAGTTGGTGTCGGTCGACAGCGGGCAACGCCGCATCACGCTGGACCCGATGAAGCGGATCGACGAGGGCATGACCGGCGAGCAGCGGGCGCACGCCTACGAACAGGTCTACGACACGTACCTCGCCTCGATCCCCGCCCATCTGCGCCGACTCGTCGACCGCTTCCACCGCGTCGACTCGGTGCGTCAGATCGTCGGGGTGGGCAGCGTGGGCATGCGCGTCTGGTTGCACCTGCTGGAGGGCGACAGCGGTCACCAGCCGGTGTTCTCACAGGTCAAGCAGGCAACCGCATCGGTCTACGAGGAGTTCCTCGGACCCAGCCAGTTCGCCAACCATGGCGAGCGCGTCGTCGTCGGTCAACGCCTCATGCAGTCAGCGAGCGACATCTTCCTCGGCCACCTCCGTGTCGACGGCCGTGACTACTACGTCCGGCAGTTCCGCGACATGAAGATCATTCCCAGCGGCAGCCAGATCGCCGGATACCTGCCACAGTTCGCGGCCGTGTGCGGCCGTGCGTTGGCCAAGTCGCACGCTCGCAGCGGCGATCCCGAGGCCATCGCCGGCTACATCGGCAAGGGCAATGCGTTCGCTGCGGGAATCATCGGCTTCGCCCGCGCCTACGCCGAGCAGACCCGTGTGGATCACGCCGCGCTGGTCGCCGCGATCGCCAACGGTGAGGTCGAGGCCGCGCCGCGAGCGTGGTAGGACCGACCGACGCCGAGGCGGGCACTACCGGGACTCCCACCGATGCGAGGACACCGTGCGCCATGGGAGCCTGACATGGCAGCAATGCACACCACGTCACTCTCGAAAGGAACGAAGTCATGGGAACGATCACCGTCGGATACGAGAACTCCACCCCGGTCGAGCTGTACTACGAGGACCAGGGATCGGGTCAGCCCGTGGTCCTGATCCACGGCTATCCGCTCGACGGGCACAGCTGGGAGCGCCAGACCCGTGAGTTGCTGGCTGCGGGGTACCGCGTCATCACCTATGACCGGCGCGGCTTCGGCCAGTCCTCCAAGGTGGGTGCCGGCTACGACTACGACACCTTCGCCGCCGACCTGAACACGCTGATGGAGACGCTCGACCTGCGCGACGTCGTGCTCGTCGGGTTCTCGATGGGCACCGGCGAGCTCGCCCGTTACGTGTCGAAGTACGGCCACGAACGCGTCGCCAAGTTGGCGTTCCTCGCCTCGCTCGAGCCGTTCCTCGTGGCCGGCGATGACAACCCCGAGGGCGTGCCGATGGAGGTCTTCGAGGGCATCGAGGCCGCGGCCCGGGGAGATCGTTACGCCTGGTACACCCAGTTCTTCTCGGACTTCTACAACCTCGACGAGAACCTCGGCACCCGGATCAGCCACGAGGCGGTGACGGCGAGTTGGAACGTCGCCGTGTCCAGCGCTCCCGTGGCGGCCTACGCCGTCGTGTCGTCGTGGCTCGAGGACTTCCGCAACGACGTCGAAGCGGTCCGCGCCAGCCACAAGCCCGTGATGATCCTGCACGGCACCGCCGACAACATCTTGCCCGTCGATGTCACCGCCCGCCGTTTCCGTCAGCTCGTCCCCGAGGCGATGTATGTCGAGATCGACGGTGCGCCACACGGGTTGCTGTGGACCCACGCCGACGAGACCAACACCGCCCTGCGCACCTTCCTCGGACCGGGTGATCCGCAGGCCGACACCGCATGACCGTCGGACGGCCACCATGCGCAGCATCCGGGCCACGGTCGACATCGATGCGGCCCGATTCCGAGGTTGGCATGGCGAGTGCGCATTCCGACCACCGAACGGAGGACTTCACATGGCCAGACCAGGACAATCAGCGCCGTCGTCACCGGAGCGGAAAGCGCCGGGGATCGGCTTGCGGCGGCTGCAACACGGCCGACGAGGGCGACGATCGTGCAGACTTCACCGGTGATCACGGTGCGCAACGCCCAGGTCGACGACATCGTCGCGATCACCGCGATCTACAACGACGCCGTCGCCAACACCTTTGCCACCTTCGACGAGGAACCAGCGACGGTCGAGGAGCGGACTCGTTGGTTCGAACAGTTCTCCACGGTGGGCGCTCACCGCCTGCTCGTGGCCACGGGCGACGACGGCGACGTCGTCGGCTACGCCGGCAGCATGGCCTACCGTCGCCACCCTGCATTCGCGTCGACCGTCGAGTTCACCATCTATCTCGACAGCGACGCACGAGGAAGCGGAATCGGATCCCAGCTCTACGAAGCCCTGATCGATGCGGTGCAGCACGAGCACGTGCATTGCATCGTCGCTGGTATCGCCGTGCCGAACGAAGCCTCCGTTGCGCTCCACCGTCGATTCGAGTTCTCGGACGTCGGCATCTTCCGGGAGTACGCCGTGAAGCACGGAAAGCGCATTGACTCGCTGTGGATGCAGCGGCTGCTCACCGACAGCTGACCAACGATCGCGAGGCGCGTCGCGATCGAGCGGTTCGCGCTGCGGCGCTCGTCATGTGCGGCGCCCTGTTGCTGGCGGGCTGCGGCAACACCCTCGATGACCAACGTACGGCGGTGTTCTCGGTGGCTCGGCGGACTGTCTGTGGCTGCAGGCGGTCGGCGAGGATCTGCGGAGTGAGTTGCAGCTTCCGGGCGGCTATTCGTTGCGAGGCGATGGCGGCGGTCTGATGGTCGTCGACGCCGAAGGGAATGCCGTCGCCTCACTGGTGACCGGATCACGTACTGGGGAGAACACCGCCAGGATGTCGGTTCGTCGTGTCCGGGCGTCAACACGGACGCTCGAGTCATCGCCATCGGGCTTGAACGCAACTGACGATCGCACGATCGCGGTTCGTGGGTCAGCGAGCGCATTCGACACAGCGACGGGTCGCCGGAAGCGCGACAAGTCGTTCGAAACCCGATCGGGCCGCCACATTGCTCGCACACGCCGAACTCGTCGTCGTCCAGGGAGACCAGGGTTCGCCGCAGCGCTGCAGCGTCATGGATCGCCTGGTCATGCAGCGCACTGACCTGCGCCCGCTCGAACGCGATCGTCGTGCCTTCCGCGTCGTGCTCGTCGTCAGTGTTCGACATCTCTGCAGCTGCGACGATGTCATCGAACTGTCGGGCGAGCGACGCAACCTGTTCGTCTGTGCGCTCCAACTCGGCAACGAGCGCGCGGCGGATCGCGTGTCGCTCGAGGTCGGTGAGTCTGCGCACTCACCAGGTGTACCCGCGATCGACACCCCAAGTCAGTGCCGACGTCAGTGGCGACGTGGCTCGGATGATTCGATGAGCACGCTCGCGGCGGCCTGCAGAGGACGCCGCGGGCGGACCGTCACCGCAGAATCAGAATGACGACGGCGATGAGACCGGCGACGACCGCGGTTTGAAAGAGCGCCCGCAGCCGATGCGACCCGGACCAACGAAGGATCGGCCCTGGAGGCCTGAACGGGGACTCGTTGCTGAACAGCGAAGGGCGCCGAACGAGTTCGTCGAACTTTGGTGGTTCCGGTCGAACCGCATAAACGAGTCCGTCGTCATCGGGCTCGACCGAGTCGGACCGTCAGGTGTCGAGGCGAGGGACTGCGGTTGCGGGGTGGGAGTCGATGCCTGTCCCCCTGACGGTGACGGTCCAGCCGGCCACGTCGCGTTCGAACAGGTAGATGGATCCGTCGACGGGGCCGGGTTGTAGGTACACGGAGCCGACCGTGCCGGCAGCGTTGTCTCCGACGCAGCCGAACGCGGTGAACACGACGCTCGGCATTGGCTGACCGCCGAAGCTCGGTCCGACGGCGGCGTCGTAGATGGTGCGGGCGTCGGCGAGGGTGCACCCCGAGTCGGGCCACATCTCGGTCAACACGACACCGCGCAGCGTGTTGCCGACTTGGTCGATCTGGACGAGGTCGTTGCCGTTGCGGGTGAGTATCGGCGGCGTTTCGCCGTCGGAAGCCCCGCAGATCTCGCCCCAACCCGGTTCTCGGGGCGCCACGAGCACGAGACAATCGACGGACTCGAGGGTGCCTCGGAATGCCACGACGCCGTCGAGTCCGTCGATGGGGAACGGGCCGACGAGTTCGACGTCGCCGGTCGCACCGTACGGCAGCCAGTCACCGGTGACGCTGTATGCCGGCGAGGTGTCGGCGTCGGATCGTTGCACGATTGCCTGTTCGCCGTCGCTCCACTGGCGGCAGGCGACCACCTCGACGACCTGTCCGCTTGCCGTCGACGGATCTGCGAGACCGGCGCAGGGCGTGCCTGCCGCGGGCGGCTCCGTTGTGGGGGTCGTGGGGAGCTCTGCGATGGCGAGTTCGAGGGTGGTGCCGGTGCGGCGTCCGAGGACGGTGCCCCATGCGTCGCTGGCGATCACTTCCCATCCGGCCGGGATGGTCCACCAGCTCGCGGTGCCGCCGGGTTGCAGGTCGGCGATCACCCAGAGCGTTGGGACTCCGAAGTCCGTCGAGGGATCGGCGTCCGGGCCGATGTGGGTGACGTAGATGCCGTGGCCCGCCGTCCCCGGAACGGGTGGCGAGGCACCGACGTACGAGCCTGCGCGGTCCGGAGCGGCGTCGACGGTAAGGGTCCAGCGGTCGCCGGCCGAGGAGATGATCGTGCCGCCGAGATCGGCCCCGGTCCGCTCTGGCGTCTCGAAGCGGAACGTTGGCGACGCGTCCGCCAGGGTGACCGGTTGACCGTCGACGTCCACGTAGTCGATGATCGGTGGCTCCTCGGCGAGGTACTCGCGCCGATGGATGACACCGGCGGCGGCGTGGCCGAACGACATCGGCGGATACTCGATGAACACGTTGACGTCCTCGCGTTCGCGTCGCACCTCGGTCCCGCCGTCGGCACCAAGCGCGATTGCGACGACGGCGAACTCGTCGATGGCGGTTCCGGACCGCGTGGTGTAGACCACGTCGCCGGGCCCGTACGCCAACAGCGGATCACCGATGACTGTCGGAAACTCCCGGATCCCCCCGCCGAAGTCGACCACGTCGAGCCGCCCCGTCGAGCCGTCGTCGTACATCCATTGGCTCACGGCGACACCGAGATCCCCGACCGCCACGCTGTACGCACCCGACCGTTCGGCCGGCACCGCGACGGTGCCGAGCGGGCGCAGTGCGAGTTCGGGTGGCGGATCGAGATAGCTGACCGACGCGGTGGCCGAGTTGGAGATGGCAACGCTGGTTGTCGTGGACGTCTCGGGCAGCGACGTCGATGCGGTCGGCACCGCGCTCGAGTTGGGCGCCGGCTCGAGCGTCGGTTGCGGCGTCGTCGGTGCGAGGACCGGGCTTGTCGACCGGCTGTCGGACACCGCGACCAATGCGACGGTTCCCGCGACGACGATCGACAAGGCAGCGACACCCGCGAGCCAGGTCCGGTTCCGTGAGCGGGCGACGTACGTCCGCGTTCCATGCCGCGTGGCGGCCAGGTCCGCCTCGACATCGAGATCGGCGAAGGTCTCGATCAACGCGGACGCAGCGGCCGAGGCGCGCCGATCAATCGGATCATCGGGCAGGTCGGCGTCGCTCATGACTCGCTCTCCTCCTGCAGCAACCGACGCAGACGCGTTCGCGCCTGGTGAAGGGTGGTCTTGACCGAGCCCTCGCTGACCTGCATGACGTCGGCGACTTGGCTGATCGATTGGTCACCCACGTAGAACAACGCCACCGCCGTGCGCTGACGATCCGGCAACGTGGCCACCGCCGTCCAGAACTCTCCGTCGAACGGCAACGACGCCCTCGTCGCTCGTGTCCCCATCTCACTCGCCAGCGACGCAAGGCGCCGTTGCCGCACCCTGCGATGGCGGGCGTGGTCACGCGCCAGGTTGACCACGACGCGCCTCGCCCACGCACCGGGACGATCGAAACCGCCGACATCGTCCCAGGCGTTGAACGCACGAGCGAGGGCCTCTTGTGCGACGTCGCACCCATCCTCCCGATTGCCACACAGCGCCGCACCCAGCGCGGCCAATCGTGGATACTCAGAGCGGAAAAAGGCGTCGAAACCCACCGCCCCATCGACACACGCCTCACCCGCCATCATCACCACCTTCACACGTGCCAGCGCCCCCTCAGGTTGATCGACGGACGGCCACGGTCACGTCTCGGCCCGAGCCACCACCCGCGAATCTCTCCGAGATGCCCGTGCGACCGGAGCCGGTCGGTACTGGCTGCGGTGCGCCATGTCCGGCTCCTGCTGAGGCGTCGGGGCGCACGACCGTGGGGACCGTGAGGACAAGCCGCACCACCTCGGGTCGTCGGCTCTGGTGTTCCGCCCGAGCGGTGGCGTTGCTGACCGTTGCTGCGCGCTCTGGACTGACTCTCAGCCTCGGGATGCGATGTCTGCGTGATACTTGGCGGTGACCGCTTCCACGGCTTCCAGGTGCGCCGCCGCCATCTCTGGCCTCGAAGCTTCTGCTCGGCGCTTCGCTTCCAAGGTGCTGTAGGCCTGACCCTGGAACTGCGGGAACACGTGTTGGGCGATCAACTCGAAGCTGCGGCGGGTCGCCTGGGGATTGGCCCACTCGTGCGCCAGCAGCAGGTAGCAACCGAAGCCGCCGTTCGACTGCTTCATCAATCGCTCGATCTGAGCCACGGCGTCGTCGGCGGTGCCGATCGATCCGAGCCCGCTCTCGTTGACGAAATCGATCATCTCGCGGACGTTGCCGCCATCGACAGCCATCTGCGGAAAGGCGGCAACGGATTGGAAGTAGCGGAACCATTGCTCGATGCCGAACTCGACGTCTCGGTAGGCCTGCTCGCGGGTCTCGGCGATGTGCATCAGCCCGACGAGTCGCCATGCGTCTCGGTCGACGGTGGTGCCGAACGTCGCCGCCCGTTCTTCGACGACGCCCCAGTGCAGCGCCAGGGCATCGAAGCCGGCGGCCTGCGTCGCTCCGATCGAGAGCAGACCGATCCCGTGCTGACCAGCGAGTTGCGGTCCGGCCGGCGAGGCCACCGCGGCGACGGCGACGTCGAAGACCGGGTTCGAGTACGGGCGCAGGTGAAGGCGCGCCTCGCGCAGGTCCCAGCGTTCGTTCTTGAACGTGACCGGCTCGTCGCTGCGCAGCAGGCGCATGATGATGTCGGTTCCAGCGGCGAGCAACTCGCGCGTGTCTGGCTCTGGTCGAGCCCGACCATCGCCGCATCGGTCGGCAGCGAACCAGGGCCGAGGCCGAGCATGAACCGACCACGTGTCAGGTGGTCGAGGAGGACTGCCCGCTCGGCGACCCACAGCGGGTTGTGATAGCTGACGCTCGTCACGCCGGTGCCGAGCTTGATGTGTCGAGTCCGTTCGGCAGCCACCGCAATGAAGATCTCCGGCGAGGCGATGATCTCCGAACCAGCGGAGTGGTGCTCGCCGATCCACGCTTCGTCCCAGCCGAGTCGATCCAGATGCTGCACGAGCTCGAGATCTCGCTCGAGTGCCAACGTCGGATTCTCTCCCGCCGGATGGAACGGCGCCATGAAGATCCCGAACCGCAAACGGTCAGACATCACATCCCCCTCATTCACTCACGCAACCCCTGTCCGAGCTTAGACCCCCTGCAGAAGGCGCCGTTCGCTGCTGCCGAGCATGCTCTTGGATGCGGCGCGCCTGACTGGGACTGCGGCCACACCGGTCGCCCGCCCGGCCCGGCCCCGTCGCCACGGCGGGCGTCACTAGCGTCGCGGTATGGCCACAGCCGAGTCGCGCGACGGGGTGTCACTGACCAACCTCGATCAGCCGCTGTTCGACGGCGCCGAGGCGACCAAGCGCGACCTCGTCGATTACCTCGACGCGGTCAGCGACCGCATCCTCCCCGTGTTGCGCGACCGGCCGCTCTCGGTGATCCGGGTGCACCGGGGGCAGGAGGCGTTCATGCAGAAGAACGTCCCCACGTACACGCCCGACTGGGTGCAGACCGTGTCGCTGTGGGCCGAGGCTTCGAAGCGCGACGTGTCGTACGCGCTGTGCAACGACCGGCGCACCCTCCTCTGGTTCGCCAACCAGCGTGCCATCGAGTACCACCCTGCGCTGACGCGCGGTCGACGATCCCGATCATGCGAACCATCTGGTGGTGGACCTCGATCCGCCTCCGGGAAGCCCGTTCGCCGCCGTCGTTCGGGTCGCCCACCTCGTGCGCCAAGCGCTCGCCGACGTCGGGCTGGCCGGAGCGGTGAAGACCAGCGGGTCGAAGGGTGTTCACGTGGTCGTGCCCGTCGACCGCAGCGCGCTCGACGATGCCGCGGCGGCGACGCGCGCCATCGCCAGCAGGGTCGAGCAGCTCGACCCTTCGATCGCGACGACGGCGTTCGTCAAGGACGACCGCGAGGGCAAGGTGTTCGTCGATTCGACTCGCGTCGGTGGTGCCACCATCGTCGCCGCGTACAGCCCGAGAGTGCGGCCGGGGGTCCCGGTCTCGTTTCCCGTGGGCTGGGACCGCCTCGGCGAGATCACGCCGGCGGACTTCACCATCCACTCCGCGCTCGACGCCCTCGGCGATGTTGATCCCTGGGTCGAACAGATGCCGGCACCGCAACGCCTCGACGACGAACTCGTCGCCGAAGGCCGTGCGATTCCAGTCGCCCGTGTCCAGGCGATGCACGAGGGCAAACGACGCTCCCGCGCCAAGCGCTCGACACCCTGACTCGGGTTCTGGGAATCCGTCTGTGCTACCGACACCGGGCGATTGCAGCTGCTACGGACCGTGTGGTGTCTGCGGTTCGCTGGCGCGTTCGGTGAGGTCGGGGAAGGCGTCGTGACGGAACGGGTCGCCGGGTCCGAGCCGGTCGTGCAAGCCTGGAGCCCGCGGGCCGATTCGGCCCCCGGGTCGCTCGGCGTACACGGCGTCGCGTCCGAAGAAGCGCAGGCTGAGCGTGCTGCGTCGTCGACCAGCATGGGTCGGGGCACCGCCGTGCAACATCGCAGGATGGAACACCACGACGTCGCCGGGATCGACGGACCACGAGACGATGTCGAACGACGCTCGGTCGGCCTCGATGTCGGGGAGTCGTGGCAGGCCGTCGAAGATCGGGATCGTCTCGTCATCGGCGTCGAATGCGGAGGTGTTGTACAGCGGTCCACGATGCGACCCGCGCACGAACTCCAAGCAGTCCTGCTGGGCGACGGGTTCGAACGTGATCCACACCACGGCGAGGTGGTCGCCGTCGACGTTGAGGTACGAGGCGTCCTGGTGCCACGGCGTGCGTCTGGTCTCGCCGCCTTCTTTGAGGAAGACCTGCTCGTACATGAACCAGATCTGCGGATCGTCCCACAGCTCGCTGACGAGGCCGGCGATCGGCGTCGCCCGGAGGACCTCGTCGTAGGCAGCCGACGCAAGGGCGGCCGGGTTGCCCAGGTCTTGGAAGAACCCGCCCTCGGTTGCGGCGAACAGTCGCGAGGCGGCCGGTCCGGGATTGGCAAGGCTCCAATCGAACGCCGCACGGGCCAGTGCCAGGTCGTCATCGTCGAGCGCGGCTCGCACGATCGTCACCCCATCGCGCTGGAACGCCCGTCGCCGGGAGACGATGTCGTGGTCTGTCATCCTCGAGCCTCGCAGTCTCGGCTGCCGACGCGCCGTTGTCCCCCATGATGCTCAATGCAACGTCCGCGACGCTTACCGAACGCTGGACCGCGGGACTGTCAGGTCGTTGGAGCCACTGATCGAGCCGCCCGTGCCGTTGCGGGCGCATGCGACGGACGCTCCCTCTCCGTGGGCGGCCGAACGCTCAGCGAGGTCAGATCAGGTGATCCGAGGATTGGCTCCGTAGCCTCGCGCCAGATGCCCACGCTCTGCTCGTTGCCCGACTGCCCCCGCCGCTCCCTCTCGACGAACGCACGTCCGGGGGTCTCGCGATGATCGACGAGAAGCTGGAGCCGATCCTCGCTGAGGTGTTGCACCGCAATCCGGGCGAACTCGAGTTCCATCAGGCGGTCCGCGAGGTGCTCGATTCGCTCGGCCCGGTGATCGCCAAGCATCCCGAGTTCGGTGAGCGCAAGATCGTCCAGCGGATCTGCGAACCCGAGCGCCAGATCATCTTTCGCGTCCCGTGGCAGGACGACCGCGGCGAGGTGCACATCAACCGCGGCATGCGCGTCGAGTTCAACAGTGCCCTCGGGCCGTACAAGGGCGGGCTGCGGTTCCACCCGTCGGTCAACCTCGGGATCATCAAGTTCCTCGGCTTCGAGCAGGTCTTCAAGAACGCCCTCACCGGGTTGCCGATCGGCGGCGGCAAGGGCGGCAGCGACTTCGACCCGAAGGGCCGCTCCGACGACGAGATCATGCGTTTCTGCCAGAGCATGATGACCGAGCTGTACCGGCATCTCGGCGAGTACACGGACGTGCCCGCCGGCGACATCGGCGTCGGCGGCCGCGAGATCGGCTACCTGTTCGGCCAGTACAAGCGCATCACCAACCGCTACGAGTCCGCCGTGATCACCGGCAAGGGCGTCGACTGGGGCGGTTCGCTCGTGCGCACCGAGGCGACCGGATACGGGTTGGTGTACTTCGTCGCAGGAGATGCTCGCCTCGACCGGTGGGCACCTCGACGGCCGCACGGCGATCGTGTCCGGGTCGGGCAACGTCGCCCTGTACGCCATCGAGAAGCTGCAGTCGCTCGGCGCGCGGGTCATCGCCTGCTCGGACTCGGCGCGGATACGTGTTCGACGAGCACGGCATCGACCTCGAGCGTGCTGAAGCAGGTCAAGGAGGTCGAGCGGGCGCGGATCGCGACCTACGCCGAGCGACGCTCCGGCGCACGTTTCGTGCCCCACGGCAACGTCTGGGACGTCCCGGCCGAGATCGCGCTCCCGTGTGCGACGCAGAACGAACTGTCGGGCCGCGACGCCGCTCAGCTGGTCCGCAACGGCTGCGTGCTGGTCGCCGAGGGCGCCAACATGCCGTGCACACCCGAAGCGACGCGCACGTTCGCCGAGGCCGGCGTCGCCTTCGGTCCCGGCAAGGCGGCCAACGCCGGCGGGGTCGCCACGTCCGCGCTCGAGATGCAACAGAACGCGTCACGCGACTCGTGGACGTTCGAGCACACCGAGCAGCGCCTGGCATCGATCATGGCCGGGATCCACCACAGCTGCGCCGAGACGGCCGACACCTACGGGGCGCCGGGCGACCTCGTGCGCGGCGCCAACATCGACGGGTTCCAGCGCGTCGCCACGGCAATGGATGCGCTCGGCTTGATCTGACCAGACGCCCGCCGAGGGTCGATGCCGGATGCGTCGGTCTCGAGCGGTCAGTCGCCGACCTTCTCGTCGAGGCGCTGCAGCAGGTGATCGGCCGCCTGCTCGATCGCACCGTGGCCGTTCTGCGCGGCCCGCGACTTGGCGGCGATCAGGGCGCTGCGATGGACGCGACGAAAGTCGCCGAACGGGAAGCCGTAGCGATCCTTCGTCTCAGCCGCCGCGCCATCGTCGATGGCCAGGTGCCACTCGCCGTACTGCGTCCAGTCGTGCCGCTCGATGTCGGCGTTCTCGTCGTCGGCATCAGGTTGTTGCGAGGTCCAGCTCGACTCGAGAACGTACTGACCGGCATCGATCAGGTCCTTCGCCTTCCTGACGCCCGCACGGTTGACGTGATACGTGGTTGACATGGGGTCTCCTCCTCGTCGTCACGGAGCCCGCGACATGGGGATACCACGACCGCGGGGTCCCACACCTCTCCCCCCGCCACACGCGCTGCCTGTGCTGTGGTCGGAGGCGGCCGCTATGCTCCGCTGCACTGAAGGGGAGTACCCCACGAGGCCCGTCGTCATCACGCTCGAGAGATCGAGCCGGCTGGCTAGCTCGCACCGCGAGCGGGAAGACCTTCGGCGTACGTTCCGATCGTTGCGCTGAAAGGCTGACATGACATCCCCCCTCCTCGATCGACCGGCTGTCGCCGCGTCGCCCTGGCACCGTCGCTCCGTCGACGAGGTCCGCAACGAGCTCGGCTCGTCCGAACGCGGCCTGACGACCGACGAAGCCCGCCGGCGATTCGCCGAGGTCGGCCCGAACGAGATCGCCGAGTCGGGCACGACGAGTCCCTGGCGGTTGATCTGGGAGCAGATCTCGGCGGTGATGGTGCTGATCCTCATCGGCGCCGCGGTGCTCTCGTTGCTGCTCGGCAAGTACCTCGAAGCCGGTGCGATCGGCGCCATCGTCGTGTTGTTCACCCTCCTCGGGTTCTTCCAGGAGTACCGCGCCGAGCAGGCGATCGCCGCGCTGCGCAAGATGGCCGTACCGATCGTGCGCGTCGTGCGCGACGGCCGCACCGTCGAGATCGCCGCCCGTGAACTCGTGCCGGGTGACGTCGTGCAGATCGAAGCCGGCGCCATCGTCCCTGCCGATCTGCGCTTGGTGGAGGTCGCCGGACTGCGGGTCGAAGAAGCGACCCTGACCGGCGAATCGGAGCCGGTCGACAAGGACACCGAACCCGTCGACCAGGACAACGTCGCCCTCGGCGACCGGCGTTGCATGTCGTACAGCGGCACCCAGGTGGCCGCCGGGCGCGGCGTCGGCATCGTCGTCGCCACCGGCATGCAGACCGAGCTCGGGCGCATCGCCGGCCTGCTCCAAGAGGTCGACAACGACGCCACGCCGCTCCAGCAACGACTCGACAAGGTCGGCAAGCAGCTCGCCCTGGCGGGCGTCGTCGTCGCCGGCCTGGTCGTGCTGATGGGCGCCCTCAGCGGTGAATCGGCCACCGACCTGGTGCTGACGGCGATCAGCGTCGCCGTCGCCGTGATCCCGGAGGGCCTGCCCGCGGTGGTGACGTTCACGCTCGCCATCGGCTCGCAGCGGATGCTCCGACGCAACGCCCTGATCCGCAAGCTGCCGGCGGTCGAGACCCTCGGATCGGTGACCGTCATCTGCTCCGACAAGACCGGGACGCTGACCGAGAACCGGATGACCGTGACGGCGATCGACATCGCCGACCATCGGGTCGAACGCAAGCCGGGGGAAGCGGTCGACCTCGATGCCCTCCCGTCGACGGCCCGCCTCATGCTCGGCGCGATGGTGCTCTGCAACGACGCCGTGGCGCACGTCGGCGACGGCGGCGAGCTCGAGCTGATCGGCGACCCGACCGAGACCGCCCTGTTGCAGCTGGCCCACGACGCCGGACTCGATGTGCCTGCCATTCGACGCGCCTCGCCGCGTGTCGCCGAGCGCCCGTTCGACTCGGTCCGCAAGCGCATGAGCACGGTGCACACCGAGTTCGAACGCAGCGTGTTCACCGACCTGCAGAGCGGTCGTCCCGTCGCCTTCGTCAAGGGAGCGATCGACGGCATCGTCGGCGAAGCCACCCATGTCCTCACCGGTGCGGGTGTCGTCGAGCTCGACGACGACTGGCGCAGCCGGATCCTGAACGCCAACGACGAACTGGCCTCGCAGGGGCGGCGCGTCCTCGGCATCGCCTCCCGCTTCTTCGATGACCACGCCCTCGGCGACCGCGACACCCTCGGCGACGAAGCCGAACGATCACTGACGATCATCGGCCTGGTCGGCATCATCGACCCACCGCGTCAAGAGGTCGCCGATGCCGTCGCCGTCTGCCGAACCGCCGGCATCCGCCCGGTGATGATCACCGGCGACCATCCGTTGACGGCGATGGCGATCGCCCGCGACCTCGGCATCGCCGACGGTGGGCAGGCGCTGACGGGCGTCGAGCTCGACGCCCTCGACGAGGCCGGCTTCAACCACGCCGTCGCCACCGTGTCGGTGTTCGCCCGTGTCTCGCCCGAGAACAAGCTGCGCATCGTCGCCGCCCTGCAGGCACCAGCACCAGGTCGTCGCCATGACCGGCGACGGCGTCAACGACGCCCCGGCGCTGAAGCGCTCCGACATCGGCGTGGCGATGGGCATCACCGGCACCGACGTCTCCAAGGAGGCGTCCGACATGGTGCTCCGCGACGACAACTTCGCCACCATCGTCGCCGCCGTCGAAGAGGGCCGGGTGATCTACGACAACCTGCGCCGCTTCGTCAGCTACGCCGTCGCCGGCAACTTCGGCAAGATCATCGTGATGCTGCTCTGGCCGCTGCCGTTCCTGATCGCCGGCGACACCGACGCGTCGACGGCCGTGGCCCTGCTCCCGTTGCAGCTGCTGTGGTTGAACCTGATGACCGACGGCCTGCTCGGGTTGTCGATGGGCGTCGAGCCCGCCGAACGCACCGTGATGCAGCGTCCACCACACGAACCGGGCGCCAGCCTGTGGGCCGGCGGACTCGGCCGGCGCACGCTGTGGATCGGGGCGATCATCGGTGTCGTCTCGCTCGCCGTCGGCTTCGCCTACGAGGCCGCCGACCGCGTCGAGTGGCAGACGATGATGTTCACCACGCTCGCCTTCTTGCAGGTCGGCCAGACGCTCGGGACCCGCTCGCACCGCGAGTCGCTGCGCACGGTCGGCTGGACCTCGAACCGGGTGATGCTCGGCATCGTCGCCCTCGTGGTCGCCCTCCAGGTGGCTGCCCTGTACACGCCCCTACGCGACCTGCTCGATCTCGAGCCGTTGAACGCCCCCGACCTCGCCCTGTGCATCGGCCTCGGCGTCGGCTTCGTCGTGCTACTCGAGGCGATCAAGGCGATCACCCGTCGCCGGCACCCGATCGACGGCGAGACGCCGACCGTGTCGACCGCCACCCCGACCAGCATCGCTGCCTGAGCCCGGTCGACGGGGCGTCGTCGTTGCGAGCGTGACGTCCGCCGCAGGCGCGGATTTTTCGTTCAACGCGCGCCCGTGCCGCAGACGGGCTCGCTAGGTTCGACACATGGACGACTCGGTACGGTGCCCGGCACGGCTGGTCGTACTGGCGTCGGGCAACGGCTCCAACCTCGGGGCGATCCTCGGTGCCTGTGCCGACGGCTCGCTGCCGGCCACCGTCGCCGCCGTCGTCTCCGACCGTGACGACGCCTACGCCCTTCAGCGTGGCGCCGCTGCCGGCATCGCCACCGTCCACGTCGGCGCCCGCGCCGGCGAAGCCCGTGCCGATTACGACGACCGCCTCGCAGCCGCCGTCTCCACCTTCGAGCCCGACTTCGTCGTGCTCGCCGGTTGGATGCGCATCCTGACGATGAGCTTCCTCGGGCGCTATCCCGACCGCGTCGTCAACCTCCACCCGGCATTGCCCGGTGAGCTGCCCGGCATCCACGCCATCGAACGCGCCTGGGCCGAGGCCGAGTCCGGCCAGCGCCACCGCAGCGGCGTGATGGTCCACCTGGTGCCCGACGAAGGCGTCGACGACGGCCCGGTGCTGGCCACCGTCGAGGTGCCGATCGACCTCGCCGCCGGCTTCGAGGCCTTTGCCGCCCTCGTCCACGCCGCCGAGCACCGCCTGCTGGTCGCCACCCTGGTCGACCTGTGCTCCGCCAGTCCCGTTTCCGCCCGCTCGGAGGTGTCCGCATGACCGCCCGCACGAACCCCAACGACGACTTCTTCGACCGCTTCGAAGCGCTGACGTTCGACGACGTCGTCGTCGTCCCCGGCTACTCCGAGACGCTGCCCGATGCCGTCGACACCAGCGCCACGTTCGCCGCCGACATCGAGCTCGCCGTGCCATTGGTGTCGGCCGCCATGGACAAGGTCACCGAGGGACGGATGGCTGTGGCGATGGCCCGCCACGGCGGCATCGGTGTCATCCACCGCAACATGTCGATCGCCGATCAGGCGGCCGAAGTGCAAAAGGTCAAGCGCTCGCAGTCCGGGATGATCACCGACCCCGTCACGCTGCCGCCGACGGCGTTGCTCCACGAGGCCGAAGCGCTGATGAACCGCTTCAAGTTCTCCGGCGTGCCGATCACCGATCCCGGCGGGCGCCTCGTCGGCATCCTCACCAACCGCGACATCCGCTTCTGCGAGGGCACCGACTTCGACCGCCCCGTGCACGAGTTCATGACCAGCGACCGGCTGGTCACCGCCGAGGTGGGCACGTCACTCGACGAGGCGAAGGCGATCCTCCAGAAGCACCGCATCGAGAAGCTGCCGCTGGTCGACGCCGACGGCGTGCTCGCCGGGTTGATCACCGTCAAGGACATCCAGAAGCGGCTCGACTTCCCCAACGCCTCCCGCGACAGCAAGGGCCGCCTGCGTTGCGCCGCCGCCGTCGGGGTCGGTTCCGACGTCGAAGAACGCGTCGAGGCGCTGGTGGCTATGGGTGTCGACGCCGTGTCGATCGACACCGCCCACGGCCACTCGGCCAACGTGGTCAAGGCGATCCAACGGATCAAGGGCTCGTGGCCCGACCTCGCCGTGACGGCCGGCAACGTCGTCACCGAGGACGGCGTGGAAGCGCTCGCCAAAGCCGGTGCCGATGCCGTCAAGGTCGGTGTCGGCGCTGGGTCGATCTGCACCACCCGCGTCGTGTCGGGTGCCGGCATGCCGCAGCTGTCGGCGATCTGGTTCGCCTCCCGCCGCGCCCAGCGGCTCGGCATCCCGATCGTCGCCGACGGCGGGATCACGTTCTCCGGCGACATCGTCAAGGCGATCGTCGCCGGTGCCTCCACGGTGATGCTCGGCTCGCTGCTCGCCGGCACCGAGGAGTCACCGGGCGACATGGAGCTGTTCGAGGGACGGCGCTACAAGAGCTACCGCGGCATGGGATCGCTCGGGGCGATGACCGGCGACAGCCAGGACCGCTACGCCACCGGCCAGTCGTCCGGCGGCTCGGCGGTCGGCGCGGCCTCGAACAAGCTGGTGCCCGAAGGCATCGAAGGTCGCGTGCCCTACGCCGGCCCGCTCGGCGACGTCGTCTACCAACTCGTCGGTGGTCTGCGCTCGGGCATGGGTTACGCCGGTGCGGCGACGCTCGACGGCCTGCGCGGCGCCCGGTTGATGCGCGTCACCACCGCCGGCCGTGAGGAGTCGCACCCCCACGACGTGACGATCACCAAGGAAGCCCCCAACTACCAGCGCATGTGACCACCAGCGTTACATCAGGGGTCAGACCCCTGTCGTAACGCCGGGCCTCGTCGCTGGCGCTACCCTCGCCGCGCGGGGCACGGCCGACGCCGCGAGCGCCAGCGAGCAAGTCTGGCGTCGGGCCGACCAAGCGTGGCCAACCACCGACTCGCGGTGAGGCCCGACCAACCAGAGCGTCTTACGCCAGCTTTTCGACGAAGGCTTCCAGCTGGCGCAGGTTGCGGCACTCGTAGACGCCGTCGGTGAACGTGCCGTACTCGCCGACGATCGAATCGCCGGTGTTCCAGTAGCTGCGCGGCTCAGGGTTCAGCCAGTACACGTGACGTGCCTTGTGCTGCATCTCCTTGATGACCCAGCTCTGACTGGCGTGGTAGTTGTTGCGGGCGTCGCCGAGCAACAGCACGGTCGACTTCGGGCCGACGTCCTTGCCCCACTTCTCCCAGAACACCTCGAAGGCGTGGCCGTAGTCGGAGTGCCCGTCGACCCACACCACGTCGGCTTCGGTGTTCACCCGATGGATCGCCTCGGTGATGTCCTCGGTCGCCCGGAAGTAGTCGGTGACCTCGTCGATGCCGTCGATGAACACGAAGGAACGCACCTTCGAGAACTGGTTCTGGATGGCGTAGACGAGCATCAGCGTGAACCGGGCGAACGCGGCGACCGATCCGGAGATGTCGGCGACGACGATCAGCTCCGGCTTCGCCGGGCGCGGGTACTTGAACTTCGGCTCCGCGGGCACGCCGCCGTAGCTCAACGAGTGGCGCACGGTGTTGCGGAAGTCGAGCGGGCCCTTGCGACCGTGGCGGCGCTTGCGCGCCAGGCGGGCGGCGAGCTTGCGGGTCAACGGATACAGCGACTTGCGCAACGCCACCATCTCGTCGCGTGAGGCGTGCATGAACTCGACGTCTTCGGGCAGCGGCTTGCGCAGCGTCTTGGCCATCGCCTCGGCGCCACGGTCGGCGACCAACCGGCGGCGGATCTCCGCTTCGATCTCGCCCTTGAACTTGTCGATGCGGTCCTCGTACTCCTCACGTTCGAGCCGCTCCTCGAGCGGGGTGAGGTCGCCGTCCACCTCCTCGCGGGTGGCGTCCATCATCTTCTCGAGCATGCCGTCGAGGTCGAGGTTGCGCAGCGTGCGGTACAGGTAGTACGTGCCGCCGACGGGACGTCCCGGCTCCATGCCGGCGAAGCGCTGCACCGACTGCTTGGCCATCGCCCGCATGAGTGCCTGGTCGCCGTTCATCAGCGCCTGCATGAGCATCTGGGCGATCTCTTCGGGCGTCAGCGAGTCCATCCCGCCGTTGCCGCCCTGGCCCTCACCTTGTTGCTGCTGCTCCTGCATCTCGCGCCACAGCTCGTCGAGCGCCGACTCGTCGTCGGTGTGGGCGAGCCGGTACTCGGGTCCGCGCAGGCTGAAGTAGACCTCGAAGACCGTCTCGAAGCTTCGCCAGTGGGCGTGGTTCTTGATCAGCGTCGCCCCGAGGGCGTACTTGAACGCCTCGCGGTCTTCGAGCGGGATGTGCTGCACCGCCTCCATGGCATCGAGGTTCTCGGTGAGGCTCACCGGCAGCCCCGCGTTGCGGAGCTCGACGACGAAGCCGTTCAGCAGGTCCAACATGGCGGGTCAGGTGCTCTCGACGGAGAGCTCTTTGGCGGCCTTGGCGATGTCGGTCTGGTACTTGAGCAGCACGTGGAGGGTCTCCTTGGCGGTTGCCTCGTCGATGTTGTCGATGTTCAGCAGCATCAGCGTGCGCGCCCAGTCGAGGGTCTCCGACACGCTCGGCGACTTCTTCAGGTCGAGCTGACGGATCGAGCGGACGATGCGGGCGACCTGGTCGGCGAGGTGCTCGGAGATGTCGGGGACCTTGGCGAGCACGATCTCCTTCTCCCGCTCGAGCTGCGGGTAGTCGACGTGCAGGTAGAGGCAGCGCCGCTTCAGCGCCTCGGACAGCTCACGGGTGTTGTTCGAGGTGAGGAACACGAGCGGGATCTGGGTCGCCGTGATCGTGCCCAGCTCGGGGATCGACACCTGGTAGTCGGACAGGATCTCGAGCAGCAGCGCCTCGGTCTCGACCTCGACGCGGTCGACCTCGTCGATCAACAGCACGACGGGCTCGGTGGCGGTGATCGCCTCGAGCAGCGGGCGGGTGAGCAGGAACTCATCGGAGAAGATGTCGTCTTTGAGCTCGGTCCACTCCTCGCCGCTCTGGCCGCCGCGCTCGGTCTGGATGCGCAGCAGCTGCTTCTTGTAGTTCCACTCGTAGAGGGCTTTCGACTCGTCGAGGCCCTCGTAGCACTGGAGGCGGATCAGCCGGGCGTCGGTGATCTCGGCGATCGACTTCGCCAGCTGCGTCTTGCCGGTGCCGGCGGGTCCCTCGACGAGGATCGGCTTGGCCAGCCGGTCGGCGAGGTAGGCGACGCCGGCGATGCCGTCGTCGGCGAGATAGTTGACGGCGCGCAGCGAGTCACGGACCGACTGGACGCTCTCGAAGCGGGGGGTGGCGCTGCCGGAGGTCGCGGCATCGAAGGCTGTCATGGTTCCGACGCTACTTGTCGGCTTGACCAGCGGGTCAATCGGAAACGACGTCCGATCCGCAGATGCCCGAAGCGGCTCGACAGCGATGGTCGGGGCGCATTGGCCCAGCGCAACGGGGGGCGCGCCAGTAGCGTCGCTGAGGATGAGCGGCCTGTTGCGGAGCAACCTCGTCGTTGCCTCCGGAACGGCGCTGTCGCGGGTGACGGGCCTGCTGCGGCTGGCGGTGCTCGCCTACGTGCTCGGCCAGGGGTCGCTGGCCGACGCCTACCTGCTGGCCAACGAGACCCCCAACATCGTCTACGAGCTGCTGCTCGGCGGGTTGCTGTCGGCGACGCTGGTGCCGCTGTTCTCGACGTTCGCCGAAGACGACGACGACGAGTCGACCAACGTGGTGATCACGATCGCCGTGGCGGCGATGGCCGCGCTGACGGTGATCGCCGTGGTCGCCGCTCCGTTCGTGTTCCGGCTGTATTCGTTCCAGGTCGCCGACGGCGTCGACGCCGACGTCTTCCGCTCGGTCGGCACGACGCTGGCGCGGATCTTTCTCGTCCAGATCTTCTTCTACGGGCTGACCGCGCTCGCCAACGCCTTCCTCAACAGCCGCCGCCGATTCCTCGCCGCCGCCTGGAGCCCGGTGTTGCCGAACGTCGTGATCATCGCCTTCCTGCTGTCGCTGCCGAACCCGGGTTCGGCCGACTGGCAGCTCGAGGACGTGCTCGACGACCGCCGGCTGCGGCTGACGCTGGGCCTCGGGGCGACGGTCGGCATCGCCACGATGGCGGTCGTCGTGATCACCGCCGTCGTGCGCACCGGCTTCCGCTTCCGGGTCCGCTTCGCCCCTCGCGACCCGGCGGTCCGCAAGCTGGTGTCGATGTCGTTCTGGACGCTCGGGTTCGTCCTCGCCAACCAGGTGGCGTTGATCGTCGTGCGCAACCTGACCGAGCCGGGATCCGGCGACGCAGCGGCGTACTTCAACGCGTTTACGTTCTTCGTCCTCCCCCACGGTCTGCTCGCCGTGTCGATCGCGACCACGTTCCAGCCGGAGATGGCCAGGTCGGTGGCCCGACGGGACCGCTCCGCCTTCGTCGACCAGGCGTCGCTGGGGTTGCGGATGACGGCGCTGTTCACGATCCCCGCCGGCGTCGGCATCTTCGTGCTCCGCCAGCCGCTCATCGGCGCCGTGTTGCGGCGCGGCAGCTTCGACGCCGCCGACGCCTACGGCGCCCAGCGGGCACTGGCCGGACTGGCGCTCGGGCTCGGTGCCTTCTCGCTGTACCTCTTCGTGCTGCGCGGCTTCTACGCCCACAAGGACACCAAGACCCCGTTCAAGGTCAACGTCGTCGAGAACGCGCTGAACATCATCCTCGCCTTCGTCCTCGTCGACCGCTACGGCGTGCTCGGGTTGGGGCTCGCCCTCGCCATCGCCTACGCGGTGTCGTCGTTGTGGGCGATGCAGATCCTCGGGTTCAAGGTTCCCGGGTTCGAGATGCGACCGATCCTCGCCTCGATCTGGCGGATGGTCGTCGCCGCTGCGCTGATGGCCGAGGCGGTGTGGCTGGTCACCCAGCAGTTCGGCGGCAACGAGGGCGGCGGAGCGTGGGCCCGGCTGATCGGCGGCACGCTCGTCGGCGTCGTCGTGTACGGCGGCGTGCTCTTCGCCCTCCGCGCCCCCGAGCTCGACTGGGTCCGCCGCCGCCTGCTCCCCGCCCGCAACTGACAAAGCAACGGTTGGGGACAGGCCCCAACCGTTGCTTAGTCGGGCAGGACGACGAGGTCGTCGCGGTGAACGACTTCGTGGGGGATGCCGGTCGGCAGGTCGCGGGTGTGGCGGCCGGCGATCGTTCGCAGGATGGCGGCATCGGTCGCCGCCAGACCGCGGGCGAAGGCGACGCCACCCGGGCCGACGAGATCGACCGTGTCCCCCACGGCGAACGCCCCACGGACGGTCACGACCCCCGCCGGGAGCAGGCTGTTCGGACGGTCGGTGAGCGCCCGTTGGGCACCGGCGTCGACCTCGACGGTGCCCATCACCTCGCTGGCGAAGGCGATCCACAACTTGCGCGCCGACAACGCCTTGGCGTGAGGCTGGAACGTCGTGCCGACCAGCTCGTCGGACACCGCGCCCGCCAGCACACCCGGACGCGCCGCCCGGGCGATCACACTGCGCACGCCCGACCACGACGCCATCCGAGCGGCGGTCAGCTTCGACGCCATGCCGCCACTCCCCCGCCCCGAGCCGCCGGCGTCGGCACGCACCGCGAGCAACGGGTCGTCGACACCGACCAGCGGGATCAGCGTCGCCTCGGGATCGCGACGCGGGTCGGCGGTGTAGACGCCGTCCATGTCGGTCAACAGCACGAGCACGTCAGCGCCGATGCTGTTGGCCACCAGCGCCGCCAGCCGGTCGTTGTCGCCGTAGCGCAGCTCGTCGTTGGCGATGGCGTCGTTCTCGTTGACGACCGGCACGCAGCCGAGCTCGAGCAGCCGCTCGATCGTGCTCCGGGCGTGGAGATACTGCCGCCGATCGACGAAGTCGTGGGGGTCGACGAGCACCTGCGCACCGACCAGGCCGTGGCGAGCGAGCTCGACGTTGTACGCCTCGACGAGGCGACTCTGACCGGCGGCCGACAGTGCCTGCAGCGTGCGCACGTCGGTGGGGCGGCTGGTCAGGCCGATCGCCGCGACACCGGCCGCAACCGCGCCGGACGAGACGATGACGACCTCGTTGCCGGCGGCGCGCAGCGCAGCCACCTCGTCGGAGAGCTTGGCGACCGCCGCCCGGTCGATGGCTCCACGCTCGTCGGTGATCGACGCCGTCCCGATCTTGGCAATGATCCGCACGGCGACCTCAGAGATCCGGCGAGTACTCGAAGCTGAACTCGCCGATCCAGATGACGTCGCCCTCCTGGGCGCCCGCCTTGGCGAGCATCTTCGGCACGCCGAGGCGGCCGAGGCGGAAGTCGATGTACGACAGCGCCTCGGGGGTGGTGACGTCGTTGAGGGCGACGACACGTTCGACGTCGCGCCCGACGAGGCGGAACTCCCCGTCGCCGACCCGCTCGACGGAGGCACCGGTCGGCTCCGGTCGCAGCACGACCACGCCGTCGCTCCTCGCCTCGGCCTGGCGGGCCTCGTGCACCAGCGACGCCAACCGGCCGACCACCTCGGACACGCCCTGGCGGGTGACCGACGACATGATCGGCCCGGTCCATCCGGTCGCCGCGAGCTCGTCGGGTTGCACGACGTCGGCCTTGGTACCGACGCTGACCCGCGGCCGTTCCAACAGATCGGGCTGGTAGGCGGCCAGTTCGTCGAGGAGGATCTGCTCCTGCTCGACCGGTCCGATGCCGTCGGACGGGGCGAGATCGAGCAGCAGGCACAACACCCGCGCCCGCTCGATGTGGCGCAGGAACTGGTGGCCGAGGCCACGACCTTCGCTGGCGCCCTCGATCAACCCGGGGATGTCGGCGACGACGAAGTCGGTCTCGTCGTCGACACGGACGACACCGAGGTTCGGTTCGAGGGTCGTGAACGGGTAGTTGGCGATCTTCGGCTTGGCCGCCGAGATGACGCTGATGAACGTCGACTTCCCGGAGTTGGGGAACCCGACGAGGGCGACGTCGGCCATCAACCGCAGCTCGAGCTTCAGCCACCGCTCCTCGCCGTGCTCGCCCTGCTCGGCAAAGCTCGGGGCACGCCGCCGATTGGAGAGGAACTTGGCGTTGCCGCGGCCGCCGCGCCCACCGGCAGCGGCCAACCAGCGGTCGCCGTGGTTGACCAGCTCGGCGAGCACCTCACCGGTGTAGAGATCGTGCACGACCGTGCCCATCGGCACGGCGATCTCGAGCGACTCGCCGCGCCGGCCGTGGAGGTCTTTGCCTTTGCCGTGCACGCCGTTGGTTGCCCGCCGGTGGGGATGATCGCGGAACGCCAGCAGCGACGCCACGTTGTGGTCGGCGACCAGCCAGACACCACCGCCGTCACCGCCGTCGCCACCGTTCGGCCCGCCCATCACGACCGGGCCCTCCCGCCGGAAGCTGACGCAGCCCGCGCCGCCGTCACCTCCGCGCACATTGAGCTGGCACTCGTCGACGAACTGCGACATTTCTTCGAGGCTAACGCCGACCCGTGGACCTCATCTCGTATCGTCGGTGCCATGTCCGTCACCGATCCGGCGGCGACCACCGTTCGCGACCAGCGGCCCGACGAACCCGGCGGCGACGACGCCCGTCAACGCTCAGCTCGTTGGGCGGCGACGATGGCGGGCCACGGCAGCGACGAGATCGTCGTCGCCCACGCCGACTCCCACGCCACCGTCGGGCGGGCCACCGTGATGGGCCGCGAAGCCCGCGAGGAACACGAGGCGACGCACCTCGCCGAGCGGGCGACCCGCGGGCTCGGCGCCGGCAACCGGGCGATGGAAGAGGCACCGGACCCGTATCGCACGTGCTTCGAGCGCGATCGCGATCGCATCCTCCACGACTCGTCGTTCCGTCGCCTCGCCGGCAAGACGCAGGTCTTCGTGTTCCCCGACGACCACCAGCGCACGCGCATGACCCATGCCCTCGAGGTCGCCCAGGTCGCCCGATCGGTGGCAACGGCGTTGAGCCTCAACGTCCCGCTCGTCGAAGCGATGGCCCTCGGGCACGACTGCGGGCACGGTCCGGGTGGCCACGCCAGCGAGGACGCCCTGTCGCCGTTCCTCGCCGACGGCTTCGACCACGCGCCGTGGGGTGCCGACGTCACGTTGCGCCCGCTGAACCTCTGCGCCGAAACGCTCGACGGGATCCGCAACCACTCGTGGAGCCTGCCGGCGCCGCGCACGCCCGAGGGCGAGGTCGTGTCGTGGGCGGACCGGATCGCCTACGTCTGTCACGACTTCGAAGACGCCGTCGCCGCCGGCATCGTCACCGCCGACATGCTCCCGGCGATCGTCGCCGAGCGCTGCGGGCGCGACCGTTCGGCGCAGCTGGGCACGTTCGTGCGGGCGATGGTCACCGCCACCGCGAACACGGGCCGCATCGGCATGTCCGCCGACATTGCCGAAGCGCTCGCCGAGTTCCGTCGCTTCAACTACGAGCACGTCTACCTGCGCCCCGCCAGCCAGAAGCAGGCAACGGCCGTGGTGGCCCTGCTGCGGGCGCTCGTCGAGTACTACGCCGACCGTCCACACGCCGTACCTGCGCAGACCGCCGCCGTCGCCCTCGGCGACGAGGTCGTCGGGATCGACGCCGGGAGCACGGAGGCCCTGCGCGTCGCCGTTGCCTATGTCGCCGGCATGACCGATCGCTTCGCCTGCCAGCAGGGACTCGCACACCTCGCCTGGGACCCGGCCAAGCTGCCCCGCGGCATCGGCGTCTGAACCCGCGCCGGCGGCGGATCAGCCGCCCATGGCCACGGTGGCGGATCAGCCGCCCATCGCCACGGTGGCGGATCAGCCGCCCATTGCCTCGGTGCCGAGGAACATCGCCCGGATGCCGAGCCCCATGATGAACAAGCTGCCGAGGCCGTACAGCAGGTGCACCTTGTCCTTGACGAACGGGCTCCCGCGGTAGCTGTAGAGGATGCCCACGGCGACGATGATGCTGAAGCCGTAGAGGGCGTGGAACTGCTCGAGCTCGAGGTCGTAGCGGTTGACGATCAGCACGCCGACGATGGCGATCACGAACCCCGACACCTCGGCCACGCCGATCGACCACCACAGGATCGGCGACCGCAGCGCCGGCCGGTACTGGGCGGCGACCGCCCACACCCCGACGAGTGCGTTGGCGACGACGAGGAACCAGGCCAGTGCGTCGTGAAGGTCGAGGAGGGTCATCACCGGCCGCCGATGTCGGGTCGAGGTCCGGTCGGGAAGCGCTCGAACCGGGGCGACCGGGACCGCTTCACAGTCCGCAGTCGTCGCCGCCGAGGATCGCGGTGACCGTGGCGTCGTCCTCGACGCCGGTGAGGAACCCGCGCAGGCTGTCGTTGACGTAGAAGAACGGCGGCGAGAAGTCGTCTTCGGGGTTGATGCTCGCCGCCGGGTAGGCCGCCTTGACGTCGATCACGCGCGATCCGATCACCACGCCGCGGGTGGTCTGCAGCCCGGCAGGCGCGCCGCCGATGTCGGCCTGGTCGCCGTACGTGTAGGCGGTGAAATGCCGCCGGCCCTGGACGATGGCGGAGACGTCGCCGAACTGCAGCGTCAGCACTCCCCACGACACGCGGCGCAGCTCGTTGCCCTCGCAGAGACCGATCGTGAACGGGTCGATCCAACCGGTGTCGTTGTCGGGGTCGCCGAGGTAGGAGACGATGTACTCGACCACGCCGTCGGCGTCGGCGCCGAACCCCGCCGTGCCGATCCCGTCGCCGCTGAGCACGAGGTCCGTGACCGCCGGGTCGGCAACGGTGGTCGCCGTCTCGGGAACCGTCGTCGTGGTGGTCGTCGACGTGGTCGTGGTGGTCGTCGTCGTGGAGGTGGACGTGGTCGTGGTCGACGACGTGGTCGGCAGCAACGTCAGCGGCGACGTCGAGTCCGTGGCCTCGTCGCCGTCGGAGCCGCTACAGGCGCTGAGCACGAGCCCCGCCGCGACCAGTACCGCCATCATCGTCCGACGTCCCGAGCTCATGACCCCGACATCATGGCGCAGGTCGGTCGCTGCGACGCGGATTTCGCCGGTGGCCGCAGGTCACCGAGCTGCACCGCCCGCCTCGCCGATCGGCTCGTCGGCATCGGCGTCGTCGTCGTCGAAGATCCACCCGATGCGGAACGGCGGACGGCGGTCGTGCTCGATGAACCACTCGGTGCCGAACGCCGCGGCGAACGCCTCCTCGGGCATGTCGAGGAAGAACGAGGAGTCGGAGATCTGGCTGCGGTGGCAGCGCATCGCGTCGCGCTTCAGCGTCAGGTAGGGCCGGGCGTCGACGGCGAGGGTGAGGTCGGCCTCGGGCATCCCGAACGGGTTGCCGTCGTCGGCTGGGGCGTTCGGATCGAGCTGGTCGGGCAGGTCGGACTCAGCGAGCATCGTCGCCATCTGGTCGCGGTTCGAGGTCGCCTCGATCACCCGCACGCCCGGGGCCTTGGCCGCCGCGGCAACGCCGACGCGGTGCACCTGCACGTGGTCGGGGTGGCCGTACACACCGTGCCAGTCGTAGATCGTCAACACGTCGGCCGACTCCTCGCCGAGGATCCGAGCAAGTCGGGTGGCGGCCTCGTCGACGTCGGCGCTCCAGAAGCTCGCCGGGTCGTCGTTCTGCGGCCAGCCGGTCATGCCCGAATCGGCGAATCCGAGCCAGGCGACGCGCTGGACCCCGAGCACGGCGGCAGCCGCCTCGGTCTCCAGACGACGGCGGTCGACGAGCGTCTCACCGTCGCCGAGGTCCTCGGGACGCTCGCCATGGTCCCCACCGGTGGCGACCACGAGCACGACCCGATGACCCTCGGCGGCGGCGCGGGCGATCAACCCGCCGGTCGTGATGACCTCGTCGTCGGGATGGGCGTGGAAGCAGACAACCGTCGCCATGACCAGTGTCTACCGGCTGCGGCGGGTCGGTGGCGAGCGTCGGTCGTGTGACCCCCGGCGGGTCAGCCGCCGGCCTGCTTGACGGCGCCCGACGCCAACCAGCCGTCGACGACGTCGCCGCCGATGCCCCAGTCCTCGAGCACGGCGCGGGTGTGCTCGCCCGGATGCGCCGGCGGCTGCACGAGCTCGGCCGTGGTGCGGCTGAAGCGCGGCGCCGGGGCCGGCTGCGTGAGTCCGGCGAACTCGACGAACGTCTTGCGCTCGACGTTGTGCGGGTGCTCGGCGGCCTCGCTCATCGTCAGCACCGGGGCGAAGCAGACGTCGGTCGCCTCCATCAGCTCGCACCACTCGGCGCGGGTCTTCTGGGCGAACACCTCGGTGAGTCGGCTCTTCAGCGTCGTCCACTGCGAACGGTCCATCTGCTTGGCGAAGTCCTCGTCGCCGTCGAGGCCGGTCAGACGCAGCAGCTCGGCGTAGAACTGCGGCTCGATCGAGCCGATCGACACGTACTCGCCGTCGCTGCAGCGGTAGACGTCGTAGAAGTGGGCGCCGGTGTCGAGCAGGTTGGTGCCGCGGTGGTTCTCGTCGTGCATACCGGTCGACTTGAACGCCCAGAACATCGACATCAGCACGGCCGCCCCGTCGACCATCGCCGTGTCGACGACCTGGCCCTGGCCGCTGCGCTGTGCTTCGAGCAGGGCGCAGACGACGCCGTAGGCGAGGAACATGCCGCCGCCACCGAAGTCGCCGACCATGTTCAGCGGAGGCACCGGCGCTTCACCGGCGCGGCCGAAGTGGGCCAGCGAGCCGGCGAGGGCGATGTAGTTGATGTCGTGACCGGCGGCCTGGGCGTACATCCCCTCCTGACCCCACCCGGTCATGCGGCCGAAGACCAGCTTCGGATTGCGGGCGAGGCACACGTCGGGGCCGACGCCGAGGCGCTCCATCACGCCGGGTCGGAAGCCTTCGATCAACGCATCGGCCGATTCGACGAGCGTCAGCAACGCCTCGACGCCCTCGGGCTGCTTGAGGTCGATGGCGATGTTGCGGCGGCCACGCTGCAGCACGTCGAAGTGCGGGCCGTCCGGGATCGTGTCGCGTGCGGCGGCGGCGCGGTCGACACGCACGACCTCGGCACCCATGTCGGCGAGCATCATCGCCGCGAAGGGGCCGGGGCCGATCCCGGCGATCTCGAGCACGCGGTATCCGGCGAGGGGTCCTGTCATGACGATCGAGTGTTGCAGACGATCGCGCGGCACCCCCAAGCGAACGTCACCGGGCGCGACCCGACCCTCACGGGACGGGCCGCGAGATCACGGCTCGAGCAGGCGCCGCTTCTGTTGCTCGAACTCGACGTCGGTGATCGTCCCCCGGTCGCGCAGCATCTCGAGCCGTTCGAGCTGCCCGGCGATGTCGACGTCACCACCGCGCCGCGCCCGCTGGGCTGCCATCTGGGCGTGGATCTCGCGCTGCACACGATCGGGCTGGCGGATCTCGGTGAAGCGCTGCAGCCCCGACTCGGCACCCGATTCGATCACCAGGTCGCCGGCGCCTACCAGACGTTCGAGCAGTCCCTGTCGGAAGTGCACGGTGTGCACCCGGTCGAGCGGGATCTCGATGCCGTGCTTGACGATCACCCCACCGCGGTAGATCAGCCGCCGATCGGTGACGACGAAGTGCGTCGTCAGCCAGCGGCAGTAGCGACCGAGCAGCCAGCACACGGCGACGGCGATCGCCGCCATCGACGCCCACGCCGCGACGGTACGCCCCATGGTGCCGTAATCGGTCAGGACGAGGGTGACGATGCCACCGGCGATCGCCGCAACGACCGTCAGCGCGGGCACCGCCAGGAACCACCAGTGGGGATGGAGGTCGACGGTGACCGTCTCGTCGTCGTTCAGCAGTCGAGCGGGATAGGCCACGATTCGGTCCGTGTCACCCGCACGCGCTCAGTCGCCGCTGCGGTCGTCGACAGACAAGCGGATGCGCAGCGTCTCGATCGCGTAGCCGTCCATCTCGACCACCTCGAACTCGCCGACATCGGTGCGCACCCGATCGCCTTCGCTGGGGATCTCGTCGACGGCGTCGATCACGTACCCGGCGACCGTCTGCCACTCACCGTCGGGCAGGGCGACACCGGTGAACTCCTCGAACAGCTCCACGCGCAACGAGCCGGTGACCTGCAACGTGCCGTCGTCCATCTGCTCGACACCCTCGAGGCGGCGGTCGGACTCGTCGTTGAAGTCGCCGATCAGCTCCTCGATCACGTCTTCGAGCGTGACGACCCCGAGCACGAGACCGTGCTCGTCGACGACGAGGGCGATGTGATGGCGATCGGTGCGCATCTCGAGCAGCAGATCCTCGAGCCGGTGGTGCTCGTTGGTCACCATGATCGGCCGGGTGAGACTGCCCGCCGTGGTGTCCGACCACGAGTCGTGCGGCAGGCGCAGCACGTCCTTGGCGTGGACGAAGCCGCGCACGTGGTCGAGGTCGCCCTCGTGGACGACCACCCGGGTGCGCCCGGTCCGATGGGCCATCTCGGCGACGTCGGCCATCGACGTGTCGGCCTCGACGGCGACGATGTCGCGTCGCACGGTCATCGCGTCGGCGGCGATCAAGCCGGACATCTCCAGCGAGCGGGCCAGCAGCTGGTGCTCGTCGGCAGCGATCCCACCGTGATCTGCCGACTCGGCGATCAGCAGGCGCAGGTCACCGGCGGAGTGGGCGACCGCCCGTTCGTCCTGCGGTTCCACGCCGACGGCACGGACGCAGAGATTGGCGAGCCAGTTCATCAGCCGGATCAACGGGCGGAACAGGGTGACGAACATCCGGAACGGGCGCGCCAGCCGCAACGCCGAGTTCTCGGGGTGGGCGATCGCCCACGACTTGGGCGCCATCTCGCCGACGACCATGTGCAAGAAGACGACGATCGACAGGCCGAAGGTGAAGCCGATGACGTGCAGGGCGGTGTCGCTGAGCGTGAACAGTTCACCGACGGCGCCTTCGATGATCGCCGCCAGCGCCGGCTCGGCGACGGCACCGAGACCGAGCGAGCAGATGGTGATGCCGAGCTGTGCCCCGGCGAGCATCATCGACAGCTCCCGGAGGCCGGCCAGCGTGTGTGCGGCGCGGCGGTCGCCCTCGGCGGCGAGCTGTTCGATCCGGCTACGGCGGGCGGCGAGCATGGCGAACTCGGCGGCGACGAAGAACCCGTTGAGGGCGAGCAGGACGACCATCGTCGTCAGCCCGAGCCAGCTGACCTGGATGCCGTCGGCGGCGGCGATCATCGCGGCCGTCCGGCGTCGCCGGCCGTGTCGTCGCCCGCCTCGTCGGCATCGGGCTCGGGGTCGACGCGCAGTTCGAGTCGCCCGATGGCGAACCCGTCGACCTCGGTCACCTCGATCTGTACCCCGTCGACGACGAACCGCTCACCGACCTCGGGGATGTGCTCGAGACGATCCAGGACGAGTCCGGCGACGGTGTCGTACTCGCCGTCGGGGAGGTCGAAGCCGGTGATCCGCTCGATCTCGTCGACGCGTGACGACCCGATGACCGACCAGACACCCGGCGCCGACTCGACGTGCTCGCCCGGCACGAGCAGGTCGTACTCGTCCTCGATGTCGCCGACGAGCTCTTCGACGATGTCCTCCAACGTGACCACACCGGCAGGACCGCCGTACTCGTCGATGACGATCGCCATCTCCGTGGAGTGGGCGCGCAGCTCGGCGAGGACGACGTTCAACCCGGCGGCCTCGGGCACGGCGAGCGTCTCGCGCAGCAACGAGCCGACCGGCATGACGTCGTACTCGTTCCGGTCGACACCGAGGAGGTCCTTGGTGTGGACGATCCCCTGCACCAGTCCGTCGTGGTCGAGCACCGGGAACCGCGAGTGCGACGACGCCATCAGGTCGCGCAGGTCGGCCGCGGTGGCGTCGATCTGGATCGTCACGACACGATTCCAGGGGATCATCGCATCGGAGGCCTCGAGCTCGCCGAAGCTGATCGCCCGCTCCAGCAACGCCGCCTGTCCCGGGGTCAGGTGACCGCTCTCTGCCGACGAATCGACGATCAGGTCGAGCTCCTCGGTCGACACGGCGCCGTGGATCTCCTCCACCGGCTCGACGCCGATGAGTCGCAGCAGCCGGTTGGCCGACCCGTCGAAGAGCCGGATCACGGGGCCGGCGACCTTGAGGAAGAGCAACGTCGACGGAGCGAGGGCGCGGGCGACCTCCTCCGGTTTGGCGATCGCCAGGTTCTTCGGCGCCAGCTCACCGAACACCATCTGGGCCACCGTCGCCAGCACGAGGGCGAGCGTGATGGCGATGCCGAACGTCGCCGATTCGGGGACGCCGAGCGCTTCGAGGCCGGGTTCGATCACCGAGGCGATCGCCGGCTCGGCGATGAAGCCGACGATCAGGGTGGTCACCGTGATCCCGAGTTGGGCGCCCGAGAGCATGAAGCTCAGCCGCTTGTGGACCTGCAGCGCCCGCCGCGCTTTGCGGTCGCCACCGTCGGCGAGTTCGGTGAACTTGGCCCGCCGAGCAGCGACGAACGCGAACTCTCCGGCGACGAAGTAGCCGTTGGCAGCGATCAACGCCACCACCCCGACCAACCCGAGCGCGGTCAACACGGTGTCAACTTCGTTTTCGGACGGCGGACATGGGTGCGGCACATGTTATCCACGCGCCACCTGCGGCGTTAGCTTCACGACATGACCTCACTCCACGACTTCGAGATGACCTCGATCACCGGCGACGACGTGCCGTTGCGCAACTACGCCGGACAGCTGTGCCTCGTCGTCAACGTCGCCAGCGCCTGCGGCCTCACTCCGCAGTACGAAGGGCTCGTGTCGCTGCATGAGGACAACGACGATCTGACCGTGCTCGGGTTCCCGTGCAACCAGTTCGCCGGCCAGGAGCCCGGCACCGACGACGAGATCTGCGAGTTCGCCACGACCAAGTACGCCGTGTCGTTCCCGATGTTCTCCAAGCTCGAGGTCAACGGCGACGCCGCGCACGAGCTGTACCAGTGGTTGAAGTCGGAGCAGCCTGGCGACGGCGATTCGGCCGACATCGCCTGGAACTTCGAGAAGTTCCTCGTCGACGGTGACGGCAAGGTCGTCGCCCGCTTCTCCCCGATGGTCACGCCAGCCGAGATCGCCGCGCAACTCGACGACTTCCGCTGACGACGACCATGGGGGGCGGCAACTGGGTCTTCGGCTACGGGTCGCTGGTCTCGCCGGCGTCGCTGGCGTTGACCATCGGCCACCTCGTGCAGCCGTCGGCCGTCGCCGTCGCCGAGCTCGGCGGCTACGGACGGCGATGGAACTACGGCGCCCAACACGTCCGCGGTGCGTGGACTCACGACGGCGTCGACATCGTCGACGGCGTGATCGTCGCCCTCGGGTTGGTCGACGCCGCTGACGAGACGTGCAATGGCGTCGCCGTCGAGGTCACCGACGACGAACTCGCCGGCCTCGATCGGCGCGAGCGCGACTACCAACGCACCGACGTCACCGACCGGATCACGATCCTCGACGGTGTCGACGGGGTGGCCGCGGCCCAGCCGGCGGGTGCCCGCTTCGTCACCTACGTGCCCCGTGCGTCGGCGGTCGACCGTTACGCCGCCGGCCGCGACGCCGGCCGGGCCGCGATCCGCGCCGACTACTGGGACCTCGTCGACGGTGCGTTCGCCGCGTTGGGTCGCGCCCACCTCAGCCGCTACCGCACCACGCCGGCACCCGACGTCCCCATCGTCGAGATGCAGTGGACCACCGCCCCACCCCGCCGTTGACCGCTCCGGCGTCGACCGGCTCCCGCGCTGAGCGATAGCCGCGCATCTACGGGTGTCGCTGATCGGGGTGGGTCAGGGGCTCGAAGGTGCAGCAGCGAGCGTCTGCAGGTCGTTCCACAACGCATCGACCTGACGTCGCAGTGACTCGCGGTCGCCGCTGTTGTCGATCACGTGGGTCGCCCGCTCGAGCCGCTGCTCGCGGCTGATCTGGCTGCTGATCCGGGCCCGGGCGTCGGCCTCGTCCATGCCACGCTCGCGTACGAGCCGTTCGATGGCGACGTCGACGGGGATGTCGACGACGATCGTCGCCACGAGCCCCTCGCGAGGGTTCTCGCCGAGCAACGGGAAGTCGAGGACGACGACGCGGTCGGTGTCCTTGTGAGCGTCGATCTGGCGTTGGATCTCGGCCTGCATCGCCGGATGGACGATGCCGTTGAGATCCTTCAGCGCCTGCTCGTCGTTGAACACGATCCCCGCGACGGCGGCACGGTCGAGCGTGCCGTCGTCACGGATGATGTGTTGACCGAAGCGTTCGGCCATGGCTGCGACGACCGGCGTGCCCGGACCCTGCAGGTCGCGGGCGATCTGGTCGGCGTCGACGATGATCGCCCCGTTGAGGGCGAGCAACGTCGAGACGGTTGACTTGCCGGCCCCGATCCCGCCGGTCAGGCCGACGAGGATCACTCGGCGGGAGCTTCCTCCGCCACCGGCTCGGCCTCGGCGGTCGCCGGCTCGGCCGTGACCTCGCCCTCGACGGTCGCTGCACCATCGGCTGCGGCCTCGCCGTCGGCAGGGGCCACGTCGCCCTCGGCCGTGGCGGCCTCGCCGTAGTACTCCTCCCAGGCCTTCTCGGCCTCGGCCGAAGCCTCACCCTGGACCCAGTTGCCGGCCGAGTCGACCTCGAAGTGCTCGCGGTACTCGGCGGCGAGTTCGCCACCCTCGGCGGCCTGCTTGATCGACAGGCTGATCCGGCGGCGGGCGAGGTCGAGATCGATGATCTTGACCCACAGCTCCTCGCCGGGCGTGACGACCTGCTCGGGCGAATCGACGTGATGCGCCGACATCTCCGAGATGTGCACGAGGCCCTCGATGCCTTCGCCGACCTGGACGAACGCACCGAACTGGACGAGCTTGGTGACCCGGCCGTAGACGAGCTGATCGACCTGGTGGCTCTCGGCGAACTCCTGCCATGGATCGGCCTGCGTCGCCTTGAGCGACAGGCTGATGCGCTCGCGGCTGAAGTCGACGTCGAGCACCTGGACCTTGACGTGATCGCCGACCGAGACGACCGAACCGGGGTGGTCGACGTGCTTCCACGACAGCTCGCTGACGTGGATGAGGCCGTCCATGCCGCCGAGGTCGACGAAGGCGCCGAAGCTGACGACGGAGGAGATGGTGCCCTCGCGGACCTCGCCAACCTTGAGGTTGTTGAGGAACTGGTCGCGGGTCTCCTTCTGGTTCTCCTCGAGGTAGGCCCGGCGGGAGAGCACGACGTTGTTGCGGTTCTTGTCGAGCTCGATGATCTTGCAGTGCACGGTCTCGCCGATGTACGGGGCGAGGTCGCGGCACGCGGCGCAGCTCGACGAGCGATGCGGGCAGGAAGCCGCGCAGGCCGATGTCGACGATCAGGCCGCCCTTGACGACCTCGATGACCGGACCGGAGACGACCTCGTCGTTCTCCTTCTTCTGCTCGATGTCGCCCCAGGCACGCTCGTACTGCGCACGCTTCTTGGACAGCAGCAGACGGCCTTCCTTGTCCTCCTTGGTGAGGACCAGGGCCTCGACGTGCTCGCCGAGGGAGACGACCTCGGACGGGTCGACGTCGTTGCGGATGCTCAGCTCACGCGCCGGGATGACTCCCTCGCTCTTGTAGCCGATGTCGAGCAGCACCTCGTCTTTGTCGATCTTCACCACGGTTCCGTGGACGAGCTGGCCGTCTTCGACGGTGACCATGGTGCCGTCGATGGCGTCGGCGAAGGACATGCCGAGGTCGTCGGAGACGACCTCACGGGGCGTGTAATTTCCCTCCTCGTCGAAGGTCCCCATCTGATTGGTGGACGGCTCGGAGGTGGTTGCGGTATCGGACAACGGACGGACTGCTTTCGGGACGACGAAACTCGGGGAACGGGAAACGCGCGGCAGGCGCCGCGCAGCGAGCAATGGTACCACTGACCAGGGAAAACTACGAGGGGTGGGTTTCCGACCCCCCACCGCCCCGGTCCGGCACCCTCCCACCGTCCCCATCCGGCACCCTCCCACCGTCCCCATCCGGCACCCTCCCACCGGCCCCATCCGGCACCCTCCCACCGTCCCCATCCGAAATTTGTCCGGCAGGTTCCGCTGGGAGTGATGATTCGGACATTTTTTGGCCGATGACGAGGAATTCGGGCGACTCGGTGGTCGGCGCGGCGTCGCTGTAGGCGCCCGGCTCGACCGAAGCGATCGACTCCACCTCCAACCCGTGGGCGGCGAACAAGAGGCGCAGCTCGCGGGGCGTCGAGCAGCCGGTCCACAGGTCGACCTCACGTCGCTCACCGGTCTCACTGCGGATCTCGGTGCGTTCGTGGGACACGCCGGTCGCCGCGTCGAAGTCGGCCTCGTCGTGGTAGCGGACGGCGAAGTAGGCGTTGAACGCGCTCAGCGCCACGCGCCCTCCGGGCCGCAGCGCCGCGGCCATGCCGGCGATCACCGCCGCGTCGTCGCCCTCGGCGGTCATCATCCCGAACGCCCCCTGGCAGAGGCAGACGACGGCGTCGAACTCGGCGTCGAAGGTCAGCGATCGGGCGTCGGCCCGCTCGAACGTCGCCCGCCCGGGCCCGACGTCGAGCGCCGACGCCAGCTCGACGAAACGTTCGCTGATGTCGATGCCGTGGACGTCGATGCCGCGCCGAGCGAGCTCGTGGGCGTGGCGTCCGGTTCCGCAACCCACGTCGAGCACCCGGCTCCCCGGCTCTAGTCGCAGCCGTGGCAGCAGGTGCTCGATCTCTTGCAGCGTGCCCTTGGTGTGGGCGTAGCGGTCGTAGGCGGCGCCGAGATGATCGGCGAGATCCTCGAACCAGTGGTCACGCTCGGACACGTGGGCGGTCACCGGCTCAGCACCGTCAGACACCGTCAGACACCCGGTCGGTCAGGGGGACGGTCAGGGGGTCGCCTGCTCCGGCTTGTCCCAGTCGAGACCGAGCCGGTAGCCCTCCTCGAGGCCGGCGACGGTCTCGGCATCGACCTGCTCGATGAGACCCTGGGCGCACATCACCTCGAGCAGGCTCGGGGCGGCGGCGAGCTCGGCCCAGAACTCGGGATCCCACATCCGGCCGCGGCGGAACGCCTTGGCGCAGTGCATGAACACCTCGTCGGCGCGCACGATGATCGCCGTCGTCGGCCGGCGGAGTTCGTCGTGCCACAGGTCGAGCACGGTGTCGTCGGTGGTCACCCACGCCCGACCGTTGAGCCGCAGCGTCTCGTCCTTGCCGGGGATGATGAACAACAGGCCGGCCTTGCCGGTGGCCACGACGGCGCGGATCGAATCGATCAGGTTGTTGCCGTTGAGGTCGGGGATCGCCACGTGCCGGTCGTCGAGGACGCGCACGAATCCGGCCGGTCCACCGCGGGGCGACACGTCGGAACCGCCATCGGCGCCGACCGTACCGAGCAGGACGAACGGTGACAGCCCGACGAAGATCTTCGTCCCGTCGTCGATGCCCGACACCTTCTTCTCGGCAACCAACTTCCCTGGCGCCCGGTACAGCGTCTCGAGCTCCTCGAGGGACCCGACGATCGAACCGACCGGCGCCGCGTCGACAACCTGCTCATCGATGGACATGACCCCATCCTCGCACGCCGCGCCGAAAATTTGTCCGGATCATCACGCTGGGCGACACGAATCGGACAAATTTCGGAGAAGATCCCGGGGAACGTCCTGGTGCGAGGTGTCCGGATGCGGTGGTCAGGGCGAGTGTCAGGACTTGGCGGCGGCCCAGGTGTCGCCCCAGGACACGTTGACCTCGAGCGGGACGTCGAGCTGAGCGGCGCCCTGCATCAACGACACGACGAGGTCGCCGACGGCCTCGCGCTCGTGGTCGGGGACCTCGACGAGCACCTCGTCGTGGACCTGCAGCACCAGCCTGCTCTCGTAGTCGCCGGCGACGAGAGCGTCGTCGATGCGCACGAGGGCGACCTTGAAGATGTCGGCAGCGAGCCCCTGGATGCCGGCGTTCATCGCTTGCCGCTCCCCCGCCTGGCGAACCCGGAAGTTCGAGTTGAGCAGCTCGGGAATCGGGCGGCGGCGACCGAACAGCGTCTCGGTGTAGCCCCGCTCGCGGGCCTCGATCACCGTGCGGTCCATGTACGCCCGAACCCGGGGAAATGCGACGAAGTAGGCATCGAGGATGACCGCCGCCTCCTCGGTGGAGATGTTCAGCCGCTGACCGAGGCCGTAGGCCTCCATGCCGTAGGCCAGGCCGTACGACACCATCTTCGCCTTCGAACGCTGTTCGAGGGTGACCGCCGTCGGGTCGACACCGAACACCCGGGCGGCGGTCGCGTTGTGGATGTCCTGGTTGCTGGTGAACGCCTCGATCAGCCCCGGGTCCTGGGCGAGGTGGGCGATGCAGCGCAGTTCGATCTGGTTGTAGTCGGCGACGAGCAGCGTCATCCCGGCCGCCGGGATGAACGCCCGCCGGAACTGGCGACCCTCGTCGGTGCGGACGGGGATGTTGTGCAGGTTCGGCTGGTCCGACGACAAGCGACCGGTGCGGGCGACGGTCTGGTTGAACGTGGCGTGGATGCGACCGTCGGGCGCGACCTCGGCGAGCAGCCCGTCGCCGTAGGTGCTGCGCAGCTTCTCGACCTCGCGGTAGCGCAGCAGCGGGCCGAGGAACTCGGGCCACTGGTCCTTGATCTTCTCCAGCGTCGAGGCGTCGGTCGAGTAGCCGGTCTTGGTCTTCTTGCCCGGTGCCAGTCCGCGCTCGTCGTAGAGGATCTCGCGCAGCTGCTTGGGCGAGTTGAGGTTGAGGTCGTCGCGGCCGGCGACGACGCGCAGCTCGCGTTGCAGCGTCTGCACCTCCTCGTTGAGGCGCGCCACCAGCGCCCGCAGCTCGTCGACGTCGACGCCGATGCCGACGTGTTCCATCCGGGCGAGCACGCCGACGAGCGGATTCTCGATCGTGCGGTACAGCTCGGCCATGCCCTGCGCCTCCATGCTGGCGAGGATCGGCTCGGCGAGCGTGTGCACGGCGAGGGCGTCGCGGCCGGCGAACTGGGCGTCGGTCATCGACGTGCCGTCGAGGTCGAGCTGACCCATGCCGGCCATATCGTCGGAGGGCCGGGCGAACTTGGTGTACTTCTCGATGAGGTCCGGCAGCGTGTACCGCGCCTCGGCGGGATCGATCAGATAGGCGGCGATCGCCGTGTCGAGCACGAGCCCGGCGAGCTCGTCGCCGTCGGCGAGCAGCGCTCGCATCAACGGCTTGACGTTGTGCCCGCGCACGGCCGAATGGCTGCACAGCGCGGTGCGCACCCCGGGGTCGGCGAACAGCGCCGCCGGGATCCAGGTCACCTCGGACAGCGATGCGTCGGTGACGATGGCCACGCCGGTCAGCGGGCTGCGGCCGGGTTCACCTTGCCAGGAGGGGGCGAGGTCGACCACGTCGAGGTTGACGATCGCCTCGACGACCGCCGCCGCGGACTCCGCTTCGGTGACCTCGGCGACGAGCTCGTCACGGTCCTCGCCGCCCCCGACGCCGGCCGACGAGCCCATCGCCTCGAGCGCCTCGTCGAGCCGCGCCCCGAGGGTACGGAACTCGAGGAAGTCGAACAGGCGCCGCAGCTCCTCGGGATTCGGGTTGACGCTGAGCGCGTCGAGGTCGACCGAGTCGACCGGGGCGTCGTGACGCAGCAGCATCAGCTCGAGGTTCTTGCGGACCCGCGCCTCGTGCTCGGCGAGCGAGGCGCGCAGCTTCGGCGTCTGCTCGTCGACGTGGGCGAAGATGCCGTCGAGGCCGCCGTAGTTGTTGATCAGCTTGGCCGCCGTCTTCTCCCCCACCCCGGGCACCCCGGGCAGGTTGTCGCTGGTGTCGCCGCGCAGCGCGGCGTACTGCGGATAGAGCTCGGGGCGGACACCGGTCTTCTCCTCGATGCCGGCCTCGTCGTAGAGGGCGTAGTCGCTGACGCCACGGCGGTTGTAGAGCACCCGCACGACCGGGTCGCGGACGAGCTGATAGCTGTCGCGGTCGCCGGTGACGATGACGACCTCGTGCCCGCGTTCGACGAGGCGGTCGGTGAGGGTGGCGATCAGGTCGTCGGCTTCCCACCCGGCGACATCGATCGAGGCGATGCCGATCGCCTCGAGCACCTCGCGCACGAGTCCCATCTGCTGGCGGAGGATGTCGGGGGCAGCGTCGCGCTGCGCCTTGTAGGTCGGCTCCGCCTCGTGACGGAACGTCGGCTCGGGTCGGTCGAAGGCGACGACGACGCCGTCGGGCTTGTGCTCCTTGAGCACGAGGGTGAGCATCGACGTGAACCCGAAGACGGCGTTCGTCACCTGCCCGCTGGCGGTGGCCATGTCGGTCGGCAGGGCGAAGAAGGCGCGATAGGTCAGCGAGTTGCCGTCGACGACGAGATAGGTGCTCATGACGGCGGCTCCGCTCTGCTTAACCGAGTCCCGGCCGCAGCGAGCCGTCGAGGATGCGGTCGGCGACGTCGCGCATCCGCGTCCGTTCGCTCATCGCCGTGCGCTGGATGAACCCGAAGGCATCGTTCTCGGTCATCGCCGCCTCGTCCATCAGCACACCCTTGGCGCGATCGATGACCTTGCGCGATTCGAGCTGCTCGCCGAGCGCGTCGATCTCGCCGGTCAACGAGCGCAGCTCGCGGAAGCGGCCCATCGCCACCTCGATCGCCGGGATCAGGTCGCTCTTCTGGAACGGCTTGACGAGGAATGCGAGGGCGCCGGCGTCGCGTGCCTGCTCGACGACCTCGCGCTGGCTGAAGGCGGTGAGCATCAACACGCCGCAGATCTTCTCGCCGTTGATGATCCGCGCCGCCTCGAGACCGTCGAGGCCCGGCATCTTGATGTCGAGGATCGCCAGATCGGGCTGCAGGGCACGCACCAGCTCGACCGCCTGATCGCCGCGGCCGGTCTCTCCGATGACCTCGTAGCCCTCCTCTTCGAGGGTCTCGCGCAGGTCCATGCGGATGATGGCCTCGTCTTCGGCGATCACGACACGCAGCGGCATGACCCCTTTATCTAGCAGGTGGTGGCGCGAGTCGGACCCGGACCCGCGCACGTCACCCGAGCGCCGAGGCCATCAGGCGACTGAGCGGCCGTGCCAGTTCGCGGAGCCGATCGCACCCCTCGACGCCGATCGCCGCGTACGCCGGAACGCTGAGCTCGTCGGTGCGTTGTTCGATCCAGTGGCGGCGCTGACGGCCGAGGTCGCTGAGCGCGCCGTCGACATCGAGCCAGCCCCTGGCCCGCAGACGGGCGACCGACGAACCCCAGTCGCGATCGGTGCGCTGGCGTGTTCCCTGCAGCACGGCGGCGGGCACGTCACCCGCTGCGGCGTGGGTGACGAGGGCGTCGCAGCCCGACAGCCCCTCGACGGTGAGGGCGGCGACGTGGCCGTCGCCGCGGTACTCGCGGAGCAGCGTCTGGGCGTGCCAGAGGACGAGGTGCGGTTCGTCGGGCCACGGCAGGCGGGCGTGCCCGGCGAACAACGGGCGCCCGTAGGGGTCGTCGCACGCCGCCAACGCCGCCGCCCGGGCGAGCTCGGCCGCCTCGGCGATCTGCGGCGACTCGACGAGGTCGCCGCCGATGCGGCGCAACATCCGGTCGGCGGCACGGTGCCGGGCCGCCAGCACGTCGTCCGGGGAGGCGATCGCCCACACACCGTCCATGCTGCGCGTCACCAGGTCGTGGTCGAAGTTGAAGAACGTGGCGATGACGACGGCCGCCTCGACGGCGCCCATCGCCGCCGAACGCGAGGCGAAGTAGCCGCGCATCCGCTCTTCCAGGCCGAGACCGCGGTACTCCTCGGCCGCCTCGGGCACGAAGTAGATCGCCCCGTGGATCGGCTCCAACGTGCGCCAGGTCTTGCGGGCGGTCAGTGCGTCCATCGGCGGCAGCATGACAGACGGCGCGGGGCGATCAACGAGCCCGGCGCGCAGGTCAGAGCCGGTCGAGCAGCTCGTCCTGGCGCTGCTCGAGCGTGGTGATCTCGGCGGCGACGTGGGCCCGGTGGTTGGCCAGGGCGTCGACGTGGCGCCGGGCGTCGCGGGCCTCGAACGACGAGCTGGCGGTCTCCGAGACGAGCGCTCGTAGCGCCTGGTCGTCGGCATCACCGGCGAGGTGGATCAGCTGCTCGTCGATCACCGCGAGCTCGGTGCGCAGCGACTTCAGGCGCACGGACACCTGCGAGAGACGCCGCTCCACCAACCAGCTGCCCATCGGCAGCAGTGTAGGAGCGGCGCCGGTGGGAAGTGGTTGTGCCCCGGGTCGGACTCGAACCGACACTTGACGGTGTTTGAGACCGTTGCCTCTGCCAATTGGGCTACCGGGGCGATGCCCGAGCGAGGTTACCGGCGGACACGGCGCCGGTGACACGACCAGATCGCGCTTACCGGTGGGTAGCTCGAACGGTTCGTCCTGACGGGTCTAGCCTGCCCGACGATGCTCGCTTTCACGTTCCCCGGCCAGGGCTCACAACGCCCCGGTATGGGGCTCCCCTGGCGTGACCACGAGAGCTGGGAACTCGTCGACGAGGCCAGCGAGATCGCCGGCCGCGACATCGGTGCGCTGTTGTGCGACGCCGACGCCGACGAGTTGCGCGACACCCGCAACGCCCAGCTGACGACGTTCGTGTCGAGCCTGATGGTGCTCGATGCCGTGCACCGCATCGGCGTCGAGCCGACGCACTGCGCCGGTCACAGCCTCGGTGAGTACACCGCACTCACGGCGACCGGCGCCCTCGGATTCGACGACGGCATCCGCCTCGTCGCCGAGCGCAGCGCGGCCATGCACGACGCCGGTCTCGCCCAGCCCGGCACGATGGCAGCCGTCCTCGGCCTCGACGACGACCAGGTCGAAGTGGCCTGCCGACGCGCCGACGCCGACGTCTGGGTCGCCAACTTCAACGCCCCCGGCCAGGTCGTCATCGCCGGGTCACCCGACGGCGTCGCCGCGGCCTCCACGCACGCCAAGGACCTCGGTGCCAAGAAGGTCATGCCGTTGCAGGTGTCCGGCGCCTTCCACACCCCGTTCATGGCGTCCGCCCGCGAACGCCTGCGGGCGGCGATCTCGGCCGCCAACCCGCGCGACACCGAGGTGCCGGTCGTGTCCAACGTCGACGCACTGCCGCACGACCAGGGATCGGAGTGGGCGAGCCTGTTGTCCGCCCAGCTCTCCAGCCCGGTCAGGTGGAAGCACTGCCTGTTGACGCTCGGCGACGCCGGTGTCACCGACTTCGCCGAACTCGGCCCCGGCGGCGTGCTCACCGGCATGGCCAAGCGCACCGTCGCCGGTGCCCGCACGGTGTCGGTCGCCACGCCCGAGGACCTCGACAAGCTGCTCGAATGGGTCGGAGCGGGCACCGTCTCCGCTGCCTCGCACGCCGACGGTGAGCACCTGTTCGCCGTCGAGCGGCTCGTCGTCAGCCCGGGCACGGGCGTGTTCGCGCCCGCCGGCGACCTGCAAGAGGGTGCCCTGATCGACGTCGGCACCGTCGTCGGCCACGTCGGCGACGTCGAGGTGCGCTCGCCGTTCGCCGGAATCCTGCAGAGCTACATCGCCCTGCCGACCGAGCGCGTCACCAACCGCCAACCGATCGCCTGGCTGCGGACGGACGGCGCGTGAGCGCTGTGGAAGGCTGAGCTCGATGCCTGTCGTACCCGACCACGTGCGCGGCGCCGTCATCACCGGATGGGGCACGTCGCTTCCGCCCAAGATCGTGACCAACCACGATCTCGAACGCACCCTCGACACGAACCACGACTGGATCGTCGATCGCACCGGCATCCACCAACGCCATGTCGGTGGCTCGACGATGGAACTGTCCGTCGAATCGGGCCGCAAGGCGATGGCGATGGCCGGTGTCGACCCCGCCGACATCGATGCCCTGATCCTCGCCACCACCACACCCGACCGCACGGTGCCGGCCACCGCGCCCGCCGTGCAGCGCGAGCTCGGCTTGTCGTGCGGCGCCTTCGACGTCAACGCCGCCTGCTCCGGTTGGGTCTACGGCCTCGTCGCCGCCCACGGGCTGATCGCCCTCGGCTCACGCAAGATCCTGCTCATCGGCACCGACACGCTGTCGCGGATCACCGACTGGGACGACCGCAACACGGCGATCCTGTTCGCCGACGGGTCGGGGGCGACGGTCGTCGAGGCCGTCGACGGCGGCGGTCAGCTGATCGCCTGGGATCTCGACGCCGACGGCAACGCCGAGCGGGCGCTGTACTGCGAGGTCGGCGAGAAGCTGCAGATGGACGGCAAGGAAGTCTTTCGTCGCGCCGTGCGGATCATGGTCGACTCGGCCACCAAGTCGATGACCCAGGCCGGTGTGACCGCCGACGACATCGCCGTCGTCGTCCCCCACCAGGCCAATGTGCGGATCATCTCCGCCGCCTGCGATCGCCTCGGCATCTCGATGGATCGCGCCGCCATCGTCCTCGACCGCACCGGGAACACGTCGTCGGCGTCGATCCCGCTGGCGCTCGCCGACGCCCTCGACACCAACCGCATCAACGACGGTGACCTCGTCCTCTTCGTCGGCTTCGGTGCGGGCATGACCTCGGCCAGCGCCATCGTCCGTTGGGGCGGCGGCAACGGAGCGACACCGTGACCGACACCGTGAACGACACCGTGAACGACACCGTGAACGACGGCCGGATCGTCCTCGTCACCGGCGGCTCGCGCGGCATCGGCCTCGCCGTCGCCCAGCGCTTCGCCGCGCTCGGTGACCGAGTCGCCGTCACGTACAACTCCTCGCCGCCGCCCGACGGGCTGTTCGGCGTGCGCTGCGACGTGACCTCCAGCGACGACGTCAATACCGCCTTCGACGCGGTCGAGGCCGAGTTCGGCGGCCCGGTCGAGGTCCTCGTGTCGAACGCCGGCATCACACGCGACGGGCTGCTGCTGCGGATGAGCGAGGACGACTTCGACGCCGTCATCGACGCCAATCTGACCGCCGCCTTCCGGGTCGTCAAACGGGCGTCGCGGGCGATGCTCAAGGCGCGGTCGGGTCGCATCGTGCTCGTGTCGTCGGTGGTCGGGCTGCTCGGCTCGGCCGGTCAGGCGAACTACGCCGCCTCCAAGGCCGGCCTCGTCGGCTTCGCCCGCTCCGTCGCCCGCGAGCTCGGCTCGCGTTCGATCACCGTCAACGTCGTCGCCCCGGGACCGGTGGCGACCGACATGACCGACGCCCTGTCCGAGGAGCGCCGCACCGAGCTCACGGCGATGGTGCCGCTGCAGCGGATGGCGACACCCGACGAGATCGCCGGCGTGATCACGTTCCTCGCCTCGCCCGACGCGGCGTACATCACCGGCGCCGTGATCCCCGTCGACGGCGGCCTCGGGATGGGGCACTGACCATGGCCGCCCACCGTGCACCTGCACGCCGGGGCGACCATCGCCGACCCGCGGCGCACACCCTGCAGTCGCAGACCCGTGTGCCTACACTTCACCACCCATCGACCACCGTCTGACTAGGAGACACACCGTGGATCAAGAACTGTTCGCCCGCTTCCGCAAATGCGCCGTGGAGGTGCTGTCGGTCGACGAGAGCGCCGTCGTGCCGACCGCCAACTTCGGAGACGACCTCGACGCCGACAGCCTCGATCTCGTCGAGCTCGTGATGGCCCTCGAGGAGGAGTTCGACATCTCCGTGCCGGAAGAGGAGCTCGAAGGCGTCGAGACGGTCCAACAGGCGTACGACATCGTCACCGCGAAGCTGTGACCGGCGGCGGCCGACGGGTCGCGGTCACCGGTCTCGGCGTCGTCGCGCCGGCCGGCATCGGTGCCCAGTCGTTCTGGCAAGGGCTGCTCGGGCCCGGCATCACCAGCGGCGTGGCCGTCGAGATCGACGACTGGGACCCGACCCCGTACTTCGAGAGCCCGAAGCACGCCCGGCGTGCCGACCGAGTCGAGCAGTTCGCACTGGCAGCCGCCGGTGAGGCGTTCGACATGGCGGGCGGTGTCGACGCCATCGGCGTCGCGCCAGGGCGCTTCGGCACCATCTTCGCCACCGGCGTGGGCGGTCTGCACACCCTCGAGGAGCAGGTCATCACCGGCGTCGAGAAGGGCCCGCGACGGGTGTCGCCGTTCCTCGTGCCGATGATGATGGTCAACGCCTCCGGCGCCGCGATCTCCATGCGCTACGGCCTGCAGGGGCCCAACGAGACGATCAGCACGGCATGCGCCGCCGGCACCCACGCCATCGGCTATGCGGCGCGGCTGATCGAGTGGGGCCTCGTCGACGCGGTCGCCACCGGCGGCTCCGAAGCGGCGGCAACGGCCACGTCGCTGGCCGGCTTCGGCAACATGACGGCGCTGTCGTCGTCGGGCGTCAGCCGCCCGTTCGACGCCGCACGCGACGGGTTCATCATGGGTGAGGGTTCGGCAGTGCTGATCCTCGAGGAGTGGACCCACGCCGAAGAGCGCGGTGCGACGATCATCGGCGAGATCCTGAGCTCGGCGAGCAATGCCGACGCCCACCACATCACCGCGCCCTCACCCGGCGGTGTCGGGGCAATCGCCTGCATGCGGCTCGCCCTCGAGCGTGCCGGGCTGGCGCCGAGCGACATCGGGCAGGTCAACGCCCACGGCACGTCGACGCCGTTGAACGATGCCGCCGAGGCCGCCGCCGTCACCGAGGTGTTCGGACCGCACGGTGTGCCGATCGTGTCGACGAAGGGGGTCACCGGCCACGCCCTCGGCGCCGCCGGTGCACTCGAGGCAGCAGCGGCGCTGCTGTCGATCGAGCACCAGCTGATCCCACCGACGGCGAACACGACCACCCTCGACCCGGCGATGGACATCGACCTCGTCGTCGGCGAGGCACGCCCGTGGACACCGGCGCCGGTGCTGTCGAACAACTTCGGCTTCGGCGGCCACAACGGCAGCGTGATCATCGGACCGACCCCGTAGAACGACGTCGTCCCGTGTCCCGTGGCACTGCAGAAGATGCCACGGGATCACGGGACGAGAAGTTCCGATCGAGGGGAGGTTCGATCGGACGGCCGCCGGCGAACCGGTGGCGAGTCAACTGTCACCGGCCCGCCGGCGACGAGTCAGTATCGCCGGCTGGCTGGCGACGAGTCAGGCGGCGAGGACGACGGTGGGGGCGCCGTCGATCGCCGCAGCCGGCACCACGGCATCGCGGCCGATGATGCGAGCAGCGAGCTTGGCGAACGCCCGCTCGCGGGCGACGGCCGGCTCGGTCGGGTCGACGAGCACGCCGATCACGACCTCGCTGGCGTCGACGGCGCGAGCGGCGATGACGAGCTCGGAGAGCAGCTGTGCAGGGAGGAGCTGGATGCCGCCGCCATCGATGTGGTCGGCGACACGATCCAGCATGGCGGGGGTCGTGGCTTCCATGCACTCGACCGTACGGGTGAAGGAGCACAAAGACTAGCGATGGTTTGGCAAGCTCATGATCAGCTAAGCTGATGTTCATGCCAGGGCTGCACGAGCTCGACTTCCGCCACTTGGTGGCACTCGACGCCGTTGCCTCCGAGGGCACCTTCGCCCGCGCCGCCGAGCGCCTCGGCTACACGCAGTCGGCGGTCAGCCAGCAGATCGCCGGCCTGGAACGGATCGTCGGCGACAAGGTCTTCGACCGCCCCGGCGGTCCCCGGCCCGTCACCCTGACCCCGCTCGGCGAGCACCTCCTTGGCCACGGGCGAGATCTGCTGGCCCGCCTCGAGATCCTCGGCGACGACCTCGACCGATTCCGCGACGGCGCCGTCGGTCGGCTGCGCATCGGCACCTTCCAGAGCGTCTCGACGGTGATGTTGCCACTGCTCATCGGGCCGATCCGGGAACGCCACCCCGACCTCGAGTTGAGCGTGTACGAGAGCGACTACGACGACGAGCTCCACGCCCGGCTGGCCAACGGCGAGCTCGACCTGAGCTTCGTCGTGGGCGAGACCGAGCACCGCTTCGACGCACGCCACCTGCTGACCGATCCGTTCTGCCTGCTCAGCCAGCCGGGACAGTTCCCGCCAGGGCCGGTGCCGCTCAAGGCACTCAACGAGGTGCCGCTGATCGGTCAACACTCCAACTCGTGCCAGCTGCTCAACGAGGCCGGGCTGCGGTCACGCGGCGTCGAGCCGAACTACGTCTTCCGCTCCAACGACAACAGTGCGGTCGCGGCGATGGTCCGCGCCGGCATGGGCGTGGCGGTGTTGCCGTTGCTGTGTGTCGATCCCGACGACCCGCGCATCGAGATCCACCCGCTGATGCCGACGATCCCCGGCCGTGAGCTGTCGATCGCCTGGCTGACGTCGCGCACCCTGGCGCCCGCAGCCGAGCAGTTCGTCGACCTCGCCGTCGAGGTCGCCACCACGTTGTCGGACCGCTTCGCCGACGTCCCCGGCTTCGGGCGCTGACGCACTCCCGCGCGCCGCGCCAGTCCGGAGTGGGTGCGAGCCGCGGCAGCGCGAGCGGTCAGGCGTCGACGAGGACGAAGAGGAGATCGCATTGACAGGCGACCTCGCCGTTGACCGTCGCCCGGCCACTTCCCTTGCCGGCGCGAGCCGACATCCGGCCGAGCTCGACCTCGAGCAGCAGCTCGTCGCCGGGGAGGACCTGACGGCGGAAGCGGGCACCGTCGAGCCCACCGAACAGCGGCAGCTTGCCGGCGAACTTCGGGTCGGCGAGCACCGCCGCGGCGCCGACCTGGGCGATCGCCTCGCACATCAGCACGCCCGGCAGCGTGGGCCGGCCCGGGAAGTGCCCGGCGAAGAACCACTCCTCCCCGGTCAGCCGCCAGATCCCTGACGCCGAAGTGCCGGGGTCGATCGCCACCATCTCGTCGACGAACAAGAACGGGGGGCGGTGCGCGAGCAACTCGTCGGGGCGGGGCAGGGCGGTCATCGTGGTCCTTCTGGTTGGGTGGGGTCCGCAGCGGCCTGGTGCGGGCGCCGCGGCAGCGGCTGCCCGAACATCAGGCCACGCGGGCGGGCGTGGGCGTGATAGTGGGTGGGGATCGAACGCAGGTTGTCGTCGATCCAGATCTCGCCGTCGAAGTGCTCGTCGACGACGTCGCGCAGCCGCTGGTGGAGCATCTCCTTGACGGCCGGCGACGGGTTCGGATCGTGTGAGCGCCAGACGATCATCGGCACCGAGCAGCTCTCGCACTCGGCGATCCAACAGTCGTCGTCGTCGTGGAAGCGCTCGGTCAGCGGCGCCGCCTCGCACAGCTCGCATTCGGGGTCGAAGCGATGCACGTGTCAGCCGGCCTTCGTCGACGTGTCGGCACCGGGGCGTCGCGCCCGCTCCTGTGCCGGGTCGCCGCGGTAGCCGGGCGGGTAGGTCGCGGCGAGCTCGGCGTCGGTGGGACGGCGACGGGGGTAGGCGTCGGCGGGCAGGAGATCGACGATCGCCTTCATGATCCGCTTCGTGTCGGCATCCGGCGAGCGGCGCTTGACGTCGATCGCCGGGCCGACGCGCACCCGCACGGTCGGCGGGTCGGTGAGGTTGCCGATGTCCGGCAGGCGGCTCGAGCGCGGCCACACCCGATCGCTCCCCCAGATGCCGATGGGCACGACCGGCGCCCCGCTGAGCGCCGCCAGGCGAGCAGCACCCCAGCGGCCCTGCGGTCGCTCGAAGAACGCCGGCCCGCGAGGGATCGTTCCTTCGGGCATCATCACCACCAGCTCACCGCCCGCGAGGGCGTCGGCGGCAGCAGCCAGCGGTTCGTCCGACCCGGTGCCCCGGTCGACACGGATGCCGCCCATCGCCGCCGCCAACGGTCCGATGATCGGCGCGTCGAAGACCTCTTTCTTGCCCAGGAACCGCGCCGGACGCCCACTGCGGGCGAACAGGATGGAGAGGGCGGCGACGTCGAAGTAGCTGCGATGGTTGGCACAGAGGATCGCCGCCCCGGTCTGCGGGAGGTGCTCGACGCCGTCGATGTCGAAGCGGGCGTAGGGGTACAGCGCCGGGTGGGCGAGGCGAAGGGCGAGCTCTTGCACCTCGAGGCCGATCATCGGCACCTTGACGACCCCGGGCGAGCGGTCGAGGTTGACCGTCGGCCAGCGACGGGCGGCGGCGACGAGCAACAGACGGGTGTCGGGGTTGACGACGACCGGATGGCCGACGGCGGCGAGCATCGGCGTGTCGTAGACGCTGTCGGAGTAGGCGTAGCTCTGGGCGAGGTCGACGCCGTGACGTTGCGCCCAGTCGGTGATCGCCGCCAGCTTGCCCGCCGACCAGACGAACGGCCCGTCGAGCGTGCCGTCATAGTTGCCGTCGGCATCGACGCCGTAGCGGGTGGCGACGACGTCGTCGAGCCCGAGGCGGGCAGCGAAGGGGGCGACGAGGTCGAACGGCGTGGTGGTGGCGAGCACGATCGGACGGCCGGCCTGACGATGGTCGGCGAACACGGTGGCGGCGAACGGCTGCACCATGGCGCACAGCTCGTCGGCGACGGCGTCGGCGGCGTGACGAACGGCGGCTTGCGAGCGGCCCTTGGCGAACGTCACCGCCTGCCGGGCGACGAGCATCGACGGCAGGTTCTCACCCAAGGTGTTGAACAGCGAGTACAAGAAGCGCTCGCCGGGCAGCGGCGAGGCGCCGGCGATGCCGGCGGTGCGCAAGGCGGTGGAGAAGACCTCTCCGGACGCCTTGGCGAGCAAGGTCCGGTCGAGATCGAAGAAGGCCGCTCCGCCGGCGACGGTCGAGGTCACGGACCGACTGTAGGCCTCACGGTGGCCGGAAAACGGGAAAGACCCGGACGGGGGAGTCCGGGTCTCTCAACCTGGGAATGCCCACCGATTGGGGGATCGGCTGCTGGACTTCCCGTTCGAGTGGAACATGGGGGGTGTTCTCACTGCGATCTGCTTGTGAAAGTATGCACGTGAACAAGCGATCACGCAAGTAGAACATACAGATACTCGCTATCGTCTGCGCAGATGGATGTCCGTCAGCTCTCGACGCTCGTGGCAATCGCCGACCACGGCACCTTTTCCGCCGCCGCGCGAGCGCTGTACACCGTGCAATCCAACGTGTCAGGCCACATCGCCCGGCTCGAGAAGGAACTCGGCGTGACCCTCGTCGACCGCGCCAACGGTGGGCTGACCGAGGACGGGGCGCAAGTCGTCGAACGGGCGCGACGCATCCTCAACGAGCTCGACGACATCACTGCCGACATCTCCAGTCGCCACGCCGACATCGCCGGCCAGGCCCGCATCGGGGTGATCGGAACCACCGCCCGCTGGCTCGTTCCCCGACTGCTCGGCCGCATGCGCGCCGAGCATCCCAACGTCCGGGTCATCGTTCAAGAGGGCGCAACCTCGTCGCTCGTGCCGAACGTCGTCGGCGGCCTGCTCAATGGCGCCGTCCTCCACCTGCCGGTCGACGACCCCGAGCTGGTCATCGAGCCGCTCTTCGCCGAGGATCTGCTGCTGCTGGCCCCCGAGGGCCACCCGCTGGCCGAACACGACCGCCTGCCCTTCGCCGCCCTCGACGAGGTCCCACTGCTGCTGCCCCCTCCCGGTGCGGCCCTCCGGCGGGTGCTCGAGCGGGCCGCGGCCACGGCCGACATCACGCTGCGCGCCCAGGCCGAGGTCGACGGCGTCGGCCTCCTCGCCTCGCTCGCCTTCGACGGATTCGGTGCGGCGATCGTGTCGGCGACCGCCATTCCGTCGCGCATCGATGGGAACTATCGGCGGATCGAGGTGCCGGAGCTGCCGCGACGCGTGGTCGCCTTCGTCCGCCGCCGACGGCCGGCGGCGAGCCCGCCGACGATGGCGGTACTCAACGCGCTGCGCACCGTGACGGGCGACGACGGGGCGCGTCAACACGGCGTACACCCCGACGCCGCCGCCCCGTTACTGTCGACTCGATGACTCCGCCACCTCCGTCGACCCTGGACCTCTCGGCGCGGGTGACCGAGGGCGCCACCGTCGCCGTGCGCGACCTCGACGACCGATCGGTGGTCTGGGTCGAGCTCGGTCTGACCTCGGAGGCGGCGCGACTGGCGTCGGCGATGTCGGAGCAGGTCGTCGTCGCAGCGCGAGCCGCCCTCGACCGGCGCATGCCGCTGGTGATCGAGATGTCGACTGTCGGTGTCGACATCGGCGAGGGCATCGGCGCGCTGCACGCCTGGGGCCGCGCCGCGGCGGCGGTGACCGCCTGCTCGGGCACCGTGCCGATCATCGCCGTCGTCGAAGGACCGGCGATCTCGGGACCCGCGCTGCTGCTCGGCATCGCCGACCTGACGGTGATGACCGAGTCCGCCTACGCCTTCGTCACCGGCCCGTCGATGGTCGAGAGCTTCACCGGCGTCGCCGTTGCCGTCGACGAGCTCGGCGGCGCCGCCAACCACGCCCGCTACACCGGGGTGGCGACGTCGGTCGTCGCCGACCGCGAGGCGGCGATCGATGCCGTCGCCGGGCTGCTCGCCTACCTCCCGGACCACGTCGACGAGGAGCCGCCGTTCCACGATGTCGACGACGACGTCGAACGGCTGTGCCCGGAGGCCGGCGCGATCCTGCCGGAGACGTCGACCGGCAGCTACGACGTCCGCAAGGTTGCCGCGGCGATCGTCGACGAGGACTCACTGCTCGAGCTGCGCGAACGCTGGGCAGGCAACGTCGTCACCGCCTTCGCCACGATCGGCGGCCGCCCCGTCGGCGTCCTCGCCAATCAGCCGATCATCCTCGCCGGCACGCTGGACATCCCGGCCTCACAGAAGGCGGCACGGTTCATCGCCTTCTGCGACGCCTTCAACCTGCCGATCATCACCCTCGTCGACACGCCCGGCTTCTACCCCGGCAAGGACCTCGAGTGGCGCGGCATGATCCGCCACGGCGCCCAACTCGTGTTCGCCTACGCCCGAGCGACGGTGCCGCGGATCTGCGTGATCCTGCGCAAGAGCTACGGCGGCGCCTACATCGTCATGGACTCCAAGACGATGGGCAACGACCTCTGCCTGGCGTGGCCGCTCGCCGAGCTGGCCGTGATGGGCGCCGGTCAGGCGGCGGCGATCCTCCAACGGCGAGCGACGCCGGAGGAACGGGCGGCGTTCGAGGTCGACTACGCCGAGCGTCTCCTCAACCCCTACGTCGCAGCGGACCGTGGCCTCGTCGACGCGGTGATCGATCCCGCCGACACGCGGCGCGAGATCGCCGCCGCCCTCGCCGCGCTGGAGGACAAGCGAGAGACCCTCGTCGGCCGCAAGCACGGCAACTCGCCGCTCTAGTTGTCGGGCCTCACGACGTACCGGTGGCGGGCACGGTTGGTCGGCCCGACTCCGGCTCGTCGCTGGCGCTTCCCTCGCCGGCGCGCAACGACCGTGGTCGGCACGGTTGGTCGGCCCGACTCCGGCTCGTTGGACTGACCATGTGGTCGCCGCAGTAGGGTGACCCTCCGGTTGGAGAGGATCCTCCGGCCATCCCCTGCGAGCTCGCGACACGAGAGGAAGCCACGTGCCCGACACCATCACCATCACCGACGACCGAACGGGAAAGACCGTAACCGTACCGATCGAGGGTGGGGTGTTCTCCTCAGCGGCGTTGCGTGAGCTCGACCCCGCGCTCTACTGCTACGACCCTGCGTACCTGTCGACGGCGTCGTGCAAGTCGGCGATCACCTATCTCGACGGCGACGCCGGCATCCTCCGCTACCGCGGGTATCCGATCGAGCAGCTCGCCGAGAAGTCGACGTACCTCGAAGTCGCCTACCTGCTCTTGAACGGTGAACTGCCCACGAGCGAACAGCTCGAACAGTGGGTCTTCGACGTCACCCATCACACGTTCATCCACGAGAACATGCGCAAGCGGTTCGTCGACGGGTTCCACTACGACGCCCATCCGATGGGCATGTTCACGTCGGCCGTCGCCGCCTTGGGCACGTTCTACGAGGGCGCCAAGGACATCCACGACAAGGACGCCCGCGACCGTCAGATCCTGCGCCTGATCGCCAAGGCCCCGACGATCGCGTCGATGTGCTACCGCTTCTCGGTCGGCCTGCCGTTCAACCAGCCGAGCAACGACCTGTCGTACCCGGCCAACTTCTTGAACATGATGTGGAAGGTCGGCGACTACGAGGTCGACCCCGTGCTCGAGCGGGCGATGGACGTGCTGTTCATCCTTCACGCCGACCACGAGCAGAACTGCGGCACCACGGCGATGCGGGTCATCGGCTCGAGCCAGGCCGACCCGTACTCGTCGGCGTCTGGTGCTGCTGCGGCCCTCTACGGCCCGCTGCACGGTGGCGCCAACGAGGCGGTCGTGCGGATGCTCAGCGACATCGGTTCGATCGAGAACGTGCCTGCCTTCGTCGAGTCGGTCAAGCGCGGCGAGGGTCGCCTGATGGGCTTCGGCCACCGGGTCTACAAGAACTACGACCCGCGGGCGACGATCATCAAGAAGACCGCCTACGACGTGTTCGAGGTGACCGGCAAGAACCCGCTGCTCGACATCGCCTTGGCCCTCGAGGACACGGCGCTGTCCGACCAGTACTTCATCGATCGCAAGCTGTACCCGAACGTCGACTTCTACTCGGGTCTGATCTACGAGGCGATGGGCTTCCCGGTCGAGATGTTCACGGTGCTGTTCGCCATCCCCCGCATGTCGGGCTGGCTGGCGCACTGGCAGGAGCTGCTCAACGATCCGGCGCAGAAGATCTCCCGCCCGCGCCAGTGGTACGACGGCCCCGCCGAGCGCGACTACGTCGACGTCGCCAAGCGCTGACCGCGACACCGTCACATCACGAGTCCGACATCACGAGTCAGACCCGTTGGGAACGCCGGCTGGCGTCACCAACGGGGTCTGACCCCAATGGTGACGCTCAGCCGAGGGCGTCGATGATCGCGTTGAACGTCGGGCTCGGACGCATCACGGCGGTCGTCTTGGCGGCATCGGGGGCGTAGTACCCGCCGATGTCGGCGGGCTGGCCCTGCACCGCGAGCAGTTCGTCGACGATCTGTTGCTCGTTGGCGGCCAGCGCCTCGGCCACCGGCGCGAACGTCGCGGCCAGCTCGGCGTCGTCGCTCTGCCCGGCCAGTGCCTGCGCCCAGTACAGGGCGAGGTAGAAGTGGCTGCCACGGTTGTCGATCTGGCCGAGGCGGCGGGCCGGGCTCTTGTCGTTCTCGAGTAGCTGGCCGGTCGCCGCATCGAGCGTGTCGGCGAGCACCTGGGCGCGGGCGTTGCCGGTCACCTTGGCGAGGTGTTCGAACGAGACCGCCAGGGCGAGGAACTCACCGAGCGAGTCCCAGCGCAGGTAGTTCTCCTTGACCAGCTGCTGGACGTGCTTCGGCGCCGACCCGCCGGCTCCGGTCTCGAACAGGCCGCCGCCACCGAGCAGCGGGACGATCGAGAGCATCTTGGCGCTCGTGCCGAGCTCGAGGATCGGGAACAGGTCGGTCAGGTAGTCGCGCAGCACGTTGCCGGTGACCGAGATCGTGTCCTCACCCTTGCGGATGCGGTCGATCGAGTAACGGGTCGCCTCGACCGGGGCGAGGATGGCGATCGTCAGCCCGTCGGTGTCGTGGTCTTCGAGGTACGTGCGCACCTTGGCGATCAGCTGGGCGTCGTGGGCGCGGTCGGCATCGAGCCAGAACACGGCGTGGGCGCCGGTCGCCCGGGCCCGCTCGACGGCCAGGCGCACCCAGTCGCGGATCGGCTCGTCCTTGGTCTGGCACATGCGGAAGATGTCGCCGGTCGACACGGCGTGCTCCATCAGCACCTTGCCGGTGTCGTTGTCGACGACGCGGAACGTGCCCGGCGCTTGGGCCTCGAACGTCTTGTCGTGGCTGCCGTACTCCTCGGCCTTCTGCGCCATCAGGCCGACGTTGGGCACGCTGCCCATGGTCGACGGGTCGAACGCCCCGTGAGCTTTGCAGTCCTCGATGACTGCTTGGTACACGCCGGCGTAGCTGCTGTCGGGGATGACGGCCTTGGTGTCCTGCTGCTCGCCGTCCTTGTTCCACATCTGGCCGGACGTGCGGATCATCGCCGGCATCGAGGCATCGACGATGACGTCGCTCGGCACGTGGAGATTGGTGATGCCACGGTCGGAGTCGACCATTGCCACGTCGGGGCCGTTGTCGTAGGCAGCGGCGATCGCCGCCTCGATCTCGGCGCGCTGATCGTCGGGCAGCGTGGCGACGGCGGCGAGCACGCTCGCCCAGCCGTTGCGGGGGTCACCACCGGCCGCAGCGATGACGTCGCCGTACTTGGCGAAGACGTCGGCGAAGTAGGTCTCGACGGCATGGCCGAAGATGATCGGGTCGGAGACCTTCATCATCGTCGCCTTCAGGTGCAGCGAGAACAGGACGTCGTTCGCTTTGGCGTCGGCGATCTGCTCGGCGAGGAAGGTGCGCAGCGCGGCGACGTCCATGACGGTCGAGTCGATGACCTCACCGGCGAGCAGCGGGATGGAACGCTTGAGTTCGGTCACGGCACCGTCGGCACCGACGTGTTCGATCCGCACGCTGCCGGCGGTGTCGACAGTCAGCGACTGCTCGTTGGCGCGGAAGTCGTGCTCCCCCATCGTCGCCACGTGGGTCTTCGACTCGGGTGACCAGGGTCCCATCGAGTGGGGGTGCGACTTGGCGTACTCCTTGACGGCCTTCGGGGCCCGGCGGTCGGAGTTGCCCTCACGGAGGACCGGGTTGACGGCCGATCCGAGGACCTTGCCGTAGCGCTCGCGGAGCTCGCCGGCCTCGGCCGACGTGGCGTCGTCGGGATAGTCGGGCAGGTCGTACCCCTTGGCCTGCAGCTCGGCGATGGCGGCCTTCAGCTGCGGGACCGAGGCGGAGATGTTGGGCAGCTTGATGATGTTCGCCTCGGGTGTCGCGGCCAACGCGCCGAGCTCGGCGAGGGCGTCGCCGAGGCGCTGCTCCTCGGTGAGCCGCTCGGGGAACCCGGCGATGATCCGCCCGGCGAGCGAGATGTCGCGGGTGTCGATGTCGACGCCGGCTGACCCGGCGAACGCCTCGACGATCGGCAGCAACGAGTAGGTGGCCAGCAGTGGCGCCTCGTCGGTGTGGGTGTAGATGATCGTGGAGGCGGTCGGCTCGCTGTCGCTCATGGGGGTCCTCTGTTTCGCGGCTCATCGATCGGTGTCGGAGCACTTGTCTACAACTTGTCTACACTGTAGCACTGCCCTCCCCCGATCGTCTCGGGCCCACGCTCGGATGGCGGACCCGGATGCGGGCCTCGCGTCACAGCAGGGGCACCCACTACGGTCGCCGTCGATGGACTTCGAATGGACTGCTGATCAGTTGGCCCTGCGAGAAGCGGCGCGGCGGGTCGCGGCCGACGCCGTGTCCCGTTACGGCCGGCACAACGACTCGTGGATCAACGGGTTCTCGAAGGAGTTCGCCGTCGAGATGGCGGGGCTCGGGTGGATCGGCATGACGTGGCCGACCGAGTTCGGCGGCGGCGGTCAGCCGCCGATCAACCGGCTGATCGTCGGTGAGGAGCTGATCGCCGCGGGCGCCCCGATCGCCGCGATGTGGTTCGCCGACCGGCAGATGGGGCCGACGTTGATGAAGTTCGGCACCCCCGACCAGCAGGCCGAGTTCCTGCCCGGGATCTTGTCCGGTGAGTCGACGTGGTGCATCGGCATGTCCGAGCCGAACTCGGGTTCCGACCTGGCGTCGCTGACCACGTCGGCGGTGCGCGACGGCGACGACTTCGTGATCAACGGGCAGAAGATCTGGACGTCGTTCGGCGGTCAGGCCGACTACTGCTACCTCATCTGCCGAACGGACTCGTCGGGTCCGCCGCACCAGGGGATCAGCGAGGTCATCGTCCCGATGGACACGCCGGGGATCGAGGTCCGCCCGATCACCGACATGACGACCAACCGCCACTTCTGCGAAGTGTGGTTCACCGACGTACGGGTGCCGGTCGCTAACCTCGTCGGCGTCGAGGGCAACGCGTTCAAGCAGACGATGGCGCAGCTCGAGCACGAACGCGGCGGCATCGACCGGCTGGTCTCCAACCGGGCGCTGTACGAACTCGCCCTGGCCCGCGCCGACACCAGCGACCCGCTCGTTCGCCAGCGGATCGCCGCGCTCGAGACGGCGTACCGGATCGGGCGGGTCCTCGTGATCCGCGAGGTCCTCCGCCAGGCGCCGGCCGGGTTCTCGGCGGCGACGAAGTGCTTCTGCACCGAGCACGAGATCCGCGTCGCCGACTTCGTCGCCGCCACCTTCGGCGCCGAGGCGACGCTGTGGACCGACGTCACCCACGGCCTCGTGTACGCCCCCGGCTACACGATCATGGGCGGCACCTCGAACATCATGCGCAACATCCTCGGCGAGCGCGTCCTCGGGCTCCCCCGCGAACCCCGCTGACGACCCTCACTCGCGAACGCACGAACGCGCGGCCGCCCGGGGCGCGCGAACCGACGGGCTCGCCCGGACCGCTACGCTCGTCATCGTGGACGGAGAGTGGATGAAGACCACGGTGCGTGGCCGCCCGGTGACCGCGGTGACCGATGGTCCGACGACCTGAGTTCGTCGAGTTCGACGTCGGTGGGGCGCGCCTCGGCGCGTTGCGGTGGCCGGGTCTGGTCGGTGCACCGACGGTGATCGCCGCCCACGGCATCACATCCAATGCCTGGGCGTGGGACCCGCTGGTCCACCATCTCGCCGGCGCCGCCCACGTCATCGCCGTCGACCTCCGCGGTCGCGGTCGCAGCATGGATGCGCCCGGCCCGTTCGGCATTCGCCAGCACGCCGACGACCTGGCGGCGATCGTCGAGCAGGTCGGCCACGGCCCGCTGGTGCTGATCGGGCACTCGATGGGTGCCTTCGTCGTCGAGATGACCGCCGAGCGCCACCCCGGTCTGGTCGGCGACCTCGTGCTGGTCGATGGCGGCGCGCCGCTGCCGAAGGTGGCACCCGATCAGGTCGACGTGGCGCTCGCCGCCGCCCTCGGCCCGGCGATCGAACGCATCCGCACCGTGTGGCCCGACCGCGTCTCGTATCAGACGATGTGGGCCAGCCATCCGGCGTTCGTCGGCCACATCGGCCCGGACCTCGAACGCAACCTGCTCGCCGACCTCATGCCCGTCGACGGTGGCTTCCGCACCGCGACCAACGAGGAGGCGATCCGCCACGACGGCGGCGAACTGCTGACCGACGACGAGGTGCGCACGCTGCTCGACCGGCGCGAGCAGCCGGCGACGATCATCCGCGCCGAGTTCGGGGCGTTCGGTGCGCCGCCGGGCCTGATCCCGACCGACGTGCGCGACCGCTACGCCCAGCACCGCTGGATCGAGGCACACGGCCTCAACCACTACACCGTGCTGCTCAGCCCCGCGGGCGCGGCGCTCGTCGCCGGCGCGCTGCGCGACGTGTTGACCTCCGGCTGACGCCCGTCCGAGCCGGGCGCGCCCGTGATCGCCTCGCGCCGCACGGTCTGTTACACAATGGCCGGGGCGGCCGCTCATCGTCGCCCACATCGAACATCGAGGGGACCATGACGACACCACTGCCCGATGCCACCGCCCTCGCCGAGCTGGTGCGAACCGGCCAGGCGACACCTCGCGAGCTGGTCGACGAGGCGATCGCCCGCATCGAGCGGCTCGATCCGCAGCTCAACGCCGTCATCCACGAGCGCTTCGCCGCCGCCCGCGCCGAGGCCGACGGGGACGTGCCCGACGGCCCGTTCCGCGGCGTGCCGTTCCTCGTCAAGGACCTCGGCTGCGAGATGGCCGGCGAACCGCACTCGATGGGCAACCAGGCGCTGAAGGACGTCGGCTACCGAGCGACCGAGGACTCGTACCTCTACGAGTCGTTCCGCAGCGCCGGCCTGATCACCCTCGGTCGCACCAACACACCCGAGTTCGGCGGCACGATCACGACCGAGCCGGTCGCCTTCGGGCCGTCACGCAACCCGTGGAACACCGACTATTCGACCGGCGGATCGTCGGGCGGTGCCGCCGCGGCGGTGGCGTCGGGGATGGTGCCCGTGGCTCACGCCAGCGACGGCGGTGGTTCGATCCGCGTCCCTGCCAGCGAGTGCGGCCTGGTCGGGTTGAAGCCGAGCCGTGGACGCATCAGCCACGGCCCCAAGCTCGGGGAGGGTTGGGCCGGCGCGACGACCGACGGCGTGGTGTCGCGATCGATCCGCGACTCGGCGGCGTTGCTCGACGTGATGGCCGGGCGACGAACGGGCGATCCGTACACTGCGGCGCCGCCGACGCGGCCGTTCGGCCGCCGTTCGAGCGATGATCCCGGCAAGGTGCGCATCGGGCTGGCCTCGGGTCACGCCGGCGTGCAGACCGATCCGCAGTGCATCGTTGCCGTCGAGGAGGCCGGACGACTCCTCGAGGGGCTCGGGCACCGCGTCGAGATCGCCCAGCCCGATGCGCTCTACGACGAGCAGTTCGCCCGTAACTTCGTCACCGTCGTCGCCGTCGCCACGGCGCTCGACCTGCACAACGTCGCGGAGATCATCGGACGCGAGGTGACCGAGGACGACGTCGAACCGAGCAACTGGGTGATGGCCGCCCTTGGTGGCAGCGTGTCGGCGACCGACTACGTCACGGCGGTCAACTGGATCCATCGGTGGTCGCGTCGGCTGCAGGCGTGGTGGGAGGACTTCGACGTCCTCGTCACCCCGGTGATCGCCGTCCCGCCACCCCCGATCGGCTGGCTCAGCGACCCCGACGAAGGCACGGATCGGCTGGTGAGCATCCTCCAGTTCACGTCCCAGTTCAACGTCAGCGGACAGCCGGCGATGTCGTTGCCGCTGCACTGGACGCCCGACGGACTGCCGGTCGGCGTGCAGTTCGTCGGCCCCGCCGACGGCGAGACGCTGCTGTTGCAGATCGGCACGCAGCTCGAGATGGCTGCCCCGTGGGCCGACCGCCTGCCACCGATCTACGGCTGAGTCACCTCACCCACCAGCCGGTGGTGTCGAACAGGGTGTGCGTCAGCGCCCACGACGAGATGCAGAACCGACCGCCGGAGATCCCGGTGGTGATCGAGTTGGCGAGCACCTGTCCGGCGGCGGCGTTGACCGACGACGTTTCCGGCATCGTCCCGCATCGCGAGCCGACGAGGTAGCCGCCGGTCGCCGGCTGGACGAGGGTCAGGGTGCCGGTGATGGCCTCGGCGTTCGGCGGTGCGACGGCGACGTCGAGGACCTGGTCCGGTCCGTGCACGGGCGACCAGCCGCCGATCGCCGTGCGCGTGTCGAGCATGCGCGTGGGGTTGACCGGCACGTACGACAGGCCACCGGCGCCGAACGTCGCCGTGAGGTCGACGATCACATCCGCGGACGTCGTCACCTCGATGCACACCGTGTCGTCCGCCGAGGTGGCGACGAACGCCGACCCGGCGATCGCCTCGCCCGGCAGGAAGTTGACGTTGGACACGCCGGAGGCCGACCCGCACGGCGAGGCGCGCAGCCAGCCGCCCTCGGCGGGTTGATCGACGGTCAGGTTGAGGGCAACCGCTGCGGCGCCCGGCGGTGTGTTGATGACAAGGCGCGTCGAGCGACCGGTCCTGCGGGTGTCGAGGAGGCGATCGTTCTTGGCGAGCGGCGACAGCCCGTTGCCCGTGCCGGCGACGAACGCGCCCTGCACATCGACGATGATGTCGGTCGATCCCCGAGCGAACACGCACAGCCGGCCGTCGGTGGTCACCGGCACCACGGCCATCGCACCGCGGGCGACGCCGTTGGTGAAGTTGGCGACGGAGGCGCCGCCGTATGCGGTCCCGCAGGCGCCGGCGGAGAGGTATCCGTCGGCGGTCGGTGAGGCGGCGGTGATGTTGACGGCGACGGCTGTCGTGCCGGCGGGGACGTAGCCGCTGAGCGGCACGGCGATCTCCTGCCCGTCGGCGAGGCGTCCCGGCGGCTGGATGCGGGTGTCGATGACCCGCGTCGGGGTGACCGGTACGAAACGCACTGCACCTGACGTCGGCGTGGCAACGGCAGCGTCGCCGCCGATGCGTGTGCCCTTTCCGACGACGGCGGTGATCTCCTGCGCCATCCGCTCCGCCCGCCGGCGGTAGCCGTCGCCACTGAGATGCACGGCGTCGGGGCTGGGGTAGCTGCCACCGGCCATCTCCGTCGGCCAGTCCCAGGTGACGACGTCGAGGCGTTCGGCGTCGATCTGGCGCAGCGCCTGATTCCACGCCGCGGCGTAGTCGCCGCGGGGATGGGTGATCAGCGGCCACCAGATCCGTTTGCCCGGGCCGATCGTGTCGAGCAGAGCGACGATCCGGCCGTGGGCGCACGAGGCGTTGGCGCCGCAGATGCCGACATCGTTGGCCCCGAGGTTGACGACGACCGTCGGTGTGTCCCAGCCGACGCTGCGCCACCGGTTGATCCACGTGGCGGCGGCGTTGTCGTCGACGGCCGAACCGGCGCGCATGCCGACCGTCGCCCGGTAGCGCACCGGCCCCCAGCCGGCAGCGGCGAGCTGATCGGGAAGCGTCGGCGACACCAGCCCGGAACCGAGGAGGACCGAGTCGCCGAGGACGGTGATCGGGCCGAGCCGCCCCTGGTGGGGCAGGAAGATCTCCTTCGCCAGCGCGGTCTGCGCCTGCGCCGGCTGTGCCGTGGTCCCGCCGGTCGTCGCGGCGACCGCCAGGAGCGTGATGGCGAGGGCGATGAGGCGGCGCGGGCGACGTCGGGAGGGCGACGGGGGCATCCGTCCACCCTACGTGGACGGCCGAGGTCGGTCAGATCGATGTCAGGTGAGCGTGCTGGGCGGGTCGCCTTCGGGCGGTGCGTCACGACCGAGGCCGACGAGGTCGAGCAGCGCCCGCTCCGTCGAGCCGGCGTCGTCGAGGGGATGACTGACGAATCTCCGCGGTCGGCACGATCCGCAGCTTCGCGCCGGGTGACGTGACCGCCATCCGTCGACGTTCGTGGCCGGTCTCTCGATCTGGATATCGGGATCGCCATGCTTCGATTGCACCGCTGGCCAGCACGGATCTCGGTCACGTCCGCTCGGTACCCGCCGCGCTACGTTCGCATCCAGCGCGGTGGACGGGGGGCTGTGTATGGGGCACTGGCTAGGCGAGGCCATCAAGGCGAACTCAGGGCGCATACTGATGATGGGGACGGCGATCGCCGTCACGCTCTTCGGGCTCGACCGGTTCGAGCAGATGTCGGAGGGCAAGTACCGCACGACCATGCTCTACGGAGGCACGGTGCTGCTCCTCGGTTACCTGGCGCCGGCGATCAAGCGGTTCGTCCTGAAGAAGGATGGGGTCGAACTTGAGATGCAGGATCTGATCCTTCGCGAACAAGCACGCGAGGCTGCGACAGAACTGACCGACGAGGTCGAGACGACCGGCGCGCAGATCGATCCCGATGAGACCGTCATGGGCAGTCGCTTCTACGCAGCGGATGTCGCTCTGGCTGCGCTCCTCGATCCCCCGGGGCGCCATCCCAATATCAACGTGCGCATCTACCTGATGGACGACGACCAGGGGGGTCTCGTGCCCGCCTTCGGACCGCCGACAAGCCCCGGCCAGCGACCGTGGGAACCGGGGGTCGGTGTCGTGGGCATGGCTTTCGAGGAAGGCCGATTCGTCATCGCCGTCGGCGAGGACACTCACAACGCCGCGCTCCACCTCGATGAGGACCGTCAGATTCAGCACGCTGACCTCGACGCGGTCGCCGCAACGCCGATGTTCAACTCATGCGGGACGGTGATCGGTGTTGTCGCTGCCTCCGAACGTTCCGTCGCAACCGATACCGAGCCCGAAGATCCTCACCTCGCCTCGGCTGCCGGACGGGCCGAGCTCGAGGTGACGGCAGACGCCGCGGCGAGAATTCTGATCGACCTTGCGCACCTCTTCGCCGATGATGTGTGACACCCTTCAGCTTCAATACAGTGATAGCACTGTCCACCCGTTCCAATTGAGAGAGGAGCCGCGATGACCAAGACCTACCCGGTCACCAAGAAGGCCAGGGCCGCCAATCTCACCAGCGCCATGCGGAAGGATCCGCCAACCTTCCGGTTCACGAAGGGCATGGCAGCTGCGGCGAGCAAGCTCGAGGGCAAGAGCACCAGGGGCAAGAAGCGCAACGCTCACGCCTGATCCGACCGGACTCCGGACCGACAAGAGCCTCGGCCACCTCCCGGTGGGACCGAGGCTCGTTACGTTTCCGGCCGGAACGATCGAGCCCGGCCTGACCGGGTCTCATGAAGCGGGAGCCGGTCAGCCTGCGGCTCATTGCGGGTACGGAGCGGGATCAAGGGCGCGAGATAGCGCAGCTTGAGCGTGTTAAGAACATTGCAGCCGCCCTGTGAGCAGTGCCGGTGCCCGGCGGATGCTTCGAACGAACGGACGTTCAGACCGTGTACCTGCGTCCTCATCGACGCGTCGTCACTCGAGCAGTCAAGTGCTGGGGGCCGCCGCCCGAATCCTGTTGTGGCACAGAGGGCGGGCGCGGAAACGCATGACAGGTGGTTAGCGCGAAGAGATGTGAATCCCGAGCGCGAGAAACCCCCAGCCGACTCCCACGCTCGTGGGGTCTGACCAGGGGTGTTGTGGTGGGCACGACGGGACTCGAACCCGGGACCTCTACCGTGTCATGGTAGCGCTCTAACCAACTGAGCTACACGCCCGTAGCGAGGCCGTACGTTACCAACTCGTGAGCCGCACCCCACACCACGATCGACAACCAACGGTCGACGGCATCCCGGTGATCGACGTCGCTCCCCTGCTGGCGTCGGCGCACACATCGGTTGACGGTGCGGCCGACCAGGTCGCGGCGGCGGTCGACGGGGCGTGTCGCAGCGTCGGCTTCTTCGGGATCGTCGGGCACGGTGTCGACCCCGATCTGCAGGCGACGCTCGACGCCGCCAGCCGGGCGTTCTTCGCCTTGCCCGACGCCGACAAGGCACAGATCGCGATGGCCCGTGCCGGATCGGCGTGGCGAGGGTGGTTCCCCGTCGAGGGTGAGCTGACGTCGGGGCCGACCCGACCGCAAGGAGGGCATCTACGTCGGACTGGAGCACGGTCCGACCCACCCGCGCGTCGTCGCCGGCACTCCCTTGCACGGCACCAACCTGTTCCCGACGCAGGTGCCCGAACTCGGTCCGGCCGTCCTCGCCTGGATGGATGCGCTGCGCCCCGTCGCCGATGCCGCTGATGCGAGCGATCGCACTCGGACTCGGCATGCCGGCGGCGTGGTTCGAGGATCACCTCACCGCCGACCCGACCGTCCTCTTCCGGATCTTCCACTACCCGCCCACGCCAACCAGAGATTCGGCCGGCACCGAATCAGATGGCACGGACGAGGGCTGGGGTGTCGGCGAGCACACGGACTACGGGCTGCTCACGCTGCTCGCCCAGGACCACCACGGCGGACTGCAGGTGCGGCGACTCGACGGCTCGTGGATCGACGTCCCGCCGACGCCCGGCGTGCTGGTGTGCAACATCGGCGACATGCTCGACCGGTTGACCGGCGGCCGGTACCGCTCGACACCGCATCGCGTCCGCAACCTGTCGGGCGAGTCCCGGCTGTCGTTCCCGTACTTCTTCGACCCGTCCTGGGACGCCACGGTCCCCCGGCTGCCGATCGCCGACGACGACGAGCGACCGGGTGGCACCGATCGCTGGGATGGCGCCGACGTCACGGCGTGGGAGGGCACGTACGGCGACTACCTGACGGCCAAGGTGGCGAAGGTCTTCCCTGACCTGTTCGCCGCATCGACCGGCGAGTCCGACCGCTGACCTATCGCTGACCCGCCACTGACCGACCGCTGACCGACCGCAGCGGCTGCCCGGGTTGGTTGACTGACCTGATGAGTGCGTTCGGGGTGTATGTCCACATCCCGTTCTGCGCGTCGAAGTGCGGGTACTGCGCGTTCGCCACCTGGACCGATCGCGCCCACCTCGTCGATCACTACGTCGCCGCCATCCGCACGGAGATCGAGCGGGCGGTGGCCGGCGGCATGCCGGTCGCCGACACCGTGTTCGTCGGAGGCGGCACGCCGACCCTGCTCGACGGCGCGGCGCTGGCCTCGATCGTGCGCACCATCCCCGTCACGACCGAGGCCGAGATCACCGTCGAGTGCAATCCCGACGACGTCACCGAGCCACTGCTGGCCGCGTACCGTGGTGCCGGCGTCAACCGGGTCAGCCTCGGGGTGCAGTCGATGTCGCCTCACGTCCTGGCGACCCTCGGACGGACCCACGACCCCGCCAACGTCGCCCGCGCCGTCGAGGCGATCCGGGCCGTCGAAATGCCATCGTTCAACCTCGACCTCATCTACGGCGCGGCAGGCGAGACGCTCGACGATTGGCGGCGCACGGTCGACGAGGCGCTGCGCTTCGAGCCACCCCACGTCTCGGCGTACGGGCTGACCGTCGAACCGGGCACGCCACTGGCCACGCAGCCGGAACGGCATCCCGACGACGACGACCAGGCCGACAAGTACGAGATCACCGACGATCTGCTCGTCGCCGCCGGGCTCGACAACTACGAGGTCTCCAACTGGGCCCGCCGCGGGCACGAGTCACGCCACAACCGCCTGTACTGGGACCAGGACGACTACCGCGGGTTCGGCTGTGCCGCCCATTCCCACGCAGCCGGCCGGCGGTGGTGGAACGTGCGCACGCCCGACCGTTACATCGACCTCGTCGAACGCGGCGAGTCGGTCGAAGCGGCGTCCGAAGTGCTCGACGACGACACGCGTCGCTTCGAGGCACTGCAACTGGCGTTGCGGACGCGCGACGGTGTGGCGCGGGACTCGTTCGACGAGGACACGCTCACCCTGCTCGCCGACTGGGTGGTGCCACACCCCGCCGACGCTCAACGGGTGGTGTTGACCCGCGCCGGCCGGCTGATGGCCAACGAGATCTCGCTGCGCTTCGCCTGACGCATGCGGTCCTGACCGTTACATCAGGGGTCTGACCCCTGATGTAACGGTCGGTCGATCAGGTCGGCGTGTAGAGCAGGTCGAGGGCGGAGAGCCGCTCGGCGACCTGGTCCACGGGCACGTCGAGCATCGCCGCGATCGAGCGGGTGTCATCACCACGCACCGTGATCACGCGGCCGTTGAAATCCTGGCGCTGCACCTGGATCAGACGCAGATAACGGGCCAGCATCTCGAACGGGGCGCCCTTCAGCTGCACGAGCTTGGCGACGTCGATCGCCAGCTTCTTGTTCACCGCGGACTGCATCGCCGCCGTCGCCTCGGAACCGCTGACCTCGCGGGGCAACAGCTGCTCGACCGGCACGGCGTAGAACTGGGACAGCCGATCGAGGCGGGGCACCGACAGCGCCCGCTCGCCCCGCTCGTAGGCCCCGAGCACCGACGCTTTGAACTCCTGACCCGACTGGGCCTCGACCTCTTGCAGTGAGAGTCGCTTCTGCTTCCGGATCACTCGCAGTCGCTCGCCGACCTGTCGGCTGTAGAGCGAGGGAGCTTCGTCGTCGATCACGGTCATGGTCCTCGTACCCGCCTTTGCTGTGTCGCGTCGGCGCCGCCTGCCGACCGTCCCGCGAGGTTACTCGCAGCCAGCGAGCAAGCATACACCCTTAGCGGTCGGTGGTCACGCAGAGTGTGGTAGCGACCACGGCAGCGGTTTCGATTCGCAGGATTGCGTCGCTCAGACTGACACGATCCCTGCTCAGTGCCAACTCCGCCGGCGACCATCCGCCCTCGGGACCGATGGCGATCCGGCGGTCGCCGACAGCGAGCGCCCGCCCGTCCGGCTCGGCGACGACGGCGTCGGGGAGCACGTCGACCGCCTCGACCGGCCCGTCGACGAGCATCCGCCACACCCGCCGACTCTGCCGGCACGCCTCGTCGGCAACGCGCTGCAGGCGGGCACGCTGCGCCTCGGCGCGGGCGGGCTTCCAGCGGACGACCGACCGCTCGCAGTGCAACAGCGTCAGGCGGTCGGCACCGACCTCGGCGACCTTCTGCACGAGCCACTCCAGGCGGTCACCCTTCGGCATCGCCGAGGCGATCTCGACCGGCACGGGGCGGGCGGCGACGGTGACGCACGCCGTGGTCGGTTCCAGGCGCCACCCGCCGTCGCCTGCCACCACCGTCGACAGGCGCCATGAACCGGCGCCGTCGGTGGCACTGACGATCTCGCCGTCACGTAGGCGCAACACACGCCGCAGGTGGTGTTCGGTGTCGTCGTCGATCGGCAGCTGCGCATCGACGCGCAGCGCGTCCATTCCGACGATCACGTGGGCGCTCGACGAACGCAGCGCCGGATCAGGAGCTGGCATCGTCGCCGCCGGTCAGCTGAACGCCGACTTGATGCGCGAGAAGAGGCCTTCCTTGTCGCCGTTGCCGACCTGCTCGCCACGGCCCTCGGCGAACGTCGTCAACAGTTCGACCTCGGCATCGGACAGCTTCGTCGGCACGTCGACGCGCACGATCACCCGCAGGTCGCCGCGACCGCGCCCACGCAGGTGCGGAACGCCACGCTGGCGGAGCACGAACTCGCGCCCGGGCTGCGTGCCGGCGGGAACGACGAGCGTCTCGGTGCCGTCGAGCGTCTCGACATCGATCGAGGTGCCGAGCGCCGCCTGGGCGATCGACACGCCGACCTCGGTGATCAGGTCGTGGTCGTGGCGCACGAAGCGCTCGTCGGGGGCGACGCGCAGGTGGACGTAGAGGTCGCCGGGCCGGCCGCCGCGCGGTCCCGCCGCACCCCGGCCGGTGAGGCGCAACGTCGAACCGGAGTCGACACCGGCGGGCACATCGACCTGATACGTCTTGTCGACGGTGATCCGCCCTTCGCCGCGGCAGGTGGGGCACGGCGTGGTGATCACCTGGCCGAGGCCACCACAGCGGCTGCACGGCGTGGCGGTCACCATCTGGCCGAGGAGGCTCTGACGGACGCGCTGGATCTGGCCGCTGCCGCCGCAGTCCGAACACGTCACCGGGGCGGTGCCTTCGCCGGCGCCCGAGCCGCCGCAGTCGGTGCAGGCGACCGGGAGCTTCAGCGACACGTCGATCTGGTCACCGAACACGGACTGGCGGAACGAGATGTCGGCGACGACCTCGAGATCTTGCCCACGCGGCGGACCGGCCGGACCGCGTTGGCGTCCGCCGCCGAACGGGCTGGCGCCGCCGAAGAACGTCTCGAAGATGTCGCCGAGGCCACCACCGAAGACGTCCTCGGCCGAGCCACCGCCGTTGCCGCCGACGCCGGCTTCGCCGAAGCGGTCGAAGCGGGCGCGCTTGTCGGGATCGGACAGCACCTCGTACGCCCGGGCCACCTGCTTGAAGCGATCGCTCGCCGCGGGGTCGGGATTGGTGTCGGGATGCAGCTCGCGGGCGAGCTTGCGATAGGCCTTCTTGATCTCGTCAGCGGTCGCCGTGCGCGACACGCCGAGGTCCTCGTAGTAGTCAGCCATGGCGGCGTCCATCATGCCCGGAGTTCATTGATCAGCCTTCTTCGAGTCGGTGGCCGAGCCGTTCGCTGACGACCTCGACGGTCGCCAGCGCCTGGGGGTAGTTCATCCGCGTCGGGCCGAGCACGCCGACCGAGCCGAGATGCTCGCCGTCGACGACGACCGGGGCGACGACCACACTGCATGCCGACAACGGCTCGACGCCGTGCTCGACACCGATCGCCACCGACATGCCGCGGTTGACGATGTCGCTGACGAGCGTGACGACGACGAACTGTTGCTCGAGCGTCGCCAGCACCGAACGGACGACCTCGACGGCGTCGAAGGCGTTGGCGACGGCCGACGCGCCACCGGTGAAGACGTGCTCGGGTCCGCCCAGCCCACGCAGGGCGGCGATCGAGGCAGCGCACAGCCGGTCGACGGCGGCGTCACCTGTGGGGGCCAAGGTCTCGACGGCGCCGAGCGGGCGGCCGTCGAGCGCGGCGGAGAGGTGGGCGCCTGCGGCGCTGAGGGCGAGCTCGTCGTCGTCGGTGATCTCGATCGTCGTGTGCTCGACGTTGCCGTTGGCGAACACGACGATCACGGTGGCGGTGGACGCCGACAGACCGACCAGCTGCACCCGTCGTACGGGCACCGCTTCGGCGCGGGGACCAACGACCACGCCGGCACTGTTGGTCATCGACGCCAGCAGGTTCGACGTCTCGTGCAGCAGCTCCTCGAGACGTCCGTGCGCGGCGGCGAAGAAGTCGCCGACCTGCTTGTGGGTCGCCCGATCGAGGCGGCCGGGCTTGGTGAGGTTGTCGACGAAGTAGCGGTAGCCCTTGTCGGTCGGGATGCGCCCGGCGGAGGTGTGCGGCTGGACGAGGTAACCCTCCTGCTCGAGGATCGCCATCTCGTTGCGCACCGTCGCCGACGACACGTGGACAACGGGCGAGGAGGCGATGTGGCCGGAGCCGACCGGTTGTGCGGTGGCGATGTACTCCTGCACCACGGCACTCAGGATCACGGTCTTGCGTTCGTCCAACATCTGGCACTCCAGCCTATCGAGTGCCAGCCACGTGCCCGGCGACGGACGCCCCCGTGACGATGTTCACGAGATCGTCGCCAGGCGACGCAGCGCCTCGGTCCGCTCGGCGGCGTGGTCGACCATCGGCTCGCCGACGCCGTCGGGCGCCCACCGCCCGACGTAGGCACCGTCGGGATCGAAGCGCTGCTGCTGCGTGTGCGGGTTGAAGACGCGGAAGTACGGCGCGGCGTCGGTCCCCGACCCGGCGACCCACTGCCAGTTGTGGTTGTTGGAGGCGAGGTCGCCGTCGACGAGCCGGCTCATGAACCAGCGCGCCCCCCACTGCCAGGGCAGGTGGAGGTCCTTGACGAGGAAGCTCGCCGCCACCATCCGCACCCGGTTGTGCATCCAGCCGGTGGCCGCCAGCTGGCGCATGCCGGCGTCGACGATCCCGAAGCCGGTGTCGCCGGCCGTCCAGCGCGCGAAGCGGCGGCGGGCGGCGGCATCGGAGTCGACGGGCATCGCGTCGAACTCGGCGCGCAGGTTGGCCCAGGCGGTGTGCGGCTGGTGGTGGAGGACGTCGGCGTAGAACTCCCGCCAGGCGAGTTCGGTCACGAAGCGGGCGTGGGCGTCGTCGGCGTCGGTTGCCGGGTCGACGTCGGCGAGCAGCCGGCGGGGGTGGATCGTGCCCCACTTCAACGCTGCTGACAGCTGGCTGGTACCGGCGACGGCGGGGAGGTCGCGCCCGGTGGGGTAGGTGTCGAGGCCGTCGTCGATGAACGCCTGCCACCGGTCGAGGGCGGCCTCCTCCCCCGCCGGAGGAAGGCCGTGGCCGGGGTCGGGACGATCGGGTAGCGGCTCACTGGCGATCGACGGGCACCACGCGACGTCGTCGGGCCCGTCGAACGGCGTGTCCCATCCGGTTGCCCGCCACCGCATGGCGAACGGGGTGAACACGGCGTACGGGTCGCCGTCGGGCTTGCGCACCGTGCCCGGCGCCACGGCGTACGGCGTGCCCGTGCCGATCAGTGCGGCACCGGCGTCGTGCAGCGCACCTGCCACGGCGGCATCGCGTCGATGGCCGTAGGGGGTGGCGTCGCGGGTGACGTGAACCGACGTGGCGCCGACCTCGACGGCGACGCCCGGCACGACGTCGGCCGGGGGTCCACGGCGGACGACGAGGCCGTGGCCGCCGCGCTCACGGATCGTCGAATCGAGCGCGGTCAGGCAGTCGTGGAGATACGCCAGGCGGGTGGCGCCGGCGTCGGTGAACGCCGGATCGACCACGAACAGCGGCAGCACGTCACCGTCGACGGCAGCCGCGCAGAGCGCAGGGTGATCGTCGAGGCGCAGGTCGCGCCGGAACCACAGGATCGTCGTCATCGCCTGCTGCTACCCCCATCGACCGAGGCGTATCCCGGCCGTGACGGCCCGCTCACCGCCGCACGCGGCGTCAGAGCTTGCGGATCGCGTCGCCCTGGGCGACCTCGCCGGCGGCGACGACGATGGCGTTGATGCCGCGCAACCGGAGGTCCTTGCGTGAGTTGATCCACCGGGCGGCGTCGATGCCGAAGCGCTTCGAGAACTTGGCGCAGCCGGTGTGCGGCTTGTCGGTGACCTCGATGATCGCCGTGCCGATCTGCAGGCGGGTGCCCGCCGGAGCATTCCGTTCGGAGAGGTCGAAGTCGACGATGAACTGGTCGCCTGCCTGCGCCCAACGGTCGCGGTCGGGGCCGGCAACGGCTTCGAGCGCCCGCGCCGACATCAGGTTCAGCTCGGCGAGCGGGTGGGCGCGGCGATCCGGCGTGCTCTTGCTGCCGCGGGCGACGTAGTTGTCGCCGACGAGGCCGATGCCGGGTTCGATCGTCGCTCGGGAGAGCACTTCACGCTTGCCGAGCGCCGGGCGGCACACGACGAGCTCGACGGTGCCGACGTCGGTGGGCGCCGCGGCGACGTGGTCGAGCTGCTGGCTGAGGTCGCCGGTCGTGGCGAAGGTCGCTTCCACACGGTCAGTCTGCCCGCGACGGAGCGCGCCGGTCGATCACCTTTCGGACGAGCGGCCCGGCGGCGTCGGTCCACAGCCGCTCGACACGGAAGAACGGCAGGAAGGCGACGAGGAACAGCGGGTACGGGAACCCGATGCGCATCGTCAGGAGCACGCCCACGTGCATCGCCCAGGCCGCCAGCACCCAGACCGTGCGCCACCGGCCACCGAACAGGGCCATCGGCGCCCCGATCTCGACGACGATCGTCGCCGCTGCCAGGAATGGCCACACCGCCTCCAGCCGCACGGCCAACCCGGCCAACGGGGCGGCCGGGACACCGACGAGCTCGTTGCGTGCCGCGGCGTAGGCGACGTGGTTGCGCAACGAGTCGCCGACCACCCAGTCGACGCCGCCGTAACGCAGCTTGGCGACCCCGGCGATGACGTAGGTGACGACGACGGCGACCGCCAGCAGCGAGATCGGCCAGCCGAACCGCACGTCGCCGGGGTCGCTCGTGCCCGCCGACCCCGCCGCCGCACCGGCGACCGGTCGCCCGTCCTCGGTTCGCGGCGCGGGGTGCCGTCGACGGGCGTCGAGCGACCAGGCGACGCTCGCCGGGGCGAACGCCAGGATCACCAGATGGATGGTGAACAGGTTCTCGAAGTGCAGCAGCTGTCCCCACGAACCGCGGTAGCTGGTGAGGGCCAGCACGCCGAGCGCGAACGCCGGGCCGGACACGGCGTAGCGCCAGCCGACGACCGCCGCGACGCCGGCGAGCAGCGTCGCCACGACGACCGCCTGGACGACGCCGTCGGGCACGGGCCCGCTGAGCGGCGATGCCACCCCGACGCCGTCGAAGCCCGATCGGCGGTCGGCGAGCTGGAGGAACACCGGCAGCCGCACGAGGAGGTAGACGACCGTGAACGCGCCGACGGCGATCCGCAATGCGGCCAGACGCTGCGCCGGCGCCGTCGTGTCCACGACATCCCAGATCCGGCGACCGCTGTCGCGGGCCGCCAGCGCCGCGGTCATCCCCCGACCTCGCACGAGGCGTGGACCTCGCGTTCGAGCAGGCCGTCGTCGCCGCGGGCGCGAGCGATCACGTCGTGTCGTTCCGTCACGATCTCGATCGTCGTCACCGCAGCGGACGCCTCGCTGCTCGATCGGCGGTCGTCCACGCGAGCAGCGATCTCGGCGCACCGCTCGTCGGCGCGTCCGTCGCTGATCGCCTGGCGCAGCTCACCGGCGATGATCAGCGGGTCGTCGCTGTCACCGATCTCGCCGGCCGACAGCCGCTGCCGGTCGCCGTCGGCATCGATGCCCTGGGCGGTGGCCAGCACGACCGTCGCCGGCCGCGCCCGGGCATACATCGGGTACGTCGACAGCGGGTAGCCGTCGCGATCGACCACGACCGGGGCGATCAAGGCGGCGGTCATCGCCCCGGTCACGAGGATCCTGCCCCGTCGATCCATGGTCCTCAGCATGACCGACCGAGCCCGCTCCGAACCCTGCACGCCATCCGCCGGTCACGTCGTCGCCGGTCACGTCGTCGCCGGTCAGGACATCGCCGGTCAGGACATCGCCGGTCAGGACATCGCCGGTCAGGACGGCGACGTCAGCACGGCGTGGGGTGCCGTCGGCGTCCGGTCGCGAGAGCGCCAGGCGATCGCCGCGACGAGCACGCACAGCAGGCTGACGACACTGCTGTAGGCGAGCGCCCATTCGGCACTGACGTTGTCGGCGATCCAACCGGTGAGCGGCCCGCCGATCGGCGTCGAGCCGAGGAACGCCACCGCCTGCAGCGCCAGCAGCCGACTGCGCATGTCCGCCGGGCACTCCTGTTGCACCATGGCGTTCGTGGCGGCGATGAAGCCGGCCGCACCGAGGCCGAACGGCACCGTCCACGCCAACGCCAGCGCCAGGTTGGGCGCCCACGCCAACCCGAAGCCGGCGAGCGCCATCGTGACGATCGAGCCGAACAGCCAGCCCATCGCGACGCGCTGGAAGCGAGCGGTCAACAGCGAGCCGATCAACGAACCGATCGACATCACGGCGAGCAGCACACCGAACGCGCCCTCGTCGCCCCAACGGACATCGGCCAACTTGGGGAACACGGTCGCCTGGTTGAACGCCACCGTCGACACGACGACCAACAACAGGTAGATGATCGTCATGTCACGCCGGCTGGCGACGAAGTGCAGCGCCTCACGGACCGGTCGTCCACCCTTGGGCCGGCGGGTGGTCGGGAACAGCTCCGCCGGGCGGATGGCGACCAGCGAGAAGATGATGGCGAAGAACGTCAGCCCGTTGGCCAGGAAACACCACGCGGTGCCGATCGTGTTCACCAGCAGCGCCGCCATCGCCGGGCCGAAGATGCGCGAGCCCGTCATCACCGCCGTGTTGAGCGACGTCGCGTTGGGGATGTCGACGGTCGGCACGAGCTCGGTGACGAGACCGCGACGGGCCGGGTTGTCGAACGCCGTGACGACGCCGAGCACCAGCGACATCACGTAGACGACCGACAGGTTGGCGTAGCCGGCGAGATCGATCACGCCGAGCACGACCGCCTGCACGGCGAGCGCTCCCTGGGTGACGATCGCCATCGTCCGGCGGTCTCGACCGTCGGCGATGACGCCCGCCCAGGCACCGAGGAGCAGCGTCGGCAGGAACTGCAGGGCGACGCTGACACCGACCGACGTCGCCTCGCCGGTGAGCCGGTAGACGAGCAGCGACATCGCCGTCAGCTGCAGCCATGTGCCGATGTTGGAGATCGCCAACCCGACGAAGAACAGCCGGGCGTTGCGGTAGCGAAGGGAGCGGAAGGTCGACGACACCGCGATCGTCTCGGCCGGCTTCAGTCGTCCAGTTTGAGGGCGTTGATGAAGACGTCGCCCGGCACTTCGACGCGCCCGATCGACTTCATCTTCTTCTTGCCCTCCTTCTGCTTCTCGAGCAGCTTGCGCTTGCGCGTGATGTCGCCGCCGTAGCACTTGGCGAGGACGTCCTTGCGCTTCGCCTTCACCGTCTCGCGGGCGATGATCTTGCCGCCGATCGCCGCCTGGATCGGCACGTCGAACATCTGCCGCGGGATCAGCTCCTTCAACTTCTCGCACATCCGCGCCCCGTACTGGTAGGCGGAATCGCGGTGGACGATCGTCGAGAAGGCGTCGGCGGGGATGCCGTTGAGCAGCAGATCGACGCGCACGAGGTTCGACGGTCGGTAGCCGGCGAGCTCGTAGTCGAGGCTGGCATAGCCCTTGGTGCGCGACTTCATCTGGTCGAAGAAGTCGACGACGACCTCGGCCAGGGGGATCTCGTAGACCAGCTCGACCCGCTCGGGCGAGAGGTAGTCCATGCGCTTCATCTCGCCGCGCCGCTTCTGGCAGAGGTCCATCAGCGTGCCCGTGTAATCGGTCGGCGAGATGATCGAGACCTTGAAGTACGGCTCCTCGATCGTCGCCACCCGCTGCGACTCGGGCAGGTCGGCGGGGTTGTCGACGAGCACGACCTCACCGTCGGTGCGGGTCACCCGGTACTCGACGCTCGGTGACGTGGCGATCAGTGCGAGGCCGAACTCGCGCTCGAGGCGCTCCTTGACGATCTCCATGTGCAACAGCCCGAGGAACCCGCAGCGGAATCCGAACCCGAGGGCGCCCGAGGACTCGGGTGTGTAGGTGATGGAGGCGTCGTTGAGCTTCAGCTTCTCCAGCGACTCGCGGAGATTCTCGAAGTCGTCGCCGTCGATCGGGAAGAGCCCGGAGAAGACCATCGGCTTCGGGTCGCGGTAGCCGGGCAACGCCTCGGTGGCGCCGCCGGACGCGGTGGTGACGGTCTCACCGGAACGGGCGTCGCCGACGTCCTTGATGCCGGCGATCAGGTAGCCGACCTCGCCCGGCCCGAGGGCGGGTTCCGGTGTCGGCACCGGTCGGCGAGCACCGATCTCGATCGCTTCGTGGTTGGCGCCGGCCTGCATGAACGTCAGCTTCGAACCGGACCGCAGCGTGCCCTGGACGATGCGCACGCTCGACACGACGCCGCGGTACTGGTCGAACTGGGAGTCGAAGATCAGGCCCTGCAACGGTGCGTCGGGATCACCCTTCGGCGCTGGGATGCGCTCGATGACGGCATCGAGGAGGTCGGGCACGCCGACGCCGGTCTTGGCCGACATGCGGATGATCTCGTTCGCCGGGATGCCGAGGATCGTCTCGATCTCGGCGGCGTACCGGTCGGGGTCGGCCGCCGGGAGGTCGATCTTGTTCAGCGCGGCGACGATCTCGAGGTCGTGCTCGAGCGCCAGGTAGCAGTTGGCCAGCGTCTGCGCCTCGATGCCCTGGGCGGCGTCGACGACCAGCACGACGCCCTCACAGGCGGCCAGGCTGCGACTGACCTCGTAGCCGAAGTCGACGTGGCCGGGTGTGTCGATCAGGTGGAACGTGTGACCCTTCCACTCGACGCGGACGTTCTGCGCCTTGATCGTGATACCCCGCTCACGCTCGAGGTCCATCGAGTCGAGGTACTGCGAACGCATGTCCCGGGCGTCGACGGCGCCGGTGATCTCGAGGATGCGGTCCGACAGCGTCGACTTCCCATGATCGATGTGGGCGATGATCGAGAAGTTGCGGATGCGGGCCAGGCGTTCGGCGGGGTCCATGACCGCCCCAACGCTACCGGCCGCGTTGGCGCCGGGTTGCCCCGCCGATAGAGTCTCATGGCTGTTCCGAGCGGCCGCGTGGTCCTCGGGGCAGACCACAGAACGACGACCGCAGCGACCTATCGCTCGTAGCGAACACAGGGATCTCAGGCGATGGCCAACATCAAGAGCCAGAAGAAGCGCAACCTCACCAACGCCAAGCGCCACGAGCGCAACAAGGCAGTGAAGGCCGAGCTCAAGACGCGCACCAAGCGCGCCACGGAGACGGTCGGCACCGACGACAACGCCGAGGCCGTGCGTCTGGCGGTCAAGCGCATCGACACGGCAGCGTCGAAGGGCGTCATCCACAAGAACGCCGCGGCACGCAAGAAGAGCCGCCTGATGAAGAAGGTCAACGCCACCGATTGACCGGTTCCGTCGGTCACGACCGACGACCGAACACACGATTTCCGTACACGAGCGCCGCGGGTTCGCCCCGGCGCTCGTGTCGCGTCCCACCTGCGGTGAGGATCGCCTGCTGCACGCACCGCTCCCCGCGGGACGACGGCGTCAGCGGCGCAGTTTGGAGAGGCGGGCGACGAGGACCTCCATCACCAGCTCGGGATCGAGGTCGCGATCGCCACGCAGGTCGAGATCGGCCTGGGCGAGCAGCTCGACGGCGCGGCGGGTGCCGCTGCGGCCGAGCCGGCGGGCGTTGTTCATCGCCTTCTTTGCCGGGAACGCCGACGTGATGCCGGTCGCCGCCATCGCCTCCGACTCGCTCCGGGCGTCGACGCCGTCGAGCTTGGCGATGTTGGCGTAGTGGCTGTGCAGGATCGCCATGATCTGCAACGGATGGCGCCCGCCGGCGCGCATCATCCGGCTCAGCAGCGTCAGCGCCTTGGTGGTGTCGCCACCGTCGATGGCATCGGTGAAGTCCCACGGCGGCACGCCGCCGGCATCGCCGAGGAACGGCTCGATCTCGGCGAACGTCAGGGTCCGGTCGCTGCCGTAGGTGCTGGCCAGCGTGGCGAGGATGCCGTCGAGCCGGCCGGCGTCCTCCCCGAGCCAGGCACCGAGCTGGGCGACGGCATCGGGACGCAGCTTCAATCCGGTCGCCGCCACCTGCTCGGAGATCCAGCCCTGGCGATCCTTGGGCCGTGACGGCGGCGAGGTGTTGGTCACCGTGCCGACGGCCTTGACGGCGTCGCCGAGCTTCTTGGGAACCGAACCGCTGTTGACGACGAGGACGAGGTCGGACGTGTCGAGCGGCGCCGACAGGTACTGCAGCATCGGGGCCAGTTCGTCGGCGCTGAACCGCCCGACGTCACGGGCGACGACGACGCGCTTGTCGGTGAGGAACGACGGGGTCTGTGCCGCGTCGACGACCTGGCGGAGCTCGTAGTCGTCGCCGTCGAACTCGTCGACCATCATCGCCCGGTCGCCGTCGCCGACGAGCCGCTCGACGAGCTCGACCACGGCGGACCGCAGCACCGACTCCTCATTGCCGCTCAGCAGGTGTGTCGCCATCAGGGTCGATTCTTACCCGCCAGGACCCGCGGACCCCACCGCGGCAGCGTCACGATCGGGGTCTGACCCCGATCGTGACGCCCCCGACGAGCGGTCGATGTCAGACGTAGCCGGTGACGTCGACGACGAGGTTGGTCGTCGCCTCGCGCACGACCAGGCAGACCGTGCCCGTCCCGGTCAGGGCGACGAACGCGGCGTTGGCACGCGGTGCGTTGGTGTCGTAGTTGAGCGACGACACGTTCGGCGGGGTGCCCCCGCACGGCCACGCCGTGACGTATCCTCCGCCGGTCGCGTCGGTGGCGGTGATGTTGAGCATCGCCCCGCCGGCACCCGCGGGCACACCACCGCGACCAGTGATCTGCAGCTCGACGACCTCGCCGACGGGACGCACGCCGCCGTTGCTGAACTGACCGTCGACGGTCGGCGCGAGACGGGTGTCCATCAGGCGGGCCGGCACGACCGAGTGGTAGTCGCTCTCCGCATCGAAGGCCCCGTTGACGTCGACGATCACGTCGGTGTCGTACTCGCCGACGTAGACGCAGACCGTGCCGGCGTCACTGAGCTGCGACGTGACGGCGTTGGGGATTGCTTGCCCCGGCGTGAAGTTGACGCTCGACGCCAGTGGGCGCGGGGCGTCACACGGATACACCGTCAGGTAGCCGTTGCCCTCGGCGTTGGTCGTCGTCACGTTGAGCGCCGCCGTGGTCGAGCCGTCCGGCACGTTGCCCCGCCCGGCGACCTCGATCTCCCAGATCGTGCCGGCCTCGCGGCTGCCGCCGCCGAGGAACTGGCCGTCGATCGTCGCCGCGCCCTGCCGGCTGTCGGCGAGACGGGCCGGGTTGAGCGGCAGGTAGCCGCTGTCGGGGTCGACGAAGCCGTTGACGTCGGCGATCAGGTTGACGGAGGACTCGGCGGTGTAGAGGCACACCTTGCCGTCCGCGCTCATGGCGGTGACGACGGCGTTCGGCGCCGAGACCATCTGGATGAAGTTGAGGCTCGACGCCGTCGGGCGCGGCTGGCCGCACGGGTACACGGTGACGTAGCCGGGGCCGGTGCCGCCCGTCGCGGTGATGTTCAGCACGGCGCCGATGGCCTCGGCGGGGATGCCACCGCGGCCACGAACCTGTAGCTCGAGCGTCTGGCCCGGCGCCTGGATGCCATCGCCCTCGAACAGGCCGTCAACGGTCGTGCCACCCGTGCGGGTGTCGAGGATGCGGCCGGGATCGGTCGGCGTCAGCGCCGGTTCCGAGGCTCCCGCCCCGACCGTCAGCGGCAACGTGATGACTGCGGCCGCTGGGTCGGAGTGTCATCGTCAGCGTGCGTGCGCCCGGAGCGACACCGGCGGGCACCAGTACGTCGACGTTCGCCGAGCCGCTGAGACCGTTGACCGGGGCGGCGTTGCCGCTCGTCGCCGCAGCGAACGTCACCGGCGCCGAGCCGAGCTCGATGCCGCCGATGGTCAGGTCGACGCTGGTGGTCGGCCGCGTGCCGAGGCTGGTCATGTCGAGGTACGACACGGTGGTCTGCAGTCGTCCACCGCGGTCGACGGTGGTCGGGTGCGGTGACAGGGCAACCGAGCGACGATCGAAGTCGGGTGCGATGCCCGGCGCCGCTGCTCGCGCTTCGAGGTACGAGATCCACGCATCGCGGTCGATCAGACCGGAGTCCGCGGCGCTCGCGCCCTGGCTGAAGACATGGAAGTTGTCACCACCGGTCGCGAGGAACGAGAAGGTGGCGATCTTGTACGTCGCCGCCGGATCGATCGGTTGACCGTCGACGGTGATCGACGTGATCGCGCGAGCCCTCCGGCAGCGCCGGATCGAACGTGTAGCTGGCGTTGTCGGACAGCGCGAGCTGCAGATACGCCCTCGTCGGGATGGCGTTGTTGGCGTCGCGCTGCCACTGCTGCTCGAGCATCGTCTTCACCTGCGCACCCGTGAGATGGGTGGTCCAGAGGTTGTTGACGAACGGCAGGACGGCATTGGCCTCGGCGAACGTCACCACCCCGTCACCCTCGTTGAGCGGCGTCGACGTCGGGTAGAAGAGCTCGTTGCGGAGTCCACCAGGATTGACGACGCCGATCGTGCCGGCGTCGGTCGGCAGGTCGACGCCCAGCGGTTCCAGGGTCGCCTTGAGCGAGTTGGCGACGAGCCCGCCGAGCGTCGACTCGGCGTTGCGCTGGTCACGGTTGGTGTTGTTGCGCACGGCCTGATAGCCGTCCGGACCGAACGTCCCGTTGGTGTAGGCGGTCGTGATGTCGGCCGCCACGCGGCCCTTGGGGGTGTTGCCGACGGTGGCGGCGTCGGCCAGCGCCTCGTCGACGATCGCCTGCACGGCGGCGAGCTCGGGGAACTGGGCGAGCAACTCGTCCGCGGTGATCCCCGGCTTTGCCGGCACATCGGGCGGCACCGCGGCGACGGGAGGCGTCAGCCGGGGCACGTTCTGCGCCGCCGCCGACACGACGTCCTTGGACGTCGTGTCGACGGTCAACACGACCTTGCCCACGAAGTCGCCGTAGCTGCCGGTCTGCAGCACGGGCCGCGTGCCGCCGTCCGGGTTGGGTGCGGTGTACACGTAGGCCTGGTGGGTGTGGCCGTTGAACAGCACGTCGACCTGACCCGAGACGTCGTTGACGATCTCGGTGAAGGTCGTCGACGCGGCCATGTTCTGCTCCAGCGTCTGGGCACCCGACGGGGCGCCTTCGTGGAAGGTGGCGATGAGCACATCCGCCTCGCCGTTGGCGTCGTTGTCGTCGGTGAGCTGGGCGGCGACGCGATTGACGGCCTCGACGGGGTCACCGATCGTGACGCCGACCATCCCGCCGGGCGAGACGAGCGCCGGCGTCTCCTCGGTCACGGCGCCGATCACACCGACCCGGACGTCGTTGATCGTGATGACCTTGTACTCCGGCAGCAACGTGTCGTCGGTGCCGGCGGCGTAGACGTTGGCGCCGAGGTAGTCCCACTCGGCGTTGCGGTTGTCATCGGGGCCGAGAATGCGGTCGCGGAGGTCGGCCCATCCCTGGTCGAACTCGTGGTTGCCGACAGCGCTGGCGTCGAGGCCGATGGCGTTCATGACGTCGATCGTCGGCTGGTCCTGGGCGACCGCCGAGGCGAAGAGTGAGGCGCCGACGAGATCGCCGGCACCGCTGATGGCGACGTCGTCACCGCCGGCCGTCGCAGCGACGGTGGCGACGGTGCCCGCCCAGTGCAGCGTGTTGCCGTCGATGCGCCCGTGGAAGTCGTTGATCGAGACGAGGGTGATGTTGGTCTGGCCGTCATCGGGCCCGTCGACCGTGGCCGCCACCGGAGCGGACGGCGCGCTGTCCTCGCCGTTCGTGGCTCGGGCGGTGAACTCGTAGGCGCCGTCGTCCAGCGAGGTCGTCGTGTCGACGACCCAGCTGCCGTCGTCGGCGACGGTGGAGGTGCCGAGTGAGATCGGTGTGCCACCGCCGCCCGTGAGCAGGGCGAACGCCGTGACCTGCGAGCCGGGCTCGCCGGTGCCGGCGACGTCAGGGGCGGCGACGCTCAGCGTCGAGCCCGACAGCGGGAGCCGGATCGCCGGCACGGCCGGTGGTGCGGCGGAGGCGACCGGGGCGACGACGACGAGGCCGACTCCCGATGCCACCAGAGCGGACAATCCGACAACGGCGGTTCGGCGGTAGCGCGACACGTGACCCTCCTCAGGTTGACGCGGTGCAGTCGCCGCAACGTACACGACTCAGCGAACGTCAAATTCCCGACGGACGATCGCGGCGCACGAGGACGATCACGACGGCGGTGACGGCCGCCCAACCCCACCACGACACGGGTGCGTCCGGGTTCGAGGCGGGCGCCGAGACCGGCGACGATGTCGACCCACCGGGTGCCCAAGCGAGCCGGCAGCATCAGCGGCGCCGCCAGCGCCGGGACCATCCCGGCGATGATCGCCGCCGGCAGCCCGTACAGCATCACCAGCCCCGCCACGGGGACGGCGAGCAGATTGGCCGGGATGCTCACGAGCGGCAGCCGACCGAACACCAGCACGCTCGGCAGCACCACTCCCACCTGGGCGCCGAGGCTGACACCGACCGGGATCGCCAACGGTCCGAGGACCGTCAGCCGGGCTGCCAGCCACGGCCCGAGCGTGCAGACGCCGGCGGTCGCGCCCACCGACAGCCAGAAGCCGATCGACCAGGCGAGCAACGGGTCGACGAGCAGCAACCCGATCAACCCGATCGCCAGCAACCGCACCGGCCGCCGCTCGACGCCGCGCACGAACGCCGTGGCCGACAGCCCCGCCATCACGCCGGCCCGCAGGATCGACGGCTCGAAGCGGGTGAGCGCCACGAACCAGGCGATCAGGGCGACCGTGATCGCCCACCGCGCCCAGGGACGCAACCGGACCAGCAACGGCGTGCACGCCGCCAGGACGAACGCCACGTTCTGACCGGACACGGCCGTCAGGTGAGACAAGCCGCTCGCCCGGAAGCGCCCGATCATCTCGAACGGCTGGTCGCGATCGTCGCCGATGACGAGCCCGCGGAACAGCGCATCGTCGGGCGCCGGGATCGCCGAGGCGCCACGTTCGATCGTCGAGCGGACCGAGTTCGATGCCCGCGCCAGTGGCCCACCGGGTGCGGTATCGCCCAGCCAGTCGTGCTCGAAGCGGCCGACGACGTGCTGCCAGGCGACCCGCTGCCGGCGATCCTCGGCAAGTACACGGCGCTCGCCGCCGACGGCGACCCAGTCACCGCCCTGCCAGGTCGCGACACGCCGCTGCGCGGCTCGACCGCGAATCCACATCTCGAAGCGCTCACCTTCGATCTCGACGATCACCCGGGTGCTCGCCGCCAACGGTGCCGGATCGTCGATCAGGCGCACCCAGCCCGTGTACGCGCCGAGCCGATCGGGCTCGAGCGACGCCCACGCCGCGTCGGTGCGCACCGACGCGCCGACGACCAGGGCGAGCATCACGACGACCAGCAGCCACGAGCGGGCGATCACCAGCGCGCCGCCGGCGACCACCGTCGCCAGTGCCGCCGACGTCACCGGATCGCGGCGCCAGACGACCACCGCGACCAGCAACGCCAGCGCGACCACCGCGGCATCGGAGTCGCCGCGGGCGTGACCCTCGGCGGGTGCCCACCGCGAGACACCCCGACTGTCATAACCTGGGGACTTCGTGACTTCGTTCACCCCTGTTCCCCAGGGCGCTCGGCCTGCGTCGTACGCGCCCCCACGGGCATCGGCGCACGGCATCGTCGAGGGTCCCCGCTGGTACCGCACGCGCATCCGCCTCTTCGGGCCGTTCCTGGCGCTCGTTCCACCGGCGATCGTGGGCGCCATCGCCATCGTGTCGTTGCGCCTCTTCGACTCGGCGTCGAGTGGCGCCATCGGATTGATCGGCGGGGTGATGGCGGCACCGGCACTGCTCGTCGCCGGGGCCCCGTTCGGTGATCGCGGTCTCTACCCGCTGGCCATCGGCGCCTCGGCGCTGGGCTGGCTACTGCTCGGTCTCGTCGCCTCACGTCGGGCGACGCGCAATCCGATGGCGACGTGGAGCGACTTCTGGCGCCACTACGCGTGGTTGTGCGGCGGTGTGTGGTTCGGCTGTGCGGTGGCGCTGATCGTCGCCGGCCTGTCGATCTCCGACTCGCTGTTCTGACCGGCACGTCGCCGACCGGCCCGAACCCGCTCACGTGGTCACCAGGTCGCGAATCGCGGCGAGCTTGGCGGGACCGATGCCGGGCACCCGTTCGAGGTCGTCGACACCGGCGAACGGGCCGTTGCGCTCACGCTCGTCGACGATCGCCGCAGCCGTCGCCGGACCGACACCGGGCAGCACGTCGAGCTCGGTGGCCGTCGCCCGGTTGAGATCGACCGGCCCGACCGGCGACGACACCTCGGCCGAGTCTCCGCTCGGCGCAACGCCGCTGATCAACTCCCCCGGAGGTGTCTCCCCGACCGCCGGGACGTAGACCCGCACCCCGTCGGCGAGCGGCGCGGCGAGGTTGAGCGCGTCACCCTCAGCGCCTGGCGTGGGACCGCCGGCAGCGGTGAGGGCGTCGCGCACGCGAGCCCCGGTCGGGAGCTCGTAGACGCCGGGATGCACGACCGCCCCGGCGACGTGGACGACGACCGATGTCGGCGACGCGGAGGTCGGAGCCTGCGCATCGACGGGAGGGTCGGACGTCGGCGGCGTCCCCACGGTCGTCGTCGCCATCGGCAGCGAGGCCTCGGTGGACGGCGGCGGGCTGCGCACGAGCCAGATCCCACCGGCCACCACGACGACGGTCGCCACCGCGGCGGCGACGAGCCGGCCGACGCCGAACCACACCACCCACGAGCGGATGCGGTCCGCCGGCGAACTCGGCGGTGTTGGTCTCGGGAACGGTTCCACGATCGACCTCCTCGACAACACACGATCCGGCGCCGCGCGCCGGGGCATTGGAGGGAGTCGGTGGGGTCACCCTATCGGCACCCGCCGCGAGCGGTGAGCGGCGCGGTCGGCGCGGCGTCAGCGGGCAGTGGCGCGCGGGGTGCCCGACGAGCACGCCTTCCAGAACGCGCGGTAGGTCGGGTAGACGATCTCGGGGGTCACCCACCCGGAGCGCACCAGCTCGTCGTGGAGCTCGGGCAGCTTGCGCCACGGCACACCCATGTCGACGTGGTGGGCGAGGTGCCAACCGGTGTTGTACGGCACCATCAAGAAGCGGGCGAGGCGCGTCTGGCGGATCACGTGGGTCGTCTGGCGGCGGTCCTTGGAGCGGGTCATCCCGCCGTGCTCGGCGATCGCCCGCAGCCGGTTGGTGACCTTCCAGATCGTCGCCCACGACAGCACCCAGACCACGTAGGCGAGCGGACGCATGAACACCAGTGAGGCACCGAGCATGACGAGCTGCACGGCGAGGATCTGCTTGGCCTCGGTCTGGCCGCGGCGGAGGGCGGCGTAGAGCCCCTTGAAGTTCTTGTAACCGCTGTTGCCCGTGGCGTCACGCGTGAGCTTGCGACGCCACGAATCGCGCGGAATTGGGTAGCCGGCGTAGAGGGCGAGGTCGGGTTCCTCGGGGCCCATCTCGTCGCGGTGGTGAGCGAAGTGGACGCGGCGGTAGGCGGAGAACGCCTGGAAGGAGGGATAGCCGAGCAGCCACCGGCCGACGTTGTCGTTCCACCAGCGGCTGGTGAACAACAGTCGGTGGGCAGCCTCGTGGGCGAGGATGTTGAGGCAGGCGTGACCGCGTCCCATCAACACCAAGGCGACGAGATACGACCACCACGTGTTGACCCAGGCAGCGGCGATCACCAGGCCGAACGTCTGCACGAGGCACAACACGACGGTGAACGCATTGCGCACGTTGGGGATCCGGCGCAAGTCGTCGCGCCACGGTCGCACGGGCATCGCCCGGACGTTGAGGCGCTCCGACGGGAGCACGTCGTCGGGCAGCGCGGACGGTGGCGGCACCATCGTCCGCGGGTCGGCGGTCGCCGGGATCACCATCTCCGTCATCACCCCACCATGTTACACTTCTCGATCGCAATGATCAATTCTCGTACGACGACCACAACCGGGACCCCGCCCGCGATCCCGTCCGCGACCGCGACCGCGACCGCGACCGCGACCGAGCGTGCGGGACGGGCCGCGCCGGCGGACGCGGGTCGCTCCCCCGTCGTCGACGGCAGCGCGCTGCGTCCGCTGAGCCCGCGCTCGATCGTGCTGTCGGTGTTGCTCGGCCAGCACCCGCCGGAGATGGCAGTCGGCCGGCTGCTCGAGTTCACCTCGCTCTTCGGCGTCGCCGACGGCGCCGTGCGTACCGCCCTCTCCCGGCTGGTCGCCGCGGGCGACCTGCTCGTCGACGACGGCGTGTACCGGCTGAGCGGGCGCCTGATCGCCCGCCAGGCCGAGCAGGACCTCGGTCGGGCGACGACGACGGCCGAGTGGGACGGCAGCTGGTGGTTCGCCATCGCCCTCGCCGACCGGCGCAGCGTCGCCGAGCGGCGCGACTTCCGTGCCCGCGCCTCGGCGGCGCGTCTCGGCGAACTGCGCCCGGACATCTGGATCCGGCCGGCCAACCTCGACGCACCGCTCGACCTCGCCGACGCCCTCGTCACCCGCGGGCCGCTCGAGCACGGCGACGGCGTGGCGCTCGCCGAACGGCTGTGGGACCTCGACGCCCTCGACCAGCAGGCGGCACGACTGATCGTCCCGCTCGACGAGGCTCTCCCCGACCTCTCCCCACCGCACGCCGAGCGCGGCATCCCGGCGGCGTTCACCGCACTCGCCGCCGCCCAACGCTTCTTGCGCACCGAGCCGCGCCTGCCGTCGGCGTTGTCGGCCCGCCACCACGCCGACGACCTCCGGCGGCACTACGCCACCGTCGCCCGCGCCTTCCAGTCCGCCCTCGACGGCTTCGCCCCCTGACCCGCTCCCGACGGCGCCGGACAATGCAACGGTTGGGGACAGACCCCAACCGTTGCATTCACCCCAGACGTTCGTCAGCCCCGCTCAGCAGCCCCTCCCAGTGACCGGCAGGGAACAGCATCGCCGAATCTCGCGATCGTCGTCGGGACTCGTCAGAACAGGCGCGAGGTGAGCTGGCGCCGGTACTCGGCGGTGCGCGGATCGGACGCACCCATCAGCTCGAGGATGTCGACGTACTGCTGGCGGGCGTCGTCGTCGAACTTGACCCGGTCGAGGAGTGCCGCCAACTGCTGGTCGTAGTCGTCCTGCGGCGCCTCGCCGACCCGGGCGAGGGCCGCGACGTGGCGCGTGCGCTCGGTCTCGGGAATCCGCTCGAGCAGCGCCAACGCTTCATCCGGGCGGCCGCCGTCGACGAGCAGCTGCGCCAGCAGGACGATGGCGTCCTCGTTCGCCGGGTCCATCGACAAGGCGATGCGCAGGCTGCCCTCGTCGCCGGCGGCGATCAACTCGTCGATGGCCACCTGCTCCTCGGTGGGCAGCAACCCGTCGACGAACTCCTTGACCGCGTGCTCGGGGTAGGCGCCCATGAACCCGTCGACGACCGTGCCGTTCTTGAACGCGTAGACAGCCGGGATCGACTGCACCTTGAACGCCTGGCTGAGACCCGGGTTGGCGTCGACGTCGACCTTGGCCAGGACGACCTTGCCACCGGTCTCGTCGATCACCTTCTCGATGATCGGGCCGAGGGTCTTGCACGGCCCGCACCACTCGGCCCACAGGTCGACGACGACGGGCACGTCGTTCGACCTGTCGAGGACCTCGGTCTGGAACGTGGCATCGGTGACGTCGACGAAAGCCATGGAATCAACGCTATCGGGGGCCGCTCGCTACCCTCGGCACGGTGAGCACCGTGCCGGGAACCGATGTGCAGCACCGTGACGTTCCGGGCATCGACGTCGAGCCGGTCACCGCTTGGCTGGAGGCCAACGTCGCCGGGGCGCAGGGTCCGTTCACGTTCGACGTGATCGCCGGTGGCCACTCCAACCTGACGTTCCGGGTCACCGGCGCCGACGGCAGCCGCTACGTCCTGCGCCGCCCGCCCCTCGGCCACGTGCTGGCGAGCGCCCACGACATGGGCCGCGAACATCGCATCCTCCACGGGTTGCAGGGCACCGCCGTGCCGGTGCCGCCGACCGCCGGGTTCTGCGACGACCTCGACGTCAACGGCGCACCGTTCTACGTGATGGGCTTCGTCGACGGCCACGTGCTGCGCGACCGCCAAGCCGCCGAAGCAACGTTGGACGTCGACGGGCGCGGCAACGCCAGCCGGTCGATCGTCGACACGATGGCGGCGATCCACGCCGTCGACCTCGACGCCACCGGGCTCACCGACCTCGGCCGCCACGACGGGTACATCGCCCGCCAGCTCAAGCGCTGGTACGGACAGTGGGACCAGGGCAAGACCCGCGACCTCCCCGCCGTCGACCGCGTCCACGAGGCGCTGTCGTCGATGATCCCCGAACAGGGCCAGGCGACGATCGTCCACGGCGACTACCGCCTCGACAACTCGATGGTCGACGGGCGCGGCAACGTCGTCGCCGTCCTCGACTGGGAGATCTGCACGCTCGGCGACCCGCTCGCCGACCTCGGGCTGCTGCAGGTGTACTGGACCGGCCCCGGCGACGCCGCCAGCGCCTGGACCGGTAGCGCCACCACGGCGCCGGGCTTCTGGGACCGTGCCCAACTCGTCGACCGCTACGCCGAGGTGTCGGGGCGCGACGTCAGCCAGCTGCCGTTCTACGTGGCGTTCGCCTTCTGGAAGCTGGCGTGCATCCTCGAGGGCGTCTACTCGCGCTACCTCGGCGGCGCGCTCGGCGAACGCACGGCGGCCGAGCTGCTGCCGTTCAAGCAACAGGTCGAGGACGCGGCGGCGAGCGCCGAACGAGCGTTGGAGTCGATGCGGTGACCGAGCGTCACGCCCGCCCGACCGACGGCGACGCCTACGAATGGCTGGTCGACGACGCCATGTTGCACGAGCCGGTGCTGCTGGTGATGTTGACCGGTTGGATCGATGCTGCCGGCGCGGCCGCAGCGGCCGCCGAGACGGTCGTCCAGGAATGCGCGACCACACCGATCGTCCGCTTCGACGACGACACGTTCATCGACTACCGGGCCCGGCGGCCGGTGATGGAGCTGCGTGACGGCGTCAACACCGACCTCGTCTGGTCGACGACCGAGCTGCGTGCGGGTCGGTCGACGTCGGGACGCGACGTGCTCGTGCTCGTCGGTCCGGAACCCGACATGGCCTGGCGTCGCTTCGGCCGGGCGATCGCCGAGATCAGCACCAACCTCGGGGTCACCAAGATGGTCGCCTTCGGTGCCTATCCCTTCGCCACGCCGCACACCCGCGGCTCGCGGCTGTCGTGCACGTCACCGTCGACGGACGTGTTGGCGTCGGTGACGTTCGCTCGCAGCACGGTCGACGTGCCGGCGGGCATGGCGTCGGCCCTGGAGCACGCGCTGCACGCTCAGCGGATCCCGGCGCTCGGCATCTGGGTGCAGGTGCCGCACTACGTGGCCGGCCTGCCGTATCCGGCGGCGTCGGTGGCATTGCTCGACGGGTTCGCCGAGTTCACCGGCATCGAGATCGCGGCGGCCGACCTGCGAGCGGCGATCGCCCCGCAGCGTCATCGCATCGACGCCACGATCGAGCAGAACCCCGACCACGTCGCCATGTTGCACCAGCTCGAGGAGCTCTACGACGCGTCGATCGACGGCGAGGTCACGTCGGGGCCGTCGCTCGAGATGCAGTCCGGCGACGACCTCGCCGCCGAGATCCAAGACTTCCTCCGCGACCAGGACTAACGAACGTTCGGGACCCGTCCCCAAACGTTCGCTTCGCTTCTCCGGCCCCGTCCCCAACGGGCACCCGAACTACGGTCGGCGAGATGAAGATCGACGGCAGCATCGGGTTGGACCTCCGGCAAGTCCCGGAACGGGCGAAGGAGACGGAGGCGGCCGGCTACACCGGCGCGTGGACGGCCGAGACCGCCCACGACCCGTTCCTGCCGCTGCTGCTCGCCGCCGAGCACACCGAGACGCTCGAGCTGGGCACGTCGATCGCCGTCGCCTTCGCCCGCAGCCCGATGACGCTGGCGAACACGGCGTGGGACCTGCAGGCGTACTCCAAGGGTCGGTTCATCCTCGGCCTCGGCAGCCAGATCAAGCCGCACATCACGAAGCGCTTCTCGATGGAGTGGAGCCACCCGGCGGCACGCATGCGCGAGTTCGTGCTGGCGATGCGGGCGATCTGGAACACCTGGTTGACGGGCGACAAGCTCGAGTTCCGCGGCGAGTTCTACACCCACACGCTGATGACGCCGTTCTTCACCCCGGATGCCCGTGAGCTCGACGGCTTCGGTCCCCCGAAGGTGTTCCTCGCCGGTGTCGGCGAGCTGATGACCGAGGTCGCCGGAGAGGTCTGCGACGGGTTCATCTGCCACGGCTTCACGACCGAGAAGTACCTGCGCGAGGTGACCCTGCCGGCGCTCGAGCGCGGTCGAGCGAAGGCGGGCAAGACGATGGAGGGCTTCGAGATCGTCGGGCCGTCGTTCGTCGTCACCGGCAACGACGACGACGAGCTCGGTGCCGCGGCCGCCGGCACGCGCCAGCAGATCGCTTTCTACGGCTCGACGCCGGCGTACCGCCCGGTGCTCGAGGTCCACGGGTGGGGCGGCCTGCAGGACGAGCTGAACTCGATGTCGAAGCAGGGCGAGTGGCAGAAGATGGGCACGTTGATCGACGACGAGATCCTCAACACGTTCGCCGTCGTCGGCCCACCGGAGGACATCGCCCCCGAGCTGACGAAGCGCTACGGCGACGTCATCCAGCGGATCAGCTTCTACGCCCCCTACGCCTCCGACCCCGACCGCTGGTCGAAGGTGATGGCCGCCCTGCGCGCCGCCTGACCGTGACATGCCGAGCGTGACATCAGGGGCCAGACCCCCGATGTCACGCGTTACCAAAGGGGTCTGACCCCTGATGTCACGCTCACGCAGCGAGTGCGTTGCGGCGGCGGATGGTGCCGCCGGCGACGTAGGCGACGACGAAGAACGACGCCGCAGTCAGCACGACCGCGGGGCCCGAGGCGACGTCGAGGTGATAGCTCACGTTCAATCCGACGAAGCCGCTGATCGCCCCGATCACACCACCGAAGGCGAGCATCCGGCCGAAGCTGTCGGTCAGCATGCGGGCGACGACGGCAGGGATCACGAGCGCTGCAGCGATCATCGTCACGCCCATCACGTTCATCGTCGCCAGCACCGTCGCCGACAGCACGACCATCAACACGCCGTCGACCCATGCCGTGCGCACCCCCGTCGCCGCGGCGACGGGCGAGTCGAACGTCGTGAACAGCAGCGGCCGGTAGCAGGCGAACACGACCACCCCGGTCGCCACGGTGACGCCGACGATCAACCACACGTCGCCGGTCGTCACGCCGAGCACGTTGCCGAACAGCAGCGCATCGGCGTTGCGCGTCGGTGACCCGTAGAGCTGCACGAGCACCAGACCGAGGGCGAACGACGCCGTGGTCACCACCCCGATCGCGGCGTCGGAGCCGATCGGTCGGCGACGGACGATGCCGCCGACGGCGAGGGCGGTGATCACGCCCCAGATGCCCGCCCCGACGAAGAGGTTGACGCCGATCACCCCGGCGAACGCGTAGCCGCCGAAGATGGCGTGCGACAGCCCGTGCCCGATGTAGCTCATGTGGCGGAGCACGACGTAGCACCCGACGACACCGCACAGCGCACCCGCCACCGTGGCGACGATCAGGCCGTTGCGGAAGAACTCGTAGTCGAACGGGCGGGTCAGCTCGTCCCACGTGATCGCCACCGTGGCGAGCGTGCTCATGCCGACGCTTCCCCCGCGCCGGGACGGCGCATCGGGAGGACGTTGCGATCGACGGCGTCGACGACGACGCGGATGCCGCCGTGTTCGAGGATCTCCATCGGCGATCCGTAGGTGCGTTCGAGCACGTCGGGGACGAGCACGTCGTCGGGCCGCCCGGCGCCGATGACGGTGCGGTTGAGGCAGACGATCGTCGGCAGGTGGGCGGCGATGCCGTTGAGGTCGTGGGTCGTCAGCACGATCGTCGCCCCGCCGTCGTTGAGGTCGGCGAGCAGGTGGAGGACGTCGTGGCGGGTGCGCACGTCGAGCCCGCTGGTCGGCTCGTCGAGGAAGATCACCGACTCGCCCGGGTTGGTGGCGTTGGTGTGCAGCGCGCGGGCCACGAACACCCGCTGCTGCTGGCCGCCGGACAGCTCGCGGATGTGCCGGCGTCCGAGCCCGTGGAGGCCGAGCCGATCGAGCACCGCTTCCACCTCGCGCCGCTCGTGCCGGGTCAGCCACGGCGTCCGCCAGCCGCGGGCCCGAGCCATGCCGACACATTCGGCGACGGTCACCGGGAAGTTCCAGTCGATCGCCCCGACCTGCGGCACCAGACCGATCGCCAGCCCCGGTCGCCGCCGCACCGCCCCCGCCGTGGCGGACACCGCGCCGAGCATGGCGTGGAGCAGCGTCGACTTCCCCGATCCCGATGGCCCGACGATGCCGATGAAGTCGCCGGCGTCGACGGTGAGGTCGATGTCGACGATCGCCGGCGCGGCGCCGTAGCAGACCGTGAGCGCGTCGACGGCGATCAGGGCGCCGTGCCGCCCGACATCGAGCGGTGCCACCGGCGACTCGGTCGCATCCATCACGGATACTCTGCCGCGTCGCCGACAGGTTTGCGAACCTCGTCCCCTCGGACCGCGGGCGACGTCACGGCAGAACGCGACACCCGTGCGACGTCACTGCGGGTACTCGGCCGTGTCGGGGACGATGTTGCGCACCTCGAACGACTCGAGCGCGGTCGCGTCGCCGCCGAGTGCTTCGGTCATCGTGACGAAGTTGAACTTCATCAGACCGAGCCACGAGTGCTCCACGTCGCCGGGCTCGCCGGGCAGGTCGTCGTCGCGGAGGTCGTCGACGTAGGTGGCGCCGGTCTCGTTGGCGATCTGTTCGAGCACGGGCGACGGGAAGACCTCCGACCCGAACACGGCCGTCACGTTCTCCTCGCGGATCTGGTCGATCAGGTCGGCGACGTCCGCCGGCGACGGGTCGCCGAAGTCGGCGGGCTGCACGGCGCCGACGACGGTCCAGCCGTACGTGTCGGCGAAGTAGGCGTAGGCATCGTGGTAGGTGACGAGCTTGCGCTCCGCCTCGGGCACCGTCGCGAACGCTTCCCGGATCGCCGCGTCGAACTCGTCGACGAGGGCGGCGAACGCCTCGTAGTTGGCGTCGAGGGCGTCGGCGCAGTCGGGTGCGACGTCACGCATCGTCGTACGGATGATGTCGGCGTACTCCTTGACCAGCGTCGGGTCGGTCCACAGGTGCGGGTTCGGCTTGCCCTCGTCCTCGGGGAAGGAGAAGTCGTACTTGTACTCGTCCTCGGTGATCGTCTCGTCGCCGAGCTCGACGATCGGCACGTCGTCACCGACGTTGGCCTCGGCGAGCTGCTTGGTCGGCTCCTCGAGCTGTAGCCCGTTGATGAAGATGACGTCGGCGGAGCTGAGCAGCTCGGCGGCCGACGGCGGCGGCTCGAAGGTGTGGGAGTTGGTGCCCTCGGGGACGACACCGGTGATCTCGGCGCAGTCGCCGATGACGTTGGCGGCGATCGAGGTGATCGGGGCGACGGTCGTGACGACGTGCAGGGCGGCGGCGCGCCGCCGGCGTCGTCGGCGCTCCCAGTGACGGTGCTGCCGGCGCGTGCTGCCCGTGTCTGTGCCAGGCGGCCACGGCGAGGGACCCGACAGCAACCGCGGCGAGGATGCGGGTGGAGCGTGGCGGGCGGAGATGCGGGCGGCGGGACATGCAGCCGACACTAGCTGCGACAGTGTCGCATCTGTGCCACGACCGGTCGACGATGGAACGATCGACCCCTCCCCGACAGCATTTCGCTAGGGTCGTCGGCGGGCCACACCGCGACCGTGTGCCCGACGGGGGCGAACGGGCTGACGACCACATGACCGCTGCGATCCGCCTCATCGGCGTCACCAAGCACTTCGACGGCGCTGCCACGCCGGCGGTCGACACGCTGTCGCTCGACATCGACGAGGGCACGATCGTCGCCCTCATCGGCCCGTCGGGCTGCGGCAAGACGACCACGCTGCGGATGATCAACCGTCTCGTCGAGCCGACGTCGGGCGTGATCGAGGTCAACGGCACCAACACCCTCGAGCAGTCGCCGCAGGAGCTGCGCCGCGGCATCGGCTACGTCATCCAGCAGGTCGGACTCTTCCCCCACCGCACGATCGCCGACAACATCGCCACCGTGCCGTCGCTGCTCGGTTGGGACAAGAAGCGCACCGCGGCCCGGGTCGAGGAGCTGACGACGCTCGTCGGGCTCGACCACGAACTGCTGCGCCGCTACCCCGACGAGCTGTCGGGCGGCCAGCAGCAGCGGGTCGGCGTCGCCCGCGCCCTCGCCGCCGACCCGCCGGTGCTGTTGATGGACGAGCCGTTCGGCGCCGTCGATCCGATCGTCCGCACCCGCTTGCAGGACGAGCTGCTGGTGCTGCAGCGGACGTTGCGCAAGACAATCGTCCTCGTCACCCACGACCTCGACGAGGCGCTCCGCCTCGCCGACACGATCGTGCTGATGAACGTCGGTGGCATCATCGAGCAGGCCGCCGCGCCCGACGCCTTGTTGCGCGCCCCGGCGACGCCGTTCGTCGAGGAGTTCATCGGCGCCGACCGTGGCCTCCGACGCCTGAGTCTCAACACGGTCGGCGCGCTGGCGTTCCACCGCGGCCCGGTCGTCGAATCGACGGCGTCGGCCGACGAGGTCGCCCGGGTCGTCGGCGAGAACTCGTCGCCGTGGCTGGGCGTGCTCAGCGACGGCTCGTTCGCCGGATGGGCGCCGGCCGACGAGGCGCTGCGAGCGCTCGGCGACGGCAGATCGCTGGCCGACGTGGAGCTCGCCCTGCCGGCGGCGCAGGTCAAGCCCGACGACACGCTGCGCACGGCGATGGAGCTGATCATGTCGTTGAACACGTCGGTGGCGGTGATCGACGACGACGGCACGTTCGGTGGCGTGGTGACGCTCGAGGACATCCGCCGGGCGCTCGCCATGGAGCCCGCCTCGGAGCCCTCCTCGGAGCCCGCCGGGGACGGTTGATGCTCGCCGCAGCGCGCAACCCGATCCTGCGGTGGGAGTGGATCCGCGACGAGTGGGATCAGATCCAGACGGCGATCCTCGAACACCTCACGCTGACGCTCTGGGCGATGCTGTTGGGCATCGCCGTCTCGATCGTGCTGACGTTCTTGGCGCTGCGCCTTCGTTGGATGCTGACTCCGATCACGGGCATCACGGGGCTGTTGTACACGCTGCCCAGCGTGGCGCTGTTCGCCCTGCTGGCGCCCGTGTTCGGCAACCTGTCGAGGTGGACGGCGGTGATCCCGCTGGCCTCCTACACGCTGTTGATCCTCGTCACGAACTTCGTCGCCGGGTTCCGCTCGGTGCCGCGCGAGGTGCGTGAGTCGGCGGTGGCGATGGGCATGAGCCCGCGCACCCGGTTTCGCCGGGTCGACCTGCCGCTGGCGTTGCCGTACATCATCACCGGCATCCGCATCGCCACCGTCTCGACGATCGGCTTGGTGACGGTGGCGGCGATCATCGGCCAGGGCGGGCTCGGGCGGTTGATCTTCACCGGCCTGCGCCGCACGTTCTGGACGCCGATGACGATCGGTGCCGCACTGTCGATCATCCTCGCCCTCGGCATCGACGCAGTGATCCTGGCGATCGGCCGCTGGGCGACGCCCTGGACCCGACGCCGCCGGACGCGTGCCACATGATCGCCGCGATCGTCACCGGCCCGATCGCCGATGTCATACCCGCCCAGACCGCGGTGCGCCGCGACATCGGATTCTTCGAGTGGTTCTTCGACGCCGACACGTGGACCGGCCCCGGGGGCATCCTCGCCTCCCTGGCCGACACGGTCGTCCTGTGTGCCGTCGTCACCGTGGTCGCGGTGGCCATCGCCGTGCCCGCGGCGGCGCTGCTCGCCCACCTCGGCAAGGCGGAGGTGTCGAGCACGTGGGCGGTGAGCGTCAGCCGGGCGGTGCCGACGTTCGCCATCGTCGCCCTGCTCGTGCCGTGGTCGCTACGCCGGGGTTGGGGATTCGAGCCGTGGCCGATCTTCATCGGGCTGTTGCTGCTCGCCCTCGTACCGATCTACCTCAACACGTACACGGCGATCCGCCAGGTGCCCCGCGAGTCGGTCGAAGCCGCTCGCGCCCTCGGGTACGAGGAGCGGCGGATCCTCGGTCGCGTCGAGCTGGCGCTCGGTGCGTCGCTGATCTTTGCCGGCGTTCGCGTGGCCGCGATCCAGGTCGTGGCGACCGAGCCGATCCGCGCCTTCGTGGGCGGCGACGGGCTCGGGCGCTATGTTCGCGACGGGTTCGGACAGAACAACACCACGCTGGTGATCGGCGGCATCGTGCTGATCGGGGGGCTTGCGGCACTCACGGGGTTGCTCTTCGTGTCGCTGGAAAGACTCACGCTTCCCGTCGGCGTCCGTCGGCTGGCCCGCCATCAAGGAGAAACATGATGACCACATCCACCACCCGCCGCTCGACCGCGATGAAAGTGCTCGCGCCGCTCCTCGCGGCGGGGCTGCTGGCGTCCGCCTGTGGCAGCGACGACGACTCGGACGACGACGACGCGCCCGCCGCCACCACGGCCACGGACGCCACCACGGCCACGGACGCCACCACGGCACCTGGCGCCACGACCGGTGGTGACGACGACGCCGACGACATCGAGGGTGCGACGATCCGCATCCGCGGCCAGGACTTCAGCGAATCGGCGACCCTCGCCGAGGTCTACGGGCAGTTCCTCGAGGCCAAGGGCTACGACGTCGAGATCCTCGCACCGGCGGGCTTCCGCACCGAGGCGCTCGACGGCCTGGCCAACGACGACTTCGACCTGATCATCGACTACATCGGCGGCACACAGGCGGCGTTGGCACCCGACGAGCAGGCGAGCGCCGACCCGGCGGAGATCATCTCGGTGATCACCCCGCTGCTGGCCGACGCCGGGGCGACGATCCTCGACTACTCCCCCGCCACCGACGGCGACGCACTCGTCGTGCGCGGCGACTCGGAGGCGACGACGATCTCGGACCTCGTCGGCCTCGACTACGTCATCGGTGCCTCGGCACAGTGCCCCGAGCGGCCACAGTGCCTGATCGGCCTGGAGAGCCCCGACGTCTACGGCATCACGTTCTCCGATTACGTGACGATCGAGTTCGGTCCACTGCTCGGCGAGGCACTCGGCGCGGGCGAGGTCGACACCGTCATCTGGAACACGACCGCCCCGCAGATCACCGAGGAGAACTTCAAGGTGCTCGAGGACGACAAGGGCTTGTTCCCGGCGCAGAACATCGCCCCGATCATCGACACCGCGGTGCTCGAGGCGTACGGCGACGACCTCGCCGCGGCACTCAACGAGCTCAGCGCGATGCTCACCACCGACGACCTCCTCGCCTGGAACGTGGCCACCGACCTCGATCTCCGTGAGCCCGACGACGTCGCCGAGGAGTGGCTCGCCGGCAAGGGCATCACCGACTGACGCCGCGCCTGGCTCGCCTCGACGCCTCGCCTGGTCGACGCCTCGACTGGCTGACACGTCGACAGGCACGCCCGACTGACGTGTGAGTTGGGCTCGCCCCACCGCGGACGTGACGCTGCACCCGATCGCCGGGTGCAGCGTCGCGTCGCCCGGCTCGTCGGCGCCCGATGCAACGGGCAAGCATCCGTCGATGACCGAGCAACGAGTATCCGCCAGCCGCCGCATCAACGCATCAGCACACGACCTGTTCGAGATCGTGTCCAGCCCGGAAGGTCATGTGCGCATCGACGGCTCGGGGATGCTCGATGCCGCTCCCGGTGCCCAGCGGTTGACCGCGGTCGGCGACGTGTTCGACATGGAGATGGACCGCACGCCGCTGAACGACATCCCGGGGCTGGTCAAGTACCAGGTGCGCAACACGGTGACGCAGATCGAGCCCGACCGGCTCGTCGAGTGGACGATCGGTGCCATCGACCAGCCGCCGCTCGGCCACGTCTACGGCTGGCGTCTCGAAGCCGTCAGCGACAACGAGACCGACGTCACCAACTACTGCGACTGGACGAACATCACGCCCGAACTGCGCGCCCGGCGCCCCGATTGGCCGATCGTCCCGGTGGCGATGCTCGAGCAGTCGCTGGCCAACCTCGACGTCATCGCCACCGGCGGGTGACGCCCGACGGCCGGTTCGCTGACCGAACCGGGTGACGCGGTACACAGCTGCTCCGGGCGGATCTACGGTGGCGCATGGCTGAACTTCACCCGGAGCGCGAACCGTACGCCGAGTACTCGCTCGATGTCGGCGACGGGCACGTGTTGCACATCGAGGAGTCGGGGAACCCCGACGGCAAACCGGTCATCGTGCTGCACGGCGGTCCGGGGGGAGGGGTCTCGCCGAAGATGCGCCAATTCTTCGACGCCGAGGCGTACCGGGCGATCCTCTTCGACCAGCGGGGAGCGGGACGCAGCACGCCGAAGGCATCGGTCGAGGCCAACACCACGTGGCACCTGGTCGACGACATCGAGAAGATCCGTCAGCACCTCGGGATCGAGCGGTGGATGGTCTTCGGCGGCTCGTGGGGATCGACCCTCGCCCTCGCCTACTCCCAGGCGCACCCCGAGCGTGTCACCGAGATGGTCCTCCGGGGCATCTTCCTGCTCCGTCCGTCCGAGCTGGACTGGATGTACCAGGACGGTGCGTCCCACATCTATCCCGACGTCTGGGAGCAGTACCTCGAACCGATCCCGGTGGCGGAGCGGGACGATCTGATGGCCGCCTATCACCGACGCCTGTTCGGCGACGACGACACCGAGCGACTCCGGTGCGCCCGGGCGTGGACGGAGTGGGAGCACCGCGTGAGCTACCTCGACCCACGAGAGCCCGACGACTCCGACGAACAGGCGATCGCGTTCGCCCGCATCGAGAACCACTACTTCGTCAACAAGGGCTTCCTGCGCACTCCCGATCAACTCCTCGACGACGTCGGGCGAATCCGGCACATCCCGACGATCATCGTCCAGGGCCGCTACGACGTGGTGTGCCCGATCCGGTCCGCGTGGGATCTCCACCGCGCGTGGCCGGAAGCCGACCTGCGGATCAGTCCCCACGCCGGCCACTCGATGTTCGACGACCAGAACACCAGCAGTCTGGTGGACGCCTGCGACGAGTACCGCACCAGGGCCTAGTCCCACAGCGTCCCGGCCCCGGCGAACCGACCCTCCTCATCCATGTACGTGCACCATCTGAGCGCTAACGTCCGCCGACGGTGAACGACCCCACATCCTCACGTCGTGGTGTCGGTCTGCTGGCGTTCGGCACGTTGGGCATCGTGTTCGGCGACATCGGCACGAGCCCGATCTACGCGTTCCGGGAATCGTTCCACCACGCCGAGTTGGAGGTGTCGCGGGCGACGGCCTTCGGCGCCGCATCGGTCGCCTTCTGGGCGTTGGTCATCGTCATCTGCATCAAGTACCTCGCCACGGTGATGCGCGCCGACAACCACGGCGAGGGCGGCATCTTGGCGCTCACGTCGTTGGTGATCCCGCCGGAAGGCCAAACGGTCTCGCGGATCGCCGCGGGGGTGGTGACGTTGGGCGTGTTCGGCACGGCGCTGTTGTACGGCGACGGATTGATCACCCCGGCGATCTCGGTGCTGTCGGCGGTCGAGGGCTTCGAGGTGGCGACGCCGGCATTCGAGCGGTGGGTGATCCCGATCGCCGTCGTGATCCTCGTTGCACTGTTCGTCATCCAACGTCGTGGAACGGCCGGCATCGCCAAGGTGTTCAGCCCGGTGATGGTGGTCTGGTTCACGGTGCTCGGCGTGCTGGGCATCAACCAGATCCGCCAGGTGCCCGAGGTCATGCAGGCACTGTCACCGACCTACGCGGTGGAGCTGTTCATCGAGCATCCGTGGAAGGCGTTCATCGCCCTCGGTTCGATCTTCCTGGTCGTCACCGGCGGCGAGGCGCTGTACGCCGACATGGGACACTTCGGACGCGTGCCGATCCAGTTGGCGTGGTACGTGCTGGTGCTGCCGGGGCTGGTGCTCAACTACTTCGGCCAGGCGGCGTTGTTGTCGCGCTCGCCGATGGAGGACATCGGCGAGATCTCGCCGTTCTACGAGATGGCTCCCACCTGGGCGATCACGCCACTGGCCGTGCTGGCGACGATGGCCACCGTGATCGCCTCGCAGGCGTTGATCTCGGGCGCCTTCTCGCTGACCGTGCAGGCGGTGCAACTCGACTACCTGCCGCGGTTGGCGATCGAGCACACATCGGAACGACACATCGGCCAGGTGTACGTGCCGCTCGTCAATTGGATGCTGATGATCGGATGCGTCGGCTTGGTCATCGTGTTCCAGACCTCCACCGCGCTCGCCTCGGCGTACGGCATCGCGGTCACGACGACGATGCTCATCACGACGCTGATCTTCTACCGCTTCGTGCGCGACCGCTGGGGCTGGTCGGTGGCCAAGACGCTCGCCGTGGTCATCCCGTTCCTCATCATCGACGTTGCCTTCCTCGCTGCCAACGTGCCGAAGATCCCGCACGGCGGCTGGTTCCCGCTGCTGGTCGGCCTGGGACTCGTCATTCAGATGACGACGTGGCGAAAGGGTCGGCAACTCGTCGCCGCCCGCATCCGACGCGGTGAGCGTCCGATGCGAGAGGTCGTCGACGAGGCGCTCGCCGGGCGCACCGTGCGCGTCGACGGCGTCGCCGTCTACATGTTCAAGGACGAAGGTGCTGCACCGCCCGCGCTGATGTCGAACCTCCGGCACAACCGGGTGTTGCACGAGACGGTGCTGCTCGTGTCCGTGCACACCGCGGACGCTCCCCGTGTCGACGACGAGAAGCGGGCGACGGTCACCGACCTCGGCGACGGCATCCGGCTGGTCCGTCTCGAGTACGGGTTCATGGACGAACCGGACATCCCCAGCGCCCTCGCCCTGGTCGACCCCCGCGTGTCCGAGGCGACGTACTTCTTGGGGCGCGAATCGGTGACCGCGGGGAAGGTGCCAGGGATGCATCCCTGGCGGGAGGAGCTGTTCGTGCTCCTCAACCGCGGTGCGGCCAGCGCCAGCCGCTTCTTCAAGCTCCCCGCCGACCAGGTCTTCGAGGTCGGCAGCCAGGTCGAGATCTGAGCGTTCGCCGACCGCGGGCGGCCGTCCGGGATACGGTCGTCGGCGTGGAGCTGGGACGAGTAGGGATCTGGACGGCGGCCTTCGACGCGCATCCGTCCGCAACCGCACGGTCGGCGGCGGCAGAGATGGAGCAACTCGGTTACCGCACGCTCTGGCTCAACGAAGCAACTGGACGAGACCCGTTCGTCATGGCCGGACTGCTGCTGTCCGCGACCTCGACGCTGACCGTCGCACTGGGCATCGCCAACATCTACGCCCGCGACGCGATGACGACGGCGGCGGCGCAGAAGACGCTCGCCGAGGCCTACCCGGGACGCTTCCTGCTCGGCTTGGGCGTGAGCAGCCCGGTGCTCGTCGAGAAGGTGCGGGGCCACGAGTACGGCAAGCCGCTGTCCAACATGCGGGCCTATCTCGAGACCATGGACCAGGCGCCGTTCCATGCCGTGGGGCCTGCTGAGCCGCCGCCGCGGGTCCTCGCCGCGCTCGGCCCCAAGATGCTCGAGCTCTCAGCGAGTCACGCCGACGGGGCCCATCCGTACCTCACGACGCCCGCCCACACGGCCGAGGCTCGTCGCGTCATCGGTCCCGACGCCCTCCTCGCGCCCGAGCAGATGGTCGTCCTCGACGCCGACCCGGGGCCGGCCCGGGCGATCGGCCGCCGAGCGCTCAGCTTCTACCTCCGGGCACCGGGCTACCTGGCCAACCTCCGGCGGCTCGGCTTCGGCGACGACGACTGGGCCGACCCGAAGGCGCCGTCCGACCGGCTCGTCGACGCCATCGTGGCGTGGGGCGGGATCGACGCCGCCGTCGCCCGCGTCGGCGAGCATCTCGACGCCGGCGCGGACCACGTCGCTGTACAGGTGCTGCGTGGCGACGCCGAACTGCCGATGACGGAGTGGCGCCTCCTCGCCGCCGCACTCGTCTGACCCGCCGTCGAACTCTCGGCTCCGGCGGGCGAGGCGACGAGCGGCGTTAGGGCGTCGGTATCGCGGGGTACTCGACGGCGGTGTCGACGTCGAGATCCGATCCCACCGAGTTGTGGCTGTTGCGCCATGGGCAGAGTCTCGGAAACGTGGCCAGGGATCGGGCGCACGAGCTCGATGCCGAGCTGTTGGAGATCGCCGAACGCGACATGGACGTGCCACTGTCACCGCTCGGCCGGCGGCAATCCGAGGCGCTGGGGCACTGGATGCGCACCGTCGAAGCGCCGCCCGACGTCGTCCTCTGCTCGCCGTACGTGCGTGCCGTCGAGACCGCCGAGGTCGTCCTCGACACGGCCGGTCTCGACTGCGAACTCGTCCTCGACGAGCGGTTGCGGGAGCGGGAGTTCGGCATCCTCGATCTGCTCACACGACGCGGCATCGAGTCGCGGTTCCCGGCCGAGGCCGAGCGTCGGCGTCGGCTGGGCAAGTTCTACCATCGCCCTCCTGGTGGCGAGAGTTGGGTCGACGTGGCGTTGCGCCTGCGATCGCTGCGCGACACGCTGGGTCGCGAACATCTCGACGACCGGGTGCTGATGGTGACCCACGAGGTGGTGATCCTGCTCTGGCGCTACCTGCTCGAACGGCTCGCCGAACGAGAGGTGTTGGCGCTCGGAGCCGAACGCCCGATCGGCAACTGCGCCCTGACGACGTACGTGACCGGCGCCGATCAACGCCTCGCACTCGACCTCGAGGGCTGGACGGCACCGCTCGAACACGACGATGTCCCCGTGACGGTGGAACGTGATGTCCCCATCGCGCCACGCTGACGACGTCGAGCTGACCGCCGACATGCTCGGCGCGTGGCCGCTGCCGAACAACCCCGACGGCGACAAGCACGACCGCGGCACGGTGCTCGTCATCGCCGGGTCGACCACGACCCCCGGCGCCGCGCTGCTCGCCGGCACTGCCGCGCTCCGTGCCGGAGCCGGACGCCTGCAGATCGCCACGCACGCCAACGTGGCGATGCACGTCGCGGTCGCCGTGCCCGAGGCGATGGTGATCGGCACCGACAGCGGCCGGCTCGATGACGCCATCGCGGACGCCGACTCGATCGTCATCGGTCCCGGCGTCGACCGCTCGCAACCGGTCGCCGATCTGCTCGCCCAGGTGCTCGAACTCGCCCGTCGCGACACGGTGATCGTCGTCGATGCGGCCGCGCTCGACGAACTGACCTGCGCCGCGGCGACGGCCCGGGCGGGGCGTCTGGTGCTGACACCGAACCGGTCCGAGCTCGCTCGGCTGGCCGACCGTTGTGGTGCCGACGGCGGCGACGACATGGAACGGGTCGCCGTCGACTACGCGGCGGTGGTCACGTCGTTCGGCACGGTGTGGGCCAGCGATGGGCGGAGGTGGCACACCGATGTCGGCCATCCCGGTCTGGGGACGTCCGGGTCCGGCGACGTCCTGGCCGGGCTCGTCGGTGGCCTCGCGGCCCGCTGCCACGACGCCGCCCAGGCGTCGTGCTGGGGGACTCTCGTCCACCTCCTCGCCGGTGAACACCTCGGGTCGCGATGCGATCCGTTGGGCTTCCTCGCCCGCGACCTGGTGCCGGCGGCAGCCGCCGCCCTCGACGCCACCGAGCGCCGACGGTGGGACATCGGCAACACGGCTGCAGGGCGCTCCGAGCTCTGGACGGGATGAACGGGCCCGCCGGCGTCCGATGACCGCGGTCGGCACCGGCGGCGAACTCCGGGTCGGCTGCTCCGGATGGCACTACCGGGACTGGCGAGGCATCGTGTACCCGGCAGACCTCCCCCAGCGCCGGTGGTTCGAGCACTATCAGTCGTTGTTCGACACGGTCGAGCTGAACTCGACCTTCTACCGCTTGCCGACGACCGAGGCCGTGGAGAAGTGGGCTGCGGCGGCGGCACCGGGCTTCGTGTACGCCGTCAAGGTGGGCGCCTTCGGTACGCACCGCAAGAAGCTGCTCGATGCCGAGTCGTGGCTCGCCAACCACCTCGACCGGGCGGCGCGCCTCGGGACCCACCTCGGGCCCAACCTGGTGCAGCTGCCGCCGCGCTGGAAGCGCAACGTCGAGCGTCTCGACGAGTTCTTGTCCGTCGCGCCGGAAACGATGCAATGGGCGGTCGAGCTGCGCGAGGAGTCGTGGTTGCACGACGACGTGTTCGACGTGCTCCGCCGGCACGGGGCAGCGTTGTGCGTCCACGACCTGCTGGCGGATCATCCGTTCGAGTTGACGACCGACTGGACCTATGTGCGATTCCACGGTCCCGACGCGCTCCGGGTGCCGTACCACGGCTCCTACAGCCCGTCGCACCTGAGGTCGTGGGCGGAGCGGTTGTCGTCGGTGCTGGAACGGCAGATGGACGTGTTCGCCTACTTCAACAACGACTGGTACGGCCATGCCGTGACGAACGCCGTGTCGCTGCGCGACCAGGCGGTGGCGCTCGCAGGCCGCACGGCGGACGGTCGATGACTGACCGGTGACCGGGCCGGGCATCGTCGACCCATGACATCCGACGAGACCCGACGCGATGCCCCGAACCCGGGCAACGTTCCCAACGAGGCCGAAGCAGAAGCGGAGTTCGGCGTGACCCAGGACGGTCGTCCGCTCGCCGAGCGCGGCGACCTCGTCGACGAGGACGGCGACGACATCCGCCAGTACAGCGGCGAGCCGGTGCCGACCGAGCACGGCTACGTGATCCCGCAACAGTCCCCTGCGGGCGACGAGGTCGACGTCGGCGGCGGCGAATGGCCCGACGAACCCGAGCGCGGTGCCGACGCCCAGCAGTGACCGTTGCGTGACCGTGCCACCGTGGACCGGGCCGCCGTGGACCGTGCCGCCGAGCGGCAGACACGATGCTGTTTGGCTCGATCGCCGAGGGGTACCGGAAGCGCCACCGCCCGACGGGGGCGCCGAGAGATTGGAGCAGTGATGGTCAACGATCCGATGCGCATTCTGAAGGCCGACCACCGCGAGGTGGAGAAGCTCCTCGACAAGCTGGCCGAGTCGGACGAGGGTGCCGAGCGCGAAGCGCTGCTCGACGAGCTCGTGCTCAAGTTGAGCGCCCACATGACGGCCGAGGAGGAGATCGTCTACCCACCGGTGAAAGCCGAGGTCGGCGAGGAGGACGAAGAGGAAGCCGAGATCGAACACGGGTTGGCGCGCGAGGGGCTCGAGAAGCTGCAGCAGATGGTCGACAAGCCGGGCTTCGGCGCTGCCGTCGAGATGCTCAAGGGTGGGATCTCCCACCACGTGCACGAAGAGGAGCACGAGTTGCTCCCCGAGTTGAAGGACAGCCTCGACCGCGAGCAGTGGCTGGCGATCGGCGACGCCCTCGCCGAGGCCAAGAGGGCCGCCGGACTCCCCGTTCCGCAGCCGCCACGCCGCAAGTCGACCAAGCGTGCCACGAGCTCGAAGTCGAAGTCGACGTCGACGTCGCGAAAGAAGGTGGCGTCGTGATGCGACCGGCGAGGCGGCGGGTGCCCGGCATGGACCTGGCGGCCATCGGGTAGCGGGGTCCCATGTCTTCCACACACGACAACACCGATTCCCACGCCGCCCCGCCAGCCGAGCCAGGCAAGGACTCGACGGTCAACGATTGGCACGGACAAGACGTCGAACGCGACAAGGACGCCGCGGACGAGGCGCTCGAACGAGCGGACGGCGACGCGGACAAGGCCGAGCAGATCTTCGAGGAGGAGCGCCCGGCGCACGAAGGCGATGTCTTCGACGTGCCGGCCGGCGAACGCGAAGGGTCGCTGGTCGAGCCCGACGAGGGCTGATCGTCAGGACGCGCCGAGGGCGCCGCCGAGGAACGACCGTACGTTGTCGCCGATCGCGGCGACGTCGTAGCCGCCCTCTTGGAGCACGACGATCGGCACACCGATCTCGGCGATGCCCCGACCCTGCCGGGCGAAGCCGTCGGTGGTCACGGCAAGGTCGGAGATCGGGTCGTTGACGAAGGTGTCCACGCCGAGCGACACGACGATCGCCGACGGACCGAACGCGGCGATCGCCTCGGCGGCCCGGCCGAGCGTGTCGAGGTAGGCGTCGTCGTCGCTCCCTGCGGCGAGCGGCAGGTTGAGCGTCGAACCTGATCCCCGACCGGTCCCGCGCTCGTCGGCGAACCCGGAGACGTACGGGTACGCCCGTGCCGGATCGCCGTGCAGCGACACGTACTGCACGTCGTCGCGCTCGTAGAAGATCTGCTGGGTGCCGTTGCCGTGGTGGTAGTCGACGTCGAGCACCGTCACCTTGGTGCCCGTGGTCGCTGCGACGTGGTGGGCGACGATCGCCGCATTGTTGAAGAAGCAGTACCCGCCGTACATCGACGTCGGGGCGTGGTGGCCGGGCGGGCGGCACAGGCCGTACGCGGAGCGCTCACCGGCGAGCACGAGGTCGGCCGCCGTCATGGCGATGTCGACGGCGCCGCGCGCCGCGTCGAAGGTGCCTTCTGTCAGGGGGGTCGTCGTCTCGAAGCACCACCGTCCGAGCTGCGACTCGACGGGCGCGTCGTCGGGGAACACGCCCATGCCGTGGCGCAGCCCGGCCATCGAGAAGAAGTCCGGCACGACGTCGTGCGTACCGGGATGACGCACCTGGTACTCACGCCATGCCCGTTCGAGGAAGGCGACGAGTCCCGGGTCGTGGACCGCCTCGATCACGTCGCTGTCGAACGTCTCCGGCTCGACGATCTCGAAGCGATCGTCGGCGGCCAACGTGTTGCGGATGGCGTCGGCGCGACCCGGGTGCTCGAACGGCGGCTGCAGGCCCGACGACTCGATCTCCGCCCTCGGAGCGTGGCGGTGGTGACGCTCCGAGGCGACGACCTGCATCGTGACGTGCCGTTCGTGGTCCGTCAGCGGATGACGTCGGCGCGCCGCAGCGCGTCGGTCCGGTACGGCTCGGCGAGCACGCTCGCCAGGATCAGTTCGGTGCCGAGCCGTGTGCTGGCGCAGTACGTGTCCCAGTCGATCATCCCGTACGCCCACCGCTCGAGACCACGCATCTTCTGGATGAACAGGTGGCGGGCGAGGCGCTCGGTGTCGATCTCGGCGACGAACATGCCGTCGGCCTGGGCTTTGGCGAGGTCGGCCTCGACCGAGATGATGATCCGCTCCCCCACCGGACCCATCCGCTCCGACGTCGGGGTCGACTTGAGCGTCGCCAACACCGGCCGCCACACGTTGTCGTCAGCGGCGATCGTCGTGTCGAGCCCGTTGAACAACACCCGGGTGACGTCGATCGGCGACTCGGCCGGCTGCTCGTCGAGCTCGATCTCCAACTTGTCGAGGCCGTTGCTGACGAAGGCGGCGATCACGCCGTTGCGGTCGTCGAACTGGTTGTACAGCGTGGCGACGGCGACGTTGGCCCGCTCGGCGAGCTTGCGCATCGTCAGCCCCTCGACGCCGTTGGCGGCGATCATCTCGCCCACGGCCTGCAGGATGTCTGCCCGCGTGCGACGCTGACGCTCTTCCCAGCCGTGGCTCATGACCCCGTAATGCTACGACGGGACCACGGTCGAGCGCGACGACGGGACCCTTGACACACGATTGGGACGGTGTTCTGATCCAGGAATGACCCGCCTCGGCTACCAGATCCCGAACTTCACCTATCCCGGTGTCGGGCCCGCCACCTTGTTCGACGCCATCGCCAACCAGGCCAAGGAGGCCGACACCTCCGGTTTCGACACCGTGCTGGTGATGGACCACTTCTACCAGTTGCCGATGCTCGGCACGCCCGACCAGTACATGCTCGAGTGCTATTCGCTGCTGTCGGCGCTCGCCCGCGAAACGTCGAATGTCCGCCTCAGCGCGCTCGTCACCGGCAACACGTACCGCAACCCGGCCGTGCTGGCGAAGACGGTGACGACGCTCGACATCGTCTCGGGCGGACGAGCCCAGCTCGGCATCGGCGCTGGTTGGTTCGAGCTCGAGCACGACGCGTTCGGCATCGAGTTCGGGACGTTCACCGACCGCTTCGAGAAGCTCGAGGAAGCACTGCAGATCATCATCCCGATGCTGCGCGGCGAGCGACCGTCGCTCGACGGTCGGCACTACACGGCGAGCGCGGCGATGAACGAGCCCCCGGCCGTGTCGCGGATCCCGGTGATGATCGGCGGCGGCGGCGAGAAGAAGACGCTGCGCATGGTCGCCCAGTACGCCGACGAGTCGAACCTCATCGCTGCGCCGGCCGAGATCGACCGCAAGCTGGCGGCGCTCGACGAGCACTGCCAACGTCTCGGCCGCGACCGCTCCGAGATCACCGTGTCGTGGCAGGCAACGGCATGCATCGCAGCGACCAAGGAGGAGGCGTTCGACGACCTCGCCGGTTATCTCGGCCAGCGCGGGCTCGACCTGCGGTCGATGAGCGAGGAGGATCAGCAGCCGTGGCTGGCCAACTTCTTGTGGGGTGACCCCGACACCGTCGGCGAGCGCTTCGCCGAGCGGATCCGCCCGGGCATCGACGGCTTCACCGTCAACATGCCCGCCAACGGCCACCTCGAAGGCCGCGTCACCCTGCTCGGCGAGACCCTCGCTCCGCTGCTGACCGCGTGACGTTTGGGTGACGTTTGGGGACAGGCCCCGTTCGTCACCTGCTCGCTTGCACGCACCGGCGAGGGAAGCGCCAGCGACGAGCCGGAGTCGGGCCGACCCGCCGTGGCCAGCCACCGACTCGCGGTGAGGCCCGACAATCAGACGAGCGAGGGAAGCGCCAGCGACGAGCCGGAGTCGGGCCGACCCGCCGTGGCCAGCCACCGACTCGCGGTGAGGCCCGACAATCAGACGAGCGAGGGAAGCGCCAGCGACGAGCCGGAGTCGGGCCGACCCGCCGTGGCCAGCCACCGACTCGCGGTGAGGCCCGACAATCAAACGAGCAGGGCGAGCTCCTCTTGGAGGTACTCCTCGCGGCACTTGGAGCGCTGCAGCTTGCCGCTCGACGTCTTCGGCAGCGTGCCCGGCGTCACCAGCATCACGTCGCGCGGTGGCAGGCCGCAGACCTCGAGCGTGCGGTGGTGGATGCGCTCACGGATCTCCTCGAGCCCGCCCGACGTGTCGCTGACGCGCACCTCGGCGACGACGACCACGCTCTCCTTGCCCTTGTAGCCATCCATCCCGAAGGCGATGACATTGCCGGCGCGCACGCCGTCGAGCGAACCGACGGCGCGCTCGATGTCCTCGGGGAACACGTTGCGACCGCCGACGATGATCACGTCCTTGATCCGCCCGCACAACACGAGCTCACCGTCGAGCAGATAGGCGAGGTCGCCGGTGCACAGCCAGCCGTCGCGGAACAGGGCCGCCGTCGCATCCGGCCGCTTGTAGTACCCGGGGGTCACCGAGGTGCCGCGCAACAACAGCTCGCCGACGTGGCGCTCGGGCAGCTCCTCGTACGTCTCGGCGTCGACGACCTTCATCTCCAGTCCCGGCACCGCCTTGCCGAGCAGCGGCAAGCGCCGCGCCGACAATCCGAGCTCGTCGGGGTCGCTGACCTCGACGGGCTTGGCGACGCGCTGCGTCTCGAGCACCTCGCGGTCGACGGTGTCGGTGACCAGGCCGCGGTAACGCGGCGGGAACGTGCCACCGATCGCCACCTCGGCCATGCCGAACGCCGGAAAGATGCCGCCCGGCGTGAAGCCGAAGCGCTGCGCCTCGCCCACGAACGCCTCGACCGCGTGGGGGTCGACCGGCTCGGCACCCGACAGGGCGACGGTCAGCGGCGACAGGTCGAGACCCTCCATCCGCCGCAGCGCCCTCGTCGCCAGCACCCACGAGAAGTTCGGACCGGCGGTCGCCGTGGCGTGGTAGTCGGACAGCCATTGCATCCAGTTGCCGGGCCGGGCGAGGAAGTCCTGCGGCGCCGCCTGCACCAGCTCGACCCCCTTCGTCATCGGCAGGGCGAGGAATCCGACGAGGCCCATGTCGTGGTACAGCGGCAGCCACGAGCACATCACGTCGCCGCTGCCCAGCTGGGCGGCCTCGGCACAGGCGTCGATGTTGGCGCTGAGCACCCGGTCGGGGATCATCACGCCCTTCGGCTCGCTGGTCGAGCCGCTCGTGTACTGCAAGATGACCAGCCGTTCGGGATCCTCGGGCGGCAGCTCCAACGCGTCGCCCGACGGCACGTTCGCTGCGCCCGGCAGGACCGACTTCATCGGCAGGATCGGCGGGTCGCCCGGCGCAGCTTCGTAGAAGTCGGCGAGCTGGTCGTCGATCAGGACGAGCTTGGCGTCACCGTGGCGGATGCGACCGCGGGTGCTCTCGATGAACACGTCGAGCGAACCCATCCGCATCGGCAGCGGCAGGACCATCGACGCCAGCCCGGCCATCCAGCAGCCGCGGACGATGGTCATCAGCTCCCGGCTCGTCGGTCCGAGCACGGCGACGTGGTCGCCCGGCACGAGGCCCCTCGCCTGCAGCGCAGCGCCGACGGCGCGGGCGGCGTCGTGGACCTCACGCCACGAGACCCGCACGGGTCCGTCGGGTCCGGTCACCGAGGCACCGACGAAGCGGATGCCGGTGCCCGAGTCCGCCGCTGCTTCCAGACGCGCGATCGTCGAGGTCGTCCCCTCTGTCATGGCGCTCACGCTACTTCCGCCCACCCCGTCGCAAGGATCCACCGAAGGTCGACCACGGAGCGTGACGACGGCCGAATCCGTGAACCGTCCGCGCGCCCCGGACGGCGACCCGTCAGCCGACGGAGGCGCGGACGGCGTCGTTGAGCGTGATCGTGCGCGGGTCGCCGGCGAGGCCGCCCGCCATCTGGTTCATCACGTAGCCGTAGCCGACGCCCGACTCGGGATCGGCGTAGCCGAGACTGCCACCGGCACCGGGATGACCGAAGGATCCGGGCGAAAGCATCGACGAGAAGTCGCCGTCGAGCATGAACCCGAGCCCGAAGCGGGTCGGCATCGTCAGGCAGTGGTCCCGACCGAAGACCTGCTCGGCGCGCACCAGCTCCACCGTGTCGTCGCCGATCAGGCGGACGCCGTCGACCTCGCCGATCGTCGCCGCGTACATCCGGGCCAGGCTGCGCGCCGTCGTGATGCCATTGGCGGCGGGGATCTCGGAGGCGTGGATGGCGCGGCTGTTGAACCCGTTCTCGATCGTCAGCATCGACCCGCTCATCATCAAGGCGTTGAAGCCGGGTGTGCCGGGCCCCATGATCTCCATCATCAGGGCGATCGCTTCGGGGTCGGAGGGCGGCGCCGAGCTCTCGAGGCGCGAGACCCGCGGCTCCTCCGACTCCGGCAGGCCGATCCAGAAGTCGAGGCCGAGCGGCGCAGCGATCTCCTCGGCGAGGTACCTGCCGATGCGGCGACCGTCGACGCGACGCACGAGCTCGCCCGCCAACCAGCCGTAGGTGAGGGCGTGGTACCCGTGGGTCGTGCCGGGCTCCCACAGCGGAGCCTGGGCGGCGAGCGCCTCGACCACCGGCGTGACGGCGAGGATCTCGTCGGCGCTCAGCGGCGGGTCCGTGTACGGCAGCCCCGCCTGGTGGCTCATCAGCTGGGCGACGGTGATCGCCTCCTTGCCGTTGGCGGCGAACTCGGGCCAGTGCGACGCCACCGTGTCGTCGTAGGAGAGCTTTCCGGCTTCGACGAGCCGGGCGACGCAGATCGCCGCCGCGCCCTTGGTCGTCGAGTACACGAGCTGCAGCGTGTCCTCCGCCCACGGCCGCCCGGTGGTCTTGTCCGCGACACCGGCCCAGATGTCGACCTTCGGCGACCCGTCGACGTACAAGGCGAACGCCGCCCCCAGCTCGCCGTGATCGGTGAAGTTGGTGACGAACGCATCGGCCACCGCCCCGAATCCGTCTTCGACCGTCCCCTGCACCTGCACATCTGCCATGCCGGGAACGTAGCCAGTCGCCCCGCCGCCCGTCCCAGCGAGCCGGCCCGGGTTCGACAGCTTTCAGGCGTCGCGAACTCAGCGTCAGCGACAACAGCAGCATTCGACGTTGTCGCTGACACACAAGCTCGGCGCGAGATCAGCGTCAGCAACAACACCGGCATTCGACGTTGTCGCTGACACACAAGCTGGGCGGCGGGGATCGCGGGCGGGCAGCGCGGGAACGGGGCGGGACGGTGGAGGGTGCGGGCCGTAGGCTGGACGTCCGGTATGAGCGACGCCACGACACCCCCACCGACCAGCACCGATGCCCCACCGCAGCGCTACACGGCCGCGCTTGCGCAGGACATCGAGCTGCGGTGGCAGGACTGGTGGGATCAGCACCACACCTTCGAGGCGCCGAACACCGCCGGGCCGCTGGCCGACCCCGAGCTCGCCGCCGCCCGTGGCGAGAAGCTGTTCGTGCTCGACATGTTCCCCTACCCGTCGGGTTCGGGCCTGCACGTCGGCCACCCGCTGGGCTACATCGGCACCGACGTCTACGCCCGCTTCAAGCGGATGACCGGCCACAACGTGCTCCACGCCATGGGGTACGACGCGTTCGGCCTGCCCGCCGAGCAACACGCCGTGGAGACCGGCCAGCACCCGGCGATCACCACCGAGCAGAACGTCACCACCTACCGCCGCCAGCTGCGTCGGCTCGGCCTCGGGCACGACCCGCGCCGCAGCATCTCCACCACCGATCCCGGCTACTACCGCTGGACGCAATGGATCTTCCTGCAGATCTTCAACTCGTGGTACGACACCGATCGCCAGACGGCTCGCCCGATCGCCGAGCTGATCGCCGAGTTCGAGTCCGGTTCCCGCCCGACACCCGATGGCCGCCCGTGGGGCGACCTCGACACCGGCGAGCGCGCCGACATCATCGACGGTCACCGGCTGGCCTACGTCAGCGAGGCACCGGTCAACTGGTGTCCGGGCCTCGGCACCGTCGTCGCCAACGAAGAAGTGACTGCCGACGGACGCAGCGACCGCGGCAACTTCCCCGTGTTCAAGCGCACCATGCGCCAATGGATGATGCGCATCACGGCCTACGCCGACCGGTTGATCGACGACCTCGACGTACTGGAGTGGTCCGACGCGCTGAAGACGATGCAGCGCAACTGGATCGGCCGCAGCCAGGGTGCCGAGGTCCGCTTCCCCGTCACGTTCAACGACGCCACCGCCGGCGACATCTCCGTCTTCACCACCCGCCCCGACACCTTGTTCGGGGCCTCGTTCCTGGTGCTGTCGCCGGAGCACCCGGCGGTCGAGATGCTGACCACGCCGGACCATGCCGACGACGTCGCCGCCTACCGCACGCAGGCAGCGGCGAAGAAGGACTTCGAGCGCCAGGACGAGTCGCGCGAGAAGACCGGCGTGTTCACCGGCTCCTTCGCCACCAACCCGGTCAACGGCTCCGAGATCCCGATCTGGATCGCCGACTACGTGTTGATGGGCTACGGCACCGGGGCGATCATGGCCGTGCCGTGCGGCGACCAGCGCGACTTCGAGTTCGCCACCAAGTTCGGCCTGCCGATCCCGGCGATCCAGGAGCCGCCGGCATCGTGGTTCGAGGGTCACGGCATCGCCCCGACGCTCGACACGTCGCAGTGGCCGGTCGCCTACGTCGGTGACGCACCGTACGTCCAGTCGGCGAACGCCGACATCGACCTCCACGACGTCGACAACAAGGCCGACGCCATCGCCCGAATGAACGCCTGGCTGGAAGCCCACGGTGCCGGGTCGGCGACGATCAACTACAAGCTGCGCGACTGGTTGTTCAGCCGCCAGCGCTACTGGGGCGAGCCGTTCCCGATCGTCTACGACGTCGACGGCCGCCCGCACGCGCTGCCCGACGACGTCCTCCCGGTGGTGCTGCCCGAGACCGATTCGTTCTCGCCGCGCACGTTCGATCCCGACGACCAGTTCTCCAATCCGGAGAGCCCGCTCGACCGCCTCTCGCAGTGGACCGAGGTCGAGCTCGACCTCGGCGACGGACCGCAGCCGTACCACCGCGACACCAACGTCATGCCGCAGTGGGCCGGTTCGTGCTGGTACGAGCTGCGCTACCTCGACCCCTCCAACGAGGAGCGCTTCGTCGATCCCGCGGTCGAGGCGTACTGGATGGGTCCGCGCACCGACGTCCGCCCCGACCATCCCGGCGGCGTCGACCTGTACGTCGGCGGCGTCGAGCACGGCGTCTTGCACCTGCTGTACGCACGCTTCTGGCACAAGGTCCTGTTCGACCTCGGCCACGTGTCGTCGAAGGAGCCGTACGCCCGGCTGTTCAACCAGGGCTACGTGCAGGCCGCGGCCTTCAAGGACCAGCGTGAGATCTACGTCGACGCAGCGAGCGTCGAGGGCGACGACCAGTCGGGCTTCACCTACCAGGGGCAGCCGGTCACCCGCGAGTGGGGCAAGATGGGCAAGAGCCTGAAGAACTCGGTATCGCCCGACGACATGTACGAGCAGTACGGCGCCGACACGCTGCGCCTGTACGAGATGGCGACCGGTCCGCTCGACGCGTCACGGCCGTGGGAGACGCGCGACGTCGTCGGCATGTACCGCTTCCTGCAGCGCCTGTGGCGCAACCTGATCGACGAGCAGACCGGCGAGTGCACGGTCGTCGATGTCGCGCCCGACGACGCCACGGTGACCCAGCTGCACCGCACCATCGACGTCGTGCGCACCGAGATGAACTCGCTGCGCTTCAACACCGCGATCGCCAAGCTGATCGAGCTGAACAACGCGGTCACCAAGCTCGACGCGACCCCGCGGGCGATCGCCGAACCGCTGGTGCTGATGGTCGCGCCGCTCGCACCGCACATCGCCGAAGAGCTGTGGAAGCGCCTCGGCCACGACGACACACTGGCCTACGAGCCGTTCCCGGTGGCCGACCCGGCGCGCCTGGTCGATGACACCGTCGAGTACCCGGTGCAGGTCAACGGCAAGGTGCGCGGCCGCTTCGAGGTCGCTGCCGACGCCGACCCGGCGACCGTGGAGGCGAAGGCACTCGCCGACGAGCGGATCATCGCCCTCCTCGACGGCAAGACCCCGAAGAAGGTCATCGTCGTACCCGGGCGGATGGTCAACATCGTCGTCTGAGCCACCGACCCACCGGCTCAGCGTGTGGATGCTCCCGGACTCATGGCTCGTTGACCACGATCCCGAGGTCGGGTTCGCGACGCTGCGTCCAGTGACCCAGGCGTGCCCACGCTTCTTGGGCAGAGGTGTTCTCGACGTACATCGTCCGGGCAATCGCGCCGGCGACCTTCGGTGCGGCGAAGCTCGTTCCGCTCCAGGTGGCGAAGCCAGCGTAGGAGCGCTTCGGATCGTCGCTCTCGACGTGATCGACGAAGTACGTGCTGACCACGTCGACGCCCGGCGCGGCATGCGTCGACCCAACCGCCGTAGTTCGAGAACCAGGCGCGACCGTTCGGCGCCAGGGCGCCGACGGCCACGACACCAGGGAGTGCAGCGGGGAACGACGGTCTCGGCGAACCCGAGTTGCCAGCAGACGCGATCACCAACGAGGTCGACAACATGCGTTCGATCGCCGTCGCCAACGGTGGCGGAGTGTCCCCGTCCGTGTAGCAACCGAAGCTGAGGTTGATGATGTCTGGCGCCGCGACACCCCTCGCCGCGGAACGGTCGAGAAGCCGCTCCAACCCCTCGATGACCGTGTCGTCGTCGCCATCACCGAAGCTCGTCAGCACACCCTCGACGAGGATCTCGGCGTCCGGGCAGGCCCGTCGGATGATCCCGCAGATGAACGTGCCGTGACCGCCCGCCGCATCGACGACGCCCGACCCGTCGTCGTCGGGCTCGTCCTCGTCGTCCTGGGCACCGGCACTGGCATCCGAGCGCCAGTCGTCCTGGACCATGACGTGGTCGGCGAGACGGGGGTGCTCCGCCTTCGACCTGTCCTTCGTCGTTCGCAGGCCGGTGTCGAACACGGCGACGACCGGCCGTGGACGATCGGTCAGGCCGAGCGGATGCGGCCAGCCACCACACTCGGGTGCCGGCATCGCCAGGCACGGGATAGCGCCGTTGCCGGTGATCACCGGATTCCCGGTGATCACCGGATTGCCAGTGATCACCGGGTTTCCCGTGATCACGGGATTGCCGGTGATGACGGGGTTCGCCGTGACGAGACCGCCGTCGCCGAAGTACACCGAACTGGGGCGCGCCGTTACACCGCGCCAACCCGACACCGCCCGGATCGCCGCCCCGACGCCGGCCACCGACCAGCGACGCTCGTCGGCGACCGAGAACGACTCGGCGTCGATCCGACTCACGAGCTGTCCGCTGCGGAGGTTGATCCGCGATCGATCACCCGAGATGAGGTCCGCATTCGTTCCGCCGAGGATCTCGGCAAACCGCTTGCGGGCGTACTCCTCGTCGTCAGCGCGATCGTGGACCAGTACCTCTCGATCGACGGAGCCGTCGCCGCGATCGTGGGCTCGCTCCGCCCGCCGTGTGCCGAGCTCGCCGTCGAGCCGTTCGAACTGCTCATCATCGAGTGTCAGCACCACCCGGTCGGGGCGGATCAGGGCGATCGCACCCCGTTCGTCCATCGTCACGGCGATCCGCCGGCGAAGCAGCGCCGTGTGGATCGGACCGAGCAGGCCGGGAAAGTCCTGGAGCGCGACGGACCGTCGCCGGCCGTCGGAAACGTCGTGGTGGTTGGTCATCATCATCCTCTCGGGAGTCCCGATCTCGGCCGGTCTGCCCTGATACATCGCGCCTAGCATCGAAATCCGTGGACGAGCCGGCGCACTCCCCCGCCGAGACCGTACTCAACTCAGTGCAAGCCGATCCGCAGATTGCGGCGGCCTCGGCACGTGCCATCCTCGACAGCACGGAGGACCAGCGAGAGCGGGTCATCGCCCGTTGGGCGCTGGGGTTCGCCCACCGCGAGCTGGGCGACCAGGTCGCCGCGGAGGACCACCTGTCAGCGGCGATCGCAGCGGCCGAGACCCTCGACGACGAGGCGCTTGCGGCGCGGATCACGACCAGCCTCGCCCTGGTGATCATGAACCGCGGCGCGCCTGCGCGGGCGCTGCAGATGATCGAACGTCCCATCGCCCTGCTGACCGGAAGCGATCGAGCCCGGGCGCTGATGCAGCGAGGAGCGATCCGGTACCGACTCGCCGACTTCGATGGCGCACTCGCCGACCACGTGGATGCTGTCGACGAGCTGCAGGCCGCCGGCGACTGGGTCGTGTTCGGCGCGGCTCTACGTCAACATGGGATCGATCCAGAGCTACCGGCGTGAATTCGACGCCGCCGAGGCTTCGCTCGCCGACGCCATCGATCTCGCCGAGCTCAGCGGCCAGGTGCTGCTCGCCGGATTCGCCCATCACAACCTCGGCCACATCCGAGCACTGCGTGGCGATGCGCCCGCCGCCCTCGCCGAGTTCGAGGTCGCGATGGAACGCTACGAAGCGCTCGGCGCCCCGGCGGACAAGGTCGCTTCGTTGATGGCAGATCGAGCCCGCACGCTCGCCGATGCCGGTCTCCACCGCGAGGCCGTCGAATCGGTGGACATCGCATACGAGCTGGTGCGCGACGGAGCGAACACCACCGAAGCCGCTGACATCGCCTTGTTGACTGCGCAGATCCGTCTCGGCGGGGACGAGCCGGACAGCGCCGTCGGCCCGGCGCAGTGGGCGCGCGATGCGTATGCCGAGCAAGGGCGGACGGGCTGGATCCCCTTCGCCGAGTTCCTCTGCGTGCAGGCGCTGACCGGGACGCGACCGATGACGAACGAGCCACAGCAGCGATCGCCCTCGCCGTGGACCTCGAACGCGCCGGTTGGGTCGAGGAGGCGCAGAACGCCCTCATCCTCGCGGCCGAGCACCTTCGCCGAGCGCGGCGACACCGGCGCCGCCCGCGCCGTACTCGGCGACGCCGTCCGGCTCGACGCGGTCACCCTCAAGTCGCGCAGCGCCCGATGGCTGGCGATGGCGCGCCAACACGTGCTCGACGACGACCTCGATGCGGCACGCATCGCGGTCGATGCGGGACTCGACCTGTTGGCGGCCAACCGTTCGATGCTCGGTGCAGTGGAGTTGCTGTCGCGCAGCATCGAGGCGGGTGCCGATCTCACTCGGCTCGGTGTCGAGGTCGAACTCCGTCGCCAGAACCCGGCGGGCGTCCTCGAGGTCCTGCGTCGAGCGGTTGAGGTCGAGCGCACACCGGGCTCGTCGGACGCGCCCGACGAGCAACTCGCTGCGTGGCTGGCCGAACTGCGCCACACGGTGAACGACGTCCGCACGATCGATCAGGGCAGCGAGCAGCGCGTCAAACTCCGCCGTCGCCAAGCCGAGCTGGAGCGCTGGATCCGCGATCGCTCGCGACAGGCGACCGGCAATGCGCGTCGGCGGCGACGTCCCGATCCGGCGAACGGGACCAAGCCCGTGGCCGACCGGATCGTCACCCTGGCGACCTCCGACGACGAGGTCGTCACGATCATCGTGGCGGAGGGGCGACCCGAACTCTGGCGGACCAGCCCACCACGCCCACTCCGTCACCTCGTGGAGACCGTCGACTTCGCGCTCCATCGGCTGAACCGCGCCGTCGTGTCGCCCGCCTCGATGGAGGTCGCCACGAAGATGCTCAACGAGGCGGGCGCCGAGCTCGACGCGATCCTCGTGCCCGACGGGATCCGCCGGACCACGCATCCGATCGTCATGACGCCGAGCGACGTCCTGCACGGTCTCGCGTGGCGTGTGCTCCCGTCGCTGCGCAACCGGTCGCTGACCGTGAGCACGACGCTCGGCGACCCACCGACTCGACAGGAGCACCGACGCACCCTGCTCGTGGCCGGCCCCGACCTCGACCACGCCGATGCCGAGGTGCGCGAGATCCAACCGATCGGTACGGCCGTCATGGTGGCGTCCCACGAATCGACCGTCGAGCGGGTGGTTGCGGAGATCGGCCAGTGCGACCTGGCCCACATCGCCTGCCATGGATCGTTCCGCGCCGACAACCCACTGTTCTCGGCGCTCCACCTCGCCGACGGAGACCTGACGATCTACGAGCTCCAGCGGTGCCCGTCGCTGCCGCAGACCGTGATCCTGTCTGCCTGCAATGCCGGACAGTCGGCGGTGCTCCGCGGCGGCGCCTTGCTCGGCATGGCGAACGCGCTGCTGCAGATGGGCGTCAACAGCGTGATCGCACCGCTGTCACCGGTGAGCGACGAGCGGCTCGTCCCGATCATGGTCGGACTGCACCAGCGCCTCGCAGCTGGTGCCGACGCGGCATCGGCGCTCGCCGCAGTCAGCGTCGATGCGACGGGTCGCCTCGACCCGACGGCGGCGGCGTTCGTCTGCTTCGGGCGCTGAACACGGGTCCGGGACGTATCAGCCCGAAGGTGACAGGATCATGAAGGATGTGGCGACGTGCATGATGCTCGATCGGAGCTGCGTAGAGTCCACGAACGTGGACGTCGGCGAGTTACTCCGACGAGCCACCGAGGGTGACCAGTGGGCATGGGACGAACTCGTCGGGCGTTTCGGTGGTCTCGTGTGGTCGGTGGCGCGCTCGTACCGCCTCGGCGCATCCACGGACGACGTGGTGCAGACGGTGTGGCTGCGTCTCGCCGAGCACCTCGACCGCATCCGCGAGCCCGAACGGCTCGCCGCCTGGCTGGCGACGACGACCCGGAACGAGGCGCTGCGCGTGCTCAACAAGCGAGCCCGCCTCGTCCCCTACGCCGACGTCCCCGAGCGGTCCGATTCGACGACGTCGTTGCTCGATGAACTGGCGGTCGACGACGACACCCTGGCCCACGTCATGAGCGCCTTCCGCCAACTGTCGGAGAGCGACCAGCAGCTGTTGCGTCTGCTGTGCACGGTGCCGCCGCTCGACTACGCCACGATCGCCGAGATGTTGCAGCGCTCGATCGGCAGCATCGGTCCGAGCCGGGCTCGTGCGCTCGACAAGCTGCGCCGACTCCTCCCCCCGGGACTGCACGAGCAGCCCTCACTCCACCGGAACGAGGTGAGCCATGACTGATCCCACTCCCGCCGACGGCACGAACGACACCGCCGACGACGCCGCCGACGACGCGCTGCAGACCGCCTTGGGTGTGGCCATCCGTCTCATCGAGCCTGCTCCCGTGCATGTCCTCGATGCCGCCCGCGCCGCGTTCGCCTGGCACAACATCGACGCCGAACTGGCGACCCTGGCCTTCGACTCGTTGTCGGACAGCGCCGGTGTCCGCAGCGGCGCGACCAACCGCCAGCTGACGTTCCAGGCGGCCGACCTCGAGATCGAGGTGATGGTCACCGAGAACGGGGTGAGCCGCCTCATCGGTCAGCTGGTCCCGCCGCAGCCCTCGCGGGTCGAGCTGATCTCCGGCGACCAGCGCTACGAGGCGCAGGCCGACGGTTCCGGACGCTTCGACGTCGACGGCACGTTTGCCGGTCCCTCGCGACTCATCGTCCACGGTGACGTCGCGGTGCGGACCGACTGGATCATCCTCTGACACCCCTCGTCTGAAACCCCGCTCAGCACCCCGCCTGAGCATCCGCCTGAGACACGCCTGACGGCGGCATCGTCCACGGCACCGGGGCGCGACGATGCCGCGGTCCGGAGACCGCGGCACCATCGGGGGAGATCCTCCAGCTGCGTCGTCGCCGTCAGTGGGCGCCGACCAGCTCCTGGAGCCGGTCGACTTCGCGTTGCAGCTCGTCCATGTCCTCGCGCATCCGGCGCGCCTCGTCCGCCTTGCCCTCGTTCTCCAGGCAGTTGCTGTACGCCATGCCCGAGGCGATCAGGGCCAGCGCGGCGGCGATCGCCGCGGCGGCGGTCGGGATCGACAGCGGCGCACCGACGCCACTGCCGACCTCGACGACGACGGCGGCGAGGGCGGCACCCGCGGCAACGGCGGACCCGCAGTATCCGATGTATTCGGCCATGCAACTCATGTCTGATCCTCTCGGTCACGCCAGTTGGCTGTCGGTTTCGCTGAAGGCGGCCGGATCGTCGTGGCCGATGATCATCGCCAGGTGCTGCTCGGCGGCCGATTCGCTGGTGATCGAGGCGAGCTCTTTCAGCTTCGGGAACTGGTCGAGGTCGATCACCACGCCCTCACGGTTGAGGACGCACCAGGTGCGCGGTCCCACCCAGCCGTCGACCACGAGCCCCTGCGCGTCCTGGAAGCTCTTGACGCATTCCTCGAGCTGAGGTGAGAACGAACCGTCGTTCTCACCGTTCCAGAAGCCCCAGTACTGCAGCGTCTCTTGGAGGTAGGTGACCCATTGCGGGTCGTTGTCGTAATCGGACAGGATGTCCGGTTCGTCGGCCATGTGAGGTCCCTTCTGTGGTCTCACCCGGGCATCCCGGGTCCGGTCGATCACGTCGACCGCGTCGGTTCATCGTCCGCTCCGGGGGCCCACCGGACAAGCGCCGTCCGGGCACCGAGGCGGACGTGCGAAGGCAGCGCAGCGTTCCCGTTCGGGCAACGCCATCGGGCGCTCCCGGCTGGGCGGCGAGGTCTATGGTCGAATCGGTTCGAATCGGTTCGGATCGGTTCGGATCAGATCACGCCGAGCGACGCCCGTCGCCGATCATCAGGGAGGTCGAGATGCCGTCAACCGATGCCCCGCTCCGTCGCACCGCTGCCTTGACACCGATGCTCGTCGCCCTGCTGGCGGTGCTCGTCGCGGCGATCGCCCTCACGATCGCCGGCGTCGCCGTCGTCGTCGTGATCATCGCCTGGATCGCCGTGGCGATGGTCGGCGGCGCGACCCTGGCCATCGCCCGCCGGGCCGATTGACGCAGCAGACGACGTTCAGTCCACCCGTTGGGCGACGAAGACGTACTCGAGGCCCGGGCGATCGGGTGCGCCGCGCACCTCGCGCACGGCGAAGCCGGCGCGGCTCGAGGTCGCCGGCGATCTCGTCGCGTTCGCGGAAGCGCAGCGTCGATGTCGACACCACCTCGGCACCATCGCTGTCGAATCGGAACCAGTGGCGGAACGTGACCAGTGGGAGCCGGACCTCGGTGAGCTCGGTCCACGTCACCACGTGGCCGGCCTCGCCGTCGCCGTACGTGCGGATCGTGTTCGCCGGCGTCCACGACTCCCAGGCACGGCGCGACGGAACACGGGTCTCGAACACCAGCCGCCCACCCGGCCGCAGCGCCGACCGTGCGCCGAGGAGTACGGCCGACCAGTCCCCGTCGTCGACGAACACCTGCGCGACGTTGCCGGTCATCACTGCCAGGTCCACGGCGAGCGGCGGGAGATCGCCGACGGCGCCGTGCACCCACGTCACGCGGTCGGCGCCGTTCTTCCGACGTGCCACGTCGAGCGACGCCGCCGCCGGGTCGACACCGGTCACCGTGAGCCCCGCTCGAGCGAGACGGCAGGCGAACGTCCCCGTGCCGCACCCGATGTCGAGCACTGACGAGGCACCGGTCTCGGCAACGATGGCAACGTACGGGTCGAGGTCGCTGCGGTCCCCGTCGACCACGTCGTAGAGCGCGGCAAGGCGCGGGTCGTCGAAGATCGCGTCCGTCACGCCGTCAGCATGCCCGACCGGCGATCGCGCCACCTCGCCGGAATCGCCCGAGCGGCCCGACACCGGCGATGTGCCTCACACCGGTGCGCCTCGGACCTACGCTGCGCCGATGGCCCGGTACGTCATCGACGCTCCGACGCTGCTGCACCTCGTCGCCGAGGACCTCGCGGTCGACCCGAGGCACCGGCTCGTCGCCCCCAACCTGATCCGCTCGCAGGCGCTGTCGTTGCTGCTGGCCGCCGTCGATGCCGCCGAGATCACCGAGGCCGTCGCCCTCGAGCGTCACGAGCGGCTCACCGAGCTGAAGATGCGACTGCTCGGCGACCGTGTGTCCCGGCGTACGGCGTGGAAGATCGCCCGCGAGCAGGGCTGGCCGACGACGTTCGACGCCGAGTACCTCGCCGTGTGCAGGTTGCAGGCCGACGCCTTGGTGACGATCGATGCGGCGATGGCGCGGCGGGCCGCCGGGATCGTCCCCGTCGCTTCCCTCGACGACCTCACCGCCTGAAGCCCGAATCTTCCCCACCGCCAGCGTCACCGCTCTGAAAGCATCGTCGGATGGCCGTGCTCCACGACGTCGTATTCGACTGCGCCCATCCCGCCTCGCTGGCCCGATTCTGGGCGGCAACGCTCGACGGCTACGACGTGGCGCCCTACCTCGACGCCGAGCTCGAGCGCCTGCGAGCGGAAGGTTACGACGGCCCCGAGGACGATCCGACGGTGCTCGTCGATCCGAGCGGAGCCGGACCGAGACTGTGGTTCCAGCTCGTGCCCGAGGGCAAGGTCGTCAAGAACCGCGTCCACCTCGATCTCCGCTGCGACGACGTGGATCGCGAACTCGATCGGTTGCTGCAACTCGGCGCGACCGAGCTGCAGCGCGTCGAGGGCGCGCATCGTGCTCGCCGATCCAGAGGGCAACGAGTTCTGCCTCGATCCGTCCTGACCGCCTCGTCGGCGGAGTAACGAACGTTCGGGACCCGTCCCCAGCCGTTCGTTACTCCGGTGCGTACTCAGCGTTGGACGAGGAATTCGATCTCGCTGAGGCCGACGTCGGTGGTCTCGAGCGAGGTGTGGGTGCCCACGATGTGCACCTCGACTTCGCGGACGCCGCCGCCGTTCTTGATCTCGTAGTCCTTGCCGTCGGGCAGGTCGTCGAGGGCGAGGTCGAAGCTCTGCCCGGTGTCGAACACGAAGTGGATGTCGCTCACCCGGGCGTGCTCCTTGAAGCCCACCGCGGCACCGTTCCAGATCTTGACCCGGGCGAGGTCGATCGGTTCGTCGAAGCGGACGACCATCGCCGGCTCCGGATCGGTGCCGGGTGCGATCCAACTGGTGATCGTGTTGCTGTCGATGGCGTTGCTGACCGGCGACTCCGGCACCTCCGACGTCGCCGCGACCTCGATCGGCGCAGTCGGGCTGTACGTCTTCTGGATCCGCGACATCACCGACTCCTTGGCGTCGCCGACCGCCGTGTTGACCTTCTCTCGCAGATCGGGTGAGAAGCCGTAGACGACACCGGCGAGCAGCACGGCGACGGCGATGATCGGACGGAGCTTGACGAAGGCCGCAGCGAAGAAGCCGCCGATGCCGCGACGCCGCTTCTGCGTGCCGTCGGACGCCTTCCACGGACGGGCGCCGGCGCCGAGCTGCTTGCGCTTGCGATGCGGGATCAACTTGCGCCACCACGAGGTCGTCGCCACCTGGGCGGTCGTCAGTGGCGTCCCGCAGCGAGAACAGAACTTGCGCGCCGGCGGGTTCCCTTCGCCGCACTCGCCACAGATCAGGTCGCCAGGCAGGATCTTGCGCGTCGGCTTCTGCTTCACCGGCTTCGGACGATCGGCGGCCCGCTGCGGCTTGACCGCCTCGGTCGTGCCCGGGCTGATCGCCGCCGGCGCCGTGTCGTCACTGGCGGTCGCGCCGATCACCCGTTCGCCGCTGGCGACCTCCTTCCTGGCGACGACCCGCGGTTCGGCCACCACCGCCGGCTCGGCCTGGACGTCGGTCGCCCCCGCGGCGACGAGCGCCCCGGCGTCGACGGACGGCACCGTCGACGCCGCAGTGGAGTTCGCGGTGGAGTTCGCAGTGGAGGTCGCGGTGAATGTCGGGTCGGCGGGCTGGGTCGTGGTCGCGGTGTCGCCGTTGGCAGCGGCCGGACTGGTGGGACGGCTCGGCGGCCGTGGTGCCGATCCGTCCGGCCGCGTCGGTGGGCCGCCCGGCCGCGTCGGTTCGCCACCCGGTCGCGTCGGTGGGCCGCCCGGCCGTGTCGGTGGTGTCGGCGCCGAACCGTCGGGCCGCGCCGGTGGACCGGCTGCACCCGGAGTTCCACCGGGACGCGTCGGCGGGGTCGGCGCACCGGGGCGCGTGGGCGGACCGGCTGCACCTGGAGCTCCACCTGGCCGTGTCGGCGGCGTCGGCGCACTCGAACGCGGCGGCGGACCCCCCGCACCTGGAGGGCCGCCCGGCCGCGATGGCGGACCGCCCGCCCCCGGAGGACCCGGCCGTGGCGGCGCACCCGGCGGGCCGGCGGCAGCGCCCGCCGTTGCGGGCGCGTCGATGGCCGGCTCAGTCCGGCCCTCGCCCGGCGCGTGGACGTCGAGCGCCAGCACGGTCTGGACGCGGCTGAGCAGACTCCGCTTGGCGACAACCTCCTGGGCCGCCTCCTCGCGCACCTGCGGTACGACGGACGTGCCGGACCACTCCAGGAACGACCCGCACGACCCGCAGAACGCGTCGTCGTCGAGGTTCTGGAACGCGCACTTCGTGCAGACGATCATCGGTCACTCCTCCTCGGTCAGCTCGACCAGCGGTTCGTACGTGGTTCGCTCGGGGACCGCCCCCTCGGGCGGCCGGAACTCGTTCACGACCGGCGGTGACAGCTCGTCGACGACGAGCGGCGCCGGTGGTTCACCCGTCGCTGTTGCGATTTCGCGCAACTCGACCTCGACGGGCAGGTGCGCCGGGAGCGCCGTACGGATCACCTCTTGCAGCCCGTTCCAGTTCACGGACGCCGCGTCGGGGACGTCGACGACGACGCGCACCGTCCGGTCCCGATCGTGCTCCACGTGGTCGAAGCTCGATCCCGGGACCGCCGAGGTGAACGTCCCGCCCGGGTCGGTGACGTGGGCGACACCGTCGGTGTACAGGGCGATCTCCTGCCGCAGCCCGCCGGCCGTGCCCCGTTTGGCGAACATCTCGACGGCGCTGGCGACGAGCCGTCGGCTGCGCTCGGTCGACCAGTCCTCGTCCAGGTGGATCCCGATCCAATCGCCGAGCCAGCGGACGAAGTCGTCCGGCGCGAGCGACGGGTCGACGTAGGCGTGCAGGCAGTCGAGCACGTGATGGGCGGGGGCGATGACGTCGTCGAGACCTCCGGTGAACTGCTCGACGAACAGGTGTCCCTGGTAGATCGCCGGAAGCTGGCGGGCGATCGGGCGGGTGACGGCGAGCCCGGTGACGGTCCCCCGACCGGTCGCTGGGGTGGCATCGATCGTCGTCACGGTGCCATCACCTGGACCTGGTGCTCGTAGGAGAAGACGAGGCTGTTCGCGCGCCAACTGGACGCGGTTGGTCTGCTGCCCGCGCTCCCCCGTGACCGGGTTGGCACCGAACAGGCGGACGTCCTCGACGACGTCGACGCCTGCGGTCGCCTGCAACACGCCGAACGCGTCACCCGCCTGCACCGGGCGACCCCACGGCCATCCGCTGCCGTCCGGGCCGCCGACCAGCGGGTCGAAGTAGCGGTGCAGGGCGGCGACCGCATCGGTGTGCACCCGCTCGACGTCGGCCCGCGGCGTCGCACGCAGGCGGGCGACGACGGTGATCCCCTGGTAGGTCGGCGGTTCGACGTGCACGGTGGAGCCGATGATCCGGCAGTCCTCGAGCTGCTCGGCGATCGCCGCCAGCGTCAGCTCGGTCGGGAGCAGGTCCTCGAAGCGCAGCCGATCGTTCTCGCGCGCCGCCGCCGGCACGATGCACACGGTGACGTGCCCGGCGTCGGCGGAGGTCTCGGCGGGGAAGCACTTCACCCGCGTGATCTCCGGCGCCGCCTCGCGGGTCAGCAGCTCGAAGTCCTCCGCAGTCACTGCCCGGGAGCGGGTGCGCAACATCAGCGGCCCGCGCACCTTGGCTTCGCTCACCGACTCGCCGTCGACGCCGCCGCTCGCCGGACGCCGGTTGACGACCGAACGGACGAACGGGATCGACGACTTCAGCGTGCGGATCGCATTGGCCGGCACGTTCCCCGTCGCCCCGCCGCCGACGGCGTGCTCACGCACCCGGATCGACGCCCGCTGCGGCGGAATCGCGCCGTACGAGCGGACCGTGCCGTCGGCCAGTCGAACCAGCGGGGCGAACTCGATGCCGCCGGATGCGGCGTCGACGATGACGACCTTGTCGTCGGGTGCGCAGTCGGCGAACGAATCGACGATCGTCCACGCCTCCCAGCCGTCGTTCGTACTGACCTCGACGATCGGGTCGGCGCCGAGCCACACCATCGCGCCCGCTGCCACCTGGTGACGCTGCCCCGGCTGCCCGTTGGACTCGCCGACCGGGGTGACCTCGATGCGTTCGGCGTGCGCCGAGGCAACGGTGCCGCCGACGGTCGCCGCGGTCACGGCGTGGATCATCGGCGACGAGCTGTACTTCGGCTGGCGCTCACGAGCCTCGGTCACCCGGGCCCGCAGCCACCCGGCGCGCTCGCCGTCGACGGTGTGCTCGTCGTGGTCGAGCGGCAGGTGGATGACGATGTCGCCACGCCGGTTGAGGCCGCCGGTCTCGTCCTTCTCGAGCTCGCAGCGCACCCAGTCCGACCCGTTCCACGCCTCCCATGCGAGGGGTGGATCGTCGGGTCGACGCCGACACCATCGATCTCGCAGTGCATGCGGATGGCCACGGCATTGCCCGGCGCAGCCTGATCGAGACCGACGTAGAGCACGTCGCCCGCCATCGGCACGTCGCTGAACGCCGAGAATCCGGCGCCGACCCCGAGCTGATCGGTCCGCTGCCGGATGCCGTCGACGTCGGCGGCCTGCGTGGCGACGTGGGCGATCGACACCGGCACCAGCGCGAGGTCGGCGAGGGTCGAGAACACGACCGGCTCCTCCGACTCGCCGCGCAACGTCGCCGTGCGCGTGCCGGCCGGCACGATCAGCGTCGACACCGCCGGCGACGACAGCCAGAACGTCACGTCGGCGCGCGCCGCGGTCGGCGGGAACAGCCGGAGGCCGATCAGCTCGAGGAACTTGACGTACAGGCGGTCCGGCACCCGGTTGAGCCGGTACAGCAGCTGGTCGGTCATGAAGGCGAACGTCTCGATCAGCGTCACGCCCGGATCGGAGACGTTGTGGTCGGTCCACTCCGGACAGCGGTCCATCACCATCCGCTTGGCGTCGTCGACGAGGTCCTGGAACCGGCGATCGTCGAGGTTCGGTGCGGCGATGACCATCAGTAATCACTCCCGTCGTCGGGGATCGTGTAGAAGGGGAAGACGAGGTTGCGCAGGTCGTTGGTGCGCTTGATCGCGTAGACGATGTCGACGTCGAGGCGGTTGCGCTGCTCCGGATCGGGGGCGACGCGCACCTCGTGCACGTCGACCCGCGGCTCCCATTGGCGCACGGCGTTGCGCACCTCGACCGACAGCTCGGCAGCGGTCGAGTTGTCCGCCGACCGGAACACGAAGTCGCGCATCCGGCACCCGAAGCGCGGCCGCATCGGCCGCTCGCCCGGATAGGTCGTGACGATGATCTGGATCGCCTGCTCGATCTCGCGCTCGCCGCGGACGAGGGCGATGCCGCCACGGGTGTTGACGTCGGGCGGGAACGCCCATCCCGTGCCGACGAAGTCGTACTGCGCCGGGTCGAATGCCATGTCGTGTCTCCTTGTTCCGATCCGTCGCCCGTCAATTGAGCTTGACCATCGAGCCCTTCAGCTCGACCATCCCGGCACCGCCGTCGATCGTCACGCCGGTGCCACCTTTCAAGGTCAGGTTTCCCGGCGCCGCCGCCTCGACGGTGATGTTCCCGGCCGCCTTGACGTCGATCGTCCCGCCGGTGCCGGCCTGCTCGATCGTGATGCTCCCGCCGGCACCGTTCTGCTTGATCTCGATCGACGCCGGCGAGGGCGTCATCGCATCGCACGTGATGACGAGCTTCTTGGCGACGTCGTCGAAGTGGATGCTGATCGTGTCGTCGGCGTTGCCGATCGTGATGCCCGACGTCGACGGCGGCAGGGTGCCGTCGCCGTCGTCGTCGATGAGGATCTTGTGTCCGAGCCGGCTGACGATGCCCCGCTTGACGACCTGACCGCCGGGGATGCCCTGCTTGACGACGTCGCCGCCGACGTCGATGTCGGTGTTGCCGTTGACCAACCCGCCGAGCACGTAGGCCCGGCGCACGTCGCCGAACTCGAAGCCGACGAGCACCTCGTCGTTGATCTCGGGAACGGCGATCATCCCGTACGTCTCGCCGACGCCCGGCATCACCACCCGCGCCCAGTCGGTGACGAAGTCCGACGACAGCCACGGCAGGGCGACCTTGATGCGGTGCATCCCGTCGGGGTCGATGTTGTCCGTGACGATGCCCGGTACGAGCCCGTCGATCCTCCCCTGCTGGCGCCGGTTCTGCTGCCCGCCGGTGACCAGGCCACCGAGCGAGCGATCGTGACGTCCGCTGACCTCGAAGCGCACCAGGTAGCCCTCGGTGTCGTCGAACGTGTGCTGCGCCGCGGTGACGTACCAGTCGCCCTCGAAGCGGCTCGGCACGTTCTTCAGTGTCACCGTCTCGCCGACCAGCACACCGCTGGCGTTCATCGCCATGCCCTCGGCCTCGGCGAACGAGCTCCCGACGTGCTCGGCGATCCCGGCAGCCATCGCGTCGGCGGCGCTCTGGGTCACCGATCCCCAGCCGAGCGGCCGGTCGACGACGGCGATGGCGTCGTTGCTGGCACCGAGGAAGCTCGGCAGGAACGGGATCTTCGGCAGGGCGGGCAGCGACAGCGGGCCGCCGTGGGCGGTGGCGAGATCGGCCGGTGTGTCCTCGATGTCGGCGGTCGCCGAGGCCAGCGACGCCGTCGCCGACACGACCGACGCCGACTCGGGATCCCACACCCGCACCTCGGATTCGCCGACGATCCCCGACGACGTGACGCGCGGCCGCAGCCAGCGCAGGTTCTCGCCGAACTCCAGCGTGTTCCCGCCGATGCCGACCGCCGATGCCGCCGACGCCGCCACCGATCCGACGGCTCCACCGAGCCCGCCGGCGCTCATGCCCGGAGCCGGCTTGAAGAAGAACTCACCGTCGGTCACCCCGACGTCGAAGCCGATCTCGGCGGCCCGACCGCGGAGGAACTCCCAGTCGGTCTGCGCCACCTGGGCGACGTAGCGGTGGGTGACGCCGGGGTCCTCGATCGTGCCGATGTCGAGGCCGGCCTCGTCGGCGACGCGGCGGGCGATGTCGCCGTCGGTCGAGTCGAGGAACGTCCTGCTGCGCCGTGCCTTCTGCAGCCGGTGCGTGTGTTCGTAGCCGCGCACGACCGTGTAGTGGACGAGCTCGTCGTAGTCGCCTTCGATCGCAGTCACCTCACCGACGATCAGGTCGGTCCCCATCGGTCCGTCACCGACGGCGACGACCATCTCGGTGCCGATGTCGATCATCGCCAGGTCGAGCAGCGTGCCGTCGCGGTCGAGGAACGTCAGCTCGAACATGCCGGGGCGGTGGGCGCTGAGGTCGACGACGGTGCGCAGCAGCTTCGGCTCGACGAGCGGGTTGAGCGGCGTGGCGATGCCGAGCTTGACCGACACCGTCGGGCGGACGGCGCCGCGCTCGACGGTCATCGGCATGCTCATCGCCCGCCACCTGCGGCACGTGCCATCTCCGCCAGCTCGTTGGGTGCCGGCAGGTAGACGACGTCGCCCGGTTCGATCGACGTCGGGTCGTCGATGCCGTTGACCTCGGCCACCGCCCGCCAGGCGCTCGGCGTGCCGAACGCCGCGGTGGCGATCGACGTCAGCGACTCGTCGGAGCTGACGACGTGGCGGTTGCGTCCCGGGCGACCGCCCGACGTCGGATTGGTCAGGCTGAGCGGCGACGGGATCTCCTTCAGGATCATGTTGACCGAGGCGTGGACGGGGATTCCCGATGGTGCGATGCGCTCGTAGGTCACGTCGACCTGAGTCATCACCGCAGTGATCATGAAGCCGGCGCTCGGCGGGCCCCACTGGACGATCAGGTCGGGCGGCGCGGCGGCCGGCAGCCCCAGCGCCGCCGCCACGGCGCCGAGGAGGCCGGACGCCGGCGACAGCCACGACATCAGCGTGTCGCACATCGGCTTGCACTCGGGGCCGATCAGCCGCGCCTTCTGGATGTTGATCGTCATCGGGTCGGTGCCGTGGAAGAGGGCGCCGATGGTGCCCGCCGAGCCGGTCGGGGTGGGGCCGATGTTGGCGCTCGAGCTGCCTGGTGTGCGGGCGCCACCCGCTTGCTTGCGGTTGACCTTCATCGTCTCGGGGTTGTGATCGAAGAGCACGAACTCCGCCGGGAAGAGCATCTTGAAGATCTTCAGCCGATCAGCCATCGAGGAACCCCTCGTGACACAGCTCGAGCGTCTCGATGGCGACCTGCTTGCCGTTCGAGTCGAGGGCGGGTCCCTTCCAGGCGGTCGGCAGGGCGTTGGCCAACGTCCACGTGGCGACCTCGCCGAGCTTGGCGTCGTGGAGCGTGATGCGGGCGCCCGACCCGCCGCCACCGCCCGCGCCGCCGAGCCCCACCGACTCCAGCAACCAGTCCGCCGACGACACCTTGGCGAGGTAGATGCGGGTCTTGTTCCAGTCGCCCTTCTCCAGACCGCGCTGGAGGACGACCGTCGAGTACTCGGCGCGGCCGGGGATGAACGAGGTGTACTCGTGCTGGCCGAGCTCTTTCACCGGCGAGTGCTTGAACGTCACGTTGAGGCCCTTGCACGACGACCAGGAACCGAGATCGTGATCGTCGACGACGACCTCGAAGCGCATGGCGAGGCCGAGCAGGGCGGTCTGTGTGAGTGCCACGACGTCACTCCTCGTCCAGGAATCCGAGATGGGCGAGCTCGAGGGTCTCCAGGGCGACGCGGTTGGAGGCCGCCTCGAACCCGGTGACGCTCCACTTCACGGGGATCACCTGGCGGAGGTCCCACTTCGACACGTCGGCCAGGTGGGCATCACGAAGGGCGATCGAACCCGACTGCACCTTGTGGGCGAACGAGTTCGAGTTGAGCCACTTCTTCACCGCCTCGGTACCGTCGATCGTCGCCGCCCGTTCGAGCTTGATCGTCGGGTACTTGGTCAGCCCCGGATAGAACCAGCGATCGTTGCGGTTGTCGCCGGCGCGGTACTCGACCAGATCCCAGGTCACCTCCAGGCCTGTGGCCTTGGACCAGCTCTTGAGGTCGTACGTCCCGTCGTCGATGGTGACGGCGAAGCGCATCGCCATCCCGACGAGGGCATCGGCTGCGATCGGCATCGTGATCTCTCCCTTCTTCCTTCTCGTTGATCTGTCGGGGCGGCTCGGTGATACGCCCGATGTCGCGGCGTTCGTCGATCGTCAGCACACGTCGGCGAGCGTGCCGGCGCGTTCTCGGTCGATGAGCAGCTCGCGGCGCAGGTCGCGGCGGAAGCGGCCGTAGAGCCGCCGGGCGAGCAGTTCGAGATCGAGGTCGGAGGCAGCGGCGAACACGTGGCGAGCCAGCTCCTCGTCGTCGCGATCGTCGGCGACACGGTCGGCGACGAGCGTCGCGGTCGTCCCGGCCGCCAGCGCCGTGGCCATCGCGCTGCCAGGCGACCCGCCGAACGAGGCAGTCCGATCTGCGTCGTCCGTCGCCTCCCCCCGGTCGTGGAGGTGCGCCGCGGCTCGGCCCCCGGCGCGTTGCTCGGCTCGATCATCGGGATCGCCATCGCGATGTGTGCCGTCCGTCGTCCGTGGATCGTGGAGATCGACTGGCTGGTCGTCGTCGGCGGCGATGTCGTCGCGTCGGCTGCCGATGTTGCCGTCGGCGTCCATCGACACCTGGAGATCCCGGCTGAGGTACTCGGGGAGGGCGAACTCGAGGGGCATCTCCTCGTCGACGGTCTGGCGGATGGCGGCGATCGTCGCGTCGTCGAGCTGCACCGGGCCTGAGCGTTCCTGACGACGGTTGGCGGTCAACAGGTGGCGCAGCTCGACCTGACGCAGCTCCCCCTCGCGCTCGCGGCGCCGTTGCATGACCTGCGGCGAACGTTCCGCTGCGGCCTGTTCGGCCTCGTCGTCGTCGTCGCTGATCAGCCCGGACAGCAGGCCGCCGAGGGTGCCGCCGAAGATCGACGAGACGACCTCGCGGCTCGTGCTCTCGCGCTGCTGCCAGCTCGTGTCGGGCTCGTCGTCGCCCGCCACGCCCGCCCGTGGCGGGTCGCCGCGAGCCGTGGCGGGTCGCCGCGTGGGAGCCGATGGTCGCCGCATCCGGAGTGTGGCGGGCGACGGACGCCGAGGTCCGCCGACCGTCACCCGACCGTGACGACGGCCGCGACGGCGTGACGCCCAGCAGCGACGTGAGGCGACGGCGGGGACGACGGTCCTCGCTCCGTCTCGGGTGGCAGCGGCGGATCGTCGGGATACGAGATCGACGCTCGGCGGCGGACCGAACTCGAACGGCATCTCGTGTCGAGCCGGCGGCGCAGGGCCAGAGTCACGCCGGCCGAGGTGCGCCAGGTCGTCGCCCTCGTGCTCCTCGCGCAGGTTGACGATGTCGACCTCGCGCTGGGCCTCGTCGACCATCTCGGCATAGCGCTCGTCGCGGCGCCGTTGCAGCGCAGCCGCGTGGTCACGCTCGAACCGTTCCGCCCAGGCGCGGTCACCGCCGGCTTGGCGACGCCCGTCGGCACGTTCGGGTCGACCTGCATGAAGCCGAAGCCGAGCATGCCTCGTGCGCCCTGCTGCGACGGAGGCGTCGCTGCGCTGCTGCCACCCGTACTCGTCGTCGTCGTCGCTCAGACGCTGGATGCCCCGCGGCGCGGCGGGCACGCCGCTGCCGCGGCGCAAGAAGACCGGGCGCACCGGACGTCCGTCGTGGACCGAGCGCTGCACCGTCGCGCGCCTGCGCCTCGAGCTCGACGCCCTCCGGACCGTCCTCGGCGGGCATCACCCGACCCAGCCGACGCTGCTGGGCGACGTGGGTGAGCTCGTGCGCGAGGACGGCCCGACGGCTGGACCGTCGTCGCCGAGCTCGGCGGGCAGGTGAACACCGTCGCCCTCGGTGAAGGCGATCGCGCCGATCGACGCCGCTCGCTGGGAGACCTCGGCCGATCGATCGATCGCGCGTGCCGCCGACGTCGATGCCCGTCGCCTGGCGGACGATGTCGACGAGATCCGCCGGCGCCCGCTCGACGCGAGGCCCGGCCGCGGGCACGTAGCGCAGCATCGGCGCACCCGGCCCGTCGCGGTCGTCACGGTCGTCGTCGTCGTCGTCGACCGGCCCACCGACATCGAGGTCGTCGGGCAGCGGCGCACCGCTGCGGTCGCGCCGGCGAACGACGCGCAGCCCGGCGGTTCCCGGACCGTCCGGGCGCTGGAAGCCGTGCTCGGGATCCCAGGTCAAGGCGACCGGCGAGTCGAGTTCCGACGGTGCGTCGTCGGGTCGCTGTTGACCGGGCGAGAACGACGTGTACGGGGTGACCAGCGCGGCGTGCAGCAGGTCGGGTGACGGCCGCGCCTCGGCCACCGCACGCGACGGTGGGTGAGCGCGGCGGCTGGCGGCGCCGCCGACCGCCCGCCGCTCGGCTCGCTCGCCACGGTTTCGTCGTGCCGATCGATGCGCACGACCGTCGCCGCGCCCGCGACGTCGAGCGCCAGCCCGCCGGGTGCGCCGGCCGCCGCCCGCCGGTGCATCGGCGGGATCGGCGGTGCCGTCATCGGACGAGAGGTGGGCAACGAGCGTCCGAACCGCCGCGCCTCGACCGTCAGCCGGAGCGCGCCGCTGCGTGGCACGACGCCGTCGACGTGTGCCCACACCGTCGACCGCACCGGTGGGGTCGCATTGAGGCGCTCCGCCGGGGGCGTCGTCGCCGGGGTGATCGGCTCCGGTCGCGCCGTCAGCGTCGGGCGTCGGACCGCCCGTCCGGCGGCTGAAGGGCCAGCGCATGGGTCACCCGCCGTGCCGGCGTCGACGTGGCTCAGCTGCTCGTTGATCTTGCCGATCTCGTCGATCGATGCGCTCACGCAGCGGGTGCTCCAGGTCCAGGATCTCGTCGATCGACCAGTGGAGGTGGTAGGCGACGTACGCGACCTCCTCGAAGAGCCGGTCGGGCGCGTACGTCACGATTCCCCCGAGGCGTCGCCGGCGATGTCGACCGTGAACTCGTCGGGCAGGCCGGACAGGTCACGGCGGCCTGCGTGTGGCCCTCCTGGTTGATCCGCCGGTAGAGGTCCTGGAGGAACGCCAGGTCGGACGCGAACAGGTTCTCGACGACGCACGTGTCGACCTCGGGCAGCGTGCCGAGCTTGGTGATCGTCCGCGTCAGCAGGAGCACCGTGAGGTACGACTCGTTCTCGCGGACCCGCGGGTCGGACTGCGGGTAGATCTCGTCGTGGGCCGTGGCGAGGCGCATCGTGCCGTCCGGTGGACGGTGCCCGTGCGCGTCGACGTAGCCGCGCGGCAGCACGAACTCGAACTCGGTCTGCAGGTCGCCCCGGGCCGGCGTTCGGAGCCGCCGACGCGGCGCGGTCTGCCGGCTCGCAGCGATCGTGGCGCTCATCACGCACCCGCTGGATCGTCTCGTAGATCAGCGTGCCATTCCTGCTGCAGGACCTCGTTGCCACCGGCTCGCAGCGGGCTCAGTGATGCACTTCGTCGGCCAGGCGTTCTCGAGGTAGTAGCGGGCGACGGGCTTGTTCTCGGCGTCGTACATGACGAGCGAGCAGCTCTTGCGGGCCTGCTCCATCATCCCCGCCTGGGCAGCCTCGAGCCACGAGTTCATCTCCAGGTTGGCGCCCATCGCCATCTTGAACTTGACGTCATGGTTGGCGCTTCGGGTCGCCCGGCGACTTGGATGACGCGCACCCCGTCGTCGGTGGACTCGTTGAGCTCGATCACGTCGATCTCGGTCGAGATCCCCTGGAGCTCGGAGAAGCTGGCGATCTCGACGCCGTCGATGCTGATGCCGAATCGGATCGCCGCGACGGGTGATCTGCGGGCATGGTGCGACACCTTGCTGGTCATCGGCTCATCACCTGGTGGTCGGGACTTCTGGTCGGCTCGACTCCGGCCACCTCACCACCGTTGGTCGTGGGAACTTCCGTCGGCGTCACTCCTCGAGCGCCGGCGCCGCCGTAGAACTGGCTGATGCGGAACACCACGAACTCGGCCGGCTTCACCGGGGCGATGCCGATCTCGACGGTCAGGATGCCCGGCATCGCGGTTCTCGGGCGGGTTGTTCTCCTCGTCGCACTTGACGAAGAACGCCTCGGCCTGGCGTGCGCCCGAAGAGGGCGCCGTCGCGCCAGACCCGGCGCAGGAACATCGTGACCGTGCGCGTCACCGAGTCCCAGAGCTTCAGGTCGTTCGGCTCGAAGACGACCCACTGGGTGCCGCCGAGGATCGACTCCTCGACGAAGTTGAACAGGCGGCGCACGTTGAGGTAGCGCCACTCCGGGTCGCTCGACAGCGTGCGGGCGCCCCAGATGCGGATGCCCTGGCCGGGGAACGAGCGGATGCAGTTGATGCCGTCGGGTTGAGCTGGTCGTGCTCGCCCTTGGTGATGTTGCAGCTCGAGGCGACAGCGCGCCACGGATGACCTCGTTGGCCGGCGCCTTGTGGACGCCGCGGGTGTCGTCGTTGCGGGCCCAGACGCCGGCCACGTGGCCGCCGGCGGCACGAACGACGCCCTTGCCCTGCACCGGGTCCATGACCTTGACCCACGGCCAGTACAGCGCGGCGTACTTGGAGTCGTAGCCGGTGATCGTCGACGCGCCAGTCCTTGACCTGCTGGGCGTTGAGGCCCGGCGGCGTGTCGAGGATCGCCACCCGGTCGCCCATCAGCTCGCAGTGGGCGATCATCGCCAGCTGCACCGCCTTGACGCCCTCGACGTCGATGATGCCCCTGCTGGTAGGCCGCCATCAGGTCGGGCACGACGAGCATCGTGACGTCGTCGACCGCCTCGAGGCCGGCGAAGCCGGTGCGGTCGGCGGCGTCGCCGATGTAGTCGTTCGGGGCGACGCGCGATCGCGCCGGGCAGCGCCGTGCCGCCGACCAGCTCGACGGTCGTCGCGCGCCGGCATCACCGTCGCGCCCCGGGTCTCCTCGAGCGATGATCAGCTGCGACTCGTCCTTGACGCGGGTCACGACGTTGTTCGGACCCTTGCGACAGCGTGACGTTGTCGAAGACCTCTTCGGGCTGGTCCGGGGCCCGGACGATCAGCTTGAAGCGTGTCGTCGGCGGGCTCGCTGGCGTCCGCGACCTCGACCGAGATGCGGTCACCGCTCGCCGCCCGGGGCTCGCCTTGACCGTGAACGGGCATGCGATCGCCCTCGGCCGGGGGCAGCTCGCCGGCTGCCGTCGGGAGCTCGCCCGGCTGGCCGTCGTCGCCGGCGCCGATGCGCACGACGTAGGCGACGCCTCCGCCGTTGAGGAAGTAGGCGTAGACCGAGTGGGCGAGGTAGGAGCCCTCGATGAAGCCGCCGAAGGTGTTGACGAACTGGGTCCAGTTGGTGACGAGGATCGGCTCGTTGACAGGGCCCGGCGGCGGCGAACCCGACGAACGCGGCGACGGCGGTGCCGACGCCCTCGATCGGCTTGGAGCCGGAGGACACCTCTTCCATGTAGACGCCGGGTGACAGGTAGGTCGGCACGATTCTCGATCCCTTCTCGAGTCGGTTGCGGGCGGTTCTGGTGGCGGCACGGTGTGCTGCGTCGGACCGCACGATCTGCGTTGTCATCGTGAGCCACGGGTGCGCCGCCGGTGAGGGGGCGGACGGACATCCGTTCGGGCACCGAGGTGTGCCCCAACGGACGTCGCCGCGGTCACTGGCGCCACGCCGCTGCCGCCGTCAGGGTGGACGTCGTGATCGAACACGCAGACAACGCCCTCGAGCAGTGGCTCCGGGCGACCGCCGGAGTGACCACGGTCGAGTTCGGCGACACGGCGACCAGCGACACGGCGAGCAGCGACACGGCGACCAGTGGCGCGGGCCCGTCGGGCGATGCCGGGTCTGCCGGGTCACGCCGCTCGGGCGCCACGGCACCCGTCGCCAGGATCACGTTGTTGACGCTGGCCGAGAAGGTGGACCGCCGTGACCGCGAGGTCGCCGACGTCCGCGACGGCGACGGCCGGGTCACCGCCCGGCAACGAGCGCTGCGCTGGTTCGAGCTCGACTACCGCATCGCCATCGGCGGCGACCCCCGCGACGCCCACCAGCTCCTCGGCGCCCTCGTGCAAGCGCTCGTCGACGACGACGTGATCGCCGCCGAGCACCTGCCCGAGGCGCTCGGTGCGCTCGACGTGCCGCTGGAGATCGAACTGCGCTCGGCGCCCGTGTCGGGTCGCGACGGCCCCGGCATCACCGTCCGCCTCGTCGTTCCGGTCCGCCCTCGCGCCGATGTCGAGATCGCCGAGCCCGTGCACCAGCTCGACCTCGAGATGTCTCCCCCGCCGCGGCGCCGGGCCGGACCGGGAACCGACGACGAGGTGCTCCTCGCCGACCGCAAGTGGACGACGGTGCGCCGCCGCGAGATGATCACCGCACCGAGCGACCACCGCCCCGAGGCGTCGGCCTGACATGGGCATCGCCGTTGCCGCCGGGGCGATGATGTCGTGTTCGTTCGGCGTCGCCCCGAGCGCCCTGAGCGTGCTGCCGGACGGCCGGGTGACCGCCGACGGGGTGCCGATGGCCACGATCATGGACCACAAGCCGAACGTCAACATCGCCCCGTTCGGGATGTGCACGACGCTCTCCAACCCGCAGGTCGCCGCGGCGACGTCGGCGGCGCAGGGCGTGCTGACACCGCAGCCGTGCGTGCCGGTGACCACCACGCCGTGGGCGCCCGGTGCCACCGGGGTGATGGTCGCCAACAAGCCGGCGCTGACGTCGTCGAGCACCTGCACCTGCATGTGGGGCGGCGTCATCACGATCTCCAACCCGGGCACCCGCACGACCCAGGCCACGTGATGAGCCAGCGGCCCGGCCCCCGGTCCGTTCCCTCATCGGGTCGTCGCAGGAGGCGGACGCAATGAGCGACCGGCCCCGCCTCCGGTCCGTTCCCTCATCGGGTCGTCGCAGGAGACGGACGCGATGAGCGACCGGCCCCGCCTCCGGTCCGTTCCCTCATCACGCCGTCGCAGGAGGCGGACGCAATGAGCGACCGGCCCCGCCTCCGGTCCGTTCCCTCATCACGCCGTCGCAGGAGGCGGACGCGATGAGCGACCGGCCCCGCCTCCGGTCCGTTCCCTCATCGGGTCGTCGCAGGAGGCGGACGAAATGAGCGACCGGCCCCGCCTCCGGTCCGGCCGCTCATCGCGGGCGGGGTCAGATGACGCCGGCGCGCATCGCGTAGGCGACGGCGTGCGACCGGTTGCGCAGTTGCAGACGGCTGGTGACGTCGTGGATCACGTTCTTGATCGTCCGTTCCGAGTACGCCAGCTGGCCGGCGATGTCGGCGGTGTCGCATCCGTCGGCGAGCAGCCGCAAGACGTCGACCTCGCGGTCGGTGAACCCGGTCGGCCCGATCCCCCGCGGTGCCAGCACCCGGTTCTGCACCCGGCTCATCTGCTCGAGCAACCGCCCCAGCAGGTCCGGTGCCATCGAACCCTCGCCACGAGCCGCCGAGACGACGGCGGCCGCGAGCCGCTCCGGCGTCGCCTCGGTGCGTCGCAACAGGGCGCCGATGCCGAGCTCCACAGCGCACATCAGCGCGCCGTCGTCGATGGTCGTGCACACGGCGACCACGGCGCCACAACCGCCTCGGCGGACCGAACGCACCGTGCATCGCGCCGCTTCGTCGAGCGACTCGACGACCACGACGACGACGTCCGGTTCGTCGGTGTGGAAGACGTCGAGCACGTAGACCTCCGGTCGCCCGCGCATCTGACTCGCCACACCCGCCTCGGTGATCGGATCCGTTCCCAACACACGTACGGAAAGTCGAGCAGTCATCTTCTGGAACCCCAATCTTCCTCTCGGCGCGTCCGGCGCCGTCTCCCTGTGGTGTCCGTCCGAGGTAAGTGGAGCGTGGGACCGCAGCGCTGATACACCCTGAGTGTCCGATCGGCCACTCGTCAGGGCAGCACACGTCGGTTCCCGATCGGGCGGTCACGGCGGCGCAGTCGTGCATCGCGGCGTGCACCCGCGGACGTGGACCGGTCGGCCGGGCGGTGCTTGGTTGGGATCGATGGGTACCACCGTTTCGCTCTCCGACGCCGACCTCGCCGTCGACCCGGGATCGTCGATCACCACGACGATGCGGGTCCGCAACACCGGCGAGGTCGTCGACCAGATCACCTTCCAACCGTTGGGCGACGCGGCCCGATGGATCCGCGTCGAACCGCCCTCGGTCCGCCTCTTCCCGAACACCGACGAGGTGGTCACGGTCTCGATCACGCCGCCGCGTGAGCCGTCGAGCCCGCCCGGGGCGACGGACTGGGCGGTGCGCGCCCAACCACAAGAAGATCCCCAGGGCAGTGCCGTCGCCGAAGGCACGGTGAACGTCGGCATGTTCGCCGACGTGGGCGCCGAGATGCAGCCCGAGATCGGGCACGGTCGCCTGCGCGGCCGCTACGAGCTGGCGATCGACAACCGCGGCAACGTGCCCGTGCCCATCCGGGCTACGGGAACCGACGCCGAGCAGTCGCTGGAGATCGACATCAACCCGCCGATCATCGACTGCGAACCGGGCTCCGCCCGGTTCGCCACGATCAAGGTCAAGCCGGCCAAGCGGATCTGGAAGGGCCAGCCGAAGACCTACGCCTTCGAGATCCTCGCCGAGCCGCAGATCCTCGCTCCCGAGGCGCCACCGCCCACGGCGCCGGGCGAGCTCCCGTCGCCGACCACCGGCGGCGGGACGGCGCTGCTGGAGGCTCCGGCACCCCCAGCCACCCCATCGTTGCCAGCCGTGGCACCGATCACGCTCACCGGCACCTACGTGCAGGTGCCGATCCTCCCGTCGTGGTTCTGGAAGGCGGTGATTGCCGTCGTCGCCCTGGCGGTGCTGCTGTTCGTGCTCTGGCAGACGTTGTTCAAGTCGACGATCGAGTCGGCTGCCCGCGAGACGGCGCTCGAGGAGACCGAGGCGATCGAGGCGGACGTGGCGGCGATCGACGAGAAGGTCGACGAGGCAGCGGTCGCGGACGCGGCCCAGAAGCAGCAGACCGCCGAGGACATCGCCACCCTCGAAGAGCAGAACGCGGGTGCCGAGACGTCCGGTGGCGCCCTCGGCAACGTGTTCAACGAGACGACCGAACCGGCGAACTTCCGTCTCAGCGTGAGCGCCGCACCGGGCGCCAGCGCGACCACGCTCGCCTCGACGCTGCCCGCCGGCACGACGTTCGCCTTGACCGACGTGATCCTCCAGAACCCCCGAGGCGACAACGGGATCATCTCGGTGCAGCTCGGCGGTGTGCCGATCATCGAGTCGTCGCTCGGCAACTTCCGCGACCTCGACTTCCACTTCGTGGCCCCCTACGTGTCCGACGGTTCGAGCCCGTTGAGCGTGGTCGTCGAGTGCGATCTCGTGCAGATCCCCGCCGACGGCGGGTGCTCGCCTGCCGTCTCGTTCTCGGGCTTCGAGACCGTGTCGACTGCCCCGGCAGGCGGCTGAGCCGTGGGCGGGATGCGCCACTCGGGTGGCACGCTCCTCGCTGCGGCGGTGCTCGCCGTCGTGATCGCCGCCGCAGTGCTGGTCGGGGTCGACCAGGCTCGCACGCCGACGTCCGCGCTCGGTCCCGTGCAGCCGATCACCCCGGTGCAGACGAACCCGCAGATGACGAGCGGATTCCGCACCGACCTCTCGCGGCGCGGCGAGGCGGTCACGACCGTGGCGCCGGATCGTCGACCGCCGGGATCCCGGGCGTCGGCGCCCACATCGGCCTCGACGACACGACGATCGAAACGCCGTTCCCGGGCGACGAGGTCGGCGTCAGTGGCAACGGCTGCGTCGCCGCCGTCGTGCGCATCGGCCCGCCGATCCCGCCGCCCACCACCACGACCACCACGACCACCACGACCACCGAGCCGCCGATCATCATCGGGCTGCGCCGGCCGGGCCAGGTGCAGCCAGCCCAGGTGCATCCAGCCCAGGTGCATCCAGCCCAGGTGCAGCCAGCCCAGGTGCAGCCGGCCCAGGTGCAGCCGGCGCGGGCGGTGCCCGCCCAGGCCGTCGATCCGGTCCCCAACGGCTTCACCCGCATCGAAGTGGTCGATCGATGCGACCCGACGAGCTCGCAGGTCCTCGCCGAGGTGCCGACCGAGGAGATCGGTCAGCCGGCGGTCGACTTCGACGGCGACGTCGTCGCTGTCCCGATGGCCTCGCGCGTCGTCCGCTTCGACATCGGTGCGACGATCATCCAGAGCGACATGCCGGTCGACTCGATCGGCGACTTCAGCCCCTACGTCGCCGGCACCACCTCGTTCGAGCTCCGTGACAACTCGATCGACGTCTCCGCCGACGGCAACGTCGTCGTCGCCACCTTGTGGAACGACGACTGCGACTGCTCCGACCTCACCGTCGCCAGCTGGGTCGCCGGCGCCACCGAGATCGCGCTCGTCAGCTCTCCCGACGGCGACGTCGACGGCGAGTCGTACTCACCGAGCGTCTCGGACGACGGCAGCTTCGTCTCGTTCGTGTCCGACCAGCGGCTCACCGGGCTGAGCGACGACGTCGCCGGTCCGTGGGTGTACGTGCGCGAGCGGGCGACACCCGCCTTCGTCCTCGTCAGTCCCGTCGACGAGCAAGCCCGCTTCTCGTCGATCTCCGAGGACGGCTCACAGGTGACGTTCGTGCACCAACGGCCGCAGTGCGCCGGCACGGTCCCCGAGCCGGGCTGTGAGGACTTCCCCGCCCCGTTCCTCAGCGTCGCCTACTCGTCGGTCCCCGGCTTCGGTGCCGGGTTCGACGTCGAGACCATCAACCAGTCGGCCAGCGGTGCCATCGTCGGCGACCATCGCGAGCCGGTCATCTCCGGCAGCGGGCGCTACGTCGCCTGGACGACCAACGGCGGTGGCACGCTGCTCGGCCAACCGACCTTCGGCGACCAGTACCACGCCATGCTGCGCGAGCGCGACGCCTCGTTCCGCATCGACGACCTCGATTTCGGCACCCAGACCTCGGGTGCCTCCCTCACCCGCTCGACGACGGTGACCAACACCGGGACGAGCTCGATCCTGCCCACCGAAATGGTCACCACGTCGCCCGCTTATGTCGTCACCGGCGGCTCCTGCGTCGTCGGCGAGTGGATCCCGCCGGGTGCCACGTGCACCGTCGACGTGCGCTTCACCGCACCCGTCGCCGATGGTGCTGTCAACGCCCAGCTCGTCGTGCGCGAGGCCGGCTTCGAGGCGCTCGAGACGACCGCTGCACTGACCGCCCAGGTGACGCCACCGACCACGACGCCGCCCCCGTCGACCACCACGACCACCGTGGCGCCCCCCGGTCCGAGTGTCGACCCGATCGTCATCTTGTCGGCTGCACCGAACCCGCTCGAGTTCGGGCTGGTGGCGATCAACATCCCCACCGCGGTCGCCGAGATCACGATCGGCAACGGCGGCAACGTCGCCGGCCCGATCCAGTTGTTCGTCAGCGGCGACCACCCGGGCGACTTCGAGATCGTCTCCGACAGCTGCCGGGTTGCCGCGCTGGCGCCCGGCGCGACGTGCGTCGTGCGGGTCCGGATGACCGCCACCGCCGGCGGTGCGCGCACGGCCGTGCTCGATGTCATCAGCGGGTCGGCGACCACGCGGGTGACGATGATCGGCGAGGGACGCCTCGCACCGCAGCTGGCGGCGTCGCCGGCATCGGTCACGGAACGGAGCACGACGACGATCGTCGGCCAGGGCTTCGTTCCCGGCGAGGTCGTCACCGTCACCGTGGAGCCGATCGGCCTCGTCGTGACCGGCCTCGCCAACGGGGTCGGCGTGTTCCAGACACCGCTGCCCGTCTTCGGACGGTTGCCGCTCGGTTCGTACGAACTCGTCGTCGCCGAACGCCCGAGCTTCTACGACGAAGTCCGCGCGACGCTGGTCGTCGTCCTCGGCACGTACCAGCCGCAGGGGCCGACGAGCGCCATCTTCCGCGAGAACATGCTCGTCGTGCGCGGCAATTGAGCGACGGTTCGACGCGCCCATTGCATTCCCCGACGACGGGCGCGACGATGTCGCTGGGTCCGTCGAGGTGTTCGTACTGGGATCAGGCGCCACGCGAGAGCGTGACCGAGTGATCCAAGCCTTTCCCCGCAACGGGAACGCACCTCACGGGCCCGACTCGCGTCCCCGCGCTGGCGTGTGCGTGGCGGCGTGACAGCGTGGGCGTGGCGACGTGACGGTGGCCAATGGTTGCGGGCGCAGTGAACGGGCATCGTCGTCGTGTGACGCTGCCCGATCCCGCGTGCCCCTCGCTCCCCATCGGCGACTACGCACTGCTCTCCGACTGCCACTCGACCGCACTCGTCAGCCGCGACGGGTCGATCGACTGGGCGTGCCTGCGACGGATGGACCGCGACCCGACGTTCGCCAGGCTGATCGACCACGATCGCGGCGGCTACTTCGCCGTCGTCCCGCGCGACGAGATCATCGAGCGGGGGCGGCGCTACCTGCCGCACACGATGGTCCTCGAGACCACGCTGCGCACCGCCCACGGAACGCTGCGCATCACCGACGCCTTCGCCATGCGACGCGGCGGAGCCCACGAACCCCGCGACGAGCTGCTGCGGCGTCTCGAGTGCAACGGGCGGATCGAGGTCGACATCGTCGTGGTGCCACGGTTCGACTTCGGCGAGGTGACGCCGTGGCTGCGCCGTGACGGGCCCGGCGTCGTCACCGCGATCGGTGGTGACGACGCGCTGGTGATCGCCGCCTCGGTCGATTTCGAGATCGACCACGACGACGGCATCCTCCACGGCCGCTGCGTCGTCGAAGCCGACCACCCGATCGACATCACCGCGCTGGCCCAACCGGCGCACCGCATCGTTCCTGAGGCGGCCTCCGCCGCCGACGTCCGCGACCATCTCGACGAGACGGTCACCTGGTGGGAGCGCTGGTCGCAGCGCACCGAACTCGACGGCCCCCACGCCGAGGCCGTGGAACGGTCGGCGCTCGTGCTCAAATCGCTGAACTGCGCACCGACGGGTGCGATCATCGCCGCCCCGACGACGTCGCTGCCGGAGATCGTCGGTGGCGACTCGAACTGGGACTACCGCTACTGCTGGATCCGCGACGCCACGATGGCACTCGACGCGTTCTCGCTCGTCGGCCATCCCGAGATGGGCCAGGCGTTCCGCGACTTCATCATGCGCTCGGCGGCCGGGCGCGGCGCCGAGCTGCAGGTCCTCTACACATGCGACGGCAGCCGCCGCATCACCGAGGTCGAGCTCGACCTCGCCGGTTGGCGTGGATCGCGGCCAGTGCGGATCGGCAACGCCGCCGCCACCCAGGTGCAACTCGACGTGTACGGCCACCTGCTCGCCGCCGCCCACCTCTGGCAGTGTCACGCCGCGGCCGACGGTGGCGAGCCGATGAACCCCGACGAATGGCGGTTCCTGACCTCGCTGGTCGAGCGGGCGATCGACCACTGGCAACGCCCCGATCGCGGTATCTGGGAGCTGCGCAGCGAACCGCGCCACTACGTGCACTCGAAGGTGATGGTGTGGGTGGCGCTCGATCGGGCCGTGCGCCTCGTCGAGGACCACGACCTCGACGGCGTCGACCTCGAGCGCTGGAAGCAGCTCCGCGACGAAATCCGCGACACGATCCACCGCGACGGCCTCGATCCCACCGGGAGCCATTTCGTGCAGTCGTTCGGCGCCGACGTCGTCGACGCCAGCCTGCTCAACCTCCCCCTCGTCGGGTTCATCGAGGCCACCGACCCGCTGATGGTCGCCACCGTCGAGCGGATCCGCGCCGACCTGGAGATGCACCCCGGCGGTCTCCTGCGTCGCTTCGGCGACGACCCCACCGGTGAGCCGGGCACCGGCCGCGCCAACGACGACGAGGGGGCGTTCCTGCTGTGCTCGTTCTGGCTCGTGGAGGTGCTCAGCCTGCAGGGCCGTGTCGACGAGGCGACGGCGCTGTTCGATCAGTTGCTCGGCTACGCCAACGACCTCGGCCTGCTCGCCGAGCAGTACGACGTCGGCCTCGGCGAGCTGATCGGCAACTATCCACAGGCGTTCACCCACCTCGGCGTGATCATCGCCGACGCCCGCCTGCGCGCGGCGCGCGCCGCCGCCTGAACTCGCCGCCCACCAGCCCGACGCCTGCCTGGACGCGCCTCGGTCGACAATGTGGCCCGGTGTCAGCGGCGCGGGCCGGCGGCGACGGCGGACGAGGTGAGGCGCTCGGCGGCTTCGGCAGTGCGCTGTTCCGCGCTCGCCCAACGCCACACCGCCGTGAGCAGCAGCGGCAGGCTCAACGCCATGCCCCCGACCCACATCAACGACGCCGCGGCGCGCTGGTCGTCGAGGGCGCGGTCGGCACCGAGCTGGTCGGCGTAGGTGTCCATCAGCGGGACCGACGCCGTCAGCAGCACCACGCCGAGCAGCGCGCTCCCGGCGATCACGGCGAACACACCCGCCACCCGTGCCGGGGCGGCGGCACTGCCGGCCGAGAGCACCGCCGCCCACAACGCGATCGCGCTGCCGAGGTAGGCGACGTGTTCGAGGTCGTGGACGAACCGCGAGTCGAGGGCCGCGTCGTAGATGCCCGTGAGGTGGGTGACGAAGAGGACACCGACGAACAGGGCCGGCGCGGCGAGCGGACCGCTGCGCCGCCAGGTCGCCGCCACCTTGCGTTCCACCGGCGACAGGTGGGCCGGGCGGTCGAACCCGGCGCGCAGGGTGCGGACCGGGCGGGCGAGCACCAGCAGCGGCCCGGCGACGAGGATCATCAACAGGTGCTGCACCATGTGACCGGTGAACGACTCGTGGGCGAGACGCTCGAAGTCGGGCGACGTCGACACGGCGAGGGCCACGAGCCCGCCGGTCCAGGCCCACAGCCGCCACGTGGTCCGGCGGCTCGGGTCCTGCCGCCACCAGGCGACGGCGTAGATGCCGGCGGCGGCGAGGGCGACGACGACCAGCGTGACGTGCTCGGCCGGGTTGGTGTGGGCGATCATCGTCGGTCGGTCACCTCCTCCCGTCAGCTGTCCAGGTCGCGCACCAGCAACAGCACCTGCGAGGCGATGATCGCCAAGCCGGCCATGCTCATCCACGATCCGAGCGGCACGCCGACGAGCAGGGCGGTGAGCCCGACCGCCAGAGCCACCGGCCGCAGGCTCTCGGTGGGAAAGATGCCGACGACGCCGGTCTCGTCGCGGGCGTCGGCGTCGACGAGGTCCTCGGGACGCGCACCGTGACGCCGATGCCAGTCCCACGACCACCCCGCGACCAGACCGCCGAGCGCCGCTGCGGCGAGCAGCACGCTCACCCCGACCGCCTCGCCGCCGACGAGGAAGTAGATGACGGCGATGACGATGAAGTACACGGCCACACCGGTCCACAGCATCGTCTCCAGCCTCATCGGGGGCGCTCCTCGGCGGGCCCGCCGTCAGCACCGTCGGCACCGTCGGTCGACGGACCGTCGCCGTTGCCGGACGGGCCGTGATCGTGATCGTGATCGTGCGCGTCGGTGAGGTTGTCGGAGCGCGCCGTCGGTTCGGCCTCGGGGTGCTCCGACCACTGGTGCAACGGCAGCCAGTGGTCGTCGTGGTCGGCGCGTGCCTCCCAGGCGTGCTGCGTGCCGAGCGAGCCGACGTCGTCGTGGTTGATCCAGCGCAGGTCGAACACCGGCCGCTCCGAGCGGATCGGCGGCAGCCAGGCGAAGTTGTGCTCCGGCGGTGGCGACGTGGTGGCCCACTCGAGCGAGTTGGCGTGCCACGGGTCGGCGCCGACCGTGCGCGGCCCACGCAACGACTTGACGACGGCGATCACGAACGGCACCATCGCCGCCACCAGCACGACGAAGCCGATCGACGAGACCATGTTCCAGAACTCGAACGCCTCGATCGGTTCGTAGTCGGCGACCCGCCGCGGCATGCCGTAGCGGCCGAGGAGGTGCATGCCGAAGAACGTCATGTTGAACCCGATCATCAGCAGCCAGAAGTGCCAGCTGCCGAGCTTCTCCGACAGCATTCGCCCCGTGACCTTCGGCCACCAGAAGTAGATCGCCGCGAACATCGCGAACACGACCGTGCCCCCCATGACGTAGTGGAAGTGGGCGACGACGAAGTACGTGTCGGACAGGTGGAAGTCGAGCGTCGGCGAGGCGAGCATCACCCCGGTGATCCCGCCGCCGACGAACGTGACGAGGAAGCCGAGGGCGAACTTCATCGGCGCCTCGAAGGTCAGCGACCCCTCCCACATCGTGCCGAGCCAGTTGAAGACCTTGACGCCCGTCGGCACGGCGATGAGGAACGACGTGAGGGCGAAGAACGACAGCACGACCTCGCCAGTGACGAACATGTGGTGTGCCCACACCGACGTGGACAGCGCCGAGATCGCCAACGTCGCCAGGACCAGGCCCTTGTAGCCGAAGATCGGGCGGCGGGCGAAGACCGGGAAGATCTCGGTGATCACCCCGAAGAAGGGCAAGGCGACGATGTACACCTCCGGGTGCCCGAAGAACCAGAACAGGTGCTGCCACAGGATCGGCGCACCACCGTCGGTGGGGTCGAAGAAGTGGGTGCCGAACTGCCGATCGGCCTCCAGCATCAACAGCGCCCCGGACAGCACCGGGAACGCCAGCAGCACCATGAACGACGTCAGCAGCAGGTTCCAGGTGAGGATCGGCATGCGGAACAACGTCATCCCCGGGGCGCGCATCATCGTGACCGTGGTGATCACGTTGACCGCGGTCAACGTGCCCGACGTGCCGGTGAGGATGACCGAGATGATCCACAGGTCGGCACCGAGGCCCGGCGAGTACCCCGCCCCGGACAGCGGCGGATAGGCGAACCACCCGAACGCCGCGGCGCCGCCGTCGCTGACGAAGCCGAGCAGCATCACCGCCCCGCCGATCGCGTAGAGCCAGTACGAGAAGGCGTTGAGCCGCGGGAAGGCGAGGTCGGGCGCACCGATCTGCAACGGGATGAGGTAGTTGGCGAGGCCGAACCCGAACGGGACGGCGAACAGATACACCATCACGCTGCCGTGGATCGTGAACACGCCGTTGTAGGTCTGCTCGTTGACGAGCTGCATGCCTGGTTCGGCGAGCTCGGCACGGATGATGCCGGCGAGCGCGCCGCCGATGGCGAGGAACACCAGCGACGTCAGGATGTAGGCGATGCCGAGCGCCTTGTGGTCGGTGGTCGTCAACCACCCGGCGATCGAGCGTGGCAGGTGGCCCGGCTCGACGTCGGTGAGGAACGAGTCGACCTCGACGAGCCGCCGCTCGTCACCATCACCCAGCCGTCGGGGCTCGGCGGGACGGTCGGCGGTGGTGGTCATTCCGCAACCTCCTGCAGCTCGGTGATCCAGGCCTCGAACTCGTCGGGCGGCAGCACCTCGACCCCGAACCGCATGTAGGCGTGGTCGAGTCCGCAGAACTCGGCGCACACACCGGTGTTGGGGAACGATCCGGTGCGGTCGTCCATGTCGACGCTGAAGCTGCTCGGGCTGCCCGGAATCATGTCGCGCTTGAAGCGGAAGGCGGTGATCCAGAACGAGTGGATGACATCGAGCGACTCCAGCTCGAAGCGCACCGTCGACGACGACGGCAACACCAGCACCGGGTCCTCGGTGACGCTGTCGTCGACGATCGTCACGCCGTATTCGGGGTACTCGAACTCCCACGACCACTGGAACGCCGTCACGTGGACCACCAGGTCGGGGTCGTCGTCGGCCGCATCGATCTCGTTCACCGTGATGAGCGTGACGGCAAAGATGCCGAGCACGACCAGGAACGGGATGATCGTGTAGGCCGCCTCCATCGGGATGTTGTAGTGCTTCTGCCGCGGCAGCTCGTCGGTGCGTCGCCGATAGCGGAAGATGATCCAGATCACCAGCACGGTGACCAGCGCCAGCACGCCGAGGCCGATCCACAACAGCGCCGCGTAGACGTTGTCCATCGTCTCGGCCTCGTCGGTGAGCGGGGGTTCGAGCGGCGAACGCACGATGGCCTGCGTCGAGATCACGGGATCACCTCCACCGGTTCGAGCGGATCGTCGGTCGGGGCGTGCGCGTTCTGTGGGTCGTCGTGGCCGACGTAGCCACCGCCGGCGGTGCGGGCGACCGGGGCGGCACGCTCGGTGCGGTCCGGACCGGGCCGGTCGCGCAAGGCGATGCACGCCCGCCGGGTGAGATACCACGACAGCGGCGTGCCGACGAGGAGGACGATCTGCAACACCGTCGTCACTCGGCCGACGGACATCTGCAGCGTGTTGGCGATGACGTCCTGGGCACCGGCGAGGAACAGCACCGTGACGAAGAACGTCGACGCCACGCCCACCGCCGTGCGGTCCGGTGCATCGCGCGGACGGTCGAGGAGGTGGTGGTCGCGGCGATCACCGGTGAACTTGCGCTCCAACCACGGCACGGCGAACAACCCGACGAAGATCAGCCCGGGGATCAGCACGGCCGAGAAGACCAGGTTGTTGATCATGTACCTGCCGATGCGGATCTCCCATGGCGGGAACAGACGCACCGAACCCTCGAGGAAGCCGATGTACCAGTCGGGTTGCGAGTACGAGGTCGCATCGGCGGCGTTGTACGGCCCGTAGAGCCAGACGGCGTTGATGTCGAACAGCGCACCCATCGCCGCGATCACCCCGGCGACGAGGAACAACAGGCCGATCGACTTCATCGCGAAGGCCGGCCAGACCCGCTCGCCGACGACGTTGCGTTCGGTTCGTCCGGGACCCTTGAACTGGGTGTGCTTCTGGTGCCACACGAGGGCGAGGTGCACGCTGAGCAGGGCGATGATCGTCAGCGGGATGATCAGGATGTGCACCGGATAGAGCCGGCCGATGATGTCGGTGCCCGGCCATTCGCCGCCGAAGATGAGGTACGTCAGCCGCTCGCCGATGAAGGGCAGGGCGAGGATGATCGAGTAGGTGATGCGCAAACCGGTGGCCGAGAGCAGGTCGTCGGGCAGGGAGTACCCGGTGAACCCACCGGCGAGGGCGAGCAGCAGCAACACCAGCCCGACGTACCAGTTGAGGTCGCGCGGTCGGCGGAACGCACCGGTGAAGTAGACGCGGGCGAGGTGGATGGCGATCGCCCCAACGAAGATCAGGGCCGCCCAGTGGTGCATCTGGCGGATCAACAGGCCGCCCTTGGTCTCGAACGAGATGCGCATCACCGAGTCGTAGGCCGCAGACACGTGCTGGCCCTGGAGCGGCTCGTACGAACCGGTGTAGATCAACTCCTGCTGCGATCCCTCGAAGAACAGCGTCAGGTAGACCCCCGTCGCCAGCAGCACGACGAACGAGTACAGCGCCAGCTCGCCCCAGAGGAACGAGAAGTGGCTGGGGAACACCTTGCGCAGGTTCTGGTTCAACCAGCTGCCGCCTCCGGTGCGGCTGGTGATCGAGTCGACGTACCGCTCGACGAGGCCACGCCGGTGGTGCTGCGCCACCTCCTCCTGCTCCGGCGGGCCGTCGGTGCGGTCCTGCGGACGCTCGGTCGTCGTGTCACTCATGCTTCGTCCCAGGCGAGCGGGCCGACGGGTCGGTCGAAGTCGGACAAGGCGATCAGGTAGCCCTCGTCGTCGAGGCCGAGCGGCAGCTGCGGCAGCGACCGCGTCGCCGGACCGCCCACCGGTCGAGCGGCGTCGACGGGATCGAACACCGACTGGTGGCACGGGCAGACGAGCTGACGGAGCACCTGCGGCGGCCGCGAATCGACGCCGAACAGGCCGACCGAGCAGCCGGCGTGGGTGCAGATCTTGGAGTACGCCACCCAGCCCGCCACGGCACCCTGTTCGACCGTCCGCGCCGTCAGCACGTCGGGATCGAGGCGCAGCAGGATCACCTGCGAGTCGTCGGCGCCGACGTGTCCCTCGGGGAACACGGTCGCCAGTTGGTCGATGCCCCCGGAATCGACGCCGATCGGTGTCCCCGCGGACGTCACCAGCCGACTGCCGGCAGACCACGACGTGCGACCGCGCTCACCGCGCGGCTTGGGACCGAGCGAACCGATGGGGCCGACGAACCCGACGACGAGGCTGGCCAGGGAGCCGGCGAACAGCGCCGCGATCAGCGGGCGACGCCCCAGCGTGCGTGCCGATTCGTCGACCTCTTCCTGCAGGTCCGCTTGCTCCTCGACCGTCGTCCGCAGCGGATGACGCTCTTGCACGACGTGTTCGTCGAGGTCGAGGTACTTCGCCCACGAGACGAGGCCGAAGCCGATCCCCCCGAGACACACGGCGAGTCCGAGCCCCAGCCAGACCTCGGTGTGGTCCGACCAGTAGCCGTAGGCGGCGAGGACACCACCGCCGATCGCCAGCACGAAGGCGACGATGGCGGCGATCTCGGCGCGGCGATTGACCTGCTGGGCGGTCACGGCTCGGACTCCTGCTGCTCGATCGTGCGGTCGCGTCCCGACCGTGGGTTGCCGATCCAGCGGGTCAGGGCGACCAGCGGGACCAGGGCGAGCAACCAGGCGGCGAGCCCTTCGGCCACCGGGCCGGCGCCACCGAACTTCGACGGGCCGGTCGTGTTCTCCCGCTTCAGCTCCTCGATGTACGCGGCGATCGAGTCGATGTCGTCGGAGGAGAACTGATCGAAGATCGGCATCGCACCGGGGCCGACGAGGATCGCCTCGCCGACCTCGGTCGGTGTCGATCGCACCAGGTTCGGCGCCCGCCGGTTGCCGCCGATCGGGGCACCGGCCCCCGACGACACGTGGCAGGCGGCGCAGTTCAGCCGGTACAGGTCGCCGCCCCGGGCGAGGTCGCCACGCTCCGGGTCGACGTCGGGGATGGGTGGACCGTCGCCGAACTGCCCGACGTAGGCGACCAGGGCGTCGATCTGCTCGTCGTCGAATCGAACCGGGCCGGCGTCGGCCTGCTTCCACGGATCGGCGAGCGGCATACGACCGGTGCGCAACACGAAATCGACCGACGCCTCGCCCTCGGGCTCGAGGCTCGGGCCGCGGTTCTCGACACCGGTGCCGTCGACGCCGTGGCACGCCGAACAGTGTGTCTCGTAGAGGTTGGCACCGAGCTCGAAGTCGGGCGACTGCGCCCCGACCGAGGATCCGCTGACGGCGGCGACGACACCGCCACCGACTGCCACCACCGCCACCGCCACCACCGTCAGCCGCGAGCCGAGCAGGCGGGCGACGGTGCCGGTCATCGGATCACCCAGATGGTCACGAAGACGGCGATCCAGACGACGTCGACGAGGTGCCAGAACAGCGAGACCCCGCGGGTCCACGGGGTGACCTCGACGAGGTCCCGCGCCCGCGCGGCGCGGATGTAGAGCAGTGCCATGACCGCCAGCCCGGCGGTGACGTGGACCGCGTGCAGCCCGGTCAGCCCCCAAAAGATCGAACCGTACGGCCCGTCATCGGCACTGAAGTCGAGCGTCGTGTACTCGAGCAACTGGTTGACGAGGAAGGCACCGCCGAGGGCGATCGTGGCCACCAGCCAGCGGCGCATGCCCACCGAGTCCTCGCGCTCCTGCGCCCGATCGACGCCGTTCATCGTGAACGAACTCGCCACCAGCACGACCGTGAACACGGCCGAGCGCACCGTCTCGAGATGCACATCGGCGGGCGGCCATGGCTCGTTGGTCGACCGGAGCAGGAAGTAGGCGCCGAAGAAGGCGCCGAACAGCATCAGGTCGGACGCCAGGAAGACGATCACGCCGAATGCCCCGGTCGAACGGTGCACCGGCGGTGCAGATCCGTCGATCGCGGGCGACGCGGTCATGAGCCGACACTAGTAGTGATGTCGCGTCGAGTCTCCCCCTTGCTTTTTCGGTGGCGATCTGTTGATTCACCGGCGCATCCACCCGAGTGGCACCCACAGCCGATGGTCTGGCACACTGTTCCATTCATGAGCTCCGACCTCGACGCCGCCCAGGACAGTGGACCCCACACCGAGCCGGTGCGCGACTGGGCGACCGACTACGACATCTTCGATCCGCAGTACCTCGCCGACCCGTTCCCGATCTGGGACGATCTGCGTGAGCGCTGCCCGATGGCCCACAGCGAGCGTTGGGGCGGGTCGTGGATGCCCACCCGCTACGCCGACGTCTACGCCATCGCCCACGACATCGAGACGTTCCCGTCGGGCAACGGCATCAGCGTCGTCCCGATGATCCCGGTGCCGGGCGCCAACGGCACCGTCGCCGCCGACGCCCCGGTGCTGGCATCGGGCGTTCCCCCGATCAGCTCCGATCCGCCGTTGCACACCTGGACGCGTCGCTTGATCCTGCCGACGATGAGCCCGCAGCGCGTCGCCGAGTACGAGGTGTTCACGCGTGAGCTGTGCGAACGCCTCGCCGGTCAGATCCGCGACCGCGGCGAGGGCGACGCTGCTGCCGAGTACGCCCAGCAGATCCCCGTGCGCGTCATCGGCCACATCCTCGGTGTGCCCGAGGAGATGGCGCCGACGTTCACCGAGTGGGTGCGTGACGTCCTCGAGTTCGCCCACGACCCCGAGCGCCGCCGGCGTGGCATCACCGGCATCATCGGTTACCTGCAGGAGGCGATCGCCGACCGCCAGGCCACCCCCCACGACGACTTCATCACCGAACTCTTGCAGTCCGAGCACGACGGCGAACCGATCGGCATCGACGTCGTGATGGGCATGTGCGCGCTGTTGCTGATCGCCGGCATCGACACGACGTGGTCGTCGATCGGCTCGACGATGTGGCACCTCGCTCTGCACCCCGACGACCGCCGCCGGCTGATCGACGAGCCCGACCTGATGCCCACCGCGATCGAGGAGTTCCTCCGCGCCTACGCCCCGGTCACGATGGCCCGGCGGTTGATCGACGACGTCGAGTACGAGGGCTGTCCGATCAAGTCCGGCGAGCGGGTGCTGATGAACTTCCCGGCCGCCAACCGCGACCCGTCCGTCTTCCCCGACGCCGACCAGGTGATCCTCGACCGCCAGCAGAACCGGCACCTCGCCTTCGGCGCCGGCATCCACCGCTGCGCCGGATCGAACCTCGCCCGGATGGAGCTGCGCGTGGCGATCGAGTGCTGGCTGGCGGCGATGCCGGAGTTCTCCGTCGTCGACCCGGCCCTCGTCACGTGGGCGGGCGGCCAGGTCCGCGGGCCGCGCTCGATCCCGATCACGGTCGGCTGACCGGCGCCGCAGCCGGTCAGCAGGCGCCGTGCCGCCGCCGGCGGGCGCCAGGTTGACCACGTCGCGACCGCGCTGGCAGGCTGAGCCGGTGATCAACGCCTTCGTCCACGTCCAGGCCGACGCCGCAGCGATCGCCGACCTGGCGCCGCGCCTCGCCGCCATCGACGGCGTGCGCGAGTCGCACTCGGTGGCCGGCTCCGAGACCGACATCGTCGTCATCGTCACCGTGCCGACGCACGAGGACATCGCCCGCGTCGTCACCGAGCACATCTCCCGCGAGCCCGGCGTGGTGTCGACGATCACGCTGATCGCCTTCCGGTCGTTCAGCCAGGACGACGTCGTCGACGCGTTCGGCGACTTCGGCTGATCAGCCTTCCCCGGCGAGGGCTGTGAGCACCGCCGCATCGGTCGTCTCGGAGAAGTCGGCGTAGTAGGCGCCGACCGCGCCGAAGTGCCTCGGCGTCTCGAGGGCGACGTAGGTGTCGGCGACGCCGGCCAGGCTGGCCTCCCAGCCATGGGGCGCAACCGGTGTGGCGAGGACGAGGTGCGCCGCCCCGCCGGCGCGCAGCACGGCGCAGGCGGCACGCGCCGTCGCCCCGGTGGCGATGCCGTCGTCGACGACGACGACCGTGTGGCCGTCGAGGTCGTGGCGAACCCCGTCGCGACGGAAGCGGGCGAGCTGGGCGGCGAGCTGGGCGCGGGCGAGGTCGACCGCACGCTCGAACTCGTCGGGTCGCACGTCGGCGTGGGCGATCACGTCGTCGGAGCGCACGATCACGTCGTCCTCGCCGAGGGCACCCATCGCCAGTTCGGGGTAGCCGGGCACGCCGATCTTGCGCACGAGGACGACGTCGAGAGGTGCACCGAGACGGCGTGCCACCTCGGCGGCGATGGGCACACCGCCACGCGGCAACCCGACGACCAGCACCGGTGGCTGCAGCTCGAGCCCGGCGACCCGGTCGGCCAACCGACGCCCGGCCTCACCGCGATCGGCGAACATGCCAACCAGCTTCGACGACACTGCGCCGACGATCAAGCGACGGACTCCGACCAGGCGGCCGTCCCGCAGACGCCGCTGGTCCGCTGGGCGGCCGGGCGGAACGTAAGGTCCGAGGCGGTGACTCGATCCCACGTCGCCGCGTCGCAGCCCGCGGGCTCGGCCGCCTCGACGACACCGTCGAGCCCCCGCACCCTCGCGGCACTGAAGGGGCTGCGACTCGCCATCGTGTTGCCGTTCGTCATCGTCGTCGTGGACGTCGTGCTCGAGGAGCGGACGATGGGGATGCTCGCCGTGGTCGGCACGTTCGTGCTGCTCCGCCTCGGCGATTTCGGCGGCCCCATGCGCGCTCGCGCACTTGCCTACGTCGCCACCACGGTCGCCGGCATGCTCATCATCGTCGTCGCCACCGAGGCGTCGCGCTCGCGGATCGCCGCCGCGATCGTGATCGTCGTCGTGGGGTTCGCGCTGCAGGCCGTCCGCGTGTTCGGCGGGTACTTCACCGCCGGCGCCCACGCCCTGACACTGATCCTGCTGTTCAACGCCACGTTGCCGGAGTCTTCGGCGCCCCTGGGCGACCGCCTGGCCGGCTGGGTCATCGGCGGTGTCGTGGCCACGGTCGCTGCGGTGACGATGTGGCCGGCCGCAGAGCAACGCTCCATCGCCCGCTCGATCGGCAACGCGCTCGACGCACTGGCCGACCTCCTCGACGTCGCCGTCGCGGCGACGCCCGGCGGCACGGTCGATCACGACGCCGTCCAGCGCGACAGCGTGCAGCCGATCGTGGAGCGGGCCGATGAGACGGTCGCCGAGGCGCGCCGCCGCTTCCGGACCACGCCGGCTCGGCCGGCAGGTCCCACCGAGCGCGAACGGGCGACCGTCGACGTGCTCGAGCAACTGACGTGGATCCGCGAGCTGGTTCGCGGTCTCCGACAACGGCCGGTGCCCGCCGAGTACCTCCCGCTCGTCACGGCGTCCGCCGAGGTGCTGCGACGCTGCGGGCAGGGCTTCATCGACAACGAACCAGTGCGGTCGGAGACCCATGCTCGCCTGAGCGCGGCTCGCGACGACCTCGGGCGAACACTGCGCAGCCGGGTCCATGCGGCGCTGCAACCGGACTCCCCCGCCGCCGGATCCGCGGTCAGCGAGGTGATCGGTGCGTCACCGGCGTGGATGCTGTCGGAAGCAGCACTCGCCGTCGGCGCCTCCAGCGAGGTGAGCTTGGGCGGACCAGCGAAGACCGGCACTTCCCGCGCATCGGTGACCGCCACGCTGGCGTCGTGGCGCACCCAGCTCGGGTGGCACCTCCGGCCCGACTCCGTCGTGTTCCGTAACTCGCTCCGGGTCGCCATCGCGCTCGGGGCAGCGAGCACCGTCGCCATGGTCGGCGACCTGCGCCACGCATTCTGGGTCGGGCTCGGCGCGTTCGTGACCGTTCGCTCGAACTTCACGACCACTGCGGCCACCGTCGCGGAGACGCTCGTCGGCGCCGCCGCCGGGTTCCTCGTGGCCAGCGCGTTCGTGACACCGACCGGCTATCACTGGCTGCTGTGGGTGTTCTTGCCCGTGGGTGTCTTCTTGTCGACGTATGCGACCACTGCCGTGGGCCTCGCGGCCGGGCAGGCGGCGACGACGCTCTACATCGTCATCCTCTTCGACCTCATGGGTGCCAAGGGTTGGTCACCAGCACGCACGCGCCTGACCGACGTCGCGGTCGGTGCCTCGATCAGCCTCATCGCCAGCGTCGTGCTGTGGCCCCGAGGCGCGGGCGGCGCGATGCGCGCCTCGGGCGGTCAGGCGGTCGCGCTCGCCGGGTCGGCGTTCCTCACCCGGGCTCGACGGCTCCTCACCGGTGCCGCTCCGAACGACACCGCAGTCGCCGCGGCCGACGACGCCGCACTCGCCGCCAGCCGCCGGGCGAGTGAGGCGCTGGGGGTCCTGCTCTCCGAGCGCGGGACACCCGAGGTCGAGCCCGATCTCGCCTGGTCGCTGGTCACGACGGCACTGGCGGCGCGCCTCGCCGCCACGTCGGTCGACGAGTTGGCACCGCCCGACACGACGGTTCCGGCGCTCGCCCGGGCCGCGGCGCGCCTGCTCGACGACGCCGACGCGACCGTCGACCGGCTCCAGCACAGCGAGCACCGCGAGCCCGCCGACGACGATGCCCCGGCGCGCCGGATCGGCGTCGTCGTCGATGCCGCCCGCGAGGTGGGGGACGACGACGCCGCCGCAGTCGACGGCATCGTCACCCTGGGACGTCTCGCCGGCACCCTCGACCGCCTCGACCTGATGGGCTCGCGCCTCCACGACGCCGAGGCCGCCGCGAGCTGAGCGGCGACCCCGGTGGCGGCGACCCCGGTGGTGTCGGCCCGAGGGCTGCGGTTCACCCGAAGGCGACCGCCAGCACGTCGGCGTAGGTGTCGGCGAGGTGGAAGGTGATGTCCTGGCGGACGTTGTCGGGCACGTCGTCGAGGTCGCGGCCGTTGCGCTTCGGCAGCACGACCTCGGTCAGGCCCATGCGGTGAGCGGCGAGAACCTTCTGCTTGACGCCACCGATCGGCAGCACCTTGCCCTGCAACGTGATCTCACCGGTCATCCCGACGTTCGGCTTCACCGGCGTGTTCTTGAGCAGCGACACGAGCGCCGTGGTCATCGTGATCCCGGCCGATGGGCCGTCCTTGGGCACGGCACCGGCGGGCACGTGGACGTGGAACCGCCGACGCAGCGCCGACTCGTCGAGCCCGAGCTCGTCGGCGTGGCTGCGCACGTAGTTGAGGGCGATCTGCGCCGACTCCTTCATCACGTCGCCGAGCTGACCGGTCAGGGTCAGGCCGGGCTCGGCGTCGGGCCCGGTCGGGAACACGGTGGTCTCGATGAACAGCACGTCACCACCGACGCCGGTGACCGCCAGCCCGGTGGCCACACCCGGCTCGGATGTCCGCTCCGGCACCTCGTCGTCGACGGTCGGCTTGCCGAGCCAGTCGCTGAGGTGGTCGGTGTCGACGACGACCGGCGTCTCGGTGCCGGTGGCCACCTTGGCGGTCACCTTGCGCACGAGCCTGCCGATCTGGCGTTCGAGCGAGCGCACGCCGGCCTCACGCGTGTAGCCGTGGATGATCGCTTCGACCACGCCGTCACCGATCGTCACATCGTCGGCCGTCAAGCCGGCGCGCTCGATCTGGCGCGGCACGAGGTAGCGGTCGGCGATGAAGACCTTCTCGGCGGCCGTGTAGCCGTCGAGGCGGATGACGTCCATGCGGTCGAGAACCGGCGCCGGGATGGTGTCGGCGACGTTGGCGGTGGCGATGAACACGACCTCGGACAGGTCGAGGTCGACCTCGAGGTAGTGGTCGCGGAAGGTGTGGTTCTGTGCCGGGTCGAGCACTTCGAGCAGCGCCGCGGTGGGGTCGCCGGACCAGCCACCGGAGCCGAGCTTGTCGATCTCGTCGAGGAGGATGACCGGGTTCATGGTGCCCGCCTCCTGCAGGGCGCGGGCGATGCGACCGGGTTGCGACCCGACGTACGTGCGACGATGGCCACGGATCTCGGCCTCGTCGCGCACGCCGCCGAGGGCGACGCGGACGAACGTGCGACCCATCGCCCGGGCGACCGACTCACCGAGCGACGTCTTGCCGACGCCCGGCGGCCCGACGAGCGCGAGCACGCTCCCCTCGCCGCGGACGCGCCGTCCGCCGTCGGCGTCGATGCGTTCGTCGAGTCCACGGTCACGCCGCAGACGACGGGTGGCGAGGAACTCGATGATCCGCTCCTTGACGTCGCCGAGCCCGTAGTGGTCGTCGTCGAGGATGCGTTGTGCGGTATCGAGGTCGAGCGTGTCGTCGGTGCGCTCGCCCCACGGCAGCTCGAAGATGCGGTCGAGCCACGTGCGGACCCAGGCGTGCTCCGGCGACTGCGGGCTCATCCGCTCGAAGCGGTCGATCTCCTTGGCGACGAACGCCTTGACGGCGACGGCGGCGTCGAGTGACTCGAGCTTCTCGCGGAACTCGGCGGCGACGTCGTCGTCGTCCTCGCCGAGCTCCTTGCGGATCGAGTTCAGCTGCTGGCGGAGCAGGAACTCGCGCTGCTGCTTGTCCATGCCCTGGGTGACGTCGTTGCGGATCGTCTCGGCGACCTGCAGCTCGTTGAGGTGGTTGCGCGCCCAGGCGTGGATGGCGTCGACACGGTCGGCGACGTCGACGGCCAGCAGCACCCGCAGGCGGTCGGCGTCGGCGAACTCGGCCCACAGGGCGACCGCGTCGGCGAGCGCGCCCGGATCGGAGACCGTGCGCAGGAGCTCGGGGAGGCGTCGCGAACCGCGGAGCTCGGCGACGACCGCCAGCGTGGCGCGCAGCTCGCGGGTGGCCGCGTCGATCCGCGCCGTCGTCGGCTGGTCGGCGACGGGCTCGACGTCAGCGCTGGCGGCCGGAGCGCCGACACCATCGCCGGCGCCGGTGTCGTCGGGGGCATGGGTGGCGACGATCCGGGCACGTCGCTCGGCCTGGATGATCGCCGCCGGTTGACCGGTCGGCAGGTTGCCGACGTTGGGCACGCTGGCGATGACGCCGAGCGCGTGTTCGTCGCCGCCGGTGAGCACGATCCGTCCGTCGCCGGCAAGTGCGGCCTCGACGGCGGCGCGGACCGCCGCATCGGTGAGGGTCAGGGTGATCGTGGCACCGGGGAGCACCGGGGAGGCGAGATGGGCGAGGGGAAGGCGGATCAACGTGGTCGACGCAGACATATTCACATTGTACCGTGATGTTTCTTGAGCCCCTTCGGCTCACCTTCGCATGAGCCAGGAGGCACGTCGGCGCCGACCACGGTGCCGACGCGCGGCCATCGGCCGTCGATACCATCCCGACGATGCCCCACTCGGTGCTGCGCTCCCCCGACGTGCGGTGGCGCGCCCGCCGACGTACGGCAGCGGCCCTGGCGGCGCTGGTGATCGTCGGCGCGGCGTGCAGCAACGACGACGTGAGCGGCGTCGGGTCCGACGACTCCGCCCCCGCGCCGTCGGCCGCCGAGACCACCGCCGTCACGACCACGGTGCCACCGACGACGACCACCGAGCCGCCGCTCGACGTGTTCGACCCGAGCTGCGTGGTCAAGGTCGGTAGCGGCGAGTCGCTGAGCCTGATCGCCGACCGCTTCGACGACGACACCGTCTACCCGGCATCGATCGTCGCCGAGAACGACCTGGAGGGCGACGTCATCCACCCCGGCCAGCTGCTCGACGTCTGCGTCGACAACGCCATCGACGACCGCACCGGTGCCGAACGGGCACCGAACGCGGCGCTCGCCGAGGCCTCGGCGATGGTCAACGTCCAGGCCCAGCAGCAGAAGCTCAACGAGCTCTTCGCCCCCTATGGTCTCCCGCCGCTGACCGTCGACGGCGTCTCGGGCAGCCTCACCCGGCAGCGCCTCTGCGCCGCCCGGCTCGCCCTCGGCCTGCCACCGAGCCTCAACACGATGGCCGCGGGCAGCGAGGAGGAGATCGTCCTGATGGCGTCGCCGTCGCTGCTCGTGCCGACGTCGACGGCGATGAACGCCGAGCGTTGGGTGCTGATCGACCAGACGTGCCAGATGATGTTCGTCGGCGCCGGGCCCGGTCACATCCAGTTCGTGTTCCCGACGTCGACCGGCGAGCCGGGGTACGAGTCACGGCTGCAGGACCAGGCCCGCGTGTACCGCTTCGACCCGGCCGCCGACAACGGCGGCTGGCACGACTCGACCGACTTCCCGGTTCCCGAGGACAACCCGCTCAACGGGAACATGTACAAGCCGCTCTACTACGACGGCGGCCAGGCGATCCACGGCGCCAACAACGTGCCCACCAGCCCGCAGTCGAAGGGTTGCGCCCGCCTCCGCGTCGAGCACATGGATCAGCTCGTCGAGTGGCTCGGCCTCGCCGGTGCCACCGCACCGACGGGCGGCAGCGCCGTCAACCTCACGGTCAACGTCCAAGGCGTCTACACCCCTCCCGCCTGACGCGCCCTCCCCCGCCCGACGCGCCCTCCCCGCCTGACGCGCCCACCCGGCCGCCCGGGCCGTCAGGGCAGGGCGGTGTAGGAGGGGTTCCAGGAAGCCGCGGCGAGGCGGGCGTCGATCTCGGCGGGGGTCAGGGGGTCGGCGAAGCCCTGCTCGACGGCGGTGCGGGCGACCGCACGGGCGACCTCGAGGGCGACGGCGCGCGCTTCGGTGATCGCCGGCAGCAAGGTGCCCTCGGCGGCACCGATCTCGCCGATCGCCGTCGCCGCCGCGGTGAGCATCTCGTCGGACACCCGTCGGGCCTGCACGGCGACGACACCGAGCCCGATCCCGGGGAACACGTAGACGTTGTTGACCTGGGCGATCGCGGTGGTGACGGCTCCCGTGAGCACCGGGTCGAACGGGCTGCCGGTGCCGATCAGCGCCCGCCCGTCGGTCCAGTCGAGCACGTCGGCGGGGATCGCCTCGCAGCGCGGCGTCGGGTTCGACAGCGGCAGCACGATCGGCCGCTCGTGGTGCGCCGCCTGCGCCCGCACGACCTCCTCGGTGAACAGGCCCGGCTGTCCGGTGACGCCGACGAGGGCGTGCGGACCGACCGCCCGGACGACGTCGATCAGGTCGACGCGCCCGTCGCCGCCGTCGTCCATCCGCGACACCGTCGACCACGGCTGGGCGAAGGGCAGCTGGAACGGTGCCAGGCCCTCCATGCGGTCGTGGAGGAGGCCGTCGCGGTCGATGAGCCAGCAGCGCCCGCGCGCTTCCGCCTCGTCGAGTCCGGCGGCGACCATCGCCCGGACCGCCTGGGCGGCGATGCCGGTGCCCGCCGACCCGGCCCCGACGACGACGAGGCGGAGCTCGGTGAGCGGCGTCGACGTGATCCGCAGGCCGGCGACGATCGCTGCCACGGTGATCGCCGCGGTGCCCTGGATGTCGTCGTTGAACGAACAGATCGACTCACGGTGGCGTTCGAGCAACCGGTTGGCGTGCACCTGGGCGAAGTCCTCCCACTGCAACAGCACGTGCGGGAAGCGTTGCCGAACGGCGTCGACGAAGCGGTCGACGAGCTCGTCGTACTCGGCGCCGCGCACCCGCTGGTGCCGCCAGCCGAGGTACAGCGGGTCGGAGAGCAGCGACTCGTTGTCCGTGCCGACGTCGAGGAACACCGGCAACGTGCGCGCCGGATCGACGCCACCGGCGGCGGTGTACAGCGCCAGCTTGCCGATCGGGATCCCCATGCCGCCGATGCCGAGGTCGCCGAGGCCGAGCACCCGCTCGCCATCGGTGACGACGATGACGTCGACGTCGTGGTCGTGCACGGCGTTGTCGAGCAACTCCTCGACCCGGTCGCGTTGCGGCCAGGACAGGAACAGCCCTCGCTCGCGCCGGTAGATCCGCGACCACTGCTCACAGGCGAGCCCGACCGTCGGCGTGTAGACGACCGGCAGCAAGGCCGCCAGGTGTCGTTCGACGAAGGCGTAGAACAGCACGGAATTACGGTCCTGCAACGCCCGCAGGTAGACGTGGCGGTCGAGGTCGGTCTGCTTGCCGGCGTACTCCGCCTCGACGCGGTCGAGCTGCGTGGCCAGATCCTCGACGACCGGCGGGAGCAGGCCATCGAGTCCGTAGCGCAGCCGTTCGTCGGCGGAGAATGCGGTGCCCTTGTTGAGGTAGCGGTTGGCGAGCAGGGCGCGGCCACGCGCCCTCATCGTGCCACCCGCACGTCGGTGCATCCGGCGAGCCCGATCTCGTAGAGGGCTTCGAGTTGGGAGGGGTCGGCTGGTCCTAGGCGCACGAGCTCCAGCATGACGTAACCGTGCACGGTTGCGTACAGCCGATAGGCGGCGCTCGGCGGATCGGGGGCGCCTTCGGCGGCGACGGCGTCGACCAGCGCCGCGAACGACACACGGGCGCGGGCCCGAGCGGCATCGCTCGGCTCGAAGTCCGGCACGGCGCTGCCGAACATCACCAGGTAGTGCGTCGGGTTGGCGAGCGCCCAGCGTCGATAGGCCCGACCGGCGTCGAGAAGGTCGCCCGCGACGAGTCGTTCGGAGACCTCACGGTCGAACGAATCGAAGCCGTCGAGGTAGATCGCCTCGACGAGGCCCTGCTTGCCGCCGAAGTAGGTGTAGACGCCCGTCGTCGAGCAGCCCGCCTCGACCGTGATCGCCCGCACGGTGAGTGCCGCCGCACCCATCGCGACGGAGCACGGTGAGCGCCGCGTCGAGCAGCCGGTCGCGCATGGGGGTTGACGGCGTGCCGGTCACGTAACTATGTTACGAACATAACTTAGTTACGCTCCGGATCCCACGTCCGGACGAGGCAGGAGCACACGTGACCGCCACCGAACCGACGATCCCCGCCACCGGCACCGTGCCCGACGACGGCAACATCTACCTCGCGGGCGACTACGCACCAGTGAGCGAGGAGATCACCGCCTTCGACCTCCCGGTGATCGGCGAGCTGCCGGTCGATCTCGCCGGGCGCTACCTGCGCAACGGCCCCAACCCGGCCGGCACCGTCGACCCCGCCAACCACCACTGGTTCGTCGGCGACGGCATGGTGCACGGGATCCGTCTCCGCGACGGTCGCGCCGAGTGGTACCGCAATCGGTACGTCGGCTCGACCGCGATCAGCGAGCTGCGCGGCCAGCCCGACATCGCCGGCCGCAACTGGAACGACAGCCGAAGTGGCCCGAACACCAACGTCGGCGGGTTCGCCGGCACGACGTGGGCGACGGTGGAGGCCGGCGGCTGCCCCGTCGAGCTGACCTACGAGCTGGAGACCGTCGGCCGCAACGACTTCTTCGGCACCCTGCCCGGCGCGTTCACCGCCCACCCGAAGGTCGACCCGACGACGGGCGAGATGCACGCCGTCGCCTACGCCTGGGCGCAATGGCTCGATCACGTGCAGTACATCGTCGTCGGCACCGACGGTCGGGTTCGGCGCACCGTCGACATCCCGCTGCCGGGAATGACGATGGTCCACGACATGTCGCTCACCGAACGCTACGCGGTGATCTACGACCAGCCGGTGACCGTCGACCTCGACCTGGCGTTCGCCGGCAACTCGTTCCCGTTCCGGTGGAACGCCGACTACGGGAACCGCGTCGGCCTGCTCCCACGCGAGAGGGACGCTGCCGACATCGTCTGGATCGACGTGCCGATGGGCTACGTGTTCCATCCGATGAATGCCTACGACACCGCCGACGGGCAGGTGGTCCTCGACGTGTGCCGCTACGAGACGATGTTCCGCTCCGACGTGCTCGGCCCGTTCGGCGAACCGGCGCCGGCGCGACTGGAGCGGTGGCGCCTCGATCCACGGCACCGCACGGCGAGCACCACCGTCATCGACGACGGCCCGAACGAGTTCCCCCGCCATCGCGGCTCGCTCACCGCGCGGCCGTACCGCTTCGGCTACGCCGCCGTGCCCAACCGCGATGCGACCGACGGCTGGCCGACGCTCAAGCACGACCTGGCGACGGGTGAGCGGCGGGTGTTCGACCACGGGCCGGGACGTCTCGCCGGTGAGCCCGTGTTCGTGGGTCGTCCCGACGGCGCCGCCGAGGACGACGGCTGGCTCGTCACGTTCGTGCACGACCACGCCACCGGCACCGCCGAGTTCGTCGTCATCGACGCCCAGGAGTTCGATCGCCGCGGCTACGTCGCTCGCGTCCCGCTCCCCCAACGGGTGCCCCTCGGCTTCCACGGCAACTGGGTCAGCGACCGCGCCGTCGCCCCGCCGAGCTGACGCCCGGCGCCTGCCGACACCGGCCCTGCTCGCACTCACGCCCTCCGCACTCGCGCCTGGCGGTCGGGTGGCTAACGTCCGGACGTGCCGCTGCGCATCGTCCAGATCAGCGACACCCACCTGTCGGAGGGTTCGCCCGAGGCGATCGAGAACTTCCGTCGCCTCGTCGACTGGATCGCCGGCGACCCGCCCGACCTGGTGATCAACACCGGTGACCTCAGCCTGGACGGCGCCGACCAGCTCGCCGACCTCGTCCTCGCCCACCAGATCCACCAGCTGCTGCCCGTGCCGTGGCGGGTCGTCCCCGGCAACCACGACGTCGGCGACGTCGGCGACGATGCGCTGCAGCCGGTCGACCGCACTCGGCGGGAGCGTTTCGCGGACGTGTTCGGTCCATCGAACTGGATCGACGACCGCCCGGGATGGCGCCTCGTCGGCTTCGACACGCAGACGCTGATGGCTGGTGACGCGGCCGCGCACGAGCTGTGGGACTGGCTCGACGAGGCACTCGACACCGACCGCCCGACCGCCGTCTTCACCCACCGGCCGCTGGCAGGCGCCGGGAGGGACGACGATCCCCACCGCTACGTCCTGCCCCACGCCCGCGGCCGTCTGCGGGCGTTGTACGCCCAGCCGCAGGTCCGCCTCGTGGCGACGGGGCACATCCACCAGTGGCGTCAGCTCGAGCTCGACGACACGCTCCACCTGTGGGCGCCGTCGGCGTGGGCGGCGATCGGCGAGGAGATCCAGCCGACGATCGGCGACAAGCTGGTCGGTGCCGTCGAGCTGCGCCTCGGCGACCCGAGCGACGGTCCGCCGACGGTCGACGTGCACCTCGTGATGCCGCGCGGCGTCGTTCAGCACGTCCTCGGCGTCACGTTGACGTCGCCGTACGCCAGCTGACGGCCGACTCGCGGCACGCCGAAGATCGGCGACATGATGGCCCGATGACGCTCGATCTTCCCGACTTCACGACCATCAAGGTGACCGAGGCCGACGACGACGTGGCTCTCGTCACGCTCGACCGCACCGAGCGTCTCAACGCCATCACGGCGACGATGATCGACGAGCTCAACGTCGTGGTGACGGCGGTCGACCTCGATCCCAAGCTGCGGGCGGTGATCGTCACCGGCGCGGGACGCGGGTTCTCCGCCGGGCTCGACCTGCGTGGGTCCGGGAGCGCACCCGGGGCCGACGGGGTCAACGCGACGGTTGCCGGCTTCATGTGGCAGGACCACCTGGCGACGCTGCTGGAACGCATCCACCGGTCGCGCAAGCCGTGGATCGCCGCCGTCAACGGCCCGGCCGTCGGCGGCGGGTTCGCCATCGGCAACGCCTGCGACATCCGGTACGCGTCGCGCTCGGCGACGTTCGGTGCCGTGTTCATGAAGATCGGTGTCTCCAACTGCGACATGGGCACGAGCTACTTCCTGCCTCGACTGGTCGGCGCCTCGAGGGCCGCCGAGCTGTTGCTCACGGCGCGCATCTTCGATGCCGACGAGGCCCTGGCGATGGGCCTCGTGCTCGACGTCGTCGACGACGGCACCGTCGTCGAGCGGGCGCTCGACACGGCCCGGCTGATCCGCGGCAACTCGCCGTTCGCTACGTGGATGACGAAGGAGACGATGTGGCAGACGATCGACGCCCCGTCGCTGCGGTCGGCGCTCGACATCGAGAACCGCACCCAGATCATGGTCAGCGCGGCGGGCGACACCCGCGAGGCACAGGCGGCGTTCTTCGAGAAGCGACCCGCGGTCTGGGACGGCCTCTGAAGCGCCCGCCGCCCCCTGCCCCGCACGGGGCACGGCGGCCGGCGTCGGTCAGACGATGCGCGACGCGCCCGAGGACCAGTAGCGATCGCGGAGCAGGCGTTTGTAGAGCTTGCCGGTCGGGAGCCGCGGCAGTTCGGGGTCGAAGTCGATCGAGCGCGGACACTTGTACCGCGACAGGTGCTCCTGACAGAAGCGCATCAGCTCGGCCGCCAGCTCGCCGCCGGCGTCGGCCCAGTCGAGCGGTTGGATGACCGCTTTGACCTCCTCGCCGAGATCGACGTTGGGCACCCCGAAGACGGCGGCGTCGGCGACCTTGGGGTGCGTGATCAACAGGTCCTCGGTCTCTTGCGGGTAGATGTTGACGCCGCCGGAGATGATCATGAACGTCTTGCGGTCGGTGAGGTAGAGGAAGCCTTCGTCGTCGAGGTAGCCGACGTCGCCGACGGTCGACATCGTCCCGTCGGGCGAGGTCGCCTCGGCGCTCTTGGCCGGATCGTTGAAGTACTCCAGCTTGGCGGGTGTCTCGAACCACAGCGTGCCGGGTTGGCCGACGGCGCACTCATGCATGTCGTCGTCGAGGACGTGCAGCACGCCGGCCTTGATCTGGCCGACCGTGCCGGGATGCGCGAGCCACTCGTGGGAGTCGCAGGCCGAGAACCCGATCGCCTCGGTCGCCCCGTAGTACTCGTGGATGATCGGCCCCCACCAGGCGATCATCTCCTGCTTGACCTGCACCGGGCAGGGTGCGGCGGCGTGGACGACGGTCTCCAGCGACGAGAGGTCGTACCTGTCGCGCCCGTCGACGGGCAGCTTGAGCATCCGGCTGAACATCGTCGGCACCAGCTGGCTGTGCGTGATGCCGTACCGCTCGGCGTACGCCAGGTAGAGCTCGGGGTCGAAGCGCTCCATCACCACGACCGTGCCGCCGGTGCGGATCGTCAGGCCGACCGCCGCCTGCGGGGCGGAGTGGTACAGCGGTGCCGGCGACAGGTAGATCATCTCGTCGCGGTAGCGCCACAGATCCGTCAGGAACGTGAACAGCGGCAGCGGCTCGTCCGGGCGGTGCTCGGGCAATGGGCGGATGATGCCCTTCGGCCGCCCGGTCGTGCCCGACGAATAGAGCATCGGCGTGCCGAGCCACTCGTCGTCGATCGGTGCCGTGTCGTGCCCGGCCAGTGCCTCGTCGAAGTCGAGCACCGGGATCGATAGGCCGTCACCGGCCCCCTCGGGCTTGTCGACGATCAGGCACAACGTGACCTTCGGGCACCGGGCGAGCGCGGCGAGCGCCGTCTCGTGGAGCTGCCGCGAGGTGACCAGCACCTGCGACTCGCTGTTGTCGACGATGTAGGCCAGCTCGTCGGGGGTGAGGTGCGAGTTGACGCACGTGTAGTACAGGCCCGACCGCTCTCCCGCCCCGCACACCTCCAGGTAGCGGTCGTTGTTCTCCATGAAGATGGCGTAGTGATCGAGGCGGCGCAGGCCGTGCGCTCGCAGCAGCTGGGCGACGCGGTTGGCACGCCCCTCGTACTCGCGGTAGGTCAACGTGGCACCGGTCGAGGCCATGATCACGCACGGCCGATCCGGATCCCTCGCCGCGGTCGCCGCTCCGTACACGTCGCTCCCCCTTCGTGTCGCTCCGGCGAACCCCCTCGCCGGACGAGCAGACTGTAGGCCGACCGCGACGAGGCCGCCGGTGCCGACCGCGACGGGTGCGCTGACCGAGGACGAGTGAAGCGCGGGGAGATCTGGACTGCGCCAGCGGGCGACGACGACATCATCCGACTCTCGCGTGCTCTCGTGGTGTTCCTCGGCCTCGCCGGAACGTGACCAACCAGCACACTTCACGTGCCCAGAATCACCGACCCGGCTGCCCAGGCCGTGCCGCATCACGGCCCAAGCCCCGCTTCACGGTACATATCGTCACGTCTCGTTGTGTACACTTGCGGTGTGGATGTCGCCGTCACCGAACTCAGAGCTCACCTCGGCCGGTGGATCGATGCGGCACGCGACGGCAACGACATCGTGATCACCGATCGCGGAACCCCGGTCGCCCGAATCGTGGCCCTCGACTCGACACCGGCAATCGACCGCCTGACCGCCGAAGGCGTCATCAGTCGCCCCATGCACTCGACCCGGCCCGTCGCTGGTGACCGGCAACGCCCGAAACCGAAACGACCGGTTGCTGACATCGTCAGCGACCAGCGCCGCTGAACGTGGCCCTCGTCTATTTCGACTCGAGTGCGCTCGTCAAGCTCGTGCTCGAAGAAGACGGGTCAGACGTGGCCGCCGCCTTGTGGAACGCATGCGATGTCGCGCTGTCAAGTCGTCTGGCCCATCCCGAGGTCTGCGCGGCACTCGCAGCCGCCGGCCGCAGCCACGACCTCACTGAGTCAGAGGCGACGGCGGCCGCGTCTGACTGGGAGCTCTTCTGGGCATCGATGCGTCCGGTCGAGTTGTCCGCCGACGTCGAGCGAACTGCCGGTTCGCTCGCAGCAACCCATCAGCTCCGCGGGGCTGACGCAATTCATCTCGCGAGTGCGCTTGCGCTCGCCTCGACAGATCTCACCGTCGCGGTATGGGACACACGGCTCCATGCGAGCGCTGCTGCGGTCGGGTTCGCTGTCGCTCCAGCCACCCTCGGGTCTCGAACACGTCATCGAACCATTGGCGCGAGGTGACGCAGCGCGGTACCAACGCGACGACTGGCCGACGGAGGCATTGGCCGAATGGCACACGATCGAGCCGGCCCCGATCATCATTGTCGAAGGAGTCTCGGCGGGTCGCTCCGAGTGGGCCGAGCATCTCAGCTTCCTGATCTGGATCGAGACCCCACGCGACGAGCGTCTCCGTCGTGGGGTCGAGCGCGACGGTATCGAAGCACTGGCCGATTGGGAGTCGTGGATGGCCGGCGAGGACGCTCACTACGAGCGGTCCCGCACAGAACGCCGCTCGTAATCACGATCGATGCCGAGCCGTGGGGCTCCATGCGCAGGCCTTCGACTTGACCGGCGTGCTGGCGTTCGCCGTCGCCCTCGGCTTCATCCAAATCATGACCGTGCTCCTCGTTCCTCGAACGCCACCCTCCGCCCGCCGCGGTCGACCCGATTCGCGCGCGACACGCTTGCGCTAGCGAATGGCATAGAGCCCGAGGCGAGATCCGCAGTGACCATCCGTCAGCATCCTCGATGATCCCACCTGGTACCCGAGCAGATGCCCGAAGCGGACCGGGGTTGCCAGCACCGAGCGGCATTTCGGCTCGGCCGTCGTTCAGACCGATACGACCTCGACGAGGTTGCCGAGAGCTTTGAAATCGGCAGGGTTTCGCGTGTAGAGCGGGAGCCCGTGTGAGCACGCTGTCGCCGCGATGAGCAGGTCGACTGCTCGTGCTCCGCGGACTTTGCGGCCGGCTCCCACGACCGCCGCGTAGATGCGGCCATACGCTCGCGAAGCCTCCGAATCGAAGGGCAGAGGATCGAAGGCGGCTTCTGCGCGTTGCAGTCGGTCCTGTCGGCGTGCCCGCTCTTCGGGATCTCGGGTCGCGTGTGGTCCGGCGGCCAGTTCGGCCATGGTGACGGCGCTGACCGCAGACTCGATGGGCAGATGGGCGGTCTCGAGGTGGTCGAGATCGATGATGACGGATGTGTCGAGTAGGCCTCGTGGCCGTCGCTCGTCAGGCACGAGGTGCAGCGTCCTGGTCTGCAATGTCGTCGAGGTCGGCCCGGAATCTGGTCGCGTCGATCGGCGGGGCGTTGCGGAACATCGTCACGACGGTGTCGGTCGAAACGAAGCGGTGACGGCGCATCGGAGTCAATTCGCCCACCGGGGTTCCGTTGCGCGTCACGATGAAGGTCTCGCCGCGGTCAAGGCGGCGCATGATCTCACCGCTGTCGTTGCGAAGCTCGCGTTGCGTGATCGCCTGCGTCATGCCACCCAACGTAGCACGACGTGCTACAAGAGGGTACCGTTCCGACTGGACCCGAGCCGAGCGGCAGTTCTGGGCGGCACGTGGTGCCTGTGTCGAGCCAGGAAGTAGACCGTGGAGGCCGGTAGGTTTCCTGGCCTAATGGGCGGCTGGCAATGCGTTCGCAACCGAGGAGTCGCACTTCGCGGCAGCAGCACTCATGCTGGGTGTGGGCGCGTACCTCTTCCTCGCCGTAGCCGATTTACTTCTGCAATCCGATCCACGTTGGTGGGTGGTGCTGGCTCTCGCCCTTCCTTGTGTCTTGACAGGGCTCGGCTCCGAGTCGCCGTGATGGGAGCCTGGGTCCACGAAGCGTCCCGCAAGCTCTATCTGGTGCCTTTCCTCCGCATTCACCGATACGACTTCAACGCTGTCCTCGATGTCCGTACGGACCACGTTGACGGTGCCAGCATTCCCGTCGTTGTTCACAATGACGGACGCAAGACCAGGATTCCGATGCTCGAACGCAGCATCTTCTTCCCTGACATCCTGATCAGCCGGGACGAGGGCTACGAGCCGTACATTGGGCGCTTGCGAAGCCTGATCGGACACTGGGGAGTTCGATAGCCGCCCACTCGATCGTCCCGGGCGACGGAAGCGTCGACTAGCGCGGAATGCCCGGTATGTGCGCTCGATGCAACTGCCTGTCGAATGCCGAAGGTGCGGTGAGATCGCTTAATATCGCTCCCGATAACCATGGGCGATCGGACATGACCTGCGCACTGCGGCCCATTTGTGACACGAGATGGTCCCGAGTAGCAGTGATGGTCTGCGGCGGCGGCGCCTGGACTGGGCGTTATTGCCTGCCGCGGGATTCGGCGTGCTGGGCGGTCCTATGGTTGATGGGAATGTTCCGACGAGCACCCGAGCGTGAGGCTTTCGAGTCTTTCGTCGAACGGGTGAAGCCCGGGTTGTTGCAGGCTCTTGTCGCGACCTACGGGCCAGTGGACGGCCGTGAGGCATGCGTCGATGCGTTGAGTTGGGCGTGGGAGCATTGGGATCGCCTCGCGGACGTAGATCACCCGGTGCGGTATCTGTATCGAGTGGGGCAGTCGGCAACGTGTAAGTTCGTGCCCAAACCGCTCCCGGTGAGGCTTACCGACATTCTCGAGACCCGGTTCCCTGACGTGGAGCCACAACTCTTGCCTGCCTTGTCGCGGCTGTCGGAGCAACAGCGCACTGTGGTTGTGTTGGTGCACGGCTACGGATGGCGTCAGGCCGAGGTCGCGCGACTGCTGGAGATCAACCCCTCGACGGTGCGCGACTACTTGGACCGAGCGATCGATCGTTTGCGAAACGAACTGGAGGTCAGCGATGTCAACGAACGTGCGTGAACAACTCCGGCAGCTCACCGAGGCATTCGACGAGTTCGTCGACGACGTCACAATTGATGACGTGCTCGGGCACGAAGCGCTCACCGGCAGCGACCTGGATTCAGCGTGGATCGAATCAGAAGTTGACGATTCGGCTGAACGGCCGGCGTGGAGGCGCTTCGGTTTGGCGGCCGCGGTCCTGCTTCTTGTTGCCGGGTTGGCGGGGGCCTTGGCCATTGCTGATCGAGGTGGCCCGGAGTCTTCCCGCAGGGCAGACTCGCCGACCACAACGGAAGCTCCAGCGTCCGCAGAGTCGCTCGTGCAGTTCGTGTGGCCAGCTCCTGCTGGGGGCTATGCGTCACTGAACGAACTTGTCGGTGCGTTCACCACCGATGTGATGCGCTGGACCGCGTTCGATCTCGTCGGCGACGTGAACGACCAACAGCAACCCCAGGCCTTCACACTGACCAACACATCGCTGAACGCCGAAATCGCAGCGATTGCCGTGCCGTCACCCGCAGGGTGGGGCTTCGTACAGATCGGTGAAGGCATCAGCGCATCGGTCGGCGACAACGGAGACGCAGCGCTCGAATTCCCGACCACTGAAGCGGTCGTCTCCAGCTTGGTGACCGTCCGTCTCGCCGACGGCACCAGCATCGACACGACCGTGGACACCGCCACGGCCGAGCTCCCAGACGTCCGACTCGAGCAACTGCTCAGCGTCCTGGTTGTCGGCTACGACGCCGACGGCAATGCGATCACCACGGTAGGGGGCCAATTCAACACCGATGCTGCACCGCCGTCGACAACGACAGCTGATGACACCACGGCGGCCAACTCGGTCCCTGCCGACCCTTCCCAGGATGAGCCGTACGGGCCGCTCGACTACGCGACGACCGACAGCGCTCTGCCGCTGTGGCCCTACGCCAACGCCAGCGATCCAGCGGCGACAACAACCGGCTATGGCATGCAGTTGTGCGACAGCGGCTACGGCACCAAGATCCTCCGAGTCGACCCTGCGACCGGTCCGACTCATGCGTACTCGGGCACGTTGTGCGTGTTCATCAACCTCACGCAGGCGCGACCGGACGCAGTCACGACATGCGCGACAACGACCGGCCGGTTCAACTATGCGCGATGCCAACGGCGCACGGACCAAACCGGCGCCGCCGGTGCCGGAACCAGCGTCAGTGCACTCGCGAGCGAAGAGCAACAGACCGCCATGGCAGCGTTTCCGACGGCGACATCATGGGATCTACCCGAGGAATTCGACGTCATTGTCACTGCAGCCGCAAACGCACCGAACACGGTCGACCTCAGTGACAATGAAATCGCTGTCACCATCACCTCGGCCGAATCCGACGACAGCGTCGACATGCCCGGCGTCTGCTTCCGTGTAGATCTGCCCGGGGCAGCCGTCGACGGCTGTGTCGGGCGGGGCCTGCTGGCGACCGGTCTCGCCTACGGGGCATTCCAAGACGGCGACGGACCGATCGAGATCATCGGCATCGTGCCCGACGAGATCACCGAAGTCGAGATCAACGGAACAACGCTGACTCCGACCAACAACGTCTGGCACTACACAACCACGCAAAGCGCCCCGCTCAAGATCACCGTTCGGTCAGTCGACGGGCGTGTCGCGACGACCGACTGACCCCAGCGCAGTGCCACGTAGTCGCGCTCGACGCGGGTCGGCGAACGAGTCGGCCTACGGCACGAGTGACGTTGTCGTTCACGACGTTCTGGCTGCATCCACCTCGAACGGCCGGGGTGTCCACACGATGGCGGCGCCGTGTGGACGGTGTCGTTGTGCGTCGATGCCCACGAGAACGAGCGTGGGGACCGCACCGGCGCAGACGACGAACGTGAGCGGCACGATCAACGGTGTGATCGGCGCAAGGCAGGCGATGAGACCGACTGCGGTGACGGCTGCCGACAGTGTTCCTGCCGAGGCGAGATCGGAGAACACGAGGTCGACCTGAGCTCCGTCTTGGATGGTTCGAGTGAACCGTCTGGAGATCGATCGCCGCCCGAGGCTGCCGGCTGCTCCGACGAGTGCGGCGACGATGACCGCGGCAATGGTTGCTGGGAGTTGTCCGTCGGCGTTGCGTGTGATGTTCCCACTCCCGGCGCCGATGTGGCCGAGTGATGCAAGCACGGCGAACGGCGCAACGGCGGCGAGGGCGGCGGCCATCGTGAACGCGATCGGCGCGACCCGAACCAGCCGAGGTGGTCTCGGAGCGGCAGCAGCCCAGCGGTCTGGTGGCACCCAGGTGAGCGTTCCGGGGTCGTAGCCGTGTCGACGAAAAGTCCGTCGACGGTGCATCGGGGTCGCGAATGCCGCAAGGACCGTCACCGCAACGACGTACACGACCACGAACCCCGTGTCGGGAGGTGCCTCGCCCACCTGGAAGAACACGAGCATCACCGCCGCAAAGGTCAACGACGTGAACGCAGCGCGACGGATTCCGTACCACCGGCTGCAAACGTCGTCGAGCATCCAGCGATGCCAGCGTGCGTCGAGGCGACTGTCCAGCAGTCGGTACTTCAGGTACGGACCCAGGGGAGGGTGGCTTCGCAGGCGTTCGGCCCAGCCGGCAATGACCACGTCAGCAAGCGCCCGCATCCCGTATGGATGGGCATCGCCGGCAAGCTCGGCCTCTTCGAACGTGGCGAGGATCTCGGCGCTGCGTGCCGCTCGGAACCGACGCGGAAACGCATGCAGCACCATCCGCAGCCGCCGAGGTGCGGTCTTCATGACGCGCCGGCCAATCGATGGCGCGCTGCTGCCAACAGCTGTGCTCGTCGGTCGAGTTCGCCGACCAGCACGCTCCGGCCAGACCCGGTGAGGTGGTAGTAACGACGCAGGCGACCGTCGACCACCTCCTCATCGACCACGGCGACCATTCCGGCGTCCTGCAGCCGCTCGAGTGCTCCGTACAGCGTTCCCGTGCCGAGCTCGATCGCCCCGTCGGACAACGACCGCACCTCGGCGAGAATCGCATAACCGTGAAGATCGCCGTCCGCCAACACCGCCATGACCGACGTCGCAACATCGCCAAGCGGTTTCGAGCGAGGCGACTGCGGCACGACAAGAACATATGTCGGACCACGACATATGTCCATCGCTCGAATCCGGCGAGATCTCCTGCGTCGGCAACTCACGCCGACCCCGATGAGACGCGGACTTCGCCGCACGGAATCATCACTGCGCTTCGTCGACGCCGTCGAACGGGCCGTCGGCCAAACCGGTCGATCACCGCACTCGGGCAGCCTGCGATTCTCCTACGAACTCGAGATTCCTGATCTTCGCGTCCGACCGCTGGCTCGATTCCCGTATCTGGTCTTCTACGTCGTCGGCGACGATCTCGTCGATGCTGGCGCTTCTTCCCACCCGCCGAGACATCCCCACGGCGATGGGCGGTCAGATCGGCACGTGACTCGTGGTCGCACTGGCGAATGAGACTGATCCAGGTCCACCAGCGGGCCGCCGGTGCTGACCGCGGCGGGCCGCCGGCCAGATCAGCGCGGCGAACGGCGTGGCAGCGGCGCCTCGGCGGCGATCCGCTTCTTCGACGCGGCGAACGAGCAGATCGGGCACGTCGTCAGGTCGTGGCGCTGGGCCGGGCAGTACTCGCGACCGAAGTAGATGATCTGCAGGTGGCGGCGGTTCCACGTGTCGACCGGGAACACCGCCTTGAGGTCGCGCTCGGTCTGCTCCACGTTGGTGCCCTTCGACAAGCCCCACCGGGCGGCCAAGCGGTGGATGTGGGTGTCGACCGGGAACGCCGGCACGCCGAACGCCTGCGCCATCACGACGCTCGCCGTCTTGTGGCCGACGCCGGCCAGCGATTCGAGGAACGTCCAGTCGGGGATCACCTCGCCACCCGCGTCGACGATCTGGTTCGCCGCCAGCCAGAGGTTCTTCGCCTTCGTCGGCGCCAACCCGACCTCGCGGATGATCGCCAGGATCTGGTCGGGGTCGAGGGCCGCCATCTGCTCGGGCGTGCCGGCCACCTCGAACAGTGCCGGCGTCACCTGGTTGACCTTCTTGTCCGTCGTCTGGGCGGACAGCGCCACGGCGACGAGCAACGTGTAGGGATCGTGATGGTCGAGCGGGATCGGCGGCTCCGGATAGAGCTCGTCGAGGACCTCACCGATCCGATCTGCCTTCTCCTGGCGGCGCACGCCGTGACGCTATCGGCGGGCGTTCACCGCGGCGCCGTAGCCTCCGGGTCGATGACAGGACGGATCGCCCGAGGTGGATGGTTCGTCGGCGGCTGGATCGCCGTCGGACTCGGCAGCGTCGGCATCGTCGTGCCGGGGTTGCCGACGACGGTGTTCTTCATCATCGCCGCCGCCTGCTTCTCCCACTCCAGCCCACGCTTCGAGCGCTGGGTGCTCGAACGCCCCGGCGTCGGCCCGGTGGTGCGCGACTACCGCGCCGGCCTCGGGATGCCCGCGACGGCCAAGACGGCCGCGATCTCGATGATCGCCCTGGTGTGCTCCCTCAGCGCATTCCTGGCGTTCGAGTCATGGTGGTGGCGCGGGGTCGTCCTCGGCACCGGCGCATTCGGCATGGCGTGGATCGCCTGGCGGATCCCCACCCGTGCAACCGTCCGTCCGCCGCTGGCGCCAGCCGGCCGGTGGTTCCGGGTCGCCGCGCTGGTCGAGGCGGTGACGTGGCTCGGACTGCTCGTCGGAATGGCCGTGAAGTACGTCGGAGACGGCAGCGAGCGCGGCGTGCAGATCTTCGGACCGATCCACGGCGTCGTCGTGCTCGGTTACCTCCTCGCCCTGGCCTGGGCGGCGCGGGACCTGCGGTGGGGCGGGCGCACCGTGATGCTCGGCCTGCTGGCCTCGGTGCCCCCAGGTGGCACGTTGTTCTTCGAGGCGTGGGCGGAACGAACCCTGCGTCTGGCAGCGCCTGCCGATCGGCGGGGTGCAACACTCGCGTCATGACCGATGCGACCGGGACCCGCGACGTCGACACGTTCTGCCGGGTCTGCGAACCGGCTTGTGGCCTGGTCGCCACCGTCGACATCACCACGCCGACGCCGACGATCGTGCATGTCCGCGCCGACGACGAGCACCCGGTGAGCAAGGGCTTCGCCTGCGCCAAGGGCATCGCCGCGCTCGACATCCATCACGACCCGGACCGCCTCGACCACCCCCAGCGCCGGGTCGGCGACCGCTGGGAACAGGTCGGCTGGGACGACGCCATCACCGGCGTCGCCGCAGCGCTGCGCGAAGTCGTCGATCGTCACGGACCGCAGGCGGTCTCGACCTACATCGGCAACCCGAGCGCGTTCAACACCCTGGCCGGTCCGGCAAGCAGCGCCTTCCTCGCCCAGCTCGGCGTCTCCCGATACTTCTCGTCCGGCACCCAGGACTGCGCCAACAAGTTCGCCGGCAGCGAGGCCGTGTTCGGCTCGTCGACGGTCCACCCGATCCCCGACATCGCCAACACCGACGCGCTGCTCGTGCTCGGCGCCAACCCGCGGGTCTCCAAGGGCAGCTTCATCAGCATCTCCAACATGTACCGCGAGCTGATGCAGGCGGCAGCCCGGGGGGCGACGATCTGGTTCGTCAACCCGCGGCGCACCGAATCGGCCGGCGAGCGCACGGGTGAGACGCTGCAGATCATCCCCGGCACCGACGTGTTCCTGCTCGCCGCGCTGATCCACGAGATCGACGCCACGGTCGGCTTCGATCCGTGCGTCGACGCCCACGGCAAGCACGTCGACGAGCTGCGCCGGTTCGTCGCCGGCTACTCCCCCGATCTCGTCGCGCCGATCGTCGGCATCGACGCCGACACGATCCGCGAGGTCGCCCGCGCCTTCGCCACCGCGCCGCGGGCGTCGGTGCACATGTCGACCGGCATCAACATGGGCCGCCACGGCACGCTCAGCTACTGGCTCGTCCACATGCTCAGCTTCGTCACCGGCAACCTCGACCGCGAGGGCGGCAACATCTTGAGCGTCGGGTTCTACGCCAGCGCCAAGGCCGGCCGGCGGGACTACGAGAGCGGTTTCGTGGAGGGCGAGTTCGGGCCGATGCGCCGCGGATCGCTCCCCGGCAACCTGCTCGCCGAACACATCCTCGACGCCGAACAGCCGGTGCGGGCACTGATCGTGTTGGCCGGCAACCCGTTGCTGACGATCGGTGGCGAGGAGCGGTTGCGCGAGGCGTTCGAGTCGTTGGAGCTGCTGGTGTGCATCGACCTCTACCGCAACGCCACCGGTGAGCTCGCCCACTGGTTGCTGCCGGCCACCGACATGTTCGAGCGACCGGACATCAACATCACCGGTCTCGGGCTGCAGTACGAGCCGTGGATCCAGTGGACCGATGCGGTGGTCGCGCCGCGCGGCGAGCGCCGCGAGGAGTGGCGGATCTTCGCCGACCTCGCCCGGGCGATGGGGATGCGCAGCCCCCTCGACGAGGACGACCCCGAAGCCACCGTGTGGGCGCGGACCGACCACATGCTGCAGGGTCGCGGCCTCTCGCTCGACGACGTCCGCTCGGCGCCGAAGGGCACGGTCGTGTTCGAGGACGGGCTGACCCCGGGCGGGTTCTACGAGCGCCACCTGCAACACGACGACGGGCGCGTCGACTGCTGCCCGCCGGGCTTCGCCGCAGCGATCGCCGACCTCGCTGCCGAAGCCGACGCGCTGTCCGGCGACGGGTCGACACTTCGCCTGATCAGCCGCCGCGACACGCGGATGCACAACTCGTGGTTCAGCAACGTCGACAGCCTCAAGCGCGGTGCCCGCTCCGACAACCCGCTCGAGGTGCACCCCGACGACGCCGCCCACCTCGGCGTCGGCGACGGCGACCTGGTGACGGTGCGCAGCGACTGGGGCGAGATCGAAGCGACGGTGCGCCTCGACGACTCGGTCCGCGCCGGGGTGGTCGCCATCGAGCACGGCTGGGGTCGCCAGCCCGGCATGCGCCTCGCCAACGACAAGCCCGGCGTCAACGTCAACCGGCTGCTGCCGTCTGGCCCCGGTTCCTACGACCCGCTGTCGAACCAAGCCTGGATGAGCGGCATCCCCGTCACCGTCGCCCCCGTCGGGTAACGAACGTTTGGGGACGGGCCCCAAGCGTTCGCTAGTCGTTCGGGCGGAGTAACGAACGTTTGGGGCCCGTCCCCAGGCGTTCGTTACTCGGGTTGCGCTTCGCGGCGGGTGGGACGACGTCGTACGGTGAACGGCCATGACCACCCGGATGCCCGCCCTCTCACTCGCTGCCGTCCCCGGCAAGCGCACCCTCGCCGTCGAGCTGTCGACCGAGATCGAGCGGCGCGGGTTCACCGGCGTCTACCTGCCCAGCTTCGGTGACGCCCTCGGCCTCAGCGTGTCGGTGGCCCACGCCACGACGTCGCTCGAGATCGGCACGTCGATCCAGCCGATCTACCTCCAACACGCATCCCAACTGGCCACCCAGGCGAGCTACCTGCACGAGATCTCCGGGGGCCGGTTCCGGCTCGGCATCGGTGTCACCCACGGCCCGGTGATCGAGCGACTCGGCGTCACCACCGGCAAACCGCTCACCGACATGCGCGAGTACGTCGCCGATCTGCGTGCCGCCGGTGAGCACCTCGGTGGACTGCCGCCGATCGTCCTGGCGACGCTGCGCGACCGGATGGTCGAGCTCGCCGCCGAGGTCGCCGACGGCGCAGTGTGGGCCAACGGCTCGCGCAGCCGCATGGCCCACTCGTTGTCGCTCGTCCCGGCCGAACGCAGCGACTTCTGGGTCGGCAACATGATCCCGACCGTCATCGACGACGACCTCGACGCGGCGCGGGCGCGGAACCGCAAGACGCTGCAGGGTTACGTCGCCCTCCCGAACTACCGCAACTACTGGATCGACGCCGGCTACGAGGCCGAGATGGCCGCCGTCCAAGTCGCCTTGGCCGCCGGTGACCGCGACGGCGTGCTCACGGCGATGAGCGACGACTGGCTCGACGACTGCACGCTCTCGGGGTCTGCCGATCGTGTCCGCGACGGCATCGAGGCGTGGTTCGACGCCGGCGTGACGTGCCCGATCGTCGTGCCGTCGTCGACCTCCGGCGGCCAGGCCAAGGCGCTCGAAGAGATCTTCGCCGCCTTCGCCTGACACCCGGCGCCACCTCCCCCCCAAACCTCCCCCCACCGCAACCCTCACCCCTCCGCGCTCTCACCCTCGCGCCCCCCACCTCCCCGCCGCGGCGGCGGTCACGTTTCGGCCGGCACCCGCCGGGAACCGTCGCCGACATGGCAAAGTTGGGACTGACCCTGTCCAGCGAGGAGCACGCACCGGCGCACCTCGTCGAGTTGGCGGTCGCTGCCGAGGAGGCGGGCTTCGACTTCATCTCCGTCTCCGACCACTTCCACCCGTGGATCGCCGAGCAGGGACACAGCCCGTTCGTGTGGTCGGTGCTCGGGGCGATCGCTCAGGCGACCGACCAGATCGACGTCGCCGTCGGCGTCACCTGCCCCACGGTCCGCATGCACCCAGCGGTCACCGCGCACGCCGTCGCCACCACCGCCTGCCTCTTGGAGGGCCGCTTCTTCTGGGGCGTGGGGTCGGGCGAGAACCTCAACGAGCACATCTTCGGCGACCGCTGGCCCCCGGCACCGATCCGCCTGGACATGCTGGAAGAAGCCGTCGACGTCATCCGCCAACTGTGGACCGGCGAGAGCGTCACCCACTACGGCACCCACTACACCGTCGAGGACGCCCGCCTGTTCGACATCCCCGACACCCTTCCCCCGGTGATCGTGTCGGCGTTCGGGCCCGTCGCCTCCAAACTCGCCGCCAAGATCGGTGACGGCCTGTGGGTCACCGGACTGGGCGGCGACACGATCGACGACTTCCACGACGCCGGAGGCCGCGGCCCGGTCTTCAGTCAGCTCACGTTCTGCTGGGACCCCGACCGCGACGTCGCCGTTGAGCGGGCGCACCGCATCTGGCCGAACACGGCCGTTCCCGGGCAGCTCAGCCAGGACCTGCGCACCGTCCAGCACTTCGAACTCGCCGTCGAACCGTTCTCGGCGAACGACATCGCCGAGGCCCTTCCGTGCGGGCCGGTCATCGACGAACTCGTCGACAGCGGCCGCAAGGCGATCGCGGCGGGCGTCGATCACCTCTACTTCCATCAGGTCGGGGACCCGCTCGACGGGTTCCTCGATGTCTGCACCGCCGAGCTGCTGCCGGCGTTGCGCGGCGACTGAGGGCGCCGCCGGGGTGAGCCATGCCGACGTCCTCCAGCCGCCACTCGGGGCAACCGACGGACGACGACAACGTCCACCCGACGCTCTTCGCCGAGGACACCCAAACGATCGCCCAGGCCCGGAGAGACCGCTTGGTGCGGCGAATCGTCATCGCCGCACTCGGGCTCTTCGTGCTCGCCGGTCTGCTCGGCGTCTTCGGGTACCGACAGGGTGAACAGCACGCCCGCACGCAGACGGCGACCGGCGACTACGACGTCACCCTGTCCTACCCGACCCAGACCCGCGGCGGCCTCCCTGCCCGCTGGCAGCTGACGATCGAGCGCGCTGACGATGCGTCGTTGCCCGAACTCGAAGTGCGGACCACGGCGAGCTACCTCGACCTGTTCGACTTCAACTCGCTGACCCCCGACCCCGACGTCATCGAGCAGTCGGACGACGTGGTCTGGACGTTCGCCCCGTCGGACCGCCCGGCCACGACGCTGGTGCTCGACGTTCGCACGCAGCCGGGATCACGCTGGACCCGCGACGCCACCACCACCGTGCTCGCCGACGGCGAGGTGGTGGCGGCGTTCGACTACCGGACGACGGCGATCCCATGATCCCCTCCCCCGCCGAACGACGCAGCCGGCTCGCACGCACGCCGACGATCCGTGTGTCGGCCACACGCATGCAGAGGGGGTCGGCATGGAGATCGTGATCCGGGCGACGATCATCTTCTGGGTCCTCTGGCTCCTGTTGCGTGCCGCCGGCAAGCGCGAACTCGCCGAGATGACGCCCTTCGAGCTGATCGTGCTGATGGTCACCGGTGACCTCATCCAACAAGGCGTCACGCAAGAGGACATGTCCGTCGTCGGCGCCGTCCTCGCCGGGTCGACGTTCATGCTCTGGGCGATCGCCCTCAGCTACGTCTCGTTCCGCTTCAGACCGGTGCGCGCCGCGCTCGAGTCCCGCCCGGCGATCGTGGTCGAGGACGGCGTCGTCGATCAGGAGATGTTGAAGATCGAGCGGCTGACGCTCGACGACCTGTACGACGAAGCGCGCAACGCCGGCATCGATCGCATCTCGGACATCCGCTGGGCGATCCTCGAAGCCGACGGGAAGATGTCGTTCATCCGCCAACGCACCGACGGTTGACACCGCAGGCCCGCATCAAGAGAATGCGAGGGAGCATTCGCGTTTCTTGACTGGGGGGTCACATGAAGCACGCTCGCATCCTCGTCGCCGGCCTCGCCGCGGCATCGGTCATCGGGACCACGGCGGTCGCCGGGAACGCCGCCGCTCAGGCGCCAGCGCCGCTGCCGACGGCCGCCGTCGCCATCGGCGACAGCTTCATCTCCGGTGAGGGGGCCGGCGCCTACGTCGCCGTGCCCGACGTCAACGGCGTGCCACAGGGCTTCCCCGGCTGGAGTGCGCCGAACAGCAATCCGTTCTTCTGCCACCGCTCGGCCAACGCCTCGATCAACGCCGCCGCCCTGCCCGGGATCAACGCCCGCTTCAACCTCGCCTGCTCGGGCGGGCAGCCGGTGGACCTCGCCACCGACTCCGCCGCCCGGCCGAGCGGCCGTAATGTCGACGCCCAGCTCGACCAGCTGCGGGCCGTCGCCCAGACGCACGACATCGACGTCGTCCTCGTCGGCCTCGGTTCGAACAACTCCAGCTTCACGTTCGGCAGCATCGCCGCCGACTGCGCCGGGCGGTTCGTCGCCGACGGCTTCATCGGCTGGTGGGAGTTCTGGGTGCCGCTGATCAACTGGCTCACGGGCGCCACCAGCCCCGAGACGCCGTGCACGCAGGCCGACCTGGCGACGCCGCAGGAGCTCGCCGCGGCCCAGGCCGAGACCACGGCCGCTCTGCGCCAGCTCGTGCAGGTGCTCGACGAGGTCGACGCCGACGGCCAGCACCGCATCGTCCTGCAGGACTACACCAACCCGCTGCCGACCGACTACCTCAGCCAGTTCCGCACCGAGGACGGGCGCGACGACACCCGCGACAAGTTCCGCGAGCTGGTCCGCGAGCGGTATGCCGCCGGCTGTCCCGCCCACCGGGCGAGCCTCGGTCCGGCGCACCAGTTCTCGCAGGGGCTCGGCACCCTGGTCCAAGGAGCGCACGCCACACTGCGCGCCGAGTTCCCCACCGAGGACGTCGTCTACCTCAACGTGCAGCGGGCATTCGACGGCGCTCGGCTGTGCGAGACGAGCGCCAGCCCGAACGGTGCACTCGCCACACCGATCCGCCTGATGGACCGCAACTCGTCGGGCACGCCGACGGGTGTCCACCTGACGAACATCAACGGCTTCGACAAGCTCGACATCTCACGCGTCCAGGGGGTCTGCTCGAGCTACTTCCAGACCTGTCAGGAGTCGTGGCACCCGAACGCTGCCGGCCACGCCGTGCTCGGGCAGTGCCTGGCCGCCGCCGCCGTCGCCGTCAACGACGACCGTATCGATTGCGTCCGTAACCCGGTGACCGGAGCGATCACCGCCTCCTGACTCGATGAGCCGACCACGGCCGCAACAGGATCGCTCCCGAGCGACATACGAGCGGATCCTCGCTGCGGCCGACTCGGTGTTCGTCGAGCGCGGATCGGCATCGAGCACGACGACGCAGATCGCCGCCGCGGCCGGCCTCTCGGTCGGTGCGCTGTACCGCTTCTTCCCCGACAAGGAGGCGATCAAGACAGCGATCGCCGAGCGTTACCTGGCCGACGCCCGCGCCCGCTTCGACCCGCTGCTGGCGTCGGTGCAGGATCGCGGCGATCTTCCCGACGTGCTCGGGGCGGTGATCGACGCCGCCGCCGACCTCGCCCTCGCCCACCCCGGCTACTACCAGCTGACGCGTGAGGTGACCCCGGGCGACGACCGGTCGGCGGGCGCGGCGGTTCGACGGGCGATCATCGACCAGTTCGACACGTTGCTCGCTCGCCTCGGCCTCGAGCCTGACGACCCGCGGCGCACGGTCACGATCACGCTGCTCATCGAGACCGTCCGACACACGCTGGCGATGGCACCGCGCGACGAACCGCAGCGCACGATGCTCGTCGACGAACTGCGCACGATGGTCGTCGGCCACGCCACTCGACGGCTCCGCCCCTGATCGCCGGCCGGGCGGCGGCCCGGTGGCGACGGTGCGGGTCAGCTGGCGGCGGGCGGGTGGACGCCGGCAGCACGGCGGCGGGCGGCGATCGCCGGCGAGATCCCGGCGGCGCGCCACTCGGCGGCGCCATCGGGGGTGAAGTCCTCCGCCGCCCAGACCGCGGCCTCCGCCGGGTCGACGTCGCGGGCGTACCACCCCTCGGCGGCCTCGGGATCGACACCGGCGCGGATCCAGTGTTCGAGCTGTTCAGCGGGCAGCGAGGCCTGCGCCCAACGGTCGACGTCCCAGTCGGCGCACCCGGCACGCATGGCGAGATGGCGCCGGATCGTCCACGGCGACCAGCCCTCATCGGGCCGCGCCGCGGCGGCGCTGTCCGCGTCGAAGCCGAGCGCTTTCAGGCGGCGGGCGAGGTCGGGATCGTCGGTGACCGCCCGCCAGGCGACCGTCTTGCGCGCCGAGAACCCCGCCGCCGACCACGCGCCGGCTGCTCGGGCGTCGAGACCACCCTCGATCCACGGACCGACCTTCTTCAGCGGAATCCCCGCCACGAGCCCGAAGCCGATCTCCTCCGGAGTACGTCCCTCGCGCACGGCGCGCACCGCGGCGCCCGGCTTGAAACCCTCGAGGTGGGCGATCCCGGCGAGCCGCTCGACCTCGACGGCGTCCGCGTCGGTGTCCTCCCACGGACGGAACTGCGCCGCGCTGATGAACCCGCGGTCGATCGCCGCCAGGATCTGCGGCGGGGACATGCCGTCCCAGTTGGCGAGGAACGCCGGATCCGACGGCAGCCCGAACGCATCGGGCGCCTGACGACCGGTGCGCCGGTACTCGGCGATCTCCTCGGTCGTCAGGCCCGAGTCGTACCATCGCGCCGCCGACGGCGGTGGCAGCGTGCCGTCGCGGAACATGATCGTGATCACGGCGTCGGGCAATCCCGAGGCGAGCCAGCGCTCGCGATCCTGCCGATCCTCGTACAGCATCCCGCCATGATCCCGTGCGCGACCCCCTCCGGTCGAATTCCTGTCGCATCCACTCGATCTCGGTCGGATTCTTCCCGGATAGCGGGCAGATCCTGACCGAGATCGGTGGTTCGGGCGCGGGGTCGGGTCAGCGGAGCAGTTCGATGAGGCTGCTCGTGTCCCAGCGATCGCCGCCGCGGACGGCGACCTGGGTGTAGAACTGGTCGACGATCGCGGTCAGCGGCAGCGCCGAGCCGTTGCGCGCCGCCTCGTCGAGGACGATGGCGAGGTCCTTGCGCATCCACTCGACGGCGAAGCCGAAGTCGAACTCGCCGGCCGCCATCGTGCGCGCCCGGTTGTCCATCTGCCAGCTCTGAGCGGCACCCTTGCCGATCACCTCGACGACCTGGTCGACGTCGAGGCCGGCCCGCTGGGCGAAGTTGATCCCCTCGGACAGGCCCTGCAAGACGCCGGCGATGCAGATCTGGTTGACCATCTTCGTCAGCTGTCCCGCACCTGCCGGGCCGAGGCGGACGCACGACTTGGCGTAGGCGTCGATCGCCGCCGCCGCCCGTTCGAACACCTCGTCGTCGTCGCAGCCGCACATCACCGTGAGCTGCCCGCTCTCGGCGCCGGCCTGGCCACCCGAGACCGGCGCGTCGACGAAGCCGACGCCGCGCTCGGCGCAGGCCGCGGACAACTCTCGGGCGAGCCCCGCCGACGCCGTCGTGTGATCGACGAGGATCGATCCCGGCGCCATTGCCGCCAGCGCGCCCGCCGGACCGAGGACGACCTCGCGCACGTCGTCGTCGTTGCCGACACACAGGGCAACGATGTCGGCATCGGCGGCAGCTTCAGCGGGCGTCGGCGCGGCCTGATTGCCGTTCAACGCCACCCAGGCGAGCGACTTCGAAGCGGTCCGGTTGTAGACCACCACGGCGTGGCCGGCGCGAGCCAGATGACCGGCCATCGGGGCGCCCATCACGCCGAGGCCGAGGAATGCGATCGTCGTCATGGCCGCCGATTCTCCCATGTGCGACACTGCGCGGGTGGCCTCCGGAGCGGAACGTGCCCTCGACCGACGGTGGACGGTGACCACCTGGAACCTGCAGGGAGCGAAGGGCGTCGACGTCGCCTCGGTGGCTGCCGTGATCGCCGAACGGGCTCCGGATGTGGTCGTGCTGCAAGAGATCAGGCATCGCGACGCGACGCGGCTGGCGGCGAGCTCGGGGATGGAGGTCGGCTGGTCGCTCAAGCACTTTCCCACGACGTCGCTGCTGCCGTGGCGGGCCGAGGGCATGGCGATCCTCACGCCGCACCGCCTCGGTGTCGTGTCGTGCGAGCAGATCTCGACCGATCGTCGTCGCCGGTGGAACTGGCGTCGACGGATCGCACAGTGGGCTGTCGTCGAGCGAGACGATCGGTCGCGACTGCGCGTCGTCAACCTCCATCTGTCCCCCCACGCCGACGCTGGGGCACGTCTCGCCGAGGCAGAGCGGGTGGCGGAGATGGTCGCCGCGCACGACGACGAACTCCCACTGGTCGTCGCCGGCGATTTCAACGACGGCGAGGACGCATCGATCGTCGCTGCACTCCCCGGCATCGAACACCTCGCCCCGGGATTCACCAACTCATCGTCAGCACCCTCGCAGACGCTCGACCACGTCCTGGCGCCCGCGGACGCGACCGAGACCAGCGTCGAGGTCCCCGCCGGCGGGGCGCGCTGGGCGGCGCTGTCGGATCACCTTCCGGTGACGGTGCGCTTCCGGGTGTGACGCGGCGGCGAGCCGCGCCGGATCACTTCTTCTTCTTGGCCGCGGCGGCGACCGCGGCGTCGCCGGACTTGAGCACGCCCTTGGCGAGCGCGTCGTCGAGGTAGGCCTCGGCCTCTTCGGCAGACACCTTCAGTGCGGGCGAGATCTCCGAGATCAGGTTGACCCGGGCCCGCTCGTACATCGTCCGCTCGGCGGCCGACAGCGAGGCGTCGCGGTTGCGGGCAGCGAGGTTCCGCACAACCTCGGCGACCTGGTACACGTCGCCGCTCTTCAGCTTCTCCTGGTGGTTCTTGAACCGGCGGCTCCAGTTGGAAGGCACGCGCGGGTCCGGCTTGGCGAGCACGGCGACCAGGTCCTCGAGCTCGTCGGCCGAGACCGGCGGTCGAACGCCGACCTCGTCGGTCGACGACACCGGCACCTTCAACGTCATCTCGTTGATGACCGTCTTCAGGATCAGGTACTCCTGGCTCTCGCCGAAGAACTCCATCTTCTTGGTCCCCTGCACGACGCACGCGCCATGTTGGGGATAGATGACGGTGTCGCCCTTCTTGAACTTCACGCAGGTACCTCGTGTGGAAATCGTGCCGGATCGGCGGTGGAGACGCACCGTGGGTCCCCCGCACGGCAGTCCTTCAGACTACCGCCGAATCGACCGCTTCGATCCGGCCGTTCACGTGAACACATGGCGCTGTGGCGCAACCATCTGTTCACGAGAACGCCGGTGCGCCCTCGGCACGACTCGAACGTGCGCGCTACGGATTAGAAGGCCGTTGCTCTATCCAGCTGAGCTACGAGGGCAGATGCGCAACGCTACCCATCCGCGAGCAGTCGTCGGAGCTCACCGAGCGCGGTGATCACCGAGAATTGCCGCATCTGGTCGCGCAGGCCGGGCATCCGCAGCGAGCACACCTCGTCGAATCCGGGACCGACGAGGCCGACGAAGAGCGTGCCCACCGGCTGGCCGTCCTGCTCGTCGGGCCCGGCGACACCGGTCAAGCGAGACGGCGACGTCGACGCCGAGCAGATCGCGCGCCCCGTGGGCCATCTGGCGGGCGGCCGACTCGGAGACGACGGGCCCGTCGGCGACGCCGAGCAAGCGCTGCTTGAGTTCGGTGGCGTAGCTCACCAGACCGCCACGGAACACCTCGCTGGCGCCGGGGACGTTGGTGAGACGTCCCGCGACCAGCCCGCCGGTGACCGACTCGGCGACCCCCAGCGTCCAGCCACGGCGGCGGCAGAGGTCGAGGACGACCGACTCCATCGTGTCGCCGTCGCGGCCGAACACGAACTGGTCGATCCGCTCGCGGACGACGCCCTCCCACAGGTCGAGCTGCGATGTCGCCTCGGCGGCCGTCGGCGCCTTCGCCGTCAGGCGGACCTTGAGGCCCTCCCATCCGCTGGCGAGGAACGCCAACGTCGGCGTATCCGGCGACTCGAGCTCGGCGATGACGTCGTCGAGGCGTTCGTTGAGACCGCTCTCGCTCTCACCCCAGGTGCGCAGCACCCGACTCTGGATCACCGAATCCTGGCCGGCGCGGCGGCGCAGGTCGGGCACGATCGCCCGGTGGATCATGTCCTGCATCTCGTGCGGGACCCCCGGCACGGCGTAGACGACCTTGTCGACGCCGCCGAGCACGAACGGGCAGATCAGCCCGGGCGCGGTGCCCCGCGTCTGGGGGATGATCCGCGCCCCCGCCGGGACCTGCGCCTGGCGAAGGTTGTTGGCCGACATCGTCCGCCCACGTTTGGCGAACATGTCGCGGATGACGTCGGCAACGGCGTCGTCGTGCACCAGTTCGACGCCCATCACGGCGGCGATCGCATCGCGGGTGAGGTCGTCGTGGGTCGGGCCGAGCCCGCCGCACATGATCACCGCATCGGTGTCGTCGAGCATGCGCCGCAGCTGCCGCTCAATGCGGCCGACGTTGTCGCCGACCTTCACCTGGACCAGCGAGTCGATGCCGACCGCCGCCAGCTCACCGCCGATCCACGCCGAGTTGGAGTCGATGATCTGCCCGAGCAGGAGCTCGGTGCCGACCGCCAGGACGTCGCAGCGCACGGCGGGTCAACCGACCTGGTCGACCGTCGCCGGCACCGGCGCGGCGGCGAGGAGCCGAGCCCGCCAGAGGTACTGTGCGCCGCTGATCAGCGCCAGCGCCACGGCGAGCCACAACAGCGTGTTCCACAACCAGGTCGCGTCGACGGCGGTCAGCGGCAGCAGGGCGAAGCCGACGGCGAGCTGCTGGCACACGGTCTTGTACTTGGCCAGCTTCGACGCCGGCACGCTGATGCCCTTGCCGCCGACGAGCACCCGGTAGACGCTGATGAGGAACTCGCGGGCGGCGATGAGAATCACCGGCACCACCCAGAACACACCCGTGCTGACCAGCGTGAACATCGCCCCGAGCACGAGCACCTTGTCGGCGAGGGGGTCGAGGAAGGCGCCCGCCGAGGTCGTGCCGTGGCGCCGGGCGAGGTAGCCGTCGATGCCGTCGGACGAGCAGAGAGCGAACCACAACAGGAACGAGATCCATGAGCCCTGGTCGTCGCTGGGGATCGCCCAGAACATCAGTGGCGACAGCAGCAGCCGCCCGACGGTGATGGCGTTGGCCCAGGTCGCCAGCTTGTCGGGTTCGACCATCAGGTGTCGCCTTCCCACGCCTCGGCGGCCGCGCCGGCGGCGACCAGGTCGGGACCGAGCGCATCGACGACATCGACGCGGTGGAACCCTCCCGGCGTCAGGTCGGGGTCGACGTGGACCACACCGTCGATCTCGGGAGCCTCGCGATGAGTGCGGCCGACACCGGGGGTGTCGACGAGCACGTCGACCGTCGTGCCGATCAGCGCGTCGCGCCGGCTGGCGGTGATGTCGTCCTGCAACTCACGCAGCTCGGCGAGACGCTCGCTCATCAGGGCGGGGTCGACCGCGCCGTCGAGGTCGGCGGCGTACGTGCCGTCCTCGCGGCTGTACGAGAAGAAGCCGCACCAGTCGAGCTGTGCTTCCTCGACGAAGTGCAGCAGCTGGTCGTGGTCGGCTTCGGTCTCACCCGGGTAGCCGACGATGAAGTTGCTGCGGAATGCGGCATCGGGCTCGCGCCGGCGGATGTCGGCGATGCGGTCGAGGAATCGCTGGCCGTCACCCCAGCGGCGCATCCGGCGCAGCAACGGCTTGCTGACGTGCTGCAGCGAGAGGTCGAAGTACGGCACCCCGGAGTCGCAGATGGCATCGATCAGCCCGTCGCTGAGGTCGCTCGGGTACAGGTAGAGGAGACGGACGCGGTCGACGGCACCGGCCACGGCGCGCACGAGCGGCACGATCGAGCCCGCTCCGAGCTCACCCGGGCGGTCCTTTCCGTAGGAGGCGAGGTCCTGGGCGACGAGCACGATCTCGCGGGCGCCGACCTGGTCGACCTCGTCGAGGATCGCCTGCACATCGCGACTGCGCTGCGGCCCGCGGAAGCTGGGAATCGCGCAGAACCCGCACGAGCGGTCGCAGCCCTCGGCGATCTTGACGTAGGCCCAGGGCACCGCCGACTTCGGCCGTGGCAGGTTGAGCAGGTCGAACTCCGGCAGCGCCACCGTCGACACGGGGATCAGCGTGCGACCCCGCGACGCCGCAGTCGGCACCGCAGTCGGCATCGTGAAACCCTTGCCGAACCCGGCCACCTGGTCGACCTCGGGCAGCTCGGCGGCCAGCTCGTCGCCGTAGCGTTCGGCCATGCAGCCGGTGACCACGAGCCGCGATCCGTCGGGACGCAGCTCGTCGAGTGCCAGGATCGTGTCGATCGATTCGCGGCGTGCTTCGTCGATGAACGCGCAGGTGTTGACGACGACGAGGTCGGCGACCGCAGCGTCATCGGTCGCCTCCATGCCGTCCGCGACGAGCGCGCCGACGAGCTTGTCGGAGTCGACGTCGTTCTTCGGACAGCCGAGCGTCTCGATGTAGAACCGCTGTGGCACGACTGCTCACGCTATCTGTAACACCGGTCGGGCCTCACGAATCACCGGAGGTGGAGCCGGCTGGTCGGCCCGACTGCGGCTCGTCGCTGGCGCTTCCCTCGCCGCAACACCGGTCGGGCCTCACGAATCACCGGAGGTGGAGCCGGCTGGTCGGCCCGACTGCGGCTCGTCGCTGGCGCTTCCCTCGCCGCAACACCGGTCGGGCATCACGAATCACCGGAGGTGGAGCTGGCGGCCGTCAGGCGACGGCGGTGCTGCGGAACTTGTCCATCAGGTGCCGGCCCGCCGTGGTCGGCGGGTGCTTGGGCCGTTCGCCGTCGCGGACGATGCAGTCGACGCGGGCATCCCAGTTGGCGTTGTGGAAGAACGGGATCGACAGGCGGCGGCCCTCGTCACCGGTCGCCACGACCCGGTGCATCGTCGACCGCCACCGGTCGTTGGTCCACCGCTGCATCAGGTCGCCGAGGTTGACGATCAACCCGCCCGGTACGGGATCGACGGCCATCCAGCCGTGGGCCACGGTCTCCACCTCGAGCCCCGGTTCGCCATCGGTCCACAGGATCGTCAGCGTGCCGTAATCGCTGTGGGCGCCGGCGCGCAGTTGACCGCGCTGCGGGGGCTCGTCGACCGCCGGGTAGTGCGCCAGGCGGAGCGCCGAACCGTGTCGGTCGACGAACGGCACGAACGTGTTGGCGGACAACCCGAGGGCGACGGCGAACGTCTCCATCACCGTGCCCGCCAGGTCGGCCATCGTCCGGTAGTAGCGCTCGATCGCCGGCCGGAACGCCGGGAGCCCGTCGGGCCACAGGTTCGGGGCGTAGACGGCGCGCTCGTACTCGTCGGCCATCTCCTCGAGCGGCCGCGGCGGTGGATCGATCGGGCCGAGGTTGTACGTCTCTTTGAGGTCCGGCGGGGCAGCGCCGCCGAGCGATCGGCTCAGCGACTCGCCGCTCACCGGGCTGTAGCCGTACGGATAGCCGGGCGTCGGCATCGCCACGGCCAGCTTGTCGTCGAGCGGGAGGTCGAAGAACGCCAGCGACTGCGCCCTGGCGTCATCGATCACCGCATCGTCGACGCCGTGGCCGACGATCGTGAAGAATCCGATCTCGCGGCATGCACGGTCGACCTCCCCACCGATCCGCGACCGCTCGGCGTCGGATCCGCCGGCGAACGACGTCAGGTCGATGATCGGGACGCTCACAGGTGGGCGAGGCGGAGGCCGGGACGCGGCCACGGAAACGAGACGAGCCGGCCGGTCCCGGAGCACGTGACGTACGCCGTGCGCAGATCCTCACCGCCGAAGCAGATGTTCGTCGTCAGCAGGTCGCCGGTGGCGTAGTGCTCGATCTCGCTGCCATCGGGCGAGATCGCCGTGATCCCGCCGTTGAAGATCGTCGCCACGCACACCCAACCCTCCCCGTCGACGGCGAGCGAGTCGAGGAACTGCTGCCCCGGCAGGCCGCACAACACGGCCGACGGGTCGAGCGGAACGGCGGGGGCCAGCTCGCCCGGACCGGTCACGGCGCGCTGGAAGACCCGACCCGTGTGCGTCTCTGCCCAGTACAGGCGGTCGCCCTCGGGCGACAGGCCGATGCCGTTCGGACCGTCGACCGGGAACACCACCTCGGTCACTGCGGATCCGTCGGCCTTGCCGTAGTAGATGCCCGTGAGGTCGGCGGTGCGCTTGGCGGTGTCACGGATGCCGTGGTCGGTGAACCAGAAGCCGCCGTGACCGTCCATCACCAGGTCGTTCGGGCCACGCAGTGGGTGGCCGTCGCACTCCGTGTAGAGGTCGGTGATCGTTCCGTCGTGGGGATCGATGCGCTGGATCCGCCCGCCGAGGTAGCGGCTGGCATCGAACCCGCCGGGCAGCGTCAGCCCACCGAGGTCGACGCGGGTGAACGTGCCGCCGTTGTTGCACACGTAGAAGGCGCCGTCGGGTCCGACCGCCGCACCGTTCGGCCCGCCGGGGATCTCAGCGATCACCTCGCGGGTGCCATCGGGGTGGATGCGCGTGAGCCGGGGCCCGAACATCTCGACGAGGACGATCGATCCGTCGGGCATGGCGATCGGCCCTTCCGGGAAGTCGAGCCCGGAGGCGACCTCGTTCAGTTCGGGGGTCAGTTCGCGCAGCGTCGGAGCCATGTCGTCATCATGACAACCGCGGCGGGCAACGATCGGGTCAGAGGTCGTCGAGCAGCTGCCGCAACCGAGCGGCCACGTCGAGGGTCATGCCCAGCGCGTAGACGCCGGGTTCGGGCGTGCCCGACCGCTCGTTCTGCAGGTTGATGATCGGCCGCGAGTCGGTGCCGCCACCTTGGACGAAGAAGTGGTCGCCGCCCAGCTGGTGATCGGCTCCGCGGTAGCCCCAGGCGTCGTCGGCGAGGACCAGTTCCTCCAGCAGCCACTCGACGCTGTCACGATCGAACACGAACGGCCCGCTCATGTCGACGCCGTCGACGAAGCGGACCGATCGCAGCTGCACGGCGCCCGACGACGACCCGTCGTCGACCACTTCGATCTCGTGTCGGTCGTCGGTCATGTCAGAGCGCCTCTGCTTCCTGCTTGGTGAACATCGGCGGTGTCGTGTCGACGAGCACATGGTTGTCGGGGGTCAGGGCGAACCCGGTGCCGTTGTTCGACACCATGATCTCGCGCGCCCCGACGGCACCGTCCTCGCGGATCGTCGCGCCCATGCCGCTGTAGAGCGGATTGGCGCCGTACAGGTCGTTGAGATAGATGCGGATCTTGTGACAGTCGGCCTTGAGCGTGGCGTCGTCCGTCTTCGGGTCGCCGCGGACCGGTGTCTTCTGCCAGATGTCGAAGCACGCACCGGCGTCGACGATGCCACCGGCGGCGCAATTGCGGAGGAAGATGGCGTCGGCGAGCGCCTTCGCCTTGAGCTCGGGCCACTCCATCTTGCCCAGCGACACCTTGACCGACTTCGACGGGTCCGCCTTGTCGGGGATCGCCCGATGGGTGTCGAAGATGCAGATCGCGATCGGCTTGTCGGCCTGCCCGACGATCGATGCCTTCTCCCAACCGACCTTGTACATCGCCGCCACGGGATGCATGCCGGCGAGATCGGCCGGCTCGGTGGCGAAGATGAACTCGTTCGGCCGCCCGAAGCAGCTGAAGCGGGTGAAGTTCTCCTTCGGACCGACGCGAGCGAGGTAGCGGGGCAACGTGTCGGCGGCGATCGCCGACAACATCTCGTCGGCGGTGCGTGCCTTGCCAGTCGCCACGCGCTCGCGCATGTCGGCCAACGACGAGCCGGCATTGACGGATTCGGCCAACGCCGCCTTGGTCGAGTCGATCTTCGAGCCGGCACGGGAACCTTGGAAGTCGGCCAGTGTCGTCTTGCCGCCCGTGATGCCGTGCGCGTCGCCGAGGGCACGACGGATGATCGGGACCGAGGTCGACGCGGAGGCCGACGCCGACCGCTGCACTCGCGGTGGCTGCGTGGAGATCGCCTGCGACATCGCCGCCACCGCGCTGACGTGGGGTGCGACGACAGTCGCACCCGAGCGCACCGGCGCCGACTGCGGAGCCGACACCACGACGGGTGCCGATGTCATGTCGCGTTCGACCCGTTCTGATCCCACCATCAACTCCTTCGGCAACCGCTGTCTCCCACTGAAGCGGAGCTCAGCCGATCACAGCTGGCCGTTCTGTTGGAGGAGCTCGAACTCCTCGACCGTCATCAGGACGGCGCGAGCCTTCGACCCCTCGCTCGGGCCGACGACGCCGCGTTGTTCGAGGAGGTCCATGATCCGGCCGGCACGGGCGAAGCCGACCTTCAGCTTGCGCTGCAACATCGACGTGGAGCCGAGCTGACTGCGCACCACGAGTTCCATCGCCTGGCGCATCATCACCGCATCCTCGTCGTCGTCGCCGGCAGAGAAGGCGTTGGCGTCGGACGTGACGAGGTCGTCGAACCCCGCCATCGACATCGGACCGGCACTGCTGCCACCGCTCGGACGCGGCGGCACGAGTGCCGATTCGGCGCTGCTCGGCGCCTCGTTGCCGTCGGCTTCGACGTCGTTGGAGTACACGGGTTCGGGCGCCTGCTCGCGCCAGTGGGCGACGACCTTGCGCACCTCCTCTTCGGACACGAACGACCCCTGGATGCGGTTGGCGACCGATGAGTTGCCGGGGAGCAACAACATGTCGCCCTTGCCGACGAGCTTCTCGGCGCCGGGCTGGTCGAGGATCACCCGCGAGTCGGTGAGGCTCGACACGGCGAACGCCATGCGCGCCGGGATGTTGGCCTTGATGACCCCGGTGATCACGTTCACCGACGGGCGCTGCGTGGCGACGATCAGGTGGATGCCGACGGCACGTGCCTTCTGGGCGATGCGGGTGATCGACTCCTCGACGTCGCGGGCGGCGACCATCATCAAGTCGTTGAGCTCGTCGACGACGACGACGATGTACGGCAGGTGCTCGTACTCGACGTCGGATCCCGGCGGCGGCAGGATCTCGCCCTTGGCGAACGCCTTGTTGTACCCGCCGATGTCGCGGTACCCGAGCTCGGAGAGCACGTCGTAGCGACGTTCCATCTCCTTCACCGCCCAGCCGAGGGCGTTGGCCGCCTTCTTCGGGTTGGTGACCGGCTGCGTGAGCAGGTGCGGCAGGCGCTGGTACTGGCCCATCTCGACCTGCTTCGGGTCGATGAGGATCAGTCGCACGTCGTCGGGGGTCGTGCGCATCAGCAGCGAGGTGATGATGCAGTTGATGCCGCTCGACTTGCCGGCCCCGGTGGCACCGGCGATCAGCAGGTGCGGCGTGGCGGCGAGGTCGAGGAACACCGCCTTGCCGGCGATGTCCTTGCCGACGGCGACCTCCAGTGGGTTGACCGCCTGGACCGCCTCCGGTGACGTGAGCAGGTCACCCAGGGCGACGAGCTGGCGCTGGTGGTTCGGCACTTCGACGCCGATCGCCGATCGCCCGGGGATCGGGGCGAGGATGCGCACGTCGGTCGCCGCCATCGCGTAGGCGATGTCCTTCTGCAAGCTGGTGACCCGAGCGACCTTGACGCCGGCGCCGAGCTCGAGCTCGTAGCGCGTGACGGTGGGGCCGACGGTCATGCCGACGAGCGTCGTGTCGACGTTGTGCGACGACAACGACTCCTGCAACTGGATGCCGCGCGCCTCGACCGCCTTGAGGTCGATCGCCTTGGCGCCGGGCCGATCGAGGAACGTCATCGGCGGCAGCACCCAGTTGCCGACCGGCACGCCGTCGGGGCTGGCCACGCCGGACGCGCTGCCCGTGGAGACCTTGGCCCGCGCGGTCCGCTTCCGCGGTGACGTGCCGGCGTCGTCGCCCTCGGCGGCGAAGTCGTAGAGCGCCGAACCGCGTGGCGGGGGCAGCGGCGACGCTTCGCCGGTCATCGGGCTCGGCAGGCCGGACGCCTCGTCGTCGTACAGACGCGGGCGCCCGCCCGACGAGCCGTCGATGGTGTGGCCCGGTTCGTCGGAGCGGTCGCTGTTGAGGGTGGAGATGTTGCGCAGGCCGGACTTGGCGGCACTTCCGAGCGGGGCGCCGATCGTGGCCAGGAAGCCACCGGTCTGCTGAGCGAGCGTGCGCAGCGATGTGCGGGTGACGATCATCGCCCCGACGATGGCAATGGCGACGAGCAGCACGCCCGCTCCGACGGGCGCCAGCAGGGCCTCGAGCGGGGCACCGACGGCCGTGCCGAGCCAACCGCCGGCGTCGGTGACGGCATCGGCGACGTCGGTCGCCTCCGACAGCGAGTCCGGCCCGCGGAGGATGTGCAGGAGCCCGAGGGTGGCGGCGACGATCATCACCCAGCCGAGCACGAGCTGGAACACGCTCGACGTGCGGCCCTTGCGCAGCAGGGCAACGCCGGCGGCGACGAGGACGACGGGCAGCACGTACCTCCCGAGGCCGAGCAACCAGCCGACGACCGTCTCGACGCCGCGTCCGAGCGGGCCGGCCAGGTTGACGTAGATCGCCAGGCCGAGGAGCACCCCGACGCCGATCAGGGCCAGCCCGAGGAACTCGTGCTCACGACCGTGGACGACGTCGCGCAGCTCGGCCTCGGCGCGGCCGCGACGGCTGAGCTCGGGTGGTGTGGCGTCGCGCACGGCACCGGCGGACTTCGACGCCGGCAGCTTGGCCGTCTTCGCCTGCTGCGCCTTGGCCTTGGCGGTCGCCGGAGAATTCGGCGGCACGGCGCGCGTGCGCGACGTGCTCGGCGAGCGCTTCGGCGTGGAGCGCCCGTCGGCGCGCTTCTTGGAGGGGCCCCAGGTGGACATGGCGCTGCCAACGGTACCAAGGGGCTGTGACGAGTTTCCGGATGTCAGCCACCGCCGAGGGAAGCGCCAGCGACGAGGCGGCGTCGGGCCGACCAGCCGTGGCCAACCACCGGACCTCCGTGAGGCCCGACCAATCAGACGGCCGCCGAGGGAAGCGCCAGCGACGAGGCGGCGTCGGGCCGACCAGCCGTGGCCAACCACCGGACCTCCGTGAGGCCCGACCAATCAGATCGGGTCGACTTCGAGGATCGAACCGTCGGGGCCGACGACGACATCGAGCAGGCCGCCCTCGCCGCTGCGCACCGAGACCACATAGCGGACCACGCCACCCTCGCCGCCCTCGACGCTGAACGACTCGATCGTCGCCCCGGGCACCTCGTCGGCGATGCGATCGAGCACCGTGTCGGTGTCGACGTCGATCGCTGCGGCGTCGAACGTGTACCCGGACGCATCGAGCGACGGTGCCGGTTCCTGCAGCTCGCCGTCGAGGAACACGTACGGCACTGCCGCCGTGGCATCGTCGATCGCCACGAAGACATTCGTCAGCTGCGGTGTCGCCGTCACCTCGAAGTACTGCTGGCCGGCGCCGAGCTCGGCCTCGACGGCGGCCACCGCGTCGGGGATCTGGTCGACGAAGGTGGCGTCGCTGCCACCGTCGTCGTCACCACAGCCGGCGGCGACCAGCGCCGCGGCCACGGCCGCAACGACCAGCCGCCGCACGTCAGGCTTCCATCACGACGGGCACGATCATCGGCCGTCGGCGCGTGCGGTCGCTGACGAAGCGTCCGGCGGCCTTGCGCACGTCGCGCTCGAGTTCTTCGACGTCGCGCACACCCTTGGCCAGCGAGGCCTCGACGGCGGCGGCGACGGTGTCGCAGGCCTCGTCGAGCAGGTCCTCGGCCTCGGGCGCGTACACCCAGCCGCGGGTGATGATCTCCGGGCCGACGAGCACCTTGCCGGTCTGCACGTCGACGGTCACGACGACGACGACCACACCCTCCTCGGCCAGCTTCTGGCGGTCGCGCAACACGCCCTGGCCGACGTCGCCGACGATGCCGTCGACGTAGAGGTAGCCGGCCGGAACCCGGCCCACGGGACGCAGCCCCCCGTCGCCGAGCTCGAGCACGTCGCCGTCCTCGCACAGCACGACGTGATCCCGGGGAACGCCCATCAACTCACCGAGACGGGCATTGGCGACCATGTGGCGGTACTCGCCGTGGATCGGCACGAACCAGTCGGGGTTGACGATCGAGAGGTAGGTCTTGATCTCGTCGGCCTGGGCGTGCCCGGTGGCGTGGACGTCGAGCACTCCCGAGTGCACGACCTCGGCACCGAGGCGCAACAAGCCGTCGATGACGCCGTTGACGTTGCCCTCGTTGCCGGGGATGGCATGGCTCGACAAGACGACCGTGTCGTGCTCGCCGAGCTTCAGCCAGCGGTTCTCGCCACGGGCCATCAGGCCCAGCGCCGACATCGGCTCGCCCTGGGATCCGGTGGAGATCACACACACCTGACCCGGTGCGTACCGGTCGATCTCTTCGATGTCGACGAGCGACGACTCGGGGATGTCGAGCACGCCGAGCTCGCGTCCGAGCCGCACGTTCTTCTTCATGCTCAGCCCGAGCGTCGCCACCACCCGTCCGTCGGCGATCGCCGCCGAGGCGATCTGCTGGATGCGGTGGAGGTGGCTGGCGAAGCTCGCCGTGATCACCCGGCGGTCCTGTTGGGCGGCGAACATCCCGCGCAGGACGGCGCCGACGCTGGTCTCGCTCGGGGCGTACCCCGCCTCTTCGGCGTTGGTCGAGTCGGCCATCAACAGCCGGATGCCGGGGTCCTTGGCGAGCTGGCCGATGCGGGCCAGGTCGGTGCGCCGGTGGTCGACCGGGGTGAGGTCGATCTTGTAGTCGCCGGAGTGGAGGATCACTCCTTGCGACGAGTGCACGGCGATGGCGTGGGCGTGGGGCACCGAATGCGTCACCGGGATGAACTCGACGGCCAGCGGGCCGATGGTCACCGTCTCGCCGTCGCTGACCGGCCGCATGTCGGTCTTCGGCGTCAGTCCCGCCTCGTCGATGCGGTTGCGCGCCAGGCCGAGCGTGAGCGCCGATCCGTAGATCGGCAGCGGATCGTCGCGCAGGTCGCCGATGCCGTCGCGGTCGCGCAGCAGGTACTGGATGGCGCCGATGTGGTCCTCGTGACCGTGGGTGAGCACGATCGCGGCGATGCGGCGGGCGTTCTCGCGCAGGTACGTGAAGTCCGGCAGGATCAGGTCGATCCCGTGCATGTTGGCGTCGGGGAACATCAACCCGCAGTCGATGAGGATGATCGTCCGCTGCGGGTCATCTGCGGCGCCCTGCTCGATCGCCATGCAGTTGCGGCCGATCTCACCGAGCCCGCCGAGGAAGACGATGCGGACAGGGGCGTTGCGCTTGGTTCGGTCAGCCACGGGCTGCCTCCAGTCGTGAGTACACGTCGCGGGCGTCGTCTTCGAGCCCGGGTGGGGTCGGGCCCATCGGCGACCGGCACTCCCCGACCTGGTGGCCGAGCGTGCGGAGCATCGCCTTGGCGGGCACCGGGTTGGGGGTCAGGTCACTGCTCTCGAACTCGTAGCTCTCGAGCTGGCGGGCGTTGATCCGGCGGGCGCCGACGAGGTCGCCGCGACCCCAGGCGTCGAACATCTCGACGTGGTCGGGCGAACACCAGTGGGTGGCCACACCGATCGCCCCGACCGCGCCGCTGGCGAGCAACGGCAAGGTCATCGTGTCGTCGCCGGAGTAGACCTCGAAATCACCCGGCGCGTTGGCGATCACGGCGGCCGTGGCGCCCGGGTTGCCGGCGGCGTCCTTGAGGCCGACGATGTTGGTGACGTCGGCGGCGAGGCGGACGATCGTGCCGCCGTCGATCTTTCGTCCCGTGCGAACGGGGATGTCGTAGAGCACGATCGGCAGGTCGGTCGACGAGGCGATCGCCCGGAAGTGGGTCTCGAGGCCGGCCTGCGAGGGGCGGTTGTAGAACGGGCAGACGGCGAGGATGCCGGCGATGCCGAGGTGCCCGGCCTCCTCGGTGAGGCCGATGTCGAGACGGGTGTTGTAGCCCGTGGTCCCGGCGATCACCGGCACGGTGACGGCGTTGACGACGGTCTCGAACAGGCTCAGCTTCTCGTCGATCGACAACGTCGGCGACTCGCCGGTGGTACCGCACACGACGAGACCCTCGTTGCCCTGCTCGACGAGCCAACGGGCGAGGGCGGCAGCGGCGGCGAGGTCGACTTCGCCGTCGGCGTCGAACGGCGTCACCATCGCGGTGAGGACGCGACCGAAGCGCGGCATCAGCGCCCGTCCGCCATTCGCTGGGGCGTGGAAAGAGGAGGCATTGCCGGATTCACGCCCCGCAACCTATTCGATCGCGGTCGAGATTCGCTCGCCCTCTCGTCACAGGCCTCGGCACCGAACGACTGGTCAGCCGGGTGCGGTGCCGCGGAACAGGATGCGTTTGAAGGCGTAGAAGTACGGCGCCTGCTCGCCGATGCGGTCGAGTAGCGCGGTGCGGTAGGCGTCGACGAAGGGCTCGTGCAGGTCGGGCGGCAAGGCGGCAAAGATGCGGATGAGGTTGGTGCCGCGAACCCAGTCGACGAGCGACGCCGATGACGGCAGGACGTGGCCGTAGACCTGCAGCCGGACGTGCTGCTCGACGCAGCCGAGCTCGTGGAGCAGTCGTCGCGTACTCCTCGGGGCGGGCGACGTTGGCGTTGACCGGATTGGGTGGCGGCGTGCCACCGAAGGCACCGAGGAACGGCTCGGTGCGGGCGACCTCGTCGATCACCAGGTGCGACGGATGGTCGCCGTTGGCGGGCACCTGGACGAGCAGCTGCCCACCCGGGGCCAACGAGTCGAACCAACGGCGCAGCACGTCGGCGTGATGCGGCACCCACTGCAGGCTGGCGTTGGCGAGGACGACGTCGACGGTGCCGGGCTCGTGCCAGGTTGCGAGGTCGCCGAGCGCGAAGCGGCGGGTCGACGTGGCGTACCGCGCCGACCGTTCGATCATCGCCGGCGACGAGTCGATGCCGATGAGCTGCTCCGCGCCGAGGCGGTCGGCGGCGGCGACGCTCAGCTCCCCGTCGCCGCAGCCGAGGTCGACCATCGAGCGGATCGGTCGCCGCGGTCGGCCGCTGGCCCCGCCGCCGCGCTCGGCGGATTCGGCGAGGTCGGCAAGGTCGGCAAGGTCGACGAGGTCCCAGAACGGTGCCGAACGCTCGGCGCCGAAGCGGCGGTACAGGTCCGGATCCCAGTCGTTCATACTTGTATCGTGCCTGTATTGCACTTGTATTGTCAAGCGATCTCGGATGGGCAGCGACCTACCGTGCGATCGTGTCCGAAGCCGCCATCGCCGCCTCCGCTCGCTCCCTCGCCGAGCGGATCATCGCCGAGCTCGCCCGCCGGCGGCCGCTGTTCGTCGCCCTCGATGGGCGCAGCGGGAGCGGGAAGTCGACGCTGGCGGCGGCGGTCGCGGCGATGCTCGAGCCCGACACGTCCGTCGTCGTCATCGACGGTGACGACTTCTACGCGGGCGGCAGCGCAGCCACATGGGATCGCCGTGACGCCCGCCAGAAGGCCGACGGGGTGATCGACTGGCGTCGGCAACGGCAGGTGCTCACCGACCTCCGCGACCATGGCGCGGCAACGTGGTCGGCGTTCGACTGGGACGCCGACGACTGGGACGCCGATGTGGTACCACTGCTCGCTGAGCCGGTCGTGTGCCAGGTCGCCGACGTGGTGATCCTCGAGGGGGCCTACAGCTGCCGACCCGAGTTGGCCGACCTCGTCGACCTGCGGGTCCTGCTCGCGCCGCCGCCCGAGGTGACCCGCGCCCAGCTGCTGGCGCGCGAGGGCGAGGACTACCACGCCGACTGGTCGAGCCGGTGGGGTGAGGCCGAGGCGCACTACTTCGCCACGGTGATGCCGCCGGAGGCGTTCGACCTGGTGATCCGCCCGTCGCCGCCGACCACCTGAGACCGCCGCCACCGACGGTCCGACTCATCACCCGGGTCAGCTCGCCGGGTCAGCTCGCGGTCAGCTCGCGGGTCAGCTCCCGGCGATCGGCGACGGCGCCTCGGCGCCGAGCTCGAACTTGACGAACTCCTCGCTGGTGTCCTCCCAGTCCTCGAACTGGATGACGCCCATCTCCTCGAAGCGGTGGCGCAGCCAGGCGTCGTTGCGGTCGAGCAGGCCGAGCTTCTTGCAGTTCGGGACGATCTTGGAGAACAGCATCTGCTGGAACAGGTCGCGGGTCGGGTCGCGCAACACGATCGGCAACACGTCGCGGGGCGCCACGCCCATCCGCTCCCACACCTCCTGGGACAAGAAGCGGTCGCGCATCCGCACCGCCGCCTCGAAGGCGAACTCCTGGCGGTCCTTCATCTCGGCATCGGTCATGCCGTCGTACACCTCACGCAGCGACAACACGCCGAAGGCGACGTGGCGGGCCTCGTCGCTCATCACGTAGCGCAGCAACTTCTTCAGCAGCGGCTCTTCGGTCATCTGGTGCATGAACCCGAACGCGGCGAGCGCCAGGCCCTCGACCATCACCTGCATGCCGAGGTACGTCATGTCCCAGCGGGCGTCTTCGATGATGTCGTCGAGCAGCATGCGCAGGTGGGCGTTGACCTGGTAGCCGCCGCCCATCTTCTCGTCGAGGTAGCGACCGAAGACCTCGACGTGGCGGGCCTCGTCGACGACCTGCGTGGAGGCGTACAGCTTGGCGTCGTACCAGGGCACCGTCTCGGTGATCTTGGCGGTGCACAGCAGCGCGCCCTGTTCGCCGTGGAGGAACTGCGACAGCGTCCACTTGCGGTTCTCGATGCCGTAGGCGAGCCACTCGTCAGGACCCCAGTGGCCGATGACGGTGTCGTCGTAGAGATGCGGGTCGATGCCGGCGGCGATCGCCACCTGGTCGCCGGCGACGACCTGTTCGAGGTCGACGTCGATCGACCAGTCGAGGTCGGTCGTGGCGTTCCACTGGCCCGTCTTGGCCTTCTCGTAGAGCTTGCGCAACTGCGGACGTTGGAGGCTGTAGTCCCAGGTGAAGATGGCCTCGGCGTTGTCCTTCACCGCGTGCTCGACCTCGTCGGGGTCGGTGTTGGTGATCGCCAGGATCGCTTCGAGGTCGTCGACGTCGGCGCGCCCGAGGATCGTCTCGTTGCGTGACTCGTGATCGGCGTGGGGGTCGGTGATGCTCATCGCGTCGTTCCTTCCGGGAGGTCAGTGGGTGCGGGTGCGCGGGTGTCGGCGGTGGACAGGTGGGCGGCGAGCAGCGGCACCAGGAAGGCGCGGGCGGCGTCTTCGTCGCCGAGGTCGATGACATCGGACGGCGACAAGAAGTAGGAGATGACGAGCCGGGCGACGAGGTCGATCAGCGCCCGCGCCGAGGTCCGCGGCAGGTAGTCGTCGACGAACGGCACGAGGTAGGCGGTCGCCATGCGGATGATCCGCGGCAGGCCGTCGACGGTCAACTCGTTGATCACGAAGCCCGGCTCCGAGGCCAGCATCGTCGCCAGGTGCTGGTCGGCGCGCAGCTCCTGGGTGGCCGCGGCGACCACCCGCACGAGGAGGTCCTCCAACGTCTCGACCCCGTCGAGCCGAGCGAGCAGGCGGTCGAAGAAGCAGTCGATCTCGTACACCCGGTGGGCCTCGAAGATGACGTCGCGCCCGCCCGGGAACAAGCGGTACAGGGTCGCGCGCGACACGCCGCTCTGGCGGGCGATGTCGTCGACGGTCACCTTGTCGAAGCCCCAGCGCTCGACGCAGGCGTCGACGGCGCCGATCACGCGCAGCTCGATCGGCGTCCATGCCTGGTCCGGCGTCTTGCGTGCCATGGTGCGTGCAGAGGTGCGTGTCGAGGTGCGTGCCGCCGTGCGTGTCGCAGATCGTCTCGCCACCGCCATGATGAGACAGTAGGACGCTTTTCGTCTCACCGTCAATGCTCGCCGCAGAACGGGTCCGGTAGCGTTGCTCGTTGCGTGAACAACGACAACGAGGAGACCTCATGCGATCGTCCCTGAATTTCCGCCGTCTCGTGCCGGCCATCGCCGTTACGGCGCTCGTACTCGGTGCCTGCGGCAGTGACGACGACGACAGCGGCGACGACGCCGGCACCTCGACCGGCGGCACGACCGACGATGCAGCGGCCGGCGGCGACTGCACGGCGACGATCGAGTCCGGCGTGTTGACCATCGCCACCGGCGAGCCGGCCTTCTACCCGTGGGTCATCGACGACGCGCCCGAGTCCGGGGAGGGATTCGAGGCCGCGGTCGCCTACGCCGTCGCCGCCGAGATGGGCTACGACGCCGACGCCGTGACGTGGGTGCGGACGACGTTCGACGAGGCGATCCAGCCGGGCGCCAAGAACTTCGACCTCAACCTGCAGCAGTACTCGATCACGCCCGAGCGCGCCGAGAACATCGACTTCTCGCTCCCCTACTACACGAGCAACCAGGCGATCGTCGCCCTCGACGGCTCGGCCGCCGAGGGGGTGACCACCGTTGCCGACCTCAAGGAGGTCAAGCTCGGTGCCCAGGTCGGCACGACCAGCCTGGAGTTCATCACCAACGTCATCCAGCCGACCCAGGATCCGTTCGTCTACGACGACAACGTCGGCGCCAAGGCCGCCCTCGAGGCGAACCAGATCGACGCCGCCGTGTTCGACCTGCCGACCGCGCTCTACGTGTCGGGTGTCGAGATCGAGGGATCGAGCGTCATCGGCCAGTTCCCCGCCGACGCCGGCGAGGGCACCGACCAGTTCGGCTTCGTGTTGGAGAAGGGCAGCGATCTCACCGGCTGCGTCGACGCAGCGATCCAGACGTTGACCGACAACGGTGAGCTCGAGGCGATCACCCAGGAGTGGCTCGCCGACTTCACCGGCGCGCCGGTCATCTCGGTCGAGTGACGGACACCGGTACGTCGTGAGAACCCGAATGCGTGAACAGTGTGCGCCGACCGGAGGCACGCTGTTCACGCATTCGACCGGAGACGTTCGATGACCGACACGCTGACCCGCCGACAGATCTACGAACGCGACCGTCGGCGTCGCTCGATCGCGATCGCCGCGGTGAGCACGGTCCTCGTCGTCGTGGGGCTCGTCGTCTTCGTGCCGAAGGCGCCGGGGTGGGGCAAGGTCCGCCAGGCGTTCTTCGACGGTGACGTCTTCCGCGAGACCTTCCCGACGCTGCTCGATGCGTTCTGGCTCGACCTCAAGATCCTCGTCTGGTCGACGCCGCCGATCCTCGTCCTGTCGCTGCTGATCGCCCTCGCCCGCAACACCCGGTCGGCGGTGCTGTTCCCGGTCCGGGCCTTCGCCGTGGTCTACACCGACGTGCTGCGCGGCATCCCGGTGATCCTCCTCGTCTACTTGATCGGCTTCGGCGTGCCCGCCCTCGGGTTGTCGCGCACCTGGTCCAACCCGCTCATCTGGGGCACGGTGACGCTCGTGCTCTCGTACTCGGCCTACGTCGCCGAGGTCATCCGGGCGGGCATCGAGGGTGTCCACGAGAGCCAGCGTGCGGGCGCCCGCTCGCTCGGCATGACGCACCGCCAGGCGATGACCACCGTCGTGCTGCCGCAGGCGTTCCGCGGCATCGTGCCGCCGATGATGAACAGCTTCGTCAGCCTGCAGAAGGACGTCGCCCTCGTCAGCCTCATCGGGCCCGTCGAGATCCTCCGCCAGGCGGGCATCGAGAAGGCCCGCTACGCCAACTTCACCCCGTACGTCGTGGCCTCGTTGATCTTCCTCGCCATCACGATCCCGTGCACCCGTCTCGCCGACTGGGCCCTGGCCCGCCAGCGCGCCCGGGTCGGCGCGACGTCCATCGCATGACCGACGCCAACCGTCTCGCCACGCAACCGCGGCCGCCCAAGCTCGTGCTCCACGGCGTGCGCAAGTCGTTCGGCGACACGGTCGTGCTCGACGGGATCGATCTGACGGTCGGCGACGGCGACGTGATCACGTTGATCGGCGCCTCCGGGTCCGGCAAGTCGACGTTGCTGCGCTGCGTCAACCTGCTGGAGCCGATCGACGACGGTCGCATCGAGTTCGACGGTGCCGACATCGCCGAGCCGGGCCTCGACCCCGACCCGGTGCGCCGACGCATCGGCATGGTCTTCCAGAGCTTCAACCTCTTCCCCCACATGTCGGTCGTCGACAACGTCGCCATCGGCACGCGCAAGGTGCTCGGGGTGCCGAAATCGCGGGCGCGGGCCGAGGCTCGGCAGCTGCTCGAGCGGTTGGGGCTGGCAGCGCGCGCCGACGCCTACCCGGACCAGCTCTCCGGCGGCCAGCAGCAGCGCGTCGCGATCGCCCGGTCGCTGGCGATGAGCCCCGAGGTGATGCTGCTCGACGAGATCACCTCGGCGCTCGACCCCGAACTCGTCGGCGAAGTGCTCGACGTCGTGCGCGAGCTCAAGCACGACGGCATGACGATGCTCTTCGCCACCCACGAGATGGCGTTCGCCCGCGAGATCAGCGACCGCGTGTGCTTCCTCCACGCCGGTCGAATCCTCGAGTCGGGACCGCCGTCGCAGATCTTCGGCGCTCCCACCGAGCCGCGCACGCACGCCTTCCTGCAACGCGTCATCGACGCCGGCCGGCTCTAACCACTCGTCGGGCCTCACCGCACCCCGGCGATCGGTCACGTCTGGTCGGCCCGACGGCGGCTCGTCGCTGGCGCTTCCCTCGCCGCGCCCAACCGACCAAGCGACCACGTGACGAACGGGACCCGTCCCCGTTCGTCACGTGGCGAGTCGGCTCAGCTGGTGACGCCGCAGACGCGATCGGCGTTGAGGCACAGGGCGACCTCGTCGTCGAGCTTGTCCTGATCCCAGACGTTCCAGAAGTCGGCGTGAGCGGTGCGGATGTCGCCCGACGCCAGTGACAGTCCGGTTGGGTCGACCGGCGGGTAGTCGATCGCCAGTTGCAGCATCGGAATCGGCGTCGGATGCGACGCCGGACAGACGCCGTCGGTGCTGCGCGCCGTGTGGTCGACCGGTGCCGGTTGCATCGACATCGAGCTCCCGCCGTCGTGGTGGGCGACCTCGACCGGTTCCGCATCGTCACCGCGCAGCCGCTCACCGTCCCAGCAATCGGGGAAGTTGATCCACAGCCGCAACGTGCTGCGCTCGGGACACGGCATCGGCGCCGTCGCGCGAGCGGCGCCCGTGCCACACGACCACGCCACGACCTCGATCGGCTGGGTCGCGGTCGCCAGCGCGTCGCCGGCGACCATCATCAGCCCCGCCGGGTACGGCTCGATCGTCGCCGGATCGACGCCGAAGCCCGGGCGGTAGTAGGCCGTTGCCTTCACCGGCACGACGGGATCACCGGCGTCGTCGAGCAACGCCGGGGCCCAGTACGACGCGGTGTCCAGCCGCTGCTCACACGACGTCGCCGCGCCGGCGACGCGGTCGTAGTCCGGCACGGCATCGACGAGTTGGTTGCCGAAGAACACGTGGAGGTGGCTCGCCCCGGGCTGGTTGGGATGGACGATCGGGTCGTCGAACGCCGTGTGGCTGACCGCGCACTCGACGACGAACTGCGCCACGCGACCCTGCGGGCCGACGCGCTCCGGGTCGAGTCGCTCGATGCCACCGTCGGTCGTCGACGGCTCGTCACCGGTGGCGCACCCGGCAACGAGCAGCGCAGCGCCGACGAGACCGCCGAGGCCGAGCGAGCGCCGCCGCCGCCGAGATCGACGACCGGCGGTCATCTCCGGATCGCGCCTCAACCAGCGGGCTTGGTGGGCACGGCGATCGCGGTGAGATCGACGGGACGCGGCGGCCCGGCGTGGACGACGGGTGCGTTCTCCGGATCGTCCATCCCCTCGAGGACCGGCGGGTCGGGCAGCGGCGCCGTCTGGTAGTCGACCGGTGCCGGACGGGTCTCGATCTCGGACAGCCACGACAGCACGTCGAGCGGCGTGTCGTCCCAATTGCCCGAGCCGGTGCCACCACACGGCGCCAGCGTCTCGATGTTCGCTGGCGCCGAGGTCGTGAAGACGTTGCCCGACCAGCAGTTGCGCAGGTCCTGCGTCGGCACCCCGACCCCGGCGACACCGAGGTCGGCGACGCGGCTGTCGGACACGTCGTTGCCGATCACCTGGTTGTCCCACGACTCCCACAGCAGCGCCTCGGGCACCTCGTCGGCGAGTGCCTGCTCGCGCTGCGTGGCGCAGTCGGTGGTCCACTCGTCCTCGGTCGGCAGGTCGTCGTTCGGTCCCTCCTCGAGGAAGGGCACCAGCCCGATGCCGGTCTTGTCGTGGTCGTAGACGAGGTTGCGTTCGACGGTGTTGGCGATGCCACCGGGGATCAGGATGCCGTTGCCCATGGCGAGGATCGCCACGTCGATCGCCGGTGTGTCCGGTTGGTTGTTGGAATGGACGAGGTTGCCGACGATCGTCGTCTGCCGCTCCGGGTAGCACAGCTCGTAGCTGCCCGAGTTGGGCACGATGCCCGCCCGGTTGTGACGGAACGTCGAGTTGACGATCAACAGATTGCCGCCGGAGTTGGTGCCCGAGTAGCCGAGTCCGTTGTGCTCCGCGATCACGTCGTCGATCAGCGAGTCGCACGGGAAGCACTGCCCGATGTACACGCCGGCGTCCGGGCTGCCGGCACCGTAGGCGTGTTCGATCGTGCCGTTGATCGAGTCGAAGCCGTAGATGCCGTAGTCGCCGTTGCGGATGGCGTTGACGTAGGAGGCGCGGTAGCCGTCGACCTCGAGGAAGAAGACGCCGTTGCTCGTGTAGTTCTGGGTGGTCAGGTTCTCGATGACGACACCGTTCGCGCCGAGCACGCGGATGCCGTTGTCGAGCTCGAACTCACCGTCGAGGACGACCTCGTTGCGGTCGAGCCCACGGATCGTCAGGTTGTCCGTGGTGACGTTGACGGCCTCGTGGTAGGTGCCCGGGGCGACGAGGATCAGATCACCTTCGGCCGCCGCCTCGACGGCCTCGGTGATCGTCTCGTGATCGTCGGGCACGCGGAGCACCCCGCCGCCCGGCGCCTCCGTCGTCGCCGTCGTGTCGTCACTCGACGCCTCGGTCGTCGCCGGTGCGTCGGTCGTGCCGGCGGGCGCCGCCGTCGTCTCGCTGACCGCGGTGTCCGCCGCCCCCGACCCGTCGTCGTCGCTGCTGCTGCACGCCGCGATGACGAGTCCTGCTGCGAGGATCGCCGTGGCGATCCGCATCCGTTGCTTCATGTTCACTCCCCTGATTGGTTCGTCGATCGATGGCTCGTCGATTGTCGGCTCGTGGCGGCGTCAGCTGACGACGATGGTGCCGATCATCCCGACGTCTTCGGTGCCGTGGATGGTGCAGTAGTAGCGGTAGGTGCCCGGCGTCGTGAACACGTGCGAGTACGAGTCGCCTGGCGTGAACGATTCGAGCTCGACGCCCCAGTCCTGGGACTCGTCGACCGGCACGACGTCGTGGTCGTTGCGGCCGCGGTTCTGCCACTGGATCTCGGTGCCCGCCGCGACCTCGACGACCTCGTCGATGAACGAGTTGTCGAGGGCCCGCACGTCGACGACCTCACCGTTGGGCGGGACCGACGCACCCGTCGCCGCGGTCGACGCAGTGGTGACCGGATCGGATCCCCGGGGGGCGGTCGCGGCTGTCGGTCCGCCCGCCGACTCGCCCGCCGTGGCGACCGGCGCGGTGTAGACGTCCGGTCCGTCCGGCCCGCAGCTCGCCAGCACCAGCGCGGTCGCGGTGACGATGATGGTCGTGGGCAAGAGGGCGAAGCCGGAGCGGCGACGTGCGGTCATCGAGCGCAGATCGTGCCATTTGGGACCCGGCGGCGAAGAACCCGTCAGCGGCACGATGCACCGCCCGGACGAGTCATCCGGGAACGATCATCTGCACGCTGGCGACCGGCGTGAAGCCGACGGCCAGGAACGACCGCAGCGCACGGGCGTTGCCGGGCGCGACGGCGGCGACGATCGTCTCGCTCGCTGGCGACCCGGCGACCGCCGCGGCCGCCAGCTCGCGACCGCCGGCGCCGTCGTCGCCGAGCTCGATGCCGAGCTCCAACAGCCCACCGATGCCCCGGCCGATCGTGACCAGCGACGTCCCGTCCGGGCGACCGAGGCATCGGACGTCGCCGCGCAACCGGCGGGCGAACTCGGCCCGCGGGTGGTCGGCGAGGTCGGGGCGCTCGACGAGGGTCGCCGCCGCTCCTCCGCCGCGGGTGACGAGGACGGCGTCGAGGCTGTCGATCCAACCCCCGGGCCCGGCGATCGCCATTGCCACCCGCGGATGGTGGGCGCCGCCGTAGCCATCGATCAGTTCGGCGGCCTCGTCGGGGATCTCGAACGACTCGTCGACGACGACGAAGACCGAGCCGGTGAAGGCAACCACGGCGGCGACACCGTCGCGCCACGGCGCGACCCGTCGCCACGAACCGTCCGGGGTGGGGAACGAGCCGCCCGCCGCGGCAACGAGCGCGGCGCCGACCGGATGGGCCGGCGCCGGCGAGGTCATCACTCGACGAGGAGGTCGGCGAATCGGTCGCGCAGCGTCTTCTTGGAGAACTTGCCGACGCTCGTCTTGGGGACCTCGTCGATCCACACGACCGCCTTCGGGCATCTGCCACTTGGCGATCTTGCCGCTGAGGTAGGCGAGCACGTCGTCCTCAGTCAGCGCCTCGCCAGGCGCCACGACGACGCAGGCCAGCGGGCGCTTCGCCCCACTTCGGATGGGCGACGCCGATCACCGCCGCCTCGGCGATCTTCGGGTGGGCCATCAGCTCGTTCTCCAGCTCGACCGAGCTGATCCACTCACCACCCGACTTGATCAGGTCCTTGGTGCGGTCGACGAGGCGGATCCGCCCACGCTCGTCCATCGTCGCCACGTCGCCCGTGCGCAGCCAGCCGTCGGCAGTGAAGCTCTCGGCCGCTCGTTCGTCGTCGTAGTACGTCGCCGCGATCCAGTTGCCGTGGCACTGCAGCTCGCCGCTCGTCTCGCCGTCCCACGGCACCGGGTCGGTGGTGTCGGGAAACGACGACCCGGCACTCGACGCCGAACGAGATCCGCCCGACCTGGCTGCGCAGCTCGGCCTGCTCCTCCTCGGGCAGCGACTCCTGGTCGCCGTCGAGGTGGCACACCGAGGCGATCGGGCTCGTCTCGGTCATGCCCCACGCCTGCAGGATCGGCGTGCCGAGCTGTTCGCGGTACGCCTCCGACAGCGCCTTCGGCACCGCCGAGCCGCCGCACGGGATCACCCGGATCGACGACGTGTCGCGGCCCTTGAGCTCGGGGAGCACCGCCATCCAGATGGTCGGCACGCCGGCAGCGACGGTCACCCGCTCGTCGACGATCAGGTTGGCGATCGCTGGTCCGGACAGGTCGGGACCGGGCATCACCAGGCTGGCGCCGGTGGCCACCGCGGCGTGGGCGAGCCCCCAGGCGTTGGCATGGAACATCGGCACGACCGGGAGGATGACGTCGCGCTCGCTGGCACCGAGGCTGTCGGCGGTCATCGCCCCCATCGTGTGCAGGAACGTCGACCGGTGGCTGTAGACGACGCCCTTCGGATTGCCGGTGGTGCCACTCGTGTAACACATGCTCGCCGCCCGGTTCTCGTCGTCGACGTGCCACTCGACAGGGCTCGCCCCGGCGAGCAGGTCCTCGTAGTGCAGCAGCTCGTGGCCGGCGAGGTCGTCGGGGATCTCGCCCTTGCCGTCGTCCATCAACACGAGGTGCTTGACCCGCTCGAACGTCGGCAGCAGCGGGGCGAGCAGGGCGATCAGCGATCGGTCGACGAAGATCACCTCGTCGTCGGCGTGGTTGACGATGTAGGTCAACTGCTCGGGGAACAGGCGGATGTTCAGCGTGTGCAGGACACGACCGGTGCACGGTGCGGCGAAGTACAGCTCGAGGTGCCGGGCCGTGTTCCACCCGAACGTCGCCACCCGGCCGTCGGGCGAGATGCCGAGGGTGTCGAGGACTCCACCGAGGCGGCGGGTGCGATCGGCCCACTCGCCGTAGGTCGTGCGCTCCGGCCCGGCGCCGGTGGCGGTGACGATCCCTTTGTGCGGGAAGTACTTCTCGGCCCGCTCGAACAGGTGTGGGATCGCCAACGGCACGTCTTGCATCAGTCCCCTCATGGCGCCGAACGTAGCGCACGCTGCCGACGGCCGACCGAGTGCGGCCCGATACCGTGGTGCGCCGTGATGGAGGACCCGGCGATCGAATCGGTCGACCCTGCCGTGGTCCGCCCGGTGTGGGCTCCCCTGACGCTGGTTGCCTTCGTCGCCCTGGTGATCGCCTCGAACGCCGCCAGCGCGGTGTGGGCTCGCTGGGTCGACGTCAATCCCGAGGGCCTGCTGCTGCTGTCGTCGCGCAACCGCTACCTGGCGCTGACGCTCGCCGCCGGGGTGTCGGTGCCGTTCTACGTGCTCATCGGCTTCGCCCGCATCGCCGTGGCGTTCATCGTCTGTTACCTGATCGGACGCGCCTACCGGGCCGACGCGACGCTGTGGTTCACCAAGTACCTCGGCGTGACGTCGGAGTCGATCGGCGCTTTCGACCGCGGGTTCACCAAGGCCGAGTGGGCGGTGATCCCGTTCTTCGCCGGCTCCAACATCGTCGCCGTGCTCAGCGGGGTCCACCGCACGCCGCCGGCCAAGATGCTGGCGCTGCTGAGTATCGGTATCGCCGGTCGCCTGGCGCTGATGTGGTGGTTGGCACGGACGTTCGAGGATCAGCTCGTCGACTTCCTCGAGTGGCTCCAGCGCTACCAGTGGTGGGCCGTCGGCATCTCGGTCGGGCTCGTGCTGCTCGTCAACGTGCGCAACGTCCGCCGCGGCGCCTGACCGATCCGCTGCGGGCGCGACCTCCGCGCACCCGCTCCATGCACCCGCCGCACCCGCCAACCCGCCTCGCCTGCATACGCAGCACCCCAGCTCAACCCCTGTTTCTAGGTTTGTCTGTAATTCTGACTTGTTTAGTCGGAATTCCTCTGTTTAGATGGCGGCCGCTCGCACGAGTGAGTCCGATCCCCGACACGGAGCCCCGACATGACCTCCCCCCTCCACCGCAGACTGCGCCGCCCGACGGCCGTCGCCCTCGTCGCCCTGTTCACCGCCGCCACCGCCGCCTGTGGTTCCGACGACGGTGCCGGTGCCGCCGAGTCCGCGGACGACGCCGCGGATGCCATCGCCTCGACCGCCAGCACCGCCAGCGGCGATGAGGCGAGCGGCGATGAGGCGAGCGGCGCCCAGCCCGCCGCCGACGATCCGTCGGACACGATCCCCGACGGCATCACGTTGCGCGTCGGCGACCAGTCCGGCGGCGTCGAGACGCCGCTGCGGCTGTCCGGCCAGCTCGACGACCTCCCCTACGACGTCGAGTTCGCCTCGTTCGCCAGCGGCCCGCTCGTCAACGAGGCGTTCTCCGCCGGCGCCATCGACATCGGCATGATGGGTGACACGCCGGCGCTGTTGTCGTTCGCCCAGGGGCTCGACACCGTCGTCGTCGGCATCCGCGCCAGCGACGGCATCACGATGACGCTCGTCGCCCGACCGGGTTCGGGCATCGAGCGCCTCGAGGACCTCGAGGGCAAGAAGGTCGCCTGGACCACGGGCAGCAACCAGCACGGATTCGTGCTCCGGGCACTCGACTCGGTCGGGCTCGCACAAGACGACGTGGAACAGATCGACGTGCCGCTCACCGATGTCGCCAACGTGCTCGCCGGCGAGCAGGCCGACGCCGCCGTGCTCTACGAGGTGTTCCGCCCGCCGTACATCGATCAGCACCCCGACGCCATCGAGCTGGTGACGTTGCAGGACTTCACCCGCTCGTACATCTACCTGCTCGGCCTCCGCGACGTCGTCGAGGACCCGGGCAAGGCAGCCGCCATCGAGGACTTCGCCACCCGCCTCGCGCTCCGGCGAGTGGGTCAACGAGCACCCGGACGAGTGGATCCAGGCGTACTACGTCGACGGCCAGAAGCAGACGCCCGAGTACGGACGCCAGGCGCACGAGGCGGCCGGGTTCACCGAGTGGGTCGAGATCGGCGGCGCCGCGCTCGACGCACAACAGGAACAGGCCGACCTGATGCACGACGCCGGCTTCCTGCCCGACCCCGTCGACGTCAGCGCGCAGTTCGATCCCGCGCTCACCGCCCGCTTCAGCCGGGCCCTCGTCGCCACCAGCCCCACCACCACCAGCACCACCACCGCCAGCCCCACCGCCACCAGCCCCACCGATTCGACGGAGGAACGATGACCATCACCCGCCAGCTCGACACCCGCCAGCTCGACACCCGCCAACTCGATCCCGGTCACCTCGACACGGGTCCGCTCGACGGCGACATCGCCGGGCTCGACGTCCGCCCGCTGAGCGCCACGATCGGCGCCGAGATCCATGGCATCGACCTCTCGCAACCGCTCGCCGATCACCAGATCGAGGGCGTCCGCGCCGCCCTGCGCCGGTGGCGGGTCGTGTTCTTCCGCGGCCAGCAGCTCGACCACGCGTCGCAGATCGCCCTCGGCCGCCAGTTCGGCGACCTCACCTACGCCCATCCCCACGACGACACCCCGCCCGAGGGCCACCCGGAGATCTACACCGTCGACCCGCGTCGCTTCACTGCCGGCCTCGATCAGGAGACCGTCCGCGAGCTGCGCCGCAAGTACTCCTACACGAGCGGCTGGCACACCGACGTGACGCCGGCGGTCAACCCGCCGGCGGCGTCGATCCTGCGTGCCGAGACCGTGCCGCCGTACGGCGGCGACACGACGTTCACCAACCTCGTCGCCGCCTACCACGGGTTGTCGGAACCCCTCCGGGCGCTCGCCGACGGGCTCCGCGCCGAGCACTGGTACGGCGCCAACCGGGCCCCGAACGGCGTGCCGCAACCCGGGGCGTACAGCGGCAGGATCGACCAGAACCGTCTCGTCACCCACCACCCGGTCGTGCGGGTGCATCCCCGAGACCGGCGAGCGGGCGCTGTTCGTCAACCCGGTGTTCACCGGCCGCATCGTCGATGTCCATCCGGACGAGAGCCGTCGTCTGCTGGAGCTGTTCTTCGACCAGCTCACCCGCCCGGCGCACACGGTGCGGTTCCGCTGGGACGCCGACAGCGTGGCGTTCTGGGACAACCGCACGACGGCCCACCTCGGTCCGCAGGACCTCGACGACGTCGACGTCGAACGCGTGCTCCACCGGGTGACGCTGATCGGCGAGATCCCCGTCGGTGTCGACGGTCGACCGTCGGAATCGATCGAGGGTGTGCCGTTCCGCAGCGCACCCGTGTTCCCGTCCGCATCGACCGACGCGTTGGCGTCATGACGGTCACCGCGGACGAACTCGTCGGCGTCTCCGTCCCCTCCGGGGCGCCGGCGAGCACCGTCGCGCCGCCCTCGGCTCTACCGCCCGCCCGCCTCCACGAGGCGTGGCCGGCGGGCGAGCGCGAGCGGCGGGCCCTCGTCCCGCGCTGGCTGCGGCGGCTCTCCGGACCACTGCTGCTGCTCCTCGTCTGGCAGCTGCTGAGCTCGTCGGGCATCGTCGACGCACGAACACTGGCCGCGCCCTGGACCGTCGCCGAGGCGGGATGGGAGCTGGCCTCGACGGGTGAGCTGTGGGAACACCTCGTCGCCTCGCTGCGCCGCGCCGCGATCGGGCTGACGATCGGCGTCACGACCGGTGTCGTGCTGGCGATCGTCGCCGGGCTCTTCCGCCTCGGCGAGGACCTCGTCGACTCGTCGGTGCAGGTGCTCCGTTCGGTCCCGGTGCTCGGCCTGTTGCCGCTGGTCATCATCTGGTTCGGCATCGGCGAGGCACCGAAGATCGCCCTCGTCGCCATCGGCACCGCGTTCCCGGTCTACATCAACACCTACGCCGGCATCCGTGGGGTCGACGTCAAGCTCGTCGAGGCGGCGACGACGTTCGGTGTCAACCGTCGCGGCTTGATCCGCAACGTCATCATCCCCGGGGCGATCCCCAACTTCCTGACCGGGCTGCGCTTCGCGCTCACCGGTGCCTGGCTGATCATGATCGTCGCCGAACAGATCAACGCCAAGAGCGGACTCGGGTTCCTCACCAACGAGGCCCGCACCTGGTTCCGCACCGACATCATCGTCCTCTGCCTCGTGATCTACGGGGTGCTCGGGTTGCTGTCCGATGCGTTCGTGCGGTTCCTCGAGCACCGTCTGCTGGCCTGGCGCCGGGGGTTCTCCGGGACATGACGTACGACCGCGACAACCACCCGACCCGCTCCACGGCCACGCCGTCCGGTGCGTCGACGCACACCTCCGACGGCCCCCCGAGCGACGCCGTCGTCGTCGCCCGGGCGGTCGGGCGCAGCTTCGACGGGCGTTCGATCTTCGACGACGTCGACCTCGACATCCGCCGCAACGAGTTCGTCGCCCTCCTCGGTCGCAGCGGCACCGGCAAGAGCACACTGCTGCGTGCCATGGCCGGTCTCGATGCCGGCTACACGGGATCGGTGCTGGTGCCCGACGCCCGGTCGGTCGTCTTCCAGGAGCCGCGCCTGCTGCCGTGGAAGCGGGTGCGCGCCAACGTGCTCGTCGGCCTCCCCCGCGACCGCACCCACCGGGTGCTGGCCGACGAGGCGCTCGCCGAGGTCGGCCTGAGCGCGCACGCCCGGGCGTGGCCGATCACACTCTCCGGCGGTGAAGCGCAGCGCGTCGCCCTCGCCCGGGCGCTCGTGCGGGCGCCGCAACTACTCCTCCTCGACGAGCCCTTCGGGGCGCTCGACGCCCTGACGCGACTGAAGATGCACAGCCTCTTGAAGGACCTCTGCCAGCGGCACGAACCGGCGGTTCTCCTCGTCACCCACGATGTCGACGAGGCGATCGCCCTCGCCGACCGCATCCTCGTCCTCGACGGCGGCCGCTTCCGCACCGACCGCCGCGTCGAGCTCGCCGAGCCGCGCGACCGCTCGGACCCGGACTTCGTCGCCCTGCGCGCCGATCTCCTCGACGCCCTCGGCGTCGAGCGGAGGGCGGTCTGATCCGCGACACGCCCACCCACCACTCCTGACACACCCCACCCACCACCCCTGACACACCCCACCCACCGCACCTGACACACCCCACCCACCACCCCTGACACACCCCGTCCCACCACACCCGACATCCCGCCAGCCCACCTTCGACACAGGAGCACCGAACCGATGACCATCACCGAGGCCGCCGCCGATTCCCCCACCGTTGATCCCGACGCCGACCTCGACATCCGCTTCCTCTCCGGAGCGATCGGTGCCGAGATCCGCGGTGTCGACGTCCGTCATCTCGACGACACGACCGTCGCCGCGATCCGCCAGGTCTGGCTGTCGCGCAAGGTCGTCTTCTTCCCCGACCAGCACCTCGACCCCGACGAACACCGCCGGTTCGCCGCACGGTTCGGCGAGCTCACGCCGGCGCACCCGGTCGTGCCCGGCATCGACGGCTACCCGGAGGTCTTCGAGATCGACTACACGAAATCACGGGAGCTGTACGCGGCCTACGGCGACCTCACGCGGCGACGCTCGCAGGCCGTCGGCTGGCACACCGACGTCACCTTCGTCGAGCGCCCGCCCACCGGGTCGATCCTCAACGCCATCGTCATCCCGCCGTCCGGCGGGGACACGCTGTGGTCGAACCAGGTCGCCGCCTACGACGCGCTGAGCTCGCCGCTGCAGCGCTTCCTCGACGGACTGACCGCGATCCACGACGGCCGCGCCCAGTTCGGCGCCCTTCTCGACCGCCGCAACGACGCCGACGAGCTCGGCGACTGGGACGGCTCGGTCTACGACCAGCTGCGTCCAGTCGAGCATCCGGTCGTGCGAACGCACCCCGAGACCGGCGAGCGCGCCTTGTTCGTCAACCCCGGCTTCACCAGCCACCTCGTCGGTCTCGAGCCCGACGAGAGCGACACGCTGCTCGACTTCTTGTACGCCCACTCGGTGCGTCCCGAATTCACGGTGCGCTACCACTGGCGCGCCGGCGATCTCGGGTTCTGGGACAACCGCGCCACCCAGCACAGCGTCGTCGGCGACTTCGGTGACCAGCACCGGGTGATCCAGCGGGTCACCCTGCGCGGCGAACGGCCCGAGTGACACCGTCGACGGTTCGCGCCGCGCCGCAGCCGAGCATCAGTCGGCCGTCGGCCGCCGGGTCACCGCACAACCGCTCGCTGCGCGAACCGTCGAGGGGCACGCGGACCCGGCCCAGCAGCGTCACCCACCGAGGAGCAGCTCCCGGTCGGCGTCGACCCGCTCGATACGATCGGCACGATGAGAGAGGTCCGCTGATGGACACCGCTCAACTCACCGCGATCGTGCAGCACGAAGGACTCGACACCCCGGTCATCGACGGCGTCGGGCGCCTGCACGATGATGCGGTCGTGATGGAACGCGACGGTGCCGGATGGAGGGTCTATCTCGTCGACGAACGTCATGCGGTGACCGAATCCACCCTGCGTGCGTACTCGAACGAGTCCGACGCGCTGGAACGCGTCCTGCTCGAGCTCCGTCGAGTCGCCCAGGCTCGGCGGTCCCGGGCCGCTCTGTCGGACTGACTGGGCGAGTCAGAGGCGGTCGGCGCCGCGCTGGCCCTCGGCCAGCGCGAGGGGCGGTGCCGGCTCGATCCAGGCGATGACTTCGTCACGGTGGCGACTCGCTGCCAGTTGCTCGATGCGCAGCAGGTCCTGCGTCTCGAAGAACGCAGGCCATCCGTTCGCGGCAGCCACTGCACCCGACGGGGAGCGCTGCCGTAGTCGTGGAGGGCGTAGTGCTGGGTCGACTGGTTGTCCCAGATCGCCACGTCACCGGCCCGCCAGCGCCAGCGCACGGTCAGCTCCGGGCGCGTGACGTGGGCCTGCAACAGGCGGATGACGTCCGCCGACTCGGCACTCGACATGCCCTCCAGACGACGGGCGAAACCACCGAGCAGCAGCGACGGCCGCCCGCTCAGGGGATGGACGCGGACGACCGGATGGCGGGCTTCGAATGCCGCGGCGTGGAACTCGGTGGCGTAGTCGTCACCGGCCGTCGTCAACTGGGCGTAGTCGGTGGTGTTCGTGTGGATCGCCCACGCCTGCTCGGCGAGCGAGCGGAGGTGGACCGGCGCCTCGAGGTAGGCGGCTTCGGTATCCGCCCAGATCGTGTCGCCGCCGACAGGGGGGATCTCGACGGCATGGAGGATCGACGCCCGCGGCGGGCGGTGGAGGAAGGTGACGTCGGTGTGCCAGACGTTGGCCCGGGCACCCCGACCGGCGTCGAGCTCGAACACGTTCGGGTGGCCGGGGAGCGATCCGACGGTCGGGTGCGCCGCCGTCAGGTCGCCGAGTCGGCGGGCGAAGGCGACGTGTGACGCCGGGTCCAGCCGTTGGGCGCGGAAGAAGAGGACCTTGTGCGCCACGAGTGCGTCCTCGATGGCCACGATCGTGTCGTCGTCGAGCGGCCCGGCGAGGTCGACGCCGTGGACCCGGGCGCCGAGGGTGGCCGAGATCTGCTCGACGACGACAGTCGGCGCAGGCGCCAGTGCGGTGCTCATCGGGCGCTGACCGTCGACTTCCAGAACGGGGCGTCGGGCGTCGGGGTGAGATCGTCGAGCAACCCGCGCCGGCGCAGGATCGGCATCACGCCCTCGCCGAACCAGTACGCCTCCTCCAGGTGCGGGTGCCCGGACAGGATGAACTCGTCGAAGCCCAGGGCGTGGTACTCCTCGATCCGATCGGCGATCTCGTCGTGGCTGCCGACGAGGGCCGTCCCGGCCCCGCCGCGGACGAGGCCGATCCCGGCCCACAGGTTGGGCGCGACCACCAGGTCCTCGCGGGACCCGCCGTGCAACGACACCATCCGTTGCTGGCCGACCGACGCGCTCTTGGCCATCGCCGCTTGGGCGGCGGCGACCGCCGCGGGATCGAGCTGGTCGAGGAACCGGTCGGCTTCCTGCCAGGCGTCGGCGGCACGGTCGCGGCTGATGACGTGGAGACGGATGCCGAAGCGCAGCGTGCGGCCTTCGGCGGCGGCCAGCTCGCGCATTCGCTCCAGTCGCGGCGCGACCATCGCCGGCGGCTCACCCCAGGCGAGGTAGACGTCGACGTGCTTGGCGGCGACGCGCTCGGCCGCCTCGGAGGCGCCCCCGAAGTACAGCGGGACCGGCGCCGGCGCCTGGCTCACCGTGGCGGCCTCGACGTGGTAGTAGCGCCCCTCGAAGTCGTACGGCGTGCCGCTCAACGCGCCGCGCAACACGGAGAGGAACTCGTCGGTGCGGTCGTAGCGCTCGTCGTGGTCGAGCCAGTCGCCGAACCGGCGCTGCTCGGCGTCCTCACCGCCGGTGACGATGTTGATCAGCAGACGCCCGTCGGAGATCCGCTGGTACGTCGCTGCCTGCTGCGCTGCCAGTGTCGGCGACAGCGCGTTCGGGCGGAACGCGACGAGGAACTTCAGCCGCTTGGTCTCACGCAGCAGCGCCGCGGTCACCAGCCACGAGTCCTCGCACCACGTGCCCGTCGGCGTGAGCACGCCGGTGTAGCCGAGGTCGTCGGCCGCCCGCGCCAACTGCGCCAGGTAGTCGATCGTCGGCGGACGGCGGTGTCCGTGCTCGCCGAGCGGGACGACGGTGCGACTGTCGCCGGACGTCGGAAGGAACCAGTGCAGGACGACGCTCATCAGGGTGCTCCTCGTGGGGTGGGGTGTACGGCCGAACGGAGATCGAACGGAGATCAAACTGCGGTCGAGGCATCGTTGTATTTCCGACCGTCTTTGTCAACTTTAACCCGGGACGTCCTAGGATCACCCCGGTGAGCGCCAACATCGCCGTCATCCACTACTCCGCCACCGGCAACGTCCACCGACTCGCCACGGCTCTCGCCGAGGGCGCCGCTGACGCCGGGGCCGAGGTGCGGCTGCGCACGGTGCCCGAGCTGGCCCCCGAAGGGGCGATCGCCGCCAACGCCCGTTGGGTCGCCCATCGCGAGGCGGTGGCGTCGGTCCCCCACGCCACGCTCGACGATCTCGAGTGGGCGGACGGCTTCGCCCTCGGTTCACCGACCCGCTTCGGGCTGCCGAGCGCACAGCTCAAGCAGTTCCTCGACCAGACCGGACCGCTGTGGGCGCGCGGGGTCCTGGCGAGCAAGGTCGGGACCGCGTTCACGTCAGCGTCCACGGCACACGGCGGGCTCGAGTCGACCGTCCTGGCGATCAACAACGTGCTCTACCACTGGGGCACGCTGGTGATGCCGCTCGGCTACACCGACGCCAGCATCGACGTGACCGGCAACCCGTACGGCGCCAGCTGGATCTCCCGCAAGGGGTCGGGTCCCGACGATGAGGCGCTCGCTGCCGCCCGGCATCAAGGCCGCCGTCTGGCCACGATCGCAGCGGCGTTGCGCACCGTGCGCTGAGCGATCCCGAGTGTTGCGACGGCGGTTGGTACCGTCGCCCAGGTGAGGATCTCCCATCGGGTCGACTACGGCGTGCGGCTGATGGCCCTGATCGCCCGGGTCGACCGCGACGACGACGGTCGTCCGGTCCCTCGTCACGAGCTCGCCGAGCGCGGTGACTTCCCCGCCGGGTTCCTCGTCGACATCCTCGGCCAGCTGCGCAACGCCCGGCTGATCCGCAGCCGCCGGGGTGGTGAGGGCGGCTGGATGCTCGCCCGTCCCGCCGAGGAGATCACCGTCGCCGACGTCATCCGGGCGCTCGAAGGGCCGCTCGCCTCGGTGCGTGGTGTGCGTCCGCACGAGCTCGCCGAGCACGGCGGTGAGGAGCCGTTCATCTCGATGTGGATCGCCGTGCGGGCGTCGCTGCGGGCGGTGCTCGAAGCCGTGACGGTCGCCGACCTCGCCGCCGGCACCCTCCCCGCCGGCGTCCGCGCCATCGCCGACGACCCCGACGCCTGGGACCCCCACCGCAGCGAGTGACCGTGACATCAGGGGTCAGACCCCTTCGGTAACGCTCCCCTCCCCTCGCGTCCCTCCCCTCCATCCCCCTCCTGGTCACCACCGGCCGGCCGCGTCTGTTACAACGGGCGTCATGGCTGAAGTCACCCTGCGCGGCAATCCCATCCACACGTCCGGCGAGCTCCCCTCGGTGGGCGATGCCGCACCGGGTTTCTCGGTCGTCGGTGCCGACCTCGGCGAGATCGATCTGTCGTCGTACGCCGGCAAGAACGTGATCCTCAACATTTTTCCGAGCATCGACACGCCGACCTGCGCGATGAGTGTGCGCCAGTTCAACGAGCGGGCGGCGGGCATCGACGAGACCGTCGTGCTGTGCGTGTCGGCGGATCTGCCGTTCGCCCAGAACCGGTTCTGCGGTGCCGAGGGCATCGAGAACGTGAAGACCGGGTCGACATTCCGGTCGAGCTTCGGCAGCGACTACGGCGTCACCCTGACCGACGGTCCGCTGGCCGGTGTGTTGGCCCGTGCGGTGGTCGTCGTCGGGCCCGACGGCAACGTCAAGTACACCGAGCTCGTCCCCGAGATCGCCCAGGAACCCGATTACGACGCCGCCCTCGCGGCGCTCTGACCGTGACAACAGGGGTCAGACCCCTGATGTAACGCCGGTGCCACGGCGAGGCCGATCGCCCGATCGACGGCCGCCGACAGGCGCGGCTCAGCGGCCGCCAACGACCTGGCGCGCGACAACGCCGTGCGCAGCGAACCCGCGGTGTCGTGACCGAACGCCTGCCCGAGCAACGGTCGGGCCACGCCCATCGCCGCAGCGTGCGCCAGCGTCGCCGCGCGGGCCATCGCCGCCAGCTGCCCGTGGTCGTCGAGCCCGAGCTCGGCGATGACGATCTCGGCGACGTCGGCGACGCGACGCAGTTCGGCGACGTCGCGCGGCCCGCGCGCCACCTGCTGCTCGTCCATGACGAACGCTGCGAACGCGCCGCGGTCGCCACGGAACTCGGCGAGCACGACGTCGGTACGGAGGAACGACGGCGGGCTGCGGTGACCGAGGTACGCCCGATGACTCGACCACCGGTACCGGTCGGGGGCGACGACGCCGGGCAGGTCGAGGCAGTTGCGATGGATGTAGCGGCACGCGGCGAGCAGGTACTCGTCGCTGTCGACGACCCGGGAGTGGAAACGGCCACGACACAGCGCGCCGTCGCGGCCGATGCGGTCGTTGACGTGGCGGGTGAAGATCGAGCCGAGACGCTGCATCGACACCGACAGACGGGCCTGCGGACACCGCACCAGCAAGTGGTAGTGGTTGTCCATCAGACAGTAGGCGTGAACCTCGATGCCAAAGCGGGTGTGGACGTCAGCGAGCCTGGCTCCGAACTCGATGCGGTCGCTGTCGTCGAAGAAGAGCCGTCCGTGGGCGATGCCACGGTTCATCACGTGGTGCCAGGCGCCGTCGTGGTCGATGCGCAGTTGTCGTGCCATGCGCCAACGATGACGGAGGGGTGTGACATCAGGGGTCTGACCCCTGATGTCACGGTCTGCGCAGTTCCAGGAGCGGGGCGACGGTCCGGGACGTTCGTCAGTCGAGGAAGGGGTCGAGCGACCGAGACAGTCCGGGCACGTCGGCGATCCGACGACAGGCGAGGACGACACCGGGCATGAAGCTCGAGCGGTCGTAGCTGTCCTGGCGGATCGTCAGCGTCTGCCCTTCGGCACCGAGGATGACCTCTTGGTGCGCGACCATGCCGCGCATCCGCACCGAGTGCACCCGGATACCCGACGGGGCGGCACCGCCACGGGCGCCCTCGTAGACGGTGTCGGTGGTCGGGTCAGGGTCGAAGTCGGCACCGCGCGACGTCGCCATCTGCTCGGCGGTCTTCACCGCCGTGCCCGACGGCGCATCGACCTTGCGGTCGTGGTGCAGCTCGATGATCTCAGCCGTGTCGAAGTACGGCGCGGCGAGAGCCGCGAAGCGCATCATCAGGACGGCCGAGATGGCGAAGTTCGGGGCGATCACGCAATTCGGACCGTCGTCGCTTCCGAACGTCGATTCGAAGAGGGTGAAATCGTCCTCGGTGAAGCCGGTGGTCCCGACCACGGCGTGGATCCCGTGGAGACCGAGCCACGGCAGCGCGTCGCGGGCGGCGGGGGCGACGGTGAAGTCGACGACGACGTCGCAGCGCGCCTCGACGAAGGCGTGGAGGTGATCGGCGATCGTCACCCCCTCGATCGTCTCGCCCACGGCCGACGGATCGACGGCGGCGACGAGATCGAGGTCGCCTGCCGCTGCCACCGCCCCGCAGACCGTCCGGCCCATCCGACCACCCGCTCCGTTGACACCGACTCGCATCGCGCCAGTCTGGCCGATCGACGTGCCCGCAGACGCGACGACGCCCGGGGCGCTGGGCCCCGGGCGTCGTTGGCAGCCTTACAAAAGGGGTCTGACCCCTGTTGTGACGGGTTGGTCAGCGGTGGCGACGACGGCCTCCGCCGCCACGGTTCGAGGTCTCGGGCGCGGGGCGCTCGGACTTCGGGCCGAGGTCGCCGAGCTCCTCGGCGAGCTGGGCGTCGAAGCTGTCCTCGAAGCTCACCTCGACGATGTCGCCAGCGCCGCTGTCGGCGCTGCGCTCGCGGCGTCCGCCACGGTCACGATCGCCGCCGCGGTCATTGCGGTCGCCGCGGTCATTGCGGTCGCCGCGGTCATTGCGGTCACGGCCGTTGCCGTTCGACGGCGCGTCGTCGTCGCTCGACCCAGCGGACTCCTTGACCGCCGGCGGGTCGCCGGCGGGGACGAGGCTGACCTTGCCCTTGTCGTCGATCTCCTCGACGCGCACCTCGATCTCCTGACCGAGCTCGAGCACGTCCTCGACGGCGTTGATCCGCTTGCCACCGCCGAGCTTGGAGATGTGCACGAGACCGTCACGGCCGGGGAGGATGTTGACGAAGGCACCGAACTTGGTGATGTTCACCACGCGACCGGTGTAGGTCTTGCCGAGCTCGGCCTTCGGCGGGTCGACGATGGCGAGGATGGCCGCCCGGGCTTCCTCCATGCGCCACGCCTCGACGGCACCGATGGTGACGATGCCGCGGGCGCCGTCGTCGTCGACGCCGATGTCGGCACCGGTCTCCTGCTGGATCGTGTTGATGACCTTGCCCTTCGGCCCGATGACCTCACCGACCTTGTCGAGCGGGATGAAGATCGTGGTGATCTTCGGCGCCGTCTCGGCGACCTCGTCACGCGACTGCGGGATGCAGGCGTTCATGACTTCGAGGATCTCGAGACGCGCCGTGCGGGCCTGGGCGAGGGCGGCCGTCAGGACGTCGGCGGGGATGCCGTCGATCTTGGTGTCGAGCTGCAGCGCCGTGATGGCGTCCTCGGTGCCGGCGACCTTGAAGTCCATGTCGCCGAACGCATCCTCGGAACCGAGGATGTCGGTCAGCGTGACGTACTTGCCGTCTTCGTAGATGAGACCCATGGCGATACCGGACACGTGACCCTTGGTGGGAACACCGGCATCCATCAGCGCCAGGCTCGACGCACACACCGACGCCATCGACGTCGAACCGTTCGACGACATGACCTCGGACACCAGGCGCAGCGCGTAGGCGAAGTCCTCCTGGCTCGGGATCACCGGCAGGACGGCGCGAGCGGCGAGCGCTCCGTGGCCGATCTCGCGGCGCTTCGGCGAACCGACGCGGCCGGTCTCGCCGTTGGCCCACGGCGGCATGTTGTAGTGGTGCAGGTAGCGCTTGGTGTCGTGCGGCGACAGCGAGTCGATCATCTGGTTCATCCGCGGCATGGCCATCGTCAGCACCGTCATGACCTGGGTCTCACCACGCTGGAAGAGGCCCGAACCGTGTGCCGTCGGCAGCACGCCGACCTCGGCCGAGATCGGACGGAGATCGCCGACGCCACGACCGTCCATGCGCACACCCTCGTCGAGGACGCGTCGGCGCATGAGCTTCTTGTTCAGCGAGCGGACGGCCTCTTTGACCATGCCGTTCTGACCGGCGAACTCACCCGGCGCGTCGTGCGTGCCGCACAGCTCGGCGACGATGTCGGCGGTCACCGCATCGGTCGCCGTGTTGCGGGCGCTCTTGTCGGCGATCGTGATGACCGGGGCCAGCTTGTCGCTGCCGACGCGCTCGACGGCGGCAAAGATCTCCGGCGTGTAGTCGACGACGGGCGTCCACTTCATCGGCTCGATCGGACCGTTGGTGGCGATCACCGAGGCGACGAGCTGACGCTGCAGCGAGATCGACTCCTTGATCCACACCTTGCAGGCCTCGAGGCCATCGGCGAGCACTTCCTCGGTGACCTTCTTGGCGCCATCGGCGTAGTAGTAGAAGGCCTTCTCGGAGCCACCGGCTTCGACCATCATCACGGCGACATCGCCGTTGTCGAGCTCACGGCCGGCGACGACGAGCTCGAACGTGCTGTTCTCGCCTTCCTCGTACGTCGGGTGGGCGATCCACTCGCCGTCTTGGCTGTAGGCCATGCGGACGGCGCCGATCGGGCCCTCGAAGGGGATGCCCGAGATCATCAGCGCCGCCGAGGCGGCGTTGATCGACAACACGTCGTGCGGGTTGACCTGGTCGGCGCCGAGCACGGTCGTGACGACCTGGGTCTCGTTGCGGAACCCGTCGGGGAACGAGGGGCGCAGCGGGCGGTCGGTCAGACGACAGGTGAGGATGGCATCCTCGGTCGGACGGCCCTCACGACGGAAGAACGAGCCGGGGATCTTGCCGGCGGCGTAGGCGCGCTCTTCGACGTCGACGGTGAGCGGGAAGAAGTCGACACCCTCACGCACGCTCTTGGCGGCGTTGGCAGTCGTCAGCACGCGGGTGCCGCCGATGACGGCGACCACTGCGCCCATCGACTGCGGTGCCAGTTTGCCCGTCTCGAACGAGAGGGTCTTGTCGGTCCCGGACACGGGACCCGACACGGTAATAGGGTCAGCCACAAGGGCTCCTTTCATGTGCGCTCGTCGAGCGCGTCTGCGGAGCGAGTGAGCCGGTTCCCAGTTGGCAATCCCGAGCGTGCGACCTCGGAGTCGGCAACCGGCAACCGACAGCGGTCGCTCAATGTTGCGGAACCGGACGTTCCGGCTCCGCGGACCAGGTTACCGGCTCAGGGGGTGCCTTGGTGGGCACTCGCTGCGGCGCGGCGACGCGCCCACTTCTCGCGCACCGCGGGGGCATCCTCCGGCTGCTGGCCGGTGAGCCGGTCGGTGCCGTCGGTGCGGTAGTAGAAGGCGATGGCCGGAAGCTCCAGCGGCGTCACGTGCTCGGTGAGGGCGAGCAGGAAATCCCAGTCGCCGCACTCGACCAATCGCTCGTCGAAACGCGCCTGACAACTCGCCCGATGGGCGATGACGCCCATGTCGGCGAGGTTGCCGCATTCGAGGCCGGCACGGTCGAACGGCAGAAACTGCAGCCACGGCCAGCCGCCCGGCGCCAGGCCGTGGACGCGGTTGACGTCGTCGATCACCCGGACGCCGTAGAGCACGTCGTCGTCGGGGTGGTTGCGGAACGCCCAGGCGATGGCGTGCAACCAACCCGGATCGAGCCAGTTGTCGTCGTCGAGATAGGTGACGATCTCGCCCTTCGCCAGTTCGAGGCCGACGTTGCGCGCCCGGCAGACGCCGCCGTGTTCGATCTCGACGAGGCGGATGCGGTCGTCGCCGAATCCGTCGACGACCGCCGCGGCAGAGTTGCTGCCGTCGTCGACGACGATCAGCTCCCAGTTCTGGTGGCGCTGGTCGACGACCGAGCGGATGGCCTCGGCGAGCCGGTCGGGGCGGGCATGGGTCGGGGTGATGACGGTGACCATCACGTCGTCGTCGCGGGGCTGGTTCGCCAGCCAGGCCATCGTCGTGGCGATCTGGTGCTCGCGTTCCGACATCGTCGCCCGCTGCTCGAGGTCGGCGATGCGCCGCGCCGCCTCGTCGAGCCGGGCGTCGACGACGTCGCGTCGGGCTCGGCGCACGCCGGCGGCACCGACGAGATCCCATCGCGCCCGCCCATCGACGTCTTGCAGCTCGACGCCGAGCGCGGCGGCAATCGTCGGAGCGACGTCGGTGAGCGACATCACGTCGGTGCGCCGGCCGGGCACGATCCCGGGCCCGCGGGCGACGAACACGCCGCGGTCGTGGTGGTCGCCGGTACGCCAGTGCTCGTACGGCGCGACGACGGTGCCAGTCGTCGGTGACCAGACACGCTCGATCTGCGACCCCCGCTCCCATTCGACGAAGAGGTCCGGCAGCCGGTCGTCGGCAGCGCGTCGCAACACGGTGTCGGAACGCACGACGGAACGCACGAGCGGCCGGCCGGAGTCGATGTCGACGACGTCGAGCAGCGCCTCGCCGACCGCCGTGCAGAGGGCGTCGAGTTCGGCGGGATCGACGATTCCCCCCGACTCCCGGCCGGCGATGTTGAAGCGGACGGCGCCGACCGCGGTGTTGCCCGGGATCTGGAAGAACCGCCGGTCGGCGCTCGGGCCGGGGCGGGCCGAGCGCGCTGCGGGCGCACGGCGCGACTTCAGCCGCGCCGCCGCGGCGATCCCCTGCCGGGCGGCTCGGCGCAGTGGCGCCGGCGTGGCCCCGTAGGCGGCGGCGCCGAGCCGCGACCAGGATCCGGGTTCGAAACGACGGCGCAGCGACTCGTCGATGCGCTCCAGCAGCTGGTCGAGGAGGTGGTCGCCGTCGAAGTGTGGACCCATGCCGTGGTTCATCTGCACGAACACGGTGGTGTCGTCGTCGGCACGCGCCAGCAGATCGCCGAGCACGCGATCGAGGCGGACGTAGACATCCTCGACCGGGTCGCCGAGGAGCCGCCTGGCCGCCGGATCGTGGCGTGGGTGGGCGTCGTCGTGGACGTGCCAGAACTGGTGACCGACGCAGTGCGCTTCGCCGAGCACGGTGGCGAACAGGTCCCAGGGGCCCTGCTCGATCACCTGCAGTGAGGCGCGGTGCTTGGCGTCGATGCCGGCTCGGATCAGGTCGACGAGCTGGCGTTCCTCGTCGAGCGTGCGGGTGGGCCCGTCGCGCAGCGTGTAGTCGCACGGCGAGAAGGCCTCAGCGCCGTGGGGGTGGTCGCGGCAGCCCAGGGGATGCCGGCCGATCGTGCGATCGAGCTCGTCGAGGAGTTCAGCTGGGAAGCTCGCCGTGCCGTCGTGACGATCGTGACATCCCCACTCCTTGAGCAGGACACCGTTGAGCGACGGCGGCACGGCGGCGTGGGGCACGTCGAGCACTGCCACCCGACGACCGGCGTCGGACAACTGCTCCCAGAACGGCCGACCGCGGGCGTCGCGCGGCGTCGGCGCCAGCAGTTGGTAGGTGGCGGGATCGACTTCGTGCCAGTTCCAGTAGCCGTGGTGCTCGACGTCACGACCGGTCGTGATCGTCATCCACGACGAGCCGACGAACGTGCCCGCCGGCGCCTGCGTGGGGATGACGGCAGCACCGTCGAACAACGCCTTGAAGGTGGGGCACAGTCCCGCGTCCGCGAGCCGCTGCATCAGCGCGGAATCGCACGCGTCGAGCGCGACGTAGAGGACCTGCGGAGCGGTATCGGGGGGCGCCACGGTGGGCCAAGCTAGGCCAACGGCACGACCCGGTCGCAGTTTCGCGCTGCGACTGGCCGGCCGCCGGGGCGACCGGTCGGGCCGAGCATGCTCGGCCCGACGACGTCAGCGACGCAGGCCCTGGTCGGCGATGATCTTGCGGTAGCGCTCGATGTCGATCGACTTGACGTAATCGAGCATGCGGCGGCGGCGACCGACGAGCATCAGCAGGCCACGACGGCTGTGGTGATCCTTCTTGTGCACCTTGAGGTGCTCGGTGAGGTGCGAGATGCGCTCGGTGAGCAGCGCGATCTGAACCTCGGGAGATCCGGTGTCGGACTCGTGAGTCCGGAACTTGGAGATGGTCTCGACTTTGTTCGGCATGTCGCCTTCCGTGGGTTGCGCCGTTGTCGGCGTGGAGGTCGCAGCACGTCCCGGTGGCACGCACTGCATCGCGCCCGCGCCGGCGAACCGGCCCGAACGGACGGGCCAAATGCTACGGGACACCGACCAGGGTCACAACGACGCACCGGTACGCTCGCTCGCCGTGACCGCTGATGCGCCACGAATCCGAGTTCGCCACGTCACCAAGTCGTTCGGTGACGTGGAGGCCCTCACTCCCGTGTCGTTCGACGTCGACGAAGGCGAGACGCTGACGCTCCTCGGCCCGTCGGGCTGCGGCAAGACCACGCTGTTGCGCCTGATCGCCGGGCTCGAACGGCCGACCGCCGGCGACGTGCTCGTCGACGGGATGGATCCGAGCGAGGCCCGCCGTCGCAAGCAGATCGGGTTCATCCCCCAGTCGCCGGCGTTGTTGCCGTGGCGCACCGTCGAGGCCAACGCCTCGCTGCTCCTCGACATCGGGCGGGGCGGGGCGTCGACACCGCCGACGGCGACCGTGCGCGAACTGCTCGACGAAGTCGGACTCGGCGACTTCCGCAACGCCTACCCGCACGAGCTGTCCGGGGGGATGCAGCAGCGCGTCGGGCTCGTGCGGGCGTTCGCCCTCGACGCCCCGATCCTGCTGATGGACGAGCCGTTCGCCGCCCTCGACGACATGACCCGTACCGACATGCGCCACCTGCTCGGCCGGTTGCGAGAGCCGCTCGGGACCTCGGTCGTGTTCGTCACCCACTCGATCCCCGAGGCGGTGTTCCTCTCGGACCGTGTGATGGTGATGTCGCCGCGGCCGGGCACCATCCGCCTCGAGCACGCCGTCGACCTCCCCCACCCGCGCCATCCCGACATCGAGGACAGCACCGAGTTCTTCGACCACACGCGTCGGCTGCGCAGCGAGCTGCGATCCGGGGGGACCTCGTGAGCGCCGGCCTTCGGCGAGTCGCCGCGCCGGTCGTCGGAATCGTGGCGTTCGGCCTCTTGTGGGAGCTGTTCGTCCGCATCTTTGCCGTACGCCGGTTCGTGCTCCTCCCGCCGTCGGCGATCCTCGACGAGTTCGCCGCCGACCCCTCGTTCTATGTCTCCAACGCCCTCGTCACGGCGCGCCACATGGCGATCGGGCTGGCCATCTCGCTGGTGTTGGCGATCGCCGTCGGCGCCGTGATGGCGGCCTCGCGATTCGTCGAGGAGGCGACACAGCCGGTGCTCGTGCTGATCCTGGTCACACCATGGGTGGCGTACATCACGTCCGTCGTGTTGTGGTTGGACGGCGGCGAGCCGACCGTGCTCTTCATGGTCACCTTCACCACGTTCCCCGTGCTCACGTTCGGTGTCGTGGGCGGCATGAAGTCCGCCGATCCCGCAGTCCGCGAGTTGTTCGCCAGCGTCGACGCCACCCCGTGGGAGGTGCTGTGGCGGTTGCGTCTCCCCGCGGCGATCCCGTCGATCCTCACGACGGCGCGGTTGGCGCTCGGACTCGGCTTGGCCGCCGCCTACTTCAGCGAGGGTTCGGCGCTGACCATCGACGGCCTCGGCGCGATCGGGCGGCGGGCGGCGTCGTTCAACGATGCCGAGACGTTGTGGACGACGATCGTCATGGCAGCCCTGCTCGGCGTCGCCGGCTTGGTGGTGCTGGCGGTCCTCGAGCGGATCCTCCTGCGCTGGCACGTGTCACAGCGTTCTTAATTGAAACTCAGTCGTCGAAACCTGTCAGGATGACGGCGGCGGGGCTACTCCGGTGCTCGCCCAACGCTCGACGACGACTGGACGACACCGATGCGCCTCCGCACGATCACCGTGACCACCCTCGTCGCCGCCGTCACCGGCGCCGCCCTCGTCGGCTGCGCGAGCGACGGCGACGACGCCGCATCTGCCGACATCAGCGCCGCCCCCGCTTCCCCAACGACGGGGTCGTCGTCCGCTGACGGCTCGACACCGGGCCAGCTCGATGTCGTCGCCGGCGAACCGTTCCCCGCCGACCGCTGCGCGACCAACGAGGCGGCGGGCACGGTGACGTTCCTGACCGGTTTCGACTTCGCCGCCACGGCATCGATCGTCGACGTGATCGTCGCCGAGGCCAACGGCTACTACGACGAGCTGTGCCTCGACGTCACCATCACGCCGAGCTTCTCGACGGCCAACTACCCGTTGATCGCCGAGAACGACGCCCAGTTCGCCTCCGGCGGTTCGTTCAGCGAGGTCGTCGCGTTCGCCGCTGCCAACGACACGGACTTCGTGGTGCCGTCGGTCGAGGGCTCGACGCCGATCGACTCGCTGATCGTCAAGCCCGGAGCGGCAGCGACACTGGAGGATCTGGCCGGCACGACGATCGGGGTCAAGGGCAAGCTGCCGTCGAGCATCACCGCGATGCTCGGTTCGGTGGGCCTCGTCGAAGGAGAGGACTACGACACCGTGCTCCTCGACGGTTTCGACCCGGTCGCCCACATCGCCATCAAGTCGATCGTCGGATTCCCCGGCTGGAAGAGCAACGAGCCGGGCACGCTCGAGCGGGCCGGGATCGAGTTCGACCTGTTCGATCCGACGGAGTTCGACATCCCGGGCTCGTTCGGTGCGATCTACACGAGTCGCGCCTTCGCCGACGCCAACCCGACCGTGGTCGAGGACTTCATGCGGGCGACGATGCGCGGGCTCGCCGACGCCATCGACGATCCGGACGCCGCCGTGACCGCGGCGATGGAGCTCGTCGAGTCCGGCGGCAACCCGAACTACCTCTCCGACGAGGGCGAGCGCTTCCGGTGGACGACCGACGCGGCGATGATCGCCTCGCTCACGCCGGAGGGCACCGGGCTGGCCGTCCCCGATCCCGACGGGCTGCAGCTCGAGCTCGACACCTACGCCGACTTCGGGCTGTTCGGTGACGGCGAGACGCCGACCGCCACCGACTACCTCAGCGACGCGCTCTCCCGCATCTACGACGACGCCGGCGTCGTCATCTGGCCCGGCTGACCGGGAGGTCGTCGCCTCAGTCCGCGGAGTCGCGGGCGTGGCCGATGTCCAGCTGGAGCTGGGCGATCAATGCATCGACGCCGTCGAACTTGCGCTCGCTGCGCAGGAAGTTGGTGAAGCGCACCCGAGCAGCCTCGCCGTAGAGGTCGATGTCGACGTCGAGGAGGTGCGCTTCGAGCAGCGAGGCGTCGGCGTGCTCGTAGAACGTCGGGCGGCGGCCGAGGTTGATGGCACAGCGATGGACGTCGCCGTTCGGCCGCTCGTACCAGCCGGCGTACACGCCGTCGGCCGGGAGGCACATGCCGCCCGGCACGGCGACGTTGGCCGTCGGGAAGCCGAGCAGTCGGCCTCGCTGGTCGCCGGTGATGACCTCGCCGCGAGCCTCGAACGGACGGCCGAGCATCGCGTTGGCGCGGGCGATGTCGCCACCGGCGAGCGCACGGCGGATCGCGGTGCTGCTCACCGGCTCGTCGACGCCATCGGCGCGCGGGACGAGGGCCAGTGGCTCGACCTCGAAGTCGGCTTCGGCACCGAGCTTGCGCAACAGGTCGACGTTGCCGTCGCGATGGCGGCCGAAGTGGAAGTCCTCGCCGACGACGATGATCTGCGTGTCGAGCGCCTGCACGAGCACGCGCTCGACGAACGACTCCGGCGTCTCCCCGGCCTGGTGCTCGTCGAACGGCACCACGGCCACGCTGTCGACGCCGGTCGCGGCCAGCAGCTCCATCTTCTGCTCGACACCGGTCAACAGGCGCGGTGCCGACTCGGGTCGGACGACGCTGGCGGGGTGGCGGTCGAACGTGACCACGACCGAACGGGCGCCGAGCTCGGCGGCCCGCTCGCGCACCTGGGCGATCACGGCCTGATGGCCGAGGTGCACGCCGTCGTAGGCCCCGATCGTGATCACGGCGCGCTCGCCGGGCCAAGCGGGACGGGCGAGGTCGGTGATGACGTCCACCACACAACCCTAACCGCGAGGCGCCGGGCGCTCCCCGGTCGAATCGGACGCCCGGCGGGCGCCTGGCCCGAACGAACTGCCCGGCACCTGGCGCAGCACCGACGCACCGGAACTGGCTACCGTCGCCGTCGATGCCGGAGATCGTCGAACACCTCGTTCGCCTGCCGCCCGACGAGTTCGTCGCCGCTCGCAACGCCGCCGCCAAGCAGCTCCGCGCCGACGGGGACAAGGACCTGGCGAAGGCGGTGGCAGCGATGCGCAAGCCGTCGTGGATCGACCATGCGCTGAACCTCGCCGCCGTCGACGAGACAGCGACGGTCGCCGACTTCGTTGCCGCCGCGGCGGCGATGCGCGAGGCCCAGACGGGTGCCGTCGCGGCGGGCGGAGGCGGCGGCTCGCTGGCCGAGACGCAACGCACCTTCCGCGCCGCGCAGCGTCCGGTCGTCACCGCCGCCAACGCCGCCCTGCGCCGGGCCGCCCGGCCAGCCGACGCCGCCGGGGTGGCGGCGCGGCTGATCGCCATCGCCGGATCGGCCGAGCTCAGCGATCATCTCCGCGCCGGCGTGCTCGGGATCGACGAAGACAGCCCACTCGCCGCCGGCGTGACACCGGTGCCGCTCGTCGACGGGGCGGACGGCGTGCCGACGGCCGACGAGGCGCCGGAGCAACGCCACGCCACCGAGCGGAGACCGAGAACATGTCGGGCGACGGGCACGGGCACGGCGGCCAACTCGCGGTCGGGCGCCGGCAGACGGCGACCGGCACGCGGCAAGACAGCCGGCAAGACGGCCGACAAGACAGCCGACAAGGCGACGGCACCGACCGCGGCCCGACGGCGCACGCTGCGCGCCGCGCTCGATCGAGCCACCCGCCGCCATGAGAAGGCGCACGCCGCCGCGGCAGCCGCCGCCGCCGAACTCGCTGCTGCCGACGAGGAGGTGCAACGGGCGACCGCCGCGCTCGCCCGCGCCGAGCACGATGCCGCCGCCGCCCGCGCCGCCGTCCGCGAGACGACATCGGCGTTGAAGGCGGCGACGAAGGCACTGGCGACCGCCGAACGGGCGAGCGCCGCCGCCGGTTGACGGGCGGCCGCCGGACGGCCAGCGGCGGTCCGACTCCAACGTCCGTCGGTCAGGTCGGCAGGACGACGGCGGGTTTGGCCCGATCCGGGCCGATCCGCTCGTAGACAGCGAGCAACTCACCGGCCGGATCGAGGACCGCCCACGGCCCGTCACCGTCCCACGCCTCGAGCGGGCGACCGTTGGCGATCATCGCCGCCGTCGCCGCGTCCACGGTCACCGACGGCAACGCCCGCACCGCCTCGACCACGGGCAACAACGCACACTCGTCCGGGGGACCGGCATCGTCCACCGTGAACGAACCGACCGCCGTGCGGCGGAGGTTGCGCAGATGGGCGCCACCGCCGAGCAGGCGTCCGAGATCGTCGGCGAGGGTGCGCACGTACGTGCCGGCCGAGCACTCGACGTCGATCATCAGCACACCCGGCTCGCTCCACCCGACGACATCGAAGCGATCGATGGTCACCGGGCGCGGTGCCCGCTCGATCTCGATGCCCTGACGGGCGAGCTCGTGCAGCCGCTTGCCGTCGACGCGGATCGCGGAGACCATCGGGGGGATCTGCTCGATGTCCCCGGTCAGCCGCTCGGCCACCACGCGCCGCGCATCGTCGATCGTCACGTCGCCCATGTCGAACGTCGCGGTCACGTCGCCGGCGGAGTCGAGCGTCGACGTCGACGCACCGAGGACGACCTCACCGGTGTACCGCTTGCGTGTCTTCTCCACGAACCGCAGCAGCCGCGTCGCCTTGCCGACGGCGACGACCAGAACCCCGGTGGCGTCGGGGTCGAGCGTGCCGGCGTGGCCGACCTGTCGTTCGCCGAACCGTCGCCGGAGCATCCCGACGACGTCGTGGCTGGTGACGCCGGCGGGCTTGTCGACGACCGCGACGCCGTGCGTGGTCGCCGGCCGGCGCCGTGCCATCAGTCGCCGGACTCTGCCGCGCCGGCCGGTGCCGCGCTGGAGTCTGCCGTGCTGGTCTGATCGGTGCTGGTCCCGGCGGCGCCGGTCTCGGCGGTGCTGGTCTCGGCGGTGCTGGTCTCGGCGGTGCTGGTCTCGTCAGGGCTCGACGCTGCGGCGCCCGACTCGCGGGCGCGGCGCGCCGTGTCGGAGCGCAGGATGTCGTCGATGCGGGCGGCGGAGCGGATCGCCAGGTCGGGGCGGAAGTCGAGGATCGGCGTCTTCTTCGCCCGGATCTGTCGGGCGATGGCCGACTGCAGCCGGATGCGATGTTCGGCGAACGCCTCGAGGATCTCGGCGTCACCCTCCTCACCGGCCAGCGAGTCGAAGAAGACGATCGCCCGGTTGAGCTCGGGATCGACGTCGATGCCGGTCACGGTGACGAACGTCAGCCGTTCGTCGTCGATGCGCACGAGATCCTCGGCGATGATCTCCTGCAGCGTCGTGCTGACCCGGGCGCTGCGCGGGTACTTCGGTGTCGAGCTCCGACTGTTTCGCTTGCCGGCCATGGCGAGCCTCCTCGTGCGTGGGGTGGGACGACGGCGACGGGTGCGTCCCGCCGCCGGTCCGTTGTCTGTGGTGAACGTTCAGGTGAAGTCGGGCCGCTGGCGGTTCGAGCGCTTGAGCTCGGCCATGCCTGACATCGTCGCCAGCTTCTCGACCGCGTCCCACAGCTCGACGGCCTCGCGACCGCGCGGCGCCTTGGCGATGACGGGTCCGAAGAAGCTCGCCTCGTCGGCGCCGCCGGGATGGAAGGTCAGGATCGGCGTGCCGACGTCCTTGCCGGTGCGGCTCAATGCCAGCTCCGTGTCGGCACGGATGTAGGTGTCGTGCGAGTCGTCGTCGGCGGCCGCCAGATAGCCGCGGTCGTATCCGCCGTCGGCGAGCAGGCCGTCGTACCAGCCGATCGGGTCCTCACGTGCCGCGTCGCGCTGGGCGCCGACGTGCAGCGCGGTACCGATCGTCGTGTACCACCGCCCGACAGCGTCGGGACCGCCACCGTCGAGCCGGATGGCGTCGGCGATGCGCAGGCCGCGATGCCCGACCAGGTGACCCTCGCGGTACTCGGGGGTGTACCACTCCTGGCGATTCTCCTCGTTGAGGATCCACAACGAGATGAAGCGCCACTCGACGTCGTACTCCCGCTGCTCGGCGACGTCGACCACCCAACGCGAGGTGATCCACGCCCACGGACAGACCGGATCGAAGAAGAAATCGAGGTCGGCCATGCAGCCACGCTACTGGCCATCGCCGAACGCCCCCGCACGTGACGAATGGGGACGGGCCCCATTCGTCACGTGGGCGTGGCGACGAACGTCACGTGCGAGCGATCTCGACGTCTTCGTAGGTCTCGATGAGGTCGCCGGGCTTGAGGTCCTGGAAGTCGGACAGGCCGATACCGCACTCGAAGCCCTCGCGGACCTCTCGGGCGTCTTCCTTGAACCGCTTCAGCGACGTGATCTCGCCCTTCCAGATGATCGTGCCGTCACGCAAGAAGCGCACCTTCGAGCCACGGGTGATGACACCCGAGAGCACGTAGCAACCGGCGATGGCGCCGATCCGCGGCACACGGAAGATCTCGCGAACCTCCGCTTCACCCGTGACCTGCTCCACGAACTCGGGCTCGAGCATGCCGATGACGGCCTGCTCGATGTCCTCGAGGAGCTTGTAGATGATCTCGTAGGTGCGGATCTCGACGTCTTCCTGCTCGGCGAGCTTGCGCGCCTTGCCGTCCGGACGGACGTTGAAGCCGATGATCGTGGCGTTGGTGGCGTTGGCCAGCGTGATGTCGTTCTCGGTGATCCCGCCGACGGCACGGTGGACGAAGTTGATGTCCACCTCGTCACGCTCGAGCCGGCGCAGCGACTCGGTGACCGCTTCCAGCGAACCCTGGACGTCAGCCTTGAGGATCAGGTTCACGGAGGCCCGCTCACCCGACTGGATCTGGGCAAAGATGTCTTCGAGCTTGGTGCCGGTCCTGACCCGGGCATCCTCACGGAGGTGCTTCGCCTTGAGGCGCTGCTCGCGCGACTCGGCGACGGTGCGGGCGATCTTCTCGTCGGGCGCGGCACGGAACTCGTCGCCGGCCTCGGGCACGGCCGACAGACCGAGCACCTGGACCGGCGTCGACGGGCCGGCGGTCTTGACCTGCTCGCCCTTGTCGTTGATCATCGCCCGCACGCGGCCCCAGGCCGCACCGGCGACGATCGGATCGCCGACCTTCAGCTCGCCCTTGTCGACGAGGATCGTCGCCACCGGGCCACGACCCTTGTCGAGCTGGGCTTCGATGACGATGCCCTTGGCGCGACCGGTCGGGTTGGCCGTCAGCTCCTCGAGCTCGGCAACGACCTGCAACTGCTCGATCAGGTCGTCGACACCGAGGCCCTGGAGGGCCGACATCTCGACGACGATCGTGTCGCCACCCCACGACTCGGGCACCAGCCCGTACTCCGCGAGCTGAGTCAGCACGCGCTGCGGGTCGGCGTTGTCCCTGTCGATCTTGTTGACCGCCACCACGATCGGCACGTCGGCAGCGCGGGCGTGGTTGATCGCCTCGATCGTCTGCGGCATGATCCCGTCGTCGGCGGCGACCATCAGCACCACGATGTCGGTGGCGTCGGCACCGCGAGCACGCATCTGCGTGAACGCCGCGTGACCCGGGGTGTCGAGGAACGTCACCGAGCCGTGCTCGTTCTGAACCTGGTAGGCGCCGATGTGCTGGGTGATACCCCCGGCCTCACCGGCGACGACGTTGGCACCGCGGATGCGGTCGAGCAACGTGGTCTTGCCGTGGTCGACGTGGCCCATGACGGTGATCACCGGCGGGCGCGGCTCCTGGCCCTCTTCGTCGTCGGAGTCGTCGAACAGCTTCTGCAGCTCGACCTCCTCCTGCTGACCGGGCTCGACGAGGAGGATGTCGGCGCCGACCTCGAGGGCGAACATCTCCATCTGCTCGTCGGCGAGGGTCATCGTGGCGGTGACCATCTCGCCGTTGTTGAGCAGGAAGCGCACGACGTCGGCAGCGGTGCGGTTCAGCTTCGGAGCGAACTCCTGTGCCGACACGCCACGCTCGACGACGATCGTGCCCTCGGGCACCGGGGCGTCGGAGGACGTGTAGGTCGTGAACTGCGGCTGCAGCTCGTCCTGGTCGCGACGGCGACGACGACGGCCGGTACGGCGCGGCGGGCGACGCTGGCCGCTGGGGCGGTTGCCACCGCCACCGGGCCGGCCTGGGCCACCGCCACCGGGACCGCCACCTGGGCCGCCACCGGGTCCACCCGACGGACGCGGCGTGTAGCCACCCGGACGCGGACGACCGGCGCCGCCGGGGCCGCTGTTCCGGCTCGGGACGGGACGCGCTGAACCAGGAGGCGGCGGAATCGGCTTGCCGCTCGGCGACAACGGGCGCCCGGGGGGCGGCGGAATCGCCTTGCCGCTCGGCGACAGCGGGCGTGCACCCGGGGCTGCCGGGCGCTCGTCGGGGCGACGCGCCTCGGGGGCGACGGCGGGCTGCTCCGGTGGCCGGCCACCAGCCGACGGGCGAGGGCTGGAGATGACGCGAGTCGGCGCATCGGCGCTCGCCGAGGCACCGGCGTTGGCCGTCGCGTGGGCAGCGGCCTGCTCGGACTCTGCTGGGGCGGACGCTGCCGGGGCGGACTGTGCCGGGGCGGGCTGTGCCGGGGCGGACTGTGCCGGGGCGGACTGCACCGGCGGGGCCTCGGCAACGGCAGGTTGAGGTGCGGGAGCGGTCTCGGCGGCCGGCTGTGTCGCCGCGGCCGGTGCGGCCTCGGCGGCGGAGGGCTGTTCGACGGCGGGCGCAGTCTCGGCGGCGGGCTGCTGCTCGACGACCGGCGCGGGCTCGGGAGCGGGCGCGGTCTGGGCGACCGGCGCGGGCTCGACGGGCGCGGCCGCAGGCGGCGCGGTCTCGGCGGCGGGCGGAGCAGCCGTGGTCGGCGCCTCGGCGGCAGGTGCCACCGGGGTCCGCTCGGCCGGTGTGGTCGTGGCCGGCTCGGCAGGTGTCGGCGCCTCAGCGGCTGCCGGCTCCGTCGCCGGGACGTCGTTCGTCGGAGCCTGGTCGGACTCGTCGGCGCCCTTCTTGGCTGCCGCGCCCTTCTTGGCCGCCGACTTCTTCGCCGGCTTCGCCTCTTCGGGCTGCTCGGGTCGGGTGAGGCCGTCGCGCTGGGCGCGGCGGGTCACCATGTCGGCGTACGCCTCGGCCAATGACGACGACGGGCCCTTCGCGGCAACGCCGAGGACACCGCACAAGTCGATGACCTCTTGGTTCGTCATCCCGAGCTCCTTGGCGAGCTCGTGGATCCTGATCTTCTTCGTTGCCACGCTTCGATTCAACCTTTCCCTGTCGTCAATACCTCTACCGAATGCAACGTTTGGAGCCGTGCCCCGACCGTTGCATCGGGCAGCAGGTCACCCCGTGCCACCGAGTTGCGTGCGCAACCGGTGCTCCATGTCCACCGTGACCTCACACCGCCACGCCCGAGCGAACGCTCGACGCGCGATCGCCGCACCGAGGCAGGCGGCGTCGATGTCGCCACCGCCGCCGGCCACATCGCGGCACAACCACGCACCTCGACCCACGCTCGGGCCGTCGACGACCACGCCACCCGCTGTCGAGCGCGTGACACGCATGAGCTCGTGCTGTCGGCGCCGGTGTCGGCAGCCGATGCAGGTTCGAACGGGATCGGAACGGAGCGCAGCACTCAGTCGGTTTCCTCCGTGTCGTCGGACGTCTCGGCCGCGTCGGCGGCCTCGACCCCGTCAGCGGCGTCCGTCTCAGCGGCGTCCGTCTCAACGTCGGCCGTGTCTGCAGCCTCGTCCACCGGCGCGTCTGCGGCGATGTCGCCCGCAGCCTCGTCGGCAGCTTCGGCATCGGCAGCTTCGGCGTCGCCGGCAGCTTCGGCGTCGGCGTCGGCGTCGGCGTCCTCGACCTCGTCAGCGGCGTCGGCAATGTCGGCGACGTCGGCTGCGTCCGCAGCAGCGGCACCATCGACATCGACCTCCTCCGCCGAAGCGGCGACCTCGGCGTCGTCGACGACCGCGGCTTGCGCCTTCCAGTCGGACTCGCTGACGACCGAACCGTCGGCGGCGTGCCACTCGAGCTCGCCCGAGTCGACGTTGGTCCGCCATTCACCGTCGGCGTACTCGACGTCGGCATCGCGGCCACCGGCGGGAATGCCCTCGGCGAGCTGGGTCTCCGAACGGATGTCGACGCGCACGCCCGTCAGCCGGGCGGCGAGACGTGCGTTCTGCCCCTCGCGACCGATCGCCAGGCTCAGCTGGTGGTCGGGCACGATGACGTCGGCGGCGGTGCCGTCGTCGGAGATGTTGACCTGGGTGACCTTCGCCGGCGAGAGCGCCTTGGCCACGAAGTCGGCGAGGTCCTCACTGAACGGCACGATGTCGATCTTCTCGCCGCGCAGCTCGTTGACGACCATCCGCACGCGGGCGCCCCGGGCACCGACGCAGGCGCCGACCGGATCGACGTTGTGGTCGTTCGACCAGACGGCGATCTTGGTGCGGTGGCCAGGCTCACGGGCGCAGGCGCGGATCTCGACGATGCCGTCGGCGATCTCGGGCACCTCGAGCTCGAACAGCCGCTTGATCAGACCCGGGTGGGTCCGCGACACGACGATCTGCGGGCCCTTCGGCGTGCGCCGCACCTCGACGATGTACGCCTTCTGGCGATCGCCCTGCGCCGGCCGCTCGAACGGCACCTGCTCGGCCTGCGGCAGCAGCGCCTCGACGCGGCCGAGGTCGAGCAACGTGTAGCGGGCATCGGTGCGCTGGATGATGCCGGTGACGATGTCGCCCTCGCGGTTGGCGTACTCCTCGAACTTGCGCTCCGACTCGACCTCGCGGATGCGTTGGCTCATCACCTGACGGAACGTCTGGGCGGCGATGCGGCCGAGCTCTTCCTTCTTCGGGGTGTCGTCGCGCTCGTTGACCCAGTTGCCGTCCTCGTCGACGTCATAGGCGATGAACGAGAACTCCATGGTCTCCGGGTTCACCTCGACGACGACCTCGTCGGCGGCGTCGGGACGGCGCTTGTACGCCGACGCCAGTGCGTCGACGAGCACGTGGAGCAGCGCGTCTTCCGAGATGCCCTTCTCCTGAGCGAGCAAGCCGATGGCTTCGCTCATGTCGAGATTGCTCATGGTCCTTCCGTCTCCTTCGTCACGTCGGCGGCCTCATCGGGACCGATGGCCGGCTGCTTCTGCTGCTTCGACTGCTGCTTGCCCGCGCCGCGCTGCTTGCCCGGCTTGGGCTTCGGGGTCCAGTCGACGACCAGACGGGCCTTGTCGATGTCGCTGATCTGCACGATCCGCTCCACGCCGTCGTCGCAGGCGAGGGTCGCCGTGCGCTCGTCGGCTGCCGTCAGCGTCCCGTGCAAGCGGCGGGGATCGGCCGAGGCGTCACGCAATCGCACCGTGACCGACTTGCCGAGCTCGCGCTGGAAGTGCTCCGCGGTGCGCAGTGGACGTTCGACGCCGGGGCTGGTCACCTCGAGGGTGTACGACCCGTTGATCGGATCCTCGTGGTCGAGCTCACGAGAGATCAGCCGGGTCGCCAGCGACAGCGAGTCGAGGGTGACCCCGCCCTCGGTGCCGACACGCGTCTCGAGGGTGACGCGGACGGTGCCACCACGTCGCTCGATGTCGTACACGTCGAGTCCGAGGTCGGAAGCGATCGGTGCGACGAGTTGATGGAGGCGGTCGATCTCGGTGATTGCACTCATGTCAACGGCCTCCTTTCAACAAACAAGGCGTGGGGCTCAGCCCCACGCCTTTCGGTACTCAACCAAATGGATACCCCATGATAGCAGCGGCGCCGCGGGGTCGGACAGGGCCCCGAAGCGGTGCGGCCGGGTCGTTCATCGACCGGTAGGTTCTCCCCGTGCTCCGGATGTCAACCCTGTTCCTGCGGACCCTGCGCGACGATCCCGCCGACGCCGAGGTCCGCAGCCACCAGCTGCTGGTGCGCGCCGGCTACATCCGCCGCGCCGCGCCTGGGGGGTTCTCGTGGCTGCCGCTCGGGTGGATCGTCTACCGCAACGTCGAACGCATCGTCCGCGAGGAGATGGATGCCGCCGGCTTCCAGGAGGTGCACTTCCCGGCGCTGCTCCCCCGCGAGCCCTACGACATCAGCGGGCGCTGGACCGAGTACGGCGACAACCTGTTCCGCCTCCAGGACCGCAAGGGTGCCGACTTCCTGCTCGCCCCGACGCACGAGGAGATGTTCACGCTGCTCGTCAAGGACGTCGCCACGTCCTACAAGGACCTGCCGTTGTCGCTCTATCAGATCCAGACCAAGTACCGCGACGAGGCGCGGCCGCGGGCCGGCCTGCTGCGCGGCCGCGAGTTCGTGATGAAGGACTCGTACAGCTTCGACCTCGACGACGACGGGCTGCAGGTGTCGTACGACAAGCATCGCGCCGCCTACATCAAGCTCTTCGACCGGCTCGGGCTGCCGTACGTGATCGTCTCGGCGATGTCGGGGGCGATGGGCGGCTCGGCGTCGGAGGAGTTCCTCGCCCCGATGGACGTCGGCGAGGACACCTACATCCGCTGCACGGCGTGCGACTACGCCGCCAACGTCGAAGCGGTCGTCACCCCGGTGCCCCCCTCGATCCCGCTCGACGGATTGCCGCCCGCGGTCGTCCACGACACGCCGGACACGCCGACGATCACCACGCTCGTCGACTTCGTCAACGCCGATCCGGCGCTGCGTCACCCCGACCGCGACTGGACGGCGGCCGACACGCTGAAGAACGTCGTCGTCAAGCTGCGCTTCCCCGACGGCACGGTCGAGCCGCTGGCGATCGGGCTGCCCGGCGACCGCGAGGTCGACATGAAGCGTCTCGAGGCGAACGTCGCGCCGGCCGAGCCGGAGCCGTTCACCGAGGCCGACTTCGCCGCCCACCCGACGCTCGCCAAGGGCTACATCGGGCCGGGCGCGCTGGGCACGACGAGCGCATCGGGCATCCGCTACCTGGTCGACCCGCGTGTCGTCGAGGGCACGGCATGGATCACCGGTGCCGACCGCTCGGGCAACCACGTGATCGGCCTCGTCGCCGGTCGCGACTTCACGCCCGACGGCACGATCGAGGCGGCCGCGATCCGCGACGGCGACGTGTGCCCGAACTGCGCCTCGGCGGTCGAGATCGCCCGCGGCATCGAGATCGGCCACATCTTCCAGCTCGGCCGCAAGTACGCCACGGCGCTCGAGCTGACCGTGCAGGGTGAGAACGGTCGGCCGGTGACGCCGACCATGGGCTCGTACGGCGTCGGCGTGACGCGCTGCCTGGCGGTGATCGCCGAGTCGACGGCGGATGACATCGGCCTGTGCTGGCCGCGTGAGATCTCGCCCGCCGACGTCCACGTGGTGATCGCCGGGAAGGCCGGCGGCCCGCAGTTCCCGGCCGGCGAAGAGCTGGCCGCGGCGCTCGAGGCGTCGGGCCTGACCGTGCTCCTCGACGATCGCGCCGGCGCGTCACCGGGGGTCAAGTTCAAAGACGCCGAGCTGCTCGGAGTCCCGACGATCGTCGTCGTCGGCCGCGGCATCACCGACGAGGCCGCCCCGACCGTCGAGGTCAAGGACCGCCAGACCGGCGAGCGCGTCGACGTCCCCCTCGCCGACGCCGTCACCGAGCTCACCCGCATCTGCCGCTCCTGACCGGCAACACCGCGGTCAACACCGTCGCGAACACCGTCGCGAACACCGTCGCCATCACCGAAATTTGTCCGTTGCGTGTCGCTGGGCGGCACGGAACGGACAAATTTGGGCAGCTGGAGGTGGACGACGGGGGTGAGACCGGACAGCTGAGGCCGTGCTTGCGCGCCGTCGGATCGGGACTGCCCGCCCCGTTACTCCTCCGGGGTGAACGTGAGGGTGAACGTGTTCGGCTTGCAGATGTCTCGCGGCATCGGGCCCGGCACGTGGACGCACGACTGCTCCTCGACGTTGGCCGTGTAGGTGCCGTCCTGATTGCCGACCATCGTGTATCGGCCGGAACCGGTGATCGTCACGCCGTTGCCGCTCCCGGCGATGGTGACGTCGCCCGACGGTAGGCGATTCCCCGCGGGGTCGGGGTCGAGATCAGCGGAGAAGTCGAACTGCGCGGTCCCACCGGGAAACGTGCCGGTCACGTAGAAGGTGTCGAGACCGGACGTTCGTCCGCTGAACACGATCTCCGGACCGGTCCCGGTGATGATGTACGCCGGCTCCTGGGCGTCGATGACCGCCTTGCCCTTGCCGACCCCGCGATGCGACCGGGCCTCGAACGTGAGCGTGCCCGACCCGTCGACGGCGGGCGCGGTGTACACGAAGGCGGCGTCGGCAGCGACCTTGCTGTCGAGCGGCTCTGCCGACAGCTGTCCGGAGAACGTCGCCGTCACGGTTCCGCCGGTCGGCCCGCCGTCGATGACGCTGCGCGGTGCCACCGTGACGTCCACGATCGCGTTCGTTCTCACCGTGCCCGCACCGGTGATGTCGAGGCGCACGCAGCCGCCGGACTCCCACGACCGGCGCGCGCTGTCGAGAATCGTCTGGCCGAGCAACTCCTCGAACAGCTTGGATTCGACCCCCTGACCGAGCTGCGCTCCCGCCGAGTCCGTCCAGGTCGTGCGTCCGCTGGTCGAGCTCGAGGCGAGCTGGGCGTCGTCGTCGACCTCACCGACCACGTCGACCTCGAGCGCCGCATGCTGCGACGCGGACGCGGTCGACACGTCGATGTCGACCACACCGCGCGCCTCGAAGTGTCCGCTGGCGTCGGGGCACGGCTGCATGGTGATCGTGGCCTTCAGGCTCGTCGTCACCCCCGTGACGCTGTCGAGGTGCGACTTCTCGAACGAGAGCACTCCGTGGTTCTGGGTGCCGACGATCGTGATGCCGTCCGCCGAACTGTTGATCGGCGTATCCGCCGTCGCCTCACGTCCTGCCCTGGCGGCGATCTCACCGCCGAGCGCCGCCACGAGGAAGCCGCCGAACAGGCCCTCACCGATCGACGGCGGTTGGGCGGCGGCGCGGCGGAACCCGTCGGGCTCGACGGATGACGAGAGCGCCATGGCATCGGCGACGACCGGCGCCCATGCCGCGACGAGTGCGTCGCGGGTCGCCTCGACCCCACCCAACTCATCCTCGACGCCCGATTCGGCCGCGACGGCCAGCTCCATCGCCATCCCGAGCTCGGCGATCGCTTCGTGTCGCTCCTCCTCGGGCAGGGCGAGGATGCCGGCGGCCATCGTCGCCAGGTCCTCGTGAGCGACGGTGGTGCCGACGGCAGTGTCGTCGGCCGGTGTGACGCCGGACGCACTGACGCCGCTCGGCGCGCCATCTACCGACGGCTCGGATCCCGAGCATGCGCCGACGATCAGAGCACCGACCGTCACGCAGGCAGCCAGTGCCGCCCACCGAGATCGACGATCGAGCCGTGTTCCCCCCGCTGCCACGACGGCAACGTAGCCCGCGGCGACGGTTCACGCGGACGACGTCGCGGCCGTGGCGGTCGACCCGCCGCGGCACGGATCGGACGAGTTCGGGTCAACTGTGACGGAGGAGGCCCTGGTCGATGACGACGCGCTCGCTGGCGGGGTTGCCGGGGTCGACGGCCGACGTGGTGAACAGCGACTCGCCGTCGCCGACGTTCCACACGCTGATCGTCAGCGCCTCGCCGGGCAGCACCGGCGACGAGAAGCGGCCCTCGATGTGGTGGAACGGGCGGGGTCGCTGTCGCACAGCGGCGTGCAGCAGCGCCCGGCCGGTGAAGCCGTAGGTGCACAGGCCGTGGAGGATCGGCCGGTCGAAGCCGCCGATGGCGGCGAACGACGGATCGGTGTGCAGCGGGTTGCGGTCGCCCGAGAGGCGGTAGACGAGCGCCTGGTCCGGCGACGTCTGGTAGGTGACGACGTGGTCGGGGTCGCGTTCGGGCGGGACGTTCTTCGGACCCGACGGGCCACGGTCGCCGCCCCAGCCGCCCTCGCCGCGGATGAACGCCGACGACGCGTTGGTGTACAGCGGCTCGCCGTCCATCGTCGCCGCGGGTCTGCGTCTCGACGACGGCGGCCTTGCCCTTGTCGTAGATGCCGGTGATCTCGCCGACGAGGCGTCGCCGTGCCCTCGACCGGGATCGGGCGGTGCAGGGTGACGGCCTGCTCGCCGTGGACGAGCATCGCCGGGTTGAACGTCCCGATGTTGCCCATCGCCGAGCCCCGACGCCGCAGCCGACGACGACCGGGAACGTCGGGAAGACGAGCTGGTGCGACGTCCTTGGTGTTCTCGGTGGTGAACGCCAGCTCGTCGCGCGCCGGCACCGATGCCGACGGCGTAGAGCAGCGCGTCCTTGCTGGTCCAGCTGCGTCTCGACCGGATCGCTCGTGGAGCCGACGGCATCGGGGTTGATCGGCATGGTGATCTCGCTTCCTGAGCGGTTCAGTGACGCGTGTCGGGTCTGCCGGCGTCGTCAGTCGAGCATCGTCTGCGGCCAGGCGCCGGTCTCGCCCGACATGCCGGCGTTGGCCCGGGCCTTGGCGAGCAGGTCGGCGACGGCGGCGCCGATCGCGGTCGGGTCGTCGACGGGCGTCGTCGACGGGCCGCGGTGCCAGCCCTCGGCGACGGCGAGCACCTGGCCGGACGCCTCGAAGACGCGGCCGGTGACGTCGGCCGACTCCTCGGACGCCAGCCACGTGACGATCGGGGCGATCCAGCGCGGGCGCACGGCGCCTCGCGCTCCTCGTCGGTCTCCGGCGCCAGGCCGAGGCCCTCGGTCATGCGGGTCAGGGCGACGGGCGCGATGGCGTTGACGGTGACGCCGTAGCGGGCGAGCTCCATGGCGGCGATGATCGTGAACGACGGCGATGCCGGCCTTGGCCGCGCCGTAGTTGGTCTGGCCGAGGTTGCCGTAGATGCCCGACACCGACGTCGTGTTGATGATCCGGCCGTCGACCGGCTCGCCGGCCTTCGACTGCTCGCGCCAGTAGGCGGCGGCGTAGCGCGACGGGGCGAAGGTGCCCTTGAGGTGGACGTTGATGACCGCGTCCCACTCGTCCTCGGTCATGTTGGCGAGCATCCGGTCGCGCAGGATGCCGGCGTTGTTGACGAGACGTCGAGGTCGCCGAACGTCTCGATGGCCTGGTGTCGATCAGGCGCTCGGCGCCGTCCCAGTCGGCGACGTCGTCGCCGTTGGCGACCGCCTCGCCGCCCATCGCTCTGATCTCGTCGACCACCTGCTGGGCGGGCGACCGGTCGCCGCCGCTGCCGTCGACGTCGCCGCCGAGGTCGTTGACGACGACCTTGGCGCCCTGCCGGGCGAGCATCAGCGCGTGCTCACGGCCGATGCCCTCGGCCGGCACCGGTGACGATGACGACGCGGCCTTCGCACAATCCACTCATCCGACCATTCCTCTTTCGCTCGTTGCCCGTGTGCCGTGCGGAATCGGCGCCACCGGTGCACACCGGCCGGGACGCCTGACGAGCGCATCGTAGAGTGACCGACGCGTGCGACTGCCAGCGGACGGGACCCGCCGATCCGCCCGCGCGACGACTGGGCGAGCGCGACGTCGACGATCTCCGGCCACCACGGCGTCACTGACACTGCGTTCCGGTGACGCCGGGTACGTCGAGTTCGTCGGGTGGGCGCCGCCGGATCCACGCCACCCGACTGATGCGCACCAACGCACCCGCTGCGGCGCGGAGGGCGGTGTGGTGACGGGACGGTCGTAACCTCGTTCGCCGTGACGACACCGCCTGCCTCCGACTCCGAGCCGCTGCAGGCGGATGTGGTCGTCGTCGGGCTCGGGCCGGCAGGAACGGCAGCGGCGATCGAACTCGCCCGCGCCGGGCGGACCGTGGTGGCGCTCGACAAGGCGACGTTCCCTCGCGACAAGTGCTGCGGCGACGGGTTGACGACGCTCGCCCTGCGCGAGTTGGAGCACCTCGGGTTCCAGCCGGACTCGGTCGCCGACTGGTTCGTGGTCGACGGCGCCGCGCTGCGCTCGCCGAGCGGCCGCGAGGTCGTGATCCCACTGCCGACCGACGGCGTCTACGCCGCCGTGGCGCCACGCCTCCAACTCGATGCGGCGCTGGTCGACATCGCCCGTGCCGCCGGCGTCGATGTGCGCGACGGGCACGGGTTCGTGTCGCTGACGCAGGACGCCGAGCGGGTCACGGTGGTCGCCGACGGCCTGGTGGTCGAGGCCCGCTACCTCATCGCTGCGGATGGCATGTGGAGCCCGGTGCGCAAGGCGATCGGCGTCCACGAGGCGGGCTATCTCGGCGAGTGGCACGGGTTCCGCCAGTACGCCCGCAACGTCACCGGACCCGCTGCCCACCAGCTGTACGTGTGGTTCGAAGCCGACTTGATCCCCGGCTACGCCTGGTCGTTCCCGCTCCCGAACGGGCGGGCCAACGTCGGCTTCGGCGTGTTGCGCGACGGCGTCCGCAAGGTGCAGGACATGAAGGACCTGTGGGTCGACCTGTTGCAGCGCGACCACGTCGTCGAGGCGCTCGGCGCCGGCTTCGAGCTCGAGGACCGACACACGGCGTGGCCGATCCCGGCGCGCATCGACGAGGCCGTGCTGGCCCGCGGCCGCACGCTGTTCGTCGGCGACGCGGCGATGGCCACCGACGTGATGACCGGCGAGGGCATCGGCCAGGCGCTGCTCACCGGTCGCCGCGCGGCGGAGGCGATCCTCGCCGCCGGGGCACTGCAGCCCGATCTCGCTGCAACGATCTACGACGCCGCCGTCGACCACGAGCTCACTGCGGATCACGTGATGTCGCGGCGACTGGGCGGCCTGCTGGCCCGTTCGTGGGGCGCCCGCGGCGCCATTCGCGTGGTCGGCGCGAGCGGCACGTGGGGGCGGCGCAACTTCGCCCGATGGATGTTCGAAGACGAGCCGCGGGCGCTGCTGTTGACGCCGCGCCGTTGGCACCGCCGGGTGCTCGCCCGACCCGGCGCCTTCGCCCAGCCCGAGTAAGCAACGTCTGGGGCCTGTCCCCAACCGTTGCTTTCGTTCGGTTCCGAGGGCGCGTTCAGAGGGGTTTGGTGTAGACGGCCTGCATCGAGCGGGGCTCGAAGCCGAGCGACGTGTAGAGGTGGAAGGCGCCGCCTGGGTTGTTGGTGTCGACGCCGAGCGCCGCTTCGGTCATCCCCCGCTCGCGGATCACCTCGAGGCTCTGCACCAGCAACGCCCCGGCGATCCCGCGGTGACGCCAGTCGCGGTGGGTGGAGATGTTCTCCGTGTAGCCGCGCCGGTACCCGCGGGCGGCGTTCTCGTCGGCGTTGATGTAGCTCCTGACCTGGCCGACGACCGTGTCACCCGCCCAGGCCACCTTCCACAACGACTCGTCGCGCCAGGGGTCGTCGAGGCGCAGGGCGATGTCGGCCTCGGTGGGTTCGTGGAAGTCCCACTCCCCACGAAACGCCTCGAAGTCGGCCTCGAGGATCTGACGCACCTGGTCGGGCGTGACCGGGCGGACCTCGACGCCGTCGGGCAGCGGGCGGCGCGGGATGTCGTCGAGGTGCGGGCGGACGAGCTGCGCCCCCCACTCGGTGGCCACGTAGCCGCGTCGCTCGTACCACGACGCGATGCCGGTCGGGGCGACCTCCGGTGCCTCACGAGGTGCCCACCCGCGAAAGCGCGTCGGACCCTGGGCCCACGGACGCATGTGCGCTTCGACGCCATCGATCAGCGCACCGACGAGTGACTCGTCGAGATGCGCCGGCAGCGTCGGGGTGAAGACGATCAGGTCGCGGGTCCCGCCGTCGACGTCCTCGCGCAGCGCCCGTACGTACGCCACCACGCCGTCACCGTCGTCGATCGAACGGTCCTCGACGAGGGCGATGTCGGTGGCCGGGTCGCAACCATCGAGGTTGGCGTAGCTGACCTCGAACGCCGCAAGCGTCGGCATCTCGTCGTCGCCGGTCGCTTCGCGGTGGGCCCGCAGCACGCGCACCATCGCCGGATGGTCGGCGCGGCCGACGTAGGGGCGGGCACGGTAGGGCTCCGGGAGCACGAAGCGGTCGGCGAGATGCGTGCCCGACGCGGCGGGCTCGGCGATGGTCACGTCCAGACCCTACGGCGCACCGCCGCGGACCAGGGCACAGCTTTCGTGAGCGACAACCTTTGGTTGACGACTCGATATCGACAACCTAGGGTTGTCGATATGACCGATCAGGGACCGAACACACCAACCCCGCCGGCGATCCGTCTCGACGACCTCATCGACGCCATCTGCCGGGTCCATCCCGACGAGCTCGAACGGTTGACCAGCGCCATCATCGCCGCCGACCACCTCGGTGACGTCGCCGACCACCTCGTCGGTCACTTCGTCGACCAGGCCCGGCGCTCCGGCCACTCGTGGACCGAGATCGGCCAGGCGATGGGCGTCACCAAGCAGGCGGCACGCAAACGCTTCGTCTCCAAAGGACCCGACGACCCCGACGCCCTCGACGCCAGCGACGGGTTCGCCCGTTTCACCCCGCGGGCACGCAGCGCGGTCGGTGCCGCCCACGAGGCGGCTCGCAACGCGGGCAACGACACGGTCGTCGTCGATCACCTCGTGCTCGGGATGTTGTCCGATCGCGAGGCGATTGCGGCGACGGCGATCGCCGACGCCGGCATCGACCTCGACGAGCTCGCCGATGCCGCCCGCCGGGCACTGCCGGGCCGTGTCGACGATCCGCCGGCGCTCGTGCCCTACGGCGACGACGCCAAGAAGGCACTGGAGCTGACGTTCCGCGAGGCGCTCCGTCTCGGCCACAACTACATCGGCACCGAGCATCTCCTGCTGGCGCTGATCGAGGTCGACGACGGTTCCGGCGTGCTCGCACGTGCCGGGCTCGACAAGCCGACGGTCGAGCGATACGTGGGCGGGGTGCTCGGCGCGCTGTGAAACCGGGCGCCCGATCGGTGCCCGGCCGTCACGCCACGACGGCCACCGGTCTCACGACGACGGCGGTGGTTCCGGTGACGGTGATGACGGTGGTGGCGGGGCCCAGTACTCGACGTCGTCGACGGACCCGCTGATCCCGTCGACGTCGATGTCGCCGGGCCCACCGGGCGTCTCGACGACGGTGACGATGTCGTCGTCCTTCGGCGGCGCCTCGTAGATGTCGCGGAGGCCGAGCATGGCGCCGGCCATCGCCGCCCCGAGGAGGCCGCCCTTGCGGCGACCCGCTTCGATCGCCGCCAGCCGGCGGGCGGCGGCGCGCTCTTCGGCTTCGATCGCCGCGACGTCGATGTCGATGTCGATGTCGATGTCGATGCCGAGCTCGCGGTCGAGGCGGGCCGCGTCGGGATCGACCGCGTCCATCTCGTCCGGAGCCTGGTCGTCGGCCATCCGGACAGCCTACGAGCCTGCTCGTGCCCGAGAACCTCGTGACACCGGCGGGCGCGGTCGGTTCCGAGAAGTCGGTGAGACCTCCGTGGCCTGGCCACCACATCCGACAGGGCACGGCTACCGTCGGCGCGGCATGAGCGAGGCACCGATGATCGACGACACCCCCGAGCGCTCCACACCACCGACGCCGCTCGGTGCCGCGCCCGCCCCCGCACCACCGGCAGCCCTGGCCGACGATCGGGCCACCGCCGAGACGTTCGAGAAGATCTTCTTCGAGCTGCGCAAGGTGATCGTCGGACAGACCCGACTGCTCGAGCGGCTGCTCGTCGGGGTGCTCAGCCGCGGCCACTGCCTCCTCGAATCGGTGCCCGGTCTCGCCAAGACGCTGGCCGCCGAGACCCTCGCCGACGTCGTCGGTGGCAGCTTCGCCCGCATCCAGTTCACCCCCGACCTGTTGCCGTCCGACATCACCGGCACCCGCATCTACCGCGGCAGCAGTGAGACCTTCGACGTCGAGTTCGGACCCGTGTTCGTCAACTTCCTGCTCACCGACGAGATCAACCGGGCGCCGGCCAAGGTGCAGTCGGCGCTCCTCGAGGTGATGGCCGAGCAGCAGGTGACGATCGGCGGCATCACCCACCCGGTGCCGAAGCCGTTCTTCGTCGTCGCCACCCAGAACCCGATCGAGTCCGAGGGCGTCTACCAGCTGCCCGATGCCCAGCGCGACCGCTTCATGATGAAGATCGTCCTCGACTACCCGACCGCCGACGAGGAGCTGACGATCCTCGACCGGATGAGCGTCTCGGCGCCGGTCCCCTCGCAGGTGATCTCGCTCGACGAGCTGATCGCCCTGCAGCAACGGGCCGACACGATCTTCGTCGACCGCTCGGTCTCGCAGTACGCCGTCGATCTCGTGCAGTGCACGCGCACCCCGGACCGCTTCGGACTCAGCGACCTGAGCAGCGTCATCGGGCTCGGCGCCAGCCCACGGGCGTCGCTCAACCTCGTCCGCGGCGCCCGCTCGCTGGCGATGCTCCGCGGCCGCTCCTACACCACTCCACAAGACGTCTTCGACCTCGCGCCCGAGGTGCTCCGCCACCGCTTGCTGTTGACGTACGACGCCCTCGCCCGCGACATCACCGCCGACCACGTGGTGCAGCGCATCCTGGCGACGGTCCCCGCGGCGTGGGTCTCACCGAAGCCGAACGACGCCGCCCGCCCCGCCTGACGACGATGTCCCCCGTTTCGTCCTGCCCGGATCGCCGCCGATGACGCCGCTCGGCCCCGCCAGCGTCACGCCGCGCGCCGCGGCGACCGCCGACACGGGCGACAGTCCCTCGCGGCAGCGCGTCGGGTGGGCCGCCGGCCCACCGACGGAGACGGTCGCCGAGCTGCTGCGCACGCTCGAGCTGACGATCAACGGTCGCCTCGACGGGGTCCTCCACGGCAACCATCAGGGATTGACGCCCGGGCACGGCTCCGAGCCGGGCGAGGCACGGCTGTACCAACCCGGCGACGACGTGCGGCGCATCGACTGGAACATCACCGCCCGCACGCAGGAGACCCACGTGCGCGAGCAGATCGCCGACCGTGACCTCACCGCCTGGCTGGTCGCCGACGCCTCGGCGACGATGCAGTTCGGCACCGTCGCCAACGACAAGGCACAGACGGCGATGGCCGCCGCGGCGTGCGTCGGCTTCCTGACCGCCCGCAACCAGAACCGCCTCGGTGCGGTGCTCGTCGCCGGACCGTCGATCCACGTCATCCCGCCCCGCGCCGGGGCCAACCAGGTGCGGGCGATCCTGTCGACGCTCGCCGACCCGCCGCCGTCGGAGGGGCTCGGGCGCGCCGACGTCGCGGCCGCCCTCGACCGCGTCGGGGCGATCGCCACCCGGCGCGGCTTCGTCGCCGTGATCAGCGACTTCGCCGGCGACCTCTGGCAGCCGGCGATGGCCCGGCTGCGGATGCGCCACGACCTGTTGGCGATCTCCGTGCACGATCCGCGCGAGTACGACGTCCCGCCGATCGGCCTCGTCGACCTCGTCGACCCGGCGACGGGAGCGGTGCGCGAGGTGCGGGTGACCGCCGACGTGCAGCGACGCTTCGCCGCGGCCGCGCAACGCGAGCGCGAACTCCGCACCGATGCCATCGGCCGCGCCGGCGCCGACCTGATCGAACTGTCGACCGACGGCGACTGGCTCGGCGCGATCGTCCGCCACACCAAACGCCGCCGGGTACAGGCCGTGCGCGGCGACGCAATCAGCCACGGGAGGATCCGGTGAGCACCGACTTCCTCGCCCCGGAACGGTTGTGGCTGCTGCTCGTCGTCGTCGCCCTCGGCGTTGCCTACGTCCTCGTCCTGCGTTGGCGCAAGACGGCGACGGTCCGCTTCACCCAGGTGGAGCTGCTCGATCGCATCGCCCCGACGCGACCGCGCTGGCGACGCCACGTCGTCGCCGGGGTACAACTGCTCGGGCTGGCGGTGGCCGTCGTCGCCGTCGCCCGCCCGGTCGAGCGCTCGACCGAGGAGGTCCGCAGCGACGGCCGCATCCTCGTGCTGTTCGACGTGTCGCTGTCGATGGCCTCCGACGACGTCGACCCCGACCGGTTCTCCGCCGCCCAGGAGGCGGCGCGTGACTTCGTCGCCGCGGTCGACGACAACGTCGAGGTCGGCTTGATCTCGTTCTCCGGAGCGGTCAACGTCGACGTCGATCCGACGCTCGACCGGACGGCGATGAACCGCGGGATCGACAACCTCGAGCTCGCCGAGTCGACGGCGATCGGCGACGCGCTGGCGGCGGGCAGCCGCCTGCTGGTCAACTCCGCCGACCCGGACGCCGATCCCGACCAGGCGCCGGGCGTCATGGTCGTGCTCAGCGACGGTGAGACCACCGTTGGTCGGCTCACGTCGGAGGGTGCCGACGAAGCCGCCGAAGCGAAGATCCCGGTGTACACGATCGCCTTCGGTACCGCGAGCGGCACCATCGCCGACCCGGAGACGGGCGACATCGTTCCCGTGCCGGTGCGACCCGCCGACCTCGAACTGGTCGCCGAGACGACCGGTGGCGAGTCGTACGTCGCCGAGACCGGCGACGAGCTGGCAAGCGCCTACGACCAGATCGCCGAGTCGCTCGGTGAGACGATCGGCGAGCCGGTCGACGTGGTCACCGAGCTGACGTGGCGCTGGGCTCTCGGGGCACTGTTGCTCTTGTCGTTCGCCTGGGCGCTGAGCCTGTGGTGGCTCCGCGGCATGGTCTGAGCCCAATCGGGCCGACCAGCCGTGGCCGACCACCGGATCGCCGTGAGGCCCGACAATTAGACGCGGCGAGGGAAGCGCCAGCGACGAGCCGTCGTCGGGCCGACCAGCCGTGGCCGACCACCGGATCGCCGTGAGGCCCGACAATCAGACGCGGCGAGGGAAGCGCCAGCGACGAGCCGTCGTCGGGCCGACCAGCTGTGCCCGACCACCGGATCGCCGTGAGGCCCGACAATTAGACGCGGCGAGGGAAGCGCCAGCGACGAGCCGTCGTCGGGCCGACCAGCTGTGGCCGACCACCGGATCGCCGTGAGGCCCGACAATTAGAGGAGTGCCCGCAGCTGCTCGATGGTCTTGACGGCGTCGCCACCGACCGGGTTGACCGACAGGTGGGTCACGCCGGCCTCCTTGTACGCCGCGAGGCGCTCCTTGACGTAGCCCTCCGGCCCGACGAGGTTCGTCTTCTCCAGCATCTCGGCGGGGACGGCGGCCGCCGCCTCCTCCTTCTTGCCGGCGAGGTAGAGGTCCTGGATCTCGATCGCTTCGTCGACGTAGCCGTACTTCTGGCAGATCGTGTTGTAGAAGTTCTTGTCGCGGGCGCCCATGCCACCGACGTACAGGGCGGTCATCGGGCGGCTGAAGTCGAGGATCCGCTTCTGGGCGTCGCCGGTGAACTCGTCGCCGATGGCGACCATGCCACCGGCGGAGATCTGCAACGGCCCGAGTTCCGGGTCGCGGTCGGCCTGGCCGGCCTTGAGGTCGTCGCCCCACACGGTCTGGAACTTCTCGGGGTCGAAGAAGATCGGCAGCCAGCCGTCGGCGTGCTTGGCGGTGTTCTTGACCGACTGACCCATCAGGCTGGCCCAGAAGATCGGCACGTGCTCGCGCACGGGGTGGTTGATGATCTTCAACGGCTTGCCGAGCCCGGTGCCCTCGCCCTCGGGGAGCGGGATCTTGACGGTCGGGCCGTCGTAGACGACCTTCTCGCGGCGCAGCGTCATGCGGACGACGTTGATGTAGTCGCGGATGCGCGGCATCGGCTGCTCGTAGGGCACGCCGTGGAACCCTTCGACGACCTGCGGGCCCGAGGCGCCGAGGCCGAGGATGAAGCGACCGTTCGACACGAAGTCGAGACCGGCGGCGGTCTGCGCCATGCACGTCGCGGTGCGGGAGAAGACGTTGAGGATGCCCGAGCCGATCTCGATCGTCGAGGTCTTGGCGGCGAGGTAGCCCATCAGCGACACGGCGTCGAAGCTGTAGGCCTCGGGGACCCAGACGACGTCGAGGCCCGCCTTCTCGAGCTCGGACGACGCGCTCGACGTCCTTGTGGAAGTCACCGGAGTAGTTGATCGACATCGACAGCTTCATGAGCGGCACGATAGGTGTCGGCCGTGCGCAGCGTCGCATCGAAGCACCCTCACGTCGGGGACGGACCCCGGTGTGACGAACCGGCGGTCAGCCGTTGAGGTTGCCGCTGCGGAAGCCTTCGAGGTCGACGGTGACGTAGCGGTACCCGGCGCGGTGGACGGCGGCGACGATCGCTTCGCGGTGGACGAGCACCTGATCGAGCGCCGCCAGGTCGACCTCGAGGCGGGCCGTGTCGTCGTAGTGGCGGACCCGCACCTGGGTGAAGCCGAGCTGGCGCAGCGCGGCCTCGGCTCGTTCGACGCGCGCCGAGGATGCCGACGGACACGGTCGTGCCGTAGGGCACGCGGCTCGCCAGGCACGCCCCGGCCGGCTTGTCCCACGTGCGCAGCCCGAGCGCCTTCGAGGCGGCACGCACGTCGACCTTGGTCATGCCGGCGGCGACCATCGGGAACGATGCGCCGGCCTCGGCGGCGGCGCGCTGGCCCGGGCGGTGATCGCCGAGGTCGTCGACGTTGACCCCCAGCACGACCGTCGCGTCTTCGCGCTCGGCGATCGGCGCCAGCACGTCCATCAGCTCCGCTTTGCAGTGATAGCAGCGGTCCGTGTCGTTGATCCGGTAGGCGGCGCGCTCCATCTCGGCGGTCGGCACCGGCGTCCACCGCAGGCCCCACTCCCCGGCCAGGTCGCGGCAGTCGGCTTCCTCGGCGCCGGCGAGCGACGGCGACACGGCGGTCACGGCGTGCACGTGCTCGCGGCCCAGCAGGCGGGTGGCAGCCGCCGCCAGGAATGCCGAGTCGGCACCACCGCTGAAGGCGACGACGACGCGCTGCAACGCGGCGAGCTCCGCGGCGAGCGCGTCGATCTTGCCGCCGAGCTCGTCATCGGCGACGACATCGAGGCCGGGCACGATCATCGGCGCAGTATGGCCGACTTCGGCGATCTCGGTCGGATTCTTCCCGGAAAGCGGGCAGATACTGACCGAGATCGGGGGGAACTGGGGTCAACCGGCTTGCGAGCGGCGCTTGGCGTCGCGGGCGCGCGTCGTCGGGTCGAGATCGACCTTACGCAGGCGGATGTTCACCGGCGTCACCTCGACGCACTCGTCCTCGGCGATGAACTCGAGGGCACCCTCGAGCGACAGCACCCGGTGCGGCGTGAGCTTGACCGTCTCGTCGGCCGACGCGGCACGGACGTTCGTCATCTTCTTCTCACGGCAGATGTTGACGTCCATGTCGCCGGCGCGGGAGTTCTCGCCGACGATCATGCCGCAGTAGACCTCGGTCGCCGGGCCGACCATCATCGCCGCCCGGTCCTGCAGGTTGAGCATCGCGTACGTGGTCGCCGGACCGGTGCGGTCGGCGACGAGCACACCGGACTGGCGCGAACGGATCTCGCCGGCCCACGGCTCGTAGCCCTCGAACGTGTGGCTGATGACGCCGGTGCCGCGGGTCTCGGTGAGGAACTCCGTGCGGAAGCCGATGAGGCCGCGCGCCGGCACGAGGTAGTCGAGGCGGACCCACGACGAGCCGGCCATGTTCTGCATGCGTCCCTTGCGGGTGGCGAGCAGCTGGGTGACGGCGCCGAGGTGCTCCTGGGGGACGTCGATGGTGACCCGCTCGACGGGCTCGTGAACCTTGCCGTCGATCTCGTGGGTCAGCACGACCGGCTTGCCGACAGTGAGCTCGAAGCCCTCGCGACGCATCTGCTCGACGAGGATCGCCAACTGCAGCTCGCCGCGTGCCTGGACCTCCCACGAATCGGGACGCTCGGTCGGCAGCACGCGGATGCTGACGTTGCCGACGAGCTCGGAGTCGAGGCGGTTCTTGACGAGGCGGGCGGTGAGCTTCTTGCCCTCCCGGCCGGCGAGCGGCGACGTGTTGATGCCGATGGTCATCGACAGCGCAGGCTCGTCGACGGTGATCACCGGCAGCGGGATCGGGTTCTCCGGGTCGGCGAGGGTCTCACCGATGAAGATGTCCTCGATCCCGGCGACCGCCACGAGGTCGCCCTGACGCGCCTTGTCGACGGGCACGCGGGTGAGGTGCTCGGTGAGGAACAGCTCGGCGACGCGGGCGCGGGAGACAGTGCCGTCGCGCTTGCACCAGGCCACCGACTGACCCTTGGCGATCTCGCCCTCCATGATGCGCAACAACGCCAGGCGGCCGAGGTACGGCGAGGCATCGAGGTTGGTGACCCACGCCTGCAGCGGTGCGCCCTCGTGGTACGTCGGCGCCGGGATGTGGTCGAGGAGGACCTCGACCAGCTCACGCAGCTTCGGGGCCTCGGTGGTGCCGGCGATGATCGCGTCGGCGACGTCGATGTCAGTGGTCGCCCAGCCGTTGCGACCCGAGCAGTAGACGATCGGGAACTCGACCTGATGCTCCTCGGCGTCGAGATCGAAGAACAGCTCGTAGACCTCGTCGATGACCTCGCTCGTGCGGGCATCGGGCCGGTCGACCTTGTTGATCACGAGGATCACCGGCAGGTTGCGGGCGAGCGCCTTGCGCAGCACGAAGCGGGTCTGCGGGAGCGGGCCCTCGGCGGCGTCGACGAGCAGCACGATGCCGTCGACCATCGTCAGCGCCCGCTCGACCTCGCCACCGAAGTCGGCGTGGCCGGGCGTGTCGACGATGTTCAGCGTGACGTCGTCGCCGCTGCGCTCGTCGTGCCACACCAGCGACGTGTTCTTGGCGAGGATCGTGATCCCCTTCTCGCGCTCGAGGTCCATCGAGTCCATCACCCGTTCGGCGACGTCCTCGTTGGAGCGGAAGGCCCCGGACTGGTGGAGCAGGGCGTCGACGAGCGTCGTCTTGCCGTGGTCGACGTGGGCGACGATCGCCAGGTTGCGCAGGTCCGTGCGACGACGCATCGTGGGGTCGTCAGCGGACGGATCGGCCGGCATCAGGGCGTCCGCGAGGAGGGTCTGGTCGTGGGGGGACACGACGTATCACGCTACCGGCGTTTCACGAGCGAACGAGCGACCGCGAGGAGTGAAAACCCGTGCCGATGGGGTCCGCCTCGTCGCGCGGTGGTGGTCAGCTGACGCGGCGGTCGTGGCCTTCCCAGTAGGGCTCGCGCAGCTCCCGCTTGAGCACCTTGCCGCTCGGGTTGCGTGGCAGGACGTCGAGCCACTCGACGCTCGTCGGGCACTTGAACGTCGGCCAGGTGCTGCCTGGCGAAGGCGATCACGTCGGCTCGGTCAGCGCCTCGCCGTCGGAGCCGGGCGCCCGCACGACCATCGCCTTGGCGGTCTCGCCCCACTTCTCGTGGGGCACGCCGATCACCGCCACGTCGGCGATGCCCGGGTGCGCCATCAAGACGTTCTCGACCTCGGCCGGGTACACGTTCTCGCCGCCCGAGACGATCATGTCCTTCACCCGGTCGTGGATGTAGAGGTAGCCGTCGGCGTCGAGGTAGCCGGCGTCACCGGACTTGAACCAGCCGTCGGCGGTGATCGCCTTGGCGGTCTCGTCGGGCTGGTTCCAGTAGCCCCTTCATGACCTGCGGTGAGCGGATCCAGATCTCGCCGACGTCACCGGCGGCACCGTCGCTGCCGTCGCCGTCGACGATGCGCAGCTCGACGCCCGGTCCGGGCAGGCCGCACGAGCGCAGACGGTGACGGTTGGCGCCGGTCGGGTCGTGGTCGTCGGGCGGCAGGTTGACGACCGCCCCCGTGGTCTCGGTGAGGCCGTAGGCCTGCCAGAACTTGCAGCCGAACATCTCGACGCAGCGGGCGAGCACGTCCTCGCTGATCGGCGAGGCGCCGTAGACGAACACGCGCAGGCTGGAGTAGTCGGCGTCGTCGACACCGGGCACCATCAGCATGAACTGCAGCACCGCCGGCACGAGGAAGGCGTGGGTGATGCGCTGCTCGCTCGATCAGTGCGGATCAGACCTGCCGGGTCGAGGTCGCGGATGATCACGCGACGTGCAGCCCTGGTACATGCCGGCGATCGCCCATCCGCCGCCGCCGATGTGGAACAGCGGCATCGCCACGAGGTTCACCGAGTCCGGCGTGCAGCTCCCACATCTGCTCGGCGAGCGGCAGGAGGCTGAAGAAGTTGTCGTTGGTCAGCATCACGCCCTTCGGCCGCCCGGTGGTGCCCGACGAGTAGAGCTGGAAGGCGATGTCGTCGCCGGCGGCGGTGGCGCCCGGGTCCACGGCGTCGTGGGCCGTCGACCCAGGCGTCGTAGTCCTGGTAGCCGTCGGCGCCACCGATCACGAGGACCATCGAGACCGTGGTGAGGTTGTCGGCGATGGCGTCGAGGATCGGCACGAAGTCGGGGCCGACGACGAGCACCTTGGCCTCGGCGTCGTTGACGATGTACTCGACCTCGGGCGGCGGCGAGGCGCCAGTTGACGTCGACGCAGACGGCGTTGAGCAGCGCCGCGCCGAAGAACACCTCGAAGTGCTCGATGCCGTTCTTGTCGAGGAACGCGACGCGGTCGCGGGGCCCGACACCCGCCGCGGCGAGGCCGCCGGCGACCTTGCTCGCCCGCTGCAGCAGCTCGGCCCAGCTGACGGTCCGCTCGCCGAGGATCAACGCCGGGTGGTCGGCGCGTTCGGCGCCGTGGACGCGGACGATGTCCGCCATGCTGTGGATCTCGTTGCCCATGCGGTGCGACGGTAGCCGCACGTGACCGACGTCACGGCGACGAGCGGAGTGCTCCAGGACGGTGCTCCAGGACGGTGCTCAGCCGTCGCGGTCGACGTCGCCTGCACCCAGAGCGCGGAGCGTCATGTCGAGCAGACCCGCCAGGTCAGCGCTCGGACACCTCGCTGTTGTCGACGATGCGTTGTGAGATCAGCGGCCCCTGGATGACGTGCATCGCCATGTCGACGTCGATGTCGGCGGCGATCTCGCCGCGGGCGATCGCTCGCTGCAGTGCGACGGTGGTCGGGCCGCGGGGTTGGACGCGGGCGCGGCGGAACAGCTCGCGGTTCTCGGCGCTCTCGATCGACTTGACGACCATCCACGCGAACAATTCCCTGCTCCGCTGCGACGCCGCGACGTCCAGGTAGCGCCGGTGGATCGCCTCGAGATCGCCGCGCAACGTTCCCGTGTCGGGTGGCGTGCGAGCGGTCACGCTGTCCGCGACCGCTGCGAACACCAGACGCGTCGGTACTCCCGAAGTGCCGGTACAGCGTCGTCTTCGCCACCCCCGAGCGGCGAGCGACCGCATCCGCCGTGACCGCGCCGACGCCGTCGATTCCCACGATCTCCAGCGCCGCATCGAGCAGGCGCCTCCGGGCGGCTTCGCTACGTGGTCGCGCCATATCGCTCGGCATCGTAGCGGCACTGTGCCTCCGACATACCGGAGCCGCGTACCACCAGGTTCGTCATTACGCTACGCTTCGTATTGAAATGATCTCCCGTCGCCATGCGGCAGCGGGGCGACCAGGCCAGCTACCAACGACGAACAGGGATGGACATCGAGATCATGATCACCGTCACAGGACTCACCAAGCGTTACGGCGAACGCATCGCCGTCGACGAGATGAGCTTCGATGTCGCCGCCGGACGGGTCACCGGGTTCGTCGGCCCGAACGGCGCCGGCAAGTCGACGACGATGCGGATGATGGTCGGGCTCACGCGTCCCGACCGCGGCGACGTCCGCTATCACGGCGTTCCGTACACGCGACTGCTGCGGCCGGCACGCATCGTCGGCTCGGTGCTCGAGGCCCGTTGCATGCACCCCGGTCGCACCGCCAGGAACCATCTCCGGGCGACCGCCGCGCTCAGCGCCATCTCCCCGGACCGGATCGACGAGGTCCTCCACGAGGTCGGACTCGAGCGTGCTGCCGACCAACGCGCCGGCAGCTTCTCGCTCGGCATGCGCCAACGCCTCGCCCTCGCCGGCGCCCTGCTCGGAGCACCGGAGGTGCTGCTGCTCGACGAACCGTCCAACGGCCTCGACCCCGATGGCATTCGCTGGCTGCGGAACTCCCTGAGCGCCTTCGCCGCGCAGGGCGGCACGGTGTTCGTGTCGAGTCACCTGATCGGTGAGCTGGAGATGTTCGCCGACGACCTGATCGTCGTCGGCGGGGGCAAGCTCCTCGCCGCTGAATCCGTCGCCAGCACGCTCGCCCGTGGGCGTTCGACCGTCGTCGTCCGAACACCCCAGACGGCCGAGCTGCTCGTCTCCTGCGGCGCCTGGACATCGAGTTCAGCGTCTCCGACGACCAGCTGTCGATCCACGGCACGACCACGTCGACCGTGTCCCAGCTCGCCTTCGATCATCGGATTCGGGTCGTCGAGATCACCGAGCACCTCGCGTCCCTCGAGCAGATCCTGCTCGAGATGACGCGCTCGGCCACCGAGTTCGCCACCGCCTGAACCGCCCCATCCGCACCCGCCACTCGGCACGACGAAGGAACCCATCACGATGACCAGCACCGCGCACCCCACCCCGCCGGCCTCGACGCGCCGGCGGCACCCATCACCGGAGTCGTCCAGCGATCTCGTCGAGACGACATCGCCTCGATCCCGACCGCGTTGCACAGCGAGTGGATCAAGGTGTCGTCGCTCCGCTGCAACGTGACGATCCTCGCCCTGACCCCGGTCATCGGTGTCGCGCTGTCGTGGATCCTGGCGACGTTCGTCGAGATCGATCCGGACACCGATCTCCCGTTCACGGTCGGCGAGACGTTCATCTTCTCGACGTGGCTCACCACCGTCCTCGCCGCGATCATGGGCACGCTGATGTTCACCTCCGAGGCGCAGCACGGAACCATGGCGACCGTCGTTGCGGCGCAACCCGCCCGCTGTGTGACCGTGGCGGCGAAGACGACCGTGGCGGCGAGCTTCGGACTGGTGATGGGGATCCTCGGGATGATCGGCGGTCTCAGCGGCGCGCTCCTCGGCCGACTCGCCGAGGGCGACACGTCAGGAATGGCATCGACCGCACTCTGGGGACTCCTGCTCACCTCGCTCGCTCCCGTGCTCGGCCTCGGTGTCGGCATGATCCTGCGTCACAGTGCCGCCGCGGTCACGACCCTGCTCGTCTGGGCGTTCGTGCTGGAGAACATCGTCCGCGCCCTCGTCCCGGTGAGCACGGCCCGGTACCTGCCCTTCAGCGCGGCCACCGGGATCCTCGGCATGAGTTCGGCGACCGACACGCCCGAGTCGATCGCTGCTGCCCTGACCCCGTTGCAGAACGGGGTGCTGTTCGGCGGCTACGCGTTCGCCCTCCTGGCGATCGGGGCCGCCCTCTTCTCCGACGCGACATCGGCTAGCCGACCCCGGACCGCTCAGCGACGGCGATTGCCGAACGTGTTCCAGTGCGTGACTGCGGCTGCGGGCTTGCGCGGCGCGATCCCGAACGAACCCCGCGGCCGTCCCATCGGGATGCAGGCGGCGATCTCGTAGCGCGGCGTGCCGTCGTCGTTGCCCGGCACGCCGAGCGTCGGCGAGCGTCTCGGCGGCGTGGATGCGGATGACGGTCGTCAGCGCGGTCCCGATGCCGAGGGCGCGGGCGGCGACGCAGAAGTTCTGCACCGCCGGGTAGACGCTGGCGTCGAGGCGGCCGATGTCCATCGGGCCGTCGGCGTCGGCGGGGGTCCAGGGAATGATCGGTTGGAGGAAGAAGACGATCGCCGGTGCCTCGGCGACGTGGTCGGCGAGGTGGCGGCTGGCGTCGCGGGTGCGCCGCCACGATCGTTCGGCGGCTGCGTCGCGGAACCCGGTCGGGTCCGGCAACGAGCGTTCGTAGCGGTCGAAGGCCGCTCGGTACCACTCGGCGACGGCTGCCTTGCGCTCGGGATCGGTGACGACGACGTACTGCTGCGGTTGCACGTTGCCGCCGCTCGGCGCCTGCTGGGCGGCGCGCAGACAGGCCTCGATCTCGGCGTCGGTGACCGGTTCGTCGGTGAAGCGCCGGATCGCCCGTGTCGTCATCAGCGCCTCGATGGCGTCGACCCCGGACGTGATCGTCGGTGCGGTGGACATGTCGTCGCTCATCTCATCGTCCTTCGTACCGGCCGGGCCTGCGCTCGACGAATGCGGCCACCGCCTCGGCGTGGTCGGCGGAATGGAAGGTGCCGATCTCCAGCGCCATCGATACGTCGAAGCTGGCCAGCAGCGCCTGCTTCAGCTGGGCGTTGACCGCCGTCTTGGTGCCCTGGACGGCGAGCGGTGGCTGCGCGGCGAGCCGCTCGGCCCATCGCTACGCGGTGTCGGCCACGTCGACCGCCGGACAGACCTCGGCGGCGATCCCGAGTCGCAGCGCCTCGGTGGCGGTCAGCGGATCGCCGAGCAGCAGGTGGCGCTTGGCAGCGAGCGGACCGACGAGCAGCGGCCAGATCGCCGCACCACCGTCGCCGGCGACGAGGCCGACCGACACGTGCGGGTCGGCGATCGTCGCCGTGTCCGCCATCACGACGACGTCGCACAGCAGGGCGATCGACGCCCCGAGGCCGACGGCGGGTCCGTTGAGCGCACACACGATCGGCAGCTCGACGTCGAGCAGGTCCCAGATCAGCTGCTTGCCCTCGCGTCGCAGTGCGTGCAGTTGCTCGACGGATGCGCAGCTCGGGAAACCAGCCCATGTCGCCGCCGGCGGAGAACGCCCGACCGGCGCCGGTCAGCACGACCACCCGAGCCTCGTCCTCGGTGGTCAGCTGACGCATCAGGTGCGCCCAGGTCGCGGTGCAGGCGGGCGCCGACGGCGTTGAGGTCGGAGTCGGGCCGATCGATCGTCGCCGTCGAGGATCTCCCCGTTGCGCTCGACGCGGATCGTCTCCATCGGCGCGACGGTAGCCCTCGCCCGCGAGCCGTCGCCGCCCTGCACCGTCCCTGCACCGTCCCTGCACCGTCCCTGCACCGTCCGCCGCACCGCTGCACCGCACCGCTCGCAACGGCGGTCAGAGCATGCTCGTGTCGACATCGACGCCGAGGAGCAGCCGTCCGAGAGTCTCGTTGAGCTTCGGCGCGGTCTGGATGTGCTGGGTGACGACGTGGGCGTCGCGTGCGCAGCGTCCGAGCGGGCTCGTCTCGTACACCGACGTGCCGCCGGCGAGCGTGTAGGCGACGTCGGTGACATCGGCGGCGACCGACGCCGCGTGGACGGCGGCGAGCCGGATCGTCGTGCGCGCCTCGATCGACGGGACGTCGCCGTCGACCGACGTCGCCCAGGCCCGGCACAACTCGTCGAGCAGGAAGGCGCGGGCGGCCCGCAACCGTGCCTCGGCGCGGGCGACCTCGACCTGTGTGAACCCGCTCTGGGCGAGGGTGCGCGACGAGAACTGCGGACGTTTCCCCTTGGCGACGGCGACGACCTCGTCGAGGGCGTGGCGGGCGACGCCGAGACCCACCGCGGCGACGCCGGCGGCGAGGAGGCCGAAGTTCGGGAAGCGGGCGAGCGGGCCGTCGACGACCGGCCGGGTGACGCCGGGCTGCACGGTGCGGTCGGCGGGCACGAACTCGGCGTCGACGGAGAAATCGAGCGAGCCCGAGCCGCGCATGCCGGAGCTGTGCCACGTGTCGTGGAACGTCACCGATGCGTGCGGGAACCAGCACAGCCGGAACGTGCCATCGTCGCAGTTCGCCCCGCCGAGGACCCACCGGCAGTGCTGGGTGCCGCTCCCCCACGCCCACCGGCCGGTGACGACGAAGCCGGCGATGCCGTCGACCGTTGCCGACTCGCCCGTGGCGTTCGGGGCGAACACCCCGCCGGTGATCGAGGAGCGGTCACCGTAGATCTCACGTGCCTCGTCGGCCGGGAGGAAGGCCGCCATCGACGACGTCGTCGAGGCGATCATTGCGCACCATCCCGCTGCACCGTCGGCCGCGGCGAGCGCCTCGATGGCCCGCACCATCGTCATCGGATCGACGTCGGGTCCGCCGTACTCGGCGGGCACGCACATCCGCAGCAGGTCGGCGTCGGCAAGCGCCTCGACGATCGGCAGCGGGAGTCGGCGCAGGCGCTCGGCGTCGTCGGCGTGAGCGGCGATCAGCTCACCGAGCGCCGCCGCGCCGGCGACCAGCCCGCCCGCCGCTGCCCCGTCGGGCGCATCGGCCCGCGTGCCGTCCGACGCGTTCGTTCGCTGGTCGGCGTCCGACCCCCCGGTCATGCTCCCGACTGTACGGCGCGGGCGGAGTCGACATCCCACAGGTGGTGGATCGGGTCGTGGACGAGGTAGCGGGCGAAGCTGTCGACGGTGAACTCGGCACCGTCGCTCCGGCGCCCCGGGCGCGCCCACTGGTCGCTGCGGACACGGTCGAAGGCGGCGGCGAGACGTTCGCCGCTGTCGGCGAGATCAGCGGCGACGACGGTCGGATCCTGGTCGTTGTAGCGGTCCTCGAGGGCGGTTGCGTCCTGGTCCCAGTTCTCGAACAGCGGGTCGTCCATGTCGAGCATCAACATCAGCCGCTGGTCGAAGCGGCGGAACACGTCGCGCACGTGGGCGGCGTACTCGAGCGTCGACCAGCGGTCCGGTCTGGGACGGCGGCGGAGTTCGTCGGCCGAGGCGACCAACCGTTGCTGCCACTCGGCGACGTTGTCGCGAATCAATCCGGCGACCGACGTGGCGGCGACCGTGCTGGCGTCGAACCCGCACGTTGGACACGCCCGTTCCAACACCCAGGTCCAATCCTTGTCGTCGGGCGTGATCTGGTCATCCGGGTCCGGATCGTCGAGGAGCGGGCCGTCGGGTGCATCGGACATGAACGCGAGTGTCGCATCCCCGCGCTCCCCCTCGTGCCCGGTCGGGGGCGCCGGCGGCCTGCCGACGCGGCGATCGGTCTCGGCGGACCGGGGCGTGGCCGGGTGAGCGCCGGGTGGTCTACGGTCGAGGGATGAAGTTCGGCTTCGTGGTCCCGTGGGGCGACGCCGACGACATCGGTGATCTCGCCGCCGCCGCCGAGGAGTCCGGTTGGGACGGGGTGTTCGTGTGGGAGCCGGTGTGGGGGGTCGACGCCTGGATCGCCCTCGCCCTGGCCGCGGTCCGAACCTCGGAGATCCGCCTCGGGACGATGCTCACGCCGCCGTCGCGACGACGGCCATGGTCGCTCGCCGGCCAGGTCGCCACCGTCGACCGCTTGTCCGCCGGCCGGGTCACGCTGTCGGTCGGGCTCGGCGCCGTCGACTCCGGCTTCGACGCCTTCGGTGAGGAGTGCGACCGTCGCGTCCGGGCGGCGCTGCTCGACGAGAGCCTCGACATCATGTGCGGTCTGTGGTCGGGGCAACCGTTCCGCTACGCCGGCACGCACTACACCATCGAGCCGACCGAGTTCCCGACGATCGGCCACACGGTGCAGACACCGCGGGTGCCGATCTGGTGCGTCGGTGCGCTCGGCCACCGGCGATCGATGGAGCGGGCGCTGCGGTGGGACGGGATCATCCCTCAGGTCGTCGGCGACGGCGACGCTCGCCAACCGCACCTCGGTGAGGTCGCCGACCTGCGCGCCCAGGTGGCCGGCGAGCGCGGCGACGGTCCGTTCGACATCGTCATCGAGGGCTCGACCGCCGAGCACTCCCCGGCGGCCTACGCCGAGGCGGGTGCGACGTGGTGGATCGAGTCGCTGTGGGAGGCGATCGGCGAACACTCCCCCGTCACCGCCGCCCACGACCGCCTGCGTCTCGGCCCACCGTCTCGTTGAGCCCGTGGCGCGGTCCCGCCGCGCCCGTCGCACGCGGTGCCGCCGCGCCGTCCGACGGCCATCTCCGGGTCACGTAGGGTTCAGCGCAGCGGGTGGAGCAAATGGGGAGGGGAACCCATGACCGATCTGAGCCGCCGACGCTTGTTGCAGGGAACGGCCGCCGTCGCAGGCGGTGCCGCCCTGGGGGCAGGCCCGTTCCGGAGCTTCGTCGCCCATGCCGCGACGCCGAGCCACGGCCGGGGCCGGCCGGCCAACTACGGCCCGCTGGCACCCGTGCCCGACGCCGCCGACGGGGTCGAACGCCTGCTGTTGCCGGCCGGCTTCCGGTACCGCTCGTTCCACCTGGCCGGTACGCCACTCGGCGACGAGCGCGGCACACCGACACCGATCCGCAGCGACGGCATGGCCGCCTTCACCGGCTGGCGCGGCAGCTACGTGCTGGTGCGCAACCACGAGGTCAACGGGCCCGTCGGCGCGTTCGGTGACCCGGCTGCGGCGTACGACCCGATGACCGGCGGCGGCACCACGACCGCGTGGGTCACCAAGCACGGCGAGGTGCTCGGCGGGCACGTGTCGCTCAACGGGACGCAGATGAACTGTGCCGGAGGACGGACACCGTGGCGCACCTGGCTGACGTGCGAGGAAACCGTCAACGGCCCCGATGTCGGCAGCGACTTCACCGGTGGCGACAACACCGTGTTGACCCAGCAGCACGGCTACCTCTTCGAGGTCCCGGTCGATGGCCAGAGCGCCCGGGTGCCGATCAGGTCAGCGGGTCGGTTCGCCCACGAAGCGGCGGCGGTGGACCCGCTCAGCGGCGCGATCTACCTCACCGAGGACAACTTCGAGTTCCCGTCCGGCTTCTACCGCTACCTCCCGCCGCGCCATCCGCTGTGGACCCGCGGTGTCGCCGACGGCGGGGTGCTGCAGATGCTGCGCGTCGTCGATCAGCCGAACGCCGAGTTGTCCGCCGGCCAGGCGCCCGGCACGACCTACCGCTGCGACTGGGTGACCATCGCCGACCCGGATCCGACATTCCCGGCAGGCACGACCAACAACCAGGCGCTCGTCGCCGTCGGCGACCAGGGACGTGTCCAGGGCGCCGCTCGCTTCGCCCGGCTCGAGGGCGCCTACCACGACAACGGCACCGTGTACTTCGTATCGACGCAAGGCGGCGCGGTCGGCGAGCGGTGATCAGCCGCCGGCCGGCTACGGCGACGGCCGCGGCCAGGTGTGGGCGTACGAGATCTGGCGCCGGCGGCTGCGCCTCGTCTACGAGTCACCGGCGGCGGCGACCCTCGACCTGCCGGACAACGTCGTCACGTCTCGGTCCGGCGCGCTGGTCCTGTGCGAGGACAACGTCGCCCCGAACTTCCTGCGCGGCCTCACCGCGGACGGGCAACTGTTCGACTTCTGCCAGAACAACGTGCCGGGTCAGCTCGGCGACGAGTTCGCCGGCGCCACCTTCAGCCCGGACTTCCGCACGCTGTTCGTCAACATCCAGTCGAACAACTCGATGTCGTTGGCGATCTGGGGGCCGTGGCAGTCCGGTCCGTTCGGCTGACGGGCCGGCCGCACGGCGCCATTGGTTGCGGCAACCACGGCCCCGGTACCGTGGCCGGGTGAGCGCTGACGACGCCGGCTGGAACTTCGCAGACCTCTGGGAGACCATCGCCGCCCAGATCCCCGATGCCCTTGCCCAACAACAGGGTGACCGCCAGATCACCTGGCGGGAGTGGAACCGTCGGGCCAACGGCATCGCCGCCGGGCTGCTCGCGGCGCCGGGTGTCGCCGAGCAGGACAAGGTCGTCCAGTACCTCTACAACGCTCCGGAGTACCTGGAGTCGATCTTTGCCGCCTTCAAGGCCGGGCTCGCCGTCGCCAACACCAACTACCGCTACACCGCCGACGAGCTGGCATACCTGTGGGACAACGCCGACGCCACCGTCGTCGTGTTCCACGGCACGTTCGCCGAGCAGTGCACAGCGATCCGCGACCGGGTGCCGAAGGTGCGCACGTGGCTGTGGGTCGACGACGGCTCGGGGCCCTGCCCCGACTTCGCCACGCCGTACGAGGACCTCGCAGCGGCCGGCACCGACGACGACGTGTCGGGGCCGTGGGGACGTTCCGGCGACCACCTGCTGCTGCTCTACACCGGCGGCACCACCGGCATGCCGAAGGGTGTGATGTGGCGCCAGGACGACCTGTTCAACGTCCTCGAGGCGACGAACAAGAAGCGTCTGCCCCCCGACCGCGATCTCGACGCCGTCGTCGATCGGGTCACCAAGGCCGGCCCGCGCAACATGCCGGCCGCGCCCCTGATGCACGGCACCGGACTGTTCAACGCGGTCAGCAACCTGATGGCGGGCGGTTCGGTGACCACGATGGAGGGCCGCCACTTCCGCCCGGAGGAGTTCCTCGACACCGTCGAGCGCTTCGGCATCAACTCGACGGCGATCGTCGGCGACGCCTTCGCCAAGCCGATCCTGCGCGCCCTCGACGCCGAGCCCGACCGCTGGGACATCTCCAGCCTGCGGGTCATCGTCTCGTCGGGTGTGATGTGGTCGAAGGAGACCAAGGACGGGCTGCTGCGTCACAACCCGCGCCTGATCATGGTCGACTCGCTCGGCTCCAGCGAGGCGATCGGCATGGCCACGAACACGACGACGAACGAGACCCAGGGCCGCACCGGCGTCGTTCTCGCTCGGCGAATCGACGCGGGTGATCACCGACGACGGGCGCGACGTCGTGCCCGGCTCGGGCGAGCTCGGCCGGGTGGCGATGCGCGGCCGCACGCCGATCGGCTACTACAAGGACGAGGCGAAGTCGGCGCAGACGTTCGTCGTCATCGACGGCGAGCGCTACACGATCCCCGGCGACTACGCGACGGTCGACGCCGACGGCACCGTCGTCCTCCTCGGGCGCGGCAGCCAGTGCATCAACACCGGCGGCGAGAAGGTCTACCCGGAAGAGGTCGAAGAGGTCCTCAAGCTCCATCCGTCCGTCGCCGACGCTGCCGTCGTCGGCGTGCCCGACGAGAAGTGGGGTGAGGCGATCACCGCCCTCGTCGAGCCGCACGACGGCGACACCGTCGATGCCGCCGACCTCGTGGCGCACGTCAAGGCGCACCTCGCCGCCTACAAGGCGCCGAAGTCGGTCGTCACCGTGTCGAGCGTCGGGCGCGCCGCCAACGGCAAGCTCGACTACAAGGCAAGCTGCGCGCGCGACGCCGTCGCCGCGACGTGAGCGGGCGTTACATCAGGGGTCAGACCCCTGTTGTAACGCTCGGCGGGAGCAGAACCGGCCGACGGCGGGCTCGGTCATTAGGGTGGCGAGCGTGACCGGGACCGCGTCGGCGTTCGACTGGACCACGGTCGATGCCGTGTTGTTCGACCTCGACGGCGTGATCACCCCGACGGCCGAGATCCACGAGCACGCCTGGGCGGAGCTGTTCGCCGACTACGGCTACGACGGCGCCGACTACCTCCGTTACATCGACGGCAAGCCGCGCTACGACGGCGTGCGCTCGTTCCTCGCCTCACGCGATGTCGTGCTGCCCGAAGGTGACCCTGGCGACCCACCGGGTGATGACACGGTGTGCGCGCTCGGCAACCGCAAGAACGAGCTCTTCAACGAGATCCTCGAACGCGACGGCATCGCCCCGTACCCGGGTTCGGCAGCGGCGTTGGCGTGGCTCGACGACCGCTCGATCCCGGCAGCGATCGTCTCGTCGTCGAAGAACGCCCGCCGCGTGCTCGACGCCGCCGGGCTCGGCGAACGTTTCGACGTCGTCGTCGACGGCGAGGTCGCGGCCCGCGAGCACATCGCCGGCAAGCCGGCGCCCGACATGTTCCTGCGCGCCGCCGAGCGGCTCGGTGTCGATCCCGGGCGCGCCGTCGTCGTCGAGGACGCCCTGTCGGGTGTCGCCGCGGGCGCGGCCGGCGGGTTCGCCGCCGTGATCGGTGTCGACCGCGGCGCCGGCCGAAGGGAGCTGGTCGATCACGGCGCCGACGTCGTCGTCGACGACCTCGCCGACCTCCTGCCCGGCGGGCACGATGCCGTCGGTGCCCGCGACGCCGCGGAGGACGCATGAACCACCTGCCCCCGCCGACGGGACTACCGCCCTACCGCTTCCCCGTCGATCCATGGCGGCTCGTCGAGCGCGAGTACTCCCACGACGACCTCGGCGTGATGGAGACGCTGTTCGCCGTCGGCAACGGCTACCTCGGCATGCGCGCCAATCCCGAAGAGGGCCGCGAGGCACACAGCCACGGCACCTATCTCAACGGCTTCCACGAGACCTGGTCGATCAAGCACGCCGAGGACGCCTTCGGGTTCGCCAAGACGGGCCAGACGATCGTCAACGTCCCCGACGCCAAGCTGATCAAGCTCTACGTCGACGACGAGCCGCTGCTGCTCGCCGGCGCCGACCTCGACGAGTACGAGCGGACACTCGACTTCTCGACCGGGGTCCTCGGACGCGACCTCATCTGGCGCACGCCGGCCGGCAAGCGGGTCAAGGTCTCCTCGCAGCGGATGGTCAGCCTGGTCCACCGCCACCTGGCGTTGATGACCTTCGAGGTCACCCTGCTCGACTCCCCCGCGCCCGTCGTCATCTCGTCGCAGTTGATGAACCGGCAGGACGGCACCGACGAGTACCACGTCCGTTCGGCGGCACTCGGCGAGGGCGCCGACCCGCGCAAGTCGCGCAACTTCGATCAGCGGGTCCTCGAACCGCAACTGCAACGCGAGCACGGCAACGAGGTGATCCTCGGCTACCGCTGCTTCAACAGCGGCATGACCCTCGCCTGCGGTGTGCGTCACGAGATCGACACCAACTGCCCGACGACGACCACCACCGAGGTCGGCGCCGACCTCGCCAAGACCGTGTTCACCGTGCGCGCCGTCCCCGGCGAACCGATCCGCGTCGTCAAGCTCGTCGCCTACCACTCGTCGTCGGGCGTGCCCGCGACCGAGCTCGCCGACCGATGCTCGCGCACCCTCACCCGCGCCGAGGAGGACGGCGTCGAGGCCTTGATGATCGATCAGCAGCAGTGGTTGGAGGAGTTCTGGAAGCGCAGCGACGTCCAGCTGCGCGGCGATGACAAGGCGCAGCAGGCGCTGCGCTGGAACCTCTTCCAGCTCGCCCAGGCCACAGCGCGCGCCCACGAGCAGGGCATCGCCGCCAAGGGCGTCACGGGCGGCGGCTACGACGGCCACTACTTCTGGGACACCGAGATCTACGTCGTCCCGTTCCTCGCCTACACCTCGCCCGAAGCAGCACGCAAGATCCTCCGCTTCCGGTGGCGCATGCTCGATGCGGCGCGCCAGCGGGCCCGCGAGATGAGCCAGGTCGGTGCCCTCTATCCGTGGCGCACGATCAACGGCGAGGAAGCCTCCGCCTATTACGCCGCCGGCACCGCCCAGTACCACATCAACGCCGCCGTGGTGATGGCGCTGCGGCGCTACCTCGAGGCGTCGGGCGACGTCGACTTCCTCGCCCATGAGGGCGCCGAGATCCTCGTCGAGACAGCCCGGCTGTGGGCCGACCTCGGCTTCTACGCCAGCAACGGCTCGCGCACGTTTCACATCCACCGGGTGACGGGCCCCGACGAGTACACGACGGTCGTCAACGACAACTTCTACACGAACGTCATGGCCCGCTTCAATCTGCGCTACGCCGCACGTACCGTGCGCTCGCTCAACGACTGGAACGCCGATGCGTTCACCGCGTTGTGCCGGCGAACGAAGCTCGATCCCGGCGAGCTCGACGACTGGGACGCCGCCGCCGACGCGATGTTCCTCCCGTACGACGAGGAGCTGGGCATCAACCCGCAAGACGACGAGTTCCTCGACCTCGAACCGTGGGAGTGGGAGCGCACGCCGCCGGAGAACTTCCCCTTGCTGCTGCACTACCACCCGCTCGTCATCTACCGCCACCAGGTGCTGAAGCAGGCCGACGTCGTGCTGGCGATGTACCTCCGGTCGGAGCGCTTCCCGCTCGAACAGAAGCGCCGCAACTTCGACTACTACGACCCGATCACGACGGGTGACTCGAGCCTGTCGGCGTGCGTGCAGGCGGTCGTCGCCGCCGAGGTGGGCTACGACGAGCTCGCCGTCGAGTACTTCCAGCGAGCGCTGTACCTCGACCTCAGCGACTCCCACCGGAACACGTCCGAAGGGGTCCACGTGGCATCGGCGGGCGGCGTGTGGGCCGGCGTCGTGTACGGCTTCGCCGGCATGGTCGAGCAGGGCACACACCTCGAGTTCTCGCCGCGTCTGCCGAAGGTGTGGGACGGTCTGACGTTCCGCATCGAGCGGCACGGATCACTCGTCGAGGTCGACGTCGATGCCGACGGCCTGACGTTGACCGTGCTCGAGGGGCACGGGGTCACCGTGCGCGTCGACGGCGACGACCTGCGCGTCACCGACAGCGAGCCATTGCGCATCGCCCGCGTCCGCTGAGGCGGGGGCGGGGCGCTGGTCAGAGCGGCGCGTCGCCGACCTGGAAGAACAGCTCGCGGATGCCCACGCCCGGCTCGATGCCGCCCGTCATGACGGTCAGCTCGTAGACGTCGCCGGTCGACGTGTCGGTGATCTCGCACGTGAACTCACCGGCGTCGTCGAGGAGCACCGCCTCGTCACCACAGTCGATGTCGTCGGGGAGCACCTCGATGGCGTTCTGCTCGGAGAGCACCCGAGCCCCCTCGTCGCGGAGCGTGTCGACCTCGGACGGCAGCAGCAGATTGGTGCTGACGACGTGGATCTCGCTGTCGCTCCTCATCGTGCCCTGGAACGTGATCGTGCGACCGTCCTCGGTCGTCGCCGTGCAGTCGAACGTCTCGCCTTCGGTCTTCTCCGCCGGTTCGTCGCACTCGGCGTCGAGGTCGCCGAGCCCGATCTGCTTCGCCAGATCGCGCTCGATCAACCCCTCACCGCCGGTCGCTGCACTGTCGCTGCATGCCGCGAGTGCGAACAGGCCGAGGGCCGCGAAGGGGGCGAGACGGAGGGGTCGGGAGGTGGTGGGACGCATCGGCGCCAGTATGGCAGCGCGCTGATCTGCCTGGCCGTGTCATCGCGCGGAGGCCGCGACGACCCGTCGTGCACATCTCGCTGCGTCGCAGCGGCGGATGTCTCGCCGACGTGCCGGTGCGGCGGGTGAGGGAAATCGCCGGCGGTCGCCGTCGCTGCGCGCACTACCGTCGGCGGCATGATGACGATGGTGATGCGCCGTGTCCGAGCGGCGTCGCAGGACCGAACGCGACGAGCGGCGTCGCACCTTCGGTCAGAACGTCCTCGCTGATCCGGCGATCATCGAGCGACTCGTGGCGGCGAGCGGCGTCGGTCCCGGCGATCTCGTCGTCGACATCGGGGCCGGAACCGGCGCGCTGACGCGACCGCTGCTGGCGTCGGGGGCGGAGGTCTGGGCGATCGAGCCCGATCCGGTCTGGGGTCCACGGCTCGGGGCGACGCTGCGCGGTGAGGGCTTCGGCGACCGCCTGCGGCTGTTGACGATGCGCGTCGAGGACGTCCGGCTCCCGAGGGCGCCGTATCGCGTCGTCGCCAACATCCCCTTCGGGGCGACGACGGCGATCCTCACCAAGCTGCTCGACGATCCGACCCGAGGGCCCGATCGCGCCGACCTCGTCGTGCAGCACGAGGTCGCCCGGCGCCACAGCGCCACCCCACCGGACGCGCTGCGCACGGCGGCGTGGTCGCCATGGTGGGAGTTCCACCTCGGTCCGACGATCCCGTCGGCGGCATTCCGGCCCCGCCCGTCCGTCGACGCCGCCGTGTTGACCATCGTGCGGCGCGATCCGCCGCTCCTGCCGCCGAGCCTTGCACCAGGGTTCGCCGACGTGCTGCGCCCGGCCTGGTCGCGGGCGTTCGACCCACGACGCGGCGAACCACGAGTGCGAGGATCCCGACGATGACCCCGCCCACTTCCCCGCCCTTCCCGCCCACACCTCCGCCTTCACGTCGGTCCCGGGCGGACTCGACGCAGACCGAATCCGGCGGCGATCTCTCCGGCCGCGTCGCGCTGGTGACCGGCGTGTCGCGGCCTGCCGGCATCGCCACCACGATCGCCGACCGCCTCCACCGCCTCGGTGCCACGGTCGTCGCCACGGGATGGCCGCCCCACGACGACGAGATGCCGTGGGGCGCGGCGAGCCTCGGCGACGTGCCGTTCGAGGTGCGACGGCACGACCTCGAGGACCCGGCGGCGCCGGCGGCGCTGGTCGACGAGGTCATCACCGATCACGGGCGACTCGACGTCGTCGTCGCCGTGCACGCCCGGTCGTCGTCGCAGTCGTTCGCCGACGTCGATGCGGCCGAACTCGACCGGTGCTGGGCAGCGAACGTGCGCTCGATCGTGCTGCTCGCCCAGCGCTTCGCCGAGGTGCACCGCCCGGCGCCGGCGGGCGATCCGCCCGCGGGACGCATGGTGTGGTTCACCAGCGGCCAGCACCTCGCCCCGATGGACGGCGAGATCGCCTACGCCGTGTCGAAAGGTGCCCTGCACCAGATGACCGCGTCGGTCGATCACGCCCTGGCGGCCCGGCGGATCATCGCCAACTGCATCAACCCGGGTCCGGTCGACACCGGGTGGGCGTCGCCCGAATTGCACGCGGCGGTCGCCGAGCGCTTCCCCGACGGCCGCTGGGGGTCGCCCGCGGACATCGCCGACGTCGTCGCCTTCCTCGTGTCCGATGCCGGTGCCTGGATCCGCGGCCAGGTCCTCGACGTCGAAAGCGGCTTCCGGCGCTGACCGCCAACCCGCGATGAGCGAACGGGCCACCCCACGGCCCGTTCGCTCATCGCGGCAACGGTGCGGTGAGCGAACGGGCCAGGGCCCGGTCCGCCTGCTCATCGCGGCAGCGGCGCGGTGCACGGCGGGCGGTTTTCACGCGATCGGGGACCCGCCGTTAGCGTTCGCGACATGACAGATCTCGGGTTCGACGGCAAGGTTGCGATCATCACGGGTGCCGGTGGTGGCCTCGGACGTGAGCACGCACTGATGCTCGCCAAGCGCGGCGCGCTGATCGTCGTCAACGACCTCGGCGGCTCGATCGACGGCACCGGCAGCGACAAGGGCGCCGCCGAGCGCGTCGTCGACGAGATCAAGGCTGCCGGTGGCGACGCCGTCGCCAACACCGACTCCGTCGCCACCGCCGACGGCGGCAAGGCGATCGTCCAGTCGGCGCTCGATGCCTACGGCAAGGTCGACATCGTCATCAACAACGCCGGCATCCTGCGCGACAAGTCGTTCCACAACATGGACGCCGACCTGTTCGACCCGGTGATCGACGTCCACCTGCGCGGTGCGTTCAACGTCACCCAGCCGGCGTGGGTCGTGATGCGCGAGCAGGGCTACGGCCGGATCGTGTCGACCTCGTCGGCGGCCGGCCTCTTCGGCAACTTCGGTCAGGCCAACTACGGCGCGGCGAAGATGGGCCTCGTCGGGTTCACCAACGTCCTCGCCATCGAGGGCGCCAAGTACAACATCAAGGCCAACGCCATCGCCCCGCTCGCCAAGACCCGCATGACCGAGGACCTGATGGGCGGCGGCTTCGGCGAGAAGCTCGATCCAGGCCTCGTCGCCCCCCTCGTCACCTACCTCGCCCACGAGTCGTGTGACGCCACCGGTCGCGTGTTCTCCGTCGGCGGCGGCCGCGTCGCCGAGGTGTTCATCGCCGAGACGCTCGGCTACACGAGCACGACCGGCCTCACCGCCGAGGACCTGGCCGCCAACTGGTCGACGGTCACCGACCAGGAGGGCTACCAGGTCCCCGCCACGCTCGCCGACGAGACGGCGTTGTTCCTCCGCGCCCTGGCCTGACGCCGGGGGCCGGTCACCGGCTCACGGGTCGTCTCGTTCTTCCGCCGTCGCGCGCTTCGCGCGTCGCGTTCATCCGTCGAGCAGGGCGACGAGCTTCGTCGTCGTCGCCCAGCTGCGGATCGTCACCAACTGGTATTCCGGGAGCGCGGCGATGCGGCCCATCTTGCTCTTCGTCCGCTCGGCGCCGAGCCGTTGGAAGTAGAGCACGCCGGTCCCGGCCCACGCCTCGTCGACGCCCTCGCGCCGCGGCATCAGCTCGAGCAGCTCGCCCGCCGTCAGCGGCGCCTTGAGGAACACGGCGTCGGAGTAGTACGTGTCGGCGTCCTGACCGAAGCCCGGGGGTGCGGTGTCGACGACCGCCCGCAGCTGGCGCTCGGACCGCACGACGACGACGAGCGGGAACCCGAAGCGCCGTTCCAACCCGATTTCGATGGCGTCCTCGAGGTCGGCCGGCCGACCCGTGGCGGAGAAGATCACGTTCCCCGACTGGATGTACGTGCTGACGCCGTCGTAGCCGAGCGCCTCGAACACCTCGCGCAGGTCGGCCATCGGCACCTTGTTCTTGCCACCGACGTTGATCCCCCGCAACAGGGCGACGAAGCGAGCCATCCCGCCGACCGTACCCGCCCCCGTTTCCACCCTCGCCACGCGCCGCGATCAGCGTGGAGCCTGTCGCGGGCACGACGATTCGGTGGCCGTGCGGGGCGATCGACATGATTGGCGGCGTGCGCGTCCCCTCGTCCGACAACGTCAGCGTCGCCGTCCACGAGTTCGGCGGAACGGGTCGTCCCCTGCTGTTGTCCCACGCCACCGGCTTCCACGGCTGGTGCTACCTGCCCATCGCCGATGCGCTGAGCGACGAAGCGACGTCGTTCGCCCTCGACTACCGCGGGCACGGCGACACCGCGCGACCCGACGGTTGGGCGGTCGACTGGGAGCAGTACGGCGACGACGCCGTCGCCGTGGCGACGGCGATCGCGCCCGACGGCGGCCTGGTCGCCTTCGGCCACTCGATGGGTGGCGCCTGTCTGTTGATGGCCGCCCATCGCAACCCCGGCCTGTTCGACCACCTCGTGGTCTACGAGCCGATCGTGTTCCCACCGCGCGATCCCGACGCCTGCCGCAGGGCGAGGGGCCGAACCTGTCGGAAGGCGCACGTCGGCGCCGAGCGACGTTCCCGTCGTTCGAGGATGCGATCGCCAACTACGCCGCCAAGCCGCCGATGATGGCGTTCGATCCCGACGTGCTGCGGCTCTACGTCGCCCACGGGTTCCGGCCGTCACCGGAAGGGGTGCGGCTGAAGTGTGATCCCGAGCTGGAGGCACTGACGTTCGACTCCGGCGGCGGGCACACCACCTGGGCGGCGCTCGAGGAGATCGAGACCCCGGTGACGGTGATGGCGGGCAGCGCCGAGGCCGGCGGCCCGGGTTCGATCGCCCGCCCAGTCGCCGAGCGGCTGCCGCGGGCGACGTTCGTGCAACGCGACGAGTGGAATCACTTCACGCCGTTCATCGAGCCGGACGTCATCGCCGCCGAGATCCGCCAGGTGCTCTGAGCGTCGCCGGTCGCCCGTAATCGCTCACCCCGGCACCGGTCACCCGTCACCGGTCACCCGTCACGGACGTCGTCACACCCCCGCCGTACGATGGGGACCATGACCGATGTCGCCGATCCTGCTGCGCCGCAACCGGTTGCGCCGGATCCGGTGTACCCGGTGCCGATGTCGCTGTCGCCGTCGCGGGTGTCGGCGTTCACCTCGTGTCCGATGCAGTTCCGCTTTGCCAGCATCGAGAAGCTGCCCGAGCCGCCCGGCGTGGCGACCACCAAGGGCACGATCGTCCACCGGGCGCTCGAGCTGCTCTACGTCCGCCGGCCGGCTGAGCGCACGGCCGCGGCGCTGGCGACCGACCTCGAGACGGCGCTCGACGAGTACCGCACCCATCCCGACTACGTCGGGCTGCGCCTCGACGAGGGGGCCGCCGAGCGCTTCGGGCGCGACTGCCGCGCCCTCGTCGACCGCTACCTCACGATGGAGGATCCGACCGCGGTTCGCCCGATCGGTCTCGAGCTGTGGATGGAGGCCGAGGTCGGCGATCTCACGCTGCGCGGCATCATCGACCGCCTCGAGCTCGATGCCGACGGCGAGCTGGTGGTCACCGACTACAAGACCGGACGCCCACCGTCGGGCAACTACGAGAGCAAGAGCCTCGCCGGCGTGCACTTCTACTCGTTCCTCTGCGAGGCGGTGTTCGGCAAGCGGCCGGCCAAGATCCGCCTGATGTACCTGAGCACCGGCGAGACGATCGAGACCGCCCCGTCGGCGCAGTCGGTGCGCTTCATCACCATGCGCACGACCGCGGTGTGGTCGGCGGTGGAGCGGGCGTGCCAGACGGGCGACTTCCGCCCCCGCCAGAGCCGACTGTGCGACTTCTGCGCGTTCAAGGCCTGGTGCCCGGCGTTCGGCGGCGACCCGAGCGAGGCGGCCACGGGCGCGGTCGCCGCCTACGAGGCGCTGCTCACCGAGCCGGCACCGACCGCCGCATGACAACAGGCAACGACACGCCCCTGGCCGGCCCCGAGGTCGCCGACATCTCGCTCGTCGGTCACGCCGATCCCCCGCCGATCGAAGTCGGACCGTTGCCCGTCGTGCCGGGCCAGAGTCAGTTCGGGCCGGCGATCGACGCCTTCGACGAGCGCTTCGATGCGCTGCTCGAGCTGCTGCGCGGCCACCCGCTCACCGACCGGCTGTTCGTCACCGCCAGCCACGTCGGCGACTTCAGCGTGATCTGGCACGTCGTCGGTATCGGGCGCGGCATCGTGTTGCGTCGGCCCGACCAGGCGCTGTTGCTGGCGGCGATGCTCGGCGTCGAGAGCCTGCTCGTCAATCAGGGCGTCAAGCGGGTGTTCCGGCGCCAGCGCCCGACCGAGACCGGCGACGACCGGCTCGCCGTACGTCGGCCGACCACGTCGTCGTTCCCGTCGGGACACGCCAGTTCGGCGGCGTTCGCGGCGATGGTGCTGTCCGGTTGGGACGGGCCGCGGGTCGGGATCGTGTGGTGGAAGCTGGCGGCGCTGGTGGCGGTCAGCCGGGCGTACGTGCGGATCCACCACGGGTCCGACGTGGTCGCGGGCGCCGTGCTCGGCACTGCGCTCGGGTTGATCGGCCGCAGGATCGCCCGTCGTTGGGCGCCGTGAATGTCCGTCGCGGGGCTCAGTGAACACCGTCGCGGGGCGCCGTGAACACTGTCGCGGGGCGCCGTGAACACCGTCGCGGGGCTCAGTGATCGAGCGCGCCGTCACGGCGCGCTGGCGGGTCGTGCGGCGCGGTCAGGCGTCGCTGGCGACCGGTTCGCCGACATCGGCGACGCGGATCGGCTCGGCGGTGAGCAACGTGCGCACGTCGAGCAGGAGATCGGCGACTTCACCCGACGACACGAGTTCGCGACGCATCATCTTGGCCAGCGCACCGTCGATGACGGCGAGAGCTTCGGTGATCACGACCTCGTTGCTGGTGTCGATTCGCTCATCAGTCATTGATGAACACCGTATCGGTGGAATGACGGTCGCGCGCGCACCCACCGGCCGCCCGCAGCGGGTGGTCACACGATGTTCGCACGGCCGAGATCGTGCCGACCCAGAACGGCGTCCCCGCAGGCTGCGGTGGGCCGCCGACGCGCCGCCGACCGGCCGTCGTCCGCCGCCGACCGACGGGGCTGCCCTACGATGAGCGGCCGTGCAAGGGTCCCCGACCTCGCTCGAGCGGCTCGGCCTGCGTCTCGGCGAACCGATCCGGTTCCGCCGCCACGATCACGGTCGATGGATCGTCGGTCGCGTGGTCGGCATCGCCGCCGACGGCAGCATCACCCTGCGTGATCCCGACGGTTCGGCGCGATCGCTGCGCGCCGACCGTGTCGAGATCCGGCGGCCGGGCTCGCGCGGCCGGCTGCGCTGGCGCGTCGCCAGCGACGTCGCCATCACGTGGGAGCAGCTGGAGCTGTTCACACCCTGATCAGCCGTAGCCCGCGATCGGTGCGCTCGACCTCCATGGCGAAGTCGAAGGCGTCGACGCGAGCGGCCAGCTCGATGTCGGTGGGATCGGTGTGCTCGGGACCGAGCGCCAACGTCTTCCGCGCCTCGTCGGTGGTGCGGAGCGCGGCGCTCGTCGCCGCCACATCGAGCGGCGCACCGGTGCGAGCCCGCTCGATCAACTCGGCGGTGAGCAGGTCGTCGGCGGCCTCGCGCCCCGGCCGATCCTCGAAGCGTCCGGTGATCACGTACGTCGGCTCCCCGAGCCCGGAGGCGACGACGGCACGAGCGGTCGCCGACGCGCAGGCGAGGCTCGCCGCCCACAGTCGGTCGGCGTCGACGGCGGCGACCACGCCGCGGGTTCCAGCCGACGTGCGTTGGACGAGCGTGCGGCCGGCGACATCGGCGCGGCTGACCATCGCCGGCGAGTTCGGGAAGTCGAAACCGTCGGGCCGCAGGCCGCGGTCCTCCCCCATCGCCAGCGCACCCGGCAGCGACGCCTTCAACCGCAGCGCCTCGTCGACCGAGTCGACGAGATAGATCTCCGCCGCACCCGCACCGAATGCGTACGCGGCGGTGCTGAAGGCGCGGATCACGTCGACCACGACGACGGCGCCGCGCACACCGTCGAGCTCCCAGCGCCCGAGCTGGCGGGGTGCCATCAGCGTCCACCCGCGCAGTTGACGAGCGCACCGGTGACGTACGACGCGTCGTCGCCCGCCAACCACAAGATGGTGCGGGCGACCTCGATCGCCTCGCCGCCGCGCCGCATCGGGAGCGACGGCGCGAGGCGATCGACACGCCCCGGCTCGCCACCGCTGGCATGGATCGCGGTGTCGATGATGCCGGGTCGGACCGCGTTGACGCGGATGCCGTCGGGCGCCACCTCTTTCGCCAGGCCGATCGTCAACGAGTCGATGGCGCCCTTGCTCGCCGCGTAGTCGACGTACTCGTCGGGACTGCCGAGGTAGCTGGCCGCCGACGACACGTTGACGATCGCGCCGCCCGAACCCCCGGACCGCGGCGACATGCGGCGCACCGCTTCGCGGGCGACGATGAAGGCGCCGATGACGTTGACCCGCACGATCCGCTCCCAGCGTTCGACGGTCATGTCCTCGAAGCGCATCTGCTGGTCGAGGATCCCGGCGTTGTTGACGACGACGGTCGGCGGGCCGAACTCGTCGGCCACCCGGTCGAAGAGTGCCAGCACGTCGTCCTCGACGGACACGTCGCCGCGCACGGCGAACGCCGGGGCGCCCAGCGCCGCACAGCGGGCGACGACATCGTCCGCAGCGGTGGCGTCGCTGGCGTAGTTGACGGCCACCGCCGCGCCGCGCTCGGCGGCGAGCACCGCGGTCGCCGCGCCGATGCCGCGGCTGGCTCCCGTGATGACGACGACGTCGTCAGATCTGCTGGTCATGGTGCTCCTCGTCGATGGCGTGTGAGCGCGGCGGGTTGGTCACCTTGTTACCGCCTGCGACGACGTGGCGCGCGCCGTGTTGCGCGACGATCGTCCGGTGCGAGATCGCCGGGAGTCGACTCCTACGGTCTCTGCATGGCTGTTCGACTCGAACCCTCCGACGAGTACATGCACGAGCTCGGCCCGGAGCCGAACTTCAACGAGAGCATGTACTTCAACTTCTTCGACCCGACCCAGGGGGTCGGCGGGTTGTTCCGCCTGCGGCAACCGGGCCAACGAGGGCACGCCGAGATGACGGTGTGCCTCTACCTGCCCGGACGAGGGCGGCGCGTCGGTCGGCTTCATGTTCAAGCGCCCGACGATCGACGAACAACGACGCCTTCGACGCCGCCGGGCATGACGTTCGACGGTGGTGACGCCGTTCGAGGAGCTGCGTGTCGACTACACCGGCAAGGTCGTGATGCTCGACGACCCGCTGCAGATGGCCGACCCGAAGACGGCGTTCACCGAGAACCCGTACGCCGAGTGCCGAGGTGCGACCTGACGTTCACCGGCCGGGTCGGTCATCGATGTTCGGCGGCGAGCCCGACGAGTCGCACGAGACGCCGGGCGAGGAGTTCGCCAAGGGCCACTACGAGCAGCTGATCGCCGCCACGGGCACGATCCGCGTCGGCGAGCGAGAGTGGGACATCGACGGCTTCGGCCTGCGCGACCACTCATGGGGGCCGCGCTACTGGCAGGCGCCGTGGTACTACCGCTGGCTGACGGCCAACTTCGGCGACGAACTTCGGGTTCATGGCCAGTCCGCGTCGCCGAGCGCGACAGCGAGGGCACCCGCGGCGGGTTCGTGTGGGAGAACGGCGTAGCTGCACCTCTGCGACGACTTCGAGATCACCACCGAGACGGCGCGGCGACGACGCGTACCACGACCGCATCGAGGGCGTGCTGCGCTCCAGCCGCTCCGACCGCGAGTGGCACTTCACCGGCGAAGTGCTGAGCCTGATCCCGCTGCGCAACCGCCGTCAGGCACCCGACGGCGAGTGGCTGCTGACCCGCATCTCCGAGGGCGTGACCGAGTGGACGACCTGGCGAGCGACGGCCGCGTCGGCTACGGCCTGTCGGAGTACCTCGACCAGATCATCGACGACGCCCCCGTCGGCCTCGCCGAGTAACGAACGCCTGGGGACGGGCCCCGAACGTTCGTTACTCCTCACCGACCCGGACGCCGCCCACGGCGCTACGGACCGCGGGTTACCGTCGCGCCATGACTGCGCTGCCGCCGCCGCCTCCCCCACCACCACCGTCGGCCGACGACGCCACGGCCTCGCGGCACCGCAGGATCGCCGAGCGCCTGATCGACGGGCGCAGCGGCGTCGGCCAGGTCGCGCTGGCGCCCGACGGCGCCCGTGTCGCGTTCGTCGTGGCGACGTCGGACCTCGGAGACAACACCACGCGCTCGCGGGTGTGGATCGACGACGCCCCGGTGTCCGCCGGCGACCACGACGGATCGCCGGTGTGGTCGCCCGACGGACGCCGGCTGGCGTTCACGTCGCGGCGTGGTGAGAAGGACGGCGAGGCGACATTGCACGTGTTGCCCGTCGGTGCCGGTGGCGAGGTGCGCACGGTGTGCGCGATGCCGGAGGGAATCGGCGACGTGGCGTGGTCGCCCGACGGGCGCTGGCTGGCGTTCACGTCGCGGACACGCGACGCCCGCTACGACGCCGAGGACGTGGCCTCGCAACCACCGCGCAAGGTCGAGCGCTTCTTCAGCCGACTCAACGGCGAGAACTGGATCTTCGACCGGCCACGTCACGTCCACGTCGTCGCCGCCGACGGCACGAGCGGCACACGCAACCTGACGCCCGGGCCCTTCGAGCACGACGGCGTCAGCTGGCTGCGTGACTCGTCGGGTGTCGTCACCGCCGCCCAGCGCCACGAGACCTGGGACCGCGATCAGGCGTCCGACCTCTACGTCGTCATGCTGCCCGTCGGCGACGCGGAGCCCGACATCCGCTCGCTCACCGCCCACGACGGCCAGTACTTCGCGCCGTCGGTGTCACCCGACGGCACGCGGGTGGCGTTCATCGGCTTCGACGAGATCCGCGTCCAGCCGCAGAACGCCAAGGTCGGCGTCGTGACGATCGGGCCCGACCCGGTGACCGTCGGCGAGGTCGACTGGCGCAGCGCCGACCTCGACCGCACGTTCCAGACGACGGTCGGCGGTTCGGCGCCCGTGTGGGAGTCGGATGCCTCGCTGCTGGCGACCGCCGAGGACCGCGGTGAGACCCACCTCTACCGCCTGACCACGAGCGGCGCCCGGAGCACCGAGCGGGTCACCGAGGGCGCCGTGTCGGTGACGGGAGTGTCGGCCCGTGCCGGCGTCGTCGCCACGACGCAGGCGACGACGACCCGCCCCGCCGAGCTGTTCGTCGACGGCGAGCGACGGACGTCGGTGACCGACGTCTACGCCGCGGGGATGTCGACGTGGGAGCGGTTCGCCGTGCCGACGACGGACGGCACCGACGAGATCGACGCCTGGATCCTCCGCCCCGTCGACTTCGACGCCGACGCCACCTACCCGGTGCTGCTCAACGTGCACGGCGGACCGCACACGCAGTACGGCGAGACGTTCTCCGACGAGTTCCAGGCCCAGGCCAAGGCGGGGTTCGTCGTCGTCGCCGGCAACCCACGCGGCAGCAGTGGCCGGGACACCTCGTGGGGCCAGGCGATCCTCGGCACCCACCACCCCGTGCAGGCCGGCACCGGGTGGGGCAGCGTCGACGTCGACGACGTGCTCGCCGTCATCGACGGCGCACTCGACCGCTACCCGTTCTGCGATCGCGACCGGGTCGGGATGCTCGGCGGTTCGTACGGCGGCTACATGGCGACGACGCTGGCGTGCAGCCACGGCGAGCGCTTCCGCGCCTTCTGTTCCGAACGGGCGGCGAACAACCTGACCTCGATGGAGTGGTCGTCGGACATCGCCACCGGGTTCAACCTGACCCACGGCGTCGACCACATCGCCATGCCCGAGGCGTACGCGGAGATCTCCCCGATCCGCAACCTGCGCAACATCGACCGGCCGCTGCTGATCATCCACTCGGAGGAGGACTACCGCTGCCCGATCGCGCAGGCCGAGGAGCTGTGGGTGGCGCTGCGCCTGCTCGACAAGGAGGTCGACTTCTACCGCTTCCCGGGCGAGAACCACGAGCTGTCGCGATCGGGGTCCCCGGTCCACCGGGTGCAACGGCTGGAGATCGTCCTCGACTGGTTCTCGGACAAGCTCACTGCACGATGATGGGCGCGTGACCTCGCCGAACTCCGCCGACCTCTACCTCGCCCTCAACGCCGAGCCCGCCCAGGCGACCGGCGAGCAGCGCTTCATCCACGTCATCGGCTCGACGGTGTTCGTCGACTCGGTCGTCGCCGACGACTCATGGGGTCGCCACGTCGTCGGCGTCGTCGAGGGATGCACGTGGTGGGCGGTCGACGTGCCCAGCGAGGTCGAGGATCCGTCGTACGGCGCGGCACTCGACCTGTTCAGCTACTTCGGGCGGGCGTCGGCCGGCGAGTGGATGGCGGCCGGACGCGCCGTGCAGCTCGTCGAGTGGGCGCGCACGCATCGGTTCTGCGGGCGCTGCGGCACGCCCACCGAGCCGTCGCCGGGCGAGCGCGGCATGCGCTGCTCGTCGTGTGGTTTGGTGGCGTACCCGCGAGTGGCGCCGGCGATGATCGTGCTGGTCACCCGCGGCGAACCCGGGCCCGACCAGGAGGCGCTGCTGGCCCGCGGGGTGACGTTCCGGGGGCCGATGTACTCGTGTCTCGCCGGCTTCGTCGAGCCGGGCGAGGACCTCGAGGGCGCCGTCGTGCGCGAGGTCGCCGAGGAGGTCGGCATCCGCGTCGGCAACGTCTCGTACCGGGCGAGCCAGCCGTGGCCGTTCCCGCACAGCCTGATGATCGGCTTCCGCGCCGAGTACCTGAGCGGTGACCTGGTCCTCGACGAGAGCGAGATCGTCGACGCCGGTTGGTACCGCCGCGATGCCCTTCCGGCGATCCCGCCCGGCATCTCCGTCGCCCGCCGACTCATCGACGAGTGGCTCCACGAAGCCTGACCCCGCCGCGTCCCATCCCGGCGCGATGAGCGAAGGCACCGAATGTGCGGCGTTCGCTCATCGCGAGACTCGACCTTGCCGCGCCGTTCCATCGCGATGAGCGAAGGCACCGGATGTGCGGCTTTCGCTCATCGCGTCATGGGTGGTCGGACTGAAGGAGACGTCGGCGGAGGCCGTACAGTCGCGGGCATGAGCAACTCCGAAGTCGTGATCGTCGAAGCCGTCCGCACCCCGATCGGCAAGCGCAACGGCGGTCTGTCCACCATCCACCCGGCCGAGATCCTCGGCCCGGGTCCAGAAGGCGCTGATCGAGCGCACCGGCATCGACCCGGCAGGTCGGCCAGGTCGTCGGCGGCTGCGTCAGCCAGGTCGGCGAGCAGGCGTTCAACATCACCCGCACGGCGTGGCTGACCGCCGGCCTGCCGCTGACCACGGCGCGCCACCACGGTCGACACCCAGTGCGGCTCCAGCCAGCAGGCCACCAACCTCGCCACGTCGCTCGTCGGCTCCGGCGTCGTCGACGTCGCCATCGCCTGCGGCGTCGAGGTCGATGAGCCGAGTGCCGATCGGCTCGATCGGCGCAACAAGGCGTTCGGCCTCGGCATCCCGATCCCGAAGACCTACTTCGCGCAGTACGAGTTGACGTCGCAGTTCGAGGGCGCCGAGCGCATCGCCGACAAGTGGGGCATCACCCGCGAGGACACCGACGCCTTCGGCTTCGCCTCGCAGCAGCGGGCCGCCCAGGCGTGGGCCGAGGATCGCTTCGACGGCCAGATCGTCGAGGTCGACGCCCCCGACGTCGACGAGGAGGGCAAGCCCACCGGCACGACCCACACCGTCAGCCGCGACGAGGGCCTGCGCGAGACCATCGCTCGAGAAGCTGGCCGACGCTCAAGCCGGTCGCCCGCGAGGACGGCGTGCACACCGCCGGCACCTCGTCGCAGATCTCCGACGGCGCCGCCGCCGTGCTGCTGATGACGGCCGAGCAAGGCCGAGGAGCTCGGCCTCACGCCGCAGGCCCGCATCGTCGACACCTGCCTCGTCGGCGTCGACCCGGTGCTGATGCTCACCGGCCCGATCGACGCCACCCAGCACCTGCTCGAGCGCACCGGCCTGACGATCGACGACATCGACGTGTTCGAGATCAACGAGGCGTTCGCCTCGGTCGTGCTGGCCTGGGCCAAGGAGCTCGGCGCCGACCTCGACAAGACGAACCCCAACGGCGGCGCCATCGCCCTCGGCCACCCGCTCGGCGGCACCGGCGCCGTCCTGATGACCAAGGCCCTCCACGAGCTCGAGCGCACCGGCGGCCGCTACGGCCTCGTCACGATGTGCTGCGGTGGCGGCCTCGGCACCGGCACCATCATCGAGCGCCTCTGATCCATCGCCCGGCCGACGCCGGGCACCGGACGCTTGTGTCGGAGGCCTGCACGGGACGTCCGCTGCAGGCCTCCGACGCGTCCGGCCTGCGGGTGTCCGTCGCCGGCGGTGCGGCTACGACCGATCCCGTGCGACGCCGACTCGTCGGCATGCGATGACGACGGTCGCCGCGTTGACCGCCTCGTCGGCGTGCGCTGGCCGCCGCCGTGCCCGACGACGGTGCGGCGACGGTCGTCGCACGTCGTCGACGGCGACACGATCGACGTGCGCATCGGCGGTCGCCACGGAGCGGGTGCGCCTGCTCGGCATCGACACGCCCGAGACCAAGAAGCCCGACAGCGCCCGTCGAGTGCTTCGGCCCGGAGGCCTCGGCGCTCACCGCCGGGCTGCTGCCGGCCGGCACCGACGTCCGGCTCGAGCGCGACGTCGACGGGCGCGACGACTACGGCCGGCTGCTCGCCTACGTGCGGCTGGCCGACGCCGACGGCACGTTCGTCAACCTGGACGCTCGTCCGCCGGGGCTTCGCCCGGCCGCTGACGATCGCCCCGAACGACACGCACGCCGCCGCCTTCGCCGCCGCCGCCCGCGATGCGGAGGCGGGCGACGTCGGCCTGTGGGCAGCCTGCCGGGCCGAACCGGTCAGATAGCGTCGCCGCCGTGACCGCCGAGACGACGCTTCGCCGAACGCCTCGGGCACGCCCCCGACGCCCGCCTGGTCATCATCACCTGCGACGACCTCGGCTCGTGCCACGCCGCCAACGTCGGCGTGTACCGTCGCCCTCCGCGAGGGCGCGGCCACGAGCGCCTCGCTCATGGTGCCGGCCCGTGGGCCCGCCGACGCTGCGCAGTCGTACGACCCCGGGCGAGGACATCGGCGTGCACCTCACGCTCAACGCCGAGCACGACACGTACCGCTGGGGACCGATCACCCACGCCCCGTCGCTGCTCGACGGCGACGGCGGGTTCCCCCGCACCATCGACGACCTGTGGGACCACGCCGACCTCGACGAGGTGCGCCGCGAGCTGCCGGGCCCAGATCGAGCGGGCCATCCTGTGGGGCTTCGACGTCACCCACCTCGACCCGCACCTGCGGCGCTCACGCTGCGGCCCGAGTTCTTCGACGTCTACCTCGAGCTGGCCGTCGAGTTCGGGCTGCCGATCCGCCTGCCCTCGACGATCACCGCCGACCAGGTCGGCTTCCCGTTCCGCCGCCTCGCCGCCGAGGAGGGCGTCGTCTTCCCCGACCACTTCGACCACGACTGGCGGGCCGGCAGCCGCCGACCGCGTGTTCGCGGCGATCGACGGCTCTGCAGCCCGGCGTCACCGAGATCCACGTCCAGCCGGCGATCGACACCCCCGAGGTGCGGGCGCTCGTCGCCGTCGGCCCACGGGCTGGATCGACGACCTCGCGCTGGTCGCTCAGCGACGAGCTCGACGATCGCCTGGCGGCGAGTCGGCGCCGACGCTGATCGGCTACCGCCAGCTACGCGACGCGATGCGCGCCGTCAGACTAAGCGACGTCCGGGACCCGTCCCCGATCGTCACGTGCCGTCGCCACTTACTGGGCGAGGGCGGAGATCGCCGTCGCCGCGGCGCCGCTCTGCAGCAGCTCGAGGATCTCGCCGGTCGGTCCGGCGACCTTCAGCTCGCCGCTGCATGTAGGCGACGGTCGGGTCGAAGCCGGCGGCTGCGGCGGCGGCCAGCGGCACGGTGACCACGAGCGTCGGCGTCGTCGGGGCCCTCGACGCGCTCGTCCTTCTTGCCGACCACGACGCGGTACTGGACGGTGGTCACGACCGCCACGCCGCTCGCGCACCCCGGCGAAGAGGTCGCGCTCGACCGTCGTCGGTGGGGATCGGACCGACCAGCGACCGGGCCAGGATCCAGTCCTCCCACGGATAGGCCGCCGTCAGCTCCGCCTCGTCGAGCCGAACCACCACGATGCATCGGTCGGGTCGATCTGGGTGGCGTGGGCCCGCAGCGACGGCCGTGCGCACCGAGCCGGTACCCGGTGACGTCGATCTTGGTCGTGATGCGGTGATCCTGCGACGGGCGGTCGAACCAGTCCTTCTCGTACGGCGACTCACCGGTGAGGCGGATCATCAGCTCGTGCATGGCGACGCACCACGCGGCCTCGGCCCACACCGAGTAGTACAGCTTCGACGGCTGCGAACGGCTCGCCGGCGTCGGGGTACCAGTCGGGGTCGCCGGCGCGGTCGAACGCCAGCACGCGAGATGTCGTGGACCCGCAGGTGGTCGGGGTGCGGGTAGCCGGCCTGGTCGTCGCCGTAGGTGATGATGACCTGCGGCCGTGTCGCGGCGGATCACGGCGACCAGCCGGCCCGTCGCCTCGTCGATGTCGGCCTGGTGGAAGCGAGTCGGGATGTTCGTTGGGCTCGCGTCTCGGCCATCCCCGAGTCGCGGTAGCCGAGCATCACGACCTCGTCGAACCCGATGACCTCGCGCCGACGCCGCCAGCTCGCTGGCGCGCATCGAGACGACCTTCGCCCGCTCCTCTTCGGCCGACAGCCCGTGGAACGGCTGGCCGGGCTCGCGCAGCGTCGGGTTCTGGAGGTCACCCTCCTCGCCACCGGTGCAGCACACGAGCACCGTGTGCACGCCCTCGTCGTGGTACTTGGCCACCGTCGGCGCGCCCTTCGACGCTTCGTCGTCCGGATGGGCGTGCACCGTCATCAACGTCAAGCGTTCAGCCAACTGATCAGCCATCGCTCGCAGACTATCGGTGGCGCGCCGGGCGATCCCTGGGCGGAGCGCGTACGCTCCAACGGGTGTTCCGACGGTGGGCGACCCGCACGAGCCTGGTGATTGCCGGCGCCGTGGCGGCCGTCGCCTTGGCAGCGTGCGACACGGGCGACGGCAAGACGCTGAAGCCGTACGACCCCGCCGACTACCCGAGCCAGACCGTCGCCCCGACCAGCGCCGTCGACTCACTCGACGCTGGCTCCGACGCTGGATTCGATGCCGGATTCGATGCCGGTGACGGCGACGCGATCGGCGCGCCGGCCTCGCTCTCGCCGGCGACGGCCGACCCCGGCGGTTCGATCGAGACGTTCCAGGTGTTCGCGCCGTGGACCCAGGGCGGCACCGTCGACGTGCACAACACCTGCGACGGCGCCGACGTCGCCCCGGCCGTGAGCTGGACCGGGGTGCCGGCCGGCACCACCGAGATCGCCCTGGCGCTCGTCGACGACACCGTCGTCAACGACGGCGAGCCGTTCGTCCACTGGGCGATCGCCGGACTCGATCCGAACGAGATCGCCCTGGTGGAAGGCGATCTGCCGTCGGGAGCGGTGCAGGCGATCAACTTCCTCGGCAATGTGGCCTACGACGGCCCCTGTCCGCCATCGGGCGACGAGCCGCACATGTACCGGCTGACGGCGTTCGCCCTCGGCGCGTCGCCCGGTGTCGCCGACTCCACGCCGGCGGTCGAATTCCTCGACGCCGTCGAAAAGGTCACGCTGGGCACGGCTGATCTCGAGCGCGACGTATTCTCGTTGAACATGGGCGGCGACCAGGGACCAGCGAGCGCAGCGAGGCGGCTGACGTTGGCGACGAGCGGCGGTGAACCGGCGGCAGCGCGACCGTGGGCAGAGCAGGCCGGTGCGTTCGACGGCATGCGGGCGCTCTCCGACACGCTGCGACGGCTGCTCGACGCCGATCACACCGCCGTCGTCCTCCTCGACCTGCAACGTCGCGTGTGCATCGCCAACGACACCGCGCTGGCGCTGTTCGGGTGCGAGTCGATGGCCGACCTGCGGCCGGGCACCGGCCCCTACGCCCGCCTCCAGTCGGTGCTCGACCACGCGCCGCGCGACCTCGCCGAGGGCCAGATCAACGGCGTGTGGCAGGGCGACGTCGACCTCAGCGGGCCGTTGGGCGACGACTCGGTCCACCGGGCGACGGTCCTCGTCGATCGCGGCGATCCTGCTCGTCCGGGTGCCGGCGACGGTTTCATCGGGGTCGTCACCCACGACGTCACCTCGGTGCGCAACGAGGAGGCCCGGCTCCGTCACCGCGCCACCCACGACGTCCTGACCGGGCTCGCCAACCGCCGCCAGATCCTCGCCACGCTGACCCGCGCCGTCGGGCTGCAACGGCGCCGACCGGGCAGCGTGGCCACCGTCTTCGTCGATCTCGACCGCCTGAAGTACGTCAACGACGCCCTCGGGCACCAGATCGGCGACCGGCTCCTGGTGTCGGCGTCGCGGCGCCTGGCGGCGATCGTCCGCCCCAACGACGAGGTCGCCCGCATCGGCGGCGACGAGTTCCTCGTGGTGTGCACCGACATCATCGACGAGGACGACGCGATGGAGATCGCCGAGCGCATCCGCAGTGCGCTCACCGGGCGGTTGCGGTTGCGGCAGCTCGATCTGTCGCTGTCGGTCAGCATCGGCGTCGCCATCGTCGACCCGACCGACGCCGAAGCGAGCGACGCGGCGATTGCCTCCGCCCTGGTCAGCAGCGCCGACACGGCGATGTACGAGGCGAAGAGCTCGGGGCGTGGACGCTCCGTGCTGTTCACCGCCGAGATGCAGACGGCGACCCGGGAGCGGACGCTGCTCGGCGCCGACCTGGCACGGGCGATCGACGACCGGTTGCTGACCGTCGAGTACCAACCGGTGTTCTCGGCGGTGACCGGCCGCACCGTCGGTGCGGAGGCGCTGGTGCGGTGGACGCACCCGACGCGCGGTGTGATCGACCCCGCCGACTTCGTCGCCATCGCCGAGCAGTCCGGCACGATCGGCAAGCTCGGCCAGTTCGTCCTCGAAGCGGCGATGCAACAGTTCCGACGGTGGCACGACCAGGCGGTCATCGACGACGACTTCGCCATCCACGTCAACGTGTCGTCGATCCAGCTGGCGAGCTCGTCGTTCGTCAGCCTCGTGATGTCGCTCGCCCACCGGCACGGGGTTCCCCACTCGGCGCTCGTCCTCGAGGCTCGTGAGGCGACGCTGCTCAGCCGCAACGAGGACGTCGACCGGACCGTGAAGGCGCTGCGCCGCCTCGGGGTGCGCCTCGCCATCGACAACTTCGGGACGGGCGTCAACGCCCTGACCGTGTTCGGCGAGGTCGGTGCCGACATCTTGAAGATCGACGCCTCGTCCGGCCTCGACTCCGGCGCCCTGGTGTCCGACACGCGGTTGCTCCGGGCGATCGTCGTGCTGGCGCACGCGCTCGAGCTGCAGGTCGTCGCCGAGCGGGTCAGCTCCGCCGAGCTCCTCGAACGGGTGCGCAACGCCGGCTGCGACCAGGTCCAGGGCAACCTGCTGGCGCCGCCGGGTGCCGCCGGTTCGCTCGCCGCGTCGACGACGTTCTGAGCGAGCGCCGAGACGACCGCTCGGTACCCTGATCGAGTGCCGCTGCCGCCGCCACCTCCACCAGGCAACGCGGCGCCAGGCACCGGTCCGCTGGGCCCGCCGATGGCGCCGACATCGACACCGACCTGCCCACGCCATCCGGGGCGCGTCGCCGGACGGCGCTGCACCAGGTGCGGCCGCCCGGCGTGCGACGCCTGCCTGGTCCAGGCGAGCATCGGCAGCCAGTGCGTCGACTGTGTGAAAGCGGCGCAGCCCGACACGCGGACGCGGGCGCGGTACTGGTCGGCGCGCCAACCGCTGCTGGTCACGATGACGCTGATCGGCATCAACGTCGCCGTCTTCCTCCTCGTCCTGTTGATCTCGGGCGATCCGGCGGCCTTCACCGGCGGCGCCACCGACGTCCACCTGCAGCTCGGTCTGAGCCGCGACGTGCTGGCGGACCGCATCGTCTGGCAGAGCTCGGAAGGTCTCTACGTGACCGAGCCCGACGGCTGGTACCGGCTGGTCACGTCGGGCTTCTTGCACTTCGGGATCATCCACCTGGCGTTCAACATGTACTTCTTGTGGATCCTCGGGCCGATGCTCGAACCGGCACTCGGCCGCGTGCAGTACCTGTTGCTGTACATGGCGTCACTGCTCGGTGGATCGCTCGGTGTGGTGCTGATCGACGACGGCGGCATCTCGGCGGGCGCCTCGGGGGCGGTGTTCGGCCTGCTCGCTGCGGCCTTCGTGGGGTTGTGGCGGCGCGGCGTCAACCCGTTGACCACCGGTGTCGGCACGGCGTTGCTGCTCAACCTGTTCATCACGTTCGCCGTCTCGGGCATCTCGATCGGCGGCCACCTCGGAGGCGCCGCGGCGGGGGCGATCTGCGGGCTGGTGATGCTCGCCCCGCCGTACCAGCGCTTTCCCTCGTGGCTGTCGTATGCCACGCCGATCGCCGTCGGGCTGGGGAGCGTGATCGCCACGGTGGTGATCGTGTCGTCGGCATGACACTGCGCGACCGCCACCTCCAACGACTGCGCGAGGAGTCGTTCGACACGCTGGTGATCGGTGGCGGCATCAACGGTGCGGTCACGGCGGCTGCGCTGGCGGGGCGCGGAGCGTCGGTGGCGATCGTCGATCGGGGCGATTTCGCCCACTTCACCAGCCAGGCCTCGTCGAACCTCGTGTGGGGCGGCTTCAAGTACCTCGAGAACTACGAGCTGCTGCTCGTCGCCAAGCTGTGCCGCTCGCGCAACCGGCTGATGAAGGCGTACCCGGACAACATCCGCGAGATCGGCTTCCTGGCCACGCTCGACTCGACGTCGCCGTACACGCCGTGGTTCGCCGGGCTCGGCTCGCTCGCCTACTGGGTGATCGGCATGTTCGGGACGACGCGGCCGCGTGTGCTGCGGCCGGAGGTGATCGAGCGCGACGAACCGGTCGTCGACACGTCGAACGCCCTCGGCGGGATCGAGTACTACGACGGGCTGCTCGTCGACAACGACGCCCGGTTCGTCTTCTCCTTCGTCCGGGCAGCGCTCGACGCGGGTGCCTCAGCGGCCAACTACGTCGAGGTCGTCTCGGCCGAGCGTCACGACGGCCGGTGGCGGGTGACGCTGCGCGACCGTGAACGTGACGAGCTGTTGACCACCACGGCGTCGACGATCGTCAACGCCGCGGGGCCGTTCGTCGACGAGCTCAACGAGGGGTGGGGCCTGTCGACCGACCACCGGATCGTCTATTCCAAGGGCGTCCACCTCGTCGTGCCGCGGCTGACCACGGCCGAACACCATCGGGTGCTCGCCTTCTTCGACGACAGCCAGCGCCTGTTCTACGTGATCCCGATGGGACGCCGGTCCGTCATCGGCACCACCGACACGCGCGTCGACACGCCGTTCACCGAGGTCACCGCCGACGACGTCGCGTTCCTGCTGGAGCAGATCAACGCCCGGCTCGATCTGCCGGCGCCGCTCACGGCGAACGACGTCATCGCCGCCCGCACGGGCGTCCGTCCGCTCGTCGTCGCCCGACAGGGCAGCGACCAGTCCGACGTCGACTGGACGAAGTTGAGCCGCAAGCACGCCATCGAGACCGACCTGGCGATGGGCGTGGTCACGGTGTTCGGCGGCAAGTTGACCGACTGCCTGAACGTCGGCGAGGAGGTCGCCGCAGCGATCGAGTCGCTGGGCGTGCCGCTCGAGCCGGACCTCGGGAACTGGTACGGCGAACCGGCACGGGCGACCCGCGACGAGTTCTACCGCCAGGCCCGCCTCATGCAGCTCGACGCCTACCGCACCAAGGCCGACACGGAGCCGCTCACCGACCGCCTGTGGCGCCGCTACGGGCGGCGGGCGTTCTCGATGCTCGAGGCGATCCGCGCCGATCCGCGAATGGCAGAGGACGTGATGGGCTCGGCGGACTACCTGCGCATCGAGCTGTACTCGGCGGCGCGCTCGGAGATGGTGACGCGGCTCGAGGACTTCATGCACCGCCGCTCGAAGATCGACCTCGTCGTCCGCGACGACGACATCGCCGCCTCGCCGGGTCTGGCGGAGGTCGCCCACATCCTGTTCGGCGCCGATGCCGAGCGCCGCCTCGCCGAGTACTTCGGCGGCGATGGCACCGACTCCGACGCGATCCCCTCGGCCGTGCGCGCCGGCCTGGCCGACCTCGGGAACGGCTGAACGTTGTCCGGTCCGTTTGCCCGGTGGTTGTCGGCGCGTCGCACGGCGCGGACGCCGCACTTCGACGAGGCGTGGCGCCCGGTGCTGCAACGCGGCTTCGAGCACTGGCACCACCTCACGCCGTCGGAGACGGAGCGGATGGAGATGCTCGTCGCCCGGATGGTGCACGGCACCAACTTCGAGGCGGCGAGTGGCTTCGAGCTCACCGACGAGATCATCGTCCTGATCGCCGCCCAGGCGTCGATGCTGCTGCTCGGCCTGGAGCTCGACGAGTACCCGACGCTGACCTCGGTGATCGTCCATCCGTCGACGGTCCGGCTGCGTGGCGAGTACGGCGTCGGTGGCGGTGCGGTGCGCTCGTCCGGCGTGCAGACGCTCGCCGGCCAGGCGCACTACCGCGGTCCGGTCGTGTTGTCGTGGTCGGCCGCTCGGCGCGGCGCCCGCTTTCCTGCCGGCGGGCAGAACGTCGTCTACCACGAGTTCGCCCACCAGCTCGACATGCTCGACGGCATCACCGACGGCACCCCGCCACTCGGCGACGACGAGGCGGCCCGCCAGCGCTGGGTGGAGGTGTGCACCGCCGCCTACGACACCGTGCGCGCCGAGGGATCGCCGGTGCTGCGTGACTATGCCGGCACCAACCCCGCCGAGTTCTTTGCCGTCGCCACCGAGGTCTTCTTCAACCGGCCGGTCGACCTGCGCGAGCACGAGCCGGCGCTCTACGACGAGCTGGTGGGCTTCTACCACCAGGATCCAGCGACGCGGGTGACGCCCGAGGAGGGCGACGTCGTCACCGCGACATAGCCGTCTCCGAGCCCGTCACGCGCCGGGGCTGCGACGTACCCAGATGTCCTCGCCCTCGTCGTCGCGCTCGCCGGTGATGACGAATCCGGCGGCGGTGGCGACACCCGCGAGGCGGCATGGTCGGGGTGGATGTGGGCGTACAGCTCGGCGACGCCGATCGACTGCAGCCAGTCGCACATCGCCGACGCCGCTTCGCGTGCGTACCCGCGTCCCTGCGCCGCCGCGCCGATCACCCAGGCGACATCACCGACGCCGCCGGTGATGCTCGCCTGCACGAAGCCCGCCGCGGACCCGTCGTGCGTGCGGACGATCCAGTTGAACCACTGCTCGTCCGGCTCCGGGCTCCCGGCCGTCTGTGCCGCGTAGCGCCGCCCGAGGTCGGCGAGCGACGGCGCAGTTCCGCCCGTGAACCGGTACAGGTCGGGCGACGCCAACACGTCGACCATCGGTGCGGCGTCGTCGGTCCGCAACGGGTCGAGACGGAGGCGTTCGGTCGTCAGCGGCGCCGTCGGCGTGCTGTTCACCGCGACGACACTACGCCCCTGCCCGATTCGCTCGCTGCGCCCGCGATCAGGGCTGAGGCGGGACGTAGAAGGCGGTGGTCGCGGCGACCGCGGCAGCGGCGGTCTCCGCCGATGCTCCCGACGCCGCGTACGCCTCGCCCCAGGCCTCGCTGCTCGCGGTCATGCCACGGCGGACCTCCGGATCGCGATCCATCTCCTCCGGCGTGCCGCGCTCGACGCCGTCGAGGTGTGCGGCGAGTCCGACCAGGCTGAGATCCCAGCCGACGCCGACCGCTCCCGGGCCGAACTGGTCCCAGAACTCCGGCGGGACGACGGCGATGTGCTCCAGCTCGAGCGTCGTCTCGTCGTCGCCCGTCGCCACCAGCCGGACCGTCACGGTGGAGGCGTCGGCCGGGCCCTGCTCCTCGTGGGGCGGGTTCCACGTGACGACCAGCTCGGTCGGCGGGCGGCAGGTGCGGATGTCACCGCTGGCGTTGCCCTCCAGCGAGTACGTGCCGCCTTCGCGCAGATCGCCGCTGATCGGCAGGAACCAGCGGGCGATGCGCTCGGGGCTGGTGATCGCATCCCACACATCGTCGATGCCGGCCGGGTACGTCCGCCGCAGCGTGACGGTGTGCGCCGGTCCGGCGGGCAGCGTGCCGCTGCCGACGGCAGCGGGTCACGGCGCCGATCTCGTCGATCAAGTCTTTCATGTCGTGCTCCTCGTGTGTCGGGTCAGGTGGGGGTGGTGGTGCGCCGCGACCGCGTGCCGCGTGCCAGCTCGGTTCCGAGTGCGTCGAGACGCTGCTCCCATGAGCGGCGCAGGCCGGCGATCCACGCCTCGACGTCGGCCAGGGCGGCCGGCTCGACGGCGTACAACCGCCGGGTCCCACTCGGTCGCACCGTGGCGAAGCCGTGCTCGCGCAGCACACGCAGGTGCTGCGAAACCGCCGGCTGGCTGATGCCGAACTCGTCGCGCACGACCTCGGTCACCGCGCCGGCGGACTGCTCACCTTCGGCCAGCAGCTCCAGGATCCGGCGACGCACGGGATCGCCGAGCACGTCGAACGCTTCCACCGGTTCATTGTTTCAGGTTTTACTTATATTCGTCAAGCCTGATATTCGTCCAGCCCGAGACGTCGGTGATGACCCACTCGTCACCCGGCAACCCCGTCACACCCGTGGCGTACGTTTGTTCGTATGGATCCGATCGCCATCCCCTCACCCGCCGAGGTGGCCGGGCTGTCGGGCGCCGAGCTGGATCGAGCGTTGGTGGAGCTCGAGTCGGCGCGCCGGCGCCTCGAGGCGGCGTACGTGGCCGTCATCGATCGCGCCGATGCCACTCGCCGCTTCGAGCCCGACGGGCACGCCTCCGTTCGCGGCTGGGTCGTCGCCCTCACGGATTCCGCCCCGCCGGAGACGCAGCGGCGGCTGCAGACGATGCGCGCCCTGCGCGAGTTGCCCGAGGTCGCCGAGTCCCTCGCCACCGCGGGCATCGGCGTCGACCACGCCCGCGAGATCGCCAAGCTCCACGCCAATCCACGTCTCCGCGACCTGGTCGTCGATGGCGACGACCGATTGGTGCGCCATGCACATCGCGGCTTCCACCACCTCGCCGACGTGCTCGTCCGCTGGGCGCAGTTCGGTGACCCCGATGGCGCCCGACGCCGACATGACGACGTCGATCGCGACCGCGACGCCGTCGCCTTCGAGCGCGACGGCGTCGTCCACCTCCACGCCCGCTGCGGCACCGCCCAGGGCGCCGCACTGTTGGAGATCTTCGATCGCCAGTGCGACGCCGAGTTCCTCGGCGACTGGGAGGCGGCCAAGGCCGAGTACGGCAATTCGGTGCACCCCGGCCTGTTGGCCCGCACCGACGCCCAGCGCCGGCTCGACGCCCTCGTGCACCTGATCGACCGCGGGGTGGCAGCGCCGCCGGACGCCCGCCTCCCCGAGCCGATCGTCGACCTGGTGATCACCAAGGCCGACTACGACGCCGAGCTCGCTCGGCTGATCACTGGCGCCGTGCCCGAACGAGCGGCCGTCGACGACATCGACGAACACCGCTGCGAGACGTCGACGGGGATCCCCCTCGACCCCACCGCCGTGGTGCTGGCATCCCTCACCGGCTGGATCCGGCGGGTCGTCGTCGACGACACCGGGCGCGTCATCGACCTCGGCCACAAGCGCCGCTTCACGGGTGGCGCCCGGATCGCCGTGCATCTCGGCGACGGTCGGCGATGTATCTGGCCCGGCTGCGGGCGCAACTCACACCGGAACCACATCGATCACACCGCGAGTACGCCCGGGGCGGTGCGACACGCCCCGACAACGGCGGCCCTGCATGCGGCCGCCACAACCACCACAAGCAACACGGCTACCTGGCCCACCGCGACGCCGACGGCACCTGGCACATCCGCCGCCCCGACGGCAGCGAGCTCACCCGCCCGGCCGTCGCCTCACCGCCCGATCCGGGGGTACCGACGTCCGTCACATGCGGAATGAGCTGGTGGGACGGGTCGTTGTAGGAGGGCAGCAGGAGACGGGCCCGGCTTCCGGGCAACCCTGTCACACCGTCTCGTCAGGATGAAGACATGAGCAACGCCACCACCTCCCGCCTCGCCGAGCGGCCGGCCAACGGTCGTGCCGGATCCTCCACCGAGCAGTTGACGCTGCTGCCCAGCAGCGAGGTCAGCACCCGCTTCCTGATCAACAAGGAGACCCACGAGCGCGGCCTCCGCCACATCGCCGAGATCCGCCAGATCCTCGCCGGTCGCACCGACGATCACCGTCGGGCGGCCTGATCAGCCGGCGGACGGCGACAGGTCGGTCACGGCCTGCCAGTAGTCGAGCTCGGGATCGAGCGTCATGATCGCCAGCGAGCGTCGTCGTCACGCCGTTGTCGATGTAGCGCTGCGATCTGCTCCCGGCAGTCCGCCGGCGAGCCGTGCACGATCAGCTCGTCGACGACCGAGTCGGGGATCGCCGCCAGCGCGGCCTTGCGGTCGCCGGCCTTCCAGGCGTCCCACATGCGGCCTGCAGCTGCGTCGCCCCGGCCGAGCCACTCGTGGAACGCGGCGTAGACCGGCACGTTGAGGTAGGCGGCGATGGCGAACCGGCCGCCTGGCCGCACCGCGTCGGCGTCCTCGCTCGGGCACACGAAGATGCGGGCGCACGATCTCCGGTCGTCGCCGCCGGCGGCGTCGCGCACGACCGGGACCACCTTGCCACGTCGTCGGCCGACAGCCAGTTGATGATCGCGCCGTCGCCCTCGCGACCGGCCAGGCGCAGCATGCCCTCGCGCAGCGCGGCCACGAGGATCGGCGGCTGCTCGGGCCGGACGCCCGAGCCGGAAGCCCTCGCACCGCGAACGTGTCGTACGTCTGCGTCGACCTTCTCGCCGCGTGAGCGCGTCGCGCAGGAAGCGCACGATGTCGCGGACCCGCTGGTACGGCTCCTCGAACGGGATGCCGTTCCAGCGCTCGACGATCACGTTGCGACGACGAGCCGATGCCGAGCGCGAACCGGCCCGGCGCGGCGTCGGCCATCGAGGCGACCGCTCTGGGCGAAGCACGCCGGGGCCCGCGTGTAGGCGGGCACGATCGCCGTGCCGAGCCGCAGGCGGGGCTCCCACGCCGCCGCCAGCGCCAGCGGGGTGAAGGCGTCGGCGCCGTCGGACTCGGCCGACCAGACGTCGGTGTAGCCGAGGTCGGCGAGCTCGGCCAGCCGCGTCGCGCTGGGCGTGCAGCGGGCCGGGGAGCGGGACGGTCATGCCGGGGCGGATCGGCAGCGTCATGCCGCCGACACTTCGGCACCGGTCAGGCGTCGCGCCAGAACCGCACGATGCCGACTGGCTGGCGGTCGCCAGCAGCGTGCCGTCCTCGGCCCACAGGTGGACGAGGCCGTGGCCGAAGCCCCGCTGCGACGGCGTGCACGCGGATGTCGAGCAGCACCCACTCGGTCGGCACGAGCCGGCACACCCGCAGCGTGTTGTCGAGGCTGTTGCCGCCCGCCCGCGATGCCGAGCGCCTGACCGATCGCCCATCGGCACGAAGTCGCCGAGGATCGCCAGCGCGGTCGCGTCGACGCCTCGGGATCACGTCGGGCAGCCGGGCCCACAGCAGCGTCTGGCCGTCGCCGTGCTCGCTGCCGTCGAGGTCGTCGCACGAGCGGGCCTTGAGCGATCCGCTCCTCGAGCTCGTTCGGTGATCGTGTCCTCCACGTCGCTGCGGTAGGCCCGGACCTCGCACGCGTCGGGCGCGGCGGACGTCGGCGGCATCGTCTCCCACTGGCCCGCTGACGTCGATCGGCCGGTCGCCGAGGGCGGCGTTGACGGTCAGGATCTCGCGGTCGCCGACGTGGCACACGGCCCGGGCCTGGGTGATCTGGTGCCCGCCGACGGCGATCGTCACGTCGATGTCGACCACCTCGCCCGGGCGGGCGTAGGACAGGTACTGCGCCGTGGCCCACACGCAGGCCCGCCCGACGTGCCCTCGAGCGCCGAGATCGCCGCGCCGAGCCCGCACCCGCCGAACAGGAAGTCCCCCGGTCGAGATGCCCCGGGTGACGGGCAGCTACCAGCGGAACGGGTTGTGGGTCGGCTCGAGACCGAGGAACGATCGGGAGTCCATGGCGCCCGCGATCGTAGGGCGCTGGCCGATCACCGGACCCCGGCCCCCACGCCTGCTGTGACCGGAGTCTCATCGGCCTACAGTCGGCGCGCATGAAGGTAGCGCTCACCGTGAACGACTTCTTGCGACGAGCGGCGCTGGTCTATCCGGATCGGGTCGCCGTCTTCGACGAACCCGATCAGCCGGCCGACTCCTGGGGATCGATCAGCTACCGCGAGATGGCCGAGCGGGCACGCGCGCAGGCCGCCGGGCTCGACGCGCTGGGATTCGGCGCCGGCGAGCGGGTGGCGATCGTCAGCCACAACTCGGCACGCCTGCTGACCGCGTTCTTCGGGGTGTCGGGCTCGGGCCGCATCCTGGTGCCGATCAACTTCCGGCTCGTCGCCGAGGAGATCCGCTACATCGTCGAGCACAGCGGTGCCCGGATGTTGCTCGTCGATCCCGAGCTCGCCGACGCCCTGGCCGACGTCGACTGCGAGCACAAGCTCGTCATCGGCGCCGAGGCAGACGCCGCGCTAATGAGGTTCGGTGTCGAGCCCCGGCCGTGGGACGGCGACGAGGACGCCACGGCGACGATCAACTACACGTCGGGCACGACGGCCCGGCCGAAGGGCGTGCAACTGACGCATCGCAACCTGTGGCTCAACGCCACCGTCTTCGGGTGGCACATGGGCGTCAGCGACCGCGACGTGTACCTGCACACCCTCCCCCAGTTCCACTGCAACGGGTGGGGGATGCTCTACGCCGTCACCGGCATGGGTGCCACCCACGTCATCCTCCGCAAGGTCGACGGGCGCGAGATCCTGCGCCGCGTCGAAGAGCACGGGGTGACGCTGATGTGCGGTGCCCCGGCTGTGCTCAACGCCATCCTCGATGCCGCCGCAGAGTGGGAGGCCGAGACCGGCCGGCCGGTCCCCGGGCGCGGCCGGGTGCGGATCGTCGTCGCCGGCGCTCCCCCGCCGACGCGCACGATCGAGCGCACCGAGACCGAGCTCGGCTGGGAGTTCGTCCAGATCTACGGCCTCACGGAGACGACGCCGCTTGATCACGATGAACCGCAGCCGCGCCGAGTACGACGAGTTGTCACCCGCCGACCGGGCGCAGCGCCTCAGACCGCGCCGGAGCGCCCGTCGTCGGGTGCACGATGGCCGTCGACGCCGACGGTGAGATCCTCGCCCGCGGCAACGTGATCATGGACGGCTACTGGGAGCAGCCGGACCAGACCGCCGACGGCGATCCGACGACGGGTGGTTCCACACCGGCGACGGCGGCCTGATCGACGACGACCAGTACGTCGACCATCGCCGACCGCAAGAAGGACGTCATCATCTCGGGCGGCGAGAACGTGTCGTCGATCGAGGTCGAAGACGCCATCTTCCAGCACCCGACGGTCGCCGAGGTCGCGGTGATCGGCGTCCCCGACGAGAAGTGGGGCGAGCTGGTGATGGCGCTGGTGGTCACCACGCCCGGCGCCGACGCTCGAGCGAGGCCGACGTGATCGCCTGCTCGAAGACCCGGCTCGCCGGTTACAAGTGCCCGAAGCGGGTCGAGTTCCGCGACGAGCTGGCCCGCACAGCGACCGGCAAGCTCGCAGAAGTTCAAGCTCCGCGAGCCCGTTCTGGCAGGACCAGGCACGCCAGATCAACTGATCACGACCGCACGATCCGACACGGCGCGACACCACCGTCGGCGTGCGACGACTCCGCTGGGAAGGCCGTCGGGACGGTCTGCTACGAATGTCCGAATGCCCGAAACACCGACCGCCCCCGACGTACTCACCCTCCATGCGGCCAATCTGGGCGACAAGCTCGCCGTCGTCGACGACCGGCCGAACGGCGACGTCCGCACACTCACGTGGGCCGAGCTCGAACGGGCGTCGAACCAGCTCGCCCACGTGCTGGTCGATCACGGCGTCGCGCTGGGCGACAGGATCGTGTGGTGCGGCCAGAACTCGGGCGGGGTCGTGACGATCATCAACGCCGCCCGCAAGGTCGGCAGTACGGCCGTGCCGCTGAACTACCGCCTGTCTGACGAAGAGGCGGCGTACGTCGTCGACCACAGCGATGCGTCGACGGTGTACGTCGACGCCGAGTTCGCTCCGCTGTTCGAGCGGATCCGCGCCGACATCCCGAAGGTGCGCGACATCTTCGTGTTCGACGGCGACGGTCCGGGCACGCCGGTGGAGCCGCTGATGGCTGCCGCCCCCGACACTCCCGTCGACGTGCCCGACGCCGGTGAAGCCGCTGCCACGATGATCTACACGTCGGGCACGACCGGCAAACCGAAGGGTGCGTTCCGGAAGTCGGCGGGAGAACCGGCGCAGGCCGCCGGGTTGCTCGAGCTGATCGGCTACCGGCCCGACGACATCTACATCACGATCGGGCCGCTCTACCACTCCGGGCCGGCGGGTTTCATGAGCATCGCCCTCGCAATGGGTCAGACGATCGTCGTGCAACGCAAGTTCGATCCGGTCGACTGGCTGCGGCTGCTCGACACCTACAAGGCGACGAGCACGTTCGCCGCGCCCACGCCGATCCGCATGATCTGCAACGTCGACGCCGAGACCAAGGCTCGCTACGACACCTCGTCGATGCGGGTGATGATCGCCAACGCCGCGCCCTGGAGCTACACGCTCAAGCAGCAGTACGTGGAGAACTTCCCGCCGGAATCGTTGTACGAGGTGTACGGCTCGACCGAGCTCGGTGTGAACACCCTGATGCTCCCCGAGGACCAGATGCGCAAGCCCGGCTCGTGTGGCAAGGAAGCGCCGATGGTCGAGATCCGGCTGTACGACGACGACGGCAACATCGTCACCGGCACCGGGCCCGAGGCGACCGGCGAGCTGTACGTGCGTGCCTCGTCGGTGTTCAACGACTACTACAAGCAGCACGACAAGTTCGAAGAAGACCACCGCGACGGGTTCCAGACCGTCGGCGACATCGCCTACCGCGACGACGAGGGCTTCATCTACATCTGCGACCGCAAAAAGGACATGATCATCTCCGGCGGGATGAACATCTATCCCGCCGAGATCGAAGCGACCCTCGAAGCGCACCCGGACATCTTCGAAGCAGCGGTGTTCGGCATCCCCGACGAGGAGTGGGGCGAGGCGGTGCACGCCGTGATCGTCCGCCGCGGCGACTCCGACCTCGACGAGGCGGCCGTGTCGGCGCACGCCCGCGCCCACCTCGCCAACTACAAGATCCCACGGTCGATCTCGTGGCTCGACGAGCTGCCCAAGACCGGCTCGGGCAAGATCTTGAAGCGCGAGCTGCGCGCCCCGTTCTGGGCCGCCAACTGAGCCGTTGCGGCGGCTGACGCGTCAGGCCCAGCGCGGCCGACGCGTCAGCCGGTGCCGGCGTTCGACCGCAGCCAGTCGACGAGGTGGCCGTTCACCTGATCGGGCACCTCCTGCTGGATCCAGTGCCCGACACCGACGAGGTCGTGGCGGGTGAGGTCGGCGACGAACTCGGACATCCCGTCGGCGAACCGCGGCCGCAGTCCGGGGTCGAGCTCGGCGGTCAGCATCAGACAGGGGATGTCGAGCGGGCGGCTGCCGATGGCGGGGTACTCAGCGGCGTTGCGGTCGATGTTGCGGTACCAGTTGATGCCGCCGCGGAACCCCGCACGCTCGAACGCCGCCACATAGTGGCCGAGCTCGGCGTCGTCGACGAGTGGCGCACCGAGGATCGGCCACGCCGTGGGGTCGATGAACGGGTTCATGTTGAGCGTGCCGCCGGCGAACGCGAACTCCCGCTGCTCGGCGAACGGGGTGCCCGTGCGGAAGATGCGCGTGAGGATCGGCTCGACGTTGGCGTCCATCCGCGCCTCGGCGACGCCGTCCGTCTGGAACCACGCCACGTACTGCCGTTCGGCGTCACCGTCGACGATGGCGAGATGTTGGGCCACCGACGGGAACGCCATGTACGGCGTACACAACCCGGCGACGCCGCGCACACGGTCCGGGTGCAGGACCGCCATTGCCCAGGCGACGAAGCCGCCCCAGTCGTGGCCGACGAACACCGCATCGTCGATGCCCATGGCGTCGAGCAGGCGCACCAGGTCGCCGGTGAGCTCGCGCAGGCCGTAGGCCTCGATGTCGTGGGGAGCGCTGCTCGCACCGCAACCGCGCTGATCGGGCGCGATCGCGTGGAAGCCCGCATCGGCGACCGCCGAGAGCTGTCGCCGCCATCCGAATGCGATGTCGGGGAATCCGTGACAGAACACGACAGCGGGGCCTTCACCGATCTCGTGGGTCGACAACACGATGTCGGACGCGCCGAGCGGGTCGGTCAGTTGCACCGGGGTCGGATCGGGAAATGTCATGCGTTCGTCCTCGCGGGGATCGTCTCAGGTCACTGAGGGTTGTTCGCCAGCCGATCGGACCGTTGCCGGGTCGACCGGGGCGAGGGCCGCGGGCACGAGCATGTCGACCAGGTTGCCGACGAAGACCGGCACCGGCGACATGGGCCGGGGAGATGTCTCGTCCAACTGCCGGCGCGCCCGGTCGGCGACCGAGCCGATCAGGCTGGAGACGAAGACCTGCGCCCGCTCGTGTGCCAGCGGATGCGGCAGGTTCAGCGGGGTGAGCAACCGATCCAGCAGCACCGGCACGAGGTGATCGCCGAACATCGGCGTGAGCTCCTTGTACGCGTACTGCGGGTCGCCCATCACCTCGCGGGCGATGAGCAGATACGACAGTGCACCCCGACCGTCTTCGAGGAACTCGCAGTAGGGCTCGATGATCGTCTGACAGATCGCCCGCGGTTCGTCGCTCGATCCGCTGATGACCAGCTGCTCGAGGAACATCGCCCGGCGCACCCGCAGGACCTCACCGCGCCGTCCCAGCACCGCCCGCACGAGACCGTCACGGCCACCGAAGTGGTACTGCACGGCCGACTTGCTGCGGACTTCGGCGGCGAGCGTGATCTCGCGCAGCGACACGCCGTGGACGCCGTCGCGGGCGAAGAGACGCTCGGCCACGTCGATCAGGATGTCGCGATCGGAGAGCTCCGCCATGTACCCGAACACACTTCCATCAGTTCTCTCTCTTGTCAAGATTTTGCTTGAGTTGTAAGGTGATCCAAGTTCGGGCACTTGCCCGAACTTGGGGTTCGGAGCGCACGGATCGACCGGTCCGTCGGGCGCACCCCTCAACCCTGGAGGAACCACATGTTCGATATCGTCATCCGCGGTGGCACCGTCGTCGACGGCAGTGGCGGAGCGCCGTTCGACGCAGACGTTGCCATCGACGGCACGCGGATCGTCGCCATCGGCACCGGCCTCGGCCCGGGCAGGCGCGAGATCGATGCGCGCGGCAAACTCGTGACGCCGGGGTGGGTCGACATCCACACCCACTACGACGGACAGGTCACCTGGGATCCGCACCTCTCCCCGTCGAGCTGGCACGGCGTCACGACGGCGGTGATGGGCAACTGCGGGGTCGGTTTCGCGCCCGTCCACGACGACCAGCACGACTTCCTGATTCAGCTCATGGAGGGCGTCGAGGACATCCCCGGCGCGGCGCTGGCCGAGGGCCTCTCGTGGGGGTGGGAGTCGTTCGCCGAGTACCTCGACGTCGTCGACGCGATGCCGCGGGCGATCGACGTGGCGACGCAGGTGCCCCACGGCGCCGTCCGCGCCTACGTGATGGGACAGCGCGGCGCCGACAACGAGCCGGCGACCGCCGCCGACATCGCCGAGATGCGCAAGATCACCCAGGACGCGCTGGAGGCCGGGGCACTCGGCTTCTCCACGTCACGAACGTTCCTGCACCGCGCCAAGGACGGCAAGCTCGTGCCGGGTACCCACGCCGACGCCGACGAGCTGGAGGCGATCGGCGATGCGCTGCACGCCGCCGGGCACGGTGTGTTCCAGATCGCCAGCGGGCTCGACCCCGAAGACGACGAGCTGGAGTGGATGCGCCACATCACCCAGAAGACGGGACGCCGCGTGATGTTCTCGGTCGTCCAGAGCTCCGGCAACCCCGAACAGTGGCGGCGAATGCTCGCCGTGTGTGACGAGAACCAGTCGAACGGTGGGCTGCTCACCGCGATGGTCGCCCAGCGCCCCGCTGGCGTGTTGATGGGGTGGGAGAGCACGATCCACCCGTTCAGCATCTACGCCGGTTACCGCTCGATCGCCGACCTGGCACCGGCGGAGCGACGCGCCCGCCTGGCCGAGCCGGACGTGCGCGCCTCGATCCTCGACAACCCGCCGAATCTCGAGGCCTACGACGGACTGCTCGCGCTGATCACCCGGGGCTTCGCCAATCAGTACCCGCTCGGCGACCCGCCCGACTACGAACCGGCACCCGAAGCGAGCATCGCCGCACGAGCCGAACGAGCGGGCATCTCCGTGTTCGAGGCCGCCTACGACGCGATGATGGACCAGGACGGTCGCGGGTTGATCTACATGCCGTTCCTCGACTACATCGACGGGAACTTCGACAACCTCCGCGAGATGATGACTCACCCCGCGTCGGTCTTCGGGCTCTCCGACGGTGGCGCCCACTGCGGGCTCGTCTGCGATGCGAGCATGCCCACCTACCTGCTGACCCACTGGGCGCGTGACCGATCTCGCGGCGAGCGCATCCCCGTCGAGCAACTCGTGGCCAAGCAGACACGGGAGACCGCGACGACCTACGGGCTCGACGACCGCGGCCTGCTGGCCCCCGGACTGAAGGCCGACGTCAACGTCATCGACTTCGATGGCATGCATCTCCATGCTCCGGAGATGGTCTACGACCTGCCCGCGGGTGGGCGTCGCCTGGTCCAGCGTGCCGACGGCTACGACGTCACGATCTGCAGCGGCGAAGTGATCTTCGAGCGCGGCGTGGCGACCGGGGCACTCCCCGGCCGGTTGGTCCGCGGCCCCCAGCACGCGCCCGCGACCTGATCGCCCGCCGAACAGGTCGCCGTGGATCAGACGATCTCGCCGTACGCCAAACGCTTGGAGCGCTCGAAGAAGTCCTGCCAGTCGGCGTCGGTGAGCAGGTTCGGTTCGCCGATCTGGAGCGCGGCCAGATACTGCCGGCACAGGATCTCGAGGCGGTGGGCGGCGTCGACGGTCCCGGCGATGTCTCGACCGCGGGCGATCATGCCGTGGTTGGCGAGGAGGCACGCCGTGCGCTCGCCGAGCGCGGCGGCGGCATCGTCGGCCAGCAACTGCGTCCCGAACGTGTTGTAGGGAACGCACGGCACGTCGTTGCCGCCGAAGAACCCGACGACGTAGGTGAATCCTGGGAGACGTCGACCGTGAGCGGCGAGTGCGACACAGGCGTCGCTGTGCGTGTGCACCACGGCACCGGCCGACTGCTTGGCTCGATAGACCGCGGCGTGCATCCGCCACTCGGTGGACGGCCTCGTGTCGCCGTCCCACGTGCCGTCGGCGTGCATGCGCACGAACGACTCGGGCGTGATCGTGTCGGCGCTCGCCCCGGTCGGCGAGATCAGCATGGCGTCACCGAGGCGGGCGCTGATGTTGCCCGACGACAGTTCGTTGAGGCCGAGCGCGACCACGCGCCGGTACTGCGTGGCGAGATCGTCGCGCAGCTGTGCCTCGTCGATCGTGCCGGTCATCGCGGCTCGCCGTCCTCGGCGGCGCGCATCCGGTCGAACCCGCGCAGGATCAGTCCCGCATCGCCCATCGCACCAGCCTTGCAGAGGATCGAGATCGGCTCCGGGCTCGTCGCGTGACAGAAGCCGCCGCCGAGGTCGTCGAACGGAGTGACCTCGAAGCAGTCGACGCCGAGGCCGTCGAGCACCGCTCCAGTGGTCTCGCCGCCGGCGACCACGATCCGCCGAAACCCCTCGCCCGACAGCAGCGACGCCACCCGCTGCATCACGGCGGTGGCGATCTCCGACGCCCGGTCGTCGCCGACGGCACGCTTGATGCGCGCCACCTCGTCCGGGGCAGCCGTGGTGGCGATGCCGACCGGACCACCCGTGCTGTGCTCGCGTGCCCACTCGATCGCCCGGCGGGCTTCGTCGTCGACGGAGTGCACCGCGGCAACGTCGATCCGCAGGACCGGATGCTCGTCGGCGAAGCGGGCGAGTTGTCGGGCCGTGGCGCCGGCGCAACTGCCGGCGAGGAGGATCTCGCGGCCGCCCACCGCGGGGTGCGTCGCGCGTGCCGCCCGGCCGGCGTCGGTGCGCAGTCCCGCCGACCGCGCCAGGGCCACCGGGAACGCGTCGGCACCCGTGGTCACGGCCCAGTCGGCGACGGCTTCGGCGCACACGGCGATGTCGTCGTCGTCGACGCTGTCGACGACGAAGAATGACTCACCCGCGGCGATTCGATCGGCCAGATGGGCCCGGGCCGCGGCGACGCCCTGACGCAGCACGCGATGGCCGAGCAGCCCGACCGCCCGCCCGGTCTGGCGTTGCAGGACGGCGACGAGATCGCTGTCGAGCATCGGCGTCACGGGGTCGTGGCGCTTGAACGACTCGTGCAGCAGATCGTCGAGGACGAACATCTTGCCGTGGAAGACGGTGATCCACGATTCCGGGAACCCCGGGCAGAACACGGTGGCGGGGGCGTCCATGGCCTCGAGGAGGGCATCGGCGACCGGGCCGATGTTGCCGTCGTCGGTGGAGTCGAAGGTGGCGCTGTACTTCGAGAACAGTCGGCGACACCCCATGACGCGCAGTGCCTCCGCGACGTCGGTCGCCACGCGTCGGGCGGCAGCGGACGGCATCAAGCGGTGCCGGCCGGCGTAGACGACCGCTTCGGCATCGCCCGCCACCTCGTGCAGCGCGGCGACGGAGGTGACGACGGGCGTGCGGATCCCCGCTCGCTCCAGGAGGCTCGCCACCATCGCCCCACCGGTCAGGTCATCGGCGATCACGCCGAGTTCGAGCGTCACGACGTCACCGCCGACGTCCGCGTCGAGTACCGCTCGGCCGCGGCGACGGGGAAGTGACAGGCGACGTACTGCCCGGGCGCCAGCTCGCGGAGCTCGGGCTCGTCCGTCGCGCAGATCTCGCCGGCGCTGGCACATCGCGTCCGGAAACGACAGCCACTCGGCGGGTTGATCGGCGAGGGCAACTCGCCGCCGAGGCTGATCGCGGAGCGGGGGTCGATCGCCGGGTCGGTTGCCGGGATCGCACTGAGCAGGATGTTCGTGTAGGGATGCAACGGTGCGGCGAACAGGTCGTCGGACTCGGCGACCTCGCAGATCTTGCCGAGATACATCACGACGATGCGGTCGGCGATGTTCTTGACGACCGCCAGGTCGTGGGCGATGAAGACCAGCGAGATGCCGTACTTCTCCTTGAGGTCTTCGAGCAGGTTGAGTACCTGCGCCTGCACCGACACGTCGAGCGCCGAGACCGGTTCGTCACAGATGATCACCTGCGGATCGAGGATGAGTGCTCGAGCGATCGAGATCCGTTGCGCCTGCCCGCCGGAGAACTCGTGCGGCCGGCGGTCGAGCGCCGCGGCCGCATCGATGCCGACGTCGTCGAGCACCTGACGAACCTTCAGTTCGGTCGCCGCCGCAAATGCCGGCCGCGCTCGTCGGATGCGAATGCTGCGCGGGATCGCGGCGACCGGCATCAGGAGGGACAGGAGCAACCAGATCGCGGCGGTGACGACGAACATCGCCGCGAAGGGAGCAATCGCAACACCCGCGGCGATCATCGCCACGGCGCCGACGGTCGCCCCGACCCCACCGTCAGGGATGCCGTCGGCGTCGACGGTGCCGATCGATGTCGAGATGACCCAGACGATCAAGCCGGCGAAGAACGTCACGCAGGCAGGGACCGCCACCGTACGAATGATCGGATGACGCCAGATCCGCAACATCCACGGCACGTACCGTTCCCAACCGCGCACCACACCGGCGCGGCGGAACGATTCGAGCCAGCGGATCGTGAGCGGTTCGGCGACGATGTCACGGATCGGGCGCCGCGGGTTGAGCGACGACACGGCGTCCTGGAAGATCATCTGCAGCTTGCCGCGGACGTCGCGGAGCTGGTCCGCACCGAGCGTGGACAGATCGACGCCGTTGAGTCGGACGGTGCCCGATGTCGGCGGTGGCACGCGCATGATCGCCCGCCCGGTCGTCGACTTCCCGCAACCGGACTCGCCGACGATCCCCAGCGTCTCGCGATCCACGAGGTCGAGGCTGATGTCGCTGACGGCGTGCACCTTGCCCCGCCGGGTCGGGAACTCGACCACCAGGTGATCGACGTCGAGCACGACGTCGTCGTCGTCGTGGTCACGGAGGTGAACGGTGCCCGTGCCGGCCATCAGATCCCGCCTTCGCGCACATCGAATCGGGTACGCAATTCGTCGCCGATGAAGTTCAAGGCGATGATCGTGAAACACATGAACATGGCGGGAAACAGCACCATGTGCGGCGAGTCCTCGAGCTGTGGCCGTCCGTTCTGGATCATGATCCCCCAGCTGACGCCGGTCACGTCGCCGACGCCGAAGAAGGCGAGCGTGGCTTCGACGATGATCAACACGGCCAGCAGCACGAAGGCGTACGACACGACGGCCGACACGATGTTCGGGAGGATGTCGCGGAACAAGATGCGCTTGTTCCGGGCGCCGAGTGTTCTCGACGCCAGCACGAACTCGCGGTCGGACCAGGCCATCGTCTGAGCGCGCGTGACGCGGGCGATCGTGGGAATCGTCAGGATCGCCAGCGCGACCGTCGCCCACGCCGTCTGCTTCGTCGGCGACGCTTCACCTGCAGGAGCGAGGAACGAGATCAACGCCAGCAGCAGCACCAGACCGGGGATCGCCAGCATCACGTTGAGCGCGGCGACGATCACGCCATCGAGCATGCGCCGGTAGTACCCCGCGACGAGACCGACGGCAGCGCCGATGACCAGGCCGATCATCGTCGCCACGGCCGACACGGCCAACGAACGGCGCGCCCCGTAGATCGTCCGGCTGAAGACGTCGTGGCCGATGTTGTCGGCACCGAACCAGTGCTCGGCCGACGGTCCCGAGCGGGCGACGCCGCGGAACGTCGTGTTGGGATCCTTCAGCGGCAACAGGTCGGCGACGAGCGCGGCCAGCACCAGCGCCGAGAGCCACACGACCGACAGCCAGAACCAGATGCCGAGACGGCGGCGCACGTACTGGCCGGCGGGGTCGGGACCGTCGCTCGTCGGGACCCCGGTCGTCGATTCCACAGCGTGGTCAAGCACGGACACTGCGCACCCTCGGATCCAGAACGGCATAGAGCAGGTCGACGAGGAAGTTGATCAGGATGAAGCCGATGGCAATGACGACGACGATCCCCTGCACGACGAGGAAGTCCTTCTGGAAGATCGAGGTGCCGATCGCCGTGCCCAGACCGGGCAGCGTGAAGATCGTCTCGATCACCAGTGCGCCACCGATCAACGCGGCGGTGTTCACACCGAACACGGTCATCAGGGTGAACGAGGACGGACGCAGCGCGTGGCCCCACAGGATGCGGCGATCGGGAACACCCTTCGCCTTGGCGGTCGTGATGAAGGTCTCCTGGAGCGTGGTGATCATGTCCGAGCGCAGCACTCGCATGTACGCCGCGCTCTGGCCGATCGCCAAGGCAATCGTCGGCAGCGCGAGGTGCTTGAAATGCAGCACGGCGTCTTCTCCGAACGGCACGTACCGCGAACGCGGGCAGCACCTCGACGCCGATGTCGACGCCGAAAGCGGACAGCCCGCCGATCGAGAAGAAGAGAATCAGCAGCACGGCGAGAGTGAAGTTGGGGATCGACAGCCCGGCCAGTGCGAGCGTGCTGGCGATGCGATCCCCACGCCGGTTGGCGCGGTATGCGGCGTAGACGCCGAGCGGCACCGCGATCAGCAGCGCCAGGATCTGGGCGTACAGCATCAACTGCAAGGTGACGGGAATCGCGTCGCCGATCACCTGGGACACCTCGCGTCCCTGAATCGCCGAACGACCGAAGTCGCCACGCACCGCGTCGCTCAACCACAGGAGGTAGCGATGCCACAGCGGCTCGTCGAGGTGGAACTCCTTGACGATCCCGTCGACGCCCGCTTCGGTGGCGCCCGGTCCGAGCAGGTTGAACGCGAGGTCACGCTTGTCCCCCCGCCCGTTCTGGAGGTAGAAGGTGAACGCGGTCACGGCGAACAAGGTCGGGATGACGACCAGCAATTGGCGCAGCACGTAGGCGCCGTTGACGATCGCCGCGCCGGCCACGATGAACAAGAACACGACGAGGAACGTCGCCAGCATCGGCGCGCCGAGGAATCCGCCGAGGATCAGCACGACGATGGCACTGACCGCCATCACCGTGCCGGGGCGGTGCCGGAGGAACGTCATGGTCGAGGACCCTCGCTCGACCGCCCCACGCCGGCCGCTGCCACCGTCTGTTCGGCGCCGTGCTCGAGAAGCACCATCGCCTGGGGGAGCCCCGCGGACAGGTTGCGTGCGAGCGCGTCACTGCTCTGCGTCGTGCCGAGCGGTGCGTGGCACGCGAACCGATGACCACTGCCGGACTCGTCGGCCAGCGGTGGACGCTCGGCGCGGCAGCGGTCGTGCACGTAGGGACAGCGCGACGCGAACGAACAGCCAGGTGGCGGGTCGATCAGGATCGGCGGTCGGCCGTCGATCACCCGCAGGCGCGTATGACTCGGGTTCTCGACTCGGGGCATCGAGCGCAGCAAGGCCTCGGTGTAGGGATGGCGCATCTGCGAGAACAACACGGCGGTGGGCGCGTGCTCGACGATCCGGCCGGCGTACATCACTGCGATCTCGTCGGTGCGTCCCGCCACGACACCGAGGTCGTGCGTCACCAGGACCATCGCCATGAACCGCTCGGCCTGCTGATCCTGCAACAGGTTGAGGATCTCGGCCTGCACCGTGACGTCGAGTGCCGTGGTCGGCTCGTCAGCGAAGAGCAGCCGCGGGCCGCACGCCAGCGCCAGCGCGATCATCACCCGTTGACGCATGCCACCCGACAACTGGTGTGGGTACTCGTCGAAGCGGCGCTCCGGTTCGGGGATGTTCGTCGACCGCAGCAACGCGACCGCCGTGTCCCGTGCTTCGCGTCGTCCCATCCGGAGGTGCTGACGCAACGGCTCGGTGATCTGCTTGCCGATCGTCATCACCGGGTTGAGCGAGCTCATCGGATCCTGAAAGACCATGGCGAGGTCCGCGCCGAGGATCCGTCGGATCTCCTTCGGGCTCGCCGCCATCAGGTCGCGGCCCATGAACATCACCCGACCCGAACGGACGACGTTGTCCCGCGGCAACAGGTTCATGATCGACCGCGCCAGCACGGTCTTGCCCGAACCCGATTCCCCGACGACACCGACGACGGTGCCACGCTCCAGCGAGAGCGTGACACCGTCGACGGCGCGGACCCGGCCGCGAGGCGTCAAGAAGTGCGTCTTGAGATCGACGACGTCGAGGAGAACCCCGGCGTCGCCGGTCAGCGCATCACTCGCAGACGCCGCCATCACACCAGATCTGGTTCATCTGGTGCAGACCAGCGAACGCCAGCCCGACACCCTCGCCGCCGTCGAGGAGCACGTTGCTCTCCACGCCGTTGACGTACGGCTGCTGCACGATGCCCCAGACGGCCCACGCCCACCAGAGGTTGTAGACCTGCTCGCCAAAGATCCGGTTGAGGTCCTCCGCGGCTTCCGTGCGCAGGGCCTGATCGCCTTCGCTGCGGATGACGTCCAACGCGGCATCGATGTCGGCGTTGCGGATGCGCCCGAAGTTCAATGCGGGCGAGCCGATCGGACCGGCCGACGCACTCTGCCACCACACGGCCTGGGTCGCCGGATCGACGCCCCCATGGCTGCGCCACGAGGTGCCGTCGAACATGCCGACGACGGCGAGTCCGATGTACTGGCCCTGCTCGATGGCTTCGACGGTCGCACTGACCTTGTCGCCGAACGCTTCGGTCCACATCGACAGGATCAACGTGTTCGTCTCGACGTTGAACGGATCGTTCGTGGTGCTCAGCCCGAACTCGATGCTGTCGGTGCCGAGCTCCGACAGGCACTGGTCCATCTCGACGTTGGCCTCGTCGATGTCGTAGCCGGGATAGCCGGTGTCTTCCAGATAGCCGGGCTGACCGGGCCCGAACGGACCGTTGGCGACCTCGACGAGTCCGGCTTGGCGCTCTTCGACGAGGCGCTCCTTGTCCATGGCGAAGGCGAGTGCGCGGCGGCAGTGGACGTTGAGCAACGGGCTGTCGGCGTTCTGGCCGTCCGGGTCGTCGTCGCCCTCGGCGACGTTGAGCATGAAGTAGTGCGTGTCACCGAACCTGCTCGAGGTGATCACGTCGAAGTCGTCGTCGTCGACGAAGCGGGAGACCGCATCCGTGTTCGACGTGTGCATCAGGTCGAACTCGCCCGAGCGCAGCCCGTTCGAGCGGCTTCCTTCGTCGACGGCGACGACCGCTTCGACACTGTCGAGGAACGGCAGGTTCTCACCGGTGATGCCGTTCGGGCCGCGCCAGTAGTTCTCGTTGCGCACGGCCTTGAACGAGTTGCCGTTGCCCGGCGTGTACGACTCGAAGACGAACGCTCCGAGGCCGACCGGCTCCTGCGCGTTGCCGTCCGCCGGTGTGGCGGCCAGTTCGGCGTCGTAGACCGGCGAATCCTCGACGCGCTGGGGCACGTCTTCGAGGCTGCCCATCCACGTCGGCGACATCATGTGGGCGCACTGGCGCTCGACGAAGGCGTACGGCAGGGCGACCTGAGGTGTGTGGGTGGTGATCGTCACTTCCTGGCCCGACGACGACACGTCGTCGATGCTGGCGAGCGCCGACGCGGTCGTCGGTGAGTACTGACAGGTCTCGATGTTGAACTCGACGGCGGCACCGTCGAGCGGCGTGCCGTCGTGGAACTCGATGCCTTCGCGGACCTGGAAGGTCCACTCCGTGAAGTCGTCGTTCGCCTCGTAGGACTCGAACAGCATCGGGGCGATGTCGCCCTCGGGCGTGACGGTGAACAGCGTGTCCGTGAGCGAGTTCAGCAACACGTAGCCGCCGGTGGCGTAGCTCGCCGAATAGGGAGCGAAGGGGTTTGCCGTGTCGGCCTCGATGCCGTACACCAGATGGCCACCGTGGACCGGGCCGCCGTCGTCGGGAGTCTCCTCACCGCTTGGATCCGATCCCTCACTCGGGTCGGTGGCCGCAGCTCCACCGTCGTCGTCGCTCCCGCCGCACGCGGCGACGGCAAACAAGCTTCCGACCACCAACGCGGCAAGCGCGTCCGATCGACGACTCGTCCGATGTGCCCTCATACTTCGATCTCCCCTACCGGTCAGTCGACCTGTCGCGCACCACGCCCCTGCGGCATGTGCCCGATCAGACTGGCCGCGATCGCCGGAAATGTCAAATAGTCCGCTCCCCGTATGGAGTTTCGGTTCGGGTACATGCCCGAACTTGCGGCCGCCATTCTCGTTCGGCGACGCGCTCGCGCCCCGGCAGGGCTCGCAGGTCGACGAGCCGACGCGGCTCAGGGGGTCACTCGAGGGTGGCGTACGTCGTCGAACGGTCCGACGTCGTGGTGCCACCGAGCGCGGCGACGGCGGCGGCGAGGTCGGCCAGGTACTCGTCCATCACGCCGGTGTTGGTGTTGCTGACCGTCGAGTGCAAGCTGTCCGGCCGGGCCTGACGATCGTGGTACCAGCCGCGCTCGGCGAGGGCGTCGCCGAGGGCGAACATGTCGATCTCCGGCGCGAACGCCGGATCGGCAGCCATCGTCACGAGATGGAAGCGGCCGTCGCCGAGGACCCGGATGCCGTCGATCTCGGCGACCCCGGCGCGGAAGGTGTCGGCCGACTCGAGCACCTGGCGAGTCAGGTCGACGTAGCCGACGATGCCGAGGTGCGACATCACCGCCCACGCACACGCCATCGGCATCCCCGACCGGGACCCCTGCAGGTTCGGCGACGCGTAGAAGCCACCGAGCCAGTCGTCGAACGTGAACGTCTGGTAGCGACGCAACTGCCTGGTGCGATGGAGGATCACCGAGGCGCCCTTGGGCGAGTAGCCCAGCTTGTGGACGTCGGCCGAGATCGTCGTCACGCCCTCGACGCGGAAGTCCCACGGCGGCACGTCGCGGCCGAGCATCTCGGCGAACGGCAGCACGAAGCCCCCCATACAGGCGTCGACGTGACAGCTGATGCCAGCGGACGCGGCCAGCGCGGCGATCGCCGGGATGTCGTCGACCACGCCCTGCGGGTACTGCGGTGCCGAGCCGACGACGAGGACGGTGTTCGGGCCGACGTGCTCGGCGATCGCCGCCACGTCGGCGGTCCAGTCGTCGAGCACCGGCGTCTGGTGGACGGCGATGCCGAACAGGTGCGCCGCCTTGTGGAACGCGGCGTGCGCCGAGTCGGCGAGCACCATCTCGGGGTCGGTGACGCCACGCTCGACACGCCCACGCTCGCGGGCGGCGAGCACCGCGCAGAGGATCGACTCGGTGCCGCCGCTCGTCACGAAGCCGGCGACCTCGTCGTCGCCGTGGAGCAGGTCGGCGGTCCACCCGACGACGTCGGACTGGATCTCGCCCAGCGACGGGAACGCCCGGGTGTTGAGGGCGTTCTCGTGGAGGTACATCCGCGCCGCCGCCTCGGCGACCTCGTGCACCGACGGGCCCCCGTCGTAGACCATGCCGAACGTCCGGCCGTCCGACCAGCGGACGTCGTGGCGGCGCTTGGCGGCGAGGTCGGCGACCACGTCGTCGACCGACCGGCCGGCGTGCTGCAGTGATGCCATCGGGTCAGTGTCGCACGCCCTGCCGGCGGGATGCTTCCTAGGCTGGCCCGATGGATCTCTCCGACCTCCGCATCTTCACCGAGCCACAGCAGGGCGCCACCTACGCGCAGCTGCTGGCGGTCGCCCAGCACGCCGAGCGGCTCGGCTACGGAGCGTTCTTCCGCAGCGACCACTACGTGGCGATGTCGGGCGACGGCATGCCCGGTCCGACCGAGGCCTGGATCACGCTCGGCGGCATCGCCCGCGAGACGTCGACGATCCGCCTCGGCACGCTCGTCACGTCGGCGACGTTCCGCCTGCCGGGGCCGTTGGCGATCAGCGTCGCCCAGGTCGACGAGATGTCGGCGGGCCGCGTCGAGCTCGGCCTCGGTGCCGGATGGTTCCAGACCGAGCACGAGGCGTACGGCATCCCGTTCCCGCCGCTCGGTGAGCGCTTCGATCGCCTGGAGGAGCAACTCGAGATCATCACCGGCCTGTGGGAGACGCCGCTCGGCGACACGTTCGACTCGCCGGGCGGGTACTACCCGATCACCGGGTCGCCGGCGCTCCCGAAGCCCGTCCAGACGCCGGTGCCGATCATCGTCGGCGGCGGCGGGAAGTCGCGCACCCCGGCGCTCGCCGCCCGCTTCGCCAGCGAGTTCAACACGCCGTTCATGAGCCGCGAGCGCTTCGTCGAGCAGTGCGACCGGGTGCGCCAGGCGTGCGCCGACATCGATCGCGACCCGGCGACGATGACGTTCTCGGCAGCGCTCATCGTGTGCTGTGGCCGCGACGAGGCCGAGTTCGGCCGGCGGGCGAAGACGCTCGGTCGGGAGACCGACGAGCTGATCGAGAACGGCGCCGCCGGCACGGTCGACCAGGTCGTCGAGACGCTCGCCGCGTGGCGCGACGCCGGCGCCGAACGGATCTACCTGCAGGTCCTCGACCTGTCGGACCTCGAGCAGCTCGACCTCGTCGCCGAGGCGGTCGCACCCCGGCTCTGAGTCTGCGTCACGATGCGGCGCGCCGGTTGAGGTACCGCTGCTCGGGGATGCTCGTCGTCATCGACGCGGCGCGGGCGAACGCCTCGCGGGCGGCGGCGGTGTCGCCGGCCAGTTCGAGGAGGTGTGCCTGCGCGGCGGCGAGACGGTGGTTGTGTCGTTGCGCCGGGTCGTCGAGCAACGGCGCCAGCAGCGACAGTCCCGACGAGGCGCCCTCGGCCATCCCGACGGCCACGGCCATGTTGAGCGTGACCACCGGCGACGGCGCGCGACGGTCGAGCAGGCGGTACAGCTCGACGATCTGCGCCCAGTCCGTGGCCGCGGCCGTCGCCGCCTCGGCGTGGACGGCAGCGATCGCCGCCTGCAGCTGGAACGGCCCGACGGGACCGGCGGGCAGGGCGCGCTCGACGAGTTCGACCCCCTCGGCGATCAGCTCGCGGTCCCATCGCTGACGCTCCTGGTCCGGCAGCGGCACGAGCTCACCGCGCCCGTCGACGCGAGCGGCGGCGCGGGAGTGGCTGAGGAGCATCAACGCCAACAGGCCCATCGTCTCGGTGTCGTGCGGCAGCGCCGCCTGCAGGTGGCGGGTGATCCGGATCGCTTCGGCGGCGAGGTCGGCGTCGACGAGCTGCGGCCCGCCGGAGGCCGTGTACCCCTCGTTGAACATCAGCGCCAGGGCGTGCCGGACGGCGCTGATGCGGATCACCAGGTCGGCCGCCGACGGCGGTGGCACGGCTCGGTCCCGCTCGTCGATCGTCGATCGGGCCCGGCTGAGACGTCGGGCCATCGTCGCCTCGGGCACGTGGAATCCGGCGGCGATCTGCGACGTCGACAGCCCACACACGGCACGCAGCATCAACGCCACCTGCGACGGGGCGGTGAGCGCCGGGTGGGCGCACAGGACCAGGACGTGCAGCGTGTCGTCGAGCCGGCCGGCAGTGCTCGGTGCGTCGTCGACGACCCGCCGCTCCCGGTCGAACGCGCCGCTCCCGGGCGAGACGGGCCGCATCGCGGCGCTGATGGTCGATCAACTTTCGCGACGCCACCCGGACCAGCCAGGCCCGCGGGTCGTCGGGCACACCGTCGTCGGGCCACTGGCGAGACGCCGCCAGCAGCGCCTCCTGGACGGCGTCCTCGCACGCCCCGACGTCGTCGCTGCGGCGCAGGAGGGCGGCGAGGACGGTCGGCGTCTCGGCGCGCCAGGCGTCGTCAGTCGTCGCCACCGGACCACATCACCGGCCGGACCTCGATCGTCTCGCCCGGGCTGGCGAACCGCTGCCCGAGCTCCTCGGCCCGCTCGCGGGTGGCGACGTCGATGAGGAAGAACCCGGCGAACTGCTCCTTGGTCTCGCTGTACGGACCGTCGCTGACGATCGGCGCGCCGTCGGCCCAGCGGACGACCGCCGACGAACGGGGATCGCCCAGCGCTTCACCACCCAGCAGCTCGCCGCTGGCAGCGAGCTCGCCGAGCAACTGCTCGAAGTCGGCCGACAGCTGCGCCTGCTGCTGGGCCGGCAGCGCCTGGAACTCGGCCAGGTAGTCACCGGTGGGATGGCCCCACGGCTGGGGGTTGGAATGGATGAGGATGACGTACTTCATGACTCGTTGACCTTTCGTGTGGGGTGCCGCACCGTGCGACGCCTGCACCCCAGATGTCGGAGCAGGCGGCACGTGTGCGACATCGGCGGCGCAAATTCTCACAGGTCGGCGTCAGGCCGGGACGAAACCACCGGCGACCAGGGCCCGGCTGACGATCCCGGCCAGGTCGTTCGACTCGCTCGGCACCTCGCCGCTGACCGTGATCGCCCACGTCACGTTGTCGGCGCCATCGAGCACCATCGCATGGGTGCTCTCGACGGTGCCGGTGTGTCCGGCGGCTCCGCCGCCGTAGAGGATCAGGCCCATCCCGTAGCCCCGATCGGGTGTTGCCGCCGAGTTCGCTGCCGTCTTCATCATTGCCACCGTGTCGGGTTCGAGCGGCTTCCAGCCTGGCGTCGTCGGGTCGAGCGAGTCGAGGATGCGGATCAGCTCGGCAGGCGTCGCCACCCATGCGCCGGCGGCACCGAGCACCTCCATGTAGTTGCGCCCGGGAACCGACCGGTGTTCGACCTCGCCGGGACCGGGGTCGTAGGTCGGCGCCAGGCGCATCCCGGAGATGCCGAGTGGCGTCAGCAGCCACTCGTACGCCGCCTCCTCGTAGGGCGTGCCGGTGAGCTGCTCGACGAGGACGCCGAGCACGCAGTAGTTCATGTTGCTGTAGCGGAAGCCGCCGCTCGACGCGCTGCGTGCCAGCCCGACCGCCGCGGCGGCAGCACACGTGTCGACCTGGTTGCGGAAGAAGAGGTCCTCGTACTGCGCGAATCCCGAGGTGTGGGTCAGCAGTCGACGCACGGTGAGGTCGGCGACCCCGGGCCCGGGTGCCACGCCGAGCGCGGCGGCCAGCCGTGCACCGACCGGTTCGTCGAGCCCGACCAGGCCCTCCTCGACGAGCTGCAGCACGACGATGGCGGTGATCGTCTTGGAGATGCTGGCGATCCGGAACCGATCGGTGACCTCGGCGGGGCGCCCGGACTCGGCGTCGCCCACACCCATCGCTGCGTGGTGGATGACCTCGCCGTCGACGGCGACGGCGACCGACACCGCTGCCGACCCGCGGTCGACGACCGATCGGCGGATCTCCTGGTCGAACGCCGCCCAACCGGTGAGCACCGGGACGGTGCCCGGCGACGCCGTCGTGTCGGCGGGCAACGGGGCGATCGTGACCCGGTCCACCTCGTAGCCGGGGAACGGCAGCGGGTCGTCCGTGGCCAGGTCGACGAGATCGCTGGCCGGTGGAGCGACGTCGTCGAGGGTCATCGGTGTCGTCGCCTGCGAGTCGGACGGCGAGTCGCTGCACCCCGCGACAACGAGCAGCGCCGCCACCAGGAGGGCGGCGCACCTCACGACGCCGTCGGCAACGACTGCTCGACGGTGAGCACCGGCGCGAACAGGTCGCCGAACTCGTCGACGCGGGCGAGCACGTCATCCGCCTCGAAGCGCAGCTCGACATCGCCGGCTGCGCACGACTCGACCTCGTCCCACGTGACCGGCGTCGACACCGTCGGCTCCGGGCGGGCGCGCAACGAGTACGGCGCGATGGTCGTCTTGTGGTGGGCGTTCTGGCTCCAGTCGACGAACACCTTGCCCGGCCGCTCGGCCTTCGCCATGACGGTCGTGACGCGGCCCGTCATCTGCCGTTCCATCACCTGACCGACGGCGAGGGCGAAGTCGGCGGCCGCGTCGTGCGTCGGCCCGTCGGTGTTCAACGGCACGTACAGCTGGAGGCCCTTCGAGCCCGACGTCTTGCACCAGCCCTCGAGATCGACGGCAGCGAGCACGTCGCGCACACCGAGGGCCACTTCACAGCAGTCGACGATCGACGTGCGCGGCCCGGGATCGAAGTCGAACACGAGAATGCGCGGCGTGTCGAGATCGGCGGCGAGTGCCATCGGCGCGTGGAGCTCGATCGCCGCCAGGTTGGCCGCCCACACCATCGACGCCGGCTCCTCGATGCGGCAGTACTCGATGCCACCCCGGCGGTCGCCCGGCCCGAGCGCGACCTCCACCCAGTCGGGTCGGTGCGACGGGCAGCGCTTCTCGAAGAATCCCTCGGCGTCGGTGCCGTCGGGGTACCGGCGGAACGTGATGCACCGCCCAGCGAGGTGGGGGATGATCGTCGGGGCGATGCGCAGGTGGTAGTCGACGACCTCGGCCTTGGTGAACCCCGACGGGTACAGGACCTTGTCGAGGTTGGTGAGGCGGACGGATCGGCCGTCGATCTCGGCCTCGACCGGAGCTGCCATGTGCGCGCCGATCGCCGTCAGGCCGACTTCTTGGCAGCCGACTTCTTGGCGGCCGCCTTCTTCGCCGGGTGGCGGCTGCGGGCGCCCTTGGCGGCAGCGACGCTGGCCTCGAGGGCCGCCATGATGTCGACCACCTTCGGCTTCTCGGCCGCCGCCTCGGGCACCTCGAACTCCTCCCCGTCGGCCTTCATCTGGATCAGCGCCATGACCTCTTCGCGGTACTCGTCGTGGTACTTCTCCGGCTCGAAGTCGGCCGACAACGACTCGACGAGCGACTCGGCCATCTTGATCTCCTTGGCGCTGACGTCGACCTCGTCGAGCCCGTCGAGATCGTCGATGTCGGCCGGGTCGACGACCTCGTCGGCGTAGGCCAACGTCGACATCACCAGTCGGCCGTCCTCGGCGCGGATCGCCGCCGTGTACTGCTTGTTGCGCATCACGAAGCGGCCGATCGCCACCTTGCCACTGGCCTCCATCGCCCGGGCGAGGAGGACGTAGGGCTTCTTGGGGCCGTCGGGGGCGAGGTGGTAGGCGGCGTCGTAGTAGACGGGATCGATCTGTTCGAGGTCGACGAACTCCTCCAGGTCGACGGACTTGTTGGCCACCGGCATGAACGGTTCGAGCTCGTCGGGATCGACGACGACGTAGCGACCCTTGGAGATCTCGTACCCCTTGATGATGTGCTCGTCGGGCACCTCCTCGCCGGTCTCACCGTTCACCTTGCGGTAGCGGATGCGCGACATGTTGCGATCGTCGAGCTGGTTGAACGAGACGCTCTGCCGGCGCACGGCGTTGTACAGCTTGACCGGAATGGCGACGAGTCCGAACGAGATCGTGCCACTCCACACGGGGCGTGCCATGGCGCAGAGTCTCGCACAGCGGTCAACCCGAGAGCACGGCGCGGGCGACGATGTCCATGCCGAATCCGGTGAGGATGGCCAGGTACAGCAGCCCGGTGGCGGCCATCACGGCGGAGTAGGCGCGTTCGCGCAGTGCCGCCCGGGTGACGAAGATCAGCACGATCGTGGTGATCGAGCAGGCCAACCAGATCCAGCCGAGCATCCCTCCCCAGCCGTCGTCGACCGACCCGACGAGCACGCTGATCATGCCCGTCGGCAACAGCATCACCAGCACCTCGGCCGGCCACAGCCACATCAGGGCGTTGACCATCTCGTTGAGCAGGCGGCGCGGCAGGCCGGGCTGCGTCAGGTACCAGTGCCCGAGCAGCATGGCGTCGGAGATCGCCCCGAGGAACGCCGCACCGACGAGCGTGCGGGCGAGCGCCACGGCCGGGTTGCCGCCGGCGTCGAGTGCGGCAGCGACCAGCCCGACGGCGCCGATCAGGGCCGGCACGAGGTCGAGGATCGGCGGGAACTCCGGGCCGCGTTCGTCGTCGGGCCGGTCGTCGACGGGATCGTCGGCGGGGCGTTCGATCCCGGTCATCGCCGCCACCCGAGCCGTGCGCCGGTCGTGTTCGGCGCGGGCACCGCTGACACCGGCCGCCTTGCGCCGGATCGACACGGCGAGGGCGAACAGGCAGGAAAGCACCACGCCGATCGAGGCAGCCTCGCGCACGGGCACGACCCCGAGGGCGAGCCCGGCGGCGAACGAACCGGCGGCGAAGCAGGCGTAGACGCCACGCAGCAGCCAGCCGTAGCCGAGGCTGGCGATGCGCCGGCGGGTCGTGAACCAACAAAAGAGCATGCCGCCCGCCGCCCACTGCAAGAGCACGGTGGCGGCGTCGAGGCTGATCACGTTCGCGCAGGGTAACGCCGTAGCCTGACGGCGCCATGGCCCGCCTGCGCCTGTTCCGCTCGACCGCTGCGTGTCTCGCCCTCGCACTGCTCACCGCCGGGTGCATGACCGGCCAACGGCCGAGCTTCGACGACGACGCCCCGGGCACCGAGAGCACGGGCGATGCGGCGATCGATGCCGTGCTGCAGCGCCTCGACCGCGTTCGGGTCGAGCAGTTCACCGCCCATTATTCGGTGCTGACACGGCTCGGCGGTCTGGAGTCGGATGCGACCGTGGTGCAGGCCGACAACAGCCGCCGGTCGATCACGATCGGCGACGTGCGCTTCCTCGACGGCACGGGCACCGTCGCCACCTGCAACCTCACCGCCGGCGAGTGCGAGGCGACGCTCAACAACGCGCGCGTCAGCGACCGCCAGTTGACCTACGACTTCTACGCCACGAGCGCCGCCCAACGGTTGCGCGTCGACGCCACCCGCAAGATCGGCGACGCCCGGGGCTACGAGGTCACCGTCGCCGGCCAGCCGGCGGTGTGCGCCGACGTACCCGTGTCGGGTGGCACCAAGGTCTATTGCGCACTCGAGAGCGGCGTGCTCGCCGAGTACGACGGTAACGACCTGCTGATCGAGCTGACGTCGTTCGCTCCGACGCCCGACGAGACCGCCTTCACCACCGGCTGAGCGGGACCGCTCAGGACGGGCCGGTGGCGTCCGGGTCGGCACACCAGCCACCCGGGGCGACCGGTCCACCGATGCCCGCCGGGCACGGCCGGCGCTCGAGGAACGCCAGCTTGCGCGAGATGTAGATCGCCGACTGCGGCGCGCCGCCGACGGTCAGGTGGACCCCGTCGGCAGTGAACCACGGCTGGTTGATCGAGTAGCGGTGCCAGTCGGCGAGGATCAGCTCGGGGTATCGGCCGGTCGGGGCGACGCTGTGCAGCGTGGCGTTGTTCGCAGCGAACGAGGCCGAGTTCGACGCCGCCGACGGGGAGACGTAGCCGACGTTCTCGCGGTACGTCATCCAGACGACACGCTCGATGCCCTTGTCGCGAGCCGCCTGCATGACCGCCTGCACGGCGGTCGGGAACGTGCCGGACCAGTCGTTGTAGCCGGTCAGCATGACCAGCGTGTGGTACTGCCCGGCCGCCAGGGTCTGGATCTCGGAGACCGCGGTACGTGGCGCGTAGCCCTCGCGTCCACGACACGACGTGCCGATCAACCGACGACACGACTCGAGTCGAGCATCGAAGTTGGCGCCTTGGAGGTAGCGGACCGCACCGTTCCACCGGATCCCGGCGTGGGCCGAGTCGGAGATGACGACGACCGGCGCGTCCTCGCCCGGGTACGGGTTGGCGGGCACCGGCAGGCCGGCGGCGACGGGCCGCCCGACGAACCAGCCGGCGACGTCGACGGCGATGTGGGCGCCCGCCGAGGAGTAGAAGGCGACGCCGCGGTCCGACGTGCGGGTGATCGTCAACGCCGCCACCGGATGGCGCCACCGGTAGTTGAGCGACGAGGCATTGGGGCGTGCAGTGCCCGCCGCCTGCACGGTCAGGTAACCGGCGTCGGTGAGGTCGATGCCGGTGAGGTTGGCGACGACCGCCGAGGCGCCCGGAGGTGCGACCCGCCGTTCGACGGTTCCGCCCGGATGCACGGGATCGTTGGTGTGGCGCGTGTCCCACACCCGCTGTGGCGACTGCGGGACGAACAGACCCTCGGTCGAATCGCTCGCCGACGGCCCGGTGAACCAGCCCCAGACGTCGACGAGGACGTGGCTCGTCGTCGACCGGGCGACGACGAACCCGCCGGCAGACACCGGCACGAACGCCAGGTTGGCGCGGGTCGGGTTGAGGCTGTCGGTGTTGACGACCGAGGCATTGGGCCGCGCCGCTCCGGCGGGGTAGGCGGTGAGGAAGCCGAAGCCATCGGCTTCGACCGACGTCAGCGTGACGGCGAGCATGCGTGCGTCGGCCGGCACGCCGGCGGGCAGTGGGACGACGACGTCGTTGGTGCCGCGACCGCCCGAGATCCGCGTGTCGACGACGCGGGTCGGTTCCATCGGCACGAAGCGGCCGGCATCGGTCGCGCCGCCGGCGTCACCGAAATAGCCGGTCACGTCGACGGCGAACTTGGCGGTGCCGGACAGGAAGACGTCGATCGTGCCGCCGGCGGGGAGGCGGACGACGGCGGAGTTGGCAACGGTGTTGCCGCCCTCGTAGTTGACGTTCGACACCTCGGGCCTCGCCACGTCGGACGGCCACGCCGTGAGGTACCCACCGGCCTCGACGTCCATCACGACGATGCTGATCGCCACGGCGCGGGCGTTCGCCGGCACGCCGCACGGGCCACCGACGGTCTGCACCCGCCACGAGCGGGCGTCGATCCGCCCGAGATCGGGCGTCAGGCGGCTGTCGAACAGCCGGCACGGGCCGGTCGGGTTGAGCACCGTGGCACCCGGCGGCGGCGCCTGGGCACCGACGATGTCGGCGCCGTGCCACGGCGTCAGCCCGACGACGGTGGCAGCGACCGCCAGGACGACGGTGACGGCACCGGCGAGCAGCGTGTGGCGATGCGGATGGCGACGGGCGCTGAGAAGGTCAGACGGAGATGAGCTCATGATCGGAGAGGTTGAGCGGCCGCGGGCCGCCGTCGGTGGCGACGACGATGTCCTCGAGCCGCATCCCCCACTTGCCCGGCACGTAGATGCCCGGCTCGACGCTGTACGCGTGGCCGACGGCGAGCGGCAACGTGTTGCCCTCGACGATGTAGGGGTCCTCGTGCTCTTCCATGCCGATGCCGTGTCCGGTCCGGTGGATGAAGAAGTCGCCGTACCCGGCGTCGTCGATCACGGCGCGGGTGGCGCGGTCGACGTCCTCGCACGGCGTGCCGACGGTGCCGGCTTCGACGCCGGCGCGGCTGGGCGGCGTGGAGCACCTCGTAGGCCTCGGCGATCTCCGCCGTCGGGGTGCCGGTGAACACGCAGCGAGTGGTGTCGGAGCAGTAGCCGGCCATCGTGCCGCCGAAGTCGCAGAGCACGATCTCACCCTCGCGGATGACCCGCGAACCGGCGTGGTGGTGCGGGCTGGCTGCGTTCTCACCGGCCGCGACGATGGCGAAGTTGACCTTGTCGTGGCCCTCCTCGACGATCCGCCGCGAGAGGTGGGCGGAGACCTCGGCCTCGGTGCGACCGACGAGCGGGATCTCGCCGCGCTGCAGTTCACCGGCGATGCGATCGACGGCGGCGCCGGCAGCGGCGAGCGCGTCGATCTCGGCCTGGTCCTTGGCCATCCGCAGCGGACCGACGATGTCGACGGCACGGCTGAACGTCGCACCGGGCAACTGCGGGAGCAGCTCGACGAGGAAGCGTGCCCACATCTGGTCGCCGACGGCGACGCGGGAGGCGGTGCCGGTGAGACGGGCGACGATCGCCGTCGGGTCCTCGGTCTCGGTCCACGGGAGCAGGTCGAACACGCCGCTGACCTCACGCACGCGCGGCGCTTCGAGCGCCGGGATGACCATCGTCGCCGCGTCGTCACGCGGGACCACGAGCATCGTCAGGCGTTCGAGTGGCATCGCCGTGTAGCCCGTGAGGTACGGGAGGTCGTGGCCGACCGACAACAGGAGGACGTCGACGTCGTGGACGGCCATCGCCTCACGGACTCGGGCCAGCCGGTCGAGGTACACGGCGGAGGCGGTGGTCGCGCTCGTCACGGTCGCCATTGTGGCAGGGACCGCCGTGGCATTGCCCGCGGCTGTTCAGCGGCGACGGGTCACTCGCCGCTCGACGACCACACCTCACCGGCCTCGACCATCAGGTCGATCGGTCGCTCGTGGGCGCTCGGCGGGATCACCGGGCTCCACCCGCCGCCGCAGTCGCCCCCGGCGAGCGACAGGTCCTGGCAGATCGTGTCGCGGGTGATCTTCCACGCCCCGTCGACCAGCCGGGCGACGCCATAGCGGTTGTCGAACGTCGACTGTGGCGTGTCGATGCGGTAGCGGAACCACGCCTCGGTGGGGCTGGTGAAGACGAGCTCCTCGACGGTCGCCGTGGCGGCGGCGGCCTGGTCGCCGTACGTACCGTCGGCGACCTGCTGGCGCGCCTCGGCGACGCCGGTGGCGTCGTCGACGAGGTCCTCGCGGTCGCCGGGGAACGTCTCGTCGTAGAGCGTCGTCATCGCGTCGGCGACGGCTTGCTCGTCGGCGGCGGGGTCGGCGGGTTGGATGCCGGGCTCGGGGAGCGCCGGCGGCGGCGGCTGGCAGGCCGCCTGGTACTCCTCGTCGGCCCACGTGCCGGCGCCGTCCGACGTCAGCACACCCGCGGCGCTGCCGCCGTCGATGGTGACCTGGTAGACCGGCGGTGGCGGAGGCGCCCACGGGTCGTCGGTCGGTTGGTCGACGAGTGCGGCCGGTGCCGGGAGCGTGAGCACGGCGACGCCACCCTGGGGCGTTGCCGCGTCGGTGGCACCGCCGTCGCCGGCCACCGAGACCCCCGTGGCGTCGGCGGGGACCTGGACGACGAACACCCACCGCGGGAGGCCGTCGGCGACGCCGAGCAGCACGGGAGCGACGGAACGGCCGAGGTACGGCTCGCGGTACCAGCCGACGGCGCCGACGTCGATCACGCCGTTGCCTTCCAGCGCCACGCGGATCTGGCCGTTCTCGAAGCACCACGGCGCCGGCTGCCAGCCGTCGATGCCGGAGTCACCCGACATCTCCCACTGTTGGGCGAGATGCACACGCAGCGTGTCGCCGTCGTCGGTGGTCCGTTCGGTGAGCAGCGGCATCGTGAACGGTCCGAACAGCGTGGAACCGACGGTTCCCCCCGGGCCCGTCCACGATCGCACCGAGACGCCGCCGAGCTCGCCGACGTACGACGAGCTGGCGTCGTCGCCGATCACCACGGTCGTCACCGGCACCGGCGGCTCGGTGTCGGCGACGTCGACCGGGCTGGCGGCCGCGGTCGTCGCCCCCTCCGGCACGGTGCCCGGCGATGCCGACGCCGTGCCCTCGCCGGTACCGGTCGAGCGCCCGACGGCGAAGCCGGCCCCCAGGGCGACGGCGGCGACGACCGCCGCCGTGATCGCGGCGATCATCCGGCGGCGGCGCGGTGTCGCGTCAGGTGGCCCCGCCGGTCCGAGGACCGGATCGTCGAACGTGATACCCATGGCTCGCCCCCTTCGAATCGCTGCACCAGTCTGGCACGCCTTGGACGTCGGCCGGCGGCGTCGGGTTCCATCGGGAATACGGCGCCGCTCGCGTCGTTGCACCCGACCGATGAGCACGTCCGACTCCCCCGCCGACACCGCCTCCACCGACCTCACCGCCCCCACCCGGATCGATCTCTACTGGCGCCCGGCGTGCGGGTTCTGCTCGATGCTCCGCAGCAGCCTCGACCGGCTCGGCGTCGAGCGCGTCGAGCACAACATCTGGGAATCCGACGACGACGCGGCGATCGTCCGGCAGCACGCCAATGGCAACGAGACGGTCCCGACCGTGGTCGTCGGCGACCGCGGGTTCGTCAACCCGTCGGCCGAGGAGTTGGTCGCCTACTTGCGCAGCGACCATCCGACGCTGCTCCCGGCTGACTTTCCCGGCTGACCGTTTCCGCGTTCGCGAGTGACGGGTACCCTCGGCCCCATGAGCGACGCGCTCGCCACGCCGGACCCCCGACTGGCGGGCACCGAGATCTTCGACTCGGTGCTCGACACGATCGGCAACACGCCGCTCATCCGCCTCCGGCGGATCAGCGAGCTGGAAGGCATCGAGTGCGTCTTCGCCATGAAGCAGGAGGCCACCAACCCGGGCGGCTCCGCCAAGGATCGCCCGGCCCTGGAGATGGTCCTCGCCGCCGAGCGTGACGGCTTGCTTCGGCCCGGCGGCACGATCGTCGAGCCGACCAGCGGCAACACCGGGGTCGGTCTCGCCATCGTCGCCGCCCAGCGGGGATACCGCTGCGTGTTCGTGATGACCGACAAGGTGGCCCCGGAGAAGGTCAGCCTGCTGCGCGCCTACGGCGCCGAGGTCGTCGTGTGCCCCGTGGCGGTCGAACCGACCGATCCGCAGAGCTACTACAGCGTCGCTGCCCGGCTCACCGACGAGCTCGACGCGTTCCGGCCGAACCAGTACGAGAACCCCGCCAACCCCGAGGCCCACGTCAAGACGACCGGCCCCGAGATCTGGCGGCAGACCGCCGGGCGGGTGACCCACCTCGTCGCCGGTGCCGGCACGTGCGGCACGATCACCGGCATCGGTCGCTACCTCAAGTCGATGAACCCGGAGGTCAAGATCATCGCCGCCGACCCGCAAGGTTCGGTGTTCTCGGGTGGTTCGGGACGGCCGTACCTGGTCGAGGGGGTCGGCGAGGACTTCTTCCCCGCCGCCTGGGAACCGGGGCTGCTCGACGAGATCATCGCCATCAGCGACGAGGAGAGCTTCCTCACCGCCCGCTACGTCAGCGAGCGTGAAGGCATCCTGATCGGCGGGTCCGGCGGCATGGCGGTGGCGGCGGCGATCAAGGTCGCCAAGGCGGCGTCGCCGGACGACGTCATCGTCGTCCTCAACCCCGACACCGGCCGCGGCTACCTGTCCAAGGTGTTCGACGACGGGTGGATGGCGAACTACGGCTTCTTGCGCGAATGCGAGCAGTGCGTCGGGGCGGTGCTCGAGACGCGCAACCCGTCGATCGACGGCCTGCTCTACGTCAACCCGCACCAGCCCGTGTCCGAGGCGATCGAGATCATGCGCGCCAACGGCATCAGCCAGCTGCCGGTGTGCAAGAACACGCCGCCGTTCGCCGCCGCCGAGGTCAGCGGGGCAATCGACGAACTCGAACTGATGGATGTGATCCACCGCGACCCGGGCGTGATGTCGACGCCGGTCGAGAAGGTGATGGGACCCAAGTTGCCGACGATCGGCGTCGGCCAGAAGGTCGAGCGGGCCGTCGCCATGCTCGAGGTGGCGCCGGCACTGCTCGTGCTCGCCGGCGGCCGCCCGTTGAGCATCCTCACCCGAACCGACGTGCTCGCCTACTTCACCGCGGTCGCCGAGACGGCGCTGGGTGACGCCCGTGGGTGAGCGCCGGGCGTTCGCCACGCGGGCGATCCACGACGGGCAACCACCGGATCCGACCACCGGCGCCGTGGTCACGCCGATCTCGCTGTCGACGACGTTCGCCCAGCAGACCGTCGGCGAGCACCTCGGCTACGAGTATTCGCGTTCGGGCAACCCGACGCGCACCGCGCTCGAGCACCAGGTGGCGTCGCTGGAAGAGGCCCGCCACGGGTTGGCGTTCGCCAGCGGGCTCGCCGCCGAGGACAACATCTTGCGCCTCTTGCGGCCCGGCCAGCGCACGCTCCTCGGCAACGACGCCTACGGCGGCACGTTCCGCCTGATCGCCCGGGTGTGGGAGCCGCTGGGCTTCCCGTGGTCCGCGGTCGACCTCACCGACATCGACGCATTGCGCGCCGACTGGCCCGCCGACACCGGCATGGTCTGGTTGGAGACACCCACCAACCCGCTGCTGACGTGCTTCGACATCGAAGCGATCGCCGCCCTCGCCCACGAGCGCGGGGCACTGGTCGTCGTCGACAACACGTTCGCCACGCCCTACCTGCAGCAGCCGCTGACGCTGGGGGCCGACATCGTCGTCCACTCGGCGACCAAGTACCTCGGCGGGCACAGCGACGTGGTCGGTGGGTTCGTCGCCGTCGACGACGACACGCTCGCCGAACGGCTGCGCTTCACCCAGAACGCCGCCGGTGCTGTGCCGGCTCCGTTCGACTGCTACCTCGTGCTGCGCGGCGTGAAGACGCTGGCACTGCGCATGCAGCGCCACTGCGACAACGCCCGGGCGGTCGTCGACCTGCTCGTCGGTCATCCGGCCGTCGAGCGGGTGCTCTACCCGCAGCTCCCCGACCACCCCGGCCACGCCGCGGCGGCCGCGCAGATGCGCGACTTCGGCGGCATGGTGTCGTTCACCGTCCGCGCCGGGCGCGAGGCGGCGCTCGCTGTGGCCGCCGCAACCGAACTCTTCACCCTCGCCGAGTCACTCGGCGCCGTCGAGAGTCTGATCGAGCACCCGGGGGCGATGACCCACGCCTCCGCCGCCGGCTCACCGCTCGAGGTCCCCGACGATCTGATCCGTCTGTCGGTCGGGATCGAGGACGCCGGCGATCTCGTCAGCGACCTGGCACAGGCACTGGAGCGGGCGGAGTGACCAGCCGACCGATCGTCGTCGCCGCCAACCGCTTGCCGGTGATGCGCACCGACGAGGGCTGGACCGCCAGTCCGGGCGGCCTCGTGCGTGCGTTGCTGCCGATGCTGCGCGAGACCGGCGGCACCTGGGTCGGCTGGACCGGCAACCCCGACGACGCCACCGAACCGTTCAGCGTCGACGGCGTGCTGTTGCACCCGGTCCCGATCACCGCCGACGAGATCGAGCTGTACTACGAGGGCTTCTCCAACGACGGGCTGTGGCCGCTGTACCACGACGCCCTGCGCGAGTCGACGTACTCGAGCGAGCAGTGGGACGCCTACACCCGGGTCAACGAACGTTTCGCGACACGCCTCGCCGAGGTGGCGCCACCCGACGCCATGGTGTGGATCCACGACTACCAGTTGCAGCTCGTCCCACGGCTGCTCCGTCAGCGTCGCAGCGACGTCACGATCGGCTTCTTCCTCCACATCCCGTTCCCGCCGGTCGAGCTGTTCTCCCGCCTGCCGTGGCGTGGTGAGATCCTCGACGGGCTGCTCGGCAGCGATGTCGTCGGGTTCCAGAACCCGACCGGGGCGGCCAACTTCGTCGCCGCCGCCCAGCACCTGCTCGATGTCGACCCGGCCGCCCAGGGCACGCACGTCGGCACCTATCCGATCTCGATCGACGTCGGCGAGGTCGAAGCGGTGGCCGCCGGGCGGGCCACCCGTCAGCGGATGAGCCAGATCCGCGCCCGCCTCGGTGACCCCGAAGTGATCCTCCTCGGCGTCGACCGCCTCGACTACACGAAGGGCATCGGGCTGCGGCTGAAGGCGTTCGCCGCGCTGCTCGAATCGGGACAGCTCGACCCGGAGCGTCACGTGATGGTCCAGGTGGCGACCCCGACCCGCGAGGGGGTGGAGCACTACCAGGACGAGCGCCACGAGGTCGAACGGCTGGTCGGCGAGATCAACGGCCGCTACAGCCGGATCGGTCTGCCGGTCGTGCACTACCTGTACCAGACGCTCCCGTTCGACGAGCTGATCGCCCTCTACCGCGCCGGTGACGTGATGCTCGTGACCCCGTTCCGCGATGGCATGAACCTCGTCGCCAAGGAGTACGCCGCTGCCCACATCGACGGCGACGGCGTGCTCGTGCTGTCGGAGTTCGCGGGCGCCGCCGACGAGCTCACCGACGCCGTGCTCGTCAACCCGCACGACGACCACGCCCTGCAGCAGGCGATCATCACCGCCACCGAGATGCACCGTCACGAGCGTCGCCAACGGATGGCCGGGCTGCGCGAGCAGGTGCACCGCAGCGACGTTCAGGGATGGGCGAACAGCTTCCTCCGCGCCCTCAGCGAGGCGGCGCACGACGCCGAGCAGCGGTGACCGACTACGACGACCCCGCCCAGGTCGCCGCCTACGTCCGTGCGCTCGATCGACCGACGTTGATCGGGCTCGACGTCGACGGCGTCCTGGCGCCGATCGTCGACCATGCCGACCACGCCCGGCTGCTCGACGGGATGGCGACCGCCATCGACGCCGTCGCGGCGTGCGACGGCATCTGCGTCGCCGTGTTGTCCGGCCGCGCCGTCGCCGACCTCGAGCGGTTCAAGTTCTCCGACGAGGTCGCCGTCGTCGGCAGCCACGGCGTGGAGATCCGCGGCGAGCCGATGCGCTCCCTCGACACCGACGAGCAGGAGCGACTCGAGCACCTCGCCGCGCTCGCCGAGCTCGCCGCCGCCCGCGCCGGCGAGGGTTCCTGGGTCGAGCGCAAGCCGGCGAGCGTCGTCGTTCACGTGCGCCAGGCCGATCCCGACCGCGGCGCCGACGCGCTGGAACAGCTCCACCAGGCGGTCGCCGGCGTCGACGGCGCGACGTCGAAGGCCGGCAGCGGCGTGCTCGAGCTCTTCGCACGCGCCGCCAGCAAGGGCACGGCGCTGGTCGCGCTCGCCGAACGTCACCACGCCGCGCGGCGGGTGTTCGTCGGCGACGACGTCACCGACGAGGACGCCTTCGCCGTGCTGGTGCCGGGCGACGTGGCGATCAAGGTCGGCGACGCGCCAACGGTCGCCGCGTTCCGCCTCGCCGATCCGCCGGCCGTGCTCGCCTGGCTACGCGCCCTCGTCGGCTGATCAGAACAAGGCGGACTGGCCCGCCGGCGGGGTGCGGCGGATCGCCGTCCACGGCACGTAGTGGTCCATGAAGACCCAGGTGCGGCGGTGGATCGACGACGGACCGTAGGCCTGCAGGGCGGCCTTGTGCACCGGGCACGGGTATCCCTTGTTCGTGTCGAACGACCAGTGCGGGTAGTCGTCGGCGTGCCGGCGCATCTCGCGATCGCGCACGACCTTGGCGAGGATGCTCGCCGTCGCCACACTGAGGCAGCGCAGGTCCGCCTTGACCGCCAGCTCGACACGCGGCACGGCGGGCGACACGAAGTCCCACCGGCCGTCGGTCACGGCGACGTCGGGTGTCACCGTCAAGCCCTCGATCGCCCGCCGAGCCGCCAGTCGTTGGGCGGCGGACATGCCCATCCGGTCGCACTCCTCCTGGCTCACCGAGCCGACCGCCCAGGTGATGCACCACGCCGAGAGGCGGTCGAACAGCGCCTCTCGTTCGCGCTCGGAGAGGAGCTTCGAGTCGCGTACACCGTTGACCCTGGTGTCGCGCGGCAGCACCGCGGCGCCGACGCACAGCGGGCCGGCCCAGGCACCACGGCCGACCTCGTCGATGCCGACGACGAGCTCGTGACCGCGCGCCCAGAGCGCCTTCTCCATCTCCCGTGTCGGCGCTCGCTTCTTCGATTGCTTCAGCGGTCTGGGCTGCTTGGGCGTCACGACGGATCGAGCCCGCGGACGTCGAGCGCCGAGCCCGACGACCGCGGCGCGGCCCACAGGGCCTCACCCGACGACGCATCGCTGCGCCACTCGGGGTCGACACGATCGGCGCGCAACGCCACCGGGTCGCCGTGTTGTTCCCAGAGCACGGCCGGGCGCTCACCGTGCCAGCGCACCGCGAACGACACCGCCGACCGTGGTCCGGACGGCACGCCGTGGACCTCGAAGTTCGACCCGTGCCAACGGCGCGGGAGCCCAGCGGGCAGCAGGTTGCCACCGTCGGCGATGCAGCGCTCGACGTCCGCGATGAAGCGGCCGGCCGAGGCGCCACGGCGGACCGCCGACAACGACACCGGCTCGCCCGTCGTGGCCGCGAGGCCCTTCCGTCGACGGCGGTCGGCGATCGCCCGGAGATCACCGGCGGCGACCTCGTCGCCTGCCGCCGTGGCCATCCGCTCGACCGCACCGAGCACGGCGTCGACCTCCGGCGCGGTCAGGCGAGCGATGGCGGCGACCGGTTCGACGATCTCGGGCAGCCAGGCATCGGCCGGTTCGCCCAGTCGCACGAGCTCACACACATCGGCGAGGAACCCGACCGGGTCGTCGGCGGCGTCGACCGGGCCGTCGAGGAGCAGATCGCAACGCGCCTCGACCACCGCCGTGGCGACCGCCTCGTCGGGGAGCATCAGACGGCTCGCCCGGTCGACGAGGACATTCCAACCGCGAGCGACCGCCATTGCCGGAGCGGCGCGTTGCAACGACGCCGTGGTGGCGCGCTGCGGGTCGTGGGCGAACGCGACCCGGACCCGCGTGCGATGTCCGACGGGCAGCACGAACGCGCCCGGCGGCAGGTCGATACCACGGATGGGCACGTCGGACGGCGGCCGCTCGGTCAGCACGGGCAGCCCGGCGAACGCCACGGCGAACGGCAGCGGCGACTCGTTCTCCACCTCGACGACCGTCAGTCCGCCGTCGTCGGCGACCGACCACACGCGCTGTACGGCGTCACCGTCGACCACGCGGATGCGCGTCTCGATCACGGGCGTGCCGTCGAGCCGACGCTGGCGCACGGTCGACTCGTCGCTCGGCACGTGCCAGCGGTCCTCGGCAGCGACGTACCACGACAGGCTCGCCGACGAGTCGTCACCGGGACGCACGGGCCACGGCGTGACCTCGCCCGAGGGGGTGACCGTCGCCCGGCACGCCGTGCCGACGGCGCCGATCGTGGTGCCGACACGTGACGCGAGACCACTGCGCCCGCTCATCGGTCGAACTCGCCCTTGCGACGACGCTGCATCAGCTCGGCGATCGCCTCGGGCACGGGGCGGTCCTCGTGACAGACGGCGACGACCTGCTCGGTGATCGGCATCTCGACACCGTACCGGCGGGCGAGGTCGAGGACGCTGGGCGACGAGTTGACACCCTCGGCGACCATGTTCGTCGACTCGAGGATCTCGGCGAGCGTCTTGCCGGCGCCGAGCTGCAGCCCGACGGCGTTGTTGCGACTCTGCGACGACGAGCACGTGGCGATCAGGTCGCCCATCCCGGCGAGGCCGGCAAACGTCTCCAGCCGTCCGCCCATCGCCGCCCCGAGACGCGCCGATCTCGGCGAGCCCGCGGGTGATCAGCGTCGCTCGGGTATTGTCCCCGAACCCCATGCCGGCGGCCATTCCGGCGGCGATGGCGATGACGTTCTTGACCACGCCGGCGACCTCGCAGCCGATCACGTCGTCGTTGGTGTAGATGCGCAGGCTCGGACGGCTGAAGATCTGCTGCAGGTGACGGCCGATCGCCGCGTCCCCGACCGCCACGACGCTGGCCGCCGGCTGCCCCGAGAGGATCTCCTTGGCGAGGTTCGGGCCGGTCAGCACGGCGACCGGGTGGTCCGGCAGGATCTCGCACACGACCTCGCTCATCCGCTTCAAGGTCCGCCGCTCGAGGCCCTTGGTGAGCGAGACGACCGGGACGTCCGGCCGGATCGCGGACGCTGCCTCCTCGACGACGCCTCGGAAGCCGTGCGAGGGCACGGCCATCACGACCACGTCGGCGGTGCTCACGGCGTCGGCCAGCGATGCGGTGGCCCGCAGCTCCTTGGGCAGCACGAACGTGGGGAGGTAGTCGGCGTTGACCTGCGCCTCGTTGATCTGGGCGGCCAGCTCGGGTCGACGTGCCCACAGCACCGTGTCGGCGTTGTCGGCGATGAGCGCGGCGACGGTGGTTCCCCAGGAACCGGCCCCGATGACGGCGACGTTGGCGTGCGAGTGATCGGTCATCTGTCCCCCGGAGTGGTCATCGTAACGCGGACGCATTGCCCGGCACGTGGGTCCGCAGTCGGAGGAGGCGGCCCGTACAGTGGGCGACGGTGCGTCTCGCCGTGTTGGTCCCCGTCAAGCGCTTCACGGCTGCCAAGCGGCGGTTGGCTGCCGTCGTCGGCGACGATCACCGCGCTCGGCTCGCCGAGTGGATGGCGACGCAAGTCGTCGATGTGGCCGCCGAGACACCGACGTTCATCGCCTGCGACGACGACGAGGTCGCCGCCTGGGCACGGCGCAAGGGCGCCACGGTGCTGTGGGGGGCGGGACTCGGGCTCAACGGCGCCGTCGACGACGGCGTCGCCCACATCGCCGAGGCCGGCTACGACCACGTCCTGGTGACCCACGCCGACCTGCCCCGTCCGGCCGCGTCTGCTGCGGGTGCCCGTCCCCGGGGCCGTCACGCTCGTCCCCGACCGCCACGACGACGGCACCAACGTCATGTCGTTCCCGCTCGCCCGCCCGCTGACCGCGTCGTACGGCGGCGGGAGCTTCGGACGACACCTCGCCCAAGCGTTGCGGCTCGGCGGCGTCGTCGAGGTGCGACACGACCACGAGCTGTCGCTCGACCTCGACACCGAACGCGACCTGCGCCACCCCCTGATCCGAGAGGTGCTCCCCACATGGCTGCCAACGAGCCCGGTCAACCGCTGACCGCATCGATGCCGGCGACGAGCCGCGACCTGCCGGTCCCCGCCTCCGCGCTGGCGATCGGCGCCCATCCCGACGACGTCGAGTTCGGCGCCGGCGCCCTGCTGGCGAAGTGGGCGGCCGCCGGATGCACCGTCCACCACCTCGTGTGTACGGATGGCTCGAAGGGCACGTGGGACGTCGACGCCGACATCGTCGCCCTGGCCGCACGACGCCAACAGGAGCAACGCGAGGCAGCGCGCCGGCTGGCGGGCGTCAACGCCGGTGAGGTGCGCTTCCTCGGGCGCGTCGACGGTGAGCTCGACAGTGACCTGGCGACACGCGGTGAGGTCGCCCGTGTGATCCGCGAGCTGCGCCCGGAGGTGGTCCTCGGCCACGATCCGTGGAAGGCCTACCGGCTGCATCCCGACCATCGCCATGCCGGCCTGCTGACCTGCGACGGGATCGTCGCGGCGCGCGACCCACACTTCTTCAGAGAGCACGGCCTGCCCCATCACCGTCCGTCAGCGCTGTTGCTCTGGGAGGCGGATCGACCGAACCATGTCGAGGACGTGACCCACTTCGTCGACGCCAAGCTCGCCGCGCTGCACGCCCACGAGAGCCAGTTCGAATCGACGATGCAGGCGCACGACGAGGCCGACCTCGAGGCGTTCGACACGCGCATCCGCGAACGGCTGTCCGCCATCGGCGAGCCGTTCGGACTGCCGGCGGCAGAGATCTTCGTCCTGATCAGCGACCTCTGATCCGCGACGCGAACGAGGGGCCCGATGGGCCCCTCGTTCGATCCTTCTCGATGACGGTGCCCGCGTCAGCGGGCCCAGCTCACTTGGCTGCAGCGGCCTTCTTCGCCGGAGCTTTGCGCGCGGGCGCCTTCTTGGCAGGTGCCTTCTTCGCAGGTGCCTTCTTGGCAGGTGCCTTCTTGGCCGGAGCCTTCTTCGCAGGCGCCTTCTTGGCCGGCGCCTTCTTCGCAGGCGCCTTCTTCGCAGGCGCCTTCTTCGCAGGTGCCTTCTTGGCCGGAGCCTTCGTCGCAGGCGCCTTCTTGGCGGGCGCCTTCTTCGCGGGCGCCTTCGTCGCAGGTGCCTTCTTGGCAGGTGCCTTCTTGGCGGGCGCCTTCGTCGCAGGTGCCTTCTTGGCAGGTGCCTTCTTGGCAGGTGCCTTCTTGGCCGGCGCCTTCGTCGCAGGTGCCTTCTTCGCCGGCGCCTTCTTGGCCGGCGCCTTCTTGGCCGGAGCCTTCTTCGCCGCAGCCTTGGGAGCCATCAGGTCACTTCTCGTTGAGTGCGGACTTGAGCGTCGAGCTGGCGCTGAACTTCATCGCCGTCGACGCCTTGATCTGCACCGGCGCACCCGTCTGCGGGTTGCGGCCCGTGCGGGCGCTGCGCTTGGTGGTGCTGAACGAACCGAAGCCCGGCCAGGCCACCTTGTCGCCCTTCTTGGCGGCCTCGACGACGTGGTCGAAGAACGCGCCGAGCGTGCGCTCGGCATCGGCCTTCGACACACCCGCGGCGTCTGCCACTGCGTCGATCAGTTCTGCTTTGGTAGCCATGTGTCCTCTTTCGGATGGTTGTACGGACGAGTGTCCGGATGGTGTTCGGATCCATGTGACCGACCGCGACGACCGTCGTTCAAGCACCGATGTCATTGCATTTGCAATGACATCGGTCGGTAACCCTTACCGGTATTGGACCCCGCGACCATCCACGCGACCATCCACCACGCCACGCGGACCCTGCGATACAACGTCGACCGTTGGACATCGCACGCGATTCGCAGCACAACCCCACCCACGACCACGAGGCTTCGGCCGAGGAGTGAAGGTGACCGACCTACTGCCGTCCGCTGAAGCACCCACCTGCGCCCCCGGTGGCGTCGGGTCCGAGGCGACGAGAGGAGGTCAACGAACGAGGCTCGTCGTCGACACATCGGTACTGATCGCCGACCCGACGTGCATCCTCGAGTTCCGCGATGCCGACGTCGTCATTCCGCTCACCGTCGTCGAAGAGCTCGACGGCCTGAAGACCCGCGCCGACGACGTCGGGCGGGCGGCACGCACCGCGCTGCGCACCATCGAGGAACTGCGCGTCGCCCACGGCGGATCGCTCGCCCACCCCGTGCCGACCGGCGCCGGCTCGGCGACCATTCAGATCGAGATCAACAACATCCGCAAGCACCTGCTCGTCGAGCACGGGCTCGATCCGACCGTGCCCGACAACCGCATCATCGGCGCCGCCATCGGTCAATCCGACTTCGGTCCCACGACGATGATCTCCAACGACGCGGCGCTGCGCATCAAGGCCGCCCACCTGGGCGTCGCTGCAGCCGAGCACCGCCTCACCCGCCCGGACCGCGACCGGCCGGCGGTCGGATGGACGACCATCGAGGCATCGTACGAAGCGATCGACTGCCTCTACGCCGCCGGCGCCCTGGCCTTCGACGCCGTCGGCATCGGTGCCGCCCAGTTCCACGAGAACGAGTTCGCCGTACTCCGCTGCGGCTCGCAGTCGGCGCTGGTGCGCGTCGTCGCCGACGAGTTCGTGCTCCTCGGCCCGCACACGCCCGAGGCCTGGGGGTTGCGACCGCGCAGCAAGGAGCAGCGCTTCGCCCTCGAGCTGCTGCTCGACCCGGACATCGCGGTGATCGCCCTCGACGGTCGGGCGGGCACCGGCAAGACGATCCTCGCCATCGCCGCCGGCCTCGAACAGGTCGTCGAACAGGCGCGGTACGAGCGGCTCGCCGTGTACCGGCCGCTCGTCCCCGTCGGGCGTGCCGACGTCGGCTTCCTGCCGGGCGGTCTCGACGAGAAGCTCGATCCGTGGATGGCGGCGATCCACGATGCCGTCGTGGCGCTGTCGGACCGCGGCAACATCAGCGACGCCCGCGACCTCGTCGACGAGCTCACCGCCCGCGGCCAGCTCTCGCTCGAGTCCGTGACGTTCCTGCGCGGTCGTTCGCTGCAGCACCAGTTCGTGGTCATCGACGAGGCGCAGAACCTCGAGCCGACCACGCTGCGGACGATCCTCACCCGCGTCGGCGACGGCACGAAGGTGATCTTCACCGGTGACACCAGCCAGATCGATGCGCCCTACCTCGGTGAGACGAACAACGCCCTCAGCGTGCTGGCCTCGGCGTTCGCCGGCCAGCAGTGCTTCGGGCACATCACGCTCACCGCCTGCGAGCGCAGCGACGTCGCCAGCCTGGCCGCCGAGCTCCTCTGAGCAACGATGTGACACCGCCTGTCTAGGGTGGGCGGTGTGGGTCTCCCGCTGTTTGCCGTCGTCGACCTCGAGACGTCCGGGCTCTCGACGCGGCGGAATCGGATCCTGCAGATCGGGCTGGTGACCGTCGATGGGTCGGGCGACGTCGTCGACGAGTGGACGACGCTGGTCAAACTGCGATGGCCGCTCCAGCGCGTCGGGCCGACCGAAGTCCACGGCATCACCCGGTCGTCGCTGCGCGGCGCGCCCAAGCTCGACGCCGCCCTCGACGAGCTCGGCCGGCGCCTCGACGGCACCCTGTTCACCGCCCACAACGCCGAGTTCGATGCCGCGTTCCTCGCCCGGGCGGCGCGCCGGCGTCGTGCCGACGATCCGTTGCGGCGCGGTCTCGAGCAGCGCCTGTGCACGTTGCGCATGTCGCAACGCCTCGACCCCGATCGCCTGCAGTCGCACCGCCTCGGCGACCTCTGCCTGCGCTACGACGTCGCCCTCGAGCGCCCCCACGACGCCCTCGCCGACGCCGCCGCGACCGCCGCCGTGCTCCCCCACCTGCTCGCCGCCCACGGCATCACCGAGCGCGAGCAGCTGACACCGTTCATCCGCCCGCGCGACCGCTCGACCGATACTGCGCCAGCATCCGCTGCGCCAGCTCCGCCGCAGGTTGCGCCGCTGCCGGGTCCGCCACCTCCGCGTCCGGTCCCAGACGGATGAGCAGCCGGGCCAGCCAGCGGGGGCTCGACACCGGCAGCACGACCGTCGTCCAGCCCGGTCGGCCCGCGATCGCCTCGGCGCGGTCGTAGGGGTACTCCTCGAGGATCCACTGCGCCGACGGACCGAGCCGCAGGGTGGTCCGATCGACCTCCTCGTCGACGAAGAACCCGGTTGGACGAGTGACGTCGTCGACCAGGTCGACGGTCACACCGGTGGCAGCCGCCGACTCGATGCGGTCGATGCGGAACGTGCGCCGGCTCGACGTGCGGCCGTCGTCGGCGACCACGTACCAGTTGCCGGCATCGGTGAACACGTGGCGCGGCACGATGCGCCGCGCTGTCTGCTCGTCGCGCCCGGGCGAGTAGTAGCGGATCGCCAACTCGGCGCCCGTCGCCGCCGCCTCGGTGAGCTCATCGGTCAACGGCGGACGGTGGAGATCGACGACGAACCCGGCGGTGTCATCGGAGCCGGTGTCGATGCCGACGTCGTTGAGTGCCGCGGCGAGCTTCGCCAACCCACGGCCGAGCGGGCCGGCGGGATCGGCACCCGGCAGCTCCATCGCCGCCCGGGCCGCCGTCAGCAGGGTGAAGCCCTCCGGCGCGGTCAACCGCAGCGGGCGGGTGAACAGTCGGGGCACACCGACGTACACGATCCCGTCGTCGACGAAGACGTCGATCATCTCGTCGACGAACGGCGGGAGGCCGCACATCGCCACCAGCTCGAGATCCGACTGCACCTGAGCCGGCGTGAGGTCGTAACGCCGGGCGACCTCGTCGACGGCCACCTCACCGACCTCCATCAGCCACGGCAGCATCACCAGCAGTCGCCGCAGCCGTTCCTCGGCTGGTCGCGGACCGCTCACGCGCCGCTCCGGCCGACCCGGTCGACGGCGGCCTCCAGCCAGTCGACCACGTGCTGACGGATGTCGGGCGGGCCGAGCACCTCGGCGTGATCGAGGAGGCCGAGCAGCCACGAGCGGAAGGCCGGGAGGTTGTTGGCGGGCACCCGGACCACGATCGCCCCGTCCGGACCACGCTCGAGCACCCGATCGGCGCCGAGCTCGCGCTCCACGCCGGGAGCGCGGACCGCGTCGATGCGGATCTGCGCCTCGACCACGTCGTCACCCGACCCACCGATCTGCTTCGGATCGGCGGGGAACGCCGAGCGGGGGTCGAAGTCGGCCGGTCGGACGAACGAGCCGGGCTCACCGACGGTGAGGGCGTCGGCAGCCCCCTCGAAACGGTCGACGCGGAACGTCCGCCGCTCGCCGCGACCGTGATCGTGGCCGATCACGTACCAGAAGCCGCCGCGCAGCAACAGCCCCCACGGGTCGACCGTGCGGCGCTCGCCGCGGTAGGTGAACCCGATCGGCGCTCGACCGGCGACGGCGGCCCGGATCCGCGGGAGCTCGGGACGTTCGGGGATCACCGCCGACACCGGCGGACGCTCGTCGCCGAGCGCCCCGCCGAGCTTCCAGATCGCGTCCTTGCCGGCCGACGACCCCGTGTGCACGGCGGCCACGGCGACCTGCAGGGCGCGGATCTCGTCGGCGGCGAGGTCGAGGTCGGCGAGCTCGTACGCCCGCCGGTCGATCCGGTACCTGGTCTGGCCGGCGTAGGGACCGCCGTCGACGACCTCGGTCTCGATCGGCACCCCGATCTCGCGAAGTGCCGACTTGTCACGCTCGAACGCCCCGCGTCGGGCGACCTCGCCGTCGGGGTAGTGACCCGGCAGTTCGCCGACGATCTGGATCAGGCTCAAGGGCTGCGACGTCTCGAGCAGCAGCGCCAAGAGGTTGGTGAGGCGTTCGACGCGATCGACCAACGCGACGGCTCCCTCAGGCGGCCGCGTCGATCGCACCGCGCAGGGCGGCGACCACCTCGACGGCGGTCGCGCCCGGCGTCAGCACCGAGGCGACGCCGGCGGCACGCAGCTCGTCGACGTCGTGTGGCGGCACGATGCCGCCGACGACGACGGGGATGTCGACGCCGCGCTCGCGCAGCGCAGCGACGACGAGGGGCGCCAACGTGAGGTGGGCACCCGACAACATCGACAGCCCGATGGCGTCGACGTCCTCGTCGATCGCCGCTGCGGCGACCGTTTCGGGGGTCTGGAAGAGGCCCGTGTAGACGACTTCGAACCCTGCGTCGCGCAGGATCCGAGCGACGACCTTGACGCCACGATCGTGCCCGTCGAGCCCGACCTTGGCCACCAGCACCCGTTCCGACATGCGCTGCACTGTACTCCCGCCGCCCCCGCCCGGCCGACCAGACGTGGCTACCACCGGACCTCCGTGAGGCCCGACAGCCAGCTCGGGCCGACCAGACGTGGCCAACACCGGACCGCCGTGAGGCCCGACAGCCAGCTCGGGCCGACCAGACGTGGCCAACCACCGGACCGCCGTGAGGCCCGACAAAGGATTACAGCTGCAGCGACTTGGTCTGCAGGAACTCCTCGATGCCGTACGGGCCGTTCTCGCGGCCGTAGCCGGACTGCTTGTAGCCACCGAACGGGGCAGCGATGTTGAACGAGCCACCGTTGACGTCGACCCCGCCCGTGCGCATCCGCTTGGCGACGGCGATGGCACGCTCCTGGTCGCCGGACCACACACCGCCGGAGAGCCCGTACAGCGAGTCGTTGGCGATGCGCACGGCGTCGTCGTCGTCGTCGTAGGCGATGACCGACAGCACCGGGCCGAAGATCTCCTCCTGGGCGACGGTCATGTCGTTGGTGACGTTGGCGAGCACGGTCGGCTTGACGAAGTAGCCGGTCTCCTTGCCCTCGGGCTTGCCGAGCCCGCCGGCGGCGACGACGGCGCCCTCGTCGATGCCCTTCTGGATGTAGCCCTGCACCCGGTCCCACTGCGACTGGGAGATCAGCGGGCCGAGGTGCATGCCCTCCTTGGCCGGGTCGTCGACCTGGGTCGCCTCGGCGGTGGCCGCGGCGATGGCGACGGCCTCGTCGTAGCGGCTCTTGGGCACCAGCATCCGCGTGTGGGCGGTGCAGGTCTGGCCGGAGTTGAGGTAGCAGGCGAACACGCCCTTCGGGATCACCTGGGCGAAGTCGGCGTCGTCGAGGACGATGTTCGCCGACTTGCCACCGAGCTCGAGGGCGACGCGCTTGACGGTGCCGGCGGCGACCTCGGCGACCCGCTTGCCGGCGCGGGTGGAGCCGGTGAAGCTGACCATGTCGACGTCGGGATGGGCGGCGATCGCCTCACCGACCACGGGGCCGGTGCCGGTGACCAGGTTGAACACACCCGCCGGCAGGCCGACCTCGTCGACGATCTCGGCGAGGATGAAGGCGTTCAGCGGCGCGACCTCGCTCGGCTTGAGCACGAACGTGCAGCCTGCGGCGAGCGCACCGCCGAGCTTGCAGACGATCTGGTGCAGCGGGTAGTTCCACGGTGTGATGGCACCGACGACACCGACCGGCTCCTTGACGACGAGGCTGTTGCCGATCTTCTCCTCGAACTCGAACGAGTCGAGCAGCGTGGCGTAGCTCTGCAGGTTGCCCGCGGGCAGACCGGCCTGGATCATCGTCGCCCAGGTGATCGGCATCCCGACCTCACCGGCGATCGTCTGGGCGATCTCGGTCGACCGCGCCTGCAGCGCCTCGTGGAGGCGGATCATGTACTTCTGACGTTCCTCGACCGGCGTCGCGGCCCACGAGTCGAACGCCCGGCGGGCGGCGGCGACGGCCTTGTCGACGTCGCTCGCGGTGCCTTCGGGGATCGAGCCCATCACCTCTTCGGTGCCGGCATTGATGACCTCGATCGTCCCGGTCCCGTCGGAGGGGACCCAAGCACCGTCGATGTAGATGTTGCTGTACTCGCGCATGTCGCGAGTCTTGCGTATGAGGGCGGCGGTGGCTACTAGTGGAGCGCAGCGTCAGCGACGGGCGCGATACCAGGCGATGAGGCGATCGGTCGCCGGGTCGTGGGCGCCTGTGCCGGCGTCGCCGGTGAGCTCCGGCGTGATGACGTTGGCCAGCTCCTTGCCGAGCTCGACGCCCCACTGGTCGTAGCTGTCGATGTCCCAGATGGTGCCTTGGACGTGGACCACGTGCTCGTACAGCGCGATCAGCTGACCGAGCACCGACGGCGTGAGCTGCTCGGCGAGGATCACCGTGTTCGGGCGGTCGCCGTCGAACTGCCGGTACGGCTCGCCGGGTGCGGCGTCGCGACCGAAGGCGAGCGCTTCGGACTGGGCGAACAGGTTGGCGACGAGCAGGTCGTGGTGCTCCTGGAAGGGGTGATGCGGGCGGGCGAAGCCGATCAGGTCGGCGGGGACGATCCGCGTGCCCTGGTGGAGCAGTTGGTAGAAGGCGTGCTGCCCGTTGGTGCCCGGCTCGCCCCACACGATCGGTCCGGTGTCGCCGTCGACGGGCAGGCCATCGAGGCGCACCGACTTGCCGTTCGATTCCATGTCGAGCTGTTGGAGGTAGGCGGGGAAGCGGGCCAGCTCCTCGGCGTACGGGAGCACGGCCTTCGTCGACCAGCCGTAGCCGTTGGCGTACCAGACGCCGAGGAGGGCCATCATCACCGGTGCGTTCTCGGCGAGCGGGGCGGTGCGGAAGTGGACGTCGATGGCGTGGAAGCCGTCGAGGAACTGGCGGAAGCGATCGGGGCCGACAGCGATCATCAGCGCCAGGCCGATCGCCGAGTCGACCGAATAGCGCCCGCCGACCCAGTCCCAGAAGCCGAACATGTTGGCCGTGTCGATGCCGAACTCGGCGACCCGTTCGGCGTTCGTCGACACGGCGACGAAGTGGTCGGCGACGGCGTCCTCACCGAGGGCGGCGACGAGCCAGTTGCGTGCGGTGCGGGCGTTGGTCAGTGTCTCGATCGTGCCGAACGTCTTGGAGGCGACGATGAACAACGTCGAGGCCGGATCGGCGTCGGCGAGCACGGCGGCGATGTCGGCGCCGTCGATGTTCGACACGAACGAGCAGCGCAGTCGCGGGAGGCGGTACGCATCGAGTGCTCGCACGGCCATCGCCGGCCCGAGGTCGGAGCCACCGATGCCGATGTTGACGATGTGCGTGATCCGCTCGTCGGCGCGCACCCGCTCGGCGAATGCCGCCATGGCGTCGAGGACGTCGTGGACGCCGGCGACGACGTCGGCGCCGTCGACCTCCATCACCGTGCCCCGCGGTGCTCGGAGGGCGACGTGCATCACGGCACGGTCCTCGGTGACGTTGATGTGCTCACCGGCGAACATCGCGTCGCGCCGTTGCTCGACGCCGCTGGCGCGGGCGATGTCGAGCAGGGCGTCGACGACCGTGTCGTCGATCCGGTGCTTCGAGTAGTCGATGCGCAGGTCGCCCGCCGTGATCACGTAGCGATCGGCGCGTTCGGGATCGTCGGCGAACAGCTCGCGTAGCGTGCCGGGACGCGGGATGTCGGCGAGCGCCTGGCGGAGGTCGATGGCGGTCATCACGCCGAACCTACCGCGGCGCTGCCGGAGCCTCCGTCAGGCCGTCTGGGCGGGAAGGTCGGCGGCGGCGCCGGGATCGAGGAAGACCCAGGTGTGCGAGCGGTGCACGCGGCCGATCGGCAGCGTGGGGTCGCGCAGCAGCCAGCGGGCGACGATCGGCGCCTTGTCGGCGCCGGTGATCAGCACGATCCGGGACCGTGCGCCGTTGACCACGGGCGGCGTCAGCGTCATCCTGCGGTGACCGTTGAACTCGCCGATCGCCTCGCAACGGCGGTCGCTCTCGACGACGGGATCACCCGGCGGCCACGAAGCCGTGTGGCCGTCGCCGCCCACGCCGAGATGGACGACGTCGAGCCGCTCCGGCAACGCGGCTCCGTAACGGCGCGCCGCCGCCCCGAGGTCCTTGGCCGTCACCGGCATCGCCCGCACCCGTGCCGGGAAGCCGTCGAGGTCGTTGGCGTTGCGATCCCGGTGGCCGTCGGGCACGACGCGCTCGTCGACCTGCCACACCGTCACGTGATCCCAGGCGACGTCGGCGGCAGCCAGCGCGGCGAGCATCGGCGGCGCCGTGCTGCCACCGCTCACCGCCAACTGTGCGGTGCCTCGCCGCCGGATGGCGTCGCGGAGGCGGCCGGCGATCCACGTCGCGGTCGCCGTGGCCGGATCGTCGAACACGCGCAGGTCCATGTCGCAAACGGTAAACGGTGACCCATGCGGAGCGCCCTGAAACCTGGTGCACCTGCCACGTGCACGACTGTGGCGGCGCGGCTCGTACCCTTCGACGGCGATGACCGACGATCGTCCCGACGACGCCAGCGGCGTCCGCATCGCCGTCGCTGCCTACCTCATCTGGGGCTTCCTCACCATCTACTGGAAGCAGCTCGCCGAGTTCGACGCCTTCGAGCTGATCGCGTGGCGGATGGCGTGTGCCGGCGTCGTGATGGCGGTCGTCGTGACGATCCGTCGCTCGTGGTCGACGATCCGACGCGCCGTCGGGCACGCGCCGACACTGCGGCGCTTGTTCGTCGCCTCGCTGCTGCTCACCGTCAACTGGGCCGCCTACGTGTGGGCGGTCACCAACGACCGGGTGATCGAGACCGCACTCGGCTACTTCATCGCCCCGCTGGTGACGATGTCACTGGGGGTCCTCGTGCTCCACGAGCGACCGACGCGCGGTCAGCGGCTGGCATTCGGATGCGCGGCGATCGCGGTCGTCATCCTCACCGTGTCGGCCGGTGGGCCGCCGTGGATCGCGCTGATCATCGCCGGCTCGTGGAGCTTCTACGGCCTGATCAAGCGGCGCGTCGGCCTCGGTGCCATCGACAGCCTCGCCGGTGAGACGTTCACGCTGTTCGTGCCGGCCCTCGTCGCCCTCGCCGTGTTCGCCGGTCGGGACGGTTCGATCCCGCAGACCGCCGATGCTCGGGAATGGCTCCTCGTGCTCGGGACCGGCGCGGCGACCGTGGTGCCGTTGGTGATGTTCGCCCGCGCCGCCCAGTCGGTGCCGTTCACCTTGCTCGGCCCACTCAACCTGCTCGTTCCGGTGATCAACTTCGGGCTCGGGTGGCTGATCTACGACGAGCCGATGCCCGCCGACCGGCTCGTCGGCTTCGCCTTCGTGTGGCTGGCGCTGGTGATCGTCACCTGCGACGGCCTGCTCGGCCGCCGCACCACCGCGGCGCCCGCGGCGGCCACCTGACGGGCTCGCGCTATCGTCGGGCGATGCGCCGTGCCCGCCGATCCGGCCTGGCCGCCGCGCTGGTCGCTGTCACCCTCGGCGCCACCGGCTGTTTCGCCAGCGGCTCCGACTTCCGCGACGACGCCGAGACGTACATCGTCGAGAGCGACGACCTGCGTGCCGAGCTGTTCCCCGAGAGCGACACGACGATCGACGAGGCGACGTGCGCGGAGCCCGAGTCGAAGGACGTGGGTGAGACGTTCGCCTGCACTGCAGTCGACAGCAACGGGGGCGAGTGGGGGTTCGAGATCGAGATCACCGGTTCGCGTGACTACCTCGTCGTCGTCTCCAGCTACCCGCCCGGGGGGTGACGCTGCCGCCGTACGCGGCCCCCGCAGGTGTGCAAACATGGACGCCCCCGACTACGAAGGAATCACCCTCGCATGATGAAGCACCGAATCCTGTTCGTCCTCGCCGCCGCCACGCTGGCGTTCACCGCCTGCGGGAGTGACGACGACGGCGGCAGCGACGATGGCGGCACCGACACCACCGTCGAAGCCGACACCGACACGACCGTCGCCACCGTCGCGACCGACGCGACCGACGACAGCGGCGACAGCGACGGCGGCGACGCCACTGGCGCCCAGGCCGAGGCGGCGGACCGCACGATCGAGGCCGCTGCGGCGGGGGGCATCACCCTCGACGAGGAGTGCGTCAACGAGGTCGCCTCGCGCCTGTCCGACGAGGACGCCGCGGCGATCGCCGCCGGCAACAACGCCGACGTCAGCCCCGAGGGCAGCGAGCTGTCGCTCGAGCTCCTCAACTGTGCCGACGAGGACCAGCTCGCCGACATGTTCATCGATGGCCTGAGCCAGAGCGGCCAGGAGTTCGACGAGGAGTGCGTCCGCGAGAAGTTGAAGGACGTCGACATGGTCGAGCTCGTCCAGGCCACACAGACGGGCGGCCAGCCGCCGACCGAGGTCGTCGCCGCGATGATGGAGTGCGTCGACCTCGGCAGCTGATCTCGGCCGCTGATCTCGGCAGCTGATCTCGCGGTCCACGTCGCGATCGCACACGCGCCGACGGCGGTGTCCCCCGGATTCGTCCGGGTGACACCGCCGTCGTGTCGTTCACGGGTTCACGGCCGGCGTTCAGCTGCCGAACGAACCACCCTGGCCTTCGAGGTCGATCAGCCCACCGACCTCCTGGAACGTCAACGCACCGTCGTCGTTCTCGACGATCTCTTCCACCTGGGCTGCTTCGGTGAAGTAGGCGTCGTTGACGCCGTCGGTCTTCAGCGAGCCGCCGAGCAGGTTGCCGTTGGTGAAGTCGGCGTTCCACACCGCGGCCATCAGGTTGACCCGGTTGAGCCCCCCTGGACGCGCGGCGGCGTCACGCAGGACGCTCTCCACGAGCTGGCCGAACAGGATGCCGGTCGAGTACGAACCGTCGGCACAGGTGACGTCGCCGTAGTCGGCGAGCACCTCGATCGTCAGCTTGGTCGACTCGTCGTCGGCCCACGCCGGGTCACCGCAGACCTTGTTGGAGATCGTCATCTGCACGGCCTTGCCGTCGGCAGCGAGCGCCGCCGCCGCCTCGTGGACCGGCTCGATGAAGCTCGCCAGGTTGTTGCACGTGTACGACATGTAGAACTCCGGGCGCCACTGCGACGACGCCACGGCGGCGATCGCCTGCGGGCAGAACGTCCCGGTGACACCGGCGACGAACACGTCGGCACCACTGGAGATGACCGTTGTCAGCTCGTTGGTGATGTCGGCTGCCGCCGGATCGTGGAGTTGCTCCTCGACGATCTCGACATCGCAGTCCTGCAACGTCCGCTGGTAGGTCTTGCCGAAGTCGTTGTTGGTGTACAGCGCGGCGACGGTCGCCCCCGAGCCGTACTCCTCGACGATGGCATCACACCAGATGTTGGTCTCGGTGCTGTAGTCCAAGATGTTCCCGACCGTCCACGGCCAGTTCGCCGGATCGCCCCAGTCGGGGAAGCCGGTGGAGTTGAACAGCTGCGGCACACAGGCCTCGTCGGTGATCGGGCGGACGGCGGCGTTGATCGGCGTGCCGATGATGTGGGCGAACGCAAAGATGTCCTCGGTGTCGAGCATCTCTTCGACGTTGGCGACGCCGCGCCCCGCCTCGTAGGCGTCGTCCTTGGTCACCAGCACGAGGTCCTTGCCGTCGATCGGGTCGGTCTCGTTGACGTAGTCGAACCACATCTGCATGCCCTCGCCGATCGGCCCGAAGGACGCCAGCGGCCCGGACTGCGGCAACGACTGGCCGATGCGGATCTCGTCGCCGTCGACGCCCTGGAACGGGTCCCAGTCGCTGGGACACTCGTCGAGATCGAGCACCGTGCCGGCGGCGACCTCGACCTGGCCCTCGAGCGCCAGCTCCTCCCCGCCCCCGGCAGCGTCGCCGCCGGTGGTCTCGGTGGAGTCGGACGGGGCCCCGGTCCCGTCGGTCGGCTCGCTGGTGTCGGTGGTGTCGGCCGTGTCGGTGGCGACGGGTGCGGCACTGTCGGTGCTGCCGCCGTCACCGCCGTCGTCGCTGCCGCAAGCAGCGAGGACGAGGCCGGCGACCACGAGCGCTCCAGCGGAGCGCTTCCATCGTGAAGCAATCATGTTCCCCCTTGATTCGGTGTGACCGTGGTGATGTCACGGTGCTGATTGTCAGCTCGTGGGCCGGCCGGAGCCGGAGATCGATGGAGGGTCAGGTCGCCCGGTCGGCGAGATCGCCGTCCGGTGTTGGCTCGTCGACGCCGACATCGGCGTCGACGTCGGTTGTGGCACCGCCGTGACGTTCGAGCAGGGCGCCACCGGGGTCGGCGCCGATGGCGTCGGCGAGGGCGCTGGTCTCGGCCGCCGACCGTTCGTAGCCGGGTGGCGGTGCGGGCACGACGCGCACGAACCGCCCGCGGAACTGGCGTGCCGCGTGGACGACACCGCCAGGCAGGAAGAAGGTCAGCACGATCAACAGCACGCCGAGCAGCAACGTGCCGGTGGGGCCTTGCAGCCACCGTTCGGGGACGCCCGGGACCGACGTCGTCGACGAGGCCCACTCGGGGATGAACGTGATCGCCAGTCCGCCGACGACTGCCCCGGACAGCGTCCCGACGCCGCCGACGACGAGGCCGACGATGAACATGATCGACAGCAGCTGGGTGAAGTCACCTGGTGAGGCGATGCCGAGCTCGGCGACGTAGACGACGCCCCCGACACCACCGAGCGCCGAAGCGACGCCGAACGACACCGTCTTCGTCCACGGCAGGTTGACGCCGGAGACGGCGGCGCTGGTCTCGTTGTCGCGCAGTGAGCGCATCGCCCGGCCGGGCCGGCTCTTGACGAGGTTCGACACCAGCCAGATGCAGATCAACGTCAACGCCACGAACAGCAGGTACTTCCAGATCCGTTCCAGCTCGCGATTCGACAGGTCCCCCTCACCGAAGTAGCCGCCGACGATCGGCAGATCCTGGAGGAACGAGGCGATGCCGTTCAGCGGCAGCCAGCTCGGCGGCATCAGCAGGCTGTCGACGGTCTTGCCCGCGGCGCCACCGGTGTACTCGTCGAGTGCGTCGAGCTGCACGATCGCCGGGAACACGGCGGCCATGCCGAGGGTGACCAGGGCGAGGTACAGACCTTTGATGCGCAGAGCGGGCAGGCCGAGGACGACGCCGACGGCGAAGCACGCCGGGATCACCGCCAGCAGCGTCAGCCCCCACGGCCAGTGATGGTCGGACACCAGGTAGGCGGCGAGGTAGGCGCCGGTGCCGAAGAAGAAGCTCTGGCCGAGCGCCAGTTGGCCGGTGTACCCGACGACGACCTGCAGGCCGAGGATGGCGATCATGAACGCGATGGCCTTGTTGATGCGCGGCAGGCCGACGTTGTAGCCGTTGTCGCCGATGTTGATCTGCGCCGTGTCGGCGACGGCGAAGGCGAGCACGACGAGGGCGACGATCCACAGCGCCCACACCACCCACTTGTAGGTGCGGTACTGCGACGTGCCCTCGACGAAGTTCCAGCGCGCCATGTCTGCCCCCCCCTAGACCCGTTCCACCTGGGGCGTGCCGAACAGGCCGGAGGGTCGGAAGAGGAGCACGAGGACGAGCACCAACACCGCCGTGGCGAGGCTCAACTCGTTGGGGATACCGGGGACGTACTGGACGATGATGCTCTGCACGAGCCCGATGGCGATGCCACCGACGATCGCTCCCCACATGCTGTCGAGCCCGCCGAGCGCGGCTGCCGCCGCCGACAAGATGAGCACCCGAGCCATCACCGACGGTTCCAGCTGCCGGCCCGGGTCGGCGACGTAGATCGACGCCGCCAGCGTGCCGACGGCGGCTGCCAACGCCCACCCGAACTGCAACGTCGGGCCGACGCGGATGCCCGCCAGCTCGCTCGACTCGAGGTTCGACGACACGGCCCGGAACGCCAGGCCGATCTTGGTCTTGTTGAGCAGCAGCGTGAGGCCGCCGGCGACGACGAGCACCGTGATGATGACGCAGACCGTGTACCAGGTGAGCGTCGCCACGCCGAAGGAGAAGACGTTGCCGCTCGGGAACATCTTGGGGAACGCCCGGGGGTCGAAGCGCCAGATGATGCCGGCCAGGGCACCGAAGACGAGGAACAGCCCGAGCGTGATGATCACCAGCGGGAGGTGGTCCGACGGGTCGAACGGGCGGATCAGTGTCCGTTCGACCGCCGCACCGATCAGCGCGCTGATCACCATGCCCATGACGACGGCGATCCAGATCGGCACGCCCCGCTCGGTCGACAGCACGAGCACGATGAACGAGCCGAACATCGCCATCTCGCCCTGGGCGAAGTTGATCAACGTCGTCGCCTTGTAGATCATCACCAGGGCGAGGGCGATGAGGGCATAGGTCGCTCCGTTGGAGAGGCCGTCGAGGATGCGAGCGAAGAAGAGCTCCACGGTCAGACTCCGTTCACACCCCGAGGTAGGCCTTGCGGATCGCGTCGTCGTGGATCAGCGACGCCGCTTCACCCTGGATGATGATCTCGCCCGACTCGAGGACGTACCCACGGTTGGCGATCCCGAGGGCGAGCTGGGCGTTCTGTTCGACGACGAGCATCGTCGTGCCGGTCTCGGCGTTGATCTGGCGGAAGCGGGCGAACAGGTCCTTGACGATCATCGGTGCCAGCCCGAGCGACGGCTCGTCGAGCAGCAGCAGCGTCGGACGCGACATCAGGGCGCGGGCGACGGCGAGCATCTGCTGCTCGCCACCCGAGAGGCTGCCGGCGCGCTGTTGGCGCCGCTCGAACAGCACCGGGTACACCTCGTACCACTTCGCCATGTCGGACTCGACCTCGCGGTCGCGACGGATGTAGGCGCCGACCCGGAGGTTGTCCTCGACCGACAGCTCCGGCAGCGTGCCGCGTCCCTGGGGAACGTGGGCCACCCCCCGGCGGACGATGTCGGCGCGCTTGGCACCCTGGATCTGCTCGCCGGCGAGTTCGATGCTGCCGTTCGTCTCGATCATCCCCGAGACGGCGCGCAGCGTCGTGGTCTTGCCGGCCCCGTTGGCGCCGAGGATGACGACGACCTCGCCGACGTCGACGTGGAAGTCGAGCCCGTGGAGCACCTGGATCTGGCCGTATCCGCCGCGCAGCCCCTGGACGTCGAGCATCCGCTCGGTCATGCGGGCGCTCCGAGGTAGGCCTCGATGACGGTCGGGTTCTGCTGGATCTCCGCCGGGACGCCTTCGGCGATCTTGCGCCCGAAGTCGAGCACGACGACGTTGTCCGAGATGCTCATCACCAGGCCCATGTGGTGCTCGACGAGCAGGATCGTCAGGTCGTAGCGCTGCTTGACGTCGGTGATCACCGCGGCGAGCACGTCGACCTCGGAGTGCGTCAGCCCGGTGGCCGGTTCGTCGAGCATCAGCAGCTTCGGCTTGCCCATCAGGCAGCGCGCCAGCTCGATCCGCTTCAGCGTGCCGTAGGGCAGGCCGGCGCAGGGTTGGAAGGCGACATCGGTGAGGCCGAGGTCGTCGAGGATGGCGTACGCCTCGGCCTTCAGTCGCCGTTCCTCCTTCGGCCGGCCGAGGTCGAACATCGCCGTGAGGAAGTTCTGCGAGCTGTGGGTGTGGGCGCCGACCATCACGTTGTCGATGACGGACATGCGCGGCCACAGGGCCAGGTTCTGGAAGGTCCGGAAGACGCCGACGGTCGAGATCTCGTGGGCCTGCATCGACAACAGGTCGTTGCCGTCGAACGTCAACGTGCCCGTCGTCGGGTCGTAGATCCGGCTGATGACGTTGAACATCGTCGTCTTGCCGGCGCCGTTGGGCCCGATGAGGCCACAGATCTGACCGACCTCGATGTCGAACGTGAGGTCGCTGAGCGCGACGATGCCGCCGAAGCGGACCGAGATGTCGCGCGCCTCGAGTACGGCCATCGGTGCTCCCCCACACTCCCCCCGGCTCTCCGCAGCGCGTGTGCGCCGCGACGCCGACCGTAGTACGTGACGCGGGTCACATCAACACATTGCTGTCACGGACGCCGGGGGCGACGCGATGCACACCGTGTCCACACCCGGGTGCGGGTCGAACGCGGCGCCGTGCTGCCTAGCATCGTGACCATGTCCCGGCGGCGCTCGGTCTCGTCCACGATCGCCCTCGCCGTCTCGTGCGTCCTCGTGCTCGGCGCCTGCGGGGCCGAACGCCTGGTGACCGCCCAGCGCGCCGACGAGATCCGTACCGCCCCCGGTGCCGACCCCGGGTCGCCGACGACCACGAGGCCGCCCGGCGACCCACTCGATCCGGACGACACGGTGCCGATCGACGAACCGATCGGCGACCCCGATCCGGCGGCGATCGACTTCGGAACCAACAAGCCGGTGCGCCCGTACGACGACTTCCTGCTTGCAGTGATCACCGACCTCGAACAGTGGTGGGCGGAGCAGTACCCGGCCCTCTACGGGACCGAGTTCGAGCCACTCGAGGGTTCGATCTACGCCGCCTACCCCGAGCGGCCCGACGACATCCCCGGGTGCGGCACCGAACGGACCACGTACCCCGACGTCCAGCAGTACGTCGCCTTCTACTGCAGCGACGGCGACTTCTTCGTCTACGACGACGGCGACGACGGCCTGCTCGCCCAGCTCGCCCGCGACTACGGCGCGTCGACCATCGGCACCGTCTTCGCCCACGAGTTCGCCCACGCCGTGCAACTGCGGTTCGGCGCCATCGACCGCGGGCTGCCGACGATCACCACCGAGCAACAGGCCGATTGCTTCGCCGGCGCCTGGACCGCCCGCGTCGCCAACGGCGAGTCGGGGCTCGTGCTGTTCACCGACGACGATGTCCGCTCCGGCCTCATCGCCATGACCAAGGTCAGCGACCCGGTCGGCATCGACCAGTTCGAACCGGGTGGCCACGGGTCCGCGTTCGATCGCGTGGGCGCCTTCCAGGTCGGTTTCGCCGAGGGCGTCGCACGGTGTTCCGAGCTGCTCGACGAGCCGCTGCCGCTGGTGCCGAACCTGCTCAGCCCCGACGAGTTCACGACGGGCGGCAACGCGCCGTTCGGCTACGACGACGGTGAGCTGCTCGGGTTCATCCCCAGCGACCTCAACGCCTACTGGGACGAGGAGCTGGGGGCCGAGATCCCCGACCTCGATGCGTTGACCTTCACCGTCGTCGACGACGCGGCCGACGTCAGCTGCGACGATCTGCGCGGCGACCTCGAACAGGGCGCCGCCTGGTGTGCGTCGACGGGTGAGGTGTACTTCAACGAACCGGTGGCCCTCGAGCTGTACTCCACCCTCGGCGACTTCTCGATCGGCTACCTGCTCGGCACCGCGTGGAGCGAGGCGGTTCAGGACGCGCTCGGCTCCGAGCTCGAGGGCGAGGAGCGAGCGCTGCTCAACGACTGCCTCACCGGCGGCTGGGTGAAGACCGTGATCGCCCTCGACGAGGACGGTGACGGCTTCTACGAGTTGCCGTTGCCGCGCCTCGAGAGCCGGCAGGTGCGGGTGTCGGCCGGCGACCTCGACGAGGCGATCCAGACCGTCCTGCTCGTCGCCGACGCCGGCGCGGACGACGACGTCGTCGGCAGCGCGTTCGAGAAGATCGCCGAGTTCCGCGCCGGTGTGCTCGACGGCACCGACGGTTGCCTCGCCCAGCTCTGATTCGCCGGACGCGGTGTCGTCGGGCCGTGGGGGTCGCTCAGGCCAGCCAGTCGTCGAGCAGCGCGGCGAGCTCGACCGGCCGGTCGCCCTGCACGCTGTGCCCGGCGCCGTCGACGAGCTCGACGCGCAGCGTCGGCTGGCGCCGCCGGGCCTCGGCGACGTCGTCGTCGTCGACCACCGGTGAGAGCGAGCCGCGCACGAGCATCATCGGGACGGCGATCGAACCGAAGTCGTCCCACAACGACGCACTGGATTGTTGCTCGTGGTTCGGCCTGGATTGCGGCTCGTTGGATTGTGGCTGGGCGGGGGCAGCCGAGCGGCGGGCGTGGCTGCCCCGGTCGTACCGCCAGGCCCACGAACCGTCCGCCAGCTGGTGGGCGTTGTGGAGGATGCCTCGCCGCAGGGAGGCGTCGGTGCGCGTGGGGTTGTGCTCCTTCGTCCGCGCCAGCAGGTCGTCGAAGCTGGCGAACGACTGCGGGCCGTCGACGAAGTCGGTGATCGCCTTCGTCTTCGCCGCGTTGACGCCCGGCGTGATGTCGATCATCACCAGCGAGCGCACGAGCGAGGGGTGGCGCACCGCCAGCTCCATCGACGTCAGGCCACCGAGCGACATCCCGACCACGGCCTTCGCCGCCGGTGCGTGGGCGGCGATCGCGGCGGCGACGTCGTCGGCGAGGTTCATCGGCGAGTAGGCGCCGTCGTCGCGCCAGCCGGAGTGGCCGTGACCGGGGAGGTCGACGGCGATCAGCGGCCGCCCGAGGGCCAGTGCCACCGTGTCCCAGGTGTGGGCGTTCTGGGCGCCGCCGTGCAACAGCACCAGCTCGGGTTCGACCGTCACCCCAGCGCAGGGCACTGACGTCGCGGTCACCGCCGGGCAGCGACGTCTCCACTCGACGCACGGTCGGGAGCCGATCGACCTGCAGGTCGTACTCCTCGATGTTCTCGTGGAAGAGCCCGAACTCGTCGTACGCGATCACGCGCCCACGATGTCATGTCGACCCGCCGCCGCGGGAACGGGACGCCGTCAGCCCGGTACGGCCACGGTCGTCGTGGTCGTCGTGGTCGTCGTCGCCGTCGACGGTGGTGGCGGCGCCGTCGTCGTGGTCACCGGTGGCGCGGTCGTCGGCGCCACCGTGCTCGGCGGCACGATGGTCGTCGTCGTGGTCGTGGTCGTCGTCGTGCTCGTGGTGGTCGTCGAGTAGTCGGGGTCGATGCGGTTCCAGTACGGCTGTTGCTTGCCGTACTCCTCCGGTTCCTTGACGCCATCGAAGACGAAGACCTGGTCGCCGATCTCGGTCAGCTCCTGGAACGTCGGCGAGAGGCTGAGCGGGATGCGAATGCAGCCGTGCGAGGCCGGGTACAGCGGCACGTTCATCGCCCCGTGCACGGCGATGCCGTAGTTGAAGTACACCGGGTCCCACATGCCCCCGAGCGAGCTCTGGCGGACGCCTTCGACCTCGCGCTCGAAGGCGAACACCCCGCCGGGTGTGAACGACTTCCCGCACTCGCCGCGCACCAGCGGCTCGTCGCCCGGGTTGTTCCACTCCCCCGGACTGATCGTCACCTCCTCGCACCACTCCTCGTTGTCGCCACTCGACATGTGGCTGACGAACACCGCTCGGTCCTCGTGGAAGACAGCGATCACCTGCTCGGGGAGGTAGATCTCGGTGTGGTTGGGCGTCGACTCCGGGCGCCGCGGCTGGACCACGAACGGATCCTGCATGGCGTCCCACATCTCCGGCGTGACGTCGCCCGACGGGGCGTCGGAGGGCACGCCGAGCACGAGCTTCTCGTAGGCCCACACCGAACGGCGGGTCTCGTCGCCGTAGTAGCCGTCGACCGGCCCGGGCCAGAAGCCGAGGTCGGTCAATCGCTGCTGCACCGCGGCGACGTCGTCGCCCGCCGTTCCCTTCGCCAGCGTGCGGTCGAGGTGCGTCTTGACCAGCGGTGCCGTGGTCTCGATCGGCTCGATCGCGGCGACCGAGGTCGGCGCCGACCCGCTGAGGCCGGCGGGCCCCGCGTCGTCGGCGACGTCGTCGCCGCGTCCCAGGGCGACGCCGGCGACGAGCACGACGCCGAGGACGCCGGCAGCGGCGACGGCAGGAAGCCACTTGCGTGCTTCGGGCGAGAGTCGGGAGCGAGCGTTCACGGAAGCAGGAAACGCACGGGCGGGATCGGCCCGGGTGTTCGGCCGTTCAGGGTACCAATCAGCCCTGGCCAGGGGGTCGCGGGCCCGTTGGGATCAGCGGCGTTCGACGACCGGGGTGATCGTCTCGAGATCGCCACGCAGCTGCCACATCTCGCGCAGGATCGTGGTGATCACCGCCGGCGAGCTGAGCGTCGACTGGCCACGGGTGCGGGGGAAGTAGTCGACGCCGAACTGCAGCATCTCGTAGCCCAGGCGCGTCGCCCGGATCACCAGCTCGGCGTCGACGAACGAGCCCTCGCTGCGCAGCTCGACGTGGTCGAAGACGCGCGCCCGGCAGAGCTTGAAGGCGAAGTTGATGTCGCGCGCCTTGACGTGGAACAGAGTGCGGATGAGCAGGTTGTAGACGAACGTGTAGATCGAGCGCAGGTAGCCCTCACCGGTGCGGTCGAAGCGATAGGCGCTGACCATGTCGGCGTCGTACTCGCGCAGCAGGCGCACCGCCCGGGGCAGCTCGCTCATGTCGAACGGCAGGTCGGCGTCGGTGTAGAGGATGAGGTCGCCGGTGGCGGTCGCGAAGCCGGTCTTCATCGCCCCGCCGAGCTTGCGGTTCAGCGGATGGTGGACGACGCGGATGCGGTCGTCCTCGGCGGCCAGTCTGTCGGCGATCTCGGGCGTCCGGTCGGTCGACGCGTCGTCGACGACGATCAGCTCGTAGTCGCCGATGTCGCCGCTCGCCAGCAGGCGCTCGCACGCCCGTCGCCCGTAGGCGAGGGCGCGTTCGATGTACTCCTCTTCGTTCCACATCGGATAGAAGATCGAGAGCTTCTCGAAGGGCGCGCCCAGTGCCGCGTCGTCCAGTGACATCCAGCCGCAGGCTAACGCCACGGCACCGATCCCTCTCGTCGCCTCTCGACCGGCTGATCGCGTGCTGGCCGGTCGGGCGGCGTCACCCGTAGTGTGCTCGATGTCGTGGACCTCCCACCGCCTCCACCGCCTCCACCGCCGGGCGCGCCCGCCGCCCCGGCCGCGACGCCGGTCGCCGAGTTCGCTGCAGCGCGCCCGCCCCGTGCGGGTGAGCTGGTCGTGGCCTGGCGGGCGGCTCTCGTGGCCACGTGGGTGCTCGTGTTCGTCGCCTTCCTCGCCGTGTGGAAGGCGAGCGACGAGATCGGCATCGCCACGTGGTGGCTCGGCCCGCGTTCGAATCCGGAACCGATCGTCGTCCGCCTCGTGCCGTTCGTCGTCACGGCGGTCTTCGGGGCGGTCGTCACGTTCCCACTGCGCGCCCTGTCGTGGATCAGCCTCGGCGGCGCGCTGGTGCTGGCTGCGATCGCCGTTGCCGACGTCGGCCGGGCCACCGGGTTGGCGACGATCGAGCTGGCGATCGCCGTCGCCGTCGCCCTCGTGTCGCTGGCGTCGCTGACCGGGCGCTATCGGGCCGCATCGCACGACGACGCCTCCGGGTAGCGTCGACGCCGATGACCGGAGCCGCCTCGAACACCGCCCACAACGCTTCCAACGCCTCCAACGCCTCCAACGCCTCCAACGCGAAGGTCCTGATGGAGCTGCCGGTCGGCGAGCGCGTCGGCATCGCCTTCTCCGGCGGCCTCGACACGTCGGCCGCCGTGGCGTGGATGCGCGACCGCGGGGCGATCCCGTACACGTACACCGCCGACCTCGGCCAGTACGACGAGCCCGACCTGTCGGGCGTCCCCGACCGGGCCAAGGTCTACGGCGCCGAAGCGGCGCGGCTGGTCGACTGCCGCGACGAGCTCGTCCGCGAAGGGTTGATCGCCCTGCAGTGCGGCGCGTTCCACATCACGACCGCCGGGAAGACGTACTTCAACACGACGCCGCTCGGGCGTGCGGTCACCGGCACGTTGCTCGTGCGGGCGATGCACGACGACGGTGTCGACGTATGGGGCGACGGGTCGACGTACAAGGGCAACGACATCGAGCGCTTCTACCGCTACGGCCTGCTGGTCAACCCGAACCTGCGGATCTACAAGCCGTGGCTCGACCCGGCGTTCGTCGACGAGCTCGGTGGGCGCCAGGGGATGAGCGAGTTCCTGCAGGCCCGGTCACTCCCCTACCGCGACTCGGTCGAGAAGGCGTACTCGACCGACGCCAACATCTGGGGCGCCACCCACGAGGCGAAGTCGCTCGAAGAGCTCGGCACGAGCATGGAGATCGTCACCCCGATCATGGGGGTGGCGTTCTGGGATCCGGCGGTCGAGATCGAGACCGAGGACGTCACCGTGCGCTTCGAGGAGGGGTGGCCGGTGGCCATCAACGGCACCACGTTCGAGTCGCAGGTCGACCTCGTGCTCGAAGCCAACGCCATCGGCGGTCGCCACGGCCTGGGGATGAGCGACCAGATCGAGAACCGGATCATCGAGGCCAAGAGTCGCGGCATCTACGAGGGACCGGCGCTGGCGCTGCTGCACATCTGCTACGAACGCCTGCTGACCGGCATCCACAACGAGAACACGCTCGAGAACTACCGCACGATGGGGCGCCGCCTGGGCCGCCTGTTGTACGAGGGCCGGTGGTTCGATCCGCAGGCGCTGATGTTGCGTGAGCCGCTGATGCGCTGGGTCGGGTCTGCGGTCACCGGCGAGGTGACCGTGCGCTTGCGGCGTGGCGACGACTACTCGATCCTCGACACCGTCAGCCCGAACCTCACGTACGAGCCGGAACGCCTGTCGATGGAGCGCGTCGAAGACGCCGCCTTCGGGCCGCTCGACCGCATCGGCCAGCTGACGATGCGCAACCTCGACATCGTCGACACACGCAACAAGCTCGACGTCTACCGCCGCGTCGGCTCGCTCGGCGCCGGCGACGTCACCAAAGCCCTCGACCCCACCGACTAACGAACGCCTGGGGACGGACCCCGGACGTTCTTTAGTCCCCGGACGTTCCTGAGTCCGTCCGGCCGTCCAACTCCCTCGTCGCTCGCTCGAGCAGCCCGGCGAAGCTCGCATCGGACGACCGCAGCACCCGCGCCCGACGAGCCGCCGTCCGCGCACTCGTCGGGCTCGACATCCCGAATCGAACGGCGATGTCAGCAGCCAGTGCCACCCGTCGCTCGATCATCAACAAGATCGCCGCCAAACGCGGCTGGTTGACGACCGATCGACGCGACTCGAACAGCGACTCGACGCCGACGCCTGCCGCGCGCGCCACCGCCCGGTCCACGTCGGCGGCGCCGATTGCGGGTCGGTCGGAAAACGGATCGACACGCTCGTCATCGCTCGGCTGCCGCTCCTCGACGAACCGGCGGTACCGGGTGGCGTCGCCGCCGAACTGCTCGAGGAGGTGCTCGGTGCGAAGCCAGCACGGCGACGGACGACTCCCGACGTAGGCACCGAGCGTCGACCAGCGGTACGCGACCATCGCCCGCTCGCCGACGATGTCCGCCGGGTTGCGGTGGATGTAGCGGCTGGTCTGCAGCAGTTGCGCATCGCTGGCAACGACCTTCGACCGGAAGCGACCCTCGAACAACGGGCCCGTGCGCTCGTACCGATGATTGTGCCGGCCGGCGTAGACCGTGCAGATGCGGTGCATGGTCTCCGACAGCACGTCGTCCGGACAGTAGACGAGGCCGTGAAAGTGGTTGGTCATCTGGCACCAGGCATGGATCTCGATGCCGAACCTGTCGACGGCGTCGCCGATCAAGTGCTCGAAGCCGAGGTGGTCGGCGTCGTCGTGGAAGATGTCCTGGCGATCGGCACCGCGGTTGATGACGTGGAACCACATCCCCGGACCGCAGACCCGTGGAAGTCTCGGCATACCCCTCAGTGGGTGGCGACCGCGCCAGAACGGACGAAACGAACGCTCGGGGCCCGTCCCCAGACGTTCGTCAGTGCTGCTGCAGTTGGGCGACGAGACCGGCGATCAGTCGAGCGCGGGACGGCATCGTGGCAACCTCGACGTACTCGTGATCGGCGTGGGCGCCGCCGCCGACGGCACCGAGCCCGTCGAGCGTCGGGACGCCGATCGCCGCCGTGAAGTTGCCGTCGCTGGCACCGCCGACCGCCACGCCGGTGAGGTCGGGATCGACGTTGGCCACCAGCGGGAACAGCGAGGCCGACGCCGACTCGGGCATCGGCGGCCGGTTGATCGACCCGGCCACCTCGATCGACGCCTCGGCGTCGGTGGGTGTGAGGGCGAACATCGCCGCTTCCACGCGTTCCTTCTCCGCCGCCGACTCGACGCGCACGTCGACCCGGATCCGCCCGAGCGCCGGCACGACGTTGTCCGCCGTGCCGACCGTGGCAACCGTGGGGGTGACCGTCGTCCCGTCGGCGGGCCGGGCGAGGTCGGCGATCGCCAACACCTGGCGGGCGGTCTCGACGAGGGCGTTGACGCCCTTCTCCGGCTCCAGCCCGGCGTGCGCCGCTCGCCCGTGGACGACGACCTCGAACGTGCCGCACCCCTTGCGCCCGGTCTTCAGCACGCCATCGTCGGCCGAGGGCTCGAGGACGAGCACCGCCCCGCAGGCGAGCGCCCGCTCCTCGATCAGCGACCGCGAGTCGAGCGAGCCGACCTCTTCGTCGGCGCTGAACAGCATCTCGACGCCGCGTCGGTCGTCGAGGGCGGCGACACCGTGGATCGCCTGCACGATGCCGGCGAGCATGTCGAACACGCCCGGTCCGGTCGCCCGACCGTCGGCGACCTGGAACGGCCGCGCGGCGAGCGTCCCGAGCGGGAACACGGTGTCGTGATGGCCGAGGATCAGCACCACCGGATCGCCACCACCGCGCCAGTGGACGTGCGGCCCCGACGGGCTCTCCACGAGACGAGCCTCGCCACCGAGGCGCCGTTCGAGCAGCGCTGCCAGCGCCTGTGCCGACCGGGCGAGCTGCTCGAGGTCGTGCGACGGCGACTCGATCTCGACGAGCAGCCGCAGATCGTCGAGCATCTCGTCGAGCGAGAAGGTCGTCACGGCGGGGATCTCGACCGACGGTGCGCTCACGTCAGTCACCGTATTCGGTGCCCGCTCGAATCGCCGCCAGGTGTTTGACTGGCGGGCGAAATGTCGTCCCCCGCCCCGTCGTCCATGTCATCCGATCACCGCCGCGAGCTCGCCGAGTTCCTCCGCGCCCGCCGCGACGCCATCCGTCCCGCCCAGGTCGGTCTGCCCGTCGGCCGGGGCCGGCGGACACCAGGACTGCGTCGCGAGGAGGTGGCGATGCTCGCCGGGGTGTCCCTCACCTGGTACACGTGGCTCGAACAGGGCCGCCGCATCAACGCCTCGACCGACGTCCTCGTGGCGATCGGGCGGGCGCTGCGCCTCGACGAGGCGGGGCTCGACCATCTCTTGTCGCTGACCGAGCCGGGCACGGCCACGGTCGATGCGCCGGCCGAAGCCCCGAGTGCGCTGGTCCGCCTGATCGATGCCTTGCTCCCCGCGCCGGCCTACGTGCTCGGCCCGCACTGGGAGTTCGTCGGCTGGAACGCGGCGCAGACGCGGCTGTACCCGCGGATCGAAGAGCTCGAGCTGCCGGAGCGGAACCTGATGTGGGTGCTGTTCGCCGATCCGGCGACCAAGGAGCTGATCGTCGACTGGGACATCCACGCCCGCCAGGCGCTCGCCGAGTTCCGCTCGGCGACCACCTCGGTGCGTCACGACCCGGCGATGGTCCAGCTGGTGTCCACGCTCACGGAGATCAGCGCAGAGTTCGCCGCCTGGTGGAAGGACCACGACGTGTCCGGGTTCGAGACCCGCCTGCGGCGCTTCAACCACCCGACGGCCGGCACGCTGACGTTCGAGTACCAGCAGTTGACGCCGGCCGAGTGGCCGTCGTTGCGGGTGGTGGCGCAGCTCGCCGTGCCCGGCGACGACTCAGCGCAGCGGCTCGCCGTCCGCCATTACGTCGCCTGACCGACTAACGAACGTTCGGGGCCCGTCCCCAAACGTTCGTTAGTCGGGTGGAACGGGAAGGGCGTCGGGACGCGCTACAACAGAGGAGGGGGAGGCGCGTGGCAAGGAGGGACTCGTGACCATCGACAGCAGTGGAACCGACCGCATGGCGGCTCCCCGTTCCTACGAGCTCGCCGACCGCTTCCGGATGGAGGACGGCACCGTGTTCCTGTCCGGCGTGCAGGCGCTGGCGCGGATCCCGATCGACCAGCTGCGCATCGACCGCCGGTTCGGCCTGACCACCGCCGCCTTCGCGTCCGGCTACCAGGGCTCGCCGGTCGGCACGTTCACCGAGGAGCTGCAGCGGGCGGCGCGCACGGTCCCCGACCTGCCGATCGTCGTCCGCCCCGGCATCAACGAGGAGCTGGCGGCGACGTCGGTGATGGGCAGCCAGCTGGCGATGACGCTCGCCGACGTGCGCTACGACGGCATCGTCGGCCTCTGGTACGGGAAGGCTCCCGGGCTCGACCGCGCCAGCGACGCCATCCGCCACGCCGTGTTCGCCGGCACGTCGCCGCACGGTGGCGTCGTCGCCGTGGTCGGTGACGACCCGGCGGCGAAGTCGTCGACGCTGCCGTCGTCGAGCGACGCCACGATGGTCGACCTGCACATGCCGATCCTCTTCCCCGGCGACGTGCAAGAAGCGCTCGACCTCGGCCGTCACGCCGTCGCCCTGTCACGGACGTGCGGCTTGTGGGCCGGCCTCAAGCTGGTCACCGCCGTCGCCGACGGTACCGGCACCGTCGACGTCCACCCCGACCGCGTCCGCCCCAGGGCACCGGTCGTCGAAGTCGACGGCGAGCCGTTCCATCCTCAGCCCAACGGCCGGCTGCTGACCCCGTACACGCTGGAGATGGAGCGCGAGTTCCAAGAGGTGCGCTCGGTGCTGGCGCGCCGCTACGGCGTCGACAACCACCTCAACCGGGTCGTCGTCGGCACCGACGACGACTGGATCGGCATCGCCGCCTGCGGGCACACGTTCCACGAGGTGCGCGAGGCGCTGCGAGTGCTCGGCCTGCGCTCCGACGACGACCTGCCGCGCTGCCGGCATCCGCCTGTTCCAGTTGTTGATGCCCGTGCCGCTCGACCCGCAACAGGCCCGCGACTTCGCCTCCGGGCTCGACGAGGTGCTCGTCGTCGAGGACAAGAACCCGACGCTCGAAGAGGAGCTGAAGTGCGCGTTCTACGACGGCACGCATCACCCGCGCGTCGTCGGCCGCCGAGACGAGCGCGGCGCCTCGCTGGTGCCCGGCTACGGCACGCTCGACGTCGACCGTCTGCTCGGCCCGCTCCACGCCCGGCTGTCGTCGCGCCTCGCCGGACGACTGCGCTCGATCGACGACCTGCTGGCACCGAAGCGACCGCGCATCCCGCTGACCGTCAACCGCAGCCCGTTCTACTGCTCGGGTTGTCCGCACAACCGCAGCACCCGCGCCGAGCCCGGCACGCTCGTCGGTGGCGGTATCGGGTGCCATGCGATGGTCGCCCTGATGGAGCCCGACCGTGTCGGCGACATCGTCGGCCTCACCTGCATGGGGAGCGAGGGCGCCCAGTGGATCGGCATGGCGCCGTTCGTCGAACGCCAGCACCTCGTGCAGAACCTCGGCGACGGCACGTTCTTCCACTCCGGCTCGCTCGCCATCCGCGCCGCCGTCGCCGCCGGCATCGACATCACCTACAAGCTGCTCTACAACGGCACGGTGGCGATGACCGGCGGGCAGGACCCGCAGGGACAGATGACGGTCCCCGACGTCGCCGCGATGCTGCTGCTCGAAGGTGTGCAGCGGGTGATCGTCACCAGCGACGACCCGGGCCGCCACGCCCGCGGTGCGTTCCCCGACGGCGTCGACGTGTGGGACCGCTCGCGCTTCGACGAGGTCGAGCAACTGCTGCGCGACACGCCCGGCGTCACCGTGCACATCCACGACCAGGCGTGCGCCGCGGAGAACCGCCGGGGCCGGGCGCGGGGCACGATCGCCACGCCGGGGTTCCGCGTCGTCATCAACGAGCGGGTGTGCGAAGGCTGCGGCGACTGCGGCGACAAGAGCAACTGCCTGTCGGTCCAGCCCGTCGACACCCCGTACGGCCGCAAGACCCGGATTCACCAGGGATCGTGCAACTTCGACTTCTCCTGCCTCGACGGTGACTGCCCGAGCTTCGCCACCGTCACCGTCGATCCCGATGCCCGGCCGGTGGCCCGTGAGCGCCCGGTGCCACCGACCGATCTGCCGGCGCCGGCTGCGCCGCTCGTCGGCCCGGACGAGTTCACGCTGCGGCTCAACGGCATCGGCGGCACGGGTGTCGTCACCGTCAGCCAGATCATCGGCACGGCGGCGATGCTCGCCGGACTGCACGTCCGCGGCCTCGACCAGACCGGTCTCTCACAGAAGGCCGGTCCGGTCGTCAGCGACCTGCGCATCGCCACCGGCCCGACCGGGTCATCGGATCCCGACACGTCGATCCTCTCCGGATCGAATCATGCCAACGCGTCCGGCGTCGACTGCATCCTCGCCTTCGATCTGCTGGTCGGGGCGAGCGACAGCAACCTCGTCGGGGTGCGCGCCGATCGGACCGTCGTCGTCGCCTCGACCGATGCCGTGCCGACCGGGCACATGGTCACCCATCCCCACGTCGCGCCGCCGCCGTCGGCGACGTTGCTCGAACGGCTGATGGAGATCAGCCGCGCCGACGACAACCGCTACCTCGACGCTGCGGCGCTCGCCCGCGGGCTGCTCGGATCGACGACCGCCGCCAACATCGTCCTGCTCGGTGCCGCCGTGCAGCACGGTGCGCTCCCGGTGCCCGTCGACGCCCTGCAACAGGCGATCACGCTGAACGGCGTCGCCGTCGAGTCGAACCTCGCCGCCTTCGGTTGGGGTCGCGCCTGGGCCATCGACCCCGCAGCCGTCGAGCAGGCGGCCGGCATGACCCCGCAGGGCCCGCCGGAGACGGTCGACGAGCTGATCGAGCGGTTGGCCGACGACCTCACCGACTACCAGTCGGCGAACTACGCATCCCGGTTCCGCGACACGGTGGCGGCGGCCCGCGCTGCGGAACGTCGAGCCGACCCCGAGTCGACCGCCTACACCGTCGCCGTCGCCTGCCACCTGCACAAGCTGATGGCGTACAAGGACGAGTACGAGGTGGCCCGGCTGCTGCTCGACGACGAGGCCCGACGGGGCTACGAGGCGGCCGGGGGCACCGACACCACCGTCACCTACCACCTCCACCCACCGATGCTGCGGGCGCTCGGGCTGCACCACAAGATCAAGCTGCGGCGGACGGCGGTCCCGGCGATGCGCGCCCTGCGCTCGGCCAAGGGCGTGCGCGGCACGCTCGCCGACCCGTTCCGTTGGGCCACGGTACGCCGCGTGGAACGGGCGATGATCCCCGAGTACGAACGGGCAGTGAGCACGATCAACCGCATCCTCACGTCGGCCAACCTGACCGAGGCGGCGTCGATCGCTGCCCTCCCCGACCAGGTCCGCGGCTACGAGGACATCAAGCTGCGTCGGGCGGCCGCCTACCGGACCGAGCTGGCGGATCGGGTGCGCCGCTTCGGGTGACTCAGTCGATGGGCGGCACGCGGCCGGCCGCCATCAGCGCCGCCCCGACGATCCCGGCGTTGTTGCGCATCTCGGCGGCGACCAGCCGCGTCCGCACCGTGAGGTGCGGGAACCACTCGGTGGACTCCTTCGAGACGCCGCCGCCGATGATCAACAGGTCGGGCGAGAACAACATCTCGACGTGGTGCAGGTAGCGGTCGACACGCTTGGCCCACCGCTTCCAGCTGAGCTCTTCGAGGTCGCGGACGCTGGCCGCCGCCTTCTTCTCGGCGTCGTGGCCGTCGAGCTCGAGATGGCCGAGCTCGGTGTTCGGCACCAGCGTGCCGTCGACGAAGAGCCCCGAGCCGATCCCGGTGCCGAAGGTGAGCATCAGCACCACCCCGTCGACCCCTCGGCCCGCCCCGAAGCGCATCTCGGCGAGCCCGGCGGCGTCGGCGTCGTTGAGCATCGTCACCGGTCGGCCGCTGGCGGAGGTGAACAAGGCATCGGCGTCGACGCCGATCCACGACGTGTCGATGTTCGCCGCCGAGTGGACGACGCCGCGTTGCACGACGGCGGGGAAGGCGACGCCGACCGGGCCGCTCCACCCGTGGACCTCGACGAGCTGGCGGACGACGCCAGCCATCGCCGCCGGTGTCGCCGGGCTCGGGGTCTTGATCCGCTTGCGCTCGGTGCGCAGCTCGCCGGTGGCGAGATCGACGACCGCCGCCTTCATCCCGGACCCGCCGATGTCGATGCCGAACCCGAGCTCCCCCGTGTGCGCAGTCACTCGATCGACGGTACTCCGGCTCGCGTCGGCGCCCGGCCCTGGCGCGTCTCGGACCAGGTCATGCCCTGCTCCAGGTTCGGCTCGCGCGGCAACCCGAGGACGATCTCGCCGACGATGTTGCGCTGCACGGCGAACGTGCCGCCGCCGAGCGTCAGGGCGGGGCTGAACAAGAACCCGTAGTGCCAGATCGGGTCGACGTCGCCGTCGGCGGAGAGGTTGTTCTCGGTCGGTCCGCTGCGGGCACCGCTGTCGACGGCACCGATCGGCCCGGACCCGGCGAGCATGCCCTCGGCGCCGGCGACCGCCTTGGCCAGCGCCATCACGTGCTGGCCGTGCTCGTCGGCCATGATCTTCTGGATCGACGCCTCCGGCCCGGGCGTCCGGCCGTGCAGGCGGGCGCTGAGGCTGCGCAGGCGGTTGAGGCGCAGCACTTCGGCTTCGATGTACAACGCCGCTGCCTGGTCGCGCAGCACCGGGTCGGTGAGCCCGCCGCCGTCGCGGAGCAGGCCGATCAGGTCCTCCGCCGACGGACCCGACCCCCAGAGCGAGCCCGCCGACGACAGTGAGACGCGCTCGTTCGACAACGTCACCTTGGCCAGCCGCCACCCCTCGCCCTCGGCGCCGACGAGCAACGATGCCGGGATGCGCACGTCGTCGAAGAACACCTGGTTGAACGAGTGGGCGGTGGTCATGTCGATGATCGGGCTCATCGTGATGCCGGGCAGGTCCATCGGGCAGATGAAGTAGGAGATGCCCTTGTGCTTGGGTTGGTCGGGATCGGTGCGGGCGATGAGGATGCCGAACTGGGCGTGGTGGGCGCCGCTCGACCAGATCTTGGAGCCGTTGACGACGTACTCGTCGCCGTCGCGCACGGCCCGCGTGCCCAGGTTGGCGAGGTCCGACCCGGCCTCGGGCTCGGAGAACAGCTGACACCAGAACTCCTCACCAGCGAGCAGGGGCGGGAGATAGCGCTCGTGTTGCTCGGGTGTCCCGGCGATCAGGATCGTCGGTGCCGCCCAGCCGATGCCGATCGGGTTGACCGGCCGACGGATGCCGGCACGGGTGAGCTCGTCGTCGATGACCAGCTGCTCGATCGGGTCGGCGTCGAGCCCCCACGGTGCCGGCCAGTGCGGGACCACGTAGCCGGCCTCGGCGAGCTGGCGACCGGTCGGCTGCGGGTGTGCGGCGATCCAGTCGCGAACCGACTGGCGGGCGGGGTGGTCATCGGGCGGGAGGTCGAAGTCCATCGTCGGCGAGTCTTGCCGTTGGTCGTGGCGCCGCCCGACTCGTGCCGGTTCAGCCGGGCACGAGCGTCGGCGGTTGCGGGATCGGGCGGCCCCGTCGCATCGTCGCCGGCTCCTGCGGTTCGGCCCACTCCGCGCCGGTGACATCGAACAACCGCGCCAGCTCGGCGATGTGCAGGTCGGCGAGGTCCCACAGGTCAGGCACGAGCTCGCGGCACGAGATCAGCCCGAAGTCGAGCCGGTCGAGGTAGCTGTGCACGGTGATGTTCAGCCCCATCGCGTCGGTGACCATCGAGACAGGGATGTAGTTGGTCATCCGAGCACCGGAGAAGTACATCGCCGCCCGCGGGCCCGGCACGTTGGAGATGACCACGTTGACGGGCAGCGAGACGTACTCCGACAAGCCGAGCCGCGACTGCAGCCGCATCGCGGCCGTGGCCAGCAGCGGCGGCGACACCTGCGCCAGCTCGGTGATCGCGTCGGCGGGCAGCAGGTCGAGCTGGCGTTTGGCCACGAGCATCGCCTCGCGGCAACGGCTGATGCGTTCCAACGCGTCGTCGCAGTTGGTCGGCAGCTCGGCGATGATGCCCGACACCCGGTTCGTCCACGGGTCGGCCTCGTCGCCCGTGCGGATCGAGACCGGGACCATGGCCCGCAGCGGCTCGGCGGGGAGCGCCTCCTTGCGCAGCAGGTACTCGCGCAGCGCCCCGGCACAGACCGCCATGACGATGTCGTTGACCGTCGCCCCGGTCGCCTCCTTGAGACGCTTGACGTTGTCCAGCGACGTGCTGCGCATGGCGAACCGGCGATGGGCGCTGATCGAACGGTTCCACGGGGTCGACGGCGCCGGCGTGATCGGCAAGGAGACCCGGGGGGCGCCGTCGCCGTTCGTCGATGCCCCGCCGACGAGCGCGGTCAGCGCTGCCCGCGCCTGATCGGCGATCGACGACACGCTGTCGAGCCCCACCGCTCCGGCCACGTTGCGCACCATCCGCAGCGACAGGCGGATGCTCTTCACCGGATTGGCGGCGAGGCTTGCCGCGGTCCGGCGGAGCAGATCGATGTCGCTCGGCAGCGACTCACCGATCCACGGCACGGCGACGGCGGGTGGGGCGTCGGCGGTCGGGTCGGTGAGGAGGTTGAGCAGCAGCACGCCCGAGGCACCGTCGATCGTCGCGTGGTGGGTCTTGGTCAGCAGCGCCCACCGGTCGTCGGCCAGCCCCTCGATCACGTATGCCTCCCACAGCGGGTGCGATCGGTCGAGCGGTCGGCCGACGATCCGCGCCACCTGCTCGCCGAGCTGGTCGGCGCCGCCCGGCGGAGCGAGCCCGAGATGGCGCACGTGGTACTCGAGGTCGAAGTGCGGGTCGTCGATCCAGTACGGGTGATCGAGGCGCATCGGGACGTGCACCAGCCGCCGGCGCATCGGCTCGAGGACGCCGACCAACGCCCCGAAGCGCTCCAGCGTCGCCTGATACGGATCGAACGCCGCCGACGGTCGTTCGTAGATGGCGAGCCCGCTGACGTGACCGAACGTCGTCGGCGTCTCCATGTAGAGGAAGCTGGCGTCGAGTCCCGTGAGCTGCTTCACGCTCGCAGTCTCCCACCGCGGTGTGACATCGGCCACTCCCACGGCCACGGTGAATCACCCATCCGGTGTCGCCACCCCGCGTCGCGCGTTCGCTAGCCTCGCCCGAGTGACCGCCACGATCGACTCCGACGCCGAGTCGCTGGACACGCGCGGCGGGCTCGGCGGCGACGGGTTCGGCAGCGATGGGTTCGGCAGCGACGGGTTCGGCGGATCCGATTGGCAGCCGATGCAGCCGATGGGGCCGTCGGGCCGGCGCCCGGGCGGGCGGCGTAGCGCCGAGGATCGCCGTCGGACCACGCTCATCGTCGCCGTCGCAGCAGTGCTCGGTGTCGCCGCGGTGGGCGCCATCGTCACCGCCGGCGACTCGCCTGACCCCGACACGTCGAGCGTCGAGCTCACGGGCGGCGAGATCGTCGACGACGCCGGCGGCGGCGCCGACGACGCTGCCCCGGCGGCCGACCCGGCCAGCGACGCCGTCACCGGCGCGGCGACCGCCGCCAACGCCCCGTCGGGCGACGGCGAGACGGCGCTCCCCGACCTCGAGGGTGAGCTCGGCCAGAACGAGGTCGAGCCCGAGGCACCCGCGGTCGAGGCCGAGGCCGAGCGGGCCGACGGCGGTTGCACGATCGGTGCCATGTCGATCCGCGGCGGCGCCAGCGGCGAGGGCGTCACCTGTCTGCAGGACGCGTTGATCGCCGCCGGCTACCTCGACGGCACGGCCAGCGGGACCTTCGACGGCAACACCGACGCCGCCGTGCGCCGCTTCCAGGAGGACGAAGGGCTGTTCGTCGACGGCGTCGTCGGACGCGAGAGCGCCATCGAGCTCGGCATCTGGCCCGACGAGGAGTCGCTCGTCACCCGCACCCCGCCGCCGCCCGCCGGGGCGATGGACTCGATGGGGTACCGCCTCTCCCCCGTCGCCTCGACGGGCGCCGCCGCACCCCCGCTGCCGGCGGACTCCGGCTCCGGACGCCGAGTCGTCTACGACCGCGCCGGCCAGCGGGTGTGGGCGGTCAGCAGCGACGGCGAGATCATCCGCTCGTGGCTGGTCTCGGGCTCGAAGTACATGAACGAGATGCCCGGCACGCACACCGTGTACAGCAAGTCGGAGATGTCGACGGCGTGGAACGGGCAGGCCTTCTTGCCGCTGATGATCCGCTACCAGCAGACCCAGATCGGCCACATCGGCTTCCACGCCATCCCACTGCACCGCTCCGACAACTCGCCGTACCAGACCACCGACGAGCTCGGCACCCGGCTGTCGGGTGGCTGCCAGCGCCAGCACAACGACGACGCCGCCTTCCTCTGGGCGTTCGCCGACATCGGCACCACCGTCGTCGTCATCTGACCGTCGTCGTCATCTGAACGTCGTCGCAGACGGGCGAAGGCTCAGAGCGCGGCGTGGAGCCGGCGGGCCTGTTCGGCCGCCTTGGCACGGATCTCGGTGGCGTCGACCCGCGTCGCCACACCGTCGCGAAGTGCGACCTCGCCGTCGACGACGACGTCGAGCGCCCGCACGGTGGGCGTGTAGGCGAGCTGCCACGGCTCCATCGGCTCGTAGGTCCACGTGACCTCGTCGGACCGGGCTTCGGGGAACAGTGTCCATCCGGTTTCCAACCACGCCCACACCACGTCGGGTCCGACCGTGACGTCGTCGGCGCGGGCGGCGACGAAGGCGAGCTGGAACTCGGCGATCATGTCGGCGCCGATCCCATCGGTGCCCAGAACGACCGGATTGGCGAACCGTCGCGGCCGGGCGTAGCCGACGGCGTTGTTCATGTTGGAGCGTGGGTTGTGCGCGATCGTGCCGCGCAGTCCGTGGTCGTCGGGGAGATGCACGCCGTGGACGAGCAGCCAGTCGTCGGCGGTGAGCCCGGCGAGCCGCAACGGCGCCTCGACGTCGTCGGGACCTTCGGCGACGTGCACGTGGACGCCGACCCCGTGACGCGACGCCAGGTCGGCGGCCGCCTGCAGCGTCTCGTCGGAGCAGGTGAACGCGGCGTGGATCCCGACCATGCCCCGCCCGCCCGCGGCGAGGTAGCGGTCGTTCTCGGCGAGGCCGCGCCGTGCGCCGTCGGCCCCGTGGCGGTCGGTGACGCCGTAACAGGTGCTCACCCGCACGCCGACCTCGGCGCAGGCGGCGGCGATCACCGACAACGAGCCCTCGATGGCGTTCGGCGACTCGTGGTGGTCGATGATCGCGGTACAGCCGGCCTCCAACGCCTCGAGGGCACCGAGCTTGGCGGACCACTCGAGCATCTCCAGGTCGAGGGCGGTGTCGAGGCGCCACCAGATCTGCTCGAGCACCTCGCGGAACGACCGCGGCGTGCTCGGCGGTGCCGGCATGCCGCGGGCCAGTGCCGAGTAGAGGTGGTGATGGCCACAGACCAGTCCGGCGGTGCGGGCGCCGGTCATGGCGTCAGCCCGACCTCGCCGGCCTCGATGCGCTCGCGCATCGCCAGCCGGCGATCGGGTTCGTAGGCACGCACCCGGCGTTGCACGGCGAGCACGACCGCCAGGATGGGCGCGGCGAGGATCGCCCCGAGCAGTCCGGCGACCGCCGCCCCGACGAGCGTGGCGATCAGCGAGGCGATGGGGTGCAGCGAGAGTTGGCTGCTGGTGAGGCGGTTGCCGACGATCGTCTGGACGACGTTCTGGACGACGAGGATGACGACCAACAAGATGATCGCGTCGGTCATCCCGCCGGCGCCGAGGGCGACGAGGAAACCGAACACGCCGCTGAAGATCGCCCCGAGGTACGGGATGTACGAGGTGACGAACGTGACCAGGGCGACGACGATCGCCAGCGGCAGGTCGAGCAGCAACATCGTCGAGCCGATCAGCACGGCGGTGACGAGGCTCGACAAGGTGAGGGCATAGAAGGCGCGACGCACGAGGTTCGTGGCGTCGTCGACGATCCCCCGCCCGAGGTCGTCGGGGACGCCGAGGTGCCCGCCGACCCACGTGCTCACCCGGTCCCAGTCGCTGACGATGTAGTAGAGGAAGAACAGGGCGAAGAAGGCGCCCATCAAGAAGGCGATGACACCAGAGAAGATCGACGAGGCGTACGACGCCAGACCGCCGACCAGCTGACCGGTCATCGCCAGCCCGGAGCTGACCGTGGTGGCCGAGTCGTCGAAGAGGCTCTGGCGGTCGGACAGCCACGAGTCGAGTTCGTCGATGCCGGCGGTGAGCTGCGTGGTGATCTCGTCGCTCTGATCGACGACGCCGACGATGGCGACGTAGATCGAGCCGACGAAGACGACGACCAGCCCGATCATGACGATGAAGGCGCCCAGCGGGCGGGGTACGCGCGAACGCTGCATGCGGTCGACCAGCGGGCTGGCGAGGATCCCGACCCAGACCGCGACCGTGAACGGGACCGCGATGCTCGACAGCGCACCCCAGACTGCCAGGACCAGGCCGACGAGGACGATCAGCCCGATCAGGTTCCACGCCGACGCCCCCCATCGTCGCAACGCCGACGGCTGCGGCGTGACGAGGACGACCTGCTGGACGGCCGGCGTGGACATCAGTGATGTCGTCCTGAGCGCGCCTGAGCGCGCTCGGCGGCGCGCGCCGAGGCGCGCTTGTTGCGGGCGAACCACTGCCAGCCCGCGGTGATGATCACGGCACCGATGAACGTGCCGAGCAGGCCGCTGGCCCGGATGGCGAGGCCGTCGCCGGCGAGCAGGCTGAACAACAGCCCGCCGACGAACGAACCGGCGAGCCCGGCGACCAACGCCATGGTCCAGTCGACCCGCCCGCCATCGCGTCCGAGGATGAGCTGGGCCAGCGCACCGACCATCATTCCGCCGGCAAGGATCGCAAGGATGAGCACGGCCGCACGATAGCGCGATGGCTACAGTGCGCACGGGGACCGGATGCACCCCGTTTCACCACTGCATTGTGAGAATCGAGGACCCGTGTTCAGAGGCTTGATCGCCGCGTTCGTCATCTTCTTGTTGGCGACGTTTCCCGCCACCTGGTTGCTGATGTTGTTCCTCGGCAACGTCGGCCTGGCCGTCGGCTACTGGGGCACGCTGCCGCTCGGCATCCTCGTCTCGGTGCTGCTCGGTTCGGCCACGGCGCCGGCCGTCGTCGTACGCGACTGACCACGTCAGACCTGAAATCTCGCGGCTCGCCAAGTCGCGAGGGTCATTGAATTCCACTTCGTCAGCGACGAAGCTGTCATCCGCTTTCGGCGCACCGTGCGCCGAACGACACGAAAGGCCGAACATTGCTACTTGCAGCTGAATGGGGAACCGGACAAGTCCTCTGGTCGATTCTCTGGTTCTTCCTCTTCTTCGTGTGGATCATGCTGATCTTCACGATCTTCACCGACATCATCCGCAACCACGACATGTCGGGGTGGGGCAAGGCCCTCTGGACGATCCTCATCATCTTCTTTCCGTTCCTCGGCGTCTTCGTCTACCTGATCGTCAACGGCAGCAAGATGGGCGAGCGCCAGCTGGCGGCAGCCAAGCAGCAAGAGGCGATGATGCAGGATTACATCCGCACGACCGCCGCTGGCACCTCCGACGCCGACCAACTCGCCAAGCTGGCCGACCTGCACAACAGCGGCAAGCTCGACGATGCCGAGTACGCCGCCGCCAAGGCAAAGATCATCAACACCTGACGATCCGCCGAACGCACTGAGTTGCGAACTCACTGGGGAGCCGGTCCGCTCGTCGGACCGGCTCCCTCGCGTCGGGTCAGTCGCGCGTCGGGTCAGTCGCGCGTCCGGTCAGTCGCGTCGGGTTAGCCGCGTCCGGTCAGTCGCGCTTCGGGGCGCCCTGGACGAGCACCGGGCACGGGCAGTGGCGCACGACGTAGTCCGACGTCGACCCCATGATCGCTCGCTTGATGCCACCACGTCCGTGGGTGCCGAGCACGACGACCGAAGCCGGCAGCGACTCCGCGGCCTGGCAGATCTCGAAGCCCGGTTCCCCGAGGACGACGAGACCCTCGGCGTTGGTCAGCCCGAGCGCGCCGACGAGCTCGTCGATCGACTCCTGGGCGGCGGCGCGTTGGGCGTCGACGTAGTCACTCTTCTCGTCGAACGTCATCACCCCACCGGCGAATCCGGTCCCGGTCACGAGGCTCGGATCGACGGGTTGTGCCACGGACAGGACGACGATGCGGTCGGGGGTCGCCAGCAGGCCGAGCGAGTGGCGGATCGCGTTCGTCGCCAGCTCGCTCCCGTCGGTGCACAACAGCGCAGTGAGGGTCATGGGGAGCAGTCTCACCTGGCCGCGACGGCATCTGCAAGAGTGGCGCCATGGATGACGTGGTGGTCGGGGTGATCACCCTCGCGACGGGTGCGGTGTTCTGCTTTCGGGGATACCTGGCGATGCGCATCGTCATCCCGATCTGGGGTGCCTTCGCCGGCTTCCTCCTCGGCGCCGGCCTGTTGGCGAGCGGCGACGAGGGGTTCCTCGGCACGGCGCTGGGATGGATCATCGGGCTGGCGCTGGCCGTGCTCTTCGCCCTCGTCGCCTACCTGTACTACGAGGTCGCCGTGGTGATCGGGATGTCGGCGATCGGGTTCGCCATCGGCGCCAGCGTGCTCGTCGCATTCGGCGTCACCTGGTCGTGGGTGGTCGTGCTCAGCGGCGTCGCCCTCGCCATCGTGCTCGCCGTCGTCGCCGTCGTCGGTGACCTCCCGATGATCCTGCTGACCCTGCTCACCGCCCTCGCCGGAGCGAGCGCGATGGTCAACGGGTTGATGCTGCTGTTCGGGGCGGTCGACCTCGACGACTACACCACCGCCTCGACCACCGAGGTCGCCGCCGACGACTGGTGGTGGTTGGCGATCTATGCGGTCCTGGCAATCGGCGGCGTCATCGCCCAGTTGACCGACGTCGACCGCCGGCGGGCGACGCTGCGCGACGCGTGGACCACGGGCATCTCGCCGCCCTCGACGGTGTGACGCGGCCGGGCGCCGACACGGCGGACTGCGAGCTCCGCGACGACTGGGGGTTGGAGCAAGACGTCAACGCCTGGAGCTCGCTCGGCTATGCGTTCGCCGGGATCGTCGTCCTCGTCGAGGTGCGCCGCGGCCGCTTGCCGCTGGCGGCGGTGGCGCTCGCCGTGGCGGCGATCGCCGAGGGGGCCGGCAGCCTGCTCTACCACGGGACGGCGAGTGACCTCGGCCAGTTCCTCCACGACGTGCCGCTCGTCGGTGCGCTCGGGTACGTCGCCGGATGGCACGTCGGTCGGCTCGCCGGCGCGGTCGACCGCGGCGCGCTGATCGGTCTCGCCGTCGGCATCGTCACCTCGGCCGCCGTCTGGGGAGTGGCCCCTGACCTGACCAACGTCGCCGTCGGTGTGGCGGTGACGGTGATCGCCGTGACCTCGATCATCGCCAACCGCCGCGGCATGGCAGCGGTGTGGACGCTGCCGCTCGTCGCCCTCGGCGCGATCGCCCTCGCGGTGTGGGCACTCGGCACGCCCGACAGCCCGATCTGCGACGGCGACGACTGGCTGCAACCGCACGGCCTCTGGCACGTCCTGACCGCGGTGCTCGCCCTCGCCTGGGTGGACAGCGCGTACGGAGCGGTTCGACCGGACGACCCGCCGCGCATCTTCCGCCGCTTCACCGATCGCACGATCGGGATCGTCGCCCGTGGGTTGGTGCTGGCGTTCCACCGCAGCGTCGACGTCGTGCATCGCAACCGCCTGCCGAACCGGCGGCCGGTGCTCGTCGTCGCCAACCACGGCAACGGCTTCGTCGACCCGGTCGTGGTCGCCAGCGTGCTCGGTCGACTGCCGCGCTTCCTGGCCAAGGCGGCATTGTGGAAGGTCGTCGTCGCCCGGCCGTTCCTGGCGCTCGCCGGTGTGCTGCCCGTGTACCGCACGAGCGATGGCGATCGGGCCACCGACAACCGCTCGGTGTTCGCTGCCTGCCACCACGAGCTCGGCCTCGGGGCCTGGGTGGCGATCTTTCCGGAAGGCACCACCGGGGACCGCGCCGGGCTCGACCGGGTCAAGTCAGGTGCCGCCCGCATCGCCCTCGGCGCGTTGCCGGAGGCGCCCGATCTGGTGATCGTGCCGATCGGCCTCGCCTTCGAGAACCGCGTCGAGACCCGCGGCCGCGCCGTCGTCATGTTCGGCGAGCCGATCGACGTCGGCGCGTTCCTGACCGCCCCGCTCGGCGACGACGGCGAGGCCGACCACGGTGACGTGCAGGTGCTCACGACGTGCATCACCGAATCGCTGGAGCAGGTCTCCCCGAGCTTCGCCTCCGTCGACGAACGGGAGATCCTTCGCGCTGCGGCGCGCGAGGAACGCGCCGACGCCCGCGGCCGACCGCCGCGCTTCGGCGAGACCGAGGCGGTCGCCCGACGCCTGGCGGCTGCGCCCGCCGAGTGCCGCGCTGCGGTCCTCGACGCCTACCGCGACTTCGCCACCCGGCTCGAGTTGATCGAAGTCCGCGCCGAGCAGCTGCGCAGCCGGCACGTCTCGCTCGCCCGCCTCGCCCTCTCGGCGATCGCGCTGGTGCTCGCCGGGTCGCTGCTGGTCACGGTGACGTTGCTGTACCTGCCGGCGATCGCCGTGGTCGTCGTCGGCACGGCGCTGGTCCGTTCCACGGCGACGAAGGGAACCGTGCGGCTCCTACTCGGTCTGGTCACCGGCTTGACGACATGGGTGGTTGCCGGGATGTGGCTCGCCGACGGGTGGGCGGCGGTCGCCAGCGGGTTGGCCGTCGCCGTCGGCGGCTTCGTCGCCCTCGCCGTGTGGCCGCCGCTGATCCAACAAGCGCTGCTGCTGCTCGGACGGCTGCGTCTCCGCGACCGCGTGGGGCTGCTGCCGCCGGTGCTCGAGGCGCGATCGCGCCTCGTCGCCGCCGTACGCACCAGTATCGGGAACCACGATGACTGAATCCGACGACGTGTTCGAACCGCTGCTCGACGAAACCCTCGAGGTCGTCGAAGCACTCGAGGCGCCGCCCGCTGCGACGAGCACGGGTCGGCGGGTCCTCAAGATCGCGATGCGCGTGGTGCTGGTCGTCGGCGCGCTGCTGCTGTCGTTCTGGATCCTGGGGGCGGCATTCGACGATCTCGATTTCGACGAGGTCGTCGACACCGTGCAGTCGCTGGACGACGCCGACACGCTCGCCCTCGGCTCGATGTGGCTGTTGTGGATCGGCGCCCAGGGTCTGCTCACGGCGTCGCTGATCCCCGGGCTGCCCGTGCGGCGCGGCGTCGTCGCCTTCCTCGGTCCGGCCGGCGTGACGTCGATCATCCCTGGACCGAGCGACCTGCCGTTCCGCTTCCGCATGCTCACGTCATGGGGGCGGACACCCGCCGAGGCGACCCTCGCCGTGGCGGCCGGCGGCATCTTCAGCATCGGGATCAAGCTGGTGCTCCCCGTGGTCGCCGCGGTCGGTCTGCTGGTGTCCGGCTCGGCGATCGACGGCACGATGCGCACCGTCGTCGTCATCGCCCTGATCGTCGGTGTGAGCATCGTCGTGCTCAGCTTCGTTCTCGGGTCGGCGCGGCGCACCGAGCGGACCGGTCGCCTGCTGGCGCCGATCTGGGGGCTGGTGCTGAAGTTGCTGCGCAAGTCGCAGCCGCCCGATCTGCCCGGCCAGATGGTCGCGGCGCGGGCCCGGGCCGTGGAGACGCTGCGCGATCGGTGGTTGATCGCCACGTGGGCGACCGTGCTCACGGCGGTGACGAAGTTCGCCCTGCTGATCATGGCGCTGCGTTTCGTCGGCATCACCGAGAGCGACCTCCCCTGGCCGCAGGTCTTCGTCGTCTTCGCGCTCGTCCAGGGGCTGACGGTGCTGCCGTTGACCGCCGGCGACGCCGGCGTCAGCGAGGTCGCCTACATCGGTCTGCTGACCGCCGTCGCCGGTTCGGGGTTCGTCAACCAGATCAGCGCGGGCATCCTCATCTTCCGCGTCCTGACGTGGCTGCTGATCATCCCCGTGGGGCTGACGACGCTCGGCGTGTGGAGCGTGCAGGACCGCCGTCACCGCGCCGCGGCACGCTGATCAGTCGCCGAGCGAGAACTGCACGGCGGCGCGATCGGCGACCCGCGGTGCGATGTGCTCGGCGATCAACGCCTGGTGCGCCGGATGGTCGCGGTAGATCGGGAAGTCCTCCGGGCGGGCGAACGTCGCCGTGACGGCGTAGTCGTAGTTGCCGGCGACGACGCCGAGATCGGCGCCGTGTTCGTAGCTGACGATCTCCGGGATCGAGCCCGGCAGGGCGTCGAGCGCGGCGGCGAAGGCGCGGCGGGCATCGTCGGTGAGCGGTTCGCTCCAGCGTAGGAGCACGACGTGGCGGATCATGGGACCTCCGATGGGACCGGGGTGACGGGTCGGGCGTGGGCGGTCAACGTAGGCGGGTGATCGTCGGTTCGTCGAACTCGATGTGGTCCGGCGCCACGAGCTCGCGGTTGATCGGCCGCGGGCCGCCGACGAACGGCGGCGACGTTGTCGCTGCGGCGCGACGTCGCCGGGCGCGACGGCGACCGCGGCGCGGGCCGGGTTGCGGCGGGCGGCGACGGGCTTCGCAGTGGTCGGCGACAGCGGCGCGCGCCCGCTCGACGGCGGCCGGTCCGAACACCCGCATCACGACGATGAGGGCGACGTGCATCGACGTGACCAGACCCGAGCACGTGATCACCCGGCCGACCTCGACGACGCGGTCGGTCGACGCCGGCGACCCGTAGGACTCGAGCAGCGGACCGGCGAGCCAGTGGGTCGCTGCTTCGTGGTGATCGAGCAGACCGGCGGCGGCGACGACGACCGTGCCCGTGGAGCTGGCGACCAACCACTGGGCGCGCGGGACGACGGCGCGCAGCCAGTCGAGCAGCGGTTCGGAGGCCGCCGAGCGGGCGCAGCCGAGACCGCCGGGCACGAGCACGATGTCGGGCGAGGTGACCTCGTCGAACCGCGTGTCGGCGATCCATCCGCCGCCGGCGCCCGGCACGCGACCGACATCGGCGGCGACGCACACGAGCCGGCATTCCGCGACGCTGGCGAACACGGCCGCGAATGCTTCACACTCGTCGGCCGACACCCCGTCGGACAGCACCAGAGCGACCAGCACCGGACCAAGTCTCGCGCGACGGCTCGCGCGTCGCGCCGCCTCGTTGCGCGGGGGCAGCGACTTGTACGTTCCCCGAGCATGAGTAGACCGGACGGATTGGGGTTCCGCTGATGCGCATCGTCGTGGTGGGTGGAGGCGTCGGCGGGCTCGCCGCGGCGCTGCAACTGGGACGGGCGGGACACGAGGTGACCGTCGTCGAACGCGACGACACGCCGATGCCCGAGACCGCCGACGAGGCGTTCGACTGGGACCGGCGGGGCGCGCCGCAGGTCCGCCACAGCCACGCCCTGCTGGCACGGCTGCGCAACCTGCTGCGCGACGAGCACCCGGACGTGCTGGCGATGCTGCTCGACGAGGGCGCCACGGAGATGCGCTTCGGCGAGGGCCGGCCGCCGGAGATGGAGTTCACGGACGAGCCCGGTGACGACGACCTGGTGATGATCGCCTGCCGGCGGACGACGTTCGAGTGGGTGCTGCGCCGGGTCGCCCTGGCCGAAGGCGGCGTCAACTTCCGCACCGGTGTCGCGGTCAGCGGACTGCTTGCCGACACGGCGACGGCACCGCCGCGCATCACCGGCGTCCGCCTCGACGACGGCAGCGAGTTGCTGACCGATCTCGTCGTCGCCGCCAACGGGCGCCGCAGTTCGCTCGTCGAGTGGCTGGCCGACGTCGGCGTCGACACGGTGACCGAGACCGTCGAGGACACCGGCATCGTCTACGCCAGCCGGTTCTACCGGTTGCGGCCGGGCGCCGAGCGGCCGTCCGCGGTCGGGCCGGTCGGTGGCGACCTCGGCTATGTCAAGTACGGGACGTTCGTCGGCGACAACCGCACGTTCTCGGTCACGCTCGCCGTGCCGTCCGATGACGACGAGCTACGTCGGCTGCTCAAGGACCCGGCGGCATTCGACGCCGCAGCGCGCTCGCTGCCGGCGACCGCGGCGTGGCTCGACGGGCGCGGCGAGCCGCTGACGCCCGGCGTGCACGTGATGGCGGGGTTGCTCAACAAGTGGGTGGAATTGCTTCCCGGCGGCGAACTGGCGGTGACCGGTCTGGTCGGCGTCGGCGATGCCGTCGTCTGCACCAACCCGCTGTACGGCCGCGGTTGCAGCACCGCGTTCTGGAGCGCCTCGTTGCTCGCCGCGGCGCTGGCCGACCAGCCCGACGACCTCGCCGCCGCGGCGCGCGCCTACGAAGGTGAACTGCGCGAGCAGATCGAGCCGTGGTACCGCTCGTCGGTCGAGCAGGACCGCGAAGCCCGGCGGGTCGCGGCGGCGCTGCTGTCGGGTGACGACCCGTACCCCGATGCGTCGGATCCGCGCGCCTTCGCCCGATCGGTGTTCCGCGACGGGCTGGCGCCCGCGTTGCGCACCGACCAGTACGTGTTGCGGGCGTTCCTGCGCAACCTCAATCTGCTGTCGGCGCCCGACGCGCTCTTGCGCGACACCGACGTCAGCAGCCGCGTCTTCGCCATCTTGCAGACCAAGGACGAGCGGCCGCCCGAGCCGGCACTCGGCCCGGCGACCCGCGACGAGTTCATCGCCTCCCTCCCCGTCGCCTGACGCGCGCCGGAACAGTCACCGAAGAACGCGAGATCCGCAGGCTGCGCCTGCGGATCTCCCCAGTTTCGGACTGGATGGGACGGAATCGGGACGGTTCGCTCTCGACATCGCTCGGGCCGAGAGCAATGATCGTGTGACCGGGCGGGCGGCAGAGGTGTGGCGGGACACCGCTGCCGACCGCCCGGCTCGATCGGCCCGGTCAGGTCTGGCGGGCGCCCAGGACGACGGTCACGTCGACCGTCGCCCCGTCACGCACGACGGTGACGGTGATCTCGTCCCCGGGCGCCCGGGTCGCGATCGCCGCGCCGAGGTCGCTGGGATCGGTGATCTCGGCATCGTCGACCGCGACGATCACGTCGCCGACGGCGAGGTCGCTCGCCGCGGCACCGCTGTCGGCGCTGATCTCGGCGATCTCGGCGCCGTCACGACCGTCCTGGGGCAGCAACGTGCTGACACCGAGCAGCGCCCGCTCGGGAACGACGCCCTCGCGCAGCGTCTCGATGACCTCCATCGCCGGGGTCACGGCGATCGCGAAGCCGATGTTCTGCGCTTCGCCGGCGACTGCCGTGTTGATCCCGACGACTTCGCCGTGTCCGTTGAGCAGCGGACCGCCCGAGTTGCCCGGGTTGATCGCCGCATCGGTCTGCAGCAGGTCGACGAGCTGGCTGTCGGTGTCGGTGGCGATCGTCCGCTCCTTGGCCGACAAGATGCCCGACGTCACCGACGGCTCACCGTTGAGGTCGAGGGCGTAGCCGATGGCGATCAGCGGGTCGCCGAGCTGCAGCTCGTCGGAGTCGCCGACCGCCAGCGGGGTGAGGTCGCGGCGATCGACGTGGAGCACGGCGAGGTCGCGGCTCTCGTCGGCGGCGACGATCTCGGCCGGTTCGGTGGTGCCGTCGTCGAACGTGACGACCGTGTCATCGCCCTCGGCGACGACGTGGGCGTTGGTGACGATGTAGCCGTCGGCCGACAACACCCAACCGGTGCCGGCGGCCGTGCCGGACTGGCTACCGAACGGTGTGGTCTGCGTGACCTCCTGGTGCACGGAGACGATCGACGGGCGGGCCGCGGCGACCAGTTCGGCGATCGTCGACCCGGAGCCGAGGTCGAGGCTGACGGGCTCACCGACGATCTCGGTGGCGGGCGCTGCCGTGCCCGAACCGGAGCCCGCGTCGTCGGCAACGGCGTATCCGCCGAGGGCCGCGCCGAAGAGGGCGAGGCCCGCGAGGAGACCGGCGAGGAAGCGTCCGCGACCCGCACGTCGCGTGTTGGTGGAGCGCGGACGACGGGTCGACGCCGCTGCCGGCATGGGTACGGTCGGCATGGGTACGGTCGGGGTGGCGTCGGTCGCGGTGGGCGGGTGCCACTGGCCGCGGCCGGGATCGGCGTACGGCGGGCGATCGAATGATGGCGGACCGGCAGGCGAACCCGACGGCGGAGTGGCAGTGGGAGTGACGGGTGCATCCATGAGGATGAGGGTCGGGCGTCGACGTCAGAAGACGTTCAATGCACGGTCAGAACTCGGTGAGATCGGGCCGAGGCGCGTCGCCAGGTCGCGGCGGAGTCGACCGATGACGTCGCGCGCCAGCCCGGGGTCGTCGGCCGCCTTCGACACGACGAACGCCCCCTGGATGACCGCTTGCGCGTAGAGCGCCAGGCTGTGCGCTTCGGCGGCGACATCACCGTCGAAGCCGGCAGCAGCGAGGGCGAGGCCGAGGTCGGGCTCGAGCGTCGCGGCGTGGCCGCTGATGCTGTCCCAGGCGGCATCGCGGATCGCCGGCGAGCTGTCGAAGGTCTCCTGGGCGAGCGTGCCGACGAGGCACGTGTACTCGGCGATCGGTCCGTCGACGAGCTCGGCGCGGAGGTCGAGATAGGCGAGCACCCGGTCGGCGGGATCGTCGTGGTGGTGATAGTCCGACTGGGCGAAGAGCTCGCTCGTGGTCGTCGACCAGTGGTGGGCGGCGGCGATCGCCAGCGCCTCCTTCGAGTCGAAGTGGTGGAAGAAGGCGCCCTTGGAGACGCCGGCAGCAGCGCACAGGTCGTCGACCGTCGTCGCTGCGTAGCCCTGGCGACGGATCACGTCGACGGCGGCGTCGAGCAACTGCAGTCTCGCCGTGCCGCGCCGCGGCGTCGGGCGGGGCGGACTGATCGATGACACGCTTGACACCGTACCGACTAGTTGGTATGTATGTCAACGACAGGAAAACACCGACGACTGGAGACCCGCGATGCCGACCATCACCCCGAACCTGTGGTTCGACACCGAAGCCCTGGAGGCCGCTGAGTTCTACGTCTCGGTGTTCCCCAACTCCTCGATCGACCAGGTCACCCGCTACACCGCGGCCGGACCCGGGCCGGAGGGCAGCGTGGTGACGGTCGCCTTCACCCTCGACGGCAACCGCTTCGTCGGCATCAACGGCGGGCCGATGTTCACGTTCTCCGAGGCGATCTCGATGGAGATCTCGTGTCGCGACCAGGCCGAGGTCGACTACTACTGGGACGCCCTGCTCGAGGGCGGCGGCGAGGAGAGCCAGTGTGGCTGGCTCAAGGATCGTTACGGGTTGTCGTGGCAGGTCGTGCCCGACGCCCTTGCCGAGCTGTTCGGCGGCGACGACCGCGAGCGCGCCGACCGGGCGACGCGGGCGATGTTCCCGATGCGCAAGCTCGATCTGGCGACGCTGGTCGCCGCCGCCGACGGGGTGAGCGTGACAACAGGGGTCTGACCCCTGTTGTCACGGACCGTCAGTAGATCTCGATGAGGCCGGCGGCGCCCTGGCCACCGCCGATGCACATCGTCACCACGCCGTACTTGGCGCCGCGGCGCTTGCCCTCGAGCAGGATGTGGCCGGCGCACCGGGTGCCGGTCATGCCGAAGGGGTGGCCGATGGCGATCGAGCCGCCGTTGACGTTGTACTTCTCCGGGTCGATGCCGAGGAAGTCACGGCTGTAGAGGCACTGGCTGGCGAACGCCTCGTTGAGCTCCCACAGGTCGATGTCGTCGACGGTCAAGCCGTGACGCTGCAACAGCTTCGGCACGGCGTAGATCGGGCCGATGCCCATCTCGTCGGGCTCACAGCCGGCGACCGCCCACCCCTTGAAGGCACCGAGCGGCTCGATGTTGCGCCGCGAGGCCTCCTCGTCGGACATCATCACCACGGCGGCGCCGCCGTCGGAGAGCTGGCTGGCGTTGCCGGCGGTGATGAACTTGTCGGGACCCTTGACCGGCGCCAGCGAGGCGAGGCCCTCGAGCGTCGTCTGCGGGCGGTTGCACTCGTCGCCGTCAACCACGTAGTCGACGATCGACTCCTCCTTGGTCTCCTTGTCGACGACCTTCATCTTCGTCGCCATCGGCACGATCTCGTCGGCGAACAGGTCGTTCTGCTGGGCCGCGGCCATGCGCATCTGCGATTGGTACGAGTACTCGTCCTGCGACTCGCGCGAGACGTTGTAGCGCTCGGCGACGATGTCGGCGGTGTCGATCATCGCCATGAAGATCGCCGGGTACTCCTCGGTCAGCTTGGGGTCGATGTTGACGCCGCCACCGAAACCGCCACCGGGGATCGAGATCGACTCGACGCCGGCCGCCACGACCACGTCGGCGCCGTCGGCCTTGATGTAGTTGGCCGCCACGGCGATCGAGTTGAGGCCCGACGAGCAGTGACGCTGGATCGTGTTGCCACCCGTGGTGACGGGAAGACCGGCGAGCAGTGACGCCAGACGGCCGAGGTTCGGGGCGCCGTGGGATCCGTTGCCGAGTGCGACGTCCTCGACCGCCTCGGGCTCGACGCCCGCCCGGTCGACGGCGTGCTTGATGGCGTGGGCGGCCATCGACATCGACGGCGTGATGTTGAACCCACCGCGACCGGCCTTGGCCAGACCGGTACGGGCATAGGAGACGAACACTGCTTCGCGCATGGGTGCACCCTTCGACGTCGGAGAATTGACGCAGACGACGCTAATCACGGGTTCACGAGAGGTTTCAATCCGTCACCGTTCGGTGCGGGAGCGGCCGGTCCGGGAACCCGGTCCCGGTCGGCGGTGTCGGACGACGTACACACTGTGATCTCCGATGCGCGAAGACCTGTCCGGCTGCGACGACGACGAACTGCTCCGGCAGGCCCGGAGCGATGCCGCCGCGTTCGGCGAGCTGGTCCGCCGGCACCAGTCGGCGAGCCTGCGGGTCGCCGCCGCCGTCTGCGGATCGACCGACCGCGCCCCCGACATCGTGCAGGACGCCTTCGTCGCTGCCTTCCGCAGCGCCGGCTCCTACCGCGGGACGGCAACGGTGCGTTCGTGGCTGTTGCGGATCGTCGCCAACCATGCCAAGAACGAGCTGCGGTCGCGCAGCAGGCGACTGCGTCGCGACGACCGCAGCGCCCGGTTGGGGTTGATCGGGACGACCGACGAGATGACGCCCGACGAGGTCGCCGAGCGCGATGCGGATCGTCGCCGTCTGGCAGCGGCGTTGGTGCGGCTACCGGTCGCCGATCGGGAGGTGCTCGGTTGCCGCTTCCTCGCCGAGCTCAGCGAGGCGGAGACCGCCGAGGTGCTGTCGGTCGCCGTCGGCACCGTGAAGTCGAGGACCTCGCGCGCCCTGGTCCGGCTGCGTGCCGAGTTGGCAACCCCGGAGGGTGGACAGCATGACTGACCGCGACGACGACCTCGCCGCGCAGTTGATCGACCTCGGCGGCGCGCTGGCGCTCGATGTCGACCTGTGCGACGACGTCGTCGCACAGGTCAGCGGTTCGCGGGGCGGTGACGCCACCGCCGCTCCCCCGTCACCCGTCCGCCGGCGGGCGCTGTCGATCGCCGCCGCGATCGTCGTCGCCCTCACGGCAGCGCTCGTCGTCCCGTCGTCGCGGCACACGCTGGCGCGGTGGTTCGGACTCGACGGCGTCGACGTCGAAGTCGATCCGCACGTCTCGCTGCCCAGCGATCCGGCGACGCCTCCGGAGGGAGCGCGAGTCGTCGACGTCGACGGCCGGCGGGTCACGGTGACCCGGCTCGGCGGCCACTTCGACGATCTGACGATCTCGAAGACCGTCGCCACATCCGACGACATCAGCGAGGTCACCGTGGCAGGCAGGCCCGGGCTGTGGTTCTCTGCGCCGCACACGGTGCTCTACACCGGCGACGACGGCAGCATCCTCAGCACCGGCGTCGCCGGTGCGACGCTGCTCGTCGAGACCGATGTCGGGATCGTGCGCGTCGAGGGGTTCGACGACCTCGACGCCGCAACGACCTTCGTCGGAACCGAACTGGCCGACGACTGACATCAGCAGGAACCCGTGCGCCGCCGGCGGTGTCGGACGGGCATGCAAGCTCATCCACGTCCTGTCCTCGCCGCCGTCGCCGCCCTGGTGTGCGTCGTCGTGCTCGCCGCCGGCGGCTCCACCGCGGTGGCGGGCGGCTGGGCAGTCGGCACGCTCGACGCGGTCCCGACCGCCGAACCCGGCGACACCGTGAAGGTCGGGTTCACGGTCCGTCAGCACGGCGTCACCCCGGTGTCGCTCGACGGCCAACTCGACGGCGGGTTGGTCGGCATCTCGCTCGCCGACGAGTCCGGTACGACGACGTTCTTCGCTGCCGAGCCCGACGGGCCGGTCGGGCACTACGTCGCCGAGGTCGTCATGCCCGACGACGCCGGGAGCTACGCCTGGAGCCTCAGCATGGGCATCTTCGGGTCACAGGACCTCGGCGAGCTGACCGTCGACGTGCCGACGGCGGCCGCCGACGGCGGCATCTGGCCGACCCTGCGGTGGGTGCTGTTGGCGCTCACCGCCGTCCTCGCCGTGATCGCCATCGCCGAGTTCGTCGCCGAGCGACGCCGTCACGGCGCCGTCGAACTGACCCCGGCAGAGTCGGCGTGAGCCACCTCGGCCGTTGGGCGGCGATCGGCGCGGTCGTCGCCGGGATCGCCACCGTGGCGACGTGGGACGCCGGCCCGCACGACGAGCCCGCGGTCGCCGCTACGCCGCTCGACGGCGCCGCGCTGTTCCGCGCCAAGGGCTGCGCCGGATGTCACGAAGGGCCGGACACGGCGTCGCCGACGGGGCTCATCTCCCCGTCGTTGGCCGACGCCGCGTCGTGGGCCGGCGAACGGCGCCCGGCGATGTCCGCCGAGGACTACCTGCGCGAGTCGATCGCCGCACCGGAGGCGCTCACGTCGCCGGCCTTCTCCGGCAACGTGGAGCCGGGATCGGCGATGCCGCAGCTCGGGTTGAACGCCGAGGAGATCGACGCCATCGTCGCCTACCTGCTGGCGCCGCCGACCGACGACGGGTGACCGTCAGGGCCGGGCGACGCCGACCGGGACCACCAGCGGGGTGTGGCTGACCGGATCGTCGATCACCACGCAGTCGAGGCCGAAGACCTCGCGCATCATCGGTGCCGTGACGACGTCGGCCGGATCGCCGTAGGCGACGACCTCGCCATTGCACATGGCGACGATGTGGTGCGAATACCGGCAGGCGAGGTTGAGGTCGTGGAGCACCACGACGATCGTCCGGCCGGCGTCGCGGTTGAGCTCGGCGACGAGGTCGAGCACCTCGATCTGATGCGTGATGTCGAGATAGGTGGTCGGTTCGTCGAGCAACAGCAGTTCGGTCTCCTGGGCGAGCGCCATGGCGATCCACACCCGCTGCCGTTGACCACCCGACAACTCGTCGACCGAGCGATCGACGAGGTCGATGGTCCCCGTGGCAACCAGCGCCGCACGAACTGCGTCCTCATCGGCGTGCGACCACTGCTGGAACATCGACTGGTGCGGCGTGCGTCCACGAGCGACGAGGTCGCCGACGAGGATGCCATCGGGGGCGATCGGGTTCTGCGGCAACAGGCCGAGGCGGCGAGCGACCTCCTTGGTCGACAGCCGGTGGATCTCCTCGCCATCGAGGATCACCGATCCGTGCTTCGGCTTCAGCAGCCGCGACAGGGCGCGCAGCAGGGTCGACTTGCCGCAGGCGTTGGGCCCGACGATCGACGTCACCTGCCCGTTGGGGATCGCCAGGTCGAGGTCGGTGGCGACGACGTTGCCCTCGTAGGCGAGCGTGACCGACCGCGCCTCGAGGCGGGCCGCGCCGATGCCGTCGCCGACACCGGGGTGATCGACACCGGGGTGATCAGCACCGCGGTGATCGACGCCGGGGTGTTCGACGGCCGTGGGTTGGTGGCGCCCGAACCGTCGCCCCGACCCGGGATTTTCGGACCCGGGATTGTCGGGCCTCACAGCGCCCCCGTCCGCGCCCGGCGGCTGAGCAACCAGATCAGGTACGGCGCACCGATCACCGCGGTGGCGATGCCGACGGGGAGCTCCATCGGGGCGAACAACCGGCGGGCGAGCAGGTCGGCAACGGCGGTGACCAGCGCCCCGACGAACGCCGCCGGCACCACGCAGGCGCGCGGCGAGCTGACGAGCCGCCGGGCGATGGGACCGGCGACGAAGGCGATGAAGGCGATCGGACCGGCGGCCGCGACGGCGAGCGCCGCCAACCCGACGGCGAGCAGGATCAACACCAGTTTGGCCCGGTTGACGCGTACCCCGAGCGCCGCCGCGGTGTCGTCGCCGAGATCGAGCGAGTCGAGCGAGCGCTGACCGACGACGACGAACGGCGCCAGCACGGCGAGCGCCAACCCGACGGTGCGCACGTCGTCCCAGGTGCGCCCGTTGAGCGAGCCGGTCAGCCACACGGCAGCACGCTGGACGTCGTAGATGTTGGCGCGGGTGATCAGGTAGTCGGTGACGGCGACGGCGGTGAAGCCGATGCCGATGCCGACGAGCACCATCCGCGATGCGGCCAGGCCACGTCGCCAGGCGAGGAGGTAGACGAGCAGGGCGGTGAGCAGCCCGCCGGCAACCGCACCCATCGCCACCTGCGCGCTGCTGCCGCCGATGACGACGATGACGACGACGGCGCCGACGGCGGCGCCCGACTCGAAGCCGATGATGTCGGGCGAGCCGAGCGGGTTGCGTGCCAACGACTGGAACACGGCGCCCGACATCCCGAGGGCGGCACCGACGAAGACGGCGGTGAGGAAGCGCGGCAGGCGCAGCGTCTGGACGATGAACTCGGCGTCGGCGTCACCGTCACCGAACACCGAGGCGAGCACCTGGCGCACCGAGAGCGGGAAGTCACCGACCATGATCGACCAGCAGCCGACGAGCAGCAACAGCACGCCGATCGTGACGCACACACCGATCGCTCGAGCATCGACCCGCATCGAGAAGCGCCCACGGCGGATGACCCGCGAGCGGGCCAGGAGGCGGGCGGGCCGCACGTCGGCGGTGGCGACCGGGCCGGCGTCGACGAGCGGCGCGTCGAGCAGTGGCGCGGTCACAGTTGGACCACCCGCAGGCGGCGGACGAGGTAGACGAACGCCGGGCCGCCGATGGCGGCGGTCATGATGCCGACCTGCACCTCACCCGGGCGGGCGATGACCCGGCCGAGGGTGTCGCAGACCAACAGCAGGATCGGCCCGGCGAGCAGGCAGGCGGGCAACAACCAGCGCTGGTCGGGCCCGAAGATCGAGCGCATGGCGTGCGGGATGACGAGGCCGACGAAAGCGATCGGCCCGATCGCCGCGACGGCGGCGCCGCAGAGCAGCATGATCGCCACGCCGCTGATCGCCCGGGTGACGCCGATCTTGATCCCCAGCGCGGCGGCGGCATCCTCGCCGAGCGCCAACGCGTTGAGCGGGCGGCTGAGCCCGAGCGAGAGGAGGAGGCCGATGACGATGAAGACCGACAGGCTCCACACGACCTCGTTGTCGCGTCCCGACATCGAACCGACGGCCCAGAAGCGGAACTGGTCGAGGGTCGCCTGGTCGATGATCGTGACGGCGCGGGTGAGAGCGAAGAGGAAGGCACTCAACGCCGCGCCGGCGAGCGCCATCCGCACCGGCGTGGCACCCCCGCGCCCGGCCGAGCCGAGCAGATAGACGACGACCGAGGCGATCGCGGCGCCGATGAAGGCGAACCACACGAGGCCCATCACCGAGCCGATCCCGAACCACCAGATGGCGAGGACGACGGCGAACGAGGCGCCGGCGTTGACGCCGAGCAGGCCGGGATCGGCGAGCGGGTTGCGGGTGATCGCCTGCATCACGGCGCCGGCGACACCGAGGGCCATGCCGACGATCAGACCGAGCAGCGTGCGCGAGACGCGCAGCTCACGCACGACGAGGTGGTCGGTGTTGGTGGGGTCGTAGGCGGCGAACGCCTCGATCACGGTGCCCAGTGGGATCGGCTTGGCACCGACGGCCAACGAGGCGAGCACGGCAGCGCACAACACCACGATCAGCAGGACCACGCCGGCCAGGCGTCGGGTCAGCAGCGCGGCGCGGACGTCGTGCGTGGTGATCGGTTCGTCGGGGCGGCCGCCGACGGCGACGGACCCGGATGCTCCTGATCGCGGGTCCGCGCCGAGCACCGGGGAGGTGGGTCCAGACATATTAGGTCTGCCTATCATGCACCAGCAGGAGCCGCTACCCAAAGCGGCGATCTCCGCCGATGACGCACGGCACGATCCGGCGCATCATGACGCGTCCGACTTGTATTAGGGCCACCTAACACGTACTGTGAACGGCTATGACGTGCGACGACCGCCGCCTCGATCCGATTCGCGAGGCGGCGTGTCTCGCCCACGTCGTCCCCGGCGTCTCGCTCCGGTTGCGGTTGGCCAACGACGAGCACCTGCTCGTCTCCCACGCCTGCCTCGGCGCCGACCTCGACCCGTGCCAGCTGCGCTCGGCATTGATCGCCGATCGCACCCACGGCCTGCGGATGCTCACCGACATGATCCGCGGCGCCGAGATCGCCGGCGGGCTCGTCGACCTCGGCGGCGGCCTCTACCAGCGGGTCTGGCCGGGCGTCGACGAACGGTGGTTCACCAGCACCTTGCAGCCCGACGCACTGGCCGCCACCCTGGGCGACTGCCCAGCCGGTCCCGCCGAGGCGGCACCGTGTGACGTGGGCGTGCTCTCGCCGGGGACCACCGACATCCCGAGCGTCGATCACTGCGTCGACATCGCGGTCAAGCCCGACCGCGCGCTCGGACTGTCGGCGGTGTGCGTCCGCTGCCTCGACGGGCACGGCCTGCACTCGCTCGACGAAATGGCGACACGAGCCCTGTCGGCGTGCCTCGTCGCCGAGCTGATCGACGACCTCGACGGCGCCCGCCGCTGACCCCGAGCCGCCCGCCGCCGGCCGCTCACCCGATCCAACCGCTCACCCCCATGAACAAGGAGACCATGTGAACACCTTCACCGCCCTGCACCGAACGACAACGCACCGAACGACAACGCACCGAACGACAACGCGCTCGTTGCCGGCGCGGACTCGTGCTCGCCGTCGCCGGCTCGCTCGCCCTCGCCGCGTGCGGCAGCGACTCGGACAGCGGCAGCGATGGCGATACCGGTACCGATTCCGTCGCCGCGACCGCGGCGACCGACTCGACGCCGGCCGACACCTCGCTGACCGGCACCGCTCCCACTGGCACCTCTCCCACTGGCACCGCTACGTCCGCAGCTGCGTTCCCGGTGACGATCGAGCACGTCTACGGCGAGACGACGATCGAGGCCGAGCCGCAGCGCGTCGTGTCGATCGGCTTCGCCGAGCACGAGAGCATCCTCGCCCTCGGCGTCACCCCGATCGCCGTGCGCGACTGGTACGGCGACCAGCCGTACGCCACCTGGCCGTGGGCGCAGGACGAGCTCGGTGACGCCGAGCCCGAGGTGCTCCCGAGCACGGAACTGAACTTCGAGCAGATCGCCGCGCTCGAGCCCGACCTGATCATCGGCGTCAGCTCCGGCATCGAGGAGGGCGACTACGAGACGCTGTCCAAGATCGCCCCGACCGTCACCCGCACCGGCGAGCAGCTCTACGGCACGCCGTGGCGCGAGCAGCTGCAGATCATCGGCCAGGCGCTCGGCAGGTCCGACGTCGCCGAGCAGGTGATCGCCGACACCGAGGCGAAGTTCGCCGCGGTGCGCGAGGAGCACCCGGAGTTCGACGGCCTCGAGGCGGCCATCGCGTTCGAGTTCGAAGGCAAGCCCGGCGCCTACGCCTCGGAGGACTCGCGGGCGCAGATCCTCGGCGAGTTCGGTTTCGTCACCCCGGCGGAGTTCGACGAGCTGTCGGGCGACCAGTTCTACTTCACCGTCAGCCCCGAGGAGCTGAGCATCATCGACCGCGACGTGATCGTGTGGTTGGCCAGCGACGAGGCCACCCTGGAGACCCTGCAGTCGATGCCGCTGCGCCCGACGCTGACCGCCTACGCCGAGGGTCGCGAGGTGATCGCCGACCCGTTGCTGGCCGGCGCCTTCTCCCACGCCAGCCCGTTGAGCATCGAGTTCGTGATCGACGAGCTGGTGCCCCAGCTGGCGCTCGCCGCCGACGGCGACCCGGCCACCGCCGTCAGCTGAGCAACACGGCGGGCCGACGGGCAGAGGGTGAGGGCAGAGGGTGAGGGCAGAGGGGTGAGGCGCGAAGGGTGAGGCGCGAAGGGTGAGGGCTGTGCGGGGCACGGCGACGAGCGCCCGGGATAGGTCATAGCGGATAACTATCGCTATCATCGAATCAATCGAATGGCGCTTTCGGCCCAGCGTCCGTAGGGTGTCTGAGGTCGGGAGTCCGACATTCGAGCCCCCAACCCCTCACCCGAATCCCACACAGCACAAGGAGCACCAACGGACATGTCCGTGATCAACACCGAGATCCAGCCCTTCGAGAACACCGCCTTCCACAACGGTGCCTTCGTCCAGATCACCGACCAGGACCTGCGTGGCAAGTGGTCGGTCATGTTCTTCTACCCGGCCGACTTCACGTTCGTCTGCCCGACCGAGCTCGGCGACATCGCCGACAACTACGCCGAGTTCCAGCGCCTCGGCGTCGAGGTCTATGGCGTCTCCACCGACACCCACTTCACGCACAAGGCGTGGCACTCGAGCTCCGACACCATCGGCAAGATCGAGTACCCGATGATCGGCGACCCGACCGGCGACCTGACCCGCAAGTTCGACATCATGCGCGAAGACCAGGGCCTCGCCGACCGCGGCACGTTCCTCGTCGACCCGGACGGCATCATCCAGTTCCTCGAGGTCACCGCCGAGGGCATTGGCCGCAACGCCGTGGAACTGCTGCGCAAGATCAAGGCCGCCCAGTACGTCCGCAGCCACCCGGGCGAGGTCTGCCCGGCGAAGTGGGAAGAGGGCGACGACACGCTCGCCCCGTCGCTGGACCTCGTCGGCAAGATCTGAGTCGACGACGACCGGCCACGCCGGATCGTCGCTGGGTGTGGAGGGGGACGACACGCGTCCCCCTCCACCCCACCCCCCAGTCCCCGCCGGACCAGCCCGTCCAGACCAGCCCGTCCAGACCAGCCCCCGCCGCAGACAACTCCGCCCTCCACACGTCACGGGAGTTCCCCCATGCTCGATGCACACGTCTCCGCACAACTTCGTCAGCACCTGACCAACCTCAAGCAGCCGATCGAGATCGTCTCCTCGGTCGACGAGTCGGCGAAGTCCACCGAGCTGACGGCGCTGCTCGACGAGGTCGCCACCCTCTCCGATCTGGTCACGGTCCGCCACGACGGTGACGACGAGCGCCGCCCCTCGTTCTCGATCGAGCGCACCGGCAGCGACGTCCACGTCCGCTTCGCCGGGATCCCGATGGGCCACGAGTTCACCTCGTTCGTCCTCGCCCTGCTCCACGTCGGCGGCCACGCGCCGAAGCTCGACGACGCCACGATCGAGCAGATCCGTGACCTCGACGGCAGTTACCGCTTCGAGACGTACATGTCGCTGTCGTGCCAGAACTGCCCCGACGTCGTCCAGGCGCTCAACGTGATGAGCGTCATCAACCCGAACATCGAACACGTCGCCATCGACGGCGCCCTGTTCCAGGACGAGGTCGAGCGCCGCCAGATCATGGCCGTGCCGACCGTCTTCCTCGACGGCGAGCCGTTCAACTCCGGGCGCACCTCGGTCGAGGAGATTCTCGCCAAGCTCGACACCGGCGCCGCTGCCCGCAACGCCGCGGCGATCGCCGGCAAGGACCCGTTCGACGTGCTCGTCGTCGGCGGCGGACCCGCCGGTGCCGCGGCCTCCGTGTACGCCGTGCGCAAGGGCATCCGCACCGGCGTGGTCGCCGACCGCTTCGGTGGTCAGGTGCTCGACACGATGGGCATCGAGAACTTCATCTCCGTCCCCTACACCGAAGGCCCGAAGCTCGCCACGGCACTCGAGACAGCACGTGCGCGAGTACGACGTCGACATCATGAACGTCCAGCGCGCCACCGCCCTGGTGCCGGCGGCGACGCCCGGCGGCATGATCGGCGTCGAGCTGGAGAGCGGCGCCACGATCGAGGCTCGCTCGGTGATCCTGGCGACCGGTGCACGCTGGCGGCACATGAACGTCCCCGGCGAGGAGCAGTACCTCAACAAGGGCGTCGCCTTCTGCCCGCACTGCGACGGACCGCTGTTCAAGGGCAAGCGGATCGCCGTGATCGGCGGCGGCAACTCCGGCGTCGAAGCGGCCATCGACCTCGCCGGCCTCGTCGAGCACGTCACGCTGATCGAGTTCGACAGCCAGCTCCGCGCCGATGAGGTGCTGCAGCGCAAGCTGCGCAGCATGCCCAACACGACCGTGCTGCTCGACGCCAAGACCACCGAGGTGCTCGGCGACGGCCAGAAGGTCACCGGACTCGTCTACGAGGACCGCACCGACGGCAGCGAACACCGACTCGACCTGGCCGGGATCTTCGTCCAGATCGGCCTGCTGCCGAACACCGAGTGGCTGCGCGGCACGGTCGAGCTGACCGATCGTGGCGAGGTCGTCGTCGACGATCGCGGGGCGACGTCGGTGCCCGGTGTGTTCGCCGCCGGTGACTGCACGACGGTGCCGTACAAGCAGATCGTCATCGCCATGGGTGCCGGTGCGACCGCTGGACTGAGCGCCTTCGATCACCTGATCCGCACCAGCGCGCCGCCAGCCGCCGGCAGCGACGGGTCCGACGAGGCCACCGACGAGCTCGGCGAACGGGAGCTGGCAGACTCCCTCGCGTGAACCTGCGCAGCCTCGAGTACCTCGTGGCGCTCGCCGACGAGCGTCACTTCGGGAGGGCGGCGGAGGCGTGCTTCGTGAGCCAGCCGACGCTGTCGGCGCAGGTCCGCAAACTCGAACAGGAGCTCGGTGTGGAACTCGTCGAGCGCAACCCGCGCGGCGTCCTGCTGACACCGGCGGGTGAGGCGATCGTCGACCGCGCTCGGCGCATGCTCGGTGAGGCGGAGGGGATCCGCCAGATCGGGCGACTCCACGACGACCCCGAGGCGGCGGCGGTCACGGTCGGCATCTTCCCGACATTGGCGCCGTACATGCTCCCCCACGTGATGCCGATCGCTCGCAGCCGGTTCCCGCGGCTGCAGCTGATGCTCGTCGAGGAGAAGAGCGACGTCTTGCTCGCCCAGCTGCTCGACGGCCGGCTCGACGTCGCCGTGCTGGCCACGCCGGTCGACGCCCATGGGCTCCACGAAGCGCTGCTCTTCGACGAGGACTTCCTCGTCGCCACACCGCACGGTCACGGCCTCGCCGACGACGGAGCGATCAGCACGACCGCCCTCGCCGGCGAGCGCATCCTGCTCCTCGACGAGGGACACTGCCTGCGCGAGCAGGCGCTCAGCGTGTGCAGCCTCGCGGGCGCCGACGACCACCACCGGTTCCGGGCGACGAGCCTCGAGACGCTGCGCCAGATGGTCGCCTCCGGTGCCGGCGTCACCCTCCTCCCCCGCCTCGCCGTCAGCCCGCCGGTGCCGCGGTCACCCGACATCGACCTCATCGAGATCCGCCCGCCCACACCGAGCCGGCGGATCGCCATGTACTGGCGGGCGACGAGTCCGTACCGCGACTTCCTGCCGGAGTTGGCAGCCGCCTTCCGCTCGCTCCCGGCCGAGCTCGTCGACCCGATCGCCGTCTGAGACGACTGAGACGGCCGAGACGGCCGAGACGGCGGAGACGGCACTTCTGCCTGTGGCAGAACCGGGTCCGCGAGGCGTCGGTGGGCGCGACGATGGCGCCCATGCAGACACCTCAACTGGACGATCGGCTCGCCGATCGCTTGGCTCAGCAGCGCATCGTGATCCTCGGCGACGAGGTCACCGACGAGCTGGCGACGCGCATCGTGTCCCACCTGCTGGTCCTCTCGCACGACGATCCCGACGCCGACATCCACCTCTTCGTCAACTCACCGGGCGGCTCGGTGCTCGCCGGGCTGGCGATCTACGACGTGATGCAGCTGATCCCCAACGACGTCGTCACCGTGGCCACCGGACTGGCGGCGAGCATGGGTCAGGTGCTGCTGTGCGCGGGTGCCGCGGGCAAGCGGTACGCCCTGCCCAACGCCCAGGTGCTGATGCACGAGGGGTCGGCGGGACTCGGCGGTGCAGCAGCCGATGTCGCCATCCAGGCGGCGAACCTGGTGGCGACGGTCGAGCGCATGCGCGGCATCGTCGCCCGCCACACCGGCCACTCGATCGACGAAGTGCGCGCCGACATGGGTCGCGATCGGTGGTTCGACGCCGAGGAGGCGCTGGCGTACGGCTTCGTCGACCACGTCGTCACCTCACTCGACGAGATCGCCCCGCGCCGGGTGCGGGCACTCGGCATGGCGGCCACCGCGGCGCTGCCCGGCGTCGGCGTGGCGGCCGATGCGGTGGCGGTGGCGGTGCCGGCATGAGCAGCTACACGATCCCGACGGTCATCGAGTCGACGCCACGCGGCGAGCGGGTGACCGACATCTACAGCCGCCTGCTGGCCGAGCGGATCGTCTTCATCGGCACCCCGATCGACGACGGGGTGGCCAACGTCGTCGTCGCCCAGCTGCTGCACCTCGCCGCGGCCAACGCCACGCAGGACATCCACCTCTACGTCAACTCGCCCGGTGGCTCGTTCACATCGACGTTGGCGATCTACGACACGATGCAGTTCATCGGGCCCGACGTGACGACGCTGTGCGTCGGCCAGGCGGCGTCGACCGCGGCGATCCTCCTCGCCGGTGGTGCGGCGGGGAAGCGCAGCATCCTCGCCCACGCCCGGGTGTTGCTTCATCAGCCGCACACCGAGGGGACCCGTGGGTCGATGTCCGACCTCGCCTTGGAGGCCGCCGAGCTGGCGCGGGTGCGGGCCGAGTCGGAGGGGCTGCTCGCCGCCCATTGCGGCCGGCCGGTCGACGAGGTGCGCGCCGACACCGATCGGGCACTGGTGCTCGCCGGCGAGGCGGCGGTCGACTACGGCGTGGTCGACCTCGTGGCAGCGCCCTCAGGCCGCCAGCAGGAGGACACGATGACCGCCCTGCGCCCGAGCGCGTAGGCGATCGACGCCGCGTTCGAGGACGTCGACGAGCGGCAGCTCGAGGGCGTCGCAGATCGCCGCCAGCACCTCGGACGAGACCTCCTTGCGGCCCCGCTCGACCTCCGACAGGTACGGCAGCGACACGTGGGCGTCGCCGGCGACGTCGGCGAGCGTGCGTCCCTGGTCGGTGCGCTCGTCGCGCAGCACCTCGCCGATCAGCTCGCGCAGCGGCGGCGTCTCGACCGGCGTTGCTGCGGGGTCGGTGTCGGGCCGGGTCCGCGGGAACGGCAGGACGTCGGCGTCGCGGTCGTGGTCGCGAACGGCGTCGGACATCGCCTCACCGTACACCGGGCCTCCGGCGTGGCTGGTCACGTTCGGTCGGCCGGGAGGAGGCGGTCGACGATCGCCGCCACGAGTGCCTCGTCGACGGGTTCGCCGATCAACAGGGCACGGAAGTACAGCGGGCCGACGAGCTGATCGACGGCGGCGTCGACCGGCACGGCGAGCCGCTCGGCGTCTGCATCGAGCCGGGTGGCCAGGGCGCGCCGACGTGGCGTGACCACGCGATCGCGCAGCACGGTGGCGAGCGCCGGGTCGGTCGCCGCTTCGGCGACGAGGGCCCCGAGCACCTCACGGGTGCGCGGCAACGACAGCGTGCTGCCGACGTCGTCGAGGTACGTGCGCAGATCGCGCCGCAGGTCGCCGGTGTCGGGCACGGGATGCGTGGCGTACACCTCGGCGAGGGCGTCGGCGACGGCATCGACACGTGTGCCGCCATAGCGTTCGAGCGTCGCCGTGGCGATGCCGGAGCGGGCGGCGACGGCGTTGTAGGTGAGGCTCGACATGCCGGCGTCGGCGAGCAGTTCGAGCGTCGCCCGGGCAAGGGAGAGCCGGGTCTCCGGGTCCTCGGGCAGCCGCGCCGACGCACCGTCGATGAGCCGGTCCACGGGTTCGTCGGGTCCGGCATGCGCGGGCAGGAACTTGAGGGCGACGAGCGCACCGGCCAACGCGACGATGGCGCCGACCCCGACGGTGCGATCGATGGCGTTGATGAACGCCTCGTTCGCCGCCGCGGTCACGGCGGAGCCGAACTTTGCGGGGAGCTCGGCGGCGACGATCGAAGCGGCACCCACCGAGTCGGCGACGGCCGCCGCGGCCTTCGGGGATGCCCGTTCGAGCTGGGCGTAGCTCGGGTTGCCGACGATCTGCGACGAGTACGCGGCGGCGGTGATGCTGCCCAGCACGGCGACGCCGAGTGCCCCGCCGATCTCCCGGGTGGTGTCGTTCATCGCCGAACCGACGCCGGCCTTGTCGAGCGGCAGCGATCCCATGATCGAGTCGGTCGCCGGGGCCATGGCCAGGCCCATCCCGAAGCCGATGATGACGAGCACCAGGGCCACCAGCGGGTAGCCGCTCGTGGTGGTCGACAGCGAGAAGACGGCCAGGCCGATGGCGACGAACACCAGGCCGACGGTGACGACGATCTTGGTGCCGATGCGGGCGACGAGCGTGGCGCTCAGCGGGGCGGCGATCATCAGCACGGCAGCGACGGGCAACAGCGCAGCACCCGACTTCAGCGCCGAGAAGCCGAGCACGAACTGCAGGTACTGGCTGAGGAAGAACATCGCCCCGAACATCGCGAAGAACACCAGCGTCACGGCGATCGAGGCGGCGGTGAACCGCGGGTTGGCGAAGAACGTGACGTCGAAGAGCGGATGGTCGGTGTGCCGCTCCCAGAACACGAACCCGGTCACCAACACGACGGCGACGACGAACGAGCCGATCACGTACGGGTCGGTCCAGCCGCGGGCCGGACCCTCGATGATGCCGAAGAGCAGGGCGACCAGACCGACGGTCGACAGCAGCGCCCCGGGGTAGTCCAGCGCGGGAGCGTGATGGTCGTCGGGACTCCGGCACGATCGCCAGCACGGCGATCACGGCGACGATGACGATGGGGACGTTGACGAGGAAGATCGCACCCCACCAGAAGTGTTCGAGCAGGTACCCGCCGACGAGCGGCCCGATGGCCACGCCGAGCCCCGACACGCCGGCCCACAGGGCGATCGCCCGCGCCCGTTCGGCAGGGTCGATGAAGACGTTGGTGATGATCGACAGCGTTGCCGGCATGATGAACGCGGCGCCGAAGCCCTGGACGGCACGGAAGCCGATCAGTGCGCCGGCGTCGCTGACCTGCGAGCAGGCGAACGAGCCGAGGGCGAAGATGACCAGGCCGACGACGAGGCAGCGCTTGCGGCCGAGGCGGTCGCCGGTGTTGCCGGCGATCAGCAAGAAGCCGGCGAAGACGATCGTGTAGGCGTCGACGACCCACTGCAGCTGGCTCGACGTCGCCTCCAGCTCGCGCACCAGCGACGGCAGTGCGACGTTGACGATCGTGCCGTCGATGCCGACGATCAGCAGCGCCAGACAGAGCACCCAGAGCACCGCCCAACGGCGCGGGTCGGACACCACACCGGGTTCGCCGGCGCGTGCGTCCGCGCTGTCGTCCGCTCTTCCGACCCCGCGGTCGGCGGCCGGCACCGCGGCGTGCGTCACGGAGCCGACCGTAGACCCAACGTCGGCGCACTGTCGACGGACTGTCGACGGACTGTCGACGGACTGTCGACCAGTGATGTGCCCGTGCACGGCGCGCCGCGTGCCACTTGTTAGGCTCACCTACCGTGCCGACCGCGCTCGCCCACGAGGTCCTCGCCGAGATCGAGGACACCATCGAACACTTCAACGCCAACCATCCGGACACGGTGTTGTTGCTCGCCCGCTTCGCTGCCGGCTGCCAGGCGGCAACCGACGCCGAAGCGGTCGCCGTGGACACCGAGGGCGTCGACTTCACGGTCCGCCTCGACGACGGGTCGGGGACGGCACGCCTGCGGTTCGAGCAGCCGGCGACGACGGCCGACGAGGTGTCGGCGAACGTGATGGCGAGCATCGGCGTCGCCCGCCGCAACGCCGGGACGGCGATGCCGATCACGAGCATGGAGGCGGAGATGTCGACGACGGGGTCGCTGGCGACGCACCCCGCCACCCTCGTCTCCAACCGCCAGCTCACACCGAACCTGCGCGAGCTCGTCGTCGAGGGCGAGTTCGAGGGATTCACGTCACTCGGCCAGGACCAGTTCGTGTACGTCTTCGTCGGTCGCGACGGGCCGCTGCCGGACGGCTACTCGATGGCTCGGTTCATGTCGGAGGACCCCGCGACCCGGCCGCTCGGTGCGTACTACACGATCCGCGAGTGGGACCCGGCGACGAAGCGGATCCTGATGTGGTTCGTCTCCCATGGCCACGCGGGCGGGGTCGGTGGCTGGGCGGCCGGCGCGGCGCCGGGTGAGCGCATCGCCCTGTGGGGCCCGCGGGAGTCGTTCACGGTTCCCGCGGGAGCGAGCGCCCACGTCTTCGTCGCCGACGAGAGCGGGTTCGCCGCCGTCGCCGCGCGCATCGACGAGCTTCCGGCCGACGCCGAGGTCACGGTGATCGCCGAGACCGTCGACGAGGCACACACGCTGCCGCTCGCCCCCGACGGCCGCGCCGACGTGCGCTGGGTGTTCCGTGGCGACGAGGCGCCGGGCACCGGCACGCGCCTGATCGACGCCGTCCGCCAACTCGATCTCGACCGTGCGGGGCTCGTCGCGTTCGGTGCCGGCGAGTCGAAGCAGATGTCCGCCATTCGCCGCCTGCTCCGTCGCGACCACGGCTTCCCCGCCGACTTCGTGTCGATGACGGGCTACTGGCGTCGCGCCCGGCACTGAGTCGAGCCGCATCCCCGGTGCCGCCGGCGGCAAGGGCAACGTCAGCGTCAAGTATCCGAACGAGGCAGCCAAGCCCGCCCTGCGGACGTTCGTCGACGCCGTGATGGCCCGACACGACATCGCGTCGCGCTCGACTCGCGGCAACCGGATGTGCCCGCCCTGGGCGCGCAGGTCGTCGTTGAGCTCGAAGCGGATCGACGAGCGGCCGACCACCTCGCCGTCGACCTCGGCCAGCAGCCACGTCGACTCGACGCGACCCGGGTCGAGCGAGCGACCCTGTCGATGGTCGTCGACCGCCCGGACGTCGTCGCCGTACGACTCGCCGGGCCGGAGGAAAAGCGACGAAGCGCTTGTGGCAGCCGATCACCTCGCGTTTGGTCATGCCTTCGCCGAGGCGGCGAGGCGGGCGAGCGTCGGGGCGCGCACGAGCAGGGCTGTGAACTGGTTGATCGCCTGGGTCCGGTCTCGCATGGCGGAGTCGTGCACGATCTCCAACGCCCGGATCGCCTCGACGGGTCCGTCGCCGGGCTTGGGGATCGCGGTCGCCCGGCCCGACAACACCGCCCGAGCAGCTGCCTGGGCGTCGAGCGTTCGTCCTTGCCGTCGAGACGCCGGTCAGCCGGTTCGGGACGGTTGACCTCGACGACGCGCAGTCCCACGGCGGTCAGGTGGCGGGCGAGACCGGTGCCGTCTGACCCAGTCGATTTCGATCCCGACCGCAGCGACGACACCGTGCTGGCGCAGCCACACCAACACCTGCTCCTAACCCGCCGCGGTCGTTGGGAACGGTGCCGTGGCGATCGGCTCGCGGGTGAGTGAATCGAACACCGCCCCGACGTGCACGTCGGCATGCGTGTCGAACCCGCCGGCGACACGGCGGACGGCTGCTGTCATCATGGTGGTAACAGGCTCCTCTCAGGTCACGGTTCGTTGATCAACGCTCCCGGAAGTGGTCACGCACATCATCTCTGTGACACCCCTTGGTCATGATGGGGGTATGGACACGGGGGTCGTGATCGAGCGGGTGCAGCGGGTCGCCGCCGCCCGCGTCGACGTGTCCGCCGACCGGACCGGCGTCGAAGCCGGGTTACGTGACGTGTCGGCGATCCGGGCGTGGTGCGATGCCAGCGAGGCCGACCTGGTGCGTCGGTTGGCCGAGGTGGTGTCGTTTCCCGAGGCGGTGATCACCGACGCCACCCACGACAGCACCACCAACGCCGCCAAGACGATCGAACGATCGAAGACATTGGATGCCGCCGTCGACTTGGCGTCCGCCCTCGACGACGGGGCGATCACTGCCGGTCACGTCGACGCCGTGACCCGTGCTGCGGGTGGTCTCGATGCCGGTCAACGCGAGGCCCTGATCGAACGCTGCGACCGCCTGTCGACGTTCGCCAGCCACGCCACCGTCGACCAGTGGCGCACCAAGGTCCGCCAGGTGGCGTGCGACGTGCAGCGTGCTGACGGTCTCGACCGGTTGGAACGTCAGAAGCGGGCAACCACCGTGTCGACCTGGGTCGACGGTGAAGGGATGTGGAACCTGCGCGGACGGTTCGATCCGCTCACCGGCGTCACCCTCGCCACCCGGCTCGATCACACCGTCGACACCGTGTTCGCCGACACCGTCCCCGCCACCGCACCCACCGATCCGATCGAACGCAACAAACACCTCCGTGCCCTCGCCCTCGCCCGACTGATCACCGGCGACACACCCACACCACGAGCCGGGCGACCCGAGTTCGTCGTCGTCATCGACACCACCAGCGACACGAACACCACCGGCGCCCCCGGCACGACGTCCGACGCAGCCGGACTGGGACGTCACCTGGCCGATCCCCGTCGACATCCCACTCCGCATCCTGCGCCAGATGATGAACGAACCCGACGCCGACGTGCACACCGTCATCGCCCGCAACGGCATCGTGCTCCACGCACCCGGCGAACTCGACCTCGGACGCACCACCCGCCTCGCCAACACAGCCCAACGACGAGCACTCCGCGCCCTCTACTCCACCTGCACCGTGCCCGGCTGCCGTGTCCCCTACGACCGCTGCAAACTCCACCACATCACCTGGTGGCGCAACGGCGGCACCACCGACCTCTCCAACCTCGCGCCACTGTGCACCGGCCACCACACCAACATCCACCACGACGGCTGGACCATCACCCTCGGACCCAACCGAGAACTCACCCTCACCCTCCCCGACGGCACCATCATGACCACCGGCCCACCCAACCGAAGAGCGGCATGAGCCGCCGCATGAGCGGCGGCGACAACTGGTCGAGCGGCGGTGCCGGCGCGATCGCTGGCGTCAGCGAGTCGGCAGGAGCGTGCGGACGTCGTCGGGCAGGATCCGGCCGTCGGCGATCAACCGCTGCGAGACGACGGCGACCATGGTCTCGGCGGCGAGCAGGCCGACGAGCACGATCAGCTGCGCCGCCGCGGCTTCCGACGCCGAGCCGCCCCCGAGCAGCACACCGACGAACGCCCCGGGCAGCGTGACCAGCCCGACCGTGCGCGTCTGATCGACGGCCGGCAGCACCGCCTCTCGCGTGTGTCGACCGATGACGTTGGAGATCGACACGGCGCGGTCGAGGCCGAGTGCCAACCCTGCTTCGATCTGGCCGCGGTCGGTGCGCATGACGTCGAAGGCACGTCTGGCGGTGAGCGTGTGGGCGGTCATCGAGCCGCCGATGACGATGCCCGAGATGGCGACGATCCCCGGTCCGCTGAATTCGACGGCACCGGTGCCGAACACGATCACCAGCACCGGCAGCGCTCCCCCGCCGACGGCGACCGCCACCCACGGCAGGCACGGCCGAGCACCGACCCGCCCGGCCGCGGTGATCACCGCGACGGCGAACATCACGACAGCGAACAGGACCGACGACCAGCCGTGCTCGAAGACGGCGGCAATGACCAGCGCGACGACGGTCAGCTGGACTGCCGCCCGCAATGCGGCGACCACCAACTCCCGCGTCAGCCGGATCCGCCCGGCCCATGCCGCGCCCAGGCCGAGCGCCAACAACAGCACCAGCGCCGCCCCCAGCTGCCAGGACAGTTCGGGGGCGACGCTCACGGTGCGATTCTTACCGAGCGGACCGCGTTCGACCGGCCCGCCGTGCGGACGGTGTCCAGGACCGTCAGGACCGTCCGGGGCGGCGCCAGCTCAGCGCCAGGTGATGGTGTCCGACGACAGGTTCTGGGCGAAGACGACCGACGTCGCCGTGGTGCCCGGTGCTGCGAGGTACGTCAGGCAGGTGGTGAACGTCTCACCGACCGGCACCTCGTCCGGGTCCTCCTCGTCGCACGGCTCGAAGACGGTGAAGTTGATCACCGGCACGGCGACGCCACCGTCGTCTTGCATCACGAACAGCTGCGTCGACCAGCTCGGCACGAGGTCCTCGGTCGGATCGGCCGACAGGTTGGCGATGTCGAGCGTCAGGTAGTGCAGCGTCTCGCCGCCGGCCAGGTCCTCGACCTGCAGCTCGGCGAGCTCCTCGGCGGTGCCCACGCCGAGCGGGTGCACGGTCAGCGCGATCCGGGCGTCGGGCTTCTCCTCGTCGAGGGCGACGACGGCGGTCTCGCCGAACGCCAGCTCGGTGCCGAGTGGGGTCAGCTCGGCGTCGGTCGCCACGTCACCGGTGGCGGTCGTGTCCGAACTCGCCTCGGTGGTCTCGGTCGGCGCAGTGGTCTCGGTCGGCGCAGTGGTCTCGGTCGGCGCAGTGGTCTCGGTCGGCGCAGTGCTCTCCGTCGTCGCCTCGGTGGTCTCGGTCACAGCGACGGTCTCGTCGCTGCCGGCATCGTCGTCGCTCCCGCAGGCGGTGAGGACGAGCAGGGCAGCGGCGACGGGCGCGGCGAGGCGCGTGACGAGACGGGGGGCGGGGGGATGCATGGGGTCCTTTCGGGACGTTGAAGGGGAACAGAAGTTCACCGGGTGTGGAGAATCCAAGGTCTACCGACCGACGTCGACGTCGGCACACGGGACGAGTCCCCGGTGACACCTGACCGTCGGAGCACACCGTCCGCGCCGCCGTCCGCGGCGCCGTTTCTCCGGGTTCGCCGGCGGTCATCGCCCTCCACGGTCCGCCACTGCCCCCGCCCGCCTCGTCCGCGGTAGCGGCGGGCGGACCCGGCTCTGCCAGCATCGCTGCCATGGCTGATGCGACAGGCAACCGAGGTCCGGTCCGGTTCGGGGTCCACACCGGGCTGCAGAACATCTCGATGGGCGAGCTGACGACCGTCTGGCGCAAGATCGAGGAGCTCGGTTTCGACTGGATCTCGATCTGGGACCACTTCTACTCCGCCGACCTCAACGGCTACGTCTGCCAGGAGGCGGTGGCTGCCCACACGGCGCTGGCGATGTCCACCGAGCGGGTGCGCGTCGGCTCGCTCGTCTACTGCGCGGGGTATCGCCACCCGGCCGTGCTGGCCAATGCCATGGCGACGATCGACGAGCTGTCGGCCGGGCGCTGCGACTTCGGGATCGGCGCCGGGTGGTGTGAGCCCGAGTACCGGGCCTACGGGATCCCGTTCCCGTCGGTCGGCACGCGGATGGACATCCTCACCGAAGCCGTCACCGTCGCCCGATCGCTGCTGCGCGACGACGTCACCAACTTCGCGGGTGAGCACTTCACGCTCGTCGACGCCCACTGCGAGCCGAAGCCCGTGCAGGAGAAGTTGCCGATCTGGATCGGTGGCGGCGGCGAGCAGCGAACCCTGCGCATCGCCGCCGAGTTCGCCGACGGCTGGAACGTCCCCTACGTCTCACCCGAGACGTTCGCCCACAAGCGCGCCGTCCTCCACCAACACTGTGCGGCGATCGGACGTGACCCCGCCGAGATCCGTTGCGCCGCCAACGTCGGCCTGGCATGGGACGAGGCGAGCATGGAGGCGCAGTACGGCCAGATCGCCGAGCGGGTCCGGCCGGGCGTGCTGTCGGGCACCGACGACGAGGTCGTCGCCCGCATCGGTGCCTACGTCGCCGCCGGCGCCGACCAGGTCAACATCGTCGCCCGGGCGCCGTTCGACATCACCTCGTTGGAACGGCTGGCCCCACTGTTCGACGATTGGCGCTGAGACGACGACCCGGAGCGCCACCCAGGGCGATCGCGAGCGCGAGGGGCGCGAGGCGTTCGCAGTTGCGCTCAGTGGTTGCGCAGGGCGTCGATCAGCTCGGACTTCGTCATCGACGAGCGGCCATCGATCTCGAGTGACTTCGCCTTGTCGTAGAGGTCCGACTTGTTCCATTCCTCGTACGGCGACGCCGTGCCGCCCCGACGCCCGGCGACGCTCGCCGGCGTGTTGGCGATGCGCGCCGCCTTCTCCTTGCTGGCGCCGTCGCGCCGCAGGGCCCGGTACCGGTCGGCGTCCTTGACCGTCGGCCCCGGTGACTTCTGTGCTGGCATGGTGGCTCCCTCCTCATCGTGGAACTCGACGTGAGTCGAGCTGATGCGGGCATCCCGACTCGCCGCGACGGGCGCCCGCGCCGGTCGCTACCCCACGGAAGCGATCGCCAATCGCGCGCGGCAACGTGCGAGGCTGCCTCGATGAGCGTGGTCGGTCTCGACGCCTGCACGCGGGGCTGGGTGGCGATCGTGCTGCGACCCGGGGCAGCCGCCGCAGCGCTGCTGGTGCCGACGATCGATCGCCTCCTCGATCGCCTCGGCGAGCTCGTCGATCCCGCCGATCAGGTGACGACGATCGGCATCGACATCCCGATCGGCTTGTTGGCCGACCGGGTGCGACCCGCCGACCTCGCCGCCCGCGCCGCCATCGGAGCGCGCCGCCACTCCCTGTTCGTCACGCCCGTGCGCGAGGCGCTCGAAGCGGACGATCACGCCACGGCGACGGCGATCAACGCCGCCCGCACCGGCGCCGGCATCAGCCGCCAGGCCTACGCGCTACGAGCGAAGATCCTCGAGGTCGACCGGTGGCGGGCGGCCGGGCTGGCGCCGTGCCCCGTCGTCGAGATCCATCCGGAGCTGTCGTTCACGACGATGCTCGGCCATCCGCCGACGGCGACGAAGAAGTCATGGCAGGGGATGGTCGAGCGCCGCGCCGCGCTCGAGGCACACGGCATCGACCTGTCGTGCGTCGATCCGGCCGTCGGCGCCGCGGTCGGCATCGACGACCTGCTCGATGCCGCCGTCGTGGCGTGGTCGGCGGAGCGGGTGCAACGAGGTGTCGCCCGCCCCCATCCTGACCCGCCGACGGTCGCCGACGACGGTGGCGCGCTCGCCATCTGGTCGTGACGCGCCGATCGGTAAGGTCGCCCGCATGGCACTCTCCCGCGACCTCGCACTGACCGAGCACGAACGCGACGAGATCCTCGCCGCCGAGTGGAACATGCGGATCGCCACGACCTCGCCGTCTGGAAGGATCAACCTGACGCCGTTGTGGTTCGTGTGGCACGCCGACCAGGTGTGGGCCTACTGCCGCGGCCGGAAGGTCGAGAACCTGCGTCGCGATCCGCGGTGCACGGTCCTCGTGGACCGCGCCGAACAGTTCCGCGAGCTGCAGGGGATCATGATCCAGGGCGACGCCCGCATCCTCGAGGACGCCGACGCCGAGGCGGTCGATCCACAGCTCGCCGAGGTGCGGGCGATCTACGGCCGCAAGTACGCCGGTGGGCACGGCGAGCCTGCCGCCGGCGGGGAGGCGGCGCCGATGGCGGCCTCGGCCCGCGGCCGCAACTGGCGATGGGTGGCGATCGCGCCGACGCACATCGTCACCTGGGACAACACCAAGCTGCCGACCGGCTGACCGTCGCGTCGAGCCCGTCCCGTCGAGCCCGTCCCGTCGAGCCGGCCGCGTCGAGCAGACCGGGTGGTGGTGACGTTCGGGTTGCCTAACATGGTGGTCCGCCGTCGACCGGAGGTCCACCCGCCATGAAGTTCCGCTCCGCCACCCTGATCGGCGTCGTCGCCCTGCTCGCCGTCAGCGCCTGCAGTTCCGACGACGACGGTGCCGCCACCGGCAGCGGCACCGGCACGGAGCCGGGCAGCACCGAACCCGTCGTCTCCACGCCCGACTCCAGCCCGGAGACCGACGAGGGCGCCTATCCGGTCACGATCGACACCAAGTTCGGTCCGGTGACGATCGAGGAGTACCCGCAACGCATCGTCGCCCTCGGGTGGGGAGACGCCGAGACGGCGCTCGCCCTCGACGCCCAGCCGGTGGGCGCCTCCGACTGGCTCGAGTTCGGCGGCGACGGCGTCGGTCCGTGGGCCGCGGACCTCTACGACAACCCGCCGGAGATCATCGGCACGCTCGACCCCTCGTACGAGGCGATCGCCGCGCTGCAGCCCGACATCATCTTCGACGTTCGCAGCTCGGGCGACGAGGACCGCTACGCCCTGCTGTCGCAGATCGCCCCGACCGTCGGTGTTCCCGAGGGCGGCGACAGCTACCTCACGTCGCAGGAGCAGCAGGTGACGATGATCGCCGCCGCGCTCGGTGTGCCCGACGAGGGCGCGCAGCTGCTCGCCGACGTCGAGGAGTCGTTCGCCGGTGCTCGTGAGGAGCACCCCGACTGGGACGGCCTGACGGTCACCGCGGCGACGCGCACGTCGGAGGGCTGGGGTGCCTACATCGAAGGTGGCGGGCGGGTCGAGTTCATGGAAGCGCTCGGTTTCGTGCAGAGCCCGACGATCGCCGCCCTCCCCGTCAGCCCCAACGGCTTCTCGGTCGACATCTCCGAAGAGCAACTCGATCTGCTCGACGCCGACCTGATCGTCGCGTTCCCGATCTACATCGAGACTGCGGCGATGACCGAGGATCCGCTGTTCCAGGCGATCCCCGCCGTCGCCGACGGCCGGGCCGTGGTGATCGACGGCGACCTGGCGGCCGCCTACTCGCTGAACACCGTGCTCGCCACCGAGTACGCCCTGGCCGAGCTGGTGCCGCTGATCGCCGAGGCGGTCGGGGGCTGAGCGCCGGCCGAGCCGTGGTGCGTGACGAGCGAGCAGTCTCTGCAGAGCGCGTCGAGCATCATGGGTCGGTGACCGACGAGCTGCTCGACGCCTTCGACGACTCGCTGCGTCCGCTCGGGCCGCGGCCCCGCGACGAGGTCCACCGCGACGGTCTCTGGCACCCGGTGTTCCACTGCCTGGTCGTGCGCACGGCGTCGCCGCCGCGGGTGCTGTTGCAGCGGCGGCCGGAGCACGCCCGGTCGTTCGCCGGGTTGCTCGACCTCACCGCGACCGGCCATCTGCTGTCGGGCGAGGTCCCGACCGACGGCGTCCGCGAGCTCCACGAGGAGGTCGGCATCGTCGCCGATCCCGGGTCGCTGGTTCCGATCGACACCCGCCTGATGGCCGACGACCGCGGCGAGGGCCACAACCGGGAGATCGTCCACACGTTCCTGTTGCCCGACGACCGGCCGCTGTCCGCGTTCGAGCTGGAAGGATGCGACGTCGCCGGTGTCGTCGAGATCGAGGTCGAGGCGCTGCAGACGATCCTCGACGGCGGACGCGCCGGTGCGATCGAGGTCGACCGTCACGGCGTGGTGCGCCGGATCGACCTCGGCCCCGACGACCTCGTGCCACCCGTCGACGATGCGTGGGCCGCGATCGCCGCCACCGCCGCCCGCTTGGTCGACGACCGCTGACCACCCGACACGACCACCCGCGACGAGCGACGCCCGCACACCGGCGGGTCGCACGCATCGCCGCGGCGGGCGGTCAGTGGCCGAGGAGGGTCAGCGCTTCGGCGCGTGTCGAGGGCTGGTCCTGGAGCAGGCCGCGCACGGCGGAGGTCGTCGTCACCGAACCCGGCAGTCGGACGCCGCGCACCGTCATGCACAGGTGCTCGGCGCTGATGACGACCATCGCTCCGGAGGCGCCGAGACGGGTCATCAGGTCGTCGGCGATCTGCACGGTGAGCCGCTCCTGGACCTGCAGCCGCCGGGCGTAGCCCTCGACCAGGCGGGCGAGCTTCGACAGGCCGCACACCTTGCCGGTCGGGCCGGGGATGTAGCAGACGTGCGCCTTGCCGATGAACGGCAGCAGGTGGTGCTCGCACAGCGAGGAGAACGGGATGTCCTTGACGATCACCATCTCGTCGTGGTCGGCGTCGAACTGGCGCTCGAGGTGGGCGCCGGGATCCTCGCGGTAGCCGCGCAGCAGCTCGACGTAGGACCGGGCGACGCGCGCCGGTGTGTCCAACAGGCCGTCTCGCTCGGGATCCTCGCCGACGGCGGCGAGCAGCTCGCGGACGGCCGCCTCGATCCGCGCGGTGTCAGGAAGCGCGGTGTCAGGAAGCGCGGTGTCGGGAAGCGCGGTGTCGGAAAGCGCGGTGTCGGGCGGCGCGGCCGGCGTGCCGTCGTGAGCGGGTCCTGCGGAGGGTGCCATCGGACCACTCTCGCGCCCCGGCCGCTGGGGGACACGATCACCAGGCGAGGTCGACGCGATCCAGTCCGTGGAAGTGGAAGATGTCGCGGTACTGCGGGTCGCCGGCGAGGCGCATGGTCGGCAGGCGGCGGAACAGTTCGCGCAGCGACGTGTGCAGTTCGAGCCGGGCCAGCGGGGCGCCGATGCAGAAGTGGATCCCGGCACCGAAGCTGAGATTGCCGCCGTCGGCGCGGAACGGGTCGAACGTGTCGGGTCGCTCGAAACGGCGCGGGTCGCGGTTGGCGGCGCCGAGCATCACGCCGATCTGTTCGCCGCGGCGGAGGCGCAGTCCGCTCGGCAGTTCGACGTCGTCGAGGGCGTAGCGGGTGAACAGGTGCAGTGGGGCGTCGAAGCGCAGGCACTCCTCGACCGTCGCCTCGATCTGCTCGTCGGTGGCGAACAGTTCCGCGGGGTCGAGCCCGCAGCGGAGGATCGTCGCCACCGAGTTGCCGGTCGTGTGCACGGTCGCTTCGTGGCCGGCGTTGAGCAGGAGGATCGTCGTGGCGATGATCTCGGCGTCGCTCAGGCGCTCACCGTCGATCTCGGCGTCGAGCATGTGCGTGACGAGGTCGGGCTGCGGGTCCTGGCGTCGCTCGGCGAGCACGCCGCGGAGGTAGTCGACGAACTCGGCGGCGGCCCGGTCGGCTTCGTCCTCGACGTCGCCGTCGGCGCCGAACATGTACATCTTGACCATGCTGTTCGACCAGGCGAGCAGCTGCGGCGCCATGTCGGCGGGGAGCCCGATCATCTCGGCGATGACGATCGCCGGCAGCGGCGCCGCATAGCTGGCCAGCAGCTCGACCTCACCCGCGGGCTCGAACCGGTCGATCATCCCGGCGGCGAGGTCGTGGATGCGCGGTCGCAGCTGTTCGATCCGACGCGACAGGAAGGCCCGGTTGACGAGCCCCCGCATCTGGGTGTGCTCGGGCGGGTCGATGGCCAAGAGCGACCACCGTTCGGTCTCCCACCAGTTGCGGATCCGTTCGGTGCGCTCGGGCAAGCCGGGTGCCCGGCCGAATCGCCGGTCACGGAGGATGGCGTTGGCCTCCTCGAACCCGGCGACACACCAGAACCCGTAGTCCTCCCAGAAGAACGTCGTCGCCCCGTCGGCGTGGAGCTCGGAGTACCAGGGGTACGGATCACCGTGGAAGGCCGGATCGCGGGGGTCGGCGCTGCGGTGCGGGAGCTCGACGGACACCCTGTCGACGCTATCTCCCTCCCCTCAACACCGATCTCGGTCAGATTCTGCCCGGAAAGCGGGCAGGATCTGACCGAGATCGGTGTTGGGTGAGCGGGTCACGGGCGGTCGGTCGGCACGGTGACGTACTTGGTCAGGTCGCCCGAGTCGGCGCGTTCGCCGGGCGGGGCGCAGACCCACAGCGCCCACTGCCGCGGCTCGAGCACGGCGTGCAGGGTGCCGGTGTCGTCGACGGTGCCGCGGCGCCAGTCGTAGACGTTGCGTTCACCGTCGAGACCGACCTCGCCGAGCGACAGCACGTCGTCGACGACACGGCGGTCGGTGGCGGTGTTCAGCGCCACGACGTACGTCCAGACCCGACCGTCACGGGTCGCCGTCGTCGACGCCCACGCCAGCCGCTCGCCGCGCGCGGGCTCGCCGAACAGGCACGAGTCGACGAGCGCCAGCGGTGCGTCGACGTGGCGGATCCGACCGTCGGCGTCGCAGGTGCGCCGCACCACGTCACCATCGGTGCGGCCGATGCGGTCGCCGATGCCGACCGGCCCCGCCGACATGCACGCCAGCAACGCTTCCACCTCGGCGTACTCGTCGCCGTCGATGGCGTCGCCACCTTCGGGTGCGACAGCGGAGAAGAAGCAGTCCTTGAATGCCCGCAGCCCGAGCGCCCCGGCGAGTCGGTTGACGGTCAGGTACCACGTCCACAGCAGCGCCGGGTCGGCGGCGAAGCGATAGTCGTCGCTGGTGCGCACGGCAACGACGCGGTCGAGGGTGGCGGCGAGCACGAGGTCGGCCGGTGTCGCCATGCACCAGATCAGGTCGACACCGGAGTCGGCAGCGAGGCGGTCGAGCGTGCGCTGCCAGTGGGCGGCACGGTCGGGTGCCGCCCGCATGGCGCGCACACCGAACCAGTAGAGGAGCATCCAGTCCTGCTCGATGGCGCACACGCCCCAGCGAGCGGCGTCGTCGAACCAACGCCGGAAGAACGTCGGATCGACCGGCTGGGCAGCGAGGTCGTCGACCCACCACTCCCCCTCGCCGACGTACGGCGAGGCCGGGGCGACATGACGGGAGTGGATGACCAGCGGCGGACCACCCAGCCGGGCTGCGAACGCCTCGATCGGATCACGACCGGGCGGCGGTGGATCGAAGGCGTCGGCGCGCGGCGTCCACGACATCAGTCCCGACGGCGGCACCTCGTCGGGGTAGCCGATCTCGGCGATCGGCCGCGGGACCTCGTGGTCGTAGCACCACGAGTCGAGCTCGACGGCGTTCACCGGCACGCCGTCGCGGCGCAGCGTCTCGACCGTCTCGGCAACGCTCGTGGCGATGGTGCGCCCGGCTTCGGTGCGGTACCAGTAGGCGGCGCCGTTGTCGGTCCAGTACGACAGGTGCGACGTGATCGGGTTGTCACTCGCCGCTCGGCGCGGACGACCGGCGCGGACCTGGCGGCCCCACTCGTCGAGGAGCAGCGCCGCGCTCGGTCCGGCGTAGACGCCCAGCGTCGTCGAGAACCCCGCCGGCACCGCATCGAGATCGCCGTGCCAACCCCACCACAGGGACCCGTCGGCGACGCCGATCACCTGCTCGTGGAACTGGTCGAGCGGGGCCAGCAGCACGTACTGCGATCCCACCCGGGTGACGAGGGCACCGAGCACCGACGGGGCATGGAGGTTGGGGGCGGGGTGGAAGTCGAAGTCGAGCTGCGGTCCGGCGACGACGGGTAGCGCGAACTGGGTGAAGGCGAAGCCGAGGTGATCGGAGGCGCCGTCGATGCGCACCTCCACCTTGGCCGCCAGGTGGGCGAACCAGCCGTGACCCAGGCCGGCCAGGTCGTGCGTCGCCGTCAGCTGCACTCGTCGCAGCACGTCGCCCTCGACCTGCAGTTCGACGCCGTCGGGCAGGTCGACATCGCCGAGCAGCACGGGCCAATCCGTCATCGCCGCATCCTGCCTCTCACGTCGACGGGCTGGCCGTCGCCGCCGCGTCCTCGAGGGCGTCGGAGAGCCCGGCGCGTTGGCGCAACGGGAGCTCGGGCAACAGGATCGAGGCGACGAAGCCGACGACCATCACGCCGGCGCACACGAGGTAGATGTTGCCGACGCCCGTGGCGAGGCTCTCGACCACGGCGTTGCGGCTCGTCTCGGCGAGGGCGGCGATCTCCTCGGGCTCGCGGATCATGCTCACCGCCTCGTCGGCGGTGATGCCGAGTTGCTTGGGCACCTCGTCGCGGACGGTGGAGGTGAGGATCGTCCCGAACAAGGCGAGGCCGAGCGAGCCGCCGAGGGAGCGGAAGAACATGATCGTCGCCGTCGCCACGCCGAGGTCACGGAACTCGACCGCATTCTGCGTGGCGATCGACGTCGACGTGAACACCGCCGCCATGCCGAAGCCCATGGCGATCATCGGCAGCACGAGCGAGGCGTACGAGGTGGCACCGGAGATCGTGCTGATGGCGAACAGGCCGACCGCGGCGACCGCCGTGCCGGCGACCGGAAACGGCTTGTAGCGACCGGTCCACAGGATCATCCGCCCGATGCCGAACGTGCCGAGCGTGACACCGATCATCTGCGGCAGCATCCGCAGGCCGGACTCGGTCGGCGACACGAACAGCGAGTCCTGGAAGTAGAGCGGCAGGAACTGGCCCGCCCCGAAGGCGATCGTGCCGGCGCACATGCCGGCGATGATCGACATCAGCACGACGCGGTCGCTGAACAGGTGCAGCGGGATCATCGGCTCCGCGGCGTGTCGCTCGACGACGATGAACACCGCCAGCCCGACGACCGTCACGGCGAGCAGCCCCAGGACCTTCGGCTCGCTCCAGCCGTCGTTGCCGCCGAGCTCGAGGGCGACGATCAACGCGCCGATGATCACCGCCAGCAGGAACGCCCCGACGATGTCGAGACGCACCTTGCGCCGCGGGAACGGCAGGTCGAGGGCGATGTAGCTGACGATGCTGGCGATGCCGGCCAGCGGGACGTTGATGAAGAAGATCCACGGCCACGACCAGTGGTCGATGATGAACCCGCCGATCAGCGGACCGAGCAGCGCCGCACCGACGAAGGCAAGGGTGAAGTAGCCGATGTACCGGCCTCGTTCGCGCGGCGGCAGGATGTCGCCGAGGATGGCGAAGGCGAGCGCTTGGATGGCACCGCCGCCGAGACCCTGCAGCGCTCGTGAGGCGATCAGCTGGTTCATGCTCTGCGACAGCCCGCAGAACAGCGAGCCGACGATGAACAGGCCCATCGTGACCTGGAAGATCAGCCGCCGGCCGTAGATGTCGGAGAGCTTGCCGAGCACCGGGGTGCCGATCGCCGCCGTGGCGATGTACGCCGTGCCGACCCACGCGAACTGCTCGAAGGCGTTGAACTCGCCGGCGATCGTCGGCAGCGCGGTGGAGATGATCGAGATCTCCATCGACGCCAGCAGCACGGCGAGCATCAACGCGCCGAGCACCATCCACAAGCGCGTGTTCGTCAGGCCCGGGACCGACGAGACGTTCGCCATCGATCCAACGTACGCCGATCGGCCCGGCGCCCGTCGAATCCGACAGGCGACGACCGTGCGTCGAGGACCGGTGCGCCCGGGCTCGTCGGCCTCGGGGGTCTCGACGGGCGCAACACCAGGCAGCGCTACCATCCGCGGGTGCGCTACGGCTTCAAGACCGCCCCGATGAACACGACCTGGTCGGCGATGCTCGACGTGTGGCGGGCCGGCGACGAGCTCGAGATCTTCGAGTCGGCGTGGAACTTCGATCACTTCGAGCCGATCGTCGGCGACCGCTCCGGCCCGTGCCTCGAAGGATGGTCGATGCTCGCGGCGATGGCCGCCGTGACCAACCGTGTCCGTCTGGGGTGTCAGGTCACCGGCATGCCCTACCGCCACCCGTCGGTGCTGGCGAACATCGCCGCAACGGTCGACGTGATCAGCAACGGTCGCCTGATCATCGGCCTCGGCGCCGGCTGGAACCAGGACGAGTCCGATGCCCTCGGCATTCGTCTTCCGCCGCTGAAGGAGCGCTTCGACCAGTTCGAGGAAGGGGTCGAGGTGATCGTCGACCTGCTGTCGAAGGATCGCGCCTCGTTCGCCGGTCAGCACTTCCAGCTGACCGACGCCTGGTGCGAGCCGAAGCCGGTGCAGCGCCCGCATCCACCGATCGCGATCGGCGGCAACGGCGAGCGGCGCACGCTGCGCATCGTCGCCCGCTTCGCCCAGCACTGGAACTCGACGCTCGGCGACGTCGATGAGTGGCGCCGCAAGGGCGAGGTGCTCGACCGCCACTGTGCCGACGTCGGGCGTGATCCGTCCGAGATCGAACGGTCGATCAACGTCCGACTCGCCGCCGGTGACGATCCGCGCTCGTTGCAGCCGGCGATCGCGGCGTGGAAGGACGCCGGCGCCGACGTGTGCATCGTCTACCTCGGCACACCGCACGACGCGGCGGTGATGGAGCCGTTGGCAGCGGCCCTCGCCGAGATCGACTGACCGCGATCAACTGGCTGCGACGCCACGGCCGCCGGACGGCCCGACTCCTACACTTCGCACGTGGACGCCGAGAGCCTGCAGACGTTGGTGCTGATCCTGTCGATCGCCACGCTCAGCCCGTTCATCTCCGACGTCGCCATGCGCTGGGCGAGGATCCCCGGCGTCGTCATCGAGATCGGTCTCGGCATCATCCTCGGGCCCTACGTGCTCGGCTGGGTCGAGCTGAGCGACATCATCGACTTCCTCGCCGACCTCGGGCTGGTGTTCCTGATCTTCCTCGCCGGCTTCGAGATCGACCCGCGCGTCGTTCGCGGTCGACCGGTCAAGCTGGCCATCAGCGGGTGGATCATCTCGCTCGGTCTGGCGATCGTCGTGGCAACCGTGCTCCACGAGCTCGGCGTCACGAGCGGCATCCGCTTCGTCGCCATTGCCCTGACGACGACGGCCATCGGCACGCTCTTGCCGATCCTCGGTGATGCGGGCATCGTGCCGACCAAGCTCGGCACGAACATCATGGCCAGCGGGTCGATGGGCGAGATCGGCCCGATCGTGGCGATCTCGCTGGCGCTGACCAGCGACCGACCGGGCCGCACGACGGTGGTGCTGGTTGCCTTCGCCGCCATCGCCGCGCTGACGCTGTGGGTCGCGGCGCGCCCGGCGCGGCCGCGAACGGTGAACCTGATCGCCAGGACCCTGCACACGAGCGGCCAGCTCGGCGTACGCATCTGCGTCCTGCTGTGCCTGCTGTTGGCGTGGACGGCCGCCGAGTTCGGCCTCGACACGCTCCTCGGCGCGTTCGCTGCGGGCATGGTCGCCCGGCTGTTCCTCGTCGGCCATTCGCGCACCGGGGTGGACCCATCCGGGCAGCCGACGCCGGTCGCGGTCGGCGATCACCGTGAGCTCGTCCAGGAGCGTCTCGAAGCACTCGGTTTCGGTTTCTTCATCCCGCTCTTCTTCGTCGTCAGCGGCGTCCGCTTCGACCTCGACGCGCTCCTCGATCCGGTCGAGCTCGTCAAGGTGCCGATGTTCCTCGGCCTGTTCCTGCTCGTGCGCGGGCTGCCGGCCCTGCTCTACCGCCGCGACCTCGACGGCAACGACGTCGCCGCCCTCGGGCTGCTGCAGGCGTCGGCGCTGCCGTTGCTCGTCGTCATCGCCAGCCTCGGCGTGTCGACGGGGCAGATGCGATCCGACAATGCTGCCGGCCTCGTCGGTGCCGGGCTGCTGTCGGTGATCGTGTTCCCGCTGCTGGCGCTGCGCGCCCATCGACGCTCGGCGCCGGAGCAACCGGCGGCGCCGTTCGTCGACGCCCACTGACGCCGCTCACGGCATCAGCTCACGGCGTCAGCTCACCGCGCCAGCTCAGGAGGCCAGCGAACCATCGTCAGCGAGCCGTGTCTCGGCGCGGCGGATGCCGGCGGCGAAGAACGTCGTGTCGAACCAGGTGGGGAACGCCCGGGCCAGCCGACGAGGCCCCATCAGCTGCACCTCGCCGTCGGCGAGCATCGCACGGAACGGCACCAGGCCGATCAACCAGCGGTGCATCTGGCGGTTGTCGGCGACGACCACGAGGTCGACGTCGCACCCTGGGTCGGTCTGGCAGACGGTGATCCGGTGATCGCCCGCGTCGAGCCACGCCTCGGCGCTGCCCCGGCCGGTGAGCACGACGCGGAACGACGGTGCGCTCGACCGGGAGACGGTCGACGCAGGCGTGTTGATGCATCCGCCAGACCAGCGAGATGCCGTCGAGCTCGTCGTCGGCGGGGTCGCCGAACGCCCACTCCGCCGCCCACTGGCCCATCGCCCAGATGATCGGAGTCAGCGATTCGCCCGCCGGCGTGAGCTCGTAGCGCACCATCCGCCCGGGTCCGGCGGCGCACCGGACGACGAGGCCACGCTGTTCGAGCTTGCGCAGCCGCTCGGCGAGCAGCGTCCGGCTCATCTTCGGGACACCGCGGTGGATCTCGTTGAACCCCGAGGCGCCGACCATCAACTCGCGGATCAACAACGGGGTCCAACGGTCGCCCAGCACCTCGGCAGCTGACGCGATCGGGCAGTAGTCGGCACGCGGGGTCACGACGTCGAGTATCGACCTCGCCGGCGCACGGCGCCAGTACAGATTCTGCACTGGTTGCCGGCCCGACGTTGGTGGACAGTGCGTTGCATGAGCAACACCACCATCGATCCAACGATCACCCGTCCGAGTGACCTCCTCCAGTGGGCGTCCGAGCTCGGCGCCGCCATCGCCCCGAACGCAGCGGTCCACGACGCCGACGGCACCTGGGTGCAGGACTCGTTCGACCACCTCCGCGCCAACGGCTACCTGGCACTCGCCGTACCGCAGGAGCTCGGCGGCATGGGCGCCTCGATCAGCGAGGTCGTCGCCGTGCAACGCGAGCTCGGCCGGCACTGCGGGTCGACGGCCCTCGCCCTGGCCATGCATCAGCACGTCACGTTGTTCACGGCATGGCGGTACCGCCGTGGCCTTCCCGGCGCCGAGGCGACGCTGCGCCGCGTCGCCAGCGACGGCATCGTCATCTGCTCCACCGGCGGCGGTGACTTCACCCGGCCCCGCGGCACTGCGGTCAAGGTCGACGGCGGCTACCGCGTCAGCGGCCACAAGATCTTTGCCAGCCAGTCCCCCGTCGGGGCGGTCGCCTCGACGATGTTCCCGTTCGACGATCCCGAGCGGGGGATGCGCGTCCTCAACACGGCGATCGCCATGAACGATCCGGGCGTCACGGTCCACGACACGTGGAACGCGATGGGCATGCGCGGGACGGCGAGCAACGACCTGATGATCGACGACGTCTTCGTGCCTGACGAGAAGGTGATGGCCGACCGTCCGTACGGCGTGCTCGACCCGCCGTTGCAGGTCATCGCCACGATCGGCTTCGCGGTGATCAGCGGCGCCTACCTCGGCGTCGCCGACGCGGCCGTCACGGCGGCACTGGCAGCTGTCGCCGAACGCGCCGACGACACGGTCGTCCAGCGACAGGTCGGCCAGATGCTCCATCGCCAGCGGATGGCCTCGTGGGCACTCGACGGTGCACTTGCCGTCGTGGGCGACGATCCGCCGCCGTCGATGGACACCGTCGCCGCGGTGATGGCGGCGAAGCGGGAGATCGCGCTCGGCGGCGTCGAGATCTGCGACCTGGCGATGGAGCTGGCGGGCGGTGCCGCATTCTCCAAGGGATCGCCGATCGAACGTGCCTACCGCGACATCCGCGGCGCCAAGTTCCACCCGCTCACACCCGAAGCGACGCTCCTCCACGCCGGTCGCCTGGCGCTGGGTCAGCCCTGCGACGCCGTCTGACCACCGTCGGACCGCCGCAGCCGCACCGCTTCGGCGACGAGGAACTCGTTGCGCACATCGATGAGGTGCGGGAGGTAGCGGCCGAGCACGACCCGCTCGGCGATCCGGCCGAGCGGGCCGAGCGGCGCCTCGAACCGGACGTCGTCGTCGAGCCACGTGCCGTCGGCGGTCGGGGTGAAGCGGTGCTCGTGCCAGAACGTCTTGAACGGGCCCTTGCGTTGCTCGTCGACGAAGCGTCGCGGGCGGTCCCACTCGGTGATCACGCTCGTCATCGTCCACGTGATGCCGAAGTGACGAGCCCGCCAGGTGACGTACTGACCCTCGCCGATGATCCCCTCGGTGACCCCGGCGAGCGCCCGTTCGCCCGATCTGGCGAACGCGCCGCGGTGGGCGTCGATGCTCAGCGAGAGGTCGAAGGCGGCGTTCGGTTCGAGCGGGAGCATCGTCCGCCGTTGGAACCGGACGGTCACGTCACCGGGTCGATGTCGCCGTGCTCACCGGCGTCGTCGGGGTCGCCGAACTTGGCCTTGAGCGCCGAGATCAGGCTGCCGATGCGCCCGTGCGGGGCCGACCAGTAGCGGCCGCGATGGACGTCGATCGTCATCACCGCGATGCCCGGACTCTGGCGCCCGTTGTCGAAGTAGGCGTCGGCGAACGGACTCCACAGCGTGTCGATCAGGGCGTCGTCGGTGCTCAGCGAGTAGGTGCCGGTCATCCACGCCCAGTTGTTCCTGCGGTCGTCGCTGAGCGTGACCTGCAGCTGCGCGGCGCGGTCGAGGTCGCGGACCCAGTGTTCGTCGGTGTCGAGCAGGATCTGGATGCCGCCGTCGAGGCCCGCCACCGTGAGCGGGCGGAACTCGAAACCGTTCGGTGCCCGGCGCGCCGACCATCAGCGTCGTGCCGCCCTGGAGGAGGTCGGACAGGTGCTTGGACTCGTCGGTCATGCGGTCGCCTGTACCCGGCGACGCACGACCGCAACCGCGCCGGACACGCCGTTCTTCACCCGCCTGGCGCGTCTGCGAGAACGCTGAGCACTGGTGCCAGCGCTGCCGTCGTCGCCGTGCGGGTGACGGCATGGATGGTTCGTACCGTGCCGAGGTCCTGCTCGGCGATCGTCAGCTCGTGGGCGACGTTGTCGAGCACCCGGGCCGGAACGGCGGTGACGCCCTGTCCCGCGGCGACGAGGGCCAGCAGGGTGGCGTTGTCGGCGATCTCTCCGGCGACGCGGGCGCGGATGCCGGCGGCGGCGAGCAGCCGAGCGGTGGCGTCGGCGCAGCGCGTGCCACGTCCGTTGAGCAGCCACGGCTCGTCGGCCAGCTCGGCGAGGGTGGTCGATGCCGCGAAGTGGGGCGGGAGCACCAGCGTCAGCCGATCGTTCACCAGTGCCGCGTACGTGCACCGCCGGTTGCGTTCGATCGGCGCGCCGTCGTACTCCTGGGCGAGGACGATGTCGACGGCGCCGAGGCCGAGGTCGCGTAGGGCGTCGACGTCCTCGCTCTCGCGGATCTCGATCGTCGCCAGGCTGCGCAGCCGTGCCAGCCGCGGCACCAGCACGGTGGCGATCGCCGATGCGAAGCCGGCGATCACGACGTGCGGCGGCGGGGCATGGCCGCCGACGATCGCCCGTCCCTGCGCTTCGAGGTCGAGCAGTTGCAGGGCGACCGGCACCAGGGCGATGCCCGCCGGCGTGAGTCGGAGCCGCCCACCGAGCCGGTCGAACAGTGGCGCGCCGAGCTCTGCTTCGAGCTTGGTGACGTGTTGCGACACCGCGGGGGCGGTGTAGCCGAGGGCGACGGCGGCGGCAGCGACGGTGCCCCGCTCGGCGACCTCGGCGAACGAACGCAACTGCACGAGGTCGAGCATCGAAACGAGACGTTACGGCAGCGGCAATGAATCAGAACGTCTGGTTCCGAGAGTCCATGTGCATCGTTGACCCCATGCCACGCTCCGCGCCGGACCTCCGAGGACTCTGGATCCCGATCGTCACGCCCCTCGATGCAGACGGCGACGTCGACGTCGACGCCCTCGACCGGCTGGCGCGGCGCCTGCTCGCCGACGGCGCCGCCGGGCTCGTGGCCCTCGGCACGACGGGCGAGCCGGCGACGCTCGACGCCGCCGAGCGCCGATCGGTGGTCGAGGTGTGCGATCGCGCCTGTCGGGAGGCGGGACGATCGCTCCTCGTCGGCGCGGGCACGAACAGCACCCGCGGCACGATCGACGAGATCGCCCATCTCACGGCCGGCACCGATGCCGTCGCCGCACTCGTCGTCGCGCCGTACTACACCCGGCCGTCGGAGCAGGCGGTCGTCGAGCACTACGCCGAGGTCGGCGCGGCGAGCCCCGTCCCGATCGTCGCATACAACGTCCCGTATCGCACCGGGCGCGGCCTCGGATCGGCGGCGCTCCTCGCCATCGCTGCCGATCCGCACGTCGTCGGGCTCAAGCAGGCCGTCGGCGCGCTCGACGTCGACACGTTGCAGGTGCTCGCCGGGACTGCCGGCTCGGACTTCGCCGTCCTCGCCGGCGACGACGCGTTCATCGTCCCGACCTGCCTGCTCGGCGCCGCCGGGGCGATCGCCGCCGCCGCCCACCTCGCGACACCGCAGTTCGTCGAGATGACGGCGTGCGCGCTCCGCGGTGACGTCTCGCGCGGGCGAGCTGGCGACGACGCTGCTCCCCGTTGTCACCGCCGGGTTCAGCGAGCCCAGCCCGGCGGTGTGGAAGGGCGCACTCGCAGCGCAGGGTGAACTGGCGACCGGCAACCTGCGGCGGCCGATGACATCGGCATCGCCGGAGGCCGTCGATGCCGTACTGGCGGCCGTCGCCACGGCAACTGCCTGAGCGGTTGGATCGCCCGTCGGCCCGTCACGTCGTTCGCCGACGGTCCGTCGCGGGCGAACTCGTCGATCACGGACGGGATGTTGAGATTTCTGCTCAAGTTCCCTGCGGTGCGTGCCGATACCGCTCGGGATGCCCAGCTCGCGGCTCGTGTCGAGGCACGATCCGCCACCCGACGACCGGAAACGGGCGACTCGGCACCGGCGTCGGCTCCGCGCCCGGGCGACGGTGCTGTGCAGCGGCTCGCTCCTGTTCGTCGCCGCGTGTGGCGACCCGGAACTGCAGCAACACTCGTCGCCGGCGTCGGATCCGAGCGAGCACGAACCCGCGCCATCGACGACGGTCCCGGTGCCGATCGACGATCACGGGTGCACGGGCCGACCGGTCGAGGTCGTCGAGCGGATCCTCATCGAGCGCCGCCAGGGGGTGACCGCTCCCGCGTGCGTGCGGGCGGGGGCGGTGGCGGTCGCGGGCTCGTCGTGTTGGACGGTGTGCGCCGACGGGCGCACGTTCGTCGACTTCGAGCTCGACACGACCAGCGCCCCCGAGCAGCGGATCGGCGCCGACGGTGCGCCGGAGACGGTCGTGCCGTTCGCCGCCCGGTACGCCACCGGCGACGGCACGACGACCGCCGCCGCGTCGGCGGTGCTCCGCCCGTCGGCCGATGGCGCCCGATGGGAGCTCGTCGCCGTGCTCGATGTCGACATGGTGGTGACGCTGGCGACGGCGCGATCGTCGGCAGAACGGTTCGTCGACGCGCTCCGCACGGGCGATCACCACACCGCGGCATCGCTGATGACCGGCGGTGCCGACCCGCCCGACCTGGCGGCGGGGCGTGACGACCTCGGTCGGCTGGCCGACGACGGCTTCCTCGTCGGCACGTCCACCGACGCCGTCGCCGATGCGCTCGCCGGCTGGTGCGCGTCGGGCGCCTCCTGCGACGTCGTCCCGACCCTCGAGCTCGAGGTCACCGCCGCTCACGACGTGCGCGTCATCGCCACCTACGAGCTCGACGGCGGAACGTACGAGGTGGCATGGCACGCCGCCGACGGGAGGATCGAAGGCCTCCCGATCAAGGTCGAGTGATGGGCCGCCGACGCATCCGGCACCCGTTGGCGCTCGGTGCGCTGACGCTCGGGGTGCTGACGCTGGGGGTGGTGGTCGTCGGTGCCGGTCACACGAACGCCGGGCCCGGCGCGGCGACGGTGCCGGTGCAGGCCGCTCCGCTGGCCGTGTCGTACGTCGCCGGCAACTTCTGCCTCAGCCGCAACAGTCCCGAACAGTACGCGGCGATGTTCGACGCCGAGCCCGGTGGCGTCATCGGCGCCGACTACCAACGCGCCACCCGCATGTCGAACGGCAAGGTGCTCTGGACGTTCCAGGACGCCGAGATCCGACTGCCGACCGGCGGGTCGACGCTGGTCCACAACATCGGCATGATCCAGTCCGGCACGTGCTTCACGGTCCACGTCGGCGGCACGCCCGCCGCGCCCCGACCGTGGCTGTTCGCCGACCAGACCGTGCCGTTCTCCCACTGGTACTGGCCGCTCGACTCGACGATGGGCAGCGACGGTCGGATGTACGTCTACCTCGCCGAGATGGTCGAACGGGGCGAGCGCTACCTCACCCGGGTCGAGCCGATGTCGACCGTCGTCGCCGCGATCAACGTCCAGACGGGCAGCGTCGAGTCGGCCGGACCGGCGCGCAACAGCTCGGCCGAGCTGTACGGGTGGGCGACGGAGACCGACGATCGCTGGACCTATCTGTACGCCCACTGCCACCGCCAGTTCGGCTACGACTTCGGCATGCACGACTTCTCGTGCAGCGCTCGGATCACCGTGGCGCGGGTGCCGAAGGGGAACCTGTTCGCCACGCCGCAGTACTGGGTCGGCAACGGCTGGTCGACGCGACCGGAGCTGGCGTCACCGATCCTCGAGACCGCAGGGCGACACGTCAACGCCCTCGACGTCATGCGCGTCAACAACCGGTGGATGGCGGTGATCAAGCTCGACGACTGGTTCGGCGACACGGTCCTCGTCGAGTCGGCGATCCGTCCGATGGGACCGTTCGACACGATCATGTCGATCCCGGCCGTGCCGAAGTGCGACCCCGCCGTGTGCAACACGTACCACGCCTCGTGGATCCCCGACGGCCCCGCCGGCAGGATGACGATCGGACTCTCGAACAACCGCTGGGACGGCATCCTCACCGGCGTCTACCGGCCGAGCTACTTCACGATCCCGGCGCCCGCCTACCTCGTCTCGCCGGCCGACCGCTGCTCCCTCGGCCACTGCGGCTGACTCGTCGGCGAGCGGATGACGGCGCCGCCGTGCCACGCTGGCGACATGTACCGCCAACCCGCGTTCGCCGTCAGCGAGGTCGACGCACTGCACGACCTGATCGATTCGACGGGGCTCTGCACGATCGTCTCCCACGGTCCGAGCGGGCTGATGGCGTCGCACATCCCGATGGTCCTCGATCGCCGTCACGGTGAGCTGGGGACGCTGCGCGGGCACGTCGCCCTCGCCAACCCGCACTGGAACGACCTGCAGGCCGAGGAGAATGCCGCCGTCCTCGTGATCTGCCTCGGTCCCGATGTCTACGTCTCCCCCGGTTCGTACGTGACCAAGCGCGACAACCCGCGTGTGGTGCCGACGTGGAACTACGTCGCCCTGCACGCTCACGGCACGGCGAGGGTGCACCGCGATGCGACGTGGTTGCGTGGCCTCGTCGAGGACCTGACCGACCGCCACGAGGCCGACCGCGCCGAGCCGTGGTCGGTCGACGATGCACCGCGTGAACACGTCGACCGGCTGTTGAAGGCGATCGTCGGGGTCGAGATCCGGATCACGGCACTCGACGGCTCGCGCAAGCTGAGCCAGAACCGGGCGCCCGCCGACCAGCGCTCGGTCGCCGTCGAGCTCGCCTCGGGTGACGGCGATGCACGAGCGATCAGTGCGCTCATGATGTCGTCGCTCGGGAACGAGCACGAGCGCCGCGTCACCGGCGGGGAGTAGCCGGCGCAAGGGTCGAAGGGCCGTCCTCAGGCGCGACGTGCGAGCGCCAGGTCGAAGCGTTGGACCGATCCGGCAAAGATGTTGCGCTCGATCACCGGCTCGGTGACCACGCGGAGATCGGTGAAACGTCGGGCCATCTCGCCGAACACGGTCTGCAGCGACAGCCGGGCGAACGACTGGCCGATGCACACGTGGGGGCCGAAGCCGAAGGCGACGTGCGGGTTCGGTGAGCGAGTGATGTCGAAGCGGAACGGGTCGGCGAACACCGCCTCGTCGCGGTTGGCCGACGGATACAGCAGGGCGATGCGGTCACCCTCGCTGATCGGCACCCCGCCGATCTCGTCGTCGACCGCCGCCGTGCGGAACATCTGGTTCAGCGGTGACACCCATCGCAGCACCTCTTCGACGGCGGTCGTGACGAGCGTCGGATCGGCGCCGAGGCGGTCCCACTGGTCGGGATGATCACAGAAGATGCGCAGTCCGCGAGCGATCGCCGTGCGCGTCGTCTCGGCGCCGCCGGCGATGAACAATCCGGTCTCGTTGATGATCGTGTGCTCGCTCATCGGGCAGCCGCCGAGGCTGGCGTTGGCCCAGACCGACAGGAACGATCCGTCGGGTTCGTCGCGCAGGCGGGGCACGGCGTCGTCGAGGTACTCCTTGAACTCGGTGATCGCCGCCAGCACGTCGCTCATCACGGCGCCGGTCGGATCGCGGGGGATCGAGTCGATGCGCATGACCCGTTCGGACCAGCTCTGGAGATCGCGCCAGCGCGATTCGGGAAAGCCGAGCAACGTCGCCGTCGTGCGGCTGGCGAGTTGGGCGGCGAGGGCGTCGACGACGTCGATCACCCCACCGTCGGCGAACTCGTCGAGCAACTCGTTGACGAGGCGCCGCAACGGCTCCTCGTCACCGGCGACCCCGCGCGGCGTGAGTCGACGGGCGACCAGACGCCGCTGTTCGGCATGGCGCGGATCGTCCTGGGCGATCATGTTGTCCTCGTCGGGTGCCCACGACGAGCGGTACCCGCGAGAACTGAGGTACACCTGCGCTCGCCGTTCGACGTCGATGATGTCGGCGTGGCGGGTCACGCCGACGAATCCCGTCGTCGGATCGCGGTACACCGGATCGTTGGCGCGCAGCCACGTCAACGTCGCGTGCATGGCCTCGAGGTCGGCATAGAAGCCTTCGTCGAGCAGGTCGGGGGCGGTGGCGACATCCACCCCGTCGACGGTACCGCCGGGTCCGGCGGGTGGCGGGTGCCGAGCGGGTGACTCGCGCCCGATGCCCTCGTTCAGGTGACGTTCAGGTGTGACGTTCAGGTGATCGTCAAGCCGACGATCCAGGCGGCGGTGGCCAGCAGCACCGACGTCAGCTCGAGCAGCATCGAGAGGCCGACGGCGCGCAGCGCGGCGGAGGTCGACGGCCACGCCAGGCGAGCGCCGACGCGCTGGACCTCGGAGGCGTAGATGCCGAGCACGAAGCCGACGACGACGCCGACCACCGGGATCACGAAGAACCCGACGACGCCGAGCAGGCCACCGATCACCAGCGAACGGTTGGGGACCCCGCTCGCCCGCAGCTGCCGGCCGGGGATCGAGTACTTGACGAACTGGCCCGCGGCGATGAGCGCTGTCGCCACCGCCACGACACCCCAGGCGGTGGCGGTCCCGACGTCGATGCCCCAGACCACGATCGCCGCCCAGACGAGCAGCGCACCGGGGAGCACCGGTACGACCACACCGGCCAGCCCGACGGCGATGCCGAGTGCGACGAGCACCTCCACGCCGGTCATCGCCAGCAGCCTGGCAGAACGGCTGCGTCAGCCGGCGACACCAGTGGCCGGGTCGCTATCTCGAACCGGCCGCGGCGAGGACCGTTGCCAGCGGCTCGAGATCGGCTTCGAGCCGAGCGAGATCGTGCGGCGTGAGGGCGTCGAAGGCGGGGGCGGCAAGCTCGTCGGTCAGCTCCTCGACGCGTGCCTTCGTCTGCTGCCCCGTCGCCGTGAGCCAGCCATCGGCGCCGATCAGCCCGCGAGCGCGCATGCCCTCGATCACGCCGGCGAGGCGTGCTCGGGGAAGGTGGGCGACGCGCCCGAACCGCTCCGCAGGCATGCCCTCGGCGAGCGCGTGGAGGACGTGAGCCTCCGTGCCGCCGATCCCGCACGCCACCAGCGCGGCCACGTGCCCGTCGCCGCGATGCTCCCGGAGCAGATTGGCGCCGTGCCACAGCCGGGCCACCGGTTCGGTCGGCACGGGGAGCGTCCGCACGGCGGCGAACAGCGCCCGTCCCTCGGTTCGGGCGGCCAGTCCGGCCGCGACCGTGAGGTCGGCGGCACGCGACACCGCGGGATCATCGGCGAGCCCACCCAGGATCCGCCGCAGGGCAGCCACCGTGCCCTGCTCACGTGCGGCGCTGGCCGCCGCCGGTGTGACGATCTGCCAGACCCGTGGGATGTGCCGGGCGACCTCACCGTCGGCGAAGTTGTAGAACAACGCGTGGACCACCTCCGGCGGCACGTCGCGCCCCAGCGGTGCTGCCCGCCCTGCGAAGTACGCGTCCCACCCGTCCTCGAAGCCGAGCGCCATGACGGCCTCCGTCGGCTCCGGCGCCATGTAGGTGACGACCCCGATCGGCTCGAGGAGATCGAACATGCGGCGAGCCAACGTGGTCATCGGACGAACCTACCGCCACGGCGAGATCACGCTCCGATGTCCGTCGGGACGCAGCGGCGGGTGCTACAACAAGGCGATGCGTGCTCTCGTGATCGGTGTGGTGTTGGTGGCGGCGGTGTCGATCTCCGGGTGCGGCTCCGACGACTCGTCCGACGATGCAGCCACCGTTGCGTCCACCGATCAGGCCACCGATCCGGCCACCGAGACGACCGTGGCGGTCGACGTGCCCGACATCGTCGGCGACTCCGTCGACGAGGCGACGACGACGTTGGCAGACGCCGGCTTGACGCTGCGGATCCTGCGGCTCGACGGCGACGACCTGCCGGCCACCGCCGACTACGTGCCGACCCGGGTCAACGTGGCGGTCGAGACCGAGGACGGGACCGAAGTCGTCACCGAGGTCATCTCGATCGGATAGCGCGTCGGCGAGCGCGGTCGGACGTGCTCGTGGGAAGCCCGCTGGCACGGTGGCGACGGGGCACGTGTGGCGTCGTACGCTGCGGCCTCGTGCTCGATCCAGCCCTCGCCGAAGGTCTCGCCGCCAAGCTCCGCGCCCGCGGGGACACCGTTGCCGTCGCCGAGGGCAGCTGCGGCGGCCTCATCAGCGCCAGCCTGCTCGCCGTCCCGGGCGCTTCGAAGTACTTCGTCGGCGGCAGCGTGATCTACACCCGCGCCTCGAAGGAGGCGCTGTTCGCCGACATCCCCACCGAGGTGGGCATGCGCGGCGCGACGGAAGCCTGGGCCACCTGGCTGGCGCGTGCTGCCCGCGACCGGATGGGCACCACCTGGGCCGTCGGCGAAGGCGGCGCCGCCGGACCGACAAATCCCTACGGCGATCCAGCCGGACACGCCTGGCTCGCCGTCGTCGGGCCCGGCGACGTGGTCCGCACCCAGCACGTCCTGACAGGACTCGACGACCGCCCGGCGAACATGGTCGAGTTCACGAAGGCCGCCCTGGCACTCCTCGAGACCTGCGTCGACGATGCCGCGACGTAGCCGCCGTTTCCCGCGATACGGACACTGAACAACAAGATCAGCGCCAGCAGCATCAGCAACCGACCCGGTGGCCGCGGTGCGCATCAGGTCGGCCATCCGGCGTGACGCCGCCGACTCACATGTTCGACTGATCGGGCGGCGCCTCCGGTGGCGGCTGCGCGTCGTCGACCTCGGACGCCTCGGCGTCCGGTGGGCAGACCGCGCCGACGAGGTAGCTGGTCATCGAGATCGAGCCGTAGGCGGGCCCGTCGACGAGGACGGTCGGCGTCTCGTCGCTCGCCGCGGCGAGCGCGGCGATGTAGATCAGCGGGATGAAGTGGTCCGGTGTCGGCACGGCGAGATCGAAGTCGGCGTGCTCGGCGAGCTGCAGCAGGTCGCCGGGCGCGTCGCGCAGCAGCGCCGCGCGCGGCCTCGTCGAAGCGATGGTTCCAGTCGAAGCCGCCGGCGGGCTGGCTCCAGTCGATGCGGCGCGAGGTTGTGGACGATGTTGCCGCTCCCGACGACGAGCACGCCTGCGTCACGCAACGGGGCCAGTCGGGCGCCGATGTCGAGGTGGTAGTCGAGCGGCTGCAGGGCGTTGATCGAGAGCTGCAGCACGGGGACGTCGGCGTCGGGGAACATGTGGGCGAGCACCGACCACGTGCCGTGATCGAGTCCCCAGCTGTCGGCGTCGAGCCCGACCCAGCGCGGCTCGACGGTGTCGACGACGAGCTCGGCGATCTCCGGGTGTCCGGGTGCGGGGTAGTCGAAGGCGAACAACTCGTCGGGGAACCCGTAGAAGTCGTGGATCACCCGCGGCCGACGCATCGCCGTGACCGCCGTGGCGTTCGTGTACCAGTGGGCCGAGACGACGAGGATCGCACGCGGCGTGGCGACGTCGGCGCCGAACGCCCGCCACGAGTCGGTGAAGCGGTTGCGTTCGAGCGTGTTCATCGGGCTGCCGTGGCCGATGAACGCGGCGGGCATCCGAACGTCGTCGGTCATCGCCATCTCCTCGATCCTCTCGATGTGCTCATCGACCGACCGCCGTGCCGTCGGAGCGTTCGAGCGCGGCGCGGTCCCAGCCGGCGGTCGTCGCCGCCGCCACATAGGTCGACTGGAGGAACTCGAGCAGCGCGGCGTCGGGGTCGTCGGCGACGCGCACGACCTCGTACGGCAGGATGAACTCCGCCAGCTCGTCGTCCCAGCGTGCCCCGACCGGCCCGACCGGCGCGTCCCGGTAGTTCGGCGGGTCGGGGTAGGCGTAGGCGTAGAAGACGCCCTCCTCGCCGGGTGGTCCGGGCCAGTAGCCGGCGCTGCTGACCTCGTGGGAGTAGGCCTCCCACATCACGTGCGGGCCGCAATTCGGAGCGCCGCCCGGATGCGGTGGTGCCGGGCGCCCCGAGAACCTCGTGTGGGCGAGATCGAGGGCGCCCCAGAACAGGTGCACCGGGCTCGCCTTGCCGACGAACCGCGATCGGAAGACCTTGATCACCCGCTCCATCTCGACCAACGCCAACCAGAAGCGCCGCACGGCGTCGGCGTCGTAGGTGGCGTGCACCCGGTCGTGGGTGAAGCCGATCGCGTCGGGGATCTCGACGGGCATCGGCCAGATCGCCGTCGCCACGCCGAGCTCGTCGAGCATCTCCATCACGGCGGCGTAGAAGTCGGCCACCGGGCGCGGTTCGAGGGGGATGCTGCGACGGGCTCCCGTCTGCGTCGCCACCTCCAGCCGATGTTCGAGGAAGTCGAAGTCGATCTGGAACGACGGGCCACGGGGATGCGGCATCAGCGACGTCGTCAGCCCGCGTGCCGTGATGTACAGCGGCACGTTCCACCAGTGGTTGAGCAGCGGCTCGTTGGCGAGGCGCACCTTCCCGACGACCTGGGTGTAGAGCAACAGGGTGTCGCGGGTGGCCTGCCAGTCAGCGACGATGATCGACGGCCACCGGTTGGTTGATGGTGTGGACACGTTGCTCCCTTCGACGGGTCGAGTCTCGCACGTCCGGCGGGCGACGGATTTCGGAGGTGGGGGCTGCGATCTCCCTCGGTGACGGATGGTCAGCCGTTTGGTCAAGGACGTAAGGGCGGCTTAACCTCCGCCGGTGCGCCGCCTTTCGACTCGAGCGGGTTCGGTCCCGTTGGGGTTCAGGCTGCGGCGCGCTCGACGGGCGCCGGCGAAGCGTCACGACGCCGCCGTCGCCTGTCCTTCCCAGCCTTGACCAAGGAGTTGCTCCACATGAGAACACGTCGACGCATCGCGCTCGCCGCCCTCGTCCCCCTCATCTTCGTCGCCGCCGCCTGCGGCAGTGACGACGACAGCTCGACCCCCACCGCGGCGCCGTCCGAGTCGTCGGCCAGCGACTCATCGACGCCCGACTCGGCCACCGCGTCGACCGGGCCGGTCGATTCGACGGCGACGTCGGATGCGCCCGCCCTCGAGGGTGGGACGCTCACCCTCTACAGCGGCCGCAACGAGGAACTCGTCGAGCCGCTGATCGCCGACTTCGAAGCGGCGACCGGCATCGACGTCGAGGTGCGCTACGGCAGCTCCGCCGAGATGGGCGCCGCCCTGATGGAAGAGGGTGACGGCACCCCCGCCGACGTGTTCTTCTCCCAAGAGGTCGGTGCGCTCGGCGTGCTGGCCAAGGCTGACCTGCTCACGTCGCTCCCCGATGAGGTCGTGCAGCTGGTCGACGAACGGTTCCGCCCGGCGGAGGGCAACCCGTGGGTCGGCGTCACCGGACGTTCGCGCGTGATCGTCTACAACAAGGATCTCGTCACCGAGCCGCCGACGGGTGTGTTGGAGCTGACCGACCCGGCGTACAACGGTCAGGTCGCGATGGTTCCTGGCAACGCCGGCTTCCAGGCGTTCGTGACCGCGTTCCGCGTCAGCGAGGGCGACGACGCTGCCCGGCAGTGGCTCGAGGACATGATCGCCAACGGCGCGGTCACGAACATCGAGAGCAACGACGACGTGCTCACCGCGGTCGAGAACGGCGACATCCCGATGGGCCTGATCAACCACTACTACTGGGCGCGGAGCCTCGACGAGGCCGGCGGTGCCGATGCCCGAGCCGCACAGCTCGTGTTCCCGGGCGGCAGCGACCCGGGTGGGCTGGTCAACGCGACCGCGGTGGGCATCACCAAGAACGGCGCCGACAACCCGGCCGCCCTGGCGTTCGTCGAGTACCTGTTGTCGGAGGCCGGCCAGACGTACTTCGCCACCGAGACCTACGAGTACCCGGTCGTCGACGGCATCGCCGACCCGGAGGGCATCCCGCCGCTCGACGAGCTGGAAGGCCCGCCGATCGACCTCACCGACCTCGACTCGCTCGAGGCCACGCAGGCGTTGCTCACCGAACTGGGCTTGCTGAGCTGAGCCAGGTTTCCGTGCCGGCCGTCGAGGGGTCGGGCCCACATGGGCCCGGCCCCTCGCGGTCGTTCACTCGCCGGCGCCCGCCGTGGTTGTTGACGATCACGTCGACGGCCGCGGCGGTCGCCGTCGTCGTCCCGATCGCCTACGTCGGCGTCCGCGCCACCGATGACGGCTGGAGCGGCTTCGAGGCGACCCTCTGGCGGGGTCGAACGCTCGACCTGGTCACCCGTTCGCTCGCCCTCGCCGGCGCCGTGACGATCACCGCGCTGATCATCGGCATCGCCTGTGCATGGTTGGTCTCGCGCACCGACCTCCCCGGACGGCGGGTGTGGCGAGTGGTCCTCGGCCTCCCCCTGGCGATCCCGTCGTACGTCGCCGCGTGGGCGTGGATCGGCTGGCGCCCCGACCTCGAGGGCGGCGTCGGCGCATGGATCGTGTTGACGACCATCTCGTACCCGTACGTCTACTTCCCGGTGCTCGGTGCCCTGCGTCGGGCCGACCCGTCGGTCGAGGAGGTGGCCCGTTCGCTCGGGCGCGGCCCCTGGTCGACGTTCTGGTTCGTCACGCTCCCCCAGGTTCGCATCGCCGCCGTCGGCGGAGGTCTGCTGGTCGGCCTCTACGCGCTCAGTGACTTCAGCGCCGTCGCCATCATGCGCTTCGAGGCGCTGACCCACGTCATCTACCGCTCGTACCGGGCGTCGTTCGACCGCACACCGCCGGCTGTGCTCGGGTGCGTCCTGGTCGCCCTGAGCCTCGTCATCGTGCTGCTCGCCAACCGCGTCAACCGGCATGCGCGGCTGGCCCGGGTCGGAACCGGGGCGATCCGCCCCGCCCGACTCGTCACCCTCGGCTGGCGGCGGATCCCCGCGCTGGCGTTCGTCACCGCGCTCACGGCGATCACGTTCGGTGTGCCGTTGCGGATGCTCATCCTCTGGTCGTACCGCGGTCGCTCGACGGCCGACTGGTCGCGGGTCGTCGACGCGGCGACCACCACGTTGTGGCTCGGCGTGCTGGCGGCGGTCGTCACGATCATCGTCGCGCTGCCGATCGCCATCTTGTCGGCCCGCTACCCCGGCACACTGTCGCGGTCGGTCACCGGGCTCGCCTACGCCGGCCACAGCCTGCCGGGCATCGTCGTCGGTCTGGCGATGGTCTTCTTCGGCATCCGACTGGCAACTCCCCTCTACCAACGGACACCGATGCTCACCTTCGCCTACGTCGTGCTGTTCCTGTCGCTCGCCCTCGGGGCGATGCACAACGCCATCGCCCAAGCGCCGGCGTCGCTCGACGAGGTGGCGCGGAGCCTCGGCCGGACGCAGCGCCAGGCGTGGGCGTCGGTCACCCTCCGCCTCGCCGCCCCCGGCATCGGCGTCGCCGCGGCACTGGTCTGCCTCGCCGTGATGAAGGAGCTGCCGGCGACGCTGCTGCTGCGCCCGATCGGCACCGACACGTTGGCGACCCGACTCTGGAGCCACACCGACGCCAGCTCGTATGCGGCGGCGGCGCCGTACGCCGTCGCCATCGTCGTCGTCGCGGCGATCCCGACGGCGCTGCTGTCGCGCCTCGGACTGCGCCAGGAAGCGAGCATCCGATGACCGCCGTCGTCGTCTCCGGGGTCGCCAAGTCGTTCCCGGGCACACCGCCCGTGCCGGCCCTCGTCGACGTCCACCTCGACGTGCCGGCCGGTGACGTGTTCGCCGTCCTCGGCCCCTCGGGGTGCGGTAAGACCACCCTGTTGCGGATCATCGCCGGCTTCGAGCAACCCGACCGCGGCTCGGTGGCGCTCGGAACCACGGTGGTGGCGACCTCGACGTCGAGCGTCCCCCCGGAGCGTCGCCACATCGGCATCGTCCCGCAGGAAGGCGGTCTCTTCCCCCACCTCGACGTCGCCGCCAACGTCGCCTTCGGTCTGCGCGACCTCGACCGCCGCGAGCGCCGCCGGCGGGTCGACGAGATGCTCGAGCTCGTCGACCTCGCGGGATACGGATCGCGACGGCCGCACGAGCTGTCGGGTGGCCAGCAGCAGCGCGTCGCCCTCGCCCGCGCCCTGGCGCCGGCGCCCGGCCTGATCCTCCTCGACGAGCCGTTCGCCGCGCTCGACACCTCGTTGCGGACGGCGCTGCGCGACGACGTCAAAGCGGTGCTCGCAACGTCCGCGACGACCGCGATCATCGTCACCCACGACCAGACCGAGGCGCTCACAATGGCCGATACGGTCGCCGTGATGCGCGCCGGACGGGTGGTGCAGGTCGACCCGCCGACCGCCCTCTACCAACGGCCGGTCGATCTCGAGACGGCGCGGATGATCGGCGAGTACAACGTCGTCGATGCAACCGTCGACGGTGCCGGTGTGGCCACGTCGCGTTTCGGTCGCCACGCCGTCGCCGGCTCCTCAGCTGCCGGCGCGCCGGCCACGGTGCTGGTCCGCCCCGAGCAGATCCGCCCCGCCGACGATGGCGTCGAGGCGACCATCGTCTCGGTGCGCTTCGAGGGCGCGACGACCGAGCTGCGCCTACTGGTCGACGGTCTCGAGGTCGCCGCGAGGTGGATGAGCATCGAGGTACCCGACCCCGCGGCGCGTTGCCGTGTCCGGGTCGAAGGCTCCGTCGTCGCCTATCCGTCGGCCTGACGGCGAACGCAGACGCGTCGGGCGGCGATAGAACGCAGCGATGACCACCCACGAATGTGAGCTGACGGATCCGGTCGACCTCTGCGTGGCGGACGGATCGTCCCTGAACCCGGCAGCGCGCGGGCTGGTCGCGGCGCCCGCTGCACCGGGCCAACCTCGACGGCTGCTTCGGGGAGAACAAGCGGTGGGACTACTGGGCGGTCCTGGCCGGCGACCTCGTGGTGTCGATGGTGTACTCCAACATCGACCACTTCGGACTCGCCGACGTCTACTGGGTCGACATGGCGACGGGCGAGACCGGCGGCGCCGGCATCCTCGTCGCCGTCCGAGGCGATCGTGCTGCCGGAGCTCCCCGGCACCGCTCCCCTGCTCGTCGATCGCGACGGCCTCGATCTGCGCTTGATCGACGACGCGTCCGGCACCCGGCTGCACCGCCGACGTGGACCGAGACCGACGGCCGGCCGAGGCGAACTCGACGTGCTGGTGCAGCTGCCGGCCGGGACACGAGTCGCTGAACGTCGTGATCCCGTGGAGCGACACGGTGTTCAACTTCACGTCGAAGCACCAGGCCCGGCCGGCCGTCGGCGCGCCTGACGGTCGGCGACCGCGTGTGGCCGATCGGCGGCGCCGACGGTCGACGAGTCGTGGGGCGTGCTCGACGTCGGCCGCGGCCGGTGGCCCCACGAGATCACCTGGAACTGGGGCGGCGGCGCCGGACGCGCCGGCGACCACGTCGTCGGGCTGCAGATCGGTGCCAAGTGGACGGAGGGGTCCGGCTTCACCGAGAACGGCGTCATCGTCGACGGACGGCTGAGCAAGCTCGGGTCCGAGCTGCGCTGGGACTACTCGTGGGACGAGCCCGATGGAGCCGTGGCACATCGTCGACCCGGGCGGGCAACTCGACATGGTGCTCACCCCGCGCTTCGACAAGCACAGCCACGCCGACGCCGGCGAGTTCGGGAGCGAGACCCACCAGGTGTTCGGCACCTGGTCGGGGCGCCTGCGCACCGACGACGGCCTGGTGATCGAGTTCGAGCGACCTCCAGGGCTTCGCCGAAGAGGCGCGCCAGCGGTGGTAGCCGATCGCTGGACGTTCCCCGACTTCGCCGTGGCCTGCGGCGAGGAGGGGTCGGACCCGCTCGTCCTCCACGAGGGACAGATCGTGCGCGTCGACCAGTACGCGGCGAGCGGGCACCTCGACCGGCTCGACGACGACCTCGCCGACGTCGCCGGCCTCGGCGTCGACGTGTGGCGCTACGGCATGCCGTGGCGGCTGGCCGAGCCCGAGCCCGGCGTCTACGACTGGAGCCTGTGGGACACCGCGCTCGCGTGCCTGCGACCGCCACGGGCTCGATGCCGGTCGTCGACCTGTGCCACTTCGGGCTCCCCGACCACTACGCGGGCTTCTGCGACCCGTCCTGGGTCGACGGCTTCTGCCGGTACGTCGACGCGTTCCTCGCCCGCTACCGCGAGCCGATGTGGTTCACGCCGGTCAACGAGCCGGGCATCACCGCACTGTTCTCCGCCCGGCTCGGCATGTGGAACGACCGGCGTGCCACCGAGGACGACTACTTCGTCGCCCTCGGCAACGTCGACGCTCGCCAACCTCGAAGCGCTCGCGCGGGTCTGGGCCGATCGTGACGGTTGGTGGATCGGCTCCGAGGGGTTCGGTTGCGAGCTCGCCGACGCCGACGACGAGGTCGGCATGCAGCGGGCCACCGACGCCCGCGATCTGCAGCAGGCGGTGTGGGACCTGCACTTCGGCGTCGAACCGGCCGGCGTCGCAGCCCGGCTGACGACGGTCGTCGCCGAGCCGGTGCTCGACCGCATCGCCGACGCTGGCCGCCGACATCCCCGCCTCGACCGGGTCGATCGCCGGCCACGACATCTACCCCGTCAGCGTCGCCGCCCACGGCACCCGCGCCGCGCGGCCGCTGACCATCGCCGACCGCGTCGAGGCCTACGAGCACGAGGCGCGGCGGTGGTACGAGCGATACCAGCGACCCGTTCTGGGTGTCGGAGACCTCGAACCTCGGGCTGCCGCCGTCGAGGAAGGTCCGGCCTGGCTCGACGCGCTCGTCGCATCGCTCGACCGGCTGCGCGCCGACGGCCTGCCCGTCCGCGGGATCTGCTGGTACAGCCGCGGCGACCAGTACGACTGGGACACCGCGTTGACCGTGCCGGTCGGTCGGGTCACCACGGTCGGACTCTTCGACGCCGAGCGGCAGGCGCGTCCGGTGGCGTCGTCGTACGCCGACCTCGCCAAGACTCGCCGCTGACCGCGGCCCAGCCGACGGTCAACCAGGTCGGTTCAGCGAGGGCCAGTCAGCCAGATCGGCTCAGTTCAGCGAGCGCCGGTCAGCGGGCGGGCGATCCGTCGATCACGCGCACGACACGCACGTCGTCGCGTCGGGCAGGGCGGCGAGGCGCTCGGAGGGGATCGCCGCACCGCATCGCTCGCAGCGACCGTACGTGCCCGCCTCGGCGCGGGCGAGCGCCGACTCGAGTCGCGACACCGCCGACTTGGCCTCGGTGACGAACTGTGCGGCGGCGTCGCGATCCTCCTGGATCGCGTCCTGCCCGGAGAGCATCCCCTCGTACTCGGCGGTCGCCCGCTCGAGCTGTTCACGGGCTGCGGTGAGCTCGGCATCGAGTGCGGCGATCTGACCGGCGTCGCCGGACGGTGCGGCAGGCGACTGCGATGACTTGTTCATGGCAACTCCTCACGAGTTCATGGGTGACCGCCTCGCCCCGGCGCGGCGCCGGAAGCGGGGTCACCCGCTGGCCACAGGCTACCCCGCCGCGGCGCTCTGGCTCGGCGATGCGCTCTCGCGCCGGCGAGACGGTCAGTCGTCACTCACGTGCCCGCTGCGCACTGGTCGATCACACGGGTCGCTTCGAACGCGGGTGCTCGCGATCGGGCGAGACACAGCGCGACAGCTGGATGAACCCTCACCTCACCGTGTCGCCCTAAGTTGGCATCGCGTCGATGACGTGCGAGTGAGAGACCAAAGGCAGGGCTGTTGATGCACGCTGAGGAGTCCACACGAGGCGGCCGCCAGGGCCGTGGAGACCGAACTCGCGCCGCGCTCATCGTCGCCGCCACCACGGTGTTCGACGAGGTCGGCTTCAACGATGCGACGATCTCAGCGATCGCCCGGACCGCCGGGGTCGCGCATGGATCGTTCTACACCCACTTCGACTCGAAGGAGGCGATCTTCGGTGAGGTGATTCGCGTGATCGATGATGAGGGCCTCCGGGACCCCTCGAGGACGTCGAAGTCTGCGTCGTTGACCGAACGCATCGATCGGACGAACAAGCGCTTCTTCGACATGTATCGCCGACACGCCCGGACGCTTGCCTCGTACGAGGAGCTGGCGGCGCGCGACCAGGCGATCGCAGACCTCCGCCGCGCTACCCGGCGGGACTACATCGAACCAACGGTTCGAGCGCTGTCCCAGTGGCAGGCCGATGGCGTCATCGACCGCGACGTCGATGTCGAAGCCGTCGCGCACTCTCTGGGCTCCATGGTGGAGCGCGTCGCACACATGCAGTGCGTGTTCGACGAGGGATGCGGCCAGGATCGCATGTTGGAAGCGATGTCGTACATCTGGACCGCGGCACTCGGCATCCAGCGCGGCGCCGCCGACGAACGGGAGCCCTGATCAGAGCTCGCTCGAGCCACGCGGGGCGGATCGGCGTTTGCGCAGCGCGCCGGAGGGCGCCTCGACGCCCAGCGATCTCGCCCACAAGAGCGTCAACGTGCGCACGGACTTGTCGAAGTCGAAGTCCTCCCCCAACACGAGCCACACGTACGCGAACCGCTCGACCATCGATCCGAGCGCGTTGGCGGCGTAGCGGGGATCGATGTCGGTGTTGACCAGCCCAGCGCGCTTGAACCTCACGATCGCCTGACGCGACCGCTCGACGTAGCCAGTCCGGATCTCACGCCGGATCTCGCGCAGCTCGTCGTTAAACGTCGCGACCTGCTCGAGGACGGCGAACAGGGCGGCATTCTCGCGGTAGAGCGTGAGGTACCGACGGTTGGCGGCTTCGACCCGCTCGAGCAGACTGGCCTCCTCGTCGCCGGACGACTCCTGGCCTGCCGCCAGCATCCGTTCCTGCAGTCCCAGCCCGACCTCGCGAAAGATGTCCTCCTTCGAGGTGAAGTACGTGTAGAAGGTTCCGTGGCTCACGCCGGCCCGTTCAACGATGTCGGCCACGTTGGTGCCGAGGTACTGGCGCTCGCTGAACACTGCCGTCGCCGCATCGACCAGCGCCGCTCGGGTCCGCTTTGCCTTCGGCGTCAGGCGGACCGCCGCAGATCGGTTACCAGCCATCCGGGACGATGCTAGTGACCACCGTCAACCGACCAGAGTGACGGTTGGCGGATCGTGGCGACCCGGTGAGCTGGGGATGTGATCTCAGCCTGGAAGCTTGGTGTTGTCCCACGTGACGGTCTGCACGGGCGTAATGACGACCCACCGCGCGGTCGAGCCGCGCGCGACTGCCGCCATCGGCGACGGAGGTGTTCCAGCCGGCTCGCCGTGCCCGCCGGCGTACTTGTGTCCGTAGAGCTCGCGTACTCGAGCGAGTCCGTCGGCGGCCGCTTCGGCACGGCTGTCCTCGAGCACCTCGGCGTCACCCTGGATCATGATCCCTTGAAGTTCCGGAAATCGTTCGGCCCGGTCGACAAGCACCGTGCACCTGGGATCGCGACGCAGGTTGACCACCTTCTGCCCTCGGCAGTACGCCCAGACGCGCCCCTCGTGCCACACAAACCACAGTGGCGTGCAGTTGATTCGTCCACTCGGCGAGGTGGTGGAGATGCGCATGTTCCATTCGTCCGTCAGGATCTGTTCCTGCTGGTGGGGCGACAATGCGAGCGCTTTGGAGATTGCCATGTCAGACCTCGGATCTTGTTGGGGGGGGCGACCAGCGGTCAGCCGGTCGCGTCGGGGGAGAGTTGCGCGAAGAGTTGCGCCATTGCCATCTGGCGTGCCCCCTTGTGGTCTGCCTTGCCGTTCGGAGCCCGCGGGACCTCGTCGACGATCACGATTCGCTTCGGGGCTTTGTAGCCCGCGAGTTCCGACTTGACCGTGGCGATGACGTGCTGCGGGTCGAGCGGCATGCCCGGGTCCGTGGACACCACGGCAGTGACCGCCTGACCGAAGCGCTCGTCGTCCACCCCGACGACCAGGCAGTCGACGATTCCCGGTACCCGCTTGACGGCTTCCTCGACCTCTTCCGGAAACACCTTCTCACCGCCGGTGTTGATGACCTGACTACCGCGCCCGAGCAGGATGATGGATCCGTCGGCGGCGACCTCGGCCATGTCGCCGGGGAAGGAGTACGCGACGCCGTCGATCTCGCGGAACGTGACCGCGGTCTTCGCCTCGTCCTTGTAGTACCCCATCGGGATGTTGCCTGACGCGGCGATCATGCCGATCTCACCGGACCCGGGCGCGACTTCGCGCCCGCTCTCGTGGAACACCTTGGTCGTCGGGTTGAGGACGAAGCGCGCCGTGGTCGCTCCCTCGGATGCGACGGTGACCTGGGTCGCCATCGCACCTTCGCTCGAGCTCATGACGTCGTTGAGCGTGACCTGCGGGATGCGGTCGAGCAACGCCGCCTTGGTCTCCGCGGACCACATCACGCCGGACGAGTACACGCGCCGCAAACTCGTGGCGTCGTACGGGCGGCCCGTTGCAGCCTGCTCGTCGATGGCGGCGAGGATCGGCTTGCTGATCGCGTCGCCGACGATCGTCAGGTTCGTCACTCGCCGTCGCTGCACCACCTGCATCAATTCGTGGGCGTCGAACGAGCGGCTCTCCAAGGTGACCACGGAGGCGCCCACGCACTGCGGTGACATCGCTCCGAGCGTCAGTCCCGTCCCGTGCATGAGCGGCGCACACGGCACGGAGACGAGGTGCTCGCTGTCGTCGAGCGCTGCGGCGAGCGCGGGAATGCGTTCCAGTGGAGTCGCCGGATCGAGACCCACCTGCCCGAGCGCACCAGCGACGAACGCGCCGGTGAGTGAACCGAGACGGAACATCACGCCCTTCGGGAGACCGGTCGTTCCACCGGTGTAGAGCATGAAGAGGTCGTTCTCCGACCGTCGCTGACGCGGTGCGGGGTCGGTCGCGGCGACCAGTGTCTCATACGCGATCGCGCCGTCGATCAGTGGCGTGTCGTCATCGGCGACTTGGACGAGGAACTTCACACCGGCGATGGTGCCGACCGCGCGCTCGACGATCGCCGCTAACGAGGAGTGGAAGAACAGCGCTTCGGAGTCCGAGTTCGCCAGCAGATACGCGAGTTCTTGGTCGCGGTACCGATAGTTGATGTTGACCGGCACGCCACGCAACTTGAATGCAGCGTGCTGAACCTCGAGGTACTCAGGACCGTTGTAGAGGTAGAGGCCGACCTTGGAGCCCGCACCGAGCCCTGCACCGGCGAGACCAGCGGACACTCGCGCCGCCCGGTCGTCGTAGTCCGACCAGCTCCGTTCGAGGTCACCGTGCACAAGCGCCAAGCGTTCGCCGAGCTCGTCGGCGATGGCCTCGTAGAGGGTTGCGAGATGCGCCTCGATCGTCATGACGTTGCGTCGGTGGAGCGAGCGGCATCGGCGACGGGCCCGTGGTCGAAGAAGCGCTCGTTGTCGCGCGCCTGAATTGGCCGGACCCCTTGCTCGATGAAGTCATCGAGTCGGTCGGGCAGCACCGTCAGATCGCTCGGAAGTTCGAAGTTCACTGCCATACCCCTCTCGGCCCATGGAGCCGACTCGACACTGATCGGCGCCGAGCTTAGCGATATATTGACATCGACGTCAATATCAACGTCAATCTGGGAGACTCGAATCTCGGAAGGAGCCGAATGGGCCATCAATCACCGAATCGTCTCGCCGACCCCACGGCGTCGCCTGCGGCCGTCGGTTGGCTCGTCTCCCAAGTGCCCGACCTGATCCCTCCGTTTCACACCGAGCTCGTGGCGGGCGGTCACTCGTGTCTGACGTACGTCGTCCGGGACGCCGCTGAGCGGAGGGTCGTGCTTCGCCGTCCTCCGCCTGGCCGATCGCTCGCGAGCGCGCACGATGTCCTTCGCGAGCATCGAATCATCGCCGCACTCCAGACGACCCCCGTCCCCGTGCCACCGACGCTCGGCGCGTGTGCGGGTTCCCCTATCTACGATGCCCCGTTCTTCGTCATGGAGTACGTCGCCGGCGCCGTGCTCCATCATCCGGCTGACGTCGAGCGCTTCCTTCCGGACATCGATCAGCGCGGAGACAGCCGGCATGTCGACCGTCTCCACACTCGCCGCGTTGCACCAGATCGACGTCGATGTCGTCGGGCTCGGCGACCTCGCACGGCGCGACGGCTACGCCCGGCGACAGATCAACCGGTGGACCGGCCAGTGGCTCTCATCCAAGACTCGCGAGCTCGACGACATGGATCGGCTCGGCAGTTGGCTCGATGCCAACATCCCAGCTGAGCGACCGGCCGTGATCGTCCACGGCGACTTCCGATTGGGGAACTTCATCCATCACACCGATGGCTCACTCGCCGCCGTACTCGACTGGGAACTGTGCACACTCGGCGAGCCACTCGCCGACCTCGCCTACTTGCTCCGGACGTGGGTGGACAAAGCGACAACAAAGCCGGCAGCGCCCGCTCCGCCAACCGCCGCTGGATGGTTCCCGAGTCGGTCCGCGCTCATCGAGCGGTACGCCACGCTGACCGGCACCGAGATCGGCGACCTCGACTACTGGATGGCGTTCAATGCCTGGCGATCGGCAGCCATCGTCGAGGGCGTACTCCGACGGTATGTCGATCGACGAGAGACGCCAGTCGACCGAACGCTCGACGACTTTCGTGCGAGCGTGGAGTCATCGGTCGCTGAAGGGCTCCGACACGCCGGGCTCCAGTCGTAGGCGGCGATGCGTCGGCCCGTTGCGGGGGCGGGGCGAATCCGCAGACCGTCGTTCACGTTCCCGTGAATGTGGGCTGACGGCGCTCCATGAACGCGCTCACGCCCTCCCGGTGGTCGGCGGTCCGGAACAGCGACGCAAGTGTCGAGGTCGTCCAGCTTCCGAGCGACGCGAAGTCCGGATCGAGCGCCTGGCGCAGACCGCGCTTGATCGCCGCCACGGCGAGGGGCGGGTTGCCCGCGATCTCTCCGGCAAGCTCGTGAGCAACAGGCAGCAGCTGATCGAACGGCACGACGCGTGACACCAACCCGAGACCGCGGGCCGTCTCGGCGTCGATGATCCGGCCGGTGAAGAGCAGCTCCGCCGCCGCGGCGCGGCCGACGAGGGAGGCCAACCGCGCGAACCCGGCAACGTCACAGCACAGTCCGCGTTTCACGAACAGCTCGCCGAATCGTGCGGTGTCCGAGGCGACGATGATGTCGCCGAGCAGCGCCAACTCCATGCCCCAGCCGACCGCCGGTCCGTTGACGGCCGTGATCACCGGGATGTCGGTGGCGAGCAGGGCCCCGGCGACGTTCGTGATCTGGGGGTCCGTGCCGATCCGGTCGTAGTCGTCCGGGGTCATCGCCGACAGCACCTGTTTGACGTCGTCACCGGCGCAGAACACGTCGCCGGTGCCGGTGATCACGAGACACCGTGCGCTGCAGTGCTCGACGGCGTGGGTGATCTCGGCGTAGCTGTGTCCGGTCAGCGAGTTCTTTGCCGTCGGCCGATTGATCGTCAGCGTGGCGATGCCGTCGAGTTCGTCGTACAGGATGTCGTCGTACATGAGCGTGCCCCTTCGAGAGTGGTCAGGCCGAGCGATCGCGGGGCAAGCCCAGGAACCGCTCGGACAGGATGTTGCGTTGGATCTGGTCCGTGCCGCCGTAGATCGAGGGTGCGGGCGACCAGAGGATGACCTCTTGTGCCAGCAGGTCGGTGTGCTCGCTCGACGGATCGGCCGCCGTCGCCGCCGCACCGAAGTGGTCGCCGACGGCTTGCCGGAGATGGCGGAACTGTTGGGACGAGTTCAACTTCATCAGCGACCCGCTCAACGCGGCATCCAGCTGTCCGTTCCGTGCCCGGCTGCCGATCCATTCGTTGATCCGTTGCAGGATGATCGCGTCGACCGCCGCGCCGACCCGCGACGCCGGTGCCGTCGGCAACAGCTCCGCCAGTCGTTCGATCGCCCGCTCCGACAGCGACTGCTCGGCGTCGGCGATCACGAAGTGCACGGCAGGGACGTCCAGATCCGCACTGGCGCTCCCCGGCGAGGCGTTGCCGAGCGAGCCGGCCGAATACCTCGCACCGAGCACCTGCCGCTCGGTGTACAGCGTGGTTCGCGCCACCGTCCAGCCTTCGCCAAGGGTCCCCACGAGGCACTGCTCTTCGATCTGCGCCTCCGTCAGGAACACCTCGCAGAACAGCGACCTCCCGGTCATCTCCCGAAGTGGACGCACGTCGATCGCGGGCTGGTCCATCTCCACGACGAAGTACGAGATCCCGGCGTGCTTGGGCGCCGACGTGTCGGTCCGAGCAACAAGCAGGCCCCAGTCGGCTCGCGTCGCACCCGACGTCCACACCTTCTGCCCTGACGCGGCAAAGCCGCCGTCGGATCGTTCGGCCACCACCGTCTGGAGACCGGCGAGATCGCTTCCCGCCCCGGGCTCGGAGAAGAGCTGGCACCAGGCCAGCCGCCCACGCAGGGTGTCCGGTACGAAGCGTTCGATCAGTGCCGCCGAACCGTGCGTCAACAAGGTCGGCACGGCGAGCATCGTGCCGATGCCCGGGGGAGGACCCAGCACGCCACGTCGCGCGAACGCGGCGAGGACCAGCTGGTTGTCGGTGTGCGCCCGGCCGAGGCCGCCGAGTCCTCGTGGCGCCGACACGTCGCTGAGCCCGGCCTCGAACAGCACATCCCACCATTCGGCAACGGTGATGTCCGCGTCCCAGTGCCGGTCGACGATCTCGTCGGCATACGACGCGAGATCGTGCAGCGTGTCGTTCTCGACGTCGTTCATGACGCCACCAGCCCGGCCGGCACCTGATCGGCTCGCCCCGCCTGCTCGAACCCGCTCACGAGGCGTCGCCGGCGCTCGTCGTCGAAGGGCACGTACCGCCCGTCGACGTCGCGGACCGACACCGCCTGACCGGGCTGGAACGCGTCGGCGCGCAGACGCCGCTTGTCCACCTTGTTGGTGTGGCTCAGCGGGATCGAGTCGGTGAGCCAGACGTACCGGGGGAACCACTTCCGTCCGAGGTCCTGCTGTGCGCCGAGGAACTCCTCCAGGCGCACGTCGTCCATCTCGACTCCGTCGGCCACTTGGAGGACCGCCAACACCTGGTCACCGACGCGCTCGTCGGGCACCGCGAGGACCGCCGCGCCGTGCACCGCCGGATGGCGCATGAGGATCTGTTCGATCGGGTATGCGGCAAAGTTCTCGCCGTCGACGCGCAACCAATCGCCACCGCGACCCGCGAAGAAGAGGAACCCGTCCGCGTCTCGGTAGCCGAGGTCGCCGCTCCAGTACCAACCCGACCTCGTGCGCTCCTGATTTGCCTCGTCATTGCGGTAATACCCTTCGAACAAGCCGGCCCCGGCGGTGTTGACGAGCTCGCCGATGGCCGTCTCGGCGTTGAGCAGCCGCCCGGTCTCGTCGAACGCCGCCGGAGGGCACTCCTCGAGTGTCAACGGATCGAACACCCGAACAGTGCCTTCGGGGTCCTTCCCGATCGATCCGGCGGGCATGTCGGCGCTGCGATAGGACACCAACCCACCCTCGGTCGACCCGAAACCATCCGTGACGGGCACGCCGAAACGCTCGGTGAACGCGACGATGTCCTTGACGTTCGCCTCGTTGCCCATCGCATATCGCAAACGGTGGTTGCGGTCGTCCGGCGTGGCTGGTTGGGCGAGAACGTACTGCAGCGGCTTCCCGACGTAGTTGAACCCCGTCGCCTCGTACTGCCGGATGTCGCTCATGAACGATGACGCCGAGAACTTCCGCTTCAGGATCACCGACACGTTGGCCAGCAACGCCGGCATCAGCGTGATGTACAACACGTTCGAGTGGTACCACGGCATCGCTTCGTAGAGGCGATCGTCAGGCGTCAGCTCGCGTTGCGCCATCACACCGCCGGCGAGATCGCGGAGGCGGTCGTAGGAGCGCATCGCCGCTTTGGGGGCCGCGGTGGTGCCCGACGTGAAGATCAACAGCGCCAGTCCCGGCACCCGTGATGCGTCCTTCGGTGAAGGACGCACGTTCGCGGGCAGCGAGATCGCCTCAGCCGGGAGAGTCGGAACCCGCACTCCCCGGGAGACCGCCTCGACGAGGTCGGCGTCGAGATGGTCCGTGACGATGAGGTCGCAGTCGGTGTGCTCGGCGTCGCGCACGATCTCGTCGGCGCTACGCGTGTCGTTGAGCCCGACGACCGTCGCACCCGACCGCAGGATCGCGAGGAGCCAGAAGTACATCCCTGGCGTGGTGTTGGCCAGGATACCGACGTGCAGCGGCGACCCGTGCTCGGCCATCGCCGTCGCGATCGCCTCCGATCGTGGCAGCACCTCGGCAAAGACCTCGTCGAAGGTCCAGCTCCGGTCCTCGAAGATCAACCCGATGCGTTCGTCGCCGCGGTGACGGTCGACCAAGTCTCGAAACACATGTCCTCCTTGAATGACAACGAACAGATTGGGCGCAGCGTGACTACGTGCCTACGTGCGATTCGTGAACGCTTCGACCGCGAGTCGGTGGGCGTCCGACTGGCGGGCACGGGCGATCAGGGCCGCTTCGCGTGCTTGCACCACGTCGAGGTCCGACTCGGCGGCGTTGGCCGTCAGCAACTGCTTCGTCCAACGCAACGCGTCGGCAGGCCCGGTCGACAAGAGCCGGGCGCGCTCGATCGCCGCGTCGACGAGTGCACCGGGCGCCACGACACCGTCGACGAGGCCCAGTGCTGCTGCCTCGGTGCCGTCGACGAAGCGGCCGCTCAACATCAGCTCGGTCGCACACGGGAGTCCAACCCTCGACGGCAGGTAGAACGTGCTGGCAAGCTCGGGGACCAATCCGATCTGCGTGAAGCGGAACGAGAACCGCGCCGCCTCGCTCGCGATCAGGCTGTCGAACGGCAGGACCATCGTCACGCCGACGCCAACGGCAACGCCGTTCACGGCAGCGACGATCGGCTTCGACCCGCGCACGATGCCGATCCAACGCGCGCCGAAGCCACCGTCGTCGGCGACCTGTTCGTCGCTGGCGCTGAAGTACTCGCCGAAGTCTGCACCCGCGGAGAACCCGCGTCCGTTGCCGGTGACGACGATCGCTCGACACGACTCGTCCCCATCCGCGTTGGTGACTGCTTCGACCAGCTCGCGGCCGAGCGTCGGCGTCCAGGCGTTGAGCTTCTCGGGCCGGTTGAGGCGAATCACGTGGACGTCGTCGACGACGTCCACCTCGACGGTGCTCATGACGGGATCTCCTTTTGTTCGACGGTCGGCGACGCCCCGGCATGGGCGCCGGCGCCGAGTCGTTCGGCGGCCACGAAGCACTTGACGCCGTGACCCTGCGGTGTCTCGACGAAATCGGGCCGCTGCTGGACACAGATGTCGACGGCGTGGGCACAGCGCGTCGCGAAGGGGCAGCCGACCGGCGGGTTCGTGGGGTCGGGGAGCTCCCCAGCGAGCACGGTGCTGGTGGCGTCGAGCCGGATCGGCGGCTCGCCGACCCACGGCACCGACGCCAGCAGCGTCAACGTGTAGGGGTGTTGGGGTGCAGCGAACAAGGTGTCGGTCGATGCGGTCTCGACGACCTCGCCGAAGTACATCACCGCCACCCGGTGCGCAACGTGTCGCACCACGGACATGTCGTGGGTGATGAAGAGCATCGCCAGCCCGAGCTCTTGTTGCAGGTCGGCCAACAGGTTGAGCACCTGGTTCTGTGTGGACACGTCGAGGGCGGAGACCGCCTCGTCGCAGATCAGCAGGCTGGGCTCGGCGGCGAGGGCGCGTGCGATCGCGATGCGTTGGCGCTGCCCGCCCGAGAACTCGTCGGGATAGCGCGTCATCAGCTCGGGTCGGAGCCCGACGAGGTCGAACAGCTCACGCACCCGTGCGGTCCGTTCCCGGCGGTCGAGGTCGGTGTGGACACGGAGCGGTTCGGCCACACTCGAGCCGACCGACGTCGACGGGTCGAGCGACGAGTAGGGATCCTGGAACACCATCTGGACGTGGCGTCGCGCCGCCCGCAGCTGCTTGCCCGACACGTCGTCCAGTCGGGCTCCGTCGAGCTCGACGTTGCCGGTCTCGATCGGCACCAGGCGCAGGATCGCCCTGGCGAGCGTCGACTTGCCCGATCCTGATTCGCCGACGATGCCGAGGGTCTCCCCCCGACGCACCGACAACGAGACGTGGTTGACGGCGCGCACGGTGTGCCCGCGCTGACGGCGTCGTCCGCCGAAGTCGACGGTGAGGTCGCGAACCCGCAGGATCTCGTCACTCATGGCGCCCTCGAGGTCCGACGGCGACGTCGCCCGGGACGGTCGGGTCTGCCTTCCAGCAGCGCACGATCCGGTTCGTGCCGACCGGCTCCAGCGTCTGCGCCTCGACATGGCAGGCGCGACTCGGCCTCGGACAGCGCGGCGAAAAGCGGCAGCCGGCGGGCAGGTTCGTGGGACTCGGCGGCATGCCGGCGATCGACTGCAGACGCGAGCGCGGCGCCGACATCTCCGGCAACGACGCGATCAGCCCGGTCGAGTACGGGTGCAGCGGTGCTCCGAACAGCTCGTCGTTCGTCGACTGCTCGACGATCTGGCCGGCGTACATCACGACGATGCGATCGGCGAGGTTGCGCACGACGCCGAGGTCATGGGTGATGAACAACAGACCCATGCCGAACCGGTCCTGCATCTCCGCCAGCAACCGCAGGACCTGCGCCTGCACGGTGACGTCGAGGGCGGTGGTCGGCTCGTCCGCGATGACGATCTCCGGCTCGCACACCAGCGCCATGGCGATCATCACGCGCTGGCGCATCCCGCCGGAGAACTCGTGTGGATACGAGTCGAGCCGTCGCTTGGGATCAGGGATACCGACGGTGCGCAGCATCTCCTCCGTGCGGGCGCGCGCTTCGGATCTCGACGCGCCCGTGTGGCGCCGATAGACGGCGCCGATCTGGTCGGCGATGGTGAACGCCGGGTTGAGGCTCGTCATCGGCTCCTGGAAGATCATCGACACCCGATCGCCGCGCACGCCGGCCAGTTCGGCGTCGCGGAGGCCGTGGATCGAGGTGCCACCGACGGCGATCTCGTCCGCCGTGACGACGGCTGTCTCCGGGAGCAGGCCCATGCACGCCAGGCTCGTCACACTCTTGCCCGACCCCGACTCGCCGACGAGGGCGACCGTCTCGCCTTCGGCGATCTCGAGGTCGACCTGGTCGAGCACCTGCACCATGCCGCGTGGCGTCCGGAACGAGACGCTCAGATTGCTGACGGTCAACGACGGTCGCCTGCTCATGCCGCCGCCCGTCGGTTGCTGCCGAGGCTGTCGCGCACGTTGTCGCCGAGGAGGTTGAAGGCGAGGACGACGAAGGCGATCGCCGCGCCGGGGAAGACCACGAGGTACGGACTCTGCGACAGGTACCGGAACGACCGTCCGACCATCGCCCCCCACGAAGCTTCTGGCGGTTGCACACCAAGACCCAGGAAGCTCAGGCTGGCTTCGGCAAGCATCGCCAGACCCAGCGAGAGCGTGATCTGCACGAGCAGCGGCGACAAGATGTTCGGCAGCACCCGACGCGTCACGATGAACGTGCGCGAGGACCCGATGCTGCGACTGGCCTCGATGAAGGTCTCCTCGCGGACGACGAGCACCGAGGCACGACTGATGCGCACGAAGCGTGGGGCGAAGATGATTCCGATGGCAAACATGGCGTTGGTCAGACCCGGGCCGAAGACACCGACGATGGCGATGGCCAGCAACAGTGGCGGGAAGCTCATGAACGTGTCGGTCACGCGCGACACGATCGTGTCCACCCAGCCGCGGGCGTAGCCGGCCAGCACACCGGGGAGCAGACCGAGGGCGAGGGCGACCGCGACGGCGAGGACCGCTGCCTGCAGCGAGATCCGCGCGCCGTAGATGAGTCGGCTGAGCACGTCGCGTCCGAGCTCATCGGTGCCGAAGAGGTGGTCGGTCGACGGAGGCTCGAACGCGTTGCGGACGTCCTGCTCGAGCGGTCCGTACGGCGCCAGCCACGGAGCGAACACAGCGACCAACACGAACAGGGCGATCACGACGGCCGCCGCGATGCCGACCTTGCGCCGGGCGAACCGGCGGACGAACACCCGCAGCGGCGACTCGGGCGGCGCCTCGAGGGACTCGCCGGCGGCCGCCGTCTCGTCGTCGTCTGGGCTCGAGGGCTCGGGTCCGAGCTGGCCCGTCGGCACTGACATCAGGCGACTCTCACCTTCGGGTTCAGCCAGCCGTAGACAACGTCGACGACGAGGTTGACGGCGACGACGACAAGCGTGGCGAACAAGACGATGCCCTGGATCATCGGGATGTCGCCATCGAGCACGGCCCGGATGGCGAGGCTTCCGAGACCGGGGAGCGCGAAGACCTGCTCGACCACGACCGACCCGCCCAGCAGGAACGCCAGTTGGAAGCCGAGGACGGTCACCACGGGCGTGGCACCGTTCTTCAGGGCGTACTTGAGCACGATCGCCTTCGCCGACAGGCCGCCGGCACGCGCGGTTCGGATGTAGTCCTGCTGGAGCACGTCGACCATCGCGGCGCGGAGTTGTCGCGTGGTCTCCGCGGCGGCGGCGGTCCCCAGCGTGACAGCGGGCAGCACCATGTGCTTCGCCCACTCCACGGGGTTGTCGACGATCCCGACGTAGCCGATCGCCGGGAGCACACCGAGCGAGATGGCGAAGACGTAGACGAGCATCGCACCCAGCCAGAACGACGGCAGCGCGAGCCCGAGGGAGGCCAGGACGGACAGCCCGCTGTCAATTCCGGATCCACGGCGCAGCGCCGACATGATCCCGGCGGGGACCGCGACGAGCAGCGCGACAACCATCGCGCAGACGGTCACGCTGACCGTGACCGGCAGCCGTTCGGCGATCGACGACAGGACAGGTCGATCGTTGTAGAGCGAACTGCCGAAGTCGCCGGTCATGATCCCGGTCAGCCAGTCCCAGTACTGGACGAGGAACGGCCGGTCGAGGCCGAGGCGCTCACGGATCGCGGCGATCTGCTCGGGACTGGCGAACTCGCCAGCGAGCGTCGTCGCCGGGTCGCCAGGAACCATCGACGTGAACGCGAACACGATCAGCGTCGCCATGACGACGACGGGGATCGAGACGCCGATCCGTCTCAAGATGAGTTTCGTCACGTCAACCTCCCTCCGCAGATCGTTCGATGCAGGACACGTTCAAGGCCAGTGGCGGGGTGGCCCGGGCCTGACCCGAGCCACCCCGCCCCCTGAGATCAGCCGATGTTGCGGAACTCGACCTTGCCGTTGAGGATGATCGTCGGCATCTGGCCGAGGTCTGCTCGCCCGGCGTGGGCGGTCACCGGGTTGTAGAGGACGAGGTCGAACGCGTCCTCCGTCGCGAGCGCCACCATCTCGTGCACGATCGATTCGCGCTCGGCCGGGTCGGTCGCAGCCAATGCCTCGAGGTGCAGCGCTTCGACCTCGGGCGTCGAGTGGCCGCCGGGGTTCGAGAATCCCTCGGCGGTCCACCGCAACTGGGTCGTCATCGACGGGTCCTGGCGACCGCTCCAGACCCCGAGCATGGAAACGCCCTCTTCCTGGACGAAGAACAGGTCGGCGACGCCCTGAGCAGGGGTCTGGACGATGTTCACCGTCACCCCGATCTCGGCGAGTTGCGACTGGAGGAACTCCGCGATCTCCGGCGGCGTACCCGGCGTCGGCAGCAACAACTCGAACTCGAAGCCGTCCGGGTAGCCGGCGTCCGCGAGGAGCTCGCGTGCCCGCTCGGGGTTGTAGTCGAAGAAGTCCGTACCGATCTCGGGATTGTGCGCCCAGTATCCGGTCGGGAAGACCTGCACGTTGGGCTCGCCGTAGCCGAACGCGATTCCCTCGACGAGCGCTTCGCGGTCGATGGCGTGGTTGAGCGCACGGCGGACGTCGACGTTGTCGAACGGCTCACGGGCCCGGTTCATGTACAGCTGCTGGTACACGACGGTGGTGCGGTGATCGACCACGAGCCCTTCGGCTTCGGCTTCCCCAATCTGGGAAGCTTCGATGCCGACCACGTCGAGTTCGCCAGTGCGGACTGCATTCAGACGCGTCGACTGGTCGGCGATGAAGACGTACTCGAAGCGATCGGCTCGATCGACGCTGTCGTCCCAGTAACCGTCGTACGGCTCGTAGACCGCTCGATCACCAGGGCGGTACTCGACGATCTTGTACATCCCCGCGCCGACCGGATTGGTGATCAGGTCTGCGTTCTCGAATGCCGCGGGGCTGATCATCGCGCCGTGCCGGTCGCTGAGGATCGCCAGCAGGCTCGCCTGCGGTTGCGACAACGTGATCTGAACCTCGAACGGTCCGGTGACCTCGACGCTCTCGATGAGCGACAAGTCGTTGGCAGCGATCGAGCCTTCGAGCGTCATCGCCCGGTCGAGGTTTGCCTTCACCGCCTCGGCGTCGAGCGCCGCGCCATCATGGAAGGTGACGCCTTCGCGGATCTTCATCGTCAGCACGGTGCCGGTGTCGTCGTACTCCCACGACTCCGCAAGCCCCGGAATCGGCTGCGCTTCGGCATCAAGGTGGACCAGACGGTCGTACGAGAGGAACAGCACGTTCGCATCGCCTGCATTTGCGGCGAGGTGCGGATCGAGACGGCTCGGCTCGTAGAACGTGGCGTAGCGGAACTCGGCGAGGCTGCCACCACTCTCGGCGTCAACCGACGTTTCCGTCGCACCGCCATCCCCCGAGCCGCTCGACGGCGGAGGGCCGTCCTCGCCCGATGGGCTGTCGCTGCCGCATGCGGCCAGTCCCAGCGCCACCACCGCAAGTGCTCCCATGAGCCGCTGACGTGTAGATCCGATCATGTCTCCCCCTTCGTTCGCCGACGTCGCTCGCGCCCGCCGCTCTCGGCTGTCTGCCGCTGACGGCGAAAGATTGACTGACTTTGACGTCATTGTCAAGTCGATTTCGACGTCGACATCAATTTCTGGGCGAATCTCGACCGCGGCCGCCGGGTAGCGAGTCGTCACTCGCTGTGCAGCATGTGGTGCCGCCCGATCGGCAGCATCAGCGGGCGGTTCGAGGTCGGATCGACGATCACCCGACAGTCGAGGCCGAACACCGCACGAACCGTCTCGGTGGTGAGCACCTCGGCTGGCGAACCGGCGGCGTGCACCCGTCCGTCGACCAAGGCGATCAGATGGTCGGCGTAGCGGGCCGCGATGTTCAGGTCGTGCAACACCATGACGATCGTCGTGCCGCGCCGATGGTTGAGATCGGTGAGCAGGTCGAGCACCTCGATCTGGTGGCTGACATCGAGGAAGGTCGTCGGCTCGTCGAGCAGCAACACGTCCGTCTCTTGGGCGAGGGCCATGGCGATCCACACCCGTTGCCGTTGCCCGCCCGACAGCTCGTCGACCGGGCGGTCGACGAGATCGGCCGTCTGCGTCGCTTCCAGCGCCGCCGCCACGGCGAGGTCGTCGGCGTGGCTCCAGCGCGACAGCATCGACCGGTGCGGGTGGCGACCCCGCCCGACGAGATCACCGACGGTGATGCCCTCCGGGGCGATCGGGGACTGCGGCAGGAGCCCCAGTTGGCGCGCCAGCTCCTTCGAGCGGAAGCGGGCGAGGTCGCGACCGTCGAGCACGACGCGTCCGACGCGCGGCGCGAGCAGCCGCGACAAGGCGCGCAGGAGTGTCGACTTGCCGCAGGCGTTCGGGCCGACGATCGCGGTGACCTGGCCTGCCGGCACCTGCAGGTCGAGCGATTCGATGACGACACGGGTTCGATAGCCCAGTTGCAGGCTCTCGACCGCCAGTTGGTGCGACGACGTCACAACGAGCCTCCGGCGCGATTGGTTCGGACGATCAGGTAGATGAGATAGGGCGCGCCGAGGACGCCGGTGACGACGCCGACCGGGTATCGCAGGGCGAACAGGTACTGGCCGCAGAGGTCGGCGACGAGCACCAGCAGGCTGCCGACGAGTGCCGATGGCACGAGCAGCGAGGCGCCGCCGCCCATCAGGCGTGCCGCGATCGGCCCGGACAGGAATGCGACGAACGCGATCGGCCCGGTCGCTGCGGTGGCGAAGGCGATCAGGCCCACCGCGGCGACGATCACCGTCAGTCGGGTCCGTTCGACCCGCACGCCGAGGGCACCTGCGGCATCGTCGCCGAGGCGCGTCATCGACAGGTTGCGCGACTGGACGAGGAGGGTCGGCACGAGGACAGCCATCGCCCCCAGCACCGGGATGGCGTCCTTCCATCGGCTGCCGTTGAGGCTGCCGGTCAGCCATCGCGTCGCTTCGCTGAGGTCCCACTCGGCGGCGTCGGACAGCACGTAGGCCGTCACGCTGTTGAGCATCGCCGCAATGCCGATGCCGATCAGAACCAGGCGCGTCCCGGCGACGCCGTCCTTGAACGACAGGAGGTAGATCACGATGGCGACGACGAGCCCGGCGATGATCGCCACCACCGAGACCGCGGTGTTGCTCAACGACAGCGTGACGATGGCGAACGCCGCTGCGGCGCTTGCTCCCGAGGTGATGCCGATCACATCGGGACTGGCCAGCGGATTGCGGAGCATCGTCTGGAACGTGACCCCGCCCAGTCCGAAGCAGGCGCCGGTCGCCAGCGCCGTCGTCGCTCGCGGCAACCGCAGCCGTCCGACGGTGAACGTCGCCCCGTCGACTTCCCGACCGAGGATCACCTGCCACACCTCGCTCGGGCTGTAGTAGGTGTTGCCGACGAGCAGCGACGTCACGAACGCGGCGACGACGAGCACCCCCAGCGTGATCAGCATCAGGCGCGTGCGCCGGTGCCGTCGGGTCCGCGCCCGGGCGACCGCCTGGGCTGTGGCTTCGAGCGTCGCCGGAGCCGGGCGGGTGGCGACGCTCACAGCTCGCGGATCTTCTGCCGGCGGACGATGAGGATGAAGACCGGCGCACCGACCAGGGCGGTGATGATGCCGACGTCGATCTCTTCGGGCTTGGCGACGATCCGTCCGAGGGTGTCCGAGATCGTGACCAGCGTGGCGCCCGTGACGGCGGACATCGGGATCACCCACCGGTAGTCGGGTCCGAACACGAGGCGGCAGGCATGGGGCACGACGAGTCCGACGAAGGCGATCGGGCCGCACACTGCGGTCGCCGCGCCGCACAGCACGACGGCACCGAGCGCCGACAGCGTTCGCGTGACGGCAACCCGCTCACCGAGGCCGGCGGCCAGCTCGTCGCCGAGGGCCAGCGAGTTCAGCCCGCGAGCCGACAATCCGCAGATGACGAAGCCGACGACGAGGAACGGCACGATCATGGCCAGCTTGTCGTAGGTCGCCCCGCCGACGCCGCCGATCTGCCAGGAGACGAACGTGTCGGCGATGTCGTTGCGCGGCAGGATGATCGCGGTCACGAACGAGGCGAACGCGGCCGCGGTCGCCGCGCCGGCGAGTGCCAGCTTGAGCGGTGTCGTGCCGCCTCTGCCGAGCGAGCCGACGATGTACACGAAGACGGCGGTCGCGCCGGCACCGCCGATCGCCACCCAGATGTAGTTCGTCGGGTTCGTGAGCCCGAAGTAGGCGATGCCGATGACGATCGCCAACGAGGCACCCATGTTGATGCCGAGCACGCCCGGGTCGGCGAGCGGGTTGCGAGTGACACCCTGCATCACCGCACCCGACACGCCGAGCGCACCGCCGACCAGCAGCGCCATGAACGTCCGCGGGATGCGCTTCGTGACGGCCGCTTCGCCGAGCGTCTCGTCCGATCCGGCGATCGCTCCCCAGACGTCGGACCAACTCACCCAGCGCGACCCGAGCCAGATCGATGCCACTCCCGCGAGCACCATCACCGCGACGAGGAGCACGAACCACGCCGCACCCCGGCGCGTCGGACGCCGCAGCTCGGCGACGTCCGACGTGAGGACCGGGGAACCGGGGTCGACGGCGGTGTTCACTCCACCTTGCTGGCGGCTTCGGCGAGCAGGGCGACGTAGTCGCCGAGCACGTAGGAGATCGCCAACGGCGTCGGGTTGGCCGCCGTGGCGAGCGGCGTGCTGCCCGCGAAGAGCACCACCGACCCGCGTGCCAGTGCCGGGATCTTGGATGCCAACGGATCGGCTTGCAGCGTCGCCAGCAACTCGCCGGTCTCGTCGCCGTAGCCGACGATGATGTCGACGTCGTCGAACACCTGGATCTGCTCGGTGCTCACCGACTCCGAGAAGCTGTCGGTGCCGGCGGACGCGTCGGCGACGACGTCAGCGACCTGCAGACCGAGGTCCTCGAAGAACTGCACGCGGGTGTCGTGCGCGGTGTAGAAGCCGATCTCGCTGAGATCGGTCGGATCGAGGTGACCGGCGAACATCGCCTGCATCCCGTCGAGTGCCGGGTACTTCGCCACCTCGGCCGCGATCTCGGCTTCGATGTCGGCGATCAGTGCCTCACCCTCGGCCTCCATGCCCATCGCCTGACTGTTGAGGCGGATCATGTCGCGCCATGCCGTCGCCCACGGGGCGTTCGGGTACGGGATCGTCGGAGCGATCTCGCTCAGCGTCTCGTAGTCCTCGGTGGTGAGGCCGGAGTAGGCGGCGAGGATCACGTCGGGGTCGGTGTCGGCGACCGCCTCGAAGTCGATTCCGTCGGTCTCGTCGAACAGCACCGGGGTCTCCGCGCCCAGCTCGTCGAGCTTGTCCGACACCCACGGCAGCACGCCGTCGCCGTCGGGGTCGCCGAAGTTGGCGGCGGCCATGCCGACGGGCACCACGCCGAGCGCCAATGGCACCTCGTGGTTCGCCCACTGCACCGTGGCGACGCGCTCGGGCTTCGCCTCGATGACGGTGCTTCCCAGGGCGTGCTCGACGGTGATCGGAAACGCCGCCGTGCTCGTTCCGGTGCTCGACACCGTCGACGATTCGACACTCGACCCGGTCGACGATTCGACACTCGACCCGGTCGACGATTCGACGCTCGACCCAGTCGACGATTCGGTGGTTGCTTCCCCGGGAGACGTCGCTGTGACCTCCGCTCCTGAATCGTCGTCGGATGCGCAGGCGGCCGTGACGACCGCCAGCGCGGCGACCGACAGCACCGCAATTGATCTCGAGATCCGCATAGGTCCTTCCAAGGTTGTGACTGCCTCTCGGCTTTGCGGCAGAGAACCTATCGACTGTTGTTTGGCTTGCCTAATTCTCGATGCCGGAACCGCTCGACGCCGCCGGCACCCGCTGGTACGTTCGGTTCGTGTCCAACCGCGCCGGTCTGCTCGATCGGGCGGCGCCGACGTCTCCAATCGTCCTCGCCGCCGTGGCGATCGGGGCTCCGATCGGTGCCGGCGCCCGCTGGGGGGTCGGCGAGGTGTTCGACGCCATCGCCTCCGCGCCGGCGGCTGACGCATGGCCGTGGCCGACGCTGATCGTCAACATCGTCGGCGCGTTCTTGATCGGTCTCGCCGCCGCACGCTTCGATCGCAAATCGGCGGCGTACACGTTCACGGCGACCGGCGCGCTCGGCGGCTTCACCACCTACTCGTCCTTCGCCGTCGACGTCGACCACCTCGCCGACGCCGATCGCACGGGACTCGCCGCGGCGTATGCGGCGATCACCATCGTCGGCGGACTGGTGGCCCTCTACGTCGCCCTCTCGCTCGCCCGCCGTCGCGTCACCGACCCCGAGGCGCAGCGATGACACCGATCCTGTTCATCGTCGCCGCCTCCGCCGGGGCACTCATCCGACACCTCCTCGGACAGGTGTCGGCCGGTTGGCTGTCGTTGATCATCGCCAACGTGGCCGGCTCGGTGATCCTCGGCTACGTCGTCGAGTCCGACTGGTCGACCCCCGCCAAGACGGTGATCGGTGTCGCCTTCTGCGGATCGTTGACGACGTTCTCCTCGGCCACGCTGCAGACCCACGACCTCGGCTGGCGGCGCGGCGCGCTGTACGCGGTGGGAATGTTGGTGCTGTGCCTCGCCGGGGTTGCGGTCGGCAACGCCCTGGCGTGAGCGTCGGTCAGCGGCCGCCGCCCGGGCTCCGTCGGGCGTCAGCGCGCATCGTGTTCACCCGCACCCACGACGTCCGGTGAGTTCACAACCGGAGTATATTCCTCCACTTCTGCTGAACAGATTCCGAGGAGACCTGTGAACGAGCAATCCCCTGCGCACACGCAATCGATCGCCGAGGCGGCGGCCCGTGCCGCGGACTCGGCGTGGGTCCCGGTCACCTTCGAGCACTGCGACCACGTCGAGGGCCCGTTCTTCCATGGCACGAAGGCCGACTTCGCCGTCGGCGACGAGCTCGTGCCGGGCCACGGATCGAACTTCCACCAGGGCCGCGTCGCCAACCACGTCTACTTCGCGGCGCTGCTCGAGCCCGCCATCTGGGGCGCCGAGCTCGCCGCCGACCCGGCGAACGGCGACGGCACGGCACGCGTCTACGTCGTCGAGCCGACCGGCCCATTCGAGGATGACCCGAACCTCACCAACAAGAAATTCCCCGGCAACATCACCCGTTCGTACCGAACCCGCCATCCGGTGCGCATCGTCGGTGTCGTCGACGACTGGCAGCCGCACCCGCACGAGGTCGTCCAGGCGATGCTCGACTCGCTCGCCGAGCTCCGCGCCGCCGGCCTCGACGTGATCGAGGACTGAGGCCGGCCTACCGGAGCGGGCCGGCGAACGGGAAGTCACCGGATCTGATTCGTTGCCACACGAGGCCGTACGCACGGTCGTCGAGGGGGCGCAACACCACCTCCACGATCGAGCCGTCGACCGACACCGAATCGACCGAGATCGAGTCGGACCAGTTCTGCGCCGCGCCGAAGATCCAGCTCCAACCGGCGGTGCCCAGCGTCTCGACGACGGGCAGTGCCGCCGACGCGGCGGCCGGCGAGGAGAACTGATAGCTCACATTGATCGCGATGCCCTCGTCGACCACGAATCCGATGGCACACGCGGTGGGTCCGAACCAGTGCAGCCCTGGCGGCGGCTCGGGTGCGATCTCATCGGAGCGGATCGACAGGTCACCGGCGAGGATGACGAGCACGAACGGGTCCGAGCGCGTGGCGGCCTCGCCCAACTCGGCCAACGAGCTCGGCCAGTCGGCAACCGGACGATCGGCGCCGGCAGCAAGACGGTCCGTGACCGACGCGCTGTCCATCGACATGACCACGCCGTCGTCGAGATTGGCCAGCCGCAGCGGCATGCCTTGCGGGCGGAGTTCGCTGGCGGCACCGAAGTTGAGCTGGAAATCCTCACCGGGGCCGATGGACAACAGCCCGTCGCCGAGGTCGTCGGCGCTGTCGGCGACCTCCACCGGACCGATGAACTCCCAGTAGAACGTCCCACCATCGGCCGTCCACGACGACACCGCGTCGAGCTCGCCGAGCACGAACCCCAGCTCGTCGTGAACCGCTGACTGGTCGCCGGCGACCAGTCCGGAATCGAACAGCGACGGCGGGATCAACTCCGGACCGTTGGCGCCGAGCCAGGCCGCCACCTCGTCCAGATCGAAGGGATCCGCCGGTCGCGAGGTGCCGATCGCCGCGCTGAGACGGTCGAGGTCGACGGCGTCGAACTGCAGTCGTTGCCCCACCGGCGCCCACTGTGGCACACCGCCTTCGCCCGCGGCGGACCGTGATCCGACCCGGGGCACGAGCCGAGCGTTCGTCGACCCGCTCGGGTCACCGCGCCGCAGCTCACGCCGCGGCGGTGACGAGCGAGGCGCCGGCGGCAGGTCGCGCGATCGGGCGCTTGAGGAAGAACAGCGCAACGGTGGTGACGACCGTGCCGGCCACGAGGGCGGCGAGCCAGGCCAGCGGCTTCTCCAACGCGTTCGGCACGAACAACAAGATGGCTCCGCCGTGGGGCACGCTGCTGGTCGCACCCATCCCGAGCGACATCGCTCCGGCCAGCGCCGAGCCGGCGATCGCCGCCGGCAGGACGCGCAGCGGATCGCGGGCGGCGAATGGGATCGCCCCTTCCGTGATGAAGCACAGCCCGAGCACGTACGCCGGCTTGCCCGCCTCGTGCTCGTCGGGCAGCCAGCGATTGGGGAACAGTGTCGTCGCCAGCGCCAGGCCGAGCGGCGGCGTCATGCCGGCAACCATCACCGCCGCCATCGGCCCGAGCACACCGTCGGTGGTCAGCCCGACCGCGAACGTGTAGGCGACCTTGTTGAGCGGCCCTCCCATGTCCGTCGCCATCATCCCGCCCAGCACGAGGCCGAGCAGCGCCGCGTTGGATCCCTCGAGCCCCTCGAGCCAGTCCGTCAGCTCGGTCATGACCCACGAGATCGGCTCGCCGATCACGTAGTAGATCGCCAGCCCGGTCCCGAGCGTGGCGAGCAGCGGCAGGATCAGCACCGGTTTGAGCCCCTGCATCGACTGCGGCAGCTTGATGACCTGGGCGAGGTACTTCGTCAGGTACCCGGCGACGAAGCCGGCGATCAGCGCGCCGAGGAAACCGGCGCCGACCTGGCTCGCCAGGTAGCCGCCGACGAAGCCGGGTGCGAGGCCCGGTCGGTCGGCGATGGAGTAGGCGATGAACCCGGCGAGCACGGGCAGGAACAGGGCCAAGGCGGCCTGGCCGATGCCGTACAGCCGTCCGGCGAACGAGTCCGGGAGGTCCGGCGCGTCGATGTCGACGGCGAACGCGACGGCGATGAGCATCCCGCCGGCGACGACGAACGGCAGCATGTACGACACGCCCGTCATCACGCTCTGGTAGACGCTCTTGACCGCGCCACGCCAGCCGCCGGCCGCGGCCGGCGCCGACGCGCCGGCGTCGCCTTCGTCGCCCCCACCGCTGGTCACGCCGGCCTCCGCGGCCGAGAGGCTGTGCGTCGACGCGAGCGCCTTGGCGATGACCTGGTCGCCGTGCTTGAGCGCCTCGTTCGTGCCGGTCTGGTAGATCCGCTTGCCGACGAACCGCGAGAGGTCGACCTTGGTGTCGGCGGCGATGACGACGGCGTCGGCGGCGGCGATCTCGTCGGGCGTCAGGACGCTCTTGGCGCCGACCGAGCCCTGGGTCTCCACCCGCATCTCGTGGCCGAGCTCCTCGGCGGCGCGGCGCAGGCCCTCCGCCGCCATGAACGTGTGGGCGATGCCGGTCGGGCACGACGTGACCCCGACGAGGCGTCGCCCGGCACCGGAGACCGACGGCCCGACCGGCAGCGGGGACGGCGCCGGCGCGACGCCGGCCTCCTCGGCCTCGGCCTCGTCGGCGACGTCGCCGGCCGCTGACGCGATCGCGGCGACGGTGTCGGAGATGACCCGAGCCGTGTGCCGGATCGCCTCCGCGGTGGAGACCGCGTGCATCGGCTTGCCGGCGAAGCGGGACGGATCGATGTGGATGTCGGCGGCGATGATCACCCCGTCGGCGGCGGCGATGGCCTCGGGGGAGAGGGCGTCGATGGTGCCGTCGGCGGCCTGACGTTCGACGTCGATGTGGTGGCCCATGAGGGTCGCCTGGCGGATGAGCGCCTCGGCGGCGAGGTGTGTGTGGGCGACCCCGGTGGGGCAGGCGGTCACTGCGACGAAGCGCATGTCGTGTCCTCCTCGGCGGGCTCCGACATCATCGGAGCGTCTCGATCTTGACGTCCAGAGCGGCGGCCTCGACCCGCCCACGGTCGAGGTCGGCACCGATCCCGGAGATGGCCACCACCGAGCACGCCGTGGCGAGCGCGGCCGTGTCGGCGAGCGTGAGCCCCGCCAGGTCGCCCGCGATCACCCCGGCGACCATCGAGTCACCGGCGCCGACCGTGCTGACCACCGTCACGTCCGGCGGTCTCGCGAGCACGGCGCCGTCGGGGGTGGCGAACAGCGCGCCGTCCGCACCGAGGGAGACGATGACGGTCTCGATGCCGTCGGCGCGCAGGTCGTCGGCGGTGGCGAGCAGCGCAGCCTCGTCGCTGAGTCGTCGTCCGACCAACGCCTCCAGTTCCGCCCGGTTCGGCTTGATGATCGCGGGCGCTGCGGACACCGCGGCGGCCAGCGCGGCGCCACTGGTGTCGAGGGCGACCGACGCACCGGCGTCCCGCGCCGCATCGACGAGCCGCCGGTAGAGCCCGGCATCGACGCCAGGTGGCAGGCTCCCGCACGAGCGCGACCCACCGTGCCGAGCCGGCTGCCTCGCGGACCCGAGCGACGAGCTCGTCGATCGCGGCGGCGCTGGGGGTGAGACCCGGGAAGTTGATGTCGGTCGTCTCGGCCGCATCGGGGTCGATCACCTTGATCCCCGTCCTGGTACGTCCCGGCAGCCGGACGAAGCGATCCTCCAGCTCGCGCTCGGCGAGGTACGACTCGAACAACGCGGCGTTGTCCTCGCCGAGGAAGCCACTGACCGACGACACCACGCCGAGGCTGGCGAGCACGGTCGCCACGTTGACGCCCTTGCCGCCCGGTGTCAGGACGTCGCGTTCGACCCGGTTGACGTCACCGGCCCGGAAGCCCGGCACCCACAGCGTGTGATCCAACGCCGGGTTCGCCGTGACCGTGAGGACCGCAGGGCCCACGGCAGCAGGGCTCACGGCAGCACCAGTGCCCGGACCTCGGCCGCCGTCGAGCAGGCGATTGCCCGCTCGGCCAGGCGCTGGGTCGCGGCGCGGTCGACCGTGCGCAGGCGGGCCTTCACCGCCGCCACGGCTGGGACGCTGACCGACAGCTCGCGGACGCCGAGACCGGTGAGGACCAGCGCGCCCTCGGGCTCACCGGCCACTCCCCCGCACACGCCGACCCAGATCCCCGCGGCGTCCGCGGCGTGCACCGTCGCCTGCACCATCCGCAGCACGGCGGGGTGCAGGGCGTCGGCCTGCTTGGCGAGCACGGGATGCAGGCGGTCCATGGCCAGCACGTACTGCGTCAGGTCGTTCGTCCCGATCGAGAAGAACTGCACTCGGCGGGCGAGCTCGCGGGCCATGACGACCGCCGACGGCACCTCGATCATGATGCCGATGTCGATGCGCTCGGCCCCGACCTCGGCGCGGGCCCGCTCGGCGTGCTCGACCGCGGCGTCGAGGTCCTCGAGCCGGGCGATCATCGGGAACATCACCGAGAGCGGGCCGAGCAGCGACGCCCGGTAGATCGCCCGCAGCTGCGCCTGGAACAGCTCCGGGCGCTCGAGGCAGAGACGGATGCCACGGATCCCGAGGAACGAGTTGTCCTCAGCGGGCAGGTCGAGGTACGGCGCGTTCTTGTCACCACCGATGTCGAGCGTGCGCACGATCAGCGGCAGGCCGTTGAGCTCGCCGACCATCTTCGCCAGCGCCTCGTACTGCTCGTCCTCGCTCGGCGGTTCGTCGCGGCCGAGGAACAGGAACTCGGTGCGCATCAACGCCCACGCCCTCGGCACCGGCGTCGACCGCTGCGGCCGCCTCCTCCGGACGATTGACGTTGGCCACGACCTCGACCCGGTAGCCGTCCGTCGTGATCGCCGGCTCGTAGCGGGTGCGATACTCCGCGGCGCGCACCGCCTCGTGGTCGAGTTGCACGTGCCGCGCCGCGTCGAGGTCGGCATCACCGAGCCCCAGCCACAGCGTGCCCCCGGACCCGTCGAGCACGCCGACCGCGCCGGCCGGCTTGGCCAGCACGGCCGGCCCGGCGCCGACGATCGCCGGGATGCCGAGGGCCCGGGCGATGATCGCCGTGTGCGACGTCGGCCCGCCGGCGGCCGTGCAGAAACCGACGACGCGGGCCGGGTCGATGGCCGCGGTGTCCGACGGCGTCAGGTCGTCGGTGACGAGCAGCACCGGGTGCCCCGGGAGCTCGGCGGCGGTGTCGTCCACGCCGGCGAGGAACGCCAGCACGCGGTTGCCGACGTCGCCGAGATCGGCGGCCCGAGCTGCGAGCAACGGGTCGTCGACGTTCTCCAGCTCGCCAGTGCGCCGGGCGATCTCCTCGCGCCAGGCCCATCCGGCCGACTGGCCCTCACGGATCGAGCGGCCGACCGCGGCGAGCAGGTCGGGGTCGTCGAGGAACGCTTCGTGGGCTCGGAAGATCGCGGCCTTCTGCGCCCCGGAGCGAGCCTCGACGTCGTCGTGGAGCTCACGCAGCTCGGCGCGCGCCGAGGCGACGGCGGCGCGCAGCTTCTGCTCCTCGCTCGCCGGATCCTTGGCCGTGCGCTCGACGACGAGGCGGCGCCGCTTGAGGTGCCACAGCGGGCCGATCGCCAACCCGGGGGACGCGCCGATGCCCGGCACGGCGTCGGCCGGACCGGCCGGGTGCCACGCCGGCAGCGAGGACGGCGGGATCGGCTCGACGCCGGGCGGTTCGTCGTCGCCGAGCCCGCTCTCGACGGCGGCGACGAGCTCGTCGAGCGCAGCGTCCTGGTCGGGCCCCCTGGCGAGGATGGTGAGGACCGAGCCGCGCTCGGCACCAAGCGTGAGCAGGGCGGCGAGGCTCTTGCCGTTGGCCACCTTGTCGCCGCAGCGGACGCGCACGTCGCTCTCGAAGCGCTTGGCGATGTCGACGAACGCCGTCGCCGGCCGGGCGTGGAGCCCCGAGGCGAGCGCGAGCGTCACGTCCCGGCTGGCGTGGCCGCTGAGGTCGACGTCGGGCGCGGCCGGCGCCGGGCGCGGCTCGGACGACCGCGTGAGGCGGCGCACGACGAACGACGGGTCGGTGGTCGTCGCCAGCGCCGCCACCTCGTCGTCGTCGGAGAGGACCTGGGTGAGGTTGGCCAGCACTTGGAGGTGCTCGTCGCCGGCGGCCGCGATGGCCACCACCAGGCGTACCGTCTCGCCGGGGTTCCACTCGACGCCGCCTGGCACCTGCACCACAGCCAGGCCCGTGGCGTGGATCAGGTCGCGGTCCTTGAGCAACCCGTGGGGGATGGCGATCCCGCTGCCGAGGTACGTGTTGGCGACCTTCTCCCGCCCGAGCATCGACTCGGCGTACTCCGGATCGATGTTGCCGTTGTCGGCGAGAAGCTGCGCCGCGCGGCGGATCGCCTGCTCCTTGTCAGCGGGGGCCTCTCCGAGGCGAACCGTGGCTTCGGTCAACGCGATCACATCGCCTCCTTCGGCGTGTCCCCGGAGCGTACGACGATTCGACAGGCCCCGCGGACGGCCCGGCACCGACCCCCAGCCACGAGGAGGTGATGGTGCCCGGGGCGGGGTTCGAACCCGCACTCCACGTGAGTGGAAGGGGGGTTTAAGCCCCGCGTCTGCCAGTTTCGCCACCCGGGCAGGGCGGGTCGCGCTGCTGGATCGTACGGCTCCACGCCGGCCTTCGAACGTGAACATTCGCCGCGGTCGCCTGTGCGTCAAGCGGGCTCGAGGACCAGCGCGTCGGCGTCGTCGTCGCTGTGGCGGGAGTCGCGTCGCTGCATGACCAAGCTGACGAGCGTCGCCACGATCACCGATCCGACGAGCCACAGGACGAGTGCGACGATGCCACGCTGCAGACCGGCCGCAGCGCGACCGTCGAAGTACATCGCCGATCGCAGGGCGTCGGTCAGGTAGCGCATCGGCAGGAACTCACCGAGGGCTTGGAAGAACCCCGGCAGCGCCTCCTTCGGATAGACCCCGCGCGACGAGGGCACACCGAAGATCGTCGTCAGCAGCACGACGACGATCTCGCCGAGCACGCCGAAGGCGATGACGCACAGCAACGTCAGCGCGCCCATCGTCAAGACGCCCAGGCCGCACACCAGGCCGACGAGCCGGACGTCGTCGGCGGTCGTGCCGATCAGGCCGATGGCGACCGTCGGGATCACCACCGCACTGGCAACCGCCAGGACGAGCACGAGGAACAGTTCGGCCAGGAAACGGCGCAGCGGTGACGCTTCGACTTCCTCGATGCGCACCGTGCGGCCGATGATCTCGAACCGTTCCCGTCCGACCCGCAAACCGACCACGACGTGGATCCCGATGGCGCCGATGACGCCGCTCAGCGTCGTCATCACGGCGATGTAGAGCGGCGGCAGACCCAAACCGCCCTTGGTGCCGATGTCCGGCCGGTCGGTTCGGTTCGCCACGACGGGTTGGCCGAGCGGGCCGACGTGGTCGGCGTCGATCGACGCCCCCGCTTGCGTGATCGCCGAGGTGAGCGTCGAGCTGACCTGCTGGTTGAGCTCGCTCAGGAACGCCGTCGTCGCCGTGTCCACCGCTTGCGGTTGCAGGCTGCCGGCCCCGGCGTTGCGGTAGACGTCGACCTGCGCCTGCGGGGCGTCGCCGAGCGACGTGCCGATCTTGCCGACGTCGGCGGAAAGCGTCGCCGGCAGCACGACCGCGCCGGCGATCACGTTGTCGCCGATCGCGGCGAGCACCTCGTCCTCGGTCGCGTACTCCCGCCAGGTGATCTGCGTGTTGGTGGACTGGGCGAGTGCGGACATCACCGTGTCGCCGATGGCGACACGCTGGCTCCCGGCCTCGACGGGCTGGTCGAGGTTGACGACGCCGACCGGCAGACCCTCCAGCTCGCCCATCGGGTTGCTGAACGCACCGAGGTAGGCGAACGTCATGATGCCGGCGAGCACGATGCCACCCAGCGTTGCCAGCCAGGCGAACGGGTGCCGGAGGACCCGCACGCTCCGATCCTCGATCCGCTGCCTCGACGTCATCGGCTTCCTCGTTCCAGGAACGTCCGCCAGAGGCGGGGCGACGGTGACGGCACGCTGCCGAACACCTGGACCACGCCCCCACTCCGGGAGGCGCTGACTTCGCGACGACTCGCCCGCCGATCGCCGCGTTCGGTTGTGCGTTCGAGCCGGTCGCGATCAGCGGCCGGCGACAGTGGTGTGCCCCAGCGACACTATGACCGGGTCTGGTGAGCGTCAAGAGACCCCGAATCCACCCGACGGGAGCACACTGGAGCTGATGTTGCAGGTCTCGACCGCCCACCGCCGGGCCCGCATCGCCCGGCGCCAGGGCCTGGCAGCCGACCACCGCCACGACGACCTGCTGACCGCGACGCGAGCGATGACGGCGTTGCACGCCACCGAGCCGTCGACGCCGCACCTGTCGCTGCTCGCCCGCGTGGGCGAGCTCACCGTCGACGACGTGGAGCGGGCGCTGTACGAGGACCGCTCGATCGTCAAGGTGATGGGCATGCGCCGGACGTTGTTCGTCGTCGACCGCCCCCTCGTCGCTCCGATCGCCGGCAGCGTCGGTGCCCGGGTCGCTGCTGCCAACGCACGACGGTTGGCGGTCGAGGCGGCCGAGCAGGGCCTCGGTCCGGCCTGGCTCGAAGCTGCCCGCACCGACCTCGTCGCCGAACTGACCGGCCGTGAGCGCACGAGCCGCGAGTTGCGCGACATCCTCGAGCACCTCGGCGGCACGTTCGTGGCCGGCTCGGGCACGAAATGGGCGACGGAGGTCTCGACGATGTCGCGCCTGCTGACCATCTTCGCCGCGGATGGCACGCTGGTCCGCGGGAGCAACGCCGGACACTGGCGGATCAGCCGTCCGATGTGGACGTCGATGGCGAGCTGGCTCGGGGCGCCGATCGAGCCCGACGATGCCCGCCGCGGCTACGCGACGCTCGTGCGCAGCTGGCTGGCGACGTTCGGACCGGGAACCGAGGCCGACCTCGTGTGGTGGCTGGGCACGACGAAGTCGGCGGTCCGCACCGCCCTTGCCGACGTCGAGGCGCTGCAGGTGGGGCTCGACGGCGAGGCGACGGGGTGGGTGCTTCCCGACGACACCGTCGACCTGACCGAGCCGGCGGCGGAGGATCCGTGGGTGGCGCTGCTCCCGACCCTCGATCCGACGACGATGGGTTGGCGCGACCGCGACTTCTACCTCGATCGGGCCCACGTGCCGTTCCTGTTCGACACCGCCGGTAACGGCGGCACGACGATCTGGGTCGACGGGCGGATCGTCGGCTGCTGGGTGCAGGACGAGCACGGCCGGGTGCAGCCTGTGCTGCTCGAGCCGGTGACCCGCGACCGGCGGCGCCGCATCGACCAGGAGATCGCTCGTCTCGACGAGTTCATCGGCGGCGAACGGATCACCAACGTGTTCGCCTCGCCGCAGATGCGCGGCACCCCGATCCCGTGACCGAAGCGTTACATCAGGGGTCAGACCCCTGTTGTAACGCTCAGGGTCGAGCTCGGCGAGGATCTCGGCGGTGTGTTCGCCGAGGCGTGGTGGGCGGCGGCGGATGCCGGTGTCGCGGGTGAGCATCTTGATCGGCTGGCCGGCGAGCACCACGGGACGGGTGCCGTCGGGCTGATCGACCTCGACGAGCATCGAGCGGGCGGCCACGTGCGGGTCGGCGTAGACATCGGCGATGTCGTTGACCGGACCGACGGGAATGTCGCCGCCGAGCAGCTCGACGATCGCTGCGGTCGTCATGCTGCGTGTCCACGCCGTCATCTCGACGTCGAGCGCCGGTCGGTGACGCAGCCGGTCGGCGGCGGTGGCGAAGCGCGGGTCGACGGCCAGGTCGGGTCGACCCATCCGCTCGCACAGCACCGGGAACATCGCCTCGCCGGGCGTGCCGATGGCGCAGTGCCCGTCGGCGGTCGGGAACACGTCGAACGGCGCGATGACGGGATGGCCGTTGCCGGTCGGGCGTTGCACCCGCCCCGTGTAGGAGTGCTGGTAGGCGGCGCCTTCGCAGATCGCCAGCACGGCGTCGTACATGGCGACGTCGACGAACTGGCCGCGGCCGCTCGCCCGGGCGTCGAGCAGCGCGGCGAGCAGACCCACCGTGGCGAGCGTGCCCGAGAAGATGTCGCCGATGCTCGGGCCGCACTTCATCACCTCGCCGTCGCGGGTGCCGGTGATCGACACGAGACCACCCATCGCCTGGGCGACGATGTCGTACGACGGCCACGCCGTGTACGGGCTCTCGCCGGTGCGCGGATCACCGAACCCGCGCACGGCGACGTAGACGAGGCGCGGGTTGCGCGCCGCCAGCGTCTCGTAGCCGACGCCGAGGCGATCCATCACCCCGGCCCGCGAGTTCTCGACGACCACGTCGGCCCGCTCGGCGAGGGCGAGAAAGGTGTCGCGGTCCGCCTCGTCCTTGAGGTCGAGCACGACCGATCGCTTGCCGCGATTGATGCTGGCGAAGTAGCCGCCGTAGGCGCGCTCGGTGTCCTCCGCCGTGAACGGCCCGCCGTGGCGGGTCATGTCGCCGGTCGGCGGCTCGATCTTGACGACGTCGGCGCCGAGGTCGGCGAGCAGCATCGTGCAGTACGGCCCGGCGAGCGCCTGCGTCACGTCGAGCACGCGCAGGCCGTGCAGCGGGCCGTCGCCGCTGACCATCGATGCCGCCGTCATGCGGCTCCCGCGTCGTCGTGTGTGGCGGACAGGTCGAGGACGAGCTTGCCGACCGACGTGCCGGCGCGCATCTGCTCGGCGGCGCGATGGGCCTCGTCGAACGGGATCACCTCGTCGACGATCGCCGAGATGCGTCCGTCGCCGACCGCCGGGAGCACCTCCGGCAGGAGCGCTGCGGCGACGGCGGCGCGCTCGTCGGCGGTGCGGATGCTGAACGTCGTCCCGATCAGCCGCAGTCGACGGAAGGCGAGCTGGTCGAGGTCGATCTCCGCCGTCCGTCCGCCGAGCCTGCCGATGTTGATGATCGTGCCGAGCGGCCGGGTGACGGCGAGCAGCTGCCCGGCGAGCGCCCCACCGACGTGGTCGAGGACGACGTCGACGCCTCGGTCGCCGGTGGCACCGAGGACGAGGTCGGCCAACGAGTCGTGCGTCGTGTCGACGACGACGTCGGCACCGACCGCGAGGAGCGAGTCGCGCTTCGACGCCGAGGTCGTCGTGGCGATCACCTGGGCCGCACCGAGGGCCTTGGCGAGCTGGACGGCGATCATCCCGACGCCGCTCGTGGCACCGGTGATCAGCACGTGCTGGCCGGCGGTGAACCCGGCCTGGGTGACCAGCGCGTCGTGCTCGGTGGTCAGCGCCACCGGGAGGGCGGCGGCCTCGGTCCACGAGATGCCGTCGGGCACCGGCACCAGCTGGCGGGCATCGGCGAGGGCGTAGGCGGCGAACGCGCCGAGCGTCGTGCCCATCACCCGGTCGCCGACGGCGACGCCGGTGACCGCCGAGCCGACCGCTTCGACGGTGCCGGCGAGCTCGAGGCCGGCGGTGAACGAGCGGAGACTGACGCCACCCGGGCGATACGTGCCGAGGAGCATGCCGAGGTCGGCCCGGTTGAGGCCGGCCGCTTCGACGCGGACCAGCGCCTGGCCCGGCCGCGGTGTTGGCACGTCGATCTCCTCGAGGACCCAGTCGGGCCCTGCCCCGCCGCGCAGTGCCGGCATCGTCGTCATGGTCACTACCTCCTGACGACCGAACCTAGAGCACGAGACCGTCCGGCCACTCGCCCACCGGCGGCTCGGGCGGGCGTCAGTTGAGGACGACGACGCCGGTGTTGAGCGCCGCGGCGAAGCAGCACCAGGCGAGGTACGGGACCATCAGCCACATCGCCACGGCGCTGTAGTGGCGGACGATGGAGATGTCGACGACGATCGCGGCGATCAGGGCAGCGATGACGAACAGCCCACCGACGGGCGCCTGAGCGCCGAAGAACACCGCCGTCCAGGCGAAGTTGAGCACCATCTGGATCCCCCACCACAGCGATGGCTGCGCCCAGAACCCGATCGGTCGCCCGCTGCTGGCGGCGGCCCGCCAGGCCAGCCAGCCGGAGATGCCGATCATCACGTAGAGGATCGTCCAGACGATGCCGAACGTGGCGTCCGGCGGTGTGAAGAACGGCTTGTCGAGACCGTCGTACCAGTCCTGGGCGTCGCCCTGGTTGATGACGCTGCCCCCGACGGCGGCGGCCACGGTGGCGGCGGCGAACACGCCGGCGGCGATGACGGTCAGCGCAGTCGACGGTGAGGACCTCGACGGCGATGACGTCGACGGGGACGACGTCGATGGCGCGCTGTGGGAGGCGTACATGTCCACCCGCCTACCCGTGACCCGGGCGGGCTAACCCGTGAGCCCGTCCGTCCCCGGGCGACGGCGCAACGGGAGCGTCGTCGGGCGCTGATCGGCATCGACGACGACGCCGGCGAGGTCGACCTCGTGCCCGTCCTCGATGACGGCGACGGCCGCGGCGGTGATCGCCTCGGCGGCCCGGCGTCCGGGGCAGCCGTGGGGGCCGACCCCGAACTGCAGCCCGGCGGCACCGATGGCGAGGTGCACGACGTCGCCGCATTCGACGCGATGGGTGCCGATCTCGACCGTCGCCGTGGCGACGCGGACGGTCCGTGGAACGGCTGCCACCGCCGCGACGGGCCGGCCGCATGCGTCGCTCAGCGCCCGGGCGTGGAGGACGGTGGCGATCGCGGCCGCCGTCGCATCGAGGCACTGGTACAGCAGCGACACCACTGCAACCGGGTCATGTGCCGTCGACGCAGCGAGCGCGATGAGGCGCGACGCCGCCGCATCGGCGTCGTCGGTTGCTTCCGCACCCCGCCCGACGACCGCGGCGACCGCATCGACATCGGCGATGATTTGGTCGGCGGCGGCCGTGTCACCGGCGGCGACGAGGTCGAGCGCGGCGAGGAGCGCGTGGACCGGCACGGTGCGGGCGATGCGCAGTGCGTCGTCCCCCTGGCCGTCGAGGCGGAGCTGCGCCACACGCCGGGTGAGCCCGGCGAGCGCCTCGACGTCGACGGCGCCGATCGCCGCGTCGACCATGCGCCGGCGCGGGCCGTGGTCGGCCACCGACGCGAATCGCGCCATCGCCGCGCGGAGGCGCAGCGCGGCGCCGTCACCGGAGCGTGCCGGCGGCGTGAGATCGCCCGACGTCAGGATCGCCGTGATCGAGGCCGCGTCGGTGACGACGTGCTCGGTCATGGGCGCGCCGGTGCCCACTCGGCGAGCAGCGTCTGCAGCTCGCCGAAGGGCACCGCATCGTCGGCGAACGAGAACGTGCCGTCGGCCTGCATCTCGCGGGCGGCCCGTAACAGTGCGCCGTAGGCGGCGCGGGCGAGGCCACTGCCGAGGCTGATCCGCCGCACCCCGAGCTCGCCGAGCTGGGCCACGGTGAACGTCGCCCCGCCGAGCCCCATCAACACGTTGACGGGACGATCGAGTGCCGACACGACGGCGCGAATCTCGTCGGCGGTCGTCAGTCCCGGTGCGTAGAGCACGTCGGCACCCGCGTCTTGGTACGCCTGCAAGCGGACGATCGTCTCGTCGAGATCGGCGGTGGCGGTGAGCATCGACTCGCAGCGCGCCGTGAGCACGAAGTCGTGGGAGCGGGAACGTGCCGCCTCGACCGCCGCCCGCACCCGGTCGACGGCATGGGCCCGTTCGTACAGATCGCCGTCGGGACCGAGGTCCTCGATCGAGCCGCCGACGGCGCCGGCAGCGGCGGCGGCGACGATCGTGGCCGCCACGACGTCGGGTGCGGCGTGGTAGCCGGCCTCGAGGTCGGCGCTCACCGGCAGGTCGGTCGCCCGGGCGATCGTCGCCACGTGGGCGATCGCCGCGCTGCGATCGAGCCCGCCGTCGACGACACCGGCCGCCGCCGCCACCCCGGCGCTGGTCGTCGCCAGTGCCTCGAATCCTGCCGCCGCCAGCAGGCGGGCGCTGCCGATGTCCCACGGGTTGGGGATGACGAACGGCTGCGGCCGCGCGTGGAGGGCACGGAAGCGCCGTGCCCGGTCGTCCTGCCCGCTGACGTCCTGCCCGCCGATGTCCTGCCCGCCGATATGGGGCTCGATGGTGTCCATGGCGCCCACGTTAAAGATGACGGGCCTATGCGTCGAGTGCAATGATCTGATGATGGTCATGCAACATCCGCATGTGCGTACCGCACTGCTCGAGGTTCCGGGAGGGTCCTGGGCGACGTTCGTCGCCATCCAGGAGACGGGGACGATCAGCGCCGCCGCCTCGCGCCTGCACCTGTCGCAGCCCGCCGTGTCGCGACGGCTGCAAGGTCTCGAGCGGCTGCTCGGGGCGCCGCTGTTCGACCGACTGACCAACGGGCTCGCCCTGACCGGGGCCGGGCGGGCGCTCCTCCCCCACGCCCAGCGAGCCCTCGCCGCCGAGACCGACGCCGTGCGTTCGGTCGCCGATCAGGACCATCGCGTCGCCGGTGCGGTGGCGATCGGCGCCGTCGGATCGCTCGTCGAGCCACATCTCACCGAGATCCTCAGGGACATGGTCGCCCGGCACCCGGGCGTGGAGATCGAGGTCACCACGGCGACGTCGTCGCAGATCTGCGACCTCGTGCGGATCGGTGAGTTGGCCGTCGGCGTGTCGTACGCCCAGCCGACCGGCGGCGACCTCGTCGTCGACGTGCTCACCGAGGAGCGCTTGATCGTGATCGCCTCGCCGCACCACTCAGCGGCGAACACTCGCCTGACGCCGTCACAACTCGCCGGTCAGCGATGGCTGGTGTTCCCCGAGGTCGGGGCGCAACCCGTCTCGTCGGGCACGATCGCCCGCCGCACGCTCGAGCGACACCACGTCCCGGCCGAACGGCTGCGACCGATCGACAGCCTCACCGCCCAGCGCACGCTGGCGATGGCGGGCTACGGGCTGGCGCTGCTCCCCGAGAGCATGGTCGTCGACGATCTCGCCGACGGTCGGCTGGCCCGCGTCGACGTCCCGGCGCTCGACATCCGCGTGCCGATCACCGTCGTCCGCCGCCGCGTCGCCCACGTCGGCGCGGCCACCCAGGCGCTGCTCGACCTCCTCCAGCAACGCATCGCCGCCTGACGCCCGGCGCCTGGGTGGCGGCGCGGCTGGCTGGCGAGTAACGAACGTTCGGGGCCAGTCCCCAAACGTTCGTTAGTCCGCGCCGACGATCAGCTGACCGAGCGGGTCATCGCGTCGAAGTCGCAGGACCAGGTGGAGCCGGTGCCGACGAGGTTGTACTGGCGCGAGCGATGTTCGACGCTGCCCCACGGCGACTCGTGGCGGGGGAATCCCGTGATCGGGGCGTCGACGCCCTCGACCAGGAAGGCGCCGGTGCTCGAGAAGTCGACGATCCCCGACGACGGTGACGTCCACGACACGTCGAACCCGGTGTCGTCGCGCACCACCGACGGCTCGATCGCCGTCACCGCGTTGACGAAGTCGTCGAGCGACCCGCCGTCGTCGTTGCCGACCTCGACGATCCACACGTTGTCGGGCCCGCCCTCGGCGACGAGGTCGAAGGGCTTGGTCATCCCGCCGGTGGCGACGACCGCCGGGTCGTACGCCCGCCACGTCGGCGTGCGCCACGACCACAGGGCGATGAAGCCACCCGACTTGGCGACGATCGTCCAGTTGCCCTCCTGGCGCACCTCGTCGAAGTGGTCCTGGGGCACGTAGGCGTGGGTGTACGGCCGGTAGCCGAACCTCGCCCACACGTCCGGGTCGGTCGACTCGTCCCACTTCGGTTGGTAGATGTGGATCGCGGTCCGCTCGTGTTGGGCGCTGCGCGGCATCGACGCCTCGCCCGTCCAGTAGCCGGGCGCCGGGTCGTCGGCCCAGACGGTGGTCGGCGCGGCGTCGGTCACCGGGTGGGTGGTGAACACGAGCGCCCGCTCGTCGATCGCCGCCTGCCACGACCGAGCACGGTCGCGCAACTCGCCGAAGCGGTGGTCGAGGACCGCCGCCAGCGACACCTTCGGGTCGCGGAAGGCGTAGGTGTTGGCTTCGGCGAGGAAGCCGACGTTGACCGCCGCCGCCCGTTGCTGCAGCCACGGCGCGAGCAACGCCGGGTCGAACTGGTTGAGCTCGGCGAACGGCCTGATCCACGCCAACCCACTCGTGTCCCACAGCCGAAACTCGTTGGCGGTGGCGACGCCGACGTCGGCGAGCGGCCACATCCCGACGGCCCCGAGGCTCCACCAGAACGTCAGGTTGGCCGGGTCGTCGAAGTTCTTGCCGAGCGGCGCCTCGGGCGCGTCGACGACGGGCGTCGAGCCGTCGAAGAAGATGCCGTGCCGTTCACGCACGACGCCGGCGAGCTCGTCGAGGGCGATGTCGACGACGACCTGCGGCGGCCGGTAGCGCGTCGCCACGCACAGCGCGGTGACCGCGGTGTCGTTCGTCGACTGGTACGGCTGGGTCGTGTCGGCGAAGACGAACTTGGCGATGCCCCACGTGTCCTCGTCGAGCGAGGTCATCGTGTCCTGCTTGGCCGTCCGCCCGTTTGGCGCGACGAAGCAGTTGGCGTGGTTGTGGGCGGCCATGTCGACGAGGCACAGGTCGAGCCCCATCGCCGCGGCGACGACGACGTCGCGGTCGTCGGCGAGCTCGGCGAGCATCAACAGGGCGGCGATGTCGTCGAGCATCGCGACGTCGGAGTGCCACTCGAAGAACCCGAGCTCGGCGCGCTCGTCGATCCAGGCGACGATGTCGGGCTTCGATCGCTCGGCGTGCTGGCGACCGGTGAGGCCGGTGACGGCGAACGCCTGGTCGGGGTAGCGCTGACCGGCGAGGTGCTCGATCGCCAGGTTGACGATGCGATGGTTCTCCGACCAGAACCACAGGTCGTCGACACGGTCGGCGGGCAGCGGGTCGTCGAAGCGGTAGCGGTTGGCGAGCATCCGCTGGTCGATGGCGGCGATCACGTCGGGCGGCAGCGTCGTCGACTCGGTGGCGCGGTCACCGTCACGTCCACCGCGACCCGCCACCGTCACCGAGGGCGAGCATCCAGTGCAGGTCCATCAGGCGGACGTTGCGCCGGTCGCGCCACGCGTCGATCGGCTCCCACGTGGTGGCGAGCGAGTCGACGGTGACGTTGCCGATCGGCCACACGAAGTCGGGGTCGCGTCGGGCCCGGGCGAGGAAGGCGTTGATCGCCGCCGGGTTGCCGAGCGGTTCGGCGGTGGTGGCGAACTCGAGGTACTCGTCGACGCGCTGCTGGTACGTCGCCTCGTCGACCAGGCCCGGCGAGCCGGGGGCGAGCAGCGCCGAGGCCGCAGCGGCGACGGCGGTGGTGGTCGGTGGCACCGAACCGGGGGTCGTGGTCTCGCTGGCGGTCGTCGGTGGAGTCGTCGGGTCGACGTCGCTGGCGGTCGGGGCCTCGTCGGACGACGAGCAGGCGGCGAGCACGGCGGCAGCGGTGACGCCGGCGCCGGCGGCGAGAAAACGTCGGCGCCCGAGCGTGATCGGGGCACGCCGTGACGTCGAGGGCGCGTGGGAGGGGCGGTCGTCCGCTGGATGCACGCTCGACACGATAGGGATCGTGGCCTGCCGCACTCCGGCACGCTCCCCTACGATCGGCGCCTTTCCCCAACGAACGCGAGGAGAACACGGTCATGGAGATCGACATCGAGGAAGGGCCGGCATTCGCCGTTGCCCGCGTCAGCCTCGCCCAGGGCGAGTCGGCGAAGGGTGAGGCGGGCGCGATGTTGGCGATGACGCCGGACATCCAGATCGAGACGAGCACGCAGGGCGGCATCATGAAAGGGCTCAAGCGCTCGGTGCTCGGCGGCGAGTCGTTCTTCATGAACACGTTCACGGCGACGGGCCCGAACGCCGAGATCATCTTCGCCCCGGCGCTCGCCGGCGACATCGTGCGCTGGCAGCTCGACGGGCGGACCGTGTTCTTGCAGTCCGGTTCGTACCTCGCCTCGTCGACGGGCATCGAGATCGACTCGAAGTGGGGCGGGGCGAAGACGTTCTTCAGCCGTGAAGGGCTGTTCATGCTGCGCTGCACCGGGACCGGCGACATGCTCGTGTCGAGCTTCGGTGCGATCCGCGCCGTCGATCTGGCTCCCGGTCAGACGTACATCGTCGACACCGGCCACATGGTCGGCTGGGACGAAGGGGTCACCTACGAGGTGCAGAAGCTCGGCAACTGGAAGTCGACGCTGCTCGGCGGTGAGGGACTGGTCGTCAAGCTGACCGGCCCCGGCCGCGTCTACATCCAGACCCGCAGCCCGGAGAGCTTCGTCGCCTGGCTGACCCCGAAGCTCCCCACCCAACGCTCCTGACGCCGGGGTAACGAACGTTTGGGGACGGGCCCCGAACGTTCGTTACTCGCCGAGGATGCCGCGGTCGCGGAGGGCGGCGACGATCTCGTCGGCGGCGTCCTCGGCGCTCGTCGCCGCCGTCCGGATGTGCACCTCGGGTGCCTCCGGCGGCTCGTACGGGGAATCGATGCCGGTGAAGTTCGTCAGCTCGCCGCGGCGGGCCTTGGCGTAGAGGCCCTTCGGGTCGCGCTGTTCGGCGACGTCGAGCGGGGTGTCGACGAACACCTCGACGAACTCGCCGTCGGCGACGACGTCGCGGGCCAGTCGGCGTTCGGCGCGGAACGGGGAGATGAACGACACGAGCACGACCAGCCCGGCGTCGACCATCAGCCCGGACACCTCGGCGATGCGGCGGATGTTCTCCACCCGGTCGGCGTCGGTGAAGCCGAGGTCGCGGTTGAGGCCGTGGCGCACGTTGTCGCCGTCGAGGAGGTAGGTGCGCACCCCCTGGGCGTGGAGCTTCGACTCGACGATGTTGGCGATCGTCGACTTGCCCGAGCCCGACAGACCCGTGAACCAGACGACGGCCGGTCGGTGGCGGTTCTGGCCGGCCCGGGCCTCCTTGTCGACCTCGACGTCTTGCCAGTGGATGTTGTGCGAGCGGCGCAACGCGAAGTGCAGCAGCCCGGCGCCGACGGTGACGTTGGTCAGCTTGTCGATGACGATGAAGCCGCCCGTGTCGCGGTTGGTCGGCGTACGCATCGAACGGGATCGGCCGGTCGAGGGCGATGTTGCAGACACCGATCTCGTTGAGCTCGAGGGTGGTCGCCGCGAGGTGGTCGAGGTTGTTGACGTCGACGCGGTACTTGGGCTGGGAGATCGTCGCCCCGACCGTGCGCGGCCCGATCTTGATCAGGTACGGGCGCCCGGGGAGCATGGCGTCCTCGTGCATCCACACGACGTGGGCCTCGAACTGGTCGGCGACCTCGGCGGGATCGTCGGTGCCGCAGATGACGTCGCCGCGGCTGGCGTCGATCTCGTCGGCGAGGGCGAGGGTGACCGACTGACCGGCGATCGCCTCGTCGAGGTCGCCGTCCATGGTGACGATGCGGGTGACGGTGCTCGTCGTGCCGGCAGGGAGGACGCGGATCGCGTCGCCGGGACGGATGGTGCCGCCGACGATGCGTCCCGGAGAAGCCACGGAAGTCGAGGTTCGGTCGGTTGACCCACTGCACCGGCATGCGGAACGACTGGTCGGCGACGTCGTCGTCGACGGGCACGGTCTCGAGGAAGCCGAGCAGCGTCGGGCCGTGGTACCAGGGCGTGGCGGCGCTCGGTTCGATGATGTTGTCGCCCTTCAGCGCCGACAGCGGGATGGCGGTGATGTCCTGCAGCCCGATGCGCTCGGCGAAGTCGCCGTACTCGCCGACGATGGCGTCGTAGATGTCCTGTGAGTAGTCCGACGAGGTCCATCTTGTTGATCGCCAGCACGACCCGTTCGATGCCGAGCAGCGAGACGAGGAAGCTGTGGCGGCGGGTCTGGGTGAGCACACCCTTGCGGGCGTCGACGAGGATCACGGCGACGTCGGCGGTCGAGGCGCCGGTGACCATGTTGCGCGTGTACTGCTCGTGGCCCGGCGTGTCGGCGACGATGAACTTGCGTCGCTCGGTGGAGAAGAAGCGGTAGGCGACGTCGATCGTGATCCCCTGCTCGCGCTCGGCGGTGAGCCCGTCGAGGAGGAGGGCGAAGTCGAGGTCGCCGCCCTGCGTGCCGACCTTCACCGAGTCGGCTTCGAGCGCCGCCAGGTGGTCCTCGAAGACGAGGTGCGACTCGTAGAGCAGGCGGCCGATGAGCGTCGACTTGCCGTCGTCGACCGACCCGCAGGTGATGAACCGCAGCAGCGACTTGTACTGGTGCGAGGTGAGGTAGGCCTCGATGTCGTCCGCGATCAGCTCCGACTGGCGTGGGCCATCAGAAGTAGCCCTCCTGCTTCTTCTTCTCCATCGAGCCGGCGGAGTCGGTGTCGATGAGGCGACCCTGGCGTTCGGAGGTCGTGGCCAGGAGCATCTCCTGGATGATCCCGGTGAGCGAGTCGGCGTCGCTCTCGATCGCCCCCGACAGCGGGTAGCAGCCGAGGGTGCGGAAGCGCACCGACTTGATCGTCGGGCACCTCGCCGTCGCGCAGCTGCATGCGGTCGTCGTCGACCATGATCAGCGTGCCGTCGCGGTCGACGACCGGACGCGGCTCGGCGAAGTACAGCGGCACGATCGGGATCTGCTCGAGGTGGATGTACTGCCACACGTCGAGCTCGGTCCAGTTGGAGATCGGGAAGACGCGCACCGTCTCGCCGTTCGACCGGCGGGCGTTGTAGATCTGCCACAGCTCGGGCCGCTGCCGCTTGGGGTCCCACTGGTGCTGGGCGGAGCGGATCGAGAAGATGCGCTCCTTGGCCCGCGACTTCTCCTCGTCGCGGCGGGCACCGCCGAAGCAGAGGTCGAACTTGTGCTCGTCGATCACCTGCTTGAGGCCCTGCGTCTTCCACATGTCGGTGTGCACCGCGGAGCCGTGGTCGAACGGGTTGATGCCGAGCTCGACGCACTCCGGGTTCTGGTGCACGATGAGGTCGAGGCCGAGCCGCCGCGCCGTCTCGTCGCGGAAGGCGTACATGTCGGAGAACTTCCACGTCGTGTCGACGTGGACCAGCGGGAACGGCGGCTTGGAGGGGTAGAAGGCCTTCATCGCCAGGTGCAGCATCACCGAGCTGTCCTTGCCGATCGAGTACAGCATCGCCGGGTTGTCGCTCTCGGACACCGCCTCGCGCATGATGTGGATCGACTCCGCCTCCAGCCGCTGAAGGTGGGTCAGGCGCCCGGCACTCAGCCGGGGCGTCGCCGTTTCGGTATCAGTCACCGTCATCCTCGTACTCCGCCGCCGAATTGTCTACTAATCCCGTCGACAATATCGACAATTCGTCGAAGCGCCGCACCGGGTGAGCAGTCGAGTCACCGACCGTGACGGGCGACGGTGGTCGTCTCGTAGTCGTCGGCGAGCGCCTCGACGCTCGGCGGCAGGTCGCCCGCGACGAGGTCGGCGACGACACGGTCTCGAGCACGCTGCGCAGGCTGCCGCGCACGGCCATCCAGCACGCGCGGCAGCGACGACGCCGGCGGCGGGTACGTCAGGTCGCTCAAGCTCTCGTCGTGGACGTCGGCGAGCGGACCGTCGATGGCCCGGAAGATGTCGGCCAGCGAGATCTCGGTGGCCGGGCGGGCGAGCGTGAAGCCGCCGTCGGGCCCCCGCTTCGAGCGCACCAGCTCGGCGTGCTTGAGGTCGCGCAGGATGTCGAGGAGGTACTTGAAGGAGATGTCCTGGCTGCGACCGATCGCTTCGGCCTTCATCGACTGACCGTCGGCGGCAGCGAGTTCGGCGATCGCCCGAATGGCGTTGTCCACCCGTTCCGAGATCCGCACGCGATCGAAGATACCGGGGGTGTGGCGGCGGCCACCGACACCACCGTTGTCAGTCGCCCGCACCTGACGTCACTCGACGAGCAGACCGTAGAAGATGAACTCGGTGCGCCGGTTGAGCGCGAGCGAGACGTCGTCGTCACCGAGCGACAAGAGGTCGGTCTCACCGGCGGCCCGCGACGACAGCCGTGTCGGTTCGACGCCGAGGTAGAGGAGGTAGTTGACGACGGCACGGGCGCGTTCGTCGGAGATGGCGAAGTTCGCCACGTCGTCGCCACGCTGGTCGGCGTGACCGACGACGACGACGGAGATGTTCGGCAGCGCCTTCATGATGTTCACGACACGGTCGAGCTGGACGGCGTGTTCGGGAACGATGTCGGCACCGCCCTCGGGGAAGCGGGCCGAGTTGAGCTCGATCACCCGGACACCGACCGACAGCGGCACCGCCTCGTTGACGACCATGGTGTCGACCAGCACGGCCTCGGGGAACTGGCTGTTGCCGACAGCGAGGGCGGCGAGGCGGTCCTTCGCCGCCTGCGACGGCACCTGGCCGGCGATCGAGATCGTGTCGGTGTCGTAGATCACCACGATCGGCAACGGCGTCCCGTCGGGACTTGCCGGGTACCCGAACGGGTCGCCGGCGGCGGTCGTCGCCGGAGCGAGGCCGGCATCAACGACCGTCGTCGTCGTGGCGGTGGTCGTGGTCGTGTCGGAGCGGCCGGCGGGTGCGGTCGTGGCGAGTTTGCTCACCGTCGTGGGCGGCTCGGTGCTGTCGACGACGGTCTCCGGCGCGACCTCGAATGCGAGTTCGGAGACCGCCGGCGCGGTGTGCCGTGGTGGTGACACTGTCGGGCGTGGATCCACTCACCGTCTCGTCGCTCTCGTCACCGTCGGAACTGATCAGTTGCATCACGACGACGACGGCGAGCACGACCCCGAGCACTGCTGCAGCGGCCGCTCCCACCCGTCTCCATCGCCTCGGCCGATACCTCGGCGGCTCCTCGAAGATCATCGCTCCGCTCCTCCCCCGTCCCGTGGTCACATGCCCCGACAGTCAAGAGTCCAATCATCCGGCCCGGATACGCGATTCTCCTCCGTCGCCGAAGCAATGGCAATGGCAGCGGAGCCGTACCGGTGATGGAAGCGGCGCGGCCGCCGGGCCGTGACAACAGGGGTCAGACCCCTGTTGTAACGGTGTCCCGTCGGGACGGGTCCCGCGTAGTGTCGGGGGATGGGGACGATGGAAGCGATGGAGACGGTGGAGGTCGACCGGCTGGCGGGGTCGTGCGGGGCGGTCGTCCGTGGGCTCGACCTCTCGGCGCCGCAGACGGCGGACCAGATCGAGGCGGTCAAGCAGTTGCTCGACGAGCATCTCGTCGTCGCCTTCGCCGGCCAGCGCTTCGACCTCGATCGACTGGAGGCGTTCACCGATGAGCTCGGCGGGCGCGACGTCACGCCGTACGTGCGCCCGGTCGGCGACCGGCCCTACGTGATCCGGGTGATCAAGGAACCGTCGGACGAGCTCAACTTCGCCAACGCCTGGCACACCGACCTGTCGTACCTGACCGCTCCCCCGGCGTACACGGTGCTCCACGCCTACGACACGCCACGCGCCGGCGGCGACACGATGTGGGCCAACCAGTGCCTGGCCTACGAGACGCTGCCCGACGACGTGAAGGACCGCATCGACGGGCTGGTCGGGACGCACTCGGCGGGGTTGGCGTACGGCACGGGCGGCTACCTCGAGTCGGTGGCGGAGAAGAGCTCGATGGGGATCGAGCCGTCGGCCGACGCCTACGCCACCGAGACCCATCCGCTGGTCGTGCGCCACCCGCGGACGGGTCGTCCAGCGCTCTACGCCAACTCGGTGTACACCACGGGCATCGAGGAGATGGACGACGCCGAGGCCCGACCGCTCCTCGCCCGCCTCTTCGCCCACGCCACGCATCCCAACCTGACGTGCCGGCTGCGGTGGGAGCCACACATGCTGACGATCTGGGACAACGTGGCGACGCAGCACTTCGCCATCAACGACTACCCCGGTGAGCGGCGCGAGATGTTCCGCACGAGCGTCCGCGGCAGCACCCTCGAACCCGCCTGACGCCGCGCCCGTTCCCAGGCATCTGGGTCGATTCCTCCGCACATCCCGCGGGATCTCCGACCCAGATCGCAGGTGTTGGGCGCCAGGTGGCGGGCGGTCAGTTGGAGACGCCGACGGTCTGGACCTCGTCGACGTCGTAGTCGAGGACGACCGACCGTTCCATCGGCGGGATCGAGCCCGACCCGCTCGACGATGCGTACGGCAACGCCCACACCGCGGTGACGGTCGAGCGCGTAGGGATCGCCGTCGGGCGACGACCGCCGGTACGTGTATCCGCACGACGGCGACTGCTCGACGACGTCGAGGTCGGGATGGACCGACTCGATCGGCACACCGACGCCCTCGCACTCGATCGCATCGCCGTTGCCGAACTCGTAGCGGGTCGCCTCGAGCCGTGGGGACACCGTGATCCACACGCCGCCCGCCTCGGCCGTGATGGACGGCACCGCCTGCTCCTCGACCGCCAGCCACAGCCCGACGTTGACGATCCCGCCCGACGCCGGCGGCGGATTCACCGACGGCACCGGCAGCCCGATCATCCCACTCGCCCGATCACGCACCGCCGGAATGAGGTCGGCCACGGAGACAGCCCGACCACGACCCAACGATCCGTGACGCCACCGATCGGCGCAGGTCACCCGGAACAGGCGATGTTCACGGCCACCGATCGTCCGTCGACACCTCCGGCCCAACGCCGGCAGGCGAGAACGGGATGTCGCCCTCCGTGAACTCCTCTCCCCAGGGTCGCGGTCGATGCTGCAGCGGCACCCACGCACACGTCGGACCACCGCGCCACCGCCGCCGGATCCGCCAATGCGGACGATCGGCGATGGATTCAGCACTGACGCTGACACGACCGCCGCCGCTTTCAGGTCGTAGTCAGTCCGGCCGCCACGTGACTCGGAGCCCAGCATCAGCAGCGCCCATGATGCCGACCATCGCTAAACCGACGTCACTCTCGCATGGGCCGTCCCCGGCCCGAGTCGATCACGGGACTCCCCGCGATCAGTCTCCACACACCGTCCATCAGTGAGACATCGACCTGGTCAGCGATGACCGGTCGAGTGACGTCGTCGTTCACGATGATGCTCGCACCCTGACAACGTGGCTGGTACACGATCGCCGCATCGACACGACACAGGCTCACTATCGCGACTGGCGGCTGCGAGCCGAGATCTCCAGTCGCTCGATCTCGAAGATGACGACAAGCCTGCTATCGACAGTCTCGGCTTGGTCGCAGCAAGAGGCCCGTCCGCGACGAGGCGAGTCCAGGAATCCGTTCACGACCTCCAAGCGCCGTGCCGGCGAGGTACCGCTGCAAGGTCGTCGGCGTAGATCCGGGTTCGCTGGATCGGCCCCCGCAGCGAACACAGCCTGTTCGCCTTCGTTGAGGTCGGCTTCGATCTCGGCGATCAGGGCTTGGGTGGGGTCGTCGGTGGTGGGTGGGGCGGTCGACTCGGCGGGTTCGGTCGTCGGCGGGGAGGCGGTGGTCGTCGGGGCGTCGGTGGTCTCGACAATGGTGACGGGCGAGGTCGAGTCGACGGGCTCGTCGTCGTCGCTGCCGCCACACGCGACGATGAGCACGACGCCGCCCGCGATCGCCATCCCCCGGCTCAACCGCATCGCCGTGACGATAGTTGACTCGTTCCCACGTCTGTTCAGGGGGTGGCGGGACGGGCAGAACGGAAACACCCGAGCCCCGACGACCGTGCGCGACGAGTGCCGGACAGCGGACCCGCACACCACACGTGGCGGCGCGAGAAGCGGCGGCTATGCAGCGTGGCGGGGCGCGTTGGGGTGATCGGCACTCGGCGCGGCGGTGGTCGCCTGCTGCAGTTCGCCCCACAGGTCGGCGCGGACACGGTCGGCGTCGGGCGGTTGGAGTCGGTTGGTGACGACGACCCCTTCGATCATGTCGGCGAGGACGGCGGCACGGGGACGGTCCTTCAGCCGCACGGCGATGACCGCCCCGTCGGGCCGGCGCCGGATCGACCGGTCGACGCCGATCAGGCGCGGCGGGCAGCGGTACGTCGGCGCCACCAGGCCGCGCCGGCGCGCCTGCCGAGAGATCGATCGGGCGGCGCTGGCGAAGTCGACGGTCGTGGCGTGGTCCATACGCCACCCATCATGACGAAGGGGTGTGATGGGGTTCACCGGGCCAGCGAGGCCGCACCACAGCCGGTACCGGGGCGACGCCGCGGTCGATATCACGGTCCGGCACCGTCCCGGCAGTGCCGGCGGGAGCGTCAGTTGGCGCGGTCGATGCCGACGTAGACGATCACGTCGAAGGTGTCCGGGATGTCGAGCACTTCGGGCGCGGAGGCGACCGGCAGGACGAGCCCGTCGGCGAGCTCGAGCTCGGTGGCGATCTGTTGGGCGGCAGCTTCGAAGCCGTCGGTGTAGTACACCCGCGTGAGCTGCTCGATCTGGGTGCCGTCGCGCGACACGGCGTCGGTGTAGCCGAGGCCCTCGAGACGGTTGACCATGCGGGTGGCCGTGCCGGCGATGTCGGCGCCGTTGACGGCAACGATGGCGATCGAGCGGTCGATGGCGACCGTGGTCGTCGTCGAGCTGATCGGCTCCGGCTCGGTCGTCTCCGTGGTCTCGGGCTCGGTCGTCGACCGTCGGCTCCGGCTCGGTCGTCTCGGTCGGTTCGACGGTGGTCGTCGTGAACGTCGGCTCCGGGGCGACGGTGGTGCTCGGCGGCACGATCGTGGCGTCGACGGGCACGTTGTTCGGCAGCCCGGCGATGGCGACGCCCGCTCCGATCGACAACAACGCGACGATGACGTACGCAACCCACTGGTGCTTCATGACCTCAGCGAGGCTACCGACGGATGAGGTCCGGGTCCGGCATCCGACGGCCGATCCCGACGACGACCATCCCGACCGCGGTCCTGGCGCGCCGATCCCGACCACACCGACCCGCCGATCCCGACCACACCGATCCCGCCGATGCCGAACCACACCGGTCCGCGCCGCCGGCCTCCGGGCCCGGCGCGCACCCGATCGGTACAGTCGACCGGGTGGTGCAGCTGGACGAATCGGTGACCGAGATCGAGGCGGCGTCCCGGCCCGCCGGCTCGTCGCTGAACCCGGTACAGACGCGCACGCTCGACGCGTTGCGTCGCAGCGGCCCGCCGCTGGTGTTCGATCCGGCGCTCGTCGCCGACATCGAGGCCGAGATCCGCGAGGCGCTCGAGGAGTTCGCCAGCCGGCTCGACGAGGGTGAGGAGCTGTTCGTCAGCAAGCATCGCCTGGCGACGGCGCTCGACTGCGAGGAGTTCCACCTCATCCCCGACGACTTCGCCTGGACCCCGTCGACGGCCAAGGGCCAGGTGGCGCACCGGGCGATCCAGTTGCTGCTGTCGTGGCGCGGCGAGCCAACGCCCACCGACCTCGTCGACGAGGCGATGGCCCGGCTGGCCGGTGAGGAGCGGGGAATCGGTGACTGGATCGCCGGCCTCTCCCCCGCCGACGAGGCCGACCTGCGCGGGCAGTCGGTGGAGCGGGTGACGAAGTTCGTCGAGAGCTTCCCGCCGCTCGACAAGCGGGCCAACCCGGTCACCGAGGCGGCGGTGCGCTGGCCCAACGCCGGCCCGATCCTGCTGCAGGCGCGCGTCGACCTGATGCTCGGCAGGCCCGAGGGCGCCGAGAGTCGCAAGGTGATCGTCGACCTGAAGACGGGTCGACCGAACCTCCGCCACCGCCAGGACCTCGGTTTCTACGCGCTGGTGGAGACACTGACGCGCAAGGTGCCGCCGCGGCGGGTGGCCACCTATTACCTCGATGCGTCCGAGGCGCAGACGGAGGACGTCAGCGAGCGGCTCCTGCGCAGTGCCGTGCGCCGCACGCTCGACGGCATCAACGTGCTCGTCGAACTCGAGTCGGAGGGACGGCCACCGGAGCGCCGTCCGGGGATGACGTGTCGCTGGTGCAGCCTGGCGCCCGAGTGCGAACCGGGGCGCACCTACCTCACCCGCCAGCGCGGCGACGACTGATCCGCTCCGGACGCCCGAACGGGTGCACTAGCGTGCCCGAGCGTGTCGTTCGGGGGACGTCGCGCTGCCTCGCATGCAGCTCCGCTGCTGCTGGCGGCGTCACTGATCACCGCGATCACGGTGGCCGCGACGGCGGCGCCGCAGGTGGCGACGACGGTCGACGCGGCCGCCGCGCTGAGCGTCACGCAGGACATCCCGAGCGACACGCTGATCGGTCGCAGCACACCGGTGACGCTGACGATCGTCAACGAGGGCGACACCACCGCCTACAACCTGGCGATCAGCGTCACGTTGCCACTCGGCGTGTCGGACACCGGGGCACCGCGGGCCCCCACCCGCACGATCACCACGACCGACGCCGCCGGCAACCCGACCGGGAGCGTCGTCGTGTGGGAGAACGTCGTCGACCTCCGCCCCGGCGTCGTCTTCAACTTCGACTACAACCTCAACTACGACCTCGGTGTCGGCGACGCCGCCTGGGAGGTCGGCGAGACCGCCGTCGTACCTGCCGCGGTGTTCGCCAGCGACGTCGACTCGGTCGTCCCCACGGTGACGGCGTCGCCGGGGACGACCAACGTCGTCGCCCTGCCGACCCCCGACCCACCCGACACGACCGCCGCGGCGCCGGGCCAAACGACGCTCGTGCCGGTGTTGCTGACCAAGAGCGAGCCGTCGCTCGAGGGTGAGCTGCTGCGCGGCGTCCACGACCAGCAGACGATCTACACGCTGCGCGCCGAGACGGGTACGGAAGGCGCCGTCGAGATCTCGACGCTCGACGACTACCTCCCGGCGGGCATCGAGTTCCTCGGGTGCGGCGACATCGACCACTCGACGAGCGAGGAGTACCCCGGGTCGGGATCGCTCGTCGAGGGCAACGTCGACGCGATCCCGGCCCCACTGTGCCTGCCGCCCGACCTCGTCGAGACCGTTGAGAACCCGGGCGGCCGGGTCGGCGTCTTCACCCACGTGCAGTGGGATCTGAGCGATCGCAGCCCGCTGCCCACCAACGACGTCATCGAACTGCAGTACGTCGCCGGCATCCCGCTCCGCGAGAACACGATGACGTGGCCCGACGCGGTGCCGGCGACCGACGGGGCGCAGGCGGCCAACCTGGACAACAACACCGGCGCGGCGACCAAGCAGGTCGGCACGGGCACCACGTACACCAACGATGTCGCCCTGCAGACCGAGTTCGGTGGGATCGCCACCGCCGTCACCGCCGAGGAGACCGTTGAAGCCGTCGACCTGTCGGTGCACAAGGTCGTCACGTCGCCGGCGATCGTCCAGGGGGCGATCTCCCGCTGGAGCCTGATCATCGAATCGTCCGAGTACGTCGTCACCGACGGCGTCGCCGATCTGCTCCTCGTCGACGTGACGCCCGACGGCACGTGCCCGATCGACGACGTGCCCCGTTCCCCGTCGTGCACGACCGTGACGCTCCCGCCGCCGTCGGTGCCGTACTCGACCTACGCCCACGATCCCGGCGCCGGCACCACCCAGCTGACCTGGGACCTGTCGGCGTACGAGGTCGGACCGAATCAGATCGGCAGCATCGGGTTCTCGACCGAGGCGCTGACCGAGTACCACGACGGCGCGCCGGTCGCCGCCAACGACACGTGGTCGAACCACGTCGACCTGACGGCCGAGGTGACGACGTTCGCCGAGAACGGGCCCGCCGATCCCGACACGTTCGTACCGGCCGAGGTCGACGACGACTCCGATCGTGGCCAGTCGGGCACCCCGGTGCAGTTCAACAAGGAGGTCGGCTACCCGGGCTCACCGGGGGCTCCGTGCGGGGACGGCACCGGCGTCGCCTGGCAGGACGATTCCGTGCTGGCGATCGGTCCCGGTGACCGCATCTGCTACCGCCTCACCATCGTGCCGCCGGACTCGCTCGACACGGTCGGGGCAACGCTCGTCGACTTCCTCCCGCCCGGTCAGCAGTTCGAGGCCAGCGAGGCGGGGCCGGAGAACGAGGTGCCGATCGAGAACGTCAGCCCCGTGTCGGTCACCGGCACGCCCGCCACCGGCCAGCGGATCCAGTGGCGGCTGCAGGGGTCACTTCCGCTCGAGCCCTCGCAGGTCGCACAGACGGTGTTCAGCGCGATCGTCACCAACAGCCCCGACCCGGCACCCGACGCCGGCACGTCAGGCGACCCGGCGCTCAACACGGCGCGTGTCAGCTTCGAGAACACCAACGGCGAGATCTTCGTCGTCCCCGACTCGGCCGGCGCGACGTTCGCCGAGGCCGAGCTGGCGCTGACGAAGGGCATCGTCACCACCGCCCCACCGGTCGGTCCGCCGACCAACTACGACCCGCCGGCGAACGACGTCACCAACCTCGGCGGCGGCACGGTCGTCACGTACCGCATCGACGTGACGAACGAAGGCTCGCGTGACGCCGAGAACGTCTCGATCCGCGACCTCCTGCCGATCAACAACGACGGCCTCACCGCGGAGGATGCGACCTGCGTGCCGGGCGACGGCATCGGCACGATCTCCAACGGTGGGGTGTGCGTCGATGCGACGCCCGACCACATCCAGTGGGACGCGCTGACCGTCGCCGCCGGCACCACGCTGTCGCTCACCTACACGTGGACGCTGCCCGTCGACGAGCCGCCGTCGACCAGTTGGACCAACGTCGCCGGCGTTCGCAGCTACGAGACCCCGACCACCGCCGGCGTCCCGTTCGTGTACGTCCCGCGCCAGAACGTCGATCCCGAACTCGAACCGGCGGCCAACACGACGCCGGCCGACGACGATGCCAACGTCAGCTCGCGCGGCGTGACGATGTCGAAGACGCGGACGACGCGGGTGACCGGGCCCGGCAACGCGGCGGGCAACCAGGCGACGATCGGCGAGATCATCGACTACACGGTGACGACCCGACAGGCGGCGGGCGCCAGCCTGGAGAACTTCGTGCTCACCGACAGCCTCGTCAATCGCGGCCAGACGTTGGTGGCGGGCTCGGCGGGCGTCGCCGCACGCGAGGTGACCACCGGGGCGTCGTGTGCCACCGGCGGCGTCGACATCAGCGGCGACTACACGCTCGACACCAGCGCCGCCAACGCCGTCGTGGTCACCAACACGGGTGTGTCGACGTCGCCGGTCGGATCCGACCACTGCGTGGTCCTGACGTTCGCGGCCACCGTCAACGACGTGCCGGTCGGGTCCGAAGCGCTCAACCGCCGGCCGAACTCGGTGACCAACCAGGCGGTCCTGACCTTCGACGCGGACACCGGCGCCGGCACGCTCCCGCGGACGGTGCGCCAGAGCGTGTCGACGCAGGTCGTCGAACCGAACCTCGGGATCACCAAGCTCGCCGACCGGACCATCGTCTATCCGACCGACGAGGTCGAGTACACGCTGACGATCACCAACCGAACCGGGACGCAGGTCTCCGCCGCTCATGATCTGGTGGTCACCGACACGTTCAGCGACGAGGTCGCCACCGTCACGGCGGCGGGTGCGACCGTCGACCTCGCCGCCAACACGATCACGTGGGCAGCGCTGCCGGCCGACCCCGACGGTGACGGCACCGCCGGCCTCTCCCCTGGTGCCTCGTTCCAGCTCACCTACCTGGTGACGTTCGCCGGCGACCTGGTGTCGGCCGAGCAACTTCCGAACACGGGGCGGGTGACGGGCACGTCCTTGGCCGGCGCGGTCCCCGGCGAGCGCAGTGGCGCCGACAGCGGGTCGCCGTGCTCGCCGGCGACGTGTCCCGGCTACGACGCCAGCGCCACGTTCACGTTGACCGTCGGTGGGCCGACGATCACCAAGACCGCGCTGACGCCCGCTGCGACCGCTGGGTCGGATGTCGTCTACCTCGTCGAGGTCGGCTTTCCCGCCCACCTCGACTACGGCGACGACGTCACGCTCACCGACGACATGGCGCTCGGCGGCGTCGAGTTCGTCGAGACGATCGACATCTCCTGCCTCGGTTGCACCCCCGCCGAGCTGCTTCGTCGCGGCACGTTCCTGGCCGGCGGCCCCACCTGGTCGCTCGGCGAGGTGCCGGCGATCGACAACGCCCGGGCGGTCTTCTTCCTCTACCGGGCGCGGGTGAACAACGACGTGCCGACGGCCGGGCAGCCGGTGAGCGGCGACGTGCTGACGAACACGGCGACGCTCGCCTACACCGACCAGACGCCGCAGCTGACGATCGCCGACGACGCCGACGTGCCGATCGCCGAACCGGCGGTCACGTTGACCAAGCGGGTCGCGTCCCCGCTGGAGTCGGGGCTGCGCGAGACGACCCCGGACGATCCGGTTCCCGACGTCGCCGGCCTGACTGTCACGTACGAGCTGGCGTTGACGAACGCCGGCAACCGGACGGCGTACGACGTCGACGTCACCGACCTCGTCGACTCGACGAGCGTCGCCGGCGGCGCCACCTGCACGGCCGGCACGCCGCGGGTGTCGACGACGATCGTCTCCAGCGCCCCCGGCGCCGATCTCGTCGACGGCGAGCTGGGGACCGACGACGGCTGCCTCGCCTGGAACGTGCCGACGATCCTGCCGGGCCAGACGATCACCATCGACTACCAGCTGACGATCGACGACGACTTCCCGCGGAGCGGGCTCGTCGACGGGCCGGAGATCATCAACGAGGCGACCGTCGCCACGTACTTTGCGCTCGTCGACTACGAGCGCCAGGACAACCCCGACGTGCGCACCTACGGACCGCTCGACGCCGCCGGCCACGTCGACCTGGCGGGCGGCATCCTCGGCGACTTCGTCTGGCTCGACCTCAACGGCAACGGCGTCGAGGACAGCGGTGAGCCGGGGATCGCGGGCGTCGGCGTGGGCGTATCGATCGCCTCCGGGCCGATCTTCCCGCAGCCCGACCCGACCAACGGCGGCGGCCGCTGGGCGACCGGCACGGTCGACACGCCGACGCGCTGGCTGACGCCCGGCACGTACACCGTCACCGTCGACGTCGCCGACCTGCCACCTGGCCTGACCAACACGTTCGACCCCGACGGCACGCTCGACTCGACGAACACGGCGCCGCTCGCCGAGAACGAGATCGACCTCACCCGCGACTTCGGGTACGCCGGTTCGGCGACCGTCGGCGACACGGTGTGGATCGACGCCGACGACAACGGCGTCCAGGACGCCGGCGAGCCCGGCATCCCCGGCGTCGGGGTGACCGTCACCTGGCTCGGCCCCGATGGCGTCGTCGATGACGGTGGCGCTGACGGTGACGATGTCGTCTACTTCGACGGGGCGACGAACGCCTCCGGCAACTACCTGGTCGGGTTCCTGCCGGCAGGGCAGGTGCTCGTCGAGCTCGACGAGTCGACGTTGCCGGACCTCGGGCTCGTGCAGACCTACGACCCCGACTCGATCCTCGTCCACGACGCCCGCTCGACGCGCACGCTGACTGCCGGCCAGGTCGACCTCGACGCCGACTTCGGCTACCGCGGCACGTCGGCCGTCGGTGACCTGGTGTGGTTCGACCACGACGGCGACGGGGCCGTCGACGGCCTCGACGCCGGCATCCCCGGCATCACCGCGTCGGCGACGTGGGCGGGTTTCGACGGCGACATCCTCACGACCGCCGACAACGTCGGCTACCCCGCGGTGCTCACCGACGCCGACGGCGGCTACCTCGTCGGCGGGCTCCCTGCCGGCGACGTGCTGGTGGCCGTCAGCGGCCTGCCACCGGGGCTCGCCCAGACCTTCGACGCCGATGGCACCTTGGACGACGAGACGGTGCGGACGCTGCCGGCGGGAGGCGACGACCTCGACGCCGACTTCGGCTACACGGGCACGCTCACCGTTGGCGACCTGGTGTGGCTCGACGTCGACGGCAACGGCGCCGGTCCGCAGCCGCCCGACACCGACACCGCCGAGCCGGGCGTGCCGGGTCAGTCGATCGTCGTCCACTGGGCGGGCGCCAACGGGATCTTCGACGACGGCGACGACGTGGTGTTCGCTCCGGCGACGACCGATGCCGACGGGCTCTGGGAGGTCGCCAACGTCCCGGCGGGCGACGTGCGGGTGACGATGGTCGGGGCGCCGGCGAATGAGCTCGACGTGACGTCGAACCTCGACGGTGACTGGGACGGCACGACGCCGGTCGCCTCGAGCGTCGAGACGACGATCACCCAGAGCCGGACCGACGTCGACTTCGGCCTCGCCGGTCGCGGCAGCCTCGGCGACCTGGTGTGGCTCGACTTCTTCACCGACGACGTGCAGGAGGCCGACGAGCCGGGCATCCCCGGCGCCGACGTGCAGGCGACGTGGGCAGGCTTCGACGGCGATCTGGCGACGAGTGACGACAACGTCGACTTCGGCAACGAGGTCACGGACACCGACGGTCTCTACCGGTTCTCGCTGCTGCCGCCCGGCGACTTCCGGGTGACGGTCACCGGGGGCGTGCCGTTCGGACTGTCGCCGTCGTTCGACCTCGATGGTGGGGCCGACGAGACCGCCGTGCGGACGCTCGGGATCGGCGAGGACGCCACCGACGTCGACTTCGGATACGTCGGCGAGGGCGAGATCGGTGATGTCATCTGGTGGGACACCAACGGTGATGGCGTGGAGGACCCTGACGAACCAGGGATCCCCGGCGTCGACGTCACCATCCACTGGGCCGGCTTCGACGGCGACTTCGCCACCGTGGCCGACAACGGCTCGGGCACGATCACCACCGACGGCGACGGCGGCTACCTCGCCACCGGCCTCCCGCCGGGCGACTACCGGGTCGTCGTCGAGACGGCGACGTTGCCGGCGGGCATGAGGGTCACGTTCGATCCCGAGGGCGATCCCACCGATTCGGAGTCGACGCTCACGCTCGGGCCGATCTCGATGTCCGACCTCGACCAGGACTTCGGGTACGTCGGCGACTTCACGCTCGGTGATCTGGTGTGGAGCGACATCAACCGCGACGGGGTGCGCCAGCCGAGCGAGCCGGCGACGGCCGGTGTGGGGATCGTGGTGACGTTCCTCGGCGCAGACGCCGTGGCAGGCGGCGGTGACGACGTGGTCGTGTTCGACGGAGCGACCGCGCCGGTCGCCTCGGCGCCGGTGGCGGCGCTCGTCGTCGGTGGCGATCCGCTGCCGGGTGACCCGCTGTACACGGCGATCGGGCTCGTGCCAGGCACGTACATGGTCGATCTCGACGAGGCGACGCTGCCTGCCGGGTACACGCCGCTCGACGACCTCGACGGCGGCGATCCGACGCGGACGACGATCGTCATCACCGCAGCGTCGGTGTCGAACGCCGACTTCTCGATCTTCGTCAACGTCGCCCCGGACGTCTCGCCCGAGACCGGCAACGCGGTCTGCGGCGGCACGTTGGTGGTCAACCCGCTCGCCGGCACCAGCGACGTCAACGGCGATGCGTTGTCCGTGGTGCCCGGTTCGATCCTCGCCCCGGCGGGTGTGAGCACCACGCTGTTGCCGAGTGGCCAGCTGCAGATCGTCACGTCGCCGTCGGTGCGCACGGCGTACACGGTGTCGTGGCAGGTGACCGACGGGCGCGGCGGGTTCGGCACAGTGACGCTGTCGGTGGCAGTCAACTGCGTCGATGCTCGGGTCAGCGCCGCCTGCCCGTCGCCGCCGCCGACGCTGACATGGTCGCTGACCGGCACGTCGGGCGCAGTGCGTGGTCCGGTCACGATCACGTGGGCCGGTCCGACGGGGAACGTCCTGGCGGTCACCACGGGCCATCCGCTCGCCGGCACGATGCCCTGGCCGAACGGCACCGGAAACGGCGGCAGCATCCAGGTGACGCTGACCACCGCCGATGGCGCCGTCGCCGGGCCGGTGAGCGTGACGACCATCTGCACGGGCGCTCTCCCGGCGACCGGCTCGGCGCCGAATCTGCTGTTCCGGTTGGCCGCCTTCGGCGTGCTCGCCGGACTGGCGCTGCTGCTGGCATCCCGCCGCCCCAGCCGCCGACGCCTCACCTGAGCAACGTCGCCGCTGCGGTTGGGCGGTCGGACGACGGTCAGCCGGCGTGGGGGATGTACGTGCCTTGGAACCAGGGCGGCTTGCGGAAGAAGACGTCGCGGATGAGGACGCGTTCGCCGAGCGGTGACTCGTAGCCTCCGGCTGGAGGTGGTGGCGGCGCCCCGGGGGGCTTGGGTTTGGCTCCCGTGGTTGCCAGCACGCTGCCGTCGGCACAGGAGAAGGTGAGGCCGTTCGGGTCGTCGGCGTTGCCCGAGATGCCGAGCTTGCCGCGGTGGTGCACGCGGTGGTGGTGCGGGCACAGGGCGACGAGGTTCCAGGTGTCGGTCGGTCCGCCGTCTTCCCAGTGGACGATGTGGTGCACTTCGAGGTGGTGCGTCGCCGTGCAGCCGATCACGCGGCATCCCTGGTCGCGCAGCACGACGGTGCGCCGGGTGCGTTCCGGGATCGCGCGTTGCGTTCGGCCGACCGAGATCGGGATGCCGTCGGCGACGAACGTGGGGCTGAGGAGTCCGTCGCAGGTGATGTAGCGGCGGATGGCATCGGGCAGCGACCAGCCGCGCGAGTCGGTGGCGACGCCGTCGGTGTCGAGGTGGATGTGGGTGCGGAAACGGTCGCGGCGTTCGGGCGATGTGAGCGTGTCGAGTGATCGCTGGCCGATCTCGCGGAGCGCGTCGACCATCGTGACGTCGACGTTGCCGGCATTGAAGAGGGCGTCGCGGGCCTCGTCGAGGGCGCTCTCGAGCATCATGCCGGTGAGTGGGTCGGTCTCGACGTGCAGGCGCCACCGTCCGTCGTCGCCGGTGCCGAACCACATGCGGTCGTCGGCCGTGGCGCCGGCGGTCGGCAGCGGTGCCGTGCGGTCGAGCGGGTGCTCCTGGCCGTCGGGGGCAGGCACCTCGGCGCTGTCGCCGCTGGCAATCGGGACGGCCATCGTGCCGACGTCGTCGGGTTCGTCGCGGTTGCCGCCGTCGGCCGATTCGCCGGGTGGCGGCTCGGGGAATGGGTAGCGGGCGAGGAGTCGGCGGATCTGGGTGACGGTCAGCATGCGGCCGAGCTCGAGGATCCCGGAGTCGATGTACGCCGGGGCTCGCTTGACGATCGCCACCAGTTGGTCGATCGCCAGCTCGCCGCGCCGGAGCGCATCGACACACGCCGGCAGCTCGTCGGCTCGGTGTGCGATGGCGACGATCTCCCGGGCCCGGGTGGGCGACAGCCCGGTCTTCCACGACAGGTACTGCTCGGGCGAGTGGATGCCGTCGACCGACCAGGTGCAGTCGGCGATCATGCGCCGAGTCAGGTCGACGAGCCGACCGTGTTGGGCGTTGAGGTGACCCGTGACTTCGCTGAGCTCGTCGTCGAGCTCTGCCCGGGCGGTGCCGGCGCGACGCTCACGGTGAATCAGGAGCGACTCGTTCGACCCGGCGGCGGCAACCCCAGCCATATCGCCATTCTATCGAACACATGTTCGATGTCAAGCCGAGATCACGAGGACACGCGGCAGAGATCGAAAACGACGACGGCGCCGCCCGAAGGCGGCGCCGTCATTGTCGGATTGGTGAGGTCAGGCGGTGGCGTGCGGCTGGCGACGTCGCACGGTGGCGACGATCAACAGGCCGGCGCCGACGACGAAGAGGGAGAGGGCGATGGTCGCGGTGGTACCCATGCCGTCACCGCCGGTCGACGGGATCACGCCGCCCGGTGTGCCGCCCGGCGTCGCCGTGGTTCCCGGCGCCGCGACCGTGGTCGTGGTGCCGACCTGTCCGGGCACGGTGATCGCCAGGCTCGCCGAGTATCCAGGGCCGGAGGCGGTGACCACGTAGTCGCCTGGGGTGGTCGGGCCGGAGGTGAACGTGGCGGTGGCGGTGCCGAGGCCCGTCTGCTGCGGAAGCAGTAGGCCGACGATGCTGCCCGTCAGCGCCGGCGAGGTCACGGGGAGGCACTCGACGGTCAGCGAGGGCGGCGTGGACTGCGCCTGGCTGATCGTGATCATCACACCGACGGGGCAGTTCTCGAACACCACCGTGAACGGGGCGCCGGGAGAAACGGTCCCACCGCCGACGACTTCGCCACCTGGCGTGTACTGGGCCTGCGCAACGACACCGAAGCCGAAGACACCCGCCGCCAGGGCCATGATTCCGAGGGCAATCTTCTTCATCGTGCACATCCCTTTCCTAAGGATTTGTGTGATACTACCCGCCCCCGCCCCAGGCACGCTAGCAAATCGAGGCGCAAGCGTTTTCGCGGTTCGATCACGTCAATGGGCGTGACTGATCCTGAGCAGTGCGAGTGGGGTCAGGGCAGCGATCTTGACGTCGCCCCACACCGACCAGTTCTGGAGATAGATCCGGTCGAGCTCGAGGCGATCGGTCTTGCCGACGGTCGATCGACCACGCACCTGCCAGAGGCCGGTCATGCCGGGGCGCATCCCCCGATACAACGCCTGATCGAGGCCCGGACGCAACGCCAATTCGTCGGGCAGCAGCGGACGCACGCCGACAATGCTCATCTGGCCCTTGAGGACATTGAGCAGCTGCGGCACCTCGTCGAGGCTCGTCTTACGCAGAAACCGGCCGAACCGGGTGATGCGCGGATCGTTCGGCGGAAGCTTGAAGTCGTTGGCGCGGTACGCCGCGGCCGCCTCGGCGTCGCGCAGAACCGCACCGTGCGTGCCATCTTCCATGGTGCGAAACTTGTAGACCGAGAACAGCTCTCCGCCTCGACCGACCCGAGCCTGCGTGAAGAAGACGGGTCCACGGCTCGTGGTCTTGACGAGAACGGCGATCAGCAGCCCGGGGATCAACAGGATGGCCACGGCGGCGATGGCGAGGATGACGTCGAATGTGCGCTGCAACCGCAGTTGCCGGGCCGTCGGTGACGGCACCGCAATCGTCACACCGTGCGGCGTATGGTCCCGCCGCTCGATGGCGTGCGAATGGCGGGCGCGAGCGCTCCGAGTGTCTGTCACCGATCGTCGAACTTGGGAATTGGGGACGGCCATCGCGTCGACTCCACTCGGATTTGGATAACGGACACACAGCAGTTCTGTAGATCGCCCGGCCCCATTGTGTGATGGCACCGTAGCAGTGGTCCGTATCGACTCGTCGTGTTGGAGGATTAACGCTCAGTTTCCGAGTTCTCGCTTCGCCAGCGGTTGCGTCCAGACGACGGGCGAATTCACTCCGTCACGATCAGCCCCAATTGGGTACTCCACTCGGTACGTCACCGACTCTCCTGGGCCAATGATGTCGTCGAAGCTGGTCGCCCACCAGCCGGCCTCGGTCAGTGGCGGCGGCACCTGCAGCGGCTCACCATTGCGGGTAGCGACCGGTACGGCGTTGGGACCGTAGAAGCTGACCCACAGGCGCGAGGTCCCGTCGGGCAGGCCGAACGAGTTGCCGATCACATACCTCGGCAGACCGCTCGAGGGCGCGGTGTTGGTGAGGACGACGTCGGCAACGAGCGTCCGCTGCCCGTCGGCATCGGTCTCGACAGCGACGTCGACGTCGCGCTCGAGGAAGTAGTCGATCTTGCTGTGGCCGGCATTGGCAACGGTGACGGCGAACCCGCCGTCGTCGCCCATCACCGGCAACGCACCGGCGAGCCCGATGCGTTCGAACAGTTCCTGTTCGCCTTCGTCGTCGGTCCACACGAGCAGCCGTTGTTCGTCGATCAGCGGGCCGAGGTCGCGGGCCAACCCGCTCGGTTCGGGCAGCTGGCCGGCGAGCAACGCGCCGATCACCTGCTGGCCGAGCGTGTCGATCGCCTCGATGCGCTCCTCGTTCGATGTGTCGTCGAGCAGTGCGTACTGTCCGGCGAGGAGGAACTCGGCAGCGGTCTCGGGCGCGACGCTGACCCCGAGATCGGTGAGCTCGATCGGGCCGGTGTACTTCATCAACGCCTGGACGATGTGGGGGTCCATGGCGATCACACCGTCGATCTCGCTGCCACCGCTCTGGGGAAACATGGCATGGGCGATCTCGGCGACGTACGGGAAGTGGGCCGGCAAGGTGATGCTCGACCACGCCCGCGGATGGAAGACGCCCTCACCGTCGCTGAATCCGAACCGGCTGTAGCGGTCGAGGACCTCGGCGGGGCATCCGGTGCAGGACGCGCCCTCCCCCACCGCCGCCTCGAGGTCGCTGCGGCGGCCGAACTCGTCGACGGCGACCTGACCGTCGTCGATCGTCACGGTTGCGTAGTTGCCCATGAAGCCGGCCAGCCCGCGGGCCTCGACCGGCGAGGTGAACATCACCAGGTAGCGGCGAGGTTCGTCACCGCCGAGCAATCCCGGCGCCAAGCGCACCGCGTCGATGGCATTGACCAATGCCGGTTCGTTGGCGTCGAGCCGTTCGTGGAGCTCGGCGAGCTCGTCCTGCAGCGCGCCGAGCAGCCACGGCGACTCGACGTCGTCGGCGACGGCGCGCAGGTCGAGCAGCGCCTGCTGCACGTCGAGGAGTGGCGCTTCGACGGCTGAGACGGCGGCGAGGTCGATGCGCCCGCCGACGACTCGCAGCGTCGCCGGGTCGATGGAGCGCAGCGCGTCGGCGGCGTCGCGCGTGGCGGCGGCAGCAGCGGCAGCGAGCTCGTTGCCGGCGTCGACGTTGATCGCCACCGCTGGAATGATGCGGCTCGGCACGGCGAGGGCGCCGCCGAGTTGGTCGCCGGCGCGGGCGAAGGCGTTCGACGACTCGGCGAACAGGTCGGCGGCACCGGCGTAGTCGCCCTGATTGAGACTGGTGATCGCCTGCCGGGCCTTGCTGGAGCCGGCGCTGAGGTCCGGACGTGCCGACAGACCCGCTGCGGCAAGGGCCGCCATGGCGATCACCATCAGTACCCCGGCGGCTCCAAGAGCGAGGTAGCCGTACCTGCGGATCTTGCGCGGGCGTCGCCGCAACCCGACGAGCACCAGGGCGGCGCACGTGACGACGGCGATGACCGCCGAGAGCCCGAGGAACACCTCGGCGTCGGAGCGGATGAGGACGTTGGCGGCGATGCCGCCGATGACGGCTCGCAACTCGCTCTGGTCGCGTCGTCGCAACCCGACGATCAGCCCGGCGGCGAAGCCGGCAGCACCGATCAGGGCGACGATCGGATCGAGGGCGATCGCTGCACCGATGCCGGCCGCGGCTGCCGATGCCCACCATGGCGCCGAAGCGGCCGCCCAGGTGACGAATCCAACGGACACGACGACGAGCACGGCATCGACCCCGGTGGAACCGGTCGGCGAGGCACCTGCGAACGTTGCGAGGATTCCTGATGCGAGCGCGATGGCAAGTGCCCAGCGCTCGTCGACCCGATTACGCCGGACGAACCGACGCTGGTCGGTCATGCGTCGGTCGGTGCGGGGAACGTCGATCGAGTGTCGATCACGGGCACCGGCTGGGCGCCGGTGGGGCCGTTGTAGCCGCCGTAGGCGTAGTAGCCCTTCGACTTCTTCGTCGCCTGGTTGAGCACGAGCCCGAGCATGGGTGCGGCGACCCGGTCGAGCCGGTCGAGGGTTTCGCGCACGTTGTCCTCGGTGACCCGACCGGCGTGGGCGACGACGAGCACCCCGTCGACCGCCCCGGAGAGCGCGACCGAGTCGGAGACCGGCAGAATCGGTGCCGAGTCGACGATCACGTAGTCGTAGTGCGCGCCCATCTCGTGCAAGAGCTGCCGCACGCGTCGCCCGCTGAGCAGTTCGCTGGGGTTCGACGGCACGGTGCCGGATGCGTACACGCTGACGCGGGTCGGCCCGCCGACGTCGATCTTCTGCACGACGTCGCGCGAGTTCACCCCGAGCAACAGATCGATGAAACCCGGTGTCTGCGGAACATCGAACACCTCGTGGACGCGCGGTCGCCGAAGGTCAGCGTCGACAAGTGCCACGCGGTGACCCGCCTGGGCGAGCACGACCGCGAGGTTCGTCGCCGTTGTCGTCTTGCCCTCGCCTGCCGCTGAGCTCGTGATCTGGATGACGCTGATCGGGCGGTCGAGGCCGAGGAACTGCAGGTTCGTACGTAGCCCTCGATACTCCTCGACCGCCCCATGCGCCGGTTCGGACAGCGAGATCGGCCGGTTGTCCGGCGGCGGATCGATCGGCACGACCGCGAGCACTGGCCGATCGGTGATCCGTTCGAGGTCCTCGTCGGATCGGACCTTGTCGTCGAGGTAGTCGACCAGGAACGCTCCACCGAGCCCGATCAGCAGGCCGACGACCGCAGCGAGCACGACGGTGCGCGCCGGGGTCGGCTCGACGGGATCGGTCGGGAGTTCGGCCGTACGGATGATGGTCGCGCCACCGGTACGTAGCGCGGCGTCGACGCGCAGCTGGTCAAACGTCGTCTGAAAGGTCGCCAATTGGTTAATCAGGCCATTCCGACGCGGATCATCATCGTCAAGCGTGTTGATCTGCTGCTGGAGTGAATTAATAGCACTTTGGACCTCGGTACCGGCGGCGAGAAGAGCCTCGACAGCCTGCTCGCGACGCACCTCAACGTAGGCCAACTCATACGCATCTGCGAGTGTTTTCCGCGTTTTCAGCGTTGGCATCGCGAACAACCACCGAGAGATGACATCCGTCTCGCCCACCGCCGACGCAACCGGCGCAGTCGGCAACTCGGTCAGATCCAGGTTACGCCGCACCCGCTCGCGTACGGCCTCGCCCTCGATTACCTGAATCTCCGTCTCGATGTTACGCGTCTCAAGTTCGTGATCTGGTTCTCGAAGAGACCATCCTGACCACGGGGCTCGACTAGAACCTCCGCAGAGGCAGAATAGATCGGCGTCGAAATCACACTCACAGCCCCGGCGGCAATCACGGTGCTAAGGACAGCCACCGCGACCACCCAACGTCGACGGACGATAACCGACGCGTAGCTCGCGGAGTGTCATCTGGAGGAAGCAGTTCCCATGTGAAGCCGGAGCCTACCCGAGCATGCCCTCAACGTATTTGACCTGACACTCGAGCCAGCCCGACGCGACCCGAGTCGCAGATTTCTTAGCTGACACCAATCTCGATCGCCGCCTACGCCTCTGGGCGCACGGTCAGAGCCTTGCCCCTGGTCTGCCTCGGAGTCCAGACAGCGACGAACCGACCTCTGGTGGTGGTGCTGTCGGCCCGCGAGCGCGAACCCCAGATCGCTGACACCTGCGGACCTCGGTCCGCCAACACCATGCGCACCGCTAGCTACCCTGCAGTCGTGCACTGCCTCAACTCCGAGGAGCAAATCGGTTGTTGGCTACGGTGATCGAGGTGTGGTGACCGGCGAATCGCCAATGCGATCCGATCCCCAGCGTGGTAAATCGCGGCGCCAGCGACTCGAGGCGTCGCATAAGCCATCAGCAGCGCTCTATAGCAAACACGGTGCTTTCCCAGGCCGCATCAAGTCTGCAGTAATGCCCTGATCTTGCTCGCAACTGCGGGCATCCTGAGCGGCACCGATCTAGGGCAACTTGCGGCTGCTCTCTTCATTTTTCAAAGTAACTCTGGGGGTTACTCGTGGCGTTTTCCTTCGGAGAAGTTCTAGCCGTAGCGGAGAGCCTGCCCGCAGCGAACGTACTCCAATCATACTTTGGTGCGCTCATTGCATGGTCACTTGTTCCGGCTTTCATTCTATTTGGGTTTTCAGCTCTAGTTGGTCACCTTGGTGGAGCACTCCCGATCCTTGCAGTCAGTTTGCCCGCCCTGCTCGTGCAGGACGGTCTTCGAGACGCTGCATTCTCCACTGATGCCAGCGGAATCGCGGCCCGAGGTGATGTGGTCTTTTGGCCTGCGTAGCGATCGGGCTTGCCGCGCATCATCCGGCCTGGTCCCGGCAACAACAGCCGGCATCATGGCACTTTGGTGCCTATCGGGTGCGGCGGCTGGGCTTGCCATGGCACCGGGAAATGTGCGTCCACCTTCCATCTCGCATATTCGGGTGTGGTTTCAGACAGCTCGATCTAAGAGTCGCTATTTTGTACCCGAGTATGGCCTCACACTAGCGGGTCTCGCAGCCTCCCCACACTTCTCATCGGCACTCTCGTGGGGGTCGAGCAATTCGGAGAGACGCGGTCGCGACCCGCTCTCCTTGGGCCAGTCGCCGTTGCGGCTACTGCGGCCGCACACTGGGCAATACCTCGGATCGCGGAAGGTCGAGCACTGCCTCTCAAAGACGGAGGTGCGCCTCACCGCGATCCTTGTATTATTTGCTCTGGCATGGACCGCTACCATGTTTGGACTTCTAGCCCGCACGGGTCCCAACCAGGGAGCGCCTGGACTGGGAACCCGTGAATGGGTATTATGGATGGGGCTAGGATATGGGGAATTACCTCTTACAGTGGGGCAATTGTCGGCCTGAGAGCTTCCCGACGCTTTGCCGCCTCGTTCCGTTCTCGGACGGCCGTTGCCGTATCGCTCGCTCTTCCGTAGCGGGCTTCGCATTTGCAGGCGCTCCCGGCTACGGACTTGCAGTGTGCTTGTCAGGAGCCATGACCGCTGCAGTGCTCTGGTCCATCCTCGTCCGGGTCGCGGCCGCGCACCAGATCGCACACCGCTATCGGGGACCAGGTATCTCGTATGCCTCTCAAAGTCTCAGGTGAGAGTTCGCAGCACGGAACCGACATCGAGATCGTTACACCCGGGACAACCGGCCGGCGCACCACAGATCCACTTGCACAGGCGGGGGCACTGTTCTTCTCCGCCGGCATCCTCACCAGCAGCTGGACCGCCGTCCAGTTCTTTGGCCAGATGCTCTCCGACTACTTGCTGTCGCTCGGTGCGGCCATCCTCTTGCTTCGGAGGGGCTGGATGCCGAGAAGAGCGGCCCCGTCACTGGCGTTCCTTCCGATCTCTGGGCTCTTGCTCGCTAATCTGGTCGGCCTGAGCTCCAAAGCCATTCTGTCGCCGACGACCGAGTTCGCCCACGCCCGCGGATGACCGGAGCCTTGAGAGCTGCGCTCCGGCCGCCATGCTTGTTTATGCCACCGCGGTTCGAGCCAGCGCGGCGAGCAGCCACGTTGTACGTGACGTCCGTGGCCGTGAGCAGCATTGTCGCTTTGCATGACCGGTTTTCAATCGAGGCTCCGAGTTCGGTCCAAGCCAGCTCTCGTGGAACAGCTATGAGCCGCTTGCGCTGCGGCGCGCCGTAGGGCTAACCGAGCATCCGAACGTGCTCGGGCTCAGCACGGTTCTGGCGCTGCCCCTCAGCGCGTACCTCTACCGAGCCTCAGTGACATCGGTCGGCAGAGCATCCGCTGCGATCGGCGGAGCGGTCTGCATTGCCGGCCTGGCTCTTTCCGGCAGCCGTGGAGCCGCAATCGCGCTGGCTGGGAGGCGCCGCGATAACCGCGCTGCGCACTGGTCGGATCTCGACAGTTCTCCGGCTGACCGCAACCGTGTGTGGCTGCGCCATTCTGATTGCCCTTAGTGGCGTCAGCCTGAGCTCCCGGCTTCGCGGCGGGGCACACTGCTTGTGCATCGAGCGCCGCTCGAGCAACGGGATTGCGGCAAGATGCATCTGCCGTTCTAGATTCGTTCCCGCGTGGATTTGGACTCAGCGAACTCGCTAGCGTCCACAGTGGCGTACTCGGCATAGCAGCGTCGCTCGGAATTATTGGTCTAGCGGCCTTTGCGCTCTTGATCACCGGCAGCATTCGGGCGAGCCGACTTCGCGGCGAATTGAATTTGCCCCCACAGAACCTATTGCTCCACCTCCACGCGAGTTTGATTGCCTGCGTGCTGTTTTTTCTCTCTTCTCCTCTAATCTACAATCGCTTCGTTCTCCGACCGTTGGGTCTGGCCTTCGCCGTGGTCCGGTTTACTCTCTCTTTCGCCCTGATCGGATTCAGTCGCCATGATGCATTCCTCGCTGATCCGAGTACGCCGGAACCTCTGGAACAACACGAGTTTTTATGGACGGGCGAGGTTGTGCTCCGCATTCGCAGGGCGTCAAATAGGTGGGATTTCAGATTTATCCGATCACTTCCGAGGCAGGACGCCCTGGCACTCACATCGGTGGGCAAACATCGGCTTGGTACTCATAGGCGCTCTGTCGCGATTCTCCACGCACTGGCCGATGAACTCGAACCCGAAGTGTTCGCTCTGCTTCAGAGGTCCGTCGCCGACCGTGACCGCCCATCAGGTGGCAATATCTGTCTGGCCGGAAGCGTTATTCTTGAGATTCCCCATCGAGATGGCCGCGAGCATCCGGCCCTGCAAGGATCGTCACTCCGCAGGTTCTGACAGCCACCCTCACTGTCGCCGTTCCTGCCGAAGACTTGACGACCTCCATATGCCAGATCGTGTGGCCTTCATCAAGGTTGACGTCGAGGGTCATGAAGAGGCCGTCCTGTTCGTGCAGCCCAGCTGCTGCGCAAGCATCAACCCATCGTCCTGGTCGAGGCCGAAGAACGCCATCACACAAATGCGGTACAAGGCGTGTCCGAGGCACTTCTCAGCTGCGGTTACTCCTGTTTGTTCGTCTCGTGGTCAAGTGCTCCCGGTATCGGATTTCGTTTCGTCGAAGCATCAGGTGTTGAATGATCGCCCGCCGGATGACAGCTATGCCAACAACTTCGTGTTTGCCGCACGAGATCCGGGCATGATTCGGTCGAGCTTGGAGGATGCGGTGCTCCGACGCAAACCTTCCTGATGAGCATGCCCCCCCACGAGACCGGTTGATACCCGAGGGATGCGAGTTCTGGGTGCTCAGTCTGCTTGCATATCCGCCGGTCAGCGGCGGACAGACGTACTTCAACGGACTGGCGTGTGGCATGGCCGACAGCGGAGCTCAGGTGACGGTATTGAGTAGCGGTCCTGGCGCGCCCGTGTCGCATCCCCCCTATTGTTCTAGCGCGTCCCATCGCCAACGCACCCGTTGTGCCCAGTGCGCCGCTTGGTCCTCCCCGGACGGCGCTGCTGGCTCCTCCTCCTTGTTGCAGAATTGCAACTAGCGTTATCAGAGCTCTTGAGCACTCAGTGGGATCTCGTCGTGCTGAGCCACCTAATGTCGAGTTGGGAATTGCATCGGCTCTCGACGTGTGCTCGAGCAGGCGGCGTCAAGGCGATCGCGGACGCCTCTCAGAACGCTGAGTTTGACCTTCGGCTGCGCCTCGCCCAGGAACGTGGCCAACCGCTCGGCCCGCGCGGTCTCCGTCTAGCCGACCTCGCGGGTGGTGCTCCTGGTAGTGTCGGATGATTCAATCCTGCGATGTAGTTACGGCGATCACGCCGGATGACCGCCGGAAGCTGGCCGCAAGAGGGGCTCGGCGTACCGTGGTCATTCGGCCGTCCGGAAGGCCCTCGACGACCTGGAGGGGTTTCCCTTCCGCTTCCGATAGGCCGCGGTCGATCGTGATTGCCGGATCCATCAGGTGGCCGCCCAAGTATCAGGATCTCCTCGAGTTGCTCAGGGCAGGTTATGAATCGTGGATTTCCGAGAGGAATAGGAATCGTCGTTGCAGGTGATGCAGATCCGGGAGCAGGTTGCGCACCTGCGGGCAGAGTTTCCGCATGCAGAAGTACTCGGTCGTGTCGATCACATGGGACGTGTGATGCAACGGGGTCGAGTTGCCGCACTTCATGAACTGTGTGGCGGTGGGTTCAAGATGAAGCTCCTAGAGTACGCAGCGTATGGAGTTCCAGTCATCGCTTCGAGCGGGAGTCTCAGTTCAGACCCCGTGGAGGCCGGAGTGCTGGCGATGACTGTGATGATGCGGCCGGCACTCACTACCGCAGCAATAGAACTGATCGATCAGACGGACAGGCTCGACCGCCAATCAGACCAGGCGCGTGCCGCACTGTCGCGACATTTCGACTGGACCGAATCTGGCTCGAGACTACTTCGAGAAGTACGTAACTGAATGCTGGGCAGACGAAGGCGGGCCGAGGCGCAGACCGGTAGCCAGATTGACCCAGGAACTACGAGCCGCCGTCGGGCTCCCCACAGCAATGCGCATCGTCCACCTACTCCCGAACTTCGCCTACCTCGGCGGCAGCACAATAATCGGCGGATATGCCTCGTCGGTTTTGGTACTTGCCGATCAGCAGTCCGACGATGGTCACTCAGTTGAAATTGTCGGCCGAACACTTCCGACGACGCCTTCGGCGACCTCAAATGGTGTGAAAGTGCACCCCTTGCTGCGATCACCAGGCGGCGCAGCGGGAAAGCTCATGGCCGGTTTGATCGCCGCACGCGGATTCGTATGGGCGGTCAAGAATCGCGTTCGTACGACGTTGTGCATCTGCATTGCGGATTTGCGGATTATCTGCCTCTGGCGCTGGTGGGTAGGTTGGCGGGACGGTCCGTTCTTGCCACTGTCTATTGCCCGCCACGCGACGCGGGTTTCAGGAAACTTCTACAGCGCCTTGCGGTCACTACTCGGCCAATCTGTGCACATCACAGGAATGTCTGTGCACGTTACCCAGTCGCTTTCGGTGCTGGGGCGATCCTCGCAGTCCTTCAATTATTTGCCCCCGGAATCCATATTGATAGGTGGCGATCAGGACTACACCGCCACGACGAGGACGCAGTCCCTTTGGCTTATTCGCGAGGAAATACGTCGAGGACAAGGGTCTCGATCTGACTGATGCGAGGAGTGGTCCAGCGAAGGCGGGGCAGCGGTTCTCCCTTCGGGTCACCACCGAGCTGGATCGGAGCTCACCATCGGCAAGGCTCGTTTTATTGCACAAGAAGTGTCAGGAGATGGGCATAGACAACTGCGTCACCTTTGAGGGCATCACGGGTGAGATGCCTGACTTGCTGCAGCGGAACGTTCACGTCGCGCCCTTTAGAACGACTCAGGGGCCGAGCGATTATTTCATTTCTTCCCTCGAAGGATGGCCCCGCGTTTCTCGGCCATCCGCGGCCATCTTCCCGGCATGTCCGAGGTTGTTCAGCATGGCCAGAATGGATTGCACTTCGCAAGCGGCGATCCTGGCGGCTCGCGGAGCAGCTGATCGCTTCAGCGGATCGCGAGCCGCGAGAGGCTCGGCAACGCCGCAAGGACCACTATCGCACAGAGATTCGATTCGAAACTCGTTTCAGAGGAGACTATGAGAGGCTATGAGCGAATCGCCCGCGGATGAGGCAAATGCGGCGTTCTACAACTCGGATGCTGATACGTACGACAGCAGCCGATTTACCGGATTGCCCAGGGAACGCGAAGCTATCCCGCTTGCTTCTCTGATTGTGAGCAACTTGCCTCGCCAGGTCGCCACCCAAGAGATTCTCGAGGCGGGCCCGGCACGGGTCGAATCACCGGGATTCTTGCGCCCAGGGTACGCAGACTCAATTTGGTTGACGTGTCAGAGAACATGCTCCGTATGGCCACAGAGGTCGCCCACGGTGCCAGACTTTCTCCGGGTCCTGGGCTCCGCGGGTTGGTATTCGTGCTGGACCTTCCGCATCCGCGAGATCAGTTTGACGTGGTCGTTAGCATTAACCTACTAAGCCACATTCGAGATACGGCCGGTGCAACGGTGAATTCTCAAAGGGTAGTACGCCCCGGAAGCACTGACCTTTTCAACACCCAACCTCTATAGCATCTTCGCTCCTGCAGGCGCCTACGTGAATTGGCGCGAGCAATCGGACAATCTGTCTACTCCCGCTGGCCAAGGCGGAGAGAAGTAAACGCGGTGGCAGCATCTAATGAACTCAAAGGCTCCTTGGACTTGACGGGATGGTTAATGTGCCAAGAGGCGCCCGAGGGCTGCCGGTTGTTCGAAGTGCTCTAGCCCTCTTGGATTCGTGTGTGGCAAAAGGGGGCTTACCGGCGCGGGCCGCTCCGTGGTTGCTCTGGACGTTCATAAAGTCAGAATGATCGTCGACTCCTGCCCCGGCATCCGATCCATCCGCCGGCGACATGATGAAGTCGCGCTCCGGGCCTTTGACGCAATCCGAAATGTCAACGAGCGTCGAGTCGGTTCGCCGCTGAGGCGCAGCGTCGGGCGGCTGGGACTCATGCATGATCGTCTCTCAGACCAAGAAGAGAATGAGGAGAGCTTTACCATGTCAGATGCGGAAATCCATCGGATCGGTCGATATCGCCGGCCACCAGGGTCTTGTGGGTTCTGCGGTTCTGCGGCGGCTTAGGTCCGTCGGCCATGACGATGTTCTCAGTGCGAGTCGGGCGCAGCTTGATTTGCGGGACCAGTCCGAGGTTACCCATTGGTTCAGTCGAATCGCCCGGAGTACGTGTACTTGGTCGCCGGCACGGTTGGTGGCAGTCCGCCAACCTCGACGTGCCCGGCCGAGTTCATCTATGACAACGACGATGATCGACGGCACCGTGGTTCTACGCGGCGCATGAGTACGGCGTCAAGAAGCTCCTCTACCTCGGATCTTCGTGCATCTATCTGGTGCCAGGCGACGCAGCCGATCACCGAGGACCAGCTCCTCACCGGCCCGCTCGAGCCGACGAACGAGTGGTACGCCATCGCGAAGATCGCCGGTATCAAGCTGTGCCAGGCGTACCGGCGCCAGTACGGGTCTATCGTTCATTTCTGCGATGCCGACCAATCTCTACGGGCCCGGCGACAACTTCGATCTCAAACTCGAGTCACGTGCTGCCGGCACCATCCGGGAATTCCATGATGCCCGGACAGCCGACGACAAGACCGTCGAGGTCTGGTACGGGGTCGCCCATGCGGGAGTTCCTCCACGTGGATGACCTCGCCGACGCATGCCTGTTCCTCATGGAGCATTACGACGACGACGAGCACATCAACGTCGGAACCGGCGTCGACCTGTCGATCCGGGGCTCGCCGAGAAGGTCCGCGACATCGTGTGCCCCGAGGCAACACTCAGGTTCGATACATCCAAGCCTCGACGGAACCCCGGCGAAAGGTGCTCGACACCACGAAGCTGCAGGACCTCGGCTGGAGCCCATCGATCAGCCTTGACGAGGGCATCCGGTCGACATACCAGTGGTTCCTCGATCAGGAGGCCCGTGCTGGCGAGTTGCGGGGCATCCAGAGCTCGCTGCCGGCTTGACCACTTGAGTACCGAAATCCTTCTCAGCGATTACGCCGGACACCCGTTCACGGTAGAACTCGCTCGCGGCCTAGCCGAGAGCGGCGTCGACATGCGGTACTCCTACTGCGCCGCGGTGTCTTCGCCCAAGGGAAAGGTCGCGGCATGGAAGCCACCGGGCTGTGCCCGGACATGGTGTTCGAGAAGTACCACCCATGGAAGCGACTGTTGGCCGAGCAATCCACGATACGGCATCGCTGATCCGCACCGACCGATCTGGAGAGTCCGACCGGAGACCCACGTCGTATGCAACATGCCCGTCATCTCGGCACTCGTGGCATGGCTTCCTCAGCCTGCCGCTCCGCGTGCAGTTGATCGTCTGGTTTCAAGACGTGCAGTCCGGGATCGCCTCGAAAAGTCTTGGCGGCGGATGGATTTCGGGGTGTTCTCGGGTCTGGAGAGCTTGCTGCTCAGACGTGGAGTCGGCGTCATCGCCATCTCGGAGAGCCTCGCTGTGGAGGCACGTCAGCGTGGGGTTCGTCCGGTACGCGTGACCGTGTTGCAGAAACCGGGCACCGCTCAAAGACATTCCGATCGTCGATCTGGAGAATCCGTGGTCGCACGCCGAACACCTCAGCCACGGAACGCGGCTTCGTGTACTCCGGGACCTTGGCCCGGAAGCACGACCCGTCGATGCTGGTTGATCTCGCCCGCAGTACGCCAGACTGCGAACTGATCGTTGTGTCAGAGGGCGAGGGAGCAGACCTCCTGCGCCGACATATCGCCACGACCGGGGGCCCGACAAATGTGCGGGTTCTCCCGTACCAGCCATTTGAACAACTCCCAAATGTGCTGGGGTCCGCCGACGTCCTCGTCGTCATCTTGGAGGCAGACGCGGGCAAGTTCAGCGTGCCATCCAAGACACTGAGTTACCTGTGCGCCGGTCGACCCATACTGGCGTCGATTCCGCTGGACAACGATGCGGCGATCATGGTCAACGATCTGGCGCGAGCCGGACGTGCTGTGTCACCGAGTGATCGAGATGTGTTTCTCGCTGAGGCACGCATGCTCGCAGCTGATCGACAGCTGCGCCAAGAACTTGGAGCGAACGGTCGGGCCTACGCCGAGGCGCACTTCAGTGAAGACCTCGTCATCCAGCGCTTCCTCGACGCGGTTGCATCGGCTGAGCAATTCCGCCTAGCCGAGGACGCCACCGCGTGGCCCCAGCATGGCGGGTCGCCGGCAACACACGACGAAGGGCGGGCCCCCAACGGGAGCCCGCCCTTCGAATGTCACTGACCGAGAGGGCGGCTCAGTCGGCGAACCAGCCGTTGATGTCGGCGATGAGGTGCGTCGGCACGCTCGAGATGAAGCACACCTCGCCGTTCGTCGGCACCGCCACCAGCACGGCGTTGGCAACCGTCGCACCGGCGTCGAAGTTGACACTCGAGGTGACGTCGGTCGAACCGCACGGAACGACACCGACCCAACCACCTTCGGACGCACCCGTCACCGTGACGTTGAGCGACACGGCGCGGACACCCGACGCCGGCACGAGACCGGCGAGATCCGTCATCTTCACGGCCAGCGGCTGACCAGGCTGCACGAGCGTCTTCGGCACCGTCCGCAGCGTGGCCGGCGCCCCCGGGCGAGTGTCGAACACACGATCAGGGGCGATCGCATGGAAATCGCTCGTCGTCGGGAACCAACCGTTGATGTCGACGATGACGTTCGTCGCCACACTCGTGCGGAAGCACACCTTGCCGCTCGCCGGCACGGCGGTGATCACGGCGTTCGCCGTCGCACCCCCGGCACCGAAGTTGAGGCTCGACGTGGTGTTCGACGAGCCGCACGGAACGACCGCCAGCCAGCCACCCGCAACCGGATCAGCGACGGTGACGTTCAACGACACCGCACCGACGCCCCCAGCCGGCACCACGCCGGGCAGGTCCGTCAGCTTCACCGCCAACTCGGCAGCGGGCGTCACCATCGCCGTCGGAACCGTCCGCAGGCCGCTGCCGCCGGACCGGGTGTCGAACACCCGCTTCGTCGTGACCGCCTGGAAGTCGCCCGACGTCGGGAACCACCCCGTGAGGTCGACCACCAGATCGGTGTCGACACTCGACTTGAAGCACACCTTGCCGCTCGCCGAGACCGCCGACAGCACGGCGTTCGCCGTGGCACCCCCGGCCAGGAAGTTGACGCTCGACGTGGTGTTCGACGAGCCACACGGGACGACAGCGAGCCATCCACCCCCGGACGGGCCGACCACAGTGACGTTGAGCGACACGGCGCCGACATCGGTCGCCGGCACCCGACCAGGCAGGTCGGTCACCTTGACCTCCAGCACCTGGTCAGCGGCCAGCCGCTGCTTGGGCACCGCCACCAGACCCTCGGCCGACCCGGCACGGGTGTCGAACAACCGGCCAGGCGTGACCGCCTCGAAGTCCGCCAGTGGCGTCTTCACCCGAGCGCTCACGACCGACGTCGGCGACGAGCTCGAGCCCGCCCCGTCGACTGCCACGAGCACGTAGTACCGAGTGGTACCAGCAGGCAGCACGTCGTCGTACGACGTGGCGCCGGCCGGCAGCTCGGCGATCAGGTTGGCCGGAACCAGCCCGACAGCGGCGGTGTTCCGCCGATACAGGCGGTAGCCCGCCAGATCGTTGTCGCTACTGGTGCTCCAGGACAGCGAGATGCGGTCGTCACCGCCAACGGCGGCGAAGCTCCCCGGCACACCAGGCGCCGGGTTCACCGCCGCAGCCACGGGTTCGGTGACGAGCTCGACCGCTTCCGTCGCCGCACCGTCGTCGACGTACCACGCCACGACCTTCAAGCGCGTCCCCAGGAGGCCGAGGTCCGGCTCGAAGAATGCGTTCTCCGCGCCCTCGATCAGCTCCCAGCCACCTTCGACCTCGCGGTACCACCGGAACCCGAACCCGATGTCGGCCGGACCGTCGGCGTCGGCGATCGCCGACGTGTCGACAGCGACCGTCTCACCGACCTGTGGCGTCGCCGGGAGCAGCACCAGCTGCCCCGTCGGCGGCGTGTTGGCCGGCGGCGCGCCCAGCACCGGAGTCGTCGGCGCCGAGATGGCGGTCTCCTCGGTGCCGTGATCATCGGTGTAGGACACGGCGACGAGGATCTGCCTGCCGCCGAGATCGTCGGTCACCTCGAAGAACGGGTCGGTCCCCGTCGAGGCGGCCGCGGTCCACGCCGGCCAGTCAGCCATCGCCGCACCGGTCGCGGGCGCCGGCGTTCCAGCCGGCGCCGAGTACCAGACGTACTCGACCGTCTGATCCTCGACGATCGACTCGATGCCGTCGTTGTCGGCGAACGCCGTCGCCGTCAGCACGGTGCCGATCGCCACGACGTCGGGGATGAGAACCGGACCGGTCGGCACGTCGTTGACGTTCTCGACCGCAGCAGTGGGCGCCGACACGATCTGGCGCAACACGCCCGCACCATCGGTGAACTGGACGATCGCCCGCACCAGGTTGCCCGGGATCGGATCATCCGGGATGAACCTGCTCGTCAGATCGTCGGGCCCCTGCGTCGGACGCAATCGACGTCGGCTCCCAATCCTCGCCCTCCTCACCGAACTGCCAGACCCAGGTGACGTCGGTGATCTGCGCCTCGATGTCGTCGTCGAAGTCCACGACGCCATCGATCCACTCGCCCTCCACGGGCGGGTCGCTCTGCGGGGTCAGCGTGATCTGCCCGACCGGGTCACCGCAGGCGCCGAGCGCTTCATCGCTGAACGGTTCGAACGGCGCGTTCGGCACCGCAATGACGTCGTCGAGCAGCATGAAGCAGTCGTCGGAGAACTGCAGGGCTTCGATGCCACGCAAGATGTCGCGACCCTCGCCCTCCTCGAGCTCGACGGCCCCGTTGTGGAACAGCTCCCAGTAACCGTCGCCGTGGTAGCGGAACGAGTACTCGGTCGCCGGCGCGGCGTACACCGCCGTGTCGATGGAACCATCGTCGTCGGCCAGCACGACCTCACGGGTGATCTTCAGGTCGGCGGGGTCGATCGTCCGATCGAGCACCTTGTCGCCGAACTCGAGCACGCTGTCGTAGCGGACGTCGTCACCGTTGGGGTTCTCCCACGTCAGGTAGACGTCGAGCCACCGGTCGCCGTCGATGAAGTCGTCACCGGCACGCCCTTCGATGAGGTCGCTGCCGCCACCACCGAGGATCAGGTTGGCGGCACCGTCGGAGTCCGACAGCGGGATGTCACACACGTTGCCGATCATGAACCGGCAGGCGTAGTTGAAGTGCCCGGACGGCTGCAGCAGCTGCCGCAGACCGATGACACGGTCGAGGTGGGCCTCGGTCAACTCGTGCCCGTTCGGGTCGTTCTGCGCCCGGCCGAACACGTCGTCGATGCCGATCATCCCACGCAGGACGTCGTTGTTCTGCCAACCCGACAGCGCTTCGACCAGGTCGAAGCGGTCACGGACCGCAGATTCGTCCGGCGGCAGCAGCACACCGAAGCCGAGATCGGCGTCGACGGGCAGGCGGTGATCCTTGTAGGTCACCCAGTCGAACCCGAGCATGCCCTCGTTGCGATCGATGCCGGGGCTCTGGACCATGATGTCGTCGCCACCGTCGGAGTCGAGGTCGTTGTTCCCCGCACCGCCCATCAGGACGTCGTGGCCACCCCACGGATCGTTCTGGAAGACGAGCGCGTTGTCGCCCTGCAGCAGATCGTGACCGCTGCTGCCCTCGATCCAGTCGTCGCCGTCGCCGGCCCAGATCAAGTCGTTGCCGGTGCCACCGAGGATGATGTCGTCGCCGACGCCGGTGAAGCTGTTGTTGGCGTCGTCCTTGGTGAGCATCGTGAAGTCGGCACCGGAACCGGTCAACACCAGGTCGGCACCCGCACCGGCGCGCACCGCGTCGTTGCCGGCACCGGCGATGAACACGTCGTCACCGTTGATGTCGGTGATGATGTCGTCGCCGTCACCGCCCATCAGCGAGTCGACGCCGTCGTCGCCCTCGATCGTGTCGTCGCCGGCACGACCCCAGATGGTGTCGTCGCCGATGCCGCCACGGAGGCGATCGTCGTGGGTGTTGCGGCCGTAGATGACCACGTGGTCGGCACCGTCGTACTGCACCGTCCCGTTGGCATAGATCAGGTTCTCCGGCCACGGTTGTTCCGGCGTCTCGATCTTCACGTTGTTCGCATCGAGCAGATCGTCGACGAGGAACGTGTGGTTCGGATGGGTGAAGATGTCGAGCGGCACCGCGGTCGCCGACGTGTTGCGCTGGATCAGCTCGGTGAACGAGTTCGCCTCGAGCTGGGCCAGGAAGTTCCGACCCTGATTACGGGTCAGGTAGTAGAAGCGGTCGGCGTTGTGCAACAGCTCGGCTTGCGACTCGAACACGAAGTTGAACGAGCTGCCGAGCATGCCGCCGAAGACCATCGTCTTCTCGGCCAGCCCGCCGACCCAGAAGTCGACGTCGTCGAGGCCGACGGCGGCCGCATCGAGGTCCATGTACGCCGCATCCGCGTAGAGCTGGGCGGCGCGGGCGCGGCGGGCCTCGAGATCGCTGTCGTCGATCTCGTCGAAGGTGGCGACGGCGTCGGTGTCGTCGACGTCACCGCCATAGCCCTCGTCGCCCGTGCCGTAGGCGGCGATGAAGTTGACGATCGACGCCCGGTGCTTGAGGTTGCGCTCGAAGTCCGCCCAGTCGACGTACGGCGCCAGCGTCGGATCGAGCGTGGCCGCGTAGAACTGCTGACGGGCGACGTTCAGCGACGGCACACCGGTTTCACGGGCACGGGTCATGTTGATCGTCGGCAGGTCGAGCGGGATGCCGAGCAGCTGGTTGCGCAGCGTGTCGGTAGTGAACTCGTCGATGCCGTTGCCGACCTGCGAGGCGAGCCCGCGAATGACCGCGGCCGCCGCCTGGTCGTGGGTCAGGTTGTTGTTCGGATCGTTGTCGTGATCGTTGGTGAACGCATCCGGGTTCAAGAACCCGTCGAGCAACGAGATGGTGTCCGTGGAATCGTCGTCGTAGATGCGCGGGATCGTCTCGGTGAGCATCGAGTGACCGAAGCGGTACACGACGTGGGCGAACTCCGCCGTGACCGCCGCGTTGAGCTCGCTGTGATAGGCGGTCTCGTTGACCGGCTGGGCGTCCATCGTCGGCGCCACGACCCGCAGGAACTCCTCGACCGCGAGGTGCTGGTACTGCATCTCGTTGAAGAAGCGGGCGGCCTGGAACAGACGCTCCTCGTAGTCCCAGTAGCTGTCGGCACGGAACCCGTCGTACAACCCGCGGGCGTTGCCCTCGTTGACGTCCTGGGCGATGACCGCCTCGATCTGGCCGATCAGACGGTTGTGCTCGGAGTGGAAGATGTGGTGACCAGCGGTCAGGGCGATGTTCTCGTTGCCCCGACCGTCGCCCGTGATGAAGTGCTTGTCGAGCAGTTCGGGCTGGTACGGAATGAACGTCGGGCCCTGCTGCTGTCCCGGCGGGTTGGCGCCGTTGGCCATGTCGTCGATGAACGCCGGTCCGGCGTACACCGCTCGGACCCCGGCCCCGGCGTCGGTCGGAACCGGCGCCGCAGGGTTGCCCTCGACGACGCTGCCGTCGGTCATCACCAACCGCGGGAACCCATTGGCCCCGGCGATGAAGCGACCGTAGGGGTCGGCCTCGACGACGGGCACGTGATGCACATCCATGTCGGTGAGCTCGATGCCGAGGACGGAGCGTGCCTGCGCCTTGATGTCGGCCCACGTCGCCAGGCCACCGCCGGCGCTCTGGTTCTCGAGCATGTGACCCGTCGGCCGGGGCGCGCAGCCCGCGACGAACGTCACGCAGACCGCGCCGGACGCGTTGACGAGCTCGTACTCACGCAGGAACACCTGGTGCGCCGAGTGCGACGTGTACGTCTGGTTCTGGTCGATGAACGGCGTCACCAGGTTGACGTGCTGGACCTTGCCGTCGACCACGACCTGCGTGGCGCGGGTCAGCGGCACGAAGTTCGTGTGGCTGCCGTCGACGTACAACGGATCGTTCGGGTGCAGCGGAACGACGACCTGGCCGTTGCCGCCCTTCGCCACCAGGTCGAGCCCGTGATCGAAGAACTGACCGAAGATGGTCATCCACGAACTGAACGGCGCCGACAGCCCTTCGTCGGTCGCCACGTTCTGCAGGAAGATCGGATACCCGCGCCCACCGGGCGCCGGCGGGAGGTTGGCGATCTCGTCGGCCGAGATGTGCCCGTCGGCCGGCGTGCCGGCGGTTCCGTCGACCGTCGTCAGGTCGACCAGCTCGCCACCTTGCCCACCGAGACCGGCCGGCGTGACGACCCACGCCTCGAGACCCTCTTCGAGGAAGGCCACGAGCTCGGCCACCGCGGCCGGGTTGCTCGTCGTCTGGTCGACGATCAGGTTGCTGATCTCGCGCGGCTCGCTGTCGTAGACGAAGCCGTCCGTCGAGTCGTACGTCGTCGGCGTGCCTGCAGGACCGCCCGGCGCACCAGCGGGGATCGCGTCGGCCTGGTTGAACACCGCATCGAGCAGTCGCGGGAACGTCTCCCCCGCGGCCCCGTAGCCGTCCTGGTCGGGCTGCAGGTTGTTCCAGCGACCGTCGACCGTGCGCAGACCGTGGGGCAGGAGCGGGCTCCCGACGCACGGCGCACCACCCGGCTCACGCCAGACCTGGTCGTACAGATCGTCGTCGAAGGTGGCGTTCGAGCTGCACAGCGGCGACGCGTCCTCGTCGGTCAGCGTGCGCTCGGCGTGCGCCTCGGCGATGTCGATCTGGCGCAAGACGAACGCCAGGTCACCCGGGGTGATCACGAAGTCCTGGCCAGGAGGCGCTCCCGGTTCACTCGCCGTCCCGATGCCGCTCGGCCCGGCGACGACCACCGCCGCCACCGAGGAAGCCCCGATCGCCAGCGCCGCCCACTTCCGCACTCGTCCGCCCATTGCAGTCCGCCCTTCGTCTGCCGATCTGGAGACCGGCGCTCATCGTGCCCGAATGACCACCGAGAGTGAGTCCTCACCACGGTGCGTATTCGGATTGCCGGACAGTACGTTGGGGATCTTGAACAAACCCTGAACGACACCGGCCGCTGCCGGTGCTTTCATGGAGGGGCGACCCACGCCGGGACGGGGCACGGGAGGACGGACATGAAGCTGCTCGTCGTCGAAGACGACGCCAAGATCGCCGCGGCGCTCTCGCGCGCCCTCACGGCGGCGGGCTTCACCGTCGACATCGCCCGCGACGGCGACGACGGACTCTGGATGGCTTCCGAAGCGGAGTACGACCTGATCGTCCTCGACGTCATGCTGCCCAAGCGCGACGGGTTCCAGGTGTGCGTCGACCTGCGCCGCGGCGCCAACTGGACGCCGATCCTCATGCTCACCGCGCGGGACGACGAGCGCGCCCAGACGCAGGGCCTCGACGCCGGCGCCGACGACTACCTCACCAAGCCCGTGTCGTTCGCCGTGCTCACCGCCCACATCCGCTCGATCCTGCGCCGCAGCGCCCGCTGCAGTGCCGCACCGCTGGCGATCGGGACGATCCGCATCGACCCGACGAGCCGGCGCGTCTGGTCGAGCGACGCCGAGATCCTCCTCACCCAACGCGAGTTCGACGTGCTCGAGTTCCTCATGCGCCGGCACGGGCAGGCGGTGACCAAGGACTCGATCCTGCGCGGTGTCTGGGCGTTCGACTTCGACGGCAGCGACAACATCGTCCAGGTCTACGTGACCCGTCTGCGACGCAAGCTCGACGGCCCGTACGGCACCGAGCACATCCGCACCGTGCACGGGGTCGGCTACCGCCTCGAGGGCAATGTCGCCTGACCGTCCAAGGCGGCTGGAGTGGCTGTGGTCGGTCCGCGGGCGGATCACCGTGGTCGCCGCGGTCGCCGTCGGAATCGTCCTGGTCACGGTCGCCGTGGCACTCCTGCGGATGCAGGAAGCGACGGCGGTCGCCAACCTCGACGAGGTGCTCTCCGACGAGGCCGAAGCGATCGGCTTCGCGATCACCGAGGACCGCGAGATCCCGGTCCTCTTCGACGACGACCGGGTGATGGTCGCCCGCTCGCCGAGTGGCGAGATCATCGCCTTCGAAGGCACCGCCGACGAGCTCGCCGACACCGACATCGACCCCGGCGACGATCGCGGCGTGACGATGACGTTCGACGGCGAACCACACCGCGTCGTCGCCGAGCAGTTCGTCACCGCCGACGGCGTCGGCGTCGTCCTGCTCGGCGAACCTCGCGACGAGCTCGACGACAGCGTCACCGACCTCGGCCGGGCACTCCGCTGGGTCATCCCGGTCGCCCTCGTCGTGCTCACCGGGTTGATCTGGTGGCTCGTCGGGTTGGCCCTGCGGCCCGTCGAGTCGATGCGACGCGAGGTCGCCGGGCTCGGGATCCGCCAACTCGACCACCGCGTCGACGTGCCCCGCGGGGGCGACGAGGTGACCCGACTCGCACTCACCCTCAACCTGATGTTGAGCCGTCTCGAAGTGGCCGTTCGACGCCAACAACGCTTCGTCGCCGACGCCTCACACGAATTGCGAACTCCCCTGGCACGCATGCGCGCCGAGGCCGAAGCGGACGCCCTCGACCCCGCCGCCGACGCCGAACGGACGCGGCAGAGCGAGCTCGAGGAGTTGTCGGCACTCCAGGGGATGGTCGACGACATGCTGCTTCTGGCACGAGCCGACGCCGACATGACCGGCATCCGCCGCGTGCCCGTCGACCTCGACGACCTCGTGCTCGACGAGGTCCGAGCCGTCCGCGCCACCACCACCAAGACCGTCGACGCCAGCGCCGTGTCGGCCGCGCAGGTGGAAGGCGCCGGCGCCGAGCTCACCCGGGTCGTGCGCAACCTGCTCGACAACGCCAGGCGCTACGCCGACACCACGATCACCGTCGCCCTCGTCGAAGACGACAACGGGGCGACGCTGACCGTCGACGACGACGGCCCCGGCATCCCCGACGAACGGCGCGACGAGGTGTTCGAACGATTCCGGCGGCTCGACGTCAGCCGGCACACCGTCGGCGGCGCCGGACTCGGGCTGTCGATCGTGGCGGAGATCGTCGCCCGCCACGACGGCACGGTGAGGATCGACGACTCCCCCCTCGGCGGCGCCCGCTTCGTCGTCTGGCTGCCGACCTCGAGCGCCACCGTCGCCGCGATCTGAGCGATCTCGGTCGGAATCTGCTCGCTTTCCGGGCAGATTCCGACCGAGATCGTCGCGACGTGTCGGGGTGGGTGTGTCCGACACGAGCGACGGCGGCACGCGCACCTACGCTCGCCGCGCGTGACGAGCCAGCGCACTGACGCCTCCAACGCCTCGAGCCCGCTGCCCGAAGGCTGCCGCTCCCACCTCGTCCGCGTCGGCGACGTCCGGCTGCACTGCGTGGAAGCGGGTGACGGCCCACTCGTCCTCTTCGTCCACGGCTTCCCCGAGTCGTGGTACTCGTGGCGCCACCAGCTCCCGGCGATCGCCGCCGCCGGCTACCGCGCCGTCGCCATCGACGTGCGCGGCTACGGGCGGTCGTCGAAGCCGTTGGCGATCGAGGACTACCGCATGGTCCGCCTCGTCGCCGACAACGTCGGCCTCGTCGGCGCACTCGGTCACGAGACGGCGGTCGTCGTCGGTCACGACTGGGGCGCACCGATCGCCTGGAACTCGGCGATGCTGCGCCCCGACGTGTTCACCGCCGTCGCCGGACTGTCGGTCCCCTTCGCACCGCCCTCCGACGTGCGCCCGACCACGGGGATGCGGGCGCTCGCCGGCGACGAGGAGTTCTACGTCGAGTACTTCCAGGAACCGGGCCGCGCCGAGGCGGAGATCGAGGCCGACGTCCGCGACTGGCTGCTCGGCTTCATGTTCACCGCCTCCGGCGACGCGCCGCCACCCGACCCGAACGTCGGCACCGTGGCGACCGTCAGCCGTGGCGGCCAGATGCGCGACCGCTTCCGACGGCCCGACCCGATGCCGGCCTGGCTCAGCGACGCCGACCTCGACGTGTACGCCAGCGAGTTCGAGCACGGCGGATTCCGCGGACCCCTCAACCGGTACCGCAACGTCGACCGCGACTGGGAGGACCTCGCCGCGTTCCGCGGGGCGCGCATCGACGTGCCCGCCCTGTTCATCGGCGGCGACCGCGACGGCCCGACGATCTGGGGCCGCCCGGCGATCGACGCCTTCGACCGGACGCTCCCCCGCCTGCACCGATCGACGATCCTCCCCGGCTGCGGCCACTGGACGCAGCAGGAACGCCCCGACGAGGTCAACGAAGCCCTCATCGACTTCCTCCGCGCGATCGCCTGACCGACGCGCGGCCCCGGTGTCCGCGGTTCTGGGTCGGCGCCGCCCCGGAATTTGCGGCAAATCCGACCCGGATCCGGTCAGGGCGCGTCGAATGGCGGCGTGATCAGTCGGCGGGGAGCACGACGCGGTGGCGGCCGGCGGAGTCGAACGTCTCGCTCACCTGGTGTTCGACTCCCCCACCATCGATCCACGTCGCGTCGACGGTGTGGGGCATGTGGCGAACGATCGGCGGAGAGCGCAGCTCCAGCTGGTAGCCGTCGGCGACGTCCATCGGCCCGCCCATGACGAGCGTGAGATCAGCAGATGCCCCGGCGTCGAGACGCACGAAGACGGACGTGACGAAGCGACCGGCCTCCCAGCCGGGTTCGAACACGGCCGGCTCGCCGTCGACGAGCACCTCGGACACGGGCAGACGGCTGAACACCGACACCCACGTGCGGTTCGTTCCTTCCGGCAGACCGACGAGGTTGCCGATCACCATCTCCGTCTCGCCCTCCGCCGGCGCCTCGTTCGTCATCCGCAGCGACAACGTCGACTCGGCGGTCCCACGTCGAGCATCGGCGACGACGTCGTACGTCGCCACCGCACGCAGATAGAAGTCGATCTTGCTTCCCGCCGCGTTGTTGAATGCGACGGCGATCGAGTCGTCCTCGCCCGCCACGGGGAGCGTGCCGGTCAGACCGAGGTGGCCGATCACCGCCTGCTCGGCCGGGTCGGCCATCCAGGCGGTCAACCGTCCCTGTCGGACCATCGGATCGAGGATCTCGACCAGCTCGTCGGCGGGCGGAAGCGTGTCGCCGAGCAGGCGATCGATGACCTCGCGGGAGAACTCGCCGAGCGCGTCGGCGCGCTCGCTCCTGTCCGTCTCGTCGTACTGGTCGTGGAGCAGGAACCGCCTCACGTTCTCGGCGGTGATCATCACCTCGCCACCGTCGGCAGTGTCGACGTCGAACGGGATCGGGCCGGTGAACGCCAAGAACTCCGACAGCGCGTACACGTCGAGGACGATCACCCCGTCGATCGGCTGACCTCCACTCTGCGGGTACAGCTGAGCGATCGCCCGGCCGGTCATCTCCATGTCGGGCGACATCGAGATGGTCTTCCACGGTTCGGGCCCCGTCGTGCCATCCGGTCCTGACGTCAAGTTGTACGGCCCGTAGCGACTCAGCCAGGCCTCGAAGTCCGGATCGTCAGGCGTCAAGCGGCGGTTCTCGTCGCCGTTGAAGTCGAGATCGTCGGAACGCCCGCTCCGGGTGACCTCCACGCGCCCATCGGTGATGGTCACCTCGGCCCAGTTACCCAGAAAGCCTCCGAGGCCCCGCGCCTCCGACGGCGTCGAGAAGCCGATCCAGTACACGCGTGGGCCATCCCCGCCGAGCAGCGCCGGAGCAACGCGCGCGCCGTCGAGCGCGTGTGCGCTGCTGTCGAGGTGTCGATCGAGGCGTGCCGCGAGGTCGTCGAGACGATCGGTCACCGGCGCCAGCAGCCACGGGCTGTCGGCATCGTCGATGGCGGCGCGAAGCGCTCGCACCTGCGAGTCGATGGCCGTGAGCGCCGGCGCGAGGGCGCGGACCCGGTCGATGTCGATGCGCCCGTCGACGACCCGCAGCTCACTCAGATCGAGACCCCCGACCTGCTCGACGATCGTCTGTGTGGCGGCATGCGCCTCGCCCGTCAACGCGATCGCGACGCGACGGTGCTGCGCCACGCCGGGCACGGCGCCGGCGATCACGTTCAGCGGGCTACGCAGGCGGGAGTCGACACTGGCAAACGCCGTCTCCGCCTCCTCGAAGGCGCGCCGGCGCCTCGTCCACGTCGCCGGCGCGAATGGCCGCCAACCCGCGATCCGCAGCGTCGTCACCTGCACGGAGGTCGTCCGCCGAGCGCATCGCCGTGACACCGAAGGCAGCCGTGCCCACGAGCGCCACGAACACCATCGCACCGCCCGCGACGGCGGCGACCCGGCGCTCACGCCGTCCGGCGCGGGCGAGCCCGGCGCCCACCACGACGACAACGACGAGCAGGGCGGCGAGCGTCGACGAGCCGCTGAACCAGGGCAACTCGCTGCGCACCAGCAGGTTCATCGCGGTGCCGATCAGGACCGCATCGATCACCGCCTTGACCGCCGGGCGATCGGCGACGAGATGACAGATGGTGGCGACCACCACCGCGATGCCGAGGCCCAGCCACCGCCAGGACACGACACCGGCCACGAGCACGGCGGCAAACGCGAGGCGGCGACCGCCGACACCGATCCACGTCACTGCAGCCACACCGGCACCGACGAGCACCACGTCGATCGCTCTCGCGCCGGTCGGGGCGACCGCCGCCAACGCAGCGACGATGCCCGCGACGGCCGCGATCACCGCACGGACCAGGCCCGCGCCGGCGGCATCAGGGCCGAGGCGCGCCAAGCCGATGCCACGCTCTCCGTCGCCTACGTCCTGCGGACGCCCCGCCTGCACTCCGTCAACCTCTCCGCCGTCGATTCGGTCCGGGCCTGCGTCGCAACGGTGTGATCGCGTGATCGCGTCCGACAGGACCGCACAAAATGCTACCCGCGGCTTGGCGGAGGCCACGAACGTCAAGACTCTGTCAACATGCTCAAGCGAACGCCACTCCGGCCGATACCTGCGCCATGCGGGAGCCGATGAGTACCGACGTCCCTCCTCGGTCCGCGCCGTGAACACCAGCGGCGAGCGCAAGGACCACGGCTCGCGCCGACGAACGGTCACCGCCGCGCTGATCGCGCTCGCCGCCAGCGCTGCCGCGATCACCCCGACGATGGCCGGCGCGAGCGGGCCGGCCGGCGAACCGGCGTCCGGCGAACCCGCCCTCCTCGTCCTCTCGCCGGCCCAGCCCGCCCGCCTCGGTGCCTCGGGATGCGCCAACGCCGGCGCGGCTGACTTCCACCCCGCCGTCCGCGTCTCGGTGTCGGCACCCGGCTCGTGCACCGCCGGCGGCGACGGCGGGTCCCCCGTCCCCACACCGCCTGTCCCGACACCGCCTGTCCCGACACCGCCGGCCCCCACAACGCCACCCACGACCGCGCCGGCCACGAGCCCGCCGCCAACGACCGCGCCCCGCCCTCCGACACCCTCGCGGCCGTCGACGCCGTATTCGTCGGGAGGGTCGGTCGGCGACGCCGGGACCACCGTCGGCACACGGCGCTACCCAGTGCCGTCGACGAACGTCAAGTTCGTCGCACCCGGCGGCAACGACACTGCCAACGGCACCGCCGACGCCCCGTACCGCACCGTCGCCCGCGCCATCTCGCAGGTGTCGACAGGAGGCACCGTCGTGCTCCGCGCCGGCAGCTACCACGAGTCGCTGGCGATCTACAAGCGGGTCACCATCCAGGCATGGCCGGGCGAAACGGTCTGGTTCGACGGCAGCATCGTCGTGTCGGGATGGGTCGCCGACGGCGCCGCCTGGCGCTACGACGGCTGGACGACCGAGTTCGACACGTCGCCCACGTTCACCCGTGGTGCAGCCGACAGCACCGAGCAGTACTGGGGGTTCGTCAACGCCGCCGCGCCGATGGCAGCCCACCCCGATCAGATCTGGATCGACGGCGCGCCGCTGCGCCAGGTTGGCTCGCGCAACGAGGTCGTCGCCGGAACGTTCTTCCACGACCGACCCGGGAACCGCCTCTATGTCGGCACCAATCCGAACGGCCACGAGGTCCGGGCGTCTGCACTCGTGCGCGCCATCGCCGTGCGCGCCGACGGCGTGACGCTGCGAGGCTTCGGTATTCGACGCTACGCCCCGTCGGTTCCCGACATGGGCACCGTCACGCTCGAACGGAACGATGCGACCCTGGAACACGTTGCCGTCATCGACAACGCGACCACCGGCGTGCACGCCCAAGGTGCCAACGTCATCCTCCGCAACGTGCACGCAGCCGGTAATGGCCTGCTCGGGCTGCACTCCAACCAGGCCGACAATCTGCTCGTCGAGCGCGTCGTCGTCGAAGGCAACAACGCCGAGCACTTCAACCCGGCCCCGTCCGCCGGCGGCGCCAAGTTCGGCCGGGCAAAGGTCGTTCGCGTGCGAGACAGCATCTTCCGCGACAACGACGGGACTGGGTTGTGGTTCGACCAGTCCAACTACGATCTCACGATCACCGGGAACGAGATGCGCAACAACCAGTCCCACGGGGCATTCCTCGAGATCTCCGCCAAAGCCCTGTTCGCCGACAACGTCGTCGTCGGAAACGCCGGTCAGGGCATCAAGGTCAACAACACCAGTCACGTCGAGATCTGGAACAACACCTTCGTCGGCAACGACCGGAGCATCAACCTCGTCCAGGACGACCGCCGACACGGCGACGGCACACCCGGCCAGGACCCCCGCAACCGCAACGACCCGAACATGACCTGGTTGCTCGGTCCGGTCACGGTCCACAACAACATCGTCGCCAACCCCCGCTCGGGGAACTGCCTCGTCTGCGTCGAGGACTACTCGGGCCAGCACAGCGCCGAACAGATGGGTATCCGGGTCGACAACAACGTGTACAACCGCACGGCCACCAACCAGCCCACGTGGGCGGTCGTCTGGTCGCGCGGGGCCGGCAACCCGAGCGTCCACACCACACTGACGGCGTTCACCACTGCCACGGGTCAGGAGGTCTCCGGCACGCTGGTGACCGGTACCGCCGTCGTCGCCGCCGACGGCCGGCCCACGCCGCAGCTGCCGGATGCGAGCATGGCCCGGCCGCTGCCCGCCGCCGTCGCCAGCGCCGTCGGCCAACCAGCCGGAACCCGCAACCTCGGGGCGTGGCACACTCAGTCATGACCCGCAACAACGAAGGTGATCGTCTCTGAATACGAACGCGTCCACTGACGATCGGATGGTGCCGACCGTGCGCATCCTCGGCACCCACGGCGTGCCGGCGGCGTACGGCGGATTCGAAACGGCTGCCGAGAACATCGGATTACACCTCGAAGCCAACGGTTGGCGGGTGATCGTGTACTGCCAGATCGAGGGCGACGGCGCGATCCACACCGACGAATGGAACGGACTCGAGCGGGTCTTCATCCCCGAGAGCCGGCCGGGCTGGCGCGGCACGTCGTCATTCGATCTCAAATGCGTCCGGCACGCGGTGCGCGAGCGCGGTGCCGGCGACGTCTGGCTGACGTTCGGCTACAACACCGGCGCGCTCAACATCGCGCCCCGCCTGCGGGGAATCCCCAACGTCGTCAACATGGACGGCATGGAGTGGACCCGACGCCGCTGGGGCGTCGTCAAGCAGGCCATCCTGCTCGGTGGAGAGCGGTTCGCAGGCCTGCTCGGCGACGTCATCATCGCCGACCATCCCGAGATCGCGGTGTACCTCCGGCGCCACTTCGGCAAGCGACGCGTGGCGACGATCGCCTACGGCGCGCACCCCGTCGACGACGCACCGGACACGCCAGTGCGCGCACTCGGCCTCCATCCCGGACAGTACGCCACCGTGATCTGCAGACCGATCCCGGAGAACTCCCTCGTCGAGATCGTCAGTGCGTGGTCGCGCACCGAACGTGGAATGCCGCTCGTGGTGCTCGGCAACTTCGACGAGACCGACAGCTACCACCGCCAGGTGCTCGACGCAGCGGGCGACGAGGTCGTGTTCCCCGGTGCCATCTACGACCACGACATCGTCGGCGCGCTCCGCTTCCACAGCCGGCTCTACCTCCACGGGCACACCGTGGGCGGTACGAACCCGTCGCTCGTCGAAGCGATGGCCGCGTCGAACGCCGTGGTCGCCCACCGGAACAAGTACAACACGTGGGTCGCCGGCGACGGAGCCCGCTACTTCGACGACGTCCCATCGCTCGCCGACACGCTCGACGTTCTGATCGACGACATCGATACCCTGCGCACGATGCAGCAACGGAGCCGCGAACGGTTCGAGGCTGAGTTCACCTGGGCCCGCATCGGTGGCCAGTACGAGGACGCACTCCGGACGGCGATGGCGCGGCGCGCCAAACCCGTCGCGCCGGGGCTGGAGCGGGCCGGATGATCCGCCTCGCCGTCGTCGGACTCGGCAAGATGGGCCTCTCCCACCTGTCGATCGTCCGCCCCCACCCCGACGTCGATCTCGTCGGGATCTGTGACTCCACCGGCTACCTGCTCGACGTACTCGGCAAATACACCGGACTCACCGCCTACGACGACTACGACACACTGCTCAGCGACGCGGCGCCCGACGCGGTGATCATCGCCACCCCCACCCACATGCACGCCTCGATGGTTCGCCGCGCCCTCGAGCGCGGCGTGCACGTGTTCTGCGAGAAGCCGTTCGTGCTCGATCCCGACGAAGGCGAGGCCCTCGCCGACCTCGCTGCCGAGCGCGGGCTCGTCACCCAGGTCGGATACCACAACCACTTCGTCGGCTCGTTCCACGAGGTGAAGCGCCTCGTCGACGGCGGTGCGATCGGCACCGTCATCGGCGGGCTCGCCGAGGCCTACGGGCCCGTCGTCCTCAAGCCGGCAGGTCGCACCTGGCGCAGCTCGCTCTCCACGGGAGGCGGTGCGCTCTACGACTACGCGGCACACCCGCTCGACCTCCTCATGTGGTACCTCGGTGAGCCCGAGCAGGTCGTCGGACGGACCACGAGCGCGTTCTCCCGCGAGATCGACGACACGGTGGCGGCCACCCTGCACTATCCGGGTGCGTCCGTGCAGCTCAACGTCAACTGGTCCGACGAATCCCAGCGGAAGATGGCGACCAAGATCACGCTCTGGGGCACCCAGGGACGCGTGTACGCCGACCGTCAGGAGCTACAGCTCTACCTGCGCGACCAGGCGACCCCGCCCGACGGCTATCGGACGGGCTGGAACGTGCGCTACACCACCGAACTCACCCCGGCGCCGTACTTCTACGTCCGCGGTGAGGAGTACAGCGAGCAACTCGACGAGTTCGTCCGGCGCGTCAGCAACGGCGACGTCGAAGGAGCCAACGACTTCCGTTCGGCGCTGCGCACCGACCGTGTGATCGCCGCGATCCGGGCCAGCAACAGTGCTGCCGGCACCGCACTGCAGACCAACCGAGCCGCGCTGGGCCAGACCACGACAACTGATCCGGGACCCGTACAGGCGGCGCTCGAGCGTGCCGTCGCCACGGGTTGCGACCTCGGGCGCCAGGCAACGACCAGCGCGAAGCAACTGGTGAAGCGGTGGAGGAGCTCATGACGACGGTCGACAACGCACGACTCGACCGGGTCCTGTTCGGCGACAACCAGTTCTTCGGCGTCAACCACATGTCCGAAGAGAAGGCTCGCGCCCAGCAGATGCGGTTCCAGGACCTCGACGCGGTCGTGTCCGTGCTCGAGGCTGCGCTCGACGAGGGGATCCGCACCTTCATGTGCACGACACATGACCGTGTGGCCGAGATCTGCGACCTTGCCAGGGCGGACTCCGATCGCTTGGCCGGGATGCAGTTCTTCCCCTGCATGCCCTACGCGCACAAGTACGCCAACGCGGTCACCGAGGACGGCTTCCTCGGTGCGGTGCGACGGTTCCTTCCCGACGACGGGCTGGTGAACAGCGCCCTGCGTGGCACACGCTCGTTCGTCGGCAAGGACATCGAAGGCGTGGCGACACTGCTCATCGACGCCGAGATGAAGATGTTCCAAGGGCTGTCCACTCCCGTCATCTGGCTGCAGAACGTCGTCGTCGATCTGCTGCTCGGCCTCGGGTTCCGTGACGCCTTCGCGATCTTCGCCGAGCACGTGCGCACCCGCTACGGGGCCGAACCCGGCTTCATCACGATGAACCTTCCGCAGTTGCTGCCGGTGCTGCAGGACGCCGGGATCGACAACCCCATCGTGTGCGCCAACATCAACAAGCTCGGCTTTCGCATGTCGGGCGGCGTCGAGGGGTACCTCGAGGTGCTCGATCAGCATCGATTCCGCGCCGTGGCGATGTCGGTGCTCGCCTCGGGCGCGATCCCCCACGCGAGGCGATCGAGTGGGTGTGCGGGCTGCCGAACCTCGAGTCGATCGTGTTCGGCGCATCGAGCCGCACCAACATCGCGGCGACACGCCAACTGATCGACGAGTACTGGCCCGACACCTGACGACTCGGCCACCGGCCGAGGTCACCGCCGGTCAGCGAGGCGGTGGAGCAGCCCGACGATCTCCGACCGGTATCGCTCCGGCGCGTACTCGACGAGCGAACGGGCGCGGCCGGCGTCGGCGATTCGCTGCGCGAGATCCGGATCGGCGACCAGTCGCTCGACTGCGTCAGCGAATGCCTCGGGCGACTCGAGCGGGACGCGAACGCCGGTGCGTCCGTCCTGCACGGTCTCCAAGTGTCCCGTCGTCGCGGTCGCGATCACCGGACGACCGGCGAGCTGCGCCTCGATGACGACGTTGCCCAACGACTCACGCTGCGATGGGGCGAGCACGATCTGCGCCCGTTCCAGCACCGGCGTCACCGGCGACACGTAGCCGGCGAACTCGACCACGCCCGCCAGATCCGGCCGCCCGGCCCGCTCGCGCAGTTCCGACTCGAACCACTCGTAGCCGGGGAACACGGTCCCGCCGACGACGAGGCGCACCTCACGCCCCCGGGCGCGCAGGATCGCCGCCGCTTCGAGCGCGACGTCGGTGCCCTTGCGGGGCGAGAGTCGGCCCACACAGGCCAGCCGGACCGGCGGCGACGCCAGGTCGGGAATCGGGGTCACCGACTCGGGCGCAGGCACGCCGTTGGGGATGACGCTGGAGCGCCGGTGGAGAAACGGCGCCGACTCCGTGGCCACCTGCAACGTCGTGCGGCTGTTCATGATCAGCGCGGTCGACGCCAGCAACGGTCCGTACAGCGCAAGCCGAACCGCTCGGGAATCGGCGCCCTCTGCTTCGTGCACGTGCACCACCGTCGGTCGCCGCGCGAGTTGGGCAGCGACCGGCCACCACGGGATCGTGACCGTGTTGACGTACACGACGTCGACGTCCAACTCGCGAATGAGACGCCGTGCAGTTCGCAGCCCCCGCGCTCGCGCGTCCCGAGCGCCGCCATGCCTCGAAGCGAGGCGTCCGCACGCCGAACGACCGGGTAGTCGACGAAACGAACGCTCGCTCCACGATCTTCCAGGAGCGCAACGAGGGGCCCGTCGGTCGGGGTGGTCACCGTGACCTGCCAACCGTCGTCGACCGCCGCCGTGACGCTCTCGAGCATCTGCAGATCCGAGCCGTAGACGTCGGCCGACGGATTGGCGATCAGCAGCGTGCGCGACATGGTCCAGTGCGTGGTGCATGCCGGTGGCGGGACCTCATGCGAACGCCTTGATCTCCTGGTATCGCCGCGGTAGCCCGATCGCCAACAGGACCCCGCTGGTGATCATCAGCGCCGGTGTACAGCACGGTGAACCCGTCGGTCCAGAACCGCAACACGATCAGCACACACAGGAGTCCGTAGTCCTCCGGCAGCTTGGCCAGCGAGTACAGCACCGATGACGACCGCGCTGGCACATCGACGGCACCCGCTCGTTCCGTCGCGGGCCGGGCACGTCGCATGCTGTCGATGAGCAAGAACGAGGAGAACTGCACGGTGTCGATCGCCTGGAACGCCATCGGCACGAGCAGCAGCCACAGCCGATCGTCGTCGAACCGGAACCAACTCGTCAGGATCGCCAGGTGCAAGACACTCGTCTTCAGTGCGTCGACGGTGTGGTCGAGGAACTCTCCGGCGCGACTGCCGCTCCCCTGCAGGCGCGCCAGCTGCCCGTCGGCGGCGTCGAGTGCGTAGCCGATGACGAGGAGCACGCTCGACAACACCGCCCAACCGAGCGACGGCGGCAGGATGGCGATCACCGCGATTCCCGAGAACGTGAACAGCGCACTCACCGCAGTGACCTGGTTCGGGGTACGACCGAGGACGTACGCCGTCGCGGCGAAGGCGCGCCCCAGCGGACGGTTGACGAATCGTCCGTACGCCGGGGCGCCCTTCGAGCTCTTCTGCGCAGCTGCAAGCTTGGTGTAGGCCTGCCGCCAGCTCAGCTGGCTGGAGGGTGATGTCACAGCCCGATCAGCCGGGGAGGTTGCCGTTGACCGGCGCTCCCGCCCAGAGATCGTCGACCTGCAGGGTGGGCGCCGATCCGGTCCATGATCCCGAAGTGTAGAGGAGCACACCCAGCCCCCCAGCACCTTGCAGGACACCGGGGCTGTTGTCGGTGGTGGTGAGCGTCCAGCCCGTGGGCTCCGGCTGACCCGCCAGCCACACCTTGGTGCGCAACAACACGGACCCCGACCCGGTGATCTGGAAACGCACGTTCACCTCGGTGTTCGCCGTCGCCGGGATGCCCGGCAGGTTGACCCAGGTGAGGACGGTCTCGCTGTTGCCCACGTACTTGGTCAGATGGGCCGACATCTGGCCGTTCTGCTGATAGCGCAGCATCACGCGATAGTCGTTGCCCGCCGAGACGCGTCGGCCGAGCAGCGAGGCGTAGGCGCCGCCGCCCGTCGGGTTGGCGTCGAGCGACAGACTCACGGCGGCATCGACGTCGGCAACCTGCACACCCACGAGGTACCCCGCTCGAGTGACGCCCGGGCCGGCCGTGATCCGACCGACGCCGTTGGCGACCGCATAGCTGCTCGCCGCACCCTGCAACGTCCACGCCCCGCCGACGGTGGCGCCTCCCAACCCGTTGGCGACGACCGCGCTCGAACTGGTCGGCAGCCACTGCCGCGGATCCGGATCCGGATCGGGATCCGGATCGGGATCCGGATCCGGCACTCCCCCGATCGGGGCGACGGACAGGTTGTCGACGCTGAGGACCGGGATGCTTCCCGCGGTCGACGAGCCCGACACGTAGTACACCAAACCGAACCCGCCGGGCGCCTGGAGTGCGGCCGGGGTGTTGTCGGTGGCGGTCAGCGTCCAGTTCGCCGGCTCCGAAGTTCCGACTCGCCAGACCTTGGCGCTCGACGTGGTCGGCGAGTTCCCCGACAGGGTGAACCGCACCCGCAGGACGTCGCTCGGCACCACGTTGAGGCCGGCCACCGTGGTGGAGGCCAGGATCGTCTCGGTCCCGTTGAGGTTCCTCGTCAGGATGAGCATCACCGTGCCATTCGACATGTGGCGGACCTTGGCGGAGTAGTCCGACGTCGGACCGACCCGGCGTCCGACGAGCGTGACATAGGCACCGCCACCGGTCGCCGCCGTGCTGAGTGAGACGTCGGCGACAGCGTCGAAGTCGGCTGCCTGGACGCCCAGGTAACCCGCTCGTGTCCCGCCCGCAACGTTGATGAGGCGTGCGACACCGTTGGAGACGGAGAAGTTGGCGACTGCACCTTGCAGGGTCCAGGCGCCACCGATGTCGGCGCTCCCGAGTCCGTTGCTGACGGTGCGACCGAATGCATCGGCAGCAATGAGCTGCGCGGCCGGCGGTGCCGTGACGGTCACGTTGGCAGTGGCCGAATCGGTGGCGACACCGTCCGAGACCGTCAGCGTGATCGTGTAGGACCCAGCGGTCGCGTAGGTGTGCGTCGCCGTGGCTCCGCCGGTCTCGGGCGTCCCGTCACCGAAGTTCCACGTGTAGGTCAACGTGTCACCGTCGGCATCGGTGGACCCTGCCCCCGACACGGACACCGCCAGGTTCGACTGCGACGTCACGTCGATGGCCGCCACCGGAGCCTGATTCGGCGGCGGCGCAGCCTCGACGGTCACGTTCGCCGTGGCGGTTGCCGTGTTGACCCCGTCGGAGACGGTCAGCGTGATCGTGTACGTCCCCGCCGCCGCGTAGGTGTGGGCGGACGTCTGACCGCTCGTCGCCGGCGAACCGTCGCCGAAGTTCCACGAGTACGTCAACGGCTGATTCTCAGGATCGGTCGAGTCTGCGCCCGAGACCGACACCGCGAGATCGACCTTCGACGTCACGTCGATCTCTGCCACGGGTGGCAGGTTCGGCGGCGGTGTCTCGGCGACGGTGACGACCGCGGTCGCGGTTCCCTCGGCGCCGTCGTCGTCGGTGACCGTCAGGGTGATCGTGTACGTCCCTGCTTGCGCATACGTGTGCGTTGCCGTGGCGCCGGACGACGGAGGCGTTGCGTCACCCCAGTTCCACGAGTAGCCGGACAACGGGCCCCCGTCGGCGTCGGTCGAGCCGGTGCCAGACACCGACACCACGAGGTCGGCTTGCGAGACGACCTCGATGTCGGCGACCGGTGGCTGGTTCGCAGCGATCGTCACCGAACGTGTCAGCGTCGTCGAGCTGGCGCCCTCGTCGTCGACCACGTAGAGGGTGACGTCGTAGTCGCCCGGCGTCGAGTAGGTGTGCGTCTGCGTCGACGCGCCGTCCTGCACCGGGGATCCGTCACCGAAGTCCCAGAACCAGTCGGTGACCGTCCCGTCGGCGTCGGTCGACGCCGCGGCGTCGACGGTGATGACCTCACCGACGACCGAGCTCACCGAGAAGTCCGCCGTGGGCGCCGTGTTCGGCGCGATCGTCACCGTGGTCGAGACGGGCTCGGACGACACGCCGTCGTCGTCGACGACGTGCAACGTCACGGTGAAATCACCGCCCGCCGGGGGGAACCGGTGGGTGTCGACCTCGGTGCCGTCCTCGACGGGCGATCCGTCGCCCCACGTCCAGAACCACTCGCTGACCTCGCCGTCCGGGTCGTCGGACCCGGCGGCGTCGACGGTCAGCGTGCGACCGACGACCGAGACAGTGAACGCTGCCACGGGAGGCTGGTTCGGGGTTCGGTCACGGTGACGTTGGCCGTTGCCGTTGCCGTGCCCCCACGGTCATCGGTGACGGTCAACGTGATCGTCTTGGCGCCAGCCGTGGCGTACGTGTGCGTCGCCGTGCTGGTCGTGATCGGGGCGCTCCCGTCGCCGAAGTCCCAGGAGTACGTCAGGGGACCACCGTCGGGGTCCGCAGACGTCTCGCCGGACACCGAGACGGTCAGATCGGTCACCTGCGGCTCGCCGATCGCCGCGGTCGGCGGCGTGTTGGGGACCTCGTTGCCGGAGCCCAGCAGATAGTGCTCGGCAACCGTGGTCGGCGCCAGCGCCGTCGAATAGATGGCGACCTCGTCGATCGAACCGCGGAACGACGCGCCGGTCACCGCACCGTTGCCGACGGCCCAGACGGGGTCGACCCCCACTCGCCAGTAGCCGGTGTACTGCCGAGCCGTTGTCGCCGCGTGCTCGCCGACGAGCTGACCGTCGATGAAGAGCCGGAGGCCGTCGGCACCCTGCGTTGCCACCACGTGGTGCCAGAGGCCGTCGTTGTACGGGTTCGTCGACGTGATCCGGTTCTGGAACGCGGTCTGGGTCTGATTGCTGTTGGTCGCGTTCGCTGCGCTCGTGCCGAACACGACACGGCCGTCAGCCTGCAGGTAGAGATGGCGGTCGTACGTGGACGGCGCCGACGTCGTCGAGCTGTTACCGAAGCCGACGAGCTTGCCGGCGGTGGTCGAGGTGGTCTGGAACCACGTCTCGATCGAGTACGTCTGGAGGGCCTGTTGGGCCGTCCCCGTCATCCGCACCTGACCGTTGGTGCCGAAGTTGACGGCCGTGTCGGGCGAGTCGATGAGCGCGCCCGGCGCCGGACGGGTGTAGGTGCCCGAGTAGGTGCCGTTACGGCCGGAGCTCGGGGTGGCGTTCAACGCCGTGGTACCGGTGGTCTCGTTGAGCGGCCAGTAGAGGTACGGGTTCGCAGCGCGAACCGCCGAGTGGTACGACGGTGCGCCGAGCTCGAAGCCGGAGGCCGCGTAGTGTGCGGCGACCCGGTCGGCCGGGAGCGCTCGCGGGTACAGCGCGACGTCGTCGATGAGCCCGTCGAAGTATCGGGCGTCGGTCGTCGTTCCCGTGCTCGGGAACCCGTTGAGCGCCCCGCCGCCGATGCGCCAGTACCCGAAGTATCCGGTGCGAGCCGAGGTCGCGTCCGCTCGGGAAGCGACGAGTTGCCCGTCGACGTACAAGTTGAGGCCGTCGGCGCCGACCGTGCCCACGACATGGTGCCACTCGTGGTCTCGGTAGTCCTGCGCACCCATCGCCGTGACCGCCGTCGTGGGATTGACCCCGAAGTGGATCCGTCCCTGCGAGTCCATGTAGAGCACGCGGTCGTGTTGGCTCGTGGAGCCCGCACCCGCCGTGCCGTTGTTGTTGAATCCGGCGATCAGGCCACCGTTGGCGGTGGGCGACGCCTGGACCCAGGCCTCCACGCTGAGCGTCTGCATCGGCTGTTCGAACGTCTGGGTGACTGCAGCGGCATTGTTGGTGCCCGCGAAGCGGACGGCGGCGCCGTCACCTGCGATCGGTCCCGGCACGCCGGTCGTCAGCCCGGTGGCGGGCAGGAGCAGCGTGCGTGATCCGACGAGGTCGGTTGCCGTCGTTCCGCCGGCGGAGTCGTCGAGGCGCCAGAACGAGTCCGGTTCGCTCGCCAACACGGCTTCGAGGTAGTCGCTCGACACTGCGGTCGTCGACACCTGCACCGGCGTCCACGAGGAATTGGCGAAGTCGCCGTACCCGTCGGTGACCTGAACGCGGTACTCGTAGTTCGCTCCCGGGGTGGCGTCGTCGGTCCACGTCATGGCCGGCAGCGCCCAGAACGGCGCCGTGGCCGACCGCGTGTGGCGCAGCGTCCCTTGCGTGGTCTGACCGGCGTTGCGACGGTAGACGCGGTACTCGAGCGTTGCGTTGTCGCGGTCCGTGTTGGCGTTCCACGTGATCGTCGCCTTGCCGGCCTCGAGCGAGCGCACCTTGATCGGATAGGAGGCGTTGAAGAGCTGCGGTCCCTGAGCGTTCGACGCGAACGCACGCTTCTGGAACCGCACGAGACCCTGTTGGGCCACACCGTTCACATTGGTGAACTCGCCCGCCATCAGGATGTAGCGGTCGTTGCCCGTGACGTGCCACGGCCCCTGGAACATGCCGGTGTAGGTGCCGGCGTTGATGGTCGGGAAGAAGTTCAACAGTTCCGGCCTCGGCAAGCCACCGAAGTTGGTGTACCCGAGCCGGTCGGTGCCCACGGTCCCCGCAGGCTGCTTGGAGAAGGCGACACCGCGGCGATAGATCCAGGTGCTGTCATCCGGCGTCTGCTGGCCGTAGCCGCCCATGTTGCCGCAGTAGTGGGCGTGACCGACGCTGTAGACGACGTCACCCGACGGGTGGACCGCGTAGGTGTCCCCGTGGCAGTCGTTGACCCAACGCAGCGCACCGGCACCCCATTCGGCGGCGAACACCCCTTCCAACGTGCCGGCGTTGCGACCGAACGTGTAGCCGGAGCCGTACAGGAGGTCACCATCGGTCTCGAGCGACATGATGGCGCCGTCGGGGCCGCCGTTGCGCACGTACTGCGTCGAAGCGAACGGCATGATCTCGCCGGTGGACGTGCTGAGCACGGCGAAGCCGCGGCCGAAGTTCGACACGCCGTTGACCGTCTCGAACGGACCACCGATGGCGAGCTGCGAGCCGTCGGGGGACGCGGCGATCGCGAACACCTCACGATCAGGCACCGACGGTGCCCAGCTCAAGAGCGCGCCCGTGGTCGCGTTCAACGCCGCGAGACGCCCGCGCTGGCCGCCGACGGCGCCGAAGTTCCCGCCGAGGTAGAGCGTGTTGCCCGCCAGGTCGATGTCGTGGACGTGGTAGTCGACACCGGGGAACCCCGCGACGAGCGTGTTGGTGGCCGTGTTGACCACGGCCAGACGATTGCGGGTCTGGCCACCGAAGCTGGTGAAGTCACCGCCGACGTAGATGCGTGACCCGTCCGTGGACGCCTTGATCACCGCGCACCTGCTGGTTGGCCGGCAGGTTGATGTCGGCACGGAGTTGGCCGGTCGTGAGGTCGTACGCCAAGAAGTTGCTGCGGGCGACGTTGTTCTGATTCGCCGACGAACCAGCGGGGCGCGCCGTCGTGAACGAGCCACCACGTAGACGGTGTTGCCGACGATCGCCTGGGTCCACACCACACCGTTGATCTGGACCGTGGGCAACGCGTCCGCCGACACGGTCTCCGGGTGGACGAACGGCGCTGGGGCCGGCCACCCCTGGAACGCCTGGGCCGATCCCTCGAACGCGAGTGCTCCGGTCATCGTGACGGCGAGCGCCGCCGTCAACACCCACGCCCGCAACATCCACGCCCGCAACACCCACGCCCGTCGCCAGCGGTTCCCGCGAACGGGCCGCCGCCCGGTCGCCTCGTTGCCCGCCAACTGCTGCTCAGGAGCACCCGCCCCCGTGATCCACGCCATCTCCACGTCCGCCCTGGCCTTTCGATGGACACCCCGCCGACCGGGATGTTCCTGATGCGACGCTAATCCGGCCACCACGCTGTGTCACCAGGTTTCTGATGAGGGTTCGGCAATATCCTCGGTGACGTGGCACAACGCGAGATGTGTCGACCGCTGAGAGTGATAATTCTCTCGACCTCTACGTGGAGTCGAGGGTTGTGGAGTCGAGGGTTGCTGCGACGCATCGGCGGTGCGCCGCGGCGTACACTCGCATCAGCTCCTGCTGTCGGCGGGGGCACATGGCGGAAGGATCACCGGATGACGAATCACCGGATCGACAAGCGGGCGCTCTCCGGCGGGACGCGGAACTCACGACGCAGCCGAACTCTGGTCGCGACGATCCTCGTCGGCCTCGCGCTCGGCGGGCTGTGGTGGCAGCGACGACGACGACGCAACACCGCCGTCGATCGGGTGGGCCATCGGTCTCATCGGGACCGGAGCGCACGGACCCCGACGGCACGCGGGCGCCGACGAGTGACGCTGCGACCACGGTCCCGGCGACCGGTCCGACGACTCCGGCATCGACCATCCACGAGGTTCCGGTCGACTCGTTGGAGGTGTTGCCACCGATCGACTTCGACGAAGCCGGAGATTTCGGCACCGGGGTCACGGCCGAGATCATCGGGCTCGAAGCCGTGGACGGCGAGGCGCGTCTTCCCGGTGAGATCGCTGGGCCCGCCTCGCGCGTCGAGGTACGCCTGGTGAACGACTCGGGCGAGACGATCGACCTCTCCGGTGCGCGGATCGAGATCACCTACGGCCCCGACCGCACCCCCGGCATCACGCTCGGGCAACCCGACATCGTCGAGTTCCCCGCATCGCTCGAGCCGGGCGGTCGGGCCGATGCAGCCAGCGTCTTCGTCGTGCCGGCCGATCAGCGCGAGAACGTGCAGGTCGCCGTGTGGTACACGGTCGACGCCCCGATCGTCGTGTTCGAGGGATCAGCCCCGACGCCGTGACGCCCGCTGGTCGGCCGCCTTGCGCGGCGGCCTGTCCCGACTCGGAGCGTTCCGGCTGGAAGCGTTCTGCGCCGGACGGTTCGTCGAATCCGGCTTGCCGTTCGAGGTCTTGGCGGCCGAGGACGTGGCGCCCGAAGATGTGGCAGCAGGGGTCTTGGCGGCAGGGGTCTTGGCGGCCGGGGTCTTGGCGGCCGGGGTCTTGCCAGCCGGGGTGTTGCCAGCCGGGGTGTTGGCGGCCGACGTGTTGGACGCCGTCGACGAGGGACGAGGGTCGGGTGCGACCGCCTCGGCCTCGACCGGGTTGCGGGCCGGCTCGTCGTGATACTTGGTGACGAGGACCGCTCCCGGGCCCTTCGTCGGCAGGCGGGTGAGCACGACGCCGAGTGCCCGGGTACCGCCGGAGGTGAGGTTGTCGAGCGCTTGGGTCACCTGCCGACGCGTGACCGTCTGCCTGCCCAGGTTGCCCACCACCACGATCGCCCCGCCGCAGTACTGGGCGAGGATCACGGCGTCGGTCACGGCAAGCAGCGGCGGGGCATCGACGACGACGTAGTCGTAGCGCTCCTGCAAGAACTCGAGCAGCGACTCGGTCGCTTCGTTGCTGAGCAGCTCCGACGGGTTCGGCGGGAGATGTCCCGACGGAAGAATGTCGACACCCGTGTCGCTCCAGAACTGGACCACCTCGTCGAACTTCGCTGCACCCACGATGATCGACGTGAGCCCGGCTTCGTGCTCGACGTGCATCGCCGGGCTGATCCCCGGATGCCGCAGGTCTGCCTCGACGAGACAGACCGATTGCCCGGTCCGGGCGATGGTCAGTGCCAGGTTCAGCGCCGTCACCGACTTGCCCTCACCAGGGAGTGCGGACGTGATCACCATCGCCCTGGGGTGGTCGGATATCCCCAGATACTGAAGATTCGTGCGCAGCTGCCGGAACGCCTCGGCGCGGGTGCCACTCGTGCCCACGATCAACGACTCGTTGCGCTCCTTCTCGGGGATCTTGCCGACGACCGGAACGTCGGTGATGGCTGCGAGATCGCCTTCGGTCCGAACGTGGTCGTCGAGCACCTCGCGGATCACCGCGATCGCGAAGCCGGCCGCCAAGCCGAGCATCAGCGACATCATCACGATGAGTCGCTTGTTGGGCGATACCGGCTCGCTCGGCGGCGTCGCCGGCTCGACGATGGTGATCCGCACCGCTTCGTTGGCCTCACCGCTGATCGACTCGAGCTCCGGCGCAACGCGCTCGAAGCTCAACGCCACCGCATTGGCGATGTCGGCCGCCTGCTCCGCCGAGCCGTCGCTGGCAGTCACGTGCAAGAGCACGGTCTCCAACGGCGCCGACGCCGACACCTGACCCGCCAGTGCCTGCGGCGTCGTGTCGAGGCCGAGTTCCTCGATCACCGGTTCCAGCACCACCGAGCTGTCCACGATCATCGCGTAGGTCTTGACCCGATTCTCGTAGAACCGCGAGCCCTGGAGCGCTTCGTCGGCACCTGGACGCGAACCCGGAGCGACGAACAGCTCGGCCGTCGCCGTGTACGTCGGCGGAGTGAACGCGATCAACGCGATGCCGAGCAGCACGAATGCCGCGACCGCGACCGCGACGGTCCGCCAGCGCCGTCTCAGCGTGTTCAAGTAGTCTTGAAGCTGCACGTTTCCTCGTTGTGAAGGTTCTCGGGGTGACCCCGGCAGGTACTCGCCGCGTCCCCCGATCCGACGCCAGCTTCTGCGGCGATGGTAGCAGCGGCACGGGTGACATCGACCGCCATCGCCACGAAGGCGTCGGCAGAACGACCGATCGGATCGGCGAGATCGTCATCGCCGGTCGAGCCCACTCGTGCCCGCCTCGCCCGGTCGATCGCCTGCGCAACACCCGTGCCACCGCTGACACCGCTCACACCGGGGTCACCGCTGACACCAGGGTGACCCGTCGCGTGCGTCGAAGCCAGCAGGCGGGCGAACTGCTTGAGGGCGAACGTGCGGTTGACCGCTGCCGGGCGGAGCGCCACGACCGCCGAGCGGTGCGTCGCATCCGCAGTCAGGACGAGGTCGGCCTCGTCGATCATCGCCGGGCGCAGGTGACGCGAACGGAAGTGGGAGCCGTCGATGCCACGTGCGGCGAGCACCTCGATGGCCAAGGGATGCATCGGAACGCCGTCATCGGCGTCGACACCCGCGGACCACACGTCGAAGTCCGCGCCGAGGGCCTCGCCGAGAAGGAACTGCATCACGGGCGAACGGCAATGGTTCGCCGTGCAGACGGCGAGGACGGTGTACCTCCCCCCCTCGGCCGCGTGCCCGCTCACCCGATCATTCAACTCGGTCGCTCCCATGTCGAGGCTTCACGTTCGCATGCTCCCACCGGCGCGCCGACGCAGTCGCGCAGGCGAGGGACAAGAGCCAGAAGGTGACGAAGATGGTGGTGCTGTCGACGAGCCCGCTCTCCGTGATGCTCCGCAACAAGAGCGCCGCCAACATGCCGACGGCGAGCGCGCATCGGACGGGGGACGAGGCGGATGGACCAGATGATCCAACCGATCCAGACGACGATGAGGAGCACGCCGATACGCCCCGTCTGGACGTAGGCCGACACCCAGCTGCTCGTCGAGCAGCTGCGTCGTCCAATACTGACCACGGACCGCGATCTCCTTCATCGCGATCCCGGAGCCAGCCCATTGTCGCCACGGATCGTCGGTGTAGGTCAGCGCGGCCGACCAGGCGATCGAACGCGATGCAACGGCGGTGACGTTCTCGCGACCGCCGCGGAAGAAGATGCGCGTGAGCAGGTCGGTGCCGAGGGCGATGAACAAGAAGCCGGCCGTGGCGACGATGAGCGCGACCAGGCGGCTCGGCGTCGGACGACGAACCGAGCACAAGATGACGACAGCGCCGAGCACCGCCGCACCGAGGGCGGTGCGCGAACCCGTCGCCCAGGTGATCAACACGAGCACCGCCAGCAGCACGTGATGGAAGGTTCGAGTCCGCTGATTGACGAAACCCCAGATCAGGCCCAACACGGGGAAGACGCAGAGTGCGGCGAGCTCGTTCGGGTGGACCGCCGGCACGCCACCGCGAAGCCGACCGGAGGCCAAGCTCGGCAATCCGGTGACGGCGGCGAGAATCGCCACGATGGCCATCGCCGACAGCCAACAGCGAATCGCCTCCTCGTAGCCGAACGCACGAACGAACAGGTAACCCACCGTCGCCAGGATGACCACGCGGATGACCAGCACGCCCGACACGACCGTGAGACCGGACACATAGGCGCCGAACATCGTCGTCGACAAGAAGCCCGCCAGGAGCCAGATCGGCACAGCGGAGACCGCCACCGGTCGGAGCTGCGCGGCCTGCGCGATCAGCACGGCGCCGAGCGCGACACCACTCAACGCGGCCTTCGCCGCCACGACCGGATCGATGCCGCCGGCGTAGAGCACGCCCGAACGCCATGTCACCGTTGACGCCAGCGTGATCAGGGCGATCAACAAACCGTGCCGGTGAGACGGTCCATCGGCACGGGCCGCCAACGCGACACCGGGACCGTGCTGCGTCACCGCCGAGGTCGTGGTGCTCACCCCGGCTCACGATCTCGTGCGGACCCGCCCGACGCTCTCGACGAACGATGGTCGAGTCGGCCCGACATGGCTGGTCAGAGACCGTCGATCTCGCATCAACGCCCGGCGCAGCAGCGAACTGGATGTCTGTTGCGTGTACGGCACGTAGACCACGCGGACCCCGACACCGGCGAAGTCCTGCTCGAGCTTGTCCCCGCGGTCGGTGTCCTTCCAGTCGTCACCCTTGACGATCACGTCGAACCGAACTCGCTCCCACATGTCGAGCTTGTGCGGTGTGTCCTCGACCACTGCCTCGTCGACGTACCTGTCACGGGCCACGATCGAGACACGCTCGACGGTCGGCACCACCGGCTGCAAGCCCTTCACCCGCTGGGCCATCTCGTCGCTCACGACGCCGGCCACGAGATGGTCGCAGTGTTCGCGTCGTTGTTCAGCACGTTGAGGTGCCCGACGTGGAACATGTCGAAGACTCCAGGCACGTAGCCAACCAGTCGCTCCGCCATTGCTTCTGCCTCGGTTCGCCGGTGCCCGCCACCAGACAGTCCTTGTCCGCTCGATCGTAGCTGCACGATCCGTGGTCGCGTGCCGCTTCGATGCTCACGCAGTCTCGAGGCGGGCCGTCCCCCCGAGCGCCGGATCGGCCAGCAACCACAGCCGGATCACGGCCACACTCAGCAACGACACGGCGGTGATCACGAGCGGGACGACGAAGATCGAACCGCCCGCGGCGATGAACGACGACGACCGCGGCGACCGGGGAGCACCGCAGCTCCGTCGGCCCTGGTCTCCGACACGGCCTCCTGTCGACCACGAACGGCCGCCAGCGCAGCGTACGGGGTGACCGCAGCGACCGAGGCAGCGTGCAATGCCCAGCCGAACACGCCGATCCGGCTGATGTCACGATCCGATCCGAGGAAGCCCTCGGCGACAGGAACCAGTGCAGTCGCGACGAGTGCCAATGTCACCGTCGACACCCCGAGCGCCATGACCGCGCGATCCGCTCTGCGGCGGATCACGACGAGCGGACTCACTCGGTCGTGGGCATAGCTGGCGAACAGGTACGAGGCGACGCCGCTGACGGTGAGCATCGCCGGCGCGGACGTACACGCGCCACCTCGAGCTCGCCGTACACCGCGAGCCCCGCCGTCACCACCGCCACGGCGCGAACGCCGGCGAGCATCGAGGGTCGCAACATCTGCTGCATGGCACGCCACGAGCCGTAACGCCACACCGCTGCGAGGTCGCGCCGAGCCCCGAACGCGAGCCAGCGTTCCGACCGCGGCAGCCGTGTCAGCGCGGCGACCACGGCAGCGGATTGCCCGACGAGCAACGCCACCAAGAACGTCCCCAACGTCACGGAGGGGCTGTACCGCCACGTGCCCGCAACGATCGCCAGCGACACCAGCAACGACGAGACGTCGACGACGACGAGCGACCAGAACCGCAAGCACGCCATCAGCAGGCGGCGGAGAAGTTCGACGATGACGAACGCATACGTCGACAGGGCGAACAGGGCGGCCTGCCCCGCGGCAACATCCCCACCGACGAGCGCGACGACGGCCGGGACGACCGACACCACCGCACACGCCAGGAATCCCCACGAGCGCAGACCGGCACGCACGGACGGGTCGCTCCGATCGAGGACCGTCAGCGAGTCGCCCACGAGACCGGTGACCACGGCGGTGGCGATGACGACGATGCCGAACAGCAGGGCGTACTTCGCCAGACCCTCGACACCCATCAGCCGCAGGGCCAGCACCTGCAAGGCGAAGCTTCCGAGTGCCTGCGAGAACTGACCAGCGATCGCCCCGAGCGCGCTCCGTCGCCGGCTCACGCGCGCGCCACCGCGAGACACATCCGCCACCGCAGGCGAGCGTCCGCTCGCCGCCGTGGGAGAGCGATTCACTCATCCGCCACAACGCTTGGACGGTACCGGCAACCCGCGGCTTCGACGAGGCCCTGTCCGATATCACCCGGCCCTAGGATCGCTCCAGTGGAATCGGCTCGGTCAGGTCCGTGGCGGACAGCGCAGGCGACAGCCACCTCGTGCGCGTCGGTGACCGCCCGTCGGCTGGGGTCGGGGAATTGAGCCGGGTCGGCGTGCGCGGCCTCGAGTCACGAGCGCGGCGCACGGCCAAGTCGATCGTCCGACGAACCTCGAGCTCGGTCATCACGTTGATCGGAACCGACGCCTCGGACGACTTCGACCGTCGGTCGTGCCTCGTCCTGGCGCCGCACCCCGACGACGAGACGTTCGGCTGCGGGGCGACGATCGCCCGCAAGCGCGACGCCGGCTCGGAGGTCAAGGTCGTGATCGTGACCGATGGCCGACGCTCGCCGCACGCCGAGTCGGTCACGAGCGCGGAACTCGTCGCCATCCGCCGGCGCGAGGCGTTGGTCGCCTTGAGCCGTCTCGGCGTCGAGGCGAGTGACGTCACGTTCCTCGACTTCGAGGACGGCACGCTCTGTGATCGCACGGACGACGTTGCCGCAGCACTCGCCGCGGTGGTCAGCGAGACGTCGCTCGACCATGTCGTGGTCACGTCCGTCGCCGATCGCCACCCGGATCACCGTGCGCTGGGCGTCGCCGCCCGCATGCTGCTCGACACCGGCGAGATCCGCGGCGAACTCTACGAGTACGCGGTCTGGCAACGGGTGCCGGCGGCGGTCGTCGTCGCCCAACTGGTCCGTCGCGCCATCGGCCGCGGCGGTTCGCTGCGAGCTCGCGTGTCATCGGCGCGACCGCGCCTCGTCAGCACGAACGGACAGATCGAACGCAAGGCGTCGGCAGTCAACGCCTACGAGAGCCAGCTCGCACTCCTGCCGGTGGGCTTCGTCGAGGACTTCCTCCAGCAGTCCGAGGTGTTCGTGAGGGTGCCGCAGCGCTGACCGGTCGAGCCAGCGGCGCGGGTCGGCAGTCCCGCTGCGGAGCCGCTGGCACCCATTGCCAATCGGCATGGCGAGTTCTACGGTGACGCCGGGACGGGCGACTCACTTGGTGTGGGGGACTCTCGATCGCGACGGAAGGGCGGTTCGAGATGAGCGGGACATCGACGGGGTCGGGGCGGTCGCGAGCGCGGGCGCGCACGTTGCAGCAACTCGCCGTGGTGTCGGCAATGGCCGTGGTCGCGTCGGTCGCCCTGACCACGAGCCCGCTGGTGCTCGCCGACCTCCCGGTCGGCCCGCTTCTCGTCACGCCGGCCGACGGCTCGACCAGCGCGCCGACGAACACCGAACTCAGTGTCGAGGTGGGAGCACGCGAGCGGCGAGCCACTCGATGTCACGTTCTTCGGCCGGCGGCGAGGGGCGGCGGACGACGCCGACCCCTTCTCGGTCGTCTTGTTGCCGGACACACAGAACTACACGCTCGACACGGCAAACCTGACTCGCCTCGTCGCGCAACGCGACTGGATCCTCGAGCAGCGCATCGCCAGGAAGATCGAGGCCGTCGTCCATCTCGGTGACATCGTCGACACCGGAAGCAGCGCCACGCACTGGACACGCGTCATGACCGGGATCGGACCGCTCCAGCGAGACGACCTGGCGATGGCGATCATGCCCGGCAACCACGACTACAACACGTACCAGTCCGACCCGAACGGTCCGCCCAACGGCACCCGTGCCGACCGTTACGACGCGAACTTCCCGGTCGCTCCCGCAGCCGGCAGCCTGCAGCGGTTCGCCTGGGCCGGCGGGTACATGGGCGACCCTGGCGACGCCGTGGTCGCGGATCAGGTCGGCGGATACGCCAACCGCGGGTGGAAGAACAACTACGTCGAGTTCGAGGCGAGCGGCATGGAGTTCGTCGTCGTCTCGGTGGAGTACAACTTTCCCGACGAGACCAAGCAGTGGCTCGACGCCGTGCTGACACACTTCGCCGACAAGCGGGTGATCATCAACACCCACCAATGGCTCGAGAACAACGGCGCGCTCAGCACGGACGGTCCCTCCGGCGGCGCTGCAGCGACGTGGAATCAGTACGTCAAGAACCACTGCAACGTCTTCCTCATCGTCGGCGGGCACAACACGGGTGCGAGTGGATCCGGGGAGGCCAGAAGGACAGAACAGAACGCCTGTGGACGCGCCGTTCCGATGCATCTCTCCGACTATCAGAACCGCCCGAACGGGGGCGATGGGTGGCTGCGGCTGCTGACCTTCGATCCGGCCGCCGACCGCATCGCGGTGCAGACCTACTCACCCACGCTCGACACCTTCGAGACCGACGCCAACAGCTCGTTCGTCGAGTCCTTCGACATGGACGTCGCACCCGCGGGCTGGCAGACGATCGGGACCACCACGGTGACCGGCGGCGGCGGAGTGGCGACGGCCACCTGGACCGGGCTCGCCGAGGCGACCGAGTACGAGTGGTACGTCCGGGTCGGCCACGACACGTTCGTCACGGACAACTCGGCGATGCCATGGTCCTTCCGCACCGTCTCGCCAACGACCTCTTCGACGACCTCGACCTCGACGACCTCGACGGTCGCTCCGACGACGTCGACGACGGTGCCGCCGGCGCCTGGGGTGTTGGCGGTGGATGGGTTCGGTCGGTCGGTGACGACCGGTTGGGGCTCGGCCGATGTGGGTGGGGCGTGGTCGGGTTCGACGAGCGGGATGTCGGTCAGCGGCGGCACGGGAAGGATCACCGGCGGGGCGGGGGCGACACGGTCGGCGTATCTGACGGGGGCGAGTGCTCGTGATGTCGACGTCACCGTCGATGTCGCGCTCACCGGGACACCGTCAGGATCGGGTGCGTACGTGTCGGTGCTCGGTCGGCGGGTGGCGGCCAACACCCACTACGAGGCAAAGGTGCGCTATCAGGCCGACGTGGTGACCGTCTATCTCGTCCGGATGGCGAACGGCACGGAGACGATGTTGGGATGGACCACCGTGCCAGGTGTGACCACCTCGACCACGGCGCGCTCGCCTGCAACTCGAGGGTTCGACGTCGACGGCCGTGCGCGCCAAGGTGTGGGCGGCGAACACCGCGGAGCCGTCAGCGTGGACGCTGGAGCGCACGGACTCGACCACACCAACGGCGTTGCGTGGGCCCGGCCACTCCGGGCTGGTGATGTACGTGTCCAGCTCGTGGAACACGACCGCACCCGTCGTCAACGTCGACAACGTCACCGTGAAGCCACACGGTGGCGTGTCTCCACCCACGACGTCGACCACGATCGCTCCGACCACGACCGCCCCGACGACCACGACTGCGCCGACGACCACGACGACCGTCGCTCCCACGACGTCGACGTCGTCGACCACGACGACATCGACCTCGACCACCACGACATCGACGTCGACCACCACGACATCGACGTCGACCACGTCTTCGACGACGTCGACGGTCGCTCCGACGACGTCGACGGTGCCGCCGGTGCCTGGGGTGTTGGCGGTGGATGGGTTCGGTCGGTCGGTGACGACCGGTTGGGGCTCGGCCGATGTGGGTGGGGCGTGGTCGGGTTCGACGAGCGGGATGTCGGTCAGCGGCGGCACGGGAAGGATCACCGGCGGGGCGGGGGCGACACGGTCGGCGTACCTGACGGGGGCGAGTGCTCGTGATGTCGACGTCACCGTCGATGTCGCGCTCACCGGGACACCGTCAGGATCGGGTGCGTACGTGTCGGTGCTCGGTCGGCGGGTGGCGGCCAACACCCACTACGAGGCAAAGGTGCGCTATCAGGCCGACGTGGTGACCGTCTATCTCGTCCGGATGGCGAACGGCACGGAGACGATGTTGGGATGGACCACCGTGCCAGGTGTGACCACCTCGACCACGGCGCGCGTGCGCCTGCAACTCGAGGGTTCGACGTCGACGGCCGTGCGCGCCAAGGTGTGGGCGGCGAACACCGCCGGAGCCGTCAGCGTGGACGCTGGAGCGCACGGACTCGACCACACCAACGGCGTTGCGTGGGCCCGGCCACTCCGGGCTGGTGATGTACGTGTCCAGCTCGTGGAACACGACCGCACCCGTCGTCAACGTCGACAACGTCACCGTGAAGCCACACGGCCCCGGCGTGGGCTGACGCAGCCCGCGCGACCCAGCGCCGGCCTCGGCACGCCCCCGGTGGGAATCCGCCAGCTCGAGTACCGACGACCACGCCTGTGCGGCGACCGTGCCGCGACACGTCGCGCCCGGCCGGTTGATCCCGTTTCATTGTTCGGTATTCACGTGATCACATATTCACTCTTTGAGCCACGATACCGACACGCACAACAGTGAATTAGGTGCGCTCTTGGGGATGCTTTACGCCATTCCCCACTCCCCGGCAGCCGCCATGCACCGAGTCTCGCTCCCCGAACGCAGGCCGTGTTGATGTCACCACTCTCCGCACTTTGCAGCGCTTCCAGGCGTTACGGACGCCTGAACACGCTCTGCGCCCGTCTGCTCGCGCTGCGTGAGGAGCGCCCGAATCACCGTGATTTCTCTGTATCTGCAGAGATCGACCGCCGATCAGTGACGAGCCATGAAGCGGGTCCGTCATGTTAAGACTTGGTTCACACACGGGCTTCTTGCTGTACATCGTCGTATCAGGGCAGTAGCTTCATGCTCAGGAACTGCGAGACGGCGTACGGATCAGTACGCGCAGTACCGGACAGACCGGCGGAAAGGGCGAAACAATGAGCGCGCGGAGCGCCACCAAGGCGCAAGGGACGGATCCAATCAAGCTGCAAGCGAGCAGCCGCCGGAAGGCGCCCACGCTGACTGTGGTGCCCCAGGCGACGTCGAACGGTGCCCGTCAGCTCATCGACACGTCGGCACAATCGGCACCCCCCGCCGCCGCGATGGTCGTCCCCAGAAGGTCGACCGCTCCCCAGGTGCTCCGACGGCGCCAGATCGCCGCCGATGTCGCTGCCACGGCCGCCGGCCTCGCGGTTGCATGCGCGCTCGTCAACATCCCCGCCGACGACTTCGCGGTCGGCTCCACGATCTGGCTGGTCGTGACGGCCGGCCTCGCATGGATGTGCTGCCTCGGCATGAATCGGCTGTACATGGCCCGCGCCGTGCAGCGAGCGGGTGAAGAGATCAAGCGCATCGGCGCATCGGGACTCGCCGCGACGGGACTCACGCTGCTCATCTCGAGCATCGCCGGGGTCGGCGCGCCGGAACGGTGGTACGCGCTGAGCTTCGTCACCACCGCCGCCGCGCTCGTCGTCGAGCGGTTGATCGCCCGCTCGGCCTTCAACCGCATGCGCGCCGCCGGCTCACTTCGGCGACGAGTGGCGATCATCGGCACCGACCGCAATGCGCAAGAGCTGTACCGGACGGTCGCCAAGCAACCGCAGCTCGGTTACGAGATCGCCGGATACATCAGCGCCAACGATCGGGAACGACACCAGGTCGGGCAAGGGCGCGTGATCGGGCGATTGTCCGACGTCGTCGACACGTTGCACGCGACCGGATGCGTCGGTGTGCTCGTGTCACTCAACTCCGTCAATGCCGTCGAGGTGAACCGACTCTCCCGCCAACTCACCGACGCCGGGTTCCATGTCGCGCTGTCGACGAGCCTCCGCGACTTCGACGTGACCCGGCTGCGGCCGCAGGCGATCGGCGAACAGACCCTCGTGTACCTCGAGCCCACGATCCGGGGCGGATGGCGCTCGCGGGCCAAGCGCGTGTTCGACGTGATGCTGGCCATCGTCGGACTCACCATCGGCGCACCGATCATGGCGGTGGCCGCGATCGCCATCCGGCTCGACTCACCCGGGCCAGTGCTCTTCCGGCAACGGCGCGTCGGACGCGACGGCGCTGAGTTCGAGATGATCAAGCTGCGCACGATGACCGTCGACGCCGAGCAACGCCTGGCCGACATCGCTGCCCTCAACGAATCCGACGGACCACTGTTCAAGGTCGCCGCGGACCCTCGCATCACGCGGGTCGGTCGCATACTTCGCCGCACGTCGATCGACGAGCTGCCGCAGTTCTGGAACATCCTGCGTGGCGAGATGAGCGTGGTCGGGCCCCGACCCGCGCTGCCGAAGGAAGTCGCGGAGTGGGACGACCAACTGCGCGAACGCCTGCGGGTCCTGCCCGGCCTGACCGGCATCTGGCAGGTCTCGGGCCGGTCGTCGACCACCTTCGCCGAATACAAGCGACTCGACCTCTACTACGTCGACAACTGGTCGCTCGTGCACGACGTGCGGATCGTGCTCAAGACCGTCGCCGTCGTCGCACTGCAACGCGGCGCGTCGTGACGACTCGCAGTCGGAGCGCGACGCTCCCATCGCTCGACGGCTGTGCTATCTCACGCTCCGTGGTTATCCGGTCACACAGCTGCGTGGCGTGGCAGGCCGACGACCCTCAGTGAGAAGCATCCCGGCAAACTCCAGAAGCTGTGAATTACCTGCACAATTGCACTTTTTTGCACGACATCTGCTTGTGATACCGACCCCGACCAACTAAGTTCACCGGTCACGGAGCGTGGCGGCCAGGCGGTCGTGCTCTCGGCGGAACACGACCCAAAGGCATGATCATGACGAGTCAGTCCATCGCTCACACTTCCCCCCAGCGGCGCTTCGGGCGCCGGCGCTGGATCACCGCACTGGTGGCAGCGGCAGCCGCGTGCACCCTGGCGCCCGCAACGGCCGCGGCGCAGCAGGGCGACGGCGGCGACTACGTGACGACGACCACGCCGTCATCTCGCTCGATCGACGTCTCCGCGTTCTCCCCCGCATGCATCCGCGACGCGCCGTACATCAACTTCTCGATCGTGCCGATCGGGTTCGTGCCCGATGACAACTCGGCAACCCTTCGAGTCTTCGACGTGAACGGGTCGCTGGTCGAGACGCTGACCGTGAACTCGCTCAGCGGGACGTTCATCTACCCGGGCGCCTCGGTCGACGCGGCCGGCAACGCCACGGACTGGCCGGGCTGGAAGCAGGCGCCGGACGGCTCCTGGACGCCCGACGCGAGCGACGCGATCCTGCGCGAGGGCCTGACGATCGAAGTGACCGTCAATCCGACCGCAACCGCCTCGGTGAGCTACCCGAGCGCCGCCTCCGATTGTGCGGGGCCCGGCTCGGCCGCTTCGGAGTGTGTCCCGGGACAGAACGGCGACGCCAACCCCGCCGACGACTGCACGCCGTGTGTTCCCGGACAGGGCAGCGGAAGCGACGGCACCGAGTTGAACTGCGCCGGCACCTTGCCCCGCACTGGCGGCAACGGCCTCGCCGGCCCGCTCTCGGTGGGCACGATCTCGTTGGTGGCGGGGCTCGCAGCGGTCGCCGCGACACGGCGTCGACGCAACGTCGCTGACGCCGCGGGCTGACGCGATCAACGTTCTGGGTCGGCGCCGCCGCGGAATCCGCGGCAAATCCGACCCAGATCGAGGTGGGTGCGCGACACTCCCACGGTGACGTCGGACGAAGCGTCGGACCAGGCGCCGCCCATCGACCCGCAGACGAGGTCGTTCATCCGCCAGTCGCCGAGTGCGATCGCCGTGACCGATGCTCACGATCGGATCGTCGAGTGGAACCCCGAGGCGGCAGCCCTGTTCGGCTTCGCACGCGACGATGTGCTCGGCGAGGAGTTGGGCCCGCTGATCCTCGGCGATCACACCGACGCCCATCGCCAGGCGGTCGCCGCCCACCTCCGCAACGGCGACCCCACCGTGCTCGAGCGCAACGTCACCGTGTCGTGCCGGCACCGTGACGGCACGCGGGTGTGGGCGCTCGTCACCTCCGGATCGTTGACGAGCACGACCGGCGACCCGCTGTTCGTCGTCTGGCTGCGCCACATGCACCGCCACGACGAAGAACGACGACGCGACCCCGGTCTCGACAGCACGCTGGAAGCGCTGATCAACAACATCTCCGACGTCATCACGGTCCTCGGCCCGCACGGCGAATGGGTGTCGTCGAGCGGGGCGGGCACGCGCATCCTCGGGTGGGAGCCGAACCTCGATCCCGAAGGCGGCATCTACGCCCTGCGTCCATCCCGATGACCTGGAGGCGACGTTCAACGCCTTCGCCGAGGTCGTCGCCGGGACGCGACGCCGCGACGAGCCGCTCGACATCCGGGTGATGGACGCCGACGGCCAGTACCACGTGCTCGAGACCGTCGCCGAGAACCTCCTCGACGACCCTCGGGTCGGCGGCGTCGTGCTCACCAGCCGCGACGTCACCGCCGCCCGTGCCGACAACGCCGAGCTGACGTCGGCGACGGCCCTGCTCTCGGCCCTCGTCGCCTCGCTGGCCGACGGCGTGATCGTCGTCGGCGACGACCGCCGCGTCGTGCTCGCCAACCAGGCGTTGATCGAGATGTTCGAGCTCGACGCGCAACCCGAGGACCTCGTCGGCATCGACACCGGCCTCATCGCCGAAGCGGCGCGGGACATCTTCATCGACCCCGAGAGCACCCAGGCCCAGCTCCTGCGACAGCTCAGCGAGAACGAGCCGAGCTTCGGCGAGGTGCTGACGTTGCTCGACGGCCGGATGCTCGAACGGGACTCGATCCCGATCGTCGACGCCACCGGCCAGCGCCGGCACATGTGGGTCCACCGCGACATCACCGAACGCGAGGAGCTCACCCGCCGGCGAGCCGACCAACTCGAGGATTCACAGCGCGCCCAGAACCTCGCCGAGCAGCAGAACCAGGCGTTGCTCGAGCTGACCGAGATCCGCAGCCAGTTCGTCGCCACCACCTCGCACGAGCTGCGCACGCCGCTGGCGTCGATCATCAGCTTCGCCAACCTGCTGCGGGGCGACCTCGCCGACGACGCGTGGGCCGAGCAACGGACGTTCGTCGATGCCATCGAACGCAACGCTCAGCGGCTGCTGCGGCTGGTCAACGACCTCCTCCTGCTGCGCCAGTTCGAGGCCGGCGCGATGCACCTCGACCACACCGCCGGCAGCGTCGACGACCTCGTGCGCAACGCCGTCCGTGCCCTCGAGCCGCTGGCCGCCGGGCGGCGCCAACAGCTGCGCTTCAGCGTCGAGGACGGACCACCGATCACCGCCGATCTCGGACGGCTCGACCAGGTGCTCGTCAACCTGATCTCCAACGCCGTCAAGTACACCCCGGAGGAAGGGATCATCACCGTCACCGCCCGGGCCCACCAGTCGTGCTGGTCGATCGCCGTGCGCGACAACGGCGTGGGCATGGGTCCCGACGAGATGTCGCACCTCTTCGAGAACTTCTACCGCGGGACGCAGTCGTCCACCGGCACGTCCGGCACCGGTCTCGGCCTCGCCATCAGCAAGGCCGTCGTCGAGCTGCACGGTGGTGTGATCCGCGTGGCGAGCCGGGTCGGATCCGGCACGACGGTGACCGTCGAGCTGCCGTATGAGCCGCCAGCGGCTTGACGCCCGCCCCGCCATGCCAGGATGACGACGTGGCAGAGGCCGACCCATCACCCTCGGTGGTCATCGTCGATGACGAAGACGACAACCGGCTGTACATCGGCTCCGTCCTCCGCCGGGCGGGCTACACCGTCCACGACTTCAACAACGCCGCCGATGCGCTGACCCACCTCATCGACCATCCGAGCCGCGTCGTCGTGTCGGACATGCGGATGCCCGGGATGACCGGCCTCGAGTTCGCCGACGTCATCCGCGCCGAGCACCCCGACACGTCGATCGTGCTGATGACCGCCTACGCGACGGTCGACAACACGATCGAGGCGTTCCGGCTCGGCGCCGCCGACCTGTTGCAGAAGCCGGTCAGCAGCGAGGCGCTCGTCGACAAGGTGCGCGCGCTGATGGCCGCACCGGTCGCCCCCGTCCGTCGGGTGCTGGCGATCGGCGCCCACCCCGACGACGTCGAGATCGGCGTCGGTGGCATCCTCGCCGCCCACCGGGCGATGGGCGACATCGTCACGGTGCTCACCCTGACCCACGGGGCGGTCGGCGGCGACAGCACCGTGCGCGAGCAGGAGTCGCGGGCGGCGGCCGAGCTGCTCGGCGCCGACATCCTGTTCGGCAACCTCGCCGACACCCGCCTCTCCCACGAGAGCACCCTGGTGTCGACGATCGAAGAGGTCGTGCGCTCCACCAGGCCGGACGTCGTCTACACCCACGGCGGCAGCGACCTCCATCAGGACCACGCCGCCGTCCATCACGCCACACTCGTCGCCTGCCGTCGCATCGACCGCGTCTACGGCTACCAGTCACCGTCGAGCACCGTCGCCTTCGCCCCCAAGCGGTTCATCCCGATCGACCGCCACCTCGACACCAAGCTCGCCTCGATCGCCTGCTACCGCTCGCAGACCGAGGTCCGCGACTACCTCGCCGAGGACCTGCTCACAGCGACCGCCCGCTACTGGGGTCGCTTCGCCAAGGGCACGTACGCCGAGCCACTCGAAGTGCTCGCCGAACGGACCGGACTGTCCGACGACGGAGGTGTCCAGTGAGTGGCGGAACCCGGGTGCTGTTCACCGGCGCCGGCGGCCCGGCGGCCGTCGCCGCGATCCGCACGCTGCTCGACCGCGATGACCCCGCCGACGTGTACGCCGTCGACATCGACCCGCTCGCCGTCGGGCTCTACCTCGTCGACGCCCAGCACCGCGCCCTCGTGCCACGCGGCGACGACCCCGGCTTCGTCGATCGGGTCCACGATCTCGTCCGCACGTGGGGCATCGAGGTGCTCGTGCCGACGGTCGACTCCGAGCTGATCCCGTGCGCCGCATCCGTCACCCGCTTCGCCGACGTCGGCTGCCAGGTGATGGTCTCCAGCGTCGACGCCCTGGAGCGGACGATCGACAAGTTCACGCTGATCGACGCCCTGCGCACGCACCGAGCGGCGCCGGCAACCGTCCTCCTCGACGCCGACTTCGACGCCGACTCGTGGATCGCCGGCGGCCAGGTGTGGCCGGCGCTGATCAAACCACGTCTGGGCAGCGGCGGGCGCGGCGTCGCCGTCGTCGACGGTCCCGACGAGCTCGCCCGCACACCCCACGACGGCAGCCACCTCCTGCAGGAACTGCTGCCGGGCGACGAGATCTCCGTCGACGTCGTCGCCCGACGCGACGGCCGCGTGGTTGCCGCCGTCCCCCGGCTGCGACTGAAGGTCGACTCCGGCATCGCCGTCGCCGGCCAGACGCTGCACGACGACCGAGCCATCGCCGACGCCCGCGAGATCGTCGAACAACTCGGGCTCAGCGGCCCGCTCAACGTGCAGTTCAAACAGGACGCCACCGGATCCTGGAAGCTGCTGGAGATCAACCCCCGCCTCCCCGGGTCGTCGCCGTTGACGATGGCCGCCGGCGTCGACCTCGTCGGATTGCCGCTCGCCGACCTCCTCGGCACCGCGATCGACGACTGGTACGAGTTTCGCGACGTGGCGATGGTGCGACACTGGGAGGACGTCGTCATCGAAGCCGGCGAGTTCGACCGCACCGCGGCGCTCGCCTCGACAGGAGACATTCCATGACCAGTGCCACGGGCGAGCTGCACGTCGACCTGCGCGAGGACCACCACATCCACAGCACGTTCTCCGACGGCAAGGGCACCCTGCAGTCCAACCTCGACGCCGGGCTCGCCGCCGGAATGCACACGCTCGGCTTCGTCGACCACGCCCGGATCGACACCGCCTGGCTGCCCGACTACATCGAGGCCGTGCGCGCCGTCGCCAAGCGGGCGCCGATCACGATCACCTGCGGCGTCGAGGTGAAGATCCTCGACACGAGCGGCGACATCGACGTGCCCGACGACGCCCGGATGGTCGACCGGCTGGTGATCGCCGACCACCAGATGCCGCTCGAGGACGGCGTCCACCACCCGGCGGCGATCCGCACCGACATCGAAGAGGGACACCGCGACGGCGCCGAGGTGATCGCCGGACTCCTCGAATCGACGGCGCAAGCGGCTCGCCGCAACCCGGGGTCGACGCTGGCCCACCTGTTCTCCGTGCTCCCGAAGTGCGGGCTCGACGAGGCGATGGTCAGCGACGCACAGATCGAAGCGCTCGGGAGGGTGCTCGCCGCCGCCGACGTGTCGGTCGAGCTGTCCGAACGCTGGCAGTGCCCCGGCCCGACGGCGCTCGCCATCCTCCACCGCACGGGCACTCGGCTGATCGCCTCCACCGACAGCCATCGCAGCGAGACGATCGGCCAGTACGACTGGGTGCGCGACACGCTCGACCGGACCAAGCTCCTCCTCGCCTCTTGATGCCGGCGCTGACCTCGGGCGGATTCGCCTCCGACGCCATCGCCGTCATCCTCGTCGCCTTCGTCTTCCTCGGCGCCGTGCCGCTGGTCGTCGCCGGGTACCAATACCTGCGCATCGGGCTGCACCGTTGGTACAGCCACCTCGACCGAACCGCGTACTACGTCCCGCGCGTCGCCATCATCATCCCGGCGTGGAACGAGGGTGCGGTCATCGGCGCCTCGATCGACCGGCTGCTGTCGATGGACTATCCGGAGGACTCGTTGCGCCTCTACGTCGTCGACGACGCCAGCACCGACGAGACCCCCGACGTCATCCGTGATCGCGTCGCCTCGCACCCCGGCCGGGTCTTCCATCTGCGCCGCCAGCAGGGCGGCGAGGGCAAGGCGCACACCCTCAACCACGGCCTGCGGGTCGTACTCGGCGAGCCGTGGGCGGAGGCGATCCTGATCATGGACGCCGACGTCATCTACGAGCCGCGGGCGCTGCGCTACATGACCCGCCACCTCGCCGATCCCGAGGTCGGCGCGGTCACGGCGTACATCAAAGAAGGCAGCCATCCCCCGAACTGGATGAACAAGTTCATCGCCTTCGAGTACATCACCGCCCAAGCCGCGGCGCGGCGCAGCCAGAACACGATCGGGGTGCTCGCCTGCCTCGCCGGCGGCGCCCAACTCCACTCGCGGGAGAACCTCGAGGCGATCGGCGGGCAGATCGACACGACGTCGCTCGCCGAGGACACGTTCACCACGTTCGCCACCCAGCTCAACGGCAAGCGGGTCGTCTTCGACGGCAACGCCGTGGTGTGGGCCGAGGAGCCCGACACCATCGACGGCCTGTGGAAGCAGCGGATGCGCTGGGCCCGCGGCAACGTGCAGGTGACCAAGCGGTTCAAGAAGCTGTGGTTCCGCCCGTCGCGGTCGCACCGGCTCGGCAGTGTGACGTTCGGGCTGACGTGGTTCAGCCTGTTCCTCCTGCCCGTGCTGATGATCGTGTCGTCGACAGCGCTGATCATCCTGTCGCGAGTCGACGACGGTTCGGCGTTCCCGGTGTTCCGCCTGCTGTGGATCGTCAACGCCGTCACCTACGTCTTCATCACGACGATGACGCTGATGATCGACCCGCAGACGGCCCGTCGCTGCTGGCGCCAGGCGCTCCTGTTCCCCGGTGTCGTGTCGCTCGTGCTGATCGTCTACTCGTGCCTGCCGCGCCCGTTCCGGTGGGGCGTCGACGAGCTCTTCGGCGCTGTCGGGATGGAACGCACGCCGCTGCAGACCGACCTCGTGATGCTGCTCGCCTACGCCTGGATCGCGCTGTGCATGGTGTTCGCCTGGGCCGCGCACGAGCTGGAGAAGCGCACCGGCCGGGCCATGCTGAGCCGGATCCTGGTGTACATCGGCGGGTACGGCGCCGTGCTCTGCGCGATCACCTTCGGCTCCTACGTCAAGGAGCTGCGCGGGGCCGAGATGACGTGGGACAAGACCGTGAAGACCGGAAAGGTGCTCGGATGAGGCGAACCCGGGTGCGTCCCGAACTGCACCGCACACCCGCCACCCAGGAGGAGCTGGACCGCTTCGCCAACGAGGTCCGGGCGCACGACGAGGTGGAGCGGCGTCTGCTGCGCGTCGAACTCTCGACGATCCTCGTCGTCGCGGCGTTCGTCGTCGCCCGCCAACTGTGGTGGGACTGACGCGGCCGCCCGACGCCCAGCTGCGCAGCCGGTCGCCGTCCCGGTCCGAGGCGACCAGCTGACGACGGCGCTCGTACGATCGGCGCGATGACCTCGACGTCCGAGCCCGAGGCAACGCCGGCGCCGACCGATCGGGTCGTCGCCGAGTTCCGGGCATGGATCGACGAGGCCTGGGACCCCGCGCTGACGCTCGTCGAGTGGCGGCAACGGCTGACCGACAGCGGGTGGGCAGCACCGCACTGGCCGTCACGGTGGTACGGCCGCGACCTTCCCGCCGAGGCGGCCGATGTCGTCGGGCGCGAGATCGGGCGACGCCGGCGCGGTCGGTCTGCCGGTCGGGCCGGGCGCCTCGCTCGCCGCGCCGACGATCCTCGAACACGGGCCCGACGGGTTGCGGGCACGATTCCTGCGACCGATCCTCACCGGCGAGGAGACGTGGTGCCAGCTGTTCAGCGAACCCGGTGCCGGCTCCGACCTCGCCGGCGTCACCACCACCGCCGTCCGCGACGGCGACGAGTGGGTCGTCAACGGCCAGAAGGTGTGGAACACGAGCGCTCACCACGCTGACTACGGCATCCTCCTGGCCCGCACCGACTGGTCGGCGCCGAAGCATCGGGGTCTGACCTACTTCGTGCTGCCGATGAAACAGCCGGGGGTCGAAGTCCGCCCGCTGCGCCAGATGAACGGGCACCGCTCGTTCAACGAGGTGTTCCTGTCCGACGCCCGAATTCCCGCCGCCTACGTCGTCGGTGACGAGGGTGACGGGTGGCGCGTGGCCCTCACCACGCTCGCCCACGAACGACGCTTCGGGGCGATGGGACGACCGCGGCTCGCCGAGTCCGACGCCCGCATCCACCGCGAGGCCCGAGCGGAAGCCGACGAGCACTTCCGCACGTACGAGTGGTACCCGCAGCGTGCCGGTCGGGTCGACCTGCTCATCGATCGCGTCCGGGCTGCTGGCCTCGCCGACGACGCCGTCGCCCGCCACCAGGTCGCCGGTGTGCTGGCGATGCAGCGCGCCAGCCAGCTGACCGCCGACCGTGCCCGTGCGGCGCGGGTCCTCGGTCGGGCGCCCGGCGCGGAGGGATCGATCGGCAAGCTCGACCTCAGTCGCATCGCCCGGGCCGCCGGCGCCACGCACACCCACCTCGCCGGCGCCGACGGCATGCTCGCGGGCAACGATGCCCCGCTCGACGGGACGATCACCGAGGTCATGATCTCCGTGCCGGCGCAGTCGATCGCCGGCGGCACCGACGAGATCCAGAAGAACATCCTCGGCGAGCGGATCCTCGGCCTCCCCCGCGAGCCGTCGACCGACCGCGACGTCGCCTTCCGCGACCTCCCCCGCAACGGCTGAGCAGCGCGACTACTCCCAGAGCCCGACGAGCCGCATCCACAGGCCACCGATCGTGGTCCAGATGAGGATCACCGGGATCGACATGATGAACCCGAGCTTGAACCACTCGGCGACCTTGACGTAGCCGGAGCCGGCGATCACCGCGCTCGGGCCCGATGCGTAGTGGGTCAGCGCCCCGAAGAGGCTGCCGATGTAGCCGAGCACCAACGCGGCGAACAGCGGCGGCGCGCCGGCGGCGACGGACGTCGAGAGGAACACCGCATACATCGCCGTGATCTGGGCGGTGTTGGAGGCGAAGAGATAGTGGACGAAGAAGTAGGTGAGCGAGAGCACGCCGAAGGCCACCAACCAGTTGGTCCCCTCGACGATCTCGGCCATCTCCTCGCCGATCCACGGGATCACGCCGAGCGTGTTCAGGTACGACGCCATCCCGACCAGCACGCCGAAGAAGATCAGCGTCTGCCACGCCGAACTGTCGGCAGCCATGTCCTTCCACGACAGGACCCTCGTCACCAGCAGCACCCCCACCCCGACGAATGCAGCCGCCGTGGCGTTGATGTCGAGCGCGTCGCCGAGCATCCACAACCCGAGGAGGAGCAGGAACGTGAACACCATGATGATCTCCTGGCGCGTGATCCGACCGAACTCGGTGAGCTCCTCGCGGGCGTGCCGTGGCGCATCCGGCGTCGCCTTGATCGTCGGCGGATAGAGGCGGTACATGATCCACGGGATCGCCGCCAGCGACACCAGCCCCGGCACGATCGCCCCGAGCGCCCACTGACCCCAGCTGATCTCGATCGATGGTGACAGCGCCCCGGCGAAGTCGACGGCGACCGGGTTGCCGGCCATCGCCGTGATGAACATCGCCGACGTCACCGTGTTGACGAGCACCATCGTCATCATCAGATAGGCGCCGAGGCGGCGGCGGGACTCGTCGTCGTCGGGCGTCGAGCCCTCGAGCATCGCCAACGAGCGGACGATCGGGTAGATGACGCCGCCGGCGCGGGCCGTGTTCGACGGCGTGGCCGGGGCCAGGATGAGGTCGGTCGCCGCCATCGCGTAGGACAGTCCGAGGCTCGAACGACCGGCGAGGCTGACGAAGTTGAGCGCGAGCCGGCGGCCGAGTCCGGTGATCAGGAACCCTTCGGAGATGAAGAAGGCGGCGACGATCAGCCACACCGTGCTGTTCGAGAAGCCGGCGAGTGCGGGCGGCGGCGACCCGTCGAGGGGCATCGTCTCGGTGATCATCGCCACGCCGAGCCCGACGATCGCCACCGAGGCGGTCGGCAACGGTTGGGTGATCAGACCGACGACGGTGCCGACGAAGATCGCCAGCATGTGCATCCCGGTGTCGGCGACCAGCGGCGCGCCGTCGGGTCCGAGCATGCTCGGCACCGGCAGGAACCAGATCACGAGGGTGACGACGATCGGCAAGCCGGCCTTCAGCGCCATCGCCGGGTTGATCCGGGCGCGTCGCGTCGGTACTGGCCCCTCCGTCGGCTCGGACGCGGGAGATACCGACTCGGGGGTCGGGGTCACAGCACAGAGTCGAGCCGTAGGACCCGATGCTGTCAAGCACTTCGCAGTTCCCTCTCGAACATCTGTTGCTTTATGCTCTTCTCTATGGTACTGTTGTACGTACCGACTCCCCCTTCGCATCCCGGCTCCGGCCACGACCCGAAGGGAACACGATGGATCCGAGCGACATCGTCGCCACGATCTCCGCACTCGGCGCCGCCGAGATCGACATCCTCGACCGCGATGGCCTGGCGTCGACCTTGCGGGACGTCGCCCGAGCGCGCGCCTGGCTCGATGCCGTCGAGGTCCGCTGCACCCGGCGCACCCGTGCGCTCGCCGCGGCCGGCCGCAGCGACCCGGTCGAACAGATGCACGGCCGCCACGGCCGCCACTCCGGCAAGGCGTCGACCACGATCGCCGACCGCGAGCGCGTCACCGAGGTGATGCCCGGGTTCGAGGCGTCGCTCGCCGACGGCGCCGTGTCGGCGGGTCACCTCGACGCCATCGCCAGTGCCACCCGACGTGTCGATGCGGCCGTCGCAGCCGAGTTCGCCCGCTACGAGGACGCACTGCTCACCCATGCGGCAACCGACTCGGTCGACACGTTCGCCCGGCGATGCCGCGAGACGGTCCGCCACCTCGCTGCGGCACACGCCGGCAACGACGCCGACGAGCTCGACCGGCAACGGTCGGCATCGTGCGTGAAGCGGTGGGTCGACGAGATCGACGGCATGCACAAGACCCTCCTCTCACTCGATCCCCAACGCGACGCGACGATGTGGTCGGCGGTCGAGCGGACGCTGCGGCGCCTGCGGGCGATCGACGGGAACAGCCAGCTGCCGTGGAACCAGATGCAGGTCAATGCCTTCGTCGCCAGCACCCTCGGCGGTGTGATCGACGACGCGCCGCGTGCGGCGAGCGGACACGAGCCCACCGCGGCCGTTCCGTTCCGATCACCGGACGCGGCGGTCGAGGAGGAGGCCGAGGTCGAGCGCGTGCCGGACGGGCCGCGCCTCGACGATCCGGAGACGATCGCACGCGTGCTCAGGTCGATGGAGCTCCGGTCGCCCGAGGTCACGGTGCTGATCGACCTGTGCACGCTGATCGACGGGATGCACGAGCACTCGGTGTGCGAGCTCGAGGACGGGTGCACGCTCCCGGTGTCCACCGTCCGCCGGCTCTGCTGTGATGCCGAGATCGTGCCCGTCGTGCTCGGCGGCGATGGCGAGGTCCTCGACGTCGGACGGAGTCGCCGAACGCCGAACCGCGCCCAACGCCGGGCACTGCGGGCGATGCATCGCACGTGCATCCACCCCGGTTGCACCGTGCCGTTCGCCCACACCAAAGCACACCACGTGCGCTTCTGGGGTCGCGACACCGGCCCGACCGACATCGCCAACCTCGCTCCACTGTGCGAGCGGCACCATCACCTCGTCCACGAGGGTCGCTGGACGTTGACGATGACCTCGGAGCGGGTGGCCACGTGGACGCGACCCGATGGTTCGATCGCCCATCACGGGTCGACGATCGACCGCCGGCCGGCGGGGCGAAACGGACCCGTGAATCGGCGACGACAACGCTCGACGTCGGGTTGAGGGTTCCCCTGCGCATCGGTGCTGACCTGGGGAAACTTGAGCCCGTCGACGTAGTTGCTCCCGAACCTTGCCCGTACGCAGACGGATCATCGAAACACCTCGACCTGTGGCCAGACGGCGCTCAAGTGACGCGCATCACGGCCCGAAGAACTCGCAGCGCTGAGACGACAGCGGGCACAGGACGGGTGGTGAATCGCCATTCGTACATCTAGAAGGGATCGTCACGAAATGGCTGCAACGTTCACCCCCGAGTACGACGTCACGGAGATCGAGGCCATCGAGCCGTCCGGCCGTCGCCGCAAGATCACCAAGTTCGCCCTGGCCGGCGTCGCCGTCCTCGGCGTCGGCGCCGCCCTCACGAGCGCCGCCTGGACCGACAACGTGTGGTTCGGCGGAAACGCCGAGTCGACCGGCATCGACCTCGTCGGTAGCGTCGACGGCGGCACCACGTGGGACGACGGAACCGACAACGGTGACGGCTCCTACACCCTCGAGATGGGAACCATCTATGTCGGACCGGAGGAGACCTCGACCGACAGCGTGCTGCTGCGCAATGACAGCGACGTCCCCGTCCGCCTGTCGGCGGTCGACGTCAACGGCGACGGCGGCGTGTTCGAGAACCTCCTCGCTGGCAACACCACTGGCGCTGCCACGGTGGCCGCGAACGGTGTGGACACGGTCCTCCAGCCCGGCCAAGACGTCGTGATCACCGTCTCGGTGACCGGCGGCGACTGGAACGACGGCGAATACCAGAACATCACGGGTGGCCGCATCACCCTGCAGGTCGAAGGCACGACGGACCTCTGACGAGTTGAACTCGAACGAACGGTGGTGGTGCCCGTCGTGGGCGCCACCGCCGTTCGCCGTTTCAGCCCCGGCTCCTGATCGGCCACGACGACCGCCATGCGCATCATCCGACTTCTCGCCTCCGCCGCCCTCTGGGTCGGCGTCCTGCTCGGCCTCGCCGCGGGTGGTGTCTGGATGGCCAGCCGTCTCGGCCACGTGCAGTCGATGGTCGTGATCTCCGGCTCGATGGAGCCGGGCATCATGACCGGCGACTTGTTGATCGACCGTCCGATCGCGACGGATCAGGTCGAGATCGGCGACATCCTCTCGCTTCCGAGCTCACACACGGGCCACCTGGTCACCCATCGCGTGATCGACATCACTCGCACGGGTGACCAGTGGGAAGTCCGGATGCAGGGCGACGCGAACAGCGATCCGGACATGGAGCCCTACATCGTCGGCGACCGGGTGATGACCCCGTGGATCCGAGTCCCGCAGGGCGGCAAGGTCGTCTCCAAGGTGATGGAGCCGGCGGTGGCGATGCCGATCCTGCTGGCGTTGGTTGCCTTGCTCGGCCTGTCGCTGCTCGACGAGCCGAAGCGCCAGGTCGTGCGGCGCGTGATCAGTCGAGCCGCCCGGCGCGATCCGCGAGTTGCCGAGCTCGACGACGCGATGGCGGCCGTCGGCATCGACGTCGAGCGTCTCCAGGGCATGAACGATCTCGACCTTCAGCTCTACTCGCTGGGGATCGAGCTGGCCGACGAACCGGATGTTCAGGCGGAGGATGAGCCGTCTCAGGCATCGGATGACGCAGCCGACGACTCCCACACCAAGGTCCGGCCGGCGGGCCATCTCGTCGAGCACGAGCACGACGACCCGTGGGAGTTCCGACTCCCCGTCTCCGACGCCATCCATCACGTGCGCATGTCGAGCATCGTCCACTCGGTGCACGATCTCGACGATCTCGACGATCTCGACGTCACCGGCGACTTCACGGTCACCGGCGACCTCACCGTCACCGGCGATATCGGCACCGGCGACCTCACCGTCACCGGCGATATCGACATCATCGACGGCGTCGACGTCGTGGTCTTCGTCGAGTCCGATGCGCTGACCGACGACCCGACAGCGACGCCCGACCGGCGGGTGCCGACGCTCACCGGCTAACGGCACGACAGGACACGTCCATGAGCACGACCGCCAGACGAGCGACCGCCACACTCTTGTGCGCAGTGCTGCTCGTCGCGCTCGGACTCATGCTCGCCAACATGCGGGCGGAGACCGAGTCGAAGCCCGAGTCGCTGAACGTCGACCTCTCGTTCGACACGTTCGCGCCGGGCGTGCCGCAGACCCGGACCTCGACGGTCGACATCCCCGTGCCGTCCGAGGTCACCGATGCGACGGTCGCGCACGCCGGGAGCAACGCCAGGATCGACGTCGACCTGACCATCTGCGAGGGCGTGTCCGGCGACTGCCGCCCGCTGACTCCGGGACTCGAGCTGCTGCCGGGCCGCCACACACTGAGCGTCGAGGCGACGCTGACGAACGCCGTCCAGGTTCACGGCGACGTTGACGGCGAGGCTGACGGCGACGGCATCCTCGCCGGAGAGATCCGGATCGTCGAATCGCACTCGCCATCGATGGTCGACACCGGCCTCTTGATGACAGTCGCCGGCGCCGGGCTCCTCGCCGTCGCCGTCGGAGCGGTCGCCGTCCGACCGCGACACCCCGTCGTCGGAGCGACGCCATGAAGTGGCCCCTGTCGAAGTGGTCCCTGTCGAAGTGGTCCCTGTCGAAGTGGTCCCTGTCCCTGTCGAGGCTGCGGCGGCGATCCCGGACGATCGCCACGCTGATCGTCATGGCCGGACTGATCGCCACGGCGGCGGGCGTCCAGGCGACCGCCGCGTCGTGGACCGACTCGATCGTCTTCAGCGCCGAGGTCAGCGCCGCCACGACGACGACCACGAGCACCACGACAACCACCAGCACCACGACGACCACGACGTCGACGAGTACGACGTCCACCACCGTGCCCCCGTCGTCGACCACGTCGAGCACCTCGACGACCTCGACCACTTCGACGACGTCAACGTCGTCAACCACCTCTTCGACCACCTCGACGACGTCATCGACCACCACCAGCACCACCAGCCCGGCGACGACGACGACGCTCCCGCCCAACCCGCCCTACACGGGCGCCAACGGCGGCATCGTTCCCGCCAATGGCAACACGGTGATCGAGGGCATCCCCTGGGCGATCGACACCGCCCGCCAGTCCTGCGCCGTCATCCAGGTCAGTGGCGTCGACAACACGCCACGTCACTGGGCACTGCGCATCGACCTGACCAAGGCGCCGTGGTACGGCACGCCGGCCAACCGCATCAACATCCAGGGCACCGGCACGCTCGTCATCGAGAGCCCGACCAGCGTGTTGATCACCGGCCGAACCCACGGCGGCCAATGGGATCCGCGCACCAACAACACCCCGATCACCGCCAGCCAGACGGCGCTGATCAGCATCTGTGACTACGACGGCCCGGTCCCGCCGCCCGCCGACCCGAGCTGGTACACGATCACCACCACGCAGGGCACCTGGAACGACACCCAGGCCTGCGTCGTCGTGACGGCGGCCACGACGCTGTCGAGCGTGGCCACGATGCCGTTCTTCTACGGCTGGACGGCGCAGGTCGACCTGCGCGCCGCCAAGGCGCGCATCACCGGAGCCGGCCGCACGTTGAACTACGTCAGCTGGTCGCCCTACGCCAACGGCGAGACCGACTTCTCCGCCTCGCCGACCACGTACAACCCGCCGCAGGACTTCTACACGATCCGCAGCGGCTTCAACCTCGCCCTCCGAGCCTCGGGCGGCGGTCACAACTCACACGGTTTCACCGTCTGCGTCCACGGCTTCTGACCCGGCTCCCCCAGCTCGAGGGCGTGCGGCACGCACCGACCTCGCGGTCCGAGGCCCGCGCTCCGCAGTTCGAGGTTCAGGTTCGAGGCCGGAGGCTCGCGGTTCGAGGCCGGAGGCTCGCGGTTCGAGGCCGCAGGCTCGCTGCTCGTTGTTCGTTTCCCGAACCGTGACGCCGCCACCCACTGCGAGGGCGTGCGCAGCCGACGATTTCCAGGAACCCGACGGGCCCGACGACGACCCGCACCCACACCGACACCGACACCGACAGAGACAGAGACAGCGGCAGCGGCAGCGACACCGGCATCGCCCCCGAAGCCGATGCCGACGCTGCGCTGGCTCGATCGGACGACGGTGACACTCGGATTCGCCATGGTCGCGTTGCTGGTGATCGGCGGGCGAGGACAGCCGTCGACGACCGACGCCACCGCGCCACCCGCCGGACGTGCCGCCCACGGCGCAGCCGGCAGCGCCCGCAACGGGTTCGGCGGGGAGATCGCTCCGTCACCGTCGATCGCCTCGTGGCCCGGCACCGCCAACGGCGGCAACGGCGGACCGTTCGCCTTCATCGGCGCGCACTACGGCCCGCTGTGGGGCATCCCGCCCGGTCCGAACAACTCGCAGGGAGTGGGTTACTGCGTGATGGAAGACGTCACCGGCGAAGGCGACGATCGCCCACCGGCCCGACCCGGCGCCGTGGGACGCCGGCGAGATGGCGCGAGCGGCGGCACTGATGTCGACGTTCGGCGGCGACCGGGTGGTGCCGTACGGGATCACGGCGGCCGGTGCGTACGAGGCGATGAGCGGCGAGTGGCAACTGCCCGCGCTGTTCGGCGGCGGCGAACACACCCGCCGCCGGCACGTGGCGGTGAACTTCGGCGTCAAGATGCTCCTCGAAGACGTCAGCCCGAGTGGTGCCGTGGCCGGGCGCAAGCTCGCTCGCGACACCGCGGTCGTCAACGGCACCGGTGGCGAGTTCGCAGCCCTCCGCAACGGCTATGCCGTGGCCCAGCAGCTCGTCGACATCGCCGAGGTGCAGCACGCCACCGCCGCGCTGCGCGTGCGCATCGTCTGGCGGACCCCCGACGGCTTGCCGCCATCGGTCGCCGCCGAGACGCCACCGCGTCGTCGACGTGGAGGTCCACGTCACCGACGGCAGTGGCAAGCCCGTCGGCTTCGTCCCCGTGATGCAGCTGTCGGAAATCGGCATCGACGGCCACCGCTCACTCGACGCCAGGGCGGCGTTCGACGACCGCGGCATGTCCGACGACGACCGCGCCCGTCGAGCTGCCGCCGTCGCCACCGACTGGCCGACGTGGGACATGGACGGCACACGCGCCGGCGACGCCCGGTTCTCGCTGGCCACCGAGCGCGATGCGGCGACCGTCGCGGACCGCCAGGGCGTCGCTCGATTCCGCGTCACGCTGACGAACGAGTCGTGGGAGCTGGCCTTCCTCGCCGAGGCACCCACGGCCGACGCCCGGTTGTACGCCGGGACCGGAGTCCAGGGCCAGGTGACGTGGGGCGGTGCACCACAGACGGCCACCGCCCACGCCGTTGCCGCGACGCCGAGTACGACGACGAGTACGACGACGAGTACGACGACGAGTACGACGACGAGTACGACCACGGCACCGGCTTCGACGACGACAACGAGTTCGACGACCACCACGACGACGTCGGCGCCACCGATCACCACCGGCCCACCCACGACGACCACGACGACGACGACAACGACAACAGCACCGACAACGTCAACCCCGACGTCGACGACGGGTGCACCCGACATCGAGACCACGGTGCCGCCGACCCTGCCGCGCACCGGGAGCGCCACCGATACGTACCGACGGATCACCGATGGCGCGGTCGGACTGTTCCTCCTCGGGACGGGACTGGTCGTCGCCAGCCGCGTGGCACGACGACCTGACACACGTACCTGACACGCCGGCCTGACACGGCGGAGAGCACGTGCCGGCTCACCACACGACCGGACACGACCGGCCGCGACGCAGGCGGTGGGTTCAGCGGGGGACGTCGGGCGACATCAGGGCGAGCGGGACGCCGAGACCCGCCTCGGCACGCACGGTGGCGATGCGTCGACCGGGCTGCACGGCCTCCTTCGGCGGCGGGATCAGCTCGGGGCCGATCACCGCGCACGCCGCATCGAGATCGTCGACGATCAGCACGACACCCCAGAACGCCGCCGGACCGTCCTCGGCGTCGGCGTGCTCGACGATCTCGACGATCAGGCCACCTCGACCGAGACGATGAAAGCCTTGGCGGATCTTGCCGAGGTCACGGACCCGCTTGAGCTCGTGCCCGGTCACCTCGGCGATGGCGCGGCTCGTGCGCTCGAGGTCGGGCGTGGCGACGACGACGTGGTCGAGCGTCGAAGCCCCGATCGCATGCGCCGCGAACATCGGCGGTGCGGCGTCGACGAACTCCGTCGGCAGACCGTCGATCAGCGTCAGCTCACCGTGCGCCGCCCCACCGCTGAGCGCCCAGCCCGTGATGCCAGCCGGTCGCTCCGCATCCGTTGCAGCCGGTCGCTCCGCATCCGTTGCAGCCGGTCGCTCCGCCTCCCGTGCGAGCGGCGCAGCACCGGCATCGGGCGCATCGGGCGCATCGCGGCGACCACTCGAGCGGCGGGCGACGATGCGCAGCGACGTCCCCATCAACGGGATCAGACCATCATCGGTCACCGTCAGGCCGATCGCCCGCCAGGCGTCGGCATCGCCGGCGATGGTCAGCCACTCGGCACGGACATCGGCGCGGACCTCGGTGTCAGGGCTCGGTTCGACCGTCACGACCGGAACTCCGACCGCGAGTCCAGCGTCGACCGCGATGCCAGCGTCGACCGCGATGCCAGCGTCCACCACGACGCAGCGCGCGGTCGCGACTCGGAACGAAACCGGAACTCCGACCGCGAGTCCGAACGCGACGAGGCGCCCGCACGGACCCACTCGAACGAGCGGGCGGCGAGCGCCTCGGCTGATCCCGCCGAACGGGACCTCGACATGCTGCGGTGCGATCTGCGGGTCGGCCCCTGGGACACGGTGGGAACCGGCACTGCGATCGTCACACGTCTGGCGATCTCTGGATCAGCGACCCATGTTGGGGCGCTTGCCATGATTCGCCTTCGAGCGGCGCATCCTGGCCTTCTTCTTCTTCGTCTTCTTCGACATAGGGACGCAATCCTACGGCGACGGACGCACCACCCCAACCGGCCGATGACGGCGAGACCGGCAATGCCGTCAGCGAGGACGAGACCGGGCCGCTGCGAGATCGGGCCGCTGCGAGATCGGGCCGCTGCGAGACGGCCAGGCCGACTGCGTGGCCGACGTCAGCCGGCGGTCCAGGCGAGCAGGTCGTCGGCCGACATCGTGTTGATGATCTTGTCGATCGGCACACCGCGCTCGGCGGCACGGTCGCAGCCGTGGGGCTGCCACTCGAGCTGACCGGTGGCGTGGGCGTCGGAATCGATCGAGAACCAGCAGTCGTACTCGATCGCCAGATCGAGCAACGGCCGCGGCGGGTCGAGCCGCTCCGGCCGGCAGTTGATCTCCACCGCCGTGCCGAACTGGGCGCAGGCGGCGAACACGTAGTCGGCGTCGAACTCGGACGGCGGCCGCTTGCCGATCATCCGGCCGGTGCAGTGCCCGAGGATGTCGACGTGCGGCGACGCCACCGCCAACAACATCCGCTCGGTCATCTGCGCCTTCTCCATCCGCAGCTTGGAGTGGACGCTGGCGACGACCACGTCGAGGCGGCTGAGCATGTCGTCGGACAGGTCCAGCGAGCCGTCCTCCAAGATGTCCACCTCCATGCCCGACAGGATCCGGAAGTCGTGACCGGCCGCGGCGATGTCGGCGTTGACGGCGGCGATCTGCTCGAGCTGCTCCGCGAGGCGGTCCTCGTTGAGGCCGTGAGCGATGGTCAACCGAGCGGAGTGGTCGGTCTGCACCATGTACTCGTGACCGAGAGCGATCGCCGCCGCCGCCATGGCCTCGATGGGCGCGCCGCCGTCACTCCACGTCGAGTGCAGGTGACAATCGCCCTTCAGCGCATCGCGGTACACCTGCCCCTCGGGGGTGATCGGCACCTTCGAGTCGGCCTCCAGCTTGACGAGGTAGGCGGGTGTCTTGCCGGCGAGGGCGTCGGCGATCACCGCCGCCGTCGATGATCCGATGCCCTCGAGTTCGGTGAGGGTGTTGTTGGCGGCGCGTGCCGCGAGCTCGTCGGGCGGGGTCGCCCGGACCACGTCGAGCGCACGGATGAACGCCTTCGCCTTGAACCCCTTGTCGTGCGCCCGGTCGAGGTAGTGAACGACCCGCATCAGCGCCTGTTCGGGTGTCATCGGGCCGATCGTATCCGCCGCCCGACCACCGCTCCCGTTGCCCGCCGCTCGCCCACTGCTCGCCCACCGCTCGCCCGCCGCTCGTCCATCGCTCGCCATCGCTCGGCCCACTGCTCGCCCGCTGGCGTCGGAATCGGACGACGTTGCGGACGATCGACCGCCGGCGTCACCCAACGGGTTGGCGGCGGCGGCACCCCGGCCCGTGCGGTGTCGATAGCCTCGGGCGACGCATGGAACGCTTCGGCCTGGTCGGTCTCCCCAACGCGGGCAAGAGCTCGCTGTACAACGCGCTGACCGGGGGTGGCGCGCTGGCCGCGCCGTATCCGTTCGCCACGAAGGACCCCAACATCGGCGTCGCCCGGGTGCCCGACGATCGCCTCGACCGCCTCGCCGAGATGTCGAAGTCGAAGCAGACGATCCACGCCCAGGTCGAGGTCGTCGACATCGGCGGGCTCGTCGAGGGCGCCAGCAAGGGTGAGGGCCTCGGCAACAAGTTCCTCGCCAACATCCGCGAGGTCGACGCCATCGTGTTCGTCCTGCGGGCGTTCGTCAACGACGACATCACCGGGCCGTCGGACCCGCTCGAGCACCTGCGCGTCGTCGAGCTCGAGCTCGCCCTCGCCGACCTCGAGACGGTCGAGAAGCGCCTCCACCAGACGCAGCGCCAGGCAAAGCTGGACAAGGGCGCCGGCGAGGAGGCGAAGGCGCTGCAGGTCGCCTACGACGCCCTGGCGGAAGGGCTGCCGCTGTACCGGGCCGGGCTCAGCGACGACGTCCGCGACGCACTCGCCCCCTACTTCTTGCTGACCAACCGCCGGGTGCTGGCCGTCGTCAACGTCGGTGAGGACGACATCGAATCGATCCCCGAGAAGGAGGCGCTCGTCGCCGGCGAGTTCAACAACGCCGGCGACAACGTCGAAGTGATCGGGATGTGCGTGCAGCTCGAGGCGGAGGCCGCGGCGATCGAGGACCCGGTCGAGCGGGCCGAGATCCTCGAAGGGTTCGGTCTCGGTGAGGGTGCGCTGTTCCGGATGGTTCGCAGCGCCTACCACCTGCTCGGACTGCGCACGTACTTCACGACCGGGGAGAAGGAGTCGCGGGCGTGGACGTTCTACGCCGGCTCGACGGCGCCGGTGTGTGCGGGACGCATCCACACCGACTTCCAGCGCGGCTTCATCCGTGCCGAGGTCATCCAGTGGGACGAGCTGCTCGCGCTCGGGTCGTGGAACGCCGCCAAGGACGCCGGCAAGATGCGCGTCGAAGGCAAGGACTACGTCGCCCAGGACGGCGACGTGATGGAGTTCCGCTTCAACGTGTGACCGGCGCCGCGTGACATCGGGCGTTACATCAATCGTTACATCAGGGGTCTGACCCCTGATGTAACGCTCGTACGCTTTGCACATGCGCACGATCTTCGATGCCGAGCACGACGCGTTCCGGGAGTCCTTCGCTTCCTTCGTCGCCAAAGAGGCATCGCCGCACTACCTCGAGTGGGAGAAGGCCGGGATCGCACCGCGCCAGCTCTTCTCGTCGGCTGGGCGATACGGCTTCACCGGCATGGCGGTCCCCGAGGAACACGGCGGCGGCGGCACCAGGGACTTCCGCTTCAACGCCATCATCAGCGAGGAGTTCAACGCCGTCGGCATCGGCGGCGCCGGGCTCGGCGTGACGTTGCACAACGACATCTGCACGCCCTACTTCCTCGAGTACTGCACCGACGAACAGGCGGCGCGCTGGCTGCCCGGCATCGCCTCGGGCGAACTGATCACCGCCATCGCGATGACCGAACCAGGCACCGGCTCCGACCTCGCCGGCATCGCCACCACCGCGATCCGCGACGGTGACGAGTACATCGTCAACGGCTCGAAGACGTTCATCACCAACGGCATCAACTCCGACCTCGTCATCGTCGCGGCGAAGACCGACCCCAGCGCCCGCCACAGCGGACTGTCGCTGCTCGTCGTCGAACGCGGCATGGCCGGCTTCGAGCGCGGCCGCAACCTCGAGAAGATCGGCATGCACAGCCAGGACACCGCCGAGCTGTTCTTCACCGACGTCCGGGTGCCGGTCAGCAACCTCCTCGGCGACGAGGGCAAGGGCTTCTCCTACCTCGCCCACAACCTCGCCCAGGAGCGGCTCTCGATCGCCGTCGCCGGCGTGTCAGCGGCCCGGGCAGCCCTCACCTGGACGCTCGAGTACGTCGGCGAGCGGACCGCATTCGGGAAGTCGATCGGCACCTTCCAGAACACGAAGTTCGTGCTCGCCGAGGTGAAGACCGAAGTCGAGGTCACCCAGGCCTACGTCGACCAGTGCATCCTCGCCCTCAACGCCGGCACGCTCGACGCCGCGGGCGCGGCGCAGGCCAAGTACTGGGCGACCGATCTGCAGAAGCGTGCCGCCGACCGTTGCCTGCAGCTGTTCGGCGGCTATGGCTACATGACCGAGTACCCGATCGCCCGCGCCTACGCCGACGCCCGTGTGACCTCGATCTACGGGGGCACCAACGAGGTGATGAAGTCGATCATCGCCAAATCGCTCGGGCTGTAACTCCTTGTCGGGCCTCACCGCGGACGGGCGGTTGGCCACGGCTGGTCGACCCGACGCCGGCTCGTCGCTGGCGCTTCCCTCGCCGGCTGTAACGCTTTGTCGGGCCTCACCGCGGACGGGCGGTTGGCCACGGCTGGTCGGCCCGACGCCGGCTCGTCGCTGGCGGGCTGCCGAGTGGGCTGGAACGCTGTGTCAGGCCTCACCGCGGACGGGCGGTTGGCCACGGCTGGTCGGCCCGACGCCGGCTCGTCGCTGGCGGGCTGCCGAGTCGCGGCAGGATCTGGCACACTGCGAACATGGCTTGGTTGGTCAGCGACGCCCGGGTTCTGGCGTCGGCAGAACTGGCCGAATCCCGCGCCGCGTGCCGCAAGGGACTCCTCGGACGCGACGACGTCGAGGGCGCCTTCGTCATCGAGCCGTGCAAGTGGATCCACACGATCGGGATGCGCTTCCCGATCGATGTCGCCTATCTCGATGCCGAAGGTGTGGTCGTCAAGACGTGCCAGATGTCGCGCCACCGACTCGGCGTCCCGGTCCGCCACGCCCACTTCGTCATCGAGGCGCGAGCTGGCGCCTTCGAGCGCTGGGGGCTGCGCGTCGGCGACGAGGTCGAGATCCGCTGTGAGTCGCCGACCGAGCAGTCGGCGTGAGCCCGGCACGGCGCGCGGGGACCGAACCGTGAGCACCCTCTGGCTCGTGGCCACTCCGATCGGCAACCTCGGCGACCTCCCGCCCCGCGCCATCGAGGTCCTGCGCGACGTCGCCCTGATCTGTTGCGAGGACACCCGCCGCACCGCTCCCCTCCTCCGCCACGCCGGCATCCACGCCGAACGGCTCGCCGTCTGCAACGACCACACCGAGGTGTTGCGGATCCGCGAGGTGCTCGACGTCTTGTCGTCGGGTCGCGGCGTCGCCATCGTCAGCGACGCCGGCACCCCCGGCATCTCCGATCCCGGCGAACGGATCGTGCGCGCCGTGATCGACGCCGGCCACACGGTCAGCGCCGTCCCGGGGCCGAGTGCGGCGATCATGGCGATCACGATCAGCGGATTGCCGGCAGAGCGATTCGTGTTCGAGGGATTCCTGCCGCGGAAGGGGGCCGACCGGACCAGACGCCTCGCCGAGATCGCCAGCGAGCGGCGGACGATCGTCGTCTACGAAGCACCGCACCGGATCGAGCGCACGCTCGACGATCTCCGCGCGACGTGCGGAGATGATCGAATGATCGTCGTGACGCGGGAACTGACGAAGCTGCACGAGGAGGTCGTGCGCGGCCGTCTGGGAGACATCGACATCGGCGCGCCGCGCGGTGAGTACGTCGTCGTGCTCGCCGGTCGACCCACCGGCGACGAGCCGGCCACCGACGAAGCCGTGCGCGCCGCGCTGCGGATCGAGCTCGGTGAGGGCGCATCGACCCGCGATGCCGCGGCAAGCGTCGCCACGTCGCTCGGACGCGCCAAGCGCGAGGTGTACGAGCTGGCCCTCGCGTTGCACGCCCCGAGCCGTGCCGACATGCACGCGGACGCGGCCGGCGACGTCGATCACCGAGTGGACGGACCGCGATGAGCGAGTACGTCGGTGTCGCCAGCGCCGGGCCGAGCGCCGCCTTCTTCGACCTCGACCGGACGCTGATCTCGGGCTCGTCCGCATTCACGCTCGCCCTCCAGGCGCGCAAAGCCGGCCTGATCCCCAACGTCGAGTTCGTCCGCGACGCCGCGGGCGCCGTCACGTTCAAGATGTTCGGCGCCAGCGACGACACGACCGAGGCGGTCAAGGCGCGGGTCCTCAAGGCGGTCACCGGGATGTTGCAGAGCGATCTGCAGGCGATCAACGCCGAGGTCCTGCCTCGGCTCCTCGCCCGGTTGCGTCCCGAGGCACGGCGCCTCCTCGACCGCCACCGCCACGCCGGACGTGACACGTTCATCGTCTCCGCCGCCCCCCAGGAGGTCGTCGAGCCGCTGGCCCACGCCCTCGGCATGACGTCGGGAATCGGCACCCGCAGTCACGTCGTCGACGGGCGGTACACCGGTGAGCTCGACGGGCCGTTCTGCTACGGCGAGGGCAAGGTCACGGCGATGCGCGAGCTCGCCAACTGGAACGGCTACGACCTGCGGCAGTGCTACGCCTACAGCGACTCGGCGAGCGACCTGCCGATGCTCGAAGCGGTCGGCCATCCCGTCGCCGTCAACCCCGACGCCCGCCTCGAACGCCACGCCCGGATGAACGGCTGGCCGATCGTCATCTTCAGTCAGCAGACGAAGTCGGTGATCCGCCGCACCGCCGCCTCGGTGGGCACGATCGGCATTGCCGGTGCCAGCTTCGCCGCCGGCGCCGCCGTCACCCGGATGCGTCTGGCGCCGAAGCGGCCGACCCGCTTCACCCGCTTCACCCGCTGAGCCGGAGCCGGCGAGCCCGGGCCGGAAGTGGGCCGACCCGCGCGTCGCCGCGGTGCGTGGCATCGCCCCGGGTTCGGGTCAGCCGGGCGGGTCGCCGGCGGGTGGACGCGGGGCGAGTGCGAGCTGGCGGCTCTGGGCGACGAGCGTGCCGTCGACGTCCCAGATCTCGCCCTCCTCGTCGAGCATCCCGTCCTGGATGAAGCGCGAGCGGAACTCGCAGCGCAGCGGCCCGGGAGCGGGCACGGCACGGATGTGCACGGTCAGCTCGACCGTCGGCACCCAGGCGACGGGCAGGTCGGTGTTGAACACCGCGGGCGGAAATGCATCGGCGACGAGCAACAGGGCGATGGCGTCGATCGGCTCGCTGTCGACGAAGTCGAACCAGCCGCGGATCCGGGGGATCCCGGTCTTGCGGCCGCTGCGGAAGCCGTCGTCGTCGGGATGGAGGCGCACCGCCAGCCGACGGAACATCTCCGGTCGGGGCCCTTCGGACGACTCCGGCGGCGAGCTGCAGTCGTCGTACGACGGGATCTCGGGCGGACCGTCGAGGGTGAAGCTCGGGCCGCCGGGGGTCTGGTCGCCGAACGTGCCGATCAGGCGCAACACCTCGCCGTGCGCCATCGAGAGACTCGCCGTCGCCGTGGCGAAGCGGCGACCCGAGCGCACCACCGACACGTCGATCGTGCACTCGCCCGCCGGTGCGGGGCGCAGGTAGTGCGCGGTCAGCGTCACCGGCGGCCGGCCGGTCGTCTCGGCCATCGCCCGTCCGGCGATCGCCAGCAGGTACCCGCCGTTGGCGTTGCCGCCGATGTCCCAGCCCTGCTTCACCTCGCCGACGAAGCGGACCGAGCCTTCGCCCGGCGACCGGTCGTCGCTGGCCGTCGCCACCCGCGTCACTCGCGTCGCCTCGGCGAACGCGCTCCCCGGACCTGTGCTCGACTCGGCCATCGCGGCAACGTAGCGCATGGTCGGTTCAAACATAGAACGCCTCTCGGGCACACCCACGAAGGGCAGCACCGAGGGCGTTACAACAGGGGTCTGACCCCTGTTGTAACGGATGCGGGCGCACGGGGAGCGCAAGTCATGGCCGGAGCAAACGCTCCAACCTCTAACGTGCAGACGTGGCCCGGTTCTACCTCACCACCCCGATCTACTACGTCAACGCGGAGCCCCACCTCGGCCACGCGTACACGACGATCGTCGGTGACGCGCTCACTCGCTGGCACCGGCTGCTCGGCGACGACGTCCTCTTCCTCACCGGCACCGACGAGCACGGCCTCAAGATCCAGCAGACGGCCGAGGCGGCGGGCGTCACCCCGAAGGAATTCACCGACAGCATCGCCCCGAAGTTCGAAGAGGCGTGGAAAAGGCTGAACATCGCCAACGACGACTTCATCCGCACCACCGAACCGCGCCACCGCGCCGCCGTCGAGGAGATCCTCCAGCGCTGCTACGACGCCGGCGACATCGAGCTCGACACGTTCGCCGGCAAGTACTGCGTTGCCTGCGAGGAGTACTACAGCGACGACGAGCTGGTCACGGTCGACGGGCCCGACGGGCCGATCGACGACTGCTGCCCGATCCACTTCCGACCGGTCGAGTACTTCGAGGAGGAGAACTATTTCTTCCGTCTCTCGCGGTTCGAGGACCGACTGCTCGACTGGTACGCCGCCCACCCGACGGCGATGAAGCCCGAACACCGCGGCAACGAGGCACTCGGCCTGATCCGCGGCGGTCTGCGCGACTTCTCGATCAGCCGCACGTCGCTCGAATGGGGCATCCCGCTGCCGTGGGATCCGAAGCACGTCACCTACGTGTGGTTCGACGCGCTCACCAACTACCTGACCGCCGCCGGTTTCGGCGACGGCACCGACCGCTACCGCGACTGGTGGCCGGTCGACGTCCACCTGATCGGCAAGGACATCGTCCGCCAGCACTGCGTCTACTGGCCGGCGATGCTGATGTCGGCCGGGATCGACCTCCCCAAGAGCTGGGCGATCGGTGGCTGGCTGTTGAGCGACGGCGCCAAGATGAGCAAGACCGCCGGCAACGTCGTCGACCCGCTCGACCTCGTCGACGAGGTCGGGCTCGACGGGTTCCGCTACTACGTGCTCGCCGACACCGCCTACGGCAACGACGGCGACTTCAGCATCGACGGGTTCACCGCGCGCTACAACAGCGACCTCGCCAACAACCTCGGCAACCTCGTCGCCCGCGTCGCCACCGTGGTCGCCAAGAAGTGCGACGGGCTCGGCACGGCACCCGCCGCCGACAGCGCGCTCGCCCCGGCCGCAGCGACGGCACTCGCCGAGGCGACGGCGCAGTGGGACAACGTCCAACCCAGCCGCGCCCTCGACGCGACCTGGCAGCTCGTCCGCGCCACCAATGCCCATCTCGAGACCAACGAGCCGTGGAAGGCCGAGCCCGGCCCCGGCGTCGACGCGACGATGGGCGACGCCCTCGAAGCGCTGCGCATCGTCGCCATCCTCGTCTCGCCGGCGATGCCCGACACGGCACAGGCCATCTGGGAGCGCATCGGCCTCACCGGCGCGGTCACCGACCAGCGCCTGCCCGACGCCGCCGCCTGGGGCCAGTACCAACCCGGCGCGGTCGTCACCAAGGGCGACGCCCTGTTCCCCCGCCTCACGTGAGCGGATCCGTGACACCGAGCGACCTCCGATGGGTCGACTCGCACTGCCACGTGCACGACGCGCGGATCCCCGACGGCACGGCGGATGCGGTCGCTGCGGCGGTGGCCGCCGGCGTGACGACGATGGTCTCCGTCGGCTGCGACCGACCGACATCAGAGGCGGCGATCGCCGCAGCCGCCGCCCATCCCGAGGTCCGAGCGACGGTCGGCCTGCACCCCCATGACGCCGTCCAGGGCGTCGACACGATCGTCGACCTCCTCTCGACGCCCGGCATCGTCGCCGTCGGCGAGGCCGGGCTGGACTACTACTACGACCACGCTCCGCGCGATGTTCAGCAGCGGGTGTTCGCCGAGCAGATCGAATTGGCGCATCGCCTCGGGCTCCCGCTGGTGATCCACACTCGCGACGCGTGGGACGACACGTTTGCCGCGCTCGGCGAGGCGGGTGTCCCCGATGACACCATCTTCCATTGCTTCACCGGCGGACCCGACGAGGCCGGCGCGCCCTCGACATCGGCGCCGTGTTGTCCTTCTCGGGCATCGTCACGTTCAAGGGAGCCCCGGAAGTCCAGGCAGCGGCACGGATCTGTCCGATCGATCGGATGCTCGTCGAGACCGACAGCCCCTACCTCGCCCCGATCCCCCACCGCGGCAAGCCGAACCGTCCCGCCTGGGTCCCCCACGTGGGCCAGTTCATCGCCGACCTGCGCGACGTCCCCGTGGCCGACATCGCGGCCGCCACGAGCGCCAACGCGACGCGCCTGCTGCGCCTCGGCTGAGCGTCGCGGCAGCGTCAGACCGCCGTCCGGGCTCCTCACGGAGCGTGGTCGCAGCACTCCATCGAATCGACCGGCTTCGGCCCAGCCGGTACGCTGGCTGACCCACCGACGCGACACCGGATGCGGTCCCCCCGACAACGCACCCCACCGCCTCGGCAAGAGACCCGAGAACCGATGTCACTGACCAACTCCGACCGTCGACGTTTCTTCCTGGCGACGTCGCTGACCCTCCTCGCCCTGCCGGCGCTGTGGTGGGTCAACCGGTCGGAGGACTCGGCGGCACCGAACGTCGCCGTGGCCGGCGCCGGGGTCGGCGTCGACGTCGGTGTCCATGCGGGTGGGGATGCGGGTGGGGATGCGGGTGACGGTGCGGGTGGAGATTCGGGTGACGGTGCAAGTGGCGGCAACGGCGGCGGTGACGGCGACGGTGCCTCGGCCGGGGAGTCCGCCGGCGCCCTCCCATCGACGCCGGTCGACGGGGCCGCGGGGGCGGGCGGCCAGACGGTGCCGAGCACCGTGCCCACCACGACGACGCCGCCGGTCAACGAGGGCACGTCGGGCGACGAGCTCGGTGCGACCCCGCCGGTGTTCCTCGAGGGCCCCAGCGCCAAGGTCGGGGCCGGCCTCTCCGAGATCGCCGTTCCCGCGGCGCCGGCCATCGCTCGCGTGTCGACGACGGCGACATTCCGCAACGACATCAGCAACCGCGACACCTGCGTCGTGCCCGGGCTCCTCGACGCGGCCACGGTGACCATCGTCAGCCTCGACAACGGTCGCAGCGTGACCTGTGCGACGTCGTTCGTTCCGGGCGCCCTCGGCGATCAGATCGTGTTGTCCCGCCATGCGTTCGCCCAGCTCGCCGACCTCACCGACGCGCCGATCCCCGTCGAGATCCGGCGTTGACGCACTCCCGGCCGGCGATCCGCTCCCTGCTCGAGTCGGCAGCGCTGGCCCCCCGTCGCGACCTCGGACAGAACTTCGTCGCCGATCCGAACACCGTCCGCAAGATCGCCGACCTGGCCCGCGTCGGCGAGGGCGACCGGGTCGTCGAGATCGGTGCCGGCCTCGGTTCGCTGACGCTGGCACTCGCCGAGACCGGTGCCGCCGTGACCGCCATCGAGGTCGACACCGGCGTCGTGCCGCTCCTCCGCCAGGTCGTCGCCGATGTCGCCGGCGTGGAGGTGGTCGAAGCGGACGCCATGCGTCTCGACTGGCCCCCACTGCTCGCCGGCCACGACGACTGGGTGCTCGTTGCCAACCTCCCCTACAACGTCGCCACGCCGTTGGTGTGCGACCTCCTCGACGGGGTCCCGCAGATCGCCCGCATGCTGGTGATGGTCCAGCGTGAGGCGGCGGAGCGGTTCGCCGCCGCACCGCGCACCGCCGCCTACGGCGCCGTCAGCGTCAAGGTCGCCTACTGGGCCTCGGCGAAGGTCGTCGCCCACGTGCCGGCGTCGGTGTTCGTGCCCCGCCCCAACGTCGAGTCGGCGCTCGTCGAGATCACCCGACGGACCCCGCCGGCGACACCGCCGGACGCCCTCTTCGCGCTCGTCCGCACGGCCTTCAACCAGCGGCGCAAGATGCTCCGCAAGTCGCTGTCCGGCATCGTCGATGCCGACACGTTCGCCGCTGCCGACATCAGCCCGACCGCCCGACCCGAAGAACTCGACGTGGTGGCGTGGTGCCGGCTGACCGATGCCCACCTGGCGCGCGCCCACCAGCCCCGTGCAGACCAGCCACCTGCAGACCAGCCACCTGCAGACCCCGCACCTGTCGACCCGGCATCTGTCGACCTGGTTTCTATCGACCTGGCACGTGACGGTGCCTCGGGCACCGACGACCCCATCGGCCCGTCCCATGAGCGGCACCGTGAGCAGTCCCGCGAGCAACGCGGCGACCGGGCGGCGACCGACCGCACGCCTCCGACCGGCGACCCCGGTCCGACCGCGCCGCCGACGTGACGCGCTGGCTCCGAGCTCACGCCAAGCTGACGATGTCGCTGGCGATCACCGGCGTTCGCAACGACGGGTACCACCTGATCGACGCCGAGATGGTCAGCATCGATCTCCACGACCGCCTGCGGTTCGACGAACCGAAACCCGGCGTCGGAGCGAAACCCGGCGTCGGAGCGAAACCCGGCCTCGCGAACCGAAGCCCGGCGACGGTCCGGGGTCCAGCGACGAACCGACGCCCGGCGACGGGGACGGCCGGCGGTGGGCACGATCGCCGTCGAGGGTCCGTACGCCGAGGGCGTGCCCACGGATCCGTCGAACCTCGTCGCCCGGGCCCTCGCGCTCGCCGGACGGACGGCCAGCGTCCGGATCGACAAGCAGATTCCCCACGGCGGCGGTCTCGGCGGCGGATCGACCGACGCCGCGACGGCCCTGCGCTGGGCGGGATTCGCCACCACCGACGAGGGGTTGGCCACCGCAGGACGCCTGGGTGCCGACATCCCGTTCTGCCTGGTCGGCGGCCGCGCCCGGGTCGGTGGCATCGGTGAGCTGGTCGAACCGCTGGAGCACCTCGACCGCACGCTGACCCTGATCGTGCCGCCGCTGGTCGTGAGCACACCGGCCGTGTACCGGGCGTGGGACGACCTCGGCGGACCGACAGGCGACGGACCCAACGACCTGCTCGCCGCAGCGCTCGCCGTCGAACCCCGACTGGCGAGGTGGCGGTCGCGCATCACCGAACGGCTGGGCAGCGAACCGATCCTCGCCGGGAGCGGCGCGACCTGGTTCATCGTCGGCGAACACCAAGACGCCCTCGCCGATCTGGTCGACGAGGGCGCTCGAGTGATGGTGGCACACACGGTGCCGGCAGACGTCGCCGCCGCCCGATCGTGACCGGACGCGGCGCTGCGGACTACTTGCGACGCTGGTGACGCGTGCGGCGGAGCATCTTCTTGTGCTTCTTCTTCCGCATGCGCTTCCGGCGCTTCTTGATCAGAGAACCCATAAGGGTCGCCACGCTAGCGGGCACCGTCGCACGTGCCACCCCGAAATCGCGCCGCCGAATCGAGCGGGCGTCGAGTGCGCCCCGAGTGCGCCCGAGTGCGCCCGACGGATCGCAGGTATCGCACCGACGCGATCCGTCCACCGCCGGCCGGGCGACAACCGGCGAGGCTTCACCAGCGCGGCGCGGTACGGTGAGCGCCACGACATTCGAATCGATCCGGGGTCGTCTAATGGTAGGACAGCGGTTTTTGGTGCCGCGTGTAGGGGTTCGAGTCCTCTCCCCGGAGCCATGAGCGTTTCTGTCATCGTGCTCGCCGCTGGCGAAGGCACACGAATGCGATCGAGCCGTCCCAAGCCGCTCCACCTCATCTGCGGACGGGCGATGATCCTCCACGTCATCCACTCCCTCGAACTGCTCGCGCCCGAGCGCACCGCCGTCGTCGTCGGCCACGGGGCCGAGCTGGTGACGAAGAAGGTCCAAGACCGCGCCCCGGCGTGGGCCAACGTCGCCTTCGTCGAACAGCGCCAGCAGAACGGCACCGGCGATGCCGCGGCGATCGGCATGACCGCCCTCAGCGGCGACGACTACGACGACGACTCGACCGTCGTCGTCCTGCCGGGCGACGCGCCGTTGCTGCGTCCCGAGACGCTCCGCGAGCTCGTCGACGTGCACCTCGAGAACGCCAACGCGGCAACCCTCCTCACCAGCGTGATGGACGACCCGACCGGCTACGGCCGCGTGATCCGCAAGTCCGACGGCCAGGCGGCGCGCATCGTCGAACATCGCGATGCCACACCCGACGAGCTCGACGTGCGCGAGGTGTGCACCTCGATCTACGCCTTCCGCCGCGACCTCCTCGGCCCGGCGCTGCGCAAGCTCACCACCGACAACGCCCAGGGCGAGTACTACCTCACCGAGGTCGTCTCCGTGCTCGCCGGCATGGGCCACCGCATCGGCGCCGTGAAGGCACCCGCCGGCGAGACCCAGGGCGTCAACGATCGCTGGCAGCTGGCCAAGGCCGAGCGCGAGCTGCGGTCGCGGACCAACAAGGCGTGGCTGCTCAGCGGTGTCACGATGCTCGACCCGCGCCAGACGTTCATCGACGTCACGGTCACGATCGGCCGCGACGTGACGCTGTACCCCGGCACGATCCTGCAGGGCACGACGTCGATCGGTGACGGCTGCGAGATTGGCCCGGACACCCGGCTCGTCGACTGCGCCGTCGGCACCGGCGCGGTCGTCGAACACACCGTCGGACACGATGCCGAGGTCGGCAACGGGGCCATCGTCGGCCCCTACGCCCATCTCCCGGCGGGCTCCTCCGTCGTTGCGAACGCGACGACCGGCGCCTTCTACACTGCACCTGTCGGCTGAGTCCGACGCGCACATCACAACCCACGACCACGGTGCCGGCGAGACGTCGGGGAGGACGTCAGAACTCATGGAGAAGGTCACCACCAAGCGGCTCGCCCTCTACACCGGTCGAACACATCCCGAACTCGCCGCCGAGGTCGCCGAGCACCTCGACATCGAACTCGGCCACGACAACCTCGTCGAGTTCTCCAACGGTGAGGTGCGCTGCCGCTTCGGGGAGTCGATCCGTGGGTCCGACGTCTTCGTGATCCAGAGCCACTACGGCGTCGACAGCCACTCGATCAACGACTCGATCATGGAACACCTGATCATGATCGATGCCGCGTACCGGGCCTCGGCGAAGCGCATCACCGCCGTGTGCCCCTTCTACGGGTACGCCCGCCAGGACCGCAAGGCCGAGGGCCGCGAGCCGATCACCGCCCGCCTCATCGCCGACATGTTCAAGGCCGCCGGCGCCAAGCGGATGATCTCGATCGACCTCCACTCCGGCCAGATCCAGGGCTTCTTCGAAGGTCCGGTCGACCATCTCACGGCGATGCCGGTGCTCGAGCAGTACGTCCGTACGCACGCCTCCCGCCCGGTCATCGTGTCGCCCGACGCCGGCCGCATCAAGGTCGCCGAGCGCATGGCCCAGCACCTGGGCGACTGCGGCGCCGACCTCGCCTTCATCTACAAGCGGCGTCCGAAGGGCACCGCCAACGTCGCCGAGGCGGCCGAGGTGATGGGCGACGTCGCCGGCCGCCTGTGCGTGCTCACCGACGACATGATCGACACGGCGGGCACGATCTGCGCCGCCGCCGAGCTGCTGATCGAGCGCGGCGCCCGCGAGGTCTGGGCGATGGCCACGCACGGCGTGCTGTCGGGCCCGGCGATCGACCGGCTGAAGAATGCCCCGCTGGAGCGCATCGTCCTGACGAACACCTTGCCGCTGCCGCCCGAGAAGCAGCTCGACAAGATCGAGGTGCTGTCGGTCGCCCCGCTGATCGCCGAAGCCCTCGGCGCCGTCTTCGACGACACCAGCGTCAGCGACATCTTCGACGGCGAAAACCTCGCCTGACGCGAGCTCGGCCAGCGCCGACGCGCGCCAGCTCCCGGCCCGGTCCGGCCCGGTCGTCCGTTCGGGCCCACTTCCCGAAATTTGTCCGTCCGATCACGCTGAGCGGTAGCAGACCGGCAAGTTTCGGCCCCCATCCGGAAATTTGTCCGTCCGATCACGCTGAGCGGTAGCGAACCGACAAGTTTCGGCCCCCATCCGAAAACCTGCACGCCCGATCACGCTGAGCGGTAGCGAACCGACAAGTTTCGGCCCCCATCCGGAAACCTGCACGCCCGATCACGCTGAGCGGTAGCAGACCGACAAATTTCGGGTTGGCGATCCGCATCGGTCGTCCCGGCGCCCACTGTCACCGTGTGCTGGATCGTGACATCCTCTCCCGCGCCGGAGCGCAGCACGGCATGTTGGCGGTCCGCCAACTCCGCGAGGCACACGGCGCGACGGCGCAGTCGATCTCCCGTGCCCGCCGACGCGGCGTCCTCGTCGACGTGCTGCCCGGCGTCGTCCGCGTGGCATCGAGCCCGGTCAGCCTCGACGGGCGGTGCCTGGCGGTCCAGCTCTGGGCGAGCGAACTCGGCTGCGTCAGCGGTTGGACCGCGGCGCATCGCTTCGGGCTGCGAGCGATGCCGACCGGCGCCGTGCACTACACGGTGCCCGTTCGCTTCCATCGCACGACGCCGCGATGGATCCACCTGCACCGATGCAGCTGGTTCGACCCGCATCGCGATCGGCTCGCGGGCGGCGACGGCGTGCTCGCTGCGACGCCCCTGCGCATGCTGTTCGGGCTGGCGGCCGAGTTCACCCAGCACCGCTTCGAGCGTGCCGCCGAGGACGCATGGCACCGGGGGCTGGTCACCCCGGCACAGGCAGCCGAGTACCTCGCCACCCACCGCTGCCGCGGCAAGGACGGGGTCAAACGCTTCGAGTGCTGGCTGGAGCGGGCCGCGACGCAACCGGTGGCCTCACAATCGAACCTCGAGCGGGCATTGCTGGAGGCGCTCGAGGCGATCGGTGTCCCTCGCCCAGAACGGCAACATCCGCTCCAACTGCCCGGCGGCGAGCTCATCCATCTCGACATCGCCTGGCCGAACGTGCAGCTCGGCGTCGAGCCCGGCGCGTCCTGGTGGCACGGCGGCGACATCGGTCAGCGCCGCGATCAAGCGCGCGATCGCGCCTGCGGTGAGGTCGGCTGGCACATCGTCCGCTTCGACGAGGCGATGCGCAGCGATCCCCGCGCCGCCGCGGCCCAGATCGCCCGAATCCTCACGGTTCGCGCCACCCAACTCCGAAATTTGTCCGGTTCATCACGCTGAACGAGACGCATCGGACAAGTTTCGGTGAGGTGATCCGGGTGAGGTGATCCGGGTGAGGGATGTCGGGATGTCGGCGGGAGATGTCGGCGGGAGGTGTCGGCGGGAGGTGTTGGCGGGCGGGGGCGATAACTTGGATCCCTGCCGTATCGACCGGGCCCTCCCAGGTGGGAGCGCCGTCACGAAGTTCTGATGGAAGCCGATCACCATGTCTGAGACCGTTCTCCTCGCCGAATCCGGGCGCCGCGCCGGGAGCTCCGATGCTCGCCGCCTGCGTGCAGAAGGCAAGATTCCCGCCGTCGTCTACGGGCACGGCATGGATCCGCTCAGCGTGTCCGTCGACCGCCGCGAGCTCCGCCAGGCGCTGTCCGGCGGCGCCGGCATGAACACGATCCTCGACCTGACCGTCGACGGCACCGTGTACCCGTCGCTGATCAAGGAGATCCAGCGCCACCCGGTCAAGCGCTCCGTGCAGCACATCGACTTCATCCAGGTGAACCTCAACGAGGAGATCGTGGTCGGCGTGCCGATCCATCTCGAGGGCGAGGCCACCGAGGTGCAGCTGAACAACGGCCTCGTCGACCTGACCATGCAGGAGCTGCAGGTCCGCACCACCCCGCGCCACATCCCCGACTCGATCATCATCGACATCAGCGAGATGACGATGGACTCGGTCATCCGCATCGAGGACGTCAAGCTGCCGTCCGGCGTCGCCGCCGAGGCCGATCCCGACACCCCGCTCGTCACCGTGCTGGTGATGCGTGCCTCCGAGCTGGAGACCGATGGCGACGAGGCTGCCGAGGGCGAAGGCGCCGAGGGTGCCGCCGCTGGCAGCGAGGACACCGGCGCTGCCGAGGGTGGCGACGCCGCTGCCTCCGACGGCGACTCCTGACACCCCCCGCCGGACTCCCGGACCGAACATGACGAGCGATCGTGACGCCGAGCGTCACGATCGCTCCATTTTCGGGTCCGCTGCGGCGGCGAGGGCTGACGACGATGGGGATCTTCGGACGCGTCGGCAAGGGTCAGCCCGCCGACTGGCTGGTCGTCGGTCTCGGCAACCCGGGACCGAAGTACGCCCGCACCCGACACAACGTGGGTGAGGAGGCGGTGCAGTTGCTCGCCGAGCGCCACGGCGTCACGCTCAAGGGCGGGCGGGACAATGCCCTCGTGGCCGAGACCCGGTTCCCGAGCCGCGATGGTGAACAACGGGTCGTGCTGGCCTTCCCGATCACGTTCATGAACGACTCGGGCCAGGCGGTGAGCGCCCTCGTCCGGCGGTTCCGCATCGAGTCGCCGGAGCAGATCATCGTCGTCCAAGACGAGCTCGACCTGCCGCCGGGCGACCTCAAGATCAAGGCCGGAGGCGGGCTCGCCGGCCACAACGGCCTGCGCTCCATCAACCAACACCTCAAGTCGCCGGACTTCGTGCGCGTCCGCATCGGCGTCGGCAAGCCGCCCAGCAAGGAGGGCGGGGCCGGCCACGTGTTGTCGAAGGTCCCCAAGCGCGACCGCGAGTTGCTCGACATCCGGGTCGTCGACGCCGCCGACGCCGTCGAGCTGATCATCGCCGACGGTGTGGATGCCGCGATGCAGCGGTACAACGGCAAGCAGTGATCTCCCCGTCATCCCGCGCTGTCCTCCACGCCATCGTTCACCCCGTCGTCGACGCGATCCTCGAGGTCCTCGACGCCGTCGTCCACCCCGTCGTCGACGCCGTCGTCCACCCGCCCCGCGCCTCCGGAAATTTGTCGCCTACGTCTCGCTCGGCGGCACGAAACGGACAAATTTCGGATCACTGCGGGCCACACCCCGGGCCGCGCACCAGGCCACACTCCGGGCCGCGCCCCGAAATTTGTCGGCGGCATTCCGCCTGGCGACACGGAGCGGACAAATTTCGGTGGATCGATGCGGGAGCGGTGACGCGGAAGGTGCAGTGGGCGTGACGGACCGCGACGTGCGCGACCGAACCCGGCTCGCCGCAGCAGAGGATTCGGCCGACGACGGGCGGGGGGCGGCGCCGCTCGGGGCGCTGCCGGCGTTGTTGCGTGACGAGCCGGGGTTGACGCGGGCGCTCGGCGATCCGGCGGCGCGGCTGGCGATCGTCGAGGTGGCGCGCCCGATCTCGATCGCCGCCCTGTCGACGCTGTCCAGCCGGCGGCCGCTCGTCGTCGCCTGCCCAACCGGCACGATGGCGGGCCAGCTCGCCGAGGACCTCGCCCAGTTCCTGCCCGCCGGCGAGGTGGTCCACTTCCCCGGTTGGGAGACGCTGCCGTTCGAGCGGGTCAGCCCGAGCGTCGAGACGATGGGCACCCGCCTCGACGTGCTCTGGCGACTGCGCCACCCCGACCGCTGCCCGGCGATCATCGTCGCCGGCGTCCGCGCCCTGATGCAGAAGCTCGGCCCGGGCGCGACGACGACCGACCCGATCGTGATCCGTCCGGCCGCCCTCGGTGGCGGGTCGGTCGACCCCGACGACCTGGCGCACCGCCTCGTCGAGTTCGGCTACCGCCGCGAGGAACTCGTCGAGCACCGCGGCGAGTTCGCCCGCCGCGGCGCGATCGTCGACGTCTTCCCCTCGACCGCCGACGCCCCGATCCGCATCGACCTGTGGGGCGACGAAGTCGACCGCCTGACCCGCTTCAGCGTCAACGACCAGCGCTCCATGAACGACCTCACCGAGGTGATGATCTTCCCGGCCCGCGAGCTGATGCCGACCGAGGAGGTCCGCACGAAGGCGGCGGCGCTCGTCGCCAGCGAGCCGTGGGGTCGCGAGCAGTGGGAACGGCTCGCCGAGGGAACCCACTTCGACGGCATGGAGAGTTGGCTGCCGTGGCTCGTCGACGACGACACCCTCGTCACCGACGTGCTCCCCGACACGGCCAAGGTCGTGCTCGTCGAACCGCGGCGGATGCGCGACCGCGCCCTCGACCTGATCGCCGAGGAGGACGACCTCGCCCGCACGCTGGCGTCGACGTGGGCCCGCGACCCCGACAAGTCGTTCCCCCGCCTGCACGCCGACCCCGACACGCTGCTCGACCGCGCCGGCGGCACCGGCGGCACCGGCGGCGCTCGGGGCGGTGCGTTCTGGTCGATCGACTCGACGCCCGAGTCCCCCGACACGCCGCTCGTCGAAGCGTCCGGCTGGGGACCCGTCGCCGGCGACGGCACCGGCCTCACCGACCGCTTGACCGACCTCATCGGTCGCGGGTTCCGCGTCGTCGTCGCCGCCGACGGCACCGGCTCGGCGCAACGCCTCCACGACCTGCTCCTCGACAACGGCCTCGACTTCCGCGTCGTCCCCGCCGGCACCGGCACCAGCACCGGCACCGACATCCCGGCCGGCTCGGGCCGGGTCGTCGTCGCCCCGCTCCATCGCGGCTGCACGCTGCCCAACGCCAAGGTCGCCATCGTCGCCGAGAGCGACCTCACCGGCCGCCGGCGCGCCCACCGCGCCGTCCGCAAGCGCCGCGGCGACACCGCCAGCACGTTCGAAGACCTCAAGGCGGGCAGCTACGTCGTGCACCACCAGCACGGCGTCGGCAAGTACGAAGGAATGGTCAAACGGGCGATCGGCGGCGTCGAGCGCGACTACCTGCTCATCTCGTACAAGGGCGGCGACAAGCTCTACGTGCCGTCTGACCAGATCGACACGCTGCGCCAGTACGTCGGCGGCGAAGCACCGACGCTGCACCGCCTCGGCGGATCCGACTTCGCCAAGACCAAGAGCCGCGTCCGCTCGGCGATCCGCGAGATCGCCCAGGAGCTCGTCGTCCTCTACCAGAAGCGGGTCAACGCCGAGGGCCACGCCTTCGCCCAGGACACGCCGTGGCAGGCGGAGATGGAAGAGGCGTTCCCGTACGTCGAGACGCCCGACCAGCGCACGGCGATCGACGACATCAAGCGCGACATGGAGTTGCCGCACCCGATGGACCGCCTGGTGTGCGGCGACGTCGGCTTCGGCAAGACCGAGGTCGCCATCCGTGCCGCGTTCAAGGCGATCCAGGACGGCAAGCAGGTGGCGGTGCTGGCACCGACCACCTTGTTGGCAACTCAACATGGCAACACGTTCGCCGACCGTTTCGCCGGGTTCCCGATCCGCGTCGAGGTGCTCTCGCGGTTCCTCACCGCCGGGCAGGCGAAGAAGGTCATCGAAGGCGTCAAGAGCGGCGAGGTCGACTGCATCATCGGCACCCACCGCCTGCTCGCCAACGACGTCACGTTCAAGGACCTCGGCCTGCTGATCGTCGACGAGGAGCAGCGCTTCGGCGTGCAGCACAAAGAGACGATGAAGAAGATGAAGACCAACGTCGACGTCCTCACGCTCTCCGCCACGCCGATCCCGCGCACCTTGGAGATGTCGCTCGTCGGCATCCGCGACCTCTCCCTGCTGCAGACCCCGCCGGCCGACCGGATGCCGATCCTCACCTACGTCGGCGAGTACGACGAGCGAGTGGCCGTCGAGGCGATCCGTCGCGAGCTGCTCCGAGAAGGCCAGGTCTTCTGGGTGCACAACCGGGTGCAGTCGATCGAGACCGCCGCCCGCCGCCTGCGCGAGCTCGTGCCCGAGGCGCGCATCGCCATCGCGCACGGCCAGATGGACGAAAGCACGCTGGAGACCGTCGTCCAGGACTTCTGGGACGGCCAGTACGACGTGCTGGTGTGCACGACGATCATCGAGTCGGGCATCGACATGCCGACGGTCAACACACTCGTCGTCGAGCGCTCCGACCTCCTCGGCCTCGGTCAGATGCACCAGCTGCGTGGCCGTGTCGGCCGCTCGGGGCAGCGGGCGTACGCCTACCTCTTCCACCCCCGCGACAAGATCCTCACCGAGGAGGCCTACGAGCGATTGCGCACGATCGGTGAGTCGACCGAGCTCGGGTCGGGGTTCAAGATCGCCATGCGTGACCTCGAGATCCGTGGCGCGGGCAACCTGCTCGGCGAGTCGCAGTCGGGCCACATCGCCGCCGTCGGCTACGACCTCTACTGCCAGATGGTGACCGAAGCGGTCAGCGAGATGAAGGGTGAGCCGGCACCCAACCGCCCGCCCGAGATCAAGCTCGACGTGCCGACCGACGCCTACCTCCCCGACGACTACGTCACCAAGGAGGAGCTGCGGCTCGAGGCCTATCGCCGGCTCGCCGGGGTCACCAGCGAAGCGCAGGTCGACGACATCCGCACCGAGTGGGAGGACCGCTACGGCCCGCTGCCCGAGCCGGCGGCGGCCCTGTTGCAGGTCGGGTACCTGCGCGCCGAATGTCATCGACTGGGGATCAACGACATCCAGATCAGCGGATCGGCATCGTCGGGCGGGAGCGCCAAGCTGGCGCCGCTCGAGCTGAAGCTGTCCGAGACGATGCGGCTGCGGCGGATCTCCAAGGGCGCCAAGTACAAAGAGGACCTCGGTCAGCTCGTCGTGCCACTCCCCCGCGGCACGGACCCGTCGACGTTCCTCTCCCGCTTCCTCCGCGACCTCGTGCCGGCCGAGGACGAGCCGGCTGCGGCGAGCACGTGACGAGAGCACGTGACGGAAGCACGTGACGAAAGGGACCCGTCCCCATCCGTCAGTCCCCATCCGTCACCTGCTCCCTGCTCGATCGTGTGATCGCGGCTGGGGCGGGTCGGGGATCGTTGGGTAGCGTGCGTGGCGTGTTGCGACGCTCGGTGACGGTCCTGTTCGCGGTCGGCCTCATGGCGGTCACCGCCGGGTGCACGACGTTCTCCGACAACGACGCCGTCGCCCGCGTCGGCGACACCGAGCTGACGCGCGAGGCGTTCGAGACGCAGCTCACCGATCTCGGGGTGACGCCCACCGACGTGATCAGCGCCGACGCCGTGCGCGGTGAGATCACCAACTGGATCCTCGAGCAGCTGGCCGCCCTGCCCGTCGACGAGGAGGCGCTGGCCGCCGACTACGACGCCGGCATCGACACCAGCGGCGCGCTGTGCGTGGCGGCAATGGTCGTCGCGGACGAGGCCACGGCCGCCGAGGTGCAGGGCGAGCTCGAGGACGGCGCCGCCTTTGCCGACCTCTTCGCCGCCAACAACCTCGACCAGCAGCTGGCCACGACCGGCGGTGCGCTGCCGTGCCTGACCGCTGCCGACATCGAAGCGGCAGATGGCGTCCCCTTCCTCGATGTCGCTGTCGGCCTCGATGCCACGAACCGCTCCGGCTTCGCCCCGCTCGTCGACGAGGCCGGCACCGAGGTCGCCTGGGTGATCCTCGAGTTCCGGCCGTTCGCCGAGCTGACCGCCGAGGACGTCGCCGAGGTGTCCAGCGGCCGGGCCACCGCAGACGTCCACGTCGACCCGCGGTACGGCACGTTCGACCAGCTCTCGGCGCGGGTCGTCCCGCTCGGCTGAGCGAGGACATCGACGATGACCGGCGCCGCGAGCCGCCCGCGCATCGTCGTCGTCGGACTCGGCCCCGGCGGACGCCAGCACGTCACCGTCGAGACGCTCGATCAGATCGAGCGGGTCACGCACCGCTACCTGCGCACCCGCATCCATCCGACCGCCGATCTCGTCGGCGAGGCCACCTCGTTCGACGAGCTCTACGAACGCGCCGACACGTTCGACCACGTGTATGCGGCGATCGCCGACGCCCTGGTCGCTGCCGCCGGTGAGCACGGCGAGATCCTCTACGCCGTTCCCGGGTCACCGCTCGTCCTCGAGCGCACGGTGCGCACCCTGCGCGACCGAGCCGAGATCGTGTGCGACGTGCGGCCGGCGATGTCGTTCCTCGACGTCGTCTGGTCGCGTCTCGGCATCGACCCGATCGAAGCCGGTGCGCGCCTCGTCGACGGGCACGACTTCGCCGTCGCCGCCGCCGGCGAACGGGGCCCGCTGCTCGTCGCCCACACCCACGCCAACTGGGTCCTGTCGGACATCAAGCTCGCCGTCGAGGGGGCCGACGGCTCGGAGCCGGTGACGATCCTGCGGGCCCTCGGCACACCGGACGAGCAGATCGTCGAGACGACGTGGTCGGAACTCGACCGCACGATCGAGGCCGATCACCTGACGTCGATCTGGATCCCCGAGCTCGCCGCCCCCGTCGGCGCGGAGTACGTCCGCTTCCACCAATTGACGCGGACACTGCGCGAGCAGTGCCCGTGGGACATCGAACAGACCCACGACTCGCTCGTGCCGTACCTCCTCGAGGAGAGCTACGAGGTGGTCGACGCCATCGCCGGCCTCGACGCCGATGACCCGTCAACGGACGAGCACCTCATCGAGGAGCTCGGCGACCTGCTCTACCAGATCGAGTTCCACGCCACGATCGCCGAGCAGGAGGGCCGGTTCACGATCGCCGACGTCGCGTCGGGCATCCACGACAAGCTCGTGCGCCGCCATCCCCACGTGTTCGGCGACCTCGCCGGCAGCGACCTCGACACCGACGAGGTGCTCAGCAACTGGGACGCCATCAAGCGCGCCGAGAAGCAGCGCACGTCGATCTTCGACGGCATCCCGCGCTCGATGCCGGCGCTGTCCTACGCCGCCACGATCGGCCGGAAGGCGTCGAAGGTCGGCTTCGACTGGGACGACGTCCGCGGCGCGTTCCCGAAGATCGCCGAGGAGGTCGCCGAGCTCGATCACGAGATCGAAGCGGCGCTGCTCGACACAGCCGAGATGGCCCACGGATCCGAGACATCCGAGGCATCCGAGGCATCCGAGACGTCCGAGGCATCCAGCAGCCGCGTGGTCGAGGAGCTCGGCGACCTGCTCTTCGCCGTCGTCAACGTGGCCCGCCACCTCGCCGTCGATCCCGAGCTCGCCCTGCGCGCCGCTGCCGACAAGTTCCGCGCCCGGTTCGAGCAGGTGGAGCGGCTCGCCACCGAACGCGGGATCGACCTCGCGGGTGCCGGACTCCCGGTGCTCGACGCGCTGTGGGACGAGGTCAAGTCCGCCGAGTGAGCGGCCCGCGCGAGCACGTGACGATCGGGACCGTCACCGAACGGCTCACCCAAACGTCGCATGAGCACGTGACGATCGGGACCCGTCCCCAAACGTCACATGAACCGGTCTTGCAGGCCGCGTCAGTCGATGGCGGGTGACGGTTCCGGACCGGGTGCGGGCTGGGCGGCCATCGCCACCAGCGTCTGCTCCCACTCCGTCTTCCACCGCAGCCAGCGCAGCTCGATCACCTCGTCGAACACCGTCGTCGCCCGCCAGGTCGACAGGGCGAACGTCAGCGCCGGCAGCCCGTGGACGACGGCAACCTGGATCATCCGGTCGCGATCGCTGAAGCCGTCCTCGGCGAGCCAGTCGTGGAGCCCGAGGGCGTTGATCCCCAGCGCACCGACCGCCGTCAGCAGCGGCAACCAGAACCAGGCACCGACGACGCGGCCCGGTGCACCGATGCGGTGCGCCTGGCGGGTGTGGTACTGGAACGGCAACCACACGACGAGGAAGCACACGGCCACGGCAACAGCGGCGATGGCGGCGACGGTCATGTCGTCGGGATCCTCGGCGAAACGGTCACGGGCCCACTCGACGACCTGCAGCGCGGCGACCGGCGCCGCGAACGCCGCCAGCCAGAGCACGATCGCCACCGACGAACTCGACCGGCGCTGGTAGCGCGTCGCCGGCACCAACCGCGAGGCGTCGGCCATCGCCAGTGCGCTCCACGAGACCAGGAGCACGGCGACCAGCGCGTGCACGACGCGCACCGCCGGCGAGGCGACGATCTCGGGATAGATCGACGTGGAGGCGGTGAGGACGACCACGGCGATGGAGACGAACTGCGCCAGCACGAGCATGTAACGGAGCCACCAGGTGGCGAACAGCCTCGGTGGCGGATCGGCGCGCAACGGCACGAACGGCGTCGATCCGGCGTGGCTGTGGGCATACGACTGCGGCGGCGGCACAGGTGCCGGTGCACCCGACGACCTCACCCCCAACGTGGGCGGTTGCGGCGGTGATGGGGATGGTGACGGCGGTGATGGTGATGGTGGCGGCGGTGATGGCGGCGGCGGCGGCGATGGTGATGGCGGCGGCGGTGGTTGTGCTGGCGATGGCGGAGGCGGTGGTTGTGCTGGCGATGGCGATGGCGATGGCGATGGCGATGGCGAGTGCACCGCGGGCGACGGCAGGGCCGGTGGCGGGGCGTCGGGCGAACCGGAGCGCACCTCGCGCCGGTCCGGCTGGTCGCTCATTGCCCGACGGTGGATCCGGGCGGACGGGCGGAGGATCGCGCCGCCCGCTGTTCGACGAGCATGTTGTAGTGCTCTGCCTCGTGCTCGGCGGCGTCGCTGATGCTGCTGCACCCGTCGGTCACCGCCATCGTGGCCATCAACTGCACCAGCGCACCGAGGGCGAGGTAGCCCGCCAGGTGACCGAAGCGGTCGGAGGCGGTGGCGTGGTCGATCGTCGACAGCCCACCGAGGCCCTGGATGTGCACCAGCAACACGACGCCGAACACGTAGGTGATCCGCAACGGCGTCCGCCGCGCTCCGACGGCGTCGGCACTGCGCTCGAGGAGCATGAACGGCACCCACAGCACCAGTGCCTGGAGCACGAAGCCGATCACGACGCGACCGTTCGAGGAGTCGACGACGAACCGGTCGGCAATCAGCCACGTGCCGGCGACCGCGGCCGGCCACGCCACGGCGGCGATCAGCGGATTGCGCCGTCGGCCCGAGGCGCGGCGCACGTTGAGCACGGCGACGAACGTCCACAACATCGCCAGCACGACGATCCCGGCGGCCAACGCCCGCGACGCCTCGTGGAGCACGTCGAGCGCATCCCACGCCCGGGTCCGCTGGCTCGGGGTGAGGTTGCCGTCGTCGGACTCCATCCAGAACATCAACATCACCGTCGCGCCCACGACGCTGAGCAGCGACTGCCCGGCGACCATGGTGACGAGGGCAATGCGCAACACACTGGCGCCCGGCACCAGCCGCACCTGGCGGGCATCGGCATCGAGGCGCGGGCACGAGGCACGACGGCCATCGCTGCCCGTGATCGCGGCGAGACCCTGACGGCGCGACGCGGCGACGTTGATCGCCTCCTCGACGATCCCCGAGGCACGCCAGGCGAGCAGGACGACGATCACGGTCGGCACGATGGCGACCACGGCGACGACCCACAGCGGTACCCACGTCCAGTCGTCGGTGCCGGCCGCATCGTCGACGGCGCCGTACCGGAGGACGACGAGCGTCGCCAACCCGACGATGCCGAGCACGACGGGCACCCACATCCAGCGGGCGAGGCGCGACGAGTGCCCCCCGACCTGGCGCACCACGGCGGCGAGATGGTTCAACGGACGGTAGGTCAGCGGGATGGCGAGCAGCAGCGCGACCAGGGCGACGGCGAGCGGGATCGCCGCTGCGTCCTCGTCGGCGAACGGATCGACCTGGGCACCGAGATAGGCGACGACGCCGATCGACATGGCGATGAACGAGAAAGGCAACAGCCAGGTCAGCATCGCCTGACGCGGATCGGGGAGCGGGCGGTTCACCGCCGGGCCGACGAGGCGCCGGGCGTTCTCGGTCGTCACCCACGTCCACACCATCACGCACGTCGCCGTGACGACGGTGGCGGCGAGCGCACCCCACATCAGCGCATCCGACCAGGGGCGATCATCGACGAGGCGATGCACCTGCAGGGCGACGAGGGAGAACATCGCGACCATCGCCGCCGCACCGATCACCCGCCACCGCCCCATCGCCAGCATCGTCGGCACGACGACGACCGGCGCCGGTACATCGGCAGTCGCTGACGAGTCATCGCTCGGCGCGCCCCAGCCGGTCTCCACGTCCGAGTGCTCGCGCCCCCCGCGACGACCACTGCCGATGCCAGCGGAGCGGAGCCGGAGCCGCCCACCGACGGAACAGACGCCGGATCGGCGACCACCGAGTGCCGACCGGGCCGACCGGGCCGTGTGGGCCGAGTGGGACGCATCGGGGGCGGCGGTGGCGGTGGTGGCGGTGGCGGTGGCGAACCGGTCGGCGAAGAGATCGGCGAAGCGGCCGGTGGTGAACTGGTCGGTGAACTGCGGCCGGCGAACCGGCCGGCGACACGGCCGGCGAACCGGTCGGCGACACGGTCGGCGGCATGACGGGTGACGAGATCGGCGGTGCCGGCGACGCCACTCCCCACACTGGATCCGCCGGTTCCATGTCGACGTGATCGGCCGCGCCGCTGAACGACTTGAGGAGGAATCGCAACGCCGCGTCGCCCGCCGCTGTCAGTCGAGCACGGCGACCGCTTCGATCTCCACCAACAGGTCGGGCTCACCGAGCGCGGCGACACCGATCAGCGTGATCGGCTTGAGGGGGTCGACGGCCGCACGGCCCGCGGCCCGCATCGCTCCCTCGCCGAGCTGGGCCATCTTGCCCGGCTCCCAGTCGACGACGTACACCGTCAGCTTGGCGATGTCGGCGAACGTGCCCCCGGCGGCCTCGATGGCCGTGGCGACATTGCAGAATGCCTGCTCGACCTGGGCGGCCAGGTCACCCTCGCCGACGGCGGATCCGTCGGCGAGTCGAGCGACCTGACCGGCGATGTACACGTGGCGTGTCCCGGTGGCGACGGACAGCTGCCGGTACATGTCGGACTGCGGCAGGCCTTCGGGGTTGAACGAGTGGACGGTCATGGAGCATCTCCCTGGATTGTCAGTGCGGATTGTCAGTGCGGATTGTCAGTGCATGGACTGGTCGAGGCTGGGCGTTCGCCGGCCTGAAGCACATTCCGTAGCGTTGCTACGCAATGATGTATAGCAGTGCTACGCTACGATTGCAATGCCCCGTCCCCCCGATCCCCGAGTTCGTGCGGCGCTCGTCGAGCGCGCCGCCGAGATGCTCGCCCGGCGCGAACCGGTGACGTTGCGTGCCGTCGTCGACGGCCTCGGCGTCTCGACGACCGCCGTCTACACGTACTTCGACAACATGCCCGGGCTCTGGCGCGCCGTTCGCCAGGAGGGCTTCACCCGCCTGCTCGATCGTCTCGCCGACGTGCCCGCGACCGACGATCCGGTGACGGACTTCGTCGCCCTCGGTGTCGCCTACGCCGACCACGCCCTCGCCAACCCGGCGCTGTACCGGGCGATGTTCGACGCCGGCGCCGATCTCGCCGACCCCGACAGCGCGGCCCAGAGCTTCGACATGCTCGTCGACGCGGCGACCCGCGCCCGCCGAGCAGGTCGGCTCGACCCGTCCACCGATCCCGCCGACCTGGCGACGCGATCATGGGCCAGCGGGCACGGGCTGATCATGCTGATCGTCATGGGCGTGATGCCCGACGAGGCCCTCGAAGCCCACGCACCGTCTGTCACGACCGCCCTCCTCCTCGCCGCCGGCGACGATCCCGCCGCCGCCGAACGCTCCGTCACCGACGCCTGGCTGCGCCGGCAACGTCATGCCCGGCGCTCCCGCGCCGGCGGTTAGGTTGGCCACATGAGCGAGATCGTCGACATCACCGGCCGCGAGATCCTCGACTCACGCGGCAACCCCACCGTCGAGGTCGACGTCCTCCTCGACTCCGGCGCGCTCGGACGTGCCGCGGTTCCGTCCGGCGCCTCGACCGGCGAGCACGAGGCGGTCGAACTGCGTGACGGCGGCGATCGCTTCGGCGGAAAGGGCGTGCGCGACGCCGTCGGCTTCGTCAACAGCGAGATCCTCGACGCCCTCGAGGGCTTCGATGCCACCGATCAGCGGATGCTCGACCGGATCATGCTCGACCTCGACGGCACCGACAACAAGTCGCGCCTCGGCGCCAACGCCATCCTCGGTACCAGCCTCGCCATCGCCAAGGCAGCGGCGATCGAGCTCGACCTGCCGCTCTACGCCTACCTCGGCGGTCCGAACGCCCACGTCCTGCCGGTCCCGATGATGAACGTCATCAACGGCGGCGTGCACGCCGACAACTCGATCGACCTGCAGGAGTTCATGATCATGCCGGTCGGCGCGGCGAGCTTCTCCGAAGCGCTGCGCTGGGGCACCGAGACCTACCACGTGTTGAAGGGCATCCTCCATGACCGCGGCCTGTCCACGGCGGTCGGCGACGAGGGCGGCTTCGCACCCAACCTCGACTCCAACGAGGACGCCATCCGACTGCTCGTCGAGGCGATCGGCGCCGCCGGCTTCAGCGCCGGCGACGACATCGCCATCGCCCTCGACCCGGCCACCAGCGAGCTGTTCCGCGACGGCGTGTACCACCTCGAGGGCGAAGGCAAGGTCCTCTCCCCCGACGAGATGACCGCCTACTGGGAGCGCCTCGTCGAGTCCTACCCGATCGTGTCGATCGAGGACGCGATGGACGAGAACGACTGGGACGGCTGGGCCACCCTGACCCGGGCGATCGGGAGCAAGGTGCAACTCGTCGGCGACGACCTCTTCGTCACCAACTCGGCCCGCCTGCAGACCGGCATCGACCAGCACGTCGCCAACTCGGTGCTCGTCAAGGTCAACCAGATCGGCTCGCTCACCGAGACGTTCGACACGGTCGCCCTGGCGACGCGCAACGCCTACACGGCGGTGATGAGCCACCGCTCCGGCGAGACCGAGGACGCGACGATCGCCGACCTCGCCGTCGCCACCAACTGCGGCCAGATCAAGACCGGCGCACCTGCCCGCAGCGATCGCGTCGCCAAGTACAACCAGCTCCTGCGCATCGAGGAGCAGCTCGGCGACACGGCGGTCTACCGCAATCCGTTCTGACTCGTCGGGCTGTTCTGAATCGTCAGGCCTCACGGCGGTCCGGAGGTTGGCCACGTTCGGTCGGCCTGACTGCGGCTCGTCGCAGGCGTTTCATTTGGGGTCAGACCCCTTTTGTGACGCCAGCACGCCTGTCGTTGCTCCATGACGTTGGGTCGCGGGTTGCGGCTGCGACAATGGCTGCCGTGAGCCGGTCGAAGACCACCTCGATCCCGAGGCCGAAGGAGCCGCCCAAGGCTTCCGACGACGGTCGTTCGCGCCTCGGCGACTTCACCCGACCGATCCCCCACGACAAGCGCATCCTGCGGCGGCCGCGCCTCGCCCTCTTCGCCGGGATCGGCGTGCTCGTCGTCGTGCTGGCGATCGCCGGCGCCGTGATCATCCTCCCCATCGGCACCTGGCTCGACCAGGACGACGACCTCGCCCAGCGGCAAGCCGAGCTCGACGAGCTGCAGCGCGTCAACGGACAGCTGTCGGGCGAGGTCGAGCGACTGCAGACCGACGACGGCATCCGCGAGGCAGCCCGCGAGGAGATCGGCTTCGTCGAGGAGGGTGACCAGCGCTCCACGTTCCTGCCGGTGCCGCCGTTGCCGAGCGATCTGCCCGACGGCTGGCCGTACAACATCGTCACGAGCATCATGCAGGCCCGTACGGCAGGGTCGGCACCCGAACCCACCGACTAGGTTCGCGGCGATCACCGCCCTCGCGGCGATCGTGGATCGAACGCAACCACTCGAAGGGACCACCGTGGCCGGCAGCATTCTCGGAGAGCGCGTCCAGCGCAAGGAAGACCCGAAGTTCCTCACGACCGGCGGCGTCTACGTCGACGACATGAACGAGGAGCTCCTCGCCGGCGCGTTGTACGTCGTGTACGCGCGCAGCGCCGTCGCCCACGGCACGATCCTGTCGATCGACACCAGCGACGCACGCCAGATGCCCGGTGTCGTCGGCGTGTACACCGCCGACGACCTCGGCCTCGAGCCGACCCCGTCGAGCTTCAACCCGATGGTGACGCGCACCCTGTTGGCCAGTGGCAAGGTGCGCTACGTGGGCGAACCCGTGGCGGCGATCGTCGCCGAGACCCAGGCTGCCGCTGTCGACGCCGCCGAGACCGTGTTCGCCGACATCGACATCCTGCCCGCCGTCGTCGACGTCGACGAGGCGCTGACGTCGGAGACGTTGCTCTACGAAGCCGCCGGATCGAACGCCGTGTTCGACTCGGCGATGCTCGGCATGCCCGACCTCAGCGAGGGCTTCTTCGAAGGCTGCGAGGTCGTCACCTCCGGCCGCTTCGTCAACCAGCGCGTCGCCCCGTGCCCGATGGAGGTCCGCGGTTCGGCCGCCGTGTGGGCCGACGGACGCCTCCACCAGTGGGTCTCGACGCAGCACGCCCAGGGCGCCAAGGGCACGATCGTCGCCGCCAACGGTGTCGAGGCCGACGCCGTGCGGGTCATCACTCCCGACGTCGGCGGCGGGTTCGGCGCCAAGATCGGCGTCTACCCCGAAGAGCTGCTGCTCGGTCGCCTGTCCGCCGAGGTCAACCGGCCCCTCATCTGGCGCGAAACCCGCACCGAGTCGATGATGGGGCTCGGCCACGGACGCGCCCAGGTGCAGTACGTGACGATCGGCGGCACCCGCGACGGCAAGGTCACCCACTACCAGCTGCGGGCGATCCAGGACTCCGGCGCGTTCACCGAGGTCGGCACGGTGCTCGCCGCGTTCATGACCCGCCCGATGACCTCGGGCGTCTACGACATCCCCAACATCGAGTGCCGGACGATCTCGGTCACCACCAACACGACCCCGATCGTTGCCTACCGCGGCGCCGGCCGGCCCGAGGCGACGGCGGCAATCGAACGGGCGATGGACCTCTTCGCCGCCGAGATCGGCAAGGACCCCGCCGAGGTCCGGCGGATCAACCTGATCCCCAAGTTCCTCGACAAGCACACCACGGCGATCGGCCAGACCTACGACGTCGGCGACTTCGAGGGTGCCCTCGACCGGGTGCTCGAAGCGGCGGGCTACGAGGCACTGCGCGCCGACCAGCAACGTCGCCGCGACGCCGGCGACGACGTGCAGCTCGGCATCGGCGTCAGCGTCTACGTCGAGATCACCGGTGGCGGCGGCCCACCCACCGAGATGGCAAAGATCGAGGTCGACGACGACGGTGGGGCGCTCGTCTACACCGGCACCTCGCCGCACGGCCAGGGCCACGACACCGCCTGGTCGATGATCACCAGCGAACAGACCGGCATCCCGATGGACCGCATCACCCTCGTGTGGGGCGACACCGACCTGATCCCCGACGGTGGCGGCACGATGGGTTCACGCTCGTTGCAGCAGGGCGGCGCTGCCGTCAACCAGGCGGCGATCGAACTCGTCGAACAGGCCAAGAAGGTCGCCGCGGCGCTGCTCGAGGCCGCCGAGGACGACATCGTCCTCGACACGACCAGCGGGTCGTTCCACGTCGCCGGCACGCCGGCGATGTCGAAGACATGGGCCGACGTCGCCGTCGCCGCCAAGGGCCAGGGCGACCAGCTGGAGATCGCTGCCCGGTTCACGGCCGAACAGCCGACGTTCCCGTTCGGCGCCCACGTCGCCGTCGTCGAGGTCGACACGGGCACCGGCGAGGTGCGCCTCGTGCGCCACGTCGCCTGCGACGACGCCGGCCGCGTGCTCAACCCGCTGCTGCTCGACGGGCAGATCCACGGCGGCATCGCCCAGGGCGCCGCCCAGGCGTTGCTCGAGGAGGTGCGCTACGACAGCGACGGCAACCCGGTCACGTCGAACCTCGCCGACTACGGCATGATCTCCGCGGCCGAGCTGCCGAGCTTCGAGGTGATCCACATGGAGACCCCGACGTTCGTCAACCCGCTCGGCGCCAAAGGCATCGGCGAATCCGGCACGATCGGCTCGACGCCTGCAGTGCAGTCCGCTGTCGTCGACGCCCTCAGCCATCTCGGCGTGCGCCACATCGACATGCCGGCGACCGCCGAGAAGGTCTGGCGCGCCCGTCGCCGATGCTGCCACCATCTGATCAACCATCCAAGTAACACCTGGGGCCCAAGTAACACCTGGGGCCTGGCCCCGAGCGTTACTTACTGAACGCGGAGCGACCATGACCTCGACGATCAACGAGCAGACGGACCCGAGCACCACCGACCACCGGAGAGCGACGTTCCGTTCGTTCGAGGAGTCGACCGCCGACGACTGGGCCCTGATCACGCCGCAGCTGGCGATCACCCAGAGCTTCGTCGCCGACCGGGTGATCGACCTGATGCGCGCCCTCGCCTTCGATCACGGCGGGTTCCCCGTCGACCGACTCGAGCACAGCCTGCAGACCGCCACTCGCGCCGAGCGTGACGGGCGCGACGACGAGTACGTGCTGTGCGCCCTGCTCCACGACATCGGCGACACGCTCACGCCCTACAACCATCCGAGCATCGCCGCCGGCATCCTCGAGCCGTTCGTATCCGAGGCCAACCTGTTCATGGTCGCCAACCACGGCGAATTCCAGGGCTACTACTTCTGGCATCACATCGGCGGCGACCGCGACGCCCGCGAGCGGTTCCGCGACTCGCCGTACTTCGACCACACCGCCGAGTTCTGCGCCAAGTACGACCAGACGGCGTTCGATCCCGACTACCGCAGCAACCCGCTCGAGCACTACGAGCCGTTGATCCGCGAACAGCTGACCCGCTGATCGCGTCACGATGACCGACCGCAACCGTTCGACTGCCGCGTCCAGTCACGTCCTGCTCGACCTCGACGGCACGATCTCCGACTCGTCACCCGGCATCGGTGGGGCACTGCAGCACGCCTTCGCCACGTGCGGCTACCCCGAGCTGACGATCGAGCAGATCCACTCGATGATTGGGCCGCCGTTCGAGATCTCGTTCCCGACGGTCGGGATCCCGGCCACCGACGTCGAGCGGGTGATCCTCACCTATCGCCACCGCTACGAGGACACCGGGTTGTTCGAGAACGAGATGTACCCGGGCGTCGTCGAGATGCTCGACGAGCTGTGCGCCGCCGGCCACGTGCTCTCGCTGGCGACCGCCAAGCCGGAGCCCACGGCGATCCGGATCATCGAGCACTTCGGTCTCACCGACTACTTCGAGGTACTTGCGGGAGCGAGCGTCGACGTCGGATCGTCGCGCCGCACGAAGGGCGAGGTCATCTCCCACGCCCTCGTCGCCCTCGGCATCTCACCCCACGACGGCCACGACGTGGTGATGGTCGGCGACCGGGACCACGACGTCGAAGGGGCGAGCCTCAACCAGATCCCGTGCATCGGCGTGACCTGGGGTTTCGGCTCGGCCGAGGAGCTCCTCGGAGCCGGCGCGGCGATGGTCGTCGACCGACCGGGGGAAGTTGCCGCGGCGGTTGCGGCGACGTACCGTTCCCTGCGCCGATGAGCACGACCGCCAACCCCTCCTCGTCGCCGATCGGGCGCACCGACGCGGCGCCCGACGCCGAGCGTCGCCCGGTCAGCTCGTCGTCCGCCGACCGCTTCATGCGGCGGCTGCTGCGGCTGCCCGAGGAGCGCACGGCGACCGCCGCCGAGGCCCGTTCGGCGTTCCAGAAGTCGCTCGTGATCAGCGCCGCACGCTGCATCTTCATGTACATCCTGTTCCCCTTCGTGCTGCCGGCGATCGGCGTCGCCAAGGGGGTCGGGCCGTGGATCGGTCTGGCGATCGGCATCCTCGCCATCGTCTCGATCACGTACAGCATCCGCCGCTTCTGGCGTGCCGACCACTCCAAGCGCTGGCACTACACGATCTTCGGCGGCGCGATCATCTGCTTCTTGATCTTCCTCGCCGTCGAGGACATCACCTCGATCATCTGATCGTCCGTCGGTGTCGACCCGCGGCGCCCGATGGTGCATGATGGGCGCCGGACATCACTCTGAACGGGGGCAACGTGGAGATCACGGTCACGGTCAATGGAACACGCCACACGCACGACGTCGAGCCGCGCACGCTGCTCGTGCACTACATCCGTGAGGTGGTCGGCCTGACCGGCACCAACGTCGGTTGCGACACCTCGTCGTGCGGCGCCTGCTCCCTGCATCTCGACGGCGAAGCCGTGAAGAGCTGCACCGTGCTCGCCGTGCAGGCCGACGGCGGCGAGATCCGCACGATCGAGGGCATGGCCGCCGCCGACGGCACGCTGCACCCGATGCAGCAGGCGTTCATGGAGAACCACGGCCTGCAGTGCGGGTACTGCACGCCGGGCATGGTGATGGCCGCAACGAGCCTGCTCCAAGAGAACCCGAACCCGAGCGAGGACGAGGTGCGCATCGGGCTCGAGGGCAACCTCTGCCGCTGCACCGGCTACCACAACATCGTCAAGTCGGTGCTCGCCGCGGCGGCCGCCGGCTCCTGAGTGACGAGCCGTCACCTCGGTGCCCGCCACCGAGGTGACCGACATGCATTGACAATGTCCTACTGACAACGTCCTACTGACAACGTCCTACTGACAAGTCGACCTGGATGGGGGTCCAGCCATGACCGTCACTGACGACACCGCGACCGGCACGGGGGTGCTGGGCACGCGCCTGTTGCGCAAGGAGGACCCGGTCCTGCTCACCGGCGAGGCCGTGTTCACCAACGACATGAAGGTCCCGGGGGCGCTGCACCTCGCCGTGCTGCGCAGTCCCTACGCCCACGCCCGCATCGTGTCGATCGACACCACCGCGGCGGCAGCGATGCCCGGGGTGCACGCCGTGTACACCGGCGCCGAGCTCGTCGAGCAGTGGGCGGCGCCGATGCCCTGCGCCTGGCCCGTCACCGACGACATGAAGAACCCGACGCACTACCCGCTGGCGGTCGACACGGTGCACTACGCCGGCGACGGGGTGGCGGCCGTGCTGGCCGAGACCGACGCCATCGCCCACGACGCGCTCGACGCCATCGACGTCGTGTACGACGCCCTCGAGGCGGTGATCGACCTCGACGATGCCCTCGCCGATCGCGTCATCGTCCACGACGAGCTCGGCACGAACTCGTCGTACACGTGGAACCTGCTCGTCGAAGAGCGCGAGGGCGACGTCCAGCGGGCGTTCGACGAGGCCACCTACACGGTGCGCGAACGCTACGTCCAGCAGCGCCTGATCCCGATGGCGATGGAGCCGCGGGCGGTCGTCGCCGTGCCGCAACCGTTCGGTGGCGACCTCACGCTCTACTCGTCGACGCAGATCCCGCACATCTTGAAGGTCATGGTGGCGGTCACGCTCGGCGTGCCCGAGCACCGCCTGCGCGTCGTCGCGCCGGCCGTGGGCGGCGGCTTCGGCGCCAAGCTCAACGTCTACGCCGAGGAACTGCTCTGCGTCGCCCTCGCCCGCAAGCACAACCAGCCCGTGCGGTGGAACGAGACCCGCTCGGAGAACTCGCAGGCGACGATCCAGGGCCGCGGGCAGATCCAACATGTCGAGCTCGCCGCCGACGGCGACGGCAAGCTGACCGCGGTGCGGGTCCGGCTGACCGCCGACATGGGTGCCTACCTGCAGCTCGTCACGCCGGGCATCCCGCTGCTCGGCGCGTTCCTCTATGCCGGGGTCTACGACCTGCCGAAGGCGTACGACTTCTCCTGCACCAGCGTGTTCACGACGATGACACCGACCGACGCCTACCGAGGTGCCGGGCGACCCGAAGCGACCTACGCCATCGAGCGGGCGATGGACGCCCTCGCCCGCGAGGTCGGTGTCGACCCGCTCGAGCTGCGGCGACGCAACTACATCGCCACCGAGAAGTATCCGTACGAGGCGTTCACCGGGCTCGTCTACGACTCGGGCGACCACGACAAGGCGGCCACCGTCGCCGCCGACCTCGTCGGCTACGACGCACTCCGGCAGCGTCAGGCGACGCAGAACGTCGCCGGGTCGACGAAGCGCCTGGGCATCGGCGTGTCGAGCTACTTCGAGATGTGCGGCCTCGCCCCGTCACGGGTGCTGGCCTCGCTGAACTACTCCGCCGGCGGCTGGGAGGCGGCAACGGTGCGGATCCTGCCGACCGCCAAGGTGCAAGTCGTCACCGGCACGGCCCCCCACGGCCAGGGTCACGAGACGTCGTGGTCGATGATCGTCGCCGACAAGCTCGGCATCGATCCCGCCGACGTCGACGTGCTGCACTCCGACACGGCGATCGCCCCGCTCGGCATGGACACCTACGGCTCACGGTCGCTGCCCGTCGGCGGGGTGGCCATCGGGATGGCGTGCGACAAGGTGATCGACAAGGCGAAGCAGATCGCCGCCCACCAGATGGAGGCGAACGTCGACGACCTCGAGTTCGTCGGCAGCGCCTTCCGCGTCGCCGGGTCGCCCGACAAGGAGTTGCCGCTGGCGGCGATCGCCTTCGAGGCGTTCACCGCCCACGACCTCCCCGACGGGATGGAGCCGAACCTCGAGGCGCAGGTCGTCTACGACCCGCCGAACTTCTCGTGGCCGTTCGGCACGCACATCTGCGTCGTCGAGGTCGACACCGAGACCGGCGCCGTCGACCTGCAGCAGTACGTCGCCGTCGACGACTGCGGCGTGCAGGTCAACCCGCTGATCGTCGAGGGCCAGGTCCACGGCGGCATCGTCCAAGGCGTCGGCCAGGCGCTGTTCGAAGGGGCCGTCTACGACGACGACGGCAACCTGCGTACGGCCACCCTCACCGACTACCTGATGCCGTCGGCGCCCGACCTCCCGAACATCACGCTCGGCCACTCGGTGACGCCGTCGCCGACCAATTCGCTCGGCGTCAAGGGCGTCGGCGAAGCTGGCACCATCGGAGCGGCACCTGCGGTCATCAATGCCATCGTCGACGCCCTGGCGGGCCTCGGCGTGCACGACGTGGCGATGCCCGCCAGCCCGAACACCGTCTGGACCGCGATCCAGACCGCAACACCCGCAACCGCAACACCCGCAACCGCAACACCCGCAACCGCAACACCCGCGACCGCAACACCCGCGACCGATTCACACACCGTTGATCCACACGCCGATGGAGGCACCCCGTGATCCCCGCCGCATTCGACTACGTCCGCGCCGGTTCTGCCGAGGAGGCGATCCGCCTCGTCGGTGAGCACGGCGACGAGGCCAAGTTCATCGCCGGCGGGCACAGCCTGCTGCCGATGATGAAGCTGCGCCTCGCTCAGCCGAGCGTGCTCATCGACATCGGCCGCCTCCAGGACCTGTCGTACATCCGCGACCAGGGCGACCATGTCGCCATCGGTGCGATGACCCGCCACATGGACGTCGAGAAGTCCGATCTCCTGCGCGAGCACGTGCCGCTGCTGGCCCATGCGGCGAGCCACGTCGGCGACCCGCAGGTCCGCCACCGCGGCACCCTCGGGGGAACGATCGCTCACGCCGACCCGGCGTCGGACCTGCCGGCGACGACGCTGGCGCTCGGTGCGACCTACGTCGCCCAGGGTCCCAACGGCACCCGTGAGATCGCCGCCGCCGACTTCTACCGCACGTTCTTCGAGTCCGCACTCGAGCCCGACGAGATGCTCGTCGAGATCAAGGTGCCGAAGATGAACGGCGCCGGCTGGAGCTTCCAGAAGTTCAACCGGCGGGCCCAGGACTGGGCGATCGTCGGCGTCGCCGCCTGGCGCCGCAACGGCGACGCCGGCGTGGCGCTGGTCAACATGGGCTCGACACCGGTCCTCGCCACCAGCGTCGCCGTGGCGCTCGCCCGTGGCGCCGACATCGCCGACGCCGCCGAGCAGGCCAACGCCGAAGCAGATCCGCAGGCCGACCTCAACGCCAGCGTCGAGTACCGCCAGCACCTCGCCAAGGTCCTCACCCGCCGCGCCCTCGAAGCCGCCTCCGCCTGACCCGGGCGGACACTCGTCCACGCGGCACCGAACCGCGCCGATCTCCGCGCCCGATCCGCGCCTGAGCCGCGCCGGATCTCCGCGCCGGATCTCCGCGCACGACGACGAGCCCACGGGGGTTCGGCCATCTATCGTGGCGCCGATGCCAGGGCAGCCCTCCGCACGTGACGTGGCTGCCCGGGCCGCCCTGCCCGTGCTCGTCATCGTCGCCGCGGCGTGCGCCGTGGCGCTGCATCGCAGCGGACACACCCAGGGCGACGACTTCGCCCTCTACCTGCGCCAGGCACGCAGTCTGTTCGACGGCGACGTCGCCGACGTGGTGGCCGACAACCGGTTCTCGGTCCTGTGGTCGGACGGCCCGTTCAGCCCGATCGCCTACCCGTGGGGATGGCCGATCATCCTCTCCCCCTTCGTCCACCTGTGGGGGTTCGACTACGACCGCCTGAAGCTCGTCGAGGTCGCCCTGCTCTGCGTGTGGCTGGTGCTGCTGCACGGCATCGTCCGACGCCGGATCGGGCGCCTCGCGGCGCTCGCCGTCACCGCCGTGTTCGCCACGGCGCCGGTGTACCTGGTGCACACCGACCAGCTGCTGACCGAGATCCCGCAGCTGGTCGCCGTCTGCGTGTTCATCTGGTGGTACGACCGGATCCGGCGAACGTCGACGCTGCTCGATGCGCCGCTGACCCAGCTGGCGGTGCTGGGCTGCCTCGTCACGGTCGCCTTCAACGTGCGGCGCGAGAGCATCGCCCTCGTCGGGGTGATCGTCGTGATGCAGGTGGTCGACCTGTTCCGCCAGCGACGGCTCGAGCCGCGCCGAACGGGGTCGTGGGACGAGGTCACCGCCACGTGGCGACGGCACGGCACGGCGATCGTCACGCCGTACCTGGCGTTCGGGGTCAGCGTCGCCTTCTTCCAGTTCCTGCTGCCGACGGCGCTCCTCCCCGACAACGACAACGAGCTGTCGTATCTCGACGACCGCTTCAAGGAGTACCCGGCGATCCTGGCCGACCAGCTCGGCCTCGGCGGCCACACGTGGGTCGGCGTCGTGATCTTGTTGGTCGCCCTCGCCGGCGCCATCGTCGGTGTTCGCCGCCGGCCGACGCTCGACGGTCCGTTGCTGGCGCTGGGGTTGATCAGCGCGCTGGCGATCGGCACGCACCTGCGCGAGGTCACGCGCTGACTGGATGCAGGTCACGCCGTGGGTCGTCTACTTCGTCGTCGTCGCCCTCGTCGCCGCCGGCCGCTTCGTGGCTGCACGCGTCGGTGGGCGGCCGAGTCGCACCGACGTCGTCCGCGTCGCCATGCTCGCCCCGTTGCTCGTCCTCGTCGTCGCCCACGCCGTCGTGCTGCGCGGCGACATCGACGACGCCCGGACGTACCGCCAGGCCGGGCGAGTGCTGTCGGGGCCGACCAACCCCGCCGCGGCGCCGATCTACACGGCGGTCGCCGAGCTCACGCCGCCCGACGCGATCATCGCCTTCTTCCGCGCCCGGACGATGACGCTGCTCACCGACCGCTTGTCGTTCCAGACGAAGGACCTCGAACGGATCGCCGCCAACGCCGACTACTTCGCCCAACGCCGCAACTCGACCTACTGGCAGCCCGTGCTCAGCGTGAGCGAGGCGCGACAGCGCGGCTGGGAGGAGGTCTGGTCGGACCGGAACTGGATCCTCTGGAGGATCCCCGACACCGCTCCCGACACCGCTCCCGACACCGTCCCGGACACTGCTCCGGACATCGTCTCGAATGATGCTTCCGGATGAGGCCCCAGATGAGGTCGTTGCCCGGTCGACGCCCGGCCCGGTGCCGGGCGTTGCATCTCGGTCGCGGCGGGCGAGACTGACGCACCGGGCGGCGACGCCCGGACACGACGACACGACACGACACCACGACACGACGACACGACACGACGACCACGACACGACGACACGACACGACACCACGACACGACGACACGACACGACGACACGACGACACGACACGACGACACGACGACACCGCGACGCCGACGACGCGACACCAGACACGACGGCCGACGAACGAGACCGACGAACGAGATGACCAGCACCGCCACCCCGAACGACCAGCACGACGCCGTCCCCACCGGCAACACGTACGACAAGTACGGCTCGACCAACCCGATCGAGCAGCGCATGATGCGCGGATTCTTCGGCGCCCTCGACGGATTCCTCGACGCCATCCCGGCCCCGCGCCGGGTGCTCGAGATCGGCGTCGGTGAAGGCATCGTCAACGCCCGCGTGCGCGAGCGCTTCCCCACCGCCGGCGTGCTCGGTCTCGACCTGCCCGACGACGAGCTCGCTGCCGGCTGGCACGAGCTCGACCTCGACTGCCTCTTCGGCGACGCCACCACGCTCCCGTTCCCCGACGACGCCTTCGACCTCGTGTTGGCGATCGAGGTGTTCGAGCACCTCCCCGACACCGGTGCCGCCCTCGCCGAGCTGGCTCGTGTCTGCTCGGGTTCGTTGATCGCCTCCGTGCCGTTCGAGCCGATCTGGCGCATCGGCAACATGGCCCGCGGCCGTTACCTCCGCCAGCTCGGCAACACCCCCGGCCACATCAACCACTGGACCAATCGCGGGTTCGCCAAGCTCGTTGCCACCCGCTTCGCGGTCGACGAGACGAAGAACCCGATGCCGTGGACGATGGTGCGCGCCCACTCCCGGTGAGCGGCGGCATCCGCAGCCGAGCGGGGCTGCTCAATCTGGCCGGGATCGTCATCGGCGTCGCCGGCATCGCCTTCGTCGTCGTCCGCATCTACCGCGACCGAGAGGCGATCGGCGACGCCTTCGAGTCGGCGACCCTGTCGTGGCTCGCTGCCGGCCTCGTCAGCGGTTGGGTGGCGATGGCGCTGATCGGGTTGGCCTGGCTGTGGATCATGTCGACCAGCGATGTCCGGCCGGACCGCCGCCGCGGCATGTCCTGGTTCTTCGTCGGCCAACTCGGCAAGTACGTGCCGGGCGGCATCTGGCCGATCGTCGGCCAGGCCGAGCTCGCCCATCGCGGCACGGTGCCACGGCGCGCCGCCTACACGTCGACCGCCTGGTCGATGATCGGCACGTTCGTCGGCGCCGGCGCCGTCGCTGCGGTGACGGGCCTGACGCTCCACGGTGCTGCGCCATGGGTCGCCGCGCTGATCGGTGTCGGGCTGGTGATCATGATGATCGCCGTGACGCTGCCGGCCAGCCGCCGCACCGTCGCCCGCCTGCTGCAGCGGGTCACGCGGCGGACCCTCGGGATCCCCGAGGCCGGGTGGTGCGGCCAACTGCTGCTGCGTCACGTGCCGGTGTGGGTGTGCTTCGCGGGGATGAACGTGTTCGCCGTCGTCGCCCTGGGCGTCGACCTCGAACCGCGCACCGTCGTCCAGCTGATCGCCGCCACCTGCCTGTCGTGGATGGCCGGCTTCGTCATCATCGGGCTCCCCGGGGGCCTCGGCGTGCGCGAGACCGTGTTCATCGCCTTGATGACGGCGCCGCTCGGTGAGACGGTCGCCATCTCCACCGCCGTCGTCAGCCGCGTCGTGTCGGTGGTCGTCGACCTCAGCGCCGCCGGGATCGCCACGTTGATCGCCCGCCGCGCCCCCCGGCCGACACCGCTGGTCGAGACCCTCAACCCGGCCACCAACACGGCTACCACCACGGCCACCAGTACGGCCACACCCGTCGGGGACGGCGACCGTGGCTGACGCGACCGGTACGCTGGCCCGCTGATGTCGCGGCCCGTCAAGCTGATCATTCAGATCCCCTGCTTCAACGAGGAGGAGACGCTGCCGCAGACCGTCGCCGACCTGCCGCGCGTCGTGCCCGGCGTGGACATCGTCGAGTGGCTGGTGATCGACGATGGCAGCAGCGATCGCACCGTCGAGGTCGCCCGCTCGCTCGGCGTCGATCACGTCGTCACCCACGGGCACAACCGTGGACTGGCGGCCGCGTTCATGACCGGCATCGACGCCTGCCTGCGCGCCGGTGCCGACGTGATCGTCAACACCGACGCCGACAACCAGTACCAGGCGGCGTCGATCCCCGACCTCGTCGCACCGGTCCTGACGGGCGCCGCCGAGATGGTCGTCGGCGAGCGTCCGATCGAAGACGTCGACGACTTCTCGCGCGCCAAGAAGGTGCTGCAGCGCGTCGGCAGCTCGGTCGTCCGGCGCTTCTCGGGCACGGGTGTGCGCGACGCGGCCAGCGGCTTCCGGGCCTACAGCCGCGACGCGGCGATGCGGCTGCAGGTGTTCGGGCGCTACACGTACACGATGGAGACGATCGTCCAAGCCGGTTGGAACGGCATCAACGTCGCCTCGGTGCCGATCGGCGTCAACCCGAAGACCCGCGAATCGCGCCTGGTCAAGAGCACCTCGCGCTACATCTTCCGCTCGGCGTCGGCGATCATCCGCAGCTTCGCCCTGTACAAGCCGTTCCGCTTCTTCTTCTTCGCCGGGCTCGTCCCGTTCCTGCTCGGCGCCGTCGTGCTCCTGCGCTGGCTGGTGCTGTACCTCGTCGAGGACGAGTACACGAGCCGCGTGCCGAGCCTGCTCGGCGGCTTCCTGCTGATCCTCGTCGCCGCCCAGATCTGGGCCGTCGCCTTCCTCGCCGACCTGCAGGCGGCGAACCGGCGCATCGTCGAAGAGCTGCGCCTCCGCGCCAAGCGCCAGGACTACGACGGCGTCGCCACCCCCGACCCCTCATCCGTCGACATCTGACCCGGCCCCCGGCCCCACCCCCAAAATTTGTCCGATAGGTGTCGCTCAGCGGCACGGAGCAGACAAATTTCGGGAAACGCACGCCGAGCACGCCCGCCGAGACGCCCGCCGAAATTTGTCCGACAGGTGTCGCCCAGCGGCACGAAACGGACAAAATTCGGGACGCACGCCGAAACACGCCGAAATTTGTCCGGCAGGTCTCGCCCAGCGGCACGAAACCGACAAATTTCGGGGTGCGGGGGCGGCTACTGGAGGGCGAGGTAGGCGCCGCCGTCGACGTGGAGGGCGAGGCCGGTCGTGAAGCACGCCGACTCCGAGCACAAGAAGGCGACGATGCGACCGAAATCGCCGGCGTCGCCCATCCGCACCGACGAATCGGGACCGCCGCCGTACAGCTGCTCGACTCGCGGCGTGCGGTGGAGGCCCGGCTGCACGCTGTTCACCGTCACCCCGTCACCGGCCACTTCGAGCGCCAGTGTCTTGAGGAACGCCGTGGCGCCGGCGCGGGCGGTGTTCGACAGGATCAGGTTGGCCATCGGTTGACGCACCGACAGCGACGTGATCGCCACCACCCGGCCCCATCCTCGCTCCTGCATCGCCGGCACGGCTGCCTTGCACATCGCCACGACCGACATCAGGTTGAGGTCGAGCGCGGTCGGATAGGCGTCGACCGGCGTCGAGGCGAAGTTCCCCGGCGGTGGCCCGCCGGCGTTGGGCACGAGGATGTCGATCCCGCCGAGCGCGTCGTTCGCCGCGGCGATGAACCCCGCCGCGCCGTCGGGCGTCGAGACGTCGGCGGCGATCGGCACACAGCCGTGACCGATCGTCTCGGCGGCCGCTGCCAGTCGAGCCTCGTCGCGGCCGCAGATCGCCACCTGCACGCCTTCGCCCGCCAGTGCGACCGCCGACGCCAATCCCAGTCCCGACGTTCCCGCCGCCACTGCCGCCCGCCGACCCTCGATCCCCAGTTCCATGGGACACCACGCTAGATCCGTCCGGCCCGCCGATCGTCACCGCGACGGAACGTCGCCGGTCGGCACGGTACGCTCGCCGGCCAGTGAGATCATGAGCGACGCCGGCTTCGACGACACGAACACCAACTTCGGCGGGAGTGCCAACGTGCGCCAGGTCGCACTCGACGCCATCGCCGACGCCGAGCCGTACCCGTTCTGGCTCGAACAGGCCGCGATCCCCGAGTCCAACCCGACCCTCGTCCGCGACGAGCACTGCGACCTGTGCATCGTCGGGGGTGGATACACCGGGCTGTGGACCGCCGTCATCGCCAAGGAGCGCGACCCGGCACGCGACATCGTCCTCATCGACAAGGGCGAGGTCGGCGGCGCCGCCAGCGGCCGCAACGGCGGGTTCATGGAGGCCTCGTTGACCCATGGCGTGGCCAACGGCCTCGCCCGGCACGGTGACGAGCTCGACGTGCTCGAAGAGCTCGGGCTGCGCAACCTCAACGAGATCGAGCTGGCGATCGATCGCTACGGCATCGACTGCGACTACGAACGCAACGGCGTCATCGACGTCGCCACGACCACCCACCCGCCGTCGTACCTCGACGAGCTGCGCGACGAGCACGACCTGCTGCGGTCGCTCGGCCAGCGGGTGTCATGGTTCGACGCCGACGCCGTGCGCGCCCAGGTCGACTCACCGACCTACACCGGCGGCCTCTACCGGATGGATCGCGCCGCCCTCATCGACCCGGCGAAGCTGGCCTGGGAGCTGAAACGGGTGGCCGAGTCGCTGGGCGTGCGCATCTACGAGCACTCCCGGGCGACGTCGATCGACCGTGACGGCAGCGGTGTGGCGGTGACGACCCCACTGGGCACCGTGCACTGCGCCAAGGCGGTGCTCGGCACGAACGCCGATCGTCCCCTGCTGCGGCGGGTCCGCCAGTACATGGTGCCGGTGTACGACTACTGCCTCGTCACCGAGCCGTTGACCGACGAGCAGCTCGGGCGCATCGGCTGGAGCGGCCGCCAAGGGCTGTCCGACATCACCAACCAGTTCCACTACTACCGCTTGACGGCGGACAACCGGATCCTGTGGGGCGGCTACGACGCCATCTACTACTGGCGCTCGAAGGTGTCGAGCGAGCTCGAAAGTCGGCCCGAGACGTGGGCCAAGCTGTCTGGCCACTTCTTCCAGACGTTTCCCCAGCTCGACGACGTGCTCTTCACCCACGCCTGGGGCGGCACGATCGACACGAGCACCCGCTTCTCGGTGTTCTTCGGCTCGGCGATGTCGAACCGGGTCGTCTACGCCGTCGGGTACACCGGCCTCGGTGTGGCCGCCACCCGCTTCGCCGCAGCGACGATGCTCGACCTCGCCGACGGCCGCAAGTCGATCGCCACGAAGACCGACTTCGTCACGTCGAAGCCGCTGCCGTTCCCGCCGGAGCCGTTCCGCTTCGTCGGGATCCAGGCGACGCGATGGTCGATGAGCCGCGAGGACCGCACCGGCAAGCGCAACGCCTGGCTGCGGACGCTCGACCGGATGGGCCTCGGCTTCGATTCCTGACCGACGACGGTCACGCAACGGTTGGGGTCTGTCCCCAACCGTTGCATGAAGCCGACAAACGTCTGGGTCCCGTCCCCCCGACGTTGGCACACGTGCGTCAGTTGCGGCGGGCGACGAGCACCGAGCGCGGTCCGGCGGTGACCGGGCCGTCGACGCGGCGGGGTTCGACGAAACCGGCTTCGTCGGAGGTGTCGATGATGATGTGCCATTCGCCGTCGGCCTGCACGGCGAACTCGAGCGGTTCCCACCAGGCGTTGGCCATCACGTAGAGGTCGCCGACGAGCCACGCCAGGGAGCGTGACTCGACGCCGAAGTCGGGCGCACCGCGGGGACCGAACATCGTCGGGCCGTCGCTGCTGGTCGGCTCGGCCAACGCCGGCACGGACGCCCGCAGCGCCGTCAGCCGGGCGACGAACGCCTCGAGGTCGGCGAACCCGGCGGCACGCTGCCAGTCGAGCCACGACGTGGCGTTGTCCTGGTTGTAGGCGTTGTTGTTGCCGCCCTGGGTGCGGCCGACCTCGTCGCCGGCGACCCACATCGGCACGCCGGCACTGAGCAACAACAGACAGAAGGCGTTGCGCTGCTGACGACGGCGCAGCGCCATCACCTCGGCGGGCACGTCGACGTCGCCCTCCCAGCCACAGTTCCACGAGCGGTTGTCGTGGTGCCCGTCCGTGCCGCCCCAGCCGTTGGCGTCGTTGTGCGGATGGTCGTAGGCGAACAGGTCGTACAGCGTGAAGCCGTCGTGGGCGGTGAGGAAGTTGACCGAGCTCGCCGGCGAGTTGAACAGATCACGACTGCCGGCCACCCGCTCGGCGAGCCCGGCGACGGCGTCGGGCTCGGCACGGAGGAAGCTGCGCACGTCGTCGCGGAACCGACCGTTCCACTGCATCCACCGCGGGTCGGGAAACTCGGCACCGAGGAGGTAGCGGGCGAGGTCCCACGGCTCGGCGATCAGGCGCACGCCCCGGCGCTCCGCCCAGTCGCCGATCGCCCGCACGAACGCCTCGTCGCGGGCGAGGACGGCGGCGAGGTCGAAGCGCAGCCCGTCGACCCCGAGGTCGGCGAGCCGGTCGAGCGCTTCCATGATCAGGTGCCGCGACGGCGACGACCAGGCGTCGACCATGTTGCCGGTGCCGGTGTCGTCGATGTACTCGCCGTCGTCGTTCGTCACGTAGTAGCCGCGATCGTCGAGTGCTCGCAGCGTGTACGTCGGGCCGTCGTGGTCCGACTCGGTGGTGTGGTTGACGACGACGTCGAGCCACACCTCGATGTCCGCGGCGTGTGCCGCCTCGACCAGCTCGGCGAGCTCGGCGGCGGGGTCAGGCCCGATCGTGTAGTGCCGATGGATGGCACCGAACACCATCGGCATGTAGCCCCAGTAGTTGCCCTCGTCGGGATCGAACTGGTGGACGGGCAACAGTTCGAGCACCGACACGCCGAGGCCGGCCGATCGCGGCAGCTCGTCGATCATCGCCCGGAACGTGCCGGCAGCGGCCGTGGGGCGCGTGCACGTCTGGCCGCGCACGTGCGCCTCGTAGACGACGATCGGCCGGCTGCTCCACCGTTGCGGGCGCCGTGCCGGCCAGGGCAGGGCGACAGCGCGCGGGAAGTCGGCCACCTGCACGCCGCCGCCCGGCTTGTTCGCCGCCCGGCGATGGCCAGCGGGGAACTCCACGAGGGTGGCGTGCGGGTCGAGGACCGGCCGCTGCCCGTCGAGGAGCGCGACGTACGTCGCCCCGAGCGGCACCTCACCGATCCACGCCCCGCGCCCGAGTGGCCGCAGCCGCCGGCGTTCGGTCTCGCCGTCCACGGCGACCTCGACGAACCGCGCCGTAGGGGCGTGCAGGTGGATCCGGACGGGGTCGACCCGATCCGCGCCCGCTTGCGCCTCGTCGCCCTGCACGGTCGCCCATGATGCCGGACCCGGCGACCTCACTCCACATCCACCACCCGCCCGCCCGCCCGGCCCCGTCCCCGGCGCGCCGCGTGCCCGCCCGGCCCCGTCCCCGACGGGCACGGCGACCGGGGACCCCGGTCGAGACACGGGGCGTTGCGTCGGAGGCAGGCAGCGATTGCTCTCGCAGGTAGCGTCGGCGCGATGACACCGTCCACGGTCGCCGGCGCGCTGTCGCGCCATGGTTACCTCCCCGACGAAGGGATCGCAACGGCGGTGTTCCTGGCGATGACGTTGCAACGTCCGCTGCTCCTCGAAGGCGAAGCGGGCGTCGGCAAGACCGAGCTCGCCAAGACGCTGGCGGCAGCGACCAACGCCTCGCTGATCCGGTTGCAGTGCTATGAAGGGATCGACGTCTCCCAGGCTGTCTACGACTGGGACTACGCCCGTCAGCTCCTCCACCTGCGAGCGACCGAAGCGACCGGCGAATCGACGTCACGGACCGCCGACGAATTGGAAGCCGAGCTCTACGGCGAGCGCTTCCTCGTCAAGCGGGCGTTGCTGCGGGCGATCGAACCCGTCGAGGGTCCGCCGCCGGTGCTGCTGATCGACGAGATCGACCGTGCCGACGACGAGTTCGAGGCGTACCTGCTGGAGGTCCTGTCCGACTACCAGATCACGATCCCCGAGATCGGCGTGTACCGCGCCGAGCAGCCACCGATCGTGATCCTCACCTCGAACCGCACCCGCGACGTCCACGACGCACTGAAGCGGCGCTGCCTCTACCACTGGGTCGAACATCCCGGCTTCGACCGTGAGGTGGCGATCGTCAAGCTGCGCGTCCCGGAGATCGACGTCGGCCTCGCCCGTCAGGTCGCCGCCGCCGTCGAGCAGCTCCGCGAGCTCAAGCTGTACAAGCCGCCTGGCGTCGCTGAGACGATCGACTGGGCGACCGCCCTCGGCCGGCTCGGCGCGACCGAGCTCGACGAGGAGGTCGTCGCCAACACGCTCGGCACCGTCGTCAAGTACCGCGAGGACCACCAACGGATCATCCAGCACGGCATCGCCGACGTCGTCAAGCGCGCCGCCGACGCCGCCCGGACCCGCGGCGACGTCCCGGACCAGCTGACGATCCCCGGATCGTGAGCGAGTCGGTCAGCGCCGTGCCGACCGACCCACGCCTCGAGCCGGTCGTGCGCTCGACGCCCGCCGAGATCGCCGTCGCCTTCTCCCAGCTCCTGCGCGGCCTCGGCCTGAGCGTGCCGACGAGCTGCACCAACACCTTCGCCCAGGCGCTGGCGGCGACCGGGATCGCCGGCCGCGACAACGCGTACTGGGCCGGCCGAGCGACGCTCGTGCGGCGCCCGGAGGACATCGAACCCTTCGACCGGGCGTTCGCCGTGTTCTTCGAACGCCGCACCGCGTCGGCGGCCGACGAGCAGGACACCGAGACGGTCTCGGTGACGATCGCCGTCGACGCCGACGACGACGACAACCACGACGACGACGGTGCGGCGGGTGGCGACGACGACGTGATCGAACTGCGCTTCTCGGCCACCGAGGTGCTGCGCCACAAGGACTTCGCCGACTACGACGACGACGAGCTGATCCGGGCGCAGCAGCTGATGAGCGACCTGCGCCTCGTCGGATCGCCGCGCCCATCGTTGCGCCTCGGGCCGACACGCCGCCGGACGTCACGGCCCGACATCCGCCGCACGGTGCGCGCCGCCATCCGCGCCGGCGGCGAGCCGATCGCTCGTCGCTACGCCGCCCCGACCCCCCGGCTGCGGCGGCTGGTGCTGCTGCTCGACATCAGCGGGTCGATGGAGCCGTACGCCCGCGGCCTGTTGCGATTCGTGCACGCCGCCGTCGCCGGCCGGCAGAAGGTCGAGGCGTTTGCCCTCGGCACCCGCCTGACGCGCATCACCCGCGAGCTCGGCAGCCGCGATCCGGACGTCGCCCTGCCGCGCCGCCGGTGAGCGCGTCGCCGACTGGAGCGGCGGCACCCGCCTCGGCGCCGGGCTGCGCCAGTTCAACGACGACTGGGGTGTCCGCGGGCTGGCGCGCAACGCCATCGTCGTCATCCTCTCCGACGGCTGGGACCGCGGCGACCCCGACGAGCTCGGCGGCCGAGATGGCCCGCCTGCAGCGCGTCACGCACCGCCTGATCTGGGTCAACCCGCTGAAGGTGACCCCGGGGTACGCCCCACTCGCCCGGGGAATGGCGGCGGCACTGCCGTATGTTGACCGCTTCGTGGAGGGTCACTCGGTGGCCGCCATGGAGGAACTGACGAGGACGATCGCCGCACCGTGACCGGCCCGTGCCAGTTGGGCCGTGACCGGCCCGTACCAGTGGGGCCGTGACCGGCCCGTGCCAGATGGAACGTGACACGCCGGTGCTCGGCACCGGCATCTCGGACGAGGAGACGACATGGACGACCTGCTCGATGACATCGACCGCTGGCGGCGCGCCGGCGAGCGCATCGCGGTCGCTCGGGTCATCGACGTCGAAGGCTCCGGACCTCGGCTCCCCGGCGCCGCGATGGCCGTCGACGGAGTCCGGTGAGGTCGCCGGCAGCGTCAGCGGTGGCTGCGTCGAGGGCGCGGTGGTGGGCGAAGCGCTGGCGATCCTGTCCGGGGACCGCACGCGCGGCATCGTCACGTTCGGCTACTCCGACGACGAGGCATTCGCCGTCGGGCTGACCTGCGGCGGGACGATCCACCTGTACATCGAGGAGCTCGACTGGTGAGCAGCCCACGGACGCTGTTCGAGCGCTACGCCGACGCGCTGCGCGCCGAGCAGCCGGTCGCCCTGGCGACCGTCGTCGACGGCCCGCACGTCGGGGCCAAGCTGCTCGTCACCCCCGACGGCCCCGCCGAGGGGTCGCTCGGCCATCCCGAGCTCGACCGCGTCGTCGCCCGCGACACGCTGGCCGAGTTGGAAGCAGCGCGGTCGGGCATCCGCCACTACGGCCCGGAGGGTCAGACGACGCCGGAGGACCTGATCGACCAGCCGACGGTGCGGATCTTCGTCGAGTCGCACGCCCCGCCACCGCAGATGTGGATCTTCGGCGCCGTCGACTTCACCGCCGCCCTCGCCCGTGTGGCCAAGGTGCTCGGCTACCGGGTGACGGTCTGCGATGCCCGCGAGGTGTTCGCCACCCGCCGCCGGTTCCCGATGGCCGACGAGGTCAAGGTGACGTGGCCGGCACCGGTGTTCGCCGAGCACGGCAGCGAGCTCGGTCCGCGCGACGCGGTGTGCATCCTCACCCACGACCCGAAGTTCGACGTGCCGGCCGTCCAGGGAGCGCTGGCGACCCAGTCGGCTACATCGGCGTGATGGGCAGTCGGTCGACCCATGAGCACCGCACCGAGCGCCTGCTCGACGCGGGTGTCGACCCTGCCGACCTCGCCCGCCTGATGTCACCGATCGGGCTCGACATCGGCGCCCGTACCCCCGAGGAGACCGCCGTGTCGATCTGCGCCGAGATCATCGCCCGCCGCACCGGCCGCGCCGTTCCCTCCCTGCAAGGACGGTGCCGGGGCGATCCATTCCTGATCGTCGGGCCTCTCCGAGTTGCTCGGCCTCGCCGCAGGCCGGTGAAGCCGAACGTCTGGTCGGCCTCGCGTGCGGCTCGTCGCTGTTCTGAGCACGTGACGAAAGCACCCGTCCCCGTTTGTCACTTGGGCCCTGCGACGTGATCTCGCGACGTCGGGCGGGGTCGGTGCGGGGGTCGGTGCGGGGGGTCAGTGCGTGGGGTCGCCGAAGCGGACGGAGTTGGTGCGACGATCGGAGATCAGATCGAGCTCGACCGTGCGGCCGCGCTGGACCGAGTGGATGATGGCGTCACCGACACCGAGGTACATCATCACGTGCCCGGGGTACTGCACCAGGTCGCCGGCCTTGGCGGTGCTGCGATCGAGCCCGCTGGCGTTGTTGATCTGCGCCGAGCTCTGACGCTCGAGGGTGACGCCGGCGCGGCTCCAGGCGTACGTCGTCAGCCCGGAGCAGTCGAAGCCGACGCCCTCCTGGCTGGTGTTCGTGCGGTACGGGACACCGATCTGGGTCATCGCCGCGAGCACGGCCCGCTGGTGGCCGATCGGCGTGCGCGCCCACGCGGCGGCCATCTCGGCCTGCGGGTAGCCGAGTTCGGTCGCTGCGAACTGCGCGGTCTGGGTGCGGTTCCACACGTAGCTCCGCCATGCGGCCGGATCGGCCGTGGCGGTCCACTCGTCGTAGTTGGCCAGTGCCTGGCGGGCCGACGAGGTGACGATCGGCGCCATGGCGTTGGTCTCCATGCCGCCGCGCACCGCCGAGGCGGGCGACGAGCCGACGGTGACGCAGCCGAGGAGCGCTCCCGCGGCGACGGCGAGACCGAGCACGAGCCCCCGCGCCGTTCGACGGCTCGGGTTTCGCCTGCCGGCCGGCTGGGCATCGTGGCCCCCGAAGCAGTCGTCGACGGACAGTGGCCGAAGGGCGGCGCGGTGGCGGGCCCGGAGGGTCCGCTCGGCGCCTGGCCGATCAGCTGAGGTCGTGGTGAAGGCACTCATGACGAGATGACCCATGGCGAACGACGACCCGGAAGGAAGCCGTCGCCATGACGGTCCGGTAACGTATCGTCACGGAATCGCAATACTCAAGCGCGACGCGAACATTTCCGACACGCAACCGTCATCGTCGCCTCGAGTTCGCTGCCCGCCGAACGCCGTCCGTCTCTTCGCATGCCTCCTGCCGACTCACCCGAAACTGATGCGCACGCTGGTGCGACGCGGCCGACTGCGGTCGCCCTGACGCTCGCCGCCGGCGCCGGATCGCGGTTCCGCGCGAGCGAAGGAGAAACCGGTCACAAATTGTCGGCGCGACTGTCGAAGCCTGACCCTCCGAGCGCCGATCGCGACCCCGGCGACGACGCCGCCGACGGTGCTCGAGGCGGCGCTCGTCGCCGCGCTCGACGCGGCGATCGGACCGGTCGTCGTCATCACCGGCGCCGAGCCCGACGTCGTCCCGGAGCACCTCCGCGAGCGCCTCGTCGTGCACCACCACGCCGACTGGGCGGACGGCCAGATGAGCTCACTGCGCGCCGGCATCGACGTCGCCCGGTCCCTCGGTGCCACCGCCGTCGTCGTCGGCCTCGGCGACCAGCCGTTCGTGACACCCGAGGCGTGGCGCGCCGTCGCTGCCGCCGCCGGCCCGATCGCCGTGGCCACCTACGGCGGCCGCCGCGGCAACCCGGTCCGTCTCGACGCCGAGGTGTGGGATCTGCTCCCCGCGGAAGGCGACGAGGGTGCACGCGCCCTGATGCGCGTTCGTCCAGATCTCGTTCGTGAAGTACCGTGCACAGGTTCACCCGCCGACATCGACACCACAGAGGACCTCCGCCGATGGCAGAACAGTTGATCAACGAGTTCACGGTCAATCGACCGATCGAGGAGGCGTGGCCGCTGATCACCGACGTGGAGCGCATCGCTCCGTGCCTGCCCGGCGCCGAGCTGCACGAGATCGAGGGTGAGGTCTACCGCGGGGTCGTCAAGGTCAAGCTCGGTGCGATCAGCAGCCAGTTCAAGGGTGAGGCGCACTTCCTCGAGCGCGACGACGCCAACTACCGCGCCGTGATCAAGGGCAGTGGCCGCGACACCGGCGGGCGCGGCAACGCCTCGGCGAACATCACCGCCCAGGCCGAGAGCCTGTCGCCGACGAGCACCCGTGTCGCGGTGACGACCGACCTCCACATCACGGGCAAGGTCGCCCAGTTCGGGCGCGGCATCATGGGCGACGTCAGCTCCAAGCTGATGGCCCAGTTCGCCGACAACCTCAACCAGATGATCGACGACCAGGCGTCGCCCGGCGCGCCGAGCGAGTCGGCCACTCCTGCCGCAGACACCGCTGCTGTGACGTCCGATGCTGTGACGTCCGATGCTGCGACGTCGGATGCTGCGACGTCGGATGCTGTAACGCCGGATGGGGCGCGGTCCACCGCGACGTCGAGCGCGGCGGCGAACGGTTCGGCCGGCGCCGAGGGAGATGTGGCAGCAGCCGCACCCCAGATCCGCAAGATCGACGGACCGGCCACCGAGCCGATCGACCTGATGGAGATCGGCAAGGGATCGGTGCTCAAGCGCGTCCTGCCGGCACTCGCTGCCGTCGCCATTCTCGCGATCTTCCTCCGCCGCCGCCGAGGCTGATGGACGATCACGCCCGCGTCGCCGAGCTCCTCGGTCGAACGCCGCAGGGCGCCTTCGACGTCGTGGTCCGCAACGACGCCGGTGACCCACTCGTCGTCCGCAACGCCCCGTTCCTCGACGACGGCACCCCGATGCCGACCCGCTACTACCTCGTCGGTGCCGAGCTGGTGCGGGCCGTGAGCCGCCTCGAGGCCGACGGTGGCGTGAAGGCTGCCGAAGCGGCGATCGAGCCCGACGACATCGCCGCCACCCACCTCCGCTATGCCGCCGAACGGGATGCGGCGATCGCCGCCGACCACGTCGGACCGCGGCCGAGTGGCGGCGTGGGCGGCACCCGAATCGGGGTCAAGTGCCTCCACGCCCACGTCGCCTACACGCTGGCGGGCGGTGACGATCCGGTCGGGCGGTGGGCGCTCGACCGCCTCGACGCCGCTCGCCAGCCCGACGCCCACCCCGATCTCGACGCCGCTCGCCAGCCCGACGCCCACCCCGACCTCGACGCCCACCCCGACCCCGCCCCCGACCCGCGACCCGGCCGGACTGCGCCGACCACGCCGGCGAGCGAGTCAGCCGACGCGGGCACGTTGCGCGTCGCCATCGGCGACCGCGTGCTGACTGTCGCCATGGCCGGTGGCGGTGCGCACGCCCTGCCAATCGGTCCGCTGACGCTCGTCGACGGGCCGCTCGGCGACACCGACCCGCCGCTGGCGATGGACCTCACCAACGCACTCGGTCTCGTGCAGGACCACCTCGACGACGTGATCATCGCCGAACCCGCCGTCGCCACGCCCGAACGTGTCGAGGCCACGGGCATCCACGCCGAGATGCTCGCCCGCGTCGAGCTGGGCACCGATGGCGTGCCCGACGGCTACGTGCTGCGTCGCGAGGACGCCGACGAGGTGTTCCGGACGCTGGCGCTCGAACCGCTCGAGGAGCGTCGACACAACCCGGGTCTCGACGCCGCACACGCCGAGTCGATCATCGGCACGTGTTGCGTGATACTGGGCATCATGCGACGCCTCGACCTGCGCGGCATCTCGATCACGGCGACGCCGGCAAGGACCGGAGGCGAGGCCTGATGGCGCTGCGCCATCCCTCGCGGAACGGGTCGGCGATCCGCCTGTACGGGCGACGGGTCATGTTGCGTCCCCTGGCGGCCAACGACTTCCGCTCCTGGAGTGACGTGCGCCAGCAGAACGCAGACTGGCTGACCGTGTGGGAGCCGAGCCGACCGGCGTTCCAGCCCGACCCGGTCACCGACCGCAACGCCTTCGCGGCCCGATGCCAACAGCGCGACCGCGACCGCACCAACGGTTCGGCCTACCAGTTCGGACTGTTCCTCGACCAGCAGGTCGTCGGCGAGGTCAACCTCAACAACGTCATCCGTGGCGCCATGCAGTCGGCGACGATCGGCTACTGGATCGACCAGCGCCAGGCGGGCCACGCCTACGTCGCCGAGGCGGTCGTCGTCGTGATGCAGTTCGCCTTCGAACAGCTCGCGCTGCACCGTGTCGAGATCTGCATCGTGCCGCGCAACCACCGCAGCCGACGGATCATGGAGAAGTTGGCGATCCGCGACGAGGGCACGGCGGCCCGCTATCTGGAGATCAACGGCACGTGGGAAGACCACGTGCGCTACGGCATCACCGCCGAGGAGTGGACCGAGCGTCGCGACGACTTCCTGGCGACGTGGGTCGACCGACCCCGAGATCTGGTCTGAGCGTCAGAATCCGGCGATGCCCGGCGCGTCGCCGATCATGCGGATCTGTTCAGCGCGCTGGCGACGGAGCTGGGTCCGCCGCTTCCACATCTTCGTCTTCCAGTGACGCTTCGAGCGGCCCCGCTTGGCGAGCTTGCTCTTGGCGACCTCGGCGTCGTGGTGATGGAGCGGCTTCCACGCGGCGCCCGGCTCGTGCACATCCTCGGGCTCGAGGCCGGCACTGACGTCTTGGGCGACGCTCTGGAGCTCGACGTGGATCCTGTGCCGCTCGCCGTGGGCGTGGGCACGAAGTTCCTGCTTGGGCTGCATCGGCACCTCGATGGTGCGGTGACGCTGGCTCATTGCTACCTCCTGCTTCGTGGTGCTTTCACCACTGTGGTTTCGGTGCTTCGCTCTCCACGGTAGCGCGTGGGGCGCGGCGCGTCCCAGCCGTTGTGTAACGATCGTGCGCGTCCGCCCAGCCTCGCACCGGCGCGGGCACGACGCCCGTGTGGAGGGTCAAGGTCGCTCGCTGGCGGACCGATGTACCCGTGTGGACACGCTGCCGCCGCCGACCCGCGCCCCACGCCTCGTCACCGGCGCGGGTTCGTCATCACTCGATGGAACGAGCGATGGAACGAACGACCACGACGTCCACGCCAGTGCCGCGTCTGCGGCGGCGATGCCCGCGTCGGGCGTCGCCGCGCTGGCCGGACGGCTGATCGGCACGGTCAACGCCGTCGTCGCCGGTCAGTCGGACGCCGTCGAGATCGCCGTGGCGACGTTGCTGTCGGGTGGCCATCTCCTCGTCGAGGACATCCCGGGGGTGGGCAAGACGCTCCTCGCTCAGACGCTGGCCCGCTCGCTCGGCGGTTCGTTCCACCGCATCCAGGGCACGTCCGACCTGCTGCCCGGTGACGTCACCGGCACCCTCGTGCCGAGCGGTCGCCTCGACGTCGACGGCATGACGTTCCGTCCGGGCCCGATCTTTGCCAACGTCGTCGTGTTCGACGAGCTCAACCGAGCGACACCGCGCACGCAGTCCGCACTGCTCGAGCTGGCCGAGGAGGCAACGGTGACCGTCGACGGCGTCACCCACCCGCTCCCCGACCCGTTCATGATCATCGCCACCCAGAACCCGCTCGATGCAGCGGGCACGTACGGGCTCGGCGACGGCGCGCTCGACCGCTTCCGTGCCGTTGTCTCCCCCGGCCGTGCGAGCGCCGACGACGAACTCGACGTGATCACCGGTCGCCGCGGGCGGTCGATGCTCGACGCCGTGCGCCCGGTCGTCGGTCTCGACGAGCTGATCGCCGCCCGCCGGGCCACCGCCGCGGTGGCCCTCAGCGATGCGGTCGGCGAGTACGTCGTCCGGTTGCTCACGGCGACCCGCCGGCACCCCGAGATCCGGCTCGGCGCATCGACCCGTGCCGGTGTCGCACTCGTCGCCCTCGCCCGCGCCACCGCCGCCATGCGCGGCCGTTCCTACGTGACACCCGACGATGTCGCCACCTGCGCCATCCCGGCGCTCGCCCATCGCGTCGCCGGTTCGCACACCACCGTCGCCGCAGGGCGCGACCTCGTCGGCGCCTGCCTGGCCGAGGTCGTCCCGCCCACGATCTGAGCGGTGCCAGCGGTGTCCGACCACGGTGAGCCCCGACAACGTCCGCGGTGCGGCGGTCGGACGCGACTCACCGGATGGGCGACTCGGACGCGACTCGCCGAATGGGCGACTCGGACGCGACTCGCCGAATGGGCGACTCGGACGCGACTCACCGAATGGGCGACTCGGACGCGGTTCGCCGGATGGGCGCCCGGCACCGGGGCGCTGATCGGATCCTGGCTGGTCGGGGCGGCGATCGCCCGCCTGACCGGCGCCCCTGCGGTCCTGCTGGTGCTCGGTGCGGCACTGGTCGGCCTCGCCTTCGACGCCACCGCCGGCTGGTGGGCCATGCGCCGTCTGCCGACCCCGATCGTCGAGGTACCGCTCCTCGTCACGGCCGGTGAGCGGGTGCCCATCGTCGTCCGGTTCGACGCCGACGACGCCCGCGGGCGGTCACTGCGGCCGCGGCGGGCGGTCCACGTGGTCGTGCGTGACGTGCGCCGACCGGGCGCCGTGATCGCCGAGGCCGACATCGCCGCATCCCCCGATGGCACCCTCGCGCTGCCGGGATCGTTCGATCGTCCCGGTCGTGTCGACGAGCTGCAGATCGACCTCGGCTGCTTCGGCCCTGCCGGGCTGCTGGCGTGGCGCCGGCGCACGGCCGTCGACGACGTCGACCTCCGCGTCGCTCCCGTCGGCACCGGACCCGGCCTCGACGTCGAGCGCACGCCGGCGGTGACGCCGGGATCCTCCCCGGCCGTCGCAGGACGCCACCGTGGCGACGTCGACGGCGTGCGCTCGTGGCGGCGCGGTGACGGCCTCACCGCCGTGCACTGGCCGACGTCGCTGCGCGCCGACGAGCTCGTCGTCCACGACCGCCGCACCGCCAGCGACGAACGATGGTTCGTCGACGCCGACCGTCATGACGTCGATCCGGCTCGTCTCCGACGGACGCTCGACGACGGGCTCCTCGGTGGCCACGCTGTCACGGTCCTCACCGGCGGCGAGGAGCGCACCGTCGTCGACCACGACGACGCGGCGACGATCGCCGCCGACACCGCGGCGCGGCTCGCCGCCGACGCCGACGCCAGGCGGGGCGACCGTCCGCAGCCGTCGGCGTTGACGAGGGTCGCCGACGCACTGCGCCGACCGCGACAGCTGGCGGCGGCCGAGCCGATCACGCTCGATCCGACATCACGGTGGGCAGCGGCGGCGGCGGCGACCGCCAGCATGGGTCTGCTCGTCGGAGCGCTCGACACGCCGTCGCTGGCACTGCCGGGCGTCGCCGCGGCGATCGCTCTCGGTGCCGCGGTCTCGCTCCGTGCGGTGCGGTCGGGCGGCGGCCGACCGATGTGGATGCGCGCCGCCATCGCCGTCACCGTCGTCGCCACGATGGCCTGGATCCTCGTCGACGCCGCCGACGTCGACAGCCTGGTCGCCGCGCTCCGTGGTCCGCTGCCGAGCCTGCTGATGTTGCTCGTCGTGCTCCACGGTTTCGAGGTCGTCGATCGACGCACGTTCCGCGTCCACCTGGCGATCACGCTGGTCGTCGCCACCTACGCCGCCGGGCTGCGCATCGACGCCGCTCTCGGCTGGTGGCTCGCCGCGTGGGGCATCGCCGTCACCGTGTCGTCGTTGACGATCGCCCGGCTCCCTGCTGCCGATCGTCACCGCAACCGTCACGGCAGTGAGTACCGCAACCGTCACCGCGGCCGTCGCGCGGACCGGCGCACGTCGCACCGCTCGTCGTTGGCGACGGTCGGCCGAGTCGCGGCGTGGACCGCAGCGTTCGCCGTGGCCACCGTCGCCGTGCTCGCGGCGGTCCCGATCCCCGACGGCCCGGCCCGCCTCGGTCTGCCGGCGTTGTCCGTCGATGCCCCGCAGGTCGACCAACCGGGGGCGCTCGTCGGCCCCGATGGGACGCCCGCCGGCCCGGAGTCGGCGACGACGCCCGAGCGCGCCCCGGCGGAAAGGTGACCGGCTACCCCGGGTTCACCGAGACGCTCGACACCAGCGTCCGCGGCACGCTCGGTGACGAGACGGTGATGCGTGTCCGGGCGCCGGAACCGGCGTTCTGGCGCGGCCAGACGTTCGCCGAGTTCGACGGCCGCAGCTGGCACGTCGGACCACACGAGGGGTTGCGCCACGACGGCCCGCTGATCGATGTCGCCCCGGCGATCGGCGACGCACCCGGATCACCGATCGAACGGCGTGAGCTGATCCAGACGTACTACGTCGAACAGGACCTGCCGAACGTCGTCTTCGCCGCCTCTCGACCGACGCAGGTGATCTTCGACGGCTCGCTGTGGACCCGCCCCGACGGCTCGCTGCGCTCCGACGTGACGCTGACCGCCGGATCCGTCTACACGGTGATGTCGCAGCGGGTGCAGGTCGACGAGCACATCCTCCGCAGCCAGGGCGACCTCGGCGAGTTCTTCGACGGCTACCGCCGGCAGGCGGGTGGTGCCGGCATCGATCCGTTCCTCGAGCTGCCGGCGTCGACGACGGCACGCACGATCGACCTCGCCACCGAGCTGCGGGTCCCCGGCGAGTCGACGTACGACACCATCCGGCGCTACGAGGCCTGGCTGGCGGACAACATCGAGTACGACCTCGACGCCCCGGTCCCCGCCCCCGGCCGCGACGCCGTCGACGACTTCTTGTTCGAGAGCCGACTCGGCTTCTGCGAGCAGATCGCCACGGCGCTGACGATCATGCTGCGCAGCCAGGGTGTCCCGGCGCGGCTGGCCACCGGCTACGTGCCCGGCGAGCGCGACCGGGTGTCGGGCGTGTGGAACGTGCGCGCCAGCGACGCCCACGCATGGGTCGAGGTGTGGTTCCCACAGACCGGCTGGGAGGCGTTCGACCCGACGGCATCGGTGCCGCTCGCCGGTGACGTCGACACCGGCACCGTCGGCGGCGACGTGGCGACCGCCGGACTCGACTGGTTGTCGGCGCATCGCGCCACGCTGGTGGTCGCCGCCATCGCCGCGCTCGGCTGCTGGCTGGCGTGGGGCGTGATCCGCACACTCCGCCATCGTCGGCGGCGCGGCCGTTGGGGGCTGCTGCAGGACCGCTTCGACGACCTCCGGCCGGGGACGGCGACCAACCCGCAACGGGCTCACGGCTTCCCCGCCGACCTCGAAGTTCACGCCACCGAGGTCGCCGACGTCCTCGACCGTGCGGCGTTCGATCCGGCGTGGACCGACGACGACGTGACGTACGAGCGGACCCGCGGCGCCGTGGCGACGCTGGAGCGTGCCGCGCCGTCGCCCTGGCGCCGCCGGCGCGATGCACCCGGCGACCGGCGCGACTGACCGGCGCCACTGACGGGCGCGACTGACGGGCGCGACTGACCGGCGCGGCTGACCGGCGCGACTCGGAGCGCGGCTGGCAGCGACGTCAGCGCTTGGAGATCTTCTGGCGCATCGCCGCGATCCGCTCGGCGAACCACGGCTGCCGGGTGCTCCACAACTGCGGATCGAGCTCGCGGGCGACGGCCGCCGGATGATCGTCGATGTCGGCCATCGCCTGGATCGTCGCCTTCGTCGTGGTCGCCAACTGGCGCGGCGCGCTCGCCGCGCGAGCGGCGAACTCGTGAGCGAACCCGGCGAGCTCGTCGAGCGGCACCGAACGGTGGACGAGGCCGATTCGCTCGGCCTCCTTGCCGTCGACGACCTGGCCGAACACGACCATCGCCATCGCCGCCTGGGGACCGACGATGCGCCGCAGCATCCACGTGTGACCGCCGCCCGGGTGGATGCCGAGCTGCAGGAACCGGGTGTCGAACTTCGCCGAGTCGGCGGCGACGCGCACGTCGCAGCCGAGGGCGAGGTTCATGCCCGCACCGACGGCGGCGCCGTTGACCGCCGCCAGCGTCGGCAGCGGGCTGCGGGCGATGCGCAGGAAGCCTTCGTAGATGGTGCCGAGGCTGTCGCCGCTCGCCTCGGCGAGGTTGCCGAGGTTGGCGCCGGCACAGAACGCCGGTGCGGCACCCGTGACGACGACGGCGCCGACCGACTCGTCGGCCTCGAAGGCGTCCATCGCGGCGACGATCTCGGCGACCATCAATGCCGTCAGCGTGTTCCGCTCGTCGGGGTTGTTGAGGGTCAGCGTCGCCACGCCGTCGGCGATGTCGGTGAGCACGTGCGGCTGGCCGGCTGCGGCATCGGGCGTCGCGTTCGTCATGGGACCAGTGTTGCACGGGCGTGGCGTTAGCCTTCAGGTCGCGCATGTTGGACCATGTCTTCACCGATGCCATCAGTGCCTTCCGCGACGCCTTCGAGGCGGCGTTCCTCGAACGTCAGGCGTTCGAGGAACACTTCCAATCCGACGTCCTGCTCGGCGATCTCACGTGGGAGACGAGCTACGGCCTACCCGGCGAGGGCGAGCCACCGCGTGTGGTCGCCCACATCACCTTCGACTGGCCGGCGTGGAGCCAGGCCGCCTACCGCCAGTGGTACGTCGAAGAGGAGCTGGAGAAGCGCCCGGCGATCGAGATGGAGATCGTGTTGCGCATCCAGCGGCTGGCAACGCCGATCGACCCGGCGATGCTCTACGCCGCGGTGCCCGAGCAGAGCCCGCTGGTCGGCGACGACCGGCTCGAGCGGGCCGGCTTGACGTCGGAGATCGCCCATCCCGACACCGCCGTCGACCCGCTCGACCTGACCACCGAGTACGCCGCCGAGATCACCTACGAGGGGCTCTACGAGCTCGCCGAGGAGACCGTCGCCGACGGCACGAGCACGCTGCTCGACGAGCACTTCGGGGCCCTCGGCGGATGGATCGCCTCGACGCTGGTCAAGCTCGGCGATCTGCAACTGGCCTTCCTCCCGGCCGACGACCTGGCCTGAGTCGAGATCTGGTGGCGGCGCCGCCGCCCGTCGGTTCTCACGGATTTTCGGCGACCTGCGAGGATGAGCCGATGAGTGACTCCGTGGTCCTGTACGACGTGTCCGAGCGGATCGCGACGATCACCCTCAACCGTCCCGAGGCGCGCAACGCGCTGTCGAGCGAGGTGCTGGCGCTGCTGCCCGAGGTGATGCGGCGCGCCGAGGCCGACGACGACGTCGACGTCATCATCCTCACCGGCAGCGATCCGGCGTTCTGCGCCGGCCTCGATCTCAAGGAACTGGGGTCGACGGCGAGCAACCTCGGCGGCGGCAGCGGCGCCGACGGCAGCCGTAACAGCGACGGCGTACGCGGTCCGTTCCCGCGCCTGGACAAGCCGCTGATCGGGGCGATCAACGGCGTCGCCATCACCGGCGGATTCGAGCTCGCCCTCAACTGCGACTTCCTGATCGCCAGTGAGCACGCCAAGTTCGGCGACACCCACTCGCGCGTCGGCGTGATGCCCGGGTGGGGGCTGACGGTGCTGCTCCCCCAGGCGATCGGCGTCCGGCGAGCCGCGGGAGATGAGCTTCACCGGCAACTTCATGCTCGCCGACGAGGCGTTGGCGTTCGGCCTCGTCAACCACGTCGTGGCGCACGACGAACTGCTGCCGTTCACCCGTTCGATCGCCACCGACATCATCGGCAACGATCAGCCCGGTGTGCGCCAGATCCGGTCGACGTACGCCCAGATCGCCACCGACGACGACCACTGGGAGATCGAGGCCCGCGACAGCCGGGCGTGGCGCCGCAGCAACTTCGACCCGGCGGCCGTCGAGGCACGGCGCCGGGCGATCCAGGCCCGCGGTCAGCAGCAGTAACGAACGTTCGGGACCCGTCCCCCGACGTTCCGTCACGCTCGCGAGGCGGTGGGGATCGTGCGGGTCAGATCTGGGCGCCCTGGGCGCGCAGCGTGTCGCGGACCTGTTGGGCGATGTCGATCGCCAGGATCTCGGCGCCCGCGGTGTTGAGATGGAATCCGTCGTCGGCGCGCACGTCCTTGCCCTTGCCGTCGCGCGGGTCGATGACGAACTCGGCCCAGTTCCCGTCGCGGCCCGAGAAGCGCTTCCACGTGTCGATGAAGATGACTCCCGGACGCTCCGCCGCCGCCGCCTTCGCCGCCTGGTCCTGGATCGCCATGCGGGCGGTGACGTCGGGGTTGTCGTCGTTGGGGATGCCGACCCAGATCAGCGTCCGCCCGTCCGCGGTGAGTTGGTCCATCACGGCCCCGGCACGCTTCTGGTATTCGGCCGACCAGCCCTCGGGATCGGTCTCGGGGTAGCCGAACAGGTCCGTGCCCGACGCATCGCGGCAAGATGTTGGCGTCGTTGCCCCCGAACGTCGCCACCACGATGTCGGGATCTGCCTCCGGCAGGATCTTGTCGATGTGTGCCGGCCAGTTGAAGAAGTCGGGCCGGGCGAGGCCGGAGGACACCTTGTAGTCGAGCTCGGTGTCGACGATGCCGGTGCTGTCGAGGAGCGTCTGCAGGTACGGCCCGAACGTGCCGGCGTCGCTGTCGCCGACGATCAGCACCCTCGCCGGGTTGGCGGCGGTCGGCGGACCGGTCGACTCGGGTTCCGTCGCCGCAGGCTCCGTCGATGCGGTGGCGGCCGCCGAGTCACCGGGATCGGCGGCGCCGGTCGAACCGTCCGCGGCGGGCTGCGTGACGATGCCGTCCGGATCGGTGGTCGTGCCGTTGGCGTCGGCGGTACTCCCGTCGCCGCCGGCGAACGCTGCCGCCAGGCGGACCACGGCGACGACGATCACCCCGAGCACGACCAGGGCACCGATGCGCCGCGCCAGGTAACGACCCTTGGTCGGTCGCCGCCGACGGGCGGGGGGCGGCGCGCTCGAGCGGGTGGAGGCGCGGGGATCGGACACGAAAGCCCAACGATACGGCCGGCACACGACCGAGACTCGGACCCCCACCCGTCCCGATGAACGTCGTGTGTCGGTGGTCGGTGTGCAGTGGGGCGGCGCTACCAGGGAGTAGCTTGGCCGGACGTGAACCGCCGGACGGCGACGTCCAGCACAGGCGTGACCAAACCAACCTGTGCAGATCCGTCTGCGCAGACCCAATGAAGGGGAGAACATGATCAAGAGCAAGAAGCTGCTCGCCGTCGGCGTAGTCGCCGCACTCGGCCTCGCGGCCTGCGGCAGTGACGACGACAGCAGCGACGAGGGCGCCTCGACGAGCGACGCGCCCGAGGCCACCGACGCACCCGAGTCCACCGACGCCACGGAGGGCACCACCGCTCCCGACGGCTCGACCGCCCCCGAGGGCTCGACCGCCCCGGGCGCCAGTGGCGAGGAGGTCAACGTCGGTGTCGTCTACGACATCACCGGCCGCGGTGACCGCTCGTTCAACGACGCCGCAGGCGCCGGCCTCGACAAGGCCGTCGAGGAGCTCAACGTCGTCGGCTCCGAGTCCACCCCGACCGGTGACGGCGACCGCGCCGAGCGCGTGCAGGGCCTCGTCGACGAAGGCAACGGCCTCATCATCGGCGTCGGCTTCCTGTTCGGTGACTCGATCACCAGCGCCTCGGCCGCCAACCCCGACACGAGCTTCGCCATCATCGACTCGGTGGTCGAGGCCGACAACGTCGCCTCGCTGACCTTTGCCGAGGAGCAGGGCTCGTTCCTCGTCGGTGTCGCCGCCGCCCTGAAGACGCAGACCGACAAGGTCGGCTTCATCGGTGGTGTCGAGAACGACCTCATCAAGAAGTTCGAGGCGGGATACACCGCCGGCGTCCACGCCGTGAACCCGGACATCGAGGTCCTCGTCAACTACATCAGCCAGCCGCCGGACTTCTCGGGCTTCAACGACCCGGCGAAGGGCAAGGAGCTGGCCGCGGCGCAGTACGAGGCCGGCGCTGACGTCATCTACTCAGCTGCTGGCGGCTCGGGTCTGGGCGCCTTCGAGGCGGCCGCCGAAGCCGGTGAGCCCGGTGACGTGTGGGCGATCGGCGTCGACTCCGACCAGTACAACCTGGTCGCCGAGGAGCTCCAGCCGTACATCCTCACCTCGATGCTGAAGAAGGTCGACGTCGCCACGTACGACACGATCGCCGCCTTCGCCTCGGGCGCCTTCGAGCCGGGCATCAAGGTCTACGACCTCGCCGCCGACGGCGTGGGCTACTCGACCTCGGGTGGCTTCGTCGACGACATCTCTGATCAGATCGACGAGTACGCGGCAGCAGATCATCGACGGAGAGATCGAAGTCCCGACCACGCCGTGAGCCTGACCCGCTGGCGTTGAACTTCCGGTGCCCGCTCGGATCGCCGAGCGGGCACCGTCGCGTCCGGGGTCCGGTGCGACACCACGAGCGGTCGGCGCGGACGGTTATCGCCGACCCTGCGCTCGCGCACCTCGGCACGACGTGACTGATCCCCCACCGCGCCGTGAGGTCGGGCCATGAAATATCGGCTAGAAAACAGCTGATGAGTGACGAGGCGGCAGGGCGAGGCGCTGACGACGCATCGATCGCCATCCGACTGACCGACATCGTCAAGCGCTTCCCGGGCGTGGTCGCCAACGACGGGGTCAACCTGACCGTGCGCACGGGCACCGTGCACGCCATCGTCGGCGAGAACGGCGCCGGCAAGTCGACGCTGATGAAGACGCTGTACGGCGCCCACAAACCCAACGAGGGCACGATCGAGGTCAACGGCGTGGTGCGCGAGTTCAGCTCGCCCAAGGACGCCATCGCCGAGGGCATCGGCATGGTCTTCCAGCACGTTCATGCTCGCCGACAACCTGACCGTGTGGGAGAACATCGTCCTCGGCCAGGAGCCGGGTTCGGCGGTCTCACTGAAGGCCAACGAGGCCCGTAAGCGGATCGCCGAGATCGGCAAGCGCTACGGCCTGTCGGTCGACCCCGACGAGCTGATCAGCGATCTCGGCGTCGGCGACAAGCAGCGCGTCGAGATCCTCAAGGTCCTCTATCGCGGGGCGACGATCCTGATCCTCGACGAGCCGACGGCCGTCCTCGTCCCCCAGGAGGTCGACGAGCTGTTCGCCTCGTTGCGCGAGCTCACCGACCAGGGCGCGACGATCGTGTTCATCTCGCACAAGCTCGACGAGGTGCTGCGCCACGCCGATGCGATCACCGTCATCCGCCAGGGCAAGACCGTCGGTGAGATCGACGACCCGTCGACCGTCACCGCGCACGACCTCGCCGAACTGATGGTCGGCAGCGAGTTGCCGACTCCCGAGACCCGCGAACGCACGGTCACCGACGAGTCGGCACTGGAGCTCGACGACGTCGGCGTCGCCAGCGCCGAGACGGGCGGGCGCGACCACGTCCAGAACGTCACGTTCACCGTCCATCGCGGCGAGATCGTCGGCATCGCCGGTGTCGAGGGCAACGGCCAGAGCGAGCTCGTCCGCGCCATCCTGGGTCTCCTCCCGTCTCACGGGTCGATCCGCCTCGACGGCCGCGAGCTCGCTCACCTGTCGACGCGTGAGCGCCGTGGCCTCGGATTGGGCTACATCGCCGAGGACCGCCACCGGGACGGGCTCGTGCTGCCGTTCACGCTGTGGGAGAACGCCGCCCTCGGTCACCACCACAAACCGCCGTTCGCCCGCGGGCCGTGGCTCGACGTCGGCGGCGCCAAGGACCGCACGGACGAGATCATCCAGGCCTACGACGTACGCACCCCGGGCGTCAACGTCGCCGCCTTCACGCTGTCGGGCGGCAACCAGCAGAAGCTGATCGTCGGCCGTGAGATGACCGCCCAACCGTCGGTGCTCGTCGCCGCCCACCCGACCCGCGGCGTCGACGTCGGCGCCCAGGCGCTGATCTGGGACATCCTCCGCGACGCCCGAGCGGCCGGGCTCGGCACCGTCGCTCATCTCCGCCGACCTGGAGGAGCTGATCGGCTTGTCCGACCGGTTGCTGGTGATGCTCCGCGGTCGCATCGTCGCCGAGGTCGATCCGGCGACGGTCACGCCGTCGGAGCTCGGCGCGTACATGACCGGCGCTGCGGCAGGGGCGCACTGATGTTCGAACGGATCTGGCGGGCGTCGCTCGCCCCGCTGATCGCCGGCGTGGCGGCGATCATCATCTCCTCGGTCGCCCTGTTGCTCTCGGGCCACAACCCGGTGACGACGTTCCAGGAGATGTGGAAGACGATCGACTCGACGGAATCCGTCGTGCTGATCATCAACCGTGCCGTGCCCTACTACATCGCCGGCGTCGCCGTCGCCGTCGGGTTCAAGATGAACCTGTTCAACATCGGCTCGAACGGTCAGTACCTGCTGGCCGCCCTCGTCGCCGGGTGGGCCGGTGCCGAGGTCAGCCTGCCGCCGCTGCTGCACGTGCCGTTCATCTTCCTCGTTGCCGTCGCGGTCGGCGGCACGTGGGCGCTGATCGCCGGCGTGCTCAACGTCACCCGCAACGTCAACGTCGTCATCTCGACGATCATGCTCAACTACATCGCCATCGGCCTCAGCGCCTTCCTGCTCGCCGAGGTGTTCCGCGACAACGCCAACGGCGGGCTCGTCGCCCAGACCAAGCCGATCCCCGATTCCGGCCAGATCCCGGCGCTCAACCCGATCTTCGAGTTCTTCGGGTTCCACTTCGGGTCGAGCGTCCAGCTGTACGGGTTCTTGCCGTTCGCCATCGCCCTCGGCATCGGCTACCACGTGCTGCTCAACCGCAGCCTCTTCGGCTACGAGCTGAAGCTGTCGGGCCTCAATGCCGACGCGGCGACCAGCGCCGGCGTCAACCCCAAGCGGATGGTGCTGATCACGATGTTCCTCTCCGGTGCCGTCGCCGGGATGATCGGGCTGCCGTTCCTGCTCGCCGACCCGAACTTCCAGAAGTACGGCGACGCGTTCCCGACGACGATCGGCTTCACCGGCCTCGGCCTCGCGCTGCTCGGCCGCAACAGCCCGATCGGCATCGCCGGAGCGGCGTTGATCTGGGCGACGATCGAGCGCGCCACCCAACGCCTCGGCCCGCTCGGCGTGCCGCCCGAGATCGGCCGCATCCTGCAGGGGTCGTTCCTGCTCGTCGCCGTCATCGCCTACGAGGTCGTGCGGCGCCGCAACGATGCCGCCGCCGTCGCCGCCGCCGCTGCGGCGACGAGCATCGAACGTCCCCCGCCACGACCCGGCACCACGGCCGTTGGAGCGGCGACATGACCAGCATCCTCGCCAACGCCTCGGCGGCCGTCCCGCCGACCCGCCGAGCGCCGCTGCTCGCCAACCCGCGCACGCGCATCGTGCTCATCGCCATGCTCGGCGTGGCCGTGATGTCGACGGCGCGATTGATCGCCGACAACCCCGACCTCACCTCGAGCGGCACGTTCGGCGTCGCCCTGCGCACCGCCGCACCGATCGGGCTCGCCGGTCTGTCCGGCCTCGTCGCCGAACGCAGCGGCACGGTCAACATCGGCCTCGACGGGATGATGGTGATGGGCACGATCTTCGCCGGCTGGTGGGGATGGGAGTACGGGCCGTGGATGGCGATCGTCGGCGGCATCATCGGCGGTGTGATGGGCGGCCTCGTGATGAGCGTCGCCACGACGACATTCGGCGTCAACCACATCGTCGCCGGCGTGGCGATCAACCTCATCGCCCCGGGTGTCGCCCGGTTCATGGCCAGCGAGCTGTTCGTCGGTGTGCAGGGTGGGTCGGTCACCACGTCGCCCGGCAACAAGGGCAGCATCGGATCGTTCACGATGCCGTTCCTGTCGGGCGGCGACCTCTTCGGCTGGCAGTCACCCGACATCCTCGGCTGGCTCGAGGACACCGGCTGGTGGCTGATCGCCGACATCTCGGGGCTGCTGCGCGGCCTCACCACCGCCGTCACCTGGGACGTCGTGTTGACGATCGGGCTCTTCTTCGGCGTCGCCTACCTCTTGTGGCACACACCGCTCGGCCTCCGGCTGCGGTTCTCCGGCGAACGCCCGTCGGCGGCCGACTCGCTCGGTGTGTCGGTGCACACGATGCGCTACATCGGCATGGCGATCTCCGGCGGCCTCGCCGGCATGGGCGGCGCCGTGCTCGTGCTGTTCGCCAACCGCTACCAGGAGAACCAGGTCGCCGGCCGCGGGTTCCTCGGCCTGGCGACGATGATCTTCGGCAACTGGATGCCGGCCGGCACGGCGCTCGGCGCCGGCCTGTTCGGCTACGCCCAGGGCATCACGCTGCGCACCAACCCGGGCGACCTCGTGCGCGCCCTGGTGCTGGCGGCCGCCATCGGGCTCGCCGTGACGGCGATCATCATGGCGGCGCGTCGCAGCGCCCAGGGTGCCGGCATCGTCGGGGCCTTCGCCGCCGTCACGCTCTGGGCCTACTTCGCCGTCCAGCAGCCGAACAACCAGCTCGTCTTCGTCACCCCGTACGTCGTGACGCTGATCGCCGTCACCCTCGGGGCGCAACGCCTGAGACCGCCTGCCGAGGAAGGTGTGCCGTGGTTCAAGGGCATGCAGTAGTGGCGCGCCTGCGATGACGATCTCGCTCGACACGGCGCGGGCGCTGCCGAAGGTCCTCCTCCACGATCATCTCGACGGTGGCCTGCGCACGACCACGCTGCTGGAGCTCGCCGACGCCATCGGCTGGACGTTGCCGACCACGCCCGACGACCTGCAGGCATGGTTCACGAGGGGTGCCGACACCGGCGACATCTTGCAGTACCTGGCGACCTTCGAGCACACGTTGGCGGTCATGCAGCGCGCCGACCACATCGAGCGCATCGCCCGCGAGGCGGTCGTCGACCTCGCCGCCGACGGCGTCGTCTACGCCGAGGTCCGCTTCGCCCCCGAGCTGCACCAGCAGGACGGGCTGGCGTTCGACGACGTCGTCGCCGCGGTCACGAGCGGCTTCCGTCGCGGCGAGCAGGACGCCCGCGCCGACGGCCAGGGGATCACCGTCAACGCCATCTGCTGCGCGATGCGCACCGGCGACCACTCGGTCGAGGTCGCCCGCCTCGTCGAGCGGATGCGCACCATCGACGACAAGGTCGTCGCCTTCGACCTCGCCGGTGCCGAGACCGGTTTCCCGCCGTCGATGCACGCCGAGGCGCTGGCGATCGCCCGCCAGGCGATGCTCAACATCACGATCCACGCCAGCGAGCCTCCCGACCTCGAGCTGATCAGCGATGCCATCACCCACGGCGCCCACCGCATCGGCCACGGCGTGCGGCTGCGTACCGACACCAGCCTCGTCGACGACCCGGCGGCACCGATGACCCTCGGGCCGCTCGCTCGCTACGTCCTCGACCACCAGGTTCACCTGGAGATGGCGCCGACGTGCAACGTGCAGATCGGTGCCGTGCCGACGATCGCCGACCATCCGATCGGTCCGTTCCTGCGGGCCGGGTTCAGCGTCGGCTACAACACCGACAACCGCCTGATGAGCAACGTGATGCCGTCGACCGAGCTCCACGCCGTCGCCCACGCCCACCGCCTCGACGCCGGCGAGATGTGCCGGTTGGCGACCAATGCGGCGATGGCCGGCTTCGCCCCCATCGAGCAACGACGGGCCCTCGTCGACGACGTGATCGTCCCCGCCTACGCCGCTCTCTGAACGGGCGCCGCTGACCGGCGCCGCTGCGATCTCGGTCAGGATCTGCCCGCTTTCCGGGCACGATCCGACCGAGATCGGTTCAGTCGAGGCTGTCGGCGAGGCGCTGGACCCCGCACCGGATGCGTGCTGTGATGGGCCGATGGCCGGCATCGACCTCGAACGCTTCCGGGCGATGCGCGGTGAGCACGAACGTGCGCTGACCGAGATCCGTGACGGCCGCAAGCGCAGCCACTGGATGTGGTACGTGTTCCCCCAGGTCGCCGGCCTGGGCACCAGCCCGATGGCCCGGCAGTACGCCATCACCAGCGTCGACGAGGCACGCGCCTACCTCGACGATGGGCCGCTGCGCGCCGACTACGCGGCGATGGTCGACGCCGTCCACGACCAGGTGGTCGGCAACGGGATGCGTGTGCACGACCTGCTCGGGTCGCCCGACGACGCCAAGCTGGTGTCCTCGCTGACGCTGTTCAGTGGTGTCGGTCGCCGGATGGGCGCCGAGTGCCACGATCTCGACGATCTCGTTCGCGGCGCCGACGAGATCCTCGACGCCGCCGCCGGACAACGTCTCCCGCGCTGCGAGTTCACGACGTCGTTCCTCGACAACCGCAGCAACTGAGCGCGTCGGCCCCGTGCCGAGCCGGTTCAGCCGGAGTCGCTCAGCGGGAGCCGATCAGCGGGAGCCGATCAATCGGACAGGCAGATCGCCCGCAACTCGATGCTCGAGCGCGGCGGGTCGCCCAGCTCGACGTCGGGGTCACGGAATGCCGAGTGCGGTGTGAACCACGTCTCGCCACGCTCGACGAGGTCGGAGTCGAAGGTGCGGAAGGCCACGACCTCGTCGGCGAGCAGCTCGGGGTAGGCGTACCACCGGTACGACGAGTCGTCGGTCGGGCCGAGGATCGCCAGGGCGTCGAAGTCGACGCCCGAACCGGCGTAGTCGGACACCGGGATCGGTCGGGTGTCGTCGGGTGTCACCGTGCGCGCGTCGCACCAGGCGAGCGGAAGGTCCATCTTCGCCGGACCGAGGTTGCGCCAGAACTGGAGGATCACCAGCCGCCGGGCGGCGAGGACGTCGTCGCCGGTGACGCCGTTGCGCTCGAGCGAACGGAGCAACCCGGCGCGCTCGGGGTCGGGAGCGACGTACGACTGGCGGACCAGCTGGTCGTAGCCGGCGGCGAAGTCGGAGTGCACGAACGTGATCGGGCCGAGGTCCTGGTGGCGGGCGACCTGGTCGGGACCACGTTTGATGTGGTTCGACACGAGAGCGATCTCGCAGCCGGTCATCTCCCGCGCCAGCTCCTCCATCTCGCGGTGATGGAGCTCGGCGACCTCGTCGTCGTCACCCCACGCGGACACCGCCGACCGATGGTCGACGAGCTCGAAACCGCACGACTGCCAGCCCGGCAGGTCGGCCTGGCGGGCGTCGTGGATGTCGGTCTCCACCGAGTCGGCCATCACGTCACCGCCGCGAGCGGCGAAGTTCAACGTCGCGGTGCAGAAGACCCCCATGACCGCCACGCTACGCCGCCCGTGACGGCGGTGGCGGACCGGGATCGCCAACGGGCGCCGAGCAGGATCAGCCGGGCAGGATCAGCCGAGCAGGATCAGCCGGGCAGGATCAGCCGGGCAGGATCAGTCGAGCAGGATCAGCCGGGCAGGATCAGAGTGTCGACTGGGCCGCCGGGGTCAGGCCGGGGTGCCGAATTGACGGTCGCCGGCGTCGCCGAGCCCGGGCACGATGAACGCCTGCTCGTCGAGGTGGTCGTCGACCGCCGCCGTGACGAGGCGGATCGAAAGCCCCGCGGCCTCCAAGGCCGCGATGCCCTCGGGCGCCGCGAGCGCGCAGACGACGGTGATCGGCTCCATCGCGCCCCGTTCGAGGAGCAGGCGCACGGTGTGGATCAGCGAGCCGCCGGTGGCAAGCATCGGGTCGACCACGATCACCGGGCGACCGGCGAGCGATTCGGGGAGCTTGTTGACGTACGGCTCCGGCTGGTGCGTGTCCTCGTTGCGGGCGATGCCGATGAAGCCGAGGTCGGCGTTCGGCAACAGGTCCTGCGCCGCGGCGACGAACCCGAGGCCGGCACGCAGGATCGGCACGACGACGGGCTGCACGGCGATCCGCCGCGCCGGGGCGGTGGTGAGCGGCGTCTCGACCGTGCCGTCGACGGTCGGCAGGTCACGCGTCGCTTCGACGATCAACAGCCCACCGATGCGTTGCAGGTTCTGACGGAAGAGGGCGTTCGGGGTGTCGCGGTCGCGGATGCGCGCCAGCGCGTCGGTGCACACCGGGTGGTCGACGATGATCGTCTCGACAGCCATCAGGACACTCCCAGTGCGTGCTCGGAACGGAGGATCGCGTAGCGCGGCTTGATCACGCCGTTGATCAGGCGGAGGCGCTCGGGGAAGGCGGCGAACGCCGACTTCATGGCGTTGACGGTGAGCCACTCGAAGTCCTCGAGGCCCCAGCCGAAGGCGTCGGCGAGCTTCTGCATCTCCTTCGACATCGACGTGTTGCTCATCAACCGGTTGTCGGTGTTGACCGTCGCCCGGAAGCGGAGGCGGCGCAGCATTCCGATCGGGTGCTCGGCGATCGACGGCACGACACCGGTGTTGACGTTCGACGTCGGGCACAGCTCGAGCGGGATGCGGCGGTCGCGGATGTACGTCGCCAGGCGGCCGAGCTTCTCGCTGCCGAACCCGTCGCCGGGGTCGATGTCGTCGACGATGCGCACGCCGTGGCCGAGCCGCTCGGCGCCGCAGAACTGGACCGCCTCCCAGATCGACGGCAACCCGAACGCCTCACCGGCGTGGACGGTGGAGTGGAAGTTCTCCCGGTTGACGTACTGGAAGGCGTCGAGGTGGCGCGAGGGCGGATAGCCCGCTTCGGCGCCGGCGATGTCGAACCCGACGACGCCGCGGTCGCGGAAGCGCACGGCCAGCTCGGCGATCTCCAGGCTGCGGGCGGCGGTGCGCATCGCCGAAGCGATGGCGTAGATCGTCAGGTCGGTGCCCGCACTCCCCCGCTCGTAGCCGGCGAGCACCGCCTCCATCACCTCGTCGAGGGTCAGGCCGAGCTCGGTGCTCAGCTCCGGGGCGAAGCGCACCTCGGCGTAGACGACGCCGTCGGCGGCGAGGTCCTGGGCGCACTCGTAGGCGACGCGCTCGATGGCGTCCTTGTGCTGCATGACCCCGACCGTGTGGGCGAACGTCTCGAGGTAGAGCACGAGGTCGTTGCGCTTGGCGCCGCGGTTGAACCACTGCGCCAGGTCGTCGACGTCGCTCGTCGGCAGCCCGCGGTACCCGTACTCGCTGGCCAGCTCGACGACGGTCGCCGGACGCAACCCGCCGTCGAGATGATCGTGGAGCAGCGCCTTGGGCGCACGCTGGATCAGGTCGGCGAGAGACATCGGCGCCACGCTAGCGATCCCCCACCCGACCCACGACCGCCCGCGCCAATCCGGCCGGGCCAGCACGGCGCACCCGCTTCTGGGTCGGAATTGCCGCAGATCGTGCGGCATCGGCGACCCAGAACCCGTTTGACGCGGTGTGCCCACGACGTCGCACGCATCTGGGTCGGCAGCACCGCGGAGAGCGCGGCAAATCCGACCCAGAACGACGATTTCCGTTCCGGGCTGCGACCGGCCCCCTGCAGGGTGTGGACATTCGTCATCTCGAACGCATCGGCCTGGCCCATCACGGCGCGATCCATCGGCACGCCGTGACGTGCTCCGACGACGCCTGGCAGCGCGCCCACGGCTCGGGGCTGCTCGTCGCGCTCCATCCGCACGTGTCACGACTTGCCGGGACGCTGCCGACGCCCGAGCTCGCCATCGCCTCGGCCGTCCTTGCTGCGGGGCCAGACGCCCTCGCCTCGCACCGGTCAGCGGCACGCCTGTGGGGAATCCCGCGCCCGGACGACGACCCGGTCGACGTGATCCTCCCGTGTCGTGGGCCTGCTCGTCGCTACGGCGGGGTCCGCGTCCACCGACCGCGTGATCAGCTGCGGTTGCGCCCTGCGTTGCTGCGCGCCGGCATCGCGTGCACGAGCGTGTCGCGCCTGCTGCTCGATCTCGGTGCGGTCGACCGTCACGCGGTGCGCGGCGCCGTCGGTCACGCCCTGTCGTGTCGGCTCACGACGCTCGAGCTGCTCGAGGCCGTCCTCGTCGAACACGCCGAACGTGGCCGCCACGGCATCACGGCCCTGCGGCGCGCCGTCGACGACTGGAACATCGACGGACGTCCGGCGGACTCGGTGCTCGAGATCGCGATGCGGCGCCTGCTCCGCCGCGCCGGCCTGCCGCCGGTGGACTTCCATCCCCTGATCGAAGGGTGGGAGGTCGACTTCCGCGTCGTCGGCACGCCCGTGCTCATCGAGTGCGACGGCTGGATGCATCACGGACTCGATCATGCGCAGTTCGAGCGCGACCGGTTGCGCGACGCCCGACTCGCCGCCGCGGGTTGGATCACGCTGCGATTCACCTATCGCGCGATCGTCCGCCAGCCCGCTGCCACCGCCGCACGCATTCGCGCTGCGCTCGACCGCTGGGCGCCTGAGGCCTGCGACGCTTCCGGGTCGGAAACACCGCGCCCGGCGCGGTGAACGCGACCCAGAACCATGGGTGGGTGGGGGTGGGCCTGGGCGGGCCGGGCGCGGGTGGCGGGTCAGGAGGTGGGGGTGGAGGTGGAGGTGGAGGTGGGGGTGGAGGTGGGGGTGGGGGTGGAGGTGGGGGTGGGGGCGAGGGCGGCGAGGGCGGCGAGGAGGGCATCGACGTCGGCGCGGTCGACGTCGACGGCTTCGGCGTAGAGCTTGACCTTCGGTTCGGTGCCGCTGGGGCGGACCTGCAGGCGGACGCCGCCGTCGAGCACCAGGCGCACCAGGTTGGCCTCCGGGTACGACGACACGGAGGCCACGTCGCGGCCGCCGATCGACGTCGGCGGGTCGGCCTCGATCGCCGCCACCCATTCGGCGCCGACCGACGGCGGGATGCGTACCGACAGCTCGGCGGTCACGTACCGACCGAAGCGCTCGGCGATGGTGTCGAGGCGCGCCTGCAGGGTCGAGCCCTCGGCGGCGGCGACGGCGGCGATCTCTGCCATCAACACGGCGGCCGAGATGCCGTCCTTGTCGAGCGGCTTGGCGGCCACGAGATAGCCGAGCGCCTGCTCGTAACCGAGTACGAGGCGCAGCTCGGGATGCTCGGTGGCGATCTTGCCGATCCACTTGAAGCCGGTGAAGGTCTCCATGCTGTGCACGCCGGCGGCGTCGGCCATCTTGGCCAGCAGCGACGACGACACGAGCGTGGTCACCACCAGCCGGTCGTCACCCGACGTGTTGGCGAGGATGTAGTCGGCGAACAGCCAGCCGATCTCGTCGCCGCTGAGGCGACGCCATGTGCCGTCGGGCTGCGCGATGGCGACACCGAGCCGGTCGGCGTCGGGGTCGTTGGCCATGGCCACGTGGGCGCCGACCTCGGCCGCCTCTGCCAGCAGCAGGTCCATCGCTCCGGGCTCTTCGGGGTTGGGGAACGAGACCGTCGGGAAGCGGCCGTCCGGTTCCTGCTGCTCGGCGACGACCGACGGTGCCGGGAACCCGGCGGCCTCGAAGGCCCGTAGCACGACCTCGCCACCGACGCCGTGCATCGCCGTGTAGGCCACCGGCACACCGGCAACGTCGGGCTGCAGCCGGGCGGCGGCCGCCCAGGCGACGTAGCGATCGCGCCACGACTCGTCGAGTCGCTCGATCAGCGGATCGTCGGCATCGGCGAGGGCGATCGTCACCGGGTCGTCGAATGTGGCGATCTCGGCGGCGATCTGGGCATCGACGGGCGACACGATCTGCGACCCGGTCTGCAGATACACCTTGTAACCGTTGTCGGCGGGCGGGTTGTGCGACGCCGTGACGACGACACCGGCTGCGGCCCCGAGCTCGGTGATCGACCAGGCGAGCAGCGGCGTCGGGTTGAACCCGGGATGGACCCGCGCCCGGATGCCCATCGCCGCCAGCACCCGCGCCGTGTCCTCGGCGAACAGGCCGCTCTTGCGACGGGCGTCGTTGGCGATGACGACGCCGCGCCCGGCGGCGTCGTCGAGACGTCCGGCAGCCTGCTCGGCGAGCAACCATCGTCCCAGTCCGGCGGCGGCACGGCGCACGACGAGCCGGTTCATCCGCATCGGCCCGGCACCGACCGCGGCGCGCAGCCCGGCGGTACCGAACTGCAGCGTGCCGCCGAAGTGCTCGGCGAGGAACGAGACATCACCGGCCACGGCGACGTCGATCAGCCCGGCGAGCTCCGTGCGGATGTCGTCGTCGGGTTCGCCGTCGAGCCAGTGGCGAGCGGTCGTCAGGAGGTCGGAAGCAGCCTCATCAGCCATCACCGAGCAGGTTACGCAGCTCGACGAGGGGGCGCGGCCCGACGTGGCTGATCACCTCGGCGGCGGCGATCGTGCCGTACCGCCCGCACGTCGCCAGATCCTGTCCCGACGTCAGTCCGAAGAGGAACCCGGCGGCGAACAGGTCGCCGGCACCGGTCGTGTCGATCACCTGGTCGACGTGCACGGCGGGGACGCGCACCAGCTCGTCGGGGGTGACGACGAGGCAGCCGTCGGCGCCGACCGTGATCGCCGCCAGCTCGCACTCCGAACGCAACGCCGCGACGGCATCGTCGAACGAGTCGAGCTCGTACAGCGACAGCAGCTCGTCGTGGTTGCCGAACAGCAGGTCGACCGACTCGCGCACGAGCGTCCGGAAGTCGTTGCGGTGACGGTCGACGCAGAACGAGTCGGAGAGCGTCAACGACACCATCCGCCCGTTGGCGTGGGCCACGTCGGCGGCCCGACGGAACGCCGCCTTCGCCGGATCGCGGTCGAACAGGTAACCCTCCATGTAGAGGATGCGGGAGTCGGCGATCGTGGCCTCGTCGAGGTCGTCGACGCACAACTCACTCGACACCCCGAGGTAGGTGTTCATCGTCCGTTCGGCGTCGGGGGTGACGACGATGACGCAGCGTCCGGTCGGGGTGAACGTGCCGCTCGGCGGGCGCCCGAAGCCGACGCCGACGGCGCGCATGTCGTGGCCGAACACGTCGCCGAGCTCGTCGTTGTTGACCTTGCCGATGTAGGCGGCGCGGCCGCCGAGGCTGGCGATGCCGACGATCGTGTTCGCCGCCGAACCACCGCTCATCTCGACCGCCGACTCGAGTGCGGCGTACAGCTCGAGCGCACGGTCGGTCTCGACGAGCGTCATCGAACCCTTGACGAGGTCGTGTTCGACGAGGAAGTCGTCGCGTGCGGGAGCGATGACGTCGACGAGGGCGTTGCCGATGCCGACGACATCGAAGCGCGCCGGCTGGTCGCCGGCGGCGTCGCTCCGGGTCGTGAACCGTCGGATCAGGTCAGACACGGTGCGCCACGCTACCGCCGCGAACGCCCCGGCACCGGGAGCCGCCGCTACCCTTCGAACGATGTCAGCGTCTGCGTTCGACGTGTCCGCGCTCGACCCCTTCCGACTGCCGACCGACGCCCGGCCGCGGCGTTATGACGTCCATCTGCGCCCCTCGCTCGACACGGCGACGTTCGCGGGCTCGGTGACCATCGAGCTCGACGTCGACGGTGCCGGGTCGGGTGCCGGGTCGGGTGCCGGGTCGGGTGCCGGGTCGGGTGGTGGGGCGAGTGACGGCGTTTCGGCGTTGGTGCTCAACTGCATCGAGATCGAGATCCGCTCGTGCCGCGTCGACGGCGCCGACGCGGCGTGGGAGCTGCACCCGGAATCGGAGCGTCTCGTCGTCGTCCCGGCGTCGCCGTTGGCCGGCGGGTCGCACGTGCTGGAGATCGACTTCGACGGCGTGCTGAACAACAAGCTGCGCGGGTTCTACCGCAGCACCTACACCGACGACGACGGTGTGACGCACGTGATCGCGTCCACACAGATGGAGTCGACCGACTGCCGTCGGGCGTTCCCGTGCTGGGACGAACCGGAGTTCAAAGCCGTGTTCGCCGTCACGCTCGACGTCGCCGCCGGCCTGACGGCGATCTCCAACAGCCCCGAGGTGGAGCGCACGGAGGCCGACGGGCGGACCGTCATCCGCTTCGGCGACACGATGGTGATGAGCAGCTACCTGGTGGCGATCGTCGTCGGTGAGCTGGAGACCACCGAGGTCGTCGACGTCGACGGCATCCCGCTGCGCGTCGTCCACGTGCCGGGCAAGTCGCACCTCACCGATTTCGGCCTCGACGTCGGCGCGTTCTGCCTGCGCTGGTTCCAGGAGTACTACGGCATCGCCTACCCGGCCGACAAGGTCGACCTCGTCGCCATCCCCGACTTCGCCGCCGGGGCGATGGAGAACCTCGGCTGCATCACGTTCCGCGAGAGCCTGCTGCTGCTCGACCCGGCGACGAGCACACAGACCGAGCGCGAGCTGGTCGCCGACGTTGTCGCCCACGAGCTGGCGCACATGTGGTTCGGCGACCTGGTGACGATGCGTTGGTGGAACGGGATCTGGTTGAACGAGGCGTTCGCCACGTTCATGGAGGTTGCCGCCTGCGACGCCTACCGGCCGGATTGGGAGCGGTGGACGGCGTTCAACGTCGAGCGCAGCACGGCATTCGAGACCGACGCCCTCCTGAGCACCCGCTCGGTCGAATACGAGGTCCGCTCACCCGACGACTGCGAGGGGATGTTCGACGTCCTCACGTACCAGAAGGGTGGCGCCCTGTTGCGGATGTTGGAGCAGTACCTCGGCCCCGATCGCTTCCGTGAGGGCGTCAGCCACTACCTCCGCAGCCACGCCTACGCCAACACCGAGACCGGCGACCTGTGGGACGCGATCGAGTCGACCTCCGGGGAGCCGGTGCGGCGGATGATGGACTCGTGGATCTGGCAGCCCGGCTTCCCGATCGTGCGCGCCGAGCTCGTCGACGTCGATGGCACCACGCAGCTGCGACTGCAGCAGCGCCGCTTCACGTTCGTCGACGCCCCCGACGACGGCCAGCGCTGGGTGATCCCGGTGCACGTCCGCAACGGCGGCGAGACGACGCTGGTGGTGCTCGGTGACGATGACGGTGAACCGGCGACGGTTGCGCTGTCCGACCCGGCGTCGCCGGTCGTCGTCGGTGCGGGCGGGCACGGCTTCTTTCGCGTCGAGTACGACGACGAGCTGCGGTCGCGCCTCGGCGCCGACGTGCTGCCGACGCTCGACACCAAGGAGCGCTACGGCCTGGTCGACGATGCGTTGGCAGCGACCACCGCCGGCCGCCTGGCGCCCGAACAGCTGCTGGCATTCCTGGAGGAGTTCCGCGACGAGCGCGAGCACACCGTGTGGCAGGCGATCGCCATCGCCCTGCGCGCCCTCGGCCGCCTGCTCGACGACGGGCCGGCGCTCGACGCGTTCCGCGCCCGCGTGAGGGCGCTCGTCGAGCCGGCGCTGCGTGACCTCGGCGAACCCGTCGACGCCGACTCCGACCTCACCCGCAAGTTGCGCGGCTTGCTGACGAGCACGCTGGGCATCCTCGGTGACGACGCCGGCGTGCAGGCCCGCAGCCGGGAGTGGTTCGACGCCGCGCTGCAGCACCCGGGTTCGGTCGACGCCGAGCTCGTCGCTGCCGCCACCGCCGTGGTCGCGGCGACCGGCGACGACGAGGTCTACGACCGGATGCAGCGTGAGTTCGCCGCTGCGGCCACGCCGCAGGAACAGCTCCGTCACCTCTACGCGCTCGCCGACTTCGACGATGAAGCACTCATCGTGCGCACCTGCGAGTTCGCCTTCAGCGGTCAGGTGCGCACGCAGAACGCGCCGTTCCTGCTGCCGCGCGGCGATCGCCAACCGTCGCCACGGAGCGACGGCGTGGCGCTTCGTCACCGACCGCTGGAACGAGGCCGTGGAGCGCTTCCCGAGCAACACGATCGTGCGCATGGTCGACGCCGTGAAGTTCCTCAACACGCCCGAGCTGGTCGCCGACGCAGCGGCGTTCTTCGCCGAGCACCCGATCGAGCAGGCGGCGAAGACGCTCGACCAGATCCTCGAGCGTCAACGGGTCAACGCCGATCTGCGGTCGCGCCACGGCGCCGGCTTCGCGGACAGCGCTGACGCGCTGACGGCTCGCCCGCTGACGCGCTGACTGCCGCTGCGGCTGGCTGCGGCTGGCTGCGGCTGGCTGCGGCTGGCTGCGGCTGGCCAGATTCTCGATGTCGTCGATCCATTACGCCATTCGATGCGAACCATGCTCGTCCCCGGGCCCGTCAGGGCGCTGGGACGATCCAGCCGGATCACCGGCTCCCCATCGAAAGGACCCGAGATGAAGCGAATCCTCGTCGCGGCGGTCGCCGCCGCGGCCGCCCTGATCACCATCCCTGCAGGAGCGACACAGGCCCAAGACGCCACGCAGATCAGCCTGCTCCACGGCATCCCCGGCGCGACGGTCGACGTCGTCGTCGCCGGTGAGGTCGTCGTCCCCGGCTTCGAGCCCGGCGACATCCAGGATCTGACGCCCTTCGCGGGCCAGACCCTGACCGACGTCGAGGTGCGGGCTGCGGGAACCACCGATGTCGTCATCGGCCCGATCGCGTCGCTGGAGGTGCCCGCCTCCGGCAACTGGACGGTGGTCGCCCACCTCGGTGCGGACGGCACACCGACACTCACGCCGTTCGAGAACGACACGAGCGCCGCCGGGAGCGGCGAGGGTCGCCTGACGGTTCGCCACACCGCCGCGGCACCGGCCGTCGACATCGTCCTCGGCGATGCCCGTCCGGTCAGCAACCTGTCCAACCCGAACGAGCAGGCGTTGGTCCTGCCCGCTGGGGAGATCGCCGGCGCCAAGATCGCCCCGACCGGTGGCGAGCCGATCGCCGACGTGCCGACGGTCGACCTCGCGGCCGGCAGCGGCCTGATCGTGTACGCCGTTGGTTCGTTGGAGGACGAGACCTTCACCTTCTACACCCAGGAGGTCACCCTCGCCGGTGCGACGCCGGGAGCGGCCCCCGCCCCGACGGCGGTCAACACCGGCGGTGAGCCCGCCGACGGTGGCGTCTCGCCGGTCCTGCTGGCCGCGGTGCTCGGCATGCTGGCCCTGTCGGGCGGTGCGCTGGTGCTGCGTCGCCGGACCGTGGTGGACTGAACGTCATGCGCGTGAGCGACGACACCGGGGCCGACCGTCGTCGGACGTGCCTCGGTGTCGTCGCCGCGCTCGGCGCTGTCGGAGCACTCATCGTCGGGATCATCGCCTTCACCGGCCAGCAGCCCGGTGCGGTGACCAATCCCGACGTCGCCGTCGCCGCGGCGCCGTCGACCGTCGCCCCCCGCATGACGCCGCCGGCGGATGCCATCGCATCGGCGGAGTTGCCTGCGCCGTCCGACGACGCGATCCCGGACCCACCGACAGACGGCGGTACCGCAGGAAGCGCGAACGCCAGTGGGGCCGCAACCGGCCTCGCCGCCCGACTGCCGGCACGGACGTCGGCGATCCCGGCACCGATCGTGCCCCGGCCGACACCGGTCGCGCTGCAGATCAGCTCGATCGACGTCAGCGGATTCCCCATCCGGCCGGTCGGGCTCGAACCCGACGGGCAGCTCGAGATCCCGGGCGCCGACGAGATCGGCTGGTACCGACTCGGTTCGTCGCCGGGGCAGGGCGGGACCACCGTGCTCGCCGCCCACGTGTCGTGGAAGGGTGACAGCGGCCCCTTCGCCCGACTCGGCTCGGTCGAGCCCGGCGACCAGATCGAGGTCACCACCGACGATGGCGGACGCCGGGTCTACGCCGTCGTCGAGCGGGCACGCTACGGCAAGCTGGCACTGCCCGGCGATCGGCTCTGGCGGACTGCGGGTGACGAGACGCTGGCGTTGATCACCTGCGGCGGCGAGTTCGACCCGTCGGTCCGCCGTTACCGCGAGAACATCGTCGTCTACGCGGTCCCCGTCGCGTGAGCCGGGGCACCGCCCGGTGTCGGCCCGCTCGCCAGTGGCGACCGCTCACCGCTTGGTGAGCAACCACGCCTGCTCGGCGGGGAACCGACGGGCCCACTCGGCGGTGACGAAGAACGCCGTGCCGGCCGCATCAGCTGGCGCCTGGACCTCGACGTACTGGTCGACATGGAAACCGACCTCGCGGAACAGCGCCATCCAACCCGACACGGGCAGGTTGAACTCGATGCCGCCGGGGTCGACGGCGACACCGGTCCAGTCGAGGCGACCGAGCTCGAAGTAGTTTCGTTCGAGGGTGTACCCCGTCGTGCTGCCGTCGGCCGGTGTGCAGATCATCGCCAGCGGATGGTTGCCGTAGAAGGCGAGGCGACCACCCGGTCGGAGGAGCCGGTGCGCCTCGGGGATCCACACGTGCGGATCGCACCAGATGGCGGCGCCGTACTCGCTGATCGCCAGGTCGAAGCTGGCGTCGGGTCGGTCGACCCGCTCGGCGTTGCCGTGGATCCACTCGATGTCGTCCACGCCGTGCTCGGCGGCGAGCCGGCGGGCCGTGGCGAGCTGCCGTTCGGAGTTGTCGATGGCGACGACGCGAGCGCCGCGGCGCCGCATCCACGACGAGACGTAGCCCGTGCCGCAGCCCAGCTCGATGGCATCGAGTCCGGTCAGATCATCGGGCAGCAACGGTGCCACGTCGTTGCCGACGCCCCAGATCCCCCACGTCGGCCGGTCCTGGTTCCAGGCTCGCTCTCCCGTCGCCACCCACTCGGCGGCCATCGCATCCCAATGGCGGCGGTTCTCGGCGACGTGCGCGGGAACGGAGCTGGCGGAGTGAGCGGATGAGCGATGGTCGGCGGTCACCGCGTCACGGTAGGCGGGCAGGGACCGTGCCGGGAACAGCGTCGGCCCGGAAAACGACACGACGCCCGGCGACTGTTCGGTCACCGGGCGATCGGGGTGGAGCTAAAGGGAATCGAACCCTTGACCTCGTCATTGCGAACGACGCGCTCTACCAACTGAGCTATAGCCCCGAGGCTTCGAGGAGTGTATCGGGCCCGTCCTGCGTCGCGCCCGCCGGCGCAGCGGGTGTCAGGAGCCGTCGAACCAGCCGTCGCGCCAGCCTGCGGTCGCGCGTTGGCGGAGCTGGGCGAGGAGATAGACGTAACCGCACAGCGCCAGGAACGACAGGACGAACACGTAGAGCAGCACGGTCGACGACGTGGTGGCGGCGAGGAACAACGTGCAGACCGTGCTGATCACGAGCAGGAAGAGCACGTTGGTCCGGCGGCGGCGGACGTCGGCACGCGGGTCGCGACCGCGAGTCGGCGCCGCGGGACGTTGCGGCGCAGCAGCGCGTTGCGGCGCGGCGCCGCGGTGCCCTGCGGCCGGGCGGTCCATGTGGGTCTGACGATGCGGACGCTCGTGCCCACCCGACGGGTCGCCGTGGACCCGATAGCCGGTCGAGCGCGCCTCGGGGGCACGCGATCCCTGGCGGGCCCGGGTGGTGGCCGGGGCGCCGCCGTGCACCGCCGCCTGACGATGCATGGTGTGCGCCGGCCGGCCGGCGGCGGCGGGCCGCTGCAGCGGGGACTGCACGAGTGGGCGTCCGAAGCCGCGCATCGTGCCACGCGCCGGCGTGGCCGTGCTCTGCAGCGTGCTCAGCTGGCGACGGAAGTCCGTGACCGAGGAGTTGGGCCGGTTCTCGACTCGTGATCGGAGCATCGGGGGGATGAGGACCGCGGCCCAGGCCGCGGCGACAACGAGAAGGACGAGTTGTGCCATGAGGTGATGAAGAAGTGAAGAGAAGAGTTCGCTCGGTGGTGAACGTGGAGGGTCGTGCTGGTGTCGTGCTGGTGTCGTGGAGGTATGTGGTGGGTGTCGTGGAGATGACGAGTGAGCTGAGATGTCAGCGTCGGTGACGTTTGGTCATCCCGTGTGACGATTGTACGACGATTGTAACGATCGGTGCAATCACCCACGAGACGTCGGTCACGCCGGGCGCTCGCGTCACGTGGTCGAGCCGTCGCCGCGACGGTAGATGCCCGAGCGTCCGCCGGTCTTCTCCCACAGCGCCAGCTCGCCGATGACCATGCCCCGATCGGCCGACTTGCACATGTCGTAGACCGTCAGTGCGGCGGTGCTGCAGGCGTGCAACGCCTCCATCTCGACACCGGTGCGGTCGACGGTGTCGACATGAGCCTCGATGGCGACGAAGTCGTCACCGATCTCGAAGTTGATCGACACCGCACCGACCAGCAGCGGGTGGCAGAGCGGGATCATGTCGGCCGTGCGCTTGGCGGCTTGGATGCCGGCGACGCGGGCGACCGAGAGGACATCACCCTTCTTCACCTCCCGGTTGGCGATCGCGGCGGTGGTCTCAGGCTTCATGAAGACCTTGCACCGGGCGACGGCGCGGCGATGGGTCGGCTCCTTCGGCGTGACGTCGACCATGCGTGCATGGCCGAGGGGGTCGAGATGGGTGAACGACAGATCACTCACGACCGGCCACGTTAGTCCGGTCCCGGTCGACCACCGTCGTGCCGCGCCGACGGGTGACCTCCGCCGTGCGGCCTCGGCCGGTGCTGCGGACCGATACGTTCAGACCATGGACGCCCCTGCTGTGCTGCCCTACGAGCCGATCTCCCACGTGCGCACCGACGGTGTGCGGTTGCTCGAGGTGGCCGCGGACGTCGGACTCGATCGCCCCGTTCCCGCCTGTCCCGGATGGGATCTCGGCGACCTCGTCTGGCATGTCGGCGGCGTCTGGAACCGGTTCGCGACGATCGTCGACGAGGGGCTGGCGACGAAGGACGAGGTGGTTGCCCTCGCCCGACCGAGCCGTCCCGCCGACGAACTCGTGCTCGACTGGGTCACCGCGGCGCACACTGCGCTCGTGTCGGCGCTCACCCGCGCCGAGCCGGACCAGGTGGTCTGGACGTGGGCCGGGACCCAGTCGGTCCACTGGGTGCTGCGGCGGATGGTGCAAGAGACCGCCGTCCACCGCTGGGACGCCGAGCAGGCCGCCGACATCCCCTACGAGGTGCCCGCGGCGGTCGCCGCGGACGGCATCGACGAGTTCTTGATGTGGTTCGCCGGACGCGACCGCGCGGCGGGCGCCGCCGACGTCGGCGGCTCCGTCCACCTGCACTGCACCGATCTCGACAACGGCCTTGCCGAGGGCACCGACGACCGCACGACAGCGGTCGGCGAATGGCTGATCACGGCGATGACCGCCGACGGGGCGGAGTTCACCCGCCAGCACGCCAAGGGCGATGCCGCGGTGCGCGGCCCCGCACACAACCTGCTGATGTGGTGCTGGCGACGCGATGGCGGGCCGGTCGACGTGGTCGGCGACGCCGCCGTCGCCGAGCGGTTCCAGGCGTTCTCGTCGCTCGAGTGAACTCGCCGAGCGTGCGCCCGGTCAGCCGCCGATCTGACTCATCGACTTCGCCGGGCGGACGAAGTTGACCTGGTTGATCCGGTGGCCGGCCCACTTCGTCGCCACCGCCGCCTCGATCCGGCGGGCGAGGTCGTCGTCGGTCTCCCCGGCGCGCATCGCCGCCAACAGGTCGAACTCGCGGGTCTCGAACAGGCACGTCCGGAACTGGCCCTCGGCGGTCAGCCGGACCCGATCGCAGTCACCGCAGAACGGCTTGGTGACCGTGGGGATCACCCCGACGGTGCCACCACCGTCGACGTAGCGGAACCGGTCGGCCGGCGCCGCACCACGTGCCGGCATCTGCTCGAGCGGGTGCACGGCGGCGAGGGCGGCGACGATCTCGTCCTGGCCGACGACACGATCGTTCGCCCAGTGACCGTCGGCGTCGAGCGGCATGAACTCGATGAAGCGCACTTCGACGCCCTGGCGGCGGCCGAACTCGGCGAGGCCGACGATCTCGTCGTCGTTGACGCCACGCTCGATGACGGCGTTGATCTTGACGGGGTCGAAGCCCGCCTCCTGGCACGCGACGATGCCGTCGAGGACGTTGTGGAGCTCGTCGCGGCGCGTCATCTCGGCGAACTTCGCCCGGTCGAGTGTGTCGAGGCTGACGTTGACCCGTCGCAACCCGGCGGCGCGCAAGGGCTCGGCGAGTCGGCGCATCGTGGCGCCGTTGGTGGTCATCGCCAAGTCGACCGGACCGTCGGGACCGCGCAGCTCGGCGAGCATCTCGACGAGTCGCGGCAGGTGGGCCCGCACCGTCGGTTCCCCACCGGTCAGGCGAATCCCGCGCACGCCGTACCGGCCGACGAACACACCGGCGAGCCGGGTGATCTCCTCGAACGACATCACCTGATCGCGCGGCAGCCAGGTCATACCCTCTTCGGGCATGCAGTAGGTGCAGCGGAAGTTGCAGCGGTCGGTGATCGAGATGCGCAGATCCTCGATCAGGCGCCCGAACGGATCGACGAGCGGTCGCCGCGTCGGCGTGTCGTCTCCCCGTGACATGCATCCAGCCTAGAAGCTCGATGGGGAGTTCGACGGGCGAACGCCGCGTGCGATCCACCGCCGGTCGGGCGCCGCCCGCGCTTCGGTCGGGCGTCGATCAGGCGTCGCCGCGCAGCAGCAGCACGGCGACGTCGCCACCCTCGGGCACACCCTCACCGTCGGGCACCACGGCCATCGCGTCCGCCAGCGCGGTCGCGGCGAGCTGATGGCTCCCCTGGGCGGCGACCGGGCGGACGTGATAGCGGCCGTCGTCACCGAAGTCGCCGTTGACCCGCACGAAATGCGTCTTGCCGTCGGGCTGGCGGCCGAGGGCGACATCGGCGACGGCGACGAGACCGGTGCGCATCAGGTGCCGGTGGCCGAGCATCTGCCGCAGGGCAGGACGGGCGAAGAGCTCGAAGCTGACCAGCGAGCTGACCGGGTTGCCCGGGAGCCCGAACACCGGCACACCATCGAGCAGCCCGAAGGCGAACGGCTTCGCCGGGCGGATCGCCACCTGCATCCAGGTCATGTCGGCGATGCGCGCCAGGACGGCCTTGACCACGTCGTAGTCGCCCATCGAGACGCCGCCGCTGGACACGATCGCATCGCACTCGTCCGCGGCGTCGCGCAGCACGCGCTCCAGCTCGTCCTCGTCGTCGCGGACGATGCCGAGGTCGACGACCTGGCAGCCGGCATCGGCGAGGAGGTTGGCGAGCATCGTCTTGTTGCTCTCGCGGATCTGCCCGGGTGCCAGCGGCGATCCGTCGTCGACGAGCTCGTCGCCGGTCGACAGCACGGCGACGCGCGGCCGCGGATGCACCATCACCTCGCCGACGTTGACGCTGGCGAGCACACCCTCGACCGTCGGTGAGACGACGGTCCCCGGCTCGAACAGGATGTCGCCGACGCGCACGTCGTCGCCCGCCCGACGGATCGAGGCGCCGGGCGCGACCGACACCGACAGGCTGACCCGGTCGTCGCCGACGCGCCTGCTGTCCTCGACCATCACGATCGCATCGGCGCCGGCCGGTATCGGTGCACCGGTCATGATGCGGATCGCCTCACCGGCGCCGATCGCCTGCGACGTCGCCGCGCCCGCGGCGAGCTCGCCGACCACCACCAGTTCGACGGGTGGGTCGGCGACGTCGGCGGCGCGGACGGCGTAGCCGTCGACCGCGGTGTTGTCGAACGGGGGCACGACCTCGGCGGCGACCACGCGCTCGGCGAGCACCAATCCGCCAGCCGCCCGGCGGGTGACGCGGACCGGTGTCGCCGGCGGGCACGCCGCGAGGACCAGCGCCTGGGCGTCTTCCAGCGGAGTCATGCGGGGCACGGTACCGGACCGATCCACCACCGACCGCCGCTGCGAGACGCCGACGGCGCGTCGGGGTGCGGTCGTAGCCTGGAAGCGATGACGACCGCGCTCACCGCCTTTCCCGCGGACGGCTACATCGCTCGTTGGCGCACGTGGGACCACGATCATTTCGAGACCCTGACGTTGCGCTGGGAGAACGAGGGCTGGACCGCCACCGGCGACGTCGGCCGTGAGGCGATCACCTACGTGATCCGGCTGTCGGCGACATGGAGCGTGCGCCAAGTGCTGCTCTTCCGCGACCTCGACGAGCCCGATCTGTGGCTCGGCACCGACGGCCACACCCGCTGGGGCGAGGTCAACGGCGCCCACCGACCCGAGCTCGACGGGGTCACCGACATCGAGTTGCCGTGCACGCCCTTCGCCCACACCGTGCCGATCCGTCGCCTGCAGCTCGACGTCGGCGACGCCGCCGAGGTGCTCGCGGCGACGATCGACGTCGAGACGCTCGGCATCGTGCCGATCCGCCGGCGCTACGAGCGGATCGGCCACAACCGCTACACGCTGCACGCCCTCCCCCGCGATGGCGACGAGACGTGGGACGTGCCGACCACGTTCGACATCGACGAGTACGGCCTCGTCCACGACCTCGCCGACGCCTACCGTCGCACCTGACCCCATCCGACCGCCATCCGACGGCCCCGCCCGCCCGCCCGGCCCCGTCCCCAACGCGCACGCCGCCCGCCCGGCCCCGTCCCCAACGCGCACGCCGCCCGCCCGGCCCCGTCCCCAACGCGCGCGCCGCCCGCCCGGCCCCGTCCCCAACGCGCACGTGGCAGGCCCGGTTGTCAATCGGTGAGGCGTTCGAGGCGGTCGAAGCCGATGATCCGACCGATCGCCACACCGGCGGCTTCTTCGACCTCCCGGCGCAACTGCCCGGCGCCGGTGACGACCGAGTCACCGGTCGGCGAGACGAACGCCTCGAAGCCGAGCTCGGCGGCGATCATCCGGCTGCGCAGCGCGTGATACGGGTCGGTGACGATGAGCACGGAACGGATCTCGTCGCCGTACTGGGCGCGCAGGTCGGCGAACGACTCGTAGGTCGAGCCACCCTCGACGTCGCTGACGATCACCTCGGCGGGGATCCCGTGGTCGACGAGGTAGTTCGTCGCCGCCTGCGCCTCGGTGTAGCGGTCGCCCGGTTGCTTGCCGCCGGTGGCCACGATCCGCTGCGCCAGCCCCTCCGGCCACAGCTCGACCACGTGATCGAGGCGGGCGGCGAGCTGCGGTGACGGGCGACCGTCGTACTGGGCGGCACCGAGCACGACGATGGCGTCGACGGGCCGTGCCTGGTCGGAGCGACCCGTCGACCACACCTGCCACAGCGTGACGAGGGCGTAGATCGCGCACAGGGCGACGACGGCGATCAGGGCGCGCACCACGTAGCGACCGACGAACCGCGGCGGCCTGGGGATCGGCTTCACCGGGGTCGGGTCGCGCTGCAACCCGGCGTTCGCCGTCGGCTCGATCCCCGGCCGGCGGCCGGTCGCCACCGGGATCTCACCGGTGCGGGCGTAGCGCTCACCGACCGGCTCGTGCTCACCGAGGGCCGCGAGCAGTTCCCGATCGCTCTGCCATTCCTCGTCGGAACGCTCGGGACGCTGGCGATCGGCCACCGGTTCGCCCGATTCAGTCGGTCCCCGCCCGCAGGCGTTCTCGCGCCAGGTCGAGCCGGCGCATCGTCTGTGCCCGGCCGAGGACCTCCATCGACTCGAACAGCGGCGGCCCGACCGAGCGCCCGGTGACGGCGACGCGCACCGGGGCCTGGGCCTTGCCGACCTTCAGCTCATAGCGCGTGGCCAGCTCCTCGAACCCCGCCTTCAGCGCCTCGGCGGTCCAGTCGAGCTCGCCGTACGCGCCGATGACGTCGTCGAGCAACGGCACCGCCCACGCCGGCCCGAACGCCTTGTCCCACGACGCCCCGTCGATCGGCAGGTCGTCGTCGGCGACGAACAAGAAGTCGACCTTGCCGGGCACCTCGCGCAACGTCGTCAGCCGTTCCTGGATGTGCGGGGCGATGGCGGCGAACCGGTCGCGGTCCCACTCGGCCGGGATCTCCTCGGCGGCGCGCTGGACGAACTCGCCGAGCGGCATCCGGCGGATGTACTCGCCGTTGAACGCGGCCAGCTTCTTGAGGTCGAAGAACGCCGGCGAGTGGGTGACGTCCTCGAGACGGAACGCCGCCTCGATCTCGGGCCACGAGGCGATCTCGCTGCCGTCGTCGCTGGGCGGCGTCCACCCGAGCGTCATCAAGTAGTTGACCATCGCCTCGGCGAGGTACCCCTCGTCGCGGAACTGTTCGAGCGCCACCTTGTCGCGGCGCTTCGACAGCTTCTTGCGCTGCTCGTTGACGAGCACCGGCACGTGCGCCCAGTGCGGCGGCTCGTGGCCGAGCGCCTGCCACAGCATCTGCTGCTTCGGCGTGTTCGGCAGGTGCTCCTCGGCGCGCACGACGTGGGTGATGCCCATCTCGATGTCGTCGACGACGTTGGCGAGGAGGAACATCGGCGTGCCGTTGCCACGCAGCAGCACGAAGTCCTCGATCGTCGCGTTGTCGAAGGTGACCGGGCCGCGCACGAGGTCGTCGACGACGGTGGTGCCGTCGGGGACGCGGAACCGCAGGACCCGGCCGGGTCCGGGCCCGAGGCCGCGATCGCGGGAGTAGCCGTCGTAACCGGAGGCGCCGGTCGCCTTGGCCCGCTCCTGGATCTGTTCGCCCGTCAGGTCGCAGTAGTACGCCGCGCCCAGGGCGTGGAGCTGCTCGGCGGCGGCGACGTGGGCGGCGGCGAACGCACTCTGGAAGTGCGGCCCGTCGAAGTGCTCGTCGTCGGCGCTGATGCCGATCCACGCCAGCGCATCGATGATCCCCTGGGTCCACTCCGGTCGGTTGCGGGCCTCGTCGGTGTCCTCGATGCGGAGCACGAACGTGCCACCGAGTCGACGGGCGAGCGCCCAGTTGTAGAGGGCGGTGCGGGCACCGCCGACGTGGAACGAGCCCGTCGGTGACGGGGCGAAACGGAAGCGCGGGGGTCCGGACATGTCTTCGCGACGCTACCGGTCGTCACGTTGTGCGTCGGGTTGGGTGACGACAAGCGGACGCCAAGACTGCGGCAAGACTGCGGCAAGATTCGGCAACCCGGCGGCGCCCCCGATCGCGTCTCGGGCGAGGCGCGATCAGGACGGGCGCGGGCCGACGGCGGTCAAGGTCAGGTTGTGCAGTTGACGCAGGGCGACCGACAACGTCGTCAGGTCGAAGCTGTCGGAGCGGCGGATCTCGGTGTGCATCGCCATCGCCCGCCCGACCGCACGCTCGTTGGCGGCGACCCACGCCGACGGCGAGCCGGCGGCGGTGCCGATGACGAGCCGGGTGAGCTCGGCGAGCGTCGACATCAGGTCATCGCGCAGCGCCGAACGGGCCTGGGTCTGCCAGCGATCCGACCGTGGCAGACCACCGATGCCGTCCCACAGCCAGCCGAGGTCGAAGACGTCGAACACGGCCCAGTAGGCGGTCGCTGCGTCGGCGACGTTGATCGCCTCGTCGTGGGCGATCTCGACGATGTCGAACCCGGTGTGCAGCCACGGGAACCGCGCCGCCGCGCCGCGCCAGCCGCTCGGGGACGCCGGCGACGAGGCGCCGTTCGCACAGCCGCTCGACGTCGTCGCGGACGCGCCCGGACACGATCGAGTCGAGCGACTCGCCGAGGAACGTGATGCCCGCCGCGAACGTGTCGACGGCGTCGGCGATCGCCAGCGGCGGCCGCCGGTGGCGCAGCAGCCAGACGGTCCCCTTCTCGACCATCCGCCGAGCATCGAGGAACAACGACAGCTGGTCGCCGAGCTCGATCGAACTGCCGAGCTGGTCGATCTCGTCCCAGATCTCGGTGAACCCGAAGATCTCACGCGAGGCGACGAAGGCGCGGGCGACGTCGGGCACCGACACCCCGGAGTCCTCCGTCATGCGATGGTCGAACGAGATCCCGGCGAGGTTGACCATGCTGTTGACGACACCGGTGGCGACGATCTCGCGGCGCAACCGGTGCTGTCGGAGGGCGTCGGGCCACCGCTCGCGCAGCGGAGCCGGGAAGTAGGCGAGCAGGTCCGGCTCGAGGGCAGGATCGTCGGGCAGGTCGGATGCCAACACCTCGCTGACGTCTGCGTTCTTCGTGTAGGCGATCAACACCGCGAACTCGGGCGCCCGCAGCCCGCTGCCCGTGCTCTGCCGCTCGGCGATCTCCTTGTCGGTGGGCAGGAACTCGAGCCGCCGGTCGAGGTAGCCCTCGGCCTCCAACGTGTCGACGTAGCGGGCATGGACGTTGACCATCGCCAGTGACTGACTGCGGGCGATCATCAGCGCCAGCGTCTGGGCGCGGTTGTCGTCGAGCACCAGCCGGGCGACCTCGTCGGTCATCTCGGTCAGCAGCTCGTTGCGTTCGGTGAGCGTCAGCTCGCCGGAACGGACGAGCGATTCGAGGGCGACCTTGATGTTCACCTCGTGGTCGCTGCAGTCGACGCCGGCCGAGTTGTCGATGGCATCGGTGTAGATCAGCCCACCACCGAGGGCGTACTCGACGCGCGCCAGCTGCGTCAGCCCGAGGTTGCCACCCTCGACGACCATCCGCGCCCGCAACTGGACGGCGTCGATGCGCACGGCGTCGTTGGCCCGGTCGCCGACGTCGGCTGTGGCTCTCGGCGAGCGCCTTGACGTAGGTGCCGATGCCACCGTTCCACAGCAGGTCGACGGGGGCGGCGAGGATCGCCGAGATCACCTGGTCCGGCGACAGCGCGTCGGCCTCCTCGGCGGTGTCGAGGCCGAGTACGGCGCGTGCCGCCGGGGACAGCTCGATCGACTTCGCCGCCCGCGAGTAGACGCCCCCGCCGTCGGAGATGCACGCCGCGTCGTAGTCGGCCCAGCTGGACCGCGGAAGGAGGAACAAGCGGCGCCGCTCGGCGAACGATCGCTCCGGGTCGGGCGCCGGGTCGACGAACACGTGACGGTGGTCGAAGGCGGCGACGAGCCGGAGGTGCGGCGAGCGGAGCATGCCGTTGCCGAACACGTCACCGGACATGTCGCCGACACCGACGACGGTCAGCTCGTCGCGATCGGCGTCGAGGCCGAGCACCCGTGCGTGCCGCCGCGCCGACTCCCAGGCGCCCCGCGCGGTGATCCCCATCGCCTTGTGGTCGTAGCCGTTGCTGCCGCCGGAGGCGAACGCATCGCCCATCCAGAAGTCGCGCGCCGTCGGCAACCTCGTTGGCGATGTCGCTGAACGTCGCCGTGCCCTTGTCGGCGGCCACCACGAGGTACGGGTCGTCGTCGTCGTAGATCACCATGTCGGGCGGATGGACGACCTCGCCGGCCACGACGTTGTCGGTGAGGTCGAGCAGGGCACCGACGAACGCCCGGTAGCGGTCGATCGCCTCGGCACGCACGGCATCGCGATCGGCGGGATCGGCCGTCGACGACTTGACGACGAAGCCGCCCTTGGCGCCGGTCGGCACGATCACCGCGTTCTTCACCATCTGCGCCTTCATCAAGCCGAGCACCTCGGTGCGGAGGTCCTCCGGACGGTCGCTCCACCGCAGGCCACCACGAGCGATCGGCCCACCGCGCAGGTGGACGCCGTCGACCGTTGCCGAGCAGACGAAGATCTCACACCACGGACGGGGCTTGGGGACGAAGGCGAGACCACCGGGCGACAACTTGACCGCCAGCGCCACCGGGACGGGCGAACGCGTTGGTGCGCGTCGTCGCCTCGATGAGGGCGACGAAGATGCGACCGATGCGGTCGTCGTCGAGTGACGGCACGGCGTCGAGCTGGGCGTCGACCGCCTGTCGGAGCGAACCGATGCGGGCCGCCCGTTCGACGTCGCCCAGCTCGAGCGTCGGGTCGAAGCGGGCGTCGAAGAGCTCGATCAGCGACCTCGCGATCTGCACGTTGCGCACCAGTGCCTGTTCGACGTAGCGGGTGCTGAAGGCGAACCCGACCTGGCGCAGGTAGCGGTTGTACAGCCGCAACACCCCCACCTGCCGGCCGTTGAGCCCGGCGTCGAGGATCAGGCGATTGAGCCCGTCGGCCTCGATCGTGCCGGCCAGCAGGCCGGCGAACGAGCGCCGGATCTCGGCCTCGTGATCCGGGTCGAGATCGGTTCGATCGAGCTCGACGCCGAGGTCGTACAGGTGGACGGTGCCGCCGTCGCCGTGGAACGTGAAGGGTCGCTCGTCGATCGGAGACAGCCCGAGGTGCTCGAGGATCGGGACGAGCTCGGCGATCGCCGCCGGTCGGTCGCGGAGGAACACGCGGAACCGCCACGGCACGCCACCGTCGCGATCACCGTCGCGCACGAGCGCGGTCTCGACCGCCGCGGGTGCACCGGCAGGCGCGGGCGGCGCCGCGAGCAGGCGGGCCACGGTCGCCAGGCTGTCGACGGCGTCCTCCGCTTCGACGCTGGCCTGGTAGTCGAGCGGTACCGTCGGGTCGACGGCGGCGAACACGCGGAGGCCACCGATCTCGCCGAGCTCGGCGACGAGCGCCCGGCGCACGCGCTCGTGCCACGTCGTCGAGGCGGCGTCGATGGCGGCGATCAGGTCGTCGACGCCGTCGGGGCACGGCGCCCGGACCGCGAGCGAGATGCGCGCCAGCGAGCTGGTGCCGAGGAGCACCTCGACATCGCGGATGACACCGCCGCAGTGGTCGCCCACGAGCGCGGCGACGCGGTCGGGCAGCAGGGCGTCGAAGCGCGCTCGGGGCAGGTAGACGAGCACCGTCGTCCACGGTCCGACCGGTTCGGCGACGTCGAAGACGCGCACGATCGGACGTTCCTGCAGCCCGACGATCTCGTCGACGAGGTGTTCCAACGCGTCGACGTCGAGCTCGAACACGAGATCGCGCGGCAGCGTCTCGACGACGTTCTGCAGGGCCCGCCCGATGTAGGTGTCGACGGGCGCCCCGGAGCGGGCGAGCACGGTGCGCGCGTGATCGCCGACCACCGGGATGGCGAACACGCTCTCGCGGTAGGCGGCGGCACCGAGGAGGCCGACGATGCGGTGCTCGACGTCGGTCCCGGGCGGGCGGACGGCAATCGACGTCATCCGCGCCGGTCGGTGGATCTCGGCAACGGCGTCGGTGCGGGCGATGACGATCGACGCCGCACCCGCCTGCCGCTCGGCCCGCGCCGCCAGCGCGGTGGCGTGGGGCGCGGCCGCCCAGGGTTCGGCGGGCGGCGGATCGACGGCCGCGGCATCGAGACGTCCCGAGCGGAACTCGCCGAGTTCGCTGCCGGCGTCGACGACGAGCTCACCGTCGACGCGTCGGTACGACACCGCGCCGAGGAACACGAAGTTGCCATCGGCCAGCCAGCCGAGCAGCGGATCACCGCCGCCGACGTCGACGAGCCGGCTGCGCATCGCGGCGAAGTCGGCGACGACGAGCTGCACGCCGCGGATCGCGTCGTGGACCTCGGCCCGCAGTTCCTCCGCCGCCTCGGGCGTGCAGCGATCGATCTCGATGAGCGTCCACGCCTCGACCAGCCCGTCCGGCTTGCCGACCGTGCGCACCCGGCCGGTCTCGTCGCGCTCGACGGCGAGCATCGGATGGATCAGGAGGTGGATGCCGACGTGTCGCCGCTCGAGCACCATGCGCACGCTGTCGACGAGGAACGGCACGTCGTCGGCGACGAACATCAGCAGCGAACGGTCGGCATCGGAACCGATCGCACCGTCGTCGGGCGAGCGCACGTCGACCAACGTCTCGCCGGGTCGACGGACGAGGCCGAGCTCGAGCTGGGCCACCCCGGCGCGATATGCCTCGTCGATGCGGTCGTCCTCGACGTCGTCGCCAGGGAGGTCGCGGAAGAACCGGGCGAGGAACGATCGCAGCAGACGGTCGTCGGGCCGCTCGTCGCGCGCGAGGTGCAAGAGCCTGCCGAGGATGTCGACCACGTCGTTGTGAGCGCTCATCTGGTTCCCGCGACCAGGACGGTCGCTTCCGCCTCACCGTAGCCGCGCCCCGGGTCGCCGCAGATCCACATCGCCGCCCGAACCGACGCGACCCGGAACGGGACGCGGCGACCATCCGCGGTAGCGTCCGCACGTGGCTCGCGACGTCGTCATCCTGCACGGCGGGCACCGCCAGGTGTCGGGTGGGTTGGCGCGCGCCGCCGTGTTCGGGGTCAACGACGGACTCGTCTCCAACGTCTCGCTGATCCTCGGGTTCGCTGCCTCGGGTGTCGATTCCTCGGTCGTCCGCCTCGCCGGCCTGGCGGGAGCGATCGCCGGCGCCATCTCGATGGCCGCCGGCGAGTGGATCAGCATCTCCGCCCAGAACGAGCTGATCGAGCGCGAGGTCGCCGTCGAACGACGCGAGCTGGCGCGCAACACGGCCGAGGAGACCGACGAGCTGGCGAGCCTCTACGAACGCCACGGCATGTCGCCCGAGGTCGCCCGCACCGCCGCCGAGGATGTGATGGCGACCCCCGAGGTGGCGTTGCAGGTGCACACCCGCGAGGAGATGGGCATCGACCCCACCGACCTCCCCTCGGCGCTCAAAGCGGCCGCGCTCTCGCTGCTGTGCTTCACGTTCGGTGCGCTGCTGCCGGTGCTCCCGTGGCTCGGCTCGGCCACCGGCACGGCGCCAGCCGTGATCTCGGTCGTCATCGGACTCGTGGCCGCCGCGGGCGTCGGCGCCCTGATCGGCAGATCCGCCGAACGCTCGGTGCCGAAGTCCATGGTCCGACAGGTGCTCATCGTCATCGTCGCCTGCGCGGTGACGTACTCGATCGGCGAGCTCGTCGGGGTCAACGTGTGAGCCCGTCGCGAGGCGCGCCGCTGCCGCTCCGACACCGTCACGGACACCGTCACGGGCACCGTCACGGGCACCGTCCCGAGCGACAGGAGACGACCATGCACCAGCTGAACGTGCTCGGCACGGAACTGCAGCCGTGTTCCTACGACCCGCTCACCGGCTTCACCCGCAGCGGCTGCTGCGAGCACCGCGGTGACGACCCGGGCATGCACACCGTGTGCTGTCGCGTCACCGAAGAGTTCCTCGAGTACTCGAAGCAGGTCGGCAACGACCTCAGCACCCCGATGCCGCAGTACGGCTTCGCGGGACTTCGGCCGGGTGACCAATGGTGCGTGTGTGCCCAGCGCTGGAAGGACGCGTTCGACGCCGGCTCGGCGTGCGACGTCGTGCTCGAGTCGACCCACCTCTCGACCCTCGAGTACGTCGACCTCGCCGACCTCCGGCGTCACGCGGTGTGACCGCGCCCGACCGCGCCCCACCCCCCGCTCCCCCGCCAGCCGGTGGGGGTCCGCCGCGGCGGCGGCCCTGCTGTTCGCCGTGAGCGCAGCCGCCTGCGGCGACGAGGAGCGCGATGGCGCCGCCTCGACGGTCGCCGCGACGTCCACCGACTCCTCAATCGCGCCCGCCGACGTGACGACGACGGCGCCCGCGAGCAGCACGACGTCATCGACGAGCACGACGTCCAGCACCATGACGTCCAGCACGATGTCATCGACGAGCACGACATCGATGCCGCCGGTTCCGTCGGCGCCCGGCACGCTCGACCTGTCGGCACCGATCGTCGGGCTCGGCTTCTCCGTCGAGGGCCGGGCGATGTTCGCCGAACGGTTCGGCACCGTCGGCGGACGACGGGTGCTGATCATCGGCGTCATCCACGGCGACGAGGACGACGGTCTGGCAATCGTCGACGAACTGCGCAGCAACCCCGTACCCGACGGCGTCGAACTGTGGCTGGTCGACTCGATGAACCCCGACGGCGTCGCCGCCCAGGACCGCCACAACGGCAACCAGGTCGACCTCAACCGCAACTTCGCGTACAACTGGGGGCCGATCGGCGTTCCCGGCGACAGCCAGTACGCCGGGACCGGGCCGGCGAGTGAGCCCGAGACGCAGGCGATCGTCAACCTCATCGAGCAGCTGCGTCCCGACATCGTGATCTGGTACCACCAGGACCTCTACGTCATCAACCCCGCCCAGGGACGTGAAGGACGGGTGCGCGCCCGCTACGCCGAGCTGACCAACCTCCCGCTCGGCGAGATCACCGGCGGCACCTACACCGGCGTCGCCGCGACCTGGGCCCGGCAGGCGCTCGACGATGCCGACGGTGTGGCCTTCATCGTCGAGCTCGGGGCGACGCTGTCGCCCGCCGAGGCGGTCATGCACGCCGACGCCGTGCGCACGATCGCCGTCGAGGGCTGACGGCGCGGCAGTTCACCTGCCGGAAACGAGGCCGGAACACTCGACTCCTACCGTGACCCCGATGAGGGGTCACCCACCGCGAGCACGGTCGTGATCGACGCCGTCGACCCGTTCATCGGCACCGACGTCACCGACGTCGACCCCGTCGGGATCGCCGCCACCTGGTGGTGGCCGAAGCCGCAGGTCGGCAACACCCACCCCGGCGCCACCTCGCCGCTCGGCATGGTGTCGGCGTGCGCCTACTCCGGCGCCTACCCGACGGGATACGGGATGCACGAACTGTCGACCGAAGGTGTCCCGGCGGCACGGTACGAGCGCCAGATGGCGTCCGGCTTCACCCACTTCCAGCAGTCCGGCACCGGTGCGATCCGCAAGTACTACAACTACTTCCGCGTCACCCCGATGCTCGACCCCCTCGACGAGCTGGGCACGCTGTGGGCGCTGCGCGACGAGGCCGCGGAGCCGGGCTACTACACCGCCACGCTCGACAACGGCATCCGCTGCGAGCTGACCGTCGGCCCGAAGTCGGCGGTTCACCGGTACACGTTCCCGGCCCACGACGACGCCCGGCTGGTCGTCGACTTCTCGCTCGGCGGATTGTCGATCGAACACGGACGGACGGTTCCCACCCGCGCCCACCTCGAGCTCCTCGAACCCGGCGTCGCCGAGGGCGAGATCGTCGTCGAGGGCGCCCCGCTGGCGGTGCACATCGAGAGCGATTCGCCGACGTGGCGCCAGATGCTCTGGTACGACCAACGGCTGATGCCCGGCGGGACCCGGCTCAGCTTCGACTCGATCCGAGCGACGACGCTGCGTCCCTTCGGGCTGCTGCTGCGCGGCCCGACCGAGCCCGGCCAGACGATCGAGCTGCGCCTCGGCTTCTCGCTGCGCGGCGTCGGTCAGGCACGCCGCAACCTCCATGCCGACTGCCCTGACGACGGACGCACCTTCCAGCACCGGCGGACGGCGACGCGCGAGGGCTGGGCCACCGACCTCGACGCCGTCCACGTCGAGACGTCGTCGAGCGAGCGGCGGACGGTGTTCGCGACCGCCCTCTACCACTCGCTGATCAAGCCGTGCTTCGCCCCCGACGAGAGCCCGTTCTGGCCGTCGGCGGGACCGTTCGTGTTCGACATCGCCACCATGTGGGACATCTACCGCACGCAGCTCCCGCTCCTGACGTTGCTCGCCCCGCAACGGTCGGTGGAGCTGGCAACGGCGCTGCTCGTGATCTGCGAGGAGGAGGGCAACCTGCCGATCGGCTACCGGATGGCCCGCGGCGCCGACCGCTTCGCCCGCCAGGGCAGCGCCCTCGCCCACACGTTCCTCGCCGACATCTGCGCCCTCGGCCTCCCGGGCATCGACTGGGACTGGGCGCTCGTCCACATGCACAACGACCTCCGCCGCAACTACGGCGAGGAGCTGCTCGAGCGCGGCATCGCCCATCCGATCACGCACACCCTCGACCTGGCGTTCGGGTACCGCTGCACGGCCGAGGTCGCCCGGCACCTCGGCGACCTCGCCCTCGCGGCCCAGCTCGACGCGATGGCGCTGCGCTGGTCGAGCGCCTTCGACCCCGCCACCGGTCTGCTCGTCGACTCGACCTTCTACGAGGGCGGCCGTTGGAACTACTCGTTCCGGCTGATGCACGACATGGCGGCACGGATCGACCTGGCCGGCGGTGAGGACGCCTTCGTCGGGCTGCTCGATCGCTTCTTCGGCTTCGGTGCGGATCCGGTCAAGCAGCTCGGCTTCGCACCGACCGAGAGCGAGCTCGCCGCGGGGTACGCCCTCGACCGGTTCGAGGGGCTGAACAACGAGCCCGACATGGAGGCGCCGTGGGCATACCACTACGTCGGGCGTCCGGACCGCACCGCCGAGATCGTGCACGCGGCGATCAACAACCAGTTCGGTACCGGGCGCGGCGGCCTCCCCGGCAACGACGACTCGGGTGGGCTCAGCTCGTGGTACGTGTGGGCCTCGCTCGGCCTCTTCCCGCTGGCCGGTCAGCACCTCGTGCTGGTCAACGCACCGGCGTTCACCAGCGCCCGGATCAACGTGCCCGGCGGGACGTTCCGCATCGAGACCGCCGGCTTCGTCGAGCCGGAGGCGACCGGCCCGGCGAACTACGTGCAGCGGGCGACGTTCAACGGTGCGCCGCTGGAGCGGACGTGGTTGACGCTCGCCGAGCTGCACGCCGGCGGACGGCTGGAGCTGGAGTTGGCGCCGGCACCGAGCCGCTGGGGCTGGTCGTGCCGGCCGCCGTCCGCGTCGATCGCCGCCGACCTCGCGCCACGCGGAGCGACGGCATGACGGGGCCACGCCCGGCGCGTCGGCTGGTCATCGTCGTCCGTGCCGACCCGGTGATCTGCGGACATTCCGGTGAGGCCCGCAACCTCGCCGAGGTGGCGCTGCTGCGCGGCTTCGACGAGGTGCGCATCGTCACGTGGCCGATCGACGTGTTGGAGGCGTCCGGGCTGCCGCTGAAGCCGCTCGACTCGGTGCTGCCCTACAGCGACGGGATCATCGTCGAACGGCCCGATCCGGTCGGCGACTACAAGGTGCCCGACGCCCGCTACTACGCCGGCCTGGTGGGGCGACTCGTCGAGCTGTTCACCGACGGCGTGCCGACGGTGTGCATGTCGCTCTACCTGATGCCGCACACCCTCGCCGTGCACGAGGCACTCGCCGTCGCCCGGGCCACCGGGTTGCCCGTCGACGTGACGACGATCGCCGAGGCGGTCGGCTCCGACATCACCAACGTCGTCCGCCACAGCGTCGAAGAGCAGCTGTTCGGTGCCGCCGCACAGGTCTTCGCCGCCTACCTGTCGAGCGACGTGTGCGTCGCCGTGTCCGCATTCACCAAGCGGCTGATCGTCGAGTCGGCAGTGGCGATCGACGTCCTCCACGGCACGCGGTTCGCCGACCAGTGCCGGGAGCGCATCGCCGTGTCGTATCCGGCGATCGACAGTGCGACGTTCACCGATCTCGACCCGTGCGACACGGCGCGGGCGCTGCAGCGGCGCGGCCTCGAGCACACCGGCTACGTCCTGTTCCTGTCGCGGGTGACGAAGGCGAAGGGCGTCGACGACCTGATCGACGGGTACGCCGCCAGCCACGCCCGCCACCGGGTGCGGCTGGTGATCGCCGGTTCCGGACCCGAGTCGTCGGCGCTTCGGGCGCGGGCGGCGGCATCGTCGGCAGCGGATCGGATCACGTTCCTCGACGACGTCGACGACGACGAGAAGCGCCATCTGATGGCGGCGTGCGCCGCCTACGTCCTGCCGAGCAAGCCGCGCCCGGAGTTCGTCGAGACGTTCGGCATCGCCCTCGTGGAGAAGATGCTCAGCGGTGGCGGTCCGGTGATCACGACGTCGACCGGGGGCATCCCCGAAGCGATCGGCGAGCACGGTGTCGTGGTGCCGGTCGGCGATCCGATGGCGATCGCCAAGGCGCTCGACGATGCCATCGTGCGCAGCTCGCCGGCCGACCACCGCCAACGCGCCGCGGCGGCGCTCGCCCACGGCTTGCAATTCGACCGCGTCAACGTCTTCGACCGGCTCTTCGCCCGCCTCCAGGACAGCGTGACAACAGACAGCGTTACATCAGGGGTCTGACCCCTGATGTAACGGTCAGGGCCGTAACTCAGACGAAGCGGGCGAACGCCTCGAGCGGGAAGCGATCGGAGCGCAGGCTGTTGATCGGCGCATCGGGGTCGGCGTGACCCACCGCCACGGCGCAGAAGATGCGCTCCTCGGGCGGCGCCCCGACGAACTCGCTCACCGCCTGCTCGTAGACCGCCCACGCCTCCTGCGGGCACGTGTCGAGGCCGGCCTCTTGGGCGAGCAGCATGAACGTCTGCAGGAACATCCCGAGATCGGACCACTGCGGCGGACCCATGATCCGGTCGACGAAGCAGAAGATCGCCGCCGGGGCGCCGAAGAAGTCGAGGTTCTTGGCGAACTGCGCCAGCCGGCCGGCACGGTCGTCGCGCTCGATGCCGATCGTGGCGTACATGTCCTCGCCGACCTTGAACCGCGACGTGCGGTACGGCTCGGGCAGCGGCGACGGGTAGATGTCGTACGCCGCCGCCTCGGGCGGGCGGGTCGTGAGGAACTCGCGCAGCCGCGACATCGACTCGCCGTTGACGACGTAGATCCGCCACGGCTGGACGTTGCCGCCCGACGGCGCACGCGATGCCGTCGTCAGCAGTTCGGCGATCGTGTCGTCACTCACCGGGTCGGGCAGGAAGGCGCGGATCGAACGGCGGGCGTTGACGGCATCGGTCACGTTCATCGTGCGTCGAGTCTGTCCGCGCCGCCTCGGTCACGTCGCATCGCGGCGCGGGCGCCTCTCCTCGCTCTTGCCTCGCTCTTTGCCTCTCTCTTCGCCCCGCTCTTCCCCTCGCCCAGTTGGTTCAATCATTGGACTTTTCGTGGTGGAGGTGTCACGATCGCACGATGAGCGCGACGACGATCGACGTCACCACCGGCACCGCCGTCCCCCGAGGCGCCTGGAACACACTCGCCGTCTCGTCGCTCGCCGTGCTGGCGGTGTTCCTCGACACGACGGTGCTGTTCGTCGCCTTCCCCGACATCGTCGCCTCGTTCGGCGACGTCGCCCCGAGCCAGCTGTCGTGGGTGCTCAACGCGTACACGATCGTCTTCGCCGCGCTGCTCGTGCCGGCCGGGCGGCTCGCCGACCGGGTCGGGCACAAACGGGCGTTCCTCGCCGGGTCGGCGATCTTCACCGTCGCCTCGCTGGCGTGCGGTGTGGCCCCGACGGCGACGCTGCTGATCGTCTTCCGTGTCCTCCAAGCGGTCGGGGCAGCGGCGTTGCTGCCGTCGTCGATGGCCCTCATCCTGCGCGCCTTCCCGCCGTCCAAGGTCCCCTTCGCCGTCGCCATCTGGGGTGCAACCGGTGCCGTCGCCGGCGCCGTCGGCCCGACGCTCGGTGCGGCGCTCGTCGAGCTCGGCGGGTGGCGGCTGGTGTTCCTGGTCAACCTGCCGATCGGCGTGTTCACCGTCGCCGCCGGCCGCCGCGTGCTCCACGAGTCGCGTGATCCCGACGCCGTCGTGCCGGCGCCCGCCGGGATCGCCCTGATCATCGTCGCCGCCGCGATGATCTCGCTCGGCGTCGTCCAGAGCGACACCTGGGGATGGACCGACGCCCGCACCATCGCCACCCTCGTCGGCGGTGTGCTGATGCTCGCCGTGTTCGTCGTCCATCAGCAGCGCACCCGGCGCCCGGCGCTCGACCTCGCGCTGTTCCAGCTGCGCAACTTCCGCTGGGGAAACGCCGCCACCGTCGCCTTCTCGATCGCCTTCACGGCGATGTTCTTCTCCTCGATCCTCTTCCTCACCGAGGTCTGGCACTACTCCATCCTGCGCGCCGGCTTCGCCGTCGCCCCCGGCCCCGCCCTGGTCGCCGTGCTGGCGCCGATCTTCGGATCGGTCGCCGGACGAACCGGTCAGCGGCCGCTGCTCGTGATCGGCGGGCTGCTGTTCGCCGTCGGCGGTGCGTGGCGGCTGGTGATGCTCGACGGCGACCCCGACTACCTCGTCGACTACCTGCCGTCGATGCTCCTGACCGGCATCGGGGTGGCGCTGACGCTCCCCCAGCTGTCGAGCGTCGTCGCCCAGTCGCTGCCGCCGAATCGCCTCGGCGTCGGCGGCGGCGTCAACCAGGCGGTCCGCCAGTTCGGCGGCACGCTCGGTGTCGCCCTGACGATCGCCCTGGTCGCCGCCCCGCAGTCACTGCCGGCGGCGCTGTCCAACTTCGACGCCGTGTGGATCATGATCGTCATCGGCGGTGTCGCGTCGGCGCTGCTGTCGCTCGGGCTGCGTACGATGAGGTCCGCATGAAGCGCTCGTCGTTCGCCTCGATGACGTGCCCGATCGCCCAGACGCTGGAGATCGTCGGTGATCCGTGGACGCTGCTCGTCGTACGCGACGCATTCTTCGGCATCCGCCGCTTCGACGACTTCCGCAACGACCTCGGCATCCCCCGGGCCACGCTGGCGAACCGGCTGGCGTTGCTCGTCGAGCACGACATCCTCGCCGAGCGGCCGTACCAGGAGCGCCCGCCGCGGCACGAGTACGTGCTCACCGCCAAGGGCCGCGAGCTGGCACCGGTCCTCGTCGCCATGTCGCAGTTCGGCAACCGGTGGAGCGATCTCGGCGACGATCGGATCACCCTCGTCGACGCCACCACCGGCGACGAGATCGACCCGCGCTACGTCGATGCCCGCACCGGCACGCCGCTCGCCGAGATGCGGCTCGAGCGTCGTCGGCGACGAGCCACACACGACGCGTGACATAACGTCGGCCCATGTCCACCATCCGCGAGCTCGCCGAGGAGCACTGGCAGGGCCGCGGCGACCTGGTCCACGCCCACCACCCGGTGCAGCCGATCCACGTCCATCACGACGACGGCTCGATCTCCACCGCATCGGAGGAGATCGACGACGGGCTGTTGACGTTCACGTCGATCGCTTCGGTCAACGCCCTCGACACGGGCGACGGGCTCGTGATGCTCGACACCGGTGGCGCGTTCGACCGCCAGAACGTCCACGACGCCGTGCGCGCCTGGCGACCCGACGCCCCGCTCGCCGCCGCGGTGTACTCCCATCACCACGTCGACCATGTGCTCGGCACGGCGCTCTTCGACGCCGAAGCGGGCGAGCGCGGCTGGGCGCGGCCGACCGTCTACGCCCACGAGGCGCTGCCCGCACACTTCCGCCGCTACGAGCGCACGTTGGGTTGGAACACGGCGATCAACCGCCGTCAGTTCGCCATCGATCTCCCGCAGTTCCGCTGGCCCGACGAGTACCGCGATCCGGACGTGACCTACGCCCAGCACCTGACGTTCACCCGCGGCGAGCTGACCTTCGAGCTCCACCACGCCCGCGGCGAAACCGACGACGCGACCTGGACGTACGTGCCCGAGCGCAAGGTGTTGCACCCGGGCGACCTGTTCATCTGGGCGCTGCCGAACGCCGGCAACCCGCAGAAGGTCCAGCGCTACCTCTCCGACTGGGGTGCCGCGCTGCGCCAGATGGCGGCGTTGCGCCCCGAGATCCTGCTCGCCGGCCACGGCGTGCCGATCTTCGGCGCCGACCGCATCGTCGTCGCCCTCACCGACACGGCGGAGCTGCTCGAGTCGATCGAGGACCAGACGTTGGCGTTGATGAACCAGGGCAAGAGCCTCGACACCTGCCTCCACGAGGTGGAGGTGCCGACGCACCTCGCCGACAAGCCCTACCTCCAGGCCGTCTACGACCATCCGCAGTTCCTCGTCCGCAACGTGTGGCGTCGTTACGGCGGCTGGTGGGACGGCGAACCGGACAACCTGCTCCCGTCGCCTCGCGACCAGCAGGCCGCCGAATGGGTCGCCCTGGCCGGTGGCGTCGATGCCGTGCTCGCCCGGGCCGCGCAGCTCGACGACGAGGGCGATCCTCGCCTCGCCTGCCACCTCGTCGAGTTCGCCGCCCTCGCCGAGCCCGGCAATGCCGATGTCTGGGCCGTTCGGGCCGAGGTCTACCGGTCGTACTCGGGTCGCCAGACGTCGTCGATGGCCCGCAACATCCTCGGCCACGCCGCCCAGGCCAGCGAACACGGCAGGCGCGACCTCGCCGGCGGTTCCTGACCGCGCTGCCCGCCGGGGGCACCGGTCAGCGGTTGATGCCGCGGACGCTGCCGACCAGCGGTGCCGCGTTGTCCTCGCCGACGACGCACACGATCTCGGTGTCGTCGTCCTGCTCCCAGCTGGTGAGCGTCGGCACCAGCCACGAGTAGAACAGATCGGAGTCGAAGGCGCTGACGCCGACGTACTGCTCGAACGGCTGCAGGCACACCGCCTGGGCCTCGGCCTCGAGCGCCTCGAACCCCGGATAGGTCTCCTCGGCGCTGTTCACGACGGCAAAGATCTCGTGGGTGTGCTGTTCCTCGCACGGCACCACCGGCAGCCGTTCGATGTCGGCGCCGACCGTGTCACCGAAGTCGAGGCACGTACCGATCGCCGACGCGCCGAGATCGATCACCGGTTCGCCGTCGTCGTCACCGCCGCAGGCGGCCACCACCACGGTGAGCGCGCCGCAGAACACCACCCGTGTCCACCAAGAGCTCCGTTCCGCGCCGATCCGACGACGGTAGCCGACGACGCGACGATCGACGCCTTCACGCTTCGCGCGAATGCGGTCACGCTCGGCCCTCCCGGCGGACGTTTGGGGTAGGCTTGCCCACCGGACACGACGGTGGAAGTAGCGGGGTGGACGGCACGTGCTGGAACTGATCGACGAGGGCCTCGAGGCCTTCTTGCGGGCGACGGTGCCACTCGAGCGCGACCGAGGTCGACATTTCGTTCGAGGCTCCCGACCGCGAGTGGAGCGCCAAACTCACCCGGCCGACGATCAACATCTTCCTCTGGGACATCCGCCGTTCGATGAACGCCCGCAGCGGCGTACGCACGTCGAACCGCGGTGGCGTCCTCGTCCACCAGCACGCCCTGCCGATCGTCGAGCTGCGGTACGTCATCTCCGCCTGGACGTCGGACCACGGCGACGAACGAGGCCTGCTGTCGGGCGTGATGCGCTCGCTGCTCACCTTCGGTGCAGTGCCCCGTGAGTTCCTGCCGCCGGTCTACGCCGGACTCGACGAGCCCGTGCTCACCCTGGCGCGTGCCGGTGAGGACCACATGGACGTGTTCAAGGCCCTCGAAGGCCAGCTCAAGCCGGGCCTCAACGTGGTCCTGTCGACCGAGTTCGACACCGGTGCCGCCGTGCCGGCCGGGCCGCCGGTTGGTGGCGTCGAGACGGCGATCGGCCGGATGAACGGCGCCAAGGAGCGCCGCCGGCGGGTCGCCGGCGAGGTCCTCAACGCCGCCGAGCGAGGTGCCGTGGGCGCCATCGTGCGCGCCCCGCACGACATGACGACGATCAACTCCCAGGGTCAGTTCCTGCTGCGCGCCGACGAGGGCGACGAGATCGTCGTCGAGATCGATCCCAACCTGGTCGCCACGGTGCCGGCGAATGGCGGAGTCCGGTTCGAATGACGGCAACCCGACCGGGACCGGCCGGATGAAGACCGATCTCCATCAGAGCCACCTCGAGGTGGCTCCTGGCACGAGCGGTCGACTCACGATCGAGGTCACCAACAACGCCGACGTCATCGACGGCATCACGGCGATCATCGACGGCATCAACCCGGACTGGATCCGTCTCGAACGGCCACTGCTGAGCCTGTTCCCGGAGGCGACCGACCAGCTCGAACTGGTCCTCGACATCCCGACGACCTGCCCGGCCGGCGACTACCTCGTCGTCGTCCGCATCGTCTCGACGATCGACGCCGACCGCCAGACCGTCCACGACTTCTGGCTGACGGTCACGCCGGCGGCGGGCCTTGCGGTCGACCTCGTCCCGCGGATCGTCACCGGCGGCGCCTCGGCGACGTTCGCAGCGACCGTGGTCAACACCGGCAACACGACCAGCGACGTCACGATCGACGCCGTCGATCCGACGCGCGAGGTCGACTGCATCGTCGAGCCCTCGAGCGTGATCATCCCCCAGGGGCACGAGGCGGCGATCGACATCACGATGCGCAGCCCGCGCCCGTGGTTCGGCGACCCGGTGCCGAGGACGATCACCGTCACGGCGCGCACCGGCGACCTCGTCGTCGAGCAGATCGGCACGTTCCGGCAGAAGCCGCGTATCCCGCGCGGTGTGCTGACGGCGCTGATCCTCGCCGGCATCGTCCTCCTCTGGGCACTGATCTTCCTCCTCGTGATCAGCGAGCTGCGCAGCACCGACGCCCCGGCGAAGGCGGTCGGCACCGGGTTCCTCACCGGGCCCGAGAACATCCCCCTCTCGCGTGTCGCCGCCACCGCCGAGGGCACCGTGACCGCCTCGACCACGGGCGACGGCATCCCCCGCATCACCGTCGAGGCGTTGCGAGTCGACGCCAACGGCGAGGACATCTCGGTCGGCTCGGCGGCGACCGACGACGACGGCAACTTCTCGCTGAAGAGCCTGATCCCCGGCACGTACAAGTTGCGCTTCAGCGCCACCGGCTACGGCACGGTGTGGTTCGAGGACGGCACCGACACCGCGACCGCCGACCTGATCGAGCTCGGCCCGCTGGAGACGCGTGACGACCTCGGCGTCGTGATGACCGGCGAGCTCGGCATGCTCGCCGGCCAGATCGCCATCCCGCCCGACGCCGCCGGCGTCCCGTTGACCGTCACCGCCTCCACCACGGTGACCAATCCCGACGGCACGACGACGACCCAGGTCGTCGCCGAGACGACGACGACCGACGGTCGCTTCGAGCTCGCCAACCTGCCGACGCCGGGGACGTACGTCATCACCGTCACCGGGCCCGGCTTCGACACCCAACAGTTCGAGCAGCGCCTCGCCGGCGGTGAGGCGACCGTCGTCAACACCGTCGATCTCGCCGCCGCGACGGGCACCATCGCCGGGGTCGTCGTCGACGGCAACGGACGGCCGCTCGGCGGCGTCGCCGTGACCGCCCGCTCCGGCGACCTCGTGCTCAAGTCGATCACCCCGACGAGCGGCAACGTCGGGCAGTTCCGCCTCGTCGGCATCGCCACGCCGCAGACGTACTCCCTCACGTTCGACCTCGCCAACCACACCAGCGCCACGCTCGCCCTCAGCCTCGATGCCGGCGAGAACCGCAGCGGGCTGAGCGTCACGCTGCTCGGCGGCAGCGGCACGGTCACGGGCGTGGCGATGGCCAACGGCCTGCCCGTCGGCGGGGCGACCGTCACCGTGCTCGGTGAGGGGGTCACCAGTGAGACGACGACGTTGACCACCGGCGGTCCCGGCGGCGGCGCCGGGTCGTTCACGGTCTCCGGCCTGCCCGTCCCCGGCGACTACACGGTGAGCATCGAGGCCCCCGGTTTCCAGACCGAGTCGCTGCGGGCGACGTTCCTCGGCGGTGCGCAGCAGGACTTCGGTGCGATCAACCTCGTCTCGACGACGTCGACGGTCGACGGTCGCGTCAGTGTCGCGGGCGGTGGTGGCCTCGGTGGGGTGCGCATCACGCTCAGCGACGGCACGGCCCGGGTGCGCACCACGACCAGCGCCACCAACCCGGCGGGCGCGTTCTCGTTCGCCTCCACGCCGCCCGGCGCGCACACCGTGACATTCGAGGCGGCCGGCTTCGTCACCAAGGTCCTGCTGATCGACGTCACCGCCGGGGTCAATCAGACCCACAACGTGACCCTCGTGCCGGCGGCGTCGCCGTGAGCCGGTCATGAGGACCGCCGCCTGGCCCGACGTGGTCGAGGTCGGGCCCGGCGAGTCGGGCACGATCTCGGTGGCCATCACCAACTCGTCGTCCGTCATCGACGCCTATCGCGTCCAGGTCTTCGGCCTCGACCCCTCCTGGGTCGACATCGAGCCGGCACGGCTCTCGCTGTTCCCGGGCGACACCGCCAACGTCGCCGTCAATGTCCGGCTCCCCGACGACTACCCGTCGTCGCGGCGGGCGCTGACCGTCAACGTCACCTCCGACGACGACCCCGGCAGCTTCGCCCTCAGCCAGGTCGAGCTCGCCGTCCACCCGCAGACCCGGACGACGCTGCAGCTCGACCCGACGGTGATGACCGGCGGCAAGCTGGCGACGTTCGGCATGGTCGTCAGCAACACCGGCAACGCCGCGGTCACCGCCACCGGGTACGCCATCGACCCCGAGGACCTCGCCACGTTCACGTTCGAACCGGCGCAGGTGGTCGTCGCGCCCGGCCGCGAGCAGGTCATCGAGGTCACCGCCGAGGGCGGTCGCACCTGGTTCGGGCCACCGCGGCCGCGGCCGTTCACGTTCGGCGTCCACGCCGAGACCGACGTCGAGGCGATCGGCACGTTCATCCAACGCCCGCGGATCTCGCGCTGGATGCTCACGCTGCTCGGCCTGCTGACCGCGGCAGCGGTGTTCGCCGCCGTACTCAGCCGATCGTTCGACAGCGTCGTCGAAGAGGCGCGGATGTCGACCGACGTCCTCGACGCGGCACTGAACACGGGCGGCGCCGGCGGTGCCGTCGTCCCCGCCAACCCCGGTTCGGTCACCGGATCGCTGATCTCCCGATCGACCGGCGAGGGCTTCTCGGGGGCCACCGCCGAGCTGTTCGTCGAGTCCGACGACCAGACCCCGGTCGCCAGCGCGGCCACCGACGACAACGGTGCGTTCACGTTCGCCCAGCTCGGTCGGGGCACGTACCTCTTGCGCCTCAGCGGCTCGGGGGTCAACCAGATCTGGTACGGCAACACGCCGACGTCGAAGGGTTCGACGCCGATCGAGGTCGAGCTCGGCGAGACCACACCGCTGGCGCCGATCGAGATCGGCGGCATTCCCGTCGAGGTCGCCGGCATGATCGCCGTCGACGATCCGGCCGGCGTGATCGTCCAGCTGATCGCCCCCGGCCGTGCCGACCCGAACACACCCGCCATCGTCGCCGAGGTCACCGTCGGTGCCGACGGCAGTTTCGTGCTCCCCGACATCCCCTCCCCCGGGCAGTACCAGATGGTCGTCTCCAAGCCTGGCTACGCCACGGCGACGCGCGGTGTGGCGCTCGAGCCGGGCCAACCGCTCACCGGGGTCGAGATCGCCCTGCGGCCCGGCAACGGCATCATCGAGGGCACGGTCAGCGGACCATCGGGTCCCCTCGGCGGGGCGACGATCGTCGCCACCGATGGCACGACCGAGATCCAGACCGTCTCGCTCACCGAGGGCGAGGTCGGCACGTTCGCCCTCCGCAACCTCGCCGTCCCGGGCCAGTACACGGTCACCGTCACCCGGACCGGTTACGCCCCCGAGGCGCGCACGGTGACGCTCAGCGACGAGCAACCGGGCTCGGCGGTCACCGTCTCCCTGGTGCCAGCGACCGGCTCGATCTCCGGCAGCGCCCTCCTGGAGGGCCAGCCCGGGCGCGGGTTGACGGTCAACATCAGCGGTGGCGACGTCAACCGCACAACGGCGGTCGTCAGCCAGGGATCCGCAGCCGGCACGTACGCCTTCAACAACCTCCCCGCACCGCGCACGTACACGCTGACGTTCTCCGGTGCGGGCGTGATCCCGCAGGTGCGCGTCGTCGACCTCGACCCCAACAACGGCTCCCAGAACCAGGCCGGCATCGACGTCTCGCTCTCACCCGAACGCACGACGATCGTCGGCCTGGTGCGCGACGATCGTGGCCAGCCGATCTCACAGGCGGTCGTGACGCTCACCGACGGGGCCCAGGAACTGCGCACGCTGACCTCCGACGAGCCCTCGGTGGGGCGCTTCGAGTTCTCCAACATCGCCCCCGGTGCCTACACGCTCACGGCCAGCCGCACCGGCACCATCCCGGTGACGATCCTCGTCACCGTGTCCGCCTCCGATCCGCCGGCACCGATCGAGGTGCAGCTCGGACGCCAGGCGAGCATGACCGGCACGATCACCGTCGGCGGCCAGGCGCCCGGCCGGGTGTACTACGTCAAGCTCTACACGCCCGAGCTCTTCCCGGTCACCGAGTTCGCCTCGACTCAATCCGACCCGGCGACGGGCCGATACACGTTCGGATCACTCGACGCCCCGGCGTCGTACGTGGTCGCCGTGTACGCCAGCCCCGCCGCCGCCAACGCGCTCGACTCCGAGGTCGTTCGCACCGAACCGAGCATCGAGGTCGTCGTCCCGACGATCGACCTGCCCGCCCCATGACCCCGGTGACCCTCACATGACGTTCCGCCTCGAACCGCACGCCACGACGATCGCTGCCGCGCCAGGCGAGTCGGTCCTGGGACGCGTCACCATTCACAACGACGGGTCCGCCCCGGCGACCTACACGGTCACCGTCGTCGGGCTCGACTCGGTCGGTCGGATCGACCCGTTGATCCGACCACCGGTTCGGGTGTCGGTCGAGCCCGGTGCCTCGGCGTCGGTCGACGTCCCGATCCCCGTGCCGGCCACGCTCGGCATCGGCGAGCACGCCGCGGCGTTCGAGGCGACGTCGAACCGCCCGACGGACCGGGCGGTCCTGATCCCGTTCACCTTGTCGATCGCCTCGGTCGAGCGCGTCGACCTCGTTCCGGTGCCGTCGACGATCCGCGGCCGGCGGCGGGTGTCGTTCCACCTCGACGTCACCAACCACGAGCCGCACGCCGTGGAACTGGCGCTCACCGGCGAAGCGCCCGACGTCGAGGTCGAGTTCAGCCCGCCGGCGACGACGCTGCAGCCCGGCCAACGCCTGGTCGCCCGCGGCAAGGTGCGCGGGCCGAAGCACTGGTCCGGCGAACCGACACAGCACAACCTGCTGATCACCGCCATCGGGCGGGCATCGTCGACGACGATCACCACCCCGTACGTCCAGCGACCCCTGTTCGCCCATCGGCTGCGGATGGTCCTCGCCGCCGTCACGGTCGTCGCCCTGTGGCTCGGTGCCATCGGCGGCGTCGCCTTCTGGCTGGCGACGCGCGACGACGGCAGCAGCGCCGGCAGCGCCGCCCAGATCACGGCGGTCGACACCGACGGCGACGGGATCGTCGACGCCTTCTTCGACGCCGACGGCAACCGCCTCACCGCCGTCGACACCGACGGTGACGGCATCCCGGACGCCTTCTACGATGCCGACGGCAACCTGGTCCCGGGCACCGACACCGACGGCGACGGCATCCCCGACACGCTCGTCGGCAGCGACGGTCAACCGATCAAGGCGATCGACACCGACGGCGACGGCATCCCCGACGCGCTGAGCGACGGCTCGGTGATCCCCGAGGACGAGGTCGCCGCGCCCGCCGAACCGAAGACGACGATCGTCCGTGGCACCGTGTCGGTCGACGGTGACCCGTCCGCCGTCGCCGTGACGCTGACGCCGGTTGCGCTCGGCGCAGCCCCGACGCCAGAGGCGACACCGATCGGCTTCCGCGGCACCGACCCGAGGCAACCCACCGGCAAACTCTGGTCGGCGCGTCACGGCGTGGTCCCCGGCATCAGCTCGACGGTTCGCCGCACGGTGTCGATCGCCCCGCAGAGTCCGATCCGGCCGGAGGTCGACGGCGTCTTCCTCTTCAGCGACGTGCTGCAAGGGCAGAGCTACGAGATCTCGTTCGCCCTCGCCGGGTACGACACGCAGTCGTTCGTCATCACCCCCGCCGCCGACGGCGAGCCGATCGACCTCGACGTCGAGTTGCAGCCCGCCAGCGGCGCGCTCGCCGGCAGCGTCGTCGGTCCCGGTGGCTCGAAGAACGCAGCGATCACCGTCACCGACGGCACGCTCGAGTTCCGGACCACCGCCGACTCGAACACCGGTGCGTGGTCGATCGACGGGGTCAGCACCCCTGGCGTCTACACCATCACCGCCGAACTGCGCGGGTACGCCACCGCCGTGCGCCAGATCGAGCTGCGCCCCGGCCAGGAGGTGTCCGACATCGCACTGCAGATGGTCGCCGGCCTGGGGACGATCACCGGCCGCATCGTCAACCAGTCGGGCGAGCCGCTGGGCGGCGTCACCGTGGCGGCGACCAACGGTGAGACGACGCTCACCAGCACCAGCCTGACCCAGGGCGACGTCGGGTTCTTCAGCCTTCCCCAGCTCGACCTGCCGGCCACCTACACCGTCAGCGCCACGCTCGACGGCTACCTCACCGAGACCCGGCGGGTGCCGATGGAGGGCTCGGTCAGCGGTATCAGCTTCACGATGATCAGCGAGACGGCGACGCTCACCGGGCGGGTCACCAACGCCGCCGGTGCCGGCATCCCCAACGCCGGCCTCGTCGTCTCCACGGGTGACCTGACGTTCCGCGCCTCGACCTCCGCGGCCCCGAACGCCGGCGTCTTCTCGATCGATCGCCTCCCGCCGGGCACGTACACCATCACCGTCGAGCACTACCAGTACGAGAGCGCCACCGAGTTCGTCACGCTGCAGGCCGGCATCACCCCGCCGCCGCTCAACGTCGTGCTGCAACCGACCAGCGGACCGCCGTCGGTCGGCACCGGCTCCCTCGTCGTCGACGTCGTCAACGACGACCCGACGATCTCCCCACCCGGCATCAACGGTGCCACCGTGACGATCAGCCGCAACCGCAGCGGCGAGCCGCCGCGCACGCTCACCGATCCCGACGCCTCGACGGTGCGCTTCGACAAGCTGCCCGTCGGTACCTACACGATCCGCGTGACGGCACCGGGGTACAACGCCTCGCAGCCGATCACCCGCTCGGTCGGGCTCTCCGAGCAACGCGTGGAGGTCGAGCTGCAGAAGCTCGGCAGCGCCTCGGGCATGCTGATCGACGGGACGACCGGCATCGATGCCGAGTCCGGTCAGGCGCTCACGGGTTACTCCGTCGTCCTCCATCGCCTCAACGCTGATCTCTCGCTCGGGCAGCAGTACGGGCCCTACGCGGCAAACCCTGCCGACGGCACCTGGACCACGCCGCCGTCGGCGCTGACGACCGGCCTCTACGACGTGCGCGTCATCGACGTCCCCGCCGGCTACCTCGTTCGCAGCCAGATCCTCGACACGTCGCCGCAGGTCAACGGGCGGCCGATGACCTTCCTCGTTCCCGCCATCGTCAACGCCAAGGTCAACACGATCGACCTGCCGCCGATCCGCGCCGATCGCTTCCCTCAGATCACCGGCCGCGTGTACGCGCCGCGCCTCAACGGCACGGCGGTCGAGTTCGACCCGGTCGACGACGGCACGCTGGCCGTCACGGCCACCTGCAACGGATCGCCGATCGCCGACGTCACGCTGACGAACACCGGCGGTTCCGGCGAGGTCGACACGTTCGTCATCTCCAAGGAGCAGATCGCGGCCGTGGCGACGGCAGCCGAGCTGCCGACGACCTGCACCATCGACGTCGGCGCCGACGGGCGGGTGCCGACACCGATCGCCGTTGCCGGCCTCGACGCCGGCAACGGCAACGTCCTCGGCGACCGGCTGGTGGCGACGGCGCTCGCCGTCGACCCCGATCCCCTGTTCGGCACCCTGTTCTGGCTCGACGAGGGCAGCGACCCCGCCCAGCGCGTCCCGATCGCCGGCACCGTGACCACCGGCGCCCCGGCGATCACCCGCTTCACGCCGACCGAGGCGACCGCCGCCGTCCCCGACCCACGACCCGGTTGGGACACCGCCACGTTGCAGGCCGTCACCAACCCCGCCACTGGCGCGTGGGCGCTCGACGGGCAGCTCTTCGGCGTGACGCCCTACAACTTCACCGCACCCAACTTCGGCACCGGTGTCGTGCCGGTACGCATCGATCAGACCGGCCGAGCCGTCCCGGCGAGCACGCCGAGCGGTGCGGTCGTCAACAACGACGGCGGAGGCAGCTACGGCATCGAACTGCGCCCGCCCGATGCCGGCGAGGTCCGCGGTGTCGTCACCATCATCACCTCCGGCGTCCCGACCTATCCGACCGACATGGTGCGCGCGACGGACCCGACGATGACCGAGCGGACGGCGACGCCGAGCGCCGGCGGCGCCTTCACGTTCACCGACGCCGTTCCCGGCCTGTGGCACGTCGCCTTCGACACACCTCCGAACCATCGCCTCGACACGCCGGCGACCGGCGAGGTCTCCGGCGTGGTCCAGCCCGGCACGAACCCGCCGACGTCGGGCTTCGACGCCACGTTCACCGAGCTGGCGACGGTCGACGTGCGCTTGTTCGACGGCATCACCGATCTGCCCATCTCGCCGAGCGCGGGACTCGAGCTCACCGGATTCGCCACGGCGACGCGCCCGGCGGCGCCGCCGGACGCCGACGGCGTCTACCAGCTGAGCGGCGTGCCCGTCGCCGCGATCCAGGCGGCGACCACACCGGTCTCGTACGCCCTCGAACTCGACCTCGCCGACTACGACCTGGGCAACGCCGAGATCGACGGCCTGCCGGTCGACGCCCGCAACATCGCGTTGTCGGTCGTCGCGGGCGAGCGGGTGACGCTCGACATCTACGTCGAGCCGTTCGGCTCGTTGGAAGGCCGCATCGTCGGTCAGACGCAGACCGGCGACGAACTGCTCTCGCTCGACACCACACCGCCGGCGCTCGCCGCCACGCTGCAGGCCATCCGGGTCGACGCGGACGGCAACCCGATCACCACCGACGACGAGCCGGCGACCGTCGAAGCCGGCGCAACGCCGGGCACCTTCCGAGTCATCGGCCCGGCCGGTCTCTACCGCCTGGTGCCAGCCCACCCGCAGTACGCCGACACGCCGGTCGTCATCCCACCCAACCCGACCGATCCGCTGCTTCCCGCTGGCGTGTTCCAGATGGTCAACGGTGTCAACCCCGACCTCGGCGACTTCCGCCTCGCCCTGCGCCAAGGATCACTCTCGATCGAGGCCGTCGCCACACTGGCGAGCGGCGTCGACGTCGAGGGCGCGGTCTACGACCTCTACCCCGGCACCGCCTCGACCTGCACCGGCACCCCATCGGGCCCGCGGCACGGCGAGATCCCGCTGGGCGGGGTCACGCTCACCGACGTCGTGCCCGGCACGTACTGCCTGGCGATCAACAAGTTCGATCCGGACGCACCGACGGAGCGATTGGCATTCACGGCGATCGTCATGGTCGACATCCCTCGCGAGACCGCGGATGCGCCGAGTGAGACCACCGTCGTCGCCCCCCTCCCCTTGTTGCGGCCCACGCTCGTCGGCACGCTGCACGCCGAGAACACGAAGACGCCGACCCCCGATCGCGTGCCGCTCGTCGCCCCGGGCGGCATCACCGTCACCAGCGAGTTCACGACCAGCGTCGACATCGACGTCAACGGATCGACCGAGGACAACCTCAACCCGGACGACGGTGGACGCACCGCCGCGGCCAGCCCGACGCCGCCGGTCCCGCCGGCGACCACCGGGGACGGTTCGTGGACCTACGTGCTCGAAGCCGTGCCCTACGGCCTCCACGACATCACCGCACCGACGATCGCGGGCTACACGCTGTCGAACGAGACACAGTCCGTCAACGTCACGTCCGAGTTCGGCCCGACCCAGGTCCCGGCGTTCGTGTACGTCGTCGACCAGGCACCGGTCGAGATCGACCTCGGTGACGGGGTCTTCCCGTCGCTCGACAGCGACTTCGTCAACGACACGCCCGCGACGGTCACCCTGACGTCGCCGAGCGGCACCACCTACACGACGTACGAGCTCGACGACGCCGATCCGGCGACGCCGAACCGACTCGTCCTCGCCTCGGTGCCGTACGAGGCCGGGACGTTCCGCATCGTGTTCGACGACGCCCTCCACGCAGCCGTGGACCAGACGTTCAGCCTCGGGCAAGCGTTGAACGCACGTGGACGTCGGGCGGCGACGATCACGCAGCCGACCGCCGACCGGGTTCGGCTGACGGGAACCGTCCGGCAGCGCACGGGCCCCGCGGTGACCAACGTCACCAACCTGCAGGTCGGCGGTCGGATCCTCCTCGACGGCGACACCGACCACGAGCTGGCGCCGTCACCCGGCACCAGCAGCGCGGGCACGTGGCTCGTCGGTGCCTACTACGCCATCGACGTCCCGGCGGGAACGTACGCCCTGAGCGTCACCCAGACCGGGTACGCCACCGAGAACGATCCCGCACTGAGCCTCGTCGCCGTCGGTCAGCTCGTCAGTCTCAACCTCGAGGTCGAGCGCCTCGCCAGCGTCACCGTCAACGCCGCCACGAACGGGCTGGCAGCGCCTGCCGGCCTCGATCTGCAGCTCGTCAACGTCGACACCAACGACGTGCTCGACCCGACGACCGAGCCGAACTCGTTCCAGATACCCGCTGGTCGCTACTACGCACGCGCCAAGGCCACCGGCTACCCGGATCAGCGCTCGGTCGGCAACACGACGTTGACGATCGGTGCCGGCGCGACGACGCCGGTGGGGATCTCGGTGGTGCTCCCCCGGTACGTCCGGGTGACCGTCGTCGGTCCGTCCAACGCCACCGTCACGGTCGACGGCAAGGTGAAGACGGCGGCGACATCGTCCGCCTTCGAGTTCACCGACGTCGAGGCCGTGGCGACGCGCATTCCCTCGACCGGCGCGCTCACCGGGACCATCGGCGCCACGGGCTACCGGCCGCAGGAGATCAACGTCCCGGCGAGCATCAACCACGCCCAGACGGTGACGCTGGCACCGCTCGTCGACGTCAGCGGCTCGATCCCCGGCGCGGTCGCCGGCTCGATCACCGCGTCCAACGGCACGACGAGCGTGACCGGCACCATCACCGGCTCCGGTTCGACCGCGACGTACGCGTTCGAGGATCTCGGAATCGGTACCTGGACCGTGACCTACGACCGCGCCGGTTCGGGCCACACCCCGACGCCGGTCACGATCGCCACCATCACGGCCACCTCACCGGCCGGCAACTCGTTGACAGGGGCCTCCGTACCGCTCACGGTCCGCAACGTGGACTACACGACGATCGTCCGGGTGCCGGATGCGTCGGCGCAGTCCGGCACCGCCCGCTTCCCCGGCGCGTCGGTGGTCATCCTCGACAGTGCCACGCCGACGCCGAACGTCCTCGCCAGCGGGGCGACCCTCGCCGACGATCCGGAGACCCCCGGCAACGAACGTGGCACCATCGGCTTCAGCGTCCCGGAGACCGCGACACCTACTCGGTGGCGTGTGTCGCACGTCGACTACATGACCCGCACGGCAGCGATCAGCACGAACCCGATCGTCCTCATCCCGGCGATCACCGGTGCCGTCACCGACGCCGGCGAACCGGTCGTCGGCGCCACCGTGCGCGTCTGCCCGGCAACGCCGGCCAACGCACCGTGTGCGGCCAGCGCAGCCCTGGCGACCACGGCCTCGATCGCCGCGGGCGTGTTCAAGTTCACCGACGAGATCGCGCCGGGGAGCTATCGCGTCTGGGCGATCAGCGGAACGGCCACGGGCAGCGTCACGTTGAACGTCACCGCCAACGCAGCGACGCTCGGTGCGGCGACGATTCCCATCGCCGCCCCGGGCCAAGGCGGCGGCGGCGGCGACTGACGCGCCGATCTCGGTCAGGATCTGCCCGGAAAGCGGGCAGAATCCGACCGAGATCGCAGGGCGCGTGACGTCAGAGGGCGGCGAGGATCGGGATGATGATCGCCGTGGCGATCAACCCGGCGGCCGGCCACCACCACCACGGCGTGGTGATCGGTTCCGGCTCCGGCGCGGGAGCGGGAGGTGGCGGCGGGGGCGGCGCCGGCATGACGGGTGGCGGCGCCGGCTTCGGGTCGAGGTCGGCGTTGCAGCGGATGCAGTTCGTGGTGCCGAGCGGGTTCAGCTCGCCGCACGCCGGACACACCTTGGTGCCGACGCGATGGCGCCCGCCGGCACCGGGGAGCCGGCGCAACGTGGTGTCGCTGTTGCCGCCGCGGACCGTCGCCGGCACGTTCGACGACACCCAGAACAGCGGGTAGTCGCAGTGCGAGCAGAACTCCTCCGACGAGCGGCGGATCGAGACGAGCTCGGTCTGGTGGCCGCACTCCGGGCACGTGATCTCAGCCATCGGCCCTTCCTTCCATCTGAGCGGCGCTCACCGGGAGCTGGCCGGTGGGGGTGGCGACCGCATCCGGGTTCGGCCACGCACGCGTGCCGGCGACCCAGAGATCGAACGTGACCGACGCCGGGAGTTCGTCGCGCACGATGCGCACGAGGTCGGCGGTCGAGTTCCACCCGGTCGACTCGACGTCGATGCGGACGTGCGGCGCAGCGGCGGGCGACTCCCCTTCGGGGAAGATCCCGCCGGAGTCGCGCGACGGTCGCCGGTGCACCGCTGAGCAGCTCGAGCAGCTGGGTGAGGCCGCGCTCGGTGCCGCGCCACTGGATCAGGTCGGAGTACTCGCAGCACGATCTCGCGCTGCAGGCGCCCGTCGAGCGAGGAGTCGAGCCAGTCCACGCCGAGCCAGCGGGCCATCGTCCGGACCATCGGCGTCGGGCGCCACGGTGGCGTCGAAGACGTGCGGCAGCGTGTCGATCTGGTGCGATCGCCGTGTCGGCGACGCGCTGGAAGATCGACACGAACCGGTCGAGGAAGTCGTCCTCGACCATCCCCACCGGGAGCTGATGGAGCAACCAGTCGTCGCGCCTCATCGCCGGGTCACCTGACGATCACCTGATGGTTGGCCGACAGGAACAGCGAGTCGCGGCGCCAGCTTGACGAGCTCCTTGCCGAACCCGATGCGCTCCTGGTTGCGCAGGTCGTACTCGAAGAACAGCACCTCGTCGACGCGCTCGACACCTTCGACGGCTTCCAGCAGCTGGAAGATCGCCGTGGCGTTGAGGTCGACGTCGAAGTGCCAGCCGATGCCGTCCGGCCCGCCGGTCAGCGGGTTGATGTAACTGGTAGAGCGGCGCGCAGGGCGCGGTCCCGGACCAGCGACGCAGGTCGGCCAGGTCGGGCGCTGACGAGCGCCGCGACGGTCACGCCCTGGTAGTACGGCGTGCCGACCTCGATCGTGCGTGCCCGAGGATGCGGCGCTCGTCGAGGTAGTCGGCGATCCGGGCGATCATGTCGTCGGGCAGCGCGAAGTCGTCGAGCTGCAACGTCTCGGGACGATGCTTGATCGCCGGCACGACGAGCAGGCGGATCGGGTCGCCCGGTTCGATCGGCGGGAGGCAGCGGACGCGGGCGATCGCGGCGTCGGCCTCGCGCGGTGAGTCGCTCGAAGTCCGACATCGTCACCGCTCGACCACCGGCGCGCAGCGACTGCGGACCACGGCGCTTGACGTTCTCCACCGTCTCGGCGTCGACGCCACCGCGTGCCGCCTCGAGGTTCTGGACGCGGTCGACGTAGGGCACCGAGGTGCGCAGCGTGGTCAGCGTGTTGGCGCCGACGTTGCCGGCGGCACCGCCACCCGTAGCGGTAGCCGGTGACGGCGCAGCCGTGCGCCCTCCGGCGGGACGGCGCCGTGTTGGCGAATCGAACCGTCGGGGTAACGGATGAGGGGACCGAAGCGGATCTCACCCGTGGTCGAGTTCCACATGAAGTGGCTGGTCGTCACGGCTGGAGTCGACGAAGTCGGCGACCTCGGTCCACTGCACGACCGAATCACCCAGCTCGACCTCGAGCGTCTCGTTGCCCGTCGCGCGGCAGCACCGGCGTGCGCCCGCTGCGGAAGACCTGATCCGGCTTGCCGTCGCTCTTGCCGAGCACCTCGCTGGCGACGAGCTCGCTGTGCTCGGCGGTGACGGTGCCACCGATCGCGTCGGCGCGTGATCCGCCGGATCTGCGGCGACGCACGGTACGTCGGCTGGCCGGGCTCGGGCGGCAACAGGCGGGCGCGCAGCCAGTAGGCCGGCTGCCGCCGAGCGTCAGCGGCTCGTGCTCGGTGGCGACGAGGAGCACGATGTTGCCGTCGCGGTTGAGGCCACCGGTCGAGTCGGCGATCTCGCCGGTCGAGCTCGGGGTGATCGCCGGGACCCAGCCCTCGCCCTGCCACATCTCCCAGCGCAGCGGCGGGCGGCCCGGGTATGACCCCGATGCCCTCGACGTTGGCCTGCGATGCCGAGGCGGATCGCGTTACCGGCGAGCGACCGCTCGAACCCGAGGTAGAACGCGTCACCCGGCACCATCGGTTCGCGCGGGAAGCACGCTGACGCCGGTATGGCGACGCGCAGGTCGTCCCAGACGTCGACGTACGCGTCGCCGCCCGGCGACGTCAGCGCCGCCACGATCCGCGGCGGGACGATGATGCCGGTCGCTCGATCGTCGTGAACACCCGCGTGCTCGCCGATCTCACCGGCCGTTGCCGACCTGCGTGCCCGCCGGGACGACGATCGTCTCGTCGAACCGGCGCCGACTGAGCCAGAACGTCAGGTCGGCACGCGCCGCCGTCGCCGGGAACGGCTCGAAGCCGAGCAGGTTGAGCATGTCGCGTGTAGAACACGTCCGGCACCTGGTTGAGCCGGAACAGCGATCATCTCGGTCATCCAGGCGAACAGCTCGATCAGGGCGACGCCGGGATCGGACAGGTTGTGGTTCGTCCACTCCGGGCAGTAGCGTCGGGATCAGCCGCTTGGCCTCGTCGACGAGGTCCTGGAACGTCCGGTCGTCGAGGTTGGTGACAGGAAGGCTCATGCCTCGTCCTCTCGCGGGATGACGTAGAAGGGATAGACCAGGTTGCGGCGGTCGTTCGTCGCCCGCACGTGGTAGTCGATCTCGATCAGCACCTCACCGGCGTGATGCCGGATCGGGGTCGAGTCGGACATCGTCGAGCGTGACGCGCGGCTCCCACCGTCCGATCGCGTCGCGAACCGCCTCACCCATCAGGCCGAGGGTGTTGGCGTTGATCGGCTCGAACAACAGGTCCCAGATCGCGGCAGCCGAACTGCGGGCGCATCAGCCGCTCGCCGGGCGCCGTGGTCAGCGATCATGCGGATGCGACGAGTCGATGTCGGCGGCGCCGCGACGACATGGCGATGGCGCCCGACTGGTCGACGCGCATGGGGAACAGCGATGCCGCGTCCGATGAAGTCGCTGGCGTCGCTCATCAGTTGATCTGCACGATCGAGCCCTTGACCTCGGTGACCGCCGATGATTGCAGCGTCGCCGGGGCGTTGGCTTTGAGGTCGAGCTTGGCCTGGGCGGTCACCGCAGTGCTCGCCTTGGACTTGATGTTCACGTTGGCGCCGGCATCGATGGTGATGTCCTGCGTCGACTTGATCGTGATGTTGGCACCTTTCAAGGTGATGTCGCCGTCCTTGGTGATCTCGATCGAGCCACGATCGTTGTACACCTTCACCGGCACACCGTCGGCCTGCACCTCGAGCTTCTCGGCACCGAGCAGCAGGGTCGCCTCCTTGCCGACGGTGTTCATCTGGATGAACTGGGTGTTGGTGCCCTGGCCGTCGGCGAAGCGCAGCTCGTGGCCGAGGCGGGAGTTGAACACCCGTGCTTCGACCTTGCCCGCGCTGAGCGTGTCGGCGTGGGTGTACTTCGGCTTGTCGACACCGTTGACGAGGCCGCCGAGCACCAACGGATGATCGAGATGACCGTGCTCGAACCCGACGAGCACCTCGTCGCCGACCTCGGGCAGCGTGTTCCAGCCCCGGCTGCTGCCCGATCCCGGTTGCAGCACGCGGGCCCACCCGGTCTCCAGGTCCTCGGAGAGGTAGGGCAACTTGAGCTTCACCCGGTTGAGCTTCTCGGGATCCTGGTTGTTGGTGACGATGCCGACGGTGAACGCCCCGACGAGGTTCTGCAACGTCGCACCGGCGCCCTGACCGACCAAGTCGACGAGCGAGTCGGGCTCGGACGGGCCGATCTCGAACGACGTCCGCAGCGACTGGCGCGACATCGTGTGCTCGACCGAGGTGCAGTAGTAGTCACCTTCCCAGTTGGTACCGAGCCCCTTGATCTTCAACACGGCACCAGGCTTGAGGTTCGGATGCGGCAGCGCCTCACCGCGGGCCCGCAGCATTTCGCCCTCGCGCCGCTCGACGACGCTCTTGGCCAGCACCTGGGCGTCGTTGACGTCGCGGACCGGCCGGGGGATCGTCAGTGCGGTCTTTCCACCGACGCCGGTGTTGGCGATCGAGGTTCCGGTGAGGCCGATCTCGGACTTGCGTCCACCGCCCCGAGCCCTGGCGGTGCCCTCGATGCGACGCTTGTTGAGCACGTCCCAACCGGTCACCTTGACCTCGTCGACGTGCTCGCTGGCGCTGTAGCGGGCGCTGAAGCTGAGCAGGTTCTCCCCGACGTTGAGGGCGCAGGTCGTCGTGGCGGTCGACCGTGGACGGATCTGCAGCTTGTCGTCTTCGACGAACCACTCGCAGCCCGCCTCGCGGAACGAGCCGGTCGATGAACGCGTAGGCGGTCGAGTACTGGTAGGCGAAGTCGCTGAGCCGGAACGACGAGAGGCTGCTGTCGAGCGAGCCGGTCGCCAGGCCACACTCGCTGGCCAGCGACGAGATGGCATCTCTGGCGGTCTGGTTGACGTACGACTTGGTCATCGTGGTCCGGCCCAGCTTGTAGAGCGGGTCGTAGCCCTCGACGATGACGTGCTGGCTGGTACCGGTGTCGAGCTCGATGCCGAGGCCGACGACGCTGCCCTTGAAGATCGGGTACGGCGTCCGGTCGGCGACGTCGATCTCCAGCACGTGCCCGATGCCGATGTTGATCCCCTCGGCGTCGAGCCCATCACCCGCCGTACTGGCGCGGAAGGCGAGCCGGGCGTGGGCGGGCACCCCGACGCTCCGGCGGACGCGGATGTCGACGAGGCTGGCGTGGACCTCGCTCGACAGATCGGTGCCATTGGCGCGGATCTTGACGACCAGCGGGACGAGCTCGGAGTACGGCATCAGCGTCGTTCCGGGATCGACAGCAGTCGGCCGGGCGTCAGGTCCAACGGGTCGGCGATGCCGTTGAGCACAGCGATGTCGCGCCACTTCGTGGAGTCGCCGAAGTACCGGGCGGCGATGCGGTCGAGCGTGTCGCCGACCTGCACCTGATGGGTGCGGTGCGGTTTCGGGGTCCCCGACGTCGGGTTCTGCGGGCCCCAGTTGGCGTCGGGCTCGAACTGCTCGAGCGACAGTTCCACGTTGGCGCGCAACGGGAGCCCTTCGCTGGAGAAGTAGGTGAAGGCGACGTTGGCGGAGGTGATCACCGCTTTGAACGAGTGGATGTGGGTGCCCCAGTGGAACTTGACCCACGGCGGACGTCCGTTACCGATGGCCGCGTCGTAGCCGGGCAGCGTCGTGTCGATGTCCATCAGCTTGAGGAGCTTGTTGGAGTGTGCACTGACGGCGGTGCCGGTGTCGGTCGTGTCGAACACGAGGCTCAGGCTGAACGTGCCGCCCGAACCGCCGGCGAAGCGCAGTGTCGGTGTCGCCTTGCCGGGGACGCTGTCGGACTCCCAGCGGTTCTGGGTGGCGAAGGCGAACGACGTCGGGTTGAACATGCAGTCGATGCGGGCGCCGGTCTCGACCTCGAGGTAGGCCTTCTGCAGTTGGTTCGACATGTCAGGTCATCCTCCAGGTTCGGCCACCGCGTCGCTCCAACTCGATGATCATCCGGTCCTCGATCATCCGCAGCAGCGACGACATGTGCTCGTTGAGCTGATCCTCGAACCACGCTGCGGCGCTGTCGTCGCGTTGCAACTGGGTCCCCAACGGCACCTCGAAGCGTTCCGACTCCGCCGACGTGGTCGACGAACCGGCTGCTGCCTGGTCGGTGAGGAGCCGCCGGATCACCGGCTCCGCCGCGCTCGCCGACGTCGCGGAACTCGCGGCGGGATCCGCCCGGCGGCGCACGACCGGCGAAGACTGATTCGACGGCGACTGACTCGACGACGTCCGGCTCGGCGACGTGGTGGACGAACCCGTCATCCGCGCCGCGAGGGCCTCGGCGCTGACCGTCGGTGCACCGCTCGACGGGGCCGAACTGCTCGACGGGGCCGGCGAACGGCGCACGACGTCGGGCTGCGTACGTCCCCGCGGGGCGATGACCGCGGCTGACGGCGCCAGCGGCGAACGGGCCATGATCTTGCCGACCCGCTCGGCGCGACGTTCCTCGGGGGTGTCGTCGGCGTCGTCGAAGAACCGTGGTGCCGGCGACGGCGCGGCGATGTGCGTGAGCTCGTGGGCGATGACCTCGTTGAGCCGCGACCGCGAGACCGACGGCGCGTCGAGGTGGATCGTCTCGCCGGTGGTCGCCGCCACCTTGCCCACCGAACGCAGGGCCCGCCGTGAGGCGGCGTCGGTCGAGAGCATGACGGGGCGCCGGCCGGCGATGGCGTCGGCCAGTGGGCGGAACGTCGTCGGCAGCGGGTCGGGTCGGCGGCGCACCGACTTGGCGAGCTCGGCCATGAACCGGTCGGCGACCACGTCGGCCGGGCGCGGGGCCGGCGCAGCGGGGCCACCCGCCGATTGCCCGGCCGACTCGCCGGCGGTCGCACCAGGCGACGCGGTGCGAGCCGATGCGTCGCGGTTCGGTGCCACGGGTGGGGTGTCGCCGCGCCGAGCGACGAACCGGTCAGGTGTCGCACCGCGAGCCGGTGCGACCGGGCGGATCGACGCCACGTCGCCCGGCTGCGCTGCTCGCGTCGGCGATTCGGTGCCCGCAGGTGGGCCGGACCGCTCCGCCGCCGTTCGGCGCTGGATGTCGGTCGTGCGTGGCGTGACGGGCTGGGCGATCGAGGATCGATCCAGGCGGGGGGTGGCGACGCGTCGGGTGGCATCGACCGGCGATCGCCCGGACGTCGGTGCTGCGCCCTGGGAGTTCGCCTGCGACCCGAGGAGCGGCGACGTCACGCCAAGAGCAGCGGCGGTCGGCGCTCCTTCGGACGACGTCGTGGTCGCTCGTGCCGACGCTCCGCTCGTGGCTGCGGAGCGACCGACGACGTCGCCGGCCAGCGGCGACGGGGTGCGACGGATGACGTCGAGCAACGTGCCGGTGCCCAGCGGTACGACCGACGACGAACGCCGGACTGCCGATGAGGGAGCTGCCGCTGACGCCGTTGTCGAGCGGGTGGCGGCCACCTCTGCGGGCGTCACGGTCGAGGGCAGGCGGAGCGATGGCGCACCGGAGGCGAGGGTCGGTGGCCGGTGCTGGCGGGAGAAGGCACGCGGCAACGTGACCCGACGAAGCACGGCAGCGCCGGTCGACGCCGGCGCGGCGACGTCGGTACCGCTCGACTGCAGCGAGCGGCCCGGTGCGGTCGAGGGCAGCGTCGGATGAGTGACCGCAGCGGTGCGGACGACCGAGTCGCGGCGACGGCGTCGAGGTGCCGTGGCGACGCTCGTCGACGTCGCAGCGGGCAGGTCGGCGACGGCATCGTCGACGACCGAACCGCCGGCGGGCACCGGTGCCGGTGGCCGGGTCGGCAGACCGTCGACCGCATGTCCGTGATCGGTTTCCGGGCGCCCGTCGAGCAGCGCCGACGCGGCGCGAGCCCGCGTCATCGAGGCGGGGACGTCGGACGCCGTCATCCGGGCGAGGCGCAGCTGGCCGGCGGTCGAGAGCGTTCCACCTGGTTTGGCGGCCGCGTTCGCCAACGGCAACGTGGCGTTCGTGGCCGGTCGGCGTGGCGCGGCGGAACCCGGGGTCCCGCCGTCGGCGGGCGTCGTCGGGCTCGCCGGTCCGGTCGCACCGTCAGCGCCACCCCGGTCGGCCGACGTCGGCGATGCGCCCGGCGGCGTTGATCCGGTCGGCGATGGACGGTCGCCGCGGGCGGTGGTCGCCCGCCGCGCTGCCTGGTTCGCGGTTCGACGGAGCGCCGCGCTCGTCGACTGTTCCGACGGGCGCGTGCCCGATCCGGTCGGTGACTCGCTGGTCGGTCGCCGCCGCGGGGTGGATGTCGCCCGCTCGCTGGGCGACGCCGCCGCAGCCGCCTCTCGCCGGATGGCGGGCGCCGACGGGTTCGACCCCGACGCAGGATCCGGGTCGCCGCTCGCCGCGGTCGTTCGCGCCGGTGGCCTCGGCATCGCCGAAGAAGCCCTGGGCCTCGAGCGCCGCCCGCAGCTCGGCCATCCGGTCCGGCTTCGCTGCCCGCCCTCGTGGCGTCGCAGGCGTCCGACGGACGGTCGCACCGCTGCCGGCACCGAGCGGCGCGGTCGCACCGCTCCGGGTCGGCGAGACGGCCCCACCGCGGGGCGACGGGGCCGCACTCGGAGCTTCACCGACGCGCTCGGGGCGCATCGATCGGGCGAAGCGGCCGGGACCGGTCGCCTGACCGGCGGCCGTGTCGCCTCGCTGCGATGGGGCGACGACGTCCGATTCGTTCGCTCGCCCGCCACGGACCGACGCCGGTGAGGCGCCGTCCGATGCGGCCCGACGCTGACCGGTACTCGCACCGGTGCCAGTCGCCGATCCGCGATCGCCCGCGGCCGCCGCGGCGTTGCCGCCCGACGTGGGCCCGGCGTCGCGCTGGGCGACGAGCAGGCGGAGTCGATCGAGCTTGGCGTCGCCGGACGGCGCGAAGCCCTCGGGGAGTGCCGAAGCGGTGGGCGCGGCGGAGGCCGCGGTGACCGGAGCCGAGCGTGAGTAGCCGATGCTGCTGCGCTGGATCACCTGATCGGTCCACGTCGGCCGGGCCGCGGCCGCTGGCTGACGGCGTACCGGCACCGGCACGGTGGGCCGCTCGGCGACACGGCGACGGGCGACCTGGTGCCGCCCGCTCCCGCGCCCCGACGACGTGCGGTCAGACGCGGAATTGCGGTTGCTGCGCGAGGCGCCCGAGCGACTGCTCACCGCTGGGGTGGCGAGATCGACACCGGCGTCGACGCCGGGTCCGACCTCGGTGGTCGGCGACGCATCGTCGGCCGGGCGGTGGGCGAGCCGTGCCCGCCATCCCTCGAGCGAGGGGCGCAGGGCGGCGGTGTTGAGATCGCCGTAGCTGACGCTCGGGCGGATTGCGCTGGATCGGCCGACAGCGAGCCCGAAGCCGACGCTCGCCTTGCCGACGGCGCCGATCGTGCCGCTCGACGACCAGTGGGCGCCGAGCACCGTCTGCGTTCGGGCCCGATGGGCCATGCCGGAGCCGAGCACGTGGCGCACGGCCGAAGTGGTGTCGTCAAGGTCAGTGGGCACTGGCTCGGAACCCATGGTGCGCGATCTCGAGCTGTTCGGTCGGCGCTTCACCGTTCTCGGCGGCAAAGGTCGGGCCCGACCACTTGACCGGGAAGGCGTCGACGAAGTCCCACGACGTCAGCCGGACGCCGGTGCGGTCGACGAGCGTGATCGCCGCCGACTTGCGCGTCATCTTGTTGCCGTTGGCGGCGAACTGCTCACCCGAGCTCTCGTTCAGCCATTGCAGCAGGTTGCTGGCCTTGGTGGCGCCGCGCTTGAGCGTGATGTTCGGCCATGTCATGCGGCCGGGAAGCTTGTGGACGAAGCTGTTCTGGCCGCCCTCGGTGATGTCCTCGGTCTCGATCGACACCTCGAGGCCACTGACCTCCATGAAGTTGCCGATCTCGATCCCGTCGACTTCGAAGAGGAAGGTCGCCGTGTTGGCATCGTTGAGCAGGAAATCAGACATTGGTCAGCGCATCCCAGGCGCGTTGATTCATCTCGGCCACCAACTCGACGAGCCGGGCGCGGTCGGCGTGCTCGAGATCGAGGAGCTCGCCGAGGTCCCAGTGGAGGTGATACGCCAGGTAGGCGATCTCACTCCACAAGGAGTCCTCGGGGTACAGCTTCACCGCCGCCTCGTTACGACGCGGAACGAGAGGTGACCTCTTCGACGCGGCCGTGGCGACCGCGCACCGGCAGGGTCTCCCGCTCGTCGAGATCGTCGGCGTCCGCATCGACGGCGCCCTCGTCGGACGCTTCGGCGACGCCGGTGTGCAGGTCGTCGCCGTGGTCGTCGTCGAAGTGCTCATCGTCGTCATCATCATCAACGTCATCGTCACCGAGAACGCTGGCCTGGAGCGCGGCGACGTCGGCTTGGTCGCCGAAGTTGATGATCCCGTAGAGGTCCTGGAGGAAGGCGAGGTCGGCGGCGAAGAGGCCTTCGACCTCTGCGACACCGACCTCGGGGAGTCCTCCGAGCGATGTGATGACCCGCGCCAGCACCAAGATGGTGAGGTACGGGTCGTCCGGGCCCTCGATGGTCTTGTCGCGCAGCGGCTCGATCTCATCGCGTGCCGTGGCGAGGCGGATCGTGCCGTGACGGTGCAACACACCGTCCGGCCCGACGTACCCCTTCGGCAGCGTGAACTCGAACTCCGTGCGCAGACCGGCCATGGTCAGGCCCAGGTGAGCAGGTCGTGGCGGATCGTCAGTTCCTCGACCATCGCCTCGCCGCTTCCGGCACTGAGGTCGGAGACCGACAACTTCGACGGCCAACAGCCCTCGAGGTTGAACCGGGCGATCTCGTCGAAGTCACGGGAGTAGATGACGATCGAACCCGTCTGACGCTCGACCTTGCCGGCTGCGTCGACGGTCTTGTCGAACCAGTCGTTGAGCGCCCGGTCCTTGGTGAAGCCGCGCTTGAGCACGACTTCGGGGAACGTCCGCTTGCGGCCCGGCTGCTTGACGGTCAGTCGCTTGCCGCTGTTGGTCATCTGCTGTTGCTCGATGACGTCGACCTCCGACGACAAGCCGGAGCATGCGGTGAAGAATCCGAGCGAGACCTTGTCGAGCTCGAAGCCGAAGTAGCCACCTTGGGCGGCAGAGAAATCGGTGCCCGGCATGTCACTTCACCCTTTCGAGGAACTCGATCTGCAATTCGATGTCTTCGGTGATCGGGTCGTCGCCACTGGCGTCGAGGTCCGACACGGACCACTTCGAGGGCCAGGCCTTGCTGATGTTCCAGCGGTCGACCTCGGCACCGGCCAGGTCGTAGAGAACGATCGAGCCGTCCGCGAACGCCCGCTTGCCCTCGCACATCTCCTGATGCCAGGCGTAGAACTCGCGGTCGCCGTTGAACTCACGCTTCAAGGTGACCGTGCCGTACTTGACCGTGCCCGGGCTCCACCGGGTGACGGTCTTGCCCTGCTCGTTGATCCGCGTGCTCTCGACCTCTTCGATGTCCATCGACAGCCCGGAGGCCTCGGTGAAGAAGCCGGAGGCGAGCCCGGGGAACTCGACGGCGAATGCCGAGGAGATGAATGCCTGTTGGGTTTCGTCGCCGGGAACGATTGTCGTCATCGCTGTGTCCTTTCAACCAGCTTCATCATCAGCTCTCGTCCTTGATCTGAGCGACGCGGAAGATCACGAACTCGGCCGGCTTGACCGGCGCGATGCCGACCTCGACGACGACCTTGCCCTGGTCGATCGAGTCCGGCGGGTTCGTCTCCTCGTCGCACTTGACGTAGAACGCCTGCTCGGCGGTCGCGCCGAACAGCGCGCCGTCGCGCCACAGCCCACGGAGGAACGAGTTGACCGTGCGCTTCAGGCCTTCCCACAGCTTCTTGTCGTTCGGCTCGAACACGGCGTAGGACGTGCCGTTCATGATCGTCGTCTCGATCATGTTGAACAGGCGACGGACGTTGATGTACGTCCAGTCGGTGTTCGACGACAGCGTGCGCGCGCCCCACACCCGGATGCCCTGGGTGCCGAACGGACGGATGCAGTTGATGCCGATCGGGTTGAGCAGACCCTGCTCGGCCTTGGTGATGTTGGTCTCCACGTCGAGGGCGCCGCGGACGACCTCGTTGGCGGGCGCCTTCCACACGCCGCGCGTGTCGTCGGTGCGTGCCCAGATGCCGGCGAGGTGACCCGACGGCGGAACGATGATCTCGGTGTCGCCGTTGCTGGCCACCGGGTTGGCGACCTGGATCCACGGGTAGTACAGGGCGGCGAACGCCGAGTCGTACATCGCCGTGTCGCTGCGCCATTCCTTGATCTTCTGCGGCGACATGCCCGGAGGCGCATCGAGGATGGCCATGCGGTTGGCCTGGCCCTCGCAGTGGTTGATCAGCGCCAGCTGCACCGACTTCCAGAGGCCGAGGTCGATCGTGCCGTCCTCCTGGGTGGCGGCGGTGACGAGGTCGGGGACCATCACCATCGTCACGTCCTCGGCGAGCGTCAACCCGCCGATGCCCGTGCGGGCGGTCTCGGAGCCGGCGAAGGCGCGACCGGGCACGGCGACCGGGGTCGGCGTGGCCGGTTCGATGGCGTAGCTGCCGGTCGGCAGCGTCTGCAGGTCGGCGGTGAGCTGGTCGATGTCGATCTTGGTCTCCACCTTGACCTTCGTCGACGTGCCGTTGATCGCCTTGTCGATGCCACCGAGGGTGACACCGCTGAACGTCTCGGTCTCGTCCTTGCCTTCGGTGATCGTCACCTCGTAGGTCGGCGGTGCGTCGTCGGCGGCATCGTCGGCGGGCGGCTCCGGGGTGACGGTCACGGTGACGGGGGCGTTCGGCTCCACCGTCGTGAACTCGACGGCCGGGCCGAGGGCGCGGTCGCCGCTGGTCAGTGCCAGCTGGCCCGGCTCGGTGGCCGGCTCGGTGTTCGGGATGCGCACGATGTACGCCATCGATCCACCGTTGTTGAAGTATCCGTACACGGAGTGCGGGAGCATGGCACCGGCCACGAACCCGCCGTAGAGCTCCTCGAACTGCGTCCAGTTGGTGACGAGTCGAGGCTTGAGCCCGTCGGGATCCGACGGGTCGTCGTTGGGCGCCTTGGCGGTGAAGCCGACGAAGGCGGCGACGGCGGTGGCGCCCGCCGAGAGCGTGGCGCTGGAAGAGGGAACCTCTTCCACGTAGACGCCAGGGGTCAAGTATGACGGCACTATCGAACCTCCCGATCCGAGCGAGTTGCAGCTGACGGCACCTGACTGCGGGCGCCGCCGACGAATCTCCACACCTGACGAACAAGGCGTCGCCCGCCCCAACTCACCCGATCCTTCAACCCGTTGCCGGGAAACCTAGCACGTCACTCCCCCAACATCACTCTTCGCGCGTGCGCGGCGGCGCAGCGTCGTGCGCACGCGACGTTGCTCGACGGTCGCTGGGGTCAGCGGGGCGCGGCGATCACGGGATCGTCTCGGTCATCGCCGTGGGCACCGACACGCTGATCACGCCACCGTAGACGCAGTTGCACTTCGACGTCGCGTTGAGCGCCGGCTTGCCACCGATGACCACGGTGATCGACCCCGGCATCCACGGCGCCGGTGTCATCGGCATGCACGGGCCGGGGGTCAGCACGCCGAGCGCCGCCGCCGTGAGCGAGGCCGTTGCCGGGTTGGACAACGACATGCACGTGCCGAACGGCGAGATGTTGACGAACGGGATGTTGTCCATGATCGTCGCCATCGGCTTCTTCTCCGCCATTGTGCGCCCGACGGGCAACACCGTGATCGGGGCGGGGGCAGCGCCGAACGGACACGTCAGCAAGTCACCACTCACCACCGGTTGCGCCACGCCGGGCACGCTAGTCGCCACGGCGCCACCCGTGCCGCGTCCGCGGGCCGCCACCTGCTTGACTGATCGCCGTGGCAGGCAGGCGAGGGGCGGCGGAGATCGACGACAGCGGCGACGCCGGCGAGCCCGGCGAACCTGGCGAGTACGGCGAACCCGGCGAGTACGGCGAACCCGGCGAGTACGGCGAAGTCGGAGCGCCCGGTGAACCGACCGCCGATGCCGACACGGGTTCGCCGCCGTGGTTCGAGTTCGGACGGGCGCTGCTCGTGGCCGCCGCCGAGCGCGAAGCGCCCACCGGCGCCGCAGCGCCGTCGATGGCCGCCTCGCCCGAACAGATCGAGGCGCTGCGCGACCGGTTCCTGCGCTCGCTGGCGGGCGACGATGCGTTCGCCGTGCTCGCCGCCAACGCCCGACTCGACGTCGCCTCGGCGGAGGTCTTCGCCGTGCTGGCGACCGCCGAGGTCGACGTCCGCTGCCGGCGTCTCGTCGGTGTCATCAACGGCGACGCCTTGATGTCACGGCTCACGCTCGGCTCGCTGTCGCTCGTGCTCCCGGCGCCGCATCCGGCGGCGCTGACGGCCACCCACACCGGCGCCCTCCGCCGCGCCGCGCTCGTCGACGTCGGCCCCGACGGCCCGTGGGGCGACCACCCCGTCGCCGTGCACGGCGACGTCATCTGGTCGCTGCTCGGCGACGCCTCGCCGGGGAACGACCTCCCGCTCGGTGTCGAGTACCTCGACGTCGACGATGCGGCGCCGTCGAATCCCGACTCCCCGACCGACCTCGTCGTGGCCACGGGCGGCGACCGCATGCGCCGCCGCGAGGCCGGCGCCGCGGCCGCCGCCGGCGACCGCTTCCTCGTCGCCGCGGCCCCGTCGACGGACGCCGAGTGGGCGACGTTGGTCCGCGAGGCGACGATCACGGGTCGCGGTCTGATGATCGAGGTCGAGGACTCGCTGGAGCCGGCGATGCGCCGATGGCTGGAGCGGGCGACGCACCTCGTCTGGGTCGTGCTGGCACACAGCGCGCCGCCGATCGATCAACTCCCGGCGCGGCCGTGGACGGAGGTCCGTGCCTCGTCGGACGAACCGACCGACGCCGAATGGAACGCCGTGTTCGGGCCGAGCGTCGAGCGCACGCACCGCCTGACGTTCGACCAGATGCATCGCGTCCAGCGGGTGCAGGAAGCCGTCGGTGGCGACGTCGATGCAGCCGTGCGCCGGCTGGCCAGTGGCCCGCTCGAGCACCTCACCCGGCGCATCACCCCGACGCGCACGTGGGACGACATCGTGCTCAGCCCGGACCGCCTGACGCTGTTGCAGTCCGTGGTCGATCGCTACCAGCACGGCCACACCGTGTACGACACGTGGGGGTTCGCACCGACGCCGTCGCGGGGGCTGGTGGCACTGTTCTCCGGGCCGTCGGGCACCGGCAAGACCCTCGCCTCGGAGATCATCGCCGGGGCGCTCGGGCTGGAGGTGTTCAAGCTCGACCTGTCGTCGGTGGTCAGCAAGTACATCGGTGAGACGGAGAAGAACCTCGAACTGATCTTCGACGCCGCCAGCGCCGGCAACATGGTGCTCTTCTTCGACGAGGCCGACTCGCTGTTCGGCAAGCGCTCCGAGGTCAAAGACGCCCGCGACCGCTACGCCAACATCGAGGTCTCGTACCTGCTGCAGCGGCTCGAGGCATACGACGGTCTCGTCGTGCTGGCGACCAACTTCGAGAAGAACGTCGACGAGGCGTTCCTCCGCCGTATCCATGTGCGCGTCGAGTTCACCCTCCCGGGCGTCGAGGAACGCGAGCAGATCTGGACCGGGAACCTGCCGACCGACGCGCCGACCGACGGCGTCGACGTGCGTTGGCTGGCGGAGCGCTTCGAGCTGTCCGGTGCCGCCATCCGCAACGCCACGATCCAGGCGGCCTTCGCTGCCGCGGCAGCAGGCACGCCGATCACGATGGAGACCGCGGTGCGCGGCGTCGCCGCCGAGTTCCGCAAGATGGGCAAGCTCATCAAGCAGGCCGACTTCGGCGAGTACTTCGCACTCGTCGACGCCTGAGCGACCCGCCCCGCCACCAGTCGCTGACGATCACCAGTCGGTGGCGATGTACTGCGTCTCGCAGAACTCGTAGATGCCCTCGGAGGCGCCTTCGCGGCCGATCCCCGACTGCTTCATGCCACCGAACGGCGCGGCCGGGTCGGAGACGGCGCCGCGGTTGAGGCCGACCATGCCGGCCTGGATGCGCTCGCTGACGTCGAGCCCGCGCCGCAGGTCGGACGTGTAGACGTAGGCGGTGAGACCCATCTCGGTGTCGTTGGCGATGTCGATCATCGCCTCGGTGTCGTCGAACGTGACGATCGGCGCCACCGGCCCGAAGATCTCGTGCCGAGTGATCTCGAAGTCCGGCCCGACTCCACCGAGCACGGTCGGCTGGTAGAAGTGTCCACGCCCGGCGATCCGCCCGCCGCCGGTGGCCACGGACGCGCCGGCGTCGGCGGCGGCGGTGACCAGCTCGTCGATCGACTCGACGGCCTTGGCGTTGATCATCGGGCCGCAGCGCACGTCGTCGTCGAGCCCGTTGCCGACCCGCACGGCGGCCATCGCCTCGGCGAACTTGGCGGTGAACTCGGCGGCCACGGCGTCGTGCACGAGGAAGCGGTTGGCGGCGGTGCACGTCTCGGCCGAGTGGCGCATCTTGGCGACCATCGCCCCCTCGACTGCGGCGTCGAGGTCGGCGTCGTCGAAGACGACGAACGGAGCGTTGCCGCCGAGCTCCATCACGGTCTTCAGCACACGGTCGGCGGCCCGCTTGAGCAGCGTCACGCCGACCTCGGTGGAGCCGGTGAACGAGATCATGCGGGTGGCACGGTGGTCGACCGCGGCATCGAACCAGTCGCTCGACGACGTCGTCGGCACGATGTTGACGACGCCGGCGGGCAACCCCGCTTCGTGGAGCAGCTCACCGATGCGCAACGCCGTGAGCGGCGTCTCACGGGGAGGCTTGATCACCGCGGCGTTGCCGGCGGCGAGGGCCGGTGCCAGCTTGCGGGTGATCATCGCCGCCGGGAAGTTCCACGGCGTGACGATCACGACGACGCCGACCGGCGGGTGGTGGACGACGATGCGGTTGGAGCCCGACGGCGCCCGGCCGAGCGAGCCGTGGATGCGCACCGCCTCCTCCGAGTTCCAGCGGAAGAACTCGGCCGCGTAGGCGACCTCCCCGCGGGCGTCGGCGAGCGGCTTGCCGTGTTCGATCGTGATCAGGTTGGCGAGCTCGTCGGTGTGGGCGACGAGCAGCTCCCACGAACGGCGGAGGATCTCGGCGCGCTGGCGCGGCGCCGTCGCCGCCCACTCCGGCTGGGCCTCGGCGGCGGCTGCACATGCCGCCGTCGCGTCAGCGGGCGTGCCCGAAGCGACCGAGGCGATCACCGCTTCCGTCGCCGGGTTCTCCACGTCGATCCGTGCTCCGTCGGCACCGTCGCGCCACTCCCCGCCGATCAGCAGCTGGGTCTGCAGCCGGGGCGGCGCGGCGGTCACGTCGAGACCTCGCCGGCGACGTCGTAGCCGGCGTCGTCGATCGCTCCGCGGATCGCGGCATCGTCACCGCCGGACACGGCGACGCGCTTGGCGTCGATGTCGACGACGACCTCGGCGACGCCGGCGACGGCGCCGACCTCGCGTTCGATCGCTTCCTTGCAGTGGGCACAGGAGATGCCAGGCACGTCGTAGACGCGTCGACCCGCAGGCTCGGTGGGCGGTTGGTGGGGGTGTCGGTGGGCGTGTTGGTGGTGGTCATCGGTCCTCCCGGATCGGTGCGACGTCGGGCGTCGTGGTGGGGTTCGGTCCTGTGCGGGTGCCGCGGAACCGGCGCAGGCGCAGGCTGTTGGTGACGACGAACAGCGACGACAGCCCCATCGCCGCGGCGGCGATCATGGGATCGAGCAACCCGAACGCGGCCAGCGGGATCGCCGCCGCGTTGTAGGCGAACGCCCAGAACAGGTTGCCCTTGATCGTCGACAGCGTGCGCCGCGAGAGGGCCACGGCGTCGGCGGCGGCGCGCAGGTCACCGGACACGATGGTCAGGTCGGACGCCTCGATGGCCACGTCGGTCCCGGTGCCGACGGCGATGCCGAGGTCGGCCTGGGCGAGCGCCGGGGCGTCGTTGATGCCGTCGCCGACCATCGCCACCCGCCGGCCCTCGGCCTGCAGGCGGGCGATCTCGGTGGCCTTGCCGTCGGGCAGCACGCCGGCGACGACGTCGTCGACACCGATCGCCGCGCCGACGGCGCGCGCCGTGCGGCGGTTGTCGCCGGTGAGCAACGAGACCGACAGACCGAGGTCGTGGAACGAGCGCACCGCATCGGCCGACGTCGCCTTGACCGTGTCGGCGACGACGACGACCCCCTCGGCGATCCCGTCGCGACCGACGAAGACGACCGTGTTGCCGGTCTCTTCGGCACGTGACGCCCAGCCCTCGACCTCGACGGGCACCGTGTCGAAGTGCTGGCGGCGCCCCACGGCGACGGTCCTGCCGTCGACGGTCGCCGTGACGCCGAAGCCCGGCCGGTTGACGAACCCGGTGATCGCCGGGGTCGAGCCGGCGGCCGTCTCGGCGACGGCGGCCGTGGTGATCGCCTGGGCGATGGGATGCTCGGAGCGGGCCTCGACGGCGCCGGCCAGGGCCAGCAGTGCGGTGCGCTCGTCGGCGGGCTGGACGTCGACGACCGACATCCGCCCCTCGGTGACCGTGCCGGTCTTGTCGAGCACGATCGTGTCGATCCGCCGGGTGTCCTCGAGCACCTCACCACCTTTGATGATCACGCCGAGCTGGGCGGCGCGCCCGGTGCCGACCATGATCGCCAACGGGGTGGCGAGGCCGAGCGCGCACGGGCAGGCGATGATCAGCACCGCGACGGCGGCGGTGAACGCCTCGTCGACGTCGCCGGTGAACGCCAGCCAGCCGGCGAGCGTGCCGATGGCGATCGCCAGCGCGGTCGGCACGAAGACGGCGGCGACGCGGTCGGCGAGTCGCTGCACCTCGGCCCGGCTGCCCTGTGCCTCGTCGACGAGGCGCACGATCTGGGCGAGGGCGGTGTCGGCGCCGACCCGCGTGGCTTCGACGACGAGCGACCCGTTGGCGTTGGTCGTCGCCCCGATGACGTCGTCGCCGGGGCCGACCTCGACGGGGACCGGCTCACCGGTGACCATCGACGTGTCGACCGCCGAGTACCCGTCGACGACGATGCCGTCGGTGGCGAACTTCTCCCCCGGGCGCACGACGAACCGCATGCCGGCGGTGAGCTGGTCGACCGGCACCTCGGTGCCGTCCTCGAGTCGGGCGGCGCGGACGCCGAGGTCGGCGAGCGCCCGGAGGGCGTCACCGGAGCGGCGCTTGGCGCGCAGCTCCAGCCACTTTCCGAGCAGGATCAGGGTGACGATCACCGCCGCCGTCTCGAAGTAGACGTGGACCCCGCCGCTCGAGCTGCCCATCGCCATCCCGTCGCCGCCCATCCCGCCACCGCCCATCCCGCCGCCGCCCATCCCGCCGCCGCCCGCGGCATCGACGACGAGGACGACAGTCGACCAGGCGAACGCCGACACCGTGCCGAGGGACACCAGCGTGTCCATCGTCGTGGTGCCGTGACGAAGGTTGAGCAACGTCGCCCGGTGGAAGGTCCAGCCGGACCAGAAGACGACCGGGGCGGTCAATGCACCGACGACCCACGGCCATCCCTCGAACTGCAGGGCCGGCACCATCGAGATGGCGACCACCGGGATCGACACGACGACGGCGACGATCCACCGCCGGCGCAGGTCGGCTTCGCGCCGGCGCTGTGCGGCGTCGTGATCGGCGTGCAGCGGGGCGGAGTATCCGAGGCGCTCGACGACCGAGCGCAACGCCTCGTCCGGTACCCCGTCGTGGAGCACGGTCGCTCGACCGTTGGCGAAGTTGACCTGCGCCTCGGCGACGCCGTCGAGCTTCGACAGCCCGCGCTGGATTCGCGACGCGCAGGCGGCGCAGGTCATGCCCTCGATGGCGAGGTCCGAACGTCGCCGGCCAGTGCCGGGACCTCGGTCGGAGTCGTTGACATCAGACACGGATCGGGTCACGCCTCCATGATAAAGGTTCCAGTCGAGGGGAAGGTCAAGGGGTCAACAAGATCGGGGTCAATGGGGTCAATGGGGTCAATGGGGTCATGGGGGTCGAGGGGGTCGAGAGGCGTCACCCGCCGGCGATCACCTGGCAGCGCTGCGGGTCGCGGCACGACGCCGGATCGAGCAGGCGGGCCCGACCGGCCATGTCGGCGAGCTCGTGCCGTGCCGCCTGCAGGCGCTCGATCTGCACGTCGAGCTCGGCGACGTGACGTTCCAACAACTGGCGGGTGTGGTCGCAGCTGCGCGCGCCGGCGTCCTTCAACTCGAGCACCGAGCGGATCTCGGACAGCGTCAGGCCCGTCGCTTGGGCGTCGCGGATGAAACGCAGCCGGTCGGCAGCGCGATCGTCGTAGTCGCGGTAGCCCGACGTGGTGCGTTCGGGTGGTTCGAGCAACCCGATCGACTCGTAGTACCGGATCGTCTTCGTCCCGACACCGACGTGGTCGGCGAGTTCACCGATGCGCATGCGCTCATGGTAGCCAACATTCCAGCCGGCAGGAATGTGGCCGTGCGCGCCGCATCATCACCGTCGCGTCCATCACCGTCGTGTCATCACCGTTGTGTCATCACCGTTGTGTCATCACCGGTCGCGTCACGTCACCGGGGCGCACGATCCGACCGGCACGTCGTACCGCGGGTCGGTCGTCCAGGGTCCGCCGGCCCACCGCGCCGGGTCCACGGGTGCCAGGCCGTCGAAGGCGGTCCCCAGCTCGGTCGCCAGCCAGGCGCCGAACGAGGCGGCACCGGCGGGACACACGTGGATCAGGTCGCGCTTGCGTTCGGGTGCACCGTCGCCGTTGGCGTCGAGCACGGGTGGGTCGGCCCAGGCGCCGGCACCGTCGATGAACCAGATCCGCTCGTCGTCGGCGGCGAGCTCCGCCGCCACGGCGGAGAGGCGATCGAGCTCGGCATCGGTGTCGGCGGCGGCGACCGGCGGCGAGCTGACGATGATCATGCGCTCGACGCCGGCACGTTCGAGGGCGTCGGTGAGCTCGACGAGAGCTGCCCGGTAGGTGTCGGAATCGGCGAGCGTGTCCCACGTCGAGATCAGCATCACGACCGTGTCCGCCGGCTGGATCGCCAGCTTCTGCGGCAGGATCGCCGCCAAGCGCAGCGCCTCGTCGTCCTTCGTCACCGCCGTGCCGTAGTACGCCCCACTGGTGTCGATGCCGAGCCCGGCGTCGGCCAGGCCGGCCTCGACGCCAGGCCCCATGTCGAACGCCACCGAGTCACCGGCCCACAACACGTCGGTGATCGTCGGGCGCGGGACCGGCACGCTGGTCGCCGCGGTCGTCGGGTCCGCGGCCGGCTCGGAGTCGACCGGTGCGCTGACCGGGGCGCTGATCGCCGGTGCATCCGTCGCCGGCACGGCGCCGCCGACGACCGACGGCTCCGGGTCGGCGACCGCCAGGTCGGGATCGGCGCCGACCACGACGCTCGACGGGTCGAAGCGGGCGATCTCGGTCTCCGGTTCCGGCAGCAGCAGCAAGAACGCGAGGAGGCCGACGACGGCGGCGACGAGCACGGCGACGCCGCGGCGGCCGCGGGCCCACGCGGCGCGGAAGCGGATCGGGTTCTCGACCAGCCGGTACGAGAGCATCGCCGCGGCGAATGAGAGCCCGATACGGATCGCCAGCAGCCCGATGCCGTCGAAGCCCATCCGCTCGGGCGTGACGACGACGTAGATCGGCCAGTGCCACAGGTACAAGCCGTAGGAGAGCATGCCGATCCACACCAGCGGGCGCAGGCCGAGGAGCTTCGTGCTCCACGTGACCGTCGGCACGGAGGCCACGAGCACCACGAGAACGGCGCACGCCGTGGAGTGGGCGAGCAACCCACCGCGGTAGAGCTCGTCGCTGCTGGCGCCGTCGATCAGCACCCACGAGGCGACGATGCCCGCGCCGAGCACACCGACGACGATGTCGAACCGTCGTCCGAGCCAGGCGACGAGACGGCGCACCGCGTTGCGTATCGGGTCGCTGGCGGCGAGTGCGCCGACGAGCAGCGACGCCGCCCGGGTGTCGGTGCCCATGTACACCCGCGTCGGGTCGCCGCCATCGGCGAGGGCGAGCATCGCCACGAACGAGGCCAGCGCGCCGACGACGCACAGCACGGCGAGGGCCACGTGCGGGCGGGTGGCGAGCCGCCACACGACGAGCACCGCCAGCGGCCACACGACGTAGAACTGCTCCTCGATGGCCAGGCTCCACAGGTGGTCGAACATCGACGGCTGGGTGAACGATGCCCAGTAGCCGCCCGAGTCGGCGATCAGGTGCCAGTTGGCCATGTAGAGGACGGCCCAGGGCCCGTCGCTGCGCACGCCGTCGAGGTCGGCAGCGCTGCCGAACAGCAGCGCCCACAGGGCGACGACGGCGATCATCGTGAACGCCGCCGGGAGCAGGCGCCGGAATCGGCGGCCCCAGAACGTCGTCAGCCCGATGCCGCCACCGCCGGCGTCACGGATCAGCAGCGAGGTGATCAAGAAGCCCGACAGGGCGAAGAACAGGTCGACGCCGAGGAACCCGCCCTCGAGGTAGCCGCCGTGGAAGAGCAGGACGGCGACCACGGCGAAGGCACGCAGACCGTCGAGCGCAGGGACGTGGCGCCAGGTCGCCTCCGCCGGCTCGACTCGCACCGGAGTCGCCGTCGTCACGTGGCGAGAATATCCTCGGCGCCGCCCGCAGAGACTGGTCGCCACGTGCGCAGCCGGCGCCGAACACCCGACGAGCGCGGCGGTGGGCCGTGCGATGATCGCTCCATGGACGCTGCGCCAACCGAGCTCCGATCGGCCCGTCTGCTGCTCCGGCGCTGGCGGGACGACGACCTGCCGCCATTCGCCGATCTCAACGCCGACCCCGTCGTGATGGAGTTCTACCCGTCGACGCTGACACGGGAGGCGTCCGACGCCTTCGTGCAGCGTGTCGAGTCCACCTTCGAAACGCACGGCCTCGGCCTCTGGGCGGTCGAAGTGATCGGGGTGGCCGGCAGCGGCGACTTCGTGGGCTACGTCGGGCTGTGGCCGGCGACGTTCGAGGCGCCGTTCACCCCGGCGGTCGAGATCGGCTGGCGGCTGCGTCGCGAGGCGTGGGGACGCGGCTATGCGACCGAGGCGGCGCGCGTCGCGCTCGACGACGGGTTCGATCGGCTCGGCCTCGACGAGATCGTCTCGTTCACCGCGGCGATCAACCATCGCTCGCGCCGCGTGATGGACAAGCTCGGCATGCAGCACGATCCCGCCGACGACTTCGCTCACCCATCCGTAGCCACCACCAGCCCGCTGCGGCCGCACGTGCTCTACCGACTCACCGCCGGCGACTGGCGGGCGGCGGGCCGCGACGAGGCACGAGATGAGTGACGGCACGAGTGACCCCGCGGTCGGAGTGACGGCGGACCGGCGCTGCCCACCCGAGCCGAGTGGCAGCTGCTCGGCGTGACCGGCGTGACCGGCGTGACCGAGCGTCACGCGGGCAAGCAGTCGCGGGTGTTCGCGGCCGAGGTCGGCGGTGTCGCGGTGGCAATCAAGCTGACGGACGCCCAGCTCGTCGATCCCGGCCTGCTCGAGCGGCGGCTGGCGGCGGTCGAATCGCTCGCCCTCCAGGCGCCCGACGTCGTCGGCCCGCAACGGCTCGACGGCCGACTGGTCCGAACGACCGGTGGTTGGTTGGCCACGGCCACACCCCTCGTGAACGGGCATCCGCTCGACGTCACGCAGCCCTCGGCCGTCAGGGGGATGGGTGCCGCGCTCGCACGACTGCACGCCGCGACATCCCGGCTCCCGCCGCAGGACCTCCCCCCGGTTGCCGCCCTGGGCACCATGGCGGCCGGCACCGACCGGAACGGGTGGCAGCTCCTCCACGGTGACTTCAACGAGCACAACGTGATCTCGACGCCGGGCGGGCTGCGAATCATCGATTTCGACGACTGCGGCTACGGGACGGCGGTGTTCGACGTCGCCAACGCGCTGTACATGGTGCTGTTCGACGCCGAGGTCGGGGGCCGGCCAGAGCGCGCCGCCGCCTTCCGGCCGGCGTTCCTCGCCGGGTACGCCGAGACGGCGGGCGTGGCCGTCGACAGCCTCGACGTCGACGACCTGATCGCGCTGCGAATCGGGGCGCTGGCGGCCTGGCTCGACGACGAGTCGACGGCGCCCATCGGCATCAGGACCTCGTCGCCGGAGTGGAAGGCGACGTTGCGGTCGTTCGTGCGGGCACACGCGACGTGACGCATCGCGACGTCGGGCGTCAGAGCCGGCGGATGTCGGGGTTGACGGCGCGCGGGGCGCGGCGTGGCGGCGACGCACCGGCGGTGAGGATCAGGCGGACGATCCGCTGACGGTGACCCGACCAGGGGGCGAGATGGCGGCACATCACCTCGTCGGCGCCCTCGTCGGCACGCAGCCTCGTGGCGTCGCCGGTGAAGGCGTAGTTGACCATCGTCGGCAGGCCGTAGTCGCGGAGCACGACCGTGTCGGCGTCGCCGAGGCCGATCCCGATCACCGACGTCGCCGTCCACACGCCGAGACCGCGGAGCGCCGTGAGTCGCCTCAGCGCCTCGGCGGGGGTCATCGAGACGGCCTCTTCGAGTCGGTTGGCCCGCCGTGCCGCACGGATGATCGCCTCGGCGCGGTTGCGGTCGACGTTGATCCGATGGAAGTCGACGTAGCTCAGTCGGCCGACGACGTCGGGGGTCGGTGGGAGCCGGACATCGCACGGGCCCGGCGCGACCGTGCCCCAGCGGTGGACCATCCGCGACCAACTCCGTGAGGCCTCCTGTGTGGTCACCCGCTGGCCGAGAACGACGGCGACGAGGTCCTGCCACACGACGCCGCTGGCGCACATCCTGATGCCGGGGTGACGGCGCCACAGCTCGGCGATGGGCCGGTTGTCGGTACCGGGGTGGAAGCCGGCGATGTCGTCGTGGAGGCCGATCCAGTGTGGCGCCCGGTCGAGCAGCCAGTCGGCGCCGTCGCCCCACGCCTCGGCGCCGACGGTGCCGTCGAGGCGCCAGGCGATGCGCATCGTGCCGGCACCGGCGGGTGTCAGCACCGCCTTGGCGAACCAGTTCGGGCCCCAGCGGTGGGTCGGGTCCCGGCGGTGCACGGCCAGCGGCCGAAGCGTCGAACGGACGTCGATCGACTCGGCGACCAGGTGGCGCTGCCGAGTCGGAGCGAGGACGGTCATCGACTCCGGTGCCGGCGGCTCAGAGCCCGAGCAGCGAACGCCACTCGCCCGGATAGGCCGACGCCACCTGCGCCGGCGTCATCCGCAGCGTGGTCTCGGGCGGCAGGTCGGCAACGGCGCGCGACTCGACGTAGTGATGCCCGGTGTGGCGCAGCCCCTCGAACATGCCCTGCCGCAGCGCGACGAGTTCGGCCGGCGGGGCGGTGTCGTAGAAGCCCCAGATCGTGAAGGCGATGTCGAGGTCGTGGACGACGGGCGCCCGGGAGAAGATCGAGGCGCGCCGGTTGGCGACGCCGATGCAGCCGCGGATCACGTCGTCGACGTGTTCGCCGGGCTGCAGCTGGAGCTTCGGTTGCAGGGAGCGGGCGATGCGCAGGGCGAATCCCTGGTCGGGGCCGGGATCGCCGAGACGCGGTCCGGTCGGCTGGAGGCCCTCGATGTCGCCGGGCCGGTTCGGCAGCCACGCCGCGGGCACGACGTCGGGTGACCCGTACGTGCGCGGGTGCTGCGTCGGTGGGACCGGCATGAACTTCGGCGCTGCCATCGCCCCCAGTTCTACCAGTAACGAACGCCTGGGGACGGGGCCCGTTCGTTCGTTAGTCCCCGCTCGACCCCGCCGACGGCGGCGCCCGGTGCAGCAGGCCGTAGACGAGGCTGTCCTCCAGTGCCCGCCACGATGCCTCGATGATGTTCGGGCTGACACCGATCGTCGTCCAGTCGCGCTCGCCGTCGGTCGCCGACAGCAACACCCGGGTGGTCGAACCGGTGGCGCTGGCACCGTCGAGGATGCGCACCTTGTAGTCGGTGAGGTGGATGTCGGCGAGCTCGGGAAGCATCGTCCCGACCGCCTGGCGCAGTGCGGTGTCGATGGCGTTGACCGGGCCGTTGCCCTCCGCCACCCACATCCGTCGCTCGGCGCCGTCGCCGTCACCGATCCACACCTTGACGGTCGCCTCGGTCGAGAAGAGGCCGTTCGGCAACTCGTCGGTGATCACCCGCATCGACTCGACGCGGAAGAAGTCCGGCACCTCACCGGCGGCGCGTCGCATCAGCAGCTCGAGCGAGGCGTCGGCCGCCTCGAAGTGGTAGCCCTCGTGTTCGAGACGCTTGAGCTCGTCGACGATCTCGTTGACGGCGGCGCCGTCGAGTTCGATGCCGAGCTCGTCCGCCTTCAGCTGGATCGTCGCCCGCCCGGCCATTTCCGACACGACGAAGCGGGTGGTGTTGCCGACCAGCGCCGGGTCGACGTGTTCGTAGGCGTCCTTGGCGCGCACGATCGCCGACACGTGGAGGCCGGCCTTGTGGGCGAACGCCGACGATCCGACGTAGGGCGCCTGCGGGTTGACCGCCCGGTTGAGCGTCTCGGCGACGTGGTGGCTGACCGCGGTCAGGCGCTCGATGCGGCCCTCCGGCAGGCACGTGTACCCGAGCTTGAGCTGGAGGTTGGGGATGACGGTGGTCAGGTTGGTGTTGCCGGTGCGCTCGCCGAGCCCGTTGAGCGTTCCCTGCACGTGGCCGGCGCCGCCTTCGACGGCGGCCATCGAGTTGGCGACCGCGCAGCCGGTGTCATCGTGGCAGTGGATGCCGATCACCGCGTCGTCGCCGACGTGGGCGTGGACCTCGGAGACGATACGCAACACGTCGTGTGGCAGGGTGCCGCCGTTGGTGTCACAGAGCACGAGGTGTGACGCGCCGTTGACGACGGCTGCCTCGATCGCCCGCAGCGAGAACTCGGGGTCCTCGCGGTAGCCGTCGAAGAAGTGCTCGAGGTCGACGAGCACGAGCCGCCCCTCGTTGCGCAGGAACTGCACCGAGTCGGCGATCATCGCCGCACCCTCGTCGAGCGTCGTCTGCAACGCCTCGACCACCTGGTAGCGGGAGCTCTTGGCGACGATGCACACGGCGCTCGTGTTGGCCTCGATGAGGTTGCGCAGGGTGGCGTCGTCGTCGACCTTGCCCCGCGGCCGCCGGGTCGAACCGAAGGCGACCAGCGTCGACGTCGACAGGTGCAGCTCCTGCTGGGCGCGGGCGAAGAACTCGATGTCCTTCGGGTTGGCGCCGGGCCAGCCACCTTCGATGTAGTGCACGCCGAGGTGGTCGAGCTGCTCGGCGATGCGCAGCTTGTCCTCGACGGTCGCCGACACGCCCTCCACTTGGAGGCCGTCGCGCAGCGTCGTGTCGAAGACTTCGACGACGCGCCCCGACGGTGGTGTGACGAGGCGCCCGGTGGGCGAGGTCTCGAGCGTGGTCATGGGAAGCTCCGGAGAAATGAAAGAGCCGCCCGGGTGGGCGGCTCGACGAACACGTGGGGGTTGGCCACGTGTTCTACGCAATGATGATGATGACGCCGGCGTCGGCGCAGAAGGCGGTGAGTTCGTTCGTCATCGTCGCCCATTGAAGCCGTCGCGGCCGGGCAATTCAACCAGCAGTGCGAAATCGGTCACGTGGGTGTGGACGTCGTTGTGCATGAACGGTGGGCATTGAGTGGACGAACGGCGCCAGCTTGGGGGTAACGAGAAACTTCCGGGGATAACCCTGTGTTTTTCGAAATAGGTCTTGACCAGGGGTTTTGCAGCCTCTTTACTGACACTCGTTCCGGTAAGCGCACGCCGACCGGGGCGGTGAGGAGGGGGCTCCGGCCCAGCCCACACCGCCCACGAGGCGCAGCGGGATCGGGATGGACAGTGTTCACGGCCACTCCGAAACGGGTCGTCTGCGACTTCGGTCGCCGGCGGAGACGACGGGTCGGCGGACCGCTCGGGAGACCGAGCGGGTCGTCGGGTCAGACCGGGCTCACGGGCCGCTTCGGCGCCTCGGGAGCAACGGGGACCTGCTGGATCGTGTGCCGCTCGGGTTCGCCCGGTCGGTGTGCGGTGTGGCGAGGCTTCGGGGTCGACGGCGCCTTCGGGCGGCGGCGGCAACGGGGTTGTGGTGTCGGAGTCGGAGGACCTGAGGCCACCCCAACTGGACTCAGCGAGTTCGGTTCCGACTGGCACCAGGACCGATGACACGGGCAACCGGGTCAGCGTGAAGCGGTGCCGTCGGGTTCGGAGTCGGTTCGCCGGCGTCGGGCCCGTCACGCGGCATCGCCCGCCACGCCAATGGCGCGACGGGCGATGTGAACAGGTCGAGCAGGAGGCTAACGCCCGAAGATCGACCAGTGGTGGACCCTGTCCGCACGAGCCGCCCCGGCTGGCGCACCTGGCTTCGGCCAAGCGCCACCGGGGCGCTCCGCTTTTCTGGTCGGGCTCGGCTGGCCTGTCGGGCCTCACGGTGGGCCGGTGGTTGGCCACGTCTGGTCGGCCCGACTCGGCTGGCCTGTCGGGCCTCACGGTGGGCCGGTGGTTGGCCACGTCTGGTCGGCCCGACTCTGCTGGCCTGTCGGGCCTCACGGTGGGCCGGTGGTTGGCCACGGCTGGTCGGCCCGACTGCGGCTCGTCGCTGGCGCTTCCCTCGCCGCGCGTGGGGGAGGTGGGAGTGGCAGGTGCAAGTGACAGAAGGGACCCGTCCCCGTTCGTCACGTGCCTGACGAACCCCTCACACGGCGAGTTCGCACCAATCCTTGTAGCGGGGGTCCTTGGCGCGGATCGCCTCGTGGTACACCTCGGCGATCGCCTTGGTCATCGGGCCGGGGCACGGGATGGCGCGGTCGTCGACCGAGTTGACCGAGCTGACCTCGGCGGCGGTCCCGCAGACGAAGACCTCCTCGGCGATGTAGAGGTCGCTGCGGGCGATGTTGTCGACGACGACCTCGAAGCCGAGATCGGCGGCGATCGTCGACACCGAGTTCTGGGTGATGCCCTCGAGTGCCCCCGCCGACAGCGGCGGGGTGAGGAACTTCCCGTGGCGGGCGACGAAGATGTTCTCACCGGTGCACTCGGCGACGAGGCCGTTGGGGGCGAGCATGATCGCTTCGTCGTACCCGGCCTTCAGTGCCTCGACCTTGGCGAGCGAGGAGTTGACGTAGTTCCCGGTCGTCTTCGAGGCGGGCGGCATCGTGTTGTGGTCGTGGCGGGTCCACGAGGCGATCTTCATCCGCACGCCGGTGTTGACGGCATCGTCGCCGAGGTAGGCGCCCCACGGCCAGCAGGCGATCGACACGTCGACCGTGCAGGGCAGGGTGTTGAGGCCCATCTCGCCATAGCCGTAGTAGGCGATCGGCCGGATGTAGCACGAGTCGAGCCCGGTCGACGCGACCGTCTCCTTGGTCGCCGTCACCAGCTCGTCGACGGTGTAGGGGATCTCCATGCCCATGATCTGGGCCGAGGCGAACAAGCGCTCGATGTGGTCGGTGAGGCGGAACACCGCCGGGCCCTGATCGGTCTCGTAGGCGCGGATGCCCTCGAACACGCCCGTGCCGTAGTGCAACGTGTGGGTGAGCACGTGGACCTGGGCCTTGTCCCAGTCAACGAGGTCACCGTTCATCCAGATCTTGGGCGTCGGCGTGATCGGCATGTGGTCAGTTTCCCACGCGTGCAGCGATGGCGTCACCCACGTCGGTGGTGCTGCCGGTGACAGGGTCGGCGCATGCCGCACGGATGCGCGCCGCGGCGGTGGACTCGTTGAGGAAGTCGAGCATCAGGGCGGCGCTGAGGATCGCCGCCGTCGGGTTGGCGGTGCCGGTGCCGACGATGTCGGGGGCCGAGCCGTGTACCGGTTCGAACATCGACGGACCGGTGCGGGTCGGGTTGAGGTTTGCCGACGAGGCCAACCCGATGCCGCCGGACACGGCACCACCGAGATCGGTGAGGATGTCGCCGAACAGGTTGTCGGTGACGATCACGTCGTAACGCTGCGGGTCCTGGACGAAGTAGATGCACGCCGCGTCGACATGGTTGTAGGCGGTCTCGACGTCGGCGTACTGGGCGCCGAGCTCGTCGAACGTGCGCTGCCAGAGGTCGCCGGCGAACGTCAACACGTTGGTCTTGTGGACCAGCGTGAGGTGCTTGCGGGGGCGGCTCTGGGCGAGTTCGTAGGCGTACCGCACGCAGCGTTCGACGCCCATCCGGGTGTTCACCGATCCCTGCGTGGCGACCTCGCTGCCGGTCCCCCGGCGCAGCACGCCACCTTCGCCGACGTACGGACCCTCGGTGTTCTCGCGGATGACGATGAAGTCGTGTGCCGTGTCGCTGCCCGGTGCCGTGCCGATGAACGGACGCTGGTTGATGTACAGATCGAGCTCGAAGCGCATCTTCAGCAGCAGTCCACGCTCGATCACCCCGGGCGGCACCTCGGGGGTGCCGACGGCGCCGAGCAGGATGCAGTCGAAGCGGCGCAGCTCGTCGAGCGTCGAGTCGGACAGGATCTCGCCGTCGCGGAGGTAGCGGGCGCCGCCGAGGTCGAACTCGGTCGTGGCGATGTCCACGCCGGCGGCGCGCACCACCTTGATCGCCTCGGCGGTCACCTCGGGGCCGATGCCGTCGCCGCCGATCACTGCGATGTTGTGCGTCATGGCGGGCGAGCCTATTGAGGATTTGTCGGGCCTCACCGAACGTCGTCGATGGGGAACGGTTGGTCGGCCCGACGCCCGCCCTGGCCGTGTCGACGGGGGGCCACCGATAACGTTGCGGGATGGCTGCAGTCCGTTTGTCTCCCGCCGCCTACGACCGCTTGCAGGCGGAGTTCGACGACCTGACGACACGTGGGCGCATCGACGTCGCCAACAAGATCGAGCGGGCCCGCGAGGAAGGCGATCTCAAGGAGAACGCCGGGTACCACGCGGCGAAGGATGAGCAGGGCCACATGGAGGGTCGCATCCGCCAGCTCGAATACATCCTCGAGAACGCCGAGATCACCGAGGGGTCGCTGGTCTACACCGTCGTCTACGACGGCGACGACGAGGACGACGCCGAGCGGTACCTGATCGGGCACATGGAGGAGCAGGTCGACGGCGCCGACGTGATCAGCCCGTCGTCCCCACTCGGTGCGGCGCTCGAGGGCGCCGAGTCCGGCTCGAGGATCACCTACGAGGCACCGCACGGGGAGATGACCGTGACGGTGATCCGTGTCGAGCCGGCCTGATCTCACGGAGAAGGCGGTCACCGGCACCCCGACGCCGGAACTTCCACCGGCGCGCTTCGTCACCCTCGCCGACCGGGGCACGATCATGGTCCGCGACTTCGGTGGCCGACCCGGGGCGCCCGTCGTCGTACTGCTCCACGGATGGACGGCGACCGCCGACCTCAACTGGTTCCGGATGTACCGGACCCTCGGCGCGCACTACCGGGTGATCGCCTTCGATCACCGCGGCCACGGCACCGGGCTGCGTTCGAGGAAGCAGTTCCGGCTCGAGGACTGCGCCGACGACACCGTCGACGTCGCCGCCGAGCTCGGTGTCGACCGCTTCGTGCCCGTCGGCTATTCGATGGGCGGACCGATCGCCCAGCTGTTGTGGCGGCGGCATCCCGAACGGGTGCGCGGGCTGGTCCTGTGCGCGACGGCGCCGATCTTCGTCGAGGGTCGCGAGGAGCGTTGGGGGTTCCGTGGACTGGCTGGGCTCGCCGGGCTGGCCCGCCTGGCACCCGAGCAGTCGCGGGTGTGGATGACCGAGCAGCTGTACTTGTCGCGCAAGTCGACCACCTGGGACGCATGGGCGATGCAGGAGGCGGCGTCGCACGATTGGCGGATGGTGCTCGAGGCGGGCAAGGCGTTGGGCCGCTTCTCGTCGCTGCCGTGGCTGCCCGAGATCGACGTGCCGGTGTCGGTCGTGATGACGATGCGCGACCAGGTGATCCCGTTGCGCCGCCAGGTCCGGCTGTTCGAACCGATCGACGACGCCGAGGCGTTCCGCGTCGACGGCGGACATGACGCCGTGGTCGCCAACGCCGCCCGCTTCGGCCCGACGTTGCTGCGGGCGATCGATTCGGTGTTGCGTCGCTCGTGACGGGTTCGGTGAGGCGGCCCCGCTGGGGTGTCGCCGTCGTGTCGGCGGGCGTTGCGGCGATCTCGGTGTCGGCACTCGTTGCCGTCTGGCGCCGACGTCGGGCACGCGGTGCGAGGCACCTGCACGGGTCGTGGTGGCGTCGCAACATGGCGCTCGCCGGGCTCGGGGCGCAGGTCGGGACGACGTACGCCACGACCGCGGCGCGCAAGACGTTCGCCTCGACGGCGCGACGCGAGGCGCTCGACCGCCAGCGCGAGGTGCGCTCGGCCGAGCAGATCGCGGAGCAGCTCGGGAACATGAAGGGCGCACTGATGAAGCTCGGCCAGATGGCCAGCTACCTCGACGACGGCCTGCCGCAACCGCTGCGCGAGGCGCTCGCCCAGCTGCAGTCGGCGGCGCCGCCGATGTCGGTCGACCTCGCAGTCGCCACACTCGAGCGCGAGCTCGGTCGTTCGGTCGGTGAGGCATTCGTCGAGTTCGATGTGGAGCCGATCGCCGCGGCGTCGATCGGCCAGGTGCACCGGGCCCTGCTCCGCGACGCCGACGGAACCGAGCGGGCGGTGGCGGTCAAGATCCAGTACCCGGGCGTCGCCGAGGCGATCGATGCCGACCTGCGCAACGCCGACCTGTTCGGCATGATCCTGCGCCAGGCGTTCACCGGCCTCGATCCGAGCGAGATGGTCGACGAGATCAAGCTGCGCGTCGCCGAGGAGGTCGACTACCGGCGCGAGGCCGAGCATCAGCAGCGCTTCGCCGACTACTACCGCGACCACCCGTTCATCCGCGTGCCCGACGTCGTCGCCTCGCACTCCACGGCGCGGGTGCTGACGACCGACCTCGTCGATGGTTTCGGCTGGGCCGAGCTGCTCACCCGCAGTCAGGCCGAGCGCGATCGTGCCGGCGAGGTCATCTTCCGCTTCGTGTTCCGCAGCCTGTACCGGATGGGCATGTTCAACGGTGACCCGCATCCGGGGAACTACCGCTTCCACGACGACGGCAGCGTGACGTTCCTCGACTTCGGGCTGGTCAAGCACTTCACGCCCGAGGAGATGACGACGTTCGGGTCGATGGTGCGGGCCGCCGCCGTCGATCGTGACGACGCCGAGTTCCGCCGGATCGTCGAGACCGCCGGGATGCTGCAACCGGATGCGCCGGTGTCGACCGAGGCGGTCGGCCGCTACTTCAGTCACTTCTACGAATCGGTGCGCGCCGACGCGCCGATGACGTGGACACCCGACTACGCCAGCTCGATCGTCCGGCACACGTTCGACCGTTCGAGCCCGATCAGTCAGTACGCCACGGTCCCGCGGGCGTTCGTGTTCATCCAGCGCATCAACCTCGGCTTGTACGCCCTGCTCGGCGAGCTGCGAGCGCACGGCAACTACCGGCGCATCGCCGAGGAGCTGTGGCCGTTCGTCGCTGGTCCCCCGACGACCGAGCTCGGCCGGGCGGAGGCCGAGTGGCTCGCCGCCCACCCCCATCCGTGAGCCGCACAGCCGGTGTCGGCGACCAGTAGGACATCGGTAAGACCGCCCCACGATGACCACGGTGGACGAGCGGTCGCCAGTAGCGTCGTCGGAATGCGTCGGACCCTCCCCCTCGTCCTCACTGCCGTACTCGCGCTCGCCGCCTGTGGAAGTGACAGCGACTCGACCGACGGCTCGACCGTCGACAGCGCGCCGACCGAGAGCTCGGTTCCCGCCGACGGTTCGACACCCGACGCCCCGGCCACCAACCCCGACAAGCCGACGGTGGAGTTCCCCGGCGAGGACGTCACCGAGCTGAAGGTGACCGTGCTCGAGGAGGGGTCCGGCCCCGAGGCGGCAGCAGGCGACACGGTCGTCGTCGACTACGTCGGGGTGCGCAGCTCCGACGGCGTCGAGTTCGACAACAGCTACGACCGCGGCGAGCCGTACGACGTCGTGCTCGGCAGCGGCAGCGTGATCGCCGGCTGGGACCAGGGTCTCGTCGGAGCCCAGGCCGGCTCGCGCATCCAGATCGACATCCCCAGCGACCTCGCCTACGGGGCCGAAGCGCGCGACGACATCATCGGCGCCGACGAGGACCTGACGTTCGTCATCGACGTGCGCGCCGTCATCCCGCCGGCCAACGCCGAAGAGCAGCCGACCGAGCCCGGCGTCGAGCCGTCGGAGGGTGCCACCGAGGTGACCACGGTCGATCTCGTCGAGGGCGAGGGCGAGGAGGCCCAGGCCGGACAGACCGCGCTCGTCCGTTACGTCTTGTTCCGCGGCGACAACGGCGTCCTGCTGGAGAGCAACTGGGACGGCTCGGCGTTCCCGTTCCCGCTCGAGGAGGGCGGTTTCCCGGTCCTCGTCGAGGGTGTCGAGGGCATGAAGGTCGGCGGTCGTCGGGCGATCACGTTCCCGCCGCAGTACCCGGACTTCGGGTTCGGGCCGGAGGGCAACCCGACCGGTGGCCTCCCGGCCGAGACCGACGTCGTCATCGTCGTCGACCTCGTCGGCCTGTACGGCGAGCCGTCCTGACCTGAGTCGGGAGTATGAAACGTTTGGGGTCTGTCCCCAAACGTTGCTTACTCGTCGGCGGTGACGAGGTCGAGGCCGATGTCGAGCACCCGCGCCGAGTGGGTCAGCTCGCCGACGGCGACGTAGTCGACACCGGTCGACCCGACCACCCGCGCCGTCTCCAGTGTCAGCCCACCGCTCGCTTCCAGCTTGACGGACGCGTTCATCTCGTCGCGCACGGCGACGGCCTGGCGCATCTCGTCGGGCGTGAAGTTGTCGATCAGCACCTCGTCGGCACCGGCGGCGATCGCCTCGCGCAGGCCGTCGAGCGTGTCGACCTCGATCTCGATGGGCACCGCGGCGTCGAAGGCACGGACGCGGCGAAACGCCTCGGTGACACCACCGGCGGCAGCGACGTGGTTGTCCTTGACCAGCGCCATGTCCGACAGGCCCATCCGATGGTTGGCCCCGCCGCCGCACCGCACGGCGTACTTCTCCAACGCCCGCAGGCCCGGGGTGGTCTTGCGCGTGTCGCGCACGACGGCGTTCGACCCGTCGAGCGCATCCGCCCACCGACGAGTCACCGACGCCACGCCGGAGAGATGGCAGACGAGGTTCAACGCCGTGCGCTCGGCGGTGAGCAGCAGGCGGGTCGGGCCGGTGACCTCGCCGATCACGGTGCCCGGGTCGACGAGTGAACCGTCGGCGACGAACACATCGAGCTCGCTCGCCGCATCGCCGCACACCGTGTCGATGACCGCGGCGACGACCGGCATCCCGGCGATCACCCCCACACCGCGCGCTCCGAACGTCGCCGTGCTGCGGTGCTCGGCCGGGATCGTCGCCGCCGACGTCACGTCGATGCCGCCCATCAGGTCTTCGGCGACGGCGTGGCGCACGAGGGCGGCGACGGCGTCGGGGTCGAGGCCACCGTCGAGCAACGCCGTGCGGGTGCGAGCCGACAGCGGGTGGAACACGAACATGCGGCGAGCCTAGGGAGCGGCGCGGTCGTCGGCGACGACGGTGCCGGCGGCGTCGAGCGTGACGTCGAGATGACGGCGCCACTCCTCGAGCGGGTCGGGGAAGTCGCTGCGACGGTGGCACCCGCGACTCTCCGACCTCGCCGCTGCCGCGGCGACCACCGCCGTGGCCACCGTGAGGATGTTCGTCCCCTCCCACGAGGGCCGCGACGGCTCGACCGCGGCGGCTGCCGGCGCCTCGCCGTCGAGCTCGTTCGCCTCCCCGGCGGTTCGGGTCGACGAGGCGCCGCGCATGTCGCGCCCGATGGCACCGAGTGCGCCGCCTGCCGACGCCAACGACAGGGCGTCGCGCACGACCCCGACATGGCGCGACATCACCGCCCGCACCTCGCGCACGCGGCTCGGATCGAGCAGCGCGTGGTCGAGCGGCCGCGTCCCGTCGACGTCGATGGCGACCCGGTCGGGGAGCTCCCACGCCAGATCGCGACCGACGCGCGTGCCGGCCACGATCGACTCGGTGAGGCTGTTGGAGGCCAGCCGGTTGGCGCCGTGCACACCGGTCGAGGCCACCTCGCCGACGGCGTACAGACCGCGCAGCGACGTGACGCCGTCGAGCCCGGCGCGGATGCCACCGCAGGCGAAGTGCGCCGCCGGTGCGACCGGGATGCGGTCGCGGGCGGGGTCGAGCCCGAGGTCGCGGCACGCAGCGGTGATCGTCGGGAAGCGTTCGTAGAACCGCTCCCCGATCGCCGTGGCGTCGAGGTAGACGTGGTCGTCGACGCCGCCGGGCGCCTCGGCCATCCGCCGGCTGATCGCCGCGGCCACCACATCACGCGGCGCCAGGTCCTCGAGCGGGTGCACGCCCGTCATCACCCGCCGGCCGGCGGCGTCGTAGAGGATCGCCCCTTCGCCGCGCACCGCCTCGGACACCAAGGGCTGCTGGCCGCGGGAGTCGGCGCCCCGCCACATCACCGTCGGGTGGAACTGGACGAACTCGATGTCGGTGACGGGAAGTCCGGCGCGCAGCGCCATCGCCACTCCGTCACCGGTCACCGCCGGCGGATTCGACGTCGAGGCGAACACCTGACCGAACCCACCCGAGGCGATCACGACGGCACGAGCCGTGACGATGCCGACCGACTGCAGCTGTCCGTGCTCGTCGGTCTTGCCGATCCGCACCCCGGCCACCTGGCGCTCGCCGCGAGGGTTGGTGCCGAGCACCAGGTCGAGGGCGAAGGCGTGGCCGAGCACGTCGACGCCGGCGCCGAGCGCCGACTCGTCGAGCGTGCGTTGCACCTCGGCGCCCGACTGGTCGCCGCCCGAGTGGACGATGCGGTTGTGGCTGTGACCGCCCTCGCGGGTGAGGGCCACGTCGAGCCCGGTGAGGTCAGGATCGAAGGCGGCGCCGAGGCGCATCAGGTAGCGGATCGACTTCGGCGCCTCGGTGACGAGCTGGCGCACGACGTCGGGGTCGCACAGGCCGGCACCGGCCTCGAGCGTGTCGCGGACGTGGTCCTCGATCGTGTCGGTGGGGTCGAGCACACCGGCGAGTCCGCCCTGGGCCCACTGCGTCGACCCGGCGGAGAGGACGTCCTTGGTGACGACGAGCACGCTGCGCACCGGTCGCGCGGCGAGGGCCGCCGACAGTCCGGCGGCGCCCGAGCCGAGCACGACGACGTCGACGTCGCGCTCCCACGTGGCAGCCGGCGCGGCGAGCTGCCGCGGCAGGGTCATCGGCTCACTCGCCCGTGGGCGACGGCGAGCCGATGGCGATCATCCGCTCGACGGAGCGGCGGGCCCGATCGGCGACGTCGCGGGGCACGGTGACCTCGTCGGTCCCGTCGCGGAGCGAGCGCAGCAGCTTGGCCGGCGTGATCATCTTCATGTACTTGCACACCGCCGCCCGGTTGACGGGCACGAACTGGGTCCGTCGAGTTGACCTTCTCCAGCTGGTGCAGCATCCCGGTCTCGGTCGCCACGAGCACCTTGGCCGCCGTCGTCGCCCGTGCCGCGTCGACCATGCCGCCGGTCGACAGGATCTTCGTACGTTCCTGGGGCACGACGCCGGCGCCGACGAGGTAGAGCGCGCTCGTTGCGCAGCCACACTCGGGGTGCACGAACAGCTCGGCATCGGGCTCCGCCTCCACCTGCTGGCGGAGATCGGCGCCGTTGATGCCGGCGTGGACGTGGCACTCACCGAGCCAGATGTGCATGTTCTCGCGGCCGGTCGCCCGTTGCACGTGGGCGCCGAGGAACTGGTCGGGGCAGAACAGGACCTCGGTGTCGGCGGGGATCGACTGCACGACCTCGACGGCGTTCGACGACGTGCAGCAGATGTCGGTCTCGGCCTTCACGGCGGCGGTCGTGTTGACGTAGCTGACGACGACCGCGCCCGGATGCTCGGCCTTCCAGGCTCGCAACTGCTCGGCGGTGATCGTCTCGGCGAGGCTGCAGCCGGCGCGCTCGTCGGGGATCAGCACGGTCTTGTCGTAGGCGAGGATCTTTGCCGACTCGGCCATGAAGTGGACCCCGCAGAACACGATCGTCGAGGCATCGACCTCGGCGGCGACGCGCGACAGGGCGAGGGAGTCACCGACGTGATGGGCGATGTCTTGGATCTCGGGCACCTGGTAGTTGTGCGCCAGGATCACGGCGTCGCGCTCGGCCGCCAGGGCGAGCACCTGCTCGCGCCAGTCGGTCGGGAGCACGTCGACGCTGACAGCGGCCGAGCCGAAGCCCGAACCGACGGTGCTGTCCACTGCGGTCACGGTCCCAGCGTAGGTCCGGCCATCGGTGATCCCCCACGTCCGGGGTCGCGCCGAGCGGAACGCCCGGTCGAACGATGACCCGTCGCAGCCCGGCTCACTCCGCGTCGGCACGGTAGTCAAGGATTGAATACGCTCGGACGATGCGCAGTGGACGGGAGCAGGGGCGTCGACGGCGGGCCCGGGCGCCGATGCCGCCGGTGGCGCTGGCGGTGGCGATCGTCGCCGTCGCCTTCTTCGCCCTGCCGTTTCTCGGGCTGTTGTGGCGCCTTCCGTGGGGCGATCTGCTCACCGTCGTCGGTGAGCCCGATGTGCAGCGGGCGCTGTGGTTGTCGTTGCGCACGTCGTTGACCGCCACCGCCCTGACGCTGTTCTTCGGCGTCCCGCTCGCCTGGCTGCTCGCCCGGGTCGAGTTCGCCGGGCGCGGTGCGGTCCGTGCGTTGTGCACGTTGTCGATGGTGCTCCCGCCCGTCGTCGCCGGCGTCGCCCTCTTCTTCTCGTTCGGTCGCCGCGGGCTGTTCGGTCAGTACCTCGACCGCTGGTTCGGGATCACGCTGCCGTTCACGACGTGGGGTGTCGTCGTCGCCCAGACGTTCGTGGCGATGCCGTTCCTCGTCATCACCGTCGAAGCGGCGTTGCGCACCACGGACGTCCGTCACGAGGAGGCGGCGCGCACGCTCGGCGCGTCGCGGTGGTACGTCTTCCGACGGGTGACGCTCCCGGCGATCCGGCCGGCGCTGATCGCCGGCGGTGTCCTCGCCTGGGCCCGCGCCCTCGGCGAGTTCGGGGCGACGATCACGTTCGCCGGCAACTTCCCCGGCGTCACCCAGACGATGCCGCTGGCCACGTACCTGGCGCTCGAGACGGACCCCGCCGACGCCCTGGTGATCAGCGCGATCATGATCGCCGTCTCGTTCGCCGTGCTCGCCGGATTGCGCGACCGTTGGCTGTCCGGCGTGCGGGGACCGGTCGGATGACCCTCGACGCCCATGTGCGGGTGCGCCGCGGGTCGTTCGAGCTCGACGTCGAGTTGCACGTCGAATCGGGCGAGGTCGTCGCCGTGCTCGGGCCCAACGGCTCCGGCAAGTCGACGCTGTTGCGCTGCCTCGCCGGACTCGCCCCGATCGAGTCCGGTCACATCGCACTCGACGGCGAGGTCCTCGACGATCCGTCCGCCGAGCACCCTGCTGGCACCGGAGGACCGGCCGATCGGCGTCGTGTTCCAGGACTACCTGCTGTTCGACCACCTGTCGGTGCTGGAGAACATCGCCTTCGGGCTGCGCGCCCGGGGCACGGACAAGGCGTCCGCCCGCGGCCGGGCGCACGAGCTGCTGACGCGCATCGGCCTCGCCGACTACGCCGACGCACGCCCGCCCGCACTGTCGGGCGGACAGGCGCAGCGGGTCGCATTGGCCCGCGCCCTCGCCACGGCACCGTCGATGCTCCTCCTCGACGAACCGCTCGCCGCGCTCGACGTCGGGACGCGCCACGAGATCCGGCGCACGCTGCGCGAACAGCTGGCGACGTTCGCCGGGGTGCGGTTGCTCGTGACCCACGACCCGCTCGACGCCTCGACGCTCGCCGACCGGCTGGTGATCCTCGAACGGGGACGCATCGTCCAGGAGGGGACGATGAGCGAGGTGACCGCCCATCCCCGCTCGGCATACGTCGCCGAGTTGGTCGGCACGAACCTCGTGACCGGGACCGTGTCGGGCGGGCTCCTGCGCACCGCGACCGGGACGGTGGTGGTGGTCCCCGACGCCGGCGACGGGCCGGCGTACGCCGTGATCCGGCCGCAGTCGATCACTCTCGCCACCGCGACCGACGCCACCGGCGCCACGACCAGCGCCCGCAACCATTGGCTCGGCGTCGTGACGAGCATCGATCGCCTCGGCGCACGCGCCCGGGTGACCCTCGACGGTCCGCTCCCGCTGACCGCCGAGGTGACGACGTCGGCGATCGACACGCTCGGGATCGCCGTTGGCGACACGGTGCAGGCGAGCGTCAAGGCGACCGATGTGCTGGTGTTTCCCGCATGACGCGCACCGGACCGGCCCGGCTGCTGCTCGGTGAGTGGGCGTGCCTCGGCCTGTTGTGCGAGTCGCCACGCCACGGGTTCGCGATCGCCGCACTCCTCAAGCCCGACGGCGAGCTCGGTCGGGTGTGGGCGCTGTCGCGACCGCTGACCTACCGCGCCCTCGACCAGTTGGTCGAGCGCGGCCTGGCCCGACCGATCGCCGAGGAGCCCGGCATGGCGGGTCCCAACCGGACGGTGCTCGCCCCGACACCGACCGGCCGGCGGGCGCTGCAGCGGTGGCTGGTGCTGCCCGTCGAGCACCTGCGCGACCTGCGCAGCGAGCTGCTCTTGAAGCTCGTCCTGGCCGAACGTCTCGGGGTCGACGTCACGGCGATGCTCGTCGAGCAGCGGCAACACGTCGCCGATCAGGTCGCCGCACTCGCCACGCGCCGCGACCTCGACGTCGTCGGCCTCTGGCGCCACGAGTCGTCGTTGGCGGCGATGCGCTTCCTCGACGCCCTGCTGCCGCGTAGCACGTGAACTGTGGCCCGCCTCGCGGCGGGTCAGAGCGAGATGCGACGCGCCGCGTCGACGACGGCGGCGCCGAAGCGCTTGCCGGGTTGCCGAGTCAGTCGCTCGATCGGTCCGCTGACCGAGACCGCCGCGGCGACGGCGCCGTCGGCGGCGGTCACGGGTGCGCTCACCGAGGCGACACCGGGTTCGCGCTCCTCGACGCTCTCGACCCAGCCGGAACGACCGATCTCACCGAGGAGCACCTTGCCGGCCGAGCCGACGTCGAGCGGGAGCAGTGCGCCCTCGGGGACGATCCAGCGCAGCCCGTGCGTCGACTGGAGCGACACGACGCAACGCCGGCCGTCGCCCTCGCGAACGAACAGCTGCACGCTCTCGCCGGTCTCGTCGCGCAGCGCGTCGAGCGCCGGCCGGGCCAGCTCGTCGAGCGGGAACGAGCCGCCGGCGGCCTGGCCCAACGCGACGAGGCCAGACCGAGCTCGAAGCGTCCGTCGCTGTCGCGGCGCACGAGGCCGTGCTCCTCGAGCGCCGCGGCGAGGCGGTGGGCGGTCGCCCGGGGCAGGCCGGTCGCCTCACGCAGCTCGGCCAGCGTGCACGGTTCGCGCTCGACGGCGCGGCAGGATCGACATCGCCTTGTCGAGCACGCCGACGTTCGATACGATGTCCACTATGCCAGGAAGACTATCTCATATGTTGGGAAGACTACAAGCAATCGCAAGGAGCGGACCACCGATGGGCAAGACACTTGCCCGAGAAGGTCTGGGAGCGCCACGTCGTGCCACCAGGCACCCGACGAGCCCGACCTGCTGTACATCGACCTCCACCTCGTCCACGAGGTCACCAGCCCGCAGGCGTTCGACGGCCTGCGGCTCACCGGCCGCACGGTCCGCCGGCCCGAGCTGACGATCGCCACCGAGGACCACAACGTCCCGACCGAGAACATCGACCAGCCGATCGCCGATCCGATCTCGGCGCCGCCAGGTCGAGATGCTGCGGACGAACACCGCCGAGTTCGGCATCACCAACTTCCCGATGGGCGATCCCGGTCAGGGCATCGTCCACGTGATCGGCCCGAGCAGGGCCGCACGCTGCCCGGCATGACGATCGTCTGCGGCGACAGCCACACGGCGACGCACGGCGCCTTCGGGGCACTGGCGTTCGGCATCGGCACCAGCGAGGTCGAGCACGTCCTGGCCACCCAGACGCTCCCCCAGCAGCCGGCCGAAGTGGATGTCGGTCACCGTCGAGGGCGAGCTGCCCCCGACGTCACCGCCAAGGACGTCATCCTCGCCATCATCGGCGAGATCGGCACCGGCGGCGGCATCGGCCACGTCATCGAGTACCGCGGCTCGGCGATCCGGGCGCTGTCGATGGAGGGCCGGATGACGGTCTGCAACATGTCGATCGAGGCCGGCGCCAAGGCCGGTCTGATCGCGCCCGACGAGACGACGTTCGAGTACCTCCGCGGCCGCGCCCACGCGCCGCCGGGCGACGCCTGGGACGCCGCCGTCGCCGACTGGCGACGCTGCGCACCGACGACGATGCCGTGTGGGACGACGAGGTCGTCCATCGACGCCGCCGCCATCCGCCCCGCAGGTCAGCTGGGGCACCAACCCGGCCAGGTCGCCGCCGATCGACGCCTCGGTGCCATCGCCCGACGACTTCGACAACCCGACCAGCCGCGAGACGGTCGCCCGGGCCCTCGAGTACATGGGCCTCGACGCCCGGCACCCCGCTGCGCGACATCGCCGTCGACACCGTGTTCATCGGGTCGTGCACGAACAGCCGCATCGAGGACCTGCGGGCCGCCGCCGCGGTGATCGAAGGGTCGCACGGTGACCGGCCAAGCGGGTGATGGTCGTCCCCGGGCAGCCACGCCGTGAAGGCGCAGGCCGATCGCCGAGGGTCTCGACCAGGTCTTCATCGCCGCCGGCGCCGACTGGCGCGAGCCGGGCTGCTCGATGTGCCTGGCGATGAACCCCGACAAGCTGGCGCCCGGCGAGCGGGCGGCGAGCACGAGCAACCGCAACTTCGAGGGCCGCCAGGGCCGCGGCGGACGCACCCACCTCGTGTCCCCCGCCGTCGCCGCGGCGACCGCCGTCCGGGCACGTTCTGCACCCCTGCAGACCTCGAACCCGCCACCGCGGGTGAGTCGATCGGAGCACCGTCATGAAGGCCGTCAACGTCATCACCGGCACCGGGCTGCCGCTCAAGCGGTCCGACGTCGACACCGACCAGATCATCCCGGCCGAGTGGCTCAAGCGGGTCGAGCGCACCGGGTTCGAGAAGGGCCTGTTCGCGACGTGGCGCGACGACCGCGACTTCGTGCTCAACGACGAGCGCTACGCCGGTGCCGTCGATCATCGTCGCCGGGCCGGCGTTCGGCGTCGGCTCGTCACGCGAGCACGCCGTGTGGGCGATCCAGCAGTACGGCTTCGATGCCGTCATCGCCCCGAGCTTCTCGGACATCTTCCGCAACAACTGCACCAAGAACGGGCTCGTCCCCGTCGTGGTGTCCGAGGCCATCGTCCAGCGATCTGGGCAGCGATCGACGCCGACCCGCAGACGGAGATCGTCGTCGACGTCGAGCGGCTGCTCGTCGAGGTCCCATCGATCGGGCTGACGGAGTCGTTCCCGATGGATCGCCCAGACGCAGGACCGCTTCCTGAACGGGCTCGACGACGTCGGCATCACGCTCAGCCACGCCGACGAGATCGACACCTTCGAGGGTCGCGCCCCGCCTGGCTCGCCTGACCCGCGACCGGGCCCGCGATCCGGCCCGCGATCCGGCCCAGCGGTTGTCGCCTACGCTGCGACCATGCCACTCACCGGGGAATACGAGCCGAGCAGTTGGGACTGGGTCCGCGAGCAGGTCGAGACCTACGAGGCGACGGGCGGCCGCGAGGCGAACACGCTGCGCGACACCGGCATGCCGGTGATCATCGTCACGACGCTCGGCGCCAGCAGCGGCAAGTTGCGCAAGTTCGCCCTGATGCGCGTCGAGCACGACGGCGAGTACGCCCTCGTGGCGTCGAAGGGTGGCGCCCCGGAGAACCCCGGCTGGTACCACAACCTCGTCGCCGAGCCGTTGGTGATGATCCAGGACGGGCCCGAACCGCACGACTACACGACGCGCATCGTCGAGGGTGAGGAGCGGGCCACGTGGTGGGAGCGCTGTGTCGCCGCGTTCCCGACCTACGACGAGTACCAGCAGAAGACCGACCGTCAGATCCCGGTGTTCGTCGCCAGCCCGGTCACCGGCTGACCGGCGGATCGGCGGGCGGCACGGTCCCGCTCGCCGGGTCGGTTGCCGGACTGGTCGCCGGCGCGGCGGTCGGTGTGGTCGGTGTGGTCGGGGCGAACGTCGTCGGTGCCGCGGCAGCCGCGGCCTGCTGGTTGGCGAGTTGCACCAGGGCGCGTGCACGGGCATCGCGCTCGATCTCTGCCTGCGCCAGGCGCTCGGCGTACTCCTGGGCGGCGGCCTCCGCCTCCGCCTTGCGGCGCAGTTCGCCCTCGACGTCGTAGACCTCGTGCAGGCGACCCGTCAGCCAGGTGATGCCGGCACTGAGGGCCAGCGCCACGATCCCGTAGACGATCATGGCGAACATCACCGACGTGTCGAACACGGCTTCGACGTCGCCCGTCGTGGTCCCGAGGTGGATCGGCGTGAAGATGCCACGGAACGGCGCCATCACCCGGTCGAGGCTCCGGTACCACCACTCGACGAAGCCCGCCGTCGGGTTGGCACCGAACAGCAGCAGCAAGAACCCGACGAAGAGGATCACCTCGACGACCAGCAGATAGACGTAGACGAGGTAGCCGACCAGTCGACCGACCCACAACACGACCTTGCGCTCGGCCAGACCCCTGGACTCCGTCGTGATCATCCCGCACCCCCATGCATCGTCACCCCCGGTCGGACGCCGGACGGCCCAACCGTAGCGAGCCCGATGGGGGCAGGATCACGATCCTCGGCCGGATGCTCGTCGACGGACGAACCGTCGACGATCAGTCGGCTTCGAACTCGGCGAGGTTCTTCAGCCGCGGGTCGTTGGAGAAGACCTCGATCGGCTTGTCGAGCGGCAGTCGCAGCCCGCGCTGGAGGATGCGCATCTGCGTGTGCTGGTTGTACTCGACGAGCGTGACGGCCCATCCGTCGCGACCGGCGCGCGCCGTGCGTCCCGAACGGTGGAGGTAGTCCTTGGCGTCTTTCGCCGGCTCGTAGTGGATCACCGCGCCGATGTCGTCGATGTCGATGCCGCGTGCCGCCACGTCGGTGGCGACGAGCACCGCCAGACCGCCCTCGGCGAACTTGCGCAGCGCCCGCTCCCGCGAGCTCTGCTGCATGTCGCCGTGCAACGGCGCTGGCGTCGACGCCGAGGTCGGCGAGGCTGCGAGCGACGCGGTCACAGCTGCGCTTGGTCTGGCAGAAGACGAGCACCTTGGTGATCGACGTGGCGATGGCACCGATCACGCGATCCTTGTCCATGTGGTGCACCGCCAGGAACAGGTGGTGCATCGTGCCGACGGTGTCGGTCGCCTCGTCGATGGCCACGGTCACCGGGTCGACCTGGTAGTGGCGGATCAGGTGGGCGACGTCGCCGTCGAGCGTCGCCGAGAACAGCATCGTCTGGTTGCGGTTCGTGCAGTGGCGCAGGATCCACTCGACCTGCGGCGTGAAGCCGTCGTCGGCCATGCGATCGGCCTCGTCGAGGGTCACGATCTGGATGTCGTCGAGGGAGACCTCGTTCGACTTGATCAGGTCGATCAGACGCAGCGGGGTGGCGATGACCACCTCGACGCCCTTCGCCAGCTCCTCGACCTGATGGTGTCGCGAGGCGCCGCCGTAAACGGCGAGGACGCGCATGCCGGCGTGCTCGGCCACGGGCGACAGCACCTCGGCGACCTGTACGGCGAGCTCACGCGTGGGCACGAGCACCAGGCCGAGCGGGCGCGACGGCTCGGCGACGTCGGTGATGCGGGCGAGCATCGGCACGCCGAACGCCAGCGTCTTGCCGGAGCCGGTCTTCGCCCGACCGCAGACGTCCTTGCCGGTGATCGCCACCGGCACCGCTTCGGTCTGGATGTTGAACGGCGTCGCGAAGCCGCAGGCGGCGAGGCCGGCGTCGATGCGCTCCGGCACGCCGAGCTCGGCGAACCCGGTCGGCGGCTCGACGGCGGGCAGCGCGTTGATCGACGTCAGCGCCGACGTGTTGATGTGGCCACTGTCGCCGGTGCCGGAGCCCGTCGTGTGACGGCGACGGCGGCGGGGCGCACCACGTCGCGCCGGGGGTCGCGCAGGCTGGCCGGTCATCGAGTTCCACTCATTCCGGCGCCAGCGTACCGTCGCCGGGCGGGCGATCACGCGAACGCGGTCGCACGTGGCTGGATCGGGTGGTAGCGTGTTCCCGATGTTGCGCCGTGGCCTCCTCCTGCTTCTGTAGGGCGAGCGCCACATATCCGCGCCCGCCCGCACCCCCCGCCTCCCGGCCGGGGGTTCTTGCTTTTTCGGGCCCGTTTTGCCGGACCCGACCGTCCACCGTCACCGACACCGCACCGTCACCGACCACCGCACCGTCACCGACCACCGCCACCGTCCGGTACCCCCGCCCCGCCGAACGAACCAGACCAGCGACCCAGACCAGCGAACCAGACCAGCGACCCAGACAAGCGAGACCACGATGCCCCCGCAGAACAGTCACCCGACACCGATGCCGTTCGACAAGTACGCCCCGTTCGTGCCGATCGTGCTCACCGACCGCACCTGGCCGAACGTCGTCATCGACCGAGCGCCGCTGTGGTGCTCGGTCGACCTCCGCGACGGCAACCAGGCGTTGATCGACCCGATGGACCCGACGCGCAAGCTGCGGATGTTCGACGAGCTCGTGGCGATGGGCTTCAAGGAGATCGAGGTCGGCTTCCCGTCGGCCAGCCAACCCGACTTCGACTTCGTACGTCAGCTGATCGACGAGGACCGCATCCCCGACGACGTCACGATCCAGGTGTTGGTGCAGTGCCGCCAGGAGCTGATCGAGCGGACCTACGAGTGTCTCGCCGGAGCGCCGCGTGCGATCGTCCACTTCTACAACTCGACCAACCCGCTGCAACGCGAGGTCGTGTTCGGCCTCGACAAGAACGGCATCATCGACGTCGCTGTCAACGGCGCCAAGCTGTGCAAGAAGCTCGAGCAGTCGATCCCCGAGACGGCGGTTCGCTACGAGTACTCGCCCGAGAGCTTCACGCTCACCGAGCCCGATTTCGCCATCGAGGTCTGCGAAGCGGTGATGGACGTCATCCAGCCGACGCCCGACCGGCCGATCATCCTCAACCTGCCGGCGACCGTGGAGTGCTACTCCCCCAACGTGTACGGCGACGTGATCGAATGGTTCGGACGCACGATCCGCGACCGCGACGCGATCGTGCTCTCGCTGCATCCGCACAACGACCGTGGCTGCGCGGTCGCCGCTGCCGAGTTCGGTGTGATGGCCGGCGCCGACCGCGTCGAAGGGACGCTGTTCGGCAACGGCGAGCGCACCGGCAACGTCGACGTCGTCACGCTGGCGATGAACCTGTTCATGAACGGCGTCGATCCCGAGCTCGACATCTCCGACATCGACCGCCTGCGCCGCACCGCCGAGTACTGCAACCGGCTGCCCGTCCATCCCCGTCACCCCTACGCCGGCGACCTGGTCTACACGGCGTTCTCGGGCAGCCACCAGGACGCCATCAAGAAGGGTTTCGAGGCGCTCGACCGGCGGCGCGACGATCGCGGCGACTACGACATGTGGGGCGTCCCGTACCTGCCGATCGACCCGGCGCACGTCGGCCGCTCGTACGAAGCGGTGATCCGCGTCAACAGCCAGTCCGGCAAGGGTGGCGTGGCGTACGTGATGAAGACCGAGCACGGCTTCGACCTGCCCCGCCGCCTGCAGATCGAGTTCTCCAAGACGATCCAGCACATCACCGAGGACTCCGGCACCGAGATCAGCCCGGCGGTGATGTGGGACGCCTTCCAGGTCGAGTATCTCGACCCCGACCCGCGTTACCGCCTGCGCAGTCACGAGCTGCTGACGCGGACCGGCGAGACGGGTGGGCGGACCACGATCCAGGCCCAGCTGGCGGTCGACGGCGAGGCGCGCTCGATCCGTGGCGAGGGCGACGGACCGGTCGAGGCCTTCGTCGCCGCCCTGGTCGCCGAGTTCGGCGATGCCGTCGGCGGCTCGTTCGACGTCCTCGACTACGCCGAACACGCCATCGGCAAGGGCGCCAACGCCCAGGCCGCGGCGTACGTCGAGACGGTCAGCGCCGACCGCACGGTGCGCTGGGGCCTCGGCGTCGACCCCGACATCACCACCGCGTCGTTCCGCGCCGTCCTCAACGCCTTCGAGCGCCAACAACAGCCCTGACCCTCGTCCTCCCCACGACGACCGCCGCGCCGACCGCCACGCCAGCGCCGTTCACCGTCCGGCTCTGCGTCAGCACCAACACCGGATTTCGACGTTGTCGCTGACGCAGAACGCCGGTCAGCCAGTCGCCCACCGCTCGGGTCTGCGTCAGCAACAACACCGGATGTCGACGTTGTCGCTGACGCAGAACGAATCCGGCGGACGCCCTCGTCCACCGCGCGGGTCTGCGTCAGCGACAACACCGGATGTCGACGTTGTCGCTGACGCAGAACGCCGGTCGCCCGACGGGGCGCGGAACTACAGTCGGTCGGATGCCGGCGACCCCCACCATCCGACGGCGCCGCACCCCGATCGTCGTCGTCGTCCTCGTCGTGGTCGGCGTCCTCGTCGCCGTCCGGCTGCGGACGAGGGCGACGCCGGCACTGCGAGCCGATCCGCCGACGTGGCCGCCGCTGCCGCCGCGCCCCGCCCAGCAGCGTGGAGCCGCCACCGACGCAGCAGCCGAGTCACCAGCCGGGTTGCCAGCCGAGATACCAGCCGACACGACGACGGTGAGCGCGACGGCCAACGCCGCGCCGGTCGTCGCCGAGCCGGACACGGCGTGGGCGCCGCCCGACGACGACGGCAGCTGTCCGATCGGCTTCCCGATCAAGGTCAAGGCGACGTCGGGCATCTACCACCTGCCGAGCGGGCGGTTCTACGACCGCACCCACGCCGACCGTTGCTACGCCGACGAAGCCGCGGCGGCGGCGGACGGCTACCGTCGGTCGAAGACGTGAGTGGAGAGATGGGAGCGAACACACGATGAAGGTCACTGTCGATTTCGATATCTGCGCCTCGACCGGCGCCTGCACGCAGGTGTGCCCGGAGGTGTTCGAGATCCGCAGCGACGGATACCTCTACGTCCTCCAGGAAGAGCCCGGCCCGGAGCTGGCGGCGAAGGTCACCGACGCCGCCGACCTCTGCCCGACCGGCGCCATCACCGTCGAGGAGTGACCGTCGTGCGCCAACGCAGCGGCGACGCGCGGTGGGCGCCGTGAGCTTCTTCCGCCAACTCGACCGATCGTGGACCGCCGCGTCGTCGATGCTCTGCGTCGGCCTCGACCCCGACGTCACGCGGATGCCCTTCCCGCTCGACGGTGTCCACGGCGCCACCGAGGAGTTCTGCAAGGCGATCATCGACGCCACCGCCGATCTCGCCTGCGCGTTCAAGCCGCAGATCGCCTACTTCGCCAGCCAGGGCGAAGAGCGCGCCCTGGAGCGCATCTGCGCCTACATCCGCGAGACGTACCCGGACGTGACGATCGTCCTCGACGCCAAGCGTGGCGACATCGGTTCGACCGCCGAGCACTACGCCCGCGAGGCGTTCGCCCGGTACGGCGCCCACGCCGTCACCGTCAACCCGTACATGGGGACCGACTCGGTGGCGCCGTACTTCGAGCATGGTGGCGCGGTGCTCGTCGTGTGCCGCACGAGCAATCCCGGCGGCGACGACTTCCAATCGCTGGTCCTCGACGGACGGCCGTTGTATGCCCACGTCGCCGAGCGGGTGGCGTCGGAATGGTCGCTGCTCGGCGAGTGCGGGCTCGTCGTCGGGGCGACGTACCCGAACGAGCTCGCCGACGTGCGCTCGATCGCCCCCGAGTTGCCGATCCTCGTGCCGGGCGTCGGCGCCCAGGGTGGCGATGTCGTCGCCGCCGTCGAGCACGGCGCTGCAGCCGACGGGCGTGGCCTGCTGGTCAGCTCCTCGCGGGCGATCCTCTACGCCAGCAACGGCACCGACTTCGCCGACGCCGCCCGCGCCGAAGCCGAACGCACCGCCGCCGCCCTCCGTCTCCCCTGACCCGCGGCCGTCCCAGTTCACCCCGGCCGTCGGTGCTCCCCGGCCGTCCCGGTCCACCCCGGCCGTCTGCGCTCCCCGGTCGTCCCGGTTCACCCCGACCACCCGAAATTTGTCGGATTCGTGCCGGCTGGCGACCAGATCCGGACAAATGTGGGGCGACCTTCCGAAATTTGTCCGATGCGTGCCGCCAGGCGACAAGAACCGGACAAATTTCGGCAGTGCGTTCGACCGCCGGCCGTTCGACCGCCGGCCGTGGGGGCGGCGGGCGGGTCAGCCGGTGAGGGAGACGACGCTGGTGATGCCGGGGGCGGCGCGAAGGCCGTCGAGCACCTCGGCCGGGACGCGATCGCTCGGGGCGATGAGCATCACCGCGGTGTCGGAGCCGGGGACCCGGCTGACGTCCATGTCGGAGATGTTGACGCCGGCGTCGCCGAGCAGCGTGCCGACCGTGCCGATGACGCCCGGCCGGTCGTCGTTCTGGATGACGACCATGTAGTCGACCGGCGGCACGTCGAACGGCGTGCCGTCGATGTTGACGATCCGTTGCTCGCTGCGCGGGCCGCTGAGCGTGCCGCTGATCGAGTGCCCGCCGCCGCGAGATCGGATCAGGTTGACGAAGTCGGCCGACGTCGCCGAGCGACACATCACGCACGTCGACGCCGTGCTCCTGCGCCCGCTGGGGGGCGTTGACGTAGGTGACCGGCTCGTCGGAGATCGCCCCGAAGAAGCCCTTCAGCACCGGCGAGTCGCGACGATGCGGGTGTCGTAGCCGCCGATCTCGCCCTCGACAGCAGATCTCGAGCTCGTTCGGCAACTCACCGACGAGCGACACGAACAGCCCGCCGAGGCGCTCGGCGAGCGGCAGGAACGGACGGATCGTCTCGCTGCGCCTCGGCGGCGTCGACGTTGACGGCGAACGGCACGAACTCGCCGGCCAGCGCCAGCTGCACCATCGACGGCGATCGTGTCGCCGGCCTTGTCCTGGGCCTCGCGGGTGCTGGCACCGAGGTGCGGCGTGACGACGACCGAGTCGAGCTCGAACAGCGGCGACTCGGTCATCGGCTCGGTCGACGAACACGTCGAGGGCGGCACCGGCGATCACGCCGTCGCGCAGGCACTCGGCGAGATCCGGCTCGTCGACGATGCCGCCGCGGGCGACGTTGATCACGCGCAGGCGTCGGCTTCGCCTTGAGCAGCAGGTCGCGATCGATGAGGCCCGACGGTCTCGGGCGTCTTGGGCAGGTGGATGGTGAGGAAGTCGGACTCGGCGACGATCTGGTCGAGCGGCAGCAGCTCGACGCCCATCTTGCGTGCCCGCTCGGCTCGGACACGAACGGGTCGTACGCGACGAGCCGCATCCCGAAGCCCTCGCGCCCGGTCGGCGACGAGCTTGCCGATGCGCCCCAGGCCGACGATGCCGAGCGTCTTGTCGGCGAGTTCGACGCCCTCCCAGCGGGCTGCGCTCCCAGCGGCCGGCGACGAGCGGCGTCGTGCGCCTGCGGCACGTTGCGGGCCGGGCCAGCAGCAGCGCCATCGTGTGCTCGGCGGCCGAGACGATGTTGCTCTGCGGGGCGTTGACGACCATCACGCCGCGGGCGCGTGGCCGCGTCGACGTCGACGTTGTCGAGGCCGATGCCGGCGCCGGCCGACGACGATCAGGTCGCTGCCGGCGGCGAGCACGTCGTCGGTGACGTCGGTGGCCGAGCGGATGATCAGCGCGTGGGCGCCCCGCGATCGCCGACGAGCAGCTCGTCGGCGGACAGCCCGAGGCGGATGTCGACCTCGTGGCCGTCGGCGCGGAGGCGGTCGAGGCCCGCCGTCGGCGATCTCTTCGGTGACCAGGATGCGAGCCATAGACCCTCATACCTATCTGACGCCGGTCGGCCGACACCACGACGTTTGACGAACCGTTCACCCGAGTGCCTGCGCCGTCCGAGTGCCACGTGTGGCGTGCCCCGCGCCGGGCACTCGTACGGCACGACACTCGGATGCGACGGTGCCGGTACGATCCGGGACGTGGTGGTGTCGGCGGAGCGCTGGCGTGCGATCGAGCGGTGGTTCGTCGAACCGCGGGCTGCCGCACTTCGTCGAGCGCCACGACACGGCGTCGAGATCTGGGGCCGGGCCCTGCCGCTGCTCGTCGCCGCCTACCTCCTGCTCGGGCTCAACGCCCTCGACGTCGAGGACTGGAGCGCTGCCGCGCAACCTCGTCGTCGCCGCCGTCGTCGTCGGCGATGCTGGTCGTCGCCTGGGTCGTCGCCAACCGCGTGCGCGGCGTCGCCTGCGTTCGACCGGCCGCACGCGCATCGGCCCGGCCGAGCTGGCCGTGTTCGTGATCGGCCCGGTGGTGCCGTCGCCTCGTCGTCGGCCAGTACCGGCGACGCCGCCGAGACGTGGCGATGGGCATCGTGCTGCTCGTCGCCATCTGTGCTCTGGTCGTCAGCTACGGCGTGCCGTGCGCTGCTCGCGCTGGGCGTGGCCGCCGCTCCGGGGGCCAGCTCACCGGTGCTCGCCCGCGTCGTCGCCCGGGCGCTGCCGCTGCTGCTGCTGTTCACGACGTTCCTGTTCATCAACGCCGAGGTGTGGCAGGTCGCCGGGACGCTGACCGGCGCGCGCGTACGTGTCGTCGCGCTGGGATCTTCTTCGGCCTCGGCACGATCGTTCGTGCTGACCCGGGTGCCCGCCTAATGCGTGCAGCTGAACCGACTTCGCCAGCTGGGACGAGGTCGCCGACTCGCCGACACGCCGGCCGCCGCCGTGTTCGCTGCGGTCGCCCTCACCCGCCAGACGGCGATCCGCGACGCCGGCCGGCCGACGGCCGCGCCAGCGCTTCAACATCGGGTTGATCGTCGATCTTCTCGCAGGCGATCCAGATCACGCTCGTCGGGCGTCGCCCTGACCGCGTTCTTCGTGCTGTTCGGGTTCCTCGCGATCCCCGAGGACGACGATCGCCGCGCTGGACCGGGCTCGACCGACGTGCGACGTGCTCGTCGAGCTGGACCGTCGGCGGCCGCACGCTCGTGCTCACCGAGCCGCTGATCCGCGTGTCCGATCTTCCTCGGCGCCTTCCCGGCGATGTACTTCACGGTGCGCTGTCGGACCGACGACACCGTACCGCACCGAGTTCGCCGACGACGTCGGCCCCGAGCTCCACCAGCTCCTCGCCGTGCGGTCTGCCTACCACGTGGCGCTCGGCACCCATCCGGCGATGCACGAGACGACGCCCGGCCCGCCGTGATGATCGAGGCGGCTGACCGAGCCAGCCATCGAGGCAGGCATGATCGAAGCAGCATGATCGAGTCGACGACCACCACCGAGATCCGCCTCCTGGCGACGCCCGACGAGCTGAGCGCGGCCGACGACCTGTTCACGCCAGGTGTGGGGCACGACCACGACGCCGGTCGTGTCGCTCGAGCTGCTGCGGGCCATCGCCCACGCCGGCGGCTACGTCGCCGCGCGCGTACGTCGACGGCAAGCGACTCGTCGGCGGCTCGCTCGGCTTCCTCGGCCGCCATCGGGATCGGCCGTCGCTGCACAGCCACGTCACCGGCATCCTGCCCGGCGTGCGCCGCACCGGGCTGGGGCGGGCGATGAAGCTGCACCAGCGGGCACTGGGCGGCCGAACGCGACCTGACGTGGATCACGTGGACGTTCGACCCGCTCGTGCGCACGCAACGCCTGGTTCAACATCGCCGTGCTCGGCGCCGAGGTCGCACGAGTACCTCGTCGACTTCTACGGCCCCATCGACCGACGCCATCAACGCCGGCGACGAGACCGACCGCCTGCTCGTCGCCTGGGACGTCGTACGGCGGATCGTCCCGGACGGCGCCGCGCGACGGCCGTCGACGTCGTCGAGCCGCTCGCTCGTGCCGACACCGGACGACATCGTCGTGCTGCGCGCGCACCGACCCGCGACGACGGTCCGCCGTCGTGGCGCGACTCGCCGCCGCGCGACGGCGCTCACCGACGGCACACTCGCCGCCGGACGACCGTCGTCCGCGCTTCGCACCGCGCTGGGCGACTACGTCGTCGGCCCGCCGCACGGTGACCGTGACGGCTGCGACTCCGTCGAGCTGCGGCGAGATCCGCCTGCCGCTCGTCGCCCCGTTCCAGACCAGCTTCGGCAGCCAGACGAGCCGGCGCATCCTGCTCGTGCGCGCCGAGGTCGACGCGACGGCGTCGATGTCGACCGACGGCTGGGGCGAGTGCGTGGCGCCGGCGACGAGCCGACGCTACTCGCCCGAGTACGTCGACGGCGCCGCGCTCGTCATCGCGCACCATGCTGCTGCCACGCCTGGCTGCGCGTCGCCGACCTCGCTGGCGCCGCCGACGTCGCCCCGGCGCTCGACCAAGGTGCACGGTCACCCGATGGCCAAGGCGGCGCTGGAGATGGCCGTGCTCGACGCCGAGCTGCGCGCCGCCGGCCGGTCGTTCGCCGACCTCCTCGGCGTCACCCGCGACCGCATCCCGAGCGGCGTCAGCGTCGGCATCCACGACACGATCGACGAGCTGCTCGCCGCCGTGCAGCGGCTACGTCGACGACGGCTACGTGCGCATCAAGCTGAAGATCGAGCCCGGCAACGACATCGAGCCGGTCGCCGCCGTCCGCGACCTGATCGGGCCCGACATGCCGTTCCAGGTCGACGCCAACACCGCCTACACGGCGCACGCGACGCCGCCCACCTCGCGCCGGCTCGACGAGTTCGACCTGCTGCTGATCGAGCAGCCGCTGCCCGAGGAGGACATCGCTCGGCCACGCCCGAGCTCGCGGCCGAGGTGGAGACGCCGATCTGCCTCGACGAGTCGATCGTCTCGGCGACCGTCACCGCCGACGCCATCGAGCTCGGCGCGTGCGAGATCGTCAACATCAAGCCCGGCCGTGTCGGTGGCTACCTCGAGGCCGGGCGGATCCACGACCTGTGCCTCGCAGCGCGGCATCCCGGTGTGGTGCGGCGGCATGCTGGAGACCGGCATCGGGCGTGCGGCCAACGCCGCGCTGGCCGGGCTGCCGGGGTTCACGCTGCCCGGTGACATCAGCGCCTCGAGCCGCTTCTACGCCCGCGACATCGTCATCGAGCCGATCGACGATCGTCGACGGCCACGTCACCGTGCCGACCGGTCCGGGGCTCGGTTTCGAGCTCGACGAGGACGCCCTCGACGCCGTCACCACGACGTCGATCGGTGATCAGGGCCAGCGGTAGTGTCAGGCGCCTATGACACATGCGTTCCTGTCCGACGAGTGGATGGCCGCGACGAAGGAGATCCGCGAGAAGTACGCCGACGAGGTGCCGCCGGTGACGGCCGTCGATCCGGATCAACCAGGTCGTCACCGACGTTCCGTTCGGCGACGGTGAGGTCAAGAGCTACATCGACACGTCGTCCGGCCAGATGTCGTGATGGAGCTCGGCGAGCTCGACAGCCGCCGACGTCACCGTCACGACCGACTACGAGACGGCCAAGGCGATCTTCGTCGACCAGGACCAGGCCGCGGTCGATGCAGGCGTTCATGTCCGGCAAGATCAAGGTGCAGGGCGACATGATGAAGCTGATGGCGATGCAGACGGCGATCCCGATCGACGAGACCACCGACAAGATCGCCGACGAGATCAAGGCGATCACCGCATAGCTCTGTCGGGCCTCACCGAACGCCGGTGGCCGGCACGGTTGGTCGGCCCGACTCCGGCTCGTCGCTGGCGCTTCCTCGCCGGGTGATCACCAGCTGACTGCTCGACCGGACGTTACAACAGGGGTCTGACCCCTGTTGTAACGGGTGTCAGGTGGGGTCGGCGGCGAGGGGGGCGAGGGCGTCGGCGAGGCCACCGACGGTCCAGCGGTCGTGCTGCTCGACGGTCTCGGCCATCTCCCACGAGCTGGACCCGCTTGACGACGCCGCCCTGCACGATGAACGTCTCGCCGTTGAAGGCGCAGCCGACCGCTCGCCAGGTAGGCGACGAGCGGCGAGATGTTCGCCGGGTCCCAGATCGTCGAAGGCACCCTCTTTGGCGGACATGATGTCCTCGAGCCCCGGCGTCGCCAGCGTCAGCCGGGTGCGGGCACCCGGGGCGATGCAGTTGCTGACCACGTCGTAGCGGGTGAGCTCCTTCGCCGCGATCTGGCTGAACGTAGCGATGCCGGACTTGGCAGCGCCGTAGTTCGCCTGGCCGGGGTTGGAGAACAGCCCCGACGTGCTCGACGTGTGCACCAGGTTGCGCTTCTTCGAACGCCCGGCCTTGTGCTCCTCACGCCAGTACGCGGCGGCCCAACGGGTGGGGGCGAAGTGGCCCTTGAGGTGGACGGCGATGACGGCGTCCCACTCGGCCTCGGTCATGTTGACGATCACGCGGTCGCGCAGGATGCCGGCGTTGTTGACGAGGATGTCGAGGTCGCCGAACGTCTCGATCGCCGAGTTGACCATCCGCTGGGCGCCTTCCCAGTCGGCGACGTTGTCGCCGTTGGCGATCGCCTCGCCGCCCTGCGCCTGGATCTCGGCGACGACCTCCTCGGCCGGCGTGACGTCGGTGCCCTCACCGTCGTTGGCCCCGCCGAGGTCGTTGACGACGACCTTGGCGCCCTCGGCTGGCGAACAGCAGTGCGTGTTCGCGACCGATCCCCCGACCGGCTCCGGTGATGATGGCGACGCGTCCGTCGAGTGAGGTCATCTTCGCTCCTTTGCGACACTCGGCATCCGAGACGCCCGGATGCCCGTGCGGGAACCGTAGCGAGGGAATCGCGACGGTGACGATTCCGCGAACCGCTCAGAGGAAGACGAGATCGACGCCCGTGCCGCGTGGGAACGTCTGTCCCGCGGCGGCTTCTTGGCCGTTGACGGTGATCGACACGAACGTGCCCTCGGTCGTGCCGAGCAGGCTGTTGATCACGAACCCGGCGGCCTCCAGCGACTGCACCGCCTGCGGATAGGTGGTGCCGGCGAGGTCGGGGATCGCCACCAGCTCGGGACCCTTCGAGATCTGCACGGTGACGGTGCCGCCCCGCTCGACCGGCGTGCCGGGCGGCGGGTCCTGGGCGGCCACGCGGCCCGCTTCGACCGTGCTGCTGAACACCTGCTCGCCGGTGGCGATGGCGAGCTGCAGGTTCTGCAGGGCGGCCGTGGCCTCCTCCGTGGTCTGGTTGGTGAGGTCTGGTGCGGGTCGCGGTTCGGGACCGCGCGACAACGTCACCTCGATCACCGTTCCCGGCAGCACCTGGGCGCCGGCGGCGAGCGAGGGGTCACCCTGGACCGCCCACGACTCGACGGCGTCGACGGGCACGGTCTCGGAGAATGCCGGTTCGCGCTCGGCGAGCACGAGCTCCATCTCCTCGACGGTGCTGCGGACCTCGTCGATCGGCATGCCGGTGAAGTCCGGCAGCGTGCGCAGCAGGGGCCCGTCGCTGATGTACATGACGAACGTCTCGCCCTCGGCGAGCTGCTCCCCCGCCGGCGGTGTGGTGCGCACCACGTGGTCGATGTCGCGCACCTCGTCGCTGCGCTCGCGTTCGATCTCGATCACCCAGTCGTTGCCGGAGATCTCGTTGCGGGCGACCGCTTCGTCGACGCCGACGAGGTCGGGGACCTCGTACGTCTTGGTCCGCAAGAGCAAGAAGGCGACGATGCCGAGGGCGACGACACCGATCAGGGCGACCAGCCCGAGCGCCAGGTACTTGCCCCACGGACGGCGCTCACGCTCGGCGTCGTACGGCGTGGGGTCGATCGGCGGACGCGGCGGTGTGTCGCGAGTGGTGGCGACGGCCGCCGCGGCGGCGACGCTGGCCGGCATGACGGCGGTCTTCGGGCCCGACGCGGGCTCGCCGGCGCTGGCCACCTCGGCGGTGCCCGTCGGCCGGTCGGCGAGGTCGGTGAGCAGGATCAACGGCGCGTCGGCGTCTCCCGATGGCGAGTCACCACCGGCGGGCGCGGGCGGTGAGCTCGGCTCCGCCTCGGCGGGCGCGGCTGCCGCAGCTGCGGCGGTTGCCGCGGCGGCGGCCGTGCCGGCAGCGAGCGCAGCGGCGGCGTCGGCGGCATCGTGATCGTCGGCGGGAGGCACGACCGCCGGGGCGTCGCCAGCAGGCGCAGCGGGACCGCCCGCCGGGGCGGCGGTGTCGACATCGTCGGCGGTGGGCTCCGGGCCGGGGGGAACGGCGGCGTCCGTGTCGTCAGTGATCTCTGCGTCGTCGGTGATCTCCGCGTCGTCAGTGGTCTCTGCGTCGTCAGCGATCTCCGCGTCGTCAGTGATGTCCGCGGCGTCAGTGGTGACTGCGGCGTCAGCGGTGGCGGCGGTCGTCGGCATCGGCGAGGCCGCGGCGTGGCGAGCGGCGAGCGTGCTGGCGAACAGGCTGGTGGCGACGACCGGCACCGGCTCCGGCCGCGGCAGCGCTTCGGCCGCCTGGACGAGGGCACGCCCGAACTGGGCGGCGGTCCAGCGGTCCTCGGGGTCGGGACGGCCGGCGCGTTCGAGCACGGCGGCGAGCGAGCCCATGTCGGCGGTGACCGGCATCAGCTTGCCGATACGCGCGGCCAGCGTCGACACGGTCGAGTCGCCGGCGAACGGCACCGATCCGGTGATCGCCTCGATCAAGCACAGCGACAGGGCGTAGACGTCGGTCTTCTCGTCGACGTGCTGGCCGAGCGCCTGCTCGGGTGAGGCATAGCGGGCGACGTGCGTGGACACGGTGGCCGGTTCCGACCACGCCTCGGCGCCCAACAGCTCGGCCATCGAGAAGTCGACGATGCGCAGCCGCCCATCGGCGCCGAACACGAGCTTGGACGGTGTGATCTCGGTGTGGATGACACCGCGCGAGTGGCCGTAATCGAGCGCTCGGCAGGCCTCGAGCCCGACGACCAGCGCCTGCGACGGTGCCAGGAGGCGGCCGCGGTCGAAGATGTCGCGCAAGCTGCCGCCGCCGAGGTACTCGACGACCCAGTAGCACGTCGGCTCGCCGTCGACGTCGGTCTCGCCACCGTCGAGGACGGCGGCGATGTTGGGATGCGTCAGCGAGCGGGCGATCACCAGGTGTCGGGCGAAGTCGGCGCGAAACGACGACGGCCCGGCCCGGTCGGGCTGCACGATCTTGACCGTGACCGGGCGACTGGTCGTCGTATCCACGGCCTCGGTGACGATCGTGTTGGCACCGGTCGAGACGACGTTCTCGATCCGGTAGCGGTCGCCGACCAATCGGCCCTCGTGGCGCGTCGACGCCCCCTGCATTCCACCTGGTGTCTCGTCGTCCACAGCCCTCAGAACGCTACCGGCTGCACCCGACGCGCCGGTGGCACGCCGCCGGCGGCGACCCTCCACGCCAACCCTCCCGGCAACCCTCGCCGGCAACCCTCCACGGCGATTTCCCGGCATCATGGAACGGTGAGCGAGGTCGACGAACGACGTGACGAGGCCAGGGCGGTCGAAACCGGCGCCGACGCGGGTCCGTCACGCCGCCGCAAGCTCGACCGCGGACTGCTCATCGCCAGCCTCGTGATCGCCTTCGGCATCGTGCTCATCGTGTGGGGCGTGTCGACGGCGATGACCGGCAACGACGGTGTCAACCGCCCGGAGACGATCGAATCGCTGCAGCCCGTCGAGAACGCCGTGCAGGTCCTGCAACAAGAGCGCGTGGTCGTCGACCTGCAACCCGGCTACGCGGCGCGCCTCGAGATCGACGGCATCGATCTGCCGACGGCGACGATCGGTCAGGCCGACGTCGATCCCAGCGCCCAGCCGGCCCCGGGCCAGCAGATCGCCCTCCCGACGACCGCCATCTTCGACCCGGGCAACAACGTCATCTCGTTCCAACCGGTCGAGGGGGCGGCGATCGAGTCGTTCGAGCCCGGGCTCCACGAGGCCCGCGTGATCTTCTGGAAGATCGAGGACGGGCCCGACAAGGCGCGGAGCTACCGCTGGAAGTTCGAGGTCATCTGAGCGAGCCGCTCGCGGCTCACTCGGTGGCGGGCAGCTCGCCGGTCTCCAAGAGCTGCACGAATCCGGCTTCGTCGAGGATCGGGATCCCGAGCGATTCCGCCTTCGTCAGCTTGCTCGCCCCCGGCGAGTCACCGACGACGAGCGCCAGCGTCTTCTTGCTGACGCTGCCGGGCGACTTCCCACCGCGCGACGTGATCGCCTCCTCGGCGCCCTCGCGGGTGAAGCCGGCGAGCGCCCCCGTGACGACGACCGTCTTGCCGGCGAGGGTCTGTGGGATCGCCGCCCGTGCGGCCGCTGCGGCCGCCGCCGCTTCGGGGTCGCCGAAGTTGACGCCCGCCGCTTCCAGGCGGTCGATGTAGGCCGCGTTCGCCTCCTGGGCGAACCAGGTGGCGATGGTCTCGGCGATCACGGTGCCGACGCCGTCGACGGCGGCGAGCTCGTCGACCGACTTCGACATGATCTCGCGCAGCGTGCCGAACTCGGCCGCCAGCGCCTGTGACGCCGCCGGCCCGAGGTGACGGACGCCGAGCGCGGTGAGCAGGTTCGCCAGTGGGCGCTGCTTCGACACCTCGATCTCGGCAACGAGGTTGGCGGCGCTGGTCTGCCCGACCCGCTCCAGGGCGACGAGTTGCTCGACGGTCAGCGAGTAGAGATCGGCGGGATCGTGCACGAGGTCGGCCGCAGTCAGCTTGTGCACCATCACCTCGCCGAGGCCCTCGATGTCCATCGCCCCGCGCGAGGCGAAGTAGGCGATCTTCTGGTCGCGCTGGGCCGGGCAGTCGGGGGCCACGCAGCGGGTGTCGGCTTCGCCGTCGGGACGCACGAGGGGGTTCCCGCAGCGCGGGCAGTCGGTCGGGAAGACCCACGGCACGCTGTCCGCCGGGCGCATCGACAGGACCGGTCCGACCACCTCGGGGATCACGTCACCGGCCTTGCGGACGATCACGTGGTCGCCGGGCCGGACGTCCTTGAACGCCACCTGGTCCTGGTTGTGCAGCGTCGCCAACCCGACGGTCGACCCGCCGACGAACACCGGCTCGAGCACCGCGAACGGCGTCGCCCGACCCGTCCGGCCGACCGAGATCATGATGTCGCGCAGCAGCGTCGTTCGCTCCTCGGGTGGGAACTTGTAGGCGATCGCCCAACGCGGCGCCCGCGACGTGAAGCCGAGTTGATCACGTTGCGCCTGGTCGTCGAGCTTGATGACGACACCGTCGATCTCGTAGTCGAGGTCGTGGCGATGCTCCTGCCAGTAGGCGCAGTGGGCGGCGACCTCACCGATCGTGTCGAACGTCCGGACGTGGTCGTTGACGGGCAGCCCGAGGCCGGCGGCGAACTGCAGCGTCGCCAGGTGGCTGGTGAACGTCGGGCCGCCGACGACCTCGCCGAGCTGGTAGGCCCAGAACGACAGCTTGCGCGCCGCCGTCATCGCCGGGTCCTTCTGGCGCAGGCTGCCGGCGGCCGAGTTGCGGGGATTGACGAACGCCTTCTCCCCCGCTGCCATCGCCCGCTCGTTGAGCTGGTCGAAGCTGCTGCGGGTCATGTACACCTCACCGCGTATCTCGAAGACCTCGGGCACGACGACGGCCGGGTCGCTCGAACGGAGCTGCTCGGGAACGTCGTCGATCGTCGCCACGTTGGCGGTGACGTCCTCGCCCACACGGCCGTCGCCGCGGGTTGCCGCCTGCACGAAGCGGCCCTGCTCGTAGCGCAGGCTGATCGCCAACCCGTCGAACTTGAGCTCGCAGACGAACGTCGGCGTCGCGCCGTCGAGACCGCGGGCGACGCGGTCGGCCCACGCCTGCAGCTCGTCGGCGTTCATCGCGTTGTCGAGGCTCATCATCGGGACGCGGTGGCGGACCGGGGTGAACGACGAGCTGATCGCCCCGCCGACCTGGCTCGTCGGCGAGTCGTCGCTGGCGAGGTCGGGGTTCTCGGCCTCCAGCGTCCGCAGCTCGCGAACGAGGGTGTCGAACTCGAAGTCGCTGATCTCGGGCTCGTCGAGCGTGTGGTAGCGCTCGTTGTGATAGGCGATCAGCGAGCGCAGCTCGTCGATGCGCAGCGCGGGATCCGCGGGTGGTGCGGCATCGGATCCGGGGGTGCCGTCGTTCGCCGTCATCGCCGTCGAGGCTACGACACGAGGGCGAGACAGCACGCTGGTGTCGGCCCGGCGCCGCGCCGTTGCCGTGGCGCTCTCAGTTGACCGGCAGCCCGCGATCGCGGGCGGCGCGCAGCGCCTCGCCGGGACGGCTCGGGGCGACGAGGAACGCCCGGAGGTGTATCGCCTTGCCGTTCGGCTCGCTCGGTGTGAACGCCAACAACGCGGTCACCGACTCGGTGGTCGTCACCTCGATGACGAAGCCGCTCGCCGGGCCGGTGAGGTCGGCGGCGCCGGTGTCCGCGGGGGCGAGGTGGATCGACCGCACCTGTGCCGTGCGCAGCGTCAGCGTCTCGGCGAGGACGACGGGGTCGTGGACGACGACACCGGCAGGGACGAGCACGAACCACGGCGCGACAGCCGGTGCCAGCGCGGTGCCAGGAGCACGGAACCGGCGATGGCGAGGAGCGTGACGACGACACCGGCGATCCATTGCCGCGACGCCAGCAACAGCGGTCCGGCGACGACGGTCGGCGCCCACAGCACCCACACCGCGACCGCAGCGACGCCGGCAGCGGCCGGCGGGCGCAACGGGAAGCGCAGCTCGTCGCCGTAGGCGGACGATTGCACGTACCGCCGCCCGAGCTCGGGGGCGAACACGGCGGCGACGGCGATCGCCGCGGGCACGCCGAGCAGCGCGAGGTCGGCGGCCGAGGCGCCGCCGAAGCCGGCCGCGACGGTGGCGACGATCGCCAGTGGTGTCCCGACACGCACCGCGGTGAGCGAGAGCGTCGAGGCCACGGCGAGGGCCAGCGCGACGACCGCCCATCCCGCCCAGGCGAGGAACGATGCGGTCCACGTGACCGCGTCGGAACGCTCCGCGAGTGCCGACTGGATCGCCGTCCCACCGACGACCGCGACGAGCACCCACGCCGCGCGAGCGACCCACGGGATCGCCGCCGCGACCGCGCGCAGGATCGGGGCCGTGGTGTCGGGCTGATCCGACCGGTTCGTCGTCGACATGGGCTGACATGTTGCCTGCGATCGACGCCGATCGACACGTCCACCGTCACCACCCGAGCGCGGTACCGACGATTCGGTCGCACGTGACGCGACGTGGGACGATGCGGGGGGCCGTCTCCGGGCGGGTGGCGGGGAAATGAGCCAGGTCCACCGCTCGGTGGGCTGGCAGAGTTGCACGTGGGCAGAGTGAACGGAGGTGAACCGATGACGGAGACGGATGGATCGATCCGTGTCGCGGCCGCATCCCCGTTCGCGGACGGTGCGACCGCCGGTGTCGGCAGCCTGCCCCACAGCGTTCCCGGTGCCGCGGCGGCGTTCGCCATCGGCGAGTTCGACATCGCCACCATCCCCACCCTGCCGCAGCGTTCGCCCGCCGAGCTGATGCTCGCCCAGGCAGCCGCATCGATCGACGGGGTGTCGTTCGGTGCCGACGGCGCGCTCGTTCTCGACCCGGCGGTCGACCTCGTCGCCGCCCCCACGGCCGACCTCGCCGGCGACGGCTTCGTCGGCATCCGATCGTTCCTCGAGCTCGCCGGCAAGGTCCGCCTCGACGGCACCGCGGTGAAGTGGCAGTTCGTCGGCCCGGTGACCCTCGGCGCCGAGCTCGTTCGCGCCGGCGCCGACCCCCAGCTGGCGTTCGACGTCGCCGCCGCGTCCGTGCGGGCCAACCTCGTCGCCATCTCCGCCGCCGTCACCGAGGCGCTGCCGTCGTCGCGCCAGCTGATGGTCCTCGACGAACCCTCGCTCAGTGGGCTGATGGAGCCGACGTTCGCGATCGCCCCGGACTGTGCCATCGACCTGATGTCGTCGGCGATGGCCGCGCTCCCGAAGGGCACCGTCGCCGGTGTGCACTGCTGCGCCCCGTGCGACGTCGCCACCCTGCTGGCGTCAGGTCCGTCGGTGATCTCGTTGCCGGTGGCCCCCGAGCTCGTCGACTGGGTCGGCTATCTCGCCCGCTTCCTCGACGAGGGCGGCGTGATCGCCTGGGGCGTCGTCGCCACCGACGGGCCGGTTCCGTCGGTGCCGGAACGACCATGGCGGGCGCTCAGCGACCTGTGGTGCTCGATGGTCCAGCGCGGCTGCGACCCGGTCCAGCTGCGCCGACAGAGCATCATCACGCCGCACTGCGGGCTGGCATTCCACTCGCCGGCGGTTGCCCGTCGCATCGCCCGCCTCAGCGCACAGGTCGGCAAGCGGGTCAAGGACCAGTCGGCAGCGACGCGGTTCGCGCTCGGCGCCTGACGCAACGTTCGGGCGCAACGTTCGGGGACAGGCCCCAACCGTTGCTTGTCGCTCAGCGGCAGATGCCGCCGCCGAGCACCCGCTGGTCGGCGAGGTCGTAGAGGACGACACTCTGGCCGGGTGCGATGCGCCGCTGGGGGTGATGCCACCGCACGTCGAGGGCGCCGTCGTCGCGGCGCTCGACGGTCGCCGGGTTGGTCCGCCCGTGGGCGCTGCACTGGACGCGCACCTCGCCGGTGACGGCCCCGTCGACCCAGCTCGGCCGGTCGACGACCAGCCCCTCGCGGAGCAGGTCGTCGTCGCTGCCGACGGTGACGACTGCCGCCGCCCGGTCGACATCGACGACGTAGCGCTTGGGGCCGCCCCCGGGCAGCCCGAGGCCGCGCCGCTGGCCGACGGTCACCAGTTCGACGGCGTCGACCTCTCCGACCGCGGCGCCGGCCATGTCGACGACGCGAGCCGCGGTGGAACGGGATGCGGTCACCGAGGAAGGTCTCGCGGCCGCCGGTGGACGTGATGAAGCAGACGTCCTGGCTGTCGGGCTTGCTCGCCGTGCGCAGGTCGATCGCCGCCGCCAGCCGCCGCACCTCGGCCTTGTCCATTCCACCGACCGGGAAGATCGTCCGCGCCAGCTGCCCTTGGTCGAGCATGTGCACGACGTAGCTCTGGTCCTTGGCCGCGTCGGCACCCCGCTCGAGCGTGTACCGGCCGTCCGGTGTGCGGCCGATCGCCGCGTGGTGGCCGGTCGCCACGGCGTCGAAGCCGAGGAGGTCGGCGCGCTCCGCGAGCCGGGCGAACTTCACCGACCGGTTGCACTCGATGCACGGGTTCGGCGTGACGCCGTGGACGTGGGCGTCGACGTACGGCTGCACGACATGGGCGTCGAAGTCGTCGCCGAAGTTGAACACGAGGTGGTCGATGCCGAGCTGTTGCGCCACCCGGCGGGCGTCGTCGACGTCGGACACCGAGCAGCACCCGGTGTCGCTGTCACCGCCCCACAGCTTCATCGTCACGCCGACCACGTCGTGTCCGGCGCGCTGCAACAGCAACGCGGCGACGGACGAGTCGACCCCGCCGCTCATCGCGCACATCACCTTCACGACGCCTCCGCCCGGACACGATCGGCCGACGGCATGGAGCGGCCGCGCAGCGTCGTCACCGACTCGGCGATCACGTCGATCGCCCGCGCCACGTCGTCGTCGGTGGTCGTTCGGCCGAGCGTCAGCCGCAACGCGCCGAGGGCCGCCGACCGGTCGACCCCCATCGCCGCCAACACGTGCGACGGCTCCATCGCTCCGCTGGCGCACGCCGATGCGGCCGACGCGCAGACCTCTGCTTCGTCGAGCTTGAACAACAGCGCCTCCGACTCGACCCCGGCGATGCACACGTGGGCGGACCCGGCAACCTTGGCGTCACGCGGCACGGTCTCGACGACGTCGTCGAGCCGGTGCTGCAGTCCGTCGACGAGCGCGTCACGAAGCGATGCCAGGCGGACGTTCTCGGTCGCCCGCTCGCGGTCGGTGAGGTCGAGGGCGACGGCGGTGGCGGCGATCCCGGCCGTGTTGTGCGTGCCGCTGCGCCGTTCGCGCTCCTGACCGCCCCCGAGGATCAGCGCGTCGACTCGCGGGCCACCGCGCTCGACGAGCACACCGACGCCCTTCGGGCCACCGAACTTGTGGGCGCTCAGCGAGAGCAGGTCGACGTGCCGGGTCACCTCGCGCAGATCGAGCCAGCACGCCGCCTGCACGGCGTCAGTGTGCAGCAGGGCGTGGGGTGCGTGGCGGCGGACGACCGCTGCCACCGCGGCGATGTCGGTGATCGTGCCGACCTCGTTGTTGACCGCCATCACGCTGACCACGGCGACGTCGGGGTCGGCGTCGAGCACCGCGGCGAGCACCTCGAGGTCGACTCGCCCGAGGCCGTCGACGGGGACCACGTGACCGCGACCGCCGGCGGCGAGCCGCTCGACGACGTGCAGCACCGCATGGTGCTCGGTGGCGGGGCAGACGGCGGAGGCGGTCGGTCCGCGGCGCGAGACGGCACCGGCGACGGCCATGTTGTCGCCCTCGGTGCCACCGCCGGTGAACACCACCTCGTTCGGCCGGCAGCCGACCACGGCGGCGACCACGTCGCGTGCCTCGTCGACCGCCTGCCGCGCCCGGCGGGCGAAGCGGTGCGACCCGGACGGGTTGGCGTAGACCTCGGCGAAGAACGGCTGCATCGCCTCGATCGCCTCCGGACGCATCGGCGTCGAGGCCGCATGGTCGAGGTAGACGAGCCCGTGCACCCGGTTCACGCTACCGGTACCCGTCGGAGGGCTCCGGGCGCTCGGCCCGTGCCCGCACGGCGGCGCGAGGTCGACGCCTATCCTCACGGCGATGCGTGGGTACGACCGGCACACCTACGGTGACGCCTTTGCCGACGTCTACGACGACTGGTACGCCGACGTGACCGACGTCGCGTCCACGGTCGCTCGCGTCGTCGAGCTCGCCGGGCCCGGTGGGCGGGTGCTCGAGCTCGGGGTCGGAACCGGGCGGCTGGCGGTGCCGATCGCCGCCGCCGGCGCACGGGTCACCGGGATCGATTCCAGCGCGGCGATGCTCGCCCAGCTCGCCGAACGTGACGGTGCAGTGGACGTCGAGGCGATCCACGGCGACATGGTCGACGAGCTGCCGGCCGGCCCGTTCGACGTCGTCCTCGTCGCCTACAACACGATCTTCAACCTGCTCGACGAGGCCGACCAGCGGCGTTGCTTCGGCGAGGTCGCGCGGCGGCTCCGACCCGGCGGCGCATTCGTCGTCGAGGCCTTCGTGCCGGGCGACGCCGGTGGCCCGGGCGGTGGTTCCGTGACCGTCCGCTCGATCACCGCCGACCGGGTCGTGTTGTCGGTCTCGACCGAGCGGCGCGGCGACCAGCGCGCCGAGGGCCAGTTCGTCGAGCTCAGCGAGGCGGGCGGGGTCCGGCTGCGGCCGTGGGCGATTCGCTGGAGCACGCCCGAGCAGCTCGACGAAATGGCAGCCGAGGCCGGTCTGACGCTCGCGTCGCGTTCGGCCGACATGGCCGGAACGCCGTTCGACCACGACAGCGAGCAACACGTGTCGGTCTACCGCAAGCCGGTGTCCGGCACGTCGGTGTCTGGCACGTCGGTGTCTGGCACGTCGGTGTCTGGCACGGAGGAACCGTGACGGATCCGTCGACGCCGGCGAGTGACGGTCAGGACGCGACGTCCCGGCCCACCGTGTCGTACGCCCTCGGCGTGCCCAACGGTGGCGACTTCGCCGACCCGCGGCGCCTCCTCCAGCTCGCCCGCGACGCCGAAGCGGCGGGGTGGGACGGATTCTTCGTCTGGGATCACGTCATCCGCCGCCAGCCGTGGGCGCCGATGGTCGATCCGTGGGCGACGCTGTCGGCGATCGCCGTCAACACGGAACGGATGGTGCTCGGGCCGATGGTCACGCCGCTGGCGCGACGACGGCCGTCGATCGTCGCCCGCCAGACCGTCACCCTCGACCTGTTGAGCGACGGACGTCTCCGCCTCGGCGTCGGCCTCGGTGCTCCGGACGACGAGTTCACCCGCTTCGGCGAGGACGCCGACCCCCGCCGGCGGGCGCGCATCCTCGACGAGTCGCTCGCCCTGCTCGTCGAGTTGTGGTCGGGTGAGCCGGTGACCTTCCGCGGTGAGCACGTGATCGCCGACGACGTCCACTTCCTGCCGCGGCCGGTCCACGGCTCGATCCCGATCTGGGTCGCCGGCGGTTGGCCGGGCGGTGCACCGTTCCGCCGCGCCGCCCGCTACGACGGTGTGTGGCCGGTCGCCGCCGACCGCACCCACGACCTCACCGTCGGCGAGTTCGCGGACTGCGTACGCACGGTGCACCGACATCGCGAGGACCTCGGGCTGGCCGACCGCCCGTACGACGCCTGCTTCCCGGGCACCACACCGGCCACGCCGGACATCGAGAGCGCCGACCTCCTCGGCCAGCTCACCGACGCCGGCATGACGTGGTGGATCGAGTCGCTCGACGACGCCTCGATCGCGTTCGAAGCCCACCGCGAACGCGTCCTCGCCGGCCCGCCCGGCTGACTCAGAACGCGCCGGCGAGGGAAGCGCCAGCGACGAGCCGGAATCGGGCCGACCAGACGCTCCCCACCACCGGCATGTCGTGAGGCCCGATCAACTCAAAACGAGTGGTAGCCGCCGTCGATGGTGATGACGTCGCCGGTGTGGTAGCTCGAGGCGCGGCTGGCGAGGTACACCGCCAACCCGCCGAAGTCCTCCTTCGCACCCCAGCGCCGCATCGGGACGCGCGGCAGCACCTTGTCGACGAACCGGTCCCAGTGCAGCGCCCCCTCGGTCATGTCGGTCTCGATCCACCCCGGGAGCACCGAGTTGCAGCGGATGCCCTGCCGGGCGTGCTGGACGGCGATCGCCTTCATCATCGAGTTGACGCCGGCCTTCGATGCCCCGTAGTGCTGGCCGGACTGTTGGCCGTAGAACGCCGAGCCCGAGGTCGTGAACACGATCGAGCCACCGGCGGTGTCGCCCTGCTCGTGGCGCTCGACCATGTGCTTGGCCGCCTCGCGTGCGGTGAAGAACGCGCCGTCGAGGTTGACGCGCATCACGCGCCGCCACTCCTCCGACGTCATGCCGACGAAGCTCGGCGCCTTGCCACCCACGCCGGCGTTGACGAAGCACGAGTCGACGCGACCGAGCTCGGTGATCGTGTCGGCCATCGCCTGGACGACCGCCTCCTCGTCGCCGACGTCACACACGACGGAGAACACCTCGCCGCCATGGCGCGAGAGCGTTTCCACGGCGGCGTCGTTCTTGTCCGGGTTCGTCCCCCAGATGGCAACCGCCGCGCCGTGCGCGGCGAGGGCATCGGCCATGCCGAGGCCGATACCGCTGTTGCCGCCGGTCACGAGGGCGGCATGGCCGGTGAGGTCGAAGGGGGAGCCGTCAGGAATCGTCATGGCCCCGACCGTACGACGGCGACCCGCGTCGATGGGTACCCGGTGGCGGGGGTAGCGTCAAAGCGCCATGAATCTCGATCGTGTCGGCCAGCCTGCAGACCTGCGGAACCTGTCGTACGACGAGCTCGACGACCTCGCCGGTGAGATCCGCGACTTCATCGTCTCCGCCGTTTCCGACAACGCCGGACACCTCGGGTCGAACCTCGGCGCCGTCGAGTTGACGCTCGCCCTGCACCGCGTGTTCGACTCTCCGCGCGACGCCATCGTGTGGGACACCGGCCACCAGGCGTACGTCCACAAGATCGTCACCGGACGCCAGGCCGACTTCAAGCAGTTGCGTCAGCACGACGGGCTGTCCGGGTACCCGTGCCGTGACGAGTCCGAGCACGACCTCGTCGAGAACAGCCACGCCTCGACCGCCCTGTCGTACGCCTACGGCCTCGCCGTCGCCCGCGACCTCGGCGTCGACCACCACCGCCACGTCGTCGCCGTCGTCGGCGACGGGTCGCTCACCGGCGGCATGGCGTACGAGGCGATCAACAACATCGGTCACGGCGAGCGGCGGGTGATCATCGTCCTCAACGACAACGGGCGCTCGTACGCCCCGACCGTGTCGATGCTGTCGGCCAGTGCCCCGTCGCGCAACGAGCAGACGATCCATCCGAGCGTCACCGACCGCGTCGCCGACAAGCTCGCCCACGCCCTCACCGACATCCGCACCAACCCGGTGTACGTCCGCCGCCAGCGCCGCTTGGAAGACTTCCTCCAGCACCTCCCGGTCGTCGGCAACCAGGCCGGTTCGGCGATGGAGGCGTTCAAGGCGGGCGTGCGCGAGTTCCTCCAGCCGCCGTCGTTCTTCGAAGCGCTCGGCGTCCGCTACGTCGGTCCGTTCGACGGCCACAACATCGCCGAGATGGAGCAGGCGTTCGAGAACGCCATCGAGCTTTCCGAGGAGGGACCGATCCTCGTCCACGTCCTCACCCAGAAGGGTCGCGGCTACCCGCCCGCCGAGGACGACGACGAGAAGCACCTCCACGACGCGCCGGTGTTCGACCCGCTCGTCGGGCCGCCGAAGGCGGTCGCCACGGGCTACACCCAGGCGTTCGCCGAGTCCGTGATCAAGGAGGCCGAGGCCGATCCGCGGCTCGTCACGATCACCGCGGCGATGCCCGGTCCGACCGGGCTGCTCCCGTTCCAGGACCGTTTCCCGGACCGCATCTTCGACGTCGGCATCGCCGAGCAGCACGCCGTCACGGCGGCCGCCGGCATGGCGATGGGCGGGCTGCGCCCGGTCGTCGCCATCTACTCGACGTTCCTCAACCGGGCGTGGGACCAGGTGGTCTACGACGTCGCCTTGCACCGCCTGCCGGTCATCTTCTGCCTCGATCGGGCGGGCGTCACCGGTCCCGACGGGGCCAGCCACCACGGCGTCTACGACATGGCGTTGCTCTCCAAGGTGCCCGGTATGCGTGTCCTCGCCCCGTCGAGCGCCCAGGAGCTGGCGCAGATGTTGCACGACGCGATGGAGCTCGCCGAGCTCGGTCCGGTGGCGATCCGCTACCCGCGTGGTGCCGCCCGCCAGGTCGGTGAGCACGAGGTCGGATCCGGCCTGCATGCCCGACGGGTCAGCGAACCGCGTTCGGCGACCGGTGCCACCGTGTGCATCGTCGCCATCGGCAAGATGCTCGAGACCGCCGAGAAGGCCGCCGAGCAGCTCGCCGAGTCGGGAACGGCGATCACCGTGTGGGACGCCCGCAGTTGTGCGCCGCTCGATCCGGAGATGATCGCCGACGCCGCCGCTCACGATCGCGTCGTCACCGTCGAGGACGGCATCCGTAACGGTGGCATCGGGATGGCCGTCGCCGACGCGATCAGCGCCGTCGACCCGACGACACGGGTCGACGTGCTCGGATTGCCGTTGCAGTTCCTCGCCCACGACCCGAAACCCAACGCCATCCTCGCTCGCTGCGGCCTCGACATCGACAGCCTCGTCGCGCTGCTCGAACGCGCCGAGTAGTCACGCGGGGCCGCCCCCCCCCACCACACTCCCCCCCCCGGCGTCGAACTCGTTGCGTCGGGCGGGCGGGCGGATGGGAGACTCGTCCGGTGGCCTTCACCCCCATCCGCACGGAACGCCTCCTGCTGCGACCGGTCCGCGAGGCCGACATCGACGCCACCTTCGAGCGTCGCAACGACCCCGAGGTGGCGGAATACCAGGACTGGACGATGCCCTACACCCGTGAGCGGGCGGAGGAGGCGATCGTCCGGGGGCTGGCGATGGACGGTCCGACCAACGACGCCTGGTGGATGCTGACCGTCGCCGACGCCGACGACACGGTCGTCATCGGCGATCTCGTGATGCACGTGACCGCCGACGGCCACACGGCCGAGATCGGCTACACGTTCGATCGCCGGCACTGGGGGCAGGGCCTGGCGCTCGAGGCGGCGACGGCACTCGTCGAGCATCTCTTCGAGGTCGTCGGCGTGTCGCGCGTCGAGGGCAAGCTGCATCCCGACAACACCGCCTCGGCGATGCTCCTGGAGCGGGTCGGGATGCTGTTCGAGGGTCACACCCGCGGATCGTTCTGGCTCGACGACGAGAACTCCGACGACTGGATCTACGGCATGGTGCGTGCCGACTGGGAGTCGTGGCGCGACCGTCCCCGCCATCGCCCGCAGCACGTGTCGCTCGTCGAGGTCACGCCGGACAACCTCGGATCGGTCGGCAACATGGTGACCCACAAGACGCAGGAGCGCTTCGTTGCTCCGAACCTGTGGTCGCTCGCCGAGGCGTTGGTGCCCGAACCGTACGAGGGCCACCCGGTCGTGCCGTGGTACCGGGCGGTCGAGGCCGACGGCGAACTCGTCGGGTTCGTGATGATGGCCTTGCCGGGACCTGCGCAGGAGCACCCGTACCTCTGGCGGTTGCTCGTCGACCGCCGCCACCAGCGTCGCGGCGTCGGAACGGCGATCCTCGATCTGCTCGTCGCCGAGTGCCGGGCGATGGGTGCGTCGGCACTGGACGTGTCGTGGGCGCCCGGCCGCGGCAGCCCCGAGCCGATGTACCTGCGCGCCGGCTTCGTGCCGACCGGCGACATCGAAGACGACGAGATCGTCGCCCGCCTGACGTTCTGAGCAGCGCCGGTGTCTGGGCTCGTCCGTCGTCGCGCCGTAGGGTTCCGAGCGTGACCGACCACCTCGCGGCCTATGCCGCCTACGACCGGTTGCGGTTCGAGCGGCCGAGCGACGGCGTGTTGACGATCACGCTCGACGACCCGCAACGGATGAACGCCACCGGCGCCGACATGCACCTCCAGCTCTCGCGCGTGTTCCGCACCGTCGACGACGACCCGTCGGTGCGGGCGGTCGTCGTGACCGGCGCCGGCACGGCGTTCTCCGCCGGCGGCGACCTCGACTGGATCGCCGAGCAGGTCGGCGACTACGCCCAGACGATCCGGGTGATGCGCGAGGCGGGCGACATCGTGCGGACGATGATCGACTGCGACACCCCGATCGTGTCGGCGATCAACGGCGTCGCCGTCGGCGCCGGGCTCGCCGTGGCGCTGATGGCCGACATCAGCGTGATCAACGAGGACGCCCGCCTGACCGACGGTCACATCCGCATCGGGGTGGCCGGTGGCGACCACGCGGTTGCCATCTGGCCGCTGCTGTGCGGGATGGCGAAGGCCAAGTACTACCTGCTCACCGCCGACTTCTTGGACGGACGCGAAGCGGAGCGGATCGGGCTGGTGTCCAAGGCGGTGCCGGCCGACGACGTGATGCCGACGGCGTTGAGGGTTGCCGAGCGTCTCGCCGCCGGCCCGCACGACGCGACGCGGATGACGAAACGGGCCCTCAACCACTGGCTGCGCCAGGCGCTTCCCAACTTCGAGGCGTCGCTGGCCTACGAGATGCTCAACTTCCTCGGGCCCGATGCCGCCGAAGGCCTCGCTGCATTGCGCGAGAAGCGAGCGCCGGCGTTCGAGCGCGAGAAGCGAGCGCCGGCGTTCGAGCGCGAGAAGCGAGCGCCGGCGTTCCCCACCGCCGCCGGCGAGGATCGGGACTGAACGTGTCGCTCGACCCCGGACTCGAGGACGAGCTCGATCGCGACCTCGCCCTGGCGCTCGACGTCGCCGACCACGTCGATCAGTTCACGCTCCCCCACTTCCGCGAAGCCGACTTCACGATCGACTGGAAGACCAACCTGACGGAGGTCACCGAGATCGACCGGCAGGCGGAGACGATGATCGTCAGCGAACTGATCCATGCCCGCCCACACCACGGTGCGTTCGGCGAGGAACACGGCCTCGACGGCGACCCGACGTCGCCGTGGCGCTGGGTCGTCGACCCGATCGACGGCACGTCGGGCTTCGTCCGCGGCATCCCCATCTGGGCGACGTTGATCGCCCTCGTGCACGCCGAGCGCGGCGCGGTGCTCGGCGTCGTGTCGGCACCGGCCCTCGGGCGGCGGTGGTGGGGTGGGCTGGGGCTCGGTGCCTCGATGTCGGTGTTCGGCGAGACCCGACCGATCGTCGTCTCGACGGTCCTCGACCTCGCCGAGGCTCAGGTCAGCGTGACCCACAACCATGGTTGGGACGAGCTCGGCCTGACCGGCGCGCTCGTCGGGCTGCAGCAGCGGGCCCGCCGCTCGCGCGGCGTCGGCGACTTCTGGCAGCACATGCTGGTGGCCGAAGGTGCGATGGACGTCGCCGTCGACGCGGTCGGTGTCGCCCCGTACGACATCGCCGCGGTGAAGCCGATCGTCGAAGCCGCGGGCGGCATGCTCACCGACCGTCACGGCGTGGCGACGCACGAGCACGACACGGCAATCAGCAGCAACGGCCTCCTCCACCCCGACGTCCTCGCCGCCCTCGCCGAGTAACGAACGTCCGGGGACGGGCCCCGAACGTTCGTTAGTCGGCGCCAGCGGAGCCGCGCCGGTACGCACCGGGCGCCGCGGGCACCGAGGCGGTACCGTTGGCTCCCATGTCGACCGACGGCACGAACGATCCCGGCGTGGCACTCGAGACGCTGGCGATCACGGCCGGTCGTGAGTGCAGCGGGTCGTCCCTGGCGCCCACGCTGTGGGCGTCGAGCACCTGGGAATCGACGAGCCTCGACGACGCCAACCGGCGGGCGACGGCGATCCGTCACGGCGACTTCTACAGCCGCTATTCGAACCCCACCGTGCGCTCGTTCGAGCGGGCGGTCGCCGAGCTGGAAGGTGCCGAGGACTCGTTGGCCTTCGCCTCCGGCATGGGCGCGCTGGCGTCGACGATCTTCGCCCTCTGTTCGACGGGCAGCCACATCGTCGCCCAGCAGCAGCTGTACGCCGGATCGCTGGCGTTCCTCCAGGGCCCGGCGCGGCGGATGGGCATCGACGTCACCTACGTCGACGTCACCGAGCCCGGAGCGTTCGTCAAGGCGGTCGAGCCGGGACGGACGATGCTCGTGCTCGCCGAGTCGCCGTCGAACCCGCGGCTCGAGCTCGCCGACCTCGACGAGCTGGGCTCGATCAAGGGACCGTTCACGGTCGTCGACTCGACGTTCTCCACGCCGCTCGGCCAGCAGCCGCTGGCGCACGGCGTCGACCTGTCGCTGCACTCGGCGACCAAGGGCATCGCCGGTCACAACGACGCCACGCTCGGCGTGATCTCCGGTGAAGCCGACCTGCTCGCCGAGATCTGGGCGTACTCGGTCCTCCACGGCGCGACACCGTCGCCGTTCGATGCGTTGAACACGTTGCGCGGCATCCGCACGCTCGGTGTTCGCACCCGCCAGCAGAACCAGTCGGCGCGTTCACTGGCCGTCACCCTCGCCGACCAGCCGGCGGTGGTCGCCGTCCACTACCCCGGCCTCAGCGAGCACCCGCAGCACGATCTGGCCACCAAGCAGCTGCGCCAGTACGGCACCGTCTTGTCCTTCGAGGTCGCCGACAGGGCCACCGCTGCCGAGTTCCTCGGCAACCTGCGCGTCGCCCGCATCGCCACCTCGCTCGGGGGCCCCGAGACGCTCGTCTGCCATCCGGCGACGTCGACCCACGCCAGCCTGACCGACGACGAGAAGGCGACCGCCGGCGTCACCGACGGTCTGCTGCGTGTGTCGGTCGGCCTCGAGGACCCCGCCGACCTCGTCGCCGACTTCGAGCAGGCCCTGTCCTCCACGTCCTGACATCCCGAAATTTGTCCGCTCCGTCCCGCTGAGCGACCGATTTCGGACAAATTTCGGCTCCGGGGGCGGTTCGCAGCAGGTTCGGGCGCGGTCCGCGGGTGTGGGGGTCGACGGAGGTTTGGGGGCGGAGGGCACCGCGCGACACTCGGGCATGGCCGCCAACGTGATCCGCAACGACGACGAGCACCGCTACGAGCTGCACATCGACGACGAGGTGGTGTCGATCGCCGACTTCCGTGAGCGGCCCGGGGCGATCGTCGTTCCCCACGTCGAGACCAAGCCCTCGCGCCGCGGCAACGGCTACGCCGAGCAGCTGATGGCCGGCGTGATCGACGACCTCACCGAGCGCTCGCTGAAGATCGTCCCGCTGTGCCCGTTCGCCGCCGACTACGTCGCCGGACGACCCGACGGCGACGACCTCCTCGCCGTGTAGGAGACTCTGGGCATGTGTCGCAACATCACCACCCTGCGCGGCCTCGAGCCGGCCGCCACGCCGGAGGAGATCGAGGCCGGCGCTCGCCAGTACGTCCGCAAGATCAGCGGTGTGCAGTCGCTGTCGGCCGCGACCGAGGAGCCCTTCGAGCGAGCCGTCGCCGAGATCACGGCGATCACCACCCGCCTACTCGGCGAATTGCCGCCGCGCAAGGTCGCCCCGAAATCAGAACCCCCGCTGCGCCGCCTCGCCAGGCGTCAGCAACCCGCCTAGCGAAGGGGTTGCCCGTCGGGGACGGGGCCGGACGCGAGCAGGCGCGCAGGCAGCACGTGACGATCGGGGACAGGCCCCGTTCGTCACGTGGCAATCACCCGGCCCGCAGGCTCACGTCGGCTTACGTGTAGAAGGGGTTCTCGCCGCTGGCGTGATCGGTGAGGTCACGCACCCGCTCGACGCCGTCGATGGCGTCGGCGAGCATCGTCTGCACGCCCTCGAGCATCGTCATCTTGCTCATCGAGCAGCCGTGGCAACCGCCACCCATGGTCAGGTATGCGGTGCCCTCGCCGTCGTGGCCGACGTAGGTGACGAAGCCGCCGTGGGCGGCGAGCGCCGGGTTGACCTCGCTGGCGACCAGCGCCTCGATCTCGGCGGACAGCTCGTCGTCGGCGACCAGGCCGTCGATCGACGGCGCGGCGGGCCGGTTGGGGTTGCGGATGACGAGACCCTGGGTGGTGGTGTAGTCGAGCGTCGCGCCGGTGAGCAGTTCGACGTCGGCGCCCGGGATGATCACCTTCATGCCCTCGTGGGTTCGCACTTCGTCGGTGAACGCCGCCGTGAGGTACTCGTCGAACGACAGGTCGTAGCGGAACTCCTCGCCCGGCTCGGAGGCGATCGCCAACCGCAGACCGAGCTTGTCGCCGTCGACCTCGTCGTCACGCAGCTCACGCAGGTGGTCGAGCGCTTCCGGCGTGATCGAGATGATCGGCTCGCTGGTGTTGCTCGAGCCGGACTCGGCGGCCAACGCTTCCAGGGGGCTCATGGATCCAGGTTACCGGGGTACGCTCGGTCGGTGACCGAGGGCAGCCGTCGGGCGATCTTCGCGGCCTTCTTCGCCAACCTCGGCATCGCCGTCAGCAAGTTCGTCGGCTTCTTGATCACCGGGTCGGCGAGCCTCCTCGCCGAGGCGGTCCACTCGGCGGCCGACACCGGCAATCAGCTGTTGCTGTTCCTCGGTGGTCGACGTGCGCAGCGCGACGCGACGCCCGAACACCCCTTCGGATTCGGGCGCGAACGCTTCTTCTGGGCCTTCGCCGTCGCCCTCGTGCTGTTCTCGATGGGCGGCATGTTCGCCCTCTACGAGGGCATCCAGAAGTTCCGCGACCCGCACGAGGTCGAGAGTCTCGGCGTCGCCGTCGGGATCCTCGTCGTGGCGATCTGCCTCGAATCGTTCTCCCTGCGCACCGCGATCCGCGAGTCGAACCACGTGCGCCCGGCGGGGATGGGTTGGTGGCGGTTCATCCGCACGACCAAGCAGCCCGAACTGCCGGTCGTCCTGCTCGAGGACACCGGGGCGCTCACGGGCCTCGGTTTCGCCCTCGTCGGTGTGGTGCTCGCCCACGTCACCGGAGACGCCCGCTGGGACGCCGCCGGATCGATGGCCATCGGGATCCTGCTCGTGGTCATCGCCATCGTCCTCGTGGTGGAGATGAAGAGCCTGCTGATCGGCGAGGCGGCGAGCGACGAGACCCGTGCGGCGATCGCCGCGGCGATCGAGTCGGTCGACGACGTCGACGCCCTGATCCACTTCCGCACCGAGCACCTCGGCCCCGACGAGATCCTGCTCGGCGCGAAGATCGAGTTCTCGTCGGCACTGACTGCCGACGAGCTCGTCGCTGCCATCAACCGCACGGAGGACACGATCCGCGCCGCGGTGCCCTCGGCCAAGGTGATCTACCTCGAGCCCGACCTCTGCCGCGACCCGACGGACGAGCCCGCGTCGGATGGCGCCGTCGGCACATGACCGACGTCGCCGCCCCGACCGAGGCCGAGCAGGCAGCCGCACGCGCCCGCGCCCTCGGGCTCACCGCGATGGTCGTCGCCGTGATCGCCTTCTCCACCAGCTCGCCGCTGATCAAGTGGTCGGCGTCGACGGGTGCGGTCGTCGCCTTCTGGCGGATGGTCGGCGCGGTCATCGCCTGGTGGACGGTGCTGCTGGTCCTGCACCTCACGTCGGGCCGGCCGTTCCCGTCCACGAGGACCTGGAAGCTGTCGATCGCCCCGGGCCTGTTCTTCGGCGCCAACATCGCCATCTTCTTCACCGCCGTGAACAAGACGTCGATCGCCCATGCCGAGTTCCTCGCCGCACTCAGCCCGCTGATCCTCCTGCCCGCCGGCGCGGTGCTGTTCGGCGAACACCCCGACTGGCGGGCGCTGCGCTGGGGGCTGATCTCGGTGATCGGCGTCGTGTTGGTGCTCTTCTTCGGCCCCGCGCAGGGCGCGGCCACGTTGGGCGGCGACCTGTTGATGATCATCGTCGTCAGCTGCTGGGTGTGTTACCTGCTGACCTCGAAACAGGCCCGCTCGAGTGGCGTCGGCACGATCGACTTCATGTCCTGCATGATGCCGATCGGGCTGTTCACCGCCGGCCCGATCGCCATGTCGGTCGCCGGCTCGGACATCTTCGGGCTCTCCGGGCGGGGCTGGCTGGTCGTCGCCATCCTCGTCGTCATGACCGGGATGCTGTCGCACGCCTGCATCGTGTTCGCCCAGAAGCAGATCCCGGTGGCGACGATCGGGATCATGCAGACCGCCCAGCCGGCTCTGGCGGTGTTCTTCGCCTTCGTCTTCCTCGACGAGGAGGTGCGCGCACCGCAGATCGTCGGGATGGTGCTGGTGATCGTCGGCCTGGCGATGTTCACGTGGCGCGCCCAGCGACGGGCGGCGACGGCGGCGGCCGCGGCATCGATGACGCCGGTCGACACCGTCTGAACGCCCGTCGCAATCGCCCGACGAGCGTTCGCCTCCCGGACGGGTGGGTGTCGCCTCGCAGCTGCGAGGATGTCTGGATGCGCATCCTCGTGACCAACGACGACGGCATCGATTCGACCGGCTTGCACGTGCTCGCTCGGGCGATGTGCGGCCTGGAGGGTGACCACGAGGTGGTGATCGTCGCGCCCGACCAGGAGTACTCGGGTGCCAGCTCGGCGCTCGGCGCCCTGCACCTGATCCAGCCGGAGGTCCGTCGGGCCACGATCGGCGGATTCGACGGCGACGTCTGGAAGGTCACCGGGCCGCCGGCGCTGTGTGTCATGTTCGCTCGGCTGGGTGCGTTCGGCGCGCCGTTCGACCTCGTCGTCTCGGGGATCAATCCCGGCGCCAACGTCGGCCGCGCCGTCTACCACTCCGGCACGGTCGGAGCGACCTTGACCGGCCGCAGCGGTGGCATCTCCGGCGTTGCCGTCAGCCAGGAGGTGACCGGCTTCGGCGTCGAGGGTCAGGCGTGGGACGAGTCGCTGGCGTCGCAGCACTGGGACACCGCGGCGCTCGTCGCCCAGCACATCGTCCAGGCGTTGCTCGACGGCCTTCCCGAGGATCCGGTCGTCGTCAACGTCAACGTGCCCGACGTCCCCGTCGACCGGCTGCGCGAGTGGCAATTCGGTCGGGTCGGTCGACGACCGCCGCGGACGGTGGCCGACGCCAACCTGATCCCGATCCCGGGCCACGAGGATGCGTTCACGGTCGAGATGGCGTGGGGCGCCCCGGAGATGCTCGACCCGGAGACCGACGGTGGGATCATCGAGCGCGGCGACGTGTCGATCACCTATCTGACGCGCTTCGACCACGAGGAGCGCGACGACCTCGGCTGCATCCCCGAGGCGCTCGACGCGCTCCTCGGCTGAACGCCTCGCTCAGCCGGCGGTCGCCGCGGGCGCGCTGTGCACGGCGGCCTGGTGCAGCGCGCCGAAGCCGTCGATGTCCACCCGGCTCCGGTCGAGGGACCGGAACGTGAGCACGTCGCCGTCGAGCAGCAACAGACCGCTCGAGTCGGCTGACCACGGATCGGTGGGGTACCCGGTCCAGCTCTCGAGTTGGATCTCGATCACCAGCTGCCCGGTGGCGAGGTCGTGCACGAGCCAGCTCGGCGGGCCCGTCGCCGGGAAGGCCATCACCGCCACCCGCGCTCCGTCGGGGCTGAGGCGCGGCATGTCGAAGCCATAGGGACCGAGGTCGTCGAGCACCGGGGCCACCGGCACCACCTCCCCGGTCACGAGGTCCATCCGCTCGTAGCCGCAGACGAGTGTCTCGTCGCACGTCTGGACGAGGGCGTGGTTGGCCCCGCCGCCGACCGACGAGCCGGGGTGGATCCGGCGGGCCGCCCCGCCACCGACGGGTTGACGGGCGTAGACACCGCCGGGCGCGTTGGCGATCAATTCACCGGTGGGTGACATGACGGCGCCCCACATCCCCTGGCGATCGAACCATGGTGCATCGATCGGCGTGACGGTTCCGTCGGGCGCCAGGAGGATGGTGTGCGGTGGCTCGAGGCCCGCGTCGTCTCGCACGGAGAGGACGAAGTCACCGTTCGACGGCCGGGCACGGATGCCGTCGACCCACCCGACCTCGACCTCGATGGCCGGCAGGCCGTCGCGCAGGAGCAGCACGTCGTCCATGCCGGTGACGGCGATCGTGTCGCCGGCGACGGCGAGCTGCCCCGCGCCGTCCCAGTTCCCCTCGATGGCGACGCTGCGCACCTCACCCGAGGGCAGGTCGAGCCGGTGCAGCCCACTGGCGGTGAGGAGCACGACCTCCGTCGGTGCACTGATCGTGTCCAGCGGCGCGTCGACGGGGATCCACCACGTCGTCCACGGCACGGTCCTCCCGAGCGCCAGGGTCTCCAAGGCGGGCCGGATGACCGCGGCCCCGAAGCCGTCGTCCGCACCACCCGCATCGACGATTCGCACGGCGACGCTCGGCGCCGTGGTGGTGCGCGGGACGTTCGACCGCGAGGTCGCCGGCTTGGTCGTGGTCGTCGACGCCTTCGTCGTCTCGACGTCGCTGGTGGCGGTCGCTTCCGCCGCGAGGTCTCGATCGTCGCCGCCGCCACCGAGCGTCAAGACGGCGACGACGCCGATCGCCAGGACGCCCGCCGCACCGAGCACCGCCGCCCGGGCGTGGTGGGTGCGGTGCGCGGCGGAGGGTGGTTCGTCTCGGCGATCGCTCTCCGCGAGGTCCCACGGCGGCGTCGATGTCGCCTGGTCTCGTGGCGTGGCGGGTTCGTCGGGCTCGCTGCGTCGCGTGAAGGTGGGCGCCGGTTGCTCGGGGGGCATCCAGTCGTCGCGCGTCCACGGTGATTCGTGGTCAGCCCCCTCGTCCACAGCGCCAGTCTGACACCTCGGTCGCCACGGCGCTCGGCGACGCCGCAGGCGTGTGATCCGACGTCGGCGGGGGCAAGCTGGTGACCATGAGTGACGCTGCGGTCCCCACCGACGAGGAGTTGCAGGAGCGTCTGACGCCCCTGCAGTACGACGTCACGCAGCGAGCGGGCACCGAGCGTGCCTTCTCCGGCGTGTATTGGGACACCAAGGAGCCCGGCGTCTACCACTGCATCGTGTGTGACACGGCGCTGTTCTCGTCGGACACCAAGTACGACTCGGGTTCCGGCTGGCCGAGCTTCACCGAGGCCATCGATCCCGCCAAGGTGACGCTGGTCGAGGACCGGTCACACGGCATGGTGCGCGTCGAGGCCCGTTGCGCCACGTGCGGTGCCCATCTGGGTCATGTGTTCCCCGACGGGCCCGGTCCGAGCGGCGAGCGTTACTGCATGAACTCTGCGTCGCTCGACCTGAAGCCGGAGTAGCGAACGGTCGGAACCCGTCGCCGACCGTTCGTTAGTGTCGCCGCAATGGCGACCGACTGGGGCGACGACGAGCTGCGGCTGACACCGCAGGTCAGCGTGCTCGTCGGCACCGCCAACGGTGCCTACCCGTCGGGCAACTCGCTGCTCGTGCGCGGCGCCGGCGAGGCGGTGCTCATCGACCCGTCGATGGCGGTCGTCGAACGCGGCGGGGCACCCGTCGGCGTCGACGCCATCCTCAACTCCCACAGCCACGAGGATCACGTTGCCGGCAACGGCCTGTTCCCCGACGCCCGCGTCCACGTGCACCACGACGACCTCCCAGGCGTGCGCTCGATCGACGGGTTGATGGAGGTCTACGGGCTCAGGGGCACGGCGCGGACAGCGTTCGAGCAGGTGGTCGTCGAGCAGTTCCACTTCACCCCGCGCCCCGACGCCACCGGGTTCGGCGACGGGCACGTCTTCGATCTCGGCGGATCGGTGACCGTCGAGGCGGTGCACCTCCCGGGCCACACCCGCGGCCACAGCGGCTTCCGCATGGACGGCGTGTTCTTCCTCTCCGACATCGACCTCACCGGCTTCGGTCCGTACTACGGCGACGTGTGGAGCGACCTCGAGGACTTCGAGGCGAGCCTCGCCAAGGTCCGCGACGAGGAGGCCGACTTCTACGTCACGTTCCATCACAAGGGCGTCATCGAGGGACGCGACACGTTCGTGGCGATGCTCGACGACTTCGCCGCCGTGATCGACCGCAGGCACCGGGCGATGCTCGAGTTCCTCACCGAGCCGCGCACGCTCGACGACATGCGCGCCCACCGGTTCATCTACCGGCCACACGTGCAGTCGGCCTTCACCGACAGCGTCGAGTTGCGCAGCGCCGACCTGCACGTCGCCCGCATGTTGCGCCGCGGCGAAGCCGTCGAAGTCGAGCCCGGCCGGTTCCAAGCGGCCTGATCCGGCTGGACGCGCCTGCGCTGCCGTGTCCCCCGCGCCCGGCAGGCGATGAGCAAACGGACCGCACGCCGGGCCACTCCCTCATCGCGCCAAGCACCTTCCGGCCGGCGATGAGCGAACAGACCGCACCCCGGGCCACTCCCTCATCGCGCCAAGCGTCGGTCCGGCGGGCGATGAGCGAACAGACCGCACCCCGGGCCACTCCCTCATCGCCAAGATCGCCAGCACCGCGATGAGCGAACGGACCGGGCCCCGGGCTACTCCCTCATCGCGCCAAGCGCGGTTCGGCAGGCGATGAGCGAACGGACCGGGCCGCGGCCCACTCGCTCATCGCGACGGCGGGGGCTCGGCGTGGGCAGGAACGTCAGGAGCTGAGGAGGTCGGTGGCGACGTCGTGCCACAGGCGTGTCGTCAGACCGAGCGACTCGACGTCGATGCGTTCGTCGTTGCCGTGAAAGCGGGCACCGAACTCGCCGGCGTCGAGGCCCGGGCTGAACAGGCCGGCGCCGTACGCGACCGCTCCCATCTCGCGGTAGATGCGGGCGTCGGTGAAGCCGACGATGAACTGCGGGCTCAGCCGGGCGCCGGGGAAGGGCACGTTGACGGCGCGCTGCAGCGAGTCCCACAACGGCGTGTCGGCGCGGCTGATCGAGGCCGGATCGTTCATCAACGCCGTCACCTCGACCTCGTCGGCGAGGTCGCCGAGGGCGGCGCGGAGGTGGGCGGCGACGTCGTCGGGCCCTTCCCCCGGCATCGTCCGCACGTCGACGTCGATGACGACGACGTCGGGGATCGTGTTGACCTTCATCCGCCCGCCGCCCGACTCGCTGCCGTCGACGAGGTTCGGCGAGAACGTCGTGTGGGTGCAGGCATGGAAGTGGGAGGCGATCGCCGTGTTGGGGATGGCGTCGAGCGCCGCGTCGATCTGCGTCGGATCGAGCAGCGGCGCCTTCATCTCGTCGGGCAGCCCGAGCGACTCGACGCGGGCCGCCCACAGCTCGTGGAAACGTGGCTCGGGGCGGTAGTCGTGCAGTCGCTGGATGACGGCGGCCGCCTTGACGAGCGCGTTGTCGCGCCGGAAGGGCGCCGAGCCGTGACCGGGGGTGCCGCGCACCCGCAGCCGGCGCCAGGCGACGCCCTTCTCGGCGATGTTGATGCCGATCGCCGGTGCGGTCTCCGGCCCGGAGTGGAGGCCACCGTTCTCGGTCAGCACGTAGTCGGCACGGATCGCGTCGGGATGATGGTCGGCCATCCAGCGCGCCCCGTAGCTACTGCCGGCCTCCTCGTCGGCGACGCCGAAATAGACCAGGTCGCCGCGGGGCCGGAAGCCGGAGCGGGCGAGGTGGCGGAAGGCAACCGCCATCGAGGCGGTGAGGTTGAGCATGTCGACGGCGCCGCGTCCCCACACCTCCGGTCCGTCACCGCTGTCGATCAGCTCGCCGCCGAACGGATCCTCCCGCCACCCCGACGGGGTCACCGGCACGACGTCGGTGTGCCCCATCAGGCACAGCGACGGCGCGTCGGGATCGCTCCCTTCGATCCGGCCGACGATCGAGATCCGCCCGGGGGCCGCCTCGTACCGCTCGACCTGCACGCCACCGCCCTCGATCACCTGCTGCAACACGTCGGCGTTGCGCACCTCCTCGCCCGACGACTCGGTGCCGTCGTTGACGCAGCGGTTGCGGATCAGCGACTGCAGCAGCTCGACCGTCTCGTTGGTGAGGCCCTGGAGCTGACGATCATCGAGCGACGGCGGCGACATCGCGTCAGCCTCCCACGGCGAGGACGGCGGCGATGCGCTTGGCGCTGACCGGTGGGCGACCGGCCCGCTTGACGGTCAGCGGCTGAGCGAACGTGCTGACCCGCAGCTCCTCGAGATCCCACCGCAGCTCGACGAGCTCGGGCGTCAACGACGATGCGGCGTGCTCGACGAGCGCCGCGTACCGGCGCTCCAGCGGGGTCACCTGGTCGACGAGTTGCCGGTCGCGGTCCTGGTGCCCGGCGAGGTGGTCGAGGCGGTAGCCGATGGCGCGCGACGTAACGCTCGATGTCGGCGAGCCGGTCCGTGCCGGCGCGCAGGACGAAGCCCGGGTAGACGAGCCGGCCGAGGTGCGCGTTGGCGTCGTCGACGGACGCTCGCAATGCCGGCGCGTGGAGCCGGGCGAGGCGGTCGCGGACGTCGTTGGCGGCGGCGATCACACCGGCCGCCTCGTGCAGGGCGCGCAACGCGATCGCCGGTGCCTGGGAGCGGACGACCGCCTGCAGCTCGCGGAACGCCGACTCGGTCCACGGCAATCGGTTCTGGGCGAGGAGGTGGTCGACCGCCGCCGCCACGCAGTCACCGCTCAGCGCGCCGAGCTCGATGTCGCCGCGGGCGATCACCAGTCGCTCTGCGGCGGTGAGCTGGCGGACGAGCGACGAGCGCGTCGGCGCCGCGGTGAGCAGAAGCAGGCGGCGCACTCCGCCGTGCATCGCTCGGCGCTGGACGTCGGGCGACGTGACGACGCGCAGCGACACCGACTCGCCGACATCGAGCAACGCCGGGTAGCCGCGCACGTCGAGGTCACGGTCGCGCGACTCGACGACCTGCGGCAGGTCACCGACGTCCCAGTCGGTGATGCCGCGACGCTCGGCGATCGGGCTGGCGGCGGCAATCGACGCCCGCGCCGTGCCGGCGAGGCGCGCCCGGAGTTCGTCGAGGTCGTCGCCGACGCCGTGGACCTCGCCGCTGTCGTCGGACACGACGAAGTGCACCCGCAACTCGTCGGGCACGGCCGCCGTGTCGAAGTCGCCGGGTTCGATGCGCACGCCGGCGACCTCGCCGAGCACGGAGGCGAGCGCGTTCACCAGCGGGAGGTCGGTGGGCGGGCCGTCATCGGGCGGCCACCGCTGGTCGAGCTCCTGCGCCGCGGCGTCGAGCGTCTCCGCCAGCGGGATCAGCTGGCGACGGATCGATTTCGGCAGCGAACGGACGAGCTCGTCGACGAGGTCGAGCCGGTGGCCGGGGATCTGCCAGTCGAAGCCGCCGGCGCGGACCTGGTTGAGGGCGGTCAGCGGCACGTGCACGGTGACGCCGTCGAGCGGCTCGCCGGGCGCGTAGCGGTAGGTGATCGGCAGCTCGAGCACACCGTCGGCCGTGCGTTGGCGCCACACGTCGGGGTAGCCGTCGAGGCGCAGCCCCTGGCCGTGGCTGGCCTCGGCGAGCTTGTCGTCGGTGAGATCGAGGAGGTCGGGTCGGCGGCGACGCTCGCGCTTCCACCACCGGTCGAAGTGCTGGAGCGAGGTGACGTCGTCGCCGATGCGGTCGTCGTAGAACTCGAAGATCGTCTCGTCGTCGACGACCTCGATGCGCCGCAACCGGGCCGCCATCCTCCGAACCCGTTGCAGGTATTCGTCGTTGACGGCGAGGAAACGTTGTCGTTGACGCCACGCGGTGTCGGCGACGTCACCTTCGACGAGCGCCTTGGTGATGAACCAGGCCCGGGCCTGGGCAGCGTCGACGCGGTCGTAGCCGACGGTCCGGTCGGCGACGATCGGCAGTCCGTACAGCGTGACCGTCTCGGAGGCGACGGCGCGCCCGGCTTTCGGGTCCCAGCGGACGTCGCCGTAGGAACGCTTGACGAGGTGCTCGCCGACGCGCTCGGCCCACTCCGGCTCGATCGCCGCGACACGGCGGGCGAACAGCTGGCTCGTCTCCACCAGCTCGGCGGCCATCACCCACTCCGGCGGACGGCGGGTGAGCGCGGAGCCGGGGGCGATGACGAAGCGGGACTGGCGGGCGCCGATGTACTCCCTCGTCTGGCGGTCGCGCATGCCGATGTGCGACAGGAGTCCGGCGAGCACGGCTTGGTGGACGTGATCGGGGTGCCCCTCTTCGGTGGTGGGGTGGATGCCGAGCTGCCCGGCGATGCGTCGCAGCTGGCTGAACAGGTCCATCCACTCGCGCACCCGCAGGTAGTTGAGGTACTCGGTGCGGCACATCCGGCGGAATCGGTTGCCGGAGAGCTCGCGCTGCTTCGCCCGCAGGTAGTCCCACAGGGCGATGATCCCGAGCAGGTCGGACCCCGGCACACGGAAGCGGTTGTGCAGCTCGCTCGCCTGCTCGCGATGTTCCTGCGGTCGCTCACGCGGGTCCTGGATCGACAGTGCCGAGGCGATGACGAGCACCTCGCGCACGCATCCGAGGCGCTCGGCCTCGAGGACCATCCGTCCGAGCCGCGGGTCGACCGGGAGCCGGGCAAGACGGCGCCCGACCTGGGTCAGGCGGCGTGGCCCGGTGCTGCCGGCAGGGGCCGGACGGATGGCGGCCAGCTCGTCGAGCAGCTGGTAGCCGTCGCGGATCGCGGCGTGGTCGGGCGGCTCGACGAATGGGAAGCGGGCGACGTCACCGAGGCCGATGTTGGTCATCTGCAAGATGACCGAGGCGAGGTTGGTGCGCAGGATCTCGGGGTCGGTGAACTCCGGTCGGGCGGCGAAGTCGTCCTCGTCGTAGAGGCGGATGCAGACGCCCGGGGCGACGCGTCCGCAGCGACCGGCGCGCTGGTTCGCAGACGCCTGGGAGATCGGTTCGATCGGCAGCCGTTGGACCTTCAGGCGGCGGCTGTAGCGAGAGATCCGTGCCGTGCCGGCGTCGACGACGGACCGCACGCCCGGCACCGTCAGCGATGTCTCGGCGACGTTGGTCGCCAGCACGATGCGCCGTCCGGGGCCGCCTTCGGCGCGTTCGAAGATGCGGTGCTGTTCGGCCGACGACAGCCGGGCGTACAGCGGGAGCACCTCGGTCTGGGCGAGGTCGAGCCGTCGCAGCGCGTCGGCGGTGTCGTGGATCTCGCGCTCGCCGGAGAGGAACACGAGCACGTCGCCGGCGACGTCGCGGCGCAGCTCCTCGACGGCGTCGACGATCGCCTGCACCTGGTCGCGGTCGTCGTCGGGGTCCTCGCCGTACGGCCGGTAGCGGACCTCCACCGGATACGTCCGCCCCGAGACGGTGATGATGGGAACGGCACCGTCCGCACTGTCGCGTCCGGCGCCGGGGAGGTGTCGGGCGAAGTGGGTGGCGAAGCGCTCGGTGTCGATCGTCGCCGAGGTGACGATGACCTTGAGGTCCGGTCGTTGCGGCAGCAGCTGGGCGAGGTAGCCGAGTATGAAGTCGATGTTCAGGCTGCGTTCGTGCGCCTCGTCGATGATCAGCGTGTCATAGCGGCGCAGCATTCGGTCGCGCTGGATCTCGGCGAGGAGGATGCCGTCGGTCATCACCTTGACGACCGTGCCCGGGCCGACCTGGTCGGTGAAGCGCACGGCGTAGCCGACGTCGGCGCCGAGCGGTGACCCGAGCTCGTGGGCGACGCGCTCGGCGATCGTCCGTGCGGCGACCCGGCGGGGCTGGGTGTGGCCGATCATCCCGTCGACGCCGCGGCCGGCCTCGATGCACAGCTTGGGGAGCTGGGTGCTCTTGCCGGACCCGGTCTCGCCGGCGACGATCACGACCTGGTGCTCGCGGATTGACGGCGACCAGCTCGTCGCGCCGCTCGCTGATCGGCAGCACGTCGGGGTACGTCAGGCGGCGATCGCCGACGATCGCCTCGACGGCAGCACGCCGCAGCGAGGTGGTGTCCGTCGACGCGTGCATGGCGGTCGTCCAGCCTCGCAGCTCGGAGCGGGTGTGCCACCGTCGATTCGCACGTCCGGCCTCGCCCAGTCGGCCGTCGGCGCTGGCACGGTCGGCGGCGCTGGCACGGTCGGCGTTCGATGGGTGGGTGCGCGTAGCGTCGCCCTCGTGACGTATCCGTCGAAGGTGATGACCGTCTACGTCCTGGCGCTGTTCATGACGATCATCGACGGCACGCTGGTCAACGTCGCCCTGCCGACGATGGCCGACGACTTCGGGGTGCCGACGACCGACATCGAGTGGATCGCCGTCGGGTACCTGTTGACGTTCGCCGCCGTGATCCCCGCCGCCGGCTGGCTCGGCGATCGCTTCGACACGAAGCGGGTCTTCATCGCCTCGTTGGTGGTCTTCGTCGTCGCCTCGCTGCTGTGCGGCATCGCCCAGAGCCTCGACCAGCTCGTCGCCTTCCGGCTGCTGCAGGGGATCGGTGCCGGGCTGGTGACACCGACGGGCAGCGTGATGCTCTACCGGGCGTTCCCCCTCGAGCAGCGGGCGAAGGCGGCGATCGGGGTGCTCAGCGTCGCCGTGACCGCCCCGGCGATCGGCCCGATGCTCGGCGGGATCATCGTCGACACGGTGTCGTGGCACTGGATCTTCCTCATCAACGTGCCGCTCGGGATCGTCGCCGTCGTGCTGGCGGTGCGGTGGCTGACCGAGACGGTGGTGGTCGACCCGGGGCGCTTCGATGTCGCCGGGTTCGTCCTCTCGGCCGGCGCCGTGACGTCACTGCTCTACGCGCTGTCGATCGCCCCGGAGCAGGGGTGGCTGTCGGCACAGCCGCTCGCCTTCGGCCTCGGTGGACTCGCCGCCGCAGTGCTGCTGGTCGTCGTCGAACTGCGCATCGACCGACCGATCCTGGCCCTGCGGCTCTACGCCGACCGCCTGTTCCGCACCGTCAACATCGCCTCGACGATGGTCTACGCGGGCTTCTTCGGATTGATCTTCGTGCTCCCGCTGTACCTACAGAGCCTGCGTGGCTACAGCGCCTTCGAGAGCGGTCTGGCGCAGTCGCCGCAGGCGTTCGGCGTGTTCGTGGTGTCCAACCTGCTCGGCAAGCGGCTCTACCAGGCGATCGGTCCGCGCCGCCTGATGGTCGCCGGCACGGCACTGACCGCCGGGGCGACCTGCCTCTACGCCACCGCCGGTCTGGGCACACCGCTCGGAGTGATCGCCGGCTTCTCGCTCCTGCGCGGCCTGGCGGTCGGGATGGTGTTCGTCTCGATCCAGACGGCGGTCTACGCGACCACGTCGAGCGAGGACCTCGGCCGGGCGACGAGCCTGTTCAACACCGGCCGCCAGGTGTCGTACGCCACCGGCGTCGCGCTCGGCGGCGACGGTGATCGCCGCCGTCGTCGACGGTGCCGGCCCCGACCCGAGCGCCGTCGACCGGTTGGACGCCTACCGCGCCGGCTTCCTCGCCGTCGGCCTGTTGATGATCCCGGCGGTGTTCGTGTCGTGGTTCGTCCGCGACGACGACGTTGCCGTCACCCGCGGCCTCGCCCCGGCCCGTCCGCCCGAGCCGGCGCGAGCCTGAACTCTGACGCCCGGTTGCATGGTTGTCTGTTGCTCACGAGGCCAATGTGACGACACTGACCGAGAGGTTCGAGAAGTCGGCGCACCGCAGCGATGACCGGAGGAAGGTCGTGTGCGATGGTCGCCGCGACGATTGCGTGGCTCGTCGAAGTATCGGTGTGCGAGATGGTTGCGCATGCCGGCGATGTCGGTCCACGGCACGCTCGGTTCCGACGACGAACGTCCGATCGATCTGTTTGACGCGGGTGGGCGTAGAGCGGGCTGGTCAACCGTTGCCGGCCGCTCGGGAGTGCGCTCGGTGACTGATCGCGAGTGCGATTCCGGCTCCGAGACCGACCAGCGATGCGACGACTGCCGCAGCGACGAGGGCCACACGCGACCCAGAGCGGTCAGAGTCAGCCGCTCGAGTCGCGGAGGCTGCATTGTCCTGTGACGCTTCGACGCTGGGGGCGACCCGACCGGTATCCGTGGGTGAGGAATCGTTGGTGTCGTCGATCGGCGGCGCGGGTGGTCCGAACGCGGCCGGAACGGATGTCTCGGACGATGGGCGAGTGCCAGAGCACAGAGTCGAGTGCAGTTCGTTGTCGTCGAGTTCAGGAGTGACGTCGGGAGTACTGGCTCTGGCGAACACGAGGAACGGGCCGGGTCCTCCGATCTCGAGACCGCAGCTCGCGCCCTCGCGTGCGGTGGCGACTGCCTGTCGGCTGGTGACCGCGCCTTTGTAGACGGCGTCGACGTCGAAGATGAAGCGTTCCAGATCCGACGACACGATGACATCGCCGGGCGGGGTCTGGACCTCGACGAGGGTGCCCACGAACACTGCGTCGGATTGCTCGAACGCTTCGACGTCGGTCGGATATGAACAACTGCAGGCCATCGCCCGTTCGGTAACGCCGACGGCAACCAGGCTGACGCAGGCGACTACCAGAACGATCGCCCACAGCACGGCGTGGGTGTTCGGAGTCCGCGTGACATATGACACATCCGAGAAACGAAATGGAGGAAGTGTCGGAGTCCGCCGCGGAGCACTCATCACACCATCTTCGACGATCGGCCGGGCCAACAGGTTCCAGACTGACCGATCAGCCGTGTTCGCCGCCGAACGCGTCGACGGGGGATGGGAATTGCGGCCTCCCGTGAGTCTGCGGTCAAGGCGGCGATCGAAAGTGGGTGAGGCCGCCGGATTTCTCAATGCGCGCCCGGTGGTGCTCCAGGACACAAACAACCTCGTCGTCCGGGTTTCGCACCCCACGAGGTCGTGGCCAAGGTTGGCGTGTGGGCGCGCAGCAGTGTGAAGCGCCCCGGTTCGCGTGACTGCTCGGGTTAGTGGGTGGCGGCCTGGAAGGCCGGCCGGTTGTGACGGTAGTAGAGGGCTTCGAACTCGGCCGGGGTCGTGTAGCTGGGGTCGGTGGTGATCTCGCCGTGGAGGCGTTGGTGGTTGAACCAGTCGACGTAGGTCATGGTGGCGAACTCGACGTCGTCGAGTCCGCGCCAGGGGCCTTGCCGGTAGATCAGCTCCCATTTGTAGAGCCCGTTGAACGACTCGGCGAGGGCGTCGTCGTAGCTGTCACCCTTGGGTCCGACGGAGGCGACGATGGCGTTGTCGGCGAGGCGTTCGGAGTAGCGGATCGACAGATATTGGACCCCACGGTCGGAGTGATGGACCAGTGCTGACAGGTCCGACCCGGCACGTCGACGATTGAACACGGCCATCTCCAAGGCGTCGATCGCCAGGTCCGAGCGCAGTGATCGTGATGCTTGCCAGCCGACGATGAACCGGGAGTAGACGTCGATGATGAACGCCACATACACCCACCCGGTGTGGGTCTTGACGTAGGTCAGGTCGGCCACCCATAACCGGTCAGGTGCCGGCGCGTTGAACTCGCGGGCGACCAAGTCGGCGGGTCGGTGCAGCCGGTCGTCGGAGGTGGTGGTGATCTTGAACGCCTTGCCCCGTCTGGCCCCGGAGATCCCCTCTTGGCGCATCAGTCGTTCGACGCGGCCTCGGCCGACGGTGATGTTCTCGCGGTTGAGTTGTGCCCAGATCTTGTCGGCGCCGTAGACGAACAGGTTCTCCGAGTACACGCGTCGGATCTCCAGTACCAGCTGCGCGTCGCGGATGGCGCGTGCCGACGGTGGCCGCTTGCGGGCGACCCAATACGTGTTCGGGGCGATCTTGCAGCCGTGCTCGGTGAGCACCCGACAGATCGGCTCGACCCCGAACCGTTCCCGATGGGCGTCGATGAACGCCACTACCTCCACGACTGGCGGTCGAGCTCCGCCCCGAAGAAAGCCGACGCCGCTTTCAAGATCTCATTCGCCCGGCGCAGCTCACGGTTCTCCCGCTCGAGCTCTTTGATCCGCGACCGTTCCTCGGTCGTCACCCCGGGTCGGATGCCGCCATCGACTTCGGCGGCGCGGACCCACTTGCGCAACGTCTCGTGGTTGACGCCCAGCTTCTTGGCGATCGACTCGATCGCTTTCCACTGCGACGGGTACTCGTCTTGGTGCTCGAACACCATCCGAACCCCGCGCTGGCGCAGCTCGTCGGGATACTTCCCGCCACGTGTGCTTCCTGTCATTGCTCCATCCTCTCAAGGGTTGGAGCAGTCACGGATCCCGGGGTGCTTCAACCTCCGCAAACAAGCCGAAGGCAAGACCCGCAAAGAAGCCATGCGCGCCCTCAAGCGACACATCAGCAACGCCGTCTATCACCACCTCGTCGCCGACGCTCACCGCTGAGCCTCGACTCGAGCTGGCTGAGCGCCGAACAGCTCATCAGGTGGGTTCGGGAGGACAATGCGAGGACGACACTGAATCCAGCGTGGCCGGCATCACACCTCACACGACCCGGCTCTTCGGAACAGTCACTCCCGAACCCGACCCCACGCTAACCAACACCCGGCCGGGCCAACTTCGACGCGCCCCGGAGTCACCCCGCAGACAGCACTTGACACAAACAGGATTCGTTCTGGCGCTCGGCCACAACGACCGACCTGCCCCCGATCGCCGGATCGGTGACGCGATTTCCGTTGCGCCCGAGAAGGGTAGATATGCCGGTGATCCACCCGCCTGTTCGTGCTGTCGGTGACGATGGTGCGGCGACAGGCTTCCACTTCGGCTCCTCGCCCGCTGCTCCGGCGGGCGCGAATCCGGAACGCATTCGCGCCAGGCGACGGACGGCGCTCGTTAGCTCCGCTGCTTGGCGGCGCGGACGGCGGCGCCGCCAATGCGCAGGAGGCGGCTGTCGCCGAACGGGGTGCCGGCGACCTTGTTGAGCACCATCGCCACGGCGAGGCCGGAGTCGGGGTCGCCCCAGGCTCCGGAGCCACCGAACCCGAAATGTCCGAAGCCGTGCGGCAGGACGCCGGCGGTCGTGCCGGCGAGGTGATAGCCGAGCCGCCAGCGCATGTTGATCTGCACCGAGGCATCGCGCCCAACGCGCAGGTCGCCGGCCGCCGATGCGCCGTCGCCGAGCTGCGGCTGGATGCGCGTCGCCTCACGCAGCGTCGCCGGCGTCAGAAGCGGTGGCTCGTCGAAGTCGTCCGGCGTCGCCAGGGCGGCATACATGCGGGCCAGCGAGCGGGCGGTGAACACACCGTTGGCCGCCGGGATCTCGGCGTCGTGGATGTGATCGGTGGTGCTGACGTCGAGGATGTCGTCGATCACCAAGGCGTTGTACAGCGGCGCGTAGCTGCTGAATCGCGACAACCGCTTCACCGCACCGAGGAGACGCGACGCCGCCTTCGGATCGACGAGCAGCGTGGCGATCCGCGAGCGCACGGCGGCCGGCGCCCCGACGAACATGCCGTCGAGGCCGAGCGGCTCGACGACCTCGCGCTGCACGGCATCGTTGACGGTCCCGCCGGTGACCCGCTTGATGACCTCACCGACCAACCAGCCGTACGTCAGGGCGTGGTAGCCCGAACGGGTCCCGACGTCCCACGCCGGGGTGGCGGCGGCGAGCCCGGCGACCATCGCCTCCCAATCGAGGATCGCCTCGGTGTCGGCGGCGAGACCGCGGACGTCGTGCAACGCTGCCTGGTGAGTCAGCAGATGGCGGAGCGTGATGCGCTCCTTGCCGGCGGCGGCGAACTCCGGCCAGTAGTGGGCGACCGGCGTGTCGTAGTCGAGCAGCCCGCGGTCGACCAGGCGATGGACGACCGTGGCGACGACGCCCTTGGTCGTCGAGAAGCTCATCGCCATCGTGTCGCGTTCCCACGGCGTGCCGGTGGCGTCGCGCACGCCGGTCCAGGCATCGACGACGAGCTCACCGTGGTGGTAGACGGCGACCGCCATGCCACCGGCGGCACGTCGTCCACCCATGATGTGGCGCATCTTCTCCGTCACGAGGCCGAAGTCGGGGTGGACGTATCCCTCCATGGCTCATTCCTACCGCCGCCCGACGCGAGCGCGCGTCGGGTACCCGCGGCGCTGTGTCAGCGGTCGACGGCGTCCTTCAACGAGCCGGTCACGGCATGCGTCGTCGCCGACACGGTCTCGGCAAGGCCCTCGGCCGCCTTGCGACCGGTCCAGAAGACCGACGGGCGACCACCGGTGTCGAGGGCGGCGAACGTCAGGCCGCCGATCATCGCCAAGTTCTTGAGGAAGTGCAGCTGCTGGCCCATCCGCTCGCCCTCGTCGTCGATCTCCCAGAACGAATGACCGAGCAACGTCGTCGGCACGAGCGAGCCGGCGAGCACCAGTGCCATCACCCGCTGCTGGAAACCGAGAGCGAACAGCGCGCCGGCGGTCAACTGCACGCCGGCGTTGATCTTGACGAGCTCCTCACCGGTCAACGGGATGCCGGTCGCCCGGCTCAACGGTTCGGAGAGCCGCTTCGCCTTGGTCGCCGCCTGCGGAGCGTTCTTCCACGCCGCCGTCGCGCCGACGAGGAAGATTCCGGTCATCATCGTACGAGAGAGGCCACGAACACCGATCATGGCCCGTCCCTACCCCCCAGAGCGAGCGACGACACCTGCCCGCGCCGAGCGCACCAGCGCGGGCGGTCGCGGATCGCGCCCGCCGGCTCAGGTGGGCTGGCCGGCGAACTGGGCGTTGTACAGCCGGAAGTAGGCCCCACGGGCCTCGAGCAGCTGATCGTGGTTGCCCTGCTCGACGATGCTGCCGTCCTCCATCACGAGGATCACGTCGGCGCCGCGGATCGTCGACAGCCGGTGGGCGATGACGAAGCTCGTCCGCTGGGCGCGTAGCGCGTTCATCGCCTCCTGGATCAGCACCTCGGTGCGCGTGTCGACCGAGCTCGTCGCCTCGTCGAGGATCAGGATCGACGGGTCGGCGAGGAACGCCCGGGCGATCGTCAGCAACTGCTTCTCCCCCGCCGAGATGTTGTCGCCCTCGTCGTTGATGACCGTGTCGTACCCGGCGGGCAGCGAGTGCACGAAGCGGTCGACGTAGGTCACCCGCGCCGCCTCGTAGACCTGCTCGTCGGTCGCCTGCGGGTTGCCGTAGCGCAGGTTCTCGCGGATCGTGCCACCGAACAGCCACGTGTCCTGGAGCACCATGCCGATCTCGGAGCGCAGCTCGCGGCGCGGCATCGTGGAGATGTCGCGACCGTCGAGGGTGATCCGACCACCGTCGAGCTCGTAGAAGCGCATGATCAGGTTGACCAGCGTCGTCTTGCCGGCACCGGTGGGACCCACGATCGCCACCGTCTCGCCGGGCTCGGCGACGACGTTCAAGCCCTGGATCAGGCGCTGGCCGGGCACATACGAGAAGTCGACGTTCTCGAACACCACGCGCCCGCGGATCGGCGCCGGGTCGACGGTGTCGTCGGGCTCGACCGACTCCTCGTCGGCGTCGAGCAGTTCGAGCACCCGCTCGAGTGAGGCGATCCCCGACTGGAACGTCGCCGCCATCGAGGCGAGGTTCGTCAACGGCTGCGAGAACTGGCGGGCGTACTGGATCATCGCCTGCATGTCGCCGATCGAGATGGCGCCGCTGGCGATCCGCAGGCCACCGACGACGGCGATCAGGGCGTACTGGATGTTGCCCATGAAGATCATCGCCGGCTGGATCAGGCTGGACATGAACTGGGCACTGAAGCTCGCCTCGTAGAGCCGGTCGTTGTCCTCGCGGAAGCGCTCCTCGACCTCGCGTTGACGGCCGAAGCTCTTGACGATGGCGTGGCCGGTGAAGACCTCCTCCGCCTGGGCGTTGAGGTTGCCCGTGTGCCGCCACTGCGACATGAACCGCGGGCGCGCCTTGGCGCCGATGTACTTCATCAGCCACAGCGACACCGGCACGGTGGCGAGGGCGATCAACGCCAGCAGCGGCGAGATGACGATCATCATCACGGCGACGCCGATCATCGTGAGGATCGAGGTGAGGATGTTGCTCACCGTCATCTGCAGGCTCTGGGCGAGGTTGTCGATGTCGTTGGTGACCCGGCTCAGCAGGTCGCCGCGCGGCTGGCGGTCGATGTAGCTCAGGGGCAGCCGGTTGAGCTTGTTCTCGACCGACTCGCGCAGGCCGAACATCGACCGCTGGACCACGCCGGCGAGCACGTACGACTGGGCGTAGCCGAGGATCCAGGCGGTCAGGTAGACGCCGCCGACGATCAACAGCTTGCGATGCAGGTCGTCGAAGTCGATGCCGTCGCCGGTGACGCCGCTGACGATGACGTCGGTGGCGTCGCCCAGCAACTTCGGGCCGAGGACGATCAGGGTGACGCTGCCCACGACGAGCGCGAAGACGGCGAACAGGCGGGCCTGCTCGCGGCCGAGGATCTCGCCGAGCCGGCGCAGCGTCCTGCCGAAGTTCTCCGACTTCTCGGCCGGGATGCCGACGCCGCCGCCAGGCCCGAACGACCCGCGGCGGGCCTGCGTGCCGGTGGTCTTGAGCAGCTCGCGGTCGTCGGCGTCGAGTTCACCCGACGACCCGTTGCCGGATGAGGACTTGCGACGGTCGCTCACGCCACTGCTCCTTGGCCGATCTGCGACTCGACGATCTCGGCGTACGTCGGGCAGGTGGTCAACAGTTCGTCATGGGCGCCACGACCGATCACCACCCCGTCCTCGAGGACGAGGATCTCGTCGGCGTCGATGATCGTCGAGACCCGCTGGGCGACGACGAGCACCGCCGCATCGGCGGTGTGCGGTTTCAGCGCGGCCCGCAACCGGGCGTCGGTGGCCAGGTCGAGCGCCGAGAACGAGTCGTCGAAGACGTAGATCTCCGGTCGCACGACCAGGGCCCGGGCGATCGACAAACGCTGTCGCTGGCCGCCTGACACGCTCGTGCCGCCCTGGGCGATCTCGGAATCGATGCCGTCGGGCATCGCCCGCACGAAGTCGGCAGCTTGGGCGATCTCGAGCGCCTGCCACAGCTCGTCATCGGTCGCCGACGGGCGGCCGAAGCGAAGGTTGGAGGCGACGGTCCCGGAGAACAGGTACGGCCGCTGCGGCACGTAGCCGACCTTGCTCCACAGCAGGTCGAGGTCGAGCCGGCGGGCGTCGACGCCGTCGATGAGCACCGACCCGCTGGTGACGTCGAACAGTCGTGACACGAGGTTGACGAGCGTCGTCTTGCCCGATCCGGTGCTGCCGATGATCGCCGTCGTCTGGCCGGCGGCGGTGCGGAACGACACGTCGGAGAGGACCGAGTGCTCGGCGCCGGGGTACGAGAACCCGACGTTACGGAACTCGAGCGTGCCCCGCTCGGGGACCTCGGTCACCGGGTCGTCCGGCTGGACGACGCTCGACGGCGTCTCCAGCACCTCGACGATGCGCTCACCGGCGACGGCCGCCCGGGGGATCATCGACACCAGGAACGTCGCCATCACGACGCCCATCAGGATCTGGATGAGGTACGTGAGGTAGGCGACGAGCGAGCCGATCTGCATCTGCCCTGCGGAGATGCGATCGGCACCGACCCACAGCACGCCGATGCTCGACGCGTTGACGATGAACGTCACGGTCGGGAACATCGCCGCCATCAGGCGCCCGGAGTGCAGCGCGGTGTCGGTCAGCTCGCCGTTGGCGACCTCGAAGCGGGCCGACTCCTCGGGCTCACGGACGAAGGCGCGCACGACGCGGATGCCGGTGATCTGCTCGCGCAGCACGGCGTTGACCTTGTCGACGCGCTCCTGCATCGCCTGGAAGTACGGCACCATGCGGTAGACGATCGAGCCGAGCAGCACGATGGCGACGGGGATCGCGACGACCAGCACGACCGACAGCCCGACGTCCTCGCGCACCGCCATGACGATCCCGATGACCACCATCAGCGGCACGGCGATCATCATCGTCGTCGCCAGCACGACCAGCTGCTGGACCTGCTGGACGTCGTTGGTGATGCGGGTGATCAGCGACGGCGCACCGAAGCGCCCGACCTCCTCGGAGGAGTACGCGGTGACCTGGTGGAACAGATCGCGGCGGACGTCACGGCCGAAGCCCATCGCCGCCCGGGCCCCGTACCAGACGGCGCCGCCGGCGAAGATCACCTGGATGAACGTGAACAGCAGCATCACGCCGCCCATCTTCCAGATGTAGGCGTCGTCGCCGGTCAGCACGCCGTTGTCGATGAGGTTGGCATTGATCGTCGGCAGTGTGAGCACGGCGAACGTCGAGACCGCTTGCAGGGCGACGACCGCGAGCAGCGTGCGCTTGTACGGACCGAGGTGGCTCTTCAGCAGACGCCAGAGGTGGTTCATGTGGTGGTTCCGATTCCGTCGATGAGGGTCGAGACGATGTCGGCCGCAGTGGCGGGCTCGGCGGACATCATCGGGTGTGTGAGGGCGAGGGTGATCGCCCGGTGGAGGTGGGCGGCGCGCACCGGGTCGACGACGACGCGGTCGTCGTGGGCGGCGAAGATCGCCGCCAGCGTCGGGCTGTCGTGGACCGGCCGCGGTGGCCGGTCGGTCCGCTGCTCGACCCGCGACAACAGCGTCCACACCTCCGTCGTCCGGCGCTGCATGATCTCGGTGGCGGCGACGAGCTGGTCGCGGAAGTCGAGCTCCGGGTCGATCGCCGCCAGCGCATCTTCCAACGGTTGCGGATCGACGGCGGCATCGACCGCGGCGCCGATCAGCTCGTCCTTGTCCTTGAAGACGCGAAAGATCGTTCCCTCGGCGATGCCCGCGGCACAGGCGATCTGCTTGGTCGTGATCGAGTCGCCGTGCTCAGCGAGCAGGGGGCGGACCGCTTCGATGATCGCCGCCCGGCGTTCCTCCGGCGGCAACGCCGTCGCTCGCCTCGAGACGCCGATCCCCATCGGGCGGACAATAACTGAGTGAGCACTCACTCAGCACATCGGTTTCGCCTGGTGCCGAGCGGTTCGCTCGAGCGCCGTTCGTTCAAAGTACGTCGTGGCGCCGACGGACCAGCACCTCCTGGGCGATCGTCGCCACGTGGACGCCGTCGTCGCGGATCACGTCGGCGGTGACGACACCGCGCCCGCCGTTGAGCCCGTGGGACCGGGTGTCGAACCAATGCCAACGGCGCGGGTCCGTCGGCCGATGGAACCACACCGTGTGGTCGAGGCTCGCCCCCTGGAACCGGTGGCGGTCCGAATTGTCGCCGAGGACGTCGGGGTGCGGCGAGCGGGCGGCACGCGACGGGGCGGCATCGGACATGAACGCCAGCGCACACTGCAGGTCGGCGGGATCGTCGGAGAGGTCGGCGTCGAGGCGGATCCAGCAGCCGAGGGCGCCCGGGGCGTGCTCGGTGTTGCGGCGCACGAGCACCGAACGCCACGATCGATCCTCGAGACCGGGAGCGTCCGGCGACGGCAACCCGTCCGGAAGGCTGGCGACCTGGGCGTCGGCTTGGTCCTCGACCACCTGGTACGACACGGACAGGTTGAGGATCGCCCCACTCGACTGGCGGGCGACGACCTGGCGGGTGGTGAACGAGCGACCGTCGCGCAGTCGCTCGACCTCGAAGCGGATCGGCTCGTCCGGCGTGCCCGGACGGATGAAGTACGAATGCAGCGAGTGGGCCGGGCGGTCGCTCGGCACGGTCGACGACGCCGCCCGCAGCGCTTGGGCGACGACCTGCCCGCCGAACAACCGCGCCCCCCACGGGTAGACGGCGCTCGATCCGACGAAGGTGTCGGGGCCGTGCGGTTCGAGCTGCAGCAGCTCGCGCAGCTCGATGTCACCGATCCTCCGGGTCGCCATCGGGCCAGTGTGGCATTCCGACGTCCGCGGACGACATGCCGTCGCCCGGAACGTGCTATCACCGAAGGCCATGGGGACGACGGCAGACGACACTCGATGGCTCGACGCGACGGCGCAGGCGCAGATGATCGCCAACCGTGAAGCGACCTCGGCCGAACTCGTCGACGCCGCGATCACCCGGGTCGAGTCGCTCGACGGTGCGCTCAATGCCGTCAACATGCGCTGGTTCGAGCGGGCGCGGGCCCAGGCGACGGCGTTCGACGAACACCCGGTGAAGTCACCGGTGCGGCAGCGGCCGTTTGCCGGCGTGCCGTTCCTGCTCAAGGACTTCAACGCCCACGTCGCCGGCATGCCGATGTCGAACGGCAACCGGGCGATGCGCGACGCCCGCGTGCTGTCCGCCCACGACTCGACGCTCGTCGAGCGGTTCCGTGATGCCGGCTTGATCACGCTCGGCCGCACCAACAGCCCGGAGCTCGCCAGCGTGCCGGTGACCGAGCCGGTGGCCTGGGGCCCGACGCGCAACCCGTGGGACGTCGATCGGACGCCCGGCGGATCGAGCGGCGGGGCCGCGGCGGCCGTCGCCTCCGGCATGGTGCCGATCGCCCACGCCAGCGACGGCGGCGGATCGATCCGCATCCCGGCATCGTGCACGGGCCTCGTCGGTCTCAAGCCGACGCAGGGGCGATCGTCGATGGGGCCCGAGCGGGACGAGTCAGGGCTCAGCACGCAGCTCTGCGTCAGCCGCACGGTCCGTGACACGGCACGCCTCCTCGACGCCATCTGCGGGCCCGCCGTCGGCGACACCGTGATCGCTCCCCCGCCGACGCGCCCGTACGCCGACGAGGTCGGTGCCGACCCGGGTCGGCTGCGGATCGGGCTGCTCGACCACCACCCCACCGGCGGGTTCCTCCACGACGACTGCGCCGACGCGGTCCGCGCCGCGGCGGCGTTGCTCGAGTCGCTCGGTCACGACGTCGTCCCCGGGCATCCCGCGGTGCTCGAGGACACGACATTCGGCATGCGGTTCGCGGCGATGTGGGCGACGATGGCGGCGATGGGGGTCGCTGCCATCGGCTCCGCCATCGGCCGCGAGCTGACCGAGGACGACGTCGAACCGGTCAACTGGGCGCAGGCCCAGATCGCCCGCCGGCACGATGCCGTCGACTACGCCCAGGCACTGGCCGCCGTGTCGCAGTACCGCCGGTCGATGCATCGCTGGTGGGCCGACGGGTGGGACCTCCTGTTGACGCCCACACTGGCCGAGCCGCCGCTGCGCATCGGCGAGCTCGACGAGCACGATGGGTCGAACCCGCTCGCACCGTCGATGCGCGCCGGGCGTTTCGTCACGTTCACCCCGCCGTTCAACGCCACCGGCCAGCCGGCGATCAGCCTGCCGCTGCACTGGAGCGCCGACGGGCTACCGATCGGTGTGCAGCTCGTCGCTGCGTACGGACGCGAGGACGTGTTGATCCGCGTCGCCAGCCAGCTCGAGGTCGCCGCACCCTGGGCGGAGCGTCGACCGTCGTGACACAGCGCGGCGGTGGACGAATCCTGCTCGCCGGCCTCTGCGCTGCCGGGTTCACCGTGTCGCTCGTCGCCCTCGTGACGGCGCAACTGGCGTTGATGTCGGTGCTCGACACCGAGCGCGCCGAGCGGGCCGCCACGCAGATCGCAGAGTCGCAGTTCACCGCCGAGATCATCGGCGAGACCGTGACCAAGGCGGTCGCACCCGTCGCCGGCGACGCCATCGCCCAACAGGCAGCACAGGCGGTCAGCAGCGACGGGCGGGTGACCGCCGTGGTCGCCGAGGCGCTCCTCACCGCCCACCGCCAGGTCGTCGATGCCGACGCCCCGGCCGACGTCCCGGACGGCAACGTCGCCGTCGGTGCGGCGATCGTCACGTCGGTGCTCGACGCGGCCGCCGCCAACGGGATCGACCCGGCCGCGCTGGGGTTCGGCGACGTGTCGCCAGAGGAGGTGGCGCGAGGCATCGGGCTGCCCGAGGTCGTGCCGGCGGACCCGCCGCAGCTCGGCTTGCGGCAGATCGCCGAGACGACGCGCACGATCGCCCTCGTGGCGATGATCGTGTTCGCCGTGCTCGCCGTCGTCGTCCACCCCCGGTCGGGCCGGTCGATGCGTGGCCTCGGGATCACGACCGCCCTGGTGACGGGGTTGTGGCTGGCGGTGATGCTCGTCGCCGGCTGGGTCATCGGCCTCGTGTCCGACACGCTGTTCGGCGAGATGCTCGACACGGTCTGGTCCGATGCCGTGCCGTCGATGCTGCTGCTGGTCGGCGCCGGCGTGGTGATCGGCGTCGGCCTCGTCGTCGCCGGGTTCGCCTTCGACGGCTTCGAACGCGAACGGCACCGCCGCGTCGACGCCGGTCCCCCACCCGCCTGGTGACGGCAACCAGCGTCACATCAGGGGTCAGACCCCTTCTGTAACGCCACCCCGCCGGCAACCGAGCGTTACAAGAGGGGTCTGACCCCTGATGTAACGGTGGCTCGCTTCACCGATCGTTGCGCAGCAGCTGGTTGACGCGTGCGGCCTGACGGGTTTGGTGGTTGCGCTCGGCGAGGTTGGTGGCGTTGCGCGCCGCGGCCGCGTAGAGGCGCGCCGCGGTCGCCAGGTCGCCGTTGCGTTCGTGGAGGTGGGCGGCGACGGCATCGTGTCGCGGCACCGTCGGATCGACGGCGGACAGCGCCGCCAGGCCGGCTGGGGCACCATCCGCCTCGCCGACGGCGACGGCCCGGTTGAGCCGGACGATCGGTGTGTCGGTGATGCGCACCAGCTCGTCGTACCACTCCACGATCTGCACCCAGTCGGTCTCCTCGATCCGCGGCGCGTCGGCATGGAGGGCAGCGATCGCCGCCTGTGCCTGGTACTCGCCGAGCCGGTCTCGCGCCAGCGCCACCTGGATCGTCGCCACGCCTTCGGCGATCAGCCGCCGGTCCCACTGCCGGCGATCCTGCTCGGCGAGCGGCACGATCGCGCCGTCCGCACGGGTCCGGCTGTGGCGCCGGGCGTGATGGAGGAGCATCAACGCCAGGAGACCGTCGACCTCGGGATCGTCGACCGAGGCGGCGAGCTGGCGGGTCAGCCGGATCGCCTCGGCGGCCAAGTCGACGTCACCCGAGTAGCCCTCGTTGAACACCAGGTAGAGCACCCGCATGACCGTCGGTAGATCGCCGGGTCGCTCGATCCCGGCGTGCTCGACGGTCCGCTTGGCGCGGCTGATGCGCTGCGCCATCGTCGGCTCGGGCACGAGGTACGCCTCGGCGATCTGGCGCGTCGTCAGGCCACCGACCGCCCGCAACGTGAGGGCAACCGCCGACGGTGCCGTCAGGTCGGGATGGGCACAGAGGAAGTACAGCTGCAGCGTGTCGTCGACGCTCGGTGCCGCGCCGCCCACCGGTGTGCGGTCGTAGCGCACCTCACGGTCACGCCGCGCCGTGTCCGACCGGACGAGGTCGAGGAACGCTCGCCACGAGACGGTGATCAACCAGCCCGCCGGGTCGTCCGGCGGATCGTCCTCCCACGACGACAGCGCACGGACCAGCGCCTCTTGGACCGCGTCCTCGGCCGTCGCGAAGTCGGCACCGCGACGGACGAGGACGCTGATGATCTGCGGGACGAGCTGACGGAGCTCGGCACCGTCCACGATCAGTCCGTGACGTTCGGCGGCGCCTGGAGGAACGGGCGGACCTCGAGCCATTCGTGGATCGGCCTGCCGCCGGCACCAGGCGCCGCCGACAGCTCGCCGGCGAGCTCGATCGCCCGCTCGGTGCTGTCGACGTCGACCACCATCCAGCCGGCGACGAGGTCCTTCGTCTCGGCGAAGGGGCCGTCAGTGACCGGCGGGCGACCCGCGCCGTCGAAGCGCACCCACATGCCGTCGGGCGACAGCGCCTGCCCGTCGACGAACTCGCCCGTGTCTTCCAGCCGTGACGCGAAGTCGTTCATGTAGGCGATGTGCGCCTCGACCTCGGCGGGTGTCCACTCCTCCATCGCGACGTCGTTGATCGGTGCCGGAGCGCCTCGGTAGTGCTTGAGGAACAGGTACTTGGCCATCGTGTCTCTCCTTGTGTGCCTGCGGCCGGGTCGGCCGTTCGACCATGGGACGGAGCCGGCAGTGAGATCTCGACATCCGGGCCACGAGTCGCCAGCACCCGAGCGTTACAACAGGGGTCTGACCCCTGATGTAACGCTGGTCGCTTCACGTCACCGTAGAACGCACCGGTCGCATCAGCAGGTGCGAGGGGCCAGTGATCCAGACGTGTCCGGTCGCTCGGCGCTCGGAGCGCGTGGCGAAGCGGTAGGCCACCAGCCGGGCCCGGACGGCCTGGGGCGGTGTGCCGGCGAAGGGATCGTGGGCGAGCAGGGCGAGCACCGCCGGGTCGCTGCGCAGCAGGGCGTCGACGAAGCGATCGAACCAGCCGGCGCCGTAGCGCGGCGACAATGCGAGGAACCACATCATCCAGTCGAGCCGCAGGTGGTACGGGGCGACCTGGCGCGGTCGCCGGTCGGGATCGGTCGGCTTCCCCCTGAACTCGTACGCCTCCCAGTGCTCGCCGTCGCCCGTGCCCTCGACCACCACCTCCAGCCGCTCACGGGTGACGCTGCCGAAGGCGCCGTACGAGTTGACGAGGTGCAGCCGGTCGTAGGAGGCGTTCATCTGCTGGCTGCGGGAGAACAGGTTGCGCAGCGGACGCCAACTGAGCACCAGCACCATCGCTGCGAACACCACCACGAGCGTCGAGAACCATGCCGGCTCGGCGGTCGGGGCACCGATCTCGATGCCGACCACCGCGAACCACGAGTCGGGGATCGCCGCGAATCCGAGCACCAGGGTGACGAGGTTGAGCCAGGCGTAGTTGCCCGACGCCAGCAGGTAGGCCTGGGTCACGATCATCGTCGCCCCGCCGATGCCGGCCAACGGCTGCGGGAGGAACAGCAGCCACGGCGCACCGAGCTGGGCGACGTGGTTGGCGGCGGTCTCGACCCGGTGGACCCACCGCGGGCGGAGGTGGAACCAGCGCGACGTCGGACCCGGCATCGGCTGTGTCTCGTGGTGATGGTCGAGGCAGGTCAGGTCGCGCCAGCAACGGTCGCCGCGCATCTTGATCATCCCGGCGCCGAACTCGACGCGGAACAGCAGCCACCGGAGGAGGACGATCGTGACCAGCGGGGTGGCCACGCGCCCGTTGCCGAGGAAGGCGACGACGAGGCCCGCCTCGAGCAGCAGCGACTCCCACCCGAATCCGTAGAACGTCTGACCGACGTTGACGATCGACAGGTACAGGACCCACAGCAGCAGCCACCCGGCGATGGCGACCACCGTGGGGACGAGGTCGAACACACCGATCACCGCGCCGGCGGCGACGACCATCCCGATCCACGCCACCGCCGTCACGAGGCGGTCCGAGTACCGCCACTGGAACAGGCTCGGCGCCTGGCGGAACGTCACCCGGTCGAGGAACCGTGGGACCGGCAACAGGCCGTGCTCACCGAGCAGCGGGCGGAACTGCGCCCGCACGTTGAGGAACGCGATGAGGTAGGTGAACGCGACACCGCGCTGCACCATGACCCTGGCGACGTCGTAGTCGTCGGTGAACACCCACTCCATCGCACGACCTCCATCGCACGAACCTCTCTCCCACGAACCTCTCCATCCGCGCGAACCTCTCCATCCGCGCGAACCTCTCCATCCGCACGAGCCTTCGCGCCGCCGACGTGCCGGCGCGTGCGCCGCCGGCGTGTGCCGAGCGGTGTCGGTCAGTACGGCGCGGCCGGTGGCGTGTCGTCGCCCGACGTGCCGGTGGCGGCGGTCGAGCCGGGGTTCGTCGGTGGGGCCGGGAAGGTCAGCGACCCCGTCGTGGGCTGCGGCGCCGCGGCGGTGGGTGCCGGGGGCGGCACGCCCTCGCGACGCACGCCGAGAACCGACTCCGCCTCGACGCGCTGCGAGATCGGGACCCTCACGTCGTACGTCTCGGCCTCGAACGTGCCGATCGACGAGAAGTCGCGCTTGCCACGCGTCGACCAGTGGCCGAAGGCGAACCAGGCGGCACCGACGATCGCGCCGATGACGAGGTAGCTGATGATGATGCTGAGGACCTCGCCGAAGCCGTCGGTCTCGACGAACAAGGCGACCAGCAACCCGAAGAACCCGGCGAACCAGGCGCCGGCGGCGGCACCCTTGAGCGCTGCCGTCCCGACGGTCTCGCGCCCGGTGACGTACTCGACTCGTTTCAGGCCGTTCCACACGATCGCCGAGCGGGCGACGTCGAAACCGGCGTCGGACAGGGCATCGACGGCGCGCTGGGCGCCCTCGTAGCGGGCAAAGGTGGCGACGATCGCGGTGTCGCTGGTGTCGAAGGGCTGCATGCCCGGCTGCATCCCTGGCTGCATCTGCATGCTCATGCCCGACCGCCTACCCCGACGCCGGTCGGGCGAACCCTCGCCGGCGGCAGGTGCGACGTGTCAAGCTCGCCAGATGACCGACGCCCGATCGTTGCGCATCGACACCGCGGCGACGGGTGGCGTGATCATTCACGTTCACGCCCAACCGGGTGCACGACGGACCGAGCTCGTCGGGCTCCACGGCGACTCACTGAAGATCCGCATTGCCGCACCGCCGGTGGACGACCGGGCCAACGAGTTGCTGCTCGCCTTCTTGGCGCGCGAGTTCGGTGTGCTGCGCTCGACCGTCAGCATCCGCTCGGGCTCGACCGCACGGCGCAAGCGGGTGCGGCTCAACACCGTGACGGCCGACGATGCGGCACGGGTGCTGGGGCGACTCCTGGCGTCGCCGTGACCCGGGCTGATTCAGGTTGCGCGGCTCAGTTCTTGTAGTTCTCGACGATGTCCGCCGGTCGCACGGCGGACTCGTCGGGATCCTGGCCGAACTCTCGATGGGCGCGGCGTTGACGCAGCAGGTCCCAACACTGGTCGAGCAGCACGCCGATCTCCTCGAGGCGCTGACGCTCCGCCGGGCCGGCATCGCCGGCGGACTGGCGGGCACGCAGGGCATGCTCCTCGTCGGCCAGCTCGTTGATCCGTGACAGCGTGTTCTCATCGGCCATGGCGCACTCCGTTCGATCGTGTGGGACCGATGGTACTCAGCGCAGCCACCGATCGATCTCGGTCAGGATCTGCCCGCTTTCCGGGAAGATTCCGACCGAGATCGGGGTGGGATCGGGGTGGGATCGACCGGTGGGATCGACGGGTGGGATGGGTCAGTTGGCGGTCCAGAGGTTCGGTCGCAGGGTGCCGGCGACGGTCGCCGAGTACGACGTTCCATCGAGCACGAGCTCGACGTCGACGTCCGCGTCGGCGACCGTGAAGCCGCGCGGCAAGACACCGATCACGCCGAAGTTCGAGGTGTGCAGATCGAACGTCACGAGCCCACCACGACCGAGGCCGACGCAGAGCCCGAGCAGGCGGACCGTACGCACCGAGGTGACCTCGGTACCGTCGACCGACAGCGACAGCGTCGGGCACGCCGCCCGCGTCTCGTCGATACCGCCGGACAGGATCGCCACGCCGGGGAGCCGCTTGGAGAACGTCAGCAGGGCGTCGTCGATACGCAGCGTGTCGACCACCGGCTCGCCGAGGTCGAGGCCGATCACGACCGGGTCGTGGTCGCTGGAGCGCAACGCCGTCGAGTCGGTGACGTCGGCAGCGTTCGATTCCCGCTCGAACGACGACTCGCCCTCGTCGTCGACGCCGTCGTTGTAGTCGAAGATCGGGATCTCGTCGGCGTTGATGTGCCACGTCGTCACCCCGGTCACCTGCGGTCGCAGCGCCTCGTTGGCAAGGGCGTGGTCGAGATAGCCGAGCTGGCCGTCGAAGACGTAGGAGTAGGCGTCGTCACCTTCGAACTCGGCGACGAGGTCGATGTACCCGGCGTCGCGGAGTGCCGTGATCGGATCCTCCATGCGGTACGAGTTGAGGTCGCCGATCACCAGCACGTCGGGATCGCCGCTGCCGGTCGGGTCGGTGGCGAGGAAGTCGGCGAGCGCATTCGCCGCCGCCGTCCTCGTGACGTTGCAGTTGCCGGCCCCGTCGTCGAGGTCGGGGTCACCGAGCGCGTTGCAGTCGGAACCCTTCGACTTGAAGTGGTTGACAGCGACCGTGAAACGCTCACCGGTCGCCACCTCCTCGAACGTCTGCACCAGGACCGGGCGGTTCTCGGTGTCGATGAAGGTCGGGTCGACCGTCGAGTCGAGGATCGCCAGGTCGCCGACCGGCGTGACGAGGCCGGGCTGGTAGACGAACGCCTGGCGGATGGCGTCGGTGCCGACGAACCCGGTGTCGATGGCGTCGTAGGTGCCCAATGCCGTGGCCGCGTTGAGTCCGGCGACGAGATCGTCGGTCGCCTGGCCCTCGTCGTTCTGGATCTCGATCAGCCCGGCGACGGCCGGGTCGATCTCGACGATGGCGTCGACGATCTTCGCCCGCTGGGCGTCGAGCTCGGCGACCGAGTCGGCACCGCGGCAGTCGACGAGGCCGGTGGGGCCACAGGTGCCGTTGTCGTTCGACTGCGTCTCGTCGATCGTCGTGAAGTAGTTGAGGACGTTGAAGCTGGCGACGCGCAGGTCGCCGCCCACGTCGGCGAGTTCGGGCGCCGGGTTGACGGTGGTGAACGTGTAGTCGACGCCGACGACCGGCCGGATGCGCCACGCATCGGTGCCGGTCTGACCGGCGAACGACCAGTGCAGGACGCCGGTGAGGCCGGTGATCGTGTCGCCGCCGCGCACCCGGTTGTCGACCGACAGGCCGCCGGCAGGCCACGGGTAGGGCTCGTCGACGGGCCCGGTCACGGCGTCGTTCTGGGTGTTGTTGTCGTCGTCGAGGATGATCGTGCGCCTCGCCAGGTCGGCGCGGTGCGCCGCGTAGCCCTCGACGCTCGGGGCGTCGGTGTCGGTGAACTGGTCCGGCCGTCCGCCCACGGTGAGCTCGATCTGCCCGTAGCGGGCGAGCTCGAAGTACTCGCTGACGGCAAGCGTCTGGGGGATCGTGACGAGCATGCCCTCCGTCGTCTCGAACGTCCCGGCGGTCGCCGTCGACCCGGCGGCCGGAAGGTCGACCGTCGTCGCTGCCGGCAGGGCGTTGCCGGACGACACGATCGTCGTGGCGCCGGCGGAACGCGCCGTCAGCTGGGTCATGTCGAAGTTCTCGTCGGCGGAACCGGTGACCACGACGTTGTCGCCCGTGGCGAGCGTCGTCGGGCAGCCGCCACGGCAGAACACGAAGATGCCGTCGGACGTGGCGAGGTCACCATCGCCCTCGTCCTGGATGAAGTACCCGTCGAGGACGTCGTTGCTCGTGAACAAGGAGGTGACGGTGCCGTCGACCGTCACGACGATGCCGGGGATCGGCGTGACCGGCCCGGATCCCTGGATGTCGCCGATCGTGATCGTCGCCGGATCCGGGGCGACCTGGACCTGCACCGTGCACGACACCGTCTGCACCGGGTCGTCGTCGGTGGCGAACTCGATGTCGACGGGATGCACGCCGACGTCGAGTGAGCCGTCGACGTCGAGCGTCGCCGCACCCGGGCCGGTCGGTGTGAGCGTGATGCCGGCGATCGGCGCCGAGACGATCGTTGCGCTGACCACGTCGCTGTCGGCGTCGGTGGCCGAGACCGCGACCGACGTCGGCGAACCCTCGGTGGTCCTCAGCGTCGCGGGACAGGTGGCGACCGGCTCGGCGGGCACGGCCGCACCGTCGGTGATCGAGATGTTGTCGACGCCGATCATCGAATCGGAGCCGACGGCGTTGGTGGTCACCACGCGCACGTCGACGACGGGCTGGTTCAGCGCGTCGGCGGGGAGCGCGACGGACACCGGCGTCGTGAGCTGTTCGACCCCGGGCGCCGCAGCGTTGGCGACGTATCCGCCGGGGAGGTTGGTGAAGTCGCCACTGCCGCCGACGCGGTAATGGAGGGCGACGGGCTGCGTGGCATTGTCGGCGTCGAGCTCGACGAGGTCATAGGCGACGACGACACCGGGCTGGCCGGTGGTGTCGAGGCGGATGACGATGCTCGGCGCATCGGCGGTCCCCGAACCCTGGAGAGCGATCGTCTGCCCCTGCACCTCGATGACACCGCCGGCGGTCGAGGTGGTGGTGGCGTTGGCGACGACGTCGACCGCACCGAGCGCCTCGCCGACCTGCAGCGCCGGGTCGAGGTTGGTCGGCGTGCCGCTGTTGATGTCGCCGAGATAGCCGGTGATCGACGGGACCCCGACCCAGCTGTCGTTGGTCGTGATCAGGCCCGGGTCGGACCAGTCCTGGGTGAACGGCAGGGCACCCGGTGTCTGGTCGGCGTCGACGACCAGCGGCGCGGCGACCAGCGCGGTGCCCAGTGACGCCGCACCGACCGCGGTCAGGGCGAGCACTCGGGCGAGAGGATGGGACTTCATGACAGCTCCGATCGACGATGATCCCGCGCCCGCTGATGACCCGTCGTGAGGACCGCATTCGGCCGCCGCCCTCGTGTCGCTGAGCGGCACCGTAGCTGATCGTCGGAGACGCCGGCGTCGCGTGCCCGGTGGCCCGTCGATCGGTTGCGTTCAGGGAGATTCGCTGAGACCGCTCGCCGACAGACGACGCCCGAGGCGGCGCACGTACAGCGCGCCGAGCACCCCGCTCGCCACGAGCACCGCGAAGCCGGCGGAGGTGACGACGTAACCGGCTCGCAGCTCGGAGTCGGAGACGTCGTCGCCGGAGAGGGCGGCACCGATGGCGACGAGCACCGTCGCCGCCACGTAGGTGAGCCACCATGCCGTGCCGACGGGCGCCACCTTGCGCGCGGTGAACGATCCGTCGACGCGCCCAGACGCCCGCGGCGCGAACGCGATGCGTTCGATCTCCGAGAGCACCAGCTTGGGGATCACCAGGTTGGCGACCGGGATGAACCAGCCGCCGACCGTCCACCCCGACGTCCACTGCCGGTGCCCCTGCCACAGTTGCTGGGTCGCCTTGTGGGCACTGTGCATCCAGATGATCATCAACACGAAGAGCACCAGGCCGCAGATCACCGTGAACCCGGCGAACGCACTGAAGGTGTCGTCGATGGCGAGCCAGTCGTCGTAGGCGCGCGCCTCGGCGCGCGAATCGATCGGCGTGTCCCAGTACGAGTTGAAGGCGCTGAGGGCGGCCAACGACAGCACAGCGGCGACGGCGGCGACGGCGGCGAGCGCCCAGAAGAAGCCCTGGATCGTGCCACCGAGACCGCCCGAGACACCGTGCACGCCGACGACCGGGTGTGCCTGGGCGTACGGGAAGGCGGCGTATCCCGGCGGCACGGGCTGGTGCATCGCCGGCGGCGTGACGGGCATCGGTGGCGGTCCGCCGGGCGGCGCACTGCTCGCGGTGGGCGGGGGCGGCAGCTGACGGGGGTACGACTCCGGCGGATACCACCGTCCGTCGGAGGCGAGCCACCAGCCAGGGCCCGGTTGCGTGTCGTTCATCGATCGGCTCCCACGGGCGAGCATTCTTGCATCGCCCCGCGCGAGCCACCATGACAGGTGCATAGCCTCGACACATGACCGAACTCCTCGTGGACTCGCCCACGATCGACGACCGGTTGCGGATGGCGCTTCCCGACGACGTCGACTACGCATCCGCACGGCTCGTCGACGAGCGATCCGAACGCCTGACGGTGCGACGCAACGAACTCGAACCGATCTTCACCGACTTCGACACCGGCGTGATGATCTCGATCTGGGACGGCGGCGGGCTCGGCTATGCGGCGACCACCGACCTCAGCGAGTCGGGGCTGGCGGCCGCCGTCGAGCGGGCGCGGCGCTGGGCGGCGGTGACCGCCGGGGCGATGGTGACCACCGAGGCGCCGAGCGACCATCCGACCGGCAGCTACCGCTCACCGGTCGAGGTCTCGTGGGACACGATGCCCCTCGCCGACCGCCTCGAGCTGCTGCACCATCAGTCGCGACTGCTCGGCACCGACGAGCGCATCGTCGACTGGGACGCCTCCCTCATCCGGCGCGACGTCGACCAGCTCGTGGTCACCGCGTCGAGGTCCGGCGACCGCGGCCGCATCGAGCAGCGCTTCCGCTTCGTCTACCCCGAGCTCGGCGCAACGGCGAACGAGGGCACCAACACGCAACGGCGCACGTTCGGCGGGCACTCCTTCTGCGGCCAGGGCGGCGCCGAGGTGCTCGGCCGGTACGGCTTCGGCGACGCCGCCACCCAGATCGCCGAGCAGGTGTTGGAGCTGCTCGCCGCGCCCAACTGTCCGACGGGCGTGATGGATCTGCTGCTCGCCCCCGATCAGATGATCCTCCAGATCCACGAGTCGATCGGCCACCCGCTCGAGCTCGACCGGATCCTCGGCGACGAGCGCAACTACGCCGGCACGAGCTTCGTCACGCCGGAGATGTTCGGCAGCTACCAGTACGGCTCGCCGTTGCTCAACGTCACGTTCGACCCGACCGTGCCCGGCCAGCTGGCCTCGTACGGGTTCGACGACGACGGCACCCCGGCCGAGCGCCAACACCTGATCGAGAACGGCATCCTCGTGCGCGGACTCGGCGGCGCCGTGTCGCAACGACGCAGCGGCATCCCGGGTGTGGCCAACTCGCGGGCCGAGAACTGGAACCGCCCGCCGATCGACCGCATGGCCAACCTCAACGTCGAGCCCGGCGAGTCGACGGTCGACGAGCTGATCGCCTCGATCGAGCACGGCGTCTACATGCACACCAACAACTCGTGGTCGATCGACGACAGCCGCAACAAGTTCCAGTTCGGCTGCGAATACGGGCAGCTGATCGAGGACGGCGAGATCGTCGGCGCCGTCCGCAACCCGGGCTACCGGGGCATCTCGTCCACGTTCTGGCGCAACCTGTCCGGCGTCGCCGATCGCTCCAGCTTCACGGTGATGGGCACGCCGAACTGCGGCAAGGGCGAGCTCAACCAGGTGATCGGCACCGGCCACGCCTCGCCGGCGTGCAAGTTCTCCGACGTCGAGGTGTTCGGAGGCGAATCGTGACCACCGATCTGTCGTTCGCCCGGCCGGCCGTCGACGACCAGTCCTACTTCGACGAGCTGGTGACCGCGGCGACCGCCAAGTTGGTCGGCGCCGAGGTACTGCTGGCCAACGTCGCCGGGGAACGCACCGATTTCATCCGCCTCAACCACAGCGACGTCCGCCAAGCGGGCACCGTCGACCAGCAGACGCTGACGCTCGAGCTGGTCGAGGGGCAACGCCACGTCGCCGGGCGCATCCGGCTCACCGGCGACCGCGCCGTCGACGAGGGGCGCGTCGCCTCGTTGATCGGCCAGCTGCGCGAGCAGCGCAGCCACGTCAGCGACGACCCGTTCCTGCTCTACAACACCGAGCCGCGGTCGACCGAGCGCATCGAGCGCGGTGCAGTCCCCGACCCGGCTGCCGCCCTGGCCGACATCCGCGCCGCCGGCGCGGGGCGCGACCTGGTCGGCATCTACGCCTCGGGCGACACCTACAACGGCTTCGCCAACAGCCTCGGTCAGCGCAACTGGTTCCAGTCGACGACGTTCAACCTCGACTGGTGCTTCTACCTGCGCGCCGACAAGGCGGCCAAGAACCTCTACGCCGGCTTCGAGTGGAACGACGACGCGTTCGCCGCCAAGGTCGACTGGTCGGCGCGACAGCTGGCGGCACTGGAGCGTCCGGCGATGTCGCTGTCACCCGGCGAGTACCGCACATTCCTGGCACCGCGGGCGATGGAGGAGCTGATCCAGCTGATGGCGGGCTACGGCGCGTTCGGCATGGACGCCCACCAGACCCGGCAGACGCCGCTGCTGCGCATGATCGTCGAGGGCGAGCGGTTGTCCCCGAAGCTGTCGATCACCGAGGACACCGCCTCGGGCGTCGCCGCCAACTTCCAGTCGGACGGCTTCGTGCGCCCGGACCGGGTGTCGCTGATCGTCGACGGCGCCTACGCGGACACGTTGGTGTCACCGCGTTCGGCGCGCGAGTACGGCGTCGAGACCAACGGCGCGGGCGGTCACGAGATGCCCGAGTCGGTGGCGATCGTCCCCGGCGACATCCCCGCCGCCGGCGTCAACGAAGCGCTCGGCACCGGGCTCTACGTCGGCAACCTGTGGTACACGAACTTCTCCGACCGCGCCGCCTGCCGAACCACCGGCATGACCCGTTTCGGCACGTTCTGGATGGACGACGGTGAGATCGTCGCCCCGGTCGACGTGCTGCGCTTCGACGACACCGCCTACCACCTGCTCGGCGACCGCCTCGAGGGGCTCACCGACGAGGCAGACGTGCTGCTCGACACGTCCACGTACGGGGAGCGTTCGACGGCCAGCGCCCGCCTGCCGGGCGCCCTGGTCAGTGCCATGCGCTTCGTGCTCTGACGCTCGGGCACGTCGTCGGCGCAGCGTTCAAACCGGTTGCCCACGATCGCGAGGACCGATACGGTCGGCGCCACGACGGTTCGCCGTTCGTTGACCATCCGCACCATCCGCCCACGACCGAGCAGGACATCACCATGAAGAAGATCCTCGTACTCCTGGCGATCATCGGAGCCATCGCCGCCGCCGCCGGCGCGTTCAAGCGCGACGACGTCAAGGCCGGCGCGAAGAAGGCGACCGAGACCGCCAGCAAGGCCGCCCATCAGGCCAAGGACAAGATCGGTCCCGTTGCGGAGAGCGCCGCCAGCGCGGTCAAGAGCACGGTCGACAAGTCGGCCGACGGCACCGAGGACGCCGCGGAAGCTGCCGACGACGCCGCGGACAAGGCCGTCGACACGGCCGCGACCACCGCCGACACGGCGACGAACTGACACCGCGACGAACTGACACGCGACGAACTGATACGCGACGAACTGAGACCGCGACGAACTTCCGCGACTCGTCGATGCCGCGATGTGACATCGTGGCGCGATGGCCATCCAGATCATCGGTGCCGGACTGGGGCGAACCGGCACGCTGTCGCTGAAGCTCGCCCTGGAACGACTGCTCGGTGGCACGTGCCACCACATGATCGAGGTCTTCGCCCGACCCGACGAACTGGCCGTGTGGGAAGCGGCGATGCGCGGCGAGCCGGTGGACTGGGCGAGCGCACTCGCCGACTACACCGCCATCGTCGACTTCCCGGGTGCCGCGGTGTGGAAGGACATCGCCGCCGCCTTCCCCGATGCGCCGGTGCTGTTGTCCACCCGGGCCAGTGCCCAGGAGTGGTGGGACAGCGCCAGTGCGACGATCCTCGTCGACCGTGAGCCCGGCGACGACGAGTTCGCACAGCGGCTCGTGGCGATGGCCACGGCGATGTTCGAGATGTCGTTGTGCGACGACCGACACGATGCCGCCGCGGCGCAGGCGGCCTACGACGCTCACAACGCGGACGTGCGCGCCTCGGTGCCGCCCGAGCGGCTCGTCGAATACCGACCCGGTGACGGTTGGACACCGTTGTGCCGCGCCCTCGGGGTCGACGAGCCGGACGAGCCGTTCCCCCACACCAACACCCGCCAACAGTTCCGCGCCGGTGCGGGACTCGACGCCATCTGAACGAGGAGACGATCCGATGCCCACCCCGAGAACCGAGCTCGACGACCGCTTCAGCCATCCCGACAGCACCGCGGTCGGTTGGGACGAGACGCAGGAGCTGATCGGGTCGGCGCAGCTGTTCTGGATCACGACAGTTCGTGCCGACGGCCGCCCCCACGTCACGCCGCTCGTCGCCGTCTGGCTCGACGACGCCCTCCACTTCTGCACGGGCGCCGAGGAACAGAAGCAGCTCAACCTGCAGACGAACCCGAACGTCGTGCTGACCACCGGGTGCAACGAGTGGAACGTGGGTGTCGACGTGATGGTCGAGGGATCGGCGCACCGGGTCACCGACACCGAGACCCTCGGACGGCTGGCGGCAGCGTGGGCGACGAAGTGGGACGGCAGCTGGCGCTTCGAGGCCAACGGCGACATGTTCCGCGGCGACGACGGCAGCGAGGCGCTGGTCTACGCGGTCCGCCCGACCAAGGTGCTGACGTTCGGCAAGGATCCGTACTCCCACACCCGCCACGTGTTCTGAGCGGCGAGCGTCAGCGCAGCGCGGCGACGAGGCCGTCGGGATCGTCCGTGCCGATCCAGAACGCGCGGCCGTCGGCGAGCGAGAGCGCCACGGCGTCGAAGCCGCTGACGTTGTACATCCAGCCCTTGGCGACCTTGCGGACACCCCACCCGTGGTACCAGCGCACGCGCACGGGCGCCACGGCGACGATGTCCTGACGGCTGATCGTGCGCCGCGGCCACCCGAAGCGGAAAGCGACGTGGACCGCGTGCTCGTCGACCTCGACGGTGAGACGAGAGACGTCCGCCGTGACGATCCCGACCGCGATCAGCACGCCGATCCACAGCCCGGCATTGCTGCCATCGGCGACGATGCCGGCGACGGAGAGCGCAAACACCGCGCCGACGATCGCCAACGGCCACCACGTGACCTGGTGGCGTCGGTAGGTGGTGGGCACGCCGGCCAATGCTGTCACAGGGTCATGTCAGAGTGGCAATTGCCCACCCCGACACGACGACTGACCACCAAGGAGCCCCATCGTGAAGGTCTTGATCGCAACCAACGAACTGCAAGGCGCCGTCGCCGGCGACTTCGCCCACACCGTCGAAGGCGAGCTGGTGACCCCGCTGGTCGCCGCCTGCCACGACCTCGAATGCGGCTGCAGGCGCGGCTTCCCCGGGCTGGCAAGCACTCGGGCGACGACCACGGCGACGGTCGTCGACCGCCCGGGCGTCACCCACGCCGACCTCTGCGACGCCGTCCGCGACTACCTCGAACGGACCGGCTGGATCGATCTGCTCGCACGCGCTGCCGACGACCGGTTCGACGACGACGAGACGTTCCTCGGCGACGTCGACGACGTCCGCGACGCCGGCGACGTGGAGGCGATGATCGCGGCGATCGTCGCCGAGCACGTCGAGGCGATCGGCGAGATCTGCGACGCCGTGCCGCTCGGCACGGTCATCGAGCGCCACGGTGACACCGTGTCGATCCGCGCCCTGCGCCACGCCGCGTGAGCGGTCGGGTCGGCGTCAGTCGACGAACACCAGGGCGTCGCCGACGTCCACGTGGCCGGGTTCGACGATCGTCGCGTACACCCCGACGTTCTGGTCGAGCTGGCGCACGATGTGGCGCAGCACGGCGCGGTCCACCGGCACCGTGTCGTCGATCTGCCGGGTGACCATCACACAGCGCGGGCAGGGGGCGCCGAACTCGATCGTCGCCGACCCGAGCTGCGCCCGCCGTCCGACCCAGTCGAACTCCGGATGTCCCGCGATGGTCGCGCCGGCGCCGTCGTCGCCCGTGTCGACGACGACCGAGGGACGGAACCGTCGCACGTCGATCGCCGAGTCCGGCAGCGCATCGGACAACGATCGCAGCGCAGCCTCGGTCATCACCATCAGCGGGAAGACGTCGTAGTACGTGCCGGGCGGCGACTCGAACTCGGTGATCACCGGCGGAAAGATCGAGAAGTCGGGAAACGGCTCGTCGGCTTCACGACCGAAGATCGTCCGCAACTCCTCGACGATGTCGTCGGAGTCCGGCGCCCCGCGCCGGTAGTGCTCGAGGTCGTCCGCCGGGGCCAGCCGTTCGAGACGCACCCGATGCTCGAGCGCAGCGCTCACCCGCTCGTCGACGTCGGCGTCGGACGTGGCGGTCGACGTGCCATCGGGCAGCGTGATCTCGACGTGGCCGTCGGCGACGTCACGCGCCCCCAGCAGCATCAGCGAGGCGATCTTCTTGGCACCGCGAATGCCGCCGCGCTCGAGGTCGCGGGCGGCCCACGTGCGATCCCCGACGACGCCCAACTCGTCGACATCGACGGCGTCCACGCGACCGCCGATCATCGACTTCACCGGGTACCGCCACAACTGGCTCACCTGCATGGCGGCACCGTACGCCATGTCGGGTCAGGCCATCGTCAGGTCGGCGAACGCCTCGGCGGTCGCGTCGCGCAAGTCGCCCGGCGCCTCGACCGCCACCGGGTCGATGAACATGCCGATGTCGAAGCTGTGCTCGTAGGACAGGCCGGTGGCGTTGCAGGCGGTGCCGGCGACCGGCCCCATCGTGATGATCCGTAGCAGCCGTGCGCCGGAGACGTACAGCGGGAACGGCGCACCGCGCAGGTTGGACGTGGCGAAGTCGACCTTGCCCGCGGTCGCCCGGGCGGCGGCGGTGACCACCGACGTCGGGAGCAGGTTGGCGATGCCCGACAGTGCGCTCATGCCGGCACCATCGGGGATCGACGCCCGCTTCTGCACCAACCGATTGTGCACCTCGTGGACCCGCTCGGCGATCGGCATCGGCACACCGGGAAGCTGCACGGGCACGGGTGTGAAGGAGTTGCCGCCGAGCGCGTTGTCGTGCCGGGTGCTCAGCACGAAGCTCGAGTTGAACGCCTCCACCCGCACGCCCCGATCGGCGTGGTAGCGCACGGCGCCCTCGGTGAGCCCGGCGAGGAAGGCGTCGTTGATCGTGACCTCGAGCCGCTTCGACGCCGCCTTCAGCTCGTCGAGCGACAACCCGATGTGCTCGAGGTGGCGGTGCCGGGAGCGATGCGTCCACAGCGGCGACCCGCCGGACACCTCGTTGTCCGACCCCGTCAGCGCCTCGACGGTCGCCCGGACCGTGGCCACGAACCCGTCCACGGCACCCGCTGCACGGCGCGGGTCGGCCGGCCAGATCGCCACTTCGCCGGCGATGCGCCGAGCGACGCCGAGCTGCCGCCGCGTGAGGTGAGCCAGCGACTGGCCGATCGCCGCGGGCAACCCGTCGGAGAGGTCACCACCGAGCTGCTTGGCACGATGCGACTCGACGGCAGTCGCCACGATCGCCTCGAGGTCGATCTCGTCGGGCGGCGGAGTGTCCGGGGCAAGCTGCTGGTACATCTCGGCCATCCGCAACTGACCGATGCCGTCGGCGACCGAGTGGTGCACGATCGACCACAGCGCCGTCCGTCCGTCCTCCAGGCCCTCGATGACGACGAAGCGCCACAGCGGGCGGGTCCGGTCGAGCGGCTCCGTGTAGAGATCGGCGGCGAGGTCGAAGAGCTGGCGTTCGGTGCCGGGCTCGGGGAGCCGGATGCGCCGCACGTGGTGGTCGAAGTCGAACTCGGGGTCGGGGACCCACGCCGGCGGCGCCAGCCGGCCGATGCCGGGCACGACCCGCTCGTAGAGGCGGGGCATCCGCGCCACCGCCCGCCGCATCGTGCGCCGGAAGTGCTCGTCGTCGAGCGGACCGTCGAAGATCGCCACCGAGGCACCGTTCGGGTTCAGCCACGGGTCCTTCTCGATGTTCCACATCAACGCTTCGTGGTCCGTCATGCGATCACTGAAGCGCTGCTCGCGTTCACGAAGTTCGGTCATCGAGTCTCCACGTCACGTGTCGGTCCCCGGACGGCGGAGGCGTTCGGCGTCGGGGTCACCGGTGTAGCCGGGCGGGTAGGTCAGCGCCAGCTCGTCGGCGGTCGGCGTTCGCCGTTGACGTGCCTCGGGCGGGAGCAGGGCGACGATCGCCTTCATGATCCGCTTCGTGTCGGCGTCGGCACTGCGGTAGTTGAGTTTGACCGGTGGTCCGACCGTGGCCGTCACGACGGGGCGGTTGGCGATCGACAGGCGCGGCAGGCGTGAACTGCGCGGCCACACGTGCTCGGTTCCCCACAGGCCGACGGGGATCACGGGCGCCTTCGTCGCCGCGGCGATGCGTGCCGCACCCCACCGACCCTCGAGCTCGGGATCGAAGAAGGCGGGCCCTCGGGGGATCGTCCCTTCGGGCGCGATCATCAGCAGCTCACCGGCGTCGAGCGCGGCGATCGCCGCATCGAGCGGTTCGTCGGAACCCGTGCCGCGGTCGACGGGGATACCGCCCGAGGCGCGCAGGATCGCTCCGACGAGCGGGACGTCGAAGACCTCCTTCTTGCCGAGGCCACGGACGTTGCGCCCGGCCTTGGCGATGACCAGCGCCATCACGACGGGGTCGAAGTAGGAGCGGTGGTTGAACACCACGATCGCCGGTCCGCGGCGCGGGATGTGCTCGACGCCGGTGACGGCGATGCGCGCGTTGGGCGTGAGGATCTCCTCACGGACGAACGGGCGGCCCCACTCCTGGAGCTCCTTGCCGAGCACCTTGACGACGCCGTCGGAGCGGTCGAAGTGCTTGACCGGCCAACCGCGAATGGCGGCGACGAGGCGCAGTTGGAGGTCGGGGTTGACGGCGACGGGATGCCCGACCATCGCCAGCAGCGGGGCGTCGAAGTAGCTGTCGCTGTACGCCCAGCTGGCGGCGAGGTCGATCTCGTGCTGCTCTGCCCAGACGCGCACGGCGTCGGCCTTCGAACGACCCCACACGAACTCGCCGGTCATCCGTCCGGTGAACACCTCGCCGTCGGGGCCGTCGCGCCGCGCCCACTCGGTGGCGACCACGTCGTCGAACCCGAGTCGCTGCGCCAGCGGCTCGACGAACACCCGCGGCGACGTGGTCGCCAGCACGAGCATCCGTCCGGCGGCGCGGTGCTCGGCGATCGCGGCGCGCGCAGCGGGCACGACGTCGGCGTCGAGCTCGACGGCGGCCTCGGCCATCGCCTGCTCGACGGCCGCCGTGCTCCACCCGTTGGCGGCACGGCTCGACAGTCGCGCCGGTTGCATCAGCAGCCACGTCTCACCGAACTGCTCGTAGAACTTCGTCAACACGTCGACGAGCGGCAGCTGACGGGCGTCGCCGAACCCGGCCGCGGCAAGGTGGGCGCGGAACACGGTCGCCGACGAGGTCGTGATGAGCGTCCGATCGAGGTCGAACACGGCGACCGCGCGGCGTGCCATCGCCGCAGCCTAGGTGAGCGGTGACGACCCGTCGGCGGGCCGGATCATCACGTCGTCGACGGCTGGAGCAGGGCGGACAGACCCTGCACGACACCGTTGATCGCTTCGAGGTTCTGGCGGCTCGGGTCGAGTTGGGCTCCGCCGACGGTGATCGTCGCGCCGTCGTTGGTGACGGCGAGCACTTCACCGTGGATCGACGTCAGCTGCAACCCGTCGGTCAGCGCTGCAGTCGGGTAGCGGCCGTCGACGAGGTGGTAGGCGAGCACCGCCTGGGCAGCGGCGGGGTCGTCGAGCAGCTCGTTGAACTCGTCGTCCGACAGTACCGCCCGGATGGCGTCGTCGGTCGGGGCGAACACGGTGAGCTGATCTGGGATCTCGAACCCGGAGGAGTCGACCGCGAAGACCAGCTGGACGAACATCGAGAACTGCGGATCGGCCTGCAGCACCTCGAGCAGCATCGGCTTGTCGATCGGCGGCAGCGGCGACGTCGTCGGCGGTGCCGGCGCTTCGGTCGTCGGCGGCGGTGTGGTGGGCGGCGGAGTCGTGGGCGGCGCCGTCGTGGGCGGTGCCGTCGTCTCGGGCGGTGCCGTCGTCGCGGGCGTCGTCGTGGTCGTCGTCGCGTCGGCCTCGCCGCGGGCGTAGATCGCTCGCAGGGTCGCCGCGTCGATCACGCCGGTCTCGGGCACGCCGAGCTCGCGTTGGAGGGCACGGATCGCCTCGGTGACCTCGTTGGTCCAGACGCCGTCGATCGGCCCGTCGTAGAAGCCGAGATCGGTCAGCAAGCGCTGGATGTCCTCGGTCGTGGCGAGCAGCAGCTCGGCGTAGGGGCCGAGTGCGGCGCGCAGCGCGGCGTCGGTCGCCTCGTCGAAGACGCCGGTCGGGGGGAGGCCGACCGAGGCCTGGAAGGCGGCCAGCGCCGCCCGGTACTCCTCGGTGTCGAGACCGTTGATCGGGCCGTCGTAGAAGCCGAGGAAGCGCAGCGCCTGTTGCACCGCGGCGATCTGTGCCGCCGAGGCGTAGGCCTCGAGCTGGCGGCGGAGCTCGGCGATGTCGACATCGGTGGCGGTGATGTCGGTGACCGCGCCGCCGCTGAGCACGGCAGTGGTGAACCGTGCCCAGGTCGGGTCGCCCTGCTCGTCGAAGTCGATGCGGCCGGAGACGCCGTCGTAGTCGATGTCCTCACCCGCCTGCAGCTTGCTGAGGCAGTCGTCGTACGTGGTGCACGTCGTCCCGCCGTCGCTGATGCCGAGCACGGCCGTCGCCAGCGACAGCTGGTCGTCGAGTGCCAACGCCTCGGTGCCGAGGGCCAGGAGCACGGCGCAGTCGTAGGCCTGCGGGGCGAAGGACACCTCGCCGTTGGGGTCGGCCTCGTAGAGCCGTTCGAGGAACGCCTTGTCGCCCATCGAGCCGAGGAGCGTGAACCCGTCGAGTGCGGCGGGATCACCGGCCGAGCCCGGCGAGGCGATGCTGGCGATGCGCGCTCGGAAGAAGGCGTCGAGCCCGATCATCGTCGTCGGCGCGACCCCGGCCCGGACGAGCGAGCTGAGGAGGTTGGCGCCCTCCGAGTACGACACGAGCACGGTGACGTCGGCGTTGACGCCGGCGGCTTCGGCGGCCGTACCGCTGAACTCGACCCGCCGGTGGTCGTAGCCGACGACGACCGGGTTCATCCCCGCCGCCTGCAGCGTGGCGGCGAGACCGGCGCTGATCGAGACGCCGTAGTCGTCGTCGCGGGCGACGATCGCCACCGTCCACGCGGCGTCGGGCGCCTCGGCGTCGCGGCGCGCCTCGATGTACCGCGTGAGGTACGTCGTCATGATGTCGTCGGACAAGGCGGTCCGGACGAGCGAGAGCTGGCCGTCGGCGGCGTCCTGGTCGGCGGTCACGCGTGGGAGGCTGGCCGACGCGGTGCACGTCAGGCCGCCGTCGGCGAGGAGTTGATCGCGGACGATCTCGGCGTCGTCGGACCCGGCCGGACCGATGAGCGCACTGCTGCCACCGTCGACCGCCGCGGTCACCGCCCCGGTGATGTCGGTCCCCGGCTCCTGCGTGTAGGCGGTGGTGGTGAGCGGGCCGTCGAGCACGCCGCCGGCGGCGTCGACGTCGGCGGTGGCGAAGGCCATGCCGCGGTCCTGCCCGCGGAACAGCGTCGAGAGCAGCCCGGGTGGGGGCGCCAGCACGCCGACCGCCAATCCTTCACCGTCGAGGCCGCCGGCTTCGGTCGACTCGGTGGTCTCGACCGCCGGCTCCGTGGGCTCGGGCGCGGTGCTGGGGTCCGACGCGTCGTCATCGCTCCCGCTGCAGCTGATCAGCGCGGTGGCGACCACGACCACTGCTGCTGTCCGACGGGTCCACGAACCTCGGCCCATGACGTCCCTCTCACTTCGCGTCCGGAGACGGTCGGAGACAGCTCCGCCCGGCGAGCTGGGAGCAGCCGCGTCGCGCACTGTACTCACGCGGCCACTGCCCGTTCGAGCATTTGTGCGGGATTTGACCAGAACCTGACAAGCGTTACATCAGGGGTCTGACCCCTGATGTAACGCTGCGTGCTCCGGGGTTGCGGTCAGCCGGTCAGCCGGTCGAGCACGGCGGCGAGGCGCGGGGTGGTGCCGGTGCGTTGCTCGCGGTCGTCGATCCAGCCGGCGAGGCGTCGCACGCCGTTGACCGCCAGCCACCGGACGGGCTCCGGTTCCCACCGCCGCGACCGGTGGCCGACCCACGGCAGCGCGACGAGGTCGCTGTCGGCACCGGTGATCAGGTCGGCCAACGTGCGACCGGCGAGGTTGGCCGCCGCCACGCCCTCGCCGACGTACCCGCCGGCCCAGGCGAGACCGGACGCCCGATCGAGACCGACGGAGGGTTGCCAGTCACGTGGCACGCCGAGGACCCCGCCCCACCGGTGGGTGACGGCGACGTCGCCCAGCTGGGGCAGTAGCTCGCGCAGTGCTGCCGTCAGCCGATCGTGGACCGTCGCCGAACGCTCGGTCGCCGGATCGATGCCGGAGCCGAAGCGGTACGGCGCTCCCCGACCACCGAACGCGATCCGGTCATCCACCGTCCGTTGCCCGTAGACGACCAGGCGGCGGTCGTCGGCGAACGTCTCCCGGCGGGCGAGACCGATCTCGTCCCACAACGACGCCGGGAGCGGCTCGGTGGCGATCATCAGCGAGTACAGCGGCACCAGCGCCCGGCGCTGCCCGGCGAAGTCGCGGGTGTACGCCTCGGTCGCCCGGACGACGACATCGGCGCGCACCGACCCGCGGATGGTCATGGCCACCGGCCGCGTCGCGCCCTCGCCCGGCACGATCTCGGTCACCGCCGTTGCCTCGACGATGCGACCGCCGTGCCGCTCGACGGCGCGGGCGAGCCCGTCGGCGAGGAACGCCGGCTGGATCCGCGCTCCGGGGCCGTAGACGAGGCCGCCGACGACGTCCGTCGCCCGGAGCCGTCCGGCGGCCTCGTGCGGCCCGAGCACGTGGGCGACGTCGTCACCGAACCCGTGCTCGCGCAACTCGGCGATCTCCGCGTGTTGGCGAGCGAGCTGCGGCGCCGTCCGGGCGACGCGCACGACGCCGCCCTTGACGAACCCGCACTCGATCGCCTCGGCGGCGACGGTGGCGCCCACCTCGTCGACGGCCGCCATCACCGCCGCGGTCATCGCCGTGCCCGCCGCACGACCGGCCCGCCGGACGGCGCCGCCCAGCCCGCCGGCGAGCTCACCGACGCACCAGCCACCGTTACGACCGGAAGCCCCGAAGCCGACCGTCTCCCGCTCGATGACCAGGACGCGCAGCGACGGGTCGGCGCGGAGCAAGGAGTAGGCGGTCCACAGCCCGGTGTAGCCAGCACCGACGATCGCCACGTCGACGTCGTCGTCACCCACCAGCGGGAGGCGTCGTTCGATCCTCGATCCGTCGCGGGCCCGTCGTCGTTCGGCGAGCTGGTCCATCCAGAGCGACTCGGGCGACAACGACTCGGGAGGACGCGACTCGGGACCGGGAACCGGGTGGGCCATCGTCGGATGGTACCGAGGGCTACATTGCCCGAGCATGCGAGTGCTGGTGGTCGGAGCGGGCGGCGTCGGATCGGCGTTCGTCTCCATCGCCTCGACCCGGCCGGCGTACAGCCACATCACGGTGGCCGACATCGACGAATCAAAGGCGGCGATCGCGGCGGCCAACGCCGCCGGCAACGAGGACGGCCGGCGCATCGTCGCCGCCTGGGTCGACGCCACCTCGGAGGAGTCGGTGGCGACGCTGGCCAAGGCGGTCGACGCCGACGTGGTCCTCAACGCCTGCGACCCGCGCTTCAACCCGGGGATCTTCGAAGGGGCGTTCCTCGCCGGCTGCAACTACGTCGACATGGCGATGAACCTGTCGGTCCCCCACCCGGACAAGCCGTTCGAGAAGACGGGTATCCGGCTCGGCGACGGCCAGTTCGCACAGTCGCCGATCTGGAAGGCGCGTGGGCTGATGGCGCTGGTCGGGATGGGTGTCGAACCCGGGTTCTCCGACGTCGCGGCACGCTTCGCCGCCGACGAGCTGTTCAGTGAGATCCACGAGATCGGGGTCCGCGACGGTGCCGACCTCGTCGTCGACGGCTACGACTTCGCCCCGACGTTCTCCATCTGGACGACGATCGAGGAATGCCTCAACCCGCCCGTGATCTACGAGCGCGAGCGCGGCTGGTTCACGACCGAGCCGTTCAGCGAGCCCGAGATCTTCACGTTTCCCGACGGCATCGGCGCGCTGCAGTGCGTCAACGTCGAGCACGAGGAGGTGATCTTGATGCCCCGCTGGATCGACGTCGACCGGGTGACGTTCAAGTACGGCCTCGGTGCCGAGTTCATCGACGTGCTGAAGACGTTGCGCAAGCTCGAGCTGCACTCGACCGAGGCGGTCGAGGTGCGCGGCGTCCGCGTGTCACCCGCGACGTCGTGGCGGCGACGTTGCCGGACCCCGCTTCGCTGGGCGGACACATGCGCGGCCGGACCTGCGCCGGGAGCTGGGTCACGGGGATCGGCAAGGACGGCGCGCCGCGTGAGGTGTACGTGTACCACGTGGTCGACAACGCCTGGTCGATGCGCGAGTTCGGCCACCAGGCGGTGGTGTGGCAGACGGCGGTCATGCCGGCAGTGGCGATCGAGCTGATGGGGTCGGGCGACTGGTTCAAGGCCGGTGTGGTCGGCGCCGAGGCGCTCCCGGCGCAGCCGTTCCTCGATCTGCTCGACGCCTACGGCAGCGAGTGGGAGTGGCTCGAGTACCGGGACCGCACCCCCGCCGAGTGATGACGGGCGCGGTACGTGACGTTCGGGGCCCGTCCCCTCTCGTCACGTGCTCACATCGACGACCCAGCGGCCGCGGACCTGGCCGTCGAGGATCGTCGGACCGCGGTCGAGCAGCTCGCTGAGCGGGACGACCTCGGTCATCGCCTCGATCTGCTCGCCGGGAAGGTCGCGGGCGAGCCGATCCCACGCCCGCCGGCGCACGGGCACCGGCGTCATCACCGACTCGACGCCCTGCAGGCGCACGGCGCGGAGGATGAACGGCATCACCGTGGTCGGGAGGTCGCCGCCCCCGGCCAGCCCGCAGGCCGCCACGGTCCCGCCGTACTTCATCTGCGACAGCAGCTTGGCGAGCATCGCCGACCCGACCGTGTCGACGGCAGCCGCCCACGTCTCGGTCTCGAGCGGTCGCGCCGGCTCGCTCATCTCCTCGCGACCGAGGAACGCGGTGGCGCCGAGGCCTCCGAGGTACTCCCGGGTCTCGGGACGACCGGTGACCGCGGTGACGTCGTAGCCGAGGTTGGCGAGCAGCGCCACGGCGACCGAACCGACCCCGCCGGCGGCACCGGTGACGAGGACGGGCCCGTCGCCGGGCTGCACCCCGGCGTCCTCGATCGCCATCACGCACAGCATCGCCGTCAAGCCCGCCGTGCCGATCGCCATCGCCGTGCGCCCGGACATCGAGTCCGGCCGCGGCACGAGCCACGACGACTGGACACGCTGGCGTTGGGTGTACCCGCCCCAGTAGCGCTCACCGACCTGGAAGCCGGTGGAGATCACGGCATCGCCGACGGCGAAGTCGGGCGAGTTGCTGGCGACGACGGTGCCCGTGAGGTCGATACCGGGCACCATCGGGTAGCTGCGGACGACACGGTTCTTGCCGGTCAGCGCCAGCCCGTCCTTGTAGTTCAGCGAGGAGAACTCGACGTCGACGGTCACGTCGCCATCGGGAAGGTCGGCGTCGGTCAGCTGCTCCAGCGATCCGACCGGACCGTCGTCGGTCTCGCGCAGCACGAGGGCGGTGAAGGTGTCGCTCATGCTCGTCATCCTCGCAGACCCACTCGCAGACTCATCCGTCCCGGCACCGAGGTGGCAGGCTGGCCCCCATGAGGTCAGCGGACGACACCGACGCCGACGGCCGGCGGGCGTTCCCGCCGCCGATCGTCGACGCCGCATGGCTGCGCGACCAGATCACCAGGCCCGACGACACCGGCCCGGCACGGTGGGGCGACCTCGAGGTCGTGGTGTGCGACGTGCGCACGACGATGACGGGACCGGACCCCCAGGCGGCGTTCGACGACAACCACGTCGCCGGCGCCCACCTCATCGTGCTGGAGGACGACCTGTCGGCGCCCGCGGCGGCGGTCGACGGACGCCACCCGTTGCCGTCACCGGACGCGTTCGCCGCCGCCCTCGAGGTGCGCGGCGTCGGTGACGACCACTTCGTGCTCGCCATCGACGGCCGGGGCGGGGCATACGCCGCCCGCCTGGTGTGGATGTTGCGGCTGATCGGCCAACCGGGCGCCTATGCCGACGTCACCGCCGACGAGCTGGTCGAGCTGGTGCAACGGTGGGAGCTCAGCGAGCCGACCAGCCCACGCGACGCGTTGCCGGCGGGCTCGCGTCGGATCGTCGCCTGGCCGGCGGGGGCGATCGCCGACGCCGACGACGTCGTCGCCCATGTCGCGGCAGGTGGCGTCGTCGTCGACAGTCGCGATGCCGCCCGCTACCGCGGCGAGGTCGAGCCGATCGACGCAGTCGCCGGGCACATCCCGGGTGCCATCAACCTGCCGTTCACGCACAACCTCGGGCCGGACGGGCGTTTCCGTCCGGCCGGCGAGCTCGCGGTGCGGTTCGCTGAGGCAGGCGTCGACGACGCAGCGATCGTCTACTGCGGCTCGGGGGTCACGGCGTGCCACAACGCGCTGGCGGTCGAGCTCGCCGACGGCGGCCGTCCGGCGGTCTACGTCGGCTCGTGGTCCGGCTGGTCGACCGAGCCCGGTCGGGCGGTGGCGACCGGCGCCGACCCGTGAACGGGGCGGAGCTGGCGATCGTGTTGGCGGCGGTGATCGTCGGCGCGCTCGCCAAGGCGGTGACCGGCATGGGGCTCCCGCTGATCGCCATCCCGATCGCCTCGCTGTTCGTCGATCCCGCCGACGCCATCGTCGTCATCGCCCTGCCGAACGTGCTGGCCAACGCCATCCTGGCTGCCAACGAACGGGCCAGCATCCACGAGACCCGCGACCTACCGGTGCTCGCCACCTGCGGCGTTCTCGGCGCCGTCGCCGGAACGCTGCTGCTCGTCAACGTGCCCGAGACGCCGCTGATGATCGCCGTGATCGTGGCGATCGTCTGCTACGTGGTCCTCTTCTTCAGCCATCCCGACCTGCACACGACGCCGGAGCGATCGCGGCGATTCGCCCCGGCGGTCGGTGCCGTCGCCGGCATGTTCCAGGGCGCGGTCGGCATCTCCGGTCCGATCGTCGGCTCGTGGGTGCACAGCTACCGGTTGCCGCGCAATGCCTACATCCTCTCCGTCACGCTGCTCTTCTTCCTCACCGGCGCCACCCAGCTGATCGTGCTCGTCGCCAGCGGCGAGCTGTCCGGACGGGTCGGGGCGACGCTGCTCGCCTGCATCCCCGTGCTGGCGTCGATCCCGGTCGGCACGCGACTGCGTCGCACCGTCTCGCGGCGCGGATTCGACCGGGCGATCGTGGCGATCCTGATCGTCTCGGCCGCCGCGCTGACGATCCAGGTGGCGTCCGGGTGAGGTGCAGCGGGTAGCCTGACGCCGATCCACACGGGGAGCTCGCAGGTTTCGGCGGGCTGAGAGGGTGACTCGCCGTCGCCGACCCGCACACCTGATCCGGGTAATGCCGGCGGAGGAACCGTGAACGAGCACATCGTCATCGTCACCGGAGCGGCGGCGATCCCGGCTGCCGTGACCGCTCGTCTGCCGACCGATGCCCTGGTGATCGCCGTCGACGGGGGCCTCGACCACGCCCTCGACGCCGGGCTCACACCGACACATCTGGTCGGCGACCTCGACTCGGTGACCGACAGCGGGCTCTCCTGGGCGGCCCGCAACGCCACGATCACCCGCCACCCCACCGACAAGGACCAGACCGACACCGAGCTGGCGTTGGCGCTGGCGGCGACGTTCGACCCGGAGCGGATCGTGCTCGTCGGTGGCGGGGACCGGCTCGACCACACGCTGGCAGCGATCGGTTCGCTCGGTGCCCTGGCCGTGACCAGCGTCCCGGTGCTCGACGCCTGGTGGGGCACGCAGCACGTGCGGGTCCTGCACGGACCCGGCGCCGCCGACCTCGTGGTGCGACCCGGCTCCACGCTGTCGCTGCTCGCACTCCATGGCGGATGCCACAACGTCGCGCTGCACGGGACGCGTTGGGAGCTCGAGCATCACGACCTCGATCCACTCGTCGGCGTCGGCGTGAGCAACGAGGCGGTCGCCGGACTCGACGGCCGCGCCGTGGTGTCGGTGTCGCTGTCGACCGGCGTGCTGACGATCTTCGACGAACCCGCCGACGCCCCCGACAGCCCCGACACCGCAGACACCCCAGACACCCCAGACACCCCCAACACCCGCGACAGCCACGAGGACCGCCGATGACCACCGACAGCATCTCCCGCCGCCACTCGACCCGCCGCCGGCTCGCCGCGCTCGGCGCCGCATCGTTGCTGGTGCTCGCCGCCTGCGGCAGCGACGACGACACCACGTCCAGCGGCGACACCACAGCCAGAGGCGACACCACAGCCAGCGGCGACACCACGGCCAGCGGCAACAGCAGCGCGGCGTCGGTTCCCACCGCGACGTCGGGGACGGGCAACGGACCGGCGGCGGGGGGCACGTTGACCCTCGTCACCTACGACTCGTTCCCCGAGGCGGACACGTCGCTCAACGAGGCGCTGGCGGCGTTCACCGCCGAGCACGGCATCGACGTCGAGATCCTCGTCGCCGGCGACACCGGCACCATGCTCGCCAAGGCGGCGCTCACCGCCGGCAACCCGGAGGGTGACGTGATGTGGGGCATCGACAACACCAACCTCTCGCGCGCCCTCGCCGAGGAGATCTTCGAGCCGTACGTCGCCGCACCGATCGCCGACGGCTCCGTCGTCGTCGACGAGGCCTTCACCGCGCTCGTGCCGGGTGGCGAGGCGACCCCGGTCGACTACGGCGACGTGTGCGTCAACTACGACATCGGCTGGTTCGAGGAGCAGGGCCTCACGCCGCCCGCGACGCTCGACGACCTCACCGACCCGGCATACGCCGACCTGCTCGTCGTCCAGAATCCGGCGACGTCGTCGCCGGGGCTGGCGTTCCTGCTGGCGACGATCGACGAATACGGCGAGGACGGCTGGCAGGACTACTGGCGGGCGCTCACCGACAACGGCGTCGAGGTCGCCGACGGCTGGACGCAGGCGTACTACGAGCAGTTCAGTTGGTCCGGCGGGACGTTCCCGCTGGTCGTCAGCTACGGATCGAGCCCACCGTCGGAGGTCATCTTCGCCGACCCACCGCGCGATGACGCGCCGACCGGCGTCGTCGAGGCGACGTGCTTCCGGCAGGTCGAGTTCGCCGGCATCCTGCGCGGCACCGACGACCTCGAGGGCGCGCAGGCGCTGGTCGACTTCCTCGTCGGCGAGACGTTCCAGCAGGAGTTGCCGCTCAACCTGTTCGTCTACCCGGTCGACGAAGCCGTCGCCCTACCCGCCGAGTTCGTCGAGTTCGCCGTCGTGCCGGACGACCCGCGCTCGCTCGACCCCGACCTGATCGAGGAGCACCGTACGACGTGGATCGACGAGTGGACGACGCTGGTGCTCGGCTGAGCGGAGGCGTGAACCGCCTCGACTGGCGCATCGTCGCAGCGCTCGCCGCCCTGCCGACCGTCGGCCTCGTCGTGTTCTACGTGTGGCCGTTCGTGACGCTGCTCGCCGAGGCGGCGGGCGGCAGGACGATCGCGGACACGCTCGGCGACCCCGCGGTGTGGCGGATCATCTGGTTCACGACGTGGCAGGCGATCGTCTCGACGGCGCTCACGCTGCTCATCGGGTTGGCACCGGCCTGGGTCGTCGCCCGCTTCGACTTCCCGGGCCGCAGCGCCCTCGTCGGTCTGTTGACCGCGCTGTTCATCCTGCCCACGGTCGTCATGGGTGCCGCCTTCCTGGCGCTGCTCCCGGCCGCCGCCGAGCGGACGGTGTGGGCCGTGCTCGCCGCCCACGTGGCGTTCAACCTCGCTGTCGTCGTGCGCGTCGCCGGCTCGCTGTGGGAGCGCCTGCCCGTCGACATGGAGGGTGCCGCGGCGACGCTCGGGGCATCGCGCCGGCAGGTGTTCCGCTTCGTCACGCTGCCACTGATCCGGCCGGCACTCGCCGCCGCCGGCATCGTCGTGTTCCTGTTCACGTTCACGTCCTACGGCGTGATCCGCGTCCTCGGTGCGCCGGGCACGCGCACGATCGAGGTCGAGGTGTGGCGGCGGGCGACGCAGCTCGGCGACGTCGGTGGTGCGGCGGTGCTGACCGTGCTGCAGCTGGCGATTCTCGCCGTCGCCCTGACGTGGTCGGCGACGTTCCAGCGGCGCACCAGCCGGGCGCTGGCGATCGGTGCCGCACCGCTGCGCCGGGCACCCCGTGGGCGCACCGAGCGCATCGCCGTGGGCACGGTCGTCGCGGCGACGATGGCGGTCGCCGTCACGCCACTGCTGGCGATGGTCGCCCGCTCGTTGTCGACCCCGGAGGGGTGGTCCTGGCGCGCCTGGACCGACCTCGGCCGGCAGGAGATCCGGCCCGGCCTGCGGGTGGGTGTCGACCCGTGGCACGCCCTGCGGTTGTCGTTCGAGACGATGCTCTGGGCGACGCTGATCGCCGTGGTGATCGGTGCCCTCGCCAGCACGGCGATCGTCGCCGCGGGGCGGCACGGGCGGCTGCTCGACGGGGGGCTGATGCTGCCGCTCGGTACGTCGGCGGTCACGATCGGCTTCGGCATGCTGATCACGTTCGACGTCGCACCTGTCGACTGGCGGGCATCGTGGTGGCTGGTGCCGGTCGGCCACGCGCTGATCGCCGTCCCGTTCGTCGTGCGGACGTGCGTCGGCGTGCTGCGTGCGGTCGATCCGGCGATGACCGACGCCGCGGCGACGCTCGGTGCGTCACCAGGGCGCGCCTGGTGGGCGACGGTCGTGCCGTACCTGTGGCGGCCGCTGGCCAGCGGTGCCGCCCTCGCCGCGGCGATCTCGATCGGCGAGTTCGGTGCCACGAGCTTCCTCTCGCGCTCGGGCTCGGCGACGCTGCCGCTGGCCGTCGAGCAACTGCTCGGGCGGACGGGCACGGTGCTGCAGACGCAGGGCTACGTGCTCGCCGTGATCCTCACGGTGTTCACGGTCGTCCTCGTCGTCGTGGTCGAGCAGCTCCAGCGGCAGCGACCGACCGGGGTGCGCCGGTGAACGGCACCGCGGCGCGACTGGCGGTGTCGCTCGACGTCGACGCCGTCACCGTGCGCTTCGCCGCGACCACCGTGCTCGACCGTGTGTCGCTGCACGTCGACGCCGGTGCGGTCGTCGCCCTCCTCGGTCCGTCCGGGTCCGGCAAGTCGACGCTGCTGCGGGCGATCGCCGGGCTCGTCCCGATCGACGGCGGCAGCATCGCCGTCGGCGGCCGCGACGTCACCGGGTTGGCGACGCACCGCCGCGGTGTCGGCATGGTGTTCCAGGACAACCAGTTGTTCCCGCACCTGACGAGCGCCGACAACGTCGCCTTCGGGGCCAAGATGGCCGGCCGCCCGGCCGCCGAACGGCGACGGCTCGCCGACGAGTGGTTGACACGGGTCGGCCTCGAGGGGTTCGCCGACCGGGCGGTCACCGAGCTCTCCGGCGGTGAGGCGAAGCGGGTGGCGCTGGCCCGCACGCTCGCCGCGTCACCCGCCGTGGTGCTGCTCGACGAGCCGTTGACCGGGCTCGACCGTGAGCTCCGCGACCGGCTCGCCGACGACCTCGCCGACCTGTTGCGGACGTCGGCGACGACGGCGCTGCTCGTCACCCACGACCGCGACGAAGCGACGCGCGTCGCCGATCGCGCCGTCGAGCTCGCCTCGCTGCGCGCCGGCGCGGGCTGACCTTCCCTTCCGTCGCTCACGCCGCCCACTGCAGGGCATGAGCCCCGATCCACGATCCACCGAACTGCGGCGACGGGCCGAGCGCCTCCGCCGGCTGGCTGGGCGCATCGAGGCCGCCTCGGTGATGCGGCTCGACCACTTCGCCGGCGATGACACCTGGCGCGGACGACGGCCCGATCTCTGCGTGACGACGCTGCAACGCAACCAGCAGCAGCTCCACCAGGCCGCCGAGGATGCCCGCATGCAGGCCTACCGGCTCGTGCTCGAAGCGGAGGAGCTCGACCGGCTGACCGACCTGCTCGGCGGGATCGCCGGCTGAGGGAGCGCGATGGAGACGGCCTACGCCCCCGACCGCATCGCAGAGCTGCGACGCCGCACGCTGGCCGCCATCGACGAACTGGTCGATCAACGCAGCGATGATCCGCTGGCGTTCGACGTGCTGCGAGCCGTCCGCCTGGCGCGTCAGAACCTCGAGGATCAGTGGTTACCGCTGCTCGACCAGATCGCGGCGAGCCTGGCGATGATCACCTGGACGCCAGTGGCGCAGGCGCTGATCGAGTCGGGCGTGCCAGGCCCGTTGCGCTGGTTGGTGTACCGCGACGCGGCATCGAAGGCACCGCTCGCCCGCGACCTGCTGCGTGCCCTCGTCGAGCGTCCGTTCGGCGACGATGTCGGCGATCTCGTCCGCGCCGCCCAGGTGACAGCGGCGATGACCGGGGCGCTCGACGATCCGCAGGCGTGCCTCGACGTGTTGACCGAACCGGGTGCGCTGATGATGCTCGCCTCGTGGGGGCGTCTGCCCGCCGACGTGGTCGAGTCATTCGTCGTCTCGGGACTGAGCACCGCGATCGCCGGCCGTCCGGATCGTCTCGCCGAGGGCTACGAGGTGCTGCGCCTCCTGACCGCGTTCACCAACGGCGCGCTCGACGAGGGCGTGACGCCCGGCTTCGCCCGCGGCGTGGCCGTCTCGCTGGGCACGTTCCTGCCGACGCTGGCACCGGCGATCCGCCATGAGGGCCCGGCACCGGTGCTCGTGGTGGACGAGGCCGCCGGGCTCGACGTCGACGTCGGCAGCTACGACGATCTCGTCGACCTCGTCGGCGTGCTCTTGCGCGACGAGGATGCGCAGTTCGCACTCGGGGTGAGCCTCGGCACCTACGCCAGGCAGGTCGTCGTCGAGCTCGGTCCGTCGCTGACCGAGGGACATGCCGTGACCCACATCGCCCGCACTGCCGACCTCGTCGCCGACGCTGCGGCCAACGAACAGGTCGAGCTCGATGCGGCGGCGGCGGCCGAGTCCGAGCGACGGGGGCAGGTCGGTGCCGCGGTCAGCGACGGGATCGGCCTCGCCCTGGCAGCAGTCGGCGCCGGCCCGGGCGGGCGCGTCGTCACCGGGCTGACGATCGAAGTCGTCACCGAGCAGCTCGGCACCGTCGAACCCGCCTCGCTCCCCGACCTGGCGATCGCGGCGGCCACGTACGACCTGATCACCGTGGCCAGCATCACCGTGGTCGCCGACCGTCCAGCCGTCCGTCGACAGCTCGGGCTCGAAGGCATCTCCGCCGCCCGGTGGCAGGAGGTGCGGGCCCGCGTCGATCGTGTGACGGCGGCACCGACCGCCGCCGACCGGGCCGCCGAGGTCGCCCGCCTCGAACGGTGGATCGACGTCGAGGTGCCCGCGTTGGCCGCCTATGTCGCCCGCGTCCAAGCGGCGCCGGGCATGGACGAATTGACCGAGCGACGCAGCGCCGTGGGAACCGACTGACGGTGATCGGGCGAGGAGCGTGGCAGTCTGTCGGGCATGCAGATTGCGATGATCGGCCTCGGGCGGATGGGGGCGAACATGGTCCGCCGCCTCCACGACGACGGCCACGAGTGCGTCGTCCACGACGTCGACCCGGCGGCGGTGGCGATGCTGGTCGACGAACTCGGTGTGACCGGATCGACGTCCCTCGACGAGCTGGTGGCCGCCCTCGACGCACCGCGGGCGGTGTGGATCATGGTCCCGGCCGCCTTCGTCGGCGACACCGTCCAGCGGTTGGCGCCGATGCTCGAACCGGGCGACGCGATCATCGACGGTGGCAACTCGTGGTACCGCCACGACGTCGACCGGGCGAAGGTGCTGGCGGAGTCGGGCATCGACTACCTCGACGTCGGCACGAGCGGCGGGATCTTCGGCCGCGATCGCGGCTACTGCTTGATGATCGGCGGTCCCGACGACGCCGTCGCCCGTCTGTCGCCGGTGTTCCAGACGCTGTCGCCGTCGATCGGTGACGTGCCGCGCACGATCGGTCGCCAGGACGACCCGCCGGCCCCGGAGGAGAACGGATGGTTGCACTGCGGCCCGAGTGGCGCCGGGCACTTCGTCAAGATGGTCCACAACGGCATCGAGTACGGGCTCATGGCCGCGTATGCCGAGGGGTTGAACGTGCTGTCGAAGGCGAACATCGGCGCCATCGACCACGACGAGGACGCCGAGACGGCACCGCTCGACGATGCCGAGTACTACCGCTTCGACCTCGATCTGGCCAAGATCACCGAGGTGTGGCGACGGGGCTCGGTGATCAGCTCCTGGTTGCTCGACCTCACTGCCAAGGCGTTCCACGACGACCCGCACCTGAGCGCCTACACGGGCATCGTCAGCGACTCCGGCGAGGGCCGCTGGACGCTGCACGCCGCCATCGACGAGGGCGTGCCCGTGCCGGTGTTGTCGGCAGCGCTGTACGAACGGTTCTCGTCACGCGGACGAGCCGGCGTCGCCAACCAGGTGTTGTCGGCGATGCGGGCCGGATTCGGTGGCCACGCCGAGCAGATCGACCACACGCGATGACGGAGGAACAGGTGACCGACACACCGGCGGAAGAGCCACCGACAAACGAGGAGGAGCCGGACGAGGAGGAGCCGATGTCGGGGCATCTCGACAGTGTGTTGATCAGGTCGACGCAGCCGCCGGCGGATGCGCTGGTGCTGTTCGGGGCGACCGGCGACCTCGCCGTGCGCAAGCTGTTCCCGGCGCTCTACGCGCTGGCCAAGTCGGGCACGCTGCACGTTCCCGTGATCGGCGTCGCCCGCAGCGAGTGGACCGATCAGGACTTCCGCGACCACGCCCGCGCCTCGATCCTCGAGCACGTCGACGACCCGGACCCCGCCGCCCTCGAAACGGTGTGCGCCCGGCTCGATCTCGTGCAGGGCGACTACGCCGACGCCAACACGTGGAACGAGCTGCGCGACGCCCTCGATCGGATCGACTCGCGCACCGCCGTCTTCTACATGGCGATCCCGCCCGACATGTTCCCGATGGTGGCGACGAAGCTGGCATCGGTCGGCCTCAACCGTCGCGGTCGCATCGTCGTCGAGAAGCCGTTCGGGCGCGACCTGCGTTCGGCGATCGAGCTGAACAAGATCCTCCACGAGGTGTTCGCCGAGGACCACATCTTCCGCATCGACCACTACCTCGGCAAGGAGGCCGTCGAGGACCTGCTCGTGTTCCGCTTCGCCAACACGTTGCTCGAGCCGGTGTGGAACCGCAACTACGTGCGCAGCGTGCAGGTGACGATGTCGGAGACGCTCGACGTCGAGGGTCGCGGGTCGTTCTACGAAGGGGTCGGGGCGATCCGCGACGTGCTGCAGAACCATTTGCTGCAGGTCGTGTCGCTGCTGGCGATGGAGCCACCGGCCGGTGCCGATTCCGGGTTCCTCCAGGACGAGAAGGCAAAGGTCATCGCCGCGATGCGACCGATCGACAGGGATGCGCTGGTGCGCGGCCAGTACGTCGGGTACCGCGACGAGCCCGGTGTCGATCCGCAGTCGCAGGTCGAGACGTTCGCCGCGCTGCGGTTGGAGATCGATTCGTGGCGCTGGGCAGGCGTGCCGTGGTACATCCGCGTCGGCAAGGCATTGGCGCAGAGCGCGACGGAGGCGGTGATCGAGCTGCGGCGTCCACCGCGGATGCTGTTCGACGAGAAGGGTGGGCCGCCGCCCGGGCGCAACCTGATCCGCATGCGGCTGGGCAACAACGACGGTGTGACGTTCGCCCTGCAGGCCAAGACGCCCGGCCCCGATCTCGACAGTCAGGAGGTCGACGTCAATGTCGACTTCGCCGCCGCCCTCGGTGAACGGCAGAGCGCCTACGAGCGGTTGCTCGGTGACGCCCTGCAGGGCTCGCTGCGCCGCTTCGCCCGCCAGGACATCGTCGAGGGCACGTGGCGGGTCGTGCAGCCGGCGCTCGACGATCCGGGCGAGATCATCCCGTACTTCCGTGGTTCGTGGGGTCCCGCCGATGCCGACGACCTGCTCCCCGAGGGCGACCACTGGTTTCCCCCCGCATCCCACGAGGACTGACCCTCGGCACTCCCCGCGCGTCGATGCGCCGACGTCTACGACTCGACGCCCGCGAGCAGGCCCCACGCGAGGACCGGCACCGCGACGCCCGTCAGCACCAGCGGGTGCGCCGCCCACGGCGCGGCGACGGCACCGACGACGCCGGCAGACGAGAGCATCGGGACGACCAACACCCAACCACCGGCGACCGTGATCACCGCTGCGGCGGCGGCGTTCCCGCTCGTCCGCGCGGCGATCACCACACCGGTGATCGTCGAGGCCCCGAGGGCGCCGAGGCCCATCCACTCGATCCCGGCACCGTGGCCGCTGAACAGCAGCCGCATCGTCATCTCGACGGCGATCACCGCGAGACACACGGCGGGCACGGCGAGCACCAGACGCGACGCCGCCCGCCGCCACGCCGCGATCGGAGCGGCACGAACGGTCTCCCGGGCGCCGTCGATCAGCCCGGCGCACCCCGCCACCACCAGGAGCGCCGCCGCCGCGCCGGCGAGCGGGCCAGGGGCACCGTCGCTGACGAGTCGCCCCACCACGATCGCCGGCACGCTGACCCCCGCGGCGACGGCGAGCGGTGACCAGGGCATCGCCCGCGCCGTCAGCTGCAACAACGCCGCGGTGTGGGAGAGCCTCACCACTTCCAACCTCACCAGTACGGGCTCACGAACAGCTGGATGGTGACCCCCAGCAACGCCACCAGGGCGGCGATGGTGCGCATCGTCGCGCGCCGGTCCCGGGCCAGCGCCGCGCCGGCGAGCCCGACGAGGCCGAGGAGGTAGATCGTGTGGCCGGCCTGGGTCGCCACGTGGACGTACTGCCACCCGAGTTGTCGTTCGTCGTCGTCGTAGTAGACGAACCAGTCCGGCGGTGTGTCCGCCGCGCTGACACCGGCGTCGAGCGCGACGCGCAGCGGCATCGTCTGCACCGGGCTGACGATCGACAACACCGGACCTTGGGCCACCCACCAGGCCACGACCGTCAGGAACAGCACGAACACGGTCACGACCGATCCGGCGATCCACCGCCGCGATCGCCCGACGGCGACGCCGACCGCCCCGACGAGGGCGACCAGCAACGTCGGCTGCGCGAGCTCCAACACTCCGTGACGGGCAGTCGTCGTGCTGCGGATGCCCTCGCCGAGCGAGTAGCCACCTTCCACGAGCGTGCCGATCCACACGGCGATCGTCGTCACCACCGCCAACACCACAGGCACCACGAGGGCGAGCAGCCTCGCTGCGGCTCGATCGACGTCGTCGAGCACGGCCGCCGGGGCGAGCATGCCGTCGACACGGTCCCGCCCGCCGGTGCGCACCATGGCGACGAACACGCCGATCAACATCGGGCCGAACGAGGCCGGCAACAGCGCCTCGTAGCGCTCACCCGGCCACCGATCGACGCCGCGTTGCGTCTGCCACGCGAAGTAGACGGTCAGCGCCCAACCGATCCAGAGGCTCGCTCGCCGTAGCAGGATCGACGCCTCGGCCGCCGCGAGGTGACGCAGGGACCACCACCCGACGCGGTCCTCACGATCCTGACGATCCGCCCGCTCGTCGAGCGTCGCCGACGCCGTCACGTCGCCGCTCGCGGCCGGTGCGTCAGCAGGAGGTAGCCGTCGTCGAGGGTCGGCTCGATCAGTTCGCGCCCGCAGGCGGATCGCCGACACAACGCACCGAACCCTCGGCCGTGAGCCAGCTGTGCACCGCGGTCGGTGCGGCATGGTCGTCGAGCCACACCCGGCCGTTGGCCGCCGCCGCCAGCCCGCGAGGTTCACCGTCGAAGCGGACGACGCCACGATCGACGACGACCACGCGGGTGCAGACGGCCGCCGCTTCGTCGGTCAGGTGCGTCGACACGACGACGCATCCACGCCGACCCGCCTCGGACAGGATCCCCCGCAACCGCAGCCGCTGGTCGGGATCGAGCCCTGCCGATGGTTCGTCGAGCACGAGCAGCTCCGGCGAGCCGATCAGCGCCGCGGCGATCGCCACCCGACGCCGTGTCCCGCCCGACATCGAGCGGATCTTGCGGTGCATGTCGTCGGTCAGATCGACCGCCGCGAGGACGCGTCGCACCTCGTCGTGCCTCGCCGACTTGTCGTTCCACTCCTTGAGCACGGCCACGTAGTCGACGAGATCGAACCCACTGAAGCCCGTGTACAACCCCGGATCCTGCGGCAGGTACCCCAACCTGCGGCGGATCGCCAGGCGGTCGTGGCGATCGGCGGGATCGCCGCCGAACAACTCGACGCGCCCGGCGTCGGGAGCGAGCACGGTGGCGATCATCCGCAGCAGCGTCGACTTCCCCGCACCGTTCGGACCGAGCAACCCGATCACCCCACGCTCCGCCGCCAGGTCGACGCGATCGACGGCGACCGTCGAGCGGAACCGCTTGGTGACGGACTCGACTCGCAACGTGCTCATGCCGTCCACCGCACACGTCGACCGTCGCGGTTGGCGATGGCGACGCCCGCAGCGAGTGCAGTGGCCACCAGCAATCCGACCTGCACCACCGGATCTGCGGACACCAGGCCGTCGACGGTTGCCCCGCGCATCCCACTCGGTGCACCATGCAGCCACACGCCGGTGGCGACGACCCAGCCCAAGGCGAACACACCGGTCGGCAGCGTGGAGTCGACGAACGTGCCGATCGCCACCGCGACCGCGCACCCTGCCAGTGCCGGCAGCAGCCACGCCCCCGAATCGCTCAGCGACAGCGTCGTCACCGGTGTCACGAGCACCCCCGCCGCACAGGCGAGGAGCACGGCGACGAGGGCGCGCATCGCCGCGACGCGGCTGCCGCCGATCGGCGCCGCCGCCGCCATCCGGCCGGACGGGTCGATGCGATCGACGAACGCCAGCCGCGCCGTGATCAGCGGCACGAGCGGGCCGGCGACGACGAGGATCGCCGTCGCATCCGGCGCGCTCGCCACGGCAGCGATCAGCACGCAGGCGACCATCAACGAGGCCAGCAACACCGTGACCATCGCCAGCGGCGGACTCGACAACGACACGTGCCACAGGCGCGACGAGCGGGCGAACATCCGCGGCCCCTTGTCGACCCGTGCGACGATGCCCGCCCACACCGCGTCGTCGTCCCTCGTGCTGCGGGCCATCGAGGTCAACGACTGGCGACAGTGCTCGCACCCCACGAGGTGGGACTCGATCGACGCCAGCCCGATTCCCGATGCCGCCCCGTGTGCGTACCGGTCGAGATCTTCGGCCGGGACGTGCCAACTGGTCACAACAGTGCCTCCCTCAGCTCACGCTTGGCGCGCATCATCCTCGTCTTCACCGTGCCCGCCGGGATCCCGAGGAGCTGCCCGGCCTCCTGACACGTCAGCCCGTCGAGCACGGTTGCCTGCACGACGGCGCGCAGCTCGGGCGACAGCGACGTCAGTGCCGCTCCCGCATCACCGTGTTCGACCGCCAACAGCACGCGGTCTTCCGCCGACACGAGGTCGACGTCGGCGTGCGAGGGTCGAATGCTCAACAGGCGATCGAGGAGCGGGCGCCGGGGGCGGACGCGGTGCAGCAGGGTGCGGATCCCGATCCCCCAGATCCACGCCGGCACCTCGCCGGTCGCGGCGTACCGATCCGCCTTCTGCCACACCTTGACGAACGTGTCCTGCACGGCCTCTTCGACCGCCGACGGATCCGCACAGCGGTACCGCAAGCGCAACGTCAACCAGGTCTCGTGCCGCCGGTAGAGCTCCTGCAGCGCGCCGCGATCCTGGTCGGCGATCGCCGCCAGCAGCTCGTCATCGGTACGGGAGTCTCGTGACACCACGCATCACTGTGCCACCGAGCACCGATCGCGGTTCATGGCGCTGCGTGAACCGTTCGCCGGTCGGAGTGGAACAGATCGTCCGCCGCGGGCAATGGGGCCCGCGTGGACACAGAGAGAAAGCAACCCTCCATGAACCGAACACTCCGCAACACCCTGCTCGCCGCGACCGTGACACTCAGCCCGCTGATGGCCGCCGCGTGCGGCAGCGACGACGGCGACGCCAACGACCCGAGCGGCACCGGTGACGGCAGCGAGACCACCGTCGCCGGCGAGCACGGCGACGAGCACGACGACGAGCACGACGACGAGGCCGCCCGCATCACCTTCCAGTCGCCCTCGAACGGGGATCGGATCGCCGGTGGTGTGGACCTCACCATGGTGGCCGAGGGCATCGAGATCGAACCGGCGGGCGAGGTCCGCGAGGGCGCGGGCCACTTCCACGTCATCGCCGACGCAGGCTGCGTCGAACCCGGCGCGCCGATCCCCAAGGATGCCGACCACGTCCACTTCGGCAGCGGCGCCGGTGCGGGGACGGTGTACCTGGGCCCGGGCTCGCACACGCTGTGCCTGCAGGTCGGCGACGGCCAGCACGCGGCGCTGGGCTTCACCGACATCGTCGGGATCGAAGTCGGCGTGACGACCCGCGAGGAGTTCTGCGACGTCGTCGCGGAGGTCGACGCGCTGGGCGACAGCGCGCCCGACGACGACTTCGCCGCGACGCAGGCCGTGGCCGCGAACAGCGCCAGGCTCATCGCCCAGCTGCAGGCGGGGACGAGCTACGTCGACGCCGAGGTCCGCGACGACATCACGGCGTTCCTCGACTTCTCGGCGGCGCTGTTCCTCGGCGTCGCCGCCGCCGAGTCGGAGGCTGCGGCCGAGGCACTGTGGGCGGAGCTCGCCCCCGCCCCCACGGACATGGAGCGCATCGAGGCGACCGCACTGCCGTGGATCAACGAGACATGCGGCGTCGCGCTGGACTGAGCGCCATCGTCGCGGCGACGGTCGCGTTGGTGGAGTCGGCCTGTGGCGGGGGACCGTCGCAGGCCGTTCCCGCTGATGCACCGACGCCGCCGTCGACGGTGCACGCCCCGTCGGGCGAACCGATCCCGATCGTGATCGACTCCAGCCCGACCGTGTCCGACGTCGGGGCACTGGCCTACCTCGCGACGCATCCGGACGTCGCCCTGCGGGCGGTGACCCTGGCGGGCACCGGTGAGTCGCGTTCCGCGGCGGCGACGTCCAATACGCTGGCCATCCTCGAGCGGCTGGGCCATGCACCGGTGCCGGTGGCGTGCGGTTCCGAGGTCCCCGTGGGTCCCGGCGCCGAGTGGCCCGCCGAGTGGCGCGACGCCGCCGATCGGCTCGATCCGCTGGGACTGCCGGCCGTCGAGACGGAACCGATCGACGGTGGGGCCACGGCGCTGCTCACGGAGACGGCGGCATCCGTCGATGGCCTCGTCGTCGTCGCACTGGGCCCGCTGACGAACCTCGCCGAGGCCGTCGCCGCCGACCCGGCGTTCGCCGACGGCGTCGACCGGGTCGTGACGATGGGCGGTGCGTTCAACGTTCCCGGCAACGCCCCGAACGGCAGCGCAGAGTGGAACTACATCGTCGATCCGACCGCGGTCGATGCCGTGCTGCGCTCCGGGATTCCGGTGACGATGGTGCCGCTCGACGCCACCGATGCGATGCCGGCAGACCGCAGTCTGTTCGACCGCCTCGCGGAGTCCGACAGCCCGGCTGCCCATCTGGTCGCGCAGCTGTGGTCGGTCGCCCGACCGTGGGAGAGCGGGTTGTTCCTGTGGGACGAGCTCACCGCGGTGGTCGCCGTCGATCCGTCGATGGTGACGATCAGCGACCAGTCCGTGGCGATCATCATCGACGGCGACGATGCCGGCCGCACGGTCGTCGATCCGCACGGCACCACGGTGCAGATCGCCACGGCCCCCGACCGGCGCCGCGTCGAGGCAGCGCTGGTCGAACGCCTCACCGCGGAGGACGGCGGCTGATCGGCTGGTCCGTCGGACACGGCCCGCCTCGGATGGCCAAGCACGTTCTCATCGGAGCCGGAAGCACCGCCGTCACGACGGCACCGGGCGCTCGAGGACATCGGTAGCCTCGTGCGATGGACGGGGCCTGGCGACCGGCGGCAACGTTCGTCGGCCGCGACGCCGATCTGGAACGCCTCGAAGGAGCACTCGGCGACGGCCACCGTCTGCTCACGATCGTCGGCCCGCCCGGCGTCGGGACGACGCGGTTGGCGCGGGAGCTCGCCAGCCGGTCGGAGCGCGTCGCCTGGCTCGCCGGCAGTGCGCTCGCCGACGACGCCACACTGCTCGGATCGCTGCGTGAAGCACTCGGCCTCCCGTTCCAGGGCGGTGAACCGACCTGGGCGCGAGTGCGCGAGGCGCTCGGGCGCGGCCCGGTGCTCGTCGTCATCGACGATCTGGGGGCAGCGCCGCCACCCGCGATGCTCGACGGGCTGTTGAGCTCGGGTGCGTCGGTGATCGTCACTGCGTCGAGGCCCGTCCTGGGTGCCGGAGCGTTCGTCCATCACGTCGCACCGCTCGACGACGAGGACGCGCTGGCGGTCTTCTGCGCCCGGGCGGGTGAGGCGAATCCACTCTTCGCGCTGACCGACGGCAACCGGGCCGTGATCGACGGGATCTGTCGTCGGACCGAGGGCAACCCACGCGTCATCGAGATGACGGCGTCGATGCTGCGCCTGATGCCTCCGGCGGGCGTGCTCGCCGCGCTCGACGGGCCTCGAGCGATGACGGTCGCCGGCGGTCGCCTGCGCGCCTCGGTCGAGCGCGGCTGGAGTGTTTGTTCATCGACGGAGCGCGCCGTGCTGACCGCGATGGCGCAGCTCGCGGCGCCGACGTCGATCGAGACGCTGCACTCGTTGCTCGGCGGTGAGACGACGATCGACCTCGGTGACCTGCACGACACGTTGAACGAGCTCGTCGACAGCTATCTCGTGACACCCGTGCGGAGCGAGCCGTCGATCGCGCTCTTCACGCTCCCGGCGGCGGTCGCCGAGCGGGCGCGAGCAGCGACCGATGCGGACACCGTCGCTGCCATCCAACGACGATTGATCGATCGGATGGCGTCGCTGCTGAGGCGGACGGCCGCCGGTGACGTCGACGCCGGACGGGCCCGAGGGGAAGTGCGGGCCGAGTTCGACAACGTTCGACTGGCCGTCGAGCGCTCGGCTCGAGCCGGGTTGGCGCCTGCAGCGCGGGCCGAACTGCTCCGCGACGTGGCTCCCGAGCTGATCCGTCGGGGTGAGCTGACCACGCTGTCCGGGCAGCTCACCGCCCAGCTCGGCGACGACGAGGCGTGCCTCCCCGCCGCCGTGCGCGGATCGCTGCTGTGCTTGCTCGCACGCTGCGAGTCGGATCACACCTTCCCGCCCGACATCGATCGGCTCACCGATCGCGTGCGCGAGGTCACGACCCTGTTCGACCAGATCGACGATCCCGTCGATCGACTCGGCGTGATGATCGCCGTGGCCGAGATGACGCCGATCCTCGCCGATCGGGACCTCGCCGTGCACGCGGTGCGCGACGGCCTCGAGCTCGCCACCCGCATCGGCGATGACGCCCGACGGGCGCGCTTGTTGAGCTTGTCCGGCGCGATCGCCAACCTGGGTGGCGACGTCGACAACGCCGTGCGGCTGGGTTCCGAGGCGCTCGTGGCGGCCATCCGTGCCGGCGATGGCGGTGCGGTGGCACGAGCCTCGTTGTTGCTGGAGAGCATTCCGCCGCGTGCGACCGCGCTCGATCGACCGCCGATCGATCTCGACGCCGTCATCGCTGCGGCCCGGCGTGCCGAGGACGAGCGCATCGCCCTGTGGGCGCTCGGTCGTCGCGGGGTCAACCAAGTCCGAGCCGGCGAGCTCGATCGGGCAGCGTCGACCGCCGTCGAGCTGATCGACGAGGCGCTCCGGCTCTGCTACATCCCGAGCGAGATCCATGCGCTGATGGTCATCGCGCTCGTCGCCAGCCGCCGCGACGACCACGAGGCCGTCGTGCGCATCGCTGCCACGCTGAGCTTCGCCCCGACGGTCGTCTCGACGAGCGTGCCGCCGGCCGACTCGCGTGGCTTCGATGCCACCGTTGAACGCTCGCGCCTCGCCCTGGGAGAGGAGCAGGTTCGTCGGCAACGGGCGCGAGCCGGTGCCACCGCCTGGATCGATGCCGTCACGAGTGCTCGCGCCTACGCACGCTCGCTCACCCCCGACGTGACGGAGCCGTCGGCCCGTCGGAGGGAGCCGGATGGATTGACCGGTCGGGAGCTCGAGGTGCTGCGGCTGCTGGCGACGGGCGCCACCAACAAGACGATCGCCGGACGGCTCGGTGTCCGGCCGAAGACGGTGATGCACCACAACGAGGCGATCTATCGCAAGCTCAACGTCCGGGGACGTGTCGCTGCGGTGTCGACGGCGATCCGGTTGGAGATCATCGACGCCCCGAGCGGTTCGGACGTATCGGTCATCTGACCGATGCGACGGTTCTGATCCCGTCGTTACCGTCGAGTCGCCGCGTCGCGGGGGCGCGCCGGACTCGAAGGAGCGGACATGCACCGTGGAACCGTTGGCGCCATGCTGGCGCTGGTGATGATCGGAGGGGCGACGCTGGTCAGCGCCTCGGGCACGGAGACCGGCCGGGAGGTCACCGCCTGTGTGAGCAACGCCACCGGCGTCATCCGGGTCATCGACCCGACGAAGTCGGGCGTGGCCGGCAGGTGCATCACCACCGGACCGGCGCTGCTGCGCGAGTCCCCACTCACCTGGAACACCGTTGGCCCCGCCGGACCCCAGGGTCCCGCGGGGCCACGGGGCGCCACCGGGGCGACAGGCCCGGCGGGCGTCGACGGGAAGGACGGCGCCATTGGCCCGGCTGGTCCCGAGGGTGAGACCGGTCCTGCGGGACCTGCCGGCCCGGCGGGCGCCGACGGTGCGGTGGGTCCGCCAGGTGCCGACGGCGCGGTGGGACCTGCCGGCCCCGTTGGCCCCGTTGGCCCCGTTGGCCCCGCTGGCCCGGTTGGTCCGGCGGGACCGAAGGGCGACGCCGGGTCGACCGGTGCGGTTGGCCCGGCAGGACCTGCGGGACCAGCGGGGCCGGCCGGACCTGCCGGTGACGGCGCGCCGCCGGCCGCCCATACGGCGGTCGTCGGCCGTCTGACCATCGGCGGGGTCCCCGGCGCAATCGAGGTGCGCGGTGCGACCCTCAACCTCAGCGCGGCGATGCCGGGCCCGGGAGGCGCTGCCGTGCCGACGTGGTCCGACCTCGAGATCTCCAAGCCCGTCGACGACCGTTCGGTCGCGCTCACCAGGGCCAGCCTCACCGGTCAAGTGTTCCGGACCGCAGCGCTCGAGCTCGTCGATGCGACGGGTGGCGTCTACCTGCGCCTCGACCTCGGGGACGTGCGGATCACCGCCCTCGGGCGCGAGAGCTCGGACGCCGCCGGCGAGCGGATGAGCGTGGCGTTCGAGACCTTCGCCGTGCAGTCCGGCCCAGCAGCGGCGCCGGTCAGCGGTGCGACGGTCGGCGCCCTGATCGTCGGTGGCGCGTCCTCGCCGATCAGCTCGCTGGCGTGGGGCATCGACCTCCAGGGCGGGGGCGGCGCGGGTGGCGGGCCCGGGGCCCCGCTCGTGGTCCCGTCGGCGATCGTGGTCCACCAACCGCTCGATGCCAACTTGGCGAGCTGGATCTCCCGGACCTCCTCGGGCCAGACGGCCGACGCGATGATCACCGAGGAGACCACGACACCGGCCGGCTCGATCCAACTGGGCCAGGCGTTTGCCACGAGCGTCGCCATCACGGCCACCGGTGCCGACGGCGAGGTGCCGCGAGCCGAGGTCGCCCTCGAGTTCGTCCGCTTCACGCGGCGGGATGCCGGCGGCACCGTCGTGTGCTACGACACGGCGCTCAGCCGGACCTGCTGACCGAGCCACCGCCAATGCAACGGTTGGGGACGGAGGCCTCGGGATCGTGCGGCGTCAGACGCCGTAGAGGCCGGAGATGTCGGGGACCCGTGTCATCGAGTTCGGGCTCGGGCACGGGTCCGGTCGGAGGGCGCCGGGGTCCAACGGTGCCGGACACTCTCGCCCGTCGAGGTGGGCGATCCAGCGGGCGATGTAGTCGGCGAGCCCGTACGCCCCGCGCCGCTCGAGGTGCACACCGTCGTCGGCCATCCAACCGATGGCGCGTCCGTTGTAGGTGCGCCAGTCGGCGACGACGAGGTCGGGGTGCCGTGGCGCCGACTCCCACAGCATTCGGGTGTTCTCGGCGTAGACGCGGATCGCGGTGGCACTCGACCCAGGCGGCGTGCCGGTGCTCAGCGTCAGCCAGACGACCCGCTGCGGCACCCTTGGCGCGTGCCGCCTGCATGATCGTGTCGACGAACGAGCCGAACGGGTCGTTCCAGTCGTTGTAGCCGGACATCACGACGACGACGTCGAGACGGCCGGGCGTGCCCAGGATCGCCTCCTCCACGGTGTTGGGGACACGGAGGTCGGTGTTGCTCCAACACGACGGCCAGACGAGCCGGCGACAGCCCTGCGCGTCGAGGATCGGGTGGAATCCGGCGAGCAGCCGCTGCGACTCGGCGACGTTACGAACCGCTGCCAGTGTCGAGTCGCCGACGATCAGCACGCGCTGGGGCGGGTTCAACCGAGTCGCCGGGGCAAACGCTCCCGTGGCCCCGCGATCCACGTCGGTCAGCAGCGACGAGGCGGATGCGGATCCCGGCCGCATGGTGGTCGACACCGATTCACCGGCACCGACGCGACCGACGGTTGCCGTGGCGACCACCGCGGCCACCAGGAGCGCACACGCTGCCCACCGACCGACAGCCGTACGTCGTCGCATGCGAAAGTATGGACCACCGGCACCACAGCCCCGAGTCGCCCGGCCCTCGCCACTGCCTCCTGCCGACCCGGCTGGTGGGCGCTGGCGATGAGCGAATGGCCCACCCGTCGGCCCGCTCGCTCATCGCCGACCGCCGCGCCCGACCCGTGATCAACGATCAGGCCTCCCGAGTAGCCCGGCGGCGAATTCGCCGCGGCCGTCCGGGACATTGCCCACGTCATCTCCGTGACACCCCACGTCAAGATGGGGGCATGGGGACGAGCACCCGCTCCGAGGCAGCCGCCGGCGCCGCGGTGCTCGATGCGGCCGACGCCGCCACCACGGCGATGCGCCAGGCCAGGGCCGCCCGACGCCATTCGACGCCTCGCCTGCGACGCCGGCGTCCACCGCCTCATCACCGGGCCCGCCGACACGGTTGTCAACTACGGCCGCCAGGTGCGAACGGTGTCCGACGCACAATTCGACCTGCTCGTCGCCCGCGACCACGGCTGCCGAATCCTCGGCTGCCCGGTCGGACCCGACGGGTGCGACGCCCATCACACCATCCACTGGGCCGACGACGGGAAAACCGACCTCGACCTCCTCGCCCTCGTCTGCTGGTACCACCACCACTGGCTCCACGAGCAGCACTGGAAACTCGAGCCCCTCGGGGCCGGCCACTTCCAACTCACCGACCCCACCGGTCAGGTCCATCCGCTGCGACCGCCGATGATCGGGCTCGCCCTCCCGTTCAGCGCCTGACCGGCACGCGGCGCATCGCCCGCAATTCAGAGGGTGACGCCATGGACGACGCCGACGGGTTGACCGCCGATGCGTTGACCGCCGACGTGGTCAGTCGACGACGGTCGGGTCGGGGACGAGGTCGCGGCGCAGCCACTGGAACACCCGCCAGCCGGTCGAGGCGGGCGCCAGCGTCGAGGCGGCCACGGCGGCGGCGGCGTCGGAGATCGCCTTGCCGCCGGGTGCCTTGACATGCACCTCGGCGACACGCTCCGACATCACGAACCAACCGACGGCCTCCTCGACCGAGCCACCGACCGTCAACGTCCCGTGGTTGCGCAGGATGCACAGCTTCTTGTCGCCGAGGGCGGCGGCGATCCGCTTGCCGCCGTCGTAGGACAGCACCTCGACCTCTTCGTCGTCGAACATCGCCTGGTCGAACACGAACGCGCACGACTCCTGGCTGATCGCCCGGAACGGCAGCACGTTCGCCGACCACGGGGTGCCGAAGGCGGTGTGGGTGTGGGCGGCGCTGACGGCGTCGGGCCGGGCGGCGAGGACCGGGGCGTGGATGTTGAACCCGGCGGTGTTGACGGCGCCGGTCGGGTTGCCGTCGGCGTCCATCACCCGGCCGTCGGGCCCGACGAGCACGAGATGGTCGACGGTCGCCTCGCGGAACGGGATGCCCCAGTCGAGGAGCCAGAAGTGATCAGTGAGGATCGGATCACGGGCCGACACGTGGCCGTCGCCGAGCTGCCCCCAGCGCATGGCGCCGAAGATCCGATACCCGAGCGCACACATCCGCTTGCGGTGCAGGCGTTCGTCGGCGGGGCTGCGCACGGCATCGAACGGCTCGGCGCCGGGGAACTCCGGATACGGCGACTCGCTCATGTGGCCCAGGGTACGCCTGCACCGCGGACCGTCCGGTCGTCGGTCAATCCGCCCGCGGCCGTGAGCGGCGGGGCACCACCACGACGGTGCCGTCGTCGTCGAGCTCGACGGTGACCGTGGCGTGGTACACGTCGGCGAGACGCTCGGGCGTGAGCACGTCGACGGGCGCCCCGGACGCCACGACGACACCGGCATCGAACATCGTCAGCCGGTCGGTGTACGCGCTGGCGAGCGTCAAGTCGTGCAGCGCAGCGAGCACCGTCAGCCCGTGCTCGTGCCGCAACTCGGTGACGAGCTCCAGCGCTTGTTGCTGGTGACCGATGTCGAGCGCCGACGTCGGCTCGTCGAGCAGCAGCACCGGCGCCTCCTGGGCGAGGGCGCGGGCGAGTACGACCCGCTGGCGCTCACCGCCACTGAGCGCCCCGAGGAAGCGGCCGGCGAAGTCGGCCAGATCGAGTCGCTCCATGATCCGGTGGGCCACCTCCCGGTCGTGGCGCGTCGCCCAGCCGAGGTAGCTGATGTACGGCGTGCGGCCGAGCAGGACGTACTCCTCGACCGTCATGTCGTCCGGGATCAGCGGCTCCTGGGGGACGTAGGCAACGAGCGCGGCCCGTTCCTTCGGGGTGCGGCCCGTCAGGGACTGCCCGTCGACGACGATGTCACCGCTCGCCGGCGCCAGCCCGGCGACGGCTCGCAGCAGCGACGACTTGCCGGCACCGTTCGGGCCGACGACGCCGAGCCACTCCCCCGAGCCGACCCGATCGGTGAACGCGTCGACGACGCAGCGCGGCCCGTAGTGCACCGACACGGCGTCGAACACGACCTCGCTCATCGCACGACCCGCCGGGAGCGCAGCAGATAGATGAAGAACGGCGCCCCGATGAACGCCGTCACGACGCCGATCGGCGTCTCGGCAGGCTTGGCCAACATGCGACCGGGGATGTCGGCGAGGACCAGGAACGCCGCGCCACCGAGCAGCGACAACGGGATCACGCGGCGGTAGCTGGCACCGGCCACCAGCCGAACGGCGTGCGGCACGACGAGCCCGACGAAGCCGATCAGCCCGCTCACGGCGACGACGGCGGCCGTGCCCAGGGTCGCCACGACGACGATGATGAGGCGCGTACGACCGACGGCGACGCCCAGCGCAGCCGCCTCGTCGTCGCCGACGCGCAGCACGTCGAGGTGACGGCGGTGGAGCATCAGGACGAGGCAGCTGATCGCCACGTAGGGCAGGATCAGCGTCACGTCGGACCACGTCGCCCCCGACAACCTCCCGAGGATCCACTGGAACACCTCGCGCACCTGGTCGAGGTTGCGCTGCAGGATGAACGTCTGCACGGCAGTGGCGAACGAGACCACGGCGACGCCGGCGAGCACGAGCGTCACGCCGCTGCGCGTGCCGCCGTACGAGGCACCGACGAGGTAGGTGACGGCGACGGTGACGAGGGCCATCAGGAACGACGCTGCGGGGACCGGATCGATCGGCCACGAGTCTGTGATGGTGCGTCCGGTGGTCAGGGCCAACGTCGCCCCGAGCCCGGCACCGGCGGCCGCGCCGAGCAGGTACGGGTCGACGAGCGGGTTGCGGAACACGCCCTGGTAGCTCGCCCCGGCGACGGACAGCATCCCGCCGACGAGGACCCCGAGGAGGACGCGCGGCATGCGGATCTGCCAGACGATGTTCCACTGCGAGTCGCTGACACCGGTGTCGATCGACACCAGCGGGAGGCGGTTGAGCAGCTCGAACGGCACCTTCCAGGCGGGTGGGCCGGCCGGGCCGATCGATGCCCCCACGACGACCGCCACCAGCAACACCAGCGACGCCCCGACGTACCAGCGCACGTCGGACCCCGAGCGCTCCGGGTCCGGCGTGCGCTCGTCGGTCATCGGCGGCCGATCACAGCGACGTGATCGCGGCCGACACGGCGGCCAGGTAGTCGACGACGCGCGGCCCCCAGCGGGAGGCGATGTCGTCGTCCATCTCGATGACGTCGCCGTTGACGACGGCGGTCATCGACTCCCAGCCCGGACGGGCGGCGACCGTTGCCTGCGACTCGCCGCAGCAGATCGTGTCGGCGAGGAAGATCAGGTCCGGGTCGGCGGAGATGATGAACTCAGCGTTGAGCTGCGGGTAGCCACCGTGGTCGCCCTCGGCGGTGTCGGCGATGTTGCGCAGCCCGAGCAGTCCGTAGAGCTCGCCGATGAACGTCGTCGAGTCGACGCTGTAGAGGTCGGTGCCGAGCTCGTGGTAGTAGGTGATCGGCACCTCGAACAGCGGCGTCGAGCCGATGATCTCGTCGATCTCCTGCTGCATCGACTCGACCAACTGCGCAGCCTCCTCACCGTGGCCGGTGATCTCGCCGAGCTCCTCGATCTGGGCGTACGTGTCGTCGAGCGTCATCGCCGCCGGGCCGTCCCACATCTCGATGTCGATCGCTGCCAGCTGGTCGCCGAGCCCCGTGAAGTCGCCGCCGACGACGACGAGGTCGGGCTCGAACCCGGCGATCGCCTCGACGTTCGGCTCGAAGCCGGAGAGATCGTGCGGCAGCTCGAGCGCCTCGGGCGGGTGGTTCGAGATCTCGTCGATGGCGATGACCTGGTCGCCGGCGCCGATGGCGAACAGGATCTCGGTGTGGGTCGGACTGAGCGAGACGATCCGCTCGGGGACGTGGCCGGTTGCCACGCTCGACGCCGTCGTGCCCGTCGTGCCGGCGACGGGGTCGGTCGTCGTCGCCGCATTGTCGGCGTCGGAACCGCAGGCGGCGAGCGCCAGCACCGACACGGCGAGTGCACCCGCCACACGGTGGCGGACGGGGATGATGAATCGATTCATCGGTTCCTCCATGGAAGTGGAGGACAAGATGGGAGCGAGCCGGTGTGCACCGGCCGGCGAACCTTCCCTTGCCTCGAGGGTGGATGTCGCGTCGGCGCGAGAGGCGACCGGGCTCGTTCGATCCGTGGATCGACATCACCGTTGCGGGACAGCGTCGGGTTTTCACCGACTTCGCTCTCTCGCCGACAGCTGGACAGGGTACCGACGTCTGCGTACGCTCCCCAAGCTCATGAGCGACTCCCCCTCCGACGCACCGGATCTGGCCCCGACCGAGGATCCGGTCCCCGACGGCCTCCGACGCGCCGACTCGCTGGTCGTCGTCAACACCGGCAACGGCAAGGGCAAGTCGTCGTCGGCGTGGGGGATGATGATCCGCGCCGTCGGCCGCGGGTGGAACGTCGCCGTGCTCCAGTTCATCAAGGCCGGCAACTGGAACACCGGCGAGGAGAAGGTCGCCCGCCAGCTCGGCGTCGAGTGGCACGCCTTCGGCGACGGGTTCACCTGGGATTCCGACGACCTCACCCAGGATCGTGCGCACGCCGCTGCCGGCTGGGCGAAGGCCGTCGAGATCATGAACGCGGGCGAACACCAGCTGGTGATCTTCGACGAACTGACCTACCTGTCGAGTTTCCACTGGCTCGATGCGTCGGTGATCGTCGACGCCATCGCCGCCCGCCCGCGCCACGTCAACGTCATCGTCACCGGGCGCGACGCCGATCCGGCACTGATCGAGCTCGCCGACACGGTCACCGAGATGACCGAGGTCAAGCACGCGTTCCGCCAGGGAATCCGGGCGATGCGCGGCATCGACTACTGAACGGACCGACCCGGTGCTGACCCTCCTGCTCGGTGGCGCACGCAGCGGGAAGAGCGCGCTCGCCGTGCGCCTCGGTGAACACCACCACGGTCCGGTGACCTACGTGGCGACGGCGACCGCACTGGACGACGACATGGCGTCGCGCATCGACCGCCACCGCGACGAACGACCCGCCCGGTGGACGACCGTCGAGGAGCCGTTGGCGCTGGCCGAGACGATCACCGCCACCGCGACGCCCGGCGGGCTGCTCATCGTCGACTGCCTGACGCTGTGGACGACGAACCTGATCTTCGACGACCGTGACGACGACGAGATCGTGCGCCTCGCCGACGCTGCCGCAGCCGCCGCCGCGGGTGCGGCAGGCGACGTCGTCGCCATCTCCAACGAGGTCGGCCTCGGCATCCACCCCGACAGCGAGCTCGGACGCCGCTATCGCGACGTGCACGGCTGGGTCAACCAGCGGTGGGCGGCCGCCGCCGGACGGTCGTACCTGCTCGTCGCCGGACGCCTGCTGGCGCTCGAGGATCCGCACATCGTCATCGATGGCGGCAACAATGGCGTCCCGACATGAGCCGCCTCCGCCTTGCCCTCGCCGACCTGCCGACCGCCGACGCCGCGGCACGCGCCGCCGTGCACGACCGCGCCGAGCACATCCTGCGGCCGCTCGGGGCGTTGGCCTGGCTCGATGAAATCGCCGAATGGGTCGCCGGTTGGCAGCGCACCGACCGCCCGCGCATCGAGCGGCCGGTCGGGCTGATCTTTGCCGCCGACCATGGCGTCGCCGCGGCGACCGAGGTGTCGGCGTACCCGACCGGGGTGACGCAGGCGATGTTCGACGCCTACCGCCAGGGTCGCTCGACGATCAGCGCCTTCGCCCGCCTCGCCGGCGCCGAGGTGACGGCGATCGACGTCGGCATCGGCCACCCGACCGGCGACATCCGCTCCGAGCCGGCGATGTCACCCGAACGATTCGACGCCATCGTCGCCATGGCGTTCGACGCCGTCGAGGCGCTCGACGGCGACCTCCTCGTGCTCGGCGAGATGGGCATCGGCAACACGACGGCATCGGCCGCCATCGCCGCCGCGCTGGCCGGCGGTGAGACGGCGGCGTGGGTCGGGCGGGGCACCGGCATCGACGACGAGGGGCTGGCCCGCAAGCGCGAGGTCGTCCAGGAGGCGGTGCGGCGGATCGCCGGCATCACGGATCCGCTGGAGATCCTGCGCGAGGTCGGCGGGTCCGAGCTGGTGGCGATCACCGCCGCCACCGTCGCCGCTCGGCGGCGCTCGATCCCGGTCGTCCTCGACGGGTACGTGGTCACCGCCGCCGTGCTCCCGCTGAACGAGATCGACCCGGCGATCCTCGATCACTGCACCGTCGGCCACTGCTCCGCCGAAGCCGGCCACCGCAAACTCCTCGAACGCCTCGGCAAGGCGCCACTCCTCGACCTCGACATGCGCCTCGGTGAAGGATCGGGGGCGATGGCCGCCGTCCCGCTGATCGCCATGGCGTGCGCGGGCGTGACCGACGTGCCGACGTTCGCCGAGTGGTTCGGTGACTGACCCTCCGTGGGCACCACCGTCCGGTCCGCCGCCGGCGGGCTCCGCGCTGCGTGACCTGCTCGGTGCCGTCCAGTTCCTGACCCGCATCCCGATCTCCCTGCCGAGCGCACCGGTCCTGGCGCGCTGCGTGCCGTGGTTCCCGGTCGTCGGTGCCGTGATCGGGGCGACCGTCGGCCTCGTCGCCGCGGCGGCGATGGAGTGGGTGCCGGCGACCGTCGCCGCCGCCCTGGCAGTCGTCGCCGGGCTGGCGATCACGGGAGCGTTCCACGAGGACGGGCTGGCCGACACGATGGACGCCCTCGGCGGCACGACACCCGAACGCCGGCGGCAGATCCTCGGCGACTCGCGCCACGGCAGTTACGGCGTGGCGGCGATGTGCTCGACGATCCTGTTGCGCGTGCTGTGCGTCGCCGCGCTCGGTCCGGCGACGGCGTTCGCCGGTCTGGTCGCCGCGCACACGCTCGGCCGCGGGGCGGCGGTGGCGGTGATGCACACGGTTGCGCCGGTCCCGCAGTCGGGGCTGGGCGCCGACTTCGCCCGTGCCGTCACGTCGCGGGCGGCGGGCTTCGCCGTCGCCGCCGCGCTCGCCGTGACGGCGCTCGTGTCCGGCTGGTGGGTGGTGCCACTGGCGCTCGCCGCCGCCGCCGGCGCACTGCCGATCGTCGCCCTGGCCCGCCGGGCGTTCGGGGGCATCAGCGGCGACCTCCTCGGGGCGGTCGAGCAGGTCGCCGAGTGCGCCGTGCTCGTTGTCGTCACCGCCCTCGCCGCCCGCCACCGCCTGTGGTGGCAATAAGCAACGCATGGGGCCTGGCCCCGGGCGTTGCTTATCGCGCCACGAGCTTGGCGATGCGGTCGATCCCCTCGACGAGGTCGTCGTCGCCGAGGGCGAAGGAGAACCGTCCGAAGCCGCCGAGGCCGAACGCCTCACCCGGCACGAACGCCACCTTCGCCTGATCGAGCACGAGGTCGGCGAGCTCGAGCGTGTTCGTCGCCGTGACCCCACCGATCGGACGGCCGAGCAGGCCGGTCATGTCGGGGTAGCAGTAGAACGCACCCTGGGGTTCGATGCAGGTGATGCCGTCGATGTCGTTGAGCCGCTCGTGCATCGTGCGTGCCCGGCGCTCGAAGGCGGCGCGCATCCGCGCCACGTCCTCGAGCCCACCGGCGACCGCTGCCAGTGCCGCCCGCTGGGCGACGTTGGAGACGTTCGACGTGGCGTGGCTCTGGAAGTTGGTCGACGGCGTTGATGATGTCGTTCGGCCCGATCATCCAGCCGACCCGCCACCCGGTCATGGCGTAGGTCTTGGCGACACCGTTGACGACGATGCACTGATCGGCGAGATCGGGCACGAGCGTCGGCATCGAGGCGAACTCGTGCGGACCGTAGGTGAGGTGCTCGTAGATCTCGTCGGTGATCACCCAGACGCCGTTCTCCAGCGCCCACTCCCCGATCGCCTGGACGGCCTCGGGCGGGTACACGGCACCGGACGGGTTGTCGGGGCTGACGAACAGCAGCACCTTGGTCCGCTCGGTCCGCGCCGCGTCGAGCTGCTCGATGGTGACCTGGAAGCCGCTCTCGGCGTCGGTGTCGATGACGACGGGCACGCCGCCGGCGAGCGTGATCGCCTCGGGGTAGGTGGTCCAGTAGGGCGCCGGCACGATCACCTCGTCGCCCGGGTCGCAGAGCGCGGCGAAGGCGGTGTAGACGGCATGCTTGCCGCCGTTGGTCACCAGCACCTGGCTGGCGGTGCACTCGTACCCCGAGTCGCGCTTGGTCTTGACCGCGATCGCCTCCTTCAGCTCGGGGAGGCCGCCGGCGGGCGTGTAGCGGTGGTTCTTGGGGTCGCGACAGGCGGCGACCGCCGCGTCGACGATGTGTTCCGGGGTGGCGAAGTCGGGCTCGCCGGCCCCGAACCCGATCACGTTCTCGCCGGCTGCCTTCAGCGCCTTGGCCTTGGCGTCGACCGCCAAGGTGGCAGACGGGGCAATGGCAGCGAGACGTCGGGAGGTGCGATTCACGGTCGCCCAGCCTGCCACAGGCTGGCCATGCTCCCAACGCCCGTTTGAGGGCGCCCCCGATCGCAGCGACGTGACGTCGCGCCGGACCCTGCACCGGTGTGACACCTGGGGTGGCGAACCGGTGGTGTCGTGTCCCCGATGGCGGGCCATGCTGGGGGCCGTGAGCAGCAGCGATCCCTCGACGATCACCATCCCGGCCGACCTCCTCCCGGCCGACGGCCGGTTCGGGTGCGGTCCCTCCAAGGTCCGTCCGGAGCAGATCGAGGCGCTGTCCGCGGCGGGGACGACGATCCTCGGCACGTCGCACCGCAAGCCGCCGGTGAAGAACCTCGTCGGCTCCGTGCGATCGGGACTCTCCGAGCTGTTCGGCCTCCCCGACGGCTGGGAGATCGTGCTCGGCAACGGTGGCACCACGGTCTTCTGGGACGCGGCGACCTTCGGCCTGATCCGCGACCGCAGCCAGCACCTCGTGTTCGGCGAGTTCTCGTCGAAGTTCGCCGAGGCCGCCGAGGCCGCCCCCCACCTCGGGACGCCGACGCGGATCTCGTCGAACACCGGATCCCATCCGGTCGCCGAGGCCGAGGACGGCATCGACCTCTACGCCCTCACCCACAACGAGACCTCGACCGGCGTGATGATGCCGCTCACCCGACCCGCCGGCACGTCGGCGAGCGACGCCCTGGTCGCCGTCGACGCCACGTCGGCGGCGGGCGGCCTGACCTGGGATCCCAGCGAGGTCGACGTGTACTACTTCGCTCCGCAGAAGTGCTTCGCCTCCGATGGCGGGCTGTGGCTCGCCGCCTGCTCGCCCGCCGCCCTCGAGCGCATCGAGTCGATCGGCAGCTCCGACCGGTGGCGTCCGGCGTCGCTCGACCTCAAGATCGCCCTCGACAACTCGCGACAGAACCAGACGTACAACACGCCGGCCGTGGCGACGTTGGTGATGCTCGACACCCAGGTGCGATGGATGCTCGACAACGGCGGCCTCGCCTTCGCCAACGGACGCAGCGCACGGTCGGCGGCGACGCTCTACGGATGGGCCGAGGAGCGCCCGTGGGCGACGCCGTTCGTCGCCGACCCGGCACAGCGGTCGCTGGTCGTCGGCACGATCGACCTCGACGAGGCGATCGCCGCCGACGACGTGTGCGCGGCGCTGCGCGCCAACGGCATCTACGACACCGACTCGTACCGCAAGCTCGGCCGCAACCAGCTGCGCATCGGCATGTTCCCCGCGATCGAGCCCGACGACGTCGCCGCGCTCACCGCCTGCATCGATCACGTCGTCGCCGCCCTGAGCTGACGAACCGCGGTCGGCCGCTGGCAGACTCGTGGCGATGGACGCCAGCGAGGTGCTCGACTTCGACGTCGCCGACGTCGGCGATCTCGACCGCCCGGTGATGCTCGTCGCCCTCGAGGGATGGTTCGACGCCGCCAGCGCGGCGACCCAGGCGGTCAACGCCTTCGTCAGCGGTGACCACGCCGTGACCGTCGGCCAGATCGACCCCGACCCGTTCTACGACTTCACCCAGCAGCGCCCGCAGGTGACGATGATCGACGACGTGCGCGAGATCTCGTGGCCGGTCAACGACTTCGTGCTGCAACGGACACCGGGTCACCGCGACGTGATCGGCCTGATCGGGGTCGAGCCGCATCTCTCCTGGCGCACGTACGTGGCTGCGGTCGTCCGCGTCGCCACCGAGCTGCAGTGTGCCGCCGTGGTGACCGTCGGCTCCGGCGCCGAAGCACTCCCCCACACCCGGACGCCGCCGGTCACCGGCAGCACCTCCAACCCGGCGCTGGCGCGCGCGACTCGGGCTGGTGGCGCCGTCGTACCAGGGCGTCACCGGCGTCGTCGGCGTGCTGCACACCGACCTGGAGGCCGCCGGCATCCCGTCGGTGTCGTTGCGCGTCGGCATCCCGCACTACCTGATGAACGCCGAGCACCCGCAAGCGGTCTCGGCGCTCGTGCGCCACGTCAGCCACGTGCTCGGCGTGCCCAACGAGCTCGACCTCGCCGATCAGCTCAGCGGGTGGCGCACGGTCCACGACGAGATCGTCGACAGCGACCCGCAGTTGAAGATGTACGTCGCCCTGCTGGAAGCGGAGTTCGACCGCCGCGCCGAGGCGCAGATCCCGACCGCCGATGACCTCGGCGCCGAGTTCGAATCGTTCCTCCGCGACCAGCGCGACGACTAGGTCAGCCCCGCGGCGAGGGAAGCGCCAGCGACGAGCCGCAGTCGGGCCGACCAGACGTGGCCGCCCTCCGGACCTCCGTGAGGCCCGACAATCAAGCTTTGGCTGCGCGGAAGCCGGTGTCGAGGTCGGCGAGGATGTCGTCGATCGACTCGAGACCGACGCTCAGGCGCACCTGACCGGGCGTGACGCCGGTCGAGAGCTGCTCGTCGGGGGTCAGCTGGCTGTGGGTCGTGCTCGCCGGGTGGATGACGAGGCTGCGCACGTCACCGATGTTGGCGACGTGGCTGTGCAGCTCGAGCCCTTCGACGAACCGCTTGCCGGCGTCGACGCCGCCCTCGATCTCGAAGGCGATGATCGACCCCGAGCCCTTGCCACGGCCGTAGGTCTGCATCCGCTCGTACCACGGCGACGACGGCAGGCCGGCAAAGGTCACCGACAGCACCTCGTCGCGGGCGTCGAGGATACTCGGCGACCTTCTGGGCGTTCTCGAAGTGGCGCTCCATGCGCAGGCTCAGCGTCTCCAGGCCCTGCAGGATGAGGAAGGCGTTGAACGGCGAGATCGCCATGCCGAGGTCGCGCAGCAGCTGCACCCGGGCCTTGAGGATGAACGCGCCGTGACCGAGCGCCGGGAAGTAGGCGAGGCCGTGGTAGCTCGGGTCGGGCTCGGTGAAGTTCGGGAAGCGCCCGGAGGCGGCGTAGTCGAACGTGCCGCCGTCGACGATGGCGCCGCCGATCGACGTGCCGTGGCCACCGAAGAACTTGGTCAGGCTGTGCACGACGATGTCGGCGCCCCATTCGATCGGCCGGATGAGGAACGGCGTCGGCACCGTGTTGTCGATGATCAGCGGGATGCCCTGCTCGTGGCCGACACCCGACACGCCGTCGATGTCGAAGACGTTGTTGCGCGGGTTGGCCAGCGACTCACCGAAGAACGCCTTGGTGTTCGGCTTGATCGCCGCCCGCCACTCGTCGAGGTTGTCGGGATCGTCGACGAAGGTGACCTCGATGCCGAGCTTGGGCATCGTGTAGTGCAGCAGGTTGTAGGTGCCGCCGTAGAGCGACGGTGAGGCGACGAGGTGGTCACCGGCCTCGCACAGCGTGAGGATCGCCAGCGTCGCCGCCGACTGCCCCGAGCTCACGGCGAGCGTGCCAGGCAGCCCGATGGCGGTCATGCATCCGCCCTCGAGGGCGTTGAGCCGGGCCTCGAGCGCACCCTGGGTCGGGTTCATGATGCGGGTGTAGATGTTGCCGACCTCGGCGAGGGCGAACAGGTTGGCGGCGTGCTCGGTGTCGCGGAACTCGTACGACGTCGTCTGGTAGATCGGCACCGCCCGAGCACCGGTCGTCGGGTCGGGGTCTCCGCCGACATGGATCTGCTTGGTCTCGAAACCCCACTGGTCGCTCATGGGCGGCGACGCTACCCGGGCATTCCCGACCGGCCAAGTCGGAATTTCGCACGCCCGGACGATCAGAGCAGGCTGACGACCAACCCGGCTTGACCGAGGTGGTAGGTGACCATGATCGCCACCGCCATCCACCGGGCGTCGCCGACGAACTTGCGCCAGCCGAGGATGCTGTCCGAGGCGACGAACAGCGCGGCGCCGACCGCCGCCCACGGATTGCGCGTCGCCACCGCCGTGGCGAACATCAGCGAGATCGCCACGAGATAGGCGATCACCGCCCAGCCGAGCACCGGCGACTCGCGTTCGGCACCGCTGACGATCCGCCGACCGATCCAGCCGCCGACGATCAGCATCAGTACTGCACCGGGCGCCATCGCCGCCAGCGTCCACTCGGGATCGAGCGCCAACCCGATCGTGTAGGCGACGTGGGCGAGCAGGAAGGCGACGAGGCCGGGGATGAACCGCCGGTCGTCGAGCAGGAAGACGTCACCAGCCAACGAGCAGACGAGGGCGACGACGAACCAGGCGCGCACCGTCGGCTCGGCCGGCTCGATCGCCAGGGCGACGACGATCAGGGCGACGAGCGCGAGCGGTTTGCTCCACAGCTCGACGCGCCGATTCTGTGTCCACCGCGTCCACCAGTTGGCGGCCGCCGCGGCCGCGAAGACGACCAATGCCGCCCACGCGACCGCGTTCACGTCACCCGCCGGAGGCGTCGGCGACCTTGGTCTTGCCGGAGTTGATGAACGACATCGCGCCGCGCAGCTGGCCGCCGACGTCCTCGATGGAGTGAGCCTTGCCCTCGTCCTGCATCCGCTTGTAGTTCGGACGCCCGGCCTCGGACTCGGCGATCCACTCGGCGGCGAACTGCCCCGACTGGATCTCGCCGAGGATCCGCTTCATCTCCGCCTTCGTCTCGTCGGTGACGACGCGCGAGCCGCGAGTGAGATCGCCGTACTCGGCGGTGTCGGAGATCGAGTAGCGCATCCCGGCGATGCCCTCTTCGTACATCAGGTCGACGATCAGCTTGACCTCGTGGAGACACTCGAAGTACGCCATCTCGGGGGCGTAACCGGCCTCGACGAGCGTCTCGAACCCGGCGCGCACGAGGGCCGTGAGGCCACCACACAGCACCGCCTGCTCACCGAACAGGTCGGTCTCGGTCTCTTCGGAGAACGTCGTCTCGATGACGCCGGCGCGGGTGCCACCGACGGCGTCGGCATAGGACATGGCGAGGTCGCGAGCGTTGCCCGTGGCGTCCTGGGCGACGGCGATCAGTGCCGGCACACCGCCACCTTCGACATACGTGCGGCGCACCAGGTGGCCAGGGCCCTTGGGCGCGATCATGATCACGTCGACCCCGGCCGGCGGCTGGATCAGGTCGAAGCGGATGTTGAAACCGTGGGCGAAGGCGATCGCCTTGCCGTCGGTCATGTGCTGCTCGATCGACTCCTGGTAGATCTTCTTCTGCTCGGTGTCGGGAGCGAGGAGCATCACCACGTCAGCCCACTCGGCGGCCTCCTCGATCGTCATCACGGTCAGCCCGGCCGCTTCGGCCTTGGCTGCCGACGACGACTCCGGACGCAGACCGACGACGACGTCGACACCGGACTCCTTGAGGTTGAGCGCGTGGGCGTGGCCCTGCGAGCCGTAGCCGATGACGGCGACCTTCTTGCCTCGGATGATCGAAGGATCTGCGTCGTCGGCGTAGTACAGCGTGACGGCCATCTCAGCCAGCCTTTCCGGTGGGGGTTGGGTGCACGGCGCGCAGACGTGCGCCCCGATCGAGTTTCGGCAGCGCCACCCGTCCGGTGCGCTGCAACTCCACGATGCCATACCCGTCGAGCAATTCCTCAAAGTCGTCGAGCTTGTCGGGGTGCCCTTCGAGGCTCACCGTCAGCACCGATTCGGCGACGGCGAGGATCTTGCCCTCGAAGATGTTGGTCAGCTCGACGACCTTGCCGCGCTGCTCGTCGGGCGCCTTGACGGTGGCGATCAACAGCTCCCGCTCGACCGACCGACGGGGGTCGAGCTCGGAGATCTTGACCACGTCGATCAGCTTGAACAGCTGCTTGGTGATCTGCTCCAGCGGCGTCGACTCGACGTCGACGACGATCGTGATGCGCGACATGCCCTCGTCCTCGGCGGGTGCGACGGCGAGCGAGAAGATGTTGAACCCGCGACGGGCGAACAGGCCGGCCACACGGGCGAGCACGCCGGGCCGGTTCTGGACGAGCACGGACAGGATGTGGTGGTTGAGGGTGTGCCCCCCGTACTGGTTGATCGTGGTCATGAGCGCAGCGCCTCTGCTCGGTCTTGCTGGGTGGGGTGGAGGATCAGGTCGTCGTTGCTGAACCCGGCGGGGACCATCGGGAACACCTTCTCCCGGGAGTCGGTGCGGAACTCGATGACGACGGTGCGGTCGTTGATCGAGTTGGCCTTCTCGATCGCCGGACCGACCTCTTCGGGCGATTCGACGAGGATGCCGACGCAGCCCATCGCCTCGGCCCACTTGACGAAGTCGGGCACCGTGGCGTTGAGGTAGACCTCGGAGTAGCGCTCGTCGTAGAACATCTCCTGCCACTGGCGGACCATGCCGAGGTAGCTGTTGTTGAGCAGCATCACCTTGATCGGCAGGTTCTCGACGGTCGCCGTGACCAGCTCCTGGGCGGTCATCTGGAAGCAGCCGTCGCCGTCGACGGCCCACACGGTCGTGTCGGGACGGGCGGCCTTGGCGCCGATCGCGGCCGGGATCGAGAAGCCCATCGTGCCGAGGCCACCGGAGTTGACCCAGGTGTACGGCTCGTCGAACTCGATGAACTGCGAGGCGTACATCTGGTGCTGGCCGACGCCCGAGGCGATGATCGTGTCGCGGTCCTTGAGGCGGTTGAGCTCTTCGATGCAGTACTGCGGCTTGAGCGCCTCGCCGGGGAGCGACGGCTCGTAGGTCATCGGGAACTGCTCGCGCCAGCCGGACACCTTGCTCTTCCACACCGACGTGTCGGCCTGCGTGGCGCCGGCGGCGAGCATCGCCTTGATCTCGGCGATGATCTCCTCGATGACGTACTTGGCGTCTCCGACGATCGGCACGTCGGGCCGACGGACCTTGCCCTGCTCGGCAGGATCGATGTCGACGTGGATCACCTTGGCGTCGGGCGCGAAGGCGTCGACCTTGCCGGTGATGCGGTCGTCGAAGCGGGCGCCGAGCGTGATCAGCAGATCGCTGCGCTGCATCGCCGTGACCGCCGTGGCGTTGCCGTGCATGCCGGGCATGCCGAGGCACAACGGGTGGTCGTCGGGGAACGCCCCGCGGGCCATCAGCGTGGTGACGACGTAGGAGTCGATGAGCTCGGCGAGCTCGCGCAGTGGCTCGGCGGCACGCGACTTGAGGATGCCGCCACCGGCGTAGATGATCGGACGCTCGGCGGCGAGGATCGAACGCGCCGCTTCCTTGATCATCCGCGGATGGCCCTTGACGTTCGGCCGGTAGCCGGGGAGCGAGGCGAGGACCTCCTCGTCGGTCGGCCAGTACCACGTCATCTCGTTCTGCAGGACGTCCTTGGGGATGTCGACGAGCGTCGGGCCGGGCCGTCCGGTGGTGGCGATGTGGAACGCCTGGCGAATCGCCATCGGGACGTCGTCGGCGGACATCACGAGCTCGTTGTGCTTGGTGCACGAGCGGGTGATGCCGACGGTGTCGCACTCCTGGAAGGCGTCGCTGCCGATCGCCGCGGTCGGCACCTGACCGGTGATGGCGACCATCGGGACCGAGTCCATGTAGGCGTCCATCAGCGGCGTGACGAGGTTGGTCGCCGCCGGGCCCGATGTCACCATCGCCACCCCGGGACGGCCCGAGACGTGGGCATAGCCCTCCGCCATGTGACCTGCACCTTGCTCGTGGCGCACGAGGACGTGACGGATCGGGCTCTCCATCAGCGGGTCGTAGGCGGGCAGGATGCAGCCGCCGGGGTACCCGAAGATCAGATCGACACCCTCGTGCTCGAGGGATCTGATGAGCGCTTCGGCGCCGGTGAGTCGTTCAGCCATTGCGGTTCCTTCTTCGTGCGGGTGTTCGTGCGGGAGATCGTGAGGGTCGGGGCGGGATTGGGGGTCGTGCCGAAAAGCAAACGACCTCCCGTGTGGGGAGGTCGTGAGCACGCGCGGCAGAGGGCCGGCGTGCTACCGGATGAGTACGACGAGCAGGTTCGAGGTGCGAGCTGCGACGTACACGCCGAACAGTGTGCCAGCGAAGTGGCCAATGGTCAACCTCGATGCGGCAACCCTCGTCGGGCGGCGGTGTCAGCGAGGGAACGCGCCCTGCAGTCGGGCGGCGCTGAGCGTGTTCTCGAGCAGGCAGGCGATCGTCATCGGGCCGGTGCCGCCGGGCATCGGCGTGATGTGGCCGGCGACCTCGACGACCTTGTCGAAGTCGACGTCGCCGACGATGCCCGACTCGGTGCGCGACACGCCGACGTCGATCACGGTGGCGCCGGGCTTGATCATGTCGGCGGTGATCATCCGTGCCTGACCGGCGGCGCCGACGACGATGTCGGCCTCGCGCACGACGCCGGCGATGTCGTCGGTGCGTGAGTGGGCGAGGGTGACGGTGGCGTCGATACCCTTGCGGGCGAGCAGCAGGCTCAGCGGCAACCCGACCAACGTGGAACGCCCGACGATGACCGCCCGCTGTCCCGAGGTGGGGATGTCGTAACGCTCGAGGAGCCGCAACACGCCGAGCGGGGTGCAGCCGACGAGTCCCGGACGCCCGCGCACGAGCCGTCCCATCGATCGTTCGGTCAGGCCGTCGACGTCCTTCTCGGGTGGGATCAGGTCGAGCACCGGCTCGGGATCGAGACCGTCGGGCAAGGGGAGTTGGACGAGGATGCCGTGCACGGATTCGTCGACGACGAGCTGGCGGACGGCCGCTTCGACCTCGACCTGGCTGGCGGTGGCGGGCAGGTCGACGTGCCGTGACGTCAATCCGGCCTCGCCCGCCTTCTGGTGCTTCGAGCGGACGTAGCGCTGGCTCGGGCCGTCGTCGCCGACGAGCACGGTCGCCAAGCAGATCGCCGGCGATCCGGCGGCCTCGATCCGAGTCCGCAGCCCGGCGACGATCTCGTCGCGCAGTGCGTTGCCGTCCATCAGCGTCGCCGTCACGTCTCCCGACTCTAGATGCCACTGCCCGCCAGCACCGCCTGCCCGCCCGGTACCGCCCCCAACGCGCCGCGGCGAGCCCACCCGCCCGGCCCCGTCCCCCGCAGGCAGCGGCCGCCCGTCCGGCCCCGTCCCCGACAGGCGGCGCCTGCCCGCTCGGCCCCGTCCCCGACGCGCCGGCGACGCTCGCCCGGTCCCGTCCCCACAGGCAGCGCCTGCCCGTCTGGCCCCGTCCCCGACAGGCGGCGGGCTGATCAGGCGGCCGCTCGGAGGTCGGCGAGGACGGCGTCGTGGACCGCTGCGAACCAGGCCGAGTCGCTCGTGCACACCCGACCCTTGCGCGCGAGACGGCGGACCGACCCCTGGTCACGAAACCCCAACCGGGCGGCGAGCTCGGCCGGCGTCGCTGCTCTGGTCTCGATCGCCACCTGGGCGGCCAACGTGCGACGGAGCTCGTCGGGCCGCCAGTCCTGAGGTGGCGGCACGGCAGACGAGCTGACCGCCCGATCCACCGCACACTCGACGGCTTCGGGCGAGGTCGGGATCAGCGGAGGGAGGCCACCGAGCGGCAGCAGATCGGACGGTTGCGGCTCGAGCACCCAGTCGAGGTAGGCAAGCGAGACGACGCCGCCGGTCACCGGCCCGATTGTCAGCCCGGTCGGCAGAGGCCGTCGGCCGACGAGGGCACCGAGGCTCGACCAGCGGTACGCCGGCAGAGCCCTCGTGGGTACGAAGGCGAGCGGATTCCGATGGATGTAGCGCGCCACCTGATGTAGCTGGCCGTCGGTGGTGACCGCGACGTTCTTGAACCGACCGGTGAAGACCGGCCCCTCCCGCGCCGTCCGCCCGTTGTAGGCGCTGGCGTAGCGCGCACAGAGTCGCTGCATGGCGTCCGAGATCGCCCCGTCGTCGTTGCGGAGCAGAAGGTGGATGTGGTTGTTCATGAGCGCGTATGCGTGCAGTTCCACACGGTGCTCGCGGAAGGTCTCCTCCATCCACGTTTCGAAGCACGCCCGGTCAGCGTCGCAGCTGAAGATGTCCTGGCGATCGGCGCCACGGTTGAAGATGTGTTGCCACTCGCTCTGCCCGAGGTCTCGGATCCTGCGTCCCATGACCGCATGATGCGCCGAGGGTGTGACGGTCCACGCCGAGCCCGTCGGGGACGGGGCCAGGCGGGCAGCCGAGGCCCGTTGGGGACGGGGCCAGGCGGGCAGCCGAGGCCCGTTGGGGACGGGGCCGGACGGGCAGACCGGCGCGCCAGGGACGGGGGCGGACGGGCGGGCGGGCAGGCCGGTGAGTGGGGCTCGGTGGGGTGATCAGGTGGATGGGAGGGACACCGGGGTGGGGTCGGCGAGTGCGGTCACGGTGGCGGAGACCGACGCCGGCCCCTGCGCCGTGTCGGCGGCGTACCCGATCGAGTGCAGCGTCGTGCCCTCGATCGTGAACAAGACGGTGATCGGCTCCTCGCCGGTCAGCGACAGCGCCGTCGGCGGGTAGGTCGCCACCAGCGTCACCACCCCACCGTCGTTCGACTCGACGGCGATCGACTGCGGCGAGCGCAGCGGGGCGATGGGATCGGTGATCGGCGGCTGGTCGAGCTCCTGCCACCCGGCGTCGATCGACGCCCAGGCACCGGTCGGGGCGACGATGTAGTCGACGGTCTGACCGTTCGACGACACCGTGACCCGTGTGCTGTCGCCGACCCGGTCACCTTCGGCCGCCAGGATCTCGGCACCGGCGACGGTCGCCGTGGTGACGAAGTGGTAGCCGCCGGCAACCTCGTCGAACGCCGCGGTCAGCAGTGCCGCCGCGTCGATCGCCGGTTCGACCTCCGTCGGAGGCGGCGTCGCCGGCGTGGTCGCCGTGGATGCCGGTGACGGTGCCGCCGTCGCGGGTACCGCCGTCATCGGCGGCGCCGTCGAGGCGGTCCCGGCACTCGTGGTGTCACCGCCGTCGCAGGCCGAGAGCCCGGCGGCGACCAGCGCCGCACCCAGCACGATCGCCGACAGCCCGCGCGGTGCCCGCCGTCCGGATGTTCGGGGAGCTGGGCGATGCACGTCGGTCACCCGCCGCGCCGACCGTCACCGCCGCGATCCCAGCCACCGCCGCCCTCGCTGCCGCCGTCACGACCGTCGCGACCGTCGCCCCAGTCGCCGTGGTCGCGGCCCTCGCCCCAGTCGCCGTGGTCGCCGTGGTCTTCGCCGTCGCCCCAGTCGCCGTGGTCGCGGCCATCGCCGTCGCCGTCGCCGCTGTCGCCCCAGCCGTCATGGTCACGACCGTCCTGCTGGCCGCCCCAGTCGTGGCCACGATCGTCGCCATCGACACCTTCGTCGCCTTCGTCGCCTTCGTCGCCATCGTCGGTGGCCGCCGGGTCGATCTCGGTGTTCACGGTCGGGTCGACGCGGTCGCAGCGGAACCACTCCGACGTGCCGACGGCCAGCGGCTCGTCGCCGTCACCGCCACCGTGGCCGTCGTCGCCGTCGTGCCACCAGCGGGCGTCGTTGGACGTGATGGCAACGCCCTCGCGGCGGCTGAACGCCACCCAGGCTCGGTCGCCGCGCTCGTTGACCTGCCCGGCAGGCGTCGGCACGACGTTGCTCACCTGGCCGTCGGCGTCGACGGTGTACGTGACGCTGGCCGGCGTGCCGTCGCACAGGGCGCCGGTCCACGTGTGTGTTCCGACCTGGTCGCCTTCGACGAGCGCTCGCCCGCGGACGCCGGAGATGCCGACGACGACGTTGGCCTTCGAACCGTCGGGCTTGGTCACGAGGACCGCCGACACGTCGAGGCTGCGGCGCTGCCCGTTCTGCTCGAACGAGATCTCGGCGTTCGCCGACTCGATCGTCGCGTCGCCCCACGAGCGGTCGCGGTACTCGGTCGCGCCGATCTCGAACGTCGCCGCCGAGTCGACGGTGACGCCGGTGATGTCCGGCCCGCCCTCGGCGGTGGCACCGACGCTGAAGCCAACGGTGGTGGTCTGACCGTCGCCGAAGACGTCGCCGGTCCAGCCGCCGGGTCCGGTGATCTCGGCCAGCGAGGCGGCCGCCGCGGTCACCCGCTGGCCGCCCCAGTGGCCGGCGACCTTGACCCGCGTCGTGCCGGCATCGTTGACGAACGACACCCGGTTCGGCTTGAGCTTGTCGGCCGTGTAGTCGTCGGCCTGATTGAGCGAGACGTCGACGATGCCGCCGCCGACGTCGGTGGACACGTCGACGACGAGGGGCGCACCGAGTAACGGCAGCGTCACCGTCGACGTGGCGGCCACCGCGGGGGCAGCTTCTTGCGCCGGCGGCGGTTCCTGGGCGAGGGCGACGGGCGCGGCGAGGGTCGCTGCGAGGGCCGTCAACGATCCGCCGACGAGCGCTCCCGCGCTCAGCAAGGTCCGTGTGCGCATGGAATCTCTCCTGGTCCCCGCCCGGTGGGTTCCTGCCCGCGCACGTCCAGTCTTTCACGTTCGTCACACGTTCGTAATGTCGCCCCGCAGATCTTTTCGATGACGGGCGCGTCAGACCAGCTCAGCCTGCTTCGGAGTGCGTGACGGGCTGCTCACCCATCCACTCTCGTAACGTGTTCTTCAACTTCGTCTGCTGGATGAAGAGGTCGTGCTCGGCCGGCGTGTCCCCGGCCGCCTGCGGCGCTTTGAGGTAGAAGCTGAGCCATTCCTGCACGCCCGACTCGCCGGCGCGAGCGGCAAGGTCCATGAACAGGGCGAGGTCGAGGACGATCGGCGCGGCGAGGATCGAGTCACGGCACAAGAAGTCGACCTTGATCTGCATCGGGTAGCCGAGCCAGCCGAAGATGTCGATGTTGTCCCACCCCTCCTTGTTGTCACCGCGGGGCGGGTAGTAGTTGATCCGCACGACGTGGTCGATGTTGCCGTACAGGTCGGGGTAGACCTCCGGCTGGAGGATCGTGTCGAGCACCCCGAGCTTGGAGACCTCCTTCGACTTGAAGTTCTCCGGATCGTCGAGGACCTCGCCGTCGCGGTTGCCGAGGATGTTCGTCGAGTACCAGCCGCGCAGGCCGAGCATGCGGGCCTTGAAGCCCGGCGCCAGCAGGGTCTTCATCAGTGTCTGACCGGTCTTGAAGTCCTTGCCGGCGATCGGCACACCGCGGGTCTTGGAGAGCTCGATCATGCACGGCAGGTCGACCGACAGGTTCGGTGCGCCGTTGGCGAAGGGCACGTCGGACTGCAGCGCGGCGTAGACGTAGATCTGGCTCGGGGAGATGTTGGCGTCGCCGTCGCGCAGGCCCTGTTCGAAGGCGGCCACGGTGTCGTGGACGGCGGACGGCTCCTGGTACGCCTCGGTCGAACCGCACCACACCATCACCAGACGGTCACACTCGTTCTCGGCTTTGAAGCGGGCGATGTCGTCGATCAACGCCATCGCCTGGTCCCATTTCGAGGCGACGTCCTTGACGCGCACGCCATCGAGGCGCGAGACCCAGCGCTGGTCGAACACGGCGTCCATCGGCACGATCGACTCGAGCTCGCTGGAGATCGCGCCGAGGTCGTCGCTGTTGAGCACACCGGCGGTCCGGGCCGCTTCGAGGACGTTCGGCGAGATCGGGTCCCACCCGCCGAACACGAGGTCGTCGAGCTCGGCCAGCGGCACGAACTCGCGGATCATCGGGTTGCGGCTCTCGTCCTTGGTGCCGAGTCGGATGTGGGCCATCTGGCTGATCGAGCCGATCGGCGGGTGCATGCCCTGGCGGGCGGCGATCACGCCGGCGATGAAGGTGGACGCCACGGCGCCCATGCCAGGCGTGAGGACACCGAGCTTGCCGGTGGCGGGGGCGATCTGTCGTGCGGTCATGATGCGACGATAAGCGATGCTGCATGTGCCTGCGGCATGGTGAAGGAAATGTGAACTATTGTCGCAGACCGTGGCGACGCTTCCCGATCTCTCGATCCGCCAACTCGACTACCTGGTCGCTGTCGCCGACGAGCCGACGTGGGCACACGCCGCGGCGCGCGTCGGCGTCAGCCCGTCGGCGCTGTCGCAGGGGCTCGCCGAGCTGGAGCGGCGCGTCGGCGTCCCGCTCTTCGAACGCGACGGCCGGCGGCGACTCGTCCGCCGCAGCGCGGCACCGGTCGTCGAGCACGCCCGCCGCGTGCTCGCCCTCACCGACGACCTCACATCCTGGGCGGAACGACTCCGGACCGGCCGCACGGGGCGCGTGCGACTCGGGCTGATCGACGTCGCCGCCGTCGTCCACCTCCCCGACGCGCTGGCCGAGTTCCGCACCACGCACCGCGACGTCGAGCTCCGGCTCCGCGTCGCGCCGTCGGGCGAGTTGATCGAGCTCGTGCTCGCCAACGAGCTCGACCTCGTCGTCTGCGTCGCCCCACCCGAGGAGCGGTCGGTGCTCACCGTCGAGCCGGTGATGGACGAGGACCTCGCCGTCTACGCCCCGCCGGGCGAGGCGCGCCCGCAGCCGGCATCGTGGGGACCGTGGGTGATGTTCCCCGAGGGGTCGCACACGCGCAGCGTCGTCGTCGCCGAGCTCGCCCGACTCGGCGCACCGCTCGACGTCGTCGCCGAGAGTCACCAGCCCGAGGTGTTGCGCGAGATGGTCCGATTGGGGCTCGGCTGGACGGTGCTCCCGACCGCCCAGGCGGAGATCGGCGAACGGGCCCTCACCGACGGCATCTCGTTGACGACACGTCGCCTCGTCATCGCCCGCCGGCGCGATGCGATCGCCGATCCGGCGGTCGACGCCCTGTCGGTGGCGCTGCGTCAGGCGGGGCTGAGCTCGACCGGCACGAACACCTCGGGGTCGGCGGTCCGGAAATCGATGACGGGCGATCCGCCGGCACAGGAATAGGTGGCGCCGCTGACCGGCGACTGGGCCAACAGGCCGTCGGCGAGGTCACTCCCACTGAACGTCGTCTCGTTGACCGTGATCGACACGAGGAGCTCGACCTGGTCGGAGGCCGTGGTGATCGTGCCGGCGGCGGCACTCCAGCTCCCCGTCGCTGTCCCGCTCGTGGCACCGGTGCCGGGCGCCCCGACGATGTCGACGACGAGGTCGAAATCGGGAGCCCAACGGTAGGAGCCGGCGGCGTCGAATGTCAGCGTTGCCTGGCCGCTCGCGGTGATCGCGATCGGTGCGTCGACCGTCGCCATCAGCCCCGCGTAGTACTCGTTGATCTCGGTGTCGGTCACGACCCAGTCGCCGATCAGGCAGTCGCCGTTGTCGGGTTCGGCGGGCGCCGTCGTCGACGGCGGCAGCGTGGCGGGAGCCAGCGTCGGCGCAACGCTCGTGCCTTCCGTGTCGACGGGAGCCGTCGACTCGACGGTGCTCGACGCCGGCACCGTGCTCACCGACGATCCCTCGGTGGTCGTCGCACCCGGCGCGGTGACGGGCGTCGACGCCTCGCTCTCGGCGGGGTCGTCGTCACCGGTGCAGGACACGACGGCGGCGGCGGTGACGACGGCGACGAGGACGACCCGCGCCCGGTGGAAGGCGAACGGCATGGCAGCGTCAGTCTCGCGCCAGGATCGCCTCGTCGGTGACGACCAGGTCGAGACGCACGTCGTGCGCTTCGGTCGGCAGCTCGTCGACGAGTTGCTCGGCGAAGCCAACGCCGATCGTCAGACAGTCGTCGCGGACCTCCGCGAGGAACCGGTCGTACCAGCCACCCCCCTGACCGAGCCGCTCGCCGCTGCGGGTGAACGCCACGCACGGCACGATGACGACGTCGGGCCAGCCCGGATCGAGTGCGTCCTCGGGCAGGCGGACGTGCTTCCCCTCGAGCTCGGCCCAGCCCATGAACGGTGCCGTGTCCGGCTCGCCGGCGATCGACGAGAAGGCGAGGATTCGCCGTGCGGCGAGCACGTCGTCGAGCATCGACACCGCCGCCCAGATGCGGTCGGAGCGGGCGGCGACGTCGTCGATCTGGCGCCGAACCTGGCGCATCGAACGGCGAATCTCGGCCTTGGCGTCGGTCGCTGGCATCGGGTCGCCCATCGATCGGCAGCGTACAGTGGGGTCGGTGAACGCCCCCGAACGATCCCCCGAACGATCCCCCGAGCCGGCCCTCGGCGACGTCGACGGTACGGCGTTCGACTCGGCACACTTCCGGACGGTGCTCGGCCACTTCCCGACGGGCGTCACCGTCGTCACCGGCATGGCCGCCGGCGACCGTCCCCACGGATTCACGATCGGCTCGTTCACCTCGGTCTCGCTCGACCCGCCGCTCGTCGGCTTCTTGCCGCAGAAGGACTCCGAGACCTGGGCGCTGATGAAGGACGCCGCCAGCTTCTGCGTCAACGTGCTCAGCGACAAGCAGAGCGACCTGTGCTGGAAGTTCGCCAAGACCGGCACCGAACTGACCCGCTTCGAAGGGGTCGCCTGGCACGCCGCGCCGTCGGGGGCGCCCGTCCTCGAACGTGCCGTCGCCTGGATCGACTGCCACGTCGAGGAGATCTACGAGATGGGCGACCACTACTTCGTCCTCGGCCGGGTGACGGCCCTCGACGCCGACGCCGACCACGACGGCCTGCCGCCGCAACCGCTGGTGTTCTACCGCGGCACGATCGGCGGATTCGCGTCCGAGGGCTGACGAGCGACCATGCACCCGCGGACGCCACTCGCTGCCGCCCTCGACACCGCCTCGGTCGTGGTCTTCGTCGCCGTCGGACGCCGCGAGCACGAGCAGGACTCGGCGATCAGCGGGCTCGTCACGACCGCCGCGCCGTTCCTCATCGCCCTCGTCGTCGCCTGGTTGGCGCTGCGCGTGTGGCAGCGTCCCACCGACTGGCGGATCGGCGTCGGGGTGTGGGCGATCACCGTCGCCGGCGGCATGGTGCTGCGGCGCTTCGTGTTCGACGACGGCACGGCACTCTCGTTCGTGATCGTCGCCACCTGCTTCCTCGCCGCCACGCTGATCGGGTGGCGGCTGCTCGCCGGCCTCAGAGACCGGGCGAGACCGTCGACCCGTGCGATGTCCAGTAGTCGTTGATCGACCGCTGGATGCGCACGTACCAGATGATGTTGCCGATCAACGGCAGCAGGAACCACAGACCCCAGATCGTCGTGATCGGCGGCTCCTTGCCGTCGCGGCGGTAGAGCTGCTCGACCTCGGAGGCGAGCATGAACATCGTCACCGGTGAGATCAGCAGGGTGATGAAGAGGTAGGCGACGCCGCCGAGCCCGACACCGGCGTAGCGCTTGATCTCCTCGCCGTTCTGGTACGACCACACGATCGTCCAGATGCCGAAGGTGACGATCGTCAGCAGGATCACGAGCCCGATCGAACGCGGTTTGCCGAGCTCACCGGTGGCCCCGTACCCGCCGGGGATCGGCGACGGCGCGCCGAGGCTGGCCGACGGAGGTGGTGGTGGTGGCGGTGGTGGCGCAGCCGGCGGCGGCGGTGGGATGTCGCTCATGGGCGTCACCGTAGATCGCTGCCGGACGCGCCCGTGACGATGACGATGATCAGGCGGTCAGCGCTGAAGGCCGACGAGTCGCGTGTCGACCGCGGCCACCAGGGCGTCGAGCGCGGCGTCGTCGTTGGGAACGGGCTGCAACGCGTCGTCGATCCCACTGGTGGCGGAGACGATGACCGACACGCCGTCGCGCTCCCAGAACGTGACGCTGAAGTCGAGCGGGAGGAGCATCATCTCGTTGACGAGATCGCCGTCGAGCGTGAAGCGATAGGCCTGATCGCCGGGCCCGGAAAGCTGCTCGATGGCGGGGATCGCCGTGTAGATGCCGATGTCGGCCACCTCGCCGACGATCAGCGGGCACGCCTCGATCCCGGCAACCAGTTCGGCGAACTCCGCCTGCGACGCAGCCACATCGGCGGGCTCGGGTTCGGGGGTGATGTGGACCTCGATCGCCCGGGTACTCGCCGTGTCGGCGAACTTGATCTGTGCCGACTCGACGTCGGGCCGCTCGGGATCGAGGATCAACGGCGCCAACCCCGGGCAAGCGACGAGGCTCTCTTCGTCGAAGATGCGGGCGTCCTCCGCGATCTCGGCTCCGGACGTGTCGACCTCGAACCCGGCGCCGGCCTCTGCGGCGGTCGGCAGGATCGTCCGCAGGTCGTCGATCGACAACGGTGCGGGCGGCACGGTATCGGGCGGCACGGTCTCGGGCGGCACGGTGTCGATCGGTTCGGTCGTGGCGACGGTGACCGTGCTCGCCGTCCGCGCCGACTCGGTGGACGGCGCAGCGCTGGCCCCAGGTGGCTCGGTGCCGGTCGCCGCATCGTCCGCCTCGCTGTCGCTGCCACCACAGGCGCACAACGTCGCGGCGAGGCCGGCGACCAGCACGGTGGCGGGAGCGAGGCGTGGGCGATGACGGTTGGAGCGGCTGGGGGTGGACATGCGCACGAGGATGCCCGCCGTCGCCGCGCTCACACCTCGAGAGCGAGCGGGTGCAGCTGCGACTCGACCGAGGGCAGCACCGTTCGCCATGCTCCAGGGATGGGCACCCTGAAGATCGAGATCGATCCATCCGACGCGGGCTTCGACGCCGACCGGCTGGCGCGCATCGACACCCACTTCCAGCGCTACGTCGACGACCGCCAATTGGCGGGCTGGCAGGTCGCCGTCAGCCGCCGCGGGCAACTCGTCCATGCCTCGACGAGCGGACACCGCGACCTCGAGCGCGCCGCCCCGTTCGACGACGACACGGTCGTGCGCATGTTCTCGATGACCAAGCCGATCACCTCGGTGGCGGCGATGATGCTCTACGAGGAGGGGAGGTTCGAGCTGAAGTCGCCGATCTCCGCCTGGCTGCCCGAGTTCGCCGACACGCGGGTCTACCGTTCGGGCTCGTTCCTCGCCCCGGTCACCGAACCGCTGACCGAACCGATCCGCGTCTGGCACCTGCTCACCCACACGTCGGGGCTGACGTACGGCTTCCACAACACCCACGTCACCGACGCCATCTACCGGCGCAACGGATTCGAGTGGGGCACCCCGCCCCACGCCGACCTCGCCGAGTGCAGCCGTCTGTTGGCGGGCATGCCGCTGGCGTTCCAGCCCGGCTCGGAGTGGAACTACGGCGTGTCGACCGACGTCCTCGGGCGTCTCGTCGAGGTGGTGTCCGGGATGCCGCTCGACGAGTTCTTCCGCACCCGGATCTTCGAACCGCTCGGGATGACCGAGACCGACTTCCACTGCCACGACGAGTGGCAGGACCGCTTCGCCACCCTCTACGTCCGCAACCCGGCCGACGGCAGCGCCGTGCCGGCGCCCGGGGCGATGGGGCGCGGCTTCCTGGAGCCGCCGGCGATGCTCGGTGGCGGCGGCGGACTGGTCGGCACCGCACACGACTACCTCCGATTCGCCCACATGCTCCTCAACCGTGGCGAGCTCGACGGTGTGCGGCTGCTCGGCTCGCGCACCGTCGACTACATGACCCGCAACCACCTGCCGGGCAACGCCGACCTCGAGACGTTCGGGCGGCCGCTGTTCGCGGAGACGAGCTTCGACGGCGTCGGCTTCGGGCTCGGCTTCTCGGTCGTGCTCGACAGCGCAGCGAACAAGGTGTTGCGCTCGGAGGGGGAGTTCTCGTGGGGCGGGGCCGCCTCGACGATCTTCTGGGTCGACCCGAAGGAGGAGCTGGTGGTCCTCTTCCTCACCCAGCTGCTGCCGTCGAGCACCTATCCGATCCGCAGCGAGCTCAACCAGCTCGTGCAGCAAGCCCTCGTCGACTGACCGTTACAAGAGGGGTCTGACCCCTGTTGTCACGCTGCGTCGTCAGCCTCCAGGGTGGCGGCGAGCCGTTCGAGGGTGGTGCTGATCGTCTGCCGGTTGCGCTCGGTGCGGTCGTCGACGCCGGAGATCTGCTTGCTCATCTCCATCGCCTCCTCCGGCCGGAGGTCGTCGTTCCACTCGGTCACCCGGCAGCCGTCGGCCGTCGGCTCGATGCGGTACCCCCAGGTCGAATAGTGGAAGTCGTACATCGAGCACTCGAAGGCGAACTCCCGACCCGGGTCGGCCGCGACGATTTTGCCCTGGCTCGTCCACTCGTGGTCGCCGTTGCGGTTGTGGCCGTCGAACGTCGCCCCGAGCACCGGGCCGGCGACGCCGTCGTGCCACTCGCAGGTGTGGCACTCCTCGGACCACTCCCCCATCCGGGTGACGTCGGAGATCGCCGCATAGACGGCCTCCGGTGTCGCAGCGATGTGGCGGGAGATCTCGATCCGTCCAAACATCGCCGCAGTTGAGCACAGCATTCCGGGCCGCGCCGAGTCGCCGCGCCACTGATCGACGTCGGTGGTCAGGAGCGACGTGACTCGACGAGCACGGCGATGCCGTCGAGCAGCCGGGCGAGTCCGAACGTGAAGTCGTCGAGCGATTCGCGCTCGAGATAGCCGGCCTCGTCGTCGGCAGTTCGTGTCGTCTGGTCGAAGGCACCTGCCGCCGAGAGCTTCGACGAAACCGGGAAACGTTCCTCCCAGTCGAACTGGCCCATCTCGTCGAGCAATGCCGAACGCTCGTACCACCAGTCGTCCTCGCTCTGCCGGCCACGGGCGTCGGTGGTCCGCACCTGGGCGACCGCGCGGGCGGCGCCGGCGACGTAACTCGTCAGTGCACCGGCCACACGGACCACCTCGACCGGTTCGAGGCCGAGGTCGTCGAAGATCGCCAGGCGGGCCTCGTGCGTCGCCAACTCGTTCGGGCCGAGCAGGGGTCGGGGACTCGCCACCTGGAGCACCCAGGGATGACGCAGGTACCACGCCCACATCTCGGCGGCCCACTCCTGTGCCGCGCCACGCCAGCCGGACGCCCGGTCGTACACCGTCGGGAGCTCGCCGAGGGTGCGGTCGAGCATCAGATCGAGGAGCTCGGCCTTTGTCGGCACGTAGGTGTACAGCGCCATCGCACTGGTGCCGAGCCGCTCGCCGACCTTGCGCATCGACAGCGAGTCGAGGCCCTCCGCGTCGGCGAGAGCGACCGCGGTGGCCACGATGCGCTCGACCGACAGGCCCTGCTTGGGACCCCGTGTCGGCGGCGCGGTCCGCCCCCACAGGAGCGCCATCGAACGGCGTGCATCGCCTTGCCCGGTCTGATCGGTCATCGTCGGTGGCCTCGAAATGGCGGGGGAACTCCGTGCAGCGTACGCTAATCTCGATCTCCTTACACCGTACTGAATTACCTTGGAGGAGCGACATGACGACTGCAGCTGCCATCGACGCCACCGCACTGGTGAAGAATTTCGGCACCCAACGAGCACTCGACGGGTTCGATCTCGCCGTGCCCGCCGGCTCGGTGTGCGGGCTGCTCGGACCGAACGGCGCGGGCAAATCGACAGCGGTCCGCATCCTGACGACGCTGCTGCGCGCTGACGGCGGCCGCGCTCGCGTCGCCGGCGCCGACGTAGCCGCGGCACCCGAGACGGTGCGCCACCGGATCGGGCTCAGCGGTCAGGCGCCGGCGGTGGACGAGATCCTCAGCGGCCGCCAGAACCTCGTGCTCTTCGCCCGCCTCAACGGACTCTCGAAGACCGACGCGCGACGGCGTGCCGACGCGCTCCTCGATCAGCTCGACCTCGGTGCCGCGGCCGATCGGCCGGTGAAGCGCTACTCGGGTGGGATGCGCCGCCGACTGGACCTCGGCGTGACGCTCATCCTGGCGCCTGACGTGCTGTTCCTCGACGAACCGACGACGGGACTCGACCCGCGCAACCGTGCCGAGGTGTGGTCCGCGATCCGCGCCTTCGTCGCCTCGGGCACCACCGTGCTGCTGACCACGCAGTACCTCGACGAGGCCGACCAACTCGCTGACGACGTCGTGGTGATGGACCGCGGCCGCGTGATCGCCCGCGGGCGACCCGACGACCTGAAGGCACTCGTCGGCGCCGATCGCATCGACGTCGCGCTCGAGCACGACGACGACGTCGACCGGGCGATCGAGCTCATCCCCACCGTCACGGGCGGCGATCTCGAAGTCGACCGTTCGACGCGCACCGTCAGCTCGTCGGTGGACAACCGCGTCCGAGCCCTCACCGACATCGTGCGGGCGCTGGCGGTCGCCGGCATCTCGCCCGCTGACATCGCGCTACGCCGCCCGACGCTCGACGACGTCTTCCTCCGGCTGACCGGACACCGAGCCGAGCCCGAACCACCGGACCCCGATCGACCCGACGACCAGGAGGAGGCAGCCTGATGACCCCGATCACCACCGTGCCCGATATCGCAGGCGGGCTCGACCCGTCGATCGTCCGGCTCCGCGCCGCTGAGCCACCGACCGGCGTCGACCGCCTGCGACGCGCCGCCCGCGACGGCTGGTTGATCGCCGGACGCGACATGGCGCAGTGGGTGCGCGAGCCGCAGATGGTCCTGTGGGGACTCGTCATGCCGGTGATGTTCGTCGTCCTGTTCGCCTACGTGCTCGGCAGCGCGATGGTCGTGCCCGGCGGCGGCAGCTACCAGTCGTTCGTGATGCCGGGCATGTTCGTGCAGACGATGGCCTTCGGCATCGGGGAAACCCTGGCGGCGGTACAGGCCGACGCCAGCAAGGGAGTGATGGATCGCTTCCGCTCGATGCCGATGGCACCGTCGGCGATCGTCGTCGGCCGCTGCACGGCGAACCTCGTGTACTCCATCGTCAGCCTGGCGATCATGGTGGTCGCCGGGCTCGCCGTCGGTTGGCGGTGGGAGGGCAGCGCCGGACCGGCGTTCGCCGCGTTCGGTCTGTTGCTCCTCCTGCGGCTGGCGTTCCTCTGGATCGGCATCTACCTCGGTCTCCGGGCGACGAGCCCTGAGATGGCGAACTCGATCTACGGCTTGTTGTATCCGCTGACGATGTTGTCGAACGCGTTCGTGGCGACGGAGCTGCTGCCCGACTGGCTCGGCACGATCGCCGAGTGGAATCCGTTGTCGGCGACGGTCACGGCGACGCGAGAGCTGTTCGGCAATCCGACCGGCGATCCGACCGGATGGCCCAGCGAGCACGCGATGCAGCTCGCCGTCCTGTGGCCGATCGTCATCACCGTCGTGACATTGCCGCTCGCCGTGCGCGCCTACCAGCGTCTGAGCCGCTAGGCGATCAGAGGGTGTTGGTGATCGCCCCGGTCTCGGCGCCCTGGACGAGCTTGGCGTACTTGCCGAGCACACCGCTCGTGTAGCGCGGCGGGTTGGGCGTCCACCCCTCCCGCCGGCGGGCCAGCTCGGCCTCGTCGACGAGCAGGTCGAGCGACTTCGTCGGCACGTCGACGCGGATCGTGTCGCCGTCGCGGACGAAGGCGATCGGTCCGCCGTCGACGGCCTCGGGTGCGACGTGGCCGATGCAGAACCCCCACGTGCCACCGGAGAAGCGGCCGTCGGTGATCAGCGCGCAATCCGAGCCGCGACCGGCGCCCTTCAGCGCGCCGGTGATCGCCAACATCTCGCGCATCCCCGGGCCGCCCTTGGGGCCTTCGTAGCGGATGACGATCACGTCACCGGGCTGGATCGCGCCGGCGAGGATGGCGTCCATGGCGAACGACTCGTCGTCGAAGACCCGCGCGGGTCCCTCGAACGTCTTCTGCGAATCGGTGAGCCCGGCGACCTTGACGACCGACCCGCGCGGGGCGAGCGATCCGGTCAGCACGTTGATGCCACCTTCGGTGTGGATCGGCTTGTCGAGCGGGTGAACGACGACGCCGTCGGGGCCGGGCGGGTCGATGTCGGCGAGGTTCTCGGCCATCGTCTTGCCGGTGACGGTCAACACGTCGCCATGGAGGAGGCCGGCGTCGAGGAGCATCTTCAACACGACCGGCACGCCGCCGATGCGGTCGAGATCGCTCATGTGATAGCGGCCGCCCGGCTTCATGTCGGCGATGTGGGGAACGCGGTCGGCGATGCGGTTGAAGTCGTCGAGGTCGAGCGCGACGCCGGCTTCGTTGGCGATCGCCAACAGGTGAAGCACGGCGTTGGTCGAACCGCCGAGGGCCGAGGTGACGGCGATGGCGTTCTCGAACGCTTCCTTGGTCATGATCTGGCGCGGCGTGATCCCCAACCGCAGCAGGTTGACGACCGCCGCACCGGCCTGCTCGGCGTCGGACTCGCGGCGACCGTCGATGGCGGGCGGTGACGCCGTGCCCGGCAGGCTCATCCCGATCGCCTCGGCGATGGAGCTCATCGTGTTGGCGGTGAACATGCCACCGCACGCGCCCTCACCGGGGCACGCCTTGGACTCGATGGCGTGGAGCTCGGCCTCGTCGATGGTGCCCGCGGCGCAGGCACCGACAGCTTCGAACACGCTGGTGATGTCGAGCGCCACACCGTTGTGCTCGCCCGGCATGATCGAGCCGTTGTAGACGAAGACGCTGGCGACGTCGAGGCGGGCGGCGGCCATCAGCATCGCCGGGATCGACTTGTCGCACCCGGCGAGGCCGACGAAACCGTCGAAGCGCTCGGCGTGGATCACCGTCTCGACGGAGTCGGTGATCACCTCGCGGGACACGAGCGACGCCCGCATGCCCTCGTGGCCCATCGAGATGCCGTCGCTGACGGTGATCGTGCCGAACTCCATCGGGAACCCGCCGGCCTCGCGCACGCCGACCTTGGTGTGCTCGGCGAGCTTGCGCAGCGTCATGTTGCACGGCGTCACCTCGTTCCACGACGAAGCGATCGCCACCTGCGGCTTGTCCCAGTCGTCGTCGGTCATGCCGACGGCACGCAGCATCGCCCGCGACGCCGCCTTCTGCATGCCGTCGGTGACGTCGCGCGACCGCGGCTTGACGTCGACCGGGGTCTCGTGCAGCTGCTCACTCATGACCGAGACGGTAGTGGCGCCTGTCAACGGCGCGCCTGGTGCTGTCCCTACCCGGCCGAGCGGCAGCAGCCGTTCCGCCGCTCCGGGGCCCCCGACCACGCCTCGCTCGGTCGACTCGCTGTAGGTTCCGGTGCTCGCTCGTCGAATCACATGCCCGACGTACATGAGGAGGAGACACCATGGATTTCGATCTTCCGCAGGACCTCGCGGACTACCTGGCCGAACTCGATGACTTCATCGAGACCACCATCAAGCCCCTGGAACAGCGTGACGACAACGTCCGGTTCTTTGACCATCGCCGGGAGGACGCGCGCACGGACTGGGACCGTGGCGGCCTCCCCAACCGCGAGTGGGAAGCCCTGCTCCGCGAGGCCAAGCGCCTGGCCGACGAGGCCGGCCACTACCGGTACGCGATCAGCGAGGAGTACGGCGGCCGCAACGGCACCAACCTCGGCATGGCCGTGATCCGCGAGCACTTCGCCCGCAAAGGCCTCGGACTCCACAACGACCTCCAGAACGAGCACTCGATCGTGGGGAACAACGTCGGCCTGCTGCTGATGCTCTCCTACGGCACCGACGAGCAGAAGGCCGAGTGGCTCGATGACCTGATGCTCGGCAAGCGGGGCTTCGCGTTCGGGATCACCGAACCCAAGCACGGCTCCGATGCCACCCACATGGAGACCGTCGCGGTGCGCGACGGCGACGAGTGGGTGATCAACGGTGAGAAGACCTGGAACACAGGGATCCACACCGCCAGCCACGACCTGATCTTCGCCCGCACCTCCGGCGACCCGGGCGACGGGGACGGCATCACGTGCTTCCTCACACCAACCGACTCCGAGGGCTTCGAGATCGTCGAGTACCTGTGGACGTTCAACATGCCCACCGACCACGCCCATGTCCGGTTCACCGACATCCGCGTGCCGGACAGCGCCATCTTCGGTGGTGAGGGCCGCGGGCTCCAGGTCGTGCAGCACTTCTTCAACGAGAATCGCATCCGTCAGGCAGCCTCCAGCCTCGGTGCCGCCCAGTACTGCATCGACCGGGCCGTCGCCTACGCCAAGGAGCGCAAGCCGTTCGGCAAGCCGCTCGCCACCAACCAGGGCATCCAGTTCCCACTCGTCGACCTCCAGGCGCGGGCCGAGATGCTCCGCGCCTTGGTCCACAAGACGGCGTGGCAGATGGACAAGTACGGGGCGTTCAGCGTCTCGGACAAGGTCTCGATCTGCAACTACCAGGCCAATCGGCTCTGTTGTGACGCCGCTGACCAGGCGATGCAGGTCTTCGGTGGGCTGGGCTACTCGCGCCACGAGCCCTTCGAGCACATCTACCGACACCACCGCCGGTACCGCATCACCGAGGGCGCCGACGAGATCCAGATGCGTCGCGTCGCGGGCTACATGTTCGGGTTCATGAAGCAGCAGGCACCGAAGGGCGTCCAGGTCTGACCGACCGTGGCTGAGTCGCTCGCTGCTGCTCAGCCACGGCGGGCGTTGAGGAGGGCGGTGACGGCCTTGCCGTCGGCTTGGCCCTTCGACGCCTTCATCACCGCGCCGACCAGCGCGCCCATCGCCTTGCCCTCGCCGGCGCAGAACTTCGCCCACGCCTCGGGGTGCTCGGCGATCGCCGCGTCGACCATCGCCTCGAGCTCGGACGTGTCCATCGCTTCGAAGCCCTTCGCCGCGGCGATCGCCGCGGCGTCGCCGCCGCCGTTCGCCAGCAGTTCGGCGAGCACCTGCTTGGCCTGCGTCGCGGTGAGCGCGCCGTCGACCTCCATGCGGGTGAGCGCGGCGAGGTCCTCGGCGGGCAACGACGGGTCGCCGCCTGCGTCGGCGAACGCCTCCTTGACGTGGACCAGGGCCCGGCCGGCGTCGCCGCCGGCCTCACCCACGGCGAGGACGTAGGCGTCCTGCTCGCGCTCGGTCACGACCAGCACCGGCTCACTGTCGGCCGCCTGTCCGGTGGCTTCGGCCAGCCGGGCGCGGCGCGCCGCCGGCAGCGGCGGCAACGCGGCGCGGACCTGCTCGATCCACTCCTCGCCGGGGTCGACGGCGACCAGATCGGGCTCGAGGAAGTACCGGTAGTCGTCGGCGTCCTCCTTCGATCGGAGGGTGTGCGTGCGGCCGTCGTGTTCGTCCCAGTGCCGGGTCTCCTGGCGCACGGACTCGCCGGCCTGCAACATGCGCACCTGCCGCTGCGCCTCGTACTCGATCGCCCGGCCGACCGAGCGCACCGAGTTGAGGTTCTTGATCTCGCAGCGCGTGCCGAGCTCGGCGCCGGGCAACCGGACGCTGACGTTGGCGTCGACGCGCATCGACCCCTCCTCCATCTTGGCGTCGGACGCCCCGACGGCGACGAGGATGGAGCGCAGCTCGCTGACGTAGGCCTTGGCCTGGTCGGGCGTGCGGATGTCCGGCCGGCTGACGATCTCGACGAGCGGCACGCCGGCGCGGTTGAAGTCGATCAGCGAGAAGTCGCTGCCGTGGATGCGTCCCCCGGTGCCGCCGACGTGGGTCGACTTGCCGGTGTCCTCCTCGAGGTGTGCCCGCTCGATGCCGACACGGTGACCGCCCGGCAGATCGAGCCACCCGTCGACGCAGATCGGCTCGTCGTACTGGCTGATCTGGTACGCCTTCGGCATGTCGGGATAGAAGTAGTTCTTGCGGGCGAACGTCGACTTCTGCACCCGGCAGTCGAGGGCCAGGCCGAGTCGCATCGCCAGCTCGACCGCCTGCTTGTTGAGCACGGGCAACGCGCCCGGCAGGCCGAGCGTGACCGGGTCGATGTTCGTGTTCGGCTCGTCGCCGAAGCGGTTCGGCGACGCCGAGAAGAGCTTCGTCTGCGTCGCCAGCTCGACGTGCACCTCGAGCCCGACGACCATCTCGTAGCCCTCGAATGTCCAACGGTCGGTCGCATCACTCATGCCGGGGCCCTCCGTTCCAGTTCCGCCGCTGCCCGGTACATCACCGGTTCCCCGAGGGCGGGGGCGAGGATCTGCACGCCGACGGGCAGCCCACCCTCACCCGTGCCGAACGGCACGCTGATGCCGGGCTCACCGGTCAGGTCGGCGGGGATCGTGTAGGTGTCGCAGAGGTACATCGACAGCGGGTCGGACGTCTTGTCGCCGAGCACGAAGGCGACCTCCGGCGACGCCGGCGTGATCAGCACGTCGGCCTGCTCGTAGGCGCGGGCGAAGTCGGTGGCGATGCGCCGGCGGACCTTCAGCGCCCGCCCGTAGTAAGCGTCGTAGTAGCCGGCCGACAGGGCGTAGGTGCCGAGCATGATGCGCCGCTTGACCTCGGCGCCGAACCCCTCGGTGCGCGTCGCCATGTACATGGCGTTGGTGTCGGGCGCATCGACGCGCAGCCCGAACCGCACGCCGTCGTAGCGGGCGAGGTTGCTCGACGCCTCGGCGGGGGCGATCAGGTAGTAGGCGGTGAGGCCGTACGAGAAGGCCGGCACCTCGACGTCGACGATCTGCGCGCCGGCGTCGCGGAGGGCATCGAAGGCTTCCTCCACCCGGCCGGCGACGTCGGGGCTGGCACCGGCGGGCAGGTCGGTGATGCGCCCGACGCGCAGTCCGTCGACACCGCGGCCGAGTTCGGCGCTGAGCTCCAGCGGACCGCGGGCGATCGACGTCGAGTCGAGCGGGTCGTGTCCGGAGATCGCTTCCAGCACCGCGGCGTTGTCGGCGACGTCGGTCGTGAACGGGCCGATCTGGTCGAGGCTCGAGGCGAAGGCGACCAGGCCGTACCGGCTGACCGCGCCGTACGTCGGCTTGACCCCGACGACGCCGCACAGCGCCGCCGGCTGGCGGATCGAACCTCCGGTGTCCGAGCCGAGCGAGGCGGCGGCGAACCCGGCAGCGACCGCCGCTGCCGAACCGCCGCTCGAACCACCGGGCACTCGGGTCGTGTCGTGCGGGTTGCGCGTCGGCCCGAACGCCGAGTTCTCGGTGCTCGAGCCCATGGCGAACTCGTCGAGGTTGGTCTTGCCGACGACGACGGCGCCGGCCTCGTGGAGCCGCGTCACGACGGTGGCGTCGTAGGGCGGACGCCAGCCGTCGAGGATCTTCGACGAGCACGTCGTGGGGATCCCGCGGGTGCACATGTTGTCCTTGAGGGCGATCGGGACGCCCGCCAGGGGGCCGACGTCGCGCCCGGCGCGCACGTCGTCGTCGATCGCCGCTGCCCGCTCCCGCGCCTCGTCGGCAAGCACGAGGTTGAAGGCGTGGATGTCGGGTTCGCGGGCGTCGATCGCCGCGAGGTGTCGTTCCAGCACGTCGGCGGCGCTGACGATTCCGGCGCGCACGGCGGCGGCGATGCCGACGACCGACGCCGGGAGCCCGTTCGTCTCCTCGCTCACGTCAGTCCTCCAGACCGATCACCGGCGGCACGCGGAACCGACCGTCCTCGGCCGCAGGTGCGGCGGCGAGCACCTCGTCGCGGTCGAGTCCCGGACGCACCACGTCGTCGCGCATCACGTTGGCGATCGGGGTCGGGTGGGTCATCGGCTCCACACCGTCGAGGTCGAGGGCGTCGATGTCGGCGAAGTGGTCGAGCATGGCGCTCAGCTCGAGCGTCGCTCGGGCCAGCTCCTCGTCGGTCAGCGACAGCCGGGCCAGCTTGGCCACCTTCGCCACGGCTTGCCGATCGATGCGGGCGGTGATGCGGTCGGACACGACCGCCGAGGCTACCGGCGGTCGTGTCACCCGGCCGCGGCCGAAATTTGTCCGTACCGTGCCGCCTGGCGAGACGCCACGGACAAATTTCGGCGCACTTCGGCCGGTCCTCCGAAACTTGTCCGAATTCGGTCGCTGAGCGGCACGCAGCGGACAAATTTCGGGTTGGTGGGGTGGGTCAGGCGACGGGTGGGCCGACGTAGCGCGAGGAGGGGCGGATGAGCTTGCCGGCGGCGGCCTGCTCGACGATGTGGGCGCACCAGCCGACGGTGCGGCTGACGGCGAACGTCGGGGTGAACATCGAGCGCGGCAACCCGGCGGTCTCCATCACGACGCCGGCGTAGAACTCGACGTTGCTCGGCAGCGGCCGACCCGGCTTGAGCTCGGCGAGCGTCACCAGGATCTCGGCCTCGACGGCGACGGCGAACTCGACGAGGTCGCCGCCGAGCCGCTCGGCCACCTCGCGCAACAGACCCGAACGGGGATCGGGGGCGCGGTAGACGGCGTGGCCGAAGCCCATGATCCGCTTGCCGTCGGCGACCTGTCCGCGCACCCAGTCGGGTGCCTGATCGATGGTGCCGATCTCGTCGAGGGCATCGAGCGCCCGGCTCGGTGCGCCGCCGTGCAGGGGTCCGGCGAGCGCGCCGAGCGCGGCGCAGACCGCATCGACCGGGTCGGCGCCGGTCGAGGCGACGACGCGGGCGGTGAACGTCGAGGCGTTGAAGCCGTGGTCGATCGTCAGGATCATGTACTGCTCGACGGCTCGCGCCGCCACCGGTGTCGGTACCGCGCCGGTCGTCATGTGCAGGTACGACGCGGCGTGACCCAGCGAGGCGTCAGGTGCGATCATCTCCTCGCCGCGCCCGATGCGGTGCAAGGCGGCGAGGATCGACGGCACGACCGCCGCCAGGCGCAGGGTCTGCTCGCGCCGTGCGGCGTCGTCGACGTCGATCACGGGCGCCATACCGAGCGCCTCGGAACCAACCGAGAGCACGGCTCGGAGCTTGGCCAACATCGGCGCGTCGGTGACGGCGGCGACGCCGACCGCCGGGAGCATCGCCTCGGGGATCGTGCGCAGGGCGGCGACCTCGTCACGGAACCCGGCGGACTCGTCCGGCGTCGGCAGCCGCCCGTTGCGGACGAGGTACCACACGTCCTCGAAGGAACGGGTGCGGGCGAGCTCGGTCGCATCGTGGCCGGCGTAGTGGAAGAAGCCACGGTCGCCGTCGACGGCGCCGATCGCCGTCTCGGCGGCGACCACGCCGTTGAGTCCTGCGGGGACATCGATCATCTGGGTCATGTCCCGAGTCTCCGCCGGTCAACCTCGACGATCAACGTTGATTCGATCAACATTGACGAAGTCAAGCGGCCTCGCTTTGATGTCAGCATGTCGACGCTCATCCGCGCCACCGAGGCGGCGCGCATCCTCGGCGTGACGCCGGCGACCCTCTACGCCTACGTCAGCAGGGGCCGGCTGCGGCGGCGGACAGCGGCCGACGGGCGGACGTCGCTCTACGAGCGTGACGAGGTGGAACGGCTGGCCGAGCGCAGCCGTCGCGCCGCGCCCGGCCCGATCCCCACGATCGACGTGCAGATCACATCGGCCGTGACGCAGCTCGACGAGCGCGAGCTGCGGTACCGCGGCCGCGACGTCACCGACGTCGTGCGCGACGCCGGCTTCGAAGACGTCGCCGAGTACCTGTGGACGGGCGTGATGCCGGCGACGCCGACGGTCTGGCCGGCGCCGAGGCGCGCCGACAGCGAGCGCTGCGCAGCGGCCGCCACGCTGACGCTCGGCTCGATCCCACGCCTGACGCTCGCCGCACTGCTGCTCGAACACGAGCACCACGACGACGAGCCGGCCGCCGCCGCCCGGAGGCTGTTGCTGCAGTCGCCGGCGTTGCTCGGGCCGGCACGGCGCAGCGGCCCGTTCGCCGGACGCGTCGCCTCGGCCCTGGTGCGCCGGCCCGACACGGCGATGACGACCGCTGTCGACCGGGCGCTGTCACTCCTCGCCGATCACGAGCTGGCAACCAGCACGCTCGCCGTGCGGATCGCGGCGTCGGTCCGCACCACTCCGTACGCCGCGTTCGCCGCGGGACTCTCGACCCTGGAGGGTGCGCTCCACGGCTCGGCGTCGTCGCTCGCCCACCGCTTCCTCGCCGACTGCATCGCCACCAGTCCGGTTGACGCCATCGCCAAGTGGCGCACGACGTGGCACTTCGTGCCGGGATTCGGGCACAAGGTGTACCGCGGCGTCGATCCGCGGTTCGCTCCGATGATGGAGGTCATCCGCCCCCTCGATCGGTCCGGCGATCACGTGGCAGTCGTCGACGACGTGATCGCCGAGGTGGGACGGATCCTGCCGCAACAGCCCAACGTCGACCTCGCCCTCGGGGCGTTCACGTGGATCACCGGCCTCGACGCCGACACCCCGCTGTTCGCCATCGCCCGCATCGCCGGCTGGGCGGCGCACTTCGCCGAGGAAGCGGCGGAGCGTCCGATGCGCTTCCGCGGCGTCGCCGGCGCCCGGCGCCCGACCGAGGCGACCCCGAACACGTGACGCCGTCAACAGGGTGATTCGTCGGCCATGCACGCGCCCGTCGGGAGCCGATCACCGGCGACGCGCAACAGCAGGTCGTTGAGCGTCACCCGCTCCTCCGGTGTGAGCACGGCGAGGAGGGTCTCCTCGACGCCCGCCATCGCGCACTGCACCGAACGGAGCTGGCTGGCGCCGCGCTCGGAGATCTCGACGATGTGCCGCCGTCGATCGGCGGGGTCGCGACGACGCACGACGAGGCCGTCGTCTTCGAGCTCGTTGAGCAGGCCGACGACGTTGCTCGGGTCGAGCTGCAGGACCTCGGCGAGGTCCTGCTGACTCGCCGAGCCCTCGTTGAGAAGTGTCAGCGCGACGACGTGTCGAGGCCGCAACCCGGAAGGCGCCAGGAGGTGCTCGCTGGCACGACGACCGGTTCGGGCGAGGTGTTCGAGCAGCGCCAGGGTGGAGGACGCACCGCGGTCGACCGACGCGACGTCGTCGGGTCGGGTTCGGCGCACCATGGAGTGCAGTGTACCGACGGCTTCTCCGCCGATCGTTTGCGAACGGACAATGCTTTGTCTATCATCGATCATCTATGGCTCACCTCCTTCACCTCGACTCGTCCCTGCGCACCACGGCCTCGCGCAGTCGAGCGCTCACCGCGCGCTTCGCTGACCGCTGGCAACAGGCCAACCCCGACGGGGCGATCACGTACCGCGACCTCAGCGCCGATCCCCTGCCCCACCTCGACGAGGTGGCCTTCATGGCCAACGTGACGGCGCCCGACGAGCGCACCCCGGCGCAGCGCGCCGCCCGGGCGCTCACCGAGCAGGTCGCCGGCGAGGTGCTCGCCGCCGACACGGTCGTCGTCGGCGTGCCGCTCTACAACTACGGTCCGCCGACGTCGTTCAAGGCCTGGCTCGACCGGATCGTCGTGCCCGACCTGACCATCGGCGCACTCGCCGACAAGCGCTTCGTCGTCGTCACCGCCTGCGGCGGCGGCTACGGCGAAGGCACCCCGCGCCATGGCTGGGACCACCGCGAGCCGTGGTTGCGGCACGCCCTGTCGACGCTGGGTGTCACGGAGCCGATCTTCGTCGGCGCCGAGCTGACGCTCGCCCGCGAGTCCCCGGCGATGGCGCATCTCGACCTCGGCGCCGCCGAGGACGCCAGCTTCGCCGCCGCCGAAGCGGCGATCGACGCGCTGGTCCCGCTGCCGGTGCACTGAGCTCGGGCCGTCGCCGCTCAGGTGCCCGGGCGCGGCGCGGCGTTGCGCATCCGCACGATGCTGAAGTCCCATCGATCCGAGATCGCCAGGTCATGCAGCGACCACAGCTCGGGCACGAACCGCAGCTCGATCCCGGCGGCGGCGTGGGCGGCCAGCAGATCGTCGACCGGCTCGACCGCCAGCGGGCGGACCTCCGACCGGGCGATCCACTGGCCGTTCGCCTCGGACCACGCCTCGAAGGGCCCTCGGTCGAACTCGTAGCGGTAGAGCACCGCCGTCCGGATCCGATCGAGCCAGGCCAGCTCTGCCGCGTGGATGCGCGACGCGGACGTCGTGAACGCCTCGCGGAACGCCGCTCGCTCGCCGTCGTAGCGCGGCCACGCGGTCACTCGCGGACAGTCGCGGGGGAACCAGTAGAGCGGAGCGTGGACGTCATCGATCGCCCACACGGCGGGTGACTGCGTCGGGTTGGTCGGCGGGACGTGGGGCACGAAGCGATCGATCGACGGGTCCTCGCTGAAGTGGAAGAGCCTGGTCATCGCACCGTCCAGTGTGGCCGTCCGAAACCGGCTGCACGGCGTCGGCGGAGCTCTGGAAGGCTGCGCGCGTGCCGCCACGGATGCACCACGACGAAGTCGACGTCGACGAGGCGCTCGTGGCGCGCCTACTCGACCGCCAGTTCCCCGAACTCGCCGATCGCCCACTGACGATCGTCGAGCCATGGGGCACCGACCATGCCGTGTGGCGGCTCGGCGACGATCTCGTCGTCCGCCTGCCGCGCATCGACTGGGCGGCGTCGCAACCCGAGCGCGAGGCGCGCTGGCTCCCGATCCTCGCGCCGCACCTCCCCGTCGCCGTCCCGACACCGGTCGCCCTCGGCACACCCGACCTCGGCTATCCGTTCCCGTGGGCGGTGCATCGCTGGCTGCCCGGCACGCTGGCCACCCCGGAGCGCATCGCCGACCCGGTCGACTTCGCCCGCCAGCTCGCCGACGTCGTGGTGTCGTTGCGCGCCGTACCCACCGACGACGCCCCACCCGCACGCGGACGTGCCCGCCCACTGGCCGACTATGACGCGGCAACCCGCGATGCCATCGAGCGGTGCTGCGACCTCGTCGACACCGCGGCGGCGCTGACGGTGTGGGAGGACGCCCTCGCCGCGCCGCCCTTCGACGGACCCGGTGGCTGGGTGCAGGGCGACCTCGACGGCAACTGCCTCGTCGACGGCGGACGGCTGAGCGGGCTCGTCGACTGGGGCTCGGCATGTGCCGGTGACCCCGCCGTCGACGTCGCCGTGGTGTGGTCGACGCTGTTCACCGACCGGTCGGGCGAGGCGTTCCTCGACGCCGTTCGCCCCGACGAGGCGACGATCCGACGCGCCCGTGGGGCGGTCGTCAGCCAGGCGTGCATGGCGCTGCCGTACTACCGCGGCACGTACCCGCTGATCGTCGAACGATCGCGCCACAAGCTCGAGCGGCTCGGCGTCGCCACGTTCGACGGGAGCTGGACGTGCTGAGCGACCGCGACGCCGACGACCGCCGGCCGCCACGACGGCTCGTCGACGGCGAGCTCGAGCTGCGCCCGCTGGAGCGCGACGATGCGCCGTCGCTCGACGCCGCGATCCGTGTCTCCGTGGACCATCTCCGCCCGTTCATGCCGTGGGCCACCGTCGAGCCGCTGGGGCTCGCCGAACGCGCCCGGATGATCGACGAGTGGTGCCGGCACTGGGACGACGGGGACGAGTTCCCCTACGCCATGTTCGTCGACGACGAAGTCGTCGGCTGTTGCGGCCTGCACCCGCGCATCGGCCCGGGCGGCATCGAGATCGGGTACTGGGTGCGCGTCGACCGCATCGGTGCCGGGATCGCCACTCGCGCCGCCCGCCTGCTCACCGACGCCGCGTTCTCGATGCCCACCGTCGAACACGTCGAGATCCATCACGACCTCGCCAACGTGCGCAGCGGACGGGTGCCCGCCAAGCTCGGCTACACCAAGCGGCGCGAGGTCGCCGACCACATCTCGGCACCGGGCGAGGTGGGCATCAGCGTCGAGTGGCGGCTCGAGCGCGACGATTGGACGCGGCGCCAGTCCACCGCCGACGTCACGTGAGGCCGTCGATGATCATCCACACGCCGAAGATCACGAACGTCGTCGCCGCACCGATCTTGACGGCCCGCTCGGGCAGCCGCGAGCCGAGCTGCTGGCCGACGACGATCGCCAACGCATCCGCCGCGACCATGCCGATCGTCGAGCCGAGCCAGACCCCGAACCAGCCGTAGTCGGTCGCCAGCGTCACCGTCGCCAGCATCGTCTTGTCGCCGAGCTCGGAGAGGAAGAAGGCGCCGGCGACGGTGAAGAACACCGAGCGACCGCCGCGGCGAGCCCGTGCCTCGTCGTCCTCGCCGAGCTCGTCGCCGCGCAACGTCCAGGCGGCGAACCCGAGGAAGGCGACGCCGGCGACGACCGAGATCGCCTCGGTCGGCAATGCCGCACCGAGAGCAGCACCGAGGGCGACGCTCATCAAGTGGACCACCGCGGTCGCCGCCGTGATCGCCCCGAGGATCGTCCAGGCCCGGTACCGGGTGGCGAGCGTCATCGCCATCAGCTGGCTCTTGTCGCCGAGCTCGGCGACGAAGATCAGCCCGAAGCTGACGCCGAAGCTGGTCAGGAGTGCGTCCACGATGTCGATCCTTCCGATGTCGCTCGGAAGAAGGACGGACGCCCTCGACCGAGCACCTACTGGTGCCGGCCGAAGGTCTTGCTCACCCGCCGCAGCGGGCCCGGGGACCGGGGCTCATCACCCAGTGTGTCGATCTCCCGGCGGAGAGCTACTCCCCTTCGCCGCCCGGGAGCGTAGCGATCGCCGCCGCGATCCGGGCGGCGAGGTGTTCACCGAGCTCGACGAGCGCATCGAACTCCTCCTCGCGGAGGAACTGGTCGCCGGTGGAGTAGTCGGGGAACGGCGGATGGGCAGCGGCGAACTGTCGGAGATCGACCGGTGCACGGTCGCTGATCTGCGCCTTGGCGTAGACGAGCTCGGTCGTCGTGCCGTCGTCGTAGGTCACGAGTCCGGTCGTCACGCAGTCGAGCGGCTCGTCGTCGGGGCGCTGCTCGATCTGCGTGAAGTCGACGTCGACTTCGGCGCCGAGCTCGATCCCGGCGAGCTCGATCGCCTGCTTGAGCGTCGAGAACGATCCGGGCCGGTCGCCGCTGGCGTCGATCACGATCGACAGTCGGGGCCGCTCGCGCAGCTGCTCGACGAGGCCGAGGTTCTCGCGATGTCCGCCGTCGGCGACGTAGACGAAGGGGTCACGGTCCGGGTGGTAGCGGTTGAAGAGCTCCTTGACGAAGTACCCGAGGTGGACCCGCGGCGAGCAGTCACGGTCGCAGAACCAGTCCGGGAACCGCGGGTTGGGCACCCACATGCCGAGGCGCAGGTTGACGGCGGCGAGCAGGGCGTTCGTCGACCCGAACGACTGGCGGCCCATCGCCGAGGCGAACGCCGCCCCGCACAACGCCATCGACCGCGACACGATCCAGCCACGCGGGTACCCGTCCCACCACGAACCCGACGGGTAGTCCGCCCAGCGCGCCGACTCGCGGTCGTGCAGCGTCACGCCCTCGGCCTGGAACGTGAAGCCGTGTGATCGCAATCCCCCGGCCTGTCGTCGGGTCGAGTGCGACGTTCCGCACATCACGAGCTCCGGGCCGGGCGCGCCGCGGTAGCTCGACCACGCCGGCTCGTCGCAGTAGTCGACGGGCGCCAGCGGCGTCGTGTCGCCGGGACCGAGGCAGAAGGTCGTCGCCAGCCGCTTGCGGTACACCCCGTTGAGCGTCAGCCGGTGTGACGGTGGGATGTCGAGCGCCACCAGCCACGCCAGGGCGGCGACCGGCACCCACCAGCCGTCGAAGATGCCGGCACCGTTGGCCCGGTCGTCGGCAACCTTGCCGGCCAACAGCGCCAGACCGGCGAGCAGGGCGAACCCGCCGAGCCTGCTCCACCGCCGCTTCAGCTCCGACGTCAGCAGCTTGCGCACGGCGGTGATCACCCCGAGTGCCGACAGCACGCCGAGGACGCCGGCGTTGACCTCGGCGGTGCGGCCGACCAGCCCGCCGAGCAGCGGTCGCCCGTAGCGGATCCAGATCGGTGCGGCGACCAGCAGGAACACGAGGACGACACCGACGCCGATGACGGCGATGGCGACACGGTCGACCGATCGGCGTACCCGCTCGTCGGCCTGGCCACGCGCAGCGACGGCCATGATCGTGCCGGCGGCGATCGGGATGAGACCAGGGAGCAGCAGTCGCCATCCCGTGAGCTGCGACCACGTCGTCGGGTCGGAGGGCGAGAGATTGTCGAACCCGTCGTGGACCGCCCACGTCGAGATCAGCGAGCCGAGCAGCCAGCCGCCGAGCACGGTCGCCGCCAGCACACCACCGAAGACGAAGATCGATCGCACGACGGCACCGGCGACGCCGCCGAGCAGCGAACCGAAGCCGTTGTCGAGGTAGCGGCGGCGACGGCGGACGGTTTCGAACCACGGGTGCCCGTCGGCGAACAGCTCGACCTCATCGCGGGCGTGACTCGACACGCGCCAGCCGGCGGCCGCGAAGCCACCGCCGGACACGGCGTGCAGCCAGCGCGCCCGGCCGAACGTGCCGTCGGTGGTGAGGCCGCGCAGCGCGCCGATGACGACCGCCGCCGATCGGATGCCGCCACCGGAGGCGCAGATCCCGATCGCCTCGCCGCGGTCGCCGGCCCCCGGCGGGGTCTCCGACGGCTGCGGTTCACCGAGCGTCCGGTCGACGGCGCGGAACGTGCGACGCAGGAGCGGCCGGATGACGGGCGCCACCGCGGGGCCGATCACGAGGCCGACGACCCCGACCGCACCGACCAGGAAACCGATCCACTTCCACCAGGTCAGCGACGCCACGGCGAGGGTCACCGCCGGCGGCGGATCAGCGGCATCGAGGATCGCCAGCTGCAACACGGTCTCGGCGACGTCGAGGGCGCAGGCGGCGACGATCACCGCGGGTGCGGCCCGCCACCAACCGAATCGCCGCCGACGTTCCGGCGCCCACCACCGCAATCCGGTCCGTGTCAGCAACCAGCCGACGACGGCGAGGGTGACGGCAAAGCCGAGATCGAGGGCGATCGCGGTCCGCAGGTCGCCGAGCGATTCGCCGGAGTCGGCCACCGCGACGACCCAACGCTCGGGGGTTCCGGCCAGCGAGATCGGCGTCAACGTCCCGGGATCGACGATCTGGCGCATCACGACCAGCGGGATGGCCGGCACGAGGATCGCCAGCGCCCACCAACGCGACGGCCCGGACCGGCCACCTGCCGTGTCCTGCCGCACGTCCACCATGCCCGGAAGCTAGTGCGGCACCGACAGACGGACCCCGGATCAGTCGGACGGCAGCGTCTCGTCGACGAGCGCGTCGTCGTCGAGCGGGGCGTCGATCACCGGCTCGGGTGACGGATGGCGACGCATCCAAGCGAGGGTGATCGCCCCGCCGACCACGGCAGCCACCGCCACCCACTGGTTCCAGCGCAGACCGGCGAGCTCGTCGGCGGCATCGATGCGCAGCCCTTCGACCCAGAACCGGCCGACGCCGTAGCCGATGACGTACATCGCGAACAGTTGGCCCGGGGCGGGCCGCCAACGACGATCGATCCACAGCAGCAACAGGCACAGCCCGAGGCTCCACAGCGATTCGTAGAGGAACGTCGGGTGGAACGTCGTGCCGATCGAGTACACCGTCAGGTCGATGTGTGCGGCGTCGATCTCGAGCGCCCACGGCAGGTCGGTCGGGCGCCCGTAGAGCTCCTGGTTGAAGTAGTTGCCCCACCGTCCGATCGCCTGTGCCAGCGGCACCGCCGGGGCGGCACACGTCGCCGCGACAGCCAACGGGATGTTGCGCCGATGGGCCATGTACAACCCGACCGGGGCCCCGAGCAGCAGGCCGCCGGGGATGCCGAGGCCGCCCTCCCAGATCGCGGGGATCTTGGCGAGGTCGTCCTCGAAACGGTGCCAGTCGGTGGCGACGTGGTAGAGCCGGGCACCGACGACACCGGCGAGCACCGCCCACAGGGCGATCGCGCTGGCGTCGTCCATCGTGCCGACGCGCCGCTCCTCGAGCCGGCGACCGAACAGCCACACCGCGGCGACGACGCCGAGGGCGATCATCAGCCCGTACAGGTTGAGGCTCAGCGGCCCGAGCTCGATCGAGTCGAACGACGGGCTGGGGATGCTGGCCAACATGGTGCTCGGCACTCGCTCAGTCGCCGGCGACGGTCGCCACGAACGCCGACGTGCGGGCGATGATGTCGTCGCGGTCGTAGTCCTGCGTGGCGACGTGGAAGCTGCGGTCGAGCCAGACGTGTTCGACGTCGCCGCCGAACGTGCCGGCGAGGTACTCGCTCTGCGACGGCTCGACGACGTGGTCCTGGCGCGAGGTGATCAACAGCAGCGGCATCCGCAGCTCGCCGTAGCGGTCGGCCATCGGCGCCAGCCCGTCGTTCATGAACGACAACAGCGCACGCAGCGGCGCACCGTCGTAGGAGCTCTCCTCGACATCGGGATCGGCGATGTCACCGCCGATCGCCGGCGCGACCTCGATGCCGTCGGCGACCATCTCGGTGATCATCTCCAACACGGCGGGGTCCTGCGGACGCGTCGCCGGGTTGACGCACACGAGGCCGACGACGTCGTCGAGCTCGAGCCCGGCCCACAACGTCAGCGCACCACCCATGCTGAGCCCGACCACGACGATGCGCTCGGCGCGTTCGGCCAGCCGGGCGTGGGCGGCGCGCACTTCGCCGGACCAGTCGTCCCACGTCGTGGTGACCATGTCGTCGATCGTCGTGCCGTGACCGGGGAGCCGCGGCATCTCGACGTGGTAACCCTCGTCGGCCAGCGCCACGGCGATCCCCCGCATCGACGACGGATTGCCGGTGAAGCCGTGGATCACGAGCACTCCGGTGGCGGACGATCCCTCGTGCGAGAGCGGTCGGGCCTCGGGGAGCACCTCGGCGGTCATGGACCAGTTTCTACCAGCCGGGGAGGTGATCCGCCGCCGACCGGAGAGCGCCGCGCCCGGCGGACTTGACCCGCTGGTCAAGGAACGGTTGGACTGAGGCCGTGAGCGACACCGCGGCCGGCGCCCGAGAGCACACCGAGCACGGACGCGAGCGCAAGCAACAACTTCTCGACGCGGCGACCGCATTGTTCTCCGAACGCGGTTACTCGGCGACGCGGATCGCCGACATCTGCCAGGCGGCGGGCGTCGCCAAGGGCCTCTTCTACTGGTACTTCCCGAACAAGGGCGCCCTGTTCGCCGAGCTCGTGCGGACGATGCGCCATCGACTGCGGCGCACCCAGGGCGACGCCATGGACCCGGCCACCGACGTCGTCACCCGCCTCGCCGACGGCGCCGAGGCGAGCGTCCGCTTCATGGCCGAGCACGCCTCGTATTTCGCCCTGCTCGACGTCGAGCGCACCGAACCGGCCGTCGCCGACGTCCTCACCGAAGGCTCGGCGGTCTACCTCGACGACGTGCGGCGACTGGTCGTCGAGGGCCAACGCAGCGGCGTGATCGCCGACGCGTCGGCCGACCTCGTGGCCGTCGGCGTGGTCGGCGCCGTGTCGTCGTTCTCCAACGCGTACCGCACCGGGCGCTTCGGCGACGGTGTCACCACCGACGACGTCGCCGTGTTCGTCCGCCAGTGGGTCGTCAACGCGATCGGCTGAACGTCAGGTGATCTCGGCGGCGAGCGTCGGGTGGCGAGCCGTCATCACCCGGGCGAAGGCGTCGACGAGCTCCGGCTCGAACTGTGAACCGGCGCCCGACACCACGAAGCGCACCGACTCGGCGAGGCTCCACTCGCGCTTGTAGATGCGACGGGCGGCGAGCGAGTCGTAGACGTCGGCGATGGCGACGATGCGTCCGCCGAGCGGGATCTCGGTGCCGCGGAGATTGTTCGGATAGCCGCTGCCGTCCCACCACTCGTGGTGCGACCAGGCGATGTCGGCGGCCAGCGCGAAGAGGTCGGTCGACACGCCCGACAGCAGGCGCCGGCCGATCACGGTGTGCTGCTTGACCTCGTCGAACTCGTCGACGGTCAGCGGACCGGGCTTGTGGAGGACGGTGTCGGAGACCGCCATCTTGCCGATGTCGTGGAGGCGAGCCGCCAGGCGGAGCCGCTCGCACCACTCCGGCGGGCGCCCGATCGCATGAGCGATCTCGGCGGCGAGGTCACCGACGCCATCGGTGTGGCGGGTCGAGTTGCCCCCGCGGAACTCGGCGAGCGCCGCCAGCCGCTCGTACGCCTCGAGGTGGTAGGCGTCGAGGTCGACGTGCTCGGCGGCGAACCCGGCGATCAGCCCCGCGGTCTCGAGCCGCGTGATCTGCGTGCGGTGACGGGCGATCTCGTTCTCGTGGGCGACCTGCACGGTCCGTTGCCGGAGGTCGGCGAAGTCGGTGAACATCTCGCGGTGGATGGCGAAGTGACGTTCGCGGTGCTCCAGTGCCTCGGCGTAGCGACCGGACCGCTTCAACGCCACCGCCAGCAGGTCGTGGAGCTCGAGCTCGAGGTCGCGTTGGTCGGTCCGGTCGGCGACGTCGAGGGCGGCGACGAACACGGCGATCGCCGCGTCGAGATCGCCGGCACGCAGGGCGACGCGGCCTTCCGACACCAGCACGCCGAGCTGCTCGTGGGCCGCGAGGTCCTCGTCCGAGCCCTCGCCCGAGTCGTCGCGGCGAGTCCAGTCGGCGCGTGCCTCGGCGAAGCAGGCGCGGGCGCTGGCCGCATCGCCGAGCCCGCTGTGCGCCTCGGCGAGGTCGGCGAGCAGCCCGGGCACCAGTTGTGGCGCGTGCTGCCGGGCGACGATCACCGCCCGCTGTCCGAGCTCGACCGCCACCGCGTGCTCACCGCGCCGTCCGCGGATGCGGGCGAGGTTGCCGAGCACCATCGCGTCGACGTCGGGCCGGTCGAGGGCCTCGTTGACCGCCAGCGCATCGCGGTAGGCGTCCACCGCCCGGTCGAAGTCGCCCATCGACTGGTAGACGGCGGCGACGGTGTGGAGGATCCTGCCCTCGTCGACGTCGTGACCGGTGGCCCGGTACACCTGGAGGGCGCGCCGGCAGTGGTGGAGGGCGCCGGGGTAGTTGTTGGCCTGGTAGTGGACGACGCCGATGAGGTGCAGCGACCACGCCAGCGTCAGGCTGACCTCGTCGGGCTCGGCGAGCTCGACGGCCTCCGCGGCCAAGGCGAAGGCGTACTCGGTCTCACCGCCCTGATGGGCGATCGACGCCAGGTGGTACAACGCCTCCGCTTCGAGCCCGGCGAGGCCGTTGGCACGGGCACACACCCGGGCGTCGAGCGCCAGCCGGCGCGCCCGCTCGGGATCGTCGGACCGTGACCGGGCGGCATCGTCGAGGAGTGCACGGACGCGTTGTTGATCATCGACTCCCGTGGCCGTCGTTTCGTGCACCCCGAATCGCCTCTCCGCTTCGCACGGTCAGCATCGCCCGCGGCCGGGATGGTAGTTCCGGCAATCGGCAGCGAACAGGGGCACCGCCGATCTTGAACAAGAGCAGACCTGACCGGGACGCCGAACGCGGTGCGTAACCTGGCATGCGCTATGCGAGCGCGACGGGGCTCACGACGCGTCGAACGCGGCGCCGTGTGGTCCTTCATGCCCGTGATCGCCATCGTGCCGTTCTGCGTGCTCGCCCTGTTCGTCATCTGGCTGCCGATCGGCCTGCTCACCGACGTCCGCTACTGGTGGGTGCTGGCCGGTTTCGGCGTCGCCGGGCTGGCGTTGTTCAGCCGGACGGTGCAGGTGTCGATCCTCACCCCGCTGCTCGGCGCCCGTCCACCCTCGCCGGAGGAGCAGGCCGTCATCGCCCCGCTCTGGGCGCAGATCGCCCAGGCCAACCAGCTCCCCGCCGACCGCTACGTCGTGCGCGTGTTGCCGTCCGACGAGCTCAACGCCTACGCCTGTGGCGGTCACCTCGTCGTCGTGACGACGTTCGCGCTCGACGAGCTCGACGGCGGCCAGTTGTCCGGCGTGCTCGCCCACGAGCTGAGCCACCACCTCGGACTGCACACCGTGTCGCTGACCGTCGGGCACTGGCTGTCGGTGCCGGTCGTGCTGCTGGCCTGGGTCGGTCTGTCCATGGAGAACGTCGCCCAGGCCGCCGCTGACAGCTTCGGCAAGCGGTCGGCGGCCGTCGCCACCGCCGGCACCCTCCTGGCGACGGTGATGCGCGTCGTGTCCTCCGTGTTCACCGCCGCGCTGCGCGGCAGCGATGCGTTGTCCAACCTCGTCGGTCACGAATCCGAGTTCGAGGCCGACCGGCGAGCCGTGCGGATGGGCTTCGGCCAGCAGCTGGCGAGCGCCCTTCGCCAGCTGCTCGCCACGAGCGGGAGCGGCCGGCCGATCGGTTGGCGAGCACGGCTGGCGACGTCGCACCCACCGGCGCGCACCCGGGTCGCCCGCATCGAGGCGCTGATGCGCCATCCAGCACGCTGACCATCCCAGCACGCTGACCATCCAGCACGGTGACCATCCAGCACGGTGACCATCCCTCGATCACGCCGTGATCGGGGCGACGACGGCGTCGAGGAGGCGGGCCAGGTCAGTCGGTGCCACGCCGAGGTCGAGACCGCGCCGGCCGCCGCTGACGTAGATCACGTCGAACAGCTCGACCGACTCGTCGAGGACGGTCCGCAACCGGCGACGCTGGCCGATCGGGCTGATCCCGCCGACCACGTAGCCGGACGACCGCTCGGCCCGAGCGGGATCGCACATCGTCGCCCGCTTGGCGCCGACCGCCGCGGCGACCTTCTTCAGCGACAGTTGACAGCTGACGGGCACGACGGCGACGACGAGCTCCTCCGCCTGAGCGGCCTCGGCGACGACGACCAGCGTCTTGAACACCTGGTCGTCGGGCAGTCCGAGCGCTTCGGCTGCCTCGCGGCCGAAGTCGCGCAGCTCGTCGCCGCGCTCGTACTCGTGGAGTGTGTAGGCGATCCCCGCCGCCTCGAGCTCGTCGACCGCCGGCGTCACGCCGCGACTGTACGTGCGACCGGCCGCCCACCGGACGTGACATTTCGCCCGGGCGGTATGGTCGCCGCGTGCGCCTTGCGATCGACCCGTCGACCTCGCCCGACGATTACGAGTTCGTCCACCGCATCCGCGTCCGCTTCGTCGAGACCGACGCCATGGGCGTCGTGCACCACAGCAACTACCTCGCCTACTTCGAGGAGTCGCGCGTCGAGTACCTCCGGGCGATCGGCCACCCATTCACCGAATGGCGCGAAGCCGGGCTCGAGTCCCCGGTGCTCGAGTCGTTCGTCCAGTACCGCCAGCCATTGCGCTTCGACGACCAGATCGACGTCCACCTCACGCTCGCCGGCGTCACCCGGGCCACGTTCCAGATCGCCTACCTGGTATGCCTCGCCGACGACGAGCGGGCGACGCCGCGAGCGACGGCGGTGACGGTCCACGGTTGCGTCACGACCAGCGGTCGACCGACTCGCCTTCCTGCCTGGCTCGCCGCCCTCGGCAGCTGATCGGGCACAGGTTCGGGTCGTTCGTTCCGCGGCGCGCTGAGTACGTTCGCGGGCATGACCGACACTGCCACGCCGGCGACCGTGCCCCTCGTCGACTACCTCGTCCTCGATGACGGCGACCCGCATCTCGTTGCCAACGAGTGCACGAAGTGCGGCGCCCGATTCTTCGATCGTCGTAACGCCTGCGCCTCGTGTTTCAACACCGAGTTCCAGCAGGTCGCCATCGCCACCGAGGGCACGCTGCGCACGTTCACGATCGTCGCCCTCGCCGCACCCGGCGTCGAGGTGCCGTTCGTCTCCGGCGTCGTCGACTGCGACGGCACGAGCGTGCGCGGCAACCTGCGCAACGTCGAGCCCGACGCGGATCACGTCAAGACCGGGATGAAGGTGCACCTCGTCACCTACTCCCTCGGCAAGGACGATCACGGCACCGAAGCCATCGGCTTCGCCTTCGAACCCGCCTGACCATCCGACCCGACCAACGGACACGCGACCACCTGAGCGTGCCGCCGAGGGAAGCGCCAGCGACGAGGCTGGCGTCTCGGCCGACCAAACGAACGACCTCCGGACCTCCGTGAGGCCGAGACAAAGGAGTAGCAGTGAGCGAAGAGATCTGGATCCTCGGGATCAACATGACCAAGTTCGGCAAGCATCCCGACCGTGACACGGTCGACCTCGCCGCCGAAGCAGCGATGGCAGCGCTCGCCGACGGCGGCGTGACGATGGCCGACATGGGCGTGCTGGCGGCCGGCAACCTGATGGGTGGCGGCGGGATCGGCCAGCAGATCCAGAAGCAGATCGGCCAGACCGGCATCCCCGTGTTCAACGTCTCGAACGCCTGCGCCACCGGTGCCACCGCGCTGCGGACGGCGATCATGGCGATCAAGGCCGGCGAGTGCGACATGGGCCTCGCCGTCGGCGTCGAGAAGCTGGCCGGTGCCGGCCTGCTCGGCGGTGGCGGCCGAGCCAAGAAGGACGGTCACGAGTGGGAGCCGGCGGGCCGCTTCGGTGCCGTGGCGCCGACCGACGGCCGCATCGGCACCGACACGATGCCGGGCGTGTTCGCCCAGGTCGGCATGGAGTACGACCACAAGTACGGGGGCGCCGACTTCGAGCTGTTCGCCAAGATCGCCGAGAAGAACCACGCCCACTCGACGCTCAACCCGCTGGCCGCCTACACCAAGCGATTCACGCTCGACGAGATCATGAACGACATGATGATCGCCTACCCGAACACGCGCCCGATGTGCTCGGCGAACTGCGACGGTGCGGCGGCAGCGGTCGTCGTCAGCGGCGAGAAGCTGAAGACGCTGTCACTCGAGCAGCAGCGGCGAGCGGTCAAGGTGTCGGCATCGGTGCTCACGTCGGACCCGTACCAGGAGGCCTGCCAGGTGCTCCCCGACGTCAACACGCTGACCCGCAACGCCGCCAAGATCGCCTACGAGCAGGCCGGCGTCGGCCCGGAGGACCTCGATCTGGTCGAGCTCCACGACTGCTTCGCCACCGCCGAGTTGGTGCACTACGACAACCTCGGCCTCTGCGAGCCGGGCGGCGCCGTCGACTTCTTCAACTCCGGTGCGACCTGGCGTGACGGCTCGACCCCGGTCAACGTGTCGGGCGGCCTCGAGTCGAAGGGCCATCCGATCTCGGCGACCGGCATCGCCAACATCTGGGAGGTCTGCCATCACCTCCGCGGCGAAGCCGGCGACCGCCAGATCGAGGGCGCCAAGGTCGGTCTGGCGCACGTCATCGGCCTCGGCTCGGCGTGCGGCGTGCACATCCTCGAGAAGTCGAGCGTCTGATCACGACGTTCTGCGTCAGCGACAACGCCGTGTTCGGACGTTGTCGCTGACGCAGAACCGGAATCACCGTCTCGCGCTCACGTCCGCAGCGTGAGCCCGCCGTCGACGACGAAGATCTCGCCGGTCGTGTACTTGTTGCGCAGCAGGGCGAGGACCGCTTCGGCGCAGTCGTCGGCGGTCGCCGAACGAGGGATCGGCGCCGTCGCCGCGACCGCTGCGTGCGCCACGTCCCAGTCGGCGGTCCACGGGGTCGCCACCAGGCCCGGGGCGACGGCGTTGACCCGGATCGGCCCGTAGCTCTTGGCCAGCAGGACGGTCATCTGGTTGAGGGCGGCCTTGGTCATCGAGTACGCCATCGACGAACCCATCGGGCGCACACCGGCGATCGACGTGATGTTGACGATGTTCGGGTCGTCCGACTGGCGCAGGTGCGGGATCGCCCGCTTGGTCAGCCACCACGTGCCGAACACGTTGACGTCGAACGTCTTGCGGAAGATCTCGTCGGTCAGGTCGTCGAGCCGCTCGTGGGGCACCGACGTGGTCCAGCCGGCGTTGTTGATCAAGAAGTCGAGCCGGCCATAGCGTTCGACGGTCCCGTCGATCAGTGCGTGCGCCTGCTGCTGGTCACTGATGTCGGCCTGGACGTAGCACGACTCGCCCGGCAGCGATGCGGCGACGGCCTCACCCGCCTCGACCGACGACGAGGAGTTGACGACCACGGTGGCACCGAGCGCCGAGAGGCGCCGCGCCGTCTCCTCCCCGATCCCGCTCGACGAACCCGTGACGATGGCGACCCGATCTGCGAACTCCGACATGACCGGACCGTACCGCGGGGCCTCGGCGGGGCGTCAGTCGGCGGCGGGCGGCACCACGAGGACCGGACGGCTGCCGTGGTGGACGAGGTGGTGGCTGGTGCTGCCGAGCAGCTTGTCGCTGCCGACGCCGCGCGTGCCGACGACGACGATGCCCGCGCCGATCTCGTCCGCCTGCGCGGACATCACCTCGGCGGGCGAGCCGTCGACGAGCACGGGGCGCCAGTTCAGGACCTCGCGCTCGACGAGTGCCGCACACCACTCGCGCTCGAGCAGCGCCCGGACCTCGTCGCGTCGCCCGCGGGCGGGGACGTGCTCGCCGTCGATCACCGTCAGCAGCCCGAGCGCATGGACGACGACCAGCTCGGCACCGAGCCGCTCAGCGAGCTCGGCGGCCAACATCAGGGCCCGGCCCGACGTCGACGAGCCGTCGACACCCACGAGCACGGGCCCGGCGAGCACCGGCCCGGCGAGGTCCGGCAGCGCACTCATGACGCCGGAACGACGACGATGGGCAACGTGGCGTTGTGCAGTGACCAGGTGCTGACCGACCCGAGACCCCGCGCCCGCCCGCTGCCGACCGCACCGAGCACGAGCAGGTCGGCCTCGCCCATCGCCTCGGTCAACGCCTGGCGCGGGCTGTGCACGGCGATCACCCGGTCGGCGCGTCCGTCGGGATCGATCGCATCGAGCAGGGCGGTGATCCGCGACTCCTCCGCCGCGACCTCGTCGGGGAAGCGTTGGCGCGTCAGCTCGGCACTGACCCACGGCGCCACGTCGATCGCCGACACGATCGTGATCGTCGCCCCCTCGCCGGCGAAGTCGAAGGCCCAGCGAACGGCGGCCGTCGCCTCGGCGCTGCCGTCGAAGCCGACGACGATGCGTTCGGTCGACGGCGTGACCCAGCCGGTCGGCACGACCACCACGGGGACCGTGGCGTGCGTGACGCAGTACCGGCTGACCGAGCCGAAGATGTGGTCGCGGAGGTCGTTGGTCCCGCGCCGCCCGACGACCAGCAGGTCCGCCTCGGCGGCGGCCTCGACGAGGGCGCTCGCCGCCTGCCCCTCGACCACCAGCGGTTGCACGGTCACCTCGCCCGGTGCGACCTCGTCAGCGACCTGCTCCAACGCCTCGTCGATCTCGTGTGCCGTCGTTGCCCCGATGCCGACCTCGTCGACACCGAAGCCGCGTTTGGCGGTGAACAGCGCCAGATAGGCGGGTACGTGGAAGGCGCCGAGCGCCGTCAATTCGGCGTCGCGCCCGCGGGCGTGACGTGCCGCCCAGCGCAGCGCGTCGACCGCCGTCTCCGAGCCATCGATGCCAACGATCCAACGCGAGGTCATGGCTGGCAGTATCGCACTTGATCCGCGGACCCACCTCGGCGACGGCTACGGTCAGTGACATGCCACGCACTGTCTCGCGCCTGACCTCACTCGCTGCGGTCGGTGCCATCGCCATCCTGCTCAGCGGCTGCTTCAGCATCGAGTCGACGTTCACCATCAACGACGACGGCACCGCCGACATCGCCTACGAGGTGCGCGTCGACGTCGAACAGCTCGAGGAGCTGTCGTCGATGATGGGCGAGGAGCTCGGCGACCTGGATCAGCTCAGTGGCGACGCCCTCGTCGACGAGATGATGGGCGACGAGGATCCCTGCACCGATCTGCAGTCCGACCTCGGTGACTACGAGGTCACGAGCACCGAGATCGACGAGGACGGCGAAGCCGGCGTCCTGTGCACGGTCACGGGTGTGCCGCTCGAGGAGGTCACCTCGTCGATGGCCTCCGACGACGGATCGACGTTCGTCATCGAGCAGGACGAGAACGGCACGCGCTTCTCGGCGACCCTGACCGGCGTCGACGAGCTGACCGGGACCGAGTCCGACGAGATGACCGAAGCCCTCGGCATGAGCTTCGACGACCTGTTCTCGATCGTCTTCACGGTGTCCGCTCCGGGCTCGCTCGGCGAGAACAACGCCACGTCGACCGATGGGTCGTCGGCCTCGTGGTCGATCACACCCGACGCCGACTTCATCGTCGGCGGTGAGGCGCAGATGAACGCCGAATGGTCACCCGACGGCGGGTCCGACTCCAGCTCGTCGACGCTGTGGATCATCCTCGCCATCGTCGCCGCGGTGGTCGTGATCGGTCTGATCATCTTCCTCGTGATGCGCAACAAGAAGTCCGGTGGCCCCGATGCCGCCGGTGCCGACACGACGCCGATGTCCAGCCCACCGGCGCCGGGCACCCCGACGACCACCGCGCCCACCACGCCGACTCCCACCACACCCACCACGCCGATGCCCACCACACCCACCACGCCGATGCCGACCGCGCCGCCGCCTCCCCCGCCGCCCGCCACCGACGTGCCGCCGACGTCGCCGCCGCCGCCCCCGCCGTCGTCGTGACGGCGCCGGCCTACGACGAACTGTTCGCCAACAACCGCGCCTGGGTCTCCGACGTCACCGCCGCCGACCCGGAGTACTTCGAGCGGCTCGCTGCCGGGCAGTCGCCGAAGTACCTGTTCATCGGCTGCTCCGACAGTCGGATCAACGCCAACGAGATGGTCGGTGTCCGCTCGGGTGAGATGTTCGTCCACCGCAACATCGCCAATGCCGTGATCCACACCGACATGAACCTGATGTCGGTGCTGCAGTTCGCCGTCGAGGTGCTCGAGGTCGAGCACGTCATCGTCTGCGGCCACTACGGCTGCGGTGGCATCGCGGCGGCGGTCGACGGCGTGTACCACGGGCTGATCGACGAATGGCTGCGCACGATCAAAGACGTCTACCGCATCTACCACGACGAGCTCGACCGGATCGACGACGCCACCGAGCTGCACCAGCGGCTCGTCCAGCTCAACGTGCGCGAGGCCGTGTACCGGTTGTGTTCGACATCGATCATCCAGCGCCGGTGGGGTGCGGACATGGCCGCCCACGTCCACGGCTGGGTGTACGACATCCGCCAGGGGCTGTTGACCGACCTCCACATCGACCCCCGCGAGGAGTCGGCCCGCCACGTCTACGAGCTCGGCGGTCTCGGTCGCGCCGATTAATCTCGGCGCCGTGACGGACACGGGCGAACGGACACTGCTGCACGACTCACTGCTGCGGCGGATGCGCACGATGCATTCGCTGTATCACCAAGCGGTCGAAACGATGGGGCTCGAGCACGTCAACCACTTCGAGCGCGAGGGCGTGCTGCCGATCGCCTTCTCCTTGTTCCACTACGTGAACATGCACGACGCCAGCTTCATGGCGATCACCGGGACGCCGCCGATCTGGGATGCCGACTGGCAGGACCGGGTACGCCTGACGATCGACGACCACGGCAAGCACCGCACCGTCGAAGAGATGGTGGCGCAACGGATCGGCGACTACGAGGCGTTCCGGGCCTACATGACGGCGGTGTTCGATCGCACCGAGGCGTACATCGCGGCGATGGACCCGGCGGACTTCGATCGCGTGCTCGTCGCACCGCCGTACCCGCCGCAGATCGCCGACACCTACAGCGCCCGCTGCGCCGGCCCGCAGGGCATCACCGTGCTCGACGGCTTCGAGTGCTGGCTGTACCAGCACGGGCTGCGGCACATGGGCGAGATCGAGCTCGCCCGCGGGCTCGTCGGCCTCGGCGGCATGACGTCGTGACGCCTGCGAGACTGGGTCGGTGCAGCCGCTCGGGGTCCACCACGTCTCGATCAACGTCCGCGACACCGATGAAGCGATCCGCTTCTACACCGACGTCCTCGGGCTGACCGTCCGCCCCGATCGGCCGGACTTCCGGTTCCGCGGCGCCTGGCTCGACCTCGGCAGCGCGCAGGTGCACCTCATCGAAGGTGACGTGCCCGACGCCCACGGACAGCACTTCGCCATCCGCGTCGCCGATCTCGATGCCGTGGTCGACGAGCTGCGCGACCGCGGTGTGACCGTGACCGACCCGAAGCCGGTGGGCTCGGCCCGGCAGACGTTCGTGTTCGACCCGTCCGGGAACATGGTCGAGCTGCACGAACCCGCCCGCGGTTGACGATCGCCCGACCGGCAAGCCCGGTCAGGTCAGGTCAGATCAGGCCGAGCTCGGCGACGGCGTCGCGCTCGCTGACGAGCTCGTCGGCCGACTCGTCGATCTTGGCGCGGCTGAACTCGTCGATGTCGAGGCCCTGGACGATCTCGTAGTCGCCGTCCTTGCAGACGCACGGGAACGACGAGATGATGCCCTCGGGCACGTCGTAGCTGCCGTCGCTGACCACCGACATCGACACCCAGTCGCCCGCCGGCGTGCCCAGCGTCCAGTCACGGATGTGGTCCACGGCGGCCGATGCCGCCGACGCCGCCGAGGAGGCACCCCGCGCCTCGATGATCGCCGCGCCGCGCTTGGCGACGCTCGGGATGTACGTCGACTCGTACCAGTCGTGATCGCCGACCGCCTCGTAGGCCTGCTTGCCGTTGACCTCGGCGTGGAACAGGTCGGGGTACTGGGTCGTGGAGTGGTTGCCCCAGATCGTCATCTTGGTGATGTCGTTGACCGACACACCGAGCCGATGGGCGAGTTGCGACTTGGCCCGGTTGTGGTCGAGGCGGGTCATCGCCGTGAACCGGCGGGGATCGAGGTCGGCAGCGTTGCGCTGGGCGATCAGGGCGTTGGTGTTCGCCGGGTTGCCGACGACGAGGACCTTGACGTCGCGCGTGGCCGACCGCGACAGCGCCTCGCCCTGGGGCTTGAAGATCCCACCGTTGGCCGACAACAGGTCGGAGCGCTCCATGCCGGCCTTGCGCGGCATCGAGCCGACGAGGATGGCGATATCGGCATCACCGAACGCGGTGTCGGGGTCGTCGGTGCCGACGACGTCGGACAACAGCGGGAACGCGCCGTCGTCGAGTTCCATCTTCACGCCCTCGAGGGCGCCGAGGGCCGGCGTGATCTCCAGCAGCTGGAGGGCGACCGGCGTGTCCGGTCCGAGCATCGACCCGGAGGCGATGCGGAAGAGCAAGCTGTAGCCGATCTGGCCTGCAGCCCCGGTGACGGCGACGCGAACGGGAGTGGTCATGAGCCCCGAGCGTACGGCGTCGACCGCCGAACGGTCCAAGCGCCGCGGGTCAGATCTGGCCGAGGACGGTGCCGACCATGTCGGCGTAGAAGTTCTGGCCGGTCTGGGTCAAGTGGATGCCGTCGTCGTAGAAGCAGCGACCCTCGCACGCCTGCGACACGGCCTGCCAGTCGAGCACCGTGACGTTGGGATGCGTGGCGGGCACGGCGCGCAGCAGGTCGTTGTTGCCGGCGATCCAGCCGCGGTCGGCCTTGCCGGTCACGAGCAGCACGACGGGCACGTCGGCGAGGGTTGCCAGCATCGAGTCGAGCGTCTCTTGGGTGAACCCGCCGTTGGTGCCGAGGTGGACGACGACGACCGAACCGAACACGCCGTTGTCGCGCATCGCCGCCATCGTCGGCACGAACGACTTCATCTGCCGGCTCTGCACCGCGTCGACCTGGAAGCCGCGAGCCTGCAACTCCTCGGCGGCCCCGAGCATCACCGAGTCACCGAGGGCGACGAGCGGGAAGCCCGCCGCCGTCGGCGGGATCGTCAACGGGGCGACGCCGGCGAGGCTGGCGACGACGTCCGGGGTCGCCAGCGGTGCCGCCGTGGTCGGCGGGGCCGTCGTGGGCGGCACCGTGGACGCGGGGGTGGTCTCGGCCGCCTGCGTGTCTGCGGCATCGCCGGGCGCCACGCCCGAGTCGGGCGTTGCTGCGTCGTCGTGGTCGGTGGCCGATGCCGGCGTGGTGGCGACGGCGACGGACGACGTCGGGACCGTCGCCGTCGGGACCGTCGCCGTGGGGACATCGTCGACGGCGGCGAGGTCGGTCGTGAACTCGTCGCCCGCATCGAGCGCTTCGGCGATCTCGTTCTGGCGCAGCGGCGCTGCCCACAGCACCGCCCCGAGGCCGACGGCGACCACGGTGACCATCGCCGTCGCCCCCGCCAGCGCGAGGCGGGGGCGCCGATCGCGACGCGCCCGGACCCGCCGCCACCACGCCCCGAACTCACCGGAGCGGACTGGGCGTTCGATCAGGCGGAACGACAGCTCGGTGACCACGACCGTGATCGCCATCGCCAACACGAACTGGGCGAACGACAGCTTGTTCCCGGCGACGCCGCGGATCATCTGGTAGATCGGCCAGTGGTAGAGGTACAGGCCGTACGAGCGGAGACCGATCCACAACAACACGGCGTTGCCGAGGATGCGGTTGGTCGCCGCCCGGCGGTGGGTGATGGCGGCGATGATGGCGATGGTCGCCACGTCGACGAGGAAGAAGCCGCCGCGGAACAAGAACGGGTCGGCACCGCTCGGCGTCGCCAGGTACGTCGTCCAGCAGAGGTAGCCGATACCGACCACCGCGACCAGCGCGCCGACGTCGAACAGCCGGCCCTTCGAGCGCAGCGGTCCGCGCACGATGGCGTGGGGGCGCCACACCATCGCGAACGCCGAGCCGAGCATCAACCCGCCGAGCCGGGTGAACGTGCTGAGGTACAGCGTGTCGATCTTGGCGATCGGCCGGTCGCCGATCCACCAGTACGCGTCGGGTGTCACCGACGGCTCGGCGATCGGGCCCGGGTAGTACAGGACGGCGACGATGACGGTGATCACCAGGGCACCGAGGAACAGCCAGCGGCTGACGTCGGCGACGCGCCGGGTGCCGCTGCGACCGAGGAGGACGATCATCACGATCGGCCAGATCAGGTAGAACTGCTCCTCGACCGCCAAGCTCCACAGGTGCCGCAGTGGGGCGAAGTCGCCCGCTGCCGTGTAGCCGAGGCCGGTGAAGATCTGGTACCAGTTGGACACGTACGTCAGCCCGGCGACCACGTCGCCGCGCAGCTGCCCGAGCGCCTCGTACTTGAACACGGCCGTCCAGGCGACGACGAGCGCCATCATCACGTAGAGCGCCGGCAGCAACCGGCGCGCCCGGCGCATCCAGAACTGGCCGAGGGAGATGCGGTAGTTGCGCTCTCGTTCGGAGATCAGGAGCAGCGTGATCAGGTAGCCCGAGATGACGAAGAACATCTCCACACCGAGGAAGCCGCCGGGCAACCAGTCGCTGTTGGCGTGGTACACCATCACCGCCACGACGGCGAGCGCGCGCATGCCGTCGAGACCCGGGAGGTAGGGGACCCGACTGATGTGGGCGCGATCGGTGACCGCGCCCGACTCGTCCTCTCGCGGTGGAGCGATCGTCGTCATGCGGGGGACAAGTATCGCCGCCCGACCCGTCGAGCGGACGTCAATCGGCGCGTCAATCGGGCGCGTCAGCCGGCGGCCAGCTGATCGTTGATCAACTGGGTGTAGTACGCCTGACCGTCCGGCTTGAGGTGGATGCCGTCGGCGTACAGGCACTCACCAGGGCAGTTGTCGTTCAGGCCCGCCCAGTCGAGCAACTGCACGTTGGGGAAGGTGTTGGCTGCGTCGTAGAGCAGGGCGTTGTTCCCGGCCGTGTAGTCGCGGGGGACGTCGATCGTCAACAACAACACCTGGGGGACGCCGGCCAGCGCCTCCATCATCTGCGTGAGATCGCCTTCGCGGATGCGACCGTTGGTACCGAGATGGACGACCACGACGTCGCCGAGACGGCCCTGGTCCCTGAGGGTGAGGATCGTGTCGAGTCCGTTGACGAATGCCCGGCTCTCGATGGCATCGACGACGAAGCCGGATTCGGCGAGCTTGGTTGCCGCCCCCAGCATCACCGAGTCGCCGAGCGCCAGCTTCGACACGGCGGCGGGTGGACCGGTGGTGGTCGTCGTCTCGGCCGTCGAGGGCGGCGGAGCCACCGCGCTGCCGGGCACCGTGGCTGCCGTCGGGTCGGGTCCGGCCGTCGACGGCACCTCGGTCGGTGTGGGGACGGTCGTCGCGGACGCCACACCGCACGTCGGGTCGTTGATCACATCGCACACGGCGTCGGCGCCTTCGTCCAACGACTGCGCCACCTCGTTGTCCTGCACCTCGGCAGTGGCAAGGCTGACGCCGGCGAACGTGCCGAGGGCGACGAGCACGACGCCGCTCGTGATCAACAGGTTGCGCGGGCCCGGCGTCGGCGAGTGCCACACCCGGGCGAGGCCGGCACGGAAGGTGCCCTTGCGGATCGGCGTCTCGATGAACCGGTACGACGACTCGGCGATGATGCAGGTGGCGACCATCGCCAGGGCGAACTCGACGAACGTCAGCTTGTTGCCGGCGACGTTGCGGATCAGCTGGTAGATCGGCCAGTGGTACAGGTAGAGGCCGTACGAGCGGGTTCCGATCCACAGCAGCGCCGGGATGCTCAACACCCGCGACGTCAACGCCCGCTGGTGGGTGACGGCGGCGATCATCAGCAGTGTCAGCAGGCCGCAGACGAAGAAGCCGCCACGGAACAAGAACGCATTACCCCCCTGGTCGTCGATCAGGTAGACGAACCAGGTCATCGCGGCAAGTCCAGCGAAGCCGACCAGCGCCAGCCCGTCGAGCAGTGGCCCCTTCGAGCGCAGCGGGCCGCGCATCAGCGCCACCGGGCGCCAGACCATGGCGAAGGCGGCGCCGAGCAGCAGTCCACCGGCGCGCGACAACGTGCCGAGGTAGAGCGTGTCGAGCTTGGAGATCTCACGCCCGAAGACCGTCCAGTACTGGTCCGGCGTCACCGCCGGTGTGCCGATCGGGCCGGGTTGGAACAAGAACGCCACGGCGAGGGTGATCACCACGGCGGCGAGGAACAGCCAGCGGCTGAGGTCGGCGATCTTGCGGCTACCGCCGCGCAACAGGGCGACCATGACGAGTGGCCAGATCAGGTAGAACTGCTCCTCGACGGCGAGGCTCCACAGGTGGCGGAGGGCGGCGAAGTCGTTCCCCGCGGTGTACCCGGCGCCCGTCCAGATCTGGTAGTAGTTCGACACGTACAACAGCGCCGCGACGATGTCGCCGCGGAGCTTGCCGAGCACGTCGCGTTCGAACAGCGAGACCCAGATCGTGAGGGCGATCAGCAGCGTGAACAGCGCCGGGAGCAGGCGCTTGGCGCGCCGCATCCAGAATCCGCGCATGTCGACGTTGTACGTCCGCTCCTTCTCGGCGATCAGCAGCAGCGTGATCAGGTAGCCCGAGATGACGAAGAACACCTCGACCCCGAGATACCCGCCCGGCAACCAGTCGCTGTTGGCGTGGTACACCATCACCGCCACGACGGCGAAGGCACGCATGCCGTCGAGACCCGGCAGGTACGGAACGCGGCTGATGTCGGTCGCCGGACGCCCGCGACGCATCATCGGCCGTGTCGCCGCCCGCGACGGACTGGAGGCGTCGGCCTGGGCGGTCATCGGGTGGGGTCTCGCTCAGTCACCGGCGAGATCGAGGTTGCGACAGATCTGCACGACGGAGTCCGGCCGGTTGAGCGCGTAGAGGTGGAGGCCGGGTGTTCCGGCGTCGATCAGGTCGCTGCTCAGCTGCGTGGCGACCTCGATGCCGATGCGGCGGATCTCGTCCGGATCATCGGTGGCATCGAGGCGATCGGCGAGCCACGACGGCAACGCGGCGCCACTCATGTCGGACATCCGTTTGACCTGCGCCTTGTTGGTGATCGGCATGATCCCCGGGATGACCGGCTTGTTCACACCGAGGGCGTCGAGCTCGTCGACGAGACGCACCCAGTGCTCGACCTCGAAGAAGAACTGGGTGAGGGCGAAGTCGGCGAGCGCCAGCTTGGCGGCGAGGTGCCGCCGGTCGGTCGCACGATCGGACGACCGAGGGTGGACCTCGGGGTGGGCGGCGACGCCGACGGCGAAGCCGCCGATCGAGGTGACATCGGCGAGCAGGTCGCAGGCGTATTCGTAGTCACCGGCGACGTCGGGTCCGTCGCGCGGCGGGTCGCCCCCGAGGGCGAGGAGGTTCTCGATCCCCAGCTGCTGGTACGCCTCGAGCAACGCCACCACGTCGGCGCGCGAATGGCCGCGGCAGGTGAGGTGGGGCATCGGGGTCCACGGCGTCTCGGCGCGCATCCAGCCCACGACGTCGCCGGTGCGTTGCCGGTCGGAGCCGCCCGCGCCGTAGGTGATCGAGACGAAATCAGGATGCAGCGCTTCCAGCGCGGCGACCGTGCGCCCGAGGGTGAGGTGGGCACCCGGCGTCTTCGGCGGGAAGAACTCGAACGAGAGCGTTCGCTTCTCCGCCAGCAACTCCGGGATCCGAGCCATCGATGCAGGTTACCGACCCCCGCGACGCTTGGCCGTTCGATTCGACACCGTCCGCCGGCGGCACGATCACGCCCCGCGCCCGCACCGCGGCCACGGCCAGGACGACCAGCATCACCACGATCATCAGGCGATAATCGACGACGGCGATCAGCCCCGCCCCGACGGCGGTCATCGCCGTCTGCGGTCCGTTGAAGGCGAGGTTGCACGCCGCCGCCACCCGGCCCTGCAGCGCGCCGGGCGTGGTCCGTTGACGGATCGTGGCGTGGCTGACGTACGCCCACGGGATCCCGAGCCCGACGACCACCGCCCCGGCGAGCATCGCCTCCGTGCTCGTCGTCAACATCGACGCCAGGCCGACGGCGAGTGCGGCGATGCCCAGCGCCAAAGTTGGCGACTCGCCGAGGCGCCGCATCAGGTGGGCCGCGGTCAGCCCGCCGGTGATCGCCCCGATGCCCTGCACCGATCCGATCACGGCAAAGAACTCGCTGCTCCGACCGAGGCCCTGGTCGATCGCCGCGAAGCCGGTGGCATTGGCCAGGCCGGTGACACCCGTCGCCACGGCCAGCCACAGGGTCAGCGTCGCCAGGCCCGGTGTGCGGCGGATGTGTCGGGCACCGGCGCTGACCTCGGCAAGGAATCCGGCACGGTCGTCGCGGTCGGTGAGCTTCGTCTCGGCGATGCGCAGGGAGAGGACGATCACGGTGGCGATCACCAGCGTGCTCGCCGTCAGCACGGCGATGGCGGTGCCGCCGAAGAGGGCGTACAGACCGGCGCCGGCGAGCGGGCTGACCAGTCGCAAGCCCTGGTCGATCGAGCTGAGGAGGCCGTTGGCCGCGCCGAGGTGCTCGTCGGCGACCAGGTCGCGCACGAGTCCCGCCCCGCTGGCGGCGGTGATGTAGCTCAACGTGCCGTAGCCGAACGTGACGAGGTAGATCAGCCAGAGCTGTGCTTCGGAGTGGACGAAGGCGAGCGACATCACGCCCACCGCGGCGACCAGGTTGGCAACGGCGATCGTCGCCCGGCGCGGGAAGCGGTCGGCGACGTGGCCGGCGAGCGGGGCGATGAACGCCGGGAGCCCGAGGAAGAGGAACACCAACCCCGCGGCGGCGTCGCTGTCGGTGAGGTCCTTGACCCAGATCGCGATCGTCAAGAACAGCGCGCTGTCACCGAAGTTGCTGAACGACCAGGCGACGACCAACCGCCGGAAGGCGGGGACCGACAGCGGGCCGCTCACGACCGTGTTCCGTCGTCCTCGCGCCGTTCGCGCGCCACGTCCGGGGCGACGACGGCGAACAGGCGGGCCGGCCGGGCGCCGACGGGCCGCAGTGCAGGGTCGTGCTGGCGGGCGGCGAATCGATCGGTGAGGTGACGCACGACGGCGCTGACCTCGTCGAGCTCCTCGCTGGTGACCCACATCGCAGCCGACGACACGAGCGACGCGTCGAGCCACTCCGCTGGTTCGGCGGCCGACGCGTCGAGCCAGGCGTGGACGTGCTCCATCGAGCGGTCGGCCGACAGCCTGGCGAGCTCACCGACGGCGCGCACCGACGCCGGGTCGTCGTGGTCGGGTGTGGCGACCGTCTGTGCGGCCGCCGCCGACCGCCGCCACGGCCGCTCCCGACCGACGCGCTCGGCAGGTTCGATGAACCCGTACTTGGCCAGCGTGCGGAGGTGGAACGAGCAGTTCGCCGGGCTCTCCCCCGTCAGCTCGGCGCACTGGGTCGCGGTCAGCGCCCGCTCGCCGAGCAGCTCCAACAACTCGATGCGCAGCGGATGCGACAGCGCCCGGATCCGCCGCGCGTCCCGGATCGGCTCCGCACCCGTCTCGTCCACATTGGAAACAGTAGTTTCGCAACACTCCTTTCGCAAGACTTCTTTCGAGTCAGGTGCGAGGGGTGCGGGTTCAGCTCAGTGACGGAAGTGGCGACGGCCGGTGAAGACCATGGCGATGCCGTGTTCGTCGGCGGCGGCGACGACCTCGTCGTCACGGACCGAGCCGCCCGGCTGGATCACGGCGCGGATCCCGGCCGCCGCGGCGGCATCGAGCCCGTCGCGGAACGGGAAGAACGCATCGCTGGCGCACGCCCCACCCTCGGCGCGTCCCGCCGATCGTTCGGCGGCGATGCGCGCCGAGTCGAGCCGGTTCTGCTGCCCGGCGCCGATGCCGAACGCTTGGAGATCCTTGGCGTAGACGATGGCGTTGCTGCTGACCGCGGCACACACCTGCCAGGCGAACTCGAGATCGGCCCACTGGGCGTCGGTCGGCTGGGTGGACGTGACGACGCGCCACTCGTCGCTGCGGCCACCGACGGTGTCGGGGCGCTGCACGAGCAGGCCGCCGTCGACCGGACGGACGTCGTAGACGAGCGCAGCGGGTGGGTCGGCCGACATCACGCGCAGGTTCTTCTTGGCGGCGAAGACCTCGAGCGCCTCGGGCTCGTAGCCCGGGGCGACGACGACCTCGGTGAAGACGTCGCCGATCGCCCGGGCCATCTCGGCGGTGACGGTCCGGTTGGCGGCGATGATCCCGCCGAACGCGCTCACCGGGTCGCAGGCGTTGGCGCGGACGTAGGCGGTGGCGATGTCGTCGGCGACGGCCACACCACACGGGTTGGCGTGCTTGACGATCACGCAGGCCGGCCCGTCGAAGCGATGAACGAGCCGCCACGCCGCTTCGGTGTCGAACACGTTGAGGTAGCTGAGCTCCTTGCCACCGTGTTGGGTCATCGTGTCCCACCAGCTGGCAGCGCCGACCCGTCGGTAGCGGGCGCCGTCCTGATGGGGGTTCTCGCCGTACCGCAACGGCTGGGCGAGCTCGAGGGCGAGGTGGATCGACGGCGGGAGTTGTGCGTGGTCGTCGCCGGACTCGTCGAACCAGGTGACGATGGCGGCGTCGTAGGCGGCGGTGTGGGCGAACGCCGTGCGCGCCAGTCGGCGACGGGTCGCCGCCCCGAGCGCGCCGTCGGTGGTCAGCTCGTCGACGACCGTGACGTAGTCGGCCGGATCGACGACGACGCCGACGGAGGCGTGGTTCTTGGCTGCCGCACGCACCATCGCCGGCCCGCCGATGTCGATCAGCTCGATGCCGGGATCGGACGAGAACGGATAGAGGTTGACGACGACGAGGTCGATCGGCGCGATGTCGTGTTCTTCCATGTCGGCGACGTGCTCGGGGTTCGCCGGGTCGGCGAGGATCCCCCCGTGGATCTTCGGATGCAGCGTGACCACACGGTGGCCGAGGATCGCCGGCAGCCCCGTGAGGTCGGCGACATCGGTGACGGGGATCCCGTCGGCGGCGATCGCCGACGCCGTCCCGCCGCTCGAGACGATCGACCATCCGAGCCCGTGGAGCGATCGGGCGAGGTCGACGATGCCGGACTTGTCATACACGGAGAGGAGCGCGGTGGGCACGGCCCGACCGTAGCCAACACCGCATCGAGGCCTCGCAACACGGTCGGCCCGCGCTCGGGTCGCGGTCTGGACGACGGTGATCGCACATCCACGGGGATCCCCCGGACTACGGTGACGGAGAGACGGCTGACCGTCACAGACAGCAAGCAAGGGGAAACCACGTGGATTTCAGCAAGTTCAAGACACCCGACTGGCTCATCATCGGGGGTGGCATCGGCATCTTCATCTTCGGCTTCTTGAACTGGGTGAAGGTGTCGGCGATGGGTTTCTCACAGTCCGGCGGGAACGTCTTCGACTTCTTCTGGACCGGCACCATCCCGTGGATCCTGCTCATCGCCGCGGCCGTGATCACCGTGCTGCTCGTGATGGACGTGCTCAAGCGCGACCAGGCACCGTGGCCGTTGATCATGCTCATCGTGACGGTGCTGGCGGCGCTGCTGCTCCTGATCCGCCTGATCTTCAACCCGATCGAGGGTTCCGACGCCATCGAGGACATGGGTGGCAGCGTCGGACGCGGGATCGGCATGATCTTGTCGGTCATCGCCGGCATCGTGTCCGCCGTCGGCGGCGTCTTGAACTTCACCGCCAGCGGCGGCAAGTTCGACGACCTGACCGACGTCAACAAGTTGAAGTCGAGCTTCTCCAAGGGCGACAACGCCTCGCCGCCGCCTCCGCCGCCCGCCCCGGGCACCGGTGGCATGGCGCCGCCGAGCGACACCCCGCCGCCCCCGCCGCCGCCGACGGTCTGATCCGTCGCCCGCCGGGCCTTCCTGAACGGCCAAGAACGGCAACGGCCCCCGGTCTCCTGAGGAGACCGGGGGCCGTTTCACGTTCCTGGCGTCGGGCCGGGCCGTCCGGCCGACCGAACGTGGATCACCGAGCGATCTCCGTGAGGCCGGACCGAACTGTCAGAGGTTGGCGACGATGTCGGCCATCAGCTCACCGGCTTCGGTCGGGTTGAGACCGACCTTGACGCCGGCAGCGGCGAGCGCATCCATCTTGCCCTGGGCGGTGCCCTTGCCACCGGAGACGATCGCACCGGCGTGGCCCATCTTCTTGCCGGGGGGCGCCGTGACGCCGGCGATGTAGGCGCTCATCGGCTTGGTCACGTTGGCCTGGATGTACTCGGCAGCCTCTTCTTCGGCCGAGCCACCGATCTCACCGATCAGCATGATGGCGTGGGTCTCGGGATCAGCCTGGAACTCGCGCAGGCAATCGATGAAGTTGGTGCCCGGGACGGGATCGCCACCGATGCCGACGCACGTCGACACACCGATGCCCTTCTGCTTCAACTCGTACAGCGCCTGGTAGGTCAGCGTGCCGGAGCGGCTGACGATGCCGACGTTGGGCCCGTCGGCGGAGGGCACTTGGGCGATCTCGCCGGCGGTGATGCCGATGTTGCACTTGCCGGGGCTGATGATGCCGGGGCAGTTGGGGCCGAGCAGGCGCGTCTCGGGATGGTTACGGATGAGGGTGTTGTAGACCCGCGCCTCGTCCTGGGCGGGAATGCCCTCGGTGATGCAGACGACGAACCCGACACCGGCGGCGGCCGCTTCGAGGATCGCGTCGGAGGCGAACTTCGGCGGCACGGCGACGAACGACGCCGTGGCGCCGGTCGCCGCGACGGCGTCGGCGACCGAGTCGTAGATCGGGATGCCATCGACGTCCTGGCCACCCTTGCCGGGCGTGACGCCGCCGACGATCTGGGTGCCGTAGTCGCGGTTGCGCAGGCCGTGGTACTTGCCCTGACCGCCGGTCAGGCCTTGGACGATGACCTTGGTGTTCTCGTTGACGAAAATTGCCATGACTGCTCCAGTCTCCTTGTCCCGGTACCGGGTCAGTTGCCGTTGGCCACGGCGACGGCCGCGCGAGCGGCATCCAACATGGTCGGCTCCGAGCGGAGCTTGTCCTCGGGGATCCCGGCGTCGAGGAGGATCTGGCGCCCTTCTTCGGCGTTGGTCCCGTCGAGGCGGATCACGATCGGCGCCCGCAGGTCGACTCGGCCGAGCGCCTCGACGATCCCCTTGGCGACCTCTTCGCCGCGGGTGATGCCGCCAAAGATGTTGATGAAGATCGAGGCGACGTTCTCGTCGAAGTTGATCACTTCGAGTGCGCCCGCCATCACGTCGGCGTTGGCGCCGCCGCCGATGTCGAGGAAGTTGGCGGCGGATCCGCCGACCTGGTTGACGACGTCGAGCGTCGACATGGCGAGGCCGGCGCCGTTGGCGATGATGCCGACGGAGCCGTCGAGGCCGATGTACTGGAGGTCCTTCTCGGCGGCGAGCTTCTCGCGCTCGTCCATCTCGGTGAGGCCCTTGAACGCCTCCCACTCGGGATGGCGGAACTCGGCGTTGTCGTCGAGGGTGACCTTGGCGTCGAGGGCGTGCACCGGGCTGGTTCCGTCGGGGCCGGTCGGCTTGAGGATCAGCGGGTTGATCTCGGCCAGGTCGCAGTCGCCCTCGGTGAAGCAGCGGTAGAGCTTGACGAGGATGTCGGCGGCGCCGTCGATGGCGCGCTCGGGCAGCTTGGCGTCGACGCAGGCCTGACGTGCGGTCGCCAGGTCGATGCCGTCGACCGGATCGATGTGCAGCTTGACGATCGCGTCGGGGTCGGATTCGGCGACCGCTTCGATCTCCACACCGCCCTGGGCGGACAGCATCAGCAGGTGCTTCTTGGCCGCCCGGTCGAGGGTGTAGCTGGCGTAGTACTCCTCGTCGATGTCGGACGCCCGCTCGACCCACAGCCGCTTGACGACGTGGCCCTTGATGTCCATGCCGAGGATGTTGCCGGCGTGCTCGCGGACCTCGGCCTCGTCATTGGCGAGCTTGATGCCGCCGGCCTTGCCGCGACCGCCGACCTGCACCTGCGCCTTGACGACGACGGGGTAGCCGGCGCGGTTGGCCTCGGTGACGGCCTCGTCGACCGTGTCGGCAGGTCCGCCCGGGCTCACCGGGATGTCGTAACGGGCAAAGTACTGCTTGCCCTGGTACTCGAAGAGGTCCACGCGGAGGTTCCTTTCAGTCGCGGACGGGCGGTCTCGTGCGCCTGAAGACCCTACGGCACCTCGCCCCACGACGCCGAAACGACCCGCGACGGCACCGGCATCGCGACCGTCACTCGGCTCCGGTTCGGCGGCACAATCCCGGCAGACTGCTGGGGTGCCGACGACCGCCCCGACACCACCCCGCCTGCGATCGCCGCTGGCGCGAGCGGTCATGCCGGTGCTCGGCGGGATCGCCTTCTTCGCCCTGCTGGGGTTGGCGACCTGGGGGGTCGCCGCCTACATCTCCGGCGGCGGCGAGGACACCAGCGAGCGGTTGATGCCGACCACGCTGCCGATCGGTTCCGCCAAGGGCACCGCCGAACTGGTCGCTGAGGACGGTCCGATCCTGTTGCCCGGTCTGAACACGACGACCGGCGAGCGCACACTCGTGCTCGATCACCAGGGTGACGACCCGACCCGCGGCTGGCGGGTGTACTACGCGTTCCCGGCCGACCGCGACCCGTCGTGCGCGGTCGAGCAGGTCGTCGGCACCCGCCAGTTCGTCGACTGCGACGGCCGCACGATCGACGTCGCCGAGCTGTCGCCGCCGGCGCCGGGGATCAATCCGGTGGTCGAGAACCAGCGATCGCTGATCATCGACCTCAACGGTCTGCGGCCCGACTGATCAGCGCACGGCGAGGGCGTCGACGAGCCGCTCGGCGAAGACCTCGGCGTGCTCGTCGAGCTTGCTGCGACTCATCGCCAGGCCGCCGATGACGTAGGCGCCGGTGTCGCCGAGCGCCTGGTCGAGCTTCTCCAGCGCCTTGCCCGGGTCGAGGGCGAACGTGCAGAACCCAACCGCCCGCTTGCCGCGCATCGCCGGGAGGTTGGCGATGTTGGACGCCGCCCACGGTGCCTGCCCGAACAGGAACGCGCCGTGCACCCACGTGCCGACGAGGACGATGTCGGCCTGCTGGATCGATGCGTAGTCGGGGTCCTTCACCTTGGACAGCCCGGTGATCGTCCACCGCTCCTGGGCGAGCAGGTCGGCGACCTTCTCCGCAGCGTCCCAGGTGTTCCCCGTCAAACTCTCGACCAACAGCGTTGCCTTCACGCCGCCGAGTCTTGCAGAGCGGTGCGACTCGGCCATGAACCGCCGCGGCGCGCAGGCGCGGAGCTACCAGGCGACGTCGTCGCAGCCGCGATGGCTCTCGGGTTCGACCTGGAACGTCCCGTGGTCGATGCCGTAGCGATCTGCGAGGCACACCCGTGCCCGGTCGAGAACCGCGTGGGCGTCGGAACCGTCGGTGGTGACGAGGTGGGCCGATGCGGCATCCATGTCCGAGGTGAGCGTCCAGACGTGGAGGTCGTGCACGCCGACCACGCCGTCGATGGCGCCGAGATCCGCGGCGAGGCGTTCCAGGTCGAAGTTCTCGGGCGCCGATTGCAGGAGGATGCGCACGGCTCGCCGGCCGAGGTGCCAGGTGCGCGGCAGGATCCAGATCCCGATCAGCGCAGCGAACACGGGGTCCGCCCAGGTCCAGCCGAAGACGCCGAGAAGGACGGCGGCGATGATCACGCCGACCGATCCGATGGCGTCGGCGATCACTTCGAGGTAGGCGCCCTCGACGTTGAGCGACTCCTTCGATCCCTGACGGAGCAGGGCGAAGGCGACGAGGTTGACGACGAGCCCGCCGATGGCGACGAGCAGCATCGGCGCGCCGAGGACCTCGGGCTCGTCGCCGAGCCGGCGGGCGGCTTCGATCAGGACCCAGACGGCAACGCCGAACAGCAACAGGGCGTTGACGAAGGCGGCCAGGATCTCCAGCCGGTACAGCCCGAACGTGTGCGCCGACCGCACGCTGACGTCGCGACGGGCGAAGCGCGATGCGAGTTGGATGGCGGCGAGCGCCATGCCCATGCCGATGACGTCGGTGAGCATGTGGCCGGCGTCGGAGAGCAGGGCCAGCGAGTTGGTGGCAAAGCCGGCGATCACCTCGACGACGAAGAACCCGGCGACCAGGACGAAGGCGGCGATCAGCCGGCCGCGGTGCCGCTCCCCCGCCCGGGCCAGCCCAGCACCATGGTCGTGATCGTGTGACATCACTTCATTCTCATTCACTGAGAATGGAATTGCAACCGTCGTGTCGTCCGCGGGTCAGTCGGAGACCGGGAGCACCATCGTGAACGTCACCTGCTCGAAGTCGCCGTACCGCGCCCGGACGACGAACGTCCAGTCGCCGGCGATCGGCAGATCGACGTCGGCGCCGATCACGTGATTCGGTCCGGCCGGCAGCGTCGCCAGCTCGAGCGGACCGATGCCGGCCTCGGTCAGCTCGGCGGTGACGGTGATCTCGTCGGCCCGATCGAGACCGCCGCTCGGCGACGTGACGTAGACGTGCATCTCGGTCCCGCCCGTGACCGCCGGGTCGAGCTCGATCTGGGCGATGCGATCGCCGACCACTGCCGACGCCGACGCCAGGTCGGCAGCGGCGAGTGGCGGCGGGGTGTTCACCAGACCGGCCGTCGCCACGAGGATCAGCGCCATGCCGACCAGCTCGACGACCACCGATCGGCCGACGATCGTGACGCCGGTGTCACCCGCGTGGGCGCTCGGTGTCGTGTCGCCGGGCGAGTCGCCGCGCGACTCGTCGGCGGTGGGGCGACGGTCGAATCGTCCACGGACGGCGAGCCGGCTGATCGCCGCGACCGCGATCACCGCGATCACCAGGGCGACCTTGACGACCAACCACCGCCCGTACGCCGAGTCGGTCAGGCTGGCCAGCCCGTCGAGTTGGCGCCAGGCGTTGGCCGTACCGGACACGGCGAGAGCGACGACGGCGGCGAGTGCCCATGGCGACACCCGCCCGGCCGTGGCCAGACGCACACCGCGGGGTGCGAGGGCGATCAGCGTCAGCCCGCCGATCCAGACGGCCATCGCGACCAGGTGGACGAGGGTGGCGGGAAAGCCGACGGCGACGGCGTCGCCGGAGATGCCGTGGCCGCCGGCGGCGACGATCGCCAGTGTCGCGACGCCGATCAGCGGCACCACGACTCGCGCCGCCGACCGGGCGCGTGACCGCGCTCGCGACCAGAGCAGCATCACGATGCTGAGGACGGCGATCGCCACCAGGCGGAGGAACCACCAGCGACCCGACGTCGTGTCGATCACGTCGGCGAAGGCGGTGACGCTTCCGCTGATCAGGTGTGCCTGCGCGCCGATCATCACCACCGTGCCGACCGTCGCCGCGACCAGCGCCCCGAGCAGCACCCATCGGCCGCGCCGTTCGACGATCGACGGGGCGATGATCGAACCGACGCCGAGCAGGCCGACGAAGACCGCGATGCCCCCGTAGCTCAAGAAGCGACCGACGCCGAGCCCGAACGCGTCGCCGGCACCATCGGCCTCGGCATCGAAGAGGCCGTCGACCAGGCCGGGCGCGGTCGACGTCGCCGCACCGATCGAGAATGTGAAGGCGCCGCGGATGCGGTGAGAGTCGGCGGACACCGCCTGCCAGGCGACGACGTACGTGCCGTCGTCGAGGGCGTCGGGAATCCTCGCTCGGAGCGAAGTCGTCCCGAGGTCCTGGTCGGCGGCGTCGATCGCCACCGCAGCACCCTGCGCATCGACGAGCCGGATCGCCGGGTCGATCGGATCGACCGACTCGCTGAACTCGAGCAGGATCTCCGGCGGCGTGGCATCGAGGACGTCACCGTTGGCCGGCGTCGATCGCACCAGTTCGGCGTGCGCCGACACGATGCCGGCGCACCACCCGCCGAAGGCGGCGATGGCGAGCAAGGCGACGACGATGCGCCCGCGCCGGCTCACCCGGGCCGACCGGGTGTCGCGCCGCGGTGTGTCAGCGATCGGCATCCGCAGGCGCATCACCGTCGCCGCGGCGATTGCGTCGCGCGACGGTGTAGGCGATGGCCGCGACGATGAGCACGGCGATGATCGAGACGATGAACACGATCGTGCCGGTGTTCGTGCTGCCGTCGTCATCGTCGGCGACCGTCGTCGAGGGAGCGCTCGCCGGGACCGTGTCGCCGGCGGCGACGGTGGTGGCGGTGCCAGGCTCGGCGGCCGCGACGGTGGAGGCCGCGACGGCGGTGTCCGGCGTGGTCGCCGGGGTCGACGGGTTGCTGGTGGCGGGTGCCGTCGTCGTGACGGCGGGCCCGATCAGCTGGATCGACGGCGCCGGATAGTCGGGCTCCTCACCGTCGATCGGGATCTCGATCCAGCGCAGCTCGCCGACCTCGCAGCGCTGGACGATCGGGAAGAAGACGACCGTGTCCGGCGTGGGCGGCAGCGTCAGGGTCGCTTCGAACGTGCCTTCCGTGCCGTCGGCGAGCGAGCCGCCCTCGAAGCGCACCAGCTCCTCGTCGTCGTCGGTCGTGTCGAGGGTGGCGGTCCATCCGTCGAGCGGCTGCGGTTCGACGTCGGTGACGCCTGCCGGGATGAGCATGTCGACCGCGATCGTCGGGGAGCCGTCGCATCCGTGCTCGATCGTGAATCCGATGGTCTGCGTCGACCCCGCCTGGGCCTCGGAGGGGTCCGCATTGATGTGTGCGGACACCGGCGCGGCGAGGGCGAAGGTCACGCCGGCGGCCGCCAGCGAGCTGAACACGAGTCGTCGGATCACGGAGGCCAGCGTACGTGGCGGCCTCCGGATCGCACCGACGGACCGGCTCGTAGACTGGCGCCATGTCTCGTAGGCCGGCGGATCCATCCGATCGCCTCGGCGTCCACGAACCGGTCGTCGACGACGATCAGTCGGTCTCCGACGAGGCGACGCAACGCATCTTCAACGGCGTGCTCATCGGCATCGTCGTGGCGATCGTCGTGGCGCTGTTCGCCGGCGCCGCGCTGTGGGCGCTGTCCGGTGACGACGACGGGCCGTCGGCGGCGAGCGCGACCGACATCGGCTTCTTGCAGGACATGCTCGATCACCACGACCAGGCGCTGTTGATCTCCCAGCTCTACCTCGACGGCAACCCGGACGGCGACGCCGCGCCGTACGCCCAGGAGGTGATCATGTTCCAAGAACGCGAGATCGGGTGGATGGAGGACTGGTTGGCCGAGGAGCGGTCGGGTCGCGGGGAACCCGATCGGATGGCGATGGCGTGGATGAACGATCCGACGCCGGTCGCCGAGATGCCGGGCATGCAGACACAGGAGCGGCTCGACGCGCTCGCCGCCGCTCGCGGCACCGACGCCGATCGGCTGTTCTTCGACATGATGTCCGCCCATCACCTCGGTGGCGTTCACATGGCCGACCACGAAGCAGCCAACGGCACCCGCGAGGACATCGTCGAGTTCGCCGAGGCGGTCAGCCGCAACCAGCGCATCGAGGTCGTCGAATACCGCCAGGCGATGGAACGCCTCGGCCTCACCTGATCGGTCGGCAGTCGCCGTCAGCGACCGAGCGCGCCGGCCTTGTCGTGGAGGATGCTGCGCTCGGCCGCGTTGGCGCACAGCTCGGCGGCCCGGAGGAGCTCCCCGCGGGCGTCGGCTCGCCGACCGAGCCGGGCGAGCAGTTCACCGCGGACCGCGTGCAGCGGATGGAACCCGGTCAGGCTGCCGCCGTCGACGAGGGCGTCGACGAGCACGAGCCCCGCCGCTGGACCTTCGAGCATCGACACCGCCACGGCGTGGTTGAGGTCGACAACGGGCGACGGCGTCAGGCGTCGCAGCGCGTCGTAGAGCACGACGATCCGTTCCCAGTCGGTGTCGGCCACCGACGCCGCGATGTCGTGGCACTCGGCGATCGCCGCCTGGAGGCCGTACGCCCCGAGCCCGTTGGGACCGACGGCATGGGCCAGCGCGGCGCGGCCACGGGCGATCGCCGCTCGATCCCAGCGTCGCCGGTCCTGGTCCTCGAGCAGTACGGGCGTGCCGTCGGCGGACGTGCGCGCCGGGAAGCGCGCCGCCGTCAGTTCGAGCAGTGCCAGCAGACCGAACGCTTCCGGGACGGGCTGCAGCCGGACCGTGACACGGGCGAGCCGCCGCGCCTCGGCGGCGAGGTCGTGACGGATCCAGCCGTCGCCGGATGTCGCTGACGATCCCTCGGTGAAGACGACGTAGAGCACGTTGAGCACGGAGCCGAGCCGTTCGCCGCGCTCGTCGACGGGTGGCACCTGGAACGGCACCCGTGCCGCAGCGAGGCTCTTCTTGGCCCGCGTGATCCGTGCCTGCACGGTGGCCACCGGCACGAGGAACGCCCGGGCGATCTCGTCGGTCGTGAGACCGCCGACGGTGCGCAGCGTGAGCGCGACACGCGCCTCGCGTGGCAGCAGCGGGTGGCACGAGACGAACATCAGGGCGAGGGTGTCGTCGTCGATCACGTCGGGGTCCCAGAGCACGTCGCTCACCTCACCGACGCGGCCGGCGTCGATCGCCATCGCGGCATAGCGGTCGTCGCGGCCGGCACGGCGACGGAACGTGTCGATCGCCCGTCGCCGCGCCGTCGTCATCAACCACGCGCCGGGGTTCTCCGGCACACCGTTCGTCGGCCAGGAGGCAAGCGCCTCGGCGAGCGCCTCCTGGCCGACGTCCTCGGCGAGGCCGAAGTCACCGGTCGTGCGGGTCAGCGAACCGACGATGCGCGCCGACTCGATGCGCCACACGGCCTCGACGGCGCGGCGGGCGGTCTCGTCACCGCCGTTCACAGCTGGCCGGTGGCCTCGCGCCAGGCTCGCTCCTTCTCGATCCACGGGTTGTCCTGGGGGAACTCGTCGATCGTCGTGACCCGGCGGATCTCGCACTTCGTGCCGTGGGCGTTGGGGATCCGCTTCGCCCAGGCGACGGCATCGTCGAGGCTCGGCACGTCGAGGATGTAGTAGCCACCGAAGAGTTCCTTCGTCTCGCCGTACGGTCCGTCGGTGACCACCGGCTGTTCGCCGGTGAAGTCGACCACCACGCCGGCCGACGGCTCGGGGTCGAGGCCCTCGGCGGCGAGCAGCACGCCGGCGCGGATGAGCTCGTCGTTGAACGCACCCATCTCGTTCATCATCGCCTCGAAGTCGACGTTCTCGAAGTTGGCGAGACCTTCGTCGGTGAATCGGAGGATGAGCATGTACTTCACGGGAATCTCCTGTCGTCGTGGACGGCCATGATGGCCTTCTCCTCGACACGTCGAACGAGCCAGCCTCAGATCGACACGTGCGTCGAGTTTTCTCCGATCTCGGTCAGGATCTGCCCGCTTTCCGGGAAGAATCCGACCGAGATCGGCTGGCGGCGTGGGTCAGCGCTTCTTCAGCGGGGCCCAGGCGAGGGCGAGGTGCTTGGTGCCGACGCCGGCGAAGTTGATCGTCGCCTCCGCCTTCTCGCCGGTTCCGGAGATGTCGATGATCACGCCCTCGCCGAACGCCGGGTGCTCGACGTCGTCGCCGATGCGCAGCCCGAGCTCCTGACTGTTCGACGGCTGCGGCGCCGGGCCAGCGCCCGAACGGATCGCCGCCTCGACGACTCGGTCGCGGTGAGCGTCGGACTCGGCGCGCAGGTCGGCGACGTCGGCGTTGATGTCGCGGGCCCGGCGCTGGTACGGCGGCGGATCGCCGTAGTCGCGCGCCGCCCCGTCGTGACGGCGGCGGTAGCTCTGACGCCCGTAGCTCGACCTGCCGGTGACGTTGCCGATCGAGTCGATCAGCTCGGCCGGGATCTCGTCGAAGAAGCGCGATGGCGGGTTGTAGTTGGTCGTACCGTGCAGTTGCCGGCTCCAGGCGTGGGAGAGGTAGAGGCGGCGCATCGCCCGCGTGATGCCGACGTAGGCCAGCCGCCGCTCCTCTTCCATCTCGGCCGGCTCGGTGAGGGCACGGATGTGCGGGAACACGCCCTCTTCGGCGCCGATCAGGAACACGACCGGGAACTCGAGCCCCTTCGCCGAGTGCAGCGTCATCAGCACGACCTGATCGGCGGCCTCGCCGTCGGGCAGCTCGTCGGTGTCGGCGACGAGGGCGACCTGCTCGAGGAACTCGTCCATCACGGTGAACTCGCGGGCCGACCCGACGAGCTCGCCGAGGTTCTCGATGCCGCGTGTGGGCCTCGACGTTGTCCTCGGCTTCGAGCTCGGCGAGGTAGCCGGACCCGTCGAGCGCCGCCTGCACCACGTCGCCGGGGCCCTTGTCGGGGTCAGCGGCGACGGTGGTGAGCACGTCGAGCAGACCGACGAAGGAGTCGATGCCACGCACCGCGGCGCCGGAGACACCGGCCTCGTCAGCCCGGCGCAGCGCCTCGACGAACGGGACCCCCTCGCCGCGCCGCGAAGGCGTCGAGCTTGGCGACGCTGGCCTCGCCGATCCCCCGCTTGGGCACGTTGAGGACCCGCTTGAGGCTGACCTCGTCGGTCGGGTTGACGATCGCCCGCACGTACGCCAGGGCGTCTTTGACCTCGCGCCGGTCGTAGAACCGGGTGCCGCCGACCACCTTGTACGGCACGCCGAGGCGCATGAACGCCTCTTCGATCACCCGGCTCTGGGCGTTGGTGCGGTAGAGGACCGCCATGTCGCGGAAGTTGATCGCCTCGTCCTGGTGCAGCTGCCGTGCGGTCGAGGCGACGAAGGTGGCCTCGTCGCCTTCGTCCTCGGCGTGGTAGCGGACGATCTTGTCGCCCTTGCCGGCGTCGGTCCACAGCGCCTTCGGCTTGCGCTCGACGTTGTTGTCGATCACCGCGTTGGCGGCGTCGAGGATCGTCTGCGTCGACGCGGTAGTTCTGCTCGAGGACGACGGTGGTGACGTCCGGGAACGCCTCTTCGAACTCGAGGATGTTGCGCATGTCGGCGCCGCGCCAGCCGTAGACGCACTGGTCGCTGTCGCCCACCACGCACACGTTGCGATGACCGCCGGCGAGGAGGAGGACGAGCTCGTTCTGCGCCCGGTTGGTGTCCTGGTACTCGTCGACGAGGATGTGCTCGAAGCGCTGGCGATAGTGCTCGAGCACGTCGCCGTGCTCGCGGAACAGCTTGACCACGTTGAGTAACAGGTCGTCGAAGTCCATCGCCCCGGCCTTGAGCAGACGTGCCTGGTACTCGGCGTAGATGTCGGCGATGCTTGCGGTCGAAGATGCTCTGCGCCTGTCGTGCCGCTTGTTCGGGTTCGACGAGCTCGTTCTTCCAGAGGCTGATGATGCCGTGTACGCCGCGGCGGGTGAAGCGCTTGGCGTCGAGGCCGAGGTCGCGGATGACGTACCCGGTGAGACGGTTGGAGTCGGCGTCGTCGTAGATCGAGAACTGACGCGGGTAGCCGAGCACCTCGCCGTTGGCGCGCAGGATGCGCACGCAGGCGGAGTGGAACGTCGACACCCACATCGCCTTGACGACCGGACCGATGAGCGCGGCGACGCGCTCGCGCATCTCGGCGGCGGCCTTGTTGGTGAACGTGATCGCCAGGATCTTGACGGGCGGCACGCCCTGGTGCGACCAGGTGGGCGATGCGGTGGGTGAGCACGCGGGTCTTGCCCGACCCGGCGCCGGCGATCACCAGCAGCGGCCCGTCCTCGTGGACGACCGCGTCGAGCTGGTCGGGGTTGAGGCCCTGGGCGAAAGGTGACGGACCCCGATCGGCGACGGCGTCGGGCGAGGCGGAGTCGGCGGGGTGTGGGATGTCGTCGGCGAACAGCTGCTCGTCGCTCATCGATCGGTCGCTCATGTCCCCGTCCACTCTACGGAGCGGGTGTGACAGGCCAGGCCAGCACTGATCGGTCGGCCTGTCGCTGACCGGCCCGGCAGCAGTCCGACGTCACCGTTCGCGCAGCTCGGCGAGCTCGAGCCAACGGTTCTCGAGGTCGTCGAGCTCGGCCTGCGCACCGGCGAGGTCGGTCCCGACCGAGCCGATCTCGGCGTGGTCGGTCGTGGCGGCGAGGCGTTCGGCGAGCTGATCGACGCGTCGCTGCGCCTTGGCCATCGCCTGCTCGGTCTCGCGCAGCTGTCGTCCGAGCGTGGAGACGCTCGGCCCCTTGGCGGCCTTGGTCGCCTTCGTCATGACGGCGGTGCCGTCGGAGGTCGTGGCGGCGGGACGTGCCGGCGGGCGGGCGGTCCCCGACTCCGACGCCGTCCGTTCGGCGAGCCATCCGGTGACGCCGCCAGGCACTCGACGCACGGTGCCCCCGGGATCGATCGCCAGCACGTGATCGGCGACGCGGTCGAGGAACGCCCGGTCGTGGCTGGCGACGACGAGGGCGCCGGGCCAGTCGTCGAGGAACGACTCGAGCGATCGCAGCGTGTCGAGATCGAGATCGTTGGTCGGTTCGTCGAGGATCAACAGGTTCGGCTCGGTGGCCAGCACCGTCACCAGTTGCAGGCGCCGACGCTCGCCACCCGACAGCATTCGCACCGGCGCGTACTGAGCCGTCGTGTCGAACCAGAAGCGCTCGAGCAGCGCACGGTCGCGGTGGTCGGGTTCGCGGTGTGGCCCGGCGACGAGCTCGCGGACGACGACGTCGGGATCGAGGTCGGACGAGTGCTGATCGGCGAAGCCGACGGCGACCGTGCGCCCGCGCCGGACGACGCCCTCGGCCGGCTCGGCGCGGCCGGCGATGACGTCGAGCAGCGTCGATTTGCCGGACCCGTTGGGGCCGACGACGGCGAGGCGGGCGCCGGGTTCGATCATCAGGTCGACCCCGCGGAAGACCGTCAGCGGCTCGCCGCCGTCGACGTCGAAGCGCTGCCCGACACCTTCCAGCTCGACGACCTGGTTGCCGAGTCGCTGCGTGCCGACGCCGAGCTGCAGCTCGTTGCCCCGCACGCCCGCCGGCGCCGGCCCGCCGGACACGATCTCGTTCGCCGAACGCAGCCGCGCCTTCGGCTTGGTCGAGCGGGCGGGGGCGCCACGCCGCAGCCAGGCGAGCTCCTTGCGGGCGAGGATCTTGCGTGTCGACTCCTCTTTCGCCTCCCGCTCGATGCGATCGGCGCGGGCGTCGAGGTACGTGGCGTAGGCGCTCGAGCCGGCAGCCGCCTGATGGATGAACGACCGACCGCCGTCGAGCTCGACCACCTTGCTCGGACCGACCGCCGTCGTCAGCCGGTCGAGGGCGTGGCGGTCGTGGGTGACGAGCACGAGCGCCGACTTCATCCGCACCAGGCGCGCCTCGAGCCACTCGATCGCTTCGAGGTCGAGGTGGTTCGTCGGTTCGTCGAGGACGACCATGTCGTGGTCGCCGTGCTCGTCGTCGGCGAGCACCTTGGCCAGGGCGACCCGCTTCGCCTGACCGCCCGACAGCTCGTCGGTCTGCCGATCGAGCAGCGGCTGCACGCCGAGCCGCGTGGCCACTGCGGCCACCTCCCACGAGTCGCCGAGGAACTCGCGCACCGTGCCTGACGGCAGCGCCGGGTCCTGCGACAGGGAGGCGACGCGCACGCCGCGCCCGAAGCGGACCTCACCGGCGTCCGGCTCCAGGGCGCCGGTCATGATCCGCAACAACGTCGTCTTCCCGGATCCGTTGACGCCGACGACGGCAACGCGATCGCCCGTCGACACGGTCACCGACACGTCGCGGAACAGTTGCTTGTCGGGTTGGGCCATCGCCACACCGGCGAGGTCGACGCAGATCACGCCTCGACGCTACGGGCCGACCCGGCAACCGCCGACGCCGACGCCGTCAACGGGCGAGCGCGACCTCGATCGGCGGATCGCCGTACGGGGACGCCTGGACGACCGAGTCACCGGGATGGAGGCCCGCATCGTGGCGATAGCGATCGAGCAGTCGCCGTTCGGCGTCGATGTCGCCGCTGTCGGCGGCGACGAGCAGCCGGGCGACCTCGTCGACCCAGCGTGCGTCGTCGTCGCTCACCGGCTCCCCGGGGACGCCGATCCGGCCCCACCCGTCCCACAGCAGCAACTCGTCGCCGAAGCGATGGGCGACCTCGATGATGACCTGGTCGAACACGAATCGCTCGCCGCGGATGACCGGCACCTCGGGGTCGACGCCGTACGTCTCGGCGTCGACCTCCCCGGCGCGATGAGCGAGCCACACCTGGCCTGCGGTGACGAACCCGGCACCGTCGGCAGGCCCACGGACGATGTCCATCGGTGTCGGAAGCGCCGCGAGCGGGGTGTCGACCTCGGCATCGAAGCGTCGCCAGCGGCCATCGAGCCAGGCTTCGACGATGACGTGGTCGTGATGCCAACCCTCGGCGAAGTAGCCGCCGAACCCGACGAGGGACCGAGCTGCGATGCCGTGTGAGCGCAGCGCACCGACGCAGAACAATGTGTGGTCTCGACAGCAGCCCTGGACCCGGTCCGTGGCCTCGCGGTCGGCGCGGAGCGGTTGCGGATGACGGGCCTGGTCGGCGTCGAGGATCGCGGCAAGCCATCGCGAGTTGATCTCGCCGCGTGTCGCCTCGGGCAATGCATGGCCCGAGGCTCGGTAGTGCACGATCACGTTGCGTGCGACCGCCGACAGTCCGGCGGGATCCGTCGGCAGCGCCTCGACGAGCGGCCGGTGGCGCCCGGGCTCGGAGAACGGCGTGTGGGCGGCGTGATCGACGACGCCGGCGACGGTCATCCCGCTCACCCCAGCGTCGCCGTGCTCATGACGTTCCGATCGTCCCCATCGCCAGCGCAGCATCGCGCGCCGGGCGTCGCGCCGCCACGAGGATTCCCTCGCCGCAACGCGACGGCGGCGCCGCACCGGCGGAGGGCCCGGTGCGACGCCGTCGTGAGATTGGTTCGCCACTCGACGGCGACTGGATCAGTTCTCCTCGACGTCTGGCGCGTCCTTCGGCGCGTCCTTCGGCGCGTCGTTGGGCGCGGCGGGGCGATCCGACCTGCCTGGCCGACCCGCATCGCGCTGCTCGCCGCGCTGCTCGCCGCTCTTCTCGCCGGCTCCCTCGTTGACGCGCTCGGTGATGCGCTCGGTCGCCTCGGCGAGCCGCTCGTCGGCCTCGGCCTGTTCCAGGCGGCCGTTCTCGACGGCGGCGTCGAGGTGCTCCTCGACCTCGCCGACCAGCACGTCGATCACCGCTTGCGGTTCGACGTCCTGGGCTGCGGCGATCTCGGCGAGCGTCGAGCCGTCACGCAGCTGCTCGCGCAGCTCGTCGGCATCGAGGCCCAGCAGGTCGGTCAGCGCGTCGGAGGTCGCGCCGTCGCCACGGCCGAACATGCCACCGCCGGGTCGGCCGGGGTGCTGACCGCCGGGCCCGCCGCGGTGCTCACCGCCGGGCCCGCCACGGTGTTCGCCGCCCGGTCCGCCACGGTGTTGGGCACCGGCGGCGACGAGGTGTTCGGCGACCGCATCAGCTTGCTCGTCGGTGATCGTGCCGGCATCGACGAGCTCCTGCAGCGATTCCCGCAGCCGCTCGGCGTGCGTCGCCGGACGGGCGTCGTCCGACGGAGCAGCGGGCACCTCGGTCGTGTCGGTCTGCTCGGTCAGCGACGCGAGGTCGTTGGAGGCGCTGGTCAAGCCGGGGGCACCGATCACCAGGCCGGCGGTCCCGCCGAGGAGACCGATGGCGAGCCCGGCGGCGAGGGCCCTGCGGCGACGGCGGGGAGGCGTCGCGTCGGGCGCCGGTGCGCCGTGGAGCGGGTCGAGATGGTCGTTGCCGTTCATCGTGGTCCTTTCGTCGTTCGTCGGCCTCCCACGTCGGCGGGAGACCCTGGATCTACACAGGACTCTCACCGGGATCCGTGAGGACGAACTTGCACTTCGGTAAGACAGCGGTGAGGAGGCAGCGGTGCGGAGAGACGACTCGTCAGGACGCGGCCGGCGGCGGCAACTCGCTCGACGGCGAGGCCGCACCCGACGGCGATGCGTCGGTCGGCGCCTCCGTCGTCGGGGTGATGCTGCCGGGCGGCAACTCGAACCCGATCGCCGCACCGCCGCCGTCGCGATCGCGGGCGAACACCGAACCGCCGGCTCGCTGGACCACGTCGCGCACGATCGACAGCCCGAGCCCGGAGCCGGGCATCGAGCGGGCGGCTTCGGCCCGGTGGAACCGGTCGAACACCCGCTCCTGCTCGCCGGCCGGGATCCCCGGACCGCGATCGAGCACCGTCAGCGTGCCGGCGGCGATCGCGACCTCGATCGGTGACCCGCTCTGGTCGAACTTGCAGGCGTTGTCGACGAGGTTGGTGATCGCCCGTTCGAGCGCCGACGGTGGTGCCAAGACCGTCACCGGGCGCACGTCGGGAACAACGCGGACGACGACCTCGCGTGACCGTCGGCGGCCGACGCGCTCGGCAACCTCGGCGGCGAGCGCGGCCAGGTCGACCTGCTCGGGCGGCTGGTCGTCGAGCTCGCCCGACGCCACGGCGACCAGCTCGTTGACGAGCTCGGTCAGCTCGGTGACCTCGGTGTCGAGGTCGTCGAGCACGCCTTGTCGCATCTCCTGGTCCATGTCCGGGTGCCGACGCAGCACCGAGAGGTTGGTCTTCAGACTGGTCAGCGGTGTGCGCAGCTCGTGGCCGGCATCTTGCACGAGGCGCTGCTGCTCGGCGCGTGAACGCCCGAGGGCGCCGAGCATCTCGCGGAACGCCTTTCCCAGCCGGCCGACCTCGTCATTGCCGACACCGGGCACCTCGACGTCGAGGCGTCCCGACGACCCGACGTCCTCGGCCGCTCGCGTCAGCCGGATCAGCGGCGCCGCCACGGTGCCCGCGATCAACCAGCCGAGCGCCGCCGCGGCGACCGAGACGGCAACGACGAGGAAGATCGTCCGCTGCCGCAGGTCCTCGAGCACGCTGTCGACCTCGTCGAGTGGCCGGGCGATCTGGACCGCGCCGTTGGCGAGGCCGAACGTGTGCACCCGGTAGCGCTCGTCGCCGACCGCGGTGGTGGCCTCCCCGTGTTCGAGTGACTGCCCGACCACGGCCACCGCATCGTCGGTCAGCGGCACGTCGTCCTCGAACGACGAGGCGACCACGGTGCCGTCGGCGTCGAGGACACGGACGGAGAAGACCTCGAGCAAGCCTCTGCTCGGCACCTCGAACCGCTCGTCGCCGCGCCGTCCGAACATCTGCACCGAGGCATCCTCGATCGACCGGTCGACCTCGTTGTGCAGGCGGGCACTCGTCGTGCGGTAACCGATGAGGCCGACCGCGGTCGTCGCCGTGAGGGAGATCGCCGCCAGCGCCAGGGCGATCTTCCAGCGCAGGCTCATCAGTCGTCGATCTCGTGCGGTGTACCCGACCCCGCGCACCGTGTGCACGATGCGCGGCTCACCTTCGGCCTCGGTCTTGCGACGCAGGTACCCGATGTACACGGCGAGGTTCTTCGAGTCCGGCCCGAAGTCGTAGTGCCAGATGCGCTCGTAGATCGTCGTGTGATCGAGCACGATGCCGCGGTTCATCACCAGCAGCTCGAGCAGGTCGAACTCGGTCTTCGAGAGCTGGATCTCGCGCTCGCCGCGGAACACGCGGCGACCGGCCCGATCGATGCGCAGGTCGCCGAGGACCAGTTCATCGTGCGGCGCGTCGTCGGGCTCGGCGGCGTACGACGAGCGACGCAACAAGGCCCGCAGCCGCGCCAGCAGCTCGTCGAGGTCGTAGGGCTTGGGCAGGTAGTCGTCGGCGCCGGCGTCGAGGCCGGCGACGCGGTCGCTCGTCTCGGTGCGTGCCGTGAGCATCAGGATCGGCATCGTGTTGCCCTCGCTGCGCAGCACCCGGCAGACCGTGAGCCCGTCGACGACGGGCATCGACACGTCGAGCAGCAGCACGTCGGGCGGCGACTGGCGGATCGCCTCGAGCGCCTCGCCACCGTTGGCGGCGGCGGCGACGGTGTACCCCTCGAGCTGCAACGCTCGAACCAGCGACTCACGCACGGCGCGGTCGTCCTCGGCCACCAGGATGCGGGCGCGATCGTTCTCCGTCACGCTCACCAGTGTGGCCGCTGGCAGTGAGAACGCGGTGTGAAGCTGCAGCGTGGCAGCCGCGGGCGTGTGCTCAGTCGGCGACGGCGAGGACGCGCACCGGCAGGACGCGGGGCCCGCGGATCTGACCCACGCTCCAGCTGACGTCGCCGGCGAGCTCGAAGCGCGTGAAGCGCCGGATGAACTCCTCGATGGCAACCTTCAGCTCGAGCCGGGCGAGGTTCGAGCCGAGACAGCGGTGGATGCCGAGGCCGAACGCAGCGTGACGGTTCTCCTCGCGGTCGACGATGAACTTGTCCGGGTCCTCGAACTTCTTCGGGTCGCGGTTGGCGGCCGGGAACGGCAGCAGCACCCAATCGTCCTTCTTCATCGGACAGCCGTGGAAGTCGTTGTCCTGGGCGACGAGGCGGGCCATCGTGACCGGGGCGTACGCCCGCAGGAACTCCTCGAGGGCGAACGTCATCACGTCGGGGTCGTCGAGCAGGCGCTGGTGGTCGTCGGGGTTCTGGGCGAGGTGCCACAGCGACGAGCCGATCGCCGACCAGGTCGTGTCGATGCCGGCGATGAGCAGCAGGATGATCGAACCGACGACGTGGTCGTCGGAGAGCTTGTTGCCCTCGATCTCGACATCGAGCAGGTAGCTCGTCAGGTCGTCGCGCGGGTTGACCCGGTGCTCTTTGACCTGACGGTCGATGTAGGCGCCGAGGTCGTCCATGCCGTCGCGGGTGCCGGGCTCCTCGTTGATCCGCTCCAGCACGTCGTGGACGAACCCGCGGAAGAGGTCCTCGTCCTCCTGCGGGAAGCCGAGCATGCGACCGATGACGTTGACCGGGATGTGCTGGGCGTACTGCACGGCGGCGTCGACGACGGTCTCTCCCGGCACGATCTCGCCCATCTGGTCGAGCAAGTCGTTGCACAGCCGGCGTACCTCGGGCTCCCACGGCTCGATCTGCTTGGGCGCGAACGGCGGGAGCAGGAGCCGGCGGGCGACGTTGTGGAACGGCGGATCGCTGGTGATCGGCGGTGCGCCACCGATCGGCGCCGGGAGCGCCCGATCGCCCGGACGGCCGACGCTGACGACGACGGCGCGGCTGGTGAAGTTCTCCGTGTCGTAGGCGACCTCGTTGACGGTGTCGTGGGTCAACGGCACCCACATGCCGCCGTAGCGCTCGGAGTGGGCGACGGGGCAGCCGCCCTCGCGCATCTCCTTCCACAGCTCCGGTGCGTTCGGGTTGTACGCCGGGTCGGCGTGGTCGAAATCGGTGCGGAAGTCCGCCACCGGGCCGTAGTGCGCCTCGTCGTACGGCACCCGCTGCCAGATGTCGGTGCCCTCGGGGCGATCGCCGAGGATGACGTCGTACGTCTCGCCGTCACGTTCGACGGTGATCGTCTTCCAGCCGGTATCCGGGTCGATGGTCGTGCGGACCGACCTGCCGTCGGGGGCAGTGGTCTCGTTGACGGTGTCGGTCATCTCAGCCGTTCTCCGTGATCGTGATGGCGTATTCCGGGCAATTGGCCGCGGCGAGCCGCGCCTTGTCCTGCAGTTCCTCGGGAACGTCCCCCTCGACCAGCAGCATCGCCTGGCCGTAGTCGTCCACATCGAACAACTCCGGCGCCAAGGCGTAGCAACGGTTGTGGCCCTGACACTTCTCAGCGTCGAGATGTACTCGCATGGCGAGGACTGTAGAGCCCCCACTCGTCGCCGAGCGACCCCCTGATGAACTTTTTCTCACAGTGTTCCAATTCTTGATGGTCGGCTGCCGGAAGGCAAGGGCACCCGTGGGTGACATCGGTCTGCGCCCCTGGTCAGGGCGTGCTCAGAGCCGGGCGAACGTCGTCAGGGCGATGATCGCCGTGCACGGCAGCACGACGATCGCCATCGCCTGGCCGACCCCCAACGCCGAGGTGTCGGCGAGGACACCGATCAGCGCCGGGGCGACGACCGCCGCACCGCGCTGGCCGAGCAGCATCGAGGCGAACCCGGAGCCCGCCGGTCCGGGCGTCCGGGCAGCACGGTCGTAGAGCTGGGGGAACAGCACCGACGTCCCCAACCCGGCGACGAGGAAGCCGGCGACGGCGACCGGAACGCTCGGGATCAGCGTCGCCAGCACGGTGCCGGCGGCGATCACGACGCACGCCGCACGAACCAGGCGATCGGCCCCCGTGCGCACCTGGACGAAGTCGCCGCCGAGCCGGCCGATCATCATCCCGGCGGTGAAGACGAGGAAGCCGAGGCCGGCGACCCCGGGTCGGGCGCCGAGGTCGTCGCCGAGGCGGAACGTCGCCCAGTCGCCGTTGACCGTCTCGATCGCCATCGCCGTCGCCCCGGCGGCGGCGAGCACGGCGACCGTCACCAGGCGGCGGTTCGGGAACCGGGCCGACCCGATCGACTCGGTTGCCTCCTCGAGCTGGGGTGCCTCGTCGCGGTGCAACAGACCGGGTGCGATGAACGCCAGCGTCGCCACCAACACGATCGCCGTGCCGGTCAGCTGGGCCGGCGTGCTGACGCCGGCGCGCAGCAGCCCGACGCTGACGACGCCGCCGGCGACGGTGCCGAGACTCCAGAAGCCGTGCAACCGGTTCATCACGGGCGTGTGCCGGCGGGTGCTCAGTGCCGAGCCCTGGATGTTCATCGCCACGTCGACGAAGACGTCGAGGAACAGCCACAGCATCAGGCCGATCACCAGCAGCCACGGCGTGCGGGCGAAGCCGATGATCGGCAAGGCGCAGGCCATCACGAGCCCGCCCCACGTCATCACCCGGCGGCTGCCGAACCTCGGGATCACTCGGCTGGTGAGCAGCGTCGCCACCAGCCCGGCGACGTTGCCGAACGTCAGGATCAGCCCGAGCGTCGCGATCGACACGCCGACGCGGTCCTGGATGTCGGGCAGGCGGGGGACGACCGTCGCGTAGACGAGACCGTTGGTGACGAACTGCACCGCCACCGACGCCAGGGCGCGCCGGTCCGATGGCTCGCCCTGCACGGGTCAGCCGATCAGGCGTGCCGCGGCGTCGGCGAGGGTGACGTCGACGACGCGGGCGATCGGGCGGCCGGGCCCGACCACCGCGGCGAGCGGTCCACCGCGCACCGTGCCCGAGGTCAACAGCACGAACTCGGTGTCCGGCTCCTGCTGGGCGGCGATCGCCGCCTTGGCGATCGCCCGCCACACGACCTCGATGCGGTGGAGGCCGGGACGCGCCGGGGTGTGGGTGCCGGCGAGTTCGAACAGGCGCGTCACCCCGTCGGCGCAGGTGACCCGGAAGCTGACCGGAACCCCTGGTGCGATCTTGACGTTCTCGGCGATGTCCGTGGCGCCCGCCTCGTCGAGGACGGCACGGGCGATCTCCTTCAGTGTCCGCCGATCGGGCGCCGCCCCGCGCACCATCGAGGCGACGCGTTCGCCGCGCCGCTCGGGCGTAGCTCGGGTCGGTGTCGTAGCCGACGTAGTGACGGCCGGTGCCGACGGCGGCGACGGCGGTGGTCCCCGACCCCATGAACGGGTCGAGCACGATGTCACCTTCGTACGTGAACAGGTGGACGCAACGCTCGACCAGAGCGACGGGGAACGGCGCCGGGTGACCGACGCGGGTGGCGCTCTCGGCGGGGATCTCCCAGACGTCGAGCGTGGCTTCCATGAACTCGTCGCCGGGGATCGTCGGCCGCCCCGGTTCGCCGGTCGCGGTCCGGCCGCGGCCGACGCGGTCGAAGCGGCCCTTGCTGGCGATGATCACCCGCTCGGTCGTGTCGCGCAGCACCGGGTTGGCAGGCGACTGGTACGACCCCCAGGCACACGAACCGCTGGCGCCGCGCTGCTTCTGCCACACGACCTCGCCGCGCAGCAAGAGGCGCAGGTCGTCCTGGAGGATCGCCGTGACGTCGGCCGCCAGATTGCGGTACGGGCGGCGGCCGAGGTTGGCGACGTTGACGGCGATGCGCCCACCCGGTTCGAGCACCCGAACGCACTCGGCGAACACGTCGCGCAACATCGCCAGGTACTCGAGGTAGTCGGCGGGGACGTGGCCCTCGCCGAGCGCCGTCTCGTACTCCTTGCCGGCGAAGTAGGGCGGCGACGTGACGACGAGGGCCACGCTGGCGTCGGGCACGGCGGACATGTCGCGCGAGTCGCCGACGTGGATGACGTCGACCTGGCCGGGCTCGCCGAGCTGGTCGTCGTCGCTCACCTCCGGCGGGGCGAAGCGGGCGTAGAAATCGGAGGCGTCGTGCGACTCCCGCTTGCCCGCACCGAACGCCGAGGTCGAGGTGCCCATCAGGTCGCCGTCGGCACGAGGCTCGGATTGGTGCCGCTGGCGGCGCGCTGCATCCGCTCCACCGGCAGCTGGCGCATGTCTTCGTGGGTGAGGATCCAGAACCGTCCGGCCTTGACGGCGTCGACGACCTGGTCGGCGACGTCGGTCGCCGGGATGCCGTCGGCAACGCCGGCCCGCAGCGCCATGTTGATGAACTGGGCGACCGGCGACTCGACGGTCTCGGGCTCCTTGTCCATCAGCGGGGTGTTGACGAAGCCGGGACAGAGCACGCTGGTCCCGATCGGCGAGCCGGTGAGGTCGAGCTCGATGAACAGGCTCTCGCTGAGGCCGACGACGGCGTGCTTGGTGGCGAAGTACGGCGCCGCACCAGGCGCGGCGGTGAGGCCCGCCATCGACGCCGTGTTGACGATGTGCCCGACGCCCTGCTGCTCCATCACGGGCAGCACGGCGCGGATGCCGTGGATCACGCCGTAGAGGTTGACGTCGACGATGCGCTGCCACAACGCCATCGGGTCGCGCCAGGCGTCGCCCATGGCGGCGATGCCGGCGTTGTTGAACATCACGTGCACCCCGCCGAAGGTGGCGACGGCGAACTCGACGAGGGCGTTGACCTCGGCCTCCGACGTCGTGTTGCAGACCATCGTCGCCACGCTGGCGCCGTCCTCGGTCAACCGCGCCTCGACGTCGCGCAGCTTGGGGGCGTCGATGTCGGCGAGGACGACGCTCATGCCCTCGGCGATCAGCGCTTCGGCGACGGCGAGCCCGATGCCGCTCGCACCACCGGTGATGACGGCAACGTTCCCGGGCGCCACGGGGGCCGGACGGCCAGGCTCCCCCTGCTGTTCAGACATCGCCCAAATGTAGACGGGCAGGGGGCCGAGAATCGGGGACGGGTACCGTGGCCATCGCCATGGCGTACCGCTACCTCTGGTCCCCGCTCGCCCTCGGTCCCGTGACCGTGCGCAACCGCATCGTCTTCTCCGCGCACCTCACCAACTACGCCCGCGACGGCCTGCCCACCGAGCAGCACGCCGCCTACTACGCCGCCCGCGCCGCCGGCGGCGCCGGGCTGATCATCACCGAGGAGCACTCGACCCACCCGACCGATTGGCCGTACGAGAAGCTGATCCACGGCTTCCACCGTGACGTCATCCCGGGCTACCGGAAGATCACCGATGCCGTCCATCGCCACCGGGTGCCGATCTTCGCCCAGATCAACCACAACGGCGGCCAGGCGTCGTCGATGTTCTCCCGGCTGCCGGTGTGGGCGCCGTCTCCCGTCGCCGATCCGCTGTTCCGCGAGGTCCCCAAGGCGGTCACCCACGCCGAGATCGACGAGATCGTCGCCGGTTACGCGCTCGTCGCCGAGCATTGCGCCGAGGGCGGGTTCGACGGCATCGAGCTGCAGTGCTCGCACAGCTCGATCGTGCGCGGCTTCCTGTCGCCGGCAACCAACCGGCGCACCGACGAGTACGGCGGGTCGCTCGAGAACCGGTCGCGGCTGCTCGTCGAGATCGTCGCCGCCGTCCGTCGCGAGATCGGCAGCCGGCTGGCACTCGGCGTGCGCATCTGCGGCGACGAACTGATCGAACACGGCACGACGATCGACGACGCCGTGCAGATCGCCCGCATCGTCGAAGCGACCGGACACGTCGACTACATCAACACCTCGATCGGGGTGGCGACGGCGAGCCTGTTCATGATCGAGGCGTCGATGCACGTCCCGCCGGGCTACGCCATGTTCATCCCCTCGGCGATCCGCCAGGCCGTCGAGCTCCCCGTCGTCGGGGTCGGCCGGTTCAAGGACCCGCTGCAGGCCGAACGCTCGCTGGCGGAGGGGCACTGCGATCTCGTCGGTGTCGTGCGCGGGCAGATCGCCGACGCCGACTTCGCCGCCAAGGCGCGCGCCGGCATGACCGACGAGACCCGGCTGTGCCTGTCGTGCAACCAGGAGTGCGTCGGCCGGATGGGCCTCAACCGGTGGCTGGGGTGCATCGAGAACCCGCGCACCGGACGCGAGTCCGAAGGTGTCGGTCTCGCCCGCATCACCGCCAAGCCGAAGGACGTGATGGTCGTCGGTGCCGGGCCGGCCGGGTTGCAGGCGGCGATCGCCGCACGCCGCAACGGGCACCGGGTGACGGTGCTCGAACAGTCCGACGCCGCCGGTGGGCAGGTGCGCATCGCCGCCTCCGTGCCCAACCGGGCCGAGTTCGGCGACATGATCCGCAACCAGCTCACCGAGTGCCGGCGACTCGGCGTCGACATCGAGTACGGCGTGGGCGTGTGGCCGGGCCTCGTCGACGAACGGCGGCCCGACCACGTCATCGTCGCCACCGGCGCCGAACCCGCCCGGCCGTACTGGGTCCCGGCCGAGGCGATGAACGTCGTCGACGTCCGTCAGGTGCTCGACGGCACCGCCGAACCGTCGGGCGACGTCGTCGTCATCGACGAGCTCGGGTTCCACCACGCCACGTCGACGGCGGAGGTGCTCGCCGACCGCGGCTGCCAGGTCGAGATCGTCACGCCGGGCATGGTCGTCGGTCAGGACCTCGGCATCACGCTCGACATGGAGAACTGGTGGATCCGCGCCGGCGAGAAGGGGATCGTGCAGACGACCGACCTCGTGCCGATGGGGTACGACGGCGAGACGCTGACCCTGCTCCACCACCCGACCGGCGTCGATCACACACGCACGCCCGACTGGATCGTCCTCGCCGTGCCCGCCAACCCGGTCGACTGGCTCTACCGCGACCTCAAGGCGGCCGGCGTCAGCGTCGAGCGCGTCGGTGACTGCGTCGCCCCGCGTCGTGCCCACGCCGCCGTGGTCGAAGGCGAACGCGCCGGCAGCAGGGTCTGACCAGCCGGCACGTGACGAACGGGACCCGTCCCCTTTCGTCGTCCCCGTTCGTCACGTGCTTTGGTGACCGGAAGGCTCTGACGCGAGCCGTCGATGTCGTGACATGATCGACAGGTGATCGACATCGAGGCAGCGCTCGCCGCACTCTCCCTGGAGGACAAGTGCCAGCTGGTGGCGGGGCGCACGACGTGGCGTACGCACGCCTTCCCCGACGCCGGGGTGCCCGAGCTGAAGATGTCCGACGGACCGAACGGCGTCCGCGGCGAGGGCTTCGGGGGCTCGGGCGCGCCGGGTGTCGTGTTCCCCGCCGGGATCACCCTCGGTGCCACCTGGGATCCGGCGCTGGTCGCCGAGGTCGGTGACCTGATCGGCGTCGAGGCGCAGCGCAAGGGCGCCCACATCGTCCTCGGTCCGACCGTCAACCTGCACCGCACGCCCGTCGGCGGGCGCACGTTCGAGTGCTACAGCGAGGATCCCGAGCTCAGTGGCGCCCTCGCCGCGGCGTGGGTGCGCGGCGTGCAGTCGCACGACGTCGCCGTGACCGTCAAGCACTTCGCCGCCAACGACACCGAGATCGAGCGGATGACCGTCGACGTGCGCGCCGACGAGCGCACCCTGCGCGAGCTGTACCTGCGGCCGTTCGAGCGGGCAGTGCGCGAGGGCGGGGCGTGGGGGATCATGAGCGCCTACAACCGGCTCGACGGCGAGTTCTGCGCCGAGAACCGGCGGTTGCTGACGACGATCCTGCGCGACGAATGGGGATTCGACGGCTTCGTCGTGTCCGACTGGTTCGGGGTGCACGAGGCGGTCGGCGCCGCCAACGCCGGCCTCGACCTGGAGATGCCGGGACCGGTGCGGGTGTACGGCCGCAAGCTCGTCGACGCCGTCAACCGGGGCGACGTGGCCGAGGCGCAGGTCGACACGCTCGTGCGCGACCTGCTCGTCCTCGCCACCCGGGTCCGCGCCGACGAGCGCTCGAGCGACCGCCCGGAGGAGTCCGTCGACGATCCGGCCGAACGCGCCCTCACCCGTCGGGCGGCGATCGCCGGCACCGTGCTGCTGCGCAACGAGCCGATCGATCTGCCGACGGGCCGCGCCACGGTGCTGCCGATCGACCCGACGGGCCTCACCCGCATCGCGGTGATCGGCCCCAACGCCGAGATCGACCGCTGCATGGGCGGCGGTTCGTCGAGCCTCAGCCCGTTTCGCCACCGCACGCTGCTGCAGGCGATCACCGACCGCCTCGGACCCGGCACCGCGACGAACGCCGTCGTCACCTTCGAGCCGGGCGTGCGCACCGACCGCCTGACCCCGATCGTCCGCAAGGGTCAGCTGCGCGGACCCGACGGCAGTGCCGGGCTCACCGTCGAGTACATCAACGGCACCGACTGGAACGGCGAGTCGGTGCTCGAACAGGTGACCACGACGACGATGATCCGCTTCTTCGGCTCGACCCCGTCAGGGATCGATCCGCGGGCGTTCTCGGCCCGCGTCAGCGGCTCGTTCGTGCCCGACGTCGACGGCCCGCACACGATCGGCGTCGTGTCGACCGGCCCGGTGCAGGTGACCGCCACCGACGGCTCCGGCACGGTGACGGTCGTCGACGATCCCGACGGCACGCTGCCGCGCAGTGAGGAGTTCTTCGGCTACGGCAGCGTCGAGGTCACGGCGACGCTCGACTGCGTCGCCGGTGAGCCGGTGCCGTTGGAGATGCGCTGGGCGACGGCGGTCGGCAACGGGTTCGCCGCGCTGCGCGTCGGCATTCGCCCGCCGGAGCCCGCCGACCTGCTCGACCGCGCCGTCGCCGCGGCGGCCGCCGCTGACGTCGCCGTGGTGATGGTCGGCACCAACGACGAGTGGGAGACCGAAGGTCACGACCGCACGACGATGGACCTGCCGGGCCGCCAGGACGAGCTCGTGCGGCGCGTCGTCGCCGCCAACCCGCGCACGGCGGTCGTCGTCAACGCCGGGTCGCCGGTGACGATGGACTGGGCCGGAGCCGACGACGACTCCCCGGCGCCGGCCGTCGTCACGTCGTTCTTCGCCGGCCAGGAGCAGGCGGAGGCGCTCGTCGACGTGCTCGTCGGGGCCGCCGATCCGGGCGGGCGACTGCCGACGACGTTCCCCAAGCGGCTCGCCGACCACCCCGCCTACCTCCACCACCGTCCCGACCACGACTCGACCGGCGCCGCCACGCAGCGGTACGGCGAGGGCCTGTTCATGGGCTACCGCGGCTACGACGCCCGCGGTCTCGCGCCACGCTTCGCGTTCGGTCACGGCCTCAGCTACGGCACCGCCGACTGGGGTGAGCCGTCGCTGGCCGGTGACCCGTCGTCGATCACCGCCGACGGCACATCGACGCTGACGCTGTCCGTGCCGGTCACCGCGACGGGCGAGCGCGATGCCACCGTGGTCGTGCAGTGCTACGTGGCGCCGGTCGCGCCGCGCGCCCAGCGGCCGCCGAAGGAGCTGCGCGGCTGGGCCAAGCTCGTCGTCGCCGCCGGCCAGACGGAGACCGCCGAGATCGAGCTCGGCGGCGCGGCGTTCCATCACTGGGACGTCGCCACCGGGCGCTGGATGGTCGAGGCCGGCGAGTACGACCTCGTCGTCGCCGCCTCGGCGGTCGACGTCCGCCACACCGTGCGGGTGCGTGTCGGGGCACGTGTCGGGGACGGTGCGTCCTGATCGCCAATGCCCTCTCCGACTTCTTCGGTTCGATCGGCGGTCTGATCGCCGACGTCACCGACTGGATCGATGACGTCTCCGCCGAACCGTGGTTCCTCCTCGTCATCTTCGCGATCGCCCTGCTCGACTCGGTGATCCCGGTCGTGCCGTCCGAGACGACGGTGATCGCCGGGGGCGTCGCCGCCGGTGCCGGCAACCAGACGCTGGCGTTCGTGATCATCGCCGGTGCGCTGGGCGCGTTCCTCGGCGACAACCTCGCCTACACGTTGGGCCGCACGTTCCATCCGCGCGTCGAGCGGTGGGCGGCGCGCAAACCGTCGCGCCGCGACCGTCTCGACGGCGCCGGGCGCCAGATCCGGCGGCGTGGCGGGCTGCTGCTGATCACCGCCCGGTTCATCCCCGGCGGTCGCAGCCTGTTGACGATCTCGTCCGGGTTGACCCGGCAACCGCGGTTGTGGTTCGCCTCGTGGATCGCGGTGGCGGCGGTGATCTGGGCGTCGTACGCCGCCGTCCTCGGTTACGTCTTCGGCCAGGCGTTCGAGGACGACCACACGATGGCGTTCTGGCTGGCGTTCGGCACCGCCTTGAGCATCACGTTGCTCGTCGAGTTCGTCCGCTGGATCCGCGAGCGGCGCCGCGGCGGCCACGGGACGAACGTGCACTCGGTCGTCGAGATCGCCACCGCTGGTACCACCGAAGGGATTGCTCCCGGCGACGGCAGCGACCGTACGCTGAGCTGATGATCGCGCTCGTGCCCGTCCGCGACGGGGTGCTCCCGGCGGGCGCCGCCGAAGCGATCGCCGAGTGCCACGGGCGGGTGCTGTTGGCCGGATCGGGGCTCGAGGCGATCGACCTCCACGCGACCGCCGCCACGGTGTTCACGCTCGAGCTCGGCGACTACGCACCGCGGGCCTGGACGCGGCGGCTGGTGGCGGCCCTCGACGAACTGCGACAGCGCCCCGAACCCGCCCGGGTGGACACCGAGATCGTCGTCCTGCCCCACGCCCCGGACGGCCGCGATCTCGCCCCGCACCTCGCCGCGGCGCTCGACCGGCCGTTGTTCGCCGGTGCCACCGAGGTCCGCGACCACCGCGTCCGTGTCGCCCGCCTCGGCGGTCTCGAACTGCACGACCACCGCCCGACCGGACCGTTCGTGGCGACGATGCTCCCCGGCTCACGCGGTGCGCTGCACGTCGCCGGCCCGCCCGTCGTCGAACGCCTCGACGTCGCGGTCGACAGCACAGCGCTGGACGACACCGTGCTCGACAGCCGGGTCGTCGCCGTGCTCCCGCCCGACGTCCGCACGATGGACCTCACCGAGGCGGCGCGCATCGTCGGTGGCGGCGCCGGTCTCGACGGCGAGGAGCGCTTCCGCCAGCTCGATCGGTTCGCCGAGGCGATCGGTGGGGTGATGGGGGCGACCCGCGTGATCACCGACCGTGGCTGGGTCCACCACGACCGCCAGATCGGCACCACCGGCGTCGTCGTCGATCCGACGCTGTACCTGTCGTTCGGGGTCAGCGGCGCCGTGCAGCACACCAGCGGGCTCGGCCAGCCGGATCACATCGTCAGCGTCAACGTCGACCCGCACTGCCCGATGATGACGATGTCCGACCTCGCCGTCGTCAGCGATGCCAACGCCACGCTGACGGCGCTGTTGACCCTGCTGACCGACGCGCTGGCCGACCCGCTGACTAACGCGCTGGCCGAACCCGAGACCGTCGATGGCTGACTTCGACGTCATCGTCGTCGGCGCCGGGCCGGCCGGATCAGCGGCGGCGACCGTGCTGGCCCGGGCGGGACACTCGGTCGTGCTCCTCGAGCGGGGTCCGTTCCCCGGCTCGAAGAACATGTACGGCGGCGTCGTCTACCCGCGCATCCTCGACCAGCTGCACCCGCAGTGGTGGGAGGAAGCACCGATCCAGCGTTGGATCACCCGGCGCTCGACGATGATCCTCACCGACCACCAGGCGCTGACGGTCGACTTCCGCACCGCTGCGTGGGGTGCCGCGCCGTACAACGGGGCGACCGCGTTCCGACCCGACTGGGACCACTGGTTGGCCGGCAAGGCAGAGGCCGAGGGCGCCGTCCTCGTCTGCTCGACGACCGCCACCGGGCTGCTCCGCGACGCCGCCGGTGCAGTGTGCGGTGTGACCACCGACCGACCCGACGGCGATCTCCGAGCGCGGCTGGTCATCGCCTGCGACGGCGTCAACAGCTTCCTCGCCAAAGAGGCCGGGCTGTGGGGGCCGATCGACGCCGCCAACTACACCGTCGGGGTCAAAGAGACGCTGGCGCTGCCGAAGGACGTCATCGACGAGCGCTTCGGCGTGCGCGACCGTGACGGCGTCGACATCGAGATCCTCGGGGGCACGTCGGGCGTCAACGGCGGCGGGTTCGTCTACACCAACCTCGACACGGTCGCCGTCGGCGTCGTCCTCAAGCTGCCCAAGCTGGCCGCCCAGTCGCAGCGTCCCGAGGCGATCATCGCCAAGCTCAAGTCGCACCCGGCGATCGCCCCGCTGGTCGAGGGCAGCGAGGTCACGGAGTACTCCGCCCACGTCATCCCCGAAGCGGGGCTGGCGATGATGCCCGAGATGACCGACGACGGGCTGCTCGTCGCCGGTGACGCCGCGGCGATGTGCCTCGCCGCCGGCATCTGGTTGGAAGGCGTCAACTTCGCCATGGCCAGCGGGATGTACGCCGCCGAGGCGGCGGTCGAGGCGCTCGCCGCCGGTGACACGTCGAGCACCGGCCTGGCCGGGTACGAACGACGCCTCCGCGACACGTTCGTGCTGCGCGACCATCGCAAGCTCCGTCGGGCGCCGTCGCTCGTGTTGTCCGACCGCGTGCAGCACCTGTATCCGGCGATGATCACCAATACGGTGGAGCGCATGTTCCGCGTCGACAACCCTGCGCCGAAGCCGGGACTGCGGCGGATCCTCAACGAGGAACGCAAGCGGGCCGGCGTGAAGCTGCGCGATCTCGCCCGCGACGCCCTCGACGGCATGAGGACGTTCGGCTGATGTCGGACCACGGAACGACCGAGCGGTGGCCGGAGCTGGCGTTCGAGGACCTCATCGGCTCGACCCGCTTCGACGTCCACGAACGCGCCCACATCACCGTCGACGACACGATCTGCGCCGACTGCTCCACCCGCTACTGCATCGTCGCCTGCCCGGCGAACCTGTTCGTCCCCACCAGCGATGGCGGGATCCTGTTCAACTACGAGCAGTGCTTCGAGTGCGGGACGTGCTACCTCGTGTGCAACGAGGAAGGTGCGATCACCTGGACGTACCCGGAGGGCGGCCACGGGGTCGTCTTCAAGCGGTCGTGAGCGCCGGGGTCGGTGGGCGGGTGGTCACATGGTGAGGATCGCCGTCTGCTGGAAGTGGGTGTCGCTCGACGGCGAACGCGACCCCGACTCGCGTTGGGCCGGCGTCTCCGACGCCGACGAAGCGGCGCTCGAGGTGGCGCTGCAACTCGCCGAGTCGGTGCCCGCAGCGGAACGACACGTCAGTGTGCACTGCCTCGGCCCTGCCGCCGCCGACGAGGTGCTGCGCACGGCGCTCGCCGTCGGTGCCGACGACGTGTGTCGCGTCGACGCCTCACCGCGCCTCGACAGCCGCACCGTCGCCACCGCGCTCGCCGCATCGATCGACGCCGTCACCGGGTCGGCAGGGGTCGACATCGTCGTCTGCGGCGACGTGTCCGTCGACCGCGGCACCGGATCGACGCCGGCCCACCTCGCCGCCGAGCTCGGCGTCGCCCAAGCGCTCGGTCTCGTCGAGGTCGCCACGACGGTCACCGATGGCACGGTGCGTGCCCTGCGCCGGCTCGACGGCGGTCGCCGCGAGGTCCTCGACGTGCCGCTGCCCGCGGTGATCTCGGTCGAGGGCGCGGTGGCCCGGCTGCGCCGCGCTCCGATGGCGGCGTCGTTGGCGGCGCGCGGCCGGACCGTCGCGGTTCGGCCGGGCCCGTTCGGTCATCCGGCCGACACCGAGGCACATCCGTACCGCCCGCGGCCGCGGACACTCGTCGCGCCCGACGGCGATGCGCTGCACCGCGTGCGCCAACTGCTCGACATCGGCGGCAGCGGTGACCACCACAGCGAGCCTGTCGTCCTCGAACCGCCGGAAGCGGCCGCGCGCATCGTCGCCCAGCTGCGCGAGTGGGGTTACCTCACCTGATGCGCCTCGGCGACGCGACCTGGCGCGAGGTCGACCGGGTTCGCCGCGACCGTCCGGACACGGCACCGATCGTGCTCGTGCCGCTCGGCTCGACCGAACAGCACGGCCCCCACCTCCCGCTGTCCACCGACACGCTGATCGCCGAGGAGCTCGCCGGGCGGGCGGTGCACCGTACCGACGGGCTGATGGTCGGGCCGACGCTCGGCATCACCGCCTCGGGTGAGCACGGCGACTTCCCCGGCACGTTGTCGATCGGCCATCGGGTGACGTCGCTGGTCGTCGTCGAGCTGGTGCGCAGCGCCGACTGGGCGGCCGGCGTCGTGCTCGTCAACGGCCACGGCGGCAACCACCACGCCATCCAGCGGGCAGTCGAGCTGCTCACCAGCGAGGGTCGCCGGGTGCTGGCGTGGTCGCCACGCTGGCCGCAACGGCGCGACGGCGGGCCGCGCGATCTGCACGCCGGGCGCATCGAGACGTCGCTGATGCTCGCCATCGATCCCGGGCTGGTGCGCCTCGAGCTCGCCGCCCCCGGTCCCGACGCGACGATCGAAGCACTGCGCGCCGACGGCGTCCGTGCGGTCAGCCCGAGCGGCGTGCTCGGCGACCCCGACGGTGCCTCGGGCAGCGAGGGCGAGCGGTTGATCGGCGAGTTCGTCGACGACCTCGTCCACGAGATCGAGCGGTGGCGACCGCTGCCGCCGACGGACGACTGACGTGCGCTACGCGCTCGATGCCACGTGGCAGCGGCACGGCGCCTGCGTGCTCGCCGGGTCGCCGCTACGCGTCTTCCGGGTGACCGACGCCGGCCGGCGCGTCGTCGAACGCATCGAGTCGGGCGACGACGTGGCCGAGGATGCGCTGGTCGCCCGGCTGCTCGACGCGGGCGCCGTCCACCCGCGTCGCCCCGACGCGCGGGATGGCAACGTTGGTCGACCCGATGACCGCGTGACCGTGGTGACGCCGCAGTACCGGGCAGCGCGGACGGACACGGCGGCCGATGTGCGCTGTGACGGCCGGATCACCGTCGACGACGGCTCCCAGCCACCGCTCAGCGGGGCGACCGTGCGGCTCGCCGAGAACCGCGGCCCGGCGGCGGCGCGCAACGCCGCGCGACCGTTGATCGCCACCGAGCTGATCGCCTTCGTCGATGCCGACGTGCGCGTCGACGACGGATGGATCGAGGCGCTGCTGTGGCACTTCGACGACCCCCGCCTCGGGCTCGTCGCGCCGCGGGTGACCGGTGAGGCACGCTCGCCGCTCGACCTCGGCGACCAGCCGGCGCGGATCCGCGCCGGCTCGCGGGTCAGCTACGTACCCGGTGCGGCGGTCATCGTGCGCGTCAGCGCCTTCGACGACGTCGGCGGCTTCGACGAGGGTCTGCGCTACGGCGAGGACGTCGACCTGGTGTGGCGGCTCGACGAGGCCGGGTGGCGGTGCCGGTACGACCCGACGGTCACCGTGTGGCACGAGCCGCGACGCTCGTGGCGCGGACGGCTCCGTCAGCACGCCGCCTACGGCACCTCGGCGGCACCGCTGGCCCTGCGCCACCCGCGCGCCCTGACGCCGATCCGCGTCAACGGGTGGACGGCGAGCGCCTGGAGCTCCGCCGTCACCGGTCACCCGCTCGTCGGCGCGGCGATCGCGGTCGGCAGTGCGTCCCGTCTGCACCGCGTGCTCCCCGAGCTCGGCCGCCGGCCGGCGTTCGCGCTGGCGATCCGCGGCCATCTCGCCGCCGGCACACAGATCGCCGACGCGGTGCGCCGCACCTGGTGGCCGATCGTCGCCGTCGGGGCGCTGGTGTCGAAGCGCTGCCGGGTCCTCGCCGGGTTGTCGTTGGCGGTCGGCTGGCGCACCGCGGCGACCGACCTCGCCTACGGGTGGGGCGTGTGGACCGGCGTGCGCACCCACCGCACGATCGCCCCGATCGTGCCGCGGCTGATCCGCTGGCCCGGCCGCGCTCGCCGATAGCGTCGAGACCCGCCGCCGCAGCCCTCGCCGCAGCGGCCGCCGCACGCCCGCCCGCACCACCCTTGCCGCACCCCGCCCGCACCACCCACGCCGCACCCCGCCCGCACCACCCACGCCGCACCGCTGCCGACCATGCACGCCCTCACCACGCCCTACTACCTGATCGACGAGGAACGGCTGCGCGCCAACCTGGAGATCGTCCGCCGTGTGCGCGACGAGTCAGGTGCCAAGTCGGTGCTGGCGCTCAAGTGCTTCTCGACCTGGGGTGTCTTCGATCTCATGGCGTCGTCGCTCGACGGCACGACCAGCAGCTCGTCGTACGAGGCCCGCCTCGGGCGCGAGCAGTTCGGCAAGGAGGTCCACGCCTACAGCGTGGCGTGGGACGCCGATGAGATCGCCGACGTCGCATCGTTCGCCGACAAGGTGATCTTCAATTCCGTCGACCAGCTGCGCCGACATCGCCAGGCCGTCGGCACAGTGCCGGTCGGGCTGCGCGTCAACCCGGGCGTCAGCTACTCCCACTTCGACCTCGCCGACCCGGCCCGACCGCATTCCCGCCTCGGCGTCACCGACGACGCCGAGCTGCGCGCCGCGGCGGGTGACGTGTCCGGCCTGATGTTCCACTTCAACTGCGAGAACGACGATCTCGACGCCCTCGAAGAGGCGGTCGCGGTGATCGCCGATCGGTACGGCGACGTGCTCGCCCGGGTGGACTGGGTCAGTCTCGGCGGCGGCATCTCGTTCACGACCCCCGGCTATCCGCTCGACCGGTTCACCGCGATGCTCCGCCAGTTCGCCGACCGCTTCGGCGTCCAGGTGTACCTCGAACCGGGCGAGGCGGTCATCACGGGGACGGCGCAGTTGGTCACGACCGTCCTCGACGTGGTGCACAACGAGGTCGACATCGCCGTCGTCGATGCGTCGCTCGAGGCGCACATGCTCGACCACCTGATCTACGGCACCCATCCCCGCATCGACGCGCCCGCTGCCGGGACGCATGCGGTGACCGTTGCCGGACGGACCTGCCTCGCCGGCGACGTGTTCGGCGAGTACCTGCTCGACGCCCCCCTGCGCGTCGGCGACGAGGTCCGCTTCGCCGACGCCGCGGGATACACGATGGTCAAGACCACGTGGTTCAACGGCGTGCGCATGCCGTCGATCGCCGTCCGGCGGCTCGACGGATCGATCGAAGTCGTTCGCCAGTTCGGGTACGACGACTTCAAGCGCAGCCTGTCCTGATCAACCGTCCCACGGAGGAGGTCCACCCATGAAGAAGAACGTGCTGATCATCGGCGCCGGCGGCGTCGCCCATGTCGCCGCACACAAGGCGGCGATGCAGAACGACGTGCTCGGCGACATCTGCATCGCCTCGCGCACGGTCGCCAAGTGCGAGGCGATCATCGAGAGCGTCCAGCGCAAGGGCCACCTGAAGGACGGGTCGAAGCGGCTCCACGCCCGGCAGCTCGACGCCCTCGACGTCGCCGCCACAGTGGCGTTGATCCGCGAGACCGAGTCGGAGATCGTCGTCAACCTCGGCTCGGCGTTCATCAACATGTCGGTGCTCGACGCGTGCCTGGAGACCGGAGCCGCCTACATCGACACGGCGATCCACGAAGACCCGGACAAGGTCTGCGAAGACCCGCCGTGGTACGCCAACTACGAGTGGAAGAAGGCGGATGCGTGCGCCGACAACGGTGTCACGGCGATCCTCGGTGCCGGTTTCGACCCCGGCGTCGTCAACGCCTACGCCGCCCTCGCCGCCAAGACGTACTTCGACGAGATCGACACCATCGACATCCTCGACGTCAACGCCGGCAGCCACGGTCGGTACTTCGCCACCAACTTCGACCCGGAGATCAACTTCCGTGAGTTCGTCAAGGTGTGGTCGTGGATCGACCGGCAGTGGCAGGAGTTCCCGACCCACGCCGTGAAGCGGACGTTCGAGTTCCCCGTCGTCGGCGAGCAACCGATCTACCTCAACGGCCACGACGAGCTGCACTCGCTGTCGAAGCACATCGACGCCAACAGCATCCGTTTCTGGATGGGCTTCGGTGACCACTACATCAACGTCTTCACCGTGCTGCGCACCCTCGGACTGCTCGACCACGAGCCCGTCCAACTCGCCGGTGGCGGCGAGGTCGTCCCGTTGCAGGTCGTCAAGGCCGTGCTCCCCGACCCCCAGAGCCTCGCCGCCGGGTACACCGGCAACACCTGCATCGGCGACGTCGTCAAGGGCACCAAGGACGGCAAGCCGCGCGAGCTGTTCATCTACCAGGTGAGCGATCACGCCGCGGCGTACGCCGAGGTCGAGTCGCAGGGCATCAGCTACACCGCCGGCGTGCCGCCGATCGCCGCCGCCGTACTCGTCGCCGAGGGCACGTGGGACGTCGGCCGGATGGTCAACGTCGAAGAGCTCGACCCGCAGCCGTTCATCGACCTCCTCGACCGCACCGGGCTGCCGACCGAGTTCCTCGAGATCGAGCCCGGCTCCGCCCGCTCGTTCCATGGCGAGGTCGGACCGATCGACGAGGAGATCGCCAACTCGACCGCCACCGTCACGGTGTCGGCCGCCGATCCGTTGATCGCCATCCGCCCGCGCTGATCGGCGGATCGCCCCGCAACCCTGTGACACCCCTTGGTCATGATGGGTGTATGGACACGGGGGTCGTGATCGAGCGGGTGCAGCGGATCGCCGCCGCCCGCGTCGACGTGTCCGCCGACCGGACCGGCATCGAAGCCGGGTTACGTGACGTGTCGGCGATCCGGGCGTGGTGCGATGCCAGCGAGGCCGACCTGGTGCGTCAGTTGGCCGAGGTGGTGTCGTTTCCCGAGGCGGTGATCACCGACGCCACCCACGACAGCACCACCAACGCCGCCAAGACGATCGAACGTTCCAAGACCCTCGATGCCGCCGTCGACTTGGCGTCGGCGTTGGACGACGGGACGATCACTGCCGGTCACGTCGACGCCGTCACCCGTGCTGCGGGTGGTCTCGATGCCGGTCAACGCGACGAGCTGATCGAACGCTGCGATCGCCTGTCGACGTTCGCCAGCCACGCCACCGTCGACCAGTGGCGCACCAAGGTCCGCCAGGTGGCGTGCGACGTGCAGCGTGCTGACGGTCTCGACCGGTTGGAACGTCAGAAGCGGGCAACCACCGTGTCGACGTGGGTCGACGGTGAAGGGATGTGGAACCTGCGCGGACGGTTCGATCCGCTCACCGGCGTCACCCTCGCCACCCGGCTGGATCACACCGTCGACACCCTGTTCGCCGACACCGTCCCCGCCACCGCACCCGCCGATCCGATCGAACGCAACAAACACCTCCGTGCCCTCGCCCTCGCCCGACTGATCACCGGCGACGCACCCACCCCACGAGCGGGGCGACCCGAGTTCGTCGTCGTCATCGACACCACCAGCGACACGAACACCACCGGCGCCCCCGGCACGACGTCCGACGAGCCGGAGTGGGACGTCACCTGGCCAATCCCCATCGACATCCCACTCCGCATCCTGCGCCAGATGATGAACGAACCCGACACCGACGTGCACACCGTCATCGTCCGCAACGGCATCGTGCTCCACGCACCCGGCGAACTCGACCTCGGACGCACCACCCGACTCGCCAACACAGCCCAACGACGAGCACTCCGCGCCCTCTACGCCACCTGCACCGTGCCCGGCTGCCGTGTCCCCTACGACCGCTGCAAACTCCACCACATCACCTGGTGGCGCAACGGCGGCACCACCGACCTCTCCAACCTCGCGCCACTGTGCACCACCCACCACACCAACATCCACCACGACGGCTGGACCATCACCCTCGGACCCAACCGAGAACTCACCCTCACCCTCCCCGACGGCACCATCATGACCACCGGCCCACCCAACCGGCGAGCGGCATGAGCCGCCGGTCGACTCGTGCCGGTGCGCATCCGGCGGGGCACCGGCGTGCGACGATGCTTCGACCATGACGATCCGCCTGACCGTCCGCACCGCGATGTGGCGCAGTCACGTCGCCGCTGTCGTCAACCAGATCGACGGGCTGGTGCCCGTGGTCAAGGGCAACGGCTACGGATTCGGCCGTCAGTGGCTGGCAGCGGTCGCCGCCGAGTTCACCGACACGGTCGCCGTCGGCACGGTGCACGAGCTCGACGGCCTTCCCGACGGCGTGCACCCCGTGGTGCTCACGCCGACGCTCGCCCCGCCTCCCACGACGCAACCGATCCTCACCGTCGGCCACCGCGAGCACGTCGCCCGACTGCACGGCTGGCCCGGCCGGGTGCTCGTCAAGCTGGCGTCGCCGATGCGCCGCTTCGGCGGCGCACCCGAGCTGATCGACGTCGCCCGGGCGGCCGGCCTCGACGTGATCGGGGTCAGCATCCACCCGCCGCTCGCCGGCTCCGAGGAGGACCACCGCGACGCCGTGCTCGCGGTGCTCGACGCACTCGACGGCATGGACGGCGTCGACACCGACCTGCCGGTCTGGGTCAGCCACCTGGCACCCGAGACGTACGCCGCGTTGCCCGCCACCCACGACTACCGGCTGCGCCTCGGCACGGCGCTGTGGCACGGCGACAAGTCGTTCCTCCACCTCGGTGCCGACGTGCTCGACGTGCGGCCGGTGCGTGCCGGCGAGCGCGCCGGCTACCGCCAGGCGACCGTCGACGCCGACGGCCATCTGGTGATGATCGGCGCCGGGAGTGCCGGCGGGGTGGCCGAGCTCGCCGATGGACGCAGCCCGTTCCACCATGCCCGCCGACGGCTGTCGTTGATCGAGCCGCCGCACATGCACACGTCGATGGCGTTCGTGCCCGCCGGCGAGCCGCTGCCGTCGATCGGGGACACGGTCGACCTGCAACGACCGCTGATCACGACCGCCGTGGACGACTACGTGTGGATCTGACCGCCACGTCGACGGAGCACTCGACGCCGTCCGGTCAACGACTGCACGGGCCCGACGTCGTCCGCGGCGTCGCCCTGATCGGCGTCGTGGTCATCAACTACCACGGCTACCTCCTGATCCACGGCCGCGGCTCGGTCGGCGACTCGTGGCTGCACCGCGTCTTCGATCCGTTCGACGGGCCGCTGGCGACGCGCTTCGCAGCGACCTTCGTCCTCGTCGCCGGAGTCGGCGTCTCGTTGCTCACCCGCCGCAGTCGGGAGACGAGGCACGGCATCGACGCCGACCGCTGGCGGCTCGCCCGCCGCGGGGTGCTCCTGTACGTCGTCGGCCTGCTCGTCGACGTCATCTGGCCCGGCACGATCCTCCCCTACTACGGCGTCGATGTTCGTCCTCGCCGCGGCGATGTTCACGTGGCGCATCCGCTGGTTGGCGGTCGCCGGTGCCGCCGCGGCCATCGCCGGGGCCGGGCTGCGCGGCTGGCGCCTCGACCGCGAGCTCGACGGGCACTCGACCGACTGGCTGCTGACGCCTGGCAACGACTCGATCCGGCGCTACGTCTTCGACGTGGCGGTCAACGGCACCCATCCGCTGTTGCCCTGGTTGGCGTTCCTGTGCGCCGGCATGATCCTCGGCCGTCTGCTGACCACACCGTGGTGGCGGCGGTCCACGCTGATCTGCGGCGCCGTGCTCGCCGTCGCCGCCGGCATCATCAGCGCAGCCGTCCCCGGTTCGGCATCGCTCGTCCGGCTCGACGTCGCCACCTCGCTCGACCCGTACGACCGCAGCCTGCTCTACACCGCCAGCGTGCTCGGCACCGCCCTCGTCGCCTACGCGGTCATCGACTGGGTGGCGGGCGCCGCGCCCCGGGCGACCGAGCCGCTCCGCCTGGCAGGACAGATGACGCTGACGCTGTACCTGCTGCACGTGCTCGTGTTCAACCTGCTCGTCGACGTCCTCGGCTGGATCGAACCGGCCGGCCTCGACGTCGCCCTCGCCTTCGCCGTCGCGTTCTGGGTGGCGGCGATCGCCGCCGCCGGTCCGTGGCAGCGGCGCTTCGGTCGCGGGCCGGCGGAGATCGTCTACCGCGGGTTCGGCGGCTGACGCCGCGACCGCCCGGCACGACGCACACCGCGCCAGCCGACGGCGCCCGCACCGACGAGCGGTCCCTGCTCGCCGAGGCGCGACGACAAGATGCGCGAGCCACGGCTGTACGGCAGCCGGGCCTGTTCGTCGAGCGCCACCTGGGCGGCGTGGAGGAACGTCGACCCGAAGCCGAGTGCCACACTGCCGCCGACCACGACGAGCGGCAGGTCGAAGGCGTTGCACACCGACGCCGCCGTCCGCCCGACGAGCTCACCGGTGCGCTGCATGATCTGGTACGTCGGCTCCGACGCCGGCCGTCCGGTGATCGCGTCGATCGCCTGGCCGGATGCCTCCGCCTCGAGGCAGCCCTGGACACCACACACGCAGCGCCTGCCGCCGGGCTCGACGACGAAGTGCCCGACCTGGCCGGCGTACCCCGAGGAGCCGTCGAGGAGATCACCGTCGAGGACGATGCCACCCGACACGCCGGCCGAGACGGTGATGGCGCAGAAGTTGGGTTGCCCCTGCGCCGCACCGAGCCAACCTTCGGCGAGGGCCAGCGCCCGGGCGTCGAGGTCGCCGTGGCACTGCATGTCGGTGAGCTCGGCGAGGCGCCCGCGGAAGGGGAAGTCACGCCACGACCACACGCTGAGCGGGGTGACCGCCTCCAACCCGCGGGTGACCCGCCCACCACAGCTGATCCCGACGCCGACGATCGCCACCTCGTGCCGCTCCCTGGCCCGCTCGATCATCTCGTTGACCAGACCGGCGAGTGCCGTGAAGTGCGATTCCGGCCCGACGTCGGGCTCGATCGGCACGGCCGCCCGGTCGACGAGCGCCCCGCGCACGTTGACCAGACCGGTCTGGAACTCGAGGGCACCGATGTCGACGGCAAGGATGACCCGCGGGGCATCGGCGGGGAGCCCCGGCTCCTCCGGCGCGGCATCTCCCGGCGCGGCATCTCCCGGCGCGGCATCTCCCGGCGCGGTTTCCCGGGCCTCGGATCCCGTCACCGGCGCGGCATGCTGCACCGGCTCTGCCGCCCTGACGGTCTCGTCGTCGGCGGCGACGTCGTTCGGATCGCTGGACATCGGCGCTCGACGGTAGCTGCGTGGCCCGTCGTGTCCTCGGCGGGCGGGCGGCGGGCGGGCGGCGGGCGGCGGCGGGCGGCATCGGGTCGGCGACGGCGGCGACGACACGACCGGTACGATCGGGTCGACATCGGTGCACGAAAGTGCTCCATTCCGGGTCCTTCCGTGCCGATAGAACGGTGGCCGGACCGGATCCGGACTTTCGAGACACCGCCATGACCGCGAACGACCCCTTTCCCGACCGAACACCCCGGCGACGCATCCACCTGCTGGTCGTCGCCGTACTGAGCGCCGCCCTGGCCTCGGTGGCGGTCGGCGGCGCTCACGCCGAAGGCGAACTCCCGGCAACGCCGGACACGACGACGACCACGTCCCCGACCACCGCGCCGCCGGTCACCGCCCCACCGACCACCGTCCCCCCGGTCACGGCGCCGCCGGTCACGAGCCCGCCGGTCACCGCTCCACCGGTCACCGTCCCACCGGTGACCGCCCCGCCGGCCCCTGCCCCACCCGCCGCGCCGGCACCGCGCAACGTGATCGCCTACCCCAGCCAGATCGCCAACATCCTCGCCACCATCCGTTACATGGAGTCGCGCGACAACTACACGATCGGACCGAACAAGGGGCGGGCGTCGGGCGCCTACCAGTTCATCACGTCGACGTGGAACAACTACGCCGGCTATGCCCACGCCTACCTCGCCCCACCGGAGATCCAGGACGAGCGGGCGGCCGCCGACGTGACCCGCTTCCTCGCCCAGTGGAACAACGACGTCTCGATGATTCCGGTGATGTGGTACTACCCCCGGGCGGCGCGCGAACCGGCACTGATGGACATCGTGCCGGTCCCCTCCGCCGGCAACTCGCTGACCGTGCGCGAGTACCAGCAGCGGTGGCTCGCCGTGTGGTCGACCCTCGCCGGGCAGCAGATCCCGCAGTCGCTGACGCTCGGGCAGTCACTGGCCCGCCTCGGCATGCCGCCGACCCTGCCGGCTGGCACCACGATCGACCTCACCACCCCCGCCGAGCAGCGCCGGGCGACGGTCGCCTTCCCCGTCGTCGGACCGTCGCGGCTCGCCGCACCCGACTGCGGCGGACCGCAAGACGTCGCCCAGAACGTCGACGGCGTCCTGTCCAACGCCGCCGACATCGCCGCCGCCGGCCTGTGCGCGCCGCAGGCGCCCGGCATCGTGTTCGGCGTCAAGATGCAGCCCGTCCTCTCGGTCGTCGACGGGGTGGTCACCGGGGTCGAGGACGTGCCCGGGGCACCGATCAGCGTCACCGTGACCGATCCGTCGGGCCGCTCGTACCGGATCGCCGGCTTCAACAACGACAACCCCGGCACCGACGACGGTGCCGCACCTCCCCATCTCCGCCTCACTCCCCTCGCCCGTATCGGCACGACCGTGCGCGCCGGCCAGGTGCTCGGCTTCATGGGCGACAGCGAGCCGTTGCCACTCGGCGTCCGCTCCGACGTGCCGACCGACGCCACCGTGCAGATCTCGACCGATGCCGTCGCCCCGCACATCCGGCTGACGATCGTCGACATCGACGGCACCCCCGTCGACGCCTACGGGCCGATCATCGACGCCCTGTTCCGCCAGGTGTGCTCCGTCGGCATCGGCCCGTGGTCGTCACCGCCCTCCGGGCAGGACCTGGCGACGGTGACCACCGAGACCACCGATGACCGCCCCGACATCGATTCGGAGTGGGTGGTGACATCCACCGGTCAGGTCACCGCCACCGGGTGGGCGGCGATGATCTACCCGAGCGAGTCGTGCGGATGGGCACCGCCGGAGTCGCGGGGTCCCGGCGCCGGCGGAGCGCCGGACGTGCCGGCGACCTGGTGGGAGCCGATCGACCTCTCGACGTCGATCTGGGTCAACCTCGCGGTCCGCGACAACGAGCTCCCCACCGTCCCCATCCGTCGTCCCTGAACTGTTCGTTCCTGAACTGTTCGTTCCTGGCGGCCAGCTCAGCCGACGCGGCGGGCGTCCTCGACGAGGTTGATCTCGTAGAGCACCTCGTCGAGTGCGTCGGCGGCGGTGATCGCCGCGAAGCGCTGGGGCTGCTCGGGCGTGCAGCACGACGGCACCGGCGACAGCACGGTCCACGGGCGAGGGTGGCAGAACTGCACCACGCTGTAGCGCTCGCCCGCATAGTCCGGGTCGGCGACGACGCGGTGCCATCCGATCGGGATCACGCCGTTGGTCAGCCGCTCGAGCATGATCCCGGTGTTGACGATCAGCGCGTTGTCGGGTGGCGTGGCGTCGACCCACTCGTCGTCGACGAGCACCTGCAGCCCGGGCGCCGTGGCCCGCGGCAGTGCGGTGATGAGGTTGATGTCGCCGTGCTGCCCGGCCCACTCGTGACCATCGGCGGCGAGCTCGGCCATCGCCGGGTACCGGATCGCCCGGGTCAGCGTCGGCCCGTCGCGGACCATGTCGTCGAAGAACGTCTCGTGGCAGCCGATGCCCTCGGCGATCACCCGCAGGAAGCGCCGCTGGAGGTCGGCGACCGACTCGTGGAAGTGGTAGAGCACCTTGGTGATGCCGGGCACCGCCGACTCCGGCAGCACCTGGTCGGGGTAGGCGGTCGGGAACTTCGTCCGCAGCGGATGCCCGGCGGCGATCGGTGCCGCCCAGTTGAGCATCTCCTTCCAGTCCGGCTTGTCGCTCGATGCGGCGGTCTCGACGAGCAGACCGGTGTAGCCGGTCTGGCCGTGGGTGCCCGGGGCGGTGAACTGCTGCTTGGTCTCGGCGTCCAGCTCGAAGAACTCGCGCGAGCATCGCGTAGGCGGTGTCGAGCAGGTCGTCGGAGATGTCGTGGCTGGTGTAGACGAAACCGGTCGCCAGGCTCCGTCGGACGCCGTCGACGACGGCGCGGCGCGCCGCTCCCGTCGACGACTCGAACGCCAACAGATCGACGTCGAGGATCGTGTCGCTCATGTGCCGAACGCTACTCCGGCGCAGCCCGGCACGCCGCCCGGCGTGAACAGTGCGGGCCACCCGCCGGTGTGGACGAACACGACGTCGTCCGATGCCGCGAACCGGCCCTCGGCGGCGAGTCCGAGCAGGCCGGCACAGCCCTTGCCCGTGTACGTGCGATCGAGCAGCCACCCGCCCTGGCGTGCCGCCCAGCGGACGGCGTCGTCGCCGGCGCTGGTCGGCACGGCGTAGTCGTCGCCCATCCAGCGGGGATCGGTCTCGGCGTCCTCGTCGGCGACGACGGCGTCCGAGCCGACGAGGGTCAGCACCTCGTTGGCGAGGCGCACGACGTCGGGGTAGCCGGCGTTGACCCCCTTGGCGACGCCGATGGCGACGATGTCGGGAACGGTGCGCCCGGCGTGCGCCGCGGCGGCGCGTCCGGCCAACAGTCCGGCGTGGGTGCCCCCGCTCGAGGAGGTGAACACGACGTGTGACGGTTCGATGCCTTCCGCCTCGCACTGGTCGAGCAGCTCGACGAAGGCGACCGCGTAGCCACAGGCGCCGACCGCCGTGCTGCCGCCGATCGGGATCGCGTACGGCCGCTGCCCGTCGGCGGCGAGCTCCTCGACGAGCAGCTCGCGGGCGATCTCGAGCTCACCCCAATGGCTCTCGGGCGTGCCGGTGTAGTGCAGGTGGGCCCCGAACATCATCGACAGCAGCTGATTGCCGTACGGCTCGGGAGGCCGGTCGCCGGACAGCACCAGGTGCACGTCGAGCCCGAGCCGCGCACCCGCCGCCGCGGTCATGCGGCAGTGGTTGGACTGCGCGGCACCGACGGTGACGAGTGCCTCCGCGCCGTCGGCGATCGCCGCACCGCAGAGGAACTCCAACTTGCGCGCCTTGTTGCCGCCACCACCGAGACCCGTCAGGTCGTCGCGTTTGACCCACAACCGCGGCCCGGCATCGGCGAGCAGCGGCCCCGCCTCGAGTGGAGTCGGCAGCGTCGCCAGGCGAGCCCGTTCGGGATGGTCGAACACGTCGTGCATGCTAGGCAGGACCCGCTATGCCATCGACCGACTGGAACCCGCTGTTGCGCGATCAGTTCGAGATGCCGTACTGGCACGAGCTGCAGGCGTTCGTCGTCGAGGAGCGCCGGCGGGCGACCGTCTACCCGCCGCACGACGAGGTCTTCGCCGCCCTCCACCTGACGCCGTACGCCGACGTCAAGGTGATGATCCTCGGGCAGGACCCGTACCACGGGCCTGGCCAGGCCCACGGACTGTGCTTCTCGGTCCGTCGCGGTGTGCGCGTGCCGCCGTCGTTGGTCAACATCCACAAGGAGCTCCACGCCGACCTCGGCCTGCCGATCCCCGACCACGGCAACCTCGAGCCGTGGGCCCGGCAGGGTGTGCTGCTGCTCAACGCCACGCTCACCGTCCGCGCCGGGCAGGCCGCGTCGCACCAGAACAAGGGCTGGGAGACGTTCACCGACCAGGTCATCCGGATCGTCGACGCCAAGCCCGAGCCCGTGGTGTTCATCCTGTGGGGTGCGTCCGCTCGCCGCAAGCGATCGCTGATCGACACCACCCGGCACACGATCCTCGAATCGGCGCACCCGTCGCCGCTGTCGGCACACCAGGGGTTCCTCGGCTCGCGTCCGTTCAGCCGGGCCAACGAGGCGCTGCTCGCGGCCGGGCGTCAACCGGTCGACTGGGACCTCACGGTTTCGGATCCCCGCCCGACGGTTAACGCGAAGCGGTAATGGCCTGGACGACGAGCGACCGTGTGATGGCGCTGCGGCGGCGTAGCGCCGCCATCGACATCGTCGTCGCCACGCTCGACGGGTGGCGGCGCCACATCTCCGGTCGCAACACCACGGTGATCTCCTTCTTCGGCTTCTTGTCGATCTTCCCGCTGCTGATCGTGGCGACGACGATCCTCGGCTTCGTCCTCCAGGACAACGAGGACCTGCAGCAGCGGATCATCAACGGGGCCCTCGATGACATCCCCGTGCTCGGCCAGCAACTGAAGGACGACCCGACGTCGTTGAAGGGCAGCGTGTGGGTGCTGATCGTGGGCCTCGTCGGCGCGTTGTGGTCGGCGACGAAAGCGTTCGTCGCCGTGCAGATGGCGCAGGACGACACGTGGGAGGTCGGCGTCGACGACCGGGCGATGATGCCGGTCCAGCGCGGTCGGGCGCTGATCGGCATCGTCATCATCGGCGCCTCCCAGATCGCCGGTCTCGGCGCCTCCTCGATCGTCACCGCGGCGAGCCTTCCGCTCGGTGGCCGGATCCTGCTGATCGTTGCCACGGTGGCGATCAACATCGCCACGATCGCCGCCATGTACCGGTACCTCACCTCGGCGCACCCGACCTGGCGCGACGTGTGGCCGGGGGCGATCGGTGCCGGCATCGCCTTCACGTTGTTGCACCAGTTCGGGACGTTGATCGTCGTGCGGATCAGTGAGAACGCCTCGGAGACCTACGGCAACTTCGCCCTCGTGCTGGGACTGATCACCTGGCTCGGCCTGTTGGCCATCGCCTCGGTGATGGGGGCCGAGTTCAACGCCGCGCTGGTCGCCCGGCGCGACGGATCGCTCGACGCGATCAACGGGCGATCGTCGACGGCCGCCACGGAGACCACCGTCACCGCTCCCACCTGACGCCGCCCAGCGAGCCCCGCTACGCTCGCCCCGGATGTCGGACGTCGGGCACGCTCGCTTCCCTCGTGTCCCCAGGGGCGCATGACGTTCGCCGTCGTCGCCGCCGAGGGATCGTCGTTCGGTCCCACGCTCGCCGTGATCCTCGTTGCCGGCATGGTGGCGCAGTGGCTGGCGTGGCGGGCCCAGATCCCGTCGATCATCGCCCTGCTGGTGGCCGGGCTGCTGCTCGGTCCGGTCACCGGGCTGCTCGACCCCGACGCGCTGCTCGGGTCGACGCTGTTCCCGCTCGTTTCGCTCGCCGTCGCCCTGATCCTGTTCGAGGGCGGCCTCGACCTCCCGCCGCGTGAGCTGCGCAACACCGGCACCGTCGTGCGCCGGCTGATCACCGTCGGCGCCGTGGTGACGTTCGCGGTGGCCTGGTTCGCGGCGCGCCAGGTGCTCGACCTGTCGACCGAGTCGGCGCTCGTGCTCGCCGCTGTGCTCGTGGTCACCGGACCGACCGTGGTCGGCCCGTTGCTGCGCTTCGTCCGGCCCGCCGGACCGGTCGGGCCGATCCTGCGGGCGGAGAGCGTGATGATCGATCCGATCGGCGCCACGGCGGCGCTGGTGGCGTTCGAGATCGCCCTCCGCGACCGACCCGACGACGCGGTACTCACCGTGCTCGGCGTGGTCGGGCTGACGATCGTTGCCGGTGTCGGGATCGGTGCGGCGACGGCGTTCGTCCTCGATCATGCGCTGCGGCGCTTCCTCATCCCCGACCAGCTGACGATCCCGATCACCCTCGCCGCGGTCATCGCCGCCTTCGTCGCGACGAACGAGATCCAGAGCGAGGCCGGCCTGCTCACCGTCACGGTGATGGGGATCTGGCTGGCCCGACGCGACACGTCGACGATGCGCCAGGTGCTGGAGTTCAACGAACACCTGCGGACCCTGCTGATCTCGGTGCTGTTCATCCTCCTCGCCGCCCGCATCGACACCGAATCGCTCACCGAGGTGTTGCTGCCGTCGCTCGGGTTCCTCGCCGTGCTGGTGTTCGTCGCCCGACCGCTGATGGTGATCGTGTCGACGCTCGGCACGTCGCTCGCCTGGCGCGAACGGGTCTTCTTGATGACCATGGCGCCGCGCGGCATCGTCGCTGCGGCCGTGTCGGCGATCTTCGCCCTACGGCTCGAGGAGGGCGGCGTCGCCGACGCCGCCCAGATCGTGCCGATCATGTTCCTGGTCATCATCGGCACGATCGTCGTCTACGGCTTCGCCGCCGGACCGGCGGCGCGCTGGCTCGGCCTCGCCGACGCCCACGCCAGCGGGCTGCTGATCGCCGGCGCCCACGCCGTCGCCCGCGGACTGGCGGGTGAGCTCGACCGGCGCGGCGTGAAGACGCTGTTGATCGACACCGACCCGTACAACGTCACGCGGGCGATCGCTGCCGGCCTGACCGCCCGCCGGGCGAGCGTGCTCGCCGACGACCCATCGCACGATCTCGACCTGCGCGGCATCGGCCAACTGTTGGCGTTCACCTCGAACGACGAGGCGAACTCGCTCGGCACGGCGCGGTTCGCCCGGACGTTCGGTCGGCGCGAGGTGTTCCAGCTGATGCCCGGCAAGCGCAGGGCGGGCGACCCGGCGGTGCCGGAGGTGTTCCTCGGTCGAGTGATCGGCATCGACGGCATCTCGTACGCCACGTTGGACGAGCGGTCCCGCCAGGGTTGGCGGGTGCGCGGGGCACCCGCCGACGACTCGATCGCCCGGGCCTACCAGGACGGCGAGTTCCTGCCGATCGCCCGCGTCGTCGACGGCCGGCTGGCGTTCCTGTGTCGCAACGACGCCGTGCCGACCGAAGGTGACGTGATCGGGCTCGCCGCCCCGTCGTTGCAGCAACGGCTCGACGCCGAGCTGACCACCGCCGAGTGAGCTGCGATCGGGCCGAGGCCGGTCAGTGCTTGATCATCACGTGCTTGACCTCGGTGTAGTGCCTCGACGGCGTAGATCGACATGTCCTTGCCGTAGCCCGACTGCTTGAACGCCGCCGTGGGGCATCTCGGACACGATCGGGATGTGGTCGTTGACCCAGACGGCGCCGAACTGCAGCGCCTTGCTCATCCGCATCGCCCGGCCGACGTCGGTCGTCCACACGCTGGCGGCGAGGCCGTAGTCGACGTCGTTGGCCCACGCCAGCGCCTGGTCTCCTCGTCGGCGAACCGCTGCACCGACACCACCGGGCCGAACACCTCGCGCTGCACGATCTCCGACGCCTGGTCGGCGCCGACGACGACCGACGGCTCGTAGAAGAACCCGGCGCCGTCGAGCGGCGGCGGCCGCCGACCGTCACCTCGGCGCCGGCCTCGACGGCCCGGTCGACCATGCCGGCCACCCGCTCGAGCTGCGCCGCCGACACGACCGGACCGACCTCGGTGTCGTCGGTCGAACGGGTCGCCGGTGACGATCGAACCGACGGCGTCGGTGAGCCCGGCGACGAGGTCGTCGTAGACCTTGCGGCCCGGCGATCACCCGGCACGGGGCGGTGCAGTCCTGGCCGGAGTTGTAGTACGACATGCCTCGGTGAGCACCGCGATCGACCGCCTCGATGTCGGCGTCGTCGAAGACGATCACCGGCGCCTTGCCGCCGAGCTCGAGGTGGACGCGCTTGAGCGTGTCGGCCGACGTTCCGGGCGATGACCGCTTGCCGGCACCGACGCTGCCGGTGATCGACACCATGGCGACGTCCGGGTGCTCGCGACAAGCGCGTCGCCGGCGGTCTCGCCCTGGCCGCACACGACGTTGAGGACGCCGGCCGGGAGGATGTCGGCGGTCAGCTCGGCGAGCCGCAGCACCGAGTACGGCGTGAGCTCGGACGGCTTGAGGATCGACCGTGTTGCCGGCGGCGAGCGCGGGACCGAGCTTCCACGTGGCCATGTTCAGCGGGTAGTTCCACGGGGCGATCGACGCCGACCACGCCGAGCGGATCGCGGCGGACCATCGACGTGTGGTCCGGCGAGGTACTCGCCGGCCGCCTGGCCCTCGAGGAAGCGGCGCGCCGCGGCGAAGAAGCGCCAGTTGTCGACCGTCAGGTCCATCTCGAACTCGACGATCGACGACCGGCTTGCCGACGTTCTCGCATCTCGATCCGCGTCGAGCTCGTCGATGTTCGCCTCGACGACGTCGGCGACCTGTGCAAGCATCTCGCTGCGCTCGCGCGGCGTGGTCGCGCGCCCAGGCCGGCGAACGCCGCCTGCGCCGCCTCGACGGCCGCGTCGACGTCGGCCGCCGCCGACGCCGGGACCGCGGCGATGACCTCGCCGGTCGCCGGGTTGACGACGTCGTCGGTGGCGCCGTCGGCAGCCGGCCGCCACTCACCGCCGATGAAGTTCTGAGTCGAGCCGGGAGAGCGAGGAGGTGGACGGTGTTGCCATGCGCCCCAGATTGCCACGCACGCCGGCGGGGCTGCTCACGGCCCTCCATCGCGCGCACGATCGCGCGCCGGAATCGGCGTCTGTTGCGGCTCGATGAACGGCCGTCGGCCGGAAGGTCGTGTGTCGAGTGCCGGGCTAGTGTGCGGTCCGCATGTTCGGACGGTCGGACTCGCCAGATGTCGACGCATCCGCCGCGACCCTGCCTGGCGCGCCCGCCGACGCCACCGACGGCGCTACGAACGGCACTGCGAACGGCACTGCGAACGGTGCGCGACGTCATCGAGCTCGACCACGTGTCGCAAGCCGTTCGGCGACTTCGTCGCGGTCGACGACGCCGACTTCGCGATCCGCCCGGGCGAGTTCTTCTCGATGCTCGGCCCGTCGGGCTGCGGCAAGACGACGACGCTGCGGATGATCGCCGGGTTCGAGCAGCCGACCGCGGGCGCGATCCGGCTCGAGGGCGACGACGTCTCGCCGCGTGCCGCCCTACAAGCGCAACGTCAACACCGTGTTCCAGCAGTACGCCCTGTTCCCGCACATGACCGTGCTCGGACAACGTGGCGCTTCGGCCCGAAGCCGAAGAAGGTCGCCAAGGCCGAGAGTCACGAAGCGCGGTCGACGAGCTGCTCGAGGTCGTGCGCCTCGACCGACTTCGCCGACCGCAAGCCCTGCGCAGCTGTCGGGCGGCCAGCAGCAGCGCGTCGCCCTCGCCCGTGCCCTCGTCAACTACCCGAGCGCGCTGCTGCTCGACGAGCCGCTCGGCGCGCTCGACCTCAAGCTGCGCCAGGCGATGCAGCTCGAGCTCAAGCGCATCCAGCGCGAGGTCGGCATCACGTTCGTGTTCGTCACCCACGACCAGGAAGAGGCGCTCACGATGAGCGACCGGATCGCCGTCATGAGCGAGGGGCGCGTCGAGCAGATCGGCACGCCGCGAGGAGATCTACCACCAGCCCGGCCACGCGTGTTCGTCGCCGGCTTCATCGGCCCGGCCAACCTGTTGCCCGGCGAGGTGATCGGCACCGACGGCGACGATGCGCTGGTGCGGCTCGGCGCCGGGCACACGGTGCGCGCCGACAGCGACGGGTTGCGCCAGCACGGTTCCGGTCAGCACGTCTCGGTGATGCTCCGCCCGGAACGATTGATCGCCACCGCCGAACCGAACGACGCCGGGCGTTCGCTGTCGGGCACGCTGGCCGACGTCGTCTTCCAGGGTCCGACGGCCCGCGTCATCGTCCACCTCGCCGACGGCAGCGACGTCATCGCCACCGTGCCGAGCGGCGTCGATCTGCCGTTCCTCCGTCCCGGCAGCCCGGTGCACCTCACCTGGGAGCCCGGCAGCGCCTACCTCCTCGATGGATGGCCGCGCCGACCCGGGGCCACCGCCAGCGACCTCGAGTCGCTCGACGCGCAAGCCGACTCGTGACCCGCACCATCCGTCCAGCACGTCACAGCCACCGTCCAGCCAGCCACCCACCAGCCACAGGATCTCGCACGACCATGACCTCCCCGCACCGTTCGCCGTTCTCGCCGCCCCCACGTCGCCGCACCCCGCTGACCCGACGCCAGCTGCTCGTGCGCGCCGGTGCCCTCGGCGCCGCCGGGTTCTCGTTGCCGTCGCTGCTCGCCGCCTGCGGCGGCAGTGACGACGACGCAAGCTCGTCGGGTTCGAACCCGCAAACCGCGACCGGCGGCAGCGGTGGCGGTGATGGCGGCGGCGGTAGTGGCGGCGGCGGCAACGAGCTGTACTTCGAGAACTGGACCGAGTACATCGACCTCACCGAGGGCGGCGCGACGGGCACGGTCGACCGCTTCACCGAGGCGACCGGTGTCTCGATGCGCTACACGGAGGCGTTCAACGACAACAACGAGTACTTCGCCAAGATCCAGCCGATCCTCGGCCGCGGCGACACGATCGATCCCGACATCATCGCCCCGACGAGCTGGTTGGCCGGCCGATTGATCAACCTCGGCTGGGTCGATCCGCTGCCGCTCGATCAGATCCCCAACGCCGCCAACCTGCGCTCCGACCTCCAGAAGCCGTCGTGGGATCCGACCGGTGAGTACAGCCTGCCCTGGCAGGGCGGCTTCGCCGGCATCGCCTACAACATCGACGCCACCGGACGCGAGATCACCTCCGTCGACGACCTGTTCGATCCCGAGTTCGCTGGCAGGGTCGGTGCGCTGACGGAGATGCGCGACACGATCGGCGTCATCCTCATGAGCATGGGCGTCGACATCTCGACGCTGACGACCTTCGACGAGGCGGCGCCGGCGTTCGACAAGCTCGAGCAGGCCAAGAACGACGGGCAGATCCGCCGCTTCCACGGCAACGACTACCTCGCCGATCTCGAGAGCGGGAACCTGGCGATCACCATCGGCTGGTCCGGCGACGTCCGTGGCATCGCCAACCCGTCGGTGCGCTTCGTCTTTCCCGAGTCGGGTGCGACGTCGTGGGCCGACACGATGGTCATGCCCAAGGGCGCCGCCAACCGCGATGCGGCGGCGAAGTGGATGGACTTCGTGTACGACCCCGTGCAGGCTGCCCAGATCACCGCGGCGGTGCAGTACGTGTCGCCCGTCGACGGCGTGCGCGAGGAGGTCGAGAAGCTCGACCCCGAGCTCGCCAACGACCCGCTCGTGTTCCCCGACGACGCGACGCTCGCCAACACCCAGGGGTTCGCCGTGCTGTCCGAGGACGTCGAGGCCGAGTACGACGCTCGCTTCTCGGAGATCACGGGCGCCTGATCCCGAAGCTCGGCATGGCGATCGCGCTCGAGCGTCGAGCCGCCCGACGGCCCGAACTGATCGGCCTCGGCGCGCTCTTGTTCGCCGGGGCCGTGCTGGCCGCCGTCGGAACCCGGTGGCTGACCGGTCCACTCGCCGTCGTCGCCCTCTCGCTCGTCCTGGCGAGCATCATCGGGCTGATCGTCGTCGCCATCATGGGCACCCCCGAGGCGCGCCGCCGGCTGGCGCCGTACGGGCTGCTCAAGCCGGGCATGCTCTGGCTGGCGCTGTTCTACCTGGCGCCGTTGCTGACCCTGTTGCGGCTGTCGCTGTCGACGCTGCCCAGCCGGTTCGCCGTGGAGGCCGAATTCGACTGGAACTTCGGCAACTACACCGATGCCTTCACCGATTTCGGGCCGCAGTTCCAGCGAGCCTTCCTCTACGCCGGCATCGCCACGGTGCTGACGATCCTCATCGGGTTCCCGCTGGCCTACGTGATCGCCTTCCGCGGCGGGCGTTTCCGCAACCTCCTGCTCGGCCTCGTCGTCATCCCGTTCTTCACCTCCTACCTGATCCGCACGATCGCCTGGCGCGCCCTGCTGTCCGACGACGGCTGGGTGCTGCGCACGGTCGACTCGCTGCACCTCGGCGGTGTGCTCGAGACGTTGCAGGTGATGGAGAACGGCAGGTTCATCAACACACCGGCGGCGGTCGTGTTCGGTCTGACGTACAACTTCCTCCCGTTCATGATCCTGCCGATCTACGTCAGCTTGGAGAAGATCGACGTCCGTCTCGTCGACGCCGCCAAGGACCTCTATTCCACGTCGGCGTCGGCGTTCCGCAGGATCGTGCTCCCGCTGTCGCTCCCCGGTGTGTTCGCCGGAACGCTGCTCACCTTCATCCCCGCGGCGGGTGATTTCGTCAACGCCGCGTACCTCGGCGGACCGAACACGACGATGATCGGCAATTCGATCCAGGACCAGTTCCTCGTCCAGAACAACGTGCCGCTGGCGTCGGCGATGTCGTTCGTGCTGATGGCGATCATCACCGTGTTCGTCATCGTCTACAGCCGCTTCTTCGACAGCCAGGATCTGGCATGAGGGATCTGGCATGAGTACCCCGGGCAGCCGGACGGCGCGGTGGGCGCTCAACATCTACGCCGGGCTGGCGCTCGTCTACCTGTTCGTTCCCATCATCTGGATCGTCGCCTTCTCGTTCAACGATCCGAGCGGTCGCTACAACTTCACCTGGCGCGAGTTCACGCTCGACAACTGGGCCGATCCGTTCTCCAATCGCGAGTTGACCGATGCGTTCGTGGAGAGCGTGAAGATCGCCGCCATCTCCACGCTGATCGCCACCGTGCTCGGCTCGCTGATCGCCATCGCCCTCGCCCGCTACCAGTTCCGCGGCAGCGGCGGGCTCAACTTCTTCCTCGTCCTGCCGTTGACCACGCCGGAGATCGTCCTCGGATCGTCGCTGGCCACGCTGTTCCTCGACTGGAAGTACGCCAGCGGCTTCACGACCGTCGTCATCGCCCACGTCATGTTCCAGGTCAGCTTCGTCGCCCTGACCGTGCGGGCCCGCGTCCGCGGCTTCGACTGGACGCTGGAGCAGGCCGCCCAGGACCTCGGCGCGTCGCCGCTGCGCACGTTCTGGAAGATCACCTTGCCGCTGATCCTGCCCGGCATCTTGGCCGCCGCCCTGTTGTCGTTCGCCCTGTCGCTCGACGACTTCATCATCACGCTGTTCAACGCCGGGTCGCTGATGACGTTCCCGCTGTACATCAACGGCAGCTTCCGGGTGCAGTTCCCACCCGAGGTCAACGTGCTGGCCAGCGCCGTCTTGTTCATCAGCGTCGCCCTGATGGTCGCCGGCACGGTGCTCGGCACTCGCCGCAAGCGGTCACACGGCTGACATGGCCACCCTTCGCCACGTCTTCGTCTACGGCACGTTGCGGCGCGGCGACGTCCGCTGGCACGTCCTCGAGCCGTTCGTCGTCGGCGGTGCGACCGACACGGTGGCCGGCGTGATCTTCGACACCGGGTTCGACTATCCCGGCGCACAGTTCGGCCCCACGGCGGGTCGCGAGGGGACGATCCACGGCGAGACCTTCGAACTGCGCGCCGATCGCCTCGACGACGCGTTGGCGGTGCTCGACGACGTCGAAGGCGTGGCCGACGGCGACTACGCCCGCGTCGAGGTGACCACCTCGCGCGGCTACCGCGCCTGGGCCTACGCCTACGGCGCGGTCGACGACCTGCCGCCGATCGAGTCCGGCGACTGGCTCAGCCATCGCCCGCTGATGTAACGCTCCGGCGGGCACTGGCACCGGCGTCCTCCGGTGTGCGAACATGTGTTCGATGGGCAGTCGGATTCGGGTCGGTGAAGCGGCGACCATCCTCCATGCCGACCTCGACTCGTTCTACGCCTCGGTCGAGCAACGTGACGACCCCACGCTGCGCGGCAAGCCGATCAGCGTCGGCGGCGGCATCGTCCTCGCCGCCAGCTACGAGGCCAAGCGCTTCGGTGTGCGCACCCCGATGAGCGGCAGCGAAGCACGCCGCCTGTGCCCGGGCCTGATCGACGTGCCGCCCCGCTTCTCCGCCTACAGCGAGGCGAGCAAGGCGGTGTTCGCCATCTTCGACGACACCACACCGCTCGTCGAGCCGATGTCGATCGACGAGGCCTTCCTCGACGTCGCCGGCCTGCGGCGGATCGCCGGCACCCCCGAACGGATCGCCGCCCGCCTGCGGAGCCGGGTCGCCGATGAGGTCGGGCTGCCGATCACGGTCGGCATCGCCCGCACGAAGTTCCTCGCCAAGGTCGCCAGCGGCGTCGCCAAGCCCGACGGCCTGCTCGTCGTCGAACCGCACGGCGAGCTCGCCTTCCTCCACCCGTTGGCCGTCGAACGCCTGTGGGGCGTCGGCCCGAAGACGGCGGAGAAGCTCCACTCCCGGGGCATCCACACCGTTGCCGACATCGCCGAGATGAGCGACGAGGCGATCGTCGGCATCGTCGGTCGGGCGGCGGGGCACCATCTCCACGCCCTCGCCCACAACCGTGATCCCCGCCCCGTCGAGACCGGCCGCCGTCGACGTTCGATCGGCTCGCAACAGGCGCTCGGCCGGCGGCCACGCAGTCGCCAGGAGATCGACGTGGCACTGTGGCGCATCGTCGATCGGGTGTGCCGGCGGATGCGCAACGCTGCCCGCCTCGGCCGCACGGTCACACTGCGCCTGCGCTTCCGCGACTTCACGCGGGTCACACGGTCGTACACGCTGCCGGCGCTGACCGCCTCCACGGCGGTCGTCCACGACACCGCAGCAGCGCTGCTCGACACCGCCTGGCCGACCATCGAGGAGCGCGGCTTGACCTTGATCGGCGTGTCGGTCGGCAACCTCACCGACGACGGCGCCGTGCAGCTGTCGCTGCCGTTCGAGCGCCACGCCTCGGTCATGCTCGACGAGGCGATGGACGCCGTCCGCGACCGCTTCGGCTCGTCGGCGCTGCAGCGCGCCTCGACGCTGCGCGGCGAGGCGGGCTGGGAGCTGCCGATGCTGCCCGACTGAGGGTGCGGCGGCGAGCGTGTTCTACCCTCCGAACCATGAGCGCACGCGAACGTCTGCACGGCCCGTCCAACCTCGGCGTCTGGTTCCACACCGAAGCGGTCAGCGCCGGCGAGGCCGCCGAGACTGCCGGGCGCATCGAGTCGCTCGGATTCTCCACGTTCTGGCTGCCCGAGACCGTCGGGCGCGATCCGTTCGCCCACATCGCCTTCCTCGCCACGCAGACGTCGACGCTGCAGTTCGCCACCGGGATCGCCAACATCTTCCATCGTCACCCGGGTCCGATGATGCAGGTCGCCAACACGCTCGCCGAGCAGACCGGCGGCCGATTCGTGCTCGGCCTCGGCGTCAGCCACGGCCCGATGGTCGCCGGTCTGCGCGGCCTCGACTACTCCAAGCCGCTGACGACGATGCGCGGCTACCTGGCGGCGATGGACGCCTCACCGTACGGGGCCGTCAAGCCCGACGAGCCGCCGCTGCGCCTCCTCGCCGCCCTCGGGCCGAAGATGCTCGAACTGTCGGCGACCGCCGCCGACGGCGCCCACCCGTACTTCACGACCCCCGAGCACACCGCCACGGCCCGCGAGGCGCTCGGGCCGGACAAGCTGTTGTGCGTCGAGCAGAAGGTCGTGCTCTCGACCGACGCCACCGCCGCCCGCGAGGCAGCGAAGCAGGCGATCGGGATCTACGCGGGCCTGCCGAACTACCGCAACAACTGGATCCGCATCGGCTTCAGCGACGACGAGATCGAACAGCGCGCCGACCGCTTCGTCGACCACATCGTCCCGTGGGGCGACGAGGAGGCGATCCGCGCCGCGGTGCAACGCCACTACGACGCCGGCGCCGACCACGTGTGCGTGCAGCCGCTGTCGACGACCAATCCCCGCCTCCCCGACTGGAACGCGCTCGAGGCGTTGTCACCCAACGCCTGACCGCGACAGGCGGTCGAGGATGTTGGCGGTGATCTGCTCCACCTGTGGGTCGTGGCCGGCGAGTCCCCACACCCAGTCGGTCGATCCGGAGGTGACGACCGTGCCGCCGCCGGAGGACACGTACGCACCGAGCATCGCCTGACCGTGGGCGATGCGCTCGACCGCCGCCGGGTCGCGGCTGTCGTACACGCGCGAGGCGATGAACTCGACCTCCGACGGCTCGTTCGGCGCGGGCGGCCGCGACGCCGTGGTGCGGGTGAAGTGGGCGGCCGGCGCCGAGCCGAAGATCTCGAACGACGCCGGCGTGCCGTCCAGGCCGGTGGGGTACGGGAGACCGTCGCGGACGACGTAGTCGCACCCGTCGCACTCGTACCCGACGACGCGCGACGCGCTGCCGAGCACGTCGCCGTAGTCGAGGCCCGTGCCGTCGAACATCCAGTGGTCGGTGCGGTACATCGTGTAGCCGCCGGCCCCGTTGGTGGCCCGCTTGCCGATGCGGTGGTAGCCGCCGTGGACGAAGCTGACGCCGGTCATGTGGTTCTCGGGCCGGTCGAGCAGGTGGTCTGACCAGATCGTCGTCAGCTCGGCGAGGCGCTCGGTGTCGAACACCGGGTCACGCTTGAACACGCCCTTGTAGCCGACCATCGTCGCCGCCGGTCCGCCACCGGCGGGCACGTCCTCCAGGCGCACCTGCCAGAACGCGGTGTTGCCGGACCAGAAGGCGGCGTTGCCGCCGCGGGCGATGAACCCCTCGACCGTGTCGCGCATCGCGCCCGACCAGTACTCGTCGTGTCCGACCGAGAGGTAGAGCCGCACCGGCGACGACGGTCCGAGCAGTTCGGGATGGTCGGCAAGGTCGGCGTTGGTGACGACGTCGATGGCGTAGCCGGCGCGTTCGGCCCACTGCACGAACGGCAGCTCCCAGTTCGGCCAGCCCGCCGACCCGGCGTACGACGAGAGGTGGTGGAGGCGCAGGTAGCCGACGTGTGCCGTCTGGCGCCGATCGAAGTCGACGAGGTTGGTCACCCGCTGGCCGTGACCGGGCGGCTTGGTGAGATAGCCCGCCGCCATCGGACGCTGCAGCGACACCTGCGTGCCGCCCGTGTAGAGGTTGCGCCCGCCGTAGTCGTTGTAGGCGTGCCACGTGTTCGTGCCGAGCGCCAGCAGGATCGATGCCTGACCGCTGCCGGGCGTCGGGCGGACGACGAAGAAGGCGTGGTTGACCCGTCGCTTGCCGTCGAGCTCGATCTCGAGACGCACCTCGTAGTAGCCGGACCGCCAGCCTTCGTCGATGCGCACGTCGCCGGCGACCGGCCAGCCGCAGCCGAGCTGCGCGGCATCGTGCGGGGTGGAGTGGTCGCCGGACGGCAGGTCACGCTCGACGTGGACGACCTCGCGCTCGCTGCCGATGCGCGCCACCTCGACGTGCACCGGGCGACCATGTGCTGACGACAGATGGAGGGCGACGACGTCGCCGGCGACCACCGATTGCGGCCAGCAGTAGCCGTGGACCGTCTCGAACGCCATCCACCGGACACTAGGTGAGCGGTGGGGCGCGCCATCGAGTGGTGCGAACTCGCCGTCACGCAGTGCTGACGACGACGAAACACCGCCGTCACGAGCGTCGACCAGACTCTGACCCATGGACACGGCCGACATGCACATCATCGCCGTCGACCATCCGAGTCTGTACGGCAAGTTCGACACGTTCATCGCCGAGCTGCGCTCGGAAGGCCACTGCGCCGGCCGTGGCGCCTCGATGAGCAGGACCCCCTCGCCGGCGCTGATCGATCAGCTGACGGCGCTGCGCACGTTGCGTCTCGGGGTGATGGTCGGCAGTCGCCTGATCGCCTGCGCCGCCGTCGACAACGACGGTGGCGTCGCCCTGGCGGTGGTGCACGACTACCGCCGCCGCGGCATCGCCAACGTGTTGATGCCCGTGGTGACCGAACGAGCAGCGGCGATCGGATATCCGCCGCTGCACCGATTCACGGCGATGAGCGCCAGATTGGCCGGGTGATCGACACGACCGAGCGCTTCTCGTGATGTTCCGATCGTGGCCCGCCGACCCCCCTCCGGCGGGCCACGGTCGCGTCCACGCACAGGTCCCCCCACCGCTATGACGGTGCAATAGTTGTGTAAGCAACTATTGCTGGTATCATGATTCTCATGAGCAGCACCACACTTCCCCTCGCCGCCGGCACCTGGAACGCCGACGTCGCCCACTCCACGGTCGGCTTCGTCGCCCGCCATCTCGGCCTCTCCAAGGTTCGCGGCAGCTTCCACACGTTCACCGCGTCCGTTGACGTCGGCGACGACCTCGCCACCACGACGGTCCGCGCCGAGATCGACCTCTCCAGCGTGTCCACCGGCAACGCCGACCGCGATGCCCACCTCACCTCGAGCGACTTCTTCAATGCCGAGACGAACCCGAAGATGACGTTCGTCTCGACGTCGATCAGCGGCGAGGGCGAGAACTACACGCTCGTGGGCGACCTCACGCTCAACGGCGTGACCAAGCCGGTCGAGCTCGACGTCGAGTTCTTCGGCACCGAGATCGCCCCGACGGACCAGTCACTGCACGCCGGGTTCAACGCCACGGGCGCGCTGTCGCGCAAGGAGTTCGGCATCGAGTGGAACGTCGCCCTCGGCGGCGGCAATGTCCTCGTGTCGGACAAGATCAACCTGGATCTCGACATCCAGCTGATCGCTCCCTGAGCAGCTCGTCAGAGGACGATCGAACCGTACATCTCGCCGAGCGGATCAGAGATCAGCTCGAGCCGCTCACCATCGGGACCGCGGAAGTACATCGACGTGCCCGAGTCGAAGTGCAGCTCGACGCCCGCCGCCTGCAGCGCATCGCGGGCACGTTCCCAGTTCGCCGGTTCCATCGAGATGGCGAGGTGGTGATGACCCCCGAGGACCTCGGCGTACTCCCCGACGCCGAGGTCCGGGAAGTCGAAGAACGCAAGCGCATTGCCGCCGCCGATGTCGAAGAAGAAGTGCGTCGAACCGGCGTAGTCGCGGTTCTCGAAGAGCTCGGTCAGCGGGAACCCGAGCAGGTCTTGGTAGAAGCGGATCGTCCGCTCGACGTCGGACGAGATCAACGCCTCGTGGTGGACACCACGCGCCGTCGACGGCGGCCGCTGGTCGCGTGGCACGAGGTGATCGGCGCGCAGTCGATCCCATTCGGCGGTGCGGTTCGGCCGGTGGGTGCCGGAATCGACGGTCATGCCGCCAGTCTCGCGCCCGGGGCGCCGCCCGCCAGCACCCCGCGATGCGCGAGGCGGGACACCACGCGGTATCCGGACTCGACTGCCGGACCGATCATCAGGGCGACGAGCACGGTGCCGAGACCGATCGGACCACCGAGCACGACGCCGAGCGTGATCCAGGTGACCTCGACGACGAGCCGGACGTGCGGGCGCGGACGGTCGAGGCGATCGGAGGCGGCGATCGTCAGCAACTCGGCAGAGCCGGCGCCGAGGCCGGAGGCGATGATCGCCCCGGCGCCGAGGCCGATGCCGGCGACGGCCACGGCGTGGATCACCAACCGGACGACGTACGCGTCCGGGACGTCGATCGTGTCGAGCACACCGACGGCGACCTGCATCACGGGTCCGACGACCAGCGGACCGACCAACGTCGCCGGCCCGGGGCGCCGACCGAGGCTCCAGGCGAGGGCGGTGACGGCGCCGATGACGGCCCACACGGCGAGGCCGAGCGGCAGCCCGGTGCGTGTGCGCACCGCCCCGATGAAGACGTCGAGGGGCCCCGGGCCGAGCCCGGTCCACAGCGTCACGGCGACGGCGATGGCGACGAACGCCGACCCGGCGGCGACGAGACCGATCCGTGCCGACCCGCGGGCGAGGCGCGCCGGGCGCTGCTCGAGCTGTTTCAGGGCGTCGACGGGCGCGGTCGGCCCCGCGACGGGGCGCGCCGGTTCATCGACGATCGTGGCCATCGGCCCAGTATCGGGTGCGCCGGTCCGATCGCAGGCCGGCGCCACGGTGCTTTCCGGCACACCGGCCAGTCAGTCGAGCCGGTCAGTCGACTCGTTCGGCGAGGGCGCGCAGAGCGAGCACGTACCCCTCGGGGCCGAAGCCGGCGATCACCCCGACACACACGGCGCTGACCACGGAGCGGTGCCGGAACTCCTCGCGGGCGTGGATGTTCGACAGATGGACCTCGACGACCGGCAGATCGATCGCGGCGATGGCGTCGCGGACGGCGATGCTGTAGTGCGTGTAGGCACCCGGGTTGAGGATCACCCCGGCGTGCACGCCCCGCGCCCGTTGCAGGGCGTCGATCAGCTGGCCCTCGCCGTTGTGCTGCTCGTCGTCGACCTCCAGGCCGAGTTCGTCGCCGACGGTGCGCACCCGGGCGACGATGTCGGCAAGGGTGGCGGTGCCGTACACGTCGGTTTCGCGCGTGCCGAGCAGGTTGAGGTTCGGTCCGTTGAGGACGAGGACGCGTCGCGTCATGGGCGTCAGACTAGGCAGCGGACCCCCGTCCGGCCGGCGACCGTGTGTGACACTGGCGCCATGTCGGACACCGACGCTGTCGATCTCGCCCTCCTGATCCTGCGCTGCGGCGTCGGCGCGGTGATGCTCGCCCACGGCATCAACCACGTCCGGCCGAACATCGACGGCACCGCTTCGTGGTTCGCGTCGATGGGCATGCGCCCGGCGCGAGTGCAGGCGTGGCTCGCCAGCCTCACCGAGATCGGCTCGGGCATCTTGTTGCTGCTCGGGCTGTTGACCCCGTTCGCCGCCGCCGGCGTCGTCGGTGTGATGACCGTCGCCTGGGCGATCAACCACCGCGGCAACGGCTTCTTCATCTTCCGGCCGGGTGAGGGATGGGAGTACGTGATGACCCTCGGGATCGCCGGACTCGCCATCGGTGCGCTCGGTCCCGGCACCTGGTCGCTCGACGATGCGTTCGACCTCACCGACGACCTCTCCGGTGCCGTCGGCCTGGCGATCACGGCCGCCTGTGGGCTCGGTGGCGCGGCCCTCCTGCTCGTGACGTGCTGGCGACCGCCGGCCGCCGCGGCGTCGAGCTGACCGCTGAGCGACGTGATGTTCAGATCAGCGGTTCGGGGGCGGTGCTGAACCGCGGGCTGAGGTGCGACGTGTCGTTGTAGCAGCGCACGATCCAGCGACCGTCGACGACCACGAGATGGCTGATCGAGGCGTTGTCGGCACCGCCGAAGACGAACCCGGTGGCACCGGTGGCGATGTTCATCACCTGGCCGATCACGCCGCCGTGGACGACCGCCACGACGAGCTCGTCGGGATGGTCGCGGGCGATCCGCTCGATGCCGCGGCGGACACGGTTCTCGAACTGGTGCGCCGGCTCCCCGCCGGGGATCACGTCCCACCGCTGCTCGACGTACATCTGCTGGGCGATCGGGTCGTTGTCGGCGATCCGCAGGCGGAACTCACCGCCCTCCCACTCGCCGAGGAAGACCTCGCGCAGGTCGGCCTCGACGATCGGCTCGAGGCCGAGACGCTCGGCCAACGGCGCCGCCGTCTGGTGCGTGCGCTGCAGTGTCGTGACGTAGATCGCGGCGATCCGCTCCCCCGTTTCGATCAGCCGCTCGGCGGCGAGCACCGCCTGCGCCTCGCCCTCCGGGGCCAGCGGAGGGTCGCCGTGACCGTCGACCACGGCGAACGCCTCACCCTCGATGAACGGCGACGACTCGCCGTGCCGAACGAGGAGGATCTCGGTGGCGCCGGGCGGAGGGGTGAAACGGTGCTGGGGGAAGCGTCGGGGTTCACTCACGCCGTGAACCTAGTGCCGCAGTCGACGGCGCTACAGCCAGCCGCTCTTCTTGAACTGCCGGTAGAGCAGGGCGACGACGACGGCGATGACGCCGAGCACCAGCGGGTAACCGAGCCGCCAGCCGAGCTCGGGCATGTGTTCGAAGTTCATGCCGTAGAGCCCGGCGATCATCGTCGGGACGGCGGCCATCGCCACCCAGGCACTGATCGTGCGCATGTCGTCGTTCTGCTGCACGGAGATCTGGGTGAGACTGGCGGTGAGCGCGGCGTCGACCAGCTCGGACAGCGACATCGCCCGCGTGACGGCCCGGTCGAGCTGGTCGGCGGCCTCGACGAGGTCGTCGAGCACGGCGGCCGGGAAGTCGGTCCGCCCGTGACCGCGGATCAGGCGTGCCAGCGGGTCCTGGAGGGCGTCGATGGCGACCGTCATCCGCCGGATCTCACGCTTCAGCTCGTACAGCCGCTGCACGGGTTGCCGACGGTTGTCGGAGAAGACGTCGGCCTCGACCTCGAGGACGTCGTTCTCGAAGCCGTCGAGCGCCGGGCCGTAGTCGGCGACGACGCGCCCGACGACGGCGGCCAGCACCACCGACGGCCCGAGGCGCAGTTGCTCGGGATCGCGTTCGAGGGAGGCACGCACGCTGGCCAACGGACTCGCCGGGCCGTGACGGATCGTGACGATCGCCCGCTCTCCGACGAGCAGCGTCATCTCCCCGAGGTCGATCGACTCGGTGCGGTCGCGGTACGCGGCGGTGCGGACGACGAGGACGATCGTGCCGTCGTCGACGGAGAGCACCGGACGGACGTGCGGCGTGAGGATCTCGATCGACTCGACGCCATCGAGGTCGAGGACGGCACAGGAGTGCTCGAGCTCGCTGACCTCGGGCACCTGCAGGCCGAGCCACACGAAGCCGCTGGGGATCTCGTCGATCGAGTCGACGTCGGGATCGAACGGTCGACGTCGGCCGTCGACGTAGGCGGCGCAGTCGATCCTCACCTCCCCAGTGTGTCGCGGCGTGCGCTTCCCCCGCGCCATGGCCGGTGCGCGAAACTCCGGCGATGAGCGAGACCTCCACCGCCCACTCGACGGGCACCGCGCCGGTCGCCGAACACGTCGACGTGCTCGTCGTCGGCGCGGGCATCTCCGGCATCGGCGCCGCCTACCACCTCCAGGACCAGATGCCCGGCAGGTCGTTCGTCGTGCTCGAGAAGTTCGGTGGGTTCGGCGGCACCTGGCGCACCCACACCTACCCCGGCGTCCGCTCCGACAGCGACCTGTACACGTTCGGCTACCGCTTCAAGCCGTGGACCAACGCCCCGATCGCCAGCGGCGACGAGATCCTCAAGTACCTCAACGAGGTGATCGAGGAGAACGGCCTCGCCGGCCACATCCGCTACCACCACGAGATCACGTCGGCCGAGTGGTCGAGTGAGTCGAGCCGGTGGACGCTGCGCGTCGTCCACCGTGATCCCGACACCGGCGACGAGCAGCCGATGACGTTCACCGCCGGCTTCTTGTGGATGTGCCAGGGCTACTACCGCCACGAGCAGGGATACACGCCGGAGTGGCCGGGCATGGACACGTTCGGCGGTCGCATCGTCCATCCCCAGACCTGGCCGGAGGACCTCGACCTCACCGACCAGCGCGTCGTCGTGATCGGGTCGGGGGCCACCGCGGCGACGCTCGTGCCGGCGATTGCCGGCGCGGCCGCCCAGGTCACGATGCTCCAGCGCTCACCGACCTACTTCGTGTCGCGTCCGAACCGCAACGAGCTCGCCGACACGCTGCGTGAACTCGACGTCCCCGAGGAGTGGACGCACGAGATCGTCCGCCGCAAGGTCCTCAAGGAGGGGGCTGCGATCGCCGACCTGTCGCGCGACTTCCCGGACATGGTGCGCGACGAGCTGTTGAACATGGCCCGTGCCGAACTGCCCGACGACTTCGACGTCGACACGCACTTCTCGCCGCGCTACCGCCCGTGGCAGCAGCGTCTGGCGCTGATCCCCGACGGCGACCTGTTCGCCGCCATCCGCGAGGGCAAGGCGTCCGTCGTCACCGACGAGATCGAGACGTTCAACGCCGACGGCATCCTCACCACGTCCGGGGTCCAGCTCGACGCCGACGTGATCATCACCGCCACCGGCTTCGACCTCAGCGTGCTCGGTGGGATCCCCTTCACCGTCGACGACGCACCGGTCGATTTCGCCGACACGGTCACCTACCGGGGGATGATGTTCACCGGGGTGCCCAACATGGTGTGGGTGTTCGGCTACTTCCGCTCCAGCTGGACATTGCGCGTCGACCTGATCGGCGACTTCGTGTGTCGGCTGCTCGGCCACATGGACGAGCTCGGGGTGTCGTCGGTGACGCCGGCGCTGCGCGACGAGGACGCCGGCATGGAGCTGCTGCCGTGGATCGATCCGGACAACTTCAACCCGGGCTACCTGATGCGCAGCATGCACCTGATGCCCAAGCGCGGCGACCGGCTGGAGTGGCAGCACACGCAGGATTACGCCGCCGAGAAGGAGTACTTCCCGAACGTCGACCTCGACGACGGCTGCCTCGTCTACGAGTGAGCGATCGGCGCGACGCGCCGCTGCCGAAGTGCTGGAATGGGGTGATGGCCTTCACCGAACTGACCGCCGACGAGATCGCCGAGCTCGACGGGCTCGAGGACTGGCGGGTGATCCTGCGATCCCTGCGGGCGAGGTTCCGGGCGGGCACGTTCCCGGCGGCGGCGGCGCTGGTGGTGACGATCGCCGACCTCGCCGAGGCCACCGATCACCATCCCGACCTCGACGTGCGCTACCCCGGCGACGTCCACGTGGTGCTCACCACCCACGCCACCGGGGGGATGACCGACGCCGACGTCGAGCTCGCCCGCGCCATCTCTGCCGCCGCGGCCGAGGTGGGTGCCACCGCAGCGCCGGCGGGCGTGACCGCCGTCGAGGTGGCGATCGACACGACGGACATCGCCCGCATCCGCCCGTTCTGGGCGGCGATCCTCGGCTACGACGAGGGTGACGTCGATGTCGTCGACCCGCACCGGCTCGGGCCGTCGTTCTGGTTCCAGCAGATGGACGAGCCGCGGCACCGAGCGCAGCCGGTTCCACATCGACGTCGACGTCCCCCACGACCAGGCAGCGGCGCGCATCGAGGCGGCGATCGCCGCCGGCGGCCGGCTCGTCACCGACGAGTTCGCCCCCGCATGGTGGGTGCTCGCCGACGCCGACGGCAACGAGGCGTGCGTGTGCACATGGCAAGGTCGCGGTGGCGACTGAGCGGCTCGGACGCGGCGACTGACAACTACGGTCGCCGGTCATGGAACTCCAGGATCGAGTCGTGGTCGTCACCGGCGGTGGATCGGGCATCGGTGAGGCACTGGCCCGCGCCGCCCACGCGGCAGGGGCGCGTCACGTCGTGGTTGCCGACCTCCACGGCGCCGAGGCCGAACGGGTGGCCTCCGAGATCGGCGGCACGGCCGTCGAGATCGACGTCCGCGACGAAGAGGCGATCCGGCAGATGGTCGAGCGCACGCTCGACGCCCACGGGCCGATCGACCTCTTCGTCTCCAACGCCGGCTACGTCACCGCGGCGGGCCTCGAGGATTCCAACGAGTCGATCCAGGCGATGTGGGAGGTGCACTGCATGGCCCACATCTACGCCGCCCGCGCCGTGCTGCCCTCGATGATCGCCAACGGCGGCGGCTACCTGCTGAACACGGCCTCGGCCGCCGGCCTGCTCACCCAGATCGGGTCGCTCGCCTACTCGGTCACCAAGGCGGCGGCGGTGTCGATCGCCGAGTGGATCTCGATCAGCCATCACCACCAGGGCATCCGCGTGTCGGTCCTGTGCCCGCAGGCGGTGGCGACGAACATCGTCCGCAACAGCCCGCAACGTGCGATGGCCGATACCGCAGCCGATGCCGACGCCAGCGCCGACACGGCGGCAGACGGCGACGTCGGGTCGTTGGAGGGCGGCGTCGCCAGCCGCGACGGCGTGCTCGACCCGAACGACGTCGCCGCACTGTGCCTGGCAGCGATCCGCGAGGAGCGCTTCTTGATCCTCCCCCACCCCGAGGTCGCCACCTACGCCGAGCGCAAGGCCACCGACCGCGACCGCTGGCTCGCCGGCATGCGCCGCTTCCAGTCCGCGCTCCACCCCGACGGCGACCTCCCCGGCGACGCGCTGGTTCGATAGTCGAGGCCTCACGGCACTCGCCAGATCGGGCCGGTTGGTCGGCCCCGACGACAGGCTGGCTCGCTGGCGCTCGCGGCGCCGTCCGATCGACCGCACCGATGGGGCCGTGCCAGGGGTCATTTGGTTGACTGACGGCATGACCGCGCTGACCGAATCCGTACGCATCGAGACCGAGACGACCGACATCGGCGACGTCGCCGTGATCGTCATCGACAACCCACCGGTCAACGCGCTCAGCTCGCACGTCCGCCAGGGCCTCTACGACGGGCTCGCCAAGGCCGCCGAGGACGGCGCCGCGGGCGTCGTCATCATCTGTGACGGCCGCACGTTCATCGCCGGCGCCGACATCACCGAGTTCGGGGGCGGCGCCCAGAAGGCGGCCGGCCTCAACGAGGTCCAGGCGCAGATGGAGAATTCGCCGGTCCCGGTGATCGCCGCGATCCACGGCACGGCGCTCGGCGGCGGACTCGAGGTCGCCCTGTGCGCCCATTACCGGGTGTCGGTCCGCGAGGCGAAGTTCGGCCTCCCCGAGGTCAACCTCGGACTGCTGCCCGGCGCCGGCGGCACGCAACGCCTGCCGCGCGTGGTCGGCGTGCCGAAGGCGCTCGACATGATGACGTCGGGCCGCCACATCGGCACCGCCGAGGCGCTCGAGGCCGGCCTCGTCGACCTGGTGATCGACGGCGACGTCGGTGCCCTCCGTGCCGCGGCAGTCGACTTCGCCCGCCAGGTCGTCGCCGAGGGGCGCCCGCTGACGCGGATCCGCGACCGCGACGACAAGCTCGCCGAAGCTCGCGACAACCCGCAGCTGTTCGCCGACTTCCGAGCCTCGATCGCCCGCAAGGCACGCGGCTTCCTCGCCCCCGAGTACAACATCCAGTGCATCGAGGCGGCGGCCAACCTGCCGTTCGACGAGGGACTGAAGACCGAGGGCCGCTTGTTCCTCGAGCTGATGACCGGCCCGCAGTCGGCCGCCCAGCGGTACGCGTTCTTTGCCGAACGGGCCGCCAACAAGATCCCCGGCATCGCCAAGGACACCCCGGTGATCGACGTCCAGCGCTGCGGTGTGCTCGGCGCCGGCACGATGGGCGGCGGCATCGCCATGAACTTCGCCAACGTCGGCATCCCGGTGACGATCGTCGAGCGCGATCAGGAGGCGCTCGATCGCGGCCTCGCCGTGGTGCGCAAGAACTACGAGCGCTCGGCGTCTCGCGGCTCGATCCCGGCAGCGGCGGTCGAGGAGCGGATGGCGCTGATCACCGGCTCGACCGACAAGGCCGACTTCGCCGACTGCGACCTCGTGATCGAAGCGGTGTTCGAGGACATGGCGTTGAAGCAGTCGATCTTCCGCGAGCTCGATGCGATCTGCAAGCCGGGGGCGATCCTCGCCTCGAACACGTCGGCGCTCGACATCAACGAGATCGCCGCCGTCACGTCGCGGCCCGAGAGCGTGATCGGGATGCACTTCTTCTCCCCGGCGAACGTGATGAAGCTGTTGGAGAACGTCCGTGGCGAGAAGTCGTCCGACACCGTCGTCGCCAGCACGATGGCGATCGGCAAGCAGATCGGCAAGGTCGCCGTGATGGTCGGCGTGTGCCGCGGATTCGTCGGCAACCGCATGCTGTTCATGCGCGGCGCCGAGGCCGAGCGGATGCTGCTCGAGGGTGCCACGCCGGCGCAGGTCGACCGGGTCCTCTACGACTTCGGCTTCGCCATGGGCCCGTTCCAGATGTCCGACCTCGCCGGTCTCGACATCGGGTGGAAGGCGGAGACGTCGTCGAGCTCGACGATCCGCGAGGTGCTCTGCGAGAACGGGCGTCGGGGACAGAAGAACGGACGTGGCTACTACACGTACGACCCCGACACCCGCGCCGCGACGCCCGATCCGGAGGTCGAGCAGCTGATCAAGGACTTCGCCATCGGCCAGGGTGTCGAGCAGCGCGAGGTCACCGACCAGGAGGTGCTCGAGCGCCTGCTCTACCCGATGGTCAACGAGGGGGCGAAGATCCTCGACGAGGGCATCGCCATCCGTGGCAGCGACATCGATGTCGTGTGGGTCAACGGGTACGGCTGGCCGGTCTACCGTGGCGGCCCGATGTACTGGGCCGACTCGGTCGGCCTGGCGGAGGTCGTCGCCAAGATCCGCGAGTACGGCGAGCGGCTCGGTGGCCGCCACTGGGAGCTGTCGCCGCTGCTCGAGCGGCTCGCTGCCGACGGCGGCGCACTGCATCAGTACAGCAACTGATCGCCCTCCCCGTTTGACCGGCCGATCGCCGGGTACCTGCGTCGCGTCGACGGCTCCGTGCCGTCGACGCGACAAAAGGGGAGAACATGAATGCCACAGATCAAGCACAGCTGCGCCACGTGCGCCGACGGGCGGGCGGCATCGCCGGCGTGCTCGCCCTGACCCTGACCCTGACCCTGGCCACGGTGGCGTGCGGCTCCGACGCACCCAGTGCCGATGATGCCGGCGACGAACTGGCCGAGGTGGACGCCGAGGTGGACGCCGAGGTGGACGCCGAGGTGGTCGCCACCGATGCCGCCGCCGTCGTCGACTCCGTGGTCGACGACGCCGAGGCGGGCCGCGCCGACCTGGCGCAGGCGTTGCGCGACAACGGCCTCGACAGCGCCGCCGGGATCGTCGAGCAGATCGACCTCGACGAGCTGATCGCCAGCGAGGAATTCACGTTCCTGGCGCCGAGCAACGAGGCCTTCACGACGCTGGACGCCCAAGACGCCGCCGACCTGCTCACCGACCCGGCGATGATCGTCGACGTCCTGCGCAACCACCTCCTCGCCGACACGATGTCCGCCGAGGAACTGGCCGCCGCCGAAACGGTGGAGTCGGAAGCCGGCGAGACGCTGACGATCACCGGCGAGGGCGACACGCTGGAGATCAACGGCGTCGCCGTGGCGACCCGCGACATCGAGGTCGGCGACGGCGTCGTCCACGTCGTCGACGGCTTCTTGCTGACCGAGTGATCCCGTGACGGCGGTCGCTGAACCCACCACCGCGCTCCCGCGCCCGCCCTGCCCGACGACGACGGGCGGCCGATCACGATCCGCTTCGAGGGTGCCGGCAAGCGCTTCGGCGACCGGTGGATCGTCCGCGATCTCGACGTCGCCGTGCGCGGCGGCACGATCCTCGGCCTGGTCGGCCCGTCGGGGTGTGGCAAGTCGACCACGGTCCGCCTGGCGATCGGCGTGTACCGGCCCGACGAAGGCTCGGTGAGTGTGCTCGGCGAGTCGCCCGCCGAACGACCGACCCGTGAGCGGACGGCGATCGGCTACCTGCCGCAGGCGCCCGTGCTGTTCGACGATCTGTCGCTGCGCGAGAACCTCAACTTCCACGCCTCGCTCAACGGCGTCCGCTGGCGGCGACGCACACAGCTGCGCGCCGTGCTCGACCTGGTGTCGCTGCGCGGGGAGGAGCGCAAGCTCGTGCGCAACGCCTCCGGCGGCATGCGGCGGCGGCTGGCGCTGGCGGCGACGCTCGTCCACGACCCGCCGGTCCTCGTCCTCGACGAGCCGACGGCCGGGATCGACCCACTGCTGCGCCGCCAGATCTGGGAGCACTTCCGTGACCTGCGCGACCGCGGCCGGACGATCGTCGTCACGACCCAGCACGTCAACGAGGCCGCCAACTGCGACGTCGTGGTCGTGCTCGACGAAGGTCACGTGATCGCCGTCGGGACGCCCGACGAGCTGCACCGCCAGGCGTACGGCGGCGAGGTCGTGTCGATCTGCTTCGCCCGTTCGATCGACGACCATCTGATCGACGAAGTGCGCGGCGTCGACGGCGTCGTCGACGTGCGGTGGATCGATGCCCGCCAGGTGCGCGTCATCGTCGACGACGCCGGCACCGGCCTGCCGAAGCTCCAAGAGCGTCTCGGGGCGCTCGGCGTCGAGGTCGCCGAGGCAGCCGAGGTCCCGGTCGACTGGGACGAGACGTTCATCCAGCTCGTCGAGGCGGCGGGCAGCCGGTCGACCGACGGAGACGAGTCGTGAGCCCTCCCGTCGAGGCCACCCTGCGCCCGCGCCGCTGCCCGGCGACTGGTGCAGATCGGCGGCTTCCTCCACAAGGAGGTCGTCGCCCTCCTCCGCCAGCCGCGTCTGCTCCTGGTGCTCGTCGCCGGGCCGTTCCTGATCCTGTTGCTGTTCGGGATCGGGTACGACCAGCAGCAGACCGTGCTGCGCACGGCGTTCGTCGGCCCCGAGGACTCGGTGTACGAGGAGACGATCGACCAGTTCGCCGACGACCTGAGCCAGTACGTCGTCAACGAGGGGTACAGCGACGACCTCGTCGCCGCCGAGGAGCGTCTGCGCGACGGCGAGATCGACGCCGTCGTCATCTTCCCGGCCGATCCGGTCGAGACGGTGCTCGGCGGCGAGCAGGCCGAGATCAAGGTGCTCCACGACAAGATCGACCCGATCCAGCAGGTCGCCGTCGAGGTGTCGTCACAGGTCGCGGTGATGGAGGTCAACGCCCGCGTGCTCGAAGAAGTGCTGGGACGCGCCCAGGACACGCTGATCCCGATCGCCGAAGGAGTGGCGACCGCCACGGCGCAGGTCGACGAGCTGGCAGCTGCGGTCGATGCCGGGGATCGGGCGCTCGTCGAGGACCTGGTCGCCCAGCTCGACGGCACCGGCACGGCGATCACCACGGTGGCCGACGCCACCGGCGAGGTCGCCGCGGCACTCGGCGGCGACGACGAGACGGTGCAACGGATCAGCGAGTTGCAGGCGTCGGCCGACGAGGTCACCGCCTCGATCGATCGCTTCGTGGCCGACAGCTCGTCGATCACCGCTGCCGACGTCGACCAGTTGGCCGACCGGATCGCCACCGTCGGCGAGGTGTCGGAGACCGTGGCGACGCTCGATCCGAACGTCATCGTGCGACCCTTCGCCAGCGACACGGCGAGCCTGCAACGCCAGCCGGTCACGGTGATCGACTACTTCGCGCCGGCGGCCGTGGCGCTGTTGCTGCAGCACATGGTGCTGACGTTCGCCGCGATGAGCCTCGTTGCCGACCGCGGCCTCGGGCTGTTCGAGGTCTATCGGGTCGGCCCGGTCGACGCCGGGCGGGTGATGGTCGGCAAGTACCTGGCGTTCGTCCTCGTCGGGGCATTCGTCGCGGCAGCACTGCTGGCGGCGATCACCCAGCTCCTCGACGTGCCGCTGCGCGGCGACGTGGTGTGGGTGGCGGTCGCGGTCGGCGGGGTGATGGTGGCGTCGATCGGGCTCGGGATGATGCTCTCCCTGCTCGCCCGTACCGACGTCCAAGCAGTCCAGTTCTCGATGCTCGCGCTGCTGGCGGCGCTGTTCTTCGGTGGCTTCTTCCTCGACCTCGATGCCTTCGACTACCCGGTCAAGTTGTTGTCGTGGCTGCTCCCGGTCTCCTACGGCATCCGCATGCTGCGTGATGTGATGTTGCGCGGCATCGAGCCCGACGTCTGGGATCTCGCCGGGCTCGGCGCCACGACCGTGGCGTTCGGCTTCGTCGCCTGGGCCCTGCTCCGCCGGCAACTGCGGGTACGGTGACCGCCGTGGCGTCCCGCCCGCTGCGCGACCGATGGCGCTCGATCGAGGCGCAACGCCGAGCCGGCCGGTTGATGGTCGGCGTCGGCTTCACCGGCGCACTGCTCGCCGTCGTCGGTTCGATCACGGCCTGGCTGTTCGTCGGCGAGCTCCACGACGCGACCGACGAAAGCCTGGCCGTGACCGTGGAGACGCTCGACTCGATCGACGACACGATCGATCTCGCCGACGACGTGCTCGGCTCGACCACCGACGTCGTCGCCGCGGTGGCGGGCACGTTGGAGTCGCTGTCGGGCTCGTTCGACACCGCGACCACGGCGATCGACGACGTCGCCGGACTCGCCGAATCGCTCGGTCCCTCACTCGACGAGGCGACGTCGACGACGCGCACGCTGGAAGAGATCGGCGCCGAGATCGACCGCGCCCTCGTCGCCGTGTCGTCGCTGCCGATCGGACCGGACTACGACCCCGAGTCCGGTCTCGGTGAGACGTTCGGCCGCCTCACCGCGGCCCTCGAACCGATCGGCGAGAACCTGTCCACGACAGCGACGAGCCTGACCGAGTTCACCGATTCCGCCGGCGAGCTCAGCGAGCGGCTGGCGACGCTGACGGACTCGGTTCAGGGGGTCAGCGCCGACCTCGCCGACAGTGACCTCCTCGTCGATCAGTACCGGGCGCGCGTCGCCGAGGCCCGGGCCCTCGCGGTGGACACCCGGGCCGATCTCGGCGACGACGTGCGGCTGATGCGGCTGCTGATCGCGATCGGCGGGCTGACGCTGCTGATCGGCCAGATCGTCCCGTTGTGGGTCGGCCGTTCGGTGCTCGACGAGGTCAACGCCCTCGCGGCCGATGTCACCGACGTGACGGATGCCACCTCCACCAGCACCGGGTGACACACTGTCACCCCATGACGATGTCATTCCAGGAGGCGTGTGCCGCGGTCTGCGCGCCGGGGTCGCGCTTCGAGATCATCGAGACGCAGGTGCTCGGACAGCCGACCAAGGTGTTTGCCGGCACTCCGCCGAATCTGCGACACCTGTTCGCCGCCGCAGGCGGCCGGACCGACGACTTCATCGTCTTCGAGGACGAGCGGTGGACGATGCCGGCGGTGCTCGATCTGATGGGGCAGCTCGGCCACGCCCTCGTGCACGACCTCGGCGTACGCAAGGGCGACCGGGTCGCCATCGCCATGCGCAACTACCCGGAGTGGATCATGGCGTTCGCCGCGATCATGTCGATCGGGGCGATCGCCGTGTCGCTGAACGCCTGGTGGACCGACCGACGAGCTCGACTACGCCCTCGACGACTCGGCGCCGACGGTGCTCATCGCCGACGCAGAACGGCGCGCCGTCTCGCCGCGGCGACCGCCGGGCGCGGTCGTCGCACGCGTCGTCGGTGTCCGCACCGCCGCTGACCAGGACGCCGGCGCGGGTGACCTCGACGTCATCGCCCTGGAAGCGCTGTTGACGAACGGCGCCATGCTGCCCGACGTCGAGATCGACCCCGACGACGACGCCACGATCCTCTACACGTCGGGCACGACCGGCCACCCGAAGGGCGCGGTGTCCACGCACCGGGCGGTCGTCAGGCGCTGATGGCCTTCGGCTGCCCGCGGCGCCGTCGACCGCGCTGCGCGAGCCCGAGCCGGCCGACGCCGAGCGCCAGCCGGCGTCGTTCATCCTGCATCGTCCCGCTGTTCCACGTCACCGGCTGCGTGCCGGTGATGCTCGGCGCGCTTCGTCGGCGGCATCGAAGCTCGTGATGATGTACAAGTGGGACCCCGAGCGGGCGCTCGAGCTGATCGAGCGCGAGCGGGTCACCAACTTCGTCGGCGTGCCGACGCAGAGCTGGGACCTGCTCGAGTCGCCCGACGTTCGCCGAGCGCGACACGTCGAGCCTGCGCTCGGTCGGCGGCGGCGGCGCGCCGGCGCCGCCCGAGCTGGTCGCGACGCGTCGACGAGAACTTCCGCCGCGGCCGACCGAGCATCGGCTACGGCATGACCGAGACCAACGCCTACGGGCCGGGCAACACCGGCGACGACTACATCGCCCACCCCACGAGCACCGGGCGCGGTCGCGCCGATCCTCGAGCATCGCGATCCGCGACCCCGACGGCACCGCCGCTGCCGGCCGGCGAGACGCGGCGAGATCTGGTTCACGCGGCCCCAACCTGATCCGCGGCTACTGGAACCAGCCCGAGGCCACCGCCGAGACGATCGTCGACGGCTGGCTGCGCACCGGCGACATCGGCCGCCTCGACGACGAGGGCTTCGTCTACGTCGAGGACCGGGCCAAGGACATGATCCTGCGCGGCGGCGAGAACGTCTACTGCGCCGAGGTCGAGGCGGCGATCTACGAGCACCCCGCCGTCTACGAGGCCGCCGTGTTCGGCATCCCCCACGAGCGGCTCGGCGAGGAGGTCGCCGCCGCCGTGATGCCCAAGCCCGGCTCGACCCTCGACGCGGCCGAGCTGCAGCGCTTCGTCGGCGAGCGGCTGGCGACGTTCAAGGTGCCCAGCGTCGTCACGCTCGTCGACGAGCAGCTGCCCCGCAACGCCGTCGGGCAAGATCCTCAAGCGGGAACTGCGCGACCAGGTCCTCGCCGCCCGCTGAACGATCAGACCGTCCCGCCACAGCAAGTAGGTTCCGGGCGATGGCTGCTGACGAAGCCACGCCGACGGGTCTGCGTCCAGCGGGCGACCGGCCTCGCTTGGGGCAGGTGCTCGGGCGCGGGCTCGCCGTCGTCGTCGCCAACGCCATCGCCTTGGCGCTCCTCGGCTGGGTGCTCGACGACCTGTCGTTCGAGAACGTCTGGGCACTCCTGCTGGCGGCCTTCGTCATCGGTGTCGTCAATGCCCTGATCTGGCCGGCCCTGGCCGTCGTCGTGGTGCCGTTGTCCGTGCTGACGTTGGGACTGGGGGCGATCATCGTCGATGCTCTCGTCGTCTGGCTGGTGCTCGACGAGCTGCCGGGGGTCACGCTCGACGGCGGCTTCTGGGTGGCGTTCGTGGTGACCATCGGGCTGACGGTGGTGACGACGGTCGTCGCCTCGCTGATGGCGATCGACGACGACGCCTGGGTCGACGAGCAGATGGCGCGGCGGGCGAGGCGCAAGGCCCAGGGTGCAGCGGCGACCGAGGTGCCCGGGTTCGTGTTCCTGCAGATCGACGGACTGTCCGAGCAGGTGTTGCGGCGGGCACTGTCGTCGGGCGATCTGCCGACGCTGCACCGCTGGCTGCACGACGGCAGCCACCGACTCGTCGAGTGGGAGACCGACTGGTCGTCGCAGACCGGCGTGTCGCAGTGCGGGATCCTCCACGGCTCGAACGACGAGATGCCGGCGTTCCGCTGGCTGGAGAAGGACAGCGGCACGCTGATGGTGTCCAACCATCCGAAGTCGGCCGCCGAGATCGAACGCCGCCACAGCGACGGCAACGGCCTGCTGTCGGACAACGGGTCGAGCTACGGCAACCTGTTCACCGGCGATGCGACGCGTGCGGCGCTGACGATGAGCGTCGCCGGCAAGGTCAAAGAGGGCAAGGTCGGTGCCGGTTACGTGCGCTACTTCTCGCGTCCGGACAACGCGGTGCGCACGATGACCGACGTCGTCGTCGATGTCGTCCGCGAGCGGCGGGCGGCCGCCGATCAACGGCGCCGCGACGTCCAGCCGCGTGTCTCGCGCAACGTCACCTACTCGCTGCTGCGTGCCTTCACGACCGTCGTCAGCCGCGACGTGTGCGTGCAGGGCGTGCTCGGCGACATCGCCGACGGACGCCGGACGATCTACGCGGACCTGCTCGGTTACGACGAGGTGGCCCACCACTCCGGCCCCGAACGCGCCGACGCGATCGCCGTGCTACGCGACATCGATCACCAGATCGGGCGCATCCAGCGATCGCTGCAATGGGCGCCGCGCCCGTACCACCTCGTGGTGCTCTCCGACCACGGTCAGACCCAGGGCCCGTCGTTCGAGGGCGCCTACGGCGAGACGCTGGAGGCGCTCGTCGCCCGGCTGACCGGCGAGCGCCCGGCGATCGACCCCGACTCGGAGTCGGGCAAGACGGAGTCGACCGCGTGGTTGCGGTCGGCGCGAGGCGACCAGGGCCACGACACGACCGGCGCCGAGGTTCCCGACACCGACACCGACACCGACACCGGCACCGACACCGACACCGACAACGGCATGGTGACCGTGCTCGGATCGGGCAGCCTCGGGCTGGTCTACCTGCCGGGGCCGCCGCGGCGGCTCGTGCGCGAGGAGATCGACGAGCGGTACCCGGCCCTGATCGACGGCCTGCGCGCCCATCCGGGCATGGGGTTCGTGCTCGTCCGTTCCGATGCCGACGGCGCGGTCGTCCTCGGGCCGCGCGGGCAGCGCTTCCTCGATCGCCCCGCGGATGGCCCTGACGCCGTCGTCGGCGAGGACCCGCTGGAGCCGTTCGGTCCCGCCGCCGTGCACCAGGTGAGCAAGGTCGACGGGTTCCGCCACGTCGCCGACCTGATGCTCAACTCGCGCTACGACGCCGACCAGGACGAGGTGCATGCGTTCGAGCACCAGGTCAGCTCTCACGGTGGGCTCGGCGGCCCGCAGACGCACCCCTTCATCCTGCGGCCGGCCGAGCTCCCTGATCCGCTGGTACCGCTGCGCGGCGCCGCCGAGGTCTACCGCTACTTCAAGACCTGGCTCACCGCGCCCTGAGCTGCCCGCTCGCCACGCGGAAGCCGATGTTGCCGGCGGTGCTGTCGGCAGTGTTGGCACTGCGGGCGTCGACCCGGTAGCGCCAGCAGTAGCTGTCGTGGCAGAGGTACGACCCGCCGCGCATGACACGTGCCTGACCGCCGGGTGGGCCGGCGGGATCGCGACGGGACCCGCGCCCGTAGGTGCCCGGGTCGAACCAGTCGTGGCACCACTCCCACACGTTGCCCGTCGCCTCGTGGAGCCCGAACTCGTTCGCCGGATAGGTCCCGACGGGGCAGGTGCCGACCCACCCGTCGTCACCCGCATCGTGGTGCGGGAACTCGCCCTGGAACACGTTCATCAGGTGCTCGCCGCCGGGCTCGCGCTCGTGCCCCCAGGGGTAGTGGGCCCCCTCGACGCCGCCGCGGGCGGCGCGCTCCCACTGCGCCTCGGTGGGCAACGTCGTGCCGGCCCAGGCGCAGTAGGCCCGGGCGTCGAGCCAGCTGACGTGGACCACGGGATGGTCACCGCGCTCGGCGACGTTGCTCTGCGGGCCCTCCGGGTGCCTCCAGTCGGCACCCTCGACGAGCCGCCACCACGGCGCCGCGACCACCGCCTGCGTCGGCGGGAAGTCGTCGGGGAGGAGACCGCCGAACACGAACGAGTTGCCGTAGCCCTCGGCCGTCGTCCGATGCCCGGTGGCGTCGACGAACGCGGCGAAGGCGTCGTTGGTGACCGTCGTGCGGCCGATCGAGAAGGCGGACAGGGCGACCTCGTGCGCCGGCCCTTCACCGTCCGCGGAGTAGCCCCGGGGGTCGTCGGTGCCCATCGTGAACGTGCCGGCCGGTACGTCGACGAGGTCGATGGTGAACCCTTCCGGCGCCGCGGTCGGGGGGTGCGCGACGCCGCTCCGGCGAGCGGCCGCGCCGTCGGACGGGCGCGACGGTCCGCAGCAGGCGCTCATCGGGCCATTGTGCCCGACGGGGCCGGTGCCGCCCGTGCGATGATCTCGGCATGCCGTACGGGTCCCTGCGCATCACCGGCTTCGACCACCTCGTCCTTCGTTGCCGCGACGTGGAGGCGTCGCTGCGGTGGTACGTCGAGGTGCTCGGGTTGCCCCCGGTGCGCGTCGGCGAGTGGCGCGACGGCACGGCACCGTTCCCGTCGATCCGGATCAGCCCCGAGTCGATCATCGATCTCATCCCGGCGACGGGGACGATCACCGAGAACAACGTCGACCACTTCTGCGTCGTCGCCGACCGGGCATCCGTCGATGCCGTCGTCGCCGGGGCGGGGACGATGTTCAACGTCGTCGACGGCCCCGGCACACGCTTCGGCGCCCGTGGTGTGGGCTGGTCGGTCTACGTGACCGATCCCGACGGCAACGTCGTCGAGATCCGCTCGTACGACTGACCGCCGAGCCGGGCGTGCAGCACCGCGGCGATCTCCTCGCTGTCGGTGACGGCGCCGCTGAGGTAGCTCGACCGTCGGCGCCGCAACACCGGTTGGCCCACGACGTACACGCCGGGCGCATCGCCGACCACGCCGCCGTCGTGACGGATCGCGCCGCGCCGGTCGAACACCGGGAGGTCGAGCCAGGAGTGATCGGGTGCGTAGCCGGTGGCGAAGAGGATCGACGTGATGCCGGCGCGGTGGAGGTCGAGCTTCGAGCAGCGGGGGCTCGACTGCGCTGGTGGCCGGCGGACGTCGCGGAGCTTCGAGTTCGTCGACCCCGGCGGCCTTCGCCCAGGCGTCGAAGGCGTCGAGCAGGCGCCGCAGCTTGAGGTCGGCGAGCGCCCGGACGTTGGCCAGCGATCCGGAGAACTGCGCCGTCGCTCCGGCGATCCGCTCCAGCCGGCCGACGAGGCGGACGCCGGCGTGCGCCAGTGCGTCGAGGTCGAGCGTTCTCCGTTCGGGCGTGCCGATCAGCTGCGGTGACGGGAGGCGACGTGCCCGCTCGAGATCGGCGACCTCGTCGTGTCGCTGGTCGAGGATGCCGGCGCGATCGGTCCACCAGAAGATGTCGCGGCCGCGGTAGGTGCGCGGCATGCGGACGTGCTCGCCGACGGCCAGGGTCACGGGATGGCCGGCGCGTCGGATCTCGTCCGCGAGCTGCGCTCCCGACGCCGATGCCCCGACGACGAGCACGCCGCCCGGGGCGAGGTCGTCGGCGCGTCGGTACGTCATCGGCGTCAGCACCGCCACGCCGGCAGGCACCCGGGAGGCGACGGGCGGCAGTCGCGCCCGGCTGCAGAAGCCGCTGGCGACGACCACCGCGGCGCACCGCCACGTGCCGCGGTCGGTGATCACGTCGTAGCCGTCGCGCGCCCGCGCCGCCCGGAGCACCGTCGTGCCCGCCTCGATCGGCGCGGCGATCGACCGTCGCGTACGTCCGCGAGGCGGGCTGCCAGCGCCGACCCGCTCAGGAAGCCGTCGGGGTCGTCGCCGCGGTACGGCATCCCGGGCAGGTCGAGCAGCCAGTTCGGTGTCAGCAGCGTCAACGAGTCCCAGCGACCGGTGGTCCACGCGCTGGCCACGTCGCCCCGCTCGACGACGACGTGGTCGATCGAGCGCTCGCTGAGCCGGCGGCTGATCGCCAACCCGGAGTGGCCGGCACCGATGACGACGACGGTGGTCCTCACGCTCGCACCGGTGTCAGGGGACGACGACGGTGACGTTCGTCGGGTTGGTGACGATGTCGAACACGGCGGAGCGCTTCTGCGACTGGGCGACGAGCGCCTCGATGTCGTCGTGCGAGGCGTCGGCGTCGATGTAGAAGCGGATGCGGATGCCGTCGAAGCCGTTGCGCACGTCGGGGTCGGCGCCGAGGATGCCGAGCACGTTCATGTCCCCCTCGATCGAGGCGGTGACCGAACGCAGCTGGATCTGGCGGTGCTGGGCCACCGCCGCGACGCCTGCCGTGAGGCAGCCGGCGAGGGCGACGAGGACGTGTTCGACCGGTGTGGCTCCGAGATCCTGGGAGGCGAAGCACTCGGGATGGTCGGTGTCGAAGCTGAACGTCGTGGTGTGCTTCTGCTCCTGGCCGAGGCCGGCGAATCCTTCCACCGTGGAGGTGCTGTGGGTGCCGTGGACCCACGTGCACGTCGCCCTCCAGGTGAACTCGGCGGCCTCGGGGGCCGCCGACAGCGCGTCGCGTGCGGCGAGCAGGGCCGCCGTGTCGACGCCGTTGTCGACGGGTGTGTCGATGGATGTGTCGGTGATGGTCATGGGTGTTGCTCCTTGCTGTTGCGGGATCGTGGTGTGGGATCGTGGTGCGGGTCACGTGGGGGTTCGGATCGCCGTGGCGATCACGAACTCGCCGGGGATGCGGTAGCCGCCGTCGGCGGTGCGGAACGGGGCGATCGAGTCGAGGTAGTCGCGGTGGGCCGAAGCCCGTGTCGCCGCGTCGAAGCGACCGGAGGCGAGGGCGACCGGCCCGGCGACGAACGCCGCGTCCAGTGCCTCGTCGTCGCCGGGGTAGTCGAGCGTCACGGCGATGCGGCGTTCGACGACGTCCGCGAAGCCGGCGCGGGTGAGCGACGAGGCGAGCACCGACGGCGCGCCGAGGGCGAAGAACATCGGGCAGACATCGCTGGAGACTCGTTCGTCGACCACCGCGAACAGCCCGGCCCAACCGCAGTTGCGGCGCTCCCCCCACACCGCCACGGCGACCCGACCGCTCGGGCGGAGCACGCGGCACATCTCCGAGAGGGCGCACACCGGGTCGGGCACGTACATCAGGCCGAGGGCGCACACGGCGACGTCGAACGGTCCGGGCACGGTGAGGTCCTCGGCGCCGCAGCATGCGGTGGTGACGTTGTCGATCCCGGCGGCGGCGGCACCGGCCGCCGTCAGGGCGACCATCGTCGCCGAGAGGTCGGTCGCCACGACTCGCCCCTCGGGTCCGACGGCGCGGGCGGCGGCGAACGTCACCAGTCCCGTCCCGCAGGCGACGTCGATCACCTCCTCGCCGGCGGCGAGGTGTGCCGCGTCGAGGAGCGCCGAGTGCGCCGGCTCGAGCTGCTCTCGCCACCCGCCCTCGTAGGCGGTCGCGGCGTGGTCCCACCCGCGACGTTGGACCAGTCGCTGCCGTCGCGCCTCCATCAGGTTCCGCCTCCCACGATCGTCAGTGAGCGCTGGACCGAGTCCGCAGCGAGCGCATCGAGCACGGGACTCAGCTGGTCGGCCGCGGCGACGACGCGCCGCACGTCGGCCTCGTCGGCATCGCTCTCGATCTCGACGTGGCAGCGGATCTCGGAGAAGCCGGGGCGGGCGCGGGCGTCGGCGAGGAGCATGCCGGCGATCGCCGAGTCGGTCTCGACGACGACACGGATCGCGCCGATCGGGACGCCGAGCCTGGCGGCGCGCAGCCGGTACCCGATCGCCAGGCAGCTGCCCAACGCAGCACGCAGGAGTGCCGATGGGGAGGCCGCCGTGGCGGACCCGCCGAGTGCCGCCGGAAGATCGGTGTCGATCCGGTGGTCACCCTCGACGGTCGTGCAGGCGATGCCACTCGTCGTCACGGTCGTCGAGCACCGGGTGACGTGTCCGAAGTCCGGGTTGCGTGCGAGCGCCGTCTCCAGGCGGCGGAGCGCGTGCGCCACGTGCGCCGGGCTGCCGTTGGAATCGAGCGTGTTGAAGCTGTCCACGGGTCGCACGATGCGCAGGTCGTCGGATGCGGCGCATCCGGCAGCCGCCGCGTTGTCGCCCATCGGCCACCTCAGATCCGCGCACCGCCACCTCAGATCTCGCACCCCGCCGCCGATCGGGCGCGATGATGGGCGCGTGTCGAGGCGCGTCTCGAGCGGCCGCCTGGTCGGTCGCACTCGCGAGTTGGACCGTGCGCTGGCGGTGCTGCGCGACGACGGCCACGCGGCGACGACACGGATCATCCTCATCGCCGGTGAGGCCGGCATCGGCAAGACGCGGCTGCTCGACGAGGTGCTCGCCCAGGCCCGCCGTCTCGGTGGGCTCACCGCGTGTGGCCGCTGTGTCGAACACGGCGGCGAGATCCGACCGCTGACGGCGTTCGTCGACCTGCTCACCGACCTCGCGGCGATGACGTCGCCGGCGGTCGTCGACGCCTATCCCGACCTGTCGCCGCTCGTGTCGGGTCGGTCGGCGGCGGGATCGACCGCGTTGGCGAGCGATCCCGCACGCCTGTTCCAGCAGGTGCCGGCGCTGCTGGCCGACGTCGCCCGGGGCGGACGGTTGACCGTGGCGGTCGAGGACATCCACTGGGCTGACCGCACCAGCCGCGCCCTCATCGCCGAGCTGGCGCGCGCCCGTCATCTCGAGCACGTGACGTTGATCGCCACGTTCCGCAGCGACGAGCTGCATCGCCGACATCCGCTGTTGCCGCTGCTCGCCGACCTCGAACAAGTCGGTCGACCCGAGCGGATCGAACTCGGACCCCTCGACGACGACGACATCGTGGCGCTCGCCGGCGACGTGCTCGATCATCCGTTGGCGGACGAGGCGCGCCGGCAGCTGGTGCGTCGCAGTGGCGGTAACCCGTTCTACGCCGAAGAGCTCCTCGCCTCGGGCGACGACGCCACCCAGCTCCCCGCCGGTGTTCGGCACGTGATCCTCGCCCGGGCGCAGCGCCTCACGCCCGACGCCATGCGCTGCCTCGACGCGGCGTCGACGCTCGCCGCGCCGATCGGTGCCGACGTCTTGCAGGTGACGACGGCGATGGACGGTGCGCAGTTCCGGGCGGCGATCGACGCCGTCTGCCGCGAACGTCTGCTGGTCGACCTCGCCGGCTCGCTCCGCTTCCGCCACGAGCTGGTGCGCGAGGTGTTCCTCGGTGAGCTGCTCCCGGGCGAGCGGACGGCGCTGTTCGCCGCCGCGGCGGCAGCGCTCGAGCGCCTGCGTCCGGAACAGCTCGGCGAGATCGCCCGCCTGCACGTCGACGCGATGCAGCTCCCGCACGCGTTGCGAGCGTCGATCCGTGCAGGCGCCGCGGCGGAGGCGCTCGGTGCGCCGGCCGAGGCGAGCGCCCACTACGCCCGAGCCCTCGACATGTGGGGACGGATCGACGGAGCGGCGTCGTGGGCCGACGTCTCCGTCGTCGAGCTGTTGCGCCGCTCGGCGCGCGCCGCCGACCTGGCCCGCGACTTCGACCTCGCCGTCGATCTCGCCCGCCGGGCGCTCGACGCCGTCAGCGGCGATGCCGATGCCCAGCGTGGTGAGATCCTCAACGATCTCGCCGGTTACCTGTGGAACTCGGGCGCACCCGGGATGGAGGAGGTGATCGAGCAGGCGCTCGAGGTGTTGCCGCCGGAGCCGACGGTCGGGCGGGCGCAGCTCGAGATCCGCCTCGGCGGACGGCTGGCGGCGCGGGGCGAGTACGAGGCGTCGGACGCTGCCCTGCGGCGAGCCGCCGAGATGGCGGTGCGACTCGGCGAGCGGGGCATCGAGGCCAACGCCATCGCCCACATCGGCTACCACCGCGCCGAGCTCGGTGACGAGGAGGTACTGGCGCGGATCCGGCACGGCCTGGCGCTGGCGCTGTCTGCCGACGACGGCTACGCCATCGTGCGCATCTGCATCAACCTCAGCAACGCCCTGGTGTTCCTCGGCCGCTTCGAGGAGGTCGCCGAGCTGTACGGGCCGGGTGTCTCGGCCGCCGAACGCCACGGCCTGATGCCGACGTTCGGGATCCTGTTCCAGGGCAACGTGATCGAGGCGCTGGAGGCGCTCGGGCGGTGGGACGAGGCCGGCGCCATCGTCGACGACGTCGAGCGGCGGATGAGCGCCGACAGCCTGTACCGATGGGCGTCGGCACTGAGTGGCTGGAGCCAGATCCAGGTCAACCGCGGGGAGTACGGCCCGGCGGCGCGGACGTTCCGGCGCGGCTGGGAGCTCCACTCGACCGGCTACTACGGCGGTGAGGTCGGCCAGCTCGGCACCGGGACGATCGAGCTCGCCGCCGTGGGAGCGCTCGATCCGGTCCCCGTGTCCACGGTCGCCGGATGGCTCGACGACGTCCCGCCGGGTGAATCGACGTACGGGGCCCGGATGGTCGCCGCGGCGGCGCGCCACCTGGTGCCGCCGCGCGGTGCAGCGGGCCACGACGACGCCGTGTCGACCGTGCAGGCACTCGTCGACCGGTTGCGGTGCGTCGCCGCCGAGCAGTACCTGGTGGTTCCCACCGCACTCGATGTCTGGCTCGACGAGGCGACGGCCGAGCTCGCCGAGTCCGCCGGCGACCTCGACCCGCAGCGGTGGGCGCGGATCGACGCCACGTGGACCGGCATCGGCTGCGTCTTCCTCGCCGCCTCGGCCCGCTTCCGCCAGGCAGCGGCGCTGTTGCGCGCCGGAGGTGGCCGGGCGGCGGGTGAACGGGCGGCGGCGCGAGATCTGCTGGTCGCCGCCGAACGGACCGCACGCCAGCTCCGTGCCGACCCGCTGCTCGGCCAGATCACCGAGCTCGCACAGCGGGCCCGGCTCGACCTCGACCGCCGCCCAGCCGTCGACATCGACCAGGAGCCGGCGTCGCCGCTCGGCCTGACCCGGCGCGAGACCGAGGTGCTGCGCCTCGTCACCCTCGGCCGGTCGAACGCCGAGGTCGGCGAGGCGCTGTACATCAGCACGAAGACGGCGAGCGTGCACGTCTCCAACATCCTCCGCAAGCTCGGCGCGACCAACCGCATCGAGGCTGCCGCGATCGCTCGCCGACACCGGCTCTGAGGGCGCCGTCAGGGTGGCCGTCGGGTGGCTGTGGCGGCGGCCGGAAGCGTCACCGTGAACCGCGCCCCGCCGAGCGGTGAGTCGCCGGCGGTCACGGTGCCACCGTGGGCGTCGACGATGGCGGCGACGATCGACAGGCCGAGGCCGGCACCGCCGGGTCGCGTCCGCGACCGCTCGGAGCGGAAGAACCGATCGAAGACGTGGACGGCATCGTCGGGGTCGATGCCGGGGCCGTCGTCGTCGACCGTCACCACCACCGTGCCATCGACCGGGTGCACGGCGACCTCCACGCGGGTGCCCGCCGGCGTGTGGGCGCGGGCGTTGGCGAGGAGGTTGTCGACCACTCGCCGCAACGCCAGGGCGTCACCGCGGACGACCGCTGGTGCGGGCGCATCGAGCTCGATCTCGCGATCCGGGGCCACCGCACGGGCATCACCGACGGCGACGGCGGCGAGCTCGGACAGATCGACGTGAGCACGCTCGACGTGAGCACCATCGAGGCCGGTGCCGTGTTCGTCGAGCCGAGCGAGGAGCAGGAGTGCTTCGACGAGGAGTCGCATCCGCTCCCCTTCGGCGGCGATGCGGTCGACGGCGCGATCGAGCTCGTCCGGCCCGGAGACCATCCCCGACTGGATCAACTCGGCGTAGCCGAGCACCGCGGCGAGCGGGGTCCGCAGCTCGTGGGAGGCATCGGCGACGAAGCGTCGCAGCTTCTCCTCGCTGGCGGCACGATCGGCGAACGCCCGCTCCAGCCGGTCGAGCATCGCGTTGAGTGCCGTTGCGAGGCGGGCGACGTCGTCGACGCCCTCGACGTCCACGCGTTCGTCGAGGGCGCCCGATCCGATCCGTTCCGCCGTCGCGACCATGCCCTCCAACGGGCGGGTGACGGAGGTGGCGACGAAGGCGACGACGACGACCATCACCACGCCGGCGACGACGGCGACCAGCAGCAACACGCCGACGAGCGAGCGGATCGCCTCCTCCAGCCCGTCGAGCGGCGTGGCGACGATCAGCTGACGTCCGTCGCTGATCTGCGTCGACAGGGCCCGGTAGTCGGGGACGCCGTCGTCACCGTCGATCTCGAACGGTGTGCCGGACTGGCGGCGCAGTTCGGCGATCGAGAGGCCGGCGAGGTCGGGCAGCGGGTCGGGATCCTCGTACGGACCGGCCGGATAGGCCCACACGACACCGTCGGCGTCGATCAGCACGAGTGCCTGGTCGGAGGTCCCGACCCCCCGCTCGACCGCATCGGACAACACGTCCGGTCCGACGAGGTCGAATGCGGCGACGACCTCCTGGGCGACGCGGCGGTTGTCGGCGTCGACGTTCTCCAGGAACTCGTCGTGGACGAGGCGGACGGCGACGAACCCGGCGACGGCGATGATGACGAAGATGATCAGCAGCACCCAGGCCGTCAGCCGCCAGCGGATGGCGAGTCGTCGGTGTGGCCGCCAGCCGGCACGGCCGCTCGTCATCGGCCGTCCCGCAGCACGTACCCCACGCCGCGCACCGTCTGGATCAGCCGCGGCTCACCGAGCTTGCGGCGCAGCGACGACATGTGGGTCTCGACGAGGTTGGCGTCGCCACCGAAGTCGTACTGCCAGATGTGTTCGGCGATCTGGGTCTTCGACACAACGCGTCCCGCGTTGACGAGCAGGTAGCGGAGCAGCTTGAACTCGGTCGGCGAGAGCACGACCTCGCGGCCACCGCGCTCGACGTGGTGGGCGCGATCGTCGAGCGAGAGGTCACCGTGGACGAGCAGGTCGGTGGCCTGCTCGCTCGGGTGCGCCCGGCGGAGGACGGCCTCGATGCGGGCGACGAGGATCTTCAGGTTGAACGGCTTGGTGAGGTAGTCGTCGGCGCCGGTGGCGAACCCGTCGAGCGTGTCGGCCGAGGTGTCCTTGGCGGTGAGGAAGATGACCGGCGTCGTGTCGCCGCCGGCGCGCAGGCGGCGGCAGACCTCGAAGCCGTCGATGCCGGGCATCATCACGTCGAGCACCACGAGGTCGGGTGCCAGCTCGGCGATGCGGGCGAGTGCGTCGGCGCCGTCGGCCGCTTGCGCCGTCTCGTAGCCGACGAAGTCGAGGGCGGTGACGATCAGGTCGCGGATCGATTCGTCGTCGTCGACGACGAGCACTCGACGTGGGCGGTCCGTCGTCACGGCGTCCATCGTCGCAGGTCGCCGAGCCGGTCACTCCCGGATCGGGCGGACAATGCGTGAAGCTTGCGCTCGTCTCCAGGTTCTCTCCAGGTTCGACCGATTGCATCGATCGCTGCGTCACGCGACGCGACCTCCCACGCCGTGCCACCTCCCATCCCCGCCAGGAGACCTGATGTCGAAATACCTGTACCGCCTCGGCCACTGGGCCGGACGCCGTCGCCGCACCGTGGTGCTCGGCTGGCTCGCACTGCTCGTGGCAACGATCGTCGTGGCCGGCGCGGCGGGCGGCACGACGAGCGACGTGTTCGAGATCCCCGGCACGGAGTCGCAGCAGGCCGCCGACCTCTTGGCCGAGCGGTTCCCGCAGCAGTCGGGGTCATCGGCGCGCGTGGTGATCGCCGCCCCGGACGGCACGGTGCTCACCGACGAGGGCGCCCAGGCGACGATCGCCGCGCTGCGCGCCGATCTCGCCGACGCACCGGGTGTCGTCGCCGTGAGCGATCCGTTCGTCACCGGCACCGTGTCGCCCGAGGGCGACATCGCCTTCGTCGACGTGGCCTACGGCGTCAGCGCCACGGAGGTCTCCGACGCCGACTTCGAGCACGTCGTGGAGGCGGCCGAGGCTGCCGAGGCGGCCGGGCTGCAGGTCGAACACGGCGGCGAGGTCGGCGGTATGGAGGAGATCGGGCACACCTCCGAGATGATCGGTCTCGCCGTTGCCGTCATCGTCTTGTTGTTCTCGTTCGGTTCCGTCGTGGCGATGGGGCTGCCGATCGTGTCGGCGCTGATCGGCGTCGGCATCGGCCTGATGGGCATCACGATCACGTCCGCCGTCGTCGACCTGTCCTCGACGGCGCCGACGCTGGCGTTGATGATCGGACTGGCGGTCGGCATCGACTACGCCTTGTTCGTCGTCACCCGTCACCGCCAGAACCTCGCCGAGGGCCACTCCGTCGCCGAGTCGGCGGCGCGTGCGAACGCCACCGCGGGTGGCGCCGTGGTGTTCGCCGGGATGACGGTGGTCATCGCCCTCGCCGGATTGGCGATCATCGGCATCCCGTTCCTCACGGTGATGGGGTTTGCAGCCGCGGTCACGGTCTTCCTCGCCGTCGTCATCGCCGTCACGCTGCTGCCGGCGATGCTCAACATGGTCGGCCACTCGATCGATCGGTGGCGCATCGGCCGGGCGAAGACCGGCTCGGCCGACGAGTCGCAGTCCACGCTCAGCGCCCGCTGGGCACGCAAGGTGATCGCCCGACCTGGTGCTGCCCTGTTCGGGGGATTGGCGATCATGCTGTTGCTCGCCGTGCCCGCGTTGTCGATGCGCCTGGGCATGCCCGACGACGGATCGCAGCCCGAGGGCACGACCAGCGCCGGGTGGCCTACGACCTGCTCGCCGAGGGATTCGGCCCCGGGTTCAACGGCCCGCTCCTGGTGGTCGTCGACACCAGCGAAGGCAGCGATGTGACGGCAGCCATCGGGGAGGTGTCGACGCAACTGGCCGCCGACCCGGGCGTGCTCCTCGTCACGCCGACCCAGGTCAACGAGTCCGGCGACACCGCCGTGATGCCGGTGATCCCGCGGACGTCACCTGCCGACGCGGCGACGTCCGAGCTGGTCCACCGGCTGCGCCACGACGTGCTGGAACCCGTCGAGGAGGACACCGGGGTCGAGGCCTCGGTCGCCGGCCAGACGGCGGCGCTCATCGACGTGTCCGACAAGATGGGCAGCGCCCTGCCGACGTTCATGATCATCGTCATCGGGCTGACGATGGTGCTGCTGATGGTCGTGTTCCGCTCGCTGCTCGTGCCGATCAAGGCGGCGATCGCCATCTTGTTGAGCATCGCCGCCAGCTTCGGCGTGGTGGTGGCCGTGTTCCAGTGGGGCTGGATGAAGGACCTCATCGGCCTGCAGGAGACGACACCGATCATCAGCTTCTTGCCGATGCTGATGTTCGCCATCTTGTTCGGGCTGTCGATGGACTACGAGGTGTTCATCCTCTCCCGCATCCGCGAGGACTACGTGCGGACGAGCAACGCTCGCCACGCCGTGCTCAGTGGGCTGACCAGCTCGGCCCGGGTGATCACCGCCGCGGCGCTGATCATGATCAGCGTGTTCGCCAGCTTCATCATCGGCGACAACCCGATGCTGAAGATGTTCGGGCTCGGCTTCTCGGTCGCTGTGTTCCTCGACGCGACGGTGGTGCGGATGATGATCGTGCCGGCCGTGATGGCGCTGTTCGGTGACCGCGCCTGGTGGCTGCCTGGCTGGCTCGACCGGATCGTGCCCGACCTCGACGTGGAGGGCGAGCACCTCATCGAGCAACTCGACGCCGGCGAAGACGTCGGTGTCGAGACCGGCGAGGACACCCGTCGGGTCGAGCTCGTGTAACGGGTCAGGGCAGCGGCACCGGCTCCATCGGCGGGGTCGAACCCTGGTTCTGGTCCGACCCGTCACCTTGCGTGTCGGCTCCGGGCGGCAGGTTCGACCCCGGCTCGTAGGTGACGCCGGGCGCTTCCTCGCCACCGGGGACGACGCTGACGTCCGACGCCGGCACCGTCGTGTCGGTGGGATCGCCGTCATCGTCTCCGCAGGCGACGGTGACGAGCGTCAGCGGTGCAACGAGGGCGAGCATCCAAGGTGTTCGGCGTGAAGGTGTTCGGCGTGAAGTTGTTCGGCGTGAAGGTGTTCGGCGGGAGGGTGTTCGGCGTGAGGGTGTTCGGCGTGACATGCAGGCCTCCGTACCCGACGCACGCACGGTCTACGCCCTGTCTGCTCGACCCCAGTTTGCGCGGGGACACTCCTAGGGTGAGCGTGTGAGGGTGAGCGTGTGAGGGTGAGCGTGTGAGGGTGAGCGGGTGAGGGTGAGCACGTGAGCGACGACCGCGAGCGCCGGAGTCTGCGGGTGACCTCCTCACTGCGCATCCCGCTCGACGAGATCGCCGTCCGCTTCGAGACCAGCGGTGGTCCCGGCGGACAGCACGCCAACCGCTCCCACACCCGCGTCGAGCTGACGTTCGACGTCGCCGCCAGCGCCACCCTCAGCGACGCCCAGCGCGCTCGCATCGTCGACAGGATCGGCGCGGTCGTCACCGCTGCGGCCGGCGACTCCCGCTCGCAGACGCGCAACCGCGAGCTGGCGTTGGAGCGTCTGACCGAGAAGCTTGCTCGGGCAGTGCGCGTGGAGCCGTCGCGGCGGGCGACCCGCCCGACCAAGGCGTCGGTGCGGCGGCGGCTCGACGCCAAGCGCAGGACCGGCGAACGCAAGTCGCACCGCCGGCGCCCGTCGGCGGACGATTGAGCTGCTCGGCCTAACCTGTCGCCGTCGCCCTAGTAGCTCAGCGGATAGAGCAGCCGCCTCCTAAGCGGAAGGCCGCAGGTTCAATTCCTGCCTAGGGCACTCGGTGCCGTCGGTGTCTCGGCGAGCGTCGCCGGCCGCCAGCCGCGGAGGTCGTTGAGCACCGCCAGGCCGTCGGCGGCGCGGACCTCGTCGGGAGTGAACGAACGCTCGCCGAGCTCTCCGGATGCCACGGCGACGCGGCGGGCGACGCCCGGCAGGCCACCGTCGCCGAGCGGCGGGCACCACCAACGGCCGTCGACGCGCACGGCGAGGTTGGCGATCGTCGTCTCGATCACGTGCCCGACCTCGTTGACGAGGATGACGTCGTCGGCGTGGGGATGACGTGCACGGGCGCGGTCGTAGTGGGCGCGATCGGTCGTCTTGTGGCAGCAGCGCGGATCGTCGGAGTGGGTGACCGTGTCGTCGACCGCCAGTCGCACGACGTCGCACCGATCGGGTTCGAGCGGCTGGCGGGTGAGCGACAGTCTCCCCTCGGCGTCGAGGAGGAGGCGGATCCGCTCGACCACACCAGCCGTCGGCGTCATCGTGGCGAGGAGCTGGAGTGCCGCCGCTGGATCGATCGGGATCCCGAACCAGGCCGCCGACTCGCTCAGTCGCTCGACGTGCAGCTCGGCGTTTCGGACGCCGTCGTCGTCGAGGCGCAGCGTCTCGAACAGGCCAGTCGGGGGGCGCACGACGTGGAGGATCCGCGCCTTGGCCTCGACCTCGCGGTCCTCCTCGACGGGATCCGACGACCAGGTGATGCCTGCGCCGGCCGCATAGTCGAATGCGCGGCAGGCCGGATCGATGACGGCGGTGCGGATCGGCACCGAGAACACCGCCCGCGGCGACGAGGGCGCCGGTGTCAGCAGGCCGATCGCGCCGCAGTAGACGCCGCGCGGCTCGGCTTCGAGGTCGTTGATCGTGCGCATCGCGGCGACCTTCGGTGCGCCGGTCACCGAGCCGCAGGGGAACAGGGCCGACAGCACCTCGACCAGCGATGGATCACCTGCGACCTCGGCGGTGACGGTCGACGTCAGCTGCCAGACCGTCTCGTAGCGTTCGAGGCGGAACAGGTCGGGGACCTCGACCGATCCGGTCCGGGCGAGGCGGCCGAGGTCGTTGCGCAACAGGTCGACGATCATCACGTTCTCGGCGCGGTCCTTCTGCGAGGCGAGCAACGCCGCACCGGCCGCCATGTCGTCGAGTGGACGCGGCCGTCGGGCTGCCGTGCCCTTCATCGGCCGGCACGTGATGCGGCCGTCGCGCCGATCGAAGAACAACTCGGGTGACGCCGAGGCGACGATCCGCTCCTCCATCTCGATGTACGCACCGAAGGCGCAACGTTGGGCGGCGAGCAGCCCGGCGTAGAAGTCGATCGGCGAGCCGGTCAGCCGGCCCTCGAAACGGTCGCTGACGTTCGCCTGGTACACGTCACCGCGCTCGATCTGCGCACGGACGATCGACACCGCGGTCGGGAACGGGTGGAGGTTGGGCCGTCGCCGCACGTCGCTCGCCGGGCGAGTGTCGGGCGCGGGGAGCGGATCACCGTCGGCCCGCTCGCGGAACGACTGCCACCACACGAACGGGATCCCCGGCGGCGGCGCCGGCGCCGTGCGCAACGCCGGGTCGAAGGCGGCAGCGGCCTCGTAGGCGACGACCATCACGACCCACTCACCGTGAGTCGTCGCCCGTTGCTCGGCCGCCGAGACCGTCGATCGCACGTCGCCGATCGACGTCGCTCGCATCGTCGCCGTCGGGTCGTCGAACTGCCAGCTCGAACCGGAATGGCGGTCGTCGAGCCGGATCACGCTGCGAGTCGATCACCAACGACCGCCCCGATGCCAGTCCGCTGGTTCGGGCCGGCTACTCGAACCAGCCGAAGACGTCGACGATCAGGTCGGTGACGTCGTACGAGCAGTAGCGCAGCCGCGGTTGCGGGCCCGGCCCGAGGGTCGTGAACGTCATCGCCGGGCGGGCCTGGCCCGCCGCGTTGGCGTTCTGGATGCTCACGTCGCCGCCGGACCACGGGTTCGGTGTCGCGCAGATCCATCCGGGTGCGAGGCTGACCATCGTCACGTTCTGGGCGATCCCGGTCGCCCCACTCGGGATCCCCGAGGCGTCGAGGGTGACCTGGCCGCCGGGTGCCATCGGCGGGACGCCGAGGCCGTTGCGGCTGTCGGCGATGCGCGTCGGCGCCGTCAGGCGCAACCGTCCGGCCGTGCTCGCCGGGTCGGACGGGGAGGTGATCCAGCCGCCGACGTCCACGACGACGTCGGACACGTCGGAGAGGTACAGCTCGATCGAACCGTCGGCGCCGACCGGCACCAATGCCACGTTCGCCTTCACGTCGCCGGAGCCGGTGTGGTTGACGGTCGACGTCGCCGGGCGCGGGGTCCCGCCGGCGTACGCGGTGACGTACCCGGCCGCACTCGACCAGGTCCCGATGGCGGTGACCGTCAGCGACACCGTCCTGGCACCTGCCGGCACACCGCCACGACCGGCGACCGGGAAGCGCACGACCGATGTCGCACCGCGGCTCGTCCTCGTGTAGTCGTTGCCGGGCGCGGCGGCGACGCGGGTGTCGAGCAGGCGGGAGGGCGTGACGGCACCGAACCTCCCGGCGGCGACGGCGCCGTCGGCCGGCGAGTAGGCGCCGAGCACGTCGACGATGACGTGCACGTCCGCATAGACCTCGATCATGGCCGTGCCGGCACCGTCGACCTGGACGATCGCCGTGTTCGCGGACACGTCGCACGGGCCGACGTTGGCGTTCGAGGTCGCCGGCTTCGCCGCCCCGGGCTTCCAGGCGACGAGATAGCTCCCCGGGAGGCACTGGCCGCCGGGGGCTGCGCCGTTGTCGAGGGTGATGTTGACGAGCGCGGCGCTGGAGCCCGGCGGGACGCCGAGCGCCACGGCGCGGGTCTGGCCGCCGGCCACGCGCCCGGTGGGCCCACCGATGGCGTTGCGCGTGTCGAGCATCCGCCGTGCGGCGGGGTAGGCCGTGAACGCGTGGGCGCCGGGCAACGTGGGGATCGGCGGCCCGGAGCCGGCCGGCGTGACGGGACCGCCGAGGTAGGCGGGTCCGGCGGGACCAGCGGTGGCCGCGTTCGGGCCGACGATCTTGCGCACGTGACCGTTGCCGTGGTTGACGTAGAAGAGTGCTCGCTCGCCGTTGCGGACACCGAACGCGAGGTCGGTGGCGACGCTCAACTGCGTCGACGCGAACGGCGCGGCGTAGTTGACGGTCCCGGCGGCGGTCAGCGACCACATCCGGTTGGTGGCGCCGTCGGCGAAGAGATAGGCGCCGTCGTACGCCGGCCCCCACCAGCCGTTGGGCACGAACGCTCCACCGACGATGTAGCCGCTGTCGAACCACGTCACGGGCTGGGTGTACGAGGGGTCGGTCGAACAGCCCGAGGTCTGATTGCGCAGGCACGGGCCCTCACGCACGGGCCAGCCGTAGTTGGCACCGGCAGCACCGTTGTCGATCTCTTCCCATGCGCCGGCGCCGACGTCGTTGATCCGGAAGCGCGTCGTCGCCGAGTTCGGGTCGAACGCCATCCGGAACGGGTTGCGCAGTCCCAGGGCGTAGATCTCCTCGCACACCGCTGCCGACTGGCCTCGCCGGGCGCAGCGCCCGTGGCCCGCGGCCGCCAGGAACGGGTTGGCCGGCGCTGGCGCGCCGCTGGTCGTGATCCGCAGGATCTTGCCGCCGAGCGAGCTCAGGCTCTGCGCCCGCGACGTGTCGGCGCCCTCGCCGACGCTGAGATAGAGCAGGCCGTCGCGGCCGACCTCGACCGTGCCGCCGTTGTGGTTCGTTGCCGACCACGCGATGTTGTCGACGAGGATCTGCTCCGACGCGGGGTCGAGGGAGCCGCCGGTCATCGTGAACTTCGACAGACGGTTGGCGCACGCGCCACCGCCTCCGGGGCGGGTGGCGTAGATGTAGACGATCCCCGACGTCGCGAACGACGGGTCGAGCGCCGCGCTGAGCAGTCCACGCTCGCCCTGGGCGCACACGTCGGCCGACAGGTCGCCAGCCGGCGTCACGGCACCGCCGGCGCCGATGCGTTGGAGCCGACCCGCCTTCTCCAACACGAGCAGGTCGCCACCGGGCAACACCTTGACCGCTGTCGGCTGGCTCACGGTGGCGACGAGGGAGTCGGTGAACCCGGCGGGCACCGCCGCCACCGGTGACACGGGCATCACGACCGCCAGGACGGACGCCAGCACCATCCCCGCCGCGACACCGATCGCCGATCTCGATCGCATGGACTTCCCCTTCGGTTCGGCCCGCCGACCCGGGTCAACGTAGCCGACCGACGTTGCCGGATCACCTCGGCCCTGGGGCCTGCGTCAGCGAACCTGGGATGTGCGCAGCACGTCCTCCAGGGCATCGAAGGCGGCCGCCAGTTGTGTCGTGTCGGCGAGGCCGAAGCCGACCGAGAGCGCGGCACGCGGCGGGCCGATCCAGTGGTCGTCGGTCGTGCCGATCACGATGCCCCGGCGTTCGAGCTCGTCGCACACCGCAGCGGCGTCGATACCGTCGCCCAGCTCGATCATCGTGTGCAGGCCGGCCATCGACGGCCACGGCGCGGCGACGAGTCCGGCCTCGTGGAGTTCGCCGATGCGTCGCCGGACGAGCTCGTGGCGACCGCGGTAGACCGTCCTCGCCCGGCGGATGTGGCGATCGAGTGCACCGCTGACGATGAGGTTCGTCAAGGCCGCCTGTGTGAGGTGCGGCGGCTGCACGTCGCGGGTCCGACGGACGGTCGTCAGGTCGGCGACGAGGCCGGGCGGAGCGACGACGAACCCGATGCGCAGTGACGGTGACAGGCTCTTCGAGAACGTGCCGACGTAGACGACGCGCCCGTCCGGATCGAGACGATGCAGTGGCTCCAACGGACGGCCGACGTAGCGGAACTCGGTGTCGTAGTCGTCCTCGATGACGACCAGGTCGCGGGCGTGCGCCAGCTCGATCAGCGCACGGCGGCGGCGTGTGCTCATCGCCACGCCCGTCGTCGACTGGTGGGACGGCGTGACGTACACCGCTCGCACGCGATCACCGATGTCGTCGACGCACATGCCGTCGCGATCGACGGCGACGGGCTGCACGTCGACCCCGTTGACCTGGAACGCCCGCCGGGCGGGCTCGTACCCGGGTTCCTCGAAGGCGATCGTGTCGCCGGGTGCGAGGACGGTCTGCGCCAAGAGTTCGAACGCCTGCTGTGCACCTGCGGTGACGAGGACGTGGTCGGCCTCGATTTCGAGACCGCGTGAGCGCCGGACCCACGAGGCCAGGGCGTTGCGTAGGCCGGGCGCGCCCGCGGCGTCCCCGTAGCCGGGCGGTGGCAGCGCGGCGGCGTCGACGACGGCGCGTCGCCAGTCGCGCAGCGGGAACAGCGCCGGGTCCGGCCGACCGGTGCGCAGGTCGACGGCACCGTCGGGGACCGTGCGAGGCGGCGGTGCGGCGATCGGATGCCGTCGTGTCAATGATGACGGCGCCAACGGGGACACCGGCGGCGCGGAGCCGACGAGTGGATGGTCACCGACGAAGGTCCCGGCACCGACCCGGGCGTCGAGGACTCCTTCGGCCACCAGCCGTCCGAACACCGCCGACACGGTCGAGCGCGAGATGCCGAGGTCATGGGCCAGCGAGCGACTGGTCGGCAATCGCTCCCCGGCGGCGAGCCGTCCGGTGCTCACGGCATCACGGATCTGCTCGTACAGCGAGGCGGCACGCCGGCGCGGGTGGGCCGGGTCGAGGTAGAGATCCAGCCACATTGGTCCGCCAACATAATGCAGGATTGGAGCTTCACGTCGGTCCAATCGATCCGTACCGTCGAGGGCGTGGAACATCTCATCTGCGTCGGTTGCGGCGTCCAGCACGAGGCGTCGGCGACGCCGCCGGTGACCTGCATGGTCTGCAGCGACGACCGCCAGTACGTCGCCGAGGGCGGTCAACGCTGGACCACCCACGCCGCGCTCGCCGCGTCGTCGCGCAACCGCATCGAGCGCGACGTCGACCTGCTCGGGATCGGGTTCGAGGAGCGCTTCGCCATCCCCCAGCGGGCGCTCCTCGCGACCAGCGACGTCAACGTGCTCTGGGACTGCGTCAGCCTCGTGTCGCCCGCCGCGGTCGACGCCGTCAACGAGCTCGGCGGCCTCGACGCGATCGCCATCTCACACCCCCACTTCTACGCCTCGATGGTCGAGTGGAGCGACGCCTTCGGCGGCGTCCCGATCTTTCTCCACGAGGCCGACGAGCCGTGGGTGCAGCGGCGTTCACCCAACATCCAGTGGTGGTCCGGCGACGACCTCGAGCTCTCCCCGTCGTTGCGACTGCTGCATCTCCCGGGCCACTTCCCGGGCAGCACCGGCCTCCACTGGAGCGATGGACCCAATGGCGATCCCGTGCTCCTCGCCGGCGACTCACTCCACGTCGCCGACGACCGCCGTCATGTCACGGTGATGCACAGCGTCCCCAACTTCGTGCCGGTGAGCGCCCACGTCATCCGCGACCTCCGTGCCCGCCTGGCCGGCGTCACGTTCGGCGACCTCTACGGCTTCACGTGGGGTCGCAACGTCATCGGCGACGCCCGCGCCGCCGTCGATCGATCCTTCGACCGCTACCTGGATCACCTGTCCGCCCCAGCGACATCGACGACGCAGCTGATCGGCTGACCGCAGCGGCGTCGTGGACGGCTCCGACACCGGCCGGACCGCTACCGTCGATCCGGTGGAGGGCCCCGAGGAGCGCGAACCCGACTATCGCTTCACGTTGGCGAACGAGCGGACGTTCCTGGCTTGGATCCGGACCGCACTCGGCCTGCTCGCCGGCGGCGTCGCCGTGCGCCAGCTCGTCGAGCCGTTCTCGGTGAGCGGCGGACGGACGACGCTGGCCCTGCTGGCCATCGCCGCCAGCACCGTGCTCGCCGCCGGGGCGTACTTCCGTTGGCGCAACGTGCAGCAGGCGATGCGTCGCGGTCAGCCACTCCCCAAGGCGCAGCTGGTGCCCGTCGTCGCCGGCACCGTGCTGATCATCGCCGTCGTCGCCTTCGTCCTGATCGCCACGTCGTGACCGAGTCGGCAGCGCCCCCGCCGGGCGAGCTGGCGGACGGCCTGCAAGCCGAACGGACCACGCTCGCCTATCGCCGGACCGAGCTCGCCCTCGCCGTCGTGGCGCTCCTGATCGGACGCGAGGCGATCATCCGCGTGGATCGCCCGCTGGTCGCCGTGGTCGCCCTCGTTGCCGTCGCCATCGCCGTCGTGTCCGGACGGATCCGCCAACACCATCTCCGCACCAACGAGATCCGCGCCGAGATCCGCGCCGAAGCCCGGCCGATCCACGCCCTGGTCGCGGCGACACTGCTCCTCCAGCTCGCCGCCCTGCTGGTGCTCTGACGAGCCGGCCAGCCGGATCGGGGACCGGGCAGTCGGGGCCGGGAACCCTGTCACACCGGCTGGTCATGATGGGTGCATGGAACCGATGCGGTTCGACGACACGCCGGCCCGGGCCGACGGTGCCGCGGGAAGCGGCGACGAGCATCGCGGCACGGGCGCCTGGCGGGTCGAGCGGGTGTCGATGATCGGCGCGCTGTCGGCGGCGCAGCGGTCCGAGCTGACGCTGCAGAACCTCGTCCTGGCAGCCGAGGCGGTTGCCGACGTCGACATCGACGGGTTGGAACCGACCGAACGGCGCCAGTGGCTGGAGGGGCTCGAGCGGGCCCGTCGGATGATCGAAGCAGCGTCGATGAGTGCGATGGGCGAACTGGAGACGTCGAACCCGTTCCGGGCGCAGGGGTTCCTGTCACCGCGCACCGTCGTCACCCACATGCTGCAGCTGTCCGGCCCCGAGGCGCACCGCCGGCTGCAGGCCGCCCGCCTGCTGACCCGGCTCGACGACTGGCGCCAGGCCGCCACCGCCGGCGCGGTGGGCGTGGCCCAGGTCGAACTGATGGCCCGGGTGGCGGCGAACCCGCGCATCGGCGACCCCGTCCTCCTGCGCGATCAGGCGCAACTGCTCGACGACGCCCGAACGTTGCCGTACGACGAGTTCGAGCGTCGGCTGCGCACCTGGGAAGCGCTCGCCGACCCCGATGGTGATCGCGACCGCAACGAACGGGCCAAGGCGGCGCGCGACGTCACGCTGCGACCCCGCGGCGACTACGGATGGCGACTCGACGGTGCGTTGCCCGAGCTCGACGGCGCCGAGCTCAACGAGGTGCTGGCCTGGTTCATCGAGGCCGAGTGGCAACGCGACTGGCACGATGTCCGGGCCCGCCTCGGCGACGGCGCGACCGTCGCCGACCTCCGACGCACCGAGCCCCAACGCAGAGCCGATGCACTCGTGGCGATGGCCAAGGCGGCAGCGACCGCTCCCACCGGGCCCCGCCGGTCGACCACGACCGTCAACGTGCTCATCGACCACGAGTCGTTCGAGGCGCACCTCCGTGGCGATCGCCGCGATCCCGCCGACTACCGCGTCGTCGTGTGCCGCACCCAACGGGGCCGGCGGCTGCACCCCGACGACGCCGTCAACGCGGCGCTCGTCGGGTACGTCCGTCGTGTCGTGTACGACGCGCAGAAGACGGTCATCGAGCTCGGTCGACGGTCGCGCCTGTTCCGTGGAACGTCGCGCCAGGCGGTGATGCTGCTGGCCACCGTGTGTGCGTGGGTCGGGTGCGACCGCCCCGTCGCCTGGTGCGACGCCGACCACTCCCGCTCGTGGAGGGCCCACGGCGCCACCGTGCCGCGCAACGGCGGTCCGCTCTGCGAGTGCCACAACCACCTCAAAGAGCGCGGCTTCCAGGTCGTGCGCGACGCCGACGGCGACTGGCACACGTACGACCCCGACGGCAACGAGGTCCGCTGATCTCCGGCACGCCCGAGGCCCGGGCACCGTCATGCGCGGGCTACGTTCCGCTCAGCGGTTTCGCCGGGGCGGGCCGCTCGAAGGAGGGGACCATGATCGAGCCGACGTTGGTGACCGTGGGCAACGGCGACATCGACCTGCGCGTGGCGGTGGCCGGTGCCTCGACGGACGATGGATCCGGCGACGCGCCGCTGATCCTGTGCATCCACGGCTGGCCGGAGCTCTGGTACTCGTGGCGGCATCAGATGTCGCACTTCGCCGAGCGCGGGTTCCGCGTCGCGGCGATGGACGTGCGCGGCTACGGGGGCAGCTCGAAGCCGGCCGACATCGCGGCATACGCGCTGACCGAGCTCTGCGCCGACGCCGCCGCCGTCATCGACCATCTCGGCGGTGGGTCGGCGATCGTGTTCGGACACGACTGGGGCGCACCGATCGCCTGGAACACCGCCCGCCTCCATCCCGACCGGGTGCGTGCGGTCGCCGGGCTGAGCGTGCCGTACGTCCCGGTCAGCGAGACCAACAGCGCCGACCTGTGGGCCGCGCTGTACCCGGATCGATTCTTCTACCAGTCGTACTTCCAGGCACCCGGCGTCGCAGAGGACGAGCTCGGCGCCGACAACGCACGGTCGCTGCGGATGATCTACTTCGCCGCCTCCGGCGACGCCGATCACTCGCTGTTCATCGACAAGCCCGCCGATGCCACCCTGCTGCAGGGGCTCGTCGATCCGCAGCCCTTCCCGGCCTGGCTCGACGACGACGATCTCGCCGTCTTCGTCGAGGCGTTCGAACAGGGCGGGTGGACCGGACCACTCAACCGCTACCGCGCCCAGGGTCTCGACGCCGAACAGATCGGTCCGCTCCCCGACCCGATGCTCACCCAGCCGGCGGCGTTCATCGGCGGCGAGCACGACGGCGTGCGCAACTTCGTCCCCGGCGTCGATCTGTACGACATGGCCGGCACCGCCTGCGCCGACTTCCGCGGCACGACGATCGTGCCGGGCGCCGGGCACTGGGTGCAGCAGGAGAACCCCGACGCCGTCAACGCCGCACTCGACAGCTTCCTCGAGTCGCTGTGAGCGACCAGTCGGGGATGTCGGTGGCGGTCGCGGTCAACGGGCCGGCGGCGTGACCGGCCGGTGGAGCACGGCGTTCGTCGGCACGAACGAGATCGACGACTCCGCACCGTCCACCGGCTCGGCCGTGCCGTCGGCGATCAGGCTGTAGCCGCCTGCCTCGTACGGCGGGAAGCACAAGGTGACGACCGAGCCGGCGGCGACGTTGCGCACCGTGCTCCGTCCGACGGTGATCGTCGCACCGTGCTCGCCCCAGGTGGGCACCGCCGCGATCACGTGCGGGCGGCGATCGTCACCGACGGTGACCACATAGGCGAAGTCGAAGTCGGACGCCGTGGTGGCCAGTTCGTCCACGGCGACGGGAATGCTCATGGGCCGAGCCTAGGACCGCGATAGATCCAGACATACCTGACTGCCTTGGTCGGGATTGCGGCCGGTGGCCGCTAACGTTCGACGCGGACATCCCGACGAGGATCAGCTTCCTCGACGTGCTCGACAAGGAGATCAACCATGGCCGTTCGCCTCGGCGACACCGCACCCGACTTCACCGCCCCCACCACGCAGGGCGAGATCAACTTCCACGAGTGGCTCGGCGACTCGTGGGGTGTGCTGTTCAGCCATCCGAAGGACTTCACGCCGGTGTGCACCACCGAGCTCGGCTATGTCGCCAAGATCAAGCCGGAGTTCGACAAGCGCAACGTGAAGGTGATCGGCCTGTCGGTCGACCCCGTCGACAGCCACGTCAAGTGGGAGCACGACATCGAGGAGACGCAGGGCACCGCCGTCAACTTCCCGATGATCGGCGATCCGGACCGCACCGTTGCCGACCTCTACGACATGATCCAGCCCAACGCCAGCGACACGATGACCGTCCGCTCGGTGTTCGTCATCGGGCCGGACAAGAAGGTCAAGCTGACCCTCACCTACCCGGCCTCGACCGGCCGCAACTTCGACGAGATCCTGCGCGTCATCGACAGCCTCCAGTTGACCGCCGACCACAAGGTCGCCACGCCGGCCAACTGGAAGGACGGCGAGGACGTCATCATCGTCCCGGCGCTTTCCGACGAGGACGCCAAGGGTCTGTTCCCCAACGGCTGGAACGCCGTCAAGCCCTACCTCCGCCTCACCAAGCAGCCGAACAAGTAACTGCAGCCGAACAGGTAGTCAGCACCAGTTCGCTTCGACCCACGCCCGTACCGGCGGCGCCAGCCGATCCAGGTGCGCGGCGGGGTCGTTGCGGATCTGCGTCGCCGAGATCGGCACCGTCGTCCGCGCGGCGTCGACGACCACGTGCTCGGCGCCGAGCCGGCGAGCCAACTCGACCACGTAGGCATCCGACGAGAAGACGACGTCGGGCCCTGCAGGATCGGGATAGTGCTCGCCGAACAGGGCGATCCACTTGGCCCACAGCTCCTCGTCGTCGAAGTCGGTCGCCAGCCGGTGCCGGACCTCGACCACCGTGACGGACGGATGCAACGCCGCCAGCCATTGCGCCCGCAACTCGCCGGGCGCAGTGTCGCGTTCGGCGGAGCTGTTGACGAACACGACGAGATCGTCGCAGCGTTCGTTGGCCCACTCGATCATGAACGAGTGACCGAGGTGCGGCGGGTCGAAGCGACCGACGATGAGTCCTCGTCTCACGGTTGCGGGACCGCCTCGGCAGCCGCGCCGAGCCCCTCGACGACGGTCCGCCAGCCGATCGGCAGTGCATGGCGTTCGTTGCCCTCGCCGGCGCCGAGGGCGGCGACCACCGACTCGACGACGTCGATCGCCGCCTGGTCGCCCGCGTCGGCGGCGCAGCGCCGCGCCGTGTCGAGTCGGGCGCACATCGCGGACCGATCGCCGAGCCGGGCGGCAGCCGCCGCCGCCGCGATCGTGCCCAACAGGTCGTCGAGATACGTCGGCACCCCGTTGGCGGCGACGGAGTCCGCCGCCGCGATGGCGTCGTCGGCCTGGCCAGTCATCGCCAGCGCCAACGCCCGCACCGCCTCGCGGTACGAGAAGGTCCGCCCGATCGTCTCCAGCACACCCAGGGCGTCGTCGGGCCGCGCCGCCTGACACAGGGCAAGGGCGAGCGTGACTTTCGCTTCGGACGGGTCGGTGCCCATGCGCCGCCCGCGCTCGACGGCCGTCTCGGCGACCGACACCGCCCGCGATCCGACCCCGAGGTGCACGGCGGCACCGGCGACGGTCAACGCCGGGATGGCGAGGTCGCCGAAGCGCTCGCTGATCGCCAGCGCCTCCTCCATCCCCCGCTCGGCGTCCTGACTGCGTCCGAGCGCGATCTCGGCGCGCAGGTGCGGGCCGAGGGCGAGGATGACGCCGAACTGGTCGCCGAGCTCGCGGAAGGCGGTGAGCGCCTTGCGCGACAGCACCTCGGCGTCGGCGAAACGCGTCGTCCAGACGCGCATGGCGGCGACGAGCGAGTCCATCATCGCCGGCGCCCAACGGTCGCCGAGGGCCACCGACTCGGTGCGCACCTTCGACGCCAGCTTCTCGGCCTCCTCGAACCGGCCCTGGTGAAAGCGCACCCAGGCGAGCAAGCCGAGTGCCCAGCCGCGCCCGGCACGGTCGCCGAGGAGGTCGAACTCCTGGGCGGCGGCCATCAGCCGCGTCTCGGCGAGCACCGAGTTACCGGAGAAGAACGCCGCCCACGCCTGGTGCTGGCGCACCCAGGCCCGGCCGCGACGGTCGTCGAGGCTGTCCGACAACGCTTCCGCCTCGCCGAGCAGCCATTCGGCGTCGTCGAGCGACCCGCCGAAGACCTCGGCGAACCCGCGCTCGCGCAGCGACGTCGCCAGCTCGATGTCGTCGCCGAGCTCGCGGAAGATCTCCACGCTCTCGCCGAGCTCGCGCCGCGCCCTCGGCAGGTTGCCTTCGCGCTGGTGGAGGATTCCCAGCAGGCGCCGTGCGATGCCCTCGTGACGCCGATCGGCGGCGACGACCGCCGCGTCGAGCGCAGCGTCGGCGTCGAGGCGCGCTTCGTCGGCGACGCGCCGTTCGGTCTGCGCCTGGGCGCGCAGCAGGAGCAGCTCACGCTGCAACACGGCGTCGTCGGCGTCGAGCTCGAGGGCACGGGTGGCGTAGCGGCGGGCGTGGTTGAACGCACCGACATCGAGCGATCGCTGCGATGCGTCGCGCAACAGGTACGCAGCCTGCTCGGTGATGTCGCGCGACACGCCGGGCACCGGGCCGATCTCGGCGACCAACTCGGCTGCGGAGGCAGCGTGGTGGGCGGTGGTCTCGATCGGCATCATCGCCGACTTCGACATCACCGCCGCCGTGCCCGCATGCCGCTGGGCGCGCACCAGTTTGGTCAAGGTCTGATAGGCGACCTCACGGACGACATCGCTGCGGAAGCGCCACTGGTCACCGTCGATCTGCAGCAGCCCACAGTCGGCCAGGGCGTCGACGTCGGCGGGATCGAAGCGCTGGCGCATCTCGCCGGCGAACTTGTCGAGGCTCTCGACCTGCCCCGACACACCGAGCACCGCGGCGTTGTCGATGATCGACCGCTGTCCCGGCGGCAGCTGGTCGAGCCGGGCGGCGATCAGGGCGCGCAAGCTGCCGGGGAGCTCGCGGCTCGAGGGTTGGTCCTTCGCCAGTTCGGCGAGCTCGGTGAGGAACAACGGGTTGCCGCCGCTGCGCTCGTAGAGCCGGTCGATCGTCGCCGGCGCCACGCGACCGCCGAGGACGGCGGCGACGAGATCCGACGCCTCGTCGCGCTCCAGCGGTTCCAGCGGCATGCGCACCGTCATCGGCTGCTCGAACGATGGTGGCCAGTCGAGCTCGGCACCGTCGCGCTGGGCGGTGATGATCAGCACCGGCCGATCGGCCAGCGAGCGGGCGATGCGCCGCAACAGGTCGACGATCAACACGTCGGCCCACTGCATGTCGTCGAGCCACAGCACGATCGGCCCGACACCCGATCGGCGTCGCAACGACTCGACGATCAGGGCGAACACGGTCTCGCGCGACTGCGCCGGCGTCAGCAGGTCGAGATCGGACGGGTAGCCGAGGAGGTGCATCGCCCCCGACACGAAGCGCTGCAGCATCGAGTCGTCGCGGGCGAAACCGTAGGCCTCGATGCCCTTCGAGATCAGCAGCTCGCGCAGCGGTTCGGCGGGCATGCCCGGCTGGATCGCCAGCTTGCGGAAGAGTGCCGTGGCGATCGGCGACCACACGTTGGTCTCGCCGTACGGCGCACAGATCCCGGCGAAGACGGCGACCGGACCGGCCGGGAAGTCGGCCAACGCCTCGGCGATCAGCCGGGTCTTGCCCGACCCCGCCTCACCCGACACGGCGACGACGGCGCTGCGGCCGCCGGCGACCATCGCCGTGATCGACGACAACAGCTCGCGTTGCGCCGCCCGCCCGACGAACGGCAGATCCTCGCGCGACGACGCCATCGGGATGCGGCGCTGACGTCCCGTCACCCGCCACACACGCGCCGGCTGCTCGCGACCCTTGACGACGAGGTCGTCGACGAGCTCGAGCAGGATCTCGTCGGAGGACAGGTCGGCGGTCGACTCACCGATGAAGACCTCGCCCGGCTTCGCCAGCGCCTGCAGGCGCGAGGCGACGTTGACGACGTCGCCCATCGCCGTGTAATCGGCCGTGCCGGAGATCGCACCGACCAGCACCTCGCCGGTGTTCACCCCGATGCGCAGCTGCAACGGCGCCACCAGGTCGGCCTCGTCGTCGACGAAGCGGCGCAGCGTCTCGTGCATCTGGATCGCCGCACGGATGGCTCGATCGGCGTCGTCCTCGTGGGCGACGGGAGCGCCGAAGAGGGCGAGGATGCCGTCGCCGAGGATCTTGTCGATCCGCCCGCCGTAGGCGTTGATGTCGACGATCAACCGCTCGAAGGCGGCGTCGATCAGCCGCTTCACCCGCTCGGGGTCGAGATGCTCGGACAGCGCCGTGTAGCCGACGAGGTCGGCGAACATCACCGTGACCACGCGCCGCTCCTCGGGCGCGCCCCGGCTCGCCTCGTGGCCGCATGCCGGGCAGAACCGGGCCCCGTCCGGCAGCGGCTGGTGGCAGGACGCGCACATGGCCATGTCGCGGGCCATCGTACGAGGTCAGCGGCATCTACGGCAGGGAGAAATCTGCTCGGCAGCCGCGGGGCCAGCCGCTAGACACTGTGGGATGAGCACACCCACACCCCCGGCCCCTCCCGCGCCGCCGACGCAGGCCTCGGATGTCAACGCAGTCCCGGCGGCGGCGGCCGCCGGCGCCATCGATGCCCGCAAGATCTACGGCGTCGGCGACGCCGAGGTGCACGCCCTCGACGGCGTCACCGTCTCGTTCGAGACCGGCAAGTTCTCGGCGATCATGGGCCCGTCCGGTTCCGGCAAGTCGACCCTGCTGCACTGCCTCGCCGGCCTCGACACGCTGACCTCCGGCGAGACGTTCATCGGTGACACCTCCCTCGCCAAGCTCGACGACAAGTCGCTCACCGAGCTCCGGCGAACCAAGATCGGCTTCGTCTTCCAGGCGTTCAACCTCGTCCCGACGCTCACCGCGGAGGAGAACATCCGCCTGCCGATGATGCTCGGTGGCGTGCGCGGCGACCAGGAGTGGTTCGACCACGTCGTCAACACGGTCGGTCTCGAAACGCGTCTCAAGCACCGCCCGAGTGAGCTCTCCGGCGGCCAGCAGCAGCGCGTCGCCGTCGCCCGGGCGCTCGCCTCACGGCCGCAGATCATCTTCGCCGACGAGCCGACGGGCAACCTCGACTCGATCACGGGTCAGGAGATCCTCACGTTCATGCGCGATGCCGTGCGCAACTTCGGTCAGACGATCGTCATGGTCACCCACGATCCCGTCGCCGCGTCCTACGCCGATCGCGTGGTCTTCGTCGGCGACGGCCGCATCACCGGCGAGATGACCGACCCGACGCCGGACACCATCGTCGACCGCCTCCGGACGTGGAACTGATGAGCGCCGGATCCCTGATCGCTCGCAAGAGCATTCGCGCCCGATGGGGTCGGACGCTGGCGATCGCCCTGGCGATCACGGCCAGCGTGTCGTTCGTCGTCGGATCGTTCGTCCTCGCCGACAGCCTGCGCAAGACGTTCGACGACCTGTTCGCCGACCTCGGCGCGGACATCGACCTCGTCGTACGCAGCGCCCAGGAGTTCGACACCCCCGAGGCCCGCGAGCCGATCGCCGTGTCGGTCATCGACACCATCGGTGCGATCGACGGTGTCGACTTCGTCGAGGGCGTCGTCCAGCGGTACACCCAGGTGCTCGACGCCGACGGCGAGGTCATCCCGACCAACGGCGCACCGACGTTCGGCATCACCTGGCTCGGCGAGGAGAGCCTCGACGGCATCACGTTGAAGGAGGGTCGGGCACCGACCGGTCCCGACGAGGTCGCCCTCGACAAGTCCACCGCCGACCGGGCGGACTTCGCCATCGGTGATCAGATCACCTACGTCACCGACACCGGGCGCTACGAGGCCACGCTGGTCGGCACGATCGGCCTCGGCAGCGGCGACAGCTTCGGCGGCTCGCAGCTCGTGGCGATGGACTTCGACACCGCACTCGAGCGGCTCGACAGCGCGGGGACGGTCGACACGATCGACGTCAGCGTCGTCGACGGCACGGATGTCGCCGCCGTGCAGACGGCGATCGAAGCGGCGATCCCCGACGGGCTCGAGGTCGTGACCGGTGCACAGGCCGCCGAGGAGACCGCTGACGACGTCAACGAGTTCGTCTCCGTCTTCGGTACCGGACTGCTCATCTTCGCCTTCGTGACCGCCTTCGTCAGTGCGTTCATCATCAACAACGTCTTCCAGATCACGATCGGCCAACGTCTGCGCGAGCTGGCGTTGCTGCGTGCCATCGGTGCCTCCGGACGCCAGGTGCGGCGGATGATCACGCTCGAAGGGTTCGCGCTCGGCACCGTGGCGACCGTGCTCGGCATCGGCGGCGGCGTGCTCGTGGCACGGCTGCTCGTGATGGCGTTCGACGCGGCGGGTGCCGGCTTCCCGGACACGCCGACCGTGCTCGCGCCGCGCACGATCTTCATGGCCGCCCTCGTCGGCATCGGCATCACGATGGTCTCGGTGATCGTCCCGGCGCGCCGCGCCGCGCACATCCCGCCGGTCGCCGCCATGCGGCCCGAACTGGGCTTTGCGGCGATGACCGCCAAGCGCCTCATCGGTGGCGCGATCGTCACGCTGATCGGTGTGGCGATGTTCATGTACGGCCTGTTCGCCCGTCCCGGCGGCACGGCCGGGCTGATCGCCCTCGCCGGCGGTGGCGCGCTGATCTTGTTCATCGGCGTCGCCAGCTTGTCGTCGACGGTCGCCGGTCCGGTCGCCCGGGTGATCGGTTGGCCGGTCCAGAAGCTGTTCAAGGTCCCCGGCACGCTGGCTCGCGAGAACGTCACCCGCTCGCCGCGCCGGACGGCGTCGAGTGCGTCGGCGTTGATGATCGGCGTCGCCCTCGTCAGTTGCGCGGCGGTGTTCGCCTCATCGTTGCGGTCGAGCCTGTCCGCGGCACTGGAGCGGTCGATCAACGCCGACGTCATCGTCAGCGACCCCTCGTTCCAGGGGCTGTCGCCGGCCGTGTCCGACGCGCTCGCCGAGGTGCCCGAAGTCGCCGCCGTCTCACCGGTGCGCGGCGTCAGTGGACAGGTCGACGGGTCGACCAAGGCATTCGGTGCCATCGCCCCCGAGGCGTTCGAGCAGCTCGTCGATCCCGACCTCCAGGCCGGGACGATCGCCGATCTCGGTCCGAACGAGGTGCTGGTCAACGACGGGCCAGCGGACGAGTTCGACCTCGATGTCGGATCGACGATCGAGGTCATGTTCCAGAACGGGCAGACGATCCCGCTCACCGTCGCCGGGATCTACGGTGACGGCACCTTCGGCGAGTGGCTGATCAGCCTCGACACGCTGAGCGAGATCACCAGCGCTCCGGCGCGCGACTTCTTCGTCCTCGCCAAGTACGCCGACGGCGTCGACCCGGGCGTCGGGTTGGCGGCGGTGAAGGCGGCGCTCGAGCCGTACCCGCAAGCCGACGTGCAGACGACGGCGGAGTTCCAAGAGGCCAACGAAGCGCAGATCAACCAGCTCTTGGTCATCATCTCGCTGCTGTTGGCGTTCGCCATCGTCATCGCCGTGATGGGCATCTCGATCACGCTGGCGCTCGGGGTCTTCGAGCGGACACGGGAGATCGGGTTGCTCCGTGCGGTCGGCATGAACCGCCGGCAGACCCGGCGTTCCGTGCGCTGGGAGGCGGTGATCGTGTCGACGTTCGGCGCCGTGGTCGGCATCGTCGTCGGCACGTTCATGGGCGTCGTCCTGACGCTCGCCGTGCCCGACGACTTCATCGGCGAGCTGGCGTTCAGCCCGTCGATCATCGTGCTGATCCTCGTGCTGGCGGTCGTCGCCGGCCTGGCGGCGGCCGTGTACCCGTCGTACAAGGCGAGCAACATGAACGTCCTCGAGGCCATCGCCACCGAGTGACGTCGCCCCGGCTGCTCAGGGTTGGCTCAGCCGACGTCCCGGTTCCAGGGAAGTTCGGCGAGCCAGCGCTGGGCCGCCGGGTGGGGATCCATCGGCGTGTCGTCGGCCGACGTCGTGAAGCGCGGATCGAGATGGGTCTGGCAACCCGGGCACCAGTACAGGGTTCGCCGGTGCTCGCCCATCGGTCGGCACTGGATCGTTCCGGCACAGCGCGGGCAGCGTTGGCCGTTGCGGCCGTAGACGGCGAGACCCCCGCGTCGGTCGTGCGATGACGGCAGGGTGACGCGGTGGGTGGTGGTCAGGTTGGCTCGCAGCATCGATGCGGCGGTGTTGACGAGGCGGATCGCGTCGTGCTCGGCGAGGTCGCCGACGAGGGCGAACGGGCTGAGCTCGGTCGCCCACAACACCTCGCACCGGTAGACGTTGCCGACGCCGCACATCACCCGCTGATCGAGCAGCACGTTGCCGAGGCGGGCGTTCGGATCGGGCGCAGCGAGGAGCAGGTTGACGACCTTGCCGAGGTCGGTGTCCGCCTTGCACAGATCGGGCCCGAGCCGGCCCGAGCCCGGGTGACGACGGCGATCGGCCTGACGGTACGTCTCGACGTGCGGCGCGTTGAAGCACACGGCCACCCAGTCGCTGACCTCGATCGCCGCTCGCATCTGGGTGTACGGGCGACGCCACGGATCGCCGGTGTGGTAGATGTGCCACGAGCCCGTCATCCGCATGTGCGTGTCGAGCACCAGCCCGTCGTCCCACAGCACTTCGAGGTGCTTGCCGTGGCTCTCGACGCCTTCGATCGTCCGACCCGCCTGCGGCACCGGCCCGACCAACCTGGGGGCGTCGAACCGCAGCATCGGCTTACCGGCGAGCGCCGTTCGCATCGCGCTGGCCGCCCGATGGATCGTGTCCCCTTCAGGCATCGAACAGCATGGTACGTGCTGCACCACTACCGAGCGCGCCATGGTCATCGTCGGGACCTAGCTTGACGCAGTGACCCTGCAGGCACCCGCCACCATCCTGCGCGATCCGGTCGTGCGGTCCGCACTGCGGTCGGCGTTCCCGCTGCTCGTACCGGCGCTGCCGTTCGCCCTCGTGCTCGGCGTGGCGATCACCGAGTCGGCGATGCCGGAGCTCGTCGGTTGGTCGACGAACATCTTCATCTTCGCCGGTGCGGCCCAGCTGGCGACGGTCAGCCTGGCGGCCACGGCGACCTGGTTCACGCTCGTCGCGACCGCCGCGGTGATCAACCTTCGCCACATGATGTACAGCGCCGCCCTGTCGCACCGCTTCGGCGATCAACCGAAGTGGTTCCGCTGGGTCGGTCCGTTCTTTCTCATCGACCAGCAGTTCGCGCTCGTCGGACCGCGCACCGACATGCCCGCCGACACGTGGCGCCGCTTCTACCTCGCGTCCGGCATCTTCTACTTCACCGTCTGGACCCTCACGGTGACGCTCGGGCTGGCGGTGGGGTCGGCGATCCCGACCCAGTGGCGCCTCGACGTCGCACCGGCGTTGATGTTCGCCGGCCTCGTCGCCCTCGGCGTCAGCAACGCCCCCGGCGTCGTCGCCGCCGTGACCGGTGGTGCCGTGTGCTTCGCCGCCCTCGGGGTCCCGAACAACGGCGGCATCCTCATCGGGGCGCTCTGTGGCATCGGTGCCGGCTACCTCGCCGACCGCGTCGCCGGCCACGTCGGAACCGGCGGGCGCGAGGACGAGCGCCGGTGAGCACGCTCGCTGCGATCTCCGCGGTCGTCGCCGTCGGACTGATCACCTACGGCTCGCGCGCCGGGTTGATCCTCTTCCTCGCCGATCGTGCGCTGCCGGCGCCGCTGACGCGCGCCCTGCGCTACGTCGGTCCCGCAGTGCTGTCCGCGCTGACGGTCAACCTCATCGCAGGCGGCCAGGGCGCCGACGGCATCGAGCTCGAAGAGGTGGTGGCGATCGGCGTGTGCATCGTCGTCGCCCTCGCCGTCCGCAATCTGATCGTCGCCCTCGCCGCCGGGATGTGCGCACTGTGGCTGGCGCTGTGGATCCTGTGATCCGCGGTGCGGCCGCTCAGGGCAGCTCGCCGACGTGGGCGAGCGCGAGGCGGATCAGGCGGTCGTGACCGCCCGTCATCTGTGACACGACGTCGGAACTGACCGCTTCGCGCGGTGTGAACCACGACAGGTCGAGGGCTTCCTGTGTCGGTTCGCACTCGCCTTCGACCGGCACGACGTAGGCCAGGCTGACGGCGTGGTGCCGAGGATCGTAGAAGCCGGTGCGGTCCGGGTTGGGGAAGTACTCGACGACCGTGAACGGCGCCGGATCGGTCGGCACCCGTGGCAGCGCCATGGGGCCGAGATCCTTCTCGCAGTGACGGATCAGCGCCTCGCGGACGGTCTCGCCGAACAGGACGCGCCCGGTCACGACCATCCGGCTGATCGTGCCGTCGGAGGCGACGCGCAACAGCATGCCGACCTTGGTCACCCGCCCGAAGCCGTCGACGCGAACCGGCACGGCGTCGACGTAGACGATCGGAACGTGGGCACGGACGAGCTCGAGGTCTTCCCGCGACAACCAGCCGGTGGAGGTCTGGGTGGTGCCGTCGTCGTCGAAGTCAGTCACCCGTCGATGATCCCACGTGGGACGCTCCGGCGAGGAACAGGCTCAGTCGCGCAACAGATCCGGCGCGACCTCGGCGTCGCCGGTGTCGATCCAGCGGGAGAGATCGAGTGGGTCGGAGCGCTGGCTGGGATGGCTCGTCGTCGACAGCCACGCCAGCAACTGCGTCGCCGGCAACGGCCGCGAGATGCAGAATCCCTGCGCGATGTCGCAACCGAAGCTCTGCAGCCGCTCCAGGACCTCGGGGTTCTCGACGCCTTCGGCAACGACCACCAGGCCGAGGTTGTGGCCGAGGTCGATCGTCGAACGGACGATCACCTCGTCTTGTTCGTCGATCAGCACGTTGGCGACGAAGCTCTGATCGATCTTCAGCTCGGCGACGGGCAGCCGCCGCAGGTAGCTGAGCGATGAGTAACCGGTGCCGAAGTCGTCGATGGCGAGCCGGATGCCGACTTCGTGCAGCTGGTTGATCGTCGCCCGCGCCCGGGGCGCGTCGATCAGCAGCGACGACTCGGTGATCTCGAGCGTCAGCAGCGCCGGGTCGACGCCGTTGGCGGTCAGGTGGCCCTCGACGCGCTCGGCGAGCCGGGTGTCGAGGAGGTCGTGGGTCGACAGGTTGACCGCCATGCCGAGGTGGTAGCCGCGGTCGTGGATCATCCGCAGCGTGGCGATGCTGCGATCGAGCATCAGGTCGGTCAGCTGCTTGATGAGGCCCGTGTCCTCGGCGATGCGGACGAACTGCGTCGGTGACACGACGCCGCGCACCGGGTGCGTCCAACGGACGAGCGCCTCGGCGCCGACAACGATGCCGGAGCTGAGGTCGAGCTTCGGCTGGAGGTGGACCGTGAGGTCGTCGTTCTCGATCGCCGAGCGGAGGTCGCCGAGCATCGAGAGACGCGCCGGCGTGCGCCGGTCGATCTCGTCGCGGTAGACCTCGACGCCGAGCCGTTGTGACTTGGCGTTGAACATGGCGATGTCGGCGTGTCGCAGCGCGGATGCAGCGTCGGTCGTCGCGCCGTCGATGACGGCGATGCCCGCACTGGCGGTGACGACGATCTCGAGCCCGTCGAGCGTCACCGGTTGGCCGACCTCGCGGACGCAGGCGGCAGCCAGTTCGAGCGCCTCGGCGCGCGTCGCCCGGTGGCCGACGAGGGCGTACTCGTCACCGGCCAGCCGGGCGAGGAAGTCGTCGAGGTCGAGCAGCCCGCGGAGCCGGCGTGACACTTCGATCAACAGCTCGTCGCCCGCTTGGTGGCCGAGCGTGTCGTTGACCTCCTTGAAGCGGTCGAGGTCGAGCATGATCACGAACGACTCACCGATCCGGCGCGGCACGTCGAGCAACGCCCGCTCGAAGGCGAGCCGGTTGGGCAGGCCGGTGAGCACGTCCTGGCGCGCTTCGCGCTCGATCTGCTGGTGGAGGATCGCCTTGTGCAGGCTCGCCGCCAGCTGTTCGGCGAGGGTGCGCATCAGCGTCACGTCCTCGTCGCTGAACTTCTTGGCGACCTCGGCGCGGCCGGCGGCGATCAGCAGTCCGATCGGAGCGGACTGGTCGCGGATCGGCGCGACGATGATCTCGTCGATCGTCTGGTCGAGTCGTCGGCCGCGGAGCAGGTCGAGATCGTCGCCACGGAGAAGTTGCGGTGCGTCGCCGGTGATGACACCGAGCCAGCGTTGATCGCGAGACGTGTGCGGCAGCTTGACGCCGACCGAGCCGTGGGTGTGAGCCGTGGCGAGCGAACCGTTGAACAGCACCAGTGCGGCGCCGTCGGCGCGCAGCAGTCGGGCCGTCTCCTCGGCGGCGATCACACCGATCTCGTCGGGGTCGAGGGACTGGCCGACGAGGCCGCTGAACCCGTGGACGGCGTCGAGGTCTCGGAGTCGCTGGTCGAGGTCGCCGAACGCCTTGATGACGTACCACAGCAACGCCATCGGCACGACAGCGAGCGTGACGAGGAGCGGCGAGATCAATGCCAGCCCGATCACCATGCCGGCGAGGGTTCCGTTGACGATGAACAGCCACCAGGCGAGTCGGAGCTCACTGCGGATCCGTCCGAGCAGATCGCCCTCGAACCGCGAGATGGCGACCGAGACGAGCACCGACGAGACGATGCCGACGACGCCCGTGGCGACGATGACCCCGACGACGATCGCCGAGTTGCCGTCGTTCCACTCGCCGGTCACGCCCCGGAACACCACGAAGGCGAACGCCAGCTCGAAGGCGAAGGCCGACACGTTGAAGACCAGTTTGTAGAACGGGGGTCGCCGGACGACGATGATCACGCCCAGGCTGCCAACCGCTTGGGCGACGAGCGCCGGCACCGGGGCCAAGAAGACGAGGGCGAAGGCGAGCGGGATCTCCGACAGCGAGAAGGCGATCGACTCGCGGCGGAAGATGAACCGGAAGTTCGTGTACTCGGTGAGCGCGAAACCGGCGGTGACGACGGCCAGCGCCCACCACCCCGATGGTCGGGTGGCGACGTGGCTGTCGGGCAGCGTGAGGATCAAGAACAGCGCGACGCCGAGCAGCAGCAACGACAGGATGACCACGTCACGTTCGGGGTGACGGCGGCGGGGACGGGCGCGCAAGACGACGATCTCCTCAGTCTCGTCGATTCCCGTCGCCGGGATGGTGTCGTTCAAGCTGCCCGCTCCTCGTGCCCGGAGCGGCCGGTCGGTGTCGCTCCGGCCCTTCTATCGGTGTAGGAGCATAAGACCTTGAGGAGTGGAGGCGGCGGGTGCCGCCGCCACGGTCACCACCAGCTGGCGCCCCACCAGCTCGCGCCCCACCAGGAAGCACCCCACCAGGAGGCGCCCCACCACGAAGCACCCCACCAGGAAGCACCCCACCACGAAGCACCCCACCACGAAGCACCCCACCACGAAGCACCCCACCACGAGGCGCCCCACCACGAAGCACCCCACCAGGAAGCACCCCACCACGAAGCACCCCACCACGAGGCACCCCACCACGAAGCACCCCACCAGCGAGGCGCCCCACCAGGAGGCACCCCACCACGAAGCACCCCACCACGAAGCACCCCACCAGGAGGCACCCCACCAGGAGGCACCGGACCAGTCGACCACGGGGACGTCCGGCGTCGGGGCGGCGGAGACGGGGTCGACGGTCGAGCGGGGGAAGTCCTGCTGCACGGCAGGCGCCTCGGCGGCGGCCGCGGCAGCGACATCGATGAGGCCGGTGCCGATGATCTCGGGAGTGCCGTCGATCGGGGTGGTCGTGGTCGCCAGCAGCGCCTTGACCTGGTCGTTGGTGAGCTCCGGTCGCTGGTCCAGCAGAAGTGCGACGGCACCGGCAACGGCGGCTGCGGCGGGCGAGCTCCCGCTCATCTGGAACGTCTCGGCGTCGACGTAGCCCTCGGGGTGGTTGACGTCGGCGTCGCTGCCAGGCGCGCGCAGCGTCTGGATGTGGGCGCCCGGTGCGGCGAAGTCGGGGTTGCGCACGCCGTCACCACTGCTCGACCATTCGGCTGCCCGCGGGGCGCCTTCGGTCATGTCGGCGCCGCCGACGGCGATCACGAACGGATCGCTGGCGGGGGCCGAGAGCCCGTTGGTGTCGGGTCCGAGGTTGCCGGCAGCCGTGACGATCGTGATGCCGGCGTCCCACGCCCGCTGCACGGCGGCGATCAACGGATCGCGGTCGGCGGGAATGCCGCTCGGCGTGCCGACCGACAGGTTGACGACGCGAATGTTGTACTCATCGGCGTGGTCGACGACCCAGTTGACGGCGGCGACGAGGCCACCCGGGGCGACGTTGCCGTGCCGGTCGCCGACCTTGACCGAGACGAGCCCGGCGTCGGGGGCGACACCGAGGAACCACTCGGGATGCTCAGCAGCAAGCGCCGGATCGGCGCCCGACTCGCGGCCAACGGCGATGCCGGCCATCGCCGTGCCGTGCCCGTGGTTGTCGCGGATCGCCGTCATCGGCGCCGCGGCCTCGGCGGAGAGGTCGATGGCGGCGACGACCTTGCCGTCGTCCATCAGCCCGTCGACCGGTGCGAAACCGGTGTCGATCACGGCGATGTTGACGCCGTCACCCGTGATCCCCTGCTCCCACAGGGACCGGGCGTTGATCTGGTCGACGACGTGGTACATCGAGCCGGCGGGCAGCTCCTCGGCGGCGACGGCCGGCTCGGCGACCGGCGGCGGCGCCTCGGAGCTGGTGGCGTCGTCGACGACGACGAGTGCCGTGGCGCCGAGACCGGCGGCGAGCGCGCCGATCAGCCATGTCCACTTCCGAGGCGGTCGACGCCTGCCATGGGGCGGCGCCGGATCACGGTCGAACGACCTGACCTCGAGCTCGGGGCGGCCCCCGACCGCCGTGCGGGACAACGTCAACGTGGAAGACACGTGGCCGGTCATCTCGTACGCCTCTCTACGAAGCCCCCGATCGGGCCGCGTCGTTTGTCTCTCTGTTGCTGGCCAGAGAGTTTCTTGATTTGCGCGTGAAATTACCTTTCCAACTGGCTTTTGTCAATGGTCATGACCGGAATTCACCACGCTCCGTGGTCAGGGTTCCCCATGAATTCGGCGCGAGATCGCCACCCCGCGCGAAGCGGGGTCACCCTCGGTGGCCCCGGATGCGCCTGTCGGAGGGCCACGGAGCATCGCCATCGCTCACCGGAGGGTGGACGGATTTCGCTCTATCGGTCGACCGCCCGATGCCGTGTCAACCCCATGAATCGGGCGTCGATACGCCATGCATCACCGTCGCGCCCGATCACGCAGCACCTCCCGAGCGGCGTGCCAGCCACACATGCCGTGCACCCCGCCGCCGGGCGGCGTCGAGCTCGAACACAGGTAGACACCGTCGAGTGGCGTCGTCCACGGACGGAGTCCGAGCCGCGGCCGGGCGACGTACTGGCGGAGGTCGCCGGCGCCGCCGTTGATGTCACCGCCGACGTAGTTCTCGTCGTGGCTCTCGACGTCGACGGTGTGCATCGTGTGCCGGGCGACGATGCGATCGCGGAAGCCGGGTGCGAACCGCTCGATCTGCGCCTCGATGCGCTCTCCCATGTCGACCGTCGAGCCGTTCGGCACGTCCGCGTACGCCCACACCGTGTCGATCCCGTCGGGCGCCCGCGACCGGTCGAAGTTGCTCTGCTGGGCGAGCAGGACGTACGGCCGCTCGGGATGGCCGCCGCGCTGCACCTCGTCCTCGGCGGCGACGATTTCGGCGAGCGTCCCGCCGAGGTGGACGGTGGCGGCCTCGCCGCAGCGCGGATCGGCCCAGGGGATGGGACCGTCGAGCGCATAGTCGATCTTGTACACACCGGGGCCGTAGCGGAAGCGTTCGAGCGACCGCCGATAGCGGGGCGGCAGCCGGTCGCCGGCGATCGCCAGCAGCTGTCGTGGGGTGACGTCGAAGAGCACCGCGTCGACGGGCGGCAGGTCGGTGAGCGAGCCGACGCGATGGTTGCACTCCACACGGCCGCCGAGCTCGGCGAGCGTTGCCACGAGTGCGTCGGCGATCGCCTGCGAGCCGCCGCGCGCCATCGGCCAGCCGACGACGTGGGCCAGCGTGCCGAGCATCAGCCCGTAGCCCGCGGTGACCGGGCGGCGGAGGGAGAGGATCGAGTGCGCCGCCAGTCCGGCGAACAGCGCCTGAGCGGCGTCGCCGTCGAAGCTGCGCCCAGCGAGCAGGTTCGCCGAGAGCAGTCCCGGCAGACCGAATCGCGCCAGCGCCAGCGGGTGGCGCGGCGGGAGCTGCAGCGGCGACATCAGCGCGTCGGTGAGGTCGAAGCCGGCGTCGACCAGCGGGGAGAACATTCGCCGGTACGCCGCGCCGTCACCACGTGCCCGGTCATCATGTGCGAGGCCGTCGGCGGTCGCGTCGACCGATCGGTGCAGGATCGCGGCCCGCCCCCCGTCGAGCGGATGGGCGAGCGGCGCCGGGGGGTGGATCCATTCCAGACCGTGGCGAGCGAGGACACCGGACTCGGCGAGCTCCCTGAACGCGGGCGAGCCGACCGCGAGCGGATGGATCGCCGCACACACGTCGTGGATCGCACCGGGGACGGTCAGCTCGGCCGACCGGGTGCCGCCACCTGCCGTGCTCGCCGCCTCGAGAACCGTGACGTCCCACCCGGCACGGGCGAGGGTGACTGCGGCGACGAGACCGTTGGGTCCCGACCCGACGACGATCGCCCGACCCGGGTCGGCCGACGCGGTGCCCGAGGCAGCGGGGGCGTCGACGGTCGCCATCGCGAGATCTGATCACGTTCCAAACGAGGGCGCGGAACCGAACGGGCGATGGGCACGTCCAAGCGACATGCGCCCGTTCCTCGTTCCCGTCATCGCCGTCGGTGTCATCGCCTCGCTCGCCGCGTGCGGGACCACCGACGAGCCGCATGCCACCGTCGATGCCCGCAGCTACTACGACGACTATCGGTCCGACGAGCGGGAGACGGCAGCGCAGGTGAATGTCGACGCCTCCGGTGACGGGGCGACCGCCGACTCGGCGGGCGAGCCGGTCGTGCCGGTGTGGCCGTCGCCGACGGAGGACAACGTGTTCGTCGACAGCGGCGACTCGCCGTTCGTCGCCACCACCGACGATGCCGAGTCGACCTTCGGCCTCGACGTGGACACCGGCTCGTACCGAGTCGCCCTCGCCCAGCTCGACGGCGGGGAGCTGCCCGAACCGGCGTCGATCCGCGTCGAGGAGTGGATCAACGCGTTCGACTACGACGATCCGCTGCCCGCGGACGGGACGGTCGGGGTGACGGTCGAGACGGCGATGGCGCCGCACGCCGACGACGGCACACAACTCGTCCGTGTCGCCGTGGCGACGACGCCCACCACCGCCGATGCCCGTCCGCCGGCGAACGTGACCTTCGTCGTCGACACGTCCGGTTCGATGGACGTGCGTGACCGGCTCGGCCTCGTCAAGGCGTCGTTGGCGTTGCTCGTCGAGCACCTCCGCCCCGATGACACGATCGCCATCGTCACCTACGGCGACGACGCCACGCCGGTGCTCGCCCCCACACCGGTCGCCGAGGCCGAGCGGATCATCGCCGCCATCGACGAGCTCGGTCCCGGCGGCAGTACGAACCTCGAGGCGGGGCTCCTCCTCGGGTACGAGCAGGCCCGCGCGGCCTACCGCGAGGGCGGGCTCAACGTCGTCGTGCTGGCCTCGGACGGGGTCGCCAACGTCGGGTCGAGCGACCCCGCCGTGCTCGTCGAACAGATCGGCGACGCCGGCGATGCGGGGATCCACCTGGTGACGGTCGGTTTCGGCATGGGGAACTACAACGACCACCTGATGGAGCAGCTCGCCGATCAGGGAGACGGCTTCTACTCCTACGTCGACACCTTCGAAGAGGCCGAGCGACTGTTCGTCGACGAGCTGACACCGACGCTGACCGTCGTCGCCCGCGACGCCAAGGCGCAGGTCCGCTTCGATTCGTCGACGGTCCACTCCTACCGGCTGCTCGGCTACGAGAACCGTCAGCTCGACGACAGCGCGTTCCGCGACGACACCGTCGACGCCGGCGAGCTGGGAGCCGGGCACACCGTGACCGCGCTCTACGAGATCCGCCCGGTCGACGGTGCGCCGGCCGACGTGCAGGCGGTCGCTGCGGCGTCGAGGTCGTTCGGTGAGGTGACGGTTCGCTGGATCGATCCTGCATCCGGCGCGGCGCAGGAGCGTTCGGCGACGATCACCCCGGCTGGCGACGGTGCCACCGGCTCGTCGTCGCTGCGGCTGGCGGCGACGGTCGCTGCCGTCGCCGAAGCACTGCGCGCCAACGCCGTCGCCGTCGAGCGCGGCGTGACCCTCGACGACCTGGCTGCGGACGCTCAGGCGTTGGTCGACGAGGACGTGCCGGGAGCCGCCGAACTGGCGTCGGTGATCGCCGAGATCCAGTCGGTCGGCTGATCGTCCAGATCCCTCGCTCCCGGACGAGGAACTACGTTGCGGCGATGACCGACATTCAGGGGAGTTGTCGTTCGGAGTTCGAGGGCGTGCGTCAGGCGTTCGCCGCCAACTTCGAGTCCGGTGCCGACGTGGGGGCGTCCGTGGCGATCACCGTCGACGGCGAGTTCGTCGTCGACCTGTGGGGTGGCACGGCGACGTTCGACGACGGCGAGGCACCGTGGCAGGAGGACACGATCATCAACGTCTGGTCGACGACCAAGACGATGGCTGCGCTGACCTGCCTCGTGCTGGCCGACCGCGGCCTGCTCGACCCGTACGAGCCGATCGCCACCTACTGGCCCGAGTTCGCCGCCGCCGGCAAGGAGCACGTTGCGACGCGTCACGTGCTGAGCCACTCGGCGGGTCTGTCGGGGTGGGACGAGCGACTGGTGAAGGAGGACCTGCTCGACCCGAAGAAGCTCACCGCCTTGCACGCCGCACAGGCACCGTGGTGGGACCCGGGTTCGCAGCCGGGCTACCACGCGATCAGCGAGGGCTATCTGCTCGGCGAGATCGTCGAGCGGATCACCGGGAAGTCGCTGGGCACCGTGTTCGCCGAGGAGATCGCCGGCCCGCTCGGCGCCGACTTCCACATCGGCACCGGCGAGGAGCACGACGGGCGCATCGCCCACGTCATCCCACCGGCGGAGGCGCTCTCCGGCGCCGATGGCGACCCTGACTCGATCGCCTGGCGCACGATGAGCAACCCGGCGCTGACCGCCGACTTCTCGTCGACCCGCGCCTGGCGGCGCACGGAGATCCCGGCCGCCGGCGGCCACGGCAACGCCCGATCCGTCGCCCTCGCCCACACCCCGACGGCGTGCGGCGGATCGGCACGGGGCGTCGATCTGCTGTCGCCCGAAGGAGTCGCCCGGATCTTCGACAAGCAGGTCGAGGGAATGGACCTCGTGCTCGGCATCGACGTCGTGCACGGCATGGGCTTCGGGTTGCCGGGCCCGATGCTGCCGGTGCCCAACGAGCGGGTCTGCTTCTGGGGCGGATGGGGTGGATCGCTGGCGATCGTCGACCTCGATGCCCGGATGAGCTTCAGCTACGTGATGAACCGGATGGGCGACGGCACGACCGGCGACCTCCGCGGCGCCAGCCTCCTCCTCGCCGCCTACGGCGCGCTGCTCGCCTGATCGCGGCCGCTCGTGATGTCCGGCTCCCGCCGTGTGGTGATCGTGTTGCTGCTCGCCGCCGTGGCGCTGGCGTTCGCCGACGCCTCCGTCGTGGCGTTGGCGCTGCCGGAGCTGTACGCCGAGTTCGACACGTCGATCGTCGGGGTGTCGTGGGTGCTGACGACCTATGCCGTCGCCGTCACCGTCGCCGCGGCGCCGATCGCCGTCGCCCACCGACGTGTGCGGCCGCTCACCCTGGTGGTCGCCGGTGCGGCGGTGTTCGCGGTGTCGTCGCTGATCGCCGGTGCGGCGACAGACCTCACCGTGCTGCTCGCCGGCCGAGCGGCCCAAGGCGTCGGTGCGGCGCTGCTGCTCGCCGGATCGCTGCCGGTGCTCGAGGCGCTCGTGCCGGGCGAGCGGCGCGGACGAGCGTGGTGGGCGCTGGCGGCCGCAGTGGGTGCGGCGACCGGTCCGGCGCTGGGCGGCGTGCTCACCGAGGCGTTCTCGTGGCGGGCGATCTTCCTCGTCCAGGCGCCGATCGTCGCCGGCGCACTGGCGCTCCTCACCGAACCGCGCGGCACGCCAGGTGCCGAACGATGCTGCGCCACGGACGGGCCGGCGCGGCGACGGCACCGTGACCGTGGCCAACGTCGGGTTTGCGCTCGTGTTCGCCGCCCTCGTGGCCGCCCTGTTCCTCGGCGTGCTGTTGGCGATCGAGGTGTGGCGCTACAGCCCGATCCAGTCCGCGGTGCTCGTCAGCGCACTCCCGCTCGGGATGGTCGTTGGCCGGCGCGTCCAGGCCGCACCGCGGGTCGTCGTCGGCGGCGTCGGGGCGCTGCTGCTGGCGGCCGGTCTGCTCGCCCTGGCGTTCGTGCCCGGTGCGGCGCCGGTCGTGGCGGCCGCGGCGTTCGCCGTCTGTGGCGCCGGGTTCGACCTCGTGCACGAGATCCTCGACCAGTCCGCCGTGCCGCCCGACTCACCTCCGGTGCGGGCGAGCGCGGTGACGATCGGTGCCCGTCACGCCGGCCTCGTGCTCGGACTGGCGTTGATCGCACCGGTGTTGTCGTCGAGCCTCGACGCCGGGATCGAGCGGGCGACGCTGAGTGCCACCCGCGCAATGTTGCTCACCGATCTCGACCTGTACGAGAAGGTGCCGGTGACCTGGGCGCTGCGCGACGCCATCGAGGAGGCGCCGCGCGGCCAGGTTCCCGATCTGGCGGGCGAGTTCGACGAGCGCGGCGCCGAGGGCGACAACGACATGGCTCGTGCTCGGGACGCCTTGATGGACGCCGTGACCGACGCCGTCACCCGTTCGTTCCGTCCCGCCTTCGCGATCGCCGCCGTGCTCGCCGCGCTGTCGGCGATCCCGGCCGTCGTCGTGGCGAGACGTCGCCGCGGCGAGTCGACGGGTTGGTCGCCGTCGCGGCGACGGTCGGCGTCGGTCGGCATCGCCGCGCTCGCAGTTGCGGCCGTGGCCGTGGTCGCCGTCTCGGCGGTCGCCGGGCGCGACACCGGTGAGTTCGTCGCCGACGACCCGTGCACGGCCGAACCCGATCAGTTCCCGGGCGACGGTTACGACGCCTCGGTGCAGCGCATCGCCTTGTCGGCGATCAACGGTGCGGCGTGCGAGCTCGGCACGACGAGGGAACGCCTCGTGCTCTCGATCGACCCGAACAGTTCCTTCGACGACGTCACCTGGGACCGCTCGACGCTCGAGACAGCGTTGCGCGAGGGCGGCCTGCGGGCGATCGACGACGCCAACGACCGCGACGCGATTCCGGGCTGGGTCGCGGCGTCGCTCGAGTTCGTCGTCGAGCGGGCGCCGATCGGTTGGCTCGTCGAACGGGTGCCGATCCCCGGTTGACGACCGGGACCGACGGTGGTGTCACTCGCGATCGAGCGAGGCGGCCATGCCGGGCAGCGCCACCCAGGGCTGCTTGTGTTCGCACCACACTTCGACCGTCGGCGCGACCTCGCTGCGGTCGTCGAGCGTCCCGGCCTTCAGCGCCAGGACTCCTGCGGGCTCGGCCATCGCCGAATAGATCGGCGACCCGCACGTGCCGCAGAAGCGACGGCGGACGTAGACCGCGTCGCCGTGCTCGCCGCGGTCCTCGAACGTGTTCAGCTCACCGGTCACGGTCAGCTGGTCCTCGAGGACGATGACGTTCACCGAGAACGGACCACCACTCTGTCGTTGACAGTGATCGCAGTGGCAGACCGCGGTCGCCATCGGTTCACCCTCGATTTCGTACCTGATCGCCCCGCAGAGGCATCCCCCGGTTCGTGCCATGGCGCGACCGTAGTCCGTGGCAGGCTGCACGATCGATGGATGCCACCGCCCACATCCAGCCGAGCGCTGACGAACTCGACCGGCGCTCCACGCACGTCGCCGGTGGGCTGCTCGATCGGACGCTGCCGAAGGCGGAGTGGACCCACGAGGGCCACGTGCTCACCTGCATCGCCCTCGTCCGCGCCCTCGGTCCGGCCGATGCCCTGGCGACGCTGCGCGCTGCCATCCCTGCGTACAACGAGGCGACCGGCGTCGCCAACACCTCGACCAGCGGTTACCACGACACGATCACCGTCTACTACGTGTGGGCCGTCGATCGTCTGGTGCGAAGGGTCACGACACGGCGTCGATCGTCGCCGACCGTTCGATCGCCCGCGACGGGCCGCTGGCGTGGTGGCCGCGCGACGTGTTGATGAGCCCGCGAGCGAGATCGGCGTGGCTGCCGCCGACGACGATCCCGGACGATTGGGTCCCGGAGGATCGGGACCCGGACGACCCGGACCTGGACGCGCCGAGCGAACCGGCGTCAGCCTGAATGGAGCCAGCAGCGGTTGCTCGGGCGACGGCAGCCACGAGCTCGCTTGCGTCGGCGATGGGTCTGGCGGTCGACGACGCGATCGTCCTGCAGAACTCGAACCGTCTCGTCGTGCGGCTCGTGCCATGTGATGTGCTTGCTCGGGTCGCGGCTCCGGTTCGCCGGAATCATGAGGGCGCCTCCTTCGAGCTGGAGATCGCCCGGCAGCTCGATGGAGCCAATGGCTTCGTGGGTGCCCTCGACCCGCGGGTGGAACCGGTCGTCCACGTTCGTGATGGTTTCGCCATGACGTTCTGGCGCTACTACGAGCCGCTGCCTGCCGGTGGCATCACGCCGGACGAGTACACACGGGCGCTCGAGGGGCTGCACGCCGAGATGCGCCGGCTCACGGTGGCGGTACCCCACTTCACGGATCGAGTCGATGAAGCACTGGCGACCGTCGCGGACCACGAGCGGAGCCCGGACCTCACCGTCGATGACCGGGAGCTCCTCACGACCACATTGCGGCGCCTGCGGCGGACAGTCCTCGAGCGCTCCGTGAACGAGCAACTGCTCCACGGCGAACCACATCCCGGCAACGTCGTGAAGACGGCGGACGGCCTTCGCTTCATCGACCTCGAGACGTGTTGCTCGGGACCCGTCGAGTTCGACATCGCCCACACGCCCGCCGAGGTCGGTCGCCGCTACACGGGGGCCGATCGGCTCCAGCTACGCGACTGCCGGACACTCGTGCTGGCGATGATCGCTGCGTGGCGAGCAGATCGCGACGACGAGTTCCCGAACGGGCACGAGCAGCGCGACGCGCTGCTCCGAGCGATACGCGCGACTACGACGTAGCGGGGACCGCGAGGATGGCCTCGATCTGGCCGAGTGCTTGCACCATTCCTTCTTCCTGGCCCATCTCGATCAGCTGGTTCATCGCCTCGAGCGAGGTGAAGTGGGAGGTGATGTCCATCACCGTCTTGCCGTCACGCTCGTCGAGCGTGACGACCATCCTGCCGGCGGGCATGTCCTCGTTCCGCTGGCCGGTGTCGTCGCCGAATCCGTCCTTCACCTCGAGTCGGCGGGGCGGGTCGATGGCGATGACCTCCCACCAGCCGTAGAACTTCTCGCCCTCGGGGCTCGTCATGTAATACGTCGCTTCTCCGCCCGGCTCGAAGTTGTGGTCGACGAAGGTGGCCGGATAGGTCGGCGGGCCCCACCAGCGTTCGAGCTGGCGAGGGTCTGCCCACAACTGCCACGCCCGTTCGACGGTCGTGTCGAGCTCCACGATCATCGTCATGGTGAGCTGCTCGGGGTCCTTGTGCACGTGTGTCACGGTCATCGGGTGTCTCCAATCTGGTCGTCGGCGAGGATCTCGCCCATCCGTTCGATGCGGCCACGCCACACCGCCTCCAATGCGTCGAGCACTCGGTTGGCTCGGCGAATGGTCTCGACGTCACCGCGAACGATCTGTTCGCGCCCTCGGCGTTGTTTGGTCACGAGTTGCGCCGCTTCCAACACCGCCACGTGCTTCTGCACGGCGGCGAAGCTCATGGGGTAATGACGGGCGAGCGCGGAGACCGAGTACTCACCTGCCAACGTGCGCACGACGATGTCGCGCCGCGTGGCATCGGCGAGGGCATGGAACATCCGATCGACCTGTTCGTCCGTCAGCACATCTACAACCATATGGTTGTAGATAACCACAGATCGTGTAGCGACGCAAGGGCGTTCTGGGCCACCCGAGCCACCATCTGTGGCCGGATTCCCACCCCACGTGGCATTCGACGTACTCTCCGCGACAGCGGGCACGAGAGGAGCGGTCGATGGAACGCGACGTGTCAGCGCGCCAAACCGAGCGGAGGCGTCGGCCGTCGCGCGACGATCCGCTGCCTCGGGAGCGGCCTCGTCGAGCGCCGCACGGTGGCGACGAGCCCGCCCGTGCGGTTGGCCGCGTCGACATGGGCAGCCCCGCTTCGCAGTCGTTCGGTCGGCCGTCGGCAGGAGCAGTGCGGATCCGACGAGCCGTGGTGGCGCCGGCCCACGATGCTGCGACGTCGTCCGCGAACCGGACGGGGATGCCAGACGGGTTGAAGGCTGGCCTGGAGCAGAGGTCGGGGATCGATCTGTCGTCCGTGCGGGTCCGACGGAACTCGTCTGCTCCGGAGCGTCTGGGTGCGTTGGCGTTCACTCGCGGCACGTCGATCGAGCTCGGGCCGGGCCAGGAGCGTCATCTCCCCCATGAGGCCTGGCACGTCGTGCAACAGCTGCAGGGCCGGGTGGCGCCGACGGGTCGTCCCGCCGGTGTGGCAGTGAACGACGACGCCCGACTGGAAGCGGAAGCGGAACGAGCGGGCCCGCTCGTTCAACGTGCGCCGAGAGCATCGTCACCGCGACCGTTGGCGCAGGCGACGGCACCATCCGACGTCGTCCAGCTGCGTGTCCCCGGGTTCGACGACGTCAACGGTCCAGCGGATGTGCCGGAGGCCTGGGTGACCGCGTTCCTCCAGGACGTCACGCACCAAGAGACCCACCTGTCGACCCACGAGATCCTGGCCGCCCTCGACGGCGGAGTCCTCCCCGACGGCGTGGCGTTGCAGCATGCCGGCAACCATTTCAACGTCACGTTCACGGCAGGCCCTGACGACCCGGTCATCACGGTGACGACGACAGCGGACGGGAACTGTGCAGCGCACGCTGCGCACGCCATCGTGTCGCGGGCGCAGATCGCCGAGTCCGTCGACGCCTATCAAGCACCTGGCGACTACGTCGTCGGTTTCCGCGCACAGGCGCTCCTTGCCCTGACCGGCGACCATGCCGCGGTCCGTCAACGCATCTTCGGTCAGCTCGACGAGAGCGCGATGCTGCCGACGACCGGCTTCGGTCCGCGGCTGATGGGGCTCCTTTCGCCGGTCGCCGAAGAAGCGCAGCGGGCACTCCTCGCGCCGGTGCCCGAGGCGGAGCTGATCGATGAGCTGGTGCTCGACGACGACATCGGGGCCGACAGCTCGGATGAGGACGCGCCGTCGATGTCGGGAGGCATCACGTTCGAGCAACTCAAGCAGTACGAGGAGAGCGGCACGTATGCGTTCCGGTCGCTCAACGACAGCGGACGTCGCGATGCTGCGAGTGAACAAGGGTCTCGCGCCGTTGGGGAGTGCCGGTGCGAAGAACGCGAAGTTCATCACCGCGCACATCAAGCAGACCGCCAAGACGGGAATGATCTCGGTCGCCAGATCGGCGTCGGGATCCCGAGGTTTCCAGTCCGGCTACGTCGCCGTCATCAAGCTGGCCGGCCTCGAGTACTTCACGACCGACGAGATCGTCACGGCACTCTCGTCGGGGACCGACGTCGCCGACACCGACATCGCCAACGTCAACCGTGCCCGCGAGATCCTGATCCGGGGTGCCATCCCGTTCGGCAACGTCGAGCGCTGGTGGAGCGGCGGCTTTCCAGTCGACACGTCGGGCTACGACGCGTCGAGGAAGAAGCGTCTCGACGGCAAGAAGGAGAAGCCGAAGAAGGAGCCCAAGGTCAAGTGGACGAGGCGCCACCAGCAGCGCTACGAGACCCTCATGACGAAGCGAAACTCGGGAGAGCCGATGAAGACGAAGGAGGAACACGAGCTCGACGAGCTCATCAGGAAGAAGCCGCGGGCGTGACTGCGGCCGGCTCGCTCACTCGACGAGGCAGAACTCGTTGCCATCGATGTCGGCGAGCACGATCGCGCCGACGCAGCGATGCACACCGTTGTCGAGTCGTGTGGCCCCGAGGCGAAGCAGTTCCTCGACGGCGTCGTCGGTTGCGGTGCCGGTTGCCGGCGCGAGGTGAAGGTGGATGCGCTCGCGGTCGGACTTCGCCATCAGTGGCGGCCCGCTCCAGGTGATCTTCGGGCCGTCACCGGTCGGTGCCTGGATCGCGGTCTCGTCGTCGTGATCCCAGACCAGCGGCCAGCCGAGCGCGGCGCTGTAGAAGTAGCCGAGGTCCTTCGTGCCGTCGCAGTTCACGGCGCCGAGGCGCGGGCAGCTGGCGAGGAAGCGGTTGCCTGGTTCGATGACGCAGAACTCGTTGCCCTCCGGATCGGCGAGGACGACGTGATCCTCGGCGCTCGTCTGGCCGACATCGACGGGTCGGGCGAGTCGGGGTCGACGACGCGCCATCCCAGCGCCCGCTCCCAGAAGTGGGCGAGCGCCACCGGGGACCCGGCATCGATCACCACGGCGACGAGCTCGACCACCATGTCGTCAGTCCGACCTCGGAGTCGGCACGGGCCGGTACCGCAGGGCGATCGACCCCGACCGGAAGTCCTGACGATCCACGAGTTCGAGTTCGATGCGCTCGCGCAGACCGGCGAGCAAGGTCGGGCCGTGCCCGGCGAGAACCGGCTGCACGACGAACTCGTACTCGTCGATCAGTCCCAGGTCCGCCAACGCCAGCGGCAGCGTCACGCCGCCCACCCACAGGCCCTCGCCCGGCTCATCCTTGAGGCGCCGAACCGCGTGCTCCACGTCGCCCTGCACCAGCTCGGCATTCCAGTCGACCGCATCGAGCGTGCTCGACACGACGTACTTCTTCGCTTGGTCGATCCCTTCGGCGAACGGGATCTCCCACTCACCCATCCAGTCAGGCCACGCGCCGCGCCCGGGCGGCGCCACGCGGACTCCATCATCTCGTAGGTCACCCGACCGAACAGCAGCGCATCGGCTCGTTCCATCTCGGCGGTCCAGTAGCGCATCGACTCCTCATCGGGCGGCACCCCAGCCTCGTGATGGCAGCAGCCGTCGAGCGTCGTGTTGATCGAGTATCGAAGCGGTCTCATCTCGTTGCACTCCTGTGATCCGCGGTGAGGAACCAAGTGTGGCTGCTCAGGACGGCGACGATCCGCCACATTCCGTTCCCAAGGTCAGGTTGGCGAACGTGACGATCGCGTCGGTGACGGCGTGAACGCGCAGGGACTGGAAGAAGTCGAAATTGTGGTGCGCGCCAGGGAGTTCGGCGTACACGACGGGTCGCGCCGAGACCGAAGCGAGTCGGTCGGCGAAGGCGCGTGCGTCCTGACGCATGACCAACGTGTCGAGTGCGCCGTGGACGATGAGGAACGGCGGGGCGTCGGAGGTCGCGCACGCGCCTGCGTCGCCGTAGTAGCCGGACAGGCCGATGACGGCCCGGACGGAGCCACCTGACAGCGCCGCTGTTGCTGCGAGGTTGGCGCCTGCCGAGCCGCCGGCCACGAAGACCTTGCCAGGGTCGGCGCCATGGGTGGCAGCGTTGTCGTGCACCCAGGCCATGGCGGCGCGGGCGTCGGCGAGTTGTTCCGCGTCACCGGTGCGGAATTGCCTGCGTCCGGCGCTGACACACACCCACCCGTCGGCGGCCAACCGGTAGAGCAGCGGGCGGGCGCCGAGCATCTTGCTGCCGAGCGAATGGCTCCCGTGGAAGAAGATCAGGACCGGTGCCTCGGGTCGCCGGTGTCGGCGCGACAGGTACACGTCGAGCCGATGCCCGCGGCGGTGCGATGGCAGGTACCTGACGTTGCGGACGCGACGCACGTCCGGTCGCCACGAGATCATCGGCAGCACCAACCGCCACCACACCACCCGGGTGGCGCGGGGTGCTGCCCCGGGCACGTACGCGGTCTGGAACGCCGCCGCCAGTCCGCGGCGGGCCGACCGGGCGCGCACGGCGATCGTCACCAACAGCGCAGCTCCGACGACGGTCAGGCCGGCGACCACCCACCACCACGGTCCCGATGGCGGACGAATCAGCGTGCCGGCGGTCCCCGCCACCAGCCACAGCAGGCCGAAGAACGGCATCTCGTTGATCCACCACGCGGGCCGCGAACTGCAGGTTGAACGGCGATGAACGTGTGGGCATCGGCGGCCACAGCGCCACTGCGGCGAACAGTGTGAGTATGAACGCCGTGTTGAAGGCGACGGTCATGCACGACCTCGGTCTGCATCGGCGATTGCGGCCGAGCGCCGAATCGACGAGCGCCAGTCAGTTCGCGGTCGGGTGGATCTGCAGGTCGCCGCCGAACGGACCGCTGAGGACACGAACGACCAGCTGACCGTTGGAGAGCGCGCCTTCCATGCCGGACCCGTACCCGGGTGGGATGTCGAGCTCGCGTTCGTAGCCGCCGTATTCCCATTCGTGGATCGCGTACTCGCGGGGTCCGGCGCTGCGCAGTTCCGCGCAGATCCGCAGCTCGCCGTCGCGCAGCGTCAGGGTCACGTCGCGATCGGTGACCGCCGGCAGCGGCGCCACGATCACGAAGGCGCCGGGCGTCTCGTATGCGTTCACCGGCACCCGCTGCGGGGCCATCGATCGGGCTGTTTCGGCGGTGGTCGCTCGCACTTCGTCCACCGTCGGTCGGTTGGAGCTCACGGCGCCACGGTACGCACGTCGACGCACGCGTGTCGACCCCTGTCGACCCCTGTCGACTTCTGCCGGCAACCTCCGACTGGCCGCCGCCGGGACGGGCCTGGTCATCGGGCAATCGGTACCGTGGCGCGATGTGGCGGATCTCGGTCATGGTGGTCGCGCTCGTTGCCGCTTCGTGCACGGCACGCGGCGAATCGCCCGAACGCGCTCGCCCGGACGAACCCACCGCGGTCACGTTGCCGGACGGCACCGAGGGCCCTGTGGCCTCCCCGCCGCGGGATGACTTCGGACCGTTCGTCGATGTCGCGACCGATCCATTCTTCGAGCGCCGGAGTCGTCCACTGTTGGCCGCCGACCCGAAGGAGAGCTGGACGATCACCGTCGATCGCGTGACCGTTCCGTTCGCTGGCGCGGTCGCTGACGTGATCCTCGTTCACACGATCACTGCTGATCGTGACCATGCGCTCGTCGCACACAGCCGTGCCGACGGCGGTGTCGTGTGGAAGTTCACCACGGATGAAACGATCGGTCTCGTGAGTGTCGTCGAGGACAGCGTGTTGGTCACGCTGGCCGTCGGCGAGGAGCTGCGTGCCGTCCTGCTCGACGGCGCGTCGGGGGACGAGATCCCACTTCCGAGCGACGACAACCTCGGGGGTCGAGGAAACCGCATCGAAGCGTTCACCACCGGCTCATGCAGTGTTCGACACTATGAACCGACGAGTGGCGCGCTCGTCGGCGAGTTCTGCCCGATGTCGGCTGGCGGGCCCGAGACCTTCGTCGGCCGAGTGGGCGACTCGGTCATCGAGGTCGATCCACTCGACCTCCAACCTGTGTCCGACCCGATTCCGATCGACAAGATCTCCGAGCAGCGGAGCGTCATGGTCTTCGGTGACACCGTTGTGGCCTACAGCCTGTCCGCGCTCAACATCCTCGATCGCAAGGGTGAGATCGTCACGTCGCTGCCCGATCCCGGCGACCTCACACTGACAGCCGCCGGGCCCGGCAGCGATGTGCTGATCGTCGACGACTATGGGCAAGCGATCGGGGTCGATGTGCGAACGCTGAACCCGATCTGGGAGCGACCGATCTTCGTCGCTCCGTTCGGTGTCGTCGACGGCGAGGTCATCGGCGCAACCCGGCCGCAGACGTCCGCCACCGATGAAGCGTCCACCGAAGTGTTCTCACTCGACACGGGCGAGACGAAGTGCGTGATCGGCGCGGAGGTCGACATGGCCGAGAACGGCTTCTACGAACCCCACGGTGTGGCGTACGACCTCGGCTGTGTCGAGCGCTGGACGATCGATGCAGGCGACGAGGCAAAGGTCCACGTCATCGATTCCGGTGTCGTGACAGCTGAGTCGGCTGACGACGGCACGACCGAGATCCGCTTCTTCTCCTGACCCTCGGTCAGCCCGACCGAATCACTCGATGCGCAGGCCCGAGATCGCCCGGCTGATGACCAGCTGCTGGATCTCGCTGGTGCCTTCGAAGATCGTGTGGATCAAGCTCTCGGAGTTCGCATTTTTCGCCTCGCGCGTCGATGTCGCCGTGACCAGGCGTTTCGCGAGCGGGCGATTTCGATCCGTGTCATCAGTTCCAGTCGTTTGTAGGGACGAAAGTAGGGATGAGCCCATTTTTCGGCCACTTCGATTTCGCGACGTCCCTACTCGAAGATCGAACCGTAGGGACGACCTGGTCAACGTGTGTGGTGGCTGGCTGAGACGCGATCTTCTGGCGATCGACGGACCTCCCGAGGCGCTCGCAGCCAATTGGTACCGTGGCACATGGCGACGAGTGGGCCGCAGTCGATCCCGGGCGTGACGCTGCGAGAGGCATACCGCTTCGAATCACGCAGCGGCGACGGAGTGATCGAAGGAACCGTCTTCAAGAAGCCTCCCGGACGGATCAACTGGGAGGCGCGAGTCGACAACACAAGGATCGTCGAGACCGCTGAGACCAGACGTGAGGCGGTCGAGCGGGCGATCGCCAGCTTCCGCGCCGGCCGATGATCGTGCTGCAGCGCATTGACTTCGATCGGACTTGCGCAGGGGGCGATGGCGGTCGATGACGCCGACCTCGAGCGCATCTGGTCAGCGGTTCCCCTTGCCGACGTCGTTCGAAGGCACGTCGAGCTGCATCAAGTGGGCCGCAATCTCGTCGGTCGATGCCCCTTCCACGTTGAGCAATCACCGGGCTCGTTCAACGTTCGCGAGGAGACGGGCCACTTCAAGTGCTTCGGATGCGGGGTCGGCGGCGAGGTAGTCGTGTTCGTGATGATGATCGAGGAGATCGAGTTCGACGCCGCCGCCAAACTGCTGGCGACCGAAGCTGGAATCGAGCTGCAGGGACTCAATGAAGACATCTGATTCGGTAGCCACGGTTCGACGTGCACCAAGCCCGGATGGTCGGCGGCGCCCTGTCTCGCACCTTGGCTTGGGCGTACTTCGGAACCGCTGTCGTGCGGTGGGCGTCGAACGTTGGTGACTCGACTCGTTGTCGTCGCGATGGCGGTGCTGATCGCGTCGTGTTCGGCGGCCGACACCTCGAGTGACGGACCGGCCGACTCGACCACCTCGTCGTCACCGGCTCGTACGGATCGATCAACGTCGACCAGCGGGCCGCCGCCGACGCCCGCTCCCGCCGTATCGGTCGTTGCCACCGAGCGCGGTTCGTTGCCGGCGTCCGGCTACGTGTTGGTGGGGACCACACAGATCGATGGTGTCTTCCGGAGCGACCACGGAGCCCTGGTGGTGACCATGACCGGGATGGCGTGGGGAACCCGAGCCTGCGAGGCGATGTACGAGGCGACGCTCACCGACGCCGCTCACGGTGTCGTCGAGATCCTCCGCTCGACCGACATCAGGCCCGGAGAGGCGTGCCCCGACGTCGGCCATCGTCACGTGCTGACCGTCGCCGGCGAGACCCGAGCGGTCGGCGACACGATCGTCGATGCGATCGACGGGTCATCGATCGATGTCGTCGACGGAACGGAGGGGCTTCGTCCGACGTGGTGGTCCGATCGCCGCACGCTGCCGAACTGCGGAACCGACGACGACCGCCAGTCGCCCGAGATCAACGCCTCCTCGCGAGCATGTTTCCGCGAGGCCTACGAGGCTCAACGTCCCGCCGAGATCGAAGTCATCAGCTTCGGCGACGAAGGAGACTCGGTCCACCGACTTATCCGCATCCTCAGCAGCGAGCAGTTCGAGATTCTCGAAGAAATTCAACCGCCTGCGCACCCCCTGCAGCCGCCCCTCTCCCCTTGGCAGTGGCAGTCGTTCCGGTGCCGAAGCCTCGAGTTCCGGAACGATCCGGGATCCGACGTCGACGGACGAGTATCGCCGGCGACCGACTGCATCAGCACTCGAGCGCGACTGGTGACACTCTGCACCGAGCGTCGCAGTAGACCCGGTTGATATGCGCCGCACGACCTGGGCCGGACTGTGCGGGTCGGCCCTGCTCCCGGAGCGGGTTATCGCTCAACACTATGGTGTGCCATCGACCGGCACATAGGCGGTGGACCGCTTCGACGGAGGGACGATCTTGTTCGTCCGACTGCCGCCATCTACTGTCGCAACCTTGGCCGATGACTCGCCCGCGCCTCCTCCGTTGCCCGACATCTCCACGCTGCTCGACTTCGCTTCACGCGGTGTTGGGTCGTACCGAGATGTGGCTGGAGGGCTCCTTCTCGCCCACCTTGAGGTCGAGCAGATGATGGAACAAATCATTGCGTGGTGGTTCATCAAAGCTGACGACATCGAGACTCAACGTGTCTTTGGGACAGCCGTCCTCCAGCGCCTGAACTTCTCCACCAAAGTGAAGGTTCTGCGCACCTTGATCGAACGGGACGAAGCGGCGAAGGCAGTTCTACGGAAAGTCGATGAGGCGAATGCACTCCGCAACGCTGTCGCTCATCGACGAATCGTCTTTCTGGACGATGACAAGAAGTTGTTCCGATTCGATCCCGAGACCAGTGGGGGGCCGATGACGATCTCTCAGCTGCGCGGGAAGCTCCGCGATCTGGAGCAGCTGCCTGCAGCGCTGGCCAGCGCTGTGGTCCCCCTCATGGCCGAGCAGAGCAACACCTTTCGGCCGGATTGCGTCAGGCAGCAATGAGGCGCGGTGTTGGAGAGCTACCTCGCCGACGAGGAGGCCGAGGGAGGCGAGAGCGGCCAGGAGCAAGCGCAGGCGGAAACCGCCTGAGGGTTGCATAAGGCGACCCCGCACGCCGGCTCGGCGACGTGACGCGGGACTTGGGCCGACCTGTGGCGGGCGAGTCGTCTACGAGCGCAAGTTCGAAGAGTCGTATGGGTGTCGCCCGCCAGCACATCAGCAGCGTCTCGACACGACTAGATCAGTCCGTCGACGCCACGTCCTGCTTCAGATCCAGACTCACCGCAACGCCTGCGAGTGACGCCTGCAGGAACAACGACAATCTGTCCATCGTCTGACGCAGATGCCTGAGGTTCAGATGTGCGATGTCGTCGGGCAGAGACTTCTCGCCCTTCATCGACGTGGAGTAACGGAACGCCGTGGAGTTTGGGTCCATCGCATCGAACTCTGCGATGAGCCTCCCGACAACGTCGGCGTCCGAACCCGGCGCGTTGGGCCAGGTCTCCTCGATGACCTTCCGGCAATCCTTCCATAGGCCGGGCAACTTGTGGCCGCCGTTCGCGTTCAGGTCCCAGTCGTAGAGACGCCATCCGGTCGCCCGCAGTTCCTTCAGGAGTAGCTCGAGATGGTGGCGGTACAGGAACACGATTGGGTACACGAGGAAGTCCTGGTCGTGGCCGCCCGCCTCGATTGTCGTCACCAACTGATCCGCTGCGAGCTTGTACCCCTCTAAGTGGATCGAGTTGCCCTCGGTCCATGTGAGGCAGGCATTGTTCTGCCAATCCTGATGCCCGCTCGTGAATAGTAGGTCTCCCTCCGCCGGCCACGGCAACGAGTCCGTCATGCGACCATCGTCGCACGACGTCGGAGGCTCGGCAGTTGTTCTGACCCGACTGTCGGGCCCCGCTAGCGCTGCACGACCAGCCTGATGCCTCCGAGCGCCGTTCCTAGAGCGAGCCGATTCATCTGGCTTCCGGTCCGATCGCTATGTGGTCGGAGCGAGGCCATGGTGGTAGCGATCGGCACCGTGGCGCGCTCAGGCAGCGCCGCTCAACAGCAGGCAATCAGGTCTGCAATGTCAAGGAAGACGCAACGACGTGGCCAATATCCTTCGGAAGCAATGCCCGGACATATGATTGGTGTTCCCGACTTCCCTGGGCGAGGGCTCGGCAATCGATTGGCTGTCTGGTCGTTCGAAAGTGCAATCGATTGGCGGATCCGTGGAAGACCTTCAGCATCAGCGTCCGTTGAGGCTCGCGTCGGTTCGCAGCCGGTGTGAGTACTTCGTCGACGTCCAGGTTTGGTCACCCCATGACCGGGTCGACGTCGAGGGATGGCTGAGCAACTTCAGTGATGCGGAGATGGAGCGCTACGTACCTGCTGAACTCGTTCTTCTACTACAGCGACCGAGTCCTCGATCAGATGGTGAGTCGGGCTGTGCTCCAGCTGAGTTCTGACCTGGTCCCGCCCGCGACCGACGCCGAACGGCGACGCTGGACCTGAGTGCGAGATTCGTCGCGACGAAGCAAGCCAGTGCAGCTGGTGGGTGTCCGCCGGGTAAGCCGATGATCGTCCATGACCGCGATCTGCGACCTGACCGGCACCGTGGAACTGACCGTCTCAGACTCGCGAGAGCTCAGATCCACGGACGATGGACGCTCGACGAGGTCGCCCCTCCGAACGCTGGACGCTGCGGTTCACGTTCTGCAGGCGATCGGCCTTCGAACCGAACGGAGATCACGAGTCGACGTCGAGACCACGTCCGAGATCTCGGTGACGATGACGATCACGACAGCGCTTCAACTCGCCCCGGCCCTCATGCGCCAGGCGATGGACATCGGCTTCGTCGACGAAGCGAGATCGCACGACGGCCTGAACGCTTCGCGTCGTCGTGCCAACGACCGCTCTTCTATGGAGACGTGGACTCCGTTGATTCAGCGAACGTGAACCTCAGAGCTGCGGTCGCTGTTCGGCGACTACAAGGCTGAGTGGCTACGTGAGCGCGTGTACGACCTCTTCACGGAGCCCGCGTACTTCCCCTCGCTCGAAGGACCACGGCCGTGCGTGCTGGTGGGCGGCAGGGGCACCGGAAAAACGACGGTTCTGAAGGCCTTGTCGTACGTGGGTCAGCTCCGGATCGCAGGAGCGAAGCACGTCTCGGGCGCCTACGCCATACCCTCGATCGGCCTGTATTTCCGAGTCAACTCGAATCGGGCAGCCGCCTTCCGTGGCCCCGAACTGGACGCGGCCGGATGGCAGCGCGGCTTTCGGCCACTACCTCAACCTGCTCCTGTGTGAACTGATCGCCTGGGACTGCCGCGGTGTAGGCGACAGTGGGTAGTCAGGCGGGGGACTGTCAGATCGTTGGTGTAACTGATCTGGCTGGTCATTGTTGTTGGGGATCGTAGGGCCTCAGAAGAGGCGGCCTTCGAAGGTGATGGCGAAGGCGTTGAGCGCCGGCTTCCAGCGGTTCATCCAGCGTTCCTGGCCGGTGCCTTTCGGATCGAGCGACCGCACGACCATGTAGAGACACTTCAACGCGGCTTGCTCGTTGGGGAAGTGCCCTCGGGCGCGTGTCGCGCGCCGGAACCGGGCGTTCAGCGACTCGATGGCGTTCGTGGAGTAGATCACCCGACGGATCTCCGGTGAGTAGTCGAGGAACGGCACGAACTCGGACCAGGCGTTCTTCCAGAGTGATCGGATGGCCGGATACTTGTCGCCCCACCGGTCGTGGAACTCGTCGAGGCGGGCCTGTGCGTCGGCTTCATTCACCGCGGTGTACACGGGTCGCAGATCGCGAGCCATGCGGTCCCAGTCGGCGCGGCTGGCGAGGCGGAAGGTGTTGCGGATCAGGTGCAGCACACAGGTCTGAACGATCGCCAACGGCCATGTCGCTTCGATCGACTCGGGCAGCCCTTTGAGTCCGTCGCACACGACGATGCAGGCGTCGTCGACGCCCCGGTTCTTGATCTCGGTGAGCACCTGCAGCCAGTACTTGGCGCCCTCTCCGCCGGTGCCGATCCACAGTCCGAGGATGTCGCGTTGACCGTCAACGGTGACACCGATCGCCGCGTACACGGGACGGTTGGCGACTTGGCCGTCGCGGATCTTCACCACGATCGCGTCGATGAAGATCACCGGATACACGCGATCCAGGGGCCGGTTCTGCCAGTCGGCGAGCTCGCCGAGCACCCGGTCGGTGATCTTGGAGATCGTCTCTCGGGAGATGTTCGTCGAGTACACCTCGGCCAGATGGGCTTCGACCTCACCAGTCGTCAACCCCTTCGCGGTGAGTGAAATGACCATCGAGTCGACCCCGTCGAGCCGGCGCTGGTTCTTGCGCACCGTCTCAGGTTCGAAGCTGCTGTCACGATCACGAGGCACGTCCAGCTCGATCGGGCCGATCTCGGTGATCACCGTCTTCGAACGTGTCCCGTTGCGCGAGTTACCGCGGTTGCGGCCCTCTGCGGCGTGTTTCGGATAGCCGAGATGCTCCTCCATCTCGACCTCCAAACCGGTCTCGAGGACCTGCTTGGTGAGATCGCTCAGCAGCCCGCCCGGGCCGACAAGGTTCTTGCCGTCAGCGCGGGCCTGGTCCACGAGCTGCTCCGCGAGCGACCGTTCCGGTCGCTGCTCGCTCGTGTCATCGGGCGGTGTCGCCACCGCCACATCATGGTCTGTCATGGTTGTCTGTCCTTCCAGCCGAGCGAGTCGCTCAGCGTTTCAGGCCAGACCAGTTACACCGCGGATCTGACAGTCCCGAACCACGCGGCGCTCGCATTCACCGTCCAAGCGAGCCACAGGATGAAGCATGAGCTCATGGCGCAGTAGACGAGGATGATCGGGATGTAGCGCCACCCGATGGCGCGCCGCTGCTCGATCCTCAGCCGTCTCGCTTCCGCGAGAGAACGTCGTCCGGCGGCGGTCCGCACCGTGGTCGTATCGGCCCGAACTGCGACTTTCTGTAGCAATCCTCTCCGCGCGATCGAGACCCTCACGCCTCGCCGCAGTGTCAAGTTCCACGCAGACGCTGTCGATGACCTATTCGCAGGATGCGAGGGGACGTCCCCGGAGTGGAAATGAGCACGACATGTCAGATGTTCCGCAAGGCGAGGGGTGGTGGGAGGCGTCGGATGGACGCTTCTACCCCCCGACGCTGTTGACCGATCATCGTCCACCCCCACCCCCGTCGGCGAACGGAACTTGGGCACCGCCACCCATGGCATCCGCACTCCCGAAGCGCGAGCGCTGTCCGAAGCGGCGCTGGATTCTGGCCGCTGTAATGCTGGTCGTAGGAGCAGCCGCCGTCGGTGCGTGGTTTATCCCGTCAGGCGGACAGAGCAGCGAGGACGAGTATCTCGCCGCACTGGATGGCGCAGACCTTCACTCGTGGTCGACTGACCGCGCAGCCGTCAACGCCGGCTACTCAATATGTGAAGGCTTGGAAGACGGCGGCGCAACTCGCGGCTCAGAGGCCGACCGCATCGCGGTGGAACATCTCTGCCCCGACTACGCAGCAGATTTTCGAGTCCTCGAACTCAAGTCGATCGAGGGCACATTCACGGTGTTCGACTCCGACGAATGGTCGCTCAAGGATGAGGGTGACTCCTGCTATCCAGAAGGCGGGTTCAGCGACGTCAACTCGTCGACCCAGGTCGTCGTTCGTTCAGATGGAGGCGATGAACTAGCGCGAACCAGTTTGGGCGACGGCGCAATCGGGCTTCTCAACGGATGCCAGTTCAGCTTCTCGATGGAGCTCACCGAGGGGGAGTCGGTCTACATCGTGGAAGTCGGCGATCGAGGAGAAATTTCGTACTCGTGGGAGGAGATCACGGAACCGTCCGCCATCGAGCTCTCACTCGGCGAACCATTTGGCTGACTTGGCTTGCGGACCCTCGTCCGCGAGTCTCATTGCATATCGCGAACACCAGGCGCATACTGGAACCGCTTCGGGCGAGCGCTCGAGGAAGTGGACCCGGTTGCCTACCGGAAGGGTAGGGGAACCGGGTTCTGCGCTGTCAGGGGTTGATGTCGATGACCTCCGTGAGGACGCCAGTCAATCGATCCCTCCACGGCGAACCCGCACCGACGGCCCACGCGACCGCGTCCGCGACCCAGAGCATTCGTTCGTGCCGAGCCGTGCGATGTTCGAAGGTGAGTGGCGGTTGGCGAGCCCGCACCCGGACGATGGCACGTTCGTCGTCTCGGTCGTCCTGCCGGCTCTCGAAGACCAGCTTCGATACCTCCCGCCGCTGGACCTGTCCGACGATCTCCGTCACGCACGCCGCTCGCGCTTGAAATTCGTTCATGCTGTGGCCTTTGGTGCACACGACCCCGAAGACCTCGATCGGCATCTCGACGATCGCATCGAGCACCCGGCGCCTCTGTGCGTCGGTGTCGTTGTTGAAGTGGATCCGCGGTGCAACCCCAGTCGTCAGGCCGCCGATCTCTCGCCTCAAGGTCGTCAGGTGGCGTGCCTCGACGAGCACGCAGCCCATGACGTAGCGCCGGCCTCGGATCGACTCGTCGACGAACGCGTCGGTCGGGCGGAACCGTCGGCTCACGTGTCCTCGTTGAGGATGTCGCCGAGGCCGGCGGCGACCGCCTGGTCGGCTGCGGCGAAGGCGTGGGCGTAGACCCGCAGGGTCATCGCCGGGTTGGCGTGACCGAGGCGGCCGGCGACGGTGCGCACGTCGTGGCCCTGGCCGATGGCCACGGTGGCCGACCAGTGGCGCAGGTCGTGAAGTCGCCACTGTCGCGTCGATCGCCGCCAGCTGGCGCGAGCCGCTTCCACCACCAGCCGATCCGGTCGGGGCTGACCATGTCCGGGCCGAGGCCGAACATCCACGGACCGTACGGCTCGCGTGCTCGACGCGAGCGTCGTCGATCATCGCCAGCGTCTCGGCGTCGAGCGTGACGAGCGCGAACGTTGGCCGTCTTCGTCGCTGCGTCGCGCAGCTGAGGCGTGCCGTCGCCGCGCTGGATGATCTCGATCGCCGAGTCGATCGAGCAGCTGGCCGTCGCGGACGTCGGTCCACCGCAGCGACGCCAGCTCGGCGCGGCGGGCGCCGGCGACGGCGGCGATGCGGAACGCCAGCGCGGCGGCAGGGTCGATCGTCGCCGCCGCCGTCATCACGGCGCGGACGTCCTCGACGGTCATCACGTCGCGCTGCTGCGTCTTCGTCGAGCGCAGTCGGGCGAGCGAGGCGACGTTCGTCGACACCCAGCCCCAGCGCACCGCCTGCGCCAGCGCCGCGCGCAGCACGCCGTGGAGGTTCTTGACGCCGGCGTCGGCCATGCCGCCGCGCGCAGCCGGGTGTGCCAGCGCTCGACGTCGCCGACCGACAGGCGGGCGAGCGGCAGACGTGACGATCGGGTCCTTCTTGATCGTGCGCACACGGCTCTGCTGGTCGCCGCGCCGACGACGGCGCCCAGGTGTCGACGTTCTGCTCGACCCACGCGTCGAGCACGTCGGCGACCGGTCCGGCCCGCCGGCGTTCGCCTCGCCCGGCCCGACCTCGAGCTCGGCGGCGACCTGCTGCGCGTCACGCTTGCCGCCGCGCACCGTGCGCGACATCTGCGTCGGCCTCCCGTGGCGTCGGCGCCCGTGAAGACCCGCACCTCCCACACGCCCGGGCGCTTCTCGCGGATCGTCGCCATGGCGGCGACGCTACGCCGACGGTGTGACGGCTGTCTAGGGACGGCACTAGGGATGACGTCAGCTGACGGCTCATCGAGTGAGCCGCAACAACCGACAGATCTACTCGATACGCAGGCCTGATATCGCCCGGCGATGACCAGCTGCTGGATCTCGCGAGGTGCCTTCGAAGATCGTGTGGATCTTGGCGTCGCGGTGCCAGCGCTCGACGGGGTACTCGCGGGTGTAGCCGTAGCCGCCGAGGATCTGGATCGCGTCCTCGGTGACGCGCACGGCGGTCTCGGAGGCCTTCCACTTCGACATCGAGCCTTCACCGTTCTTGAACGTGCCGTTGCTGGCGAGCCAGGCGGCGCGCCAGATCAGCAGGCGGCTGGCGTCGATCTCGGTCGCCATGTTGGCGAGCTTGAACGCGATCGCCTGGTTCATGATGATCGGCCGGCCGAAGGCGTGGCGCTCCTTGGCGTACTCGAGCGCGTACTCGTAGGCGGCGCGGGCGACACCGAGCGCCTGGGCACCGACGGCGGGGCGAGTCGCCTCGAACGTCGCCATCGCCGGCTGCTTGCCGGTCGACACGTTCTCCCGGGCCCGGGCGAGCTTGGCGTCGAGCTTCTCCTTGCCACCGAGCAGGCACGAGCCCGGGCACCTTGACGTCGTCGAGGACGACCTCGGAGGTGTGGCGACGCACGGATGCCGTGCTTCTTGTACTTCTGCCCCTGCGACAGGCCCGTGGTGCCGGGCGGGACGATGAAGCTCGCCTGCCCCTGCGCCTTCAGCGCCGGATCGACGCTGGCCACCACCACGTGGACGTCGGCGATGCCGCCGTTGGTGATCCACGCCTTGGTGCCGTTGAGCATCCACTCGTCCTTGGCCTCGTCGTAGACGGCGCGGGTGCGCAGGTCGACACGTCGGAGCCGGCGTCGGGCTCGCTGACGCAGAACGCGCCGAGCTGCACCTTGTCGGCGGTGCCGTAGCACTGCGGCACCCACTCCATGACCTGCTCGGGCGTGCCGTTGCCGGCGATGCCGGCGGCGGCGAGCGCGGAGCCCATGAGCGCCATGCCGATGCCGGCGTCGCCCCAGAAGATCTCCTCGATCGCCACCGGCAGCGTGAGGCCGGTCGGATCGCTCATCGCGTTGAGCATGAAATCGACAGCCGTAGAGCCCGATCTGGGCGGCCTCTTGGACGATCGGCCACGGGAACTCCTCGCGCTCGTCCCACTCGTGGGCGGCCGGACGGATGACCGTACTCGGCGAAGTCGTGAACCCACTTCTGCAGCTGGATCTGGTCTTCGTTGAGGTTCAAGGAGAAGTCGGCCATGCATCCAAGTTACCGGTCGGTAACCGAGATTGTCCAACGTTCGCAACGGGTGGGCGCGTTGTTACGGTGCCACCCGATGCGTGGCAGACCGACCAGACTCCTGACGATCGGCATCGCGGCCGCCCTGTTCGCCGCAGGAGGTTGCTCCGGATCCGACGACGGCGACGCGGTCGGCTCGACCGCCGCTCCTGTCCCGTCACCGAGCGCGGTACCGCCGTCCACCGACCCACCGGCGACCGACTCGCCGGCGACCAGCGCCGCCCCACCGACCACCGAGTTGCCGCCGCTGACGGCCGCCGACCCGGCGCTCGTCGCCGAGATCCAGGCGACGATCGACGCCACCCCGGCCGGCTGCGATCCGCTCGACACACGGCAGTGCGTGCTGCCGTTCCCCTCCGACGCCTCCACGACCGCCGACGCCTCGGCGCCGACCGGGCGGCGGGTGGCGTTCCCGAGCGACGGGCTGCCGGCGAATGCCGGCGGTGTCCACATCGACCCCACGGCCTGGAACCGCAACGACGGGTTCAGCGCCAACAGCCCGCTCCTCACCTTCGTCGCCGACCTCGACCCGGCCGCCTCGGCGCTGCCGCCGTGGACTGACCTCGAGGCGTCGCTCGACGACGACGCCACCGTCGTCGTCGTCGACACGACGACCGGCGAACGGGTTCCGCTGTGGGCCGAGCCCGACAGCGACACCGACGACCCGCTCGGTCACCTGCTGGTGATCCACCCGGCGATCAGCCTGGCACCGGCAACCACCTACGCCGTCGCCCTGCGAGGCCTCGTCACGGCGGCAGGCACGCCGGTCCTCGCCACCCCGACGTTCACCGCCTACCGCGACCGGCTCGACACCGGCATCGTCACGATCGAGGAGCGCCGCGACGACCTCGAGGCCGGGTTCGCCGCCCTCGCCGACGCCGGCATCGATCGCCAGGACCTGCAACTGGCGTGGACGTTCACGACGGCGAGCACCGAGAACGTGACCGCACCGATGCTGTCGATGCGCGACGAGGCCCTCACCGGCCTCGGCGAGTTCTCCCCCGAGTTCGAGATCACCGCCGTCACCGAGGCGCCCGAGCCCGGCATCGGCCGGTTCGTCGAAGGGACGTTCAGCGTGCCCAGCTTCCTCACCGGCGACGGATCACCCGGCAGCTCGCTGGTGCTCGGCGACGACGGGCTCCCCGAGGCCAACGGTGTGCTCCAGGCACCGTTCGCCTGCGTGATCGGCAACGCCGTGCTCGCCTCACCCGAGCCGGCGCACGCCGTGGTCTACGGCCACGGACTCCTCGGCTCGCACCTCGAGATCAAGGCCGGCAACGTCGTCGCGATGTCCAACGAGCACGCGGCGGTGTACTGCGCCACCAAGTGGGCGGGCTTCAGCGAGGACGACATCCCGACCGCCATCGCCGCCCTCGACGACCTGTCGACGTTCCCCGTGTTCGTCGACCGGATGCTCCAGGGCTTCGTCAACCAGGTCGTGCTCGGCCGCATGCTCCTCGCCGACAACGGACTGGCCTCCGAGCCGCCGTTCCAACGCGCCGACGGCGAGCCGATCTTCGACACCAGCGAGATCGTCTACGACGGCAACAGCCAGGGCGGGATCATGGGCATCGCGCTCGCCGCCATCTCTCCCGACATCGAGCGGGCGGTGCTCGGCGTGGTCGGCATGAACTACTCGACGCTGCTCCCCCGCTCCGTCGACTTCGACACGTTCGAGACGATCTTCGTGCCCGCCTACCCGAGCGCGCTGGACCGCACCGTGGCACTCGGCGTGATGCAGATGCTGTGGGACCGCGCCGAAGGCGCCGGGTACGTGCGCCACGTCGTCGACGACCCACTGCCCGGTTCGACGCCGACGGCCGTTCTCCTCCACGTCGCTCTCGGGGACTGGCAGGTGTCGGAGCTGACGGCGATGGTCGCCGCGCGCACGATGGGAATCCCGATCCACCGGCCGGTGACCGCCGACGGTCGCAGCCGCGAGGTCGAACCGGGGTGGGCCGTCGAGACGGCGGAGTACGGCCAGGCGACCTCGGCGCTCATCGTGTGGGACTCGGGCTCCGACCCGATCCCGGTCGAACAGGTGCCGCCGTCGACGAGCCGCGATCCGCACGCCGACCCACGCAACGACGCCGACGTCCGGCGCCAGAAGGCCGCCTTCCTCTTCGACGGCGAACTGATCGACGTGTGCGCGGCCGCCGCCTGCACCGCCGACGTCCGCGACTGACGCCCGAGCCGCCCGCCCGCCGCCCTGCCCGGCGATGAGGGAGCGAACCGACAGGTAGGCCGTTCACTCATCGCGAGCCGAACGCAGCCCGGGGCGATGAGCGAGCGGACCGACAGGTGGGCCGTTCACTCATCGCGGGCCGAACGCAGCCCGGGGCGATGAGCGAGCGGACCGACAGGTGGGCCGTTCGCTCATCGCGGGCCGAACGCTGCGAGCCGGGTCAGGCAGGCCGGGTCAGAGGGCGGCGAGGCGGAGCAGGTCGGGGGCGACGGTCTCGTAGATCAGGTTGGCGCCGGGCTTGTAGACGTGGACGCCGTCCCAGCGGTAGCCGAGGTCGGTGGCGATCGTCTCGTCGGCGCACCACGCGTCGGGGCCTTCGACGAACTGCACGGGCGACGTCGCTCCGGAGCCGTACGAGGCAGCGACCTGGCGCTGCAGTTCGTTGACGTGGGCGACGCGCTCGTCGTCGCCGCGTTCGGGCAGCGCCGGCACACCGGCACCCTCGACGTCCTGGGGACGCATGCACGGCACCTCGAGCAGCCCGACCGCGACCCCTTCGGCGAGCATCGCGTCGATGCCCGAACGGAGGTTGGCGGTGAACAGCTCGTCGGCGGCGGGTGTACCGAAGACGTACGTCGTGCCGTCGTCGCCGACGATGTCGAACACATCCCAGGCACCGATCACCACGAGGGCGACGTCGTTGCCCGCCGCTGCCTGCGCCCACTCCTGCTGCCAGCCGCCACAGATCGACGAGAAGCTGTTGCGGAACGAGCGGCTGCTGCGCACGCTGCCGGAGTCGTAGACACTGCATCCGTCGACGGCACCGTTGACGACCCGCGGGAACACACCGGTGATGCCATCGGGCAGGTTGACGGCGAGGGCGTTGGCCTGCGAGTCACCGACGATCGCCACGTTCGCCGTCGTCACCGGGACGACCGCTTCGGACACCAGCGGTGCCGTCCCGCCGGTGGCTGTCGGCGCCGTGCCCGCGGAGGCCGACGGTGCCTGCCCGGTGACGGCCGGCTGGTCTGCGATCACCGCATCGACGTCGAAGGTCGCCTCGCCGCCGCCCTCGAAGCGGTTGAAGTCGTCGACGTTGACGTAGAACACGAACAGGGCGAGCGCCAGGAAGGCCCCGGCACCGAGCGGCCAGTAGGTGGCCGTCGCCCGGTCCTTCCACCAGCGGCCGATGATGCCAGTGCGCACGGGCGTCTCGAGCCAGCGGTACGACGCCTCGGAGACGACGACGGTGAGCACCATCGCCCACGCGAAGGCGGCGACCGAACCGTCGACGGCACCGACGATGACGAAGATCGGCCAGCTCCACAGGTACAACCCGTAACTCCGCTTGCCGACCTCGACGAGCGGTGGCCAGCTCATCATCCGCCGGAAGCCGAGGGCGGCCGGGTGCACGGCGACCATCACCGCCACCAACGACAAGACCGACACCAGCGGCAACAACCACTGGTACACGTACGGCTCGGTCAACACGGCGACCGCCGCCGCGCAGCCGAGCATCGCCACCGCCGCCGCGCCGATCGGGTCGAGCGCACGGCCGGCAGGCGCCTCACTGGCGCGCGGCGCTCGCCACGGGCGCCACAAGAAGGCCGCTCCGGCACCGAGCAGCAGACCGGCCGAGCGGGTGATCGTCGACAGGTAGAGGTAGTTGGTGCGATCGACGCCGTCGAAGGCGCCGGGCGGGCCACCGAGGGGCGTCGGCAGCCGTGACTGGAGCCACCACATGTACATCCAGACGACGACGGCGGCACCGACGATGATCGACCCGACGACGTGGCGCGGCAGACGGATGCGCATCACGGCGACGAACAGCAGCGGCCAGACGACGTACCACTGCTCCTCGACGGCGAGGCTCCACAGGTGGCGGAGCATCGACGGATCGCCGGAGAAGTACGGCACGTTGCCGAGGATCTGGCCCCAGTTGTTGACGTAGAAGACCGACCACACGACCTCGCGCCGGACCTGGGCGCGCTGCTCCGACGAGCCCCACAACGCCGTCCAGACGGCGACGAACACCAACACGGCGGCGAGGGCGGCGAACAGGCGTCGCGCCCGGCGGTGCCAGAAGTGCTTGAACGACACACCGTCGTTGCGCTCGTGCTCGTCGAGCAGCAACGAGGTGATCAGGAATCCGGAGACGACGAAGAAGACCTCGACGCCGAAGAAGCCGCCGTGCATCCACGAGAAGCCGGCGTGATAGAGCAGCACGACGGCGACCGACAGCGCCCGCAAGCCGTCGAGTGCGGGCTGGTAGCCCATCGCCGGGAACTCGTGCAGCGGCACCGTGGACGGCGGCGACGAGCCGCGGCTCGACACGCGCCGGCGGGGAGGACTCGGACGACGCTGGCTCCGGCGACTGGGTGTCGAGCGTGGCCGTCACCGTCGCAGCGACGTGCCGTCGCGCGTCGTCTCGACCGTCCAGCCTTCCGCCTGCAGCTCGGCGCGCAGCGCGTCGGCGGTGGCGAAGTCCTTCGCCGCCCGTGCCGCGTCGAGTTCGGTGGCGCGGCGTCGCGCGTCGGCGTCGACGTCGGTCGTCGACCCGAGCGGCAGCCCGAACGTCGCCGCGATCTCCTGCGCCGCGGCGACGAGGGCCGGTGCCGACTCGTCACCGGCGTCGAGCGCCGCGTTGGCGTGACGGACGGTGTCGAACAGCAGGGCGGTCGCCCGCGGCGTGTCGAGGTCGTCGTCCATCGCCGTCCGGAACGCGTCGAGCACGTCGGGGGCCGGCACCGCGTCGGCGACCGCCGCGGTGCGGTTGGCGAAGGCGTCGAGACCGGCCAGCGACTTGACCGCCGCGTCGATGTTGTCCTGGGTGATCTTGACCGGGCTGCGGTAGTGCGACTGCAGCAACACCATCCGGTAGGCGCGCGGGTCGTAGTGCTCGATCAGGTCGAGCAGGTTCGACACGTTGCCGAGGCTCTTCGACATCTTCTCGCCCTCGGCGTCGACGACGAAGCCGTTGTGCATCCAGTGGTTGGCGAAGCGCTTGCCGAGCGCCACCGCCTGGGCGCGCTCGTTCTCGTGGTGCGGGAAGCGCAGGTCCTGGCCGCCGCAGTGCAGATCGAACCCCTCGCCCAGCAGGTCGAGGCTCATCACCACGCACTCCGAATGCCATCCGGGACGTCCGGGACCCCACGGCGAGGGCCACTGCGGCTCGCTGTCGGTCGGGTCGTCGAACTCGAACTTCCACAGCGCGAAGTCGGCCGGATGGCGCTTGTTGCTCGCCCCGACGACCTCGCGGTCGCCGCCGCCGGAGCGCATGTCGTCGACCGACTGGTGGGCGAGCAGGCCGTAGTCATCGACCGACTCGACGGACATGTACACACCGTCGTCGGTGACGTAGGCGCAGCCGAGCTCGACCAGCTCGGCGATCATGGCGACCATCTCGTCGACGTAGTCGGTGGCGTGCGGCACGTCGGTCGGCCGCTCGACGTTGATGCCCTCCATCGCCTGGAACCAGATCGACTCGCACTTGGAGGTGATGTCGGTCCACGGGCGCGACTCGCGCACGGCACGCTCGACGATCTTGTCCTCGATGTCGGTGATGTTCGACACGAGGCGCACGTCGAGGCCCGTCCAGGTGAGGTACCGGCGGAGGATGTCGTACACCAGCGTCGCCCTGCCGTGGCCGAGGTGCGGCGGCCCGTAGACGGTCGGCCCACACAGGTAGATGCTCACCTTCCCGGGCTCGCGCAGGGCGAGCTCACGCACCGAACGGGTGGCGGTGTCATACAGGTTGAGCACGGCCAACGAGTCTACGAGCGGCCCTCGGCCGCGGTCCGGCACCGTTTGGTCAGCCGCTGGTCACAACCGCCCGGGCGATGGCCGCCACGTGCTCGTCGTCGGTGCCGCAACAGCCGCCCACGACACGCAGATCGAGGGTCCCGTCGAGTGCCCGATGGAGCTGCGCCAGCTCGTCGATGTCGCCACGATCGAGCTCGGTCGCCGCGTCGAGCTCCTCGTGGCTGAGGGTCGAGGCGTTGGCGCGCACCCCCTTGATCCGATCGAGCCAGTCGGCGCCGCCCGCGAACTCGGCGGCGAAGTGCGTCGGGTGGGCGCAGTTGACCATGAAGTAGGCCGCCGCCGCGGCGGTCGCGTCGTCGACCTCCTGGATCGCCTCGCCGAGCGGCTGACCCGACGGCAGGCGCCCGTCGGTCTCGACGGTGAACGACGCCACGACCGGAAGGCCGACGGCCGTCGCGGCACGCACCACACCGGTCGCCTCGTCGGCGTAGTTCATCGTCAGCACGCTCAGCATGTCGGCACCGGCGTCGGCGAACGCCCGGGCCTGGACGCCGTGGTACTCGGCCGCCTCGTCGGGCGACATGGTCGCTCCGACGACGTAGCCATCACCCCGCGGCCCGACGACGCCGTCGAGCACGGTGTCGACCTCGCCGCGCCCCGCGGCCAGCTCGCGGACGAAGTCGACCGACCGTCGGTTGACGTCGGCGACCGCGTCGGTGTCGTACCCGAGACGGGCACCCCAGTCGGGGTTGGCTCGCCACGTCGGCGTGCCGATGATGAACCCGAGTCCGAGCTCGGCGGCGAGATCGAAGTAGGTCGCGTAGTACCGGGCGAGTGCGGCGCGACCGTCGACGTCGTCGAGCAGGGGGAAGGCAGCGAAGTCCGGCAGGTCGATGCCGTTGTGGAAGACGAGCGTCGTCTCCAGCCCGCCGTCGGTCAGGTACGGCCGAAGGGCCGTGAGCTGTGGCAGCACCATCGCGCGATCGTGAGCTTCGACACCGATCCGGTCAAGGCCCCAACGGGCACTGTTCGCTGCAGGCCGGACAATCGATCCCGTTAGCCTTCGCCCCCTATGGCGAACATCCCCGACAAGCCGACGCTCGACGGCATCGAGGAACGCTGGGCCGCCCAGTGGGAGCTCGATGGCACCTACCGCTTCGATGCGTCGGTAGCTCGCGAGGACGTGTTCGCCATCGACACGCCGCCGCCCACCGTCAGCGGCTCGCTGCACATGGGCCACGTGTTCAGCTACACCCACACCGACACCATCGCCCGCTTCCAGCGGATGTCGGGCAAGGCCGTGTTCTATCCGATGGGATGGGACGACAACGGGCTGCCGACCGAGCGCCGCGTCCAGAACTACTACGGCGTCCGCTGCGACCCGAGCCAGCCCTACACCCCGGGCTTCGAGCCGCCGTTCCGCGGTGAGCCGCCGAAGAACCATCACGCCGTGCCGATCTCGCGCCCCAACTTCCTCGAGTTGTGCGACGAGCTGGTCGAGATCGACGAGCAGATCTTCGAGCAGCTGTTCAACCGCCTCGGCCTGTCGGTCGACTGGACGTACCGCTACGCGACCATCGACGAGCGGTCGCGGCGGGCCAGCCAACGGGCGTTCCTGCGCAACGTCGCCCGCGGCGAGGCGTACAGCCAGGAAGCGCCGACGCTGTGGGACATCGACTTCCGCACCGCCGTCGCCCAGGCCGAGATGGAGGACCGCGAGCGGCCCGGCTCGTACCACAAGCTGGCGTTCTCCCGCTCCGACGGCAGTGGCACGATCGAGATCGACACCACCCGTCCCGAGCTGCTGGCGGCGTGCGTCGCCCTCGTCGCCCATCCCGACGACGAGCGTTACCAGTCGGCGTTCGGCACGACGGTCGTCACGCCGCTGTACGGCGTCGAGGTGCCGATCGTCGCCCACGAGCTGGCGCAGCCCGACAAGGGCACCGGCATCGCCATGATCTGCACGTTCGGCGACACGACCGACGTCACCTGGTGGCGCGAGCTGAGCTTGCCGCTGCGGGCGATCATCGGGCGCGACGGCCGCATCCTCGCCGATGCGCCCGACGGTGTCGACGCCGACGCCTACGCCTCGATCGCCGGGCTCACCGTCAAGCAGGCCCAAGGCGTGGTCGTCGAGCAGCTCGTCGCCGCCGGACTGATGATCGGCGAACCACGCCCGATCCAGCACCCGGTCAAGTTCTACGAGCGCGGCGAACGCCCGCTCGAGATCGTCACCTCGCGCCAGTGGTACATCCGCAACGGCGGTCGTGACCCCGAACTGCGCGCCGCCCTCGTCGCCCGGGGTGGCGAGCTGACGTGGCACCCGGCGCACATGCGCCATCGTTACGAGAACTGGGTCGAGGGCCTCAACGGCGACTGGCTCGTCAGCCGGCAACGCTTCTTCGGTGTGCCGATCCCCGTCTGGTACCCGCTCGACGACGCCGGCGAGCCGCGCTACGACGCGCCGTTGCTGCCGGAGGAATCGCGCCTGCCGATCGACCCGTCGACCGACGTGCCCGCGGGGTTCAGCGAGGACCAGCGCGGCCGGCCCGGCGGCTTCATCGCCGACCCCGACATCTTCGACACGTGGGCGACGTCGTCGCTGACGCCGCAGATCGCCGGCCACTGGGAGGAGGGCGACGGGCTCTTCGAGCGCGTCTTCCCGATGGACCTCCGCCCCCAGGGCCACGACATCATCCGCACCTGGTTGTTCTCCACCATCACCCGCAGCCACCACGAGTTCGGTTGCGTGCCGTGGAGCAACGCCGCGCTGTCGGGCTGGATCCTCGACCCCGACCGCAAGAAGATGTCGAAGTCGAAGGGCAACGTCGTCACGCCGATGGACCTGTTCGACACCTACGGCACCGACGCCGTGCGCTACTGGGCGGCGTCGGGACGGCCGGGTGTCGACACCGCCTTCAGCGAAGACCAGATGAAGGTCGGGCGCAAGCTCGCCAACAAGCTGCTCAACGTGTCGAAGTTCGTCCTCCAGTTCGGTGCCCCGTCGAACGCCGACGACGGCGACCTCACGGCGGTCGTCACCGACCCGATCGACCGGTCGATGCTCGCCAAGCTCGACGACGTCGTCGACGAGGCGACCACCGCCTTCGCCGGGTTCGACTACGCCCGCGCCCTGGAGCGCAGCGAGGCCTTCTTCTGGTGGTTCTGCGACAACTACGTCGAGCTGGTCAAGGGCCGCACCTACGACGAGAGCCGGCCCGAGGCCGCCAACTCGGCGAAGGCGGCGCTGCGACACGCCCTCGGCACGATCCAGCGCCTGTTCGCCCCGATCATCCCGTTCGCCGCCGAGGAGGCGTGGAGCTGGTGGCACGACACGAGCGTCCATCGCGCCGCGTGGCCGACGCGGCTCGCCGCCGCTGACGCGCCGATCGGCGACCCGACACTGGCCGACGTGACGATCGAGGTGCTCACCCAGGTTCGGCGGGCGAAGACCGAAGCCAAGCAGAGCCAGCGCGCCGAGGTCGCCGCGCTCGTCGTCACCGCCCCGGCTGCGCTCCACGCCGCGCTCGACGCCGGGCGCGCCGACCTGCTCGACGCTGGTTCGATCCGCCAGCTCGATGTCGTCGATGGCGACGCGGTCGCGACCGTCGTCTCGCTGGAGCCGGTTAACGTCCAACCGTCATGACCGACGAGCCGGACGCGCCCGTTCCCCCGCCGGTCCCGCCGCCGCCGTCGCGGACTCCGGCACCCGAACCCGCCACGTCGTCGCGCCGCGTACCGCGCACGTGGCCGCAGCGGATGCTCGTCGTCGGGGCGTTCGCCTGCGCCCTCGGTTCGTTCGCCGCCGCCGGCGTCCTCTACGCCGGCCAGCGCGTCGTCGAGGACCGCAACCTGGCGCCGGAGATCATCGACCCGTCGAGCGCCACGTCGACCCTGCCGCTCGTCGTCGACGCCAGCGTCGTCGGCGGATCCACTCCCGAGACGGCGCCGCCGGCGTCGTTCCCGGAGGCCGAGCCCGGCGCCAAGAACTTCCTCATCACCGGTGCCGACAACAACTCGTGCGTCGACCCCGACTCGCCGTACGCGCCGGCGTTCGGCGACCGCTCCGGTCTCGGCGAGCGCAGCGACACGATCATGATGTGGCGGGTCAACCCGGGTACCTCACAGGTTGCCGTGCTGTCGTTCCCCCGCGACCTCTACGTCGACATCGCCGGCACGTCGCGCAAGGGCCGGATCAACGAGGCCTACGAGCGCGACAACCCACAGAAGCTGATCGACACGATCCACCAGAACTTCGGCATCACGACCGACCACTTCGTGCAGGTCGACTTCTGCGCGTTCCGCACGCTCGTCAACGCCGTCAACGGGGTGGCCATCCCGTTCGCCACGCCGGTCCGCGACCCCAACACCGGCCTCGACGTTCCCGAGGCGGGCTGCTTCGTGCTCGATGGCGACCATGCGCTCGCCTACGCTCGCTCACGCAAACTCGAGTACGTCAACGAGTCGGGTGAGTGGAAGACCGACGGCACGTCCGACCTCGGGCGCATCTCGCGGCAGCAGGACTTCCTCCGTCGCACGGTCGCCCGGCTGCTGTCGAAGGGCGCCTTCAACCCCGACGTCGCCGGCGGCCTCATCGAGACGCTGTCGGAGTACATCGTCACCGACCCGAACCTGACGCCGCGCAAGATGCTCGAGTTCGCGGGTGTGATGAGCAAGGTCGATCCGACGGCGATCACGACCTACCAGATCAACGCCCAGGGCAAGACGATCCAGGGCAACTCGGTGCTCGTGCCGACGATCAACGGCGACAACATGCAGGCGATCCTCGCCGTGTTCCGTGGCGAGGCGACGCTCACCGACGCTCCCGACCAGGTGCTCGACCCGGGCACGGCGCCCGTCGACAGCACACCGGTCGACAGCACGCCGCCGCCCACCGGCACCGCCGGCGAACCGGGCACGACGCTCCCCGCCGTCGCCGCCGAGGAGAACGTGTACGGCGTGGTGCCCGACCCGAACGTCAGCTGCTGAGCGTTACAACAGGGGTCAGACCCCTGATGTAACGCTCACCGGTCGAGCACCCGGGTCAGTGCCGCAGCGGCGTCCGACGGTCCGCCGACGGTCGTGAACGCCGCGCCGACCGCCGTCGCCAGACGTTGCGCGTCGTCGGCGTCGGACTCGGGGGCGACGATCACCAGCTCGTCGAGCCGCCGCGCCGCGCCCTCGACGTCGCCGGGCACCGTCGCCCGGCAGTCCGACAGCAGCACGGTGATCTTGCGCGCCGCCCGCGACCGATCCAGCTGCTCCGATGCCGCCCGCAGCGCGCCGGCGACGTCGGTGACGCCGAAGCCGCGCAAGGCGAGCACGGCGTCGATCACACCCTCGTTCGACTTCGCCACGTCCTGCGACTTGGCGGCCACCACGTCCTTGCCGAACGACAACACCGAGTAGTCGTCCGGACTGCGCCAGGCGACCGCCGCCGAGGTCACCGCCGCCGTCGCCAACGGCCGTCCGGTCATCGAGCCGCTGCGGTCGACGAGCAGGCAGATCGCCGTACCGGGAGTGGACCACGATCGCACCCGCAGGTCATCGGGGTCGACGACCTCGCCGCGCGCCCGGGCGCCGACGACGGCGTCGAGGCTGGCATCGACGTCGAGGTCACCGCCGTCGGGTCGGTAGCGCTGCGTTCGCAGCTGGCCGACGCCGCGAGGCGTCGCCGGGCCGCGTCGGCACAGGTCGAGGAACAACCGGCCGGCGAGACGACGAGCCAGCTCGCGAAGCTTCGGATCGGTCGCCCCGGTCAGATCGGCGAGCAGTGCCAACGTGTCGTCGGGATCCTCCTCCATCGCCGAGGCCACCGCCTCCTCGTCGAGCTCACCGACCTCCGGCGAGATCTCGTCGAAGTTCGGTTGCTGCTCGAGCGAGCGGCGCGACGTCGTCTTGCGCCGCGCCTTGGCGACCTCCTCGTCGGCTTGGTCGCCCTCCTTGGTGGTGGGCGGCGGCGAGGTCAGCGGGCCGGCGTCGCCCCGTTCGGGGCTGCCGCTTTCCCTCGTCGGCCACCTCCCGCGGCCCGAACACCGCCGTCCAGAGCTCGCGCACGATCTCCTCGGTGGTGCGCGTCGATCCCTCCCGCAACCGCACGCGGCCCGACAGGGCGACGAGCGCGGCGTCGAGCCCGACGCCGGCGTCGGTGACCGCCGCGCCGCGCACGTCGGCGAGTGACGCGGCGACGGCGCACATGTCGATCGCCCCTCGCACCGACGACCCGACCCGCAGGTCGGGATGGGAGCGGGTCAGCCGCACCAGCTCGACGACCTTGGCGACCCAGTTCGGGTCGAGGTCGGCGCCGACGGACGAACGGGCGGTGATCTGCTGCTCGTCGTCGGAGGTCTGATAGTCGACGGCGACGCGACAGACGCGGTCGTACACGGCGCCGGAGATGCGCGCCGTGCCGATGGCGTCGAACGGGTTCATCGCCGCCACCAGCCGGAAGCCCGGCGCGGCGGCGAGGCGGCCGAGCCGCGGCACGTGCAGCTCGCCCTCGCTCATCACCGTGATGAGCACGTTGAGCGTCTCCTCCGGGACCCGGTTGATCTCTTCGACGTAGAGCAGCGAGCCGACGCGCAGGGCGCTCGCCAGCGGGCCGTCGACGAAGACGTCGGGGTCGTAGCCCTCGGCGAGGACCCGCGCCGGGTCGAAGTGACCGACGAGGCGGGCAGGCGTCAGCTCGGCGTTGCCCTCGACGAACTCGAAGCCCACACCGAGCTCGCGGGCGACCGTGCGCAGCAACGTCGACTTGCCCGTCCCCGGCGGCCCCTCGAGGACGACGTGACGGTCGGCGACGAGGGCGGCGACGACGAGCTCGATCTCACGGCGGCGGCCGACGACGGTGGCGCCGACGGTGTCGACGAGGTGGCGGGCGTCCATCACTCGCGAGTCTGATGTCAACCGTGGACGATCACGCCGCGGATGTTCTCGCCGTCGCGCATCGCCTGGTAGCCGGCGTTGATCTCGTCGAGCGGGTAGCGGTTGGTGATCAGCTCGTCGAGCTTGAGCTGGCCGTCGCGGTACAGGTTGAGCAGGCGGGGGATGTCGGCGCGCGGGTTGAGCGAGCCGAAGATCGTGCCCTTGATCTCCTTGTTCCACATCGCCAGCTCGAACAGGTTGACCGACGACTCGGTCTGGTTCATCGGGGCGACGGCGGTGACGACGATCGTGCCGCCCTTGCCGGCGAGTGCCGTACCGAGCTTCATCAGGTCGCCGTACATCACGCCCGGGGTGAGGATGACCTTGTCGGCCATCATCCCCTCGGTCAGCTGGGCGACCGCCGGCATCGCCTCTTCCATCGAGGCGAACGTGTGGGTGGCACCCATCTCCATCGCCTTCTCGCGCTTGAACTCGACGGGGTCGATGGCGATCACGTGCCGGGCGCCGGCCATCGCCGCACCCTGCACGGCGTTGATGCCGATCCCCCCGATGCCGACGACGACGGCGGACTCGCCGGCCGTGATCGCCGCCCGGTTGGTCGCCGAACCCCAGCCGGTGGCGACGCCGCACGACACCAGCGCCACGGCATCGAGCGGGAGGTCGGCGTCGACCTTGATCACCTGCGACTCGGCGACGCAGCTGTACTCGGCGAACGTCCCGAGCTTGGCGTACAGGCCGACCTCGCGACCGTCGGTGGTGTGGTGACGGGCGGTGCCGTCGGTGATCATCCCCTTCTGGAACGCACCGGCACCGGCGTCGCAGAGGTTCTGGCGGCCGGTCGAGCAGTAGCGGCAGCGGCCACACGACGGGATGAACGACGCCGACACGTGATCGCCGACGGCGACGCTGCTGACGCCGGGACCGACGGCGGCGATCACACCGGCGCCCTCGTGGCCGCCGACGATCGGGAAGAAGTCGTCGATGCCGAGCATCGGCCACGCCTCCTTCGGCGGGACCATGTCGCCGGTGACGATGTGCTCGTCGGAGTGGCACATGCCCGCGGCCTTCCACTCGACGAGCACCTCGCCCGCCTGCGGGTCACCGACCTCGATCTCTTCGACCTGCCAGTCCTGGCCGACACCGTGGATCAGCCCTGCGCGCACTTTCACCTGAAAACACTCCTTGTTCGATAGATCGTGTTCGATAGATCGTGTTCGATAGATCGTGTTCGATAGATCGTGTTCGATCGTTCGTTTCGATGGTTGGGTGACGGCGATTCGTGTTCAGGCAGCGCGTGAGCGCGCCGGCGACGAACCGGCGTCGGGCCGACCAGCCGTGGCCGGCCTGCGGATTGCCTCGTCGGCCTACTCGTAGACCAGGACGCCGCGGATGTTCTTGCCGTCGCGCATGTCCTCGAAGCCCTGGTTGATCTCGTCGAGCGAGTAGGTCTTGGTGACGAGCGCATCGAGGTCGAGCTGACCCTGGGTGTAGAGCTCGAGCAGCTGCGGGATGTCCTTGCGGATGTTGGCCGAACCGAACAGCGAGCCGATGATCTGCTTCTCGAACAGCGTCAAGAACGCGGCCGGCACGGCGATCGACTGCTCGACCGTCGGATGGATGTTGGTGACGACGATCTTCGACCGCTTCGCTCCGAGGTGGAACGCCTCGCCGAGGGCGTCGCCGTTGCCGACACCCATGGTCATCACGACCTTGTCGAAGCCGCGCCCCCACGTCGACTCTCCCATCGCCGCCATGGCGTCGGAGATCGAGGCGTAGGTGTGCGTCGCCCCGAGCTCCATCGCCTTCTCGCGCTTGAACTCGACCGGGTCGATGGCGGCGATGACGCGAGCACCGGCGAGCCTGGCCCCCTGGATGGCGTTGGCGCCGATGCCGCCGGCACCGACGACGGCGACGAAGTCGCCGGGCGCGACCTCGGCGGCGTAGACCGCGGAGCCCCAGCCGGTGACCACGCCGCACCCCAGCAGGCAGGCGCGGTCGAGCGGGATGTCCTTGTCGATCTTGACGACGCTCGACTCGTGGACGACCGTGTGGTGGGCGAACGTGCCGAGCAGGCACATCAAGCCGAGGTCTTCACCGTCGGCGGTGTGGTGACGGGCGGTCCCGTCGCTGATCTGGCGCCCGGTCGGGAACGCCGCACCACCGATGTCGCAGAGGTTGGAATGACCGGATGCGCAGCTCGGACAGCGGCCACAGGCGGGGATGAAGCCGAAGACGACGTGGTCGCCGACCTCCAGGCCGAACACGCCCTCGCCGATCTCGAGGACGACACCGGCGCCCTCGTGGCCACCGATCAGCGGCATCGGCGACGTCGCCCCGGCGAGATCGCCGGTGACCAGGTGCTCGTCGGAGTGGCACATCCCCGAGGCCTTGACCTGGACGAGGACCTCACCCGCCTTGGGCGGATCGAGCTCGATGTCCTCGACACTCCATTCCTGGTTGATCCCCCGGAGCACGGCAGCCTTGGTCTTCATGAGGCGAACAGTACGACAGGTACGGAACGCTGTCAGCATCGGACAGACTGCGTCGTCATGAGCCCCAACGCCCCGTTCGGCGGCGACCCGCTCCAGGTGGTCGACGCCGTGCGTGCCCTCGCCGACGACGAGCTGCACAACCTCGCCGAAGTGGTCCGCCAGGTGCAGATCGAGCGGGCGATCGGCAACGGGGACCACGACGCGATCATCGCCGCGGCGTTCGACTCGGGATTCGGTCGCGACGGCCTCGGGCTGCTGCCGTGGGTGGAGGGCAGCGTCGTGGTCTGCCCGGGCGGGCTGGTGAGCAAGTCGAAGACCAACCATCGCTGCCGGTTCGTCAGCGTCGACGACGTGTGGGTCTGGGACTCCGGGCTGCTGTTGCGCGAGGACAAGCGGTCGTCACCCGGGACCGACGACGGCTTCCGGGCCGTGGCGCTCGTGCCGCTCGTCGACGGCACCGAGATCGACGTCGTGACCGGCAGGGCGCGTAGCGGCCAGCATTCGGTCGACCACGTGGTCAGCTACGAGATCCGCGGCGGCGAGCTGATCGAGGTCAGCCAGCGCACGGTGACCCCCGCCAACATGCGCTGAGTAAGCAACGGTTGGGGTCTGTCCCCAACCGTTGCTTACTCAGTCCCGGGGAAGGACCCGGACTTCGATGTACCGATCGGCGGGGAGCCAGGCGGCGAGGTAGTCGCGCATCGCCGCGGCGTCGATCTCGTCGACGTGGACCGATTCGTCGAGGAACTCGTCGAACGAGGGCGAGCCGGCCGGGTCGGTCAGCGTCGCCAGCACCTCGCTGTTGATCTGCTCGTTGGCGTACAGCGTCAGCTGCTGCCGGACGACCTCGCTGGCGGCGGCGAACTCGGTGGCGCTCGGCCCCTGGTCGCGCAGGTCGGCCACTTGTTCGAGCACGGCGGCGACGACCTCGTCGACCAGGTCGACGCCGGTCGTGTTGGAGATGTAGGTCTCGGCGAACGGGGTGGCACCGCCGGTCAGCTGGACGAAGGCGAACGGCGAGTACGAGTCGCCGAGCTCCTCGCGCACGGTGTCGGTGAGCCGGGAACTCAACAGCTCGGAGGCGATCTGGGCAGCGACGTCGTCGCGGCGCTGCGTCGTGGCCGGTGCGGTGAACAAGAAGGCGACGCGCGCCTGCTCACCCTGGCCGGCGTTGATCTGCTCGGTCACGATCCCCGGGGGAGGCGACGGCTCGGCGTAGTCGACCTCCTCGACGCGGCCGGTCGACGGCAGCGTGCCGAGGTACCGGCGCGAGAGCTCGACGAACTCGTCGATGTCGATGTCGCCGCTGAACGAGAAGGAGAAGTCGGCGGCATCGCCGAACCGGTCACGAACCACGCGCTCGATGTCGTCGGCGGTCACCGAGTTGAGCGAATCGACGGTCGGCAGCAGGTACCGCGGGTCGTCGTAGCGGGCCTCGATGAGCGTGAGCATCTCGGCGTAGCGCGGCTCGATCGACGGGTCGGAGGCGTAGGGGAGCTCGTCGTCGAGGTACTGATCGACGGCGATGGCGTCGACGCGGGGCTGAGTCATCGTCAGGTGGATGAGCTGGAAGAGCACCTCGGCGTCGCGGACGGCGGCACTGCCGTGGAGACCTTCGGTGAAGAGGTCGATCCCGGCGCCGACGACGACGTCCTTGTCGGACAAGAAGTCGCCGAGGCTCACCGGGTCGTACGTGGCGACGCCGCTCTCGGCGAGCACCGCCGCGGCGGCGTCGGCGGCCGGCACGTCGGCAGCATCGAGGACGGCGAGGCCGCCCGGGCTGCGGGCTTCGAACGCCACCTGCCCCTCGACGATCTCGTTGGTGTTCAAGGCAACGGTCACCCCGTTGGCGAACTCGAGGATCACGGGGTCGAGAAAGTTCGGATAACCGTCGTCGGACAGCGCCACCTGCGAGTCCTCCTCGATCGGATCCGGCGCCTCCATCAACGCGCCATCGATGCCCTGCTCGTCGGTCCGCGGCTCGAGCCGGCGATCGCCCATCGACGTCGCCATGTCGACGAACACCGACTCGGCGGGAAGCTCCTGCGCTTCGGCCGACGGCACGACGACCATCATGTGCGGTGCTGCCTCGGCGAGACGGGTGACGAAGCGGTAGGCGACGGTCTCCGGTGTCGCCCGGTCGAGGATCTCGGTGACCAGCTCCGACGTTGCGTCGGCGCTCGGGATCGGCTCGTCGACGAGCAGGTGACGGACGTACTCGTCGGCGTAGTCGGCGTCCTGGCGCGACTCGCGGCCGGCGTACATCGTGTCGAACTCGGCCCGGATCGTCGCCACCGCCCGGTCGACCTCGGCTGGCGTGTACCCGAAACGGCGAACCCGCTCGTACTCGTCGAAGACCGCCTGCATCGCCGCTTCCATCGAGTCGCCGTCGGCGGAGAACGCGATCTCCGGAGCGTCGAGATCGCGCACCAGGCTGCTGGAGTCGACCCACGCGTCGTCGAACGGTGCATCACCGCGCAGCGCGTCGTTGCCCAACCGCGTGGCGATGATGTCGAACGCGACGCGGTCGAGGAGCTGGTTCTGAAGGTCCGCCTCGGGCGTGTCGGCGGCGGTCGCGCTGACCGATCGCGGCAGCGTGACCTGGGCGAAACCCTCGGCGACGTCGGGGTCGGCGAGCGTGCGCAGCTGCGGCTCGCTGCTCGGGGTGACCGTCAGTTCCTCGCGCTGCCAGCGGCTCGGCCGGCGCCGCGATCGGGCCGAAGCGCTCGACGATCCCCGCTTCGATCTCGTCGGGGTCGATGTCGCCGACGACGACGAGACCGACGTTGTCCGGTCGGTACCAGGTCCTCGTAGAAGCGGCGTAGCGGTTCGGCGTCGGTCGCCGAGATGGCGTCGGACGTGCCGATCGGGTCCTTGCCCTCGTAGGCGGTGCCGGTCAGGAACAGGTCTTCGAGCGTGTCGAAGATGCGCCCCGACGAGCTCGACTCGCCGCCGCGCCACTCGTCGAGGACGATGCCGCGCTCCGCTTCGACCTGTGCCTGATCGATCGTCGCCGCCGACAGCCACTGCTCGAGCACGTCGAGACCGGTCTCGACGACGGCGTCGTCGGTCGTCGGCATCGTCAACATGTAGACGGTCTCGTCGTAGTCCGTGTAGGCGTTGACGTCGGCACCGAACCCGGCGCCGAAGCTGCGCAGCACGGCGATGAGCTCGTTCTCGGGAAACTCCTCGGTGCCGTTGAACAGCATGTGCTCGAGGAAGTCGCGCGCCGCCGTCCTGGTCGGGCTCCTCGAGCGCCGACCCGGCGTCGATGGCGAGGCGCAGCTCGACGCGTTGGCCGGGGTTGTCGTTGTCGCGGATCAGGTAGCGCAGCCCGTTGTCGAGCTCACCGATGACGATGTCCGGATCGGGTTCGCCGATCGACGGCAGCCCGGTCGGGTCCGGGGCGACGACGGGCGTCGACCCGGCGATCGGTTCGGCATCCGGATCGGGCTGCGGCGCCACCTCGGACGTGTCGGGTGCGGACGTGTCGGGTGCGGACGTGTCGGCCGCCGTCTCACGCTTGACCTCGTCGAGGTCGCCGACCGAGCAGGCGGCGAGGCTCAGCCCGGCGACGACCAGGGCGGCCACCGACCACCGACGACCACCCGTGCGATTCCGCCCCGCTGAGATCACGTGGGGAGGATAGGGGCGCGCACTGCCGCGGCGACGATCTCGCGCACCCGGTCCGACCAGTCGACGTCCTCGGTCGAGCGGCCGGCGTCGTGGACGTCGCGACGCGCCTGGGCGAGGTCCTCGGCGGCACCGCCCAGGTCGTCGTCGAGCAGCGCGGACAACGCATCGCGCAGCCCGCCGGCGAGCGCCGGGCTGGCGCCGTCGGTGCTCACTGCCACCGTCACCCGGCCCCGGCGGGCGATCGCCGGAAGGATGAACGTGCAGTCGTCGGGCTGATCGGCGGCGTTGACCCAGATGCCGCGGGCACGGGCGGCGGCGGACACCGCGGCATCGACCGCCTCGTCGCCGGTCGCCGTGACGACGAGGCGGACGTCGTCGAGGTCGCCGTCGACGAAGCGACGGCGGCGCACGTCGGCGACGTCGGCGGCGTCGACGTGCTCGGAGACCTCCGTCGCCACGAGCCGCACCGAGGCTCCGGCGGCGGCCAGCCCGGCCGCCTTGCGGGCACCGATCCTGCCGCCACCGACGACGAGCACGGTGACATCGTGGAGGTCGAGCATCACCGGGTAGGCGAAGCGGGCACCGGACTGCACCTGCCGTGGATGCGCGCCGTCGGCCACCGGTTGCGACATGTGACGAGTGTAGGAGAGAAGATTTCCTACAAAGTTGATCCGTTTGGTCGGAATTGATTGAATGGCGGTCGTGAGCCTCGCATCCCCCTCGACGGACACCGCTCCGGACGCCGTCAACGTCTCGCTGGCGATGAGCTCCACCAACCCGCTGATCGCGGACCGGCCACGGGAGACCGACGACCCGATCGTCGACGCCCACCGCGTCCTGCAATGGGCCCATCGCCGCTTCGGCAACGGGCTCGTCGTCACCGCCAGCTTCGGCGACGCAGTGCTCGCCCACGTCGCCAACGAGGCGATCCCGGGCGTCGAGATCACCCTCCTCGACACCGGCTACCTGTTCGCCGAGACCGAGTGGTACGCCGACGACCTGCGGCAGCGCTACGACCTCAACCTGCGCATCGTCCGCCCCGCAGCCGACCTGGCGAAGAACGTCTGGCAGACCGACACCGACGCCTGCTGCGCGGCACGCAAGGTCGAGCCGATGCAGCGGGCGCTCGACGGCCGCACGGCGTGGGTCAGCGGCCTCCGTCGCTCCGACTCGCCCGCCCGACGCAAAGCGGCGTTCGTCCACGAGGACGTCAACCGTGGCGTGATCAAGATCAACCCGCTCGCCGGTTGGACCGACGCCCAGGTCGTCACCTACGTCGCCGCCTACGGGCTGCCCGATCATCCGCTGACCGAGCGCGGCTACGCCTCCATCGGCTGCTGGCCGTGCACCCGCCCGGTCGTCGACGGCGAGGATCCGCGAGCCGGACGGTGGTCCAACTCCGACAAGTCCGAGTGCGGTCTGCACCTGTGAACCGGACGGCGCCGTACGCTGGAGCCCCCCGATCGAGGACCGAACGATGAGCGCCGAAACCCTCAAGATCGACAGCCAGTACCTCGCCGGCACGATCGCCGACGAGCTCGCCAACGACAACGACGACTTCGGCGACGACGCCGAGATCCTGCTCAAGTTCCACGGCATCTACCAGCAAGACGACCGCGACGTCCGCCGGGCGCGCACCCAGCTGAAGCTGCCGCTCGACTACTCGTGCATGGTCCGCGCCTCGGTGCCGGGTGGCGTGATCAGCCCCGAGCAGTGGATCGCCCTCGACCGGCTCTCGGCGCTCGCCGACAACAAGCTGCGCCTGACCACCCGTCAGGGCGTGCAGTTCCACGTCGTGCACAAGCGTGAACTGCACGAGCTGGTGTCGGGCATCAACGGCGCCCTGTTGACCACGCTGGCGGCGTGCGGCGACGTGGTCCGCAACGTGATGGGATGCCCGTTGCCGCACCCCGAGCGACGCGAGGTCATCGAACCGCTCGTCGCCCAGATCGTCACCCGCTTCCGCCCCCAGGCCGAGACCTACTGGGAGCTGTGGATCGACGGCGACAAGGCGGTCACCGCGGAGCCGGGTGCGGCGAACTCGCCGCGCACCGCGCCGACGGCGGCGCTCGATCCAGTCGACGACGTCGAGCCGATCTACGGCAAGGCCTATCTGCCGCGCAAGTTCAAGATCGCCGTCGGGTGGCCGGGCGACAACTGCGTCGACATCTACACCAACGACGTCGGCATCGTCCCCACGCTGTCGGACGGCACGACAGGTGACCTGACCGGGTTCATGGTCTTCGCCGGTGGCGGGATGGGCATGAGCCACAGCCGGCCCGACGACACGTATCCGCTGCTCGCCCAACCGGTCGGCTGGGTGCCGGCGACCGGACCCGACGATCTGTCGCTCGTCGTCGACGTCGCCGAGGCGATCGTCGCCACCCAACGCGACCACGGCAACCGCGACGACCGTCAGCGTGCCCGCCTCAAGTACCTCGTCGAGGCACAGGGCATCGAGTGGCTGCGGGCCCAGGTCGAAGAGCGCACGGGCCGGCCGTTGGCGGCGCCCGTCGAGTTCCCGGCGTGGACCGTCGAGACCCATCACGGCTGGCACGAGCTCGCCGACGGCACGTCGGTGCTCGGGCTGCCCGTCCAGTCGGGCAAGGTCGCCGGTGGCCTGCGCGTCGCCCTCAAACGGCTGATCCGCGACAGCGCCGTGCGCGAACTGCGCGTCACGGCACGCCAAGACCTGTTGCTGCTCGGCATCACCGACCGAGCGGCGGTCGAGGCAGTGTTGCGCGGCAACGGCGTCCCGCTGGCGAGCGATCAGGCACCGGTGCGCAACATCTCGATCGCCTGCCCGGCGCTGCCGACGTGCAGCAAGGCGCTCGGTGAAGCCGAGCGGGTGCTCCCCGACGTCGTCGAACGGCTGGAGAAGGAGCTCGCCGACGCCGGTGTGCCGGAGCTGCCCCTGGCGCTCAACATGAGCGGCTGCCCGAACGGCTGTTCACGGCCGTACGCCGCCGAACTGGGGATCGTCGGGCGGACGAAGAAGAACTACGACGTGTTCGTCGGCGGCTCCCCCGCCGGCGACCGGCTCGCTCGACTCCTCCGCGCCGACGTGCCGCTCGACGACGTGCCGGCGCTGATCCGCCCGCTGATCGACCGTTTCGCCCAGTCCGCGACTGGCCAGCACTTCGGTGACTGGTGCGTCAGCGAGGACTGGGACGAGTTGCAAGCGCTGCTGCCCGCCCCCACCGGGCGGCGTGCCCGGCGTGCGGCGGCCACCGCCGACGCGGACTGAACGTCGCCGCGATGACCGGCGGCCCCCGATGACCGGCGAATCCCGATGACCGGCGAATCCCGATGACCGTGTATCTCGTGGGTGCCGGGCCCGGCGATCCCGATCTGCTCACCGTCCGCGCCGCCCGGTTGCTCGCCGGCGCCGAGGTCGTCGTCCACGACGCGCTGGTCGGCAACGGCGTGCTGGCCCTGATCCCCTCGCAGGCGGAGCGGATCGACGTCGGCAAGCGGCCCGGTGACGCCGTCGCGCAGGAGCACATCTCGGCGTTGCTGGTGGAGCTCTCCCGCGCCGGGCGCGACGTCGTCCGCCTCAAGGGCGGCGACCCGTTCGTGTTCGGCCGCGGCGGCGAGGAGGCCCAGGCGCTGCTCGCCGCCGGCATCGCCTTCGAGATCGTCCCCGGTGTCACCTCGGCGGTCGCCGCACCTGCCGCGGCCGGTGTGCCCGTGACCCATCGCGGCGTCGCCGCCGCCTACACCGTCGTCACCGGCCACCGCCGCGCCGGCGAGCCCGACGTCGACTGGCGCTCGCTGGCCAACGTCGGCGGCACCATCGTCGTGCTGATGGGCGTGACCCAGCGGGCGACGATCGCCGCCGAGCTGATCGCCGGCGGCCTCGACGCCGACACACCGGTGGCCTGGATCCGCTCGGCGACGACACCGCAACAGACGCTCGGACGCTGCACCCTGGCCACACTCGGCGAGGCCACGATCGACTCGCCGGCGGTCATCGTCGTCGGCCGGGTCGCTGGACTCGATCTGTCACCCCGGGAGTAGTCTCGCCACATGGACGATACGACCCCCACTTCGGCCGCCCCGGCCTCGGACACCGCAGTCCTCGAGGTCCTCGAGGTCATCGAACCGCAGCTGCTCGACGACGAGCTGCTCGTCGAGGAGATCTCGATCGACGGGATGTGCGGCGTCTACTGACGCCGGACCATCACGTTCTCCGCCATGACGGCGATCCTCGAACGCCGGCTCGGACTGCACCCTCAGGTCGCCCTGCGCCCCGAGCCGTTCGGTGCCCTCGCCTACCACTACGGCAACCGCAAGCTGATCTTTCTCAAGCACCCCGACGTCGTGCGCGTCGTCCGAGCGCTCGACGAGCACGACACCCCGTCCGACGCCCTCGTCGCCTGCGACATCGATCCCGCCCGCTGGCCCTCCTTCGAGCGGGCGCTCGCCTCCCTGACCGCCTCCGACATGCTCCAGGAGCGTGACGTCCCGTGACCGCACCGACAACCGCACCGACGCGCCTGACCGATCAACTCAAGGGCGGTCTCGACGCCCCGATCTGTCTCACCTGGGAGCTGACCTACGCCTGCAACCTGGAGTGCGTCCACTGCCTGTCGTCGTCGGGTCGCCGTGACCCGCGCGAGCTGACCACCGACGAGGCCAAGCGGGTCCTCGACGAGCTGCACGACCTGCAGGTCTTCTACATCAACATCGGTGGCGGCGAGCCGATGATCCGCCGCGACTTCTTCGAACTGGTCGAGTACGCCATCGGCCGCGGCATCGGCGTCAAGTTCTCCACCAACGGCGCCTTCATCGACGCCGCCAAGGCTCGGCGGCTGACCGAGATGGACTACCTCGACATCCAGATCAGCCTCGACGGCACCGACGCGGTGACCAACGACGCCGTGCGCGGTGCCGGCTCGTACGCCACCGCGGTGCGGGCGATGGACCACCTGCGCGACGCCGGCTTCGTCGAGCGCAACGGGCCGTTCAAGATCTCCGTCGTCGTCACCCGCCACAACGTCGATCAGCTCGACGAGTTCAAGGCGCTCGCCGACAACTACGGCGCCCAGCTGCGCGTCACCCGGTTGCGTCCGTCGGGTCGTGGTGCCGACAGCTGGCACGACCTCCACCCGACCAACGCCCAGCAGCGTCAGATCTACGAGTGGCTGCTGGCGCACGGCGAGAACGTGCTCACCGGCGACTCGTTCTTCCACCTCAACGCCCTCGGCGAGCAACCGCTGCCCGGCCTCAACCTGTGCGGTGCCGGTCGCGTCGTCTGCCTGATCGATCCGATCGGCGACGTGTACGCCTGCCCGTTCGTCATCCACGACCAGTTCAAGGCGGGGTCGGTCCGCGATCGCGGCGGGTTCGCCGAGGTGTGGAAGCACAGCGAGCTGTTCGCCTCGCTGCGCGAACCGCAGTCGGCCGGGGCCTGCGTCTCGTGCGGCAACTACGACGCCTGCCAGGGCGGATGCATGGCCGCCAAGTTCTTTGTCGGCTTGCCGCTCGACGGGCCCGACCCGGAGTGCGTGTCGGGACACGGTGAGGCGGCGATGCTGGCGGCATCCTCGACCGACCGACCGCGCCCGATGATGGACCACTCCAAGCCCGCCCGCCCGGCCACCCCCGAACGGGTGCCCGTGACCCTCGGCCGACGCTGAACTCGGCACGGCGACGTGCCGTGACATGAGACACGACGCCCGCTCCGGCGACACTCCGAAACGGTCCGACGCCCGCCTGCTCACGACCGCTTTCCCGGCCGGCGGGCGACGTGTTTCAGAAGATGAACACTCGGTCCAAGGTCTTGCATCGGCTCGGCGGGGCGGCACACCGTGGGGGCATGGCGAACATCTCGAGTGTTCTGACCGTGCCCGCAGCACGCCGGGTCGCGGGCGAACGCACCCCCCTGGCGGCGGTGTCGGCGGTGCCGCTGATCGTGGTGTGCGCGGTGGCCGCGGCCGTCGTCGTCAACGGTGACGCCGACGACCGGGTCACCCTGGTGGCGGTCACGGCGCTCGCCGGGATCGCCCTCGCGGCCGTTCGCTGGACGCCCGATCATCGCCAGCCGGCATGGCGCCCGCTGACGATGCCATTCGCCGCCTCGATCGTCGTCGTCGCCGCCGCCCTCGTCGCCGTCCGGTGGATCCCGGGCGTCGAGGGGTACGACCTCGTCGGGCCGGCGACGACCTCGGCGGTCGTCGCCACCTACCTCGTCACGTGGGGCTTCCGTAGCCAGCCGCTGCTGCGCACGATCGCCGTGCTCAGCGCGCTCACCTGGTCGTCGGTTGCCGCCACGGCGTACGACGTGGTGCACGCCTCGCTGCAGACGCCGTCGGAGCTGGTGTACCGGCGTCTCGCCGAGCTGCGCGTGTTCGGCATCGGCGACGAGCCGTGGCGGCTGTTCACCGCCGAGCTGCACCGCGGCACGATCGTCGTCATCGCCACCGTCGTCTTGTGCTCGGTGGTCAGCCGCCGGCGGGCACCACTGACGGCGGCGCTCGAACTGTTGCTGACCGTGTGCGCCGCGCTCATCGTCCACCACGCCATCGTGTTGGCGTCGCCGCTCGATCAGTACGCCACCGACACCAGTGCACCGCTGTCGACGCTGCCGGTCTACGAGTTGGCGATCGCCGCCGGGGCGGCGGTGGCGCTCGGCGCCGTGCGCCAGTTGCGCCGCGGCGACGAGCAGGCGGCACTGCCTCCCTCGACGGTCGACGACGAGCTCGCCGCTCGTGACCCGGTCATCTTCGGCGTCGAGGCAGGCCGCCGCCGCGTTGCCGTGGCGTTGACCTTCAGTGGCCTCGCGCCACTCCTCGCCGTCACGCTGACGGCCTGATCCATCACCACCCCGAACACCCGATTACCTCCCTCACCCGACTACTCGGTCTCGACGCGGGCGCGTCCCTCCGTTCACCCCCCACCGGAAACGAGGCAACCCCCATGGCCGCTCCCTCAGCAGTCGACGTCGCCCTCACGTCGGGCTCCGGCCCGGCGATCACCCCACCCAACGATGACGAGGTCTGGTCGTACGTCGCCGGCGAAGGTCGCCGGTTCCTGCAGTTCTCGGCGTTCTCGCGCGTCTGCCTCGGTGGCGCGCTGGTCTTCTTGTCACTGCGCGGCGCCTGGCTGCTGCTGCTCCTGCCCTTCGCCGTGGCGGTCGTCGTCGGCGGTCTGATCAACATGATGTGGTCGACGCAGGTGCCGGCGTTCGATCGCGCCCATCACGACGCGCTCCGCGCCCGTGCCGAGTCGGCCGGCCTCGCCCCGACCGTCGACGTGCTGATCTGCACGTGTGGCGAGGATCCGGCGATCGTCGAGAACACGATCGCCCATGCCGTCGGTCTCCGATGGCGGGCGCCGGTGCGCGTCCACGTGCTCGACGACCGCGGATCGGACGAGATCCGGCGCGCCGCCGCACGATGGGGCGCGACCTACCTGTCGCGACCGGACCGGGGCTGGATGAAGAAGGCCGGCAACCTGCGATACGGCTACGAACGCACCGATGGCGACCTGATCCTCGTGCTCGACGCCGACTTCGCGGTGCGCCCCGACTTCCTCGAGCACACGGTCCCGTACTTCGCCGACGAGGAGTTGGCGATCCTCCAGACCCCGCAGTACTTCCGCGTCTCCCCCGACAACTGGGTCGAGCGTGGCGCCGCCGCGCAGCAGGAGCAGTTCTACCGCGTCGGCCTGCGAGCCCGCAGCGCTCACGGCGGAGCGATCTGCGTCGGCACCAACGCCGTGTACCGCCGATCGGCGCTCGACGAGCGCGGTGGCATGGCGTTGCTCGAGCACTCCGAGGACATCTTCACCGGCATGAAGGTGGTCGACGCCGGCTACCGCGTCGACTACCTCGCGCTGCCGCTCGCCGCCGGGATGACACCGGACAACACCGCCGCGCTGGCCTCGCAGCAGTACCGCTGGGCGCGCGGCAACTTCGCCCTCGCCGGCGCCCCGCTGATGAAGCGGGTCAAGCTCAAGCCGATGCAGCGCCTCGGCTTGTGGGACGGCTGGCTGTTCTACGTCACGAGCGCCCTCAGCCCGATCGTCGCCGTGTTCGTCCCGATCGTGACCCTCGCCGAGGCACCCGAGGCGATCACCTTGACCCCGGCGGCGATGATCCTGCCCGCCCTGTTCACCGAGTTCTACCTCCAGCCGCGCTGGCTGTTCCTCTCCGACGGCAAGGCGTCGCGCCGTGTCGGCCTCGTCTCCCAGGTGGCCCACCTCCACGCCCTCCGCGACCACCTGACCGACCGCACCCAGGAGTGGGTGCCGACCGGTGGGACGCAACAACTGCGGCGCGCCACCGACCGCATCCCCGACCACATCGCCGTCGGTGCGGTGTGTGGGTTCGTCACGGCGATGACGCTGCTCGTCGCCCGCGTCATGACGGGGTGGCCGCTGATCGATCTGGCGCCGGTCGGCATCCTCGCCGCCATCGCCCTGCCCGCCGCGCTCGGCACGACCCGACCGCCCGTCGTCGAACATGTCGACGCCGCACCGACGCGGGGCATCGACGAGGGACGCGACTCGTTCCTCGACGTGGTGCGCGCCGTGTCGATCGTGCGCGTGATCTTCTGGCACGCACTCGGCTTCTGGTGGATCTCGTGGGCGTTCGCGGCGATGCCCGCGGTGTTCTACGTGTCGGGTGCGGTGCTCACCAAGAGCATCCGCCGGGCGTCGTGTTGGACGGTGGTCAAACGACGATTGCGCCGCCTCGTGGTGCCGTTCCTCGCCTTCTCGGCGATCTCCGTCGGGCTCGTGGCGATCGCCGATCCCGACGGGTTGCGCACTGCGCTCCCCGAGGTCGTCTCGTGGGTCGTTCCCTACCGGGCACCGGCGGCGCTGCCATGGGAAGGCGGCTGGCTGTCGACACCGCTGTGGTTCCTGCGCGCCCTCGTGATCGTGCTGCTGCTCACCCCGGTCGTGCGCCCAATCCTCGAACGGGTGCCGCGGACCATCAGTGCCGTCGTGTGGTTGGCATCGTTGGTGCTGCTCGACCGCTGGGTCGAGACCCGTGACGGCGAGACGATGACCGCCGTCGCACGCGGCGTCGCCGACATCGTCTGCTTCGGTGGCTTCTTCTGGCTCGGCATGATCGGCCACCAGCTGCGCTACCGCATCTCGCGCGCCGTGCGCATCGCCGGTGCCGTGCTGTTCCTCGCCGGCGCGATCGCGGTGGCGATGTGGCGCCCGCCGGTCGACATGGTCGTCAACAACTCAGCGGCCATCTTCGGCCTCGTCGGCCTGGCGTGGCTGCTGGCGATGCTCGCCGTCGAGGACCAGTTGCGGGCGCTCGGCAACATCCCGGCGATCGGCCGCTTCGTCGGGTGGATCACCGACAACGCGATGACCATCTACCTCTGGCACACGCTGGTGCTGGTCGTCGTCTTCTACCTCGTCGGCGCCCCCGCGTCGCTCGGCCAGTACGTGATCTTTGCGGTCGTGTTCAGCGCCCTGCTGCCGATCGTCGTGATCGCCACGAGGCCGCTGGAGACGCTCGGCGACCGGCGCGGGGTGCGTCCGAAGCTGCGACTGGTCCCGATCGCTGCGCTCGTCATCGCGCTGGCGGTGCTCGCCACCCAGCCGACCCTGTTCCCGACGCTCGACGACGCGGTCGGTCCGCCGATCCCGTCGGGCCGACCGGTGAGCACCGACGACGACGACGCCGTCACGGTGACCGAGCGCGAGGCGATGGCGGTCAGCGCCGATGCCTGGCTCCAGGGGCACCGTGTCGACGGCGCGGCGTTCGCCGAGATCGGCCAGGACTCCGGCGGTGAGCTCGAGCTCGGCCAGTTCGGCGACGCCGAGGTGCTCGACCCGGAGGCCAAGTTCGAGGTGCTGAGCGTCAGCAAGACGTTCGTCGCCGCAGCGGCGCTGCAACTCGTCGACGAGGGGCGCTTGACGCTCGACGATCCGCTGCCCGCGGTCGACGGTGTCGACGAGCGGATCACCGACTCGCTGTCGCTGCGTCGGCTGCTGAGTCACGCCACCGGGATGCGCGACTACCGCGAGAGCGCCGGGTACCAGCAGGAGATGTCGCTCAGCGCGCCCGCGGCCGTGGAGCTCGGCGCCGCGAGCGCCGACCTCGACTCGACCACGTCGAGCTACGCGGCGACGAACTACCTGCTCGTCGGGCTGGTCATCGAGGCGGTGACGGACGAGCCGCTCGACGTCGTGTTGCAGGAGCGCATCTTCGATCCGCTCGGGCTCGACGACACCAAGCTGGTCAACAACGCCCGCGAGGGCTTCGTCGGCCACGCCTCCGGTGGTGTCGTGTCGACGCTGCCCGACATCGCCCGCTGGTACGACTCGCTGATGCGTCAGCGGAGCGTGCTCTCCGACGAGATGCTCCACGAGATGCTGTGGGGCGGGATCGATTACCAGCAGAGCGCCGGACTCGGGGCGTGGCGGCACTGCCCGTGCGACCCACCGACGCCCGAGCGACCGGAACCGTTCCTGTACGTGTCCCACGACGGCGGCGACGTGCGCGTGCTGTACATCCCGTCGCGCGACACGGTGCTCGTCATCCGCCTGTCCGAGCCGCTCTACGGGCCGACGCAGCTCGTCGGTGACATCGACGACCTCGTCTTCGCCGTGTCGGATCGCCGGGCGATCGCCGATCGGCAGCTCGCCGGGTCAGGAAGCTGAGGGTGCGAGCAGCCGCGGCACCGCCGCCGACGTGACGAAGTGCAGCTCCTGGACGGCGCGGGTCATCGCCACGTAGAGCAGCCGGGCACCGCGCGGGGTGACCTCGGCGTCGGTTCCCTCTCCGAGGATCACGTGCGGCTCGACGACGACGACGCCGTCGAACTCGAGGCCCTTGACCGCCTCGGCGGTGAACACGGGGATCTCGTTCGCCGCCAGTTCGTGGACGTGATCGACGACGGTCAGGCCGTGTTCGATCACGGCGGCGGCGATCGCCTCGTGCAGTTCGGCGGGGGCGACGATGCCGCTGACGCGTCGACGGTGCTTCAGCGTCGCCACCACGGCGGCGACCCCGTCGGCGAGCCCCACCGGGTCGCTGCGGTGCCAGTGGGGAGCGTCGCCGGCGTGGCGCACGCTGCGGCTCGCCGTGGCCTCGACGCCCGTGTGCGGCAGCAGCCGGTTGGCGACCTCGAGGATCGGTTCGGGCACGCGGTAGCCGATGGTCAGGTCGGCGATCGTTCCGGCGTCGTCGGCGACGCCGAGGTGGGCGAACACCGCCGACCACCGCTCCTGGCCGGCGGGCGTGGTCGACTGGGCGACGTCGCCGACGAGCGTCATCGACCCGCTCGGGCTGCGCCGGCCGATCACCCGCAGCGCGACCGCCGAGTGATCCTGCGCCTCGTCGACGATGACGTGGCCGTACGTGAACGGCGACCCGTTGAGCAGCGAGTTGGCCTCGTCGACGAGCAACTGATCGGCGCGGGTCCAGCGGCGACGCTTCCCCGACGGGCCGGGCACCAGGCGATCGACGAGTGTGATCGGCTTCTGCGTCGGCCAGGCGGCGTTGATCGCGGCCTTCAGCGGCGCCGCCTTCGACCACGCCTCGTCGCTGCCGGTGCGCCGCAGCAGTTCGCGCTGGGCGAGCACCCGCATCCGCTCGCGACGCTGGTTCAGCGGGCTCGTGCCGCCCTTGGCGGTCGCCAGCCACTCGGCGAACAGCGCCCGATCGATGACGTGGACGCGGGTGCCGATCGGGATGCGGATGTCGTCGTCGGGCGGCTGGATGCGGTCGAGCGCCGCCCGTTCGAGATCGTCGAGGCGCGCTGCGTCGCCCTTCCACCGGGCGAGCTCGACGTCATCGGTCGCCGTCACCTCGACCCGCGGGATGCACAGCTCGTCGATCGTCGCCTGCCGCACGGTGCGCTCACCGAGCGACGGCAGGACGTGGCCGATGTAGTCGAGGAACGCCTTGTTCGGGCCGACGACGAGGACACCGTCACGAGCCAACCGTCGGCGGTGCTCGAACAGCAGATAGGCGGCGCGGTGCAGGGCGACGGCGGTCTTGCCGGTGCCGGGACCACCTTGGACCACCAGCACCTGGTCGATCGAGGAACGGATCACGACGTCCTGTTCGGCCTGGATCGTCGACACGATGTCGCGCATCACACCCGAGCGCTCGGCGCCGATCTCGGCGAGCACCGGGTCGGGGATGCCGCCGGCCACCTCGCCGGCATCGGGGTCGTCGAGGTGCTCGTCGAGGTAGGCGACGATCTCGCCGTCGTCGAGCGTGAACCGCCGCCGGAAGTCGACGCCGAGCGGATCGACCGACGTGGCGCGGTAGAACGGCGACGCGATCGGCGCCCGCCAGTCGACGACGACCGGATCGTGGTGATCGTCCTCGATGTGCCGGCGACCGATGTACCACTCGTCGATGCGGCCGAAGAAGTCACCGGCGCCCGGACTGGCGAGGTCGTCGAGGGCGTCGGCGACGGTCACCTCGATGTACTCCTTGGTGATCGCGTCCGCGGCACCCTCGGGATCGACGGCCCGCAACCGCTCGATCATCCGGTCGCGACAGGCGCGCGAGAACCGCAACTGGGCGCGCTCGGCGTCGAGCTCGGGGAACAGATCGGCCGACACAGGGTCGACCACGCTACCGAGTTGTGCCGGTGCGACGGCGTGGGGATTTCCGGCCGGTCAGGCGGCGCAGCGACGGGGTGGGCCCGTCGCCATGACGTTGCCGTCGGGGAGCGCGATGCGCAGTTCACGATCGGGACCGAGGGTGATGGTCCAACCGTCGTGGTGGATCTTGGCGTGATGTTGGTGGCAGACGGGGATCAGATTGACGAGATCGGTTCTCCCGCCGTGGCGCCACCAGACGACGTGGTGGATCTTGCACTGGTCGAAGCACACCGCGCAGCCCGGGATCGGACACGTGGCGTACATCGCCCGCAGTGCTCGCCGTTGGGCCCGGTTGGCCAACCGGGTCGTGCGTCCGAGTTCGAGCTCGCCGGGAGCATGGATGACGACACCGTTGCGCACGACGACCGGCACCAGATCGGCCGTGCCGGCGTTGATCAGCTCGGCGACGATGCTGTTGGGAAGCTCGATCGGGATCGGCCACGTGATCTGCCACCCGGCACCGGGGTCGAACCGGGCACGGAGGTTCCACATACCGTCGCCGTCGACCCACGACGAGAGTGTTGTCGCCTGCTTCTGCCGAGCGAGGCGGTCGATGCCGTCGTCGCGCTGGATCGACTTCGCCAACTGGCGAACCCGCTTGGTCCACTGCTCGATCGTCGTCAGCGCGGCCACATCGGCCAGGGCGTCGCACCGCTCGGTGAGCTCACCGCGTTGGCCGGCGTCGAGCATCGACGCAGCCCGAGTGATCGAGTCGACATGGCCGGCCGTGATCGCTCCCTGCGCCAACGCATCGGCCAGCTTGGGTGTGGCGTTCAGCGTCTTCGACCGTTCGAGGGTCTTGCCGGCGTGATGCAACGTGTGCCGCGTGGAGTCGGCGATCGCCCCCTCGGGGAAGGACACCGTGGCCGCCAACCGGCGCACGAGGTCGGCCTCGGTGGCATCGCACCAGGCGCGAACCGCCGCCAGGTCGCCGAGTGCACGCTCGAGCCCACGACGGTTGGCCGCAGCGTCAGCCCGTACGGCGTCGGCCCGCCGGACCCGCTCGATGACTGCCCCCGCACTCATGACTCCATCATGCCGAGACGGTGTGACAGGGTTCGCCGGTGGGATGGGAGGCACTGGCGCAGTGGGGTGACGACGTCGAACGCGTCGCGCCGCTCACCGGTGGGATCGCCAACGACGTGTGGAGCGTGCGCATCGGCGGCGAACTGGCGATCGGCCGACTCGGCACCCGCAGCGACGACGACCTGGCCTGGGAGACCGGCCTCCTCGAGTACCTCGACCGCTCCGGGCTGACCGTGCCCGTGCCGATCCCGACGAACGACGGCCGCCGGTTCGTGGACGGGCTGGCGGTGATGACCTACGTCGAGGGTGAGCGCCCCGAGACGGACGCCGACTGGCGCCGCGTCGCCGACACGCTCCGCCACCTCCACCGGCTCACGGCCGACTGGCCGCAGCGACCCGGTTGGCGATCATCGACCGACCTGCTGCACGCCGACCGTGGGACGAAGATCGACCTCACCGCGATGCCGGCCGAGGCCGTCGACCGCTGCCGGGCGGCGTGGGCCCGACTCGCCGGCCGCCCGACGTGCGTCGTCCACGGCGACCCGAACCCCGGCAACGTCCGCATCACCGGGTCGCGGGTGGCGCTGATCGACTGGGACGAGGCACACGTCGACGTCGCCGAGCTCGATCTCGTGCTCCCGCACAACGCCGCCGCGCTCGACGACGCCACCCTCGACGTCGCGGCGCAGGCGTCTGCCGCGTGGGAAGCGGCGGTCTGTTGGGACGACGACTACGCCGTGAAGCGGCTCGCCGAGGTCCGTCCGCTCTGAGACCCTTCCGGTGCCTCGCTACCGTTCACCACATGGAGGACGATGTGGACGGCGCGGACGACGTGGAGGTGCTGCACGGAGGTGTGGCCAACGCCGGCGCAGTCATCCGGGTCGAATCGCACGTCCTGCGGCCCGGCAACGAGCACTCGACGTCGATTCTCGACTTCCTGGCCCAGCTCGAAGCGGTCGGATTCGATGCCGCGCCGTCGCCGGTCGGGATCGACCCCGACGGTCGCGAGCGCCTGCAGTTCATCGACGGTGACGTCGCGACGCCGCCGTATCCGGCGTGGGCGCAAACCGACGACGCCCTGGCATCCGTGGCGGCTCTGCTCAGGCGGTTACACGATGCGAGCGAGCTCATCGACACGTCGGCGATGACCTGGAGTGCAGAGTTGGCTGACCCCGTCGGTGGTCCCGTGATCTGCCACAACGACGTCTGCCTCGAGAACGTCGTCTTCCGCGACGGCGTCGCCGTGGCCCTTCTCGACTTCGACTTCGCCGCACCCGGCCGTCGGGCGTTCGACGTCGCCGCGTTCGCCCGGATGTGCGTGCCCATCGACGACGACGCCGCTCGGCTCGGCTGGCAGCCGGCCGACCGCCCCGCCCGCGTTCGCCTGGTCTGCGATGCCTACGGCCTCGATGCCGGTGGGCGGGCGGAGGTCCTCGCCTCGCTCAGCGACGGCATCGCGCGAGGTGGCGAGTTCGTTCGGCGCCATGCAGAGGCCGGCGAGCCGGGCTTCGTGCAGATGTGGGCCGAGATCGGCGGCATGGAGCGCTTCGATCGACGCCGTCAGTGGTGGACGCACGCCCAACGAAACGTCGCGGCAGCGCTCCGCTGACGACCATCACCGGGCGCGGGCGACCATCAGCACTGCGCCGAGCGTTCCCGTCATCGCGGCGACGATGTTGTTGCCCATGGCCTCGCCGAAGCCGGGGCCGAACAGATCACCCGGTGTCAGCGCTCCTGGCGGCGGCGGACCGCCGGCAGCGTTGGCCGCGGTGCGATCCTCGTCGTGCTCGACGTCGAAGCCGGCCGCAGTCAGCAGCTCGACGTAGCGCTCGCGGGTCTCGACGAACGACGACGACGCGTCCTCCGCCCACGGCAGCGGATAAATGAGGTCGCCGTCGCCGTCACCGTCGCCGTCACCCGCGCGCAGGAACATCTGCTCGTACACCGCGAACCGGCCGCCCGGTTCGAGCACTCGCCGCACCTCGCCGAACACGGCGGCCTTGTCGGCGATGTTCATGCCGACGTGGTTCAACATCGCCCGGGCGAAGGAGGCATCGGCGTACGGCAGCTCGGTCGCCGACCCGATGTCGAACGTCACCTGCGACCCGAGACCCAGCCGTTCGGTCAGCGATCGGGCGAGGTCGACGAAGTCGGCGCTGAGGTCGATCCCGGTCACCCGGCAACCGTGCAGGGCAGCCGCCACGCGGGCGGGCCCCCCGACCCCGCAGCCGACGTCGAGCAGGGTCGTGCCCGGAGCGAGCGCCAGCGAGTCGAGCACGTACTCCGTCGCCTGCCGGAAACCGGCGTGGAGCTGGTCGAGCCCGGCGAGATCGTCCACGCCCAGGTGGTCGAGGTCGAGTCCCGCCGCGGCGAGGGCGGCCATCACCCTCGACTCGAGATCGTCTCCGGCGTAGTACCGGCGCACGAGGTCTTCGGCATCCATCGCCCCTCCGATCCGACGTCGTCGTGCGCCCATTCCATCACACTCGTCGGCGGGGTGTGCACGCCCTTTGTGGGGGGTGCGCCGGTCATGGAAGGATCGCCAATCGTGTGGTTCCTGGTGCCGGTCGCGTACGTGCTCGGCACGTTCCCGAGTGCGATCCTGATCGCCCGCGCCAACGGCATCGACATCTCCACGTTCGGGTCGGGGAACCCCGGCGCGTCCAACGTCACCCGTGCCCTCGGCTGGCGCAAGGGCGTGTGGGTCTACGTGCTCGACGCCGGCAAGGGGGCGATCGCCGCCGGGCTCGGATTGGCGCTCGACGGCCGCCCGCTGGCCTACTGGTGCGGCGCGGCGGCGATCGCCGGCCACATGTTCCCCGTGTTCCGGCGTTTTCGCGGCGGCAAGGGCGTGGCGACCGGGTCGGGCGTGCTGCTCGTCGTGCAACCGATCCTGGCGCCGCTGGCCGTCGGGCTCTGGTGGTTGCTGACCAGGCTGACCGGCAAGGCGGCGATCGGCTCGGTCGTCGCCGTCCTGCTCGTGCCCGTCGGGATGATCGTGCTCGGCACGCCGGCGTGGGAGTTCGCCGCCACGGCCGGCCTGTGCCTGCTGATCGTCGTCAAGCACACGCCGAACATCGTCCGCCTGATCCGGAGGGAAGAGCATTCCCTCGGCCAGAATTGACGGCCTGATGCAGCTGTTGTCCCCCCTCACCATCGGATCGCGCACGGCACCGAACCGGGTGATGTTCGGGCCGCACGTCACCAACCTCGCCGCCGACGACCGGTCGCTCCCGGCGCGCCACGTCGCCTACTACGAGCGCCGCGCCCGCGGCGGATGCGGCACGATCGTCGTCGAGGGCGCATCCGTCCACGAATCGGACTGGCCCTACGAACGGGCACCGCTCGCCGAGCGTTGCGGTGCCGGCTGGGCGGCGGTCGTCGCCGCCTGCCGCCCACACGGCAGCCTCGTCGTCGCCTCGCTCGACCACGCCGGCGGGCAGGGCTCGTCGGCCTACAGCCAGGCATCGCTGTGGGCGCCCTCGCGAGTCCCGGAGGTCAACGCCCGCGAGGTCCCGAAGTGGATGGAGGCCGACGACATCGCCGCCGTCATCGAGGGTTTCGCCGCCGCCGGCCGCCTCGCCGTCGCCGCCGACCTCGACGGCGTCGAGATCAACGCCGGCCAGCACAGCCTGATCCGCCAGTTCATGTCGGGCCTGACCAATCACCGCGACGACGAATGGGCCGACCGCTTGCGCCTCGCCCGCGACGTCATTGCCGCCGTGCGTGACGCCGCCGGCGACCGCATCGTCGGCCTCCGACTGTCGTGCGACGAGCTCGCTCCCTGGGCCGGGATCACACCGGAGATGGCGCCAGGCATCGCCGTCGAGCTCGCCCAGTGCGGCCTCGACTACCTCGTCGTCACCCGCGGATCGATCTTCACCGTGGAGAAGACGCGCCCCGACTTCCACGAGCCGACCGGCGTCAACATCGACGTCTGCCGGTCCGTGCGCGACGCCGTCACCGAGGCCACCGGCATCCCGGTCGTGCTGCAGGGTTCGGTCGTCGACGTCGGGCAGGCGGAGTGGGCGCTCGGCGGCGGCGACGGCCCGGCGCTGTGCGACGCGGTGGAGATGACCCGCGCCCAGATCGCCGACCCCGACCTCGTTGCCAAGGTCGCCGCGGGTGACACCGAGCGGGTGCGGCCGTGCACCCGCTGCAACCAGACGTGCCAGGTGCGCGACGCCCGCAACCCGATCGTCACCTGCGTCGGCGAGCCGTCGAGCGGCCGCGAGACCGAGGACCCCGACTGGTACACGCCGGCCGTCCATCAGCGCCAGGTGGTCGTCGTCGGTGGTGGACCGGCCGGGATGGAGACGGCCCGCGTGGCCGCCATCCGCGGCCACGCCGTGACCGTCGTCGAACGCGACGACGAGCTGGGCGGCATGGCTCGCGTCGCCGGCCCGCACGCCGCGCTCGTGGCGTGGTGGGTCGGTGAACTGGCCGCCCTCGGCGTCACCGTCCGCACGGGCACCGACACGTGGGACGCACCGCCACACACGTCCGTCGTCCAGGCCACGGGCTCACGGCCGGGCCACCCTGCGTACGAGGTCGCCGACGGCGTCGTCGTCATCGACGTCGCCGACATCCGGCGGGGGCTCGTCGAGCTTCCCGACGCGGGACCGGTCGTGCTCTTCGACCCGATCGGCGGGCCGATCGCCGTCGCCCTCGCCGAAGAGCTCGGCGAACGGGCGGTGCTCGTCACCCAGGACAACATCGCCGGCAACGAACTCGCCCGCACCGGCGACCTCGCACCGTCGAACAGCCGCCTCGCCCAGCGCGGCGTGACGATCGAGCGACGGACGTTGCTACGTGCCGTCCGGCCCGGCGAGGTGGACGTCGAGGTGGAGGTCGAGGACAAGTACACCGGTGCCCGCCGGGCGATTCCGTGCGCGGCGTTCGTCGACTGCGGATTCCGGTTGCCGAGCGAGCCGATCGACGGCGCGACCGTCGTCGTCGGCGATGCGGTCGCCCCGCGCACGGTGTACGAGGCCGTGCTCGAGGCCCGTCGCGCCGCCCTCGCTCTCTGACGACCGCGCCTGGCACACTCGCCGTCATGGCCGCCGAGCTCACCGCACCGACCGATCTGTTCGACCTCACCGGCAAGGTCGCCGTCGTGACCGGCGGGTCCCGTGGCCTCGGGCGCGAGATGGTCCTCGCCTTCGCCCAACAGGGTGCCGACGTCGTCATCGCCAGCCGCAAGCTCGACGCCTGCGAGCAGCTCGCCACCGAGGTCACCGAGCGCACCGGGCGCCGGGCGCTCGGTGTCGCCTACCACGCCGGCAGTTGGGCCGACAGCGACCGCCTCGCCGCCACCGTCTACGACGAGTTCGGCCGCTGCGACGTGCTCGTCAACAACGCCGGCATGTCGCCGCTCTATCCGAGCGTCGACAGCATCGACGAGGCGCTCTACGACAAGGTGATGGACGTCAACCTGAAGGGTCCCTTCCGGCTCTCGGCGCTGATCGGCACCCGCATGGCCGGCGGCGACGGCGGCTCGATCATCTTCGTCTCCTCGATCGCCTCGCACCGGCCGAGCCCCAACGAGCTCGTCTACGGCGCGGCCAAGGCGGGCGTCAACAACCTCACGTTCGGTCTCGCCCGCACGCTCGGCCCGACGGTGCGCGTCAACTGCATCGCTCCGGGCCCGTTCCTGACCGACATCTCCAAGGCGTGGGACCTCGAGGCCTTCACGCGGGCGGCCAAGTCGGGCTTCGCCCTCGGCCGCGGCGGCGAACCCCACGAGATCGTCGGCACGGCGCTGTACCTGGCGAGCGATGCCTCCTCGTACACGACCGGCGTGGTGATCGACGTCGACGGCGGACCCCGCTGAGTAAGTGAACGGCTGAGCACGTGACGGATGGGACCCGTCCCCATTCGTCACGTGGCCCGGAGCTCCGGGTCGGATGCGCGCTGTGGGGCCACCGGCCGTGGGTCGGGCGCTACCTGACGGGCGATGGCCACGACCTCACCGAGTACGCCACGTGGTGCAACGCCGTCGAGGGCAACACCACGTTCTACGCCGTCCCGTCGTCGGCGACCGTGGCCCGCTGGGCCGAGCAGGCGCCGCCCGACTTCCGCTTCGCGTTCAAGGTGCCGCGCACCGTCACCCACGAGCGACGCCTGCACGTCGACGCCCATCGCGACGTCGCTGGCTTCCTGCGCACGATCGAACCGCTCGGGGAGCGCATCGGTCCCGTTCAGCTGCAGCTGCCGCCGTCGTTCGGCCCCGAGTCGCTCGACCAGCTGCGGACGTTCGTCGTCGGTCTGCCGACCTCGCACCGCTGGGTCGTCGAGCTGCGCCACCCGACGTTCTTCGACGGTGGCGACGTCCACCGGGCGGTCGACGATGTCTGCCGCGCCGCGGGCATCGGTCGCGTCGTGCTCGACACCCGCCCGCTCTACGCCGACACGCCGGTGACCGCAGCCGCGCTCGACGAGCGGCGCACCAAGCCGCACCTGCCCGTCGTCACCGACGTGATGGGCGACGAGCCGGTCGTGCGGGTCATCGGCGGCGACGCCCTGCAACCGACGCTCGACGGGCTGGCGGCGTGGGACGACCAGGTCGTCGACTGGATCACCGACGGACGCCGTCCGTACGTCTTCGCCCACCAACCGGAGAACCGCGACTCGCCCGCCCTCGCCCGCTGGTTCCACGAGCGCATCAACACCCGGGTCCCCGGACTGGTGCCGCTGCCGCAGCCGACTTCGATCGGCGACGGCGACCAGCCCTCGCTCTTCTGACCGTGGGTCCTGCGGTGACGATCGTCACGTCTCATCGCGTACGGTGCCGCCCATGGAAATGCACTTCGCCACCGTCTGGGAGCAGATCACCGACGCCATCGGGGACCGACCGGCGATCAGCCACGGCGACGTCACGCGCTCGTGGTCCGAGTACGAGGACCGGGCGGCACGCGTCGCCGGCGCCCTCGCCGCCGCCGGGTTGCGGCCCGATGCCAAGGTCGCCCTGTACATGTACAACGGCAACGAGTACCAAGAGGCGCAGTTCGGCACGTTCAAGATCCGCGGCGTGTCGATCAACGTCAACTATCGCTACCTCGACGACGAGCTCTGGTACCTCCTCGACAACTCCGACTCGGAGGCGCTCTTCTTCCACTCGTCGCTCGGCGACCGCGTCGCCCGGGTCGTCGATCGACTCCCGAAACTGAAGCTGCTGGTCGAGGTCGACGACGGCGGCACCGGGAGCCGTCGACGGCGCCATCCGCTACGACGAGCTCGTTGCCGGCCACGATCCCCTGCCCCGCTCAGACGCGCGACGAGTCCGACATCTACATGCTCTACACCGGCGGCACGACCGGCATGCCGAAGGGCGTGATGTACACGATGGGCGGAATGACCCGGGGGCTGATGGCGAGCGGGTTCCCACTGCTCGGCGTCGCCCCGCCCGACGACGCCGCCGACGTCGGCCCGATCATCAGCGGTGTCGCCGAGACCGGCAAGCTCGTCGTGTCGATCCCGTGTGCACCGCTGATGCACGGCACCGGATTGTGGATCGGCTGCTTCATCCCCTCGCTCGCCGGCGGCCACGTCATCACGTTGACCAACCGCAGCCTCGACCCCCACGAGGTGCTGGCGACCATCGAGCGCCACTCCGTCACGGCGACCACGATCGTCGGCGACAGCTTCGCCAAGCCGCTGCTGCGGGCGATCGACGAGGGACGCCCCGGCGGCGGGGACTACGACCTGTCGACGCTCGCCCTGATGATCGTCGTCGGGGGTGATGTGGACGACCGAGGTCAAGCAGCAGCTCATCGAGCGCATCCCCCAGGTCATGTTGATCGACGCCATGGGCTCGACCGAGGGCTCGATGGGCACGCAGATCATGGCCAAGGGGATCAGCGCAGAAACCGCCCAGTTCCAGAAGGTGCCGACGACCAAGGTGTTCACCGAGGACGACCGCGAGGTCCTGCCCGGCTCCGACGAGGTCGGCATGGTCGCCGCCGGCGGCAACGTGCCGCTCGGCTACTACAAGGACCCGGAGAAGTCGGCGCGCACGTTCCGCGTGATCGACGGCGTCCGCTACTCGTTCCCCGGCGACTTCGCCCAGATCGCTGCCGACGGCACGTTGATCCTGCTCGGACGCGGCAGCCAGGTGATCAACACGGGTGGCGAGAAGGTCTTCCCCGAGGAGGTCGAAGAGGCGGTCAAGCGCGTCGACGGCGTGGTCGACTGCCTCGTCGTCGGCGTCGACGACGAGAAGTTCGGCCAGGCGGTGACCGCCGTGGTCTCGCTCGCCGACGGCGCCTCGGTCACCGCCGACGACATCATCACCTCCGTCAAGTCGGAGCTCGCCGGCTACAAGGCCCCGCGCTCGGTCGTCGTCGTCGACGAGGTGCCCCGGGCGCCGAACGGCAAGGCCGACTACCGCCGAGCGAAGACTCTGGCGACGGCCGACTGAACGAACGTTCGGGACCCGTCCCCGATCGTTCGTTAGTTCGTCAGGAGCTTGTCGGCGAGGAAGTCGAGCACCCGCTCGACGCTGGCGTCGTCGCGCTGCTCGGTGAGCACCGAATGGTCCGTCCGTGACGAACTCGGCAGCTCGACGGCGACGAAGGCGTCGCCGAGCAGCTCGCGCAACGCCGCGAAGCGGTCGCCGACGAGCTTGTCGCCGGTGAATCGCAGACCCGAGCACCTGACAGCCGGCAGCGGCCCGTTCCTGCACGGCAATCACGTCGTCGGGCGACAGGTTGAGGTCGCGGGCGCGAGCCGCACCGCCGACGGCGAACGGCAACGAGGGCTGCGACAGCACCGGAGCGATCATGATGTCGTCGACCATCATCCCGAGGGCGAAGCCGCCCGAGAAGCACATGCCGACGGCGCCGACACCAGGTCCACCGACGTCGAGGTGGAGGTTGCGGGCGAGCGCGCGCAACCAGGCGATCACCGGCGACGTCTGCCCGACCGCCCACGTGGTGAACTCCTTGGCGACGCAGACCTTGACCGCCGAGGCGCCGATCGCCAGGCCCGTCGGTCCCGCCCCCGGACGGCCGACGAGCGACGGCATGACGACGGTGAAGCCGCGAGCGACGACCTCGTTGGCGAAGCGGGCCACCAGTGGCGTGATGCTCGGGATCTCGTGGATGACGATCACCCCGGGGCCGGTGCCGCGGCGGAACGTCTCGTGGGTGATGCCGGCGGCGGAGAACTCGCCGCGCTCCCAGCCGGCGAGGACGGTTGCGGGGTCAGCGACCGAGGCCATGGGATGCGAGTCTGCCAGCCGGCGGCGGGGTCACAGGCGACGCATGGCGGCGAGCGCCGACTCGGCGAGGTTCTCCGTGCCGAGCTTGAACCCGTCGAGGATCTCCTGGCTGAGGTCCTGGTTGCCCATCGCGCCGTGCAGGTAGCGGGCGTACACGCCTTCGGAGATGACCGCCAGGCGCCACGAACCGAACGCGACGTAGTAGTCGATCTCGGACAGGTCACGACCGGTGCGTGTGGCGTAGCGCTCGAGCAGGTCGGCGTAGGCGGGGAAGCCCTCGAGGCCGGTCGGGTCGTTCGGCCGGGTCTGCGGCTTGCCGGGATCGGCCCAGTACACGCCGAGGTAGCCGACGTCGGCGAGCGGGTCACCGAGCGTGCACAGCTCCCAGTCGAGCACGGCGGCGATCGTGCCGGCGGCGGGATCGGACAGGCAGTTGCCGAAGCGGTAGTCGCCGTGGGCGATCGAGACACCCTGTTGCACCGGCATGCGCTCGGCGAGCAGACGGGCGACCTCTTCGACGGCGGGCAGCTCGCGGGTCTTCGACTTCTCCCACTGCGTGCTCCACCGCTTGACCTGGCGCTCGACGTAGCCCTCGCGCTTGGCGAGGTCGCCGAGGCCGACGTCGTCGACGTCGATGGCGTGGAGATCGGCAAGGACGTCGATCAGATCGTTGCCGAGGCTGCGCCGGACATCGGGTGTCAGGGCCTCGCCCTTGGCGACCGAGTCGAGCACCACGCCGTCGACGAAGCCCATCACGTAGAACGGCGCGCCGTTGACCTCGTCGTCGGTGCACAGGCCGAGCGCCGGCGGGACCGGCACCGACGTCGTCCCGACGGCGGCGATGATGCGGTGTTCACGGGCCATGTCGTGCGCCGTGGCCAGCACGGCACCCGTCGGCGGACGACGCAGCACGTACTTCGTGCCGTCGGCCCCGGTGACCGTGAACGTCAGGTTCGACCGCCCACCGACGATCATCGTGAACTCGAACGGCGCCGTTGCACCCTCGATGTTCTCGGTCAGCCAGCGGGTCACCCGCTCGCGGTCGATGCCGCGGATCTCTTCCTGCACGAGCGTCGACCGTAGTCGGGCGGCGCTCGGAGCGATCAGTCCGGGATCAGCCAGGATCAGCCGGGGTCAGCCGGGACGGCCGACGCCGACGACCTTGCCCCAGTTCACCGGAGCGACCGAGACGGTCTTGCCGGTGCTCGGAGCATGCACCTGCATCCCGTTGCCGAGATAGATGCTGACGTGGCTGATCGGGCTGTAGAAGAAGATCAGGTCGCCTGGCTGCGCCTGGTCACGCGGGACGTGCGGCACCGAGGCGTACTGCGCCCGCGACTGGTGCGGCAGCCCGACGCCGGCCTGAGCCCATGCGTAGGCGGTGAGGCCGGAGCAGTCGAAGGCGACACCCGGGCTCGACTGGGCGAACTGGTACGGAACGCCCTGCTGCGCCATCGCCGCCTGGACGGCGATACCAGCGCGCGACGACACGGCGGGCGGCGCTGCGACAACGCCGCCACCGCCACCGCCACCGCCACCGCCACCGGCGTTGGGCGCCGGGGCGCCGCCGCCGTTGTTGGAGCTGCCACCCGAGTTGTTCCCGCCGTTGCCACCGCCCGAGTTGCTGCCGCCCGAGTTGCTGCCGCCGGAACTGGGGTTGTTGGTGCGCGAGGCATTGGCGTTGGCTTGCGCCTCGGCCTGGGCGCGCTCCTGGGCTGCCTGCTCGGCGAGGCGGCGGGCCGACTCGGCGGCGCGACGCTCCTCTTCCTGGCGGATCAGCTCACCGAGCTTGGCTTCGGCATCGGCGCGGGCCTGGGTGTACTCGGTCGACTTCGCCTCGGTGTCTTCCTTGGCCGCGACGAGCGACGCGGCGAGGTCGACGGCCTGGGTGCGCTTGCGGTCGAGTTCGGCACGTTCGGTCGTGATCTCGTCGAGCAGCGCGTTCAGCTCGTCGGTGGTGACGTCGCCGGCGCTCAGCGCGACGCCGTGCCAGCTGGTCGCGCTGGACGGCGTCGTTGAGGTTGCCCGAGTCCTCGAACAGCGGTCCGAGCGGCACGGAGCCGCTGCCGACGAACGAGCGGCGGGCCATCTCGCTGAGGTTCGTGCGCAGCTCGGCGAGCTCGGCCTCCTTGGCCGCCAGCCGACTCTCGGCCTCGGCGATCTCGGCGTCGAGCTGCCCCTTGGTGTCGATGGCGACGACGTAGTCCTCGGCCAGCTGGTTGGCCTTCTCCTCGAGCCGCTCGAGCTCGTCGACGATTTCTTCCACCTTCTGACGCTGCTGATCGACGCTCTGGGCGTGCGTGGTGGTCGGCAGAACGCTGGGGACCACGATCGTCAGGGCAAGTGCCACAGGCACAGCGCGGACGACCGATCGGAAAGACTTCCTCATACTCGACGGGTCACCCTAGCGAATGTGACGAACGTGTTGCGAACGGCAGACAGAACTTCACGTGGCACCCGTCACCGGCGCTCGCCACCGGCTCACTCCCACTCGATCGTGCCCGGCGGCTTGGAGGTGATGTCGTAGGCGACGCGATTGATGCCGGGCACCTCGTTGATGATCCGTTGCGACATGATCTCCAAGACGTCGTACGGGATGCGCGCCCAGTCGGCGGTCATCGCGTCGTCGCTGGTGACGGCACGGATGATGATCGGATGTCCGTACGTGCGCTCGTCGCCCATCACGCCGACCGAGCGAATGTCGGCGAGGACGGCGAACGACTGCCAGATCTCGCGTTCGAGACCGGCCCGGCGCAGTTCCTCGCGGACGATGGCATCGGCTTCTTGCAACGTGGCGACGCGGGCCCGGGTGACCTCGCCGATGATCCGCACGCCGAGACCGGGACCAGGAAACGGCTGGCGCCACACCATCTCGTCGGGCAGGCCGAGCTCGAGACCGAGCTTGCGCACCTCGTCCTTGAACAGGTCGCGCAGCGGTTCGATCAGCTCGAGCGTCATGTCCTCGGGGAGGCCGCCGACGTTGTGATGGCTCTTGATCACCGCCGCCGACCCGTCGGTGCCACCGCTCTCGATGAGGTCGGGGTAGAGCGTGCCCTGGACGAGGAAGCGGGCGTCGGACAGGCCACCGGTGTGCTCTTCGAACACGCGGATGAACTGCTCGCCGATCGCCTTGCGCTTCGCTTCCGGTTCGGTGACGCCTTCGAGGGCGGCGAAGAAGCGATCGCCGGCGTCGACGTGGATCAGCTCGATGCCGAGGTTGCGACGGAACGTCTCGACGACCTGCTCGCTCTCACCCTTGCGCATCAGGCCGGTGTCGACGTAGATGCACGTCAGCTGATGGCCGATCGCCCGGTGGACGAGCGCCGCCGCGACCGACGAGTCGACGCCGCCGGACAGTGCGCAGATGACCCGCTCGTCGCCGACGCGGGCACGGATCGAGTCGACCTGCTCCTCGATCACCGACGACATCGCCCAGTCGGCGCCGATGTCGGCGCGCTCGTGGAGGAAGCGGGCGAGGACCTGCATGCCGTACGGGGAGTGGACGACCTCGGGATGGAACTGCACGCCGTAGATCCGGCGGTTGTCGTTCTCGAGCACGGCGACGGGCGCCCCGGGCGTGGTCGCCGTCGTCGTGAAGCCCATCGGCGCCGTCGTCACGCCGTCGAAGTGGCTCATCCACACGTCGTGCTCGTCGGGGGCCTCATCGGGGAGCAGCAACGACGGAGCGGTCCGGGTGAGGCGGGCCCGACCGTACTCACCCTGCATGCCGCGCCCGACGACGCCGCCGAGCTGCTGGGCGATCAGCTGGGCGCCGTAGCAGATGCCGAGGATCGGGACGCCGAGCTCGTAGATCTCCGGGTCGAGCGACGGCGCACCATCGACGTGCACGCTCTTCGGTCCGCCGGACAGGATGATCGCCGCCGGCTTGCGTTCGGCGATCTCGGCGGCCGTGAGGCGGTGCGGGACGATCTCGGAGTACACCGACAGCTCTCGGACCCGGCGGGCGATCAGCTGGGCGTACTGAGCGCCGAAGTCGACGACGAGCACGGTGGGACGGTCGGGATGCTGCGCTGCGGTCAAGACCATGAATCGTAGAGGCCCGCCGCTCCTCGCCGGTCAGCCATACCCGACACACCGGCACGCCTGCCCGCCGCGGGCCGGGTGGGAGGACCGGGCTGGAAGGACCGGGCTGGAAGGACCGGGGTGGGAGGACCGGGATGGAGCGGTTGACTCGGAGGGGTGAGTCGTCGCGTTCGGAGCACGGTGCCCACGAGGGCGCGGATCGTGGTCGCGCTGGTCGCCGCGCTCGTGTCGTTGGCGGCCGCCATCGCGCCGACGGCACCGACGGCGCTGGCCGCGCCGACGATCGCGGCAGCGCCGGTCCCGACCCCTCCCGCTGACGAGCCGGTGACCACGGCCAACCCGTTCCTGCCCGACCAGCAGGACCTCACCGACTGCGTCGGGCTCGTCGAGCGCCCGGGCTGCGGCAGCGAGTCGCGCGGCGGGCTGCACCAGAACCTGGTGGCGATCGCGATGATCGCCGGTCTGCTGGTGGTGTTCGGCCGCGTCGCCTGGGTGATCCGCCGCAGCCACCAGCGGTCGGCCGCCGGCGAATAGCGGCAACACTGGCGGGATGACACCCGACGAGTTCCGCCGGCACGGCCACGACCTCATCGATTGGATCGCCGACTACGTCGGCGGCATCGAGCAGCGTCCGGTGGTGTCGACGGTCGCTCCCGGCGACGTGCGGGCGGCGTTGCCGGAACACCCGCCGACGGCACCCGAACCGTTCGAGGCGGTGATGGCCGATGTCGAACGGGTCGTCGTCCCCGGCCTGACCCAGTGGCAGCACCCGTCGTTCTTCGCCTACTTCCCGTCGAACAACTCGTTCCCGTCGATCCTCGGTGAGCTGCTCTCGGCCGGGCTCGGCGTCCAAGGCATGAGCTGGGTCACCTCGCCGGCGTGCACGGAGGTCGAGACGCTGATGCTCGACTGGATGCAGGAGCTGCTCGGTCTGCCCGACCGCTTCCGGTCGACGAGCGCCACGGGCGGCGGCGTGATCCAGGGCACCGCCAGCGAGGCGACGCTCGTCGCCATCCTGTCGGCTCGCTGGCGGGCCACGAGCGGCGCCGTCAACACCGACGGCGACACCCGCCGCCTCGTCGGTTACAGCACGTCACAGGCCCACTCGAGCATCGAGAAGGGGCTGCGCATCGCCGGCATCGGCACCGGCCGGATCCGCATCGTCGCCCACGACGAGACGTTCGCCATGGACCCTGCCGCGCTCGCCCGGGCAATCGCTGCCGACCGGGCGGCCGGCTTGGTGCCGTTCTTCGTCTGCGCCACCCGCGGCACGACGTCGTCGATGGCCTTCGACCCGGTCCCCGAGATCGGCGAGATCTGCCGCGCCGAGGGGCTGTGGCTGCACGTCGACGCGGCGATGTCGGGCATCGCCGCCCTGGCTCCGGAGTTCGCCTGGGTCAACGAGGGGCTCGAGCTCGCCGACTCCTACTGCACCAACCCCCACAAGTGGATGGGCGTCAACTTCGACTGTGACCTCTACTGGACGGCGGACCGGGCAGCGCTGCTCGGGGCGCTGAGCATCCTGCCCGAGTACCTCCGTTCGCAAGCCGCCGAGGCCGGTGCGGTGATCGACTACCGCGACTGGCAGATTCCGCTCGGCCGCCGCTTCCGGGCGCTCAAGCTGTGGTTCGCCATCCGTTGCGACGGACCCGACGCGTTCCGGTCGATGATCCGCCGTCACGTCGACCTCACCCAGCAGCTCGCCGGGATCGTCGCCACCGATCCACGCTTCGAGTTGGTCGCCCCGCACCCGCTGAACCTGCTGTGCGTCGCCGTGCGCGACGACGACGTGGCGACCGCCAACCGCCGCACCGAGGCGCTGATCGAGGCGGCCAACGCCAGCGGCCAGGCGTTGTTCACCCGCACGGTCCTCGACGGCCGATCGGTGCTGCGCCTGTCGGTCGGTGCCCGCACCACCGAGCGGCACCACGTGCTGGCGGCGTGGGAGCTGCTCGCCGCGCTGGAACGGGCGGTGTGAGCGGCGTTGCTCAGCGGGGCTGGGTCATCGCCGTCAGCAGCTCGACGAGCATGTGCGCGGTGGCGCCCCAGACGGTCTCGTCGTCGAGCTCGAAGAAGTGCAGCGGGCGGTCGAGCGGCGGGCGGCCCCACCGTTCGAGGTGATAGGTGCCCTCGCGGGTCAGGTCCTCGATCGGCGTCCACAGCACGCGGTCGACCTCGGTCGTGCTCGGCTCGAGGTCGGGCACGTCAGGCACCACCGACACGATCGGCACGATGTAGCTGCGGCTGACGACCGTGCTCAGGTGGGCCAGCTCACCGACGATCGTCGGCAACGAGGGGTCGAGGCCGACCTCCTCGTGCGCCTCGCGCAAGGCGGTCTCCACCGGCGTCTCACCGGGGTCCATGCGCCCGCCGGGAAAGCTGATCTCGCCACGATGGTTGCGCATCGACATCGAACGTCGGGTGAGCAACACCTCGGCGCCGCGGCTGGTCTCGGTCAGCACGATCAGCACGGCTGAGTGCCGTGCGTCGGGGAACGTCGGCAGGAACGGCGACGAACGCTCGGCGATCGGCGCCACCAGCTGATCGACGTCCCAGTGGTCGACGCGCTCCCACGGCGGCAGCTGGTCCGTCGTCCAGAACTCCGGACGCGGGATCTGCTGGTTACCGCCGCGGCGTCGGTCCGTCACCCGAGGGTCCGTCGTGTCTCAGTCGGCAGCCGGGGTCCAACCCTCGGCGGCGAGCTGCGCCAGCACCTGCGGCAGACCGGCGGTCTTCATGTTCGCCAGCGCACGCCCCGGGGTCTGGTCGCCCTTCTCCCACTCCTCGAGCGCGGCGATGATCTTCGTCAGATCGGGTGCGGGCTGTTCGAAGCTCATGCGCAGAGCCTACGGCGGCAGCCTCACGCCCCGGCCGGCCCGCCACGGCCGGCATCGTCGCGACGACCGTCGTCGCCGGCGTCGTGCTGCCACCGCTTGAAGGCACCGATCCCGCCGCCGACGATGCGCCCGGCGCGACGGCTCAACTCATCGGTCGTCGTACGCCCACCCCCGATCGGTTGCGTCACCGCGGCGGTCGACCGGGCGGCAACGACAGGTTTCGTCCGCGGTGCGCGTTCGCTGAAGTCGGTGTGGAACCAGACGAAGAAGAGCACGAAGGCGACGCCGCCGAGCACCAGCCGGCCGACGTTGTCGAGCGACGCCCACGGCTGGATCGCACCGATCACGAGGAGGGCGATGACGACGAGGTCGAGTGTGCGGTGGAGCTTCTTGCCGACCAGCCGGAACGCACCCGCCGGCCCCTTGGCGACGGCGGCGTTGATCATCACCAGCCCACCGAGGAGTGCCGGCACCGCGGGTTGGGGCTGCTGCACGGCAACGCTGATCAAGGCGATGGCGACGAGGTACTCGACGAGCTGATGCGCCCAAAAGGGTCGCCGGACACGCTCGATCTCCACCCCCGCAGGGTACGAGACGCGACGGTGCCCCGGGGCAGCAGCCCCGGGGCACCATCGTCGTTCGTTCGAACCAGCCGGCTCAGTTGAGCCGAGCGGTCATCACATCATGCCGCCCATGCCGCCCATGCCGCCGCCGGGCATCGCCGGCTCGTCCTCGGGCTCGTCGGCCACGAGGCACTCGGTGGTGAGCACCATGGCGGCGATCGACGCCGCGTTCTGGAGACCCGCACGGGTCACCTTGGCGGGGTCGATGATGCCGGCCGCGAGCAGGTCCTGCATCTCGCCGGTTGCCGCGTTCATGCCGATCGAACCCTCGGCTGCCTCGACCTCGCGCACGACGACGGAGCCCTCGAGCCCGGCGTTGTTGGCGATGTTGCGGGCCGGAGCGACCAGCGCCTCGAACACGGTCCGGGCGCCGGTCTTCTCGTCGCCGTCGAGCTCGTCGACGACGGCCTTGACCGCCGCACGGGCACGGATGAGGGCGGTGCCGCCACCGGCGACCACACCCTCCTCGATGGCCGCACGCACCGACGACACGGCGTCTTCGATGCGGTGCTTCTTCTCCTTCAGCTCCACCTCGGTGGCGGCGCCGACCTTGATCAGCGCCACACCGCCGGCCAGCTTGGCGAGACGCTCCTGGAGCTTCTCGCGGTCCCAGTCGGAGTCGGTGTTCTCGATCTCGGCCTTGATCTGGTTGACGCGACCGGTGATGTCGTCGGCCGTGCCGCCGCCATCGACGATGGTCGTGTTGTCCTTGGTGATCACGACGCGCTTGGCGGTGCCGAGCAGGTCGAGCGTCACGTTCTCCAGCTTGAGGCCGACCTCTTCGCTGATGACCTGGCCACCGGTGAGGATCGCCATGTCCTGCAGCATCGCCTTGCGGCGGTCGCCGAAGCCCGGCGCCTTCACCGCAGCGGCGTTGAACGTGCCGCGGATCTTGTTGACCACGAGGGTGGCGAGGGCCTCGCCCTCGATGTCCTCGGCGATGATGACCAGCGGCTTGCCGGTCTGCATCACGGCCTCGAGCGTCGGCAGCATCGCCTGGACGGTCGAGATCTTGGCGCTGTTGAGGAGGACGTAGGCGTCGTCGAGGACGACTTCCTGGCGCTCCGGATCGGTGACGAAGTACGGCGACAGGTAGCCCTTGTCGAACTGCATGCCCTCGGTGAAGTCGAGCTCGGTGCCGAACGTGTTCGACTCCTCGACGGTCACGACGCCGTCCTTGCCGACCTTGTCGATGGCGTCGGCGATGACCTCACCGATCGAGGCGTCAGCGGCCGAGATGGTGGCGACGCTGGCGATGTCCGACTTGTCGTCGACGTCCTTGGCCTGCTTCTGGATCGACTCGACGGCGGCGGCGACGGCCTTCTCGATGCCCTTCTTGATGGACATCGGGTTGGCGCCGGCGGCGACGTTCTTCATGCCGATCGACACCATCGCCTGGGCGAGCACGGTCGCCGTCGTGGTGCCGTCACCGGCGATGTCGTCGGTCTTCGTGGCGACTTCCTTGACGAGCTGGGCGCCCATGTTCTCGAAGGGGTCCTCGAGCTCGATCTCCTTGGCGATCGAGACGCCGTCGTTGGTGATCGTGGGGGCACCGAACTTCTTGTCGAGGACGACGTTGCGGCCCTTCGGGCCGAGCGTGACCTTGACGGCGTCAGCGAGCTTGTTGACGCCCGCTTCCAGGGCGCGACGAGCCTCGTCGTCGAACTTCAAAATCTTTGCCATTGGGGGTTCCTTCCTTGCTGGCGAAACTACGGATTGGTGACGGGCGACTCGGCCGTCAGGACTCGACGACCGCGAGCACGTCGCGGCTGTTGAGCACGAGGAGGTCTTCGCCGTTGACGGCGACTTCGGTGCCGCCGTACTTCGAGTACAGGACGGTGTCGCCGGTCTTGATGTCGACGGGGATCAACTCGCCCGTGGTCTCCGACCGCTTGCCCGGGCCGACAGCGAGCACTTCGCCCTGCTGCGGCTTCTCCTTGGCGGTGTCGGGGATGACGAGACCCGATGCGGTCTGCGTCTCGGCCTCGTTCGGCCGGACCACGATGCGGTCATCCAGCGGCTTCAGGTTCATGTGTCAGCCTCCATTGGCTTGCTCACGTTCGGGTGCGATCCCGTTCGGATTGTCGGACACCGAGGGGTGAGCGCTGGCGTTAGCACTCAACTCGGCCGAGTGCCAAGGTTAGACCAGACACCCCGCCGTTAGCAACCGCGCACCGAGAGTGCTAACCGCGATCCGGACATCAGCGGGCAGGCAGGCGGGCGGGCGGGCGGGCATGCAGAAGGGCGAGCGTCTCGGCGAGGGGCAGGCCGATGACGTTGGTGACGCTGCCGTCGACGCGTTCGACGAAACGGGCGGCTGCCCCCTGGATCCCATAGCCGCCGGCTTTGCCCACGCCGTCGCCGCTGGCGACGTACCACTCGACGTCGGCGGCGGTGAGCTCGACGAACGTCACCGAGGTCGTGACGACGATCGGATCGGTGCCGGCGACGCAGACGCCGGTGTGCACGAGGTGCGAACGGCCGGACAGCAGCCCGAGCATGCGCCGCAGGTCGTCGTCGTCGACCGGCTTCTCGAGGATCCGTCCGTCGACGTCGACGGTGGTGTCGGCAGCGAGAACGACCGCGTCGGGCCGCGTCGCAGCGACGGTCGCCGCCTTGGCGGCGGCCAGGCGGGCGACGTAGGCAGACGGTGATTCGTCCGACCGTGGTGTCTCGTCGATGTCGGGCGCGACGACGTCGAACGTCAACCCTGCCGAGGTCAGCAACGCAGCCCGGCGCGGTGACGCCGAGGCGAGGACGACGTGGACAGCGTCAGCCACCCGAGAGGGCCATCACGTGGTCGTCGTCGGGGACAGTGACATCGTGGAGGAGCTCGTCGCGGCGGTGACCGTCGAGCCAGCCGTCGGGCAGACTGACCTTGATCGGGCCGTTGGTGTGGCCGCGTTTGATGCGCTCGCCGCCGTCGACGATCCGCGCCGCCGGGTCGAGTCCGGCGACGATGTCGTCGAGCTCCATCAGCGACTTGACCATCGAGAAACGGCGCCGCACCTCCGGCCCGACGGGGTAGCCGCTCATGTACCACCCGGTGTGCTTGCGGAAGTCGCGCATCGCGTGGTCCTCGCCGCGACCGGCGTCGCCGGTCCCGGCGATGTGATGCCCGACGAGCAGCCGGGCATGGTCGACCATCACGGCGCAGACCTCGCCGAGCGTGCGGCTCGGCGGCACCGGTCGTCCGGCGAGCGCCTCGACGAGATCGCCGAACAACCACGGGCGGCCGAGGCAGCCGCGGCCGATGACGACGCCGTCGCAGCCGGTCATCGCCATCATCCGCACGGCGTCGGACGCCTCCCAGATGTCGCCGTTACCGAGCACCGGGATCGATCCGACGGCCTGCTTGAGCTGACCGATCGCCTCCCAGCGAGCTTCACCGGAGTAGTGCTGCTGGACGGTGCGGGCGTGCAGGGCGATCGTCGCCACACCCTCCTCGGCGCAGATCTCGCCCGTACGGATGTGCGTCAGCCAGTCGTCGAACAGCCCCATGCGGAACTTCGCCGTCACCGGCACGCCGTACGGCGCGGCGTGGGAGACGGCGGCGCGCAGGATCGCCCGCAGCAGCTCGGGCCGTGCCGGGACCGCTGCACCACCGCCACGCCGGGTCACCTTGGCGGCCGGGCAGCCGAAGTTGATGTCGATGTGATCGACCCGCCCGGCGTCGCAGAGGATCGCCACGGCACGGCCCATGATCTCCGGGTCGCTGCCGTACAGCTGCAGGCTGCGCGGATGCTCGTCGGGCCCGAACGAGATCATCCGGTCGGTCTTGCCGTTGCCCTGCACCACGGGCGTCGCCATGACCATCTCGTTGACATAGATCAGGCCCGGGGCAAACCGCCGGCACATCTCGCGGAACGGGGCGTTGGTGACCCCCGCCATCGGCGCCAGCACCACGGGTGCCGACAGCTCGTACGGCCCGATCCGAAAACTCACAGCTCGAACTCCAGGCGCAGGTTGGGGATCGCCCCGACGTCGAGCGGGGTCGGACCGTCGGCGCGCAGGCGGTGCCACCCGGTGGCGGCGATCATCGCCGCGTTGTCGGTGCACATCGAACGGCTGGGGAGGAACCCCTGGATGCCGTCCTCGGCGCAGGCGTCGAGCAGCTGCTCGCGGAGCAGCGAGTTGGCCGCCACGCCACCCCCGAGGACGATCCCGGTGGCGCCGGTCTGCCGCGCCGCCCGTCGTGCCTTGGTCACGAGCACGTCGACGACCGCCGCCTGGAACGAGGCCGCGACGTCGTCGGACGAGACGTCGGGATGCTTGCGCACGTAGTTGACGACCGCCGTCTTGAGCCCGCTGAAGGAGAAGTCGTTGCTTCCGTCGAGCATCGCCCGCGGGAAGCGAATCGCTTCGGGATCACCGTGGAGCGCCGCCCGGTCGATCGCCGGCCCGCCCGGGTACCCGAGGTCGAGGAAGCGGGCGACCTTGTCGAACGCCTCGCCGGCAGCGTCGTCGATCGTCTGCCCGACCAGCCGGTAGCGGCCGTGGTCCTGCATGTCGACGAGCATCGTGTGCCCACCAGACACCAGCAGCACGAGCAGCGGGAACTCGAGCGACGGGTCTTCCAGCGAGGCCGCGTAGAGGTGCGCCTCCATGTGGTTGACGCCGATGAATGGCACGTCCCAGGCCAACGCCAGCGCCTTCGCCGCCGACACCCCGACGAGCAGGGCACCGATCAGCCCGGGCCCGATCGTGCAGGCGACGGCGTCGATCCGCGCCTCGTCGATGCCGGCTTCGACGATCGCCCTGGCGATGACCGGGTTGAGCACGTCGAGGTGGGCGCGCGATGCGATCTCGGGCACCACGCCGCCGAAGTCGGCGTGCAGATCGACCTGCGTCGAGACGACGCTCGACACCACGTCGTAGCCGCCGAGCACGAGCGCCGCCGCGGTCTCGTCACAGCTCGTCTCGATGCCCAATATCAACGTCGACTCGTCGACGACTGTCACTCCCGCTCACCTCCCCCACGCCGCGCCAGCCGGGCGCGGATCGTGGACAGGGTCGCCGCGTACTCGTCGGACTGGATCTCGCTGCACCACATGACGATGGCGTCCTCGGTGTTCTCGTAGTAGCGCTTGCGCACGCCTGCGGGCACGAACCCGAAGTGGCGGTACAGGTCCTGGGCGCCGACGCTCGACGCCCGCACTTCGAGCGTCCAGGCGGCGGCACCGCGGCGGATCGCCTCGTCGGCCAGCGCCAGCATCAACTCGGTGGCGACCCCGCGGCGCTGCTGGGCGGGACGCACGGCGATGTTGGTCACGTGGGCGTCACCCTCGGTGAACCACAGCCCGGCGTAGCCGACGACCTGGTCGCCGGCACCGTGGCCCCGGTCGGCCAGCCGCTGGCGGGCGACGACGTACCACCGTCCACCGTCGCGCACCTGGGCGAGCTCGCTCTCGAACACACCCTTCGACCACGGACGGGGGTAGCTCACCGACTCGATTGCCATCACCCCGCGGCCGAGGTCGCGGCGACGCATCGGGGTGATCGTCAGCGCCGAGTCCTCCGTCGGCCCCGCATCGCGGCGCAGCAGCCGCTCGATGACGCTCATCGTGACGCCCTCGTCGACCAGTTGATCTGGGCGTCGGGCGCCCGCAGGTAGACCGGCTCGATGTCGCGCGGGTTGACCCACTCCTCGCGCAGCGCCCTGGCGTGCGCCAGCTGCACGAGCGGCGCCGCCGACGGATGGGCATCGCCGCCGAACTCGCAGCGGAAGCCCTCTTGGATCTCGTCGCGGTAGCGCACGGCGCCGTCGCCGACGCACAGCGCATCCTGGCTGCGGGCCAGCAGGTCGGCGACGAGCTCGTCGACCGGACCGACGGTCGGCTCGGCGACCTGCTGCACGCCGCCCGGAACCTGGCGGTACATGGCGTAGAAGACCTCGCTCTTGCGGGCGTCGATCACCGGCACGATGACGCGGTCGGTGTGCCGGTTGGGAAACGCCAGCAGGTCGAGCGAGGTGATGCCGATCATCGGGATGCGCAGCGCCTGGGCGATCGCCTTGGCAGCCGCCAGCCCGACCCGCATGCCGGTGAACAGCCCGGGCCCGACATCGACGGCGACGACGCTGATCTCGTCGAGCTCGATGCCGGCCTGGGTGAGGGTGAAGTCGATCGCCGGCACCAACGTCTCGACGTGGCGGCGGCCCTTGGTCACCTCGAACAGGCCGATCACGCCCTCGTGCCCGCCGACGGCGATGCTCACCCGCTCGGTGGCGGTCTCGATGCCCAGAATCAACATGGCGGAATCAACATGTGAACGGCTCGCACGCAGCAGCGATGGCGGGCCAGCGGGAGGCCCAGCTCGGTCCGGTTGCCGAGATCTCGATCAACCGCGACGTCGGCACGAAGAGCTCGTCGTCCGTCGCCCCGTCGTCATCGGGTTCGAGGTGGACGACGAGATGGTCGCCGAACAGCGTCTCGGCGACGTCGCCCCACTCGACGAGCACGATGCCGTGGTACTCGGCCAGCTCCTCGAGCGCCAGGTCGGCGATCTCGGCGGTGCGATCGAGGCGGTAGAGGTCGGCGTGGTGGAGCTGGCGGGCGCGGGCGCCGTGGGCGGGGTCGATGTCGTAGCTGTGCACGAGCGTGAACGTCGGCGACGTGATCGCCTCGGTGACGCCGAGCGCTCGGCCGAACCCCTGGGCGAATGCCGTCTTGCCGGCACCCATCTCGCCCGCCAGCACGATCAGATCACCCGAACGAGCGTGTCCGGCGACGACCGCGGCGATGGCGTGGGTGTCGGCGAGAGAGGCGGCGCGCAGTTCGAGCATGGGTCGGGAGGTCGGAGAAGGCTGGAGATCAGGGATCGATGCTACGGCGAACGACGCGTGGCACGCGCCCGCTGATGCCGCAGAGGATCTCGTAGCCGATCGTGTCGAGACGTTCCGCCCACTCCTCGGCGCGGATCCGCTGCGGCCCGTCGGGCCCGTCCTGCTCGCCGATCAGCACCACCTCGTCACCGACGGCGACGCCGGCGCCGGGTCCGCAGTCGACCACCAGTTGGTCCATCGTGACGACGCCGACGATCGGGCGTCGCCGCCCGCCGATCAGCACGTCGCCGCCGGTCGACGACAAGCGACGCGGAACGCCGTCGGCGTAGCCCAGCGGCACGGTGGCGACGACCGTGTCGCGATCGAACTCGTGACGCAGCCCGTACGACACACCGGTGCCCGCGGTGACCCGCTTGACGAACGAGACCCGCGCCCGCAGCGACATCGCCGGTCGCAGGTCCGCGGCGAGATGGCCGACGCCCGGACCGGGCGAGACACCGTAGACGGCGATGCCGGCACGAACCAACGACCGACGGGCCGCCGGATGGGCCAGCCCGCCGGCGGAGTTGGCGGCGTGGACGAGCGTCGTCGGGGGCAGGTCGATCGACGTCAGGACGTCGTCGAAGCGCTGCAGCTGCTCGGCGGTGAACCCCCGGTCGGGTTCGTCGGCGACGGCAAGGTGGGTGAAGACGCCCGCCAATCGCAGGTCCGGTTCGGCCTGCACGCGCCCGATCAGGTCGGCGGCGTCGGCGCTGGTGGCACCGACGCGCTGCATACCGGTGTCGACCTTGACGTGGACGTCGACCGGCGCCTCCCCCACGGCGCGGACGGCGGCGACCAGTGCATCGATGGCCGCCCGGGAGTACACGGTCACGGACAGCGAGGCGGCGACGGCGTCGGCCAATTGCTCGGGCGGCTGCTCGCTGAGCACGAGGATCGGCGCTTCGATCCCGGCGGCCCGCAACGCCACCCCCTCCTGGACGAGCGCCACACCGAGCCCGTCGGCGCCACCGGCGAGCGCAGCTCGCGCCGCCGTCACGGCACCGTGGCCGTACCCGTCGGCCTTGACGATCGCCCACACCGCGGACGGTGCCACGACCCCACGGAGCACCTCGACGTTGTGGGTGATGGCGTCGGGGTCGATCTCCGCCCAGGCCCACCGACGCGGGGCTGGCGTCGCGGCGGCGGACGTCATCGGTCCGATCCGGGGAGCACGGACGGGATCAGGTCGATCAGGTCGCCGGCGAGCATTCCCCGCGCCGGCGCCGACATCGCCGCCGCGGCGTGCAGCCAGGCACCGCCGGCCGCCGCTTCCACGGGGGCCCAGCCCTGGGCGAGCAGGGCGGCGATGATGCCGGTGAGCACGTCGCCCGTGCCGGCGGTGGCGAGCCGTTGGTCGCCGTCGGCGACCACGTAGGTCGGCTGCTCGGGCGCGGCGACGACGGTCGTCGGCCCCTTCAGCAACACGACCGCGCCCGTGTCGACGGCGAGAGCTCGAGCGGCGTCGATGCGGTCGGCACCTGGCGCAGCGCCGCACAGGGTGACGTACTCACCGTCGTGTGGGGTCAACACGGTCGGGTGCGACCGCCGTCCGAGCAATGACGCTGCGCCGTCGCCCGACGCCGCGGCGAACAGGCCATCGGCGTCGAGCACCAACGGGACGGCGGCCGAGGCGATCAGCGTTCGCACGGCGGCGATGGTCGGCTCATCGCGCCCGAGGCCCGGACCGACAGCCAGTGCCGCGAATCGGGTCAGGTCGTCGAGCACGTCGCCGGCGAACCCGGCGGGCGGCACCGCCCGATGGATCACCTCGTCGCGCGGGTGCGGGTCTGTGCCGGGGCTCGACAGCGCCACGAGGCTGGCCCCCGCGCGGGCGGCGGCGGACGCGCACAGCCGGGCCGCCCCCGGCATGCCGGCACTGCCGGCGACGACGCGCACCGCGGCGTCCCACTTGTGGGCGGCGAACGGTCGGGGGCGCTGCCAGCCGGCGACGGCCGCCGCGTCGACGAGGAAGCGGCTCGCCGACGACGTGTCGAGCCCGATGTCGGCGACGACGACCTCACCCGCCATGGCCCGTCCCCGACCGAACAACAAACCCGGCTTCGTGGCCTGGAAGGTGACGGTGCGATCCGCCCGCAGCACTCCGCTCCCGGCGTCACCGGTGCGTGCGTCGATCCCGCTCGGGATGTCGACGGCGAGCACCAGCGGACGGTTCGCCAGCTTGCGGCGATCGCCGGTGGGCGGCGACAACGGCGGCGCCGCCCACTCGCCGCGGAAGCCGGTTCCGTAGGCGGCATCGACGACGAGGTCACACGCCGGCAGCGTCGGCGGCAGTTCGGCGGCGTCGACCACCCGCACCCGCACGCCGCGGGAGCGGAGCACGGCGGCGGCGACGCGCCCGTCGGCACCGTTGTTGCCCGGGCCGGCGATCACCGTGACGACCCGGCCGTAGGCGCCGCCCAGCAGGTCGAGCGCCTCGCGGGCAACGGCGCGCCCGGCTCGGCCGATCAGCTCCTCGACCGGCTCGGGCGCAGCGGCGTCGATCGCCGCCATCTCCTCCGGCGTGACGATCGGGATCACGCCGCGATGGTAACGACCCCGGTCGCGACTCGTCCGGCGACTCGTCCGGCGACGAGCCGGGGCGTCGCCTCAGGCGCCGAGGAGCGACTCCTTGAGGTCGCGCTTGACGAACTTGCCGTTGGCGTTGCGCGGCAGCGACTCGCTGAGGAACCACACCCGCTCGGGGATCTTGTACTTGGCGAGCGAACCGGCGAGCTGGGCGGTCAGCTCCTCCTCGGTCAGCGAGGCTCCCGGGGCGAGGACGATCGCTGCACCGACGATCTCACCGAGCCGATCGTCGGGGACGCCGAAGACCGCCGCCTCGGCGACGCCGTCGAGCTCGTAGATCGCCGCTTCGACCTCCGAGCAGTAGACGTTCTCGCCACCGCGCAGGACCATGTCCTTGATCCGGTCGACGATGAAGACGAAGCCGTCCTCGTCGATCGTGGCGACGTCGCCGGTGTGGAACCAGCCGTCGCGGATCGAGTCGGCCGTCGCTTCGGGCCGGTTGAGGTAGCCCTTGATGACGATCGCCCCGCGGACGCACAGCTCGCCGGGTTGACCCGGGGCCACCTCGTTGTCGGCTTCGTCGACGAGCTTGGCCTCGAGCGTCGGCACGACGCGGCCGCACGACGACGGCTTGGCGAGGTACAGGCTGCCGGAGTTGGCGGTGACGATGCCGTGGGTCTCGGTGAGCCCGTACCCCGTGCTCGGGGCGCCGCCGGCGAGCGACTTGCCGATCTTCTCCACCAGGTCGGGTTGCAACGGCGCGCCGCCTCCGCCCATACCGGCGAGCGTGGACGTGTCACGTCGCGACCAGTCCGGGTGCATCAGCATCTCGCGGCTCATCGTCGGCACGCCGGAGAAGTTGGTGACGCCCTCGCGCTCGATGAGCTCGAGCGCCCGTCCGGCATCCCACTTGTACATGAAGACGATCCGCGAGCCCGAGATCGTCGCCGGGTGCAGCAGGCAGTTGTTGGCGGTCACGTGGAACAGCGGCGTCGGGGCGAGGAACACGTTCTGCTTCGGTTGGCCCGCGGCATCGAGCGCCGGCGGTGGCGGGGTGACCCCCGACTTCGCTCCGGCGAGACTGGCGACCGAGGTCATGAAGACGAGGTTGAGCAGGTTGTGCACCGAGCCCCGGTGGGTCAGCTGGGCGCCCTTGGGGAATCCCGTCGTGCCCGACGTGTAGAAGATGCAGGCGTCGTCGTCGGGGTCGATGTCGACATCGGGCAACGCCGCCGGGGCGTTGGCCGGGTCGATCACGTCCTCCCAGCGAGCGGCGTCGGCCGGCAACTCGCCGTCGTACCGGACGGTGATCAGCGACATCGGACGGGTCGCCCGCAGTGTGTCGAGCACGGGCAGCACCCGCTCGACGCGCTCGCGATCGGCGATCAGCACCTTCGGTGCCGAGTCGGCGAGGCCGTACTCCATCTCCTCCGACGTCCACCAGGCGTTCATCCCGACGCAGGCGGCGCCGAGCGAGACGATCGCCCAGTAGCTGAGCACCCACTCCGGATAGTTGCGCATGGCAACGGCGACGCGGTCGCCGGCCCCCACCCCGTGCTCGTCACGGAGCCGTGCGGCGAGTGCCCGGATCAGGGCGTCGGCCTCGGCGTAGGTCACCCGCTCGTCCTCGAAGACGATGTAGTCGCGATCGCCGTAGCCGCGCGCCAACTCCCAGACGGAGCGCATCGACGGCAGCGCCGACTCGAACACCTTGATCGGGACGCCGCGCACCTCGATCTCGGTGGTCGCGAACTGCGCTCCCGGTGCCGTCAGCTCGTCCCACGCCTGCTGGTACTCCTTGAACATGGCGCTCATGATCGCAGCGTCTGGCGCCGAGCGCACAACCGGCGCTATTCGGCGATCACGTAGGCGGCGGCCATCAGGTCGCCGTGGGTCAACGAGAGGTGCCAGGCGCGGACGCCCGCCTCGTCCGCGATCTCGAGGGCGCGACCGACGATGTGCAGGTTCGGCCGACCCGACGGGGTCCGCTCGACCCACACCTCGTGGAAGCCGAACGCGCCGAGCCCGACCCCGAGCGACTTCATCACCGCCTCGCGGGCGGCGAAGCGGGCCGCCAGCGACGGCACGGGATCGGACTGCGGGGCCACGTCGGCGAGCTCCATCTCGGTGAAGATGCGCGTCCGCATCGACGGGGTCCGTTCGAGCGAGCGACGGAACCGCTCGATGTCGACGAGGTCGACGCCGATCCCGATCACGACGGATTCCGCCGGCCGCCGGTCACCGACGCCAGTGGTCGGCGGTGTCGGAGATCGGGCTGATCAGCAACTCGGCGACGGGGATCTCGCTCAGCAGCGAGTCGTCGAAGCTGCCCTCGGTCTCCGTGACCCAGTCGACGAGGCGGTCATAGCGCCGGTCGTAACCCTGGAGGACCGGCCGGATGACGTCGGCGGGCAGCCGGTCGTGGAAGGCGAGGTGGAGCAGCGTGATGCCGGTCGTCTCGCCGCCCTTCACCTCGGGCACGAACGCCACCGTCCGCCCGTCGCTGCGTCCGACGGCGATCAGCACCTCGCGCTCGGAGGCGACGCGGTGCTTGGTGCCGCGCAACACGGCGTTGTGCTCGACGCGACTCGGCAGATCTCGCGAGATGCCGCCTCGATCGATGATCGAGATGCTGTCGCCGTCGATGCGGTAGCGGGTGTACCCGCGCACCTCGGCAACGGCGGGGTCGAGGTCGGCGAGCACCCGCAACGTGCGGTAGGTGAGGACGTCGCGCCCGGCGCCGGCGGCGAGCACGGCCTGGACCAGCGGGCGGTCGATGATGCCCTCGTCGCTGCGCGAGATGCCGACGGTGACGGTCTTCGCCTGGTGCTTGATCGTGTCGATCGGGCGGGTCAGCTCCTCGATCGCCCGGGTGAGGGCGGCGGCGAGGTCGTCGATCAGCGCCGCCGGCGTGCCGACCTTGCCGGTGGTGATCTGGTACTGCTCGACCGGCCGGTCGGAGAGGGCGTCACGGAACAGACCGGCGAGCCGAACCGCCGTCGCCGCTTCGAGCTGGCCGTCGTAGGTGCCAGAGCGCAGCTGGTCGTGGAACCGCTCGACCGGCCGGCGCAGTTCGCCCGCGAGCTGGCTGACGACGGCGTCGGCGGCCGCGTTCTCGGCGGCCAGCCGTTCGATGGTCTCACGCGCTTCGCGCAGGGCGTGCGCCGAGGCATCGATCGCCAACGCCACCTCGTAGCCGAAGAGATGCCCGGCCATCGCCGACAAGATGAAGCCGAGGGCGGGATCGACGGCGGGAACGGTGATCGTCGCCGCTGCCTGGAACCGCACGTCGCCGTCGCTGGCGATGACGATCGGCGTCGCCTTGTGCGCCGAGAAGATGGCGACCTCCTTGGCCACGTCGTCGGCGGTCGAGCCGACGAGTCCGGCGGCGCAGACGAGGATCAGCGGTTCCGACGACAGGTCGATGTGCTTCTTGTCCTCGGTCGAGTCGCAGGCGATCGACTTGTAGCAGAGCTCGCTGAGCTTGATCCGGACCTCTTCGGCGGCGACCTTGTTCGGGCCGTTGCCGACGACGGCCCAGTATCGCTTCGGTGGGGCGAGCCGGGCGGCATCGGCGACGGCCGAGCGACGGCTCAGCGTCTCTTGCATCGCGGCCGGCATCTCGCGCAGCGCGGTGAGGAGCCCGGTGCGACGGCGGGTGTCGCCGAGTCCGGCGGCTTCGGCGATCGCGCACGACAGCAGGGCGCCGGCGGCGACCTGGGCGTAGAACGCCTTGGTCGAGGCGACGCTCATCTCCACGTCTCGGCCGTCGCTCGTGTACAGCACGCCGTCGGCTTTGTCGGTGAGGTCGCTGCCGCGGCGGTTGACGATGCCGATCACCGCGGCACCACGCGAGCGCAGCAGGTCGACGGTGCGGTTGGTGTCGGTCGTCGTGCCGGACTGACTGATGGCGACGGCGAGCGTGTCGCTCATGTCGAGGCGCATGTTGAAGCCCGACAGCTCGGTGGCGGTGACCGCCTCGATGTCGAGGACGCCGTCGGTGAGCTCGCCGAGGATCGCCGCCATGCTCTGGCCGGCGACCGCCGCAGTGCCCTGGCCGATCACGCGGATGCGGCTGATCGTGCCCGCGGCGAGCCGCTCGGCGATCGACTGCGGGAGTGCCCGCTCGCCGACCTCGGCACGCAGCTCACCGTCGCGTTCGACGATCTTGCCGCGCAACGTCTTGGCGAAGCTCGACGGCGACTCGGAGATCTCCTTGAGCAGGAAGTGCGGGGCGTCGCCGCGGTTGATGTCGCGGGTCGTCACCTCGGCGACGACGACGTCGCGCTCGCCGACCGGGTTGGCGGTGCCGTCGTAACCGAGGCGCTCGATGCCGTCGAGCTCGCCCGCCCGGTCGCCGTGCAGCACGACGATCTCTCCACCGTGCTCGCCGTCGAGGCGGACGTAGCGGGCGGTCTCCTCGACGACGCCGTATGGCTCGCTGGCGACGATGAAGCAGTCGTCGGCCAGCCCGACGTACAACCCCTGGCCGCTCCCGCGCAGGGCGAAGCGCAGCGTCGACGGGTCGTGGGCGCTGGCGACGCCGATCGCCACCGATCCCTCGAACGAGCTGACCGTGCGCCGGAACGCCTCGGTGATCGAGGTGTTGGCGGCGTGACGGGCGACGAGGGTCGGGATGACCTTGGCGTCGGTGGTGATCGTCGGCGAGATGCGCAGGCCGTACTCGGCGCGCAGGTCGGCGTGGTTGTCGACGTCGCCGTTGAGGGCGGCTACGACGTACGGCGGCTCGGTGCCGGCGGGCTGCTCGAGCTCGAAGGAGTTCAGCGGGTGGGTGTTGGGCTCGGAGATGATGCCGACGCTCGCCCAGCGGGTGTGCCCGAGGATCGTGACGCGGGCGTCGTCGGACTGCAGCGCCCGGCGCAACAAGACGTCGGCGACGACGTCGGCGCGCAGCGCCGCCGTGTTGTCGCCGAGCTCACCGATCTCGGCGGCCGCCTTGTAGACGAACGAGAGGCATCCCTCGGCGACCTCGACGGCGCCAGATTGGAACAGCGGATCGCGGCCGCGCTGATCGACGAGGGCGCGCACGGTGGCGTCGTCGAGACCGTGGCCCCACACCAAGACGTGGATGCCGGCCGAGTCGCGCCCGCGCACCTCGAGGCGGTCGATTGCCGACAGCGACTGCTGGATCGCCAGGTAGCCGGCGATGGCCGCGGGTCCGGCGTCGCGTCCGGCGAGCGCGGCCACCTCGCGAGCCGCGCGGAGGCGATCGTGACGGACCGCCCAGAGCGCGTCCTTGAGCGCGATCAGCTCGGCGTTGGACGTCTCGAGCGCCTCGGGGTCGAGGTCGTCGTCGGCGTCGAGGCGCCGTTCGCGCTCGGCGGTGAACGCCTCGAGCTGGTCGAGGCGCGAGGTGATCGAGGCGACGAGATCGTGATGACCGAGGAGGGCGGTGACGCCGGGGACGCCGTGGAGTGCCCGGTCGACGTCGGCAACGGCGACGGTGACGTCGGGGAGGCGGGCGTCGGGCACCGCTGCCGCGGCGACGGCGCGGTCGAGGCCGTCGAGCAGGTCGGCGGCCGTGGGCGCGCCTCTCGTCGACGGTCTACTGACGATGCCGACGATGCCGCACATGGTGGATCAGGCTACGGCGGCAACACCCCTGCTGCCAGGCAGTCCGCGTTCAGTCGAGCGTCGCGGCGACCGCGGCGAGGCGGTCGGCTGCCCAGCGGGCGACGTCGTGCGTGGGTGCTTCGACCATCACCCGCACCAACGGCTCGGTGCCGCTGGCGCGCACCAGCACGCGGCCCGTCGCGCCGAGCTCGGCTTCGACGGCGGCGATGTCGTCTGCCAGCCGGGCCGCGACATCGGGCATCCGTTCGGCGACGCGCACGTTGACGAGCACCTGCGGCAGCGAGGTCATCGCCGCGCTGGCGACGTCGGCGAGCGGCAGACCGGAACGCTGCACGGCGTCGAGCAGGGCGACGGCGGTGAGGATGCCGTCGCCGGTGGTGGCATGGTCGGCGAAGATGACGTGCCCGGACTGCTCGCCACCGAGCGAGTGCCCACCATCGCGGAGCGCTTCGAGCACGTAGCGGTCACCGACCGCGGTCTCGACCACGTGGATGCCTGCGGCATCCATCGCCAGCCGGAACCCGAGGTTGGTCATCACCGTGACGACGACGGTGTCGTTGCGCAGTTCACCCTTGGCCAACAGATCGAGTGCCGTGATGGCGATGATGTGGTCGCCGTCGACGACGGCGCCGGTGTGGTCGACGGCGATCAGGCGATCGGCGTCTCCGTCGAGCGCCACACCGAGGTCGGCGCCCGATTCCTGGACGGCGCGGGCGACTCGGCCGGGAACGGTGGCGCCGCAGTCGTCGTTGATGTTGCGTCCGTCGGGCTGGTCGGCGATGACTGCGACCTCGGCGCCGGTGGCCCGCAGGACCTGGGGAGCGAGACGGTGGGCGGCGCCGTTGGCGGTGTCGACGACGACCCGCAGCCCGTCGAGCCGGCGGCCCTCGAGGTAGCCGAGGACGTGGGCGACGTAGTGCTCGCTGGTGTCGTCGACGTCGGTCACGCTGCCGGGGGCACCGGCGGCACGGGGCGTCGGGGCGTTGGCCGATCCGGCGTCGAGCGCGGCCTCGATGCGCTCCTCGACGTCGTCGGCGAGCTTGCGTCCGCCGCGGGCGAAGAGCTTGATGCCGTTGTCCTGGTACGGGTTGTGCGACGCCGAGACCATCGCCCCGATCGCCCCGCGCCGCTGCGCCTCGAAGGCCAGCGTGGGGGTCGGCACGACACCGAGGCGGACGACCTCGAGCCCGGCATCGGCGAAGCCGGCGCACAGCGCAGCGGCGAAGTCGGGCGTCGACTCGCGGGTGTCCCCACCCACGACGACCAACGGATCACCGCCGTCGGCCATCAACACCTGGGCGGCGGCGCGGGCCAACCGGGAGGCGAAGTCGATGGTCAGCTCGGTGTAGGCGACACCGCGTACACCATCGGTGCCGAAGCGCATCGCCGCAGCGCGATCAGCGCTTGGTGAACTGCGGAGCCTTACGGGCCTTCTTGAGGCCGTACTTCTTGCTCTCCTTCTTCCGCGAGTCACGCGTGAGAAGGCCGGCCTTCTTGAGGGCGGGGCGAGTCTCGGGGTCGATGTCGACGAGCGAGCGGGCGATCGCCAGGCGCAGCGCGCCGGCCTGACCGCTCACGCCACCACCGTTGATCGACGCCGTGATGTCGTAGCTCTCGCGACGATCGGTGACGGTCAGCGCCTCGGCGACGACCATCTGCGACACGGCCGTCGGGAAGTAGGCGTCGAGCGTCTTGCCGTTGATCGTGAACTGGCCGGTGCCCGGACGGACCTGGGCGCGGGCGACGGCTTCCTTGCGGCGGCCCGTGGTCTGGGTGAGCGGTGCGGTTCCCATGGTGCGGTGTGTCTCCGTGCGTCTCGGTCGGCGTGCGTTCAGCGGGTGCGGGCGCGGGCGCCCGGGATCTCGAGGGGCGTCGGCTGCTGCGCCGCGTGCGGGTGCGTCGGGCCGGCGTAGACCTGGAGCTTGGTGATCTGCTGGCGGCCGAGGGGGCCCTTCGGGAGCATGCCACGGATCGACTTGCGCAACGCCTCGGCGGGCTTGCGAGCGTGCAACTGGGCGTAGCTCTCGGACTTGATGCCGCCCGGGTAACCGCTGTGGCGGTACACCATCGTGCGCTCCGCCTTGCCGGCGGTCATCACGATCTTGTCGGCGTTGATGATGATCACGTGGTCGCCGGTGTCGAGGTGCGGGGCGAACGTCGGCTTGTGCTTGCCGCGCAGCACCCGGGCGACCTCGGTGCACAAGCGGCCGAGGACGAGCCCGTCCGCATCGACGACGTGCCACGCACGATGGATCTCACTGGCTTTCGGGGTGTACGTAGGCATGCCGCAATCTCTGGTCGGTCTGGTGTCGTCGGCGCCGTCGCCGTCGAGCTCGATCGGTGTCTGCCGGTCGGAGCGGAGCACCGTGACAGGACAACCGTGAAAGGATACGGGCTCACCGTCCGGCCGCCAACCCGCGCACGCGGGCGCCGGGGTGCCGCCCGAGCGATTAGCATTCGCATCGCTCATGCAGGATGCCGACGGATCCGCACACCCGGGCGAAAGTCCGCACGGTGTCGCTGAAGGTGTCGCTGACGGTGGCGCTCAAGGTGTCGCTCAAGGTGTCGCTCAAGGTGTCGCTCAAGGTCGAGCGGGGCAGGACCGATACGTGCACGTGGAGTCCGCCTCCTCACCGCTGCCGTCGCGCCGCGACGCACCGTCCTCCGGGGCGAACGACGCCGCTGCGCCCACGCGTCCGGAACCATCCGTCGACGGTCTGGCGGACCCGGTGTTCGCCGTCGACCTCGACGGGGTGCTGAAGTACGCCAACGACACCGCCGCCGAGGTACTCGGCTGGAACTCCGTCGACCTGCTCGACACGTCGGTCCTCGAGCTGATCCATCCCGACGACCTCAACCTGGCGATGGTGGCGATGAACACCGTCACGGGCAAGCGATTCGGCGAGCTGATCACCCTGCGCGTCCGCACCGGTCGGGGCACGTGGTGCTACCTCGAGATCCGCGGCAGCTACCGACGCGAAGACCTCGACGATCCGCTGGCCGGCCTCGTCGTGATCGTCGCCCGTGACGTCACCGACCGCCATCGCCTGGCGTTCGACCAAGGCGACGTCGCCGTGTTGCGCGCCGTCATGGCCAACATGCACGGCATGGTGATGCTCGCCGACGACCAGGGCCGCGTGCGATCCGTCAACGGAGCCGTCACCCGTCACCTCGGCTACGACCCCGAGCTGGTGCAGGGTCATTCGGTGCTCGAGTCGCTGCACCCCGACGACCGCCAACAGGTCATCGAGGCCGCCGGTCGACTGGGGCCCGAGGAATCGGTCACCCTCGACGCGCACATCCGCAAGGCCGACGGCGACCACCTGGTGTGCGAGTTCACGATCACCAACCTGATCCACGATCCCGTCGTCAACAGCTACGTGGTCACCGCTCAGGTCTCGAGGGGGCTGACCGACGCCCGCAACCGGATGGAGTTCCTCGCCGACCACGACCGTCGCACGGGGCTGCTCAACCGCGACGGGTTCATGCGCAACGCCGCCGAGATGATGCAGTCCGGTGGCGGGCTCGGGATCCTGATCATCGACATCGTCCACTTCCGCTCGATCAACGAGCTCTACGGCGAGCCGGTGGGCGACTCGGTGCTCGCCGCGGTTGCCACCCGCATCGACCAGATCCGCTGGCCCGATCTGGTCACGGCCCGCTTCGGCGGTGACGAGTTCGTGTTGGCGTTGAAGACGTCGAGCGTCAGCGTGCTGGAGATGCTGCGCGAGCGGGTCCGCCGGGAGATGACGCGGCCACTCGACGTGGAAGGGCTGGAGGTCAACTTCGACGTCCGCACGGCGATCGCCCACGAGGCGCGGCCCGAGGTCCTCGATGCGCTGCTCGTCCGCGCCAGCAACGAACTCATGTCGGCGAAGCGCTTCGCCGACCCGGACACCTCGAGCATCTCGGTCGACGCCATCAACGAGCGCCGCCGGCAGCTCGAGCAGCTGCGCCACGCCTTGAACGACGGCCAGATCCAGCCGTTCTTCCAACCGATCTGCACCGCCGACGGCACGATCACCGCCGTCGAGGCGCTGGTGCGGTGGGTCGATCCGCTGCGCGGCGTCGTCGGCGCGGGCGAGATCCTGCCGCTGGCCCAGATGGCGGGTCTCGCCGAGGCGGTCGACGACCGGGTGCTCGATCGGGCGCTCGAGTTCGCCGTCCGCCTGCAGGAGGCCGGCCATCCCGAGATCGAGGTGCACGTCAACATCGACCCGAAGTTGATGGCCCGGCCGTCGTTCGCCAACACCTTCCTCGATCGCTGCCGGCGCACGGGGGCGGTGCCGACGCAGCTCGTCGTCGAGATCACCGAGACGGACCTCCTCTCCCCCGGCGCCGCCGCACTCGGCAACATGCAGCGGCTGCGGACCGCCGGCATCCACGTCTCGATCGACGACTTCGGCACCGGCTATTCGAGCCTCGCCCACCTGCTGGAGCTTCCCGTCGACGGCGTCAAGATCGATCGGCGCTTCGTCGCCGGCATCGACGTCGACCCGGCGGCGACGAACCTGACCACGGCGATCGTCGGCCTCAGCGAGAGCTTGCGCCTGACCTGCGTCGCCGAAGGCGTCGAGCAGCCGTACCAGCGCGACCGCTTGGCGGCGCTCGGCTGCAGCTCGTTCCAGGGCTGGCTCTTCGCCCCGGCGGTGGCACCCGACGAGATGCTGGCACTGCTGCCGCGCATCGACATCGCCCCCGCCGCGGTCCCCGCCGCCGCGCCGCGCTGACCCGACCCGATCGCTCCATCGTTCCGATCTCGGTCAGTTCCTGCCCGCTTTCCGGGACGATTCCGACCGAGATCGCTGCGACTGGGATGCGTCTGTCGCAATTAGTGTGCGGGACACACTAACGTGCGAGGCATGTCAGATGTGGACGCCGACGAGGTCCTCAACGGCCATCTGCAGGAACTGCGGAGGGGAACGGTCGTGATGGCGGCGTTGGCGGCACTTGAAACCGAGCGCCACGGGTACCAGCTGATCGACGAGCTCGCCGCGTCGGGCATCTCCGTCGCCGGCGACACCCTCTATCCACTGCTGCGCCGGCTCGAACGGCAGGGTCTGTTGACCAGCGAGTGGAACACCGACGAATCCCGGCCGCGCAAGTTCTACGCCACCACGCCGGCCGGCACGGCGGTGCTGACCGCCCTCGTCGCCGAGTGGCGACGGCTCGACGCGGCGATCCACGCAATCACCGTGCCCAACGACATCACCGTGCCCAACGACATCACCGAGCCCGAGGAGGCGCCGTGACCACCCTGACCGACCGATACGTGTGGGCCGTCGTCCGCAACCTGCCCGAATCGGACCGCGCCGGCGTCGACCTCGAGCTCCGCGACCTCATTGCCGAGATGGTCGAATCCCGCCACGACACGCCGACTGGTGAGGCGACGGGCGACGGTCCGGGCGATCCGGAGCGCGACGTGATCGTCGAGCTCGGCAACCCGAACCGCCTCGCCGCCCGCTACGTCGCCACACCACGGGCGCTGATCGGGGCCAGCCTGTTCCCCGAGTACCTGCGGGTGCTCAAACTGGTGTGGATCATCGCCGTGCCGCTGGTGACGGCGCTGGCGGTCGCCGGTGAGTTGATCGACGGCGACCCGACGGTCGGCGGCGTGATCGGCATGCTGTTCGCCGGGGCCTACGGCAGCACCGTGCTGGTGGCGTTCTGGGTGACCCTCGTGTACGCCGCCCTCGATCGGTCGAGCTACCAGCTCGACTGGACTCCAGACCTGCTGCCGGCGGCACCGCGAGACCCGGACAACACGTTCCGTGTCGGTGACACGGTGTTCACGCTGGTCGTCATCGCCCTCACGGCAACGGCGCTCGTCTGGCAGCAGTTGTGGCCGTCACTCGACGACGCCGACGGCAACGGCGTCCCCTTCCTCGACCCGGACCTCTGGGACGGCGCGGCGCAAGCACTCCTGGTGCTGCTCGGGGCGTCGTTCGTCGTCAGCGCCGTGGCCCTCGCCCGACGTCGATGGACGTTCACCCTGGCCTGGATCAACGCCGCCGTCGACGTCGCATTCTTCGCCGTCGTGGCGTGGTTGGCACTCGACGAGCGTCTGATCAACGAGCAGTTCCTCGAGACGCTCGCCGACCGGGCGGACTGGGACACCGTGCCGTCGATCAATCCGTGGCTGATCGTCGTCATCGCCGGCGCGATCGAGATCTGGGACATCGTCGACGGCTTCGTCCGCGCCCGCCGCCAGCGTCACTGACCGCGATCGGCCAGAACGAGATCGGTCAGGCGTCCCAGCGGCGGCCGGTGAAGTCGACGGACCACAACACGAGGCCGGTCGGCGGGGCGACCTGACCGGCGGCGTTGCGGTCCTTGGCAGTCAACACGTCGCCGATCGTGTCGGCGCCACGGCGTCCGAGACCGACGTCGACGCAGGTGCCGACGATCGAGCGCACCATCTGGTGGCAGAACGACGAGGCGCTGATCTCGAAACGCAGTAGTCGCCCGTCCCAGTCGTTCGCCACCTCGCTCCAACGCGCCGCGTGGAGGTGGCGGACCAACGACGGGGGGTCCATGCCGGGTGCCGGCCTCGGGCGCCGGCAGAAGGAGGAGAAGTCGTGCTCACCCACGAGCGGCGCGGCGGCGGCGTTCATCGCGTCGAGGTCGAGCGGGAACGGGACGTGCCAGGTGGTCCGGGCGAGCAGCGGGTTGCCGACGCGATCGTTCCAGACGTCGTAGTGGTAGGTGCGACCGGTCGCCGAGAAGCGGGCCGAGAATCCGTCGTCGGCCCACTCCGCCGAGCGGACGACGACCTCCGGGCCGCAGATGCCGTTGAGGCTGCGGACCAGCCGATCGAGGTCGGTGTCGGCAGGCAGTTCACCGGAGACCACCTGTCCCCAACCGTGGACGCCGGCGTCGGTGCGACCGGCGCCGACGAGCTCGACGGGGCGGCGCACGACCGTGGCGACGGCGGCGCTCAGCCGACCCATCACCGTACGGACACCGACGCTCTCGGCGAAGCCGCGGAAGTCGGTGCCGTCGTAGGCGACGGTCAGACGGACGACACGCGACGCCACCGGAGCGGCGGTGTCGCGGGGCCCGGTCACGGGTCGAGCGTCGTCAGACGAGCTCGATGCGCGCCATCGGGGCGTTGTCGCCCTGGCGCGGACCCATCTTCAGGATCCGGGTGTAGCCACCGTTGCGCTCGGTGTAGCGCGGGGCGACCTCGTGGACGAGCTTGTACGTCATCTCCGGGTCGCCGAGGTAGGCCTGGATCTGGCGGATGCGGTGGACCTGCATCGGGCCCTCCTCCTGCGCCTTCTTGGCCTTGGTGATCAGCTTCTCGGCGATCGGGCGGAGGTGCTTGGCCTTCGCCTCGGACGTCGTGATCGCCTCGGCGGCGAACAGCGAGGCAGCGAGGTTGGCCATCATCAGGCGCTGGTGGGCGGCAGAGCTGCCGAAGCGGCGGGAGCGGCGGGGAGTGGGCATGGGAGTCCGTCTTTCCTTACGTCACGAGCTGGCGTCAGCCGCGCAGCGTGAGGCCGCGCTCGTCGAGCTTGGCCTTGACCTCGTCGAGGCTCTTCTGGCCGAAGTTGGTGATGTTCAGCAGGTCGTCTTCGGTCTTCGTCAGCAGTTCGCCGATCGTGTTGACCTGGGCCCGCTTGAGGCAGTTGTTGGGACGCTCCGACAGATCGAGATCCTCGATCGGGAGGTCGAGGTCGGGCGAGCTGACGGTGGCGTCGACGACCTCACCGAGCTCGAGGCCCTTCGGCTCGTCGGACATCGTGGCGACGAGGTCGACGAGCGAGCGCAGCGTGGCGCCGGCCGAGGCCAGGGCGTCGGAGGGGGTGATCGAACCGTCGGTCTCGATCTCGAGGACGAGGCGGTCGTAGTTCGTCGACTGCTCGACGCGGGTCGGCTCGACCTGGAAGGAGACCCGGCGAACCGGGCTGAAGATGGCGTCGACCGGGATGACACCGATCACTCGGTTGTCGTCCTCGCGGTTGCTCGACAGGTAGCCACGCCCCTGCTCGACCGTCAGGTCGATGGCCAGACGGCCCTTGTCGCTGAGGTGGGCGATCGGCAGATCGCGGTTGAGGACCTCGACGTCGGCCGGGCACTCGATGTCGCCGGCGGTCACGACACCAGGACCGCGGGCGTCGAGGCGCATCGTGACGGCCTCCTCCGAGACGGAGGTGACGACGATGTCCTTGATGTTCAAGATGATGTCGGTGACGTCTTCGTTGACACCCTTGATCGTGTCGAACTCGTGGAGGGAGTCGTCGAAGCGTGCCGTCGTGATCGCCGCACCGGGGATCGACGACAACAGCGTGCGGCGCAGGGAGTTACCGAGCGTGTGGCCGAAGCCGGGCTCGAGCGGGCCGATGGCGAAGCGCTGACGATTGTCGGCCTCCTCACCAAGGGCTTCGATGGATGGGCGCTGCATGACGAGCATGTGGTTCGGAACCTTTCCGAGGGACGGGACGAGCGAGAGTGGCGTGAAGACGAACGGATTACTTCGAGTAGAGCTCGACGATGAGCGACTCGCGCACCGGAACGTCGATGTGCTCGCGCTCCGGGAGGCTGCGGACCGTGACCGCCTTGCCACCGTCGCCGGCCTCGAGCCAGCCGACGAGCGACCGGTCGAGCGTGTCGATGTTGTGCTGGACGACGATCATCTTCTGTGCCTTCGGCGACAGCGACACGACGTCGCCGCGCTTGCAGCGGAAGCTGGCGATGTCGACGCGCCGGCCGTTGACCTGGATCAGGCCGTGGTTGACGAACTGGCGAGCCTGCGGACGGCTCGACGCCCAACCGGCGCGGTAGACGACGTTGTCGAGACGCTGCTCGAGCAAGCGGAGCAGGATCTCGCCCGTCGGGCCCTGGAGGCGCTGCGCTTCGAGGTAGGTCTTGTGGAACTGACGCTCGAGGACGCCGTAGATGTACTTCGCCTTCTGCTTCTCCTGCATCTGGGCGAGGTACTCGCTGCCGGCGTTGCGGCGGCGGGTGCGGCCGTGCTGGCCGGGCGGGAAGGGGCGGCGCTCGAGCGCCTGGCGGCCCTTCTCGTTCTCAAAGATGTTGGTGGAAAGTCGGCGCGAGATGCGCACCTTGGGTCCGGTGTAACGAGCCATGGTTCAGTCTCTCCTCAGCCGCGCCGACGCTTGGGCTGGCGGCAACCATTGTGGGGAACCGGCGTCACGTCCTTGATCGAGGTGACTTCGATGCCGGTCTGCTGGATCGAGCGGACGGCGGTGTCGCGACCCGAACCCGGGCCCTTCACCTGCACCTCGGCGCGACGCAGGCCGTGCTCGATCGCCGCACGGGCAGCCTTCTCGGCGGCCTGCTGGGCGGCGTAGGGCGTGCTCTTGCGGCTGCCCTTGAAGCCGACGCCACCCGACGACGCCCACGAGATGACGTTGCCCTCGGTGTCGGTGATCGAGACGATCGTGTTGTTGAACGAGCTCTTGATGTGAACGACGCCGGTGGCGATGTTCTTGCGGTCACGCTTGCGCGGACGACGGCTCGCGGTCTGCTTCGCCATTACTTCCTCACTGCCTTCTTCTTGTTGGCGACCGTGCGCTTCGGGCCCTTGCGGGTCCGAGCATTGGTGTGCGTGCGCTGGCCGCGCACCGGCAGGCCCTTGCGGTGCCGGACGCCCTGCAGGCAGCCGATCTCGATCTTGCGCTTGATGTCGGCCTGCACGTCACGCCGCAGGTCACCTTCGATCTTCAGGTTCTGATCGATGTAGGTACGGATCTTGTTGACCTCGTCCTCGGTCAGGTTCGACACCTTGGTGTCGGGGTCGAGCCCGAGATCGGCGCAGATCTTCTGCGACGTGGGAAGACCGATCCCGAAGATGTAGGTGAGCGAGATCTCCAACCGCTTTTCGCGGGGGATGTCGACGCCGGCGATACGTGCCATGTGATTCTCCTGTACCCGTCAGCCCTGACGCTGCTTGTGACGGGGGTTGGTGCAGATGACCATGATGCGACGATGGCGACGAATCACCTTGCAGTTGTCGCACATCGGCTTGACGCTGGGTCGGACTTTCATGGTTTCTCTACTCGTGCTCTCGAACGTGATTACTTGTACCGGTAGGTGATTCGACCGCGTGTGAGGTCGTAGGGAGTGAGCTCCACCTGCACCTTGTCGCCGGGCAGGATGCGGATGTAGTGCATGCGCATCTTGCCGGAGATGTGCGCCAAGACCTCGTGGCCGTTGTCGAGGGCGACCTTGAACATGGCGTTCGGAAGGGATTCCAGGATCGTCCCCTCGAGGACGATCGCATCTTCCTTTGGCTTTGGCAGGGGAGTACTCCTAGTTCGTACTGCTGAGACACTCGGGTCGTTCTCGGACACGGCAGCGGACACTGCCGGGCGCCAGGGCGACGGTTGGACGTGCGCGGCGTCGAACGCCGCGGTCTGCGAACAGACCGGCGTATCATGCTAGCGGCGCCGTTTCGCAGATCCAATGGCGCGGTCCGCGTCATTTCGCGACGGGTGTGCTAGTAGCTCGACGGACCATGTTGCCCGCTCGGATCGCTGGGTACGTTCGGCGCCATGCGCTCCCCCCGACACACCCCCACGGCGCCGCTGCTGGTCGCCGCTTCGCTCGCCGGACTCGTCGCCCTCGGGGCGTGCGGAGGCGGCAACGACGACTCGGTCGGCTTCGGCGACCTCGACGCCACCAAGGACGGGTTCGCGGCGGTGATGGACGCCGCCTACGTCGACGCCGGCGAGGACCCGGAGGACGAATCGGCACGCCACCGGGGCCTGCGCGTCGAGGACTGCCTGCTCCTCGACGACGAGGGCATCGCGACGCTCCTCGCCGCGCTGGGGACGACCGAGGACCGCGTCGAACCGCGGGTCGGGACGCTCTTCGGTCCGATCGAGTCGCAACAGATCGACTGCGGCTTCGACAGCGAGGACTGGAAGGTGCCGGTGATGGTGCTCGCCGGCACGACGACGCTGACCAGGGACCAGCTCGCCGCCCGCCTCGGCGAGAACGACGTCTTCGAGGTCGTCGACGACGAGATCGACGGCCTCGACCCCGAGACCGTGCTGGTGCTCGATTGGGAGGACGGCCGCTCCTACATCCTGGTCGAGGACGACTTCTTCGTCCGCGTCAACGTTCCCACCGACGCCGTCGACGACGAAGCGGCGGCGGTCGACGTGCTGCAGGTCGCCGTTGCCGAGGTCGAGCGCACGCTGCAGCCCTGACCAGCTCGGGCCGTGCGCTCAGGGCGCACGGCCGTGGGCGGGCAGGGTGTGCCAGAGGTACTTGAGCTGCTGGGACTCGCTGCCGGGGTCGTCACCGTCGGCTGTCGGAGGACCGGGTAGGCCACCGGTGACGGCTCGTCCGATCGCCGCGGCGTCGATGACTGGACGGCCGGCGGCCACCCGCTGGGCGAGCGGCGGCATCTCCGGCCCGCGGAAGTCGGCGGGCACGGCGCAGGCGCCGCAGGTGGTCGATGCCGAGCGGGCGCCCGAGCAGGCGATCGGCGGCGGCCTGCTCGGCGAGCCCGGCGAGGATCGACGTCAGCTCGTCGGCCGTGCCGACGTCGCGTGGACCGGTGTGGCTGTCGCCGACGCACAGCGTCGTCCGGCCGAAGACCCCCGGCGCGAGGATGACGAACGACGAGCCGAAGCGAGGCGACCCGCCGTGGGGGTCGCCGAGGACGTCGAAGGCTCCGTAGACGGGGTACTCCTCGAGGCGCGGGCAGCGTGATTTGACATGAATACCGAGTAACTACATACTGGGTATCCATGGCGGTTCGAGAAGGACTCCTGGCGCTGCTCGATGAGGGCCCGCGCCACGGCTATCAGTTGAAGACGACGTTCGAGACGGCGACCGGTGGCATCTGGCCGCTCAACGTCGGGCAGGTGTACACCACCCTCGACCGGCTCGAACGCGACGGGTTGGTCGCCGTGCGCCAGCTCGACGACCACTCGACGGCCCAGAAGGTGTACGAGCTCACCGCCGAAGGTCGCCTCCACCTCGGGGCGTGGTGGCACGCCGTGCCCGTCGACGAGGCGCCGCCGCGGGACGAGCTGATGCTCAAGGTGCTGATGGCCATCGGCGTCGGTGCCCCCCACGCCCTCGACGTGCTGACCGAGCAGCGTTCGGCGTTGACCGCGCTGCTCCAGGCTCGCCGCCGCGAACGTCGCCAGGTCGAGACCAGCGACCTCGCCACCGTCCTCGTCACCGATGCGTTGATCGTCCGTGCCGAGGCCGACCTGCGGTGGCTCGACCTCTGCGAAGCACGCCTCACCGACCCGTCCACCAGGAGCGATCGATGACCGACCTCACCCAGCACCACATCACGACCCGCGAGCGGGCCACCGTCCCGGCCGTCGAGTTCGTCGACGTCGTCAAGGCCTACGGCACGGGCCCGCTCGAGGTGCGCGCGGTCAACGGGATCACCACCCGCGTCGCCGATGGTGAGTTCGTCGCGGTGATGGGCCCGTCGGGATGCGGCAAGTCGACCCTCCTCCACCTCGCCGGCGCATTGGAGGACCCGACGGCGGGGCGGGTCAGTGTGGCCGGACGCGACCTGTCGAGCCTCGATGCCCGCGAGCGCAGCGAACTGCGGCGCCGTCACGTCGGGTACGTCTTCCAACGCCTCAACCTCATCCCCGCGCTCACGGCCGTGGAGAACGTGATGCTCCCGCTGGAGCTCGACGGCGTCCCGACGGCCAAGGCCCGCACCGCGGCCCGCGAGGCGCTCGAGCTGGCCGGTCTCCAGCACCACCTCGACCGCTACCCCGACGACTTCTCCGGTGGACAGCAGCAACGTATCGCGATCGCCCGGGCGGTCGTCGGTCGCCGCAAGGTGCTCCTCGCCGACGAGCCGACCGGCGCGCTCGACACGGTCAGCAGCGACGGCATCGTCGAGGTGCTGCGCACGCTGTGCGACGAACACGGCACGACGGTCGTGATGGTCACCCACGAGCCGCGCTTCGCGTCGTGGACCGACCGAGTCGTCTTCCTCCGCGACGGGCGGATCGTCGACGAGAGTCGCCCGGCGTCCGTCGGCACCGATCCCGGCGTGCTCGACGGAGGGCTCGGATGACGCTCGTCGACGATCCCCCACGCCTCGAGGTCGACGCATCGGCCCCGGTGCGGGTCGGTGGCAACGTCAATGTGTCGTCGTGGAACCTCGCCGCCCGCCTGGCGCGTCGCGAGGTGCGGCGGCGGCCGGGTCGAACGGCGCTCGTCGCCGCCCTGGTCGCGCTGCCGGTCCTGGCGATGACCGTGGCGCTCATCGTCGCCGGCTCCCATGGCCCGTCCCCGCAGGCCGTGTTCGAGCGGGACCACGGGGATGCCGACCTCGTCGTGTTCGGCTTCGACCCCGACGTGGTCGCACCGGCGCTCCCGGCGGGCTCGCGGGCCATCGCCGTGACGACGGCCGCCACACCGCTCGAGGTCGCGGACGGCACGACGACGCCCTACCTCGACTTCCGCGTCGTTCCCTTCGACGACCCGATCGTCGACGGCATGTTCGACGTCGTGGCGGGCGAGACCCCGTCGACGGCCGGCGAGGTGCTGCTGGACACCGCGCTCGCCGCGGACCTCGGTGTCGGTGTCGGCGACGCGGTCGAGCTGGCTCGACCGGCAGGCTCATGGACGGTGTCCGGATTGGCGTCGACGTCGGCGGGCCACCTCCCGGTGTTCGCCGTCGCCGAGTTCGACGAAACCCGATTTGCCAGCGACCGCTCGTCGTCGGTCACCCTCGTCGACTTCCCCGACGACATCGGTCTGGAGACGCTGGAGCGCGCCTGGGAGGAGGCCGGCGACGGGGTCGGGGTCCCGGCGCACCTGTCACCGCGACTGATGGAGGAACTCGAGGCGCGGGCCGTCGCCGGCGGCCGGCCGGCGAACTCGCTCCCGTGGGCCACGTTCGGCGCCGACGACGGCGTCGAACCCCGGGCGCTGGCGTGGGGTTGGATCGCCGGTGCGCTCGGCCTCGCTGCGATGGGCGTGATCATCGCCGCAGCCTTCGCCGTCAGCTCCCGACGGCAGCTGACGACGATCGGCCAGCTGAGCGCCAACGGTGCGTCTCCCGGTCTCATCCAGCGCACGCTGTGCCTGCAGGGCGTGTGGAGTGGGGCCGCCGGTGCAGCCCTGGGGGTCGGCGGCGGGCTGCTGCTCGCCGCCCTCGCCGCCGGGCCGATCGACCTCCTGGTCGACCGGACCGTGTCCTGGCGCTGGTCGGACGTCCCGGCGCTGTTGATCATCGCCGCGACGGGCGTGACTGCCGGCGCCGTCGCGGCGCTGGTGCCGGCACGCACGGCAGCGCGGATTCCCACGTTGACGGCACTCGCCGGGCGTCGCCCCCGGGCCGGATCGCCGCGCCGGCTCGTCACCGCCGGGCTCGCCCTGGCGATCGGCGGGACGGGCCTGCTGACGCTGGCCGCCCTCGCCGCACAGGGCACCAGCCAGCACGACGACGCGCTGGCGGCACTCGCGATCCTCGGTGGCCTCGGGATCGTCGGTGGCATCTGCTGCGCCAGCCCCCTCGTCGCCGACCTGATCGGGCGGAGCGCCGGACACCTGCGCGGCAACTGGCGGCTCGCGGCGCGCAGCCTCGGTCGGGCGCGGGCGCGCAGTGCCGGCGTGATCACCGCGATCGCCATGGCCGGGGCGACCGTGATCGCGGCGATGACGCTGGTCGGCACGCTCGCCACCGACGAGCGCCGTGTCCCGAGTGTTCCCGACGACACCGTGATCGTCGAGACGCTCGGGATGCGGGACGACCCGGTGACGAACACCTCCGAACGATTCGGGGTCCCGCTCGACGACGCCGTCGTCGCGCGGGTGCGCGAGATCGTGCCGGACGCCGTGGTCACGCCGCGACGGGTCGCCGTCGGTCCGCCGACGGATCCACGGGGCGGGCAACCCGCGGGCTATCTCATCCTCGACGACGGCATGCGAGCACTGATCGGACTGTCCGACGACGAGTGGGCGCGCCTCGCCGACGTCGACGTGCTCCATCTGTGGACCGGTCCGCAGTCTGATCTGCTCGCCCCGTTCGAGATCGAGACGGTGACGGGACCGGCGCAGGTCGTCGCCAGTCGCCTGCCGCCGGCCGCCAGGTCGACGGGTGGCAACGGCTTCACTGGCGACGCCATCACCGCCGACCTGGCTCGCACCCTCGGGTTCGAGATCATCGACGGTGGTGTGGTCGTCACCGCCCCCGATCCGCTCACGGGCGATCAGCGCCGGGCGCTGTCTCGACTCGATGACGAGCTGCGCTCCGCCCGGCCGGACGCCTTCGTGGAGCCCGGTGACCCCGTGGTGACGGCGGACTCCTGGTCGACCGAGGCCACCCTGCTGCTCTTCGACCGGCCACCCAGCGGTCTCTCGCTCGCCACGATCCAGCTCATCGCCATCGGCATCGGTCTCGGCTTCACGTTGCTCGTCGTGGCGATCGGACTGTCGCTCGCGGCGACCGAGAGCGCCGACGAGCGCGCCGTGCTGTTCGCGCTCGGCGCATCGCCACGCTCGACGCGCACGCTCGCCGCCGCCAAGGCGGCACTGCTCACCGTCGTCGGGGCCGCCCTCGCCGTGCCTGCCGGCTTCGTCCCGGTGGCCATCGTCATCCGGGCCGACGACAGCGGTTCCGGCCTCACGTTCCCGTGGCTGACGGCGCTCGGCCTCCTCGTCGTGGTCCCCGTGATCGCTGCCACCTCGACGGCACTGGCCTCGCGGGTCGCCCAACGGGTGCGTCCCGCCCAGCTGTCGGACCTGCCGATGGACTGAACCGGCGGTGCCAGCGATCAACGACGTCGTGACCAGCCGTCGTGGAAGGAGCGCAGCTTGTCCGGGTTGGCGATCGTCATCACCTCGGCGACCTTGTCGTCACGCCAGGCGAGCACGTTGAGCAGCAGCGGCCGGCCGTGGCGCACGACGTAGACGCCGACGTCGCCGTTGACGTCGACGCGGTGCACCTCGTCGGCCGGATCGAGCCCTCGACGGGAGATGTTGACGAGCAGTGTCGCCACGCGGCGGGGCCCGATGACCGGGCGTCGTGCCGCGTGGTGCTCGGCGCCGCCGTCGGCGACGTACACGATGTCGTCGGTGAGCATGGTCGCCAGGTGTTCGACATCACCGGCGAAGACGGCCGCCAGGAAGGCGTCGGAGAGCTGGCGGACCTGTTCGGGTCGCGGGTCGACTCGCGGTCGCCCGTCGCGGACGCGCTGGCGGGCTCGCTTGGCGATCTGCCGGGTCGCCGGTTCGGCACGCCCGACGCTCGCTGCGATCTCGTCGAATGGCACGTCGAACACATCGTGGAGCAGGAACACCGCCCGCTCCACGGGCTGCAGCGTCTCGAGCACGCGGAGGAAGCCGAGCGTCAACGAGTCGGCAGCCGCGGCACGTTCGGCGGGATCGGTCGCCGCGTCCTCGGCGGTGCCGGCGAGCGGCTCGGGGAGCCACGGTCCGACGTACTGCTCACGTCGGGCCGTCGCCGAGGTGAGCCGGTCGAGGGCGACGCGGGTCGTGACGGTGGTCAGCCACGCGGCGGGGTTGTCGACCGCCGTGCGGTCGGTGCGCTGCCATCGCAGCCACACGTCCTGTACCACGTCGTCGGCGTCGTCCGGGGTGCCCGTCATCCGATAGGCGAGCCCACGAAGCCGCGGGCGCTCGGCCTCGAACGTCGACGTGTCGGCGGACGTGATCGAGGCCTCGCCGCTCACACCCTGACGCTCCGCGAGACGTGGGCGACCGCCCGTCGAGCGGCCTCGTCGGCGCTCGCCACCACGGCGTCGGCGAGGTGGCCGGTCCGTCCGACCCAGTCGCCGGCGAAGAAGACGCCACGATGGTCCGGCAGTTCGACATCGGGTCGGCCGGCCAGGCCGCCGAGTTCGGCGGTGGCGATCGCCGTCACGGTCGTCATGCGGTGAAGGTAGCGCTCGTCGACGACCATCTCGTCGGTGATGCCGGCATGGCGGGCGAACGCCCGCAGCGCGGCGCGATCGGGTTCGGCACCCGGTGATCCCGGCAGGGCGAGGTACTGCCCGAGCGACACGCTGGCGCGACCGACCGGCGTCATGTCCTTCACGCAGCCGTGGTCGGACAGGTAGATCGGCTCGTCGACGCCGATCACGAAGCGGTGTTCGGCGGGCGCCGTGAGCGCCAGGTCGAGCACGGCCGCCTCCGACGGGGGGCCGACGACCAGTTGCTGGCCGGTCAGCCGACTCGCCACGTCGGGACCGCCGGCGGCGATGATCACCGCCGCCGCGTCGGGGAGCTCGGTGATCACGTCGCCCCGTTCGATCGTGCCACCCGCCGCCACGACGGCGTCGGCGAGCTGGGTGACGAGGCGCTCCCACCCGCCGTCGAGGTAGCGAACGCCGGTACCGAGCCCACGTTGCAGCTGCAGCAGGCCGACCTCGGCACTCAGTTCACCGGGTGCGTTGACGTACGCGCTGAGGCGGATCAGTGCTTGCAGCACGGCCGCGGCGCGGGGCCGGTCGGTCGTCGCCGCCACCCAGTCGTCGATCGTCGATCCGGCGAGGGAGGCGCTGTCGATCGAGCCGAGACGGCCGAGCACCTTGGCGAGGTCGACCTTGTCCCGCGTCCCGACGATGCGCGTCGCCGCCATGGTCGCCGCGTTGCCGGGCGCCAGGTGGGCGACGCCGCCGACGACCATTCGCCCGCCGCGGGTGGCCGGCGGCACACCGGTGAGGACGACGCCGAGGCGTTCGAGCACCGCCTCCGCCTCGCCGCCCCGGTAGAGGGCGTGCGGTCCCTGGTTGAAGCGGTAGCCCTGACGCTCGTCGGTCGTCGCTCGGCCGCCGAGACGTGTGCGCTGTTCGTGGACGACGACGGGCAGTCCGAAACGGGCGACCAGGGCCGCTGCGGTAAGTCCGGCGAGGCCGCCACCGATGACGTGCACCGTGTCGCGATCGCCGCGGTTGGAGTGGTTGGCGTTCATACCTGTCCGACGACGCAGCCCGGCGAGATGTGACAGGGCTCTTGTCGTACCGTGGACGCATGGGCAGGGGTGCATTCCGGATGGGACGCCTCGATCACGTGCACGTCCGCGTGCCGGATCGAGCACAGGCTGCGGCGTGGTACGCGGAGCACCTGGGGTTCGAACCCGTCGAGGCGTACGACTTCTGGGCGTCGGGTGTGCAGGGCGGCCCCTTGCAGATCTCTGCCGACGGCGGCAGGACCACGCTGGCGTTGTTCGAGGCCAACGAGCGCTCCCCGATGGAGGCGCAACGCTTCGGGGTCGCGTTCAGCGTCGACGCCGAGTCGTTCATCGCCTTCGCTCGAGCGCTCCCCGGCGAGATCCTGACCCCGACGGGCGAGCCGCTGACCGTCGACGACGTCATCGATTTCGACCTGTGCTGGGCGTACGACCTCGCCGACCCGTGGGGCAACGTGTACGAGCTCAACTGCTACGACCACGACGCGGTGCGGGAGCGGCTGATCGTGCCGAACGGCGTCGTCGCCCAACGGAAGTGGCCACGCGAGCTCTACGACGACTACCGATCGGGCTGAGGCGTGCCGGCGGGCCTCGACGGTGCTGGCCGGCCATGGGTCGTCCGCTGTTCATGACCCGGCAACCCTGTGACACCCCTTGGTCATGATGGGGGTATGGACACGGGGGTCGTGATCGAGCGGGTGCAGCGGGTGGCCGCCGCCCGCGTCGACGTGTCCGCCGACCGGACCGGCATCGAAGCCGGGTTACGCGACGTGTCGGCGATCCGGGCGTGGTGCGATGCCAGCGAAGCCGACCTGGTGCGCCAGTTGGCCGAGGTGGTGTCGTTTCCCGAGGCGGTGATCACCGACGCCACCCACGACAGCACCACCAACGCCGCCAAGACGATCGAACGATCGAAGACATTGGATGCCGCCGTCGACTTGGCGTCGGCGTTGGACGACGGGGCGATCACTGCCGGTCACGTCGACGCCGTGACCCGTGCTGCGGGTGGTCTCGATGCCGGTCAACGCGAGGCCCTGATCGAACGCTGCGATCGCCTGTCGACGTTCGCCAGCCATGCCACCGTCGACCAGTGGCGCACCAAGGTCCGCCAGGTGGCGTGCGACGTGCAGCGTGCTGACGGTCTCGACCGGTTGGAACGTCAGAAGCGGGCAACCACCGTGTCGACCTGGGTCGACGGTGAAGGGATGTGGAACCTGCGCGGACGGTTCGATCCGCTCACCGGCGTCACCCTCGCCACCCGGTTGGATCACACCGTCGACACCGTGTTCGCCGACACCGTCCCCGCCACCGCACCCGCCGATCCGATCGAACGCAACAAACACCTCCGTGCCCTCGCCCTCGCCCGACTGATCACCGGCGACGCACCCACCCCACGGGCGGGTCGACCCGAGTTCGTCGTCGTCATCGACACCACCGCGACACGAACACCACCGACGAGCCGAACACCACCGGCGCCCCCGGCACGACGTCCGACGAGCCGGAGTGGGACGTCACCTGGCCGATCCCGGTCGACATCCCACTCCGCATCCTGCGCCAGATGATGAACGAACCCGACGCCAACGTGCACACGGTCGTCGTCCGCAACGGCATCGTCCTCCACGCACCGGGCGAACTCGACCTCGGACGCACGACGCGACTCGCCAACAAGGCGCAGCGACGAGCACTGCGCGCTCTGTACTCCACGTGCACCGTGCCCGGCTGTTGTGTCCCCTACGACCGCTGCAAACTCCACCACATCACCTGGTGGCGCAACGGCGGCACCACCGACCTCTCCAACCTCGCGCCGTTGTGCACCGGCCACCACACCAACATCCACCACGACGGATGGACCATCACCCTCGGACCCAACCGAGAACTCACCCTCACCCTCCCCGACGGCACCATCATGACCACCGGCCCACCCAACCGGCGCGCGGCATGAGCCGCGGTAACTGCCTTCCGTTCCGGCCATTCCGTGTCGGCGATTGCGGACATCGCCTGTCCGGGGGCGGCACTAGCGTTCGCGGCATGGTGGAGTCGACATGGTGATCGCAGCATGGTGATCGCAGCATGGTGACGGTGCACTTCACCGCCAACCTGCGCCGGCACGTCGAATGCCCCGAGCTCGAGGTCACCGGGGGCACGGTCAGCGAGGTGCTCGAGGCCTACTTCGGCGTGCACCCCGCCGTGCGCAGCTACGTCCTCGACGAGCAGGGGGCGGTACGGCGACACGTCGCCGTGTTCGCCAACGGATCGCAGATCGGCGATCCGACGACGCTGTCCGACCCGGTCGAGCCGGGCTCGGAGATCTACGTGATGCAAGCGCTCTCAGGAGGCACCTGACATGGCTGGAGACGAACTCCTCGTCGGCACCCGCAAGGGGCTGTTCACCCTCGTCGACGCCGGCGGTCGTTGGCGGGTCGATCACGTCGACTTCGTCGGCGAGCCGGTGACCGCCGTGGTGCGCGAGCCGGAATCGGGGCGCACGTGGGCGGCGCTCGGCACGGGTCACTTCGGCGTCCACATCTGGCGCCGCGACGACGGGGCGTGGCGCGAGGTCGGCGCACCGGTGTACCCGCCGCGCCCCGACGATCCGGCCGACGTCAACCCGATGACCCGTGAGCCGACGCCGTGGACGACGTTGCTCGGTTGGGTGCTCGAGCTCGGTGCCCGCCCCGACGAGTTGTGGTGCGGCACGATCCCGGGCGGCCTGTTCCGTTCCCGTGACGGTGGCGACTCGTGGCAGCTCGAACGGTCGCTGTGGGACCACGAGACCCGGCCGCAGTGGTTCGGTGGCGGCTACGACTGGCCGGGCATCCACAGCATCAGCCTCGACCCCCGCGACCCCGACCGCGTCGCCGTCGGCATCTCGTGCGGCGGCGCCTGGTACTCGACCGACGACGCCGCGAGCTGGCAGGTGTCGACTGGCATGCGGGCCAACTTTCTGCCACCCGGCGAGGCCGACGTCCCGTACCAACAGGACCCGCACCGGCTCGCCCGATGCGCCGGCGACCCCGACATCATCTGGAACCAGCACCACGACACGTGCTTCCGGTCGGTCGACGGCGGTCGCACGTGGACCGAGATCGAGCACCGCGCCCCGTCGCAGTTCGGGTTCGCCGTTGCCGCCCATCCGACCGACGGCGGGGTCGCCTGGTTCGCCCCGGCGGTCAAGGACGAGCTGCGGGTGCCGGTCGACGGTCAGGTCTGCGTATCACGCACGACCGATGGCGGGAAGCACTTCGACGTGCTCACCGACGGGCTGCCCGGGCCCGACGCCTATGACCTCGTGTACCGCCACGGGCTCGACGTCGACGCCACCGGTGAACGGTTGATGATGGGTTCGACGACCGGCTCGTTGTGGTTCAGCGGGAACGCCGGCGACCGCTGGGAGACCGTCAGCGTCAACCTGCCGCCGATCAACGTCGTCCGCTTCGCGTAGCACCCAGGCGCCCGCGCACGACCAGTCGCCGGCGAGCAGCGACGGGTACCGTTCACACATGCACGATCTCGTCATCCGTAACGCCACGCTGGTCGACGGCACGGGAGCCGAGCGACGACTCGCCGACATCGCCGTCGACGGTCAGCAGATCGTCGACGTCAGCGACTCCCCCGGCAGCATCGGCAGCGGCACCCGCGAGCTCGATGCCGACGGCCTGCTGGTCACCCCCGGCTGGGTCGACATCCACACCCACTACGACGGCCAGGTCACCTGGGACGCCGATCTCGCTCCGTCGTCGACCAACGGCGTCACGTCGATCCTCGTCGGCAACTGTGGCGTCGGCTTCGCGCCGGTCGCACCCGATCGCCATCAGTGGCTGATCGAGCTGCTCGAAGGCGTCGAGGACATCCCCGGCACCGCGCTGACCGAGGGCATGACGTGGGGCTGGGAGTCGTTCCCCGAGTACCTCGACCTGCTCGACCAGCTCCACTGGACGGTCGACGTCGGCACCCAGGTGCCGCACGCCGCGCTGCGCACCTACGTGATGGGCGATCGCGGCGCCGATGTCGGCTCGGTCGCCACCGCCGACGAGATCGTCGCCATGTCGCGCCTCACCGAGGAGGCGATCCGCGCCGGAGCGATGGGGTTCACCACCTCACGTACGTACGCCCATCGCACGTCGCGGGGTGAGCAGATCGGCACGTTGCGCGCCAGCGCCGACGAGGTGCTCGGCATCGCCGACGCACTTCGCCGCGCCGGCACCGGCGTCGTACAGCTCATCTCCGACGCCTACCAGTCGGCCGACGACGAGCTCGTCGGGCACGAGATCGAGCTCCTCGGGCGCATCGCCACCGAGGTCGGACGCCCGCTCAGCTTCACCGTGCAGCAGAACGACGACACGCCCGACCGCTACCGCGAACTGCTGAGCGCCATCGCCGGCTGGAATGCTGCCGGTGCCGACGTCAAAGCGCAGGTCGCCGTCCGCCCCATCGGCGTGCTGATCGGCCTCCAGGCGACGGTCAACCCGTTCCTGTTCTGCCCGTCGTACCGTCCACTGCACGGCCTCGACCACGCCGAGCGACTCGCCCGACTGGCCGACGCCGACCTGCGCGCCACCCTCATCGCTGAGCACCGGCAGGCCGATCCCCCGGGCTTTGCGGCGATCATCCACCACGGCTACGACCGCATGTATCCGCTCAGCGATCCGCCGAACTACGAGCCGACCCCCGCCGACAGCGTCGCGGGGCTGGCCGCCGCCCGAGGTTTCGAGCCGGTCGAGGTGCTCTACGACCTCTTGCTCGACGACGGCGGCACGCGCCTGCTGTACATCCCGTTGATGAACTACGCCCGCGGCGACCTCGACGATGTCCGCGAGATGATCACCCACCCGTACGCCATGTTCGGTCTCTCCGACGCCGGGGCGCACTGCAACTCGATCTGCGACGGTTCGTTCCCGACCACCGCGATCACCCACTGGACCCGCGACCGCAGCCGCGGCGAGCGGCTGCCGCTCGAGGCGATCGTCCACCACCAGACCCAGCGCACCGCCCGCCACGTCGGCTGGACCGACCGCGGCGTCGTCGCTCCCGGGTACCTCGCCGATCTCAACGTCATCGACTACGACCGCCTGTCGCTGCGTCCGCCGCAGCTCGTCGCCGACCTGCCCGCCGGCGGCACCCGTCTGCTGCAGACCGCCGACGGCTACGTGGCGACGATCAAGCGCGGCACCGTGATCGCCGAGGAGGGCACCCTCACCGGCGCCCGCCCCGGCCGCCTCCAACGCAGCTGAGCGGTATCCGGCCCGCCGTGAGGCCGAGCCAATCGTGACGGCCGCCGCCGGGAGCGCCAGCGACCAAGGCTGGCGCGAGGCCGACCAACAGCTCCCCACCACCGGCCCGCCGTGAGGCCGAGCCAATCGTGACGGCCGCCGCCGGGAGCGCCAGCGACCAAGGCTGGCGCGAGGCCGACCAACAGCTCCCCACCACCGGCCCGCCGTGAGGCCGAGCCAATGTTTACGACAACAGTTGGCCGCGGATGGCGGCGCGCATGGCGTCGACGGCGAGGCGGTGCTCGGCGGCGGAGCGGGGCACACCTTCGGTGAGGCCGACGAACATCACCCGCACGAACTCCTCGACGAGGTCACGGTTGGCGGCGCACACCTCGCCGGTGGTGATCCCGGCGTCGACGATGGCGGTGAAGAAGTCCTCGCGGCCGGCGACGCTGACGGCGAGACACTCGGCGACCTCGGGAAAGCGGCGCATGTCGATGCGCACCGTGCCGACGAACATCGCCAGCGACGGATCCTCGTCGTTGAGGTCGTGGGCCGCCTCGAGCACCGCCTCGAACTGGCCGAGGAACGTGTCGTGCGCCTCGACGGCCTGCACGAATCGGCCGTAGACCTTGCGCTGCAGGTCGTGGTGCACGGCGACGTAGAGGTCGAGCTTGGAGTCGACGTAGTGGTAGCAGCGCGGCGGGCGTGATGCCGGCGGCGGCGGCGACGTCGCGATTGGTGACCGCGCTGTAGCCACGTTCGGCGAACAGGCGGCGGGCGCTGTCGATGATCGCCCGCCGGGTGTCGGCCGAGGCGCGGTCCGTCGGGCGCCCTCTGCGCTTCACCGACGGTTGCCCCATGGATCCGAGTATGACCGCCGTCACATCGGGGCGCCGTGTCGGAGCCCCGATGGCGGGAGGGTCACTTTCGTGCTGACTCGACCGCTTTGACCAGCCGCTCGAACACGGCGTCGGGATGACCGATGCCGTTGACCACGGCCAGCCGTCCCTGCAACGAGTAGTGCTTGATCAACGGGAACGTCTGCTCCTCGTAGAGGTCGAGACGGCGGTTGACCGACTCCGGCGTGTCATCGGCACGTTGCTTGACATCGCCGCCGCACACATCGCAGATCCACGGGTCGGGCACGGTGCCCGTCGCCGTGTAGTTCGTGCCGCAGTCGCGGCAGACGCGTCGTGACGAGATGCGCTCGAACACGATCTCGCGGGGCACGTTGAGGTCGAGGACGATGTCGATCGGACGCTCGCCGGTGATCACGTCGAGGGCGTCGGCCTGCTCGATCGTGCGCGGGAAGCCGTCGAGGATGAAGCCGCGGCTCTGGGCGTCGGGCTGAGCCAGCCGCTCGCGGACGATGCCGATCATGATGTCGTCGCTGACAAGGCCGCCGGCGTCCATCACCTGCTTCGCTGCCTGGCCGAGCTCGGTGCCCTCGCGGACGGCAGCGCGGCAGCATGTCACCAGTCGAGATGTGCGGGACGACGAAGTGCCGGGAGAGCCGCACGCATTGCGTGCCCTTGCCGGCACCCTGTCGCCCGAGGATGATGAGTCGGGCGCCGGGGATCACGGCGGCCTACTTGAGGAAGCCCTCGTAGTTGCGCAGGGTCAGCTGGCTGTCGATCTGTCGCATCAGCTCGAGGGCCACGCCGACGGAGATCAGGATGCTCGTGCCGGCGAAGGCGAAGGTGTTGATGTTGGCGAGGATCATCAACAGGTACGGCAAGATGGCGATGATGGCGATGAACACGGCGCCGGGCAGCGTGATCCGGTTGACGGCCTTGGCCAGGTAGCGCTCGGTCTGCGGACCGGGGCGCACGCCGGGGATGAAGCCACCCTGGCGACGCAGCTGATCCGCCTGACGCACCGGGTCGAAGGCGATCGAGTTGTAGAAGTAGGCGAAGGCGATGATCATCAACGCAAAGATCGAGATGTAGACGAAGTTCTGCGGGTTGACGATGTAGCGGTCGACGAACGACGCGATCTCCCCGCGCCAGCCCTCACCGGACCCGAGGAACTGGGTCATGATCACCGGCAGCAGCAGGATCGAGCTGGCGAAGATGATCGGGATCACGCCCGACTGGTTGACCTTCAACGGGATGTAGGTGTTCTGGCCGCCCATCATGCGGCGGCCGACCACACGTTTGGCGAACTGCACCGGGATCCGGCGTTGCCCGAGCTCCACGTAGACGACGGCGACGATGATCCCCAGCGTCAGCAGGAGCATGGCGACGAACCAGAACCACTTGTTGAGCTCGAGGATGCCGTAGAAGCCGCCCGGCAGCGAGGCGACGACGGAGGCGAAGATGATCATCGACATGCCGTTGCCGATGCCGCGCTGGCTGATCATCTCGGCCATCCACATCAGCACGGCGGTGCCGGCGACGAGGGTGGGGATGATCAGGTAGCCGCGTGGCCAGACGCCGTCGGGCAGCAGGGGCACCGTCGGCGCCGCGCCGGCAGCGGAGAAGAACGCCGTGCCGCGACCGGTGCCGAAGATGAACACGAGGCCGGTCGCCTGCAGGGTGGCCAGGCCCATCGTGACGTAGCGCGTGTACTGGGTGATCTTGCGTTGCCCGACCGCCCCCTCGTTCTGGAGCTCCTCGAGCTTCGGGATGACCACCCCGAGCACCTGCATGATGATGCTCGCCGTGATGTACGGCATGATCCCGAGGGCGAAGATCGAGAAGCTCTCGAACGCGCCACCGGAGAACAGGTTGAGGAAACCGAGCGCGCCCTGCTGGCTCGCCGATTCGCGCAGCTGCTCGATGGCGATCGGATCGACGCCCGGGACGCGGATGGCAACGCCGAATCGATAGACGGCGACCATCAGGATCACGAACAGGATCTTGTTCCTCAGGTCGTGGACCTTGAAGATGTTGACCAAGCTCGTGATCACGCGGTGGCTCCTGGGTGGTTCAGTGCGGTGAAGTTCAGTGCGGTGAGGTTCAGGTCAGCGTTGCGGGTGAGCGCAACTCAGCGGTTGGCGAACTGGTTGCCCTTGACAGCGGGGCGCCCAGCCTTGCCTTCCTCGCGGAACGGCAGCTCGATCAGCGTGACCGTACCGCCCGCCGCCTTGATCGCCTCGTCGGCGGCAGCGGAGATCGCATGCACGTGGAGGTCGACCTTGGTCGAGATCTCCCCGCGGGCGAGCACCTTCACGAACGCATTCTTGTTCACCACACCGTTGGCGGCGAGGACCTCCGGGGTCACCGTGGCGTCGCCGATCTTCTCGACGAGGTCGGCCAGCGTGTGCAGGTTGACCGCCTGGTACTCGACGCGGAACGGGTTGTTGAAGCCCTTGAGCTTCGGCACCCGCTGCTTGAGGGGGTTCTGACCACCTTCGAAGCCGCGTGCGACCGTGTTGCGGGCGCGCTGGCCCTTGGTGCCGCGGCCGGCGGTCTTGCCGCCCTTGCCGCCGGTACCGCGAGCGACGCGCTTGGCGCTGCGCTTGGCGCCGGGAGCCGGCGCGAGTTCATGGACCTTCATGGTCAGCTTTCCTCTCCGCTGGACCCGCTGCCGGCCGAGGTGCCTTCCGACACTTCGAGGAGGTGCGGGACGCGGGCGATCATGCCGCGGATCTCCGGCCGGTCGGGCAGGGTGTTCGTCGAACCGATCTTGCCCAGGCCGAGCGCCCGCAGCGTGCCGCGGTGCTTGGGCTTGGAGCCGATCGACGACTTGATCTGGGTGACGGTGATCGTCGCCGTGCTGTCGCTCGAGGTGCTCATTGGGCACCCCCGGTGGTCGCCGAGGCGGTCACCTTGTTGCGCTCGTTGTACGCGTTGAGCAGACCCTTGGGGACGAACTCTTCGGGGGCGAGACCACGGCGGGCGGCGATCTGGTCGGGCCGCTGCAGCGCCTTCAACCCGGCAACGGTGGCGCGGGCGACGTTGATGTGGTTGGCAGAACCGAGCGACTTGCAGAGCACGTCGTGGACGCCGGCCTCTTCGAGGATGACGCGGGCGGCGCCACCGGCGATCACGCCGGTACCGGGCGCGGCCGGCTTCATCAGGACCTTGCCGCCGCCGGTCGTGCCGATGACGGGGTGGATGATCGTGCTGCCGGCCATCGGGACCTCGAAGAGGTTGCGCTTGGCTTCCTCGGTGCCCTTCTGGATGGCGAGCGGGACCTCTTTCGCCTTGCCGTAGCCGAGACCGACGCGGCCGTTGCCGTCGCCGATCACCACGAGCGCGGTGAACGAGAACCGGCGGCCGCCCTTGACGACCTTGGCGACGCGGTTGATCGTGATGACGCGCGACTCGCGCAGACCGCTGCCGTCGTCGTCACGGTTGTCACGACCGCGACCATCGCGGTTGTCGCGACCGCGATTGTCGCCCGGACGGTTGCCACCCGGGCGGTTGTCGTTACCGGGGGTGTTGGTGGTGGGGGTGACCATCAGAACTCCAGTCCTGCTTCACGGGCGGCGGAGGCCACGGCGGCGATGCGGCCGTGGTAGGCGAACCCACCGCGGTCGAACACGACCTGGTCGACGCCGGCGGCCTTGGCACGCTCGGCGATCAACTGGCCGACTCGCGTGGCAGCTTCGACGCTCGAACCCGCACCGGCGGAACGCAGGTCGGGCTCGGTGGTCGACGCAGCGGCGACGGTGACACCGGCGTCGTCGTCGATCACCTGCACCGACAGGTGCTTGTTCGACCGGAACACGGCCAGGCGCGGACGGGCCGCGGTGCCGTGGATCTTCTTGCGGACCCGGCGGTGACGGCGGATCCGTCCCGCCCGGCGGGCTTCGGCGATCTTGCTCATGATGCGCTCCGTTGCTTCTTTCCAGCCGTCGCGGCTGTCACTTCTTGCCGGCCTTGCCGGCCTTGCGCAGCACGCGCTCTCCGGCGTAGCGGACACCCTTGCCCTTGTAGGGCTCGGGCTTGCGGATGCTGCGGATGTTGGCGGCCACCTGGCCGACGACTTCTTTGTCGATGCCGGTGACGACGACCTGCGTCTGCGCCGGCACCTCGAAGGTGATGCCCTCGGGGGCCTTGACGTCGACCGGATGGCTGAAGCCGAGGTTGAGGCGCAGTGCGTTCGGGCCCTGGGCCTCGGCGCGGTAACCGACGCCGACGATCTCGAGCTCCTTGCGGAACCCGTCGGTGACGCCGATGACCATGTTGTTGACGAGGCTGCGGACCAGACCGTGCATGGCCTTGGTCTTGTTCTCTTCGTTGGGGCGCTCGCACACAAGCGTGTCGCCGTCCTGGGTGACGGTGATACCGCCGGGGACCTCGCGCTCGAGGGTGCCCTTCGGACCCTTGACCGAGATCGTGCGACCGGTGACGGTCACGTCGACCCCAGCGGGGACGGTGATGGGTGCTTTACCGATTCGAGACATGTCGGATCACCAGACGTAGCAGAGGACTTCGCCGCCCACGTTGCGCTTGCGCGCCTCGCGGTCGGTCATCAGTCCCTGAGAGGTGGACAGGACAGCGACGCCGAGGCCACCGAGCACGCGGGGCACGGTGCCGGCGTTGCGGTAGACCCGCAGACCGGGCGTCGAGATGCGGCGCAGACCCATGATCGTGCGATCACGGTCGGCGGAGTACTTCAGCTGGATCGTCAGCACGTCGCCGACGCCCTTGGGCGACGGGGAGGTGGTGAAGCTGGCGATGTAGCCCTCCTTCTGGAGGACCTCGGCGAGCGCAACCTTCTGCTTCGACGAGGGCATGCGCACCTCGTCGTGCTTGGCCGTGTTCGCGTTGCGAACGCGGGTCAGCATGTCGGCGATGGGATCGGTCATCATGATGGTTGCCTCCTCACCAGCTCGACTTCGTCATGCCCGGGATCTCGCCGGCGTGGGCGAGCTCTCGCAGGCACACACGGCAGAGGCCGAACTTGCGGTACACGGAACGGGCGCGGCCACAACGGCGGCAGCGGGTGTAGCCGCGTACCTTGAACTTGGGCTTCGCATTGGCCTTGTTGATCAGTGCTTTCTTCGCCATGGCTCAGCTCACTTCTTCCTCTTGCCGCCGTAGCGCGGGCCCTTGGACTTCTTCTTGCGCGGCTCGGTCTCGGCGTCGGCGCCCCGCTTGAACGGGAACCCGAAGGCGTCGAGGAGGGCCTTGCCACTCTCGTTGTCGCTTGCGCTGGTGACGATGGTGATGTCCATGCCACGGGCCTGGTCGGCCTTGTCGGGATCGATCTCGGCGAACATCGTCTGCTCGTTGAGCCCGAAGGTGTAGTTGCCGTGACCGTCCCACGAGTTGGCGGGGAGGCCGCGGAAGTCACGGATACGGGGGATGGCAACCGAGATCAGTCGGTCGAGGAACTCCCACATCCGATCGCCGCGCAGCGTCACCTTGACACCGATCGCCTGCCCCTCACGGAGCTTGAAGTTGGCGATCGAGGTACGGGCCTTGGTGACGATCGGCTTCTGGCCGGAGATCACCGTGAGGTCGGCAACGCAGCCTTCGATCAGCGACGGCTGGCCAGCGGCACGTCCGACGCCCATGTTGATGACGATCTTCTCGAGTGCCGGCACCTGCATGACGTTGGCGATGCCGAGGTCGGACTGCAGCTGCGGCTTGATCGTTTCGACGTAGCGCGTCTTGAGACGCGGCACGGTCGAGGTCTCTGCCACGGTGGCGCTCACTTGATCACCTCTCCGCTCGGGCGGGCGACGCGCACCTTCGTGCCGTCGTCCTGGATCTGGTAGCCAACGCGGACCTTCTTGCCCTTGTGCACCAGCATCACGTTGCTGGCATCGAGCGGCAGGTCCTTCTCGATGATGCCGCCCTGCTCGTTGGCACGGCGCGCCTTCTGGTGCTTCGACGCCACGTTGACGCCGTTGACGATGATCTTGTTGGTCTTCGGGAAGACATAGGCGATCTCGCCCTGCTTGCCCTTGTCCTTGCCGGTGATCACCTCGACGGTGTCACCCTTCTTCAGCTTCATGATCAGAGCACCTCCGGCGCCAGCGACACGATGCGCATGAACTTGCGGTCACGCAGCTCACGGCCGACCGGGCCGAAGATGCGCGTGCCGCGCGGGGTCAGGTCGTCCTTGATGAGCACGGCTGCGTTCTCGTCGAAGCGGATGTAGCTGCCATCCGGACGACGCTTCTCCTTCTTGGTGCGAACGACGACGCACTTGACGACGTCGCCCTTCTTGACGGCGGCGCCGGGCATCGCGTCCTTGACCGTGGCGACGAAGATGTCGCCGATCGAGGCATAGCGACGGCGCGTGCCACCGAGGACCTTGATGCACAGCACTTCCTTGGCGCCGGAGTTGTCGGCGACGCGGAGGCGCGACTCTTGCTGAATCATTTCGCCCTCTCCAGCACCTCGGTGACGCGCCAGCGCTTGTTCTTGCTCAGCGGGCGGGTCTCCATGACCCGGACGCGGTCGCCGACGTTGACATCGTTGGTCTCGTCGTGGGCGTACAGCTTCTTGGTCCGCTGGACGAACTTGTTGTACTTGGCGTGACGCACCCGGTCGACGACGGCGACGACCGCCGTCTTGTCCATCGCGTTCGACACGACGACGCCGACGCGAACCTTGCGGGCGGCACGCTCGATGTCGGTGGCGCCGGCCTCGCTGCTCACGCTGACGTCTGTGTTGGTGGAGTCAGTCATCTCGTCACTCACTGTCCGGCCTCGGCCGCTTCGATCTCACGCTGGCGGATGAGGGTGTTGATACGTGCGATCTGCTTGCGCACCTTGCCGATCTCGGCGGTGTTCTCGAGCTGGCCGGTGGCGTTGCGGAAGCGCAGGTTGAGCGCCTCCTGCTTCGTCGCCCGCAGCTCGTCGATCAGCTCACCGAGGCTGAGCTCGGCGAAATCGCTCTTGGCCATGTCAGATCTCCTCCTCACGGGTGATGATCCGCGCCTTGATCGGGAGCTTCTGGATCGCCTTGTTGAGGGCTTCTCTGGCCATCTCTTCGCTCGGGTACGACAGCTCGAACAGCGTGCGTCCCGGCTTGACGACGGCCACCCAGAACTCCGGGTTGCCCTTGCCCGAGCCCATGCGGGTCTCGGCGGGCTTCTTCGTCACCGGCTTGTCCGGGAAGACGTTGATCCACACCTTGCCGCCGCGCTTGATCGAGCGGGTCATGGCGATACGGGCGGCTTCGATCTGGCGGGCGGTCAGCCAGCCCGGCTCGAGCGCCTGGATCCCGTACTCACCGAAGTGCAGGCCGGAGCCGCCCTTGGTGAGGCCCTTGGTGCGGCCGCGATGGTGCTTGCGATGGGCGACCTTGCGAGGCATCAGCATGATCGGTCCCCTTTCAGTCCTCGCCGCGGAAGTGCGGCGTGTCGTGGGCTTCGCCCTGCGCGGTGCGCTTGGCGATCGCCTCTTCTTCATCGAGCAGCTTCTCGAGCTCGGGATCGGCCTCGCGGATCAGCGGCTGCGTTTCGACGGCAGCGGCAGCCTCGCGGGGCCCGCCCGACGACACGACCTTGCGCGGGCCGGCCTGGCCCGACGTCTCGCCGACGGCCATTGCCGCCTCACGAGCGATCTTGTCCTCGTTGAGCTTCTTGTACGGGAGGATGTCTCCCTTGTAGATCCAGACCTTGACGCCGACGCGGCCGCTCGTGGTCTTCGCCTCGCGCATGCCGTAGTCGATGTCGGCGCGCAGCGTGTGCAACGGCACCCGACCTTCGCGGTACCACTCGGTGCGGCTCATCTCGGCGCCGCCGAGACGACCCGAGCACTGGACGCGGATGCCGAGGGCGCCGGCGCGCTGGGCGTTCTGCACGGCGCGCTTCATGGCCCGACGGAAGGCGATGCGGTTGACCAACTGGTCGGCGACGCCCTGGGCGATCAGCGCGGCGTCGAGCTCGGGGTTCTTGATCTCGACGATGTTCAGCTGGATCTTCGGGTTGCCGGTGATCTTGGTGATCATCTGACGCAGCTCGTCGGCCTGGGCGCCGCGGCGCCCGATGACGATGCCCGGACGTGCCGTGTGCACGTCGACGCGCAGCTTGTCACGGGTCCGCTCGACCTCGATGCGGCTGATCGCCGCCGACTCGAGGCGGGTCATGATCTCCTGGCGGATCGTCCAGTCCTCGGTGAGGTACGCCTTGTACTCACGCTCCGAGAACCAACGCGACTTCCAGTCGGTGGTGACTCCCAGGCGGAAGCCGTACGGGTTGATCTTCTGGCCCATCTTACTTTTCCTCGGCCTCTCCGGAATCGTCGCTTGCTTGCGGTTGGTCGGCCTCGGAGCCAGCCTCGGAGCTGGCGCTTCCCTCGGCGGCGTCTGCCTCCGCGTCGTCGCTGGCGTTCTCCTCGACGGCTTCGGCCTGCTCGGCTTCGGCCTGCTCGAGTTCGGCCTCGGCGGCGTACTCGGCGGTGGCGTCGACCACGTCCTGCTCGTCGGCGGCCTCGGCGGTCGCCTCGTCGATCTCGGCGGCCTCGGCAGCGTCACCGCTGGTGCCGGCAGCCTGCTGACGGCTGCGGGCGACGCGGGCACGGCGGCTGGCGGCGCTCGACTGCGGGCGGCCACGACCGGTGCCACCGGCCTCGGCGCGCTCCTGGCGGGCGGCGATGACGGCGATGCGCTCGTCGCTCATGCGGGCGACGATCACCGTGATGTGGCAGGTGCGCTTGTTGATGCGCGATGCCCGGCCACGGGCACGGGGACGGAAGCGACGCAGCGTCGGGCCCTCGTCGGCGAAGCAGGCGATGACGTACAGCTCTTCGGCGTCTTGACCGTCGTTGTTGACGGCGTTGGCGACGGCGCTGGCGAGCACCTTGCGGATGTCACGGGCGATGTGGCGCTCGGTGAACTGCAGCACCTCGTCGGCGCTGCGCACGTCGAGGCCGCGGATCAGGTCGAGGACGACCCGAGCCTTGGACGCCGACGCACGGACGTAGCGAGCGGATGCCTTCGTGCCGGAACGCTCCCCGGCGACGAACGACTTCTCGTTGAGCTTTGGACCAGTCATCAGCGGCGACCCTTCGCGTTGCGCTCCTGGCCGGCGTGGAACCGGAACGTGCGGGTGGGGCTGAACTCACCGAGCTTGTGGCCGACCATCGACTCGGTGACGTACACCGGGACGTGCTTGCGGCCGTCGTGGACGGCAATCGTGTGCCCGACCATGTCGGGGATGATCGTGGAGCGACGCGACCAGGTCTTGACGACCTTGCGCTCTCCGGCGGCGTTCTGCGCGTCGATCTTCTTGAGCAGATGCTCGTCGACGAACGGGCCCTTCTTGAGACTGCGAGACATGTGTTACTCCTTGCCGCGTCAGCGGCGACCCTTGCTCGTACGACGACGACGGACGATCAGCTGCTGGCTGGCCTTCTTCTTGTTACGCGTGCGGCCTTCCGGCTTGCCCCACGGCGACACCGCCGGGCGGCCACCGGAGGTGCGGCCTTCGCCACCACCGAGCGGGTGGTCGACCGGGTTCATGGCGACACCACGGGTCTGGGGGCGCTTGCCCTTCCAGCGGTTACGGCCGGCCTTGCCGATCTTGATCAGCTCGTGCTGGGAGTTGCCGACCTCGCCGACCGTGGCACGGCAGTCGATCAGCACGCGGCGCATCTCGGTGGAGGGCATGCGCAGCGTGGCGTACTCGCCCTCCTTGGCGATCAGCTGGACGGCGATGCCGGCCGAGCGGCCGATCTTGCCGCCCTGGCCGGGGCGCAACTCGACGTTGTGCACCGTCGTACCGACGGGGATGAAACGCAGCGGGAGGGCATTGCCGGGCTTGATGTCGGCGCCCTGGCCGCTCTCGACGACGTCACCGACGTTGAGCCCGCGCGGGGCGAGGATGTACGCCTTCTCGCCGTCTGCGTAGTGCAGGAGGGCGATGCGGCAGGTGCGGTTGGGGTCGTACTCGATGGCAGCGACCTTGGCCGTCACGCCGTCCTTGACGCGACGGAAGTCGATGATGCGGTACTGCTGCTTGTGGCCGCCACCGCGGTGACGCGACGTCTTGCGGCCGTAGCTGTTGCGGCCACCGGTCTTCGACTTCTTGGCGAGCAGCGACTTCTCCGGCGTGGTCTTGGTGATCTCGCTGAAGTCGGAGGTCGTCTGGAAGCGACGGCCGGGGCTGGTGGGCTTGCGGGAACGGATGGCCATGATGCGCTCAGTTCTCGAACAACGGGATCTCGCCCGCTGCCAGGGTGACGATGGCCCGCTTGGTGTCGGGCCGCGTGCCGATGCGGTTGGTGCCACGGGTCCGCTTGCGCTTGCCGTTGCGGTTCAACGTGTTGACCTTCAGCACCTGGACACCCCAGATCGCCTCGACGGCGTCACGGATCTCGGGCTTGGAGGCCTTCGTGCTGACCTTGAACGTGTAGACGCCCGACTCGATCAGGGCGTAGCTCTTCTCCGAGACGACCGGAGCGATGATGATGTCGCGGGGATCCTTCACTGTTCATCCTTTGACTCGGCCTCGGAGCGGTCGCTCGATGCAGTCGGTTGGTCGGCCGAGTCGCCAGCCTCGTCGCTGGCGCTTCCCTCAGCGGGCGTGCCGGCGGCCGTGCCGGTGGGCGTGCCGTCAGGGAGGACGTCCTGGGTGAAGACGATCCACTCGTTGGCGAGCACGTCGTAGGCGTTGAGCTCGCCGGGGCCGACGATCTGGACCTTCGGCAGGTTGCGGAAGCTGAGCGCCGCCGCAGCGTCGTCGCGGCCGATGACCACGAGCACGGTGCCGTCGATGCCGAGCGCCTCGAGGGCGGCCTTGGCGTCCTTGGTCTTCGGGGTGTCGAAGCCCCACCGGTCGACGACGACGACCTTGCCCTCGGCGGCGCGGTCCGACAGCGCCGAACGGAGCGCGAGGCGGACCATCTTCTTCGGGGTCTTCTGGTCGTACTTGCGCGGCTTGGGCGCCAGGGCGACGCCACCACCGGAGAAGTGCGGTGCCCGGATCGAGCCCTGACGGGCGTTGCCGGTGCCCTTCTGGGAGTACGGCTTGCGGCCGCCACCGCGCACTTCGGCGCGGGTCTTGGCGCTCTGGGTGCCGGCACGGCGGGCGGCCAGCTGGGCCGTGACGACCTGGTGCATCACCGGCACGTTGGGCTGCACGCCGAACACGGCGTCGTCGAGGGAGACGGTGCCGCTGTCCTTGCCGGCAGCGGTCTTGAGGGTGAGGTCAGCCATGGTCAGCTCGCCTTTCCTGCCTGCTTGACGGCATTGCGGACGAAGACGACGCCGCCGCTGGGACCGGGCACGGAGCCCTTGATGAGGAGCACGTTGCGCTCCGTGTCGGAGGCCACGACTTCCAGGTTCTGCGTGGTCACCTGCTCGTGGCCCATGTGGCCGGGCATCCGCTGGCCGGGGAACACGCGGGCAGGGAACGAGCACGAGCCGACGGCGCCGGGCTTGCGGTGGACCTTGTGGGCACCGTGGGACGCCGGCTGGCCCTTGAAGTTGTGACGCTTCATGACGCCGGCGAAGCCCTTGCCACGGCTGGTGCCGGTGACGTCGACGAGGCTGCCTGCGGGGATCTGCTCGACGGTCAGCTCCTGGCCGACCTCGAAGCCGTCGACGGAGTCGAGGCGCAGTTCGACGAGGCGCTTGCCGGGGGCGACGTTGGCCTTGGCGAAGTGTCCGGCATCGGGCTTGTTGAGCTTCTTCGCATCGCGGTGGCCGTAGGTCACCTGCAACGCGGTGTAGCCGTCGCGTTCGTTGGTCTTGACCTGGACGATCCGCATCGGCTCGACGCGCACGACCGTGACGGGGACGATCTTGTCCTCCACCCACGTCTGCGTCATGCCGACCTTCTCGCCGACGATCGATTGCTGTGCCATGGCGGCGCTTTCCCTCTTGGGTTGATCGAGCCGCACGACTGTTGACGGGCGGCTATCCACGCAAATGCTCCGCCGCTGCGAGCGTCGAGGCGAGCCGGAAGAGGCTGGGCGTCGACGGACGAGCGTGCGGAGCACGGGATCAGGTTGTTGCTGGGCGGTTCCGATCCCGGGCGATGCGGGGGGCCTGCTCAGACATCGATTGCTGAATGGACTGGTGATCGGAATGCCTCCCGATCACGGCCATGCAATGCTACGGGCGGCGTCTCGCTGCGCCAACCCCCCGGCGGCGCGATTTCACGCTGCGCGATCGCCGTCGCGGGGGGCGCCGGGCGTGGCGCTCGTCGACGACGCCAGCCGTTGCTCGTCGTCGACGTCGTCCGGCCGGCCGACGATCCGCACACACACGATCAGCGAGACCACGCCGAGCAGCAGGCCGGCGGCGACGTCGCTCGGGAAGTGCATCCCCTGATACATCCGCGACCACGCCACGGCGCCGGTCACCAGTGCGACCGCGGCGATCGTCGCCGCTCTCGCCCAGACCGAGCGGGTGTGCCAGAACACGACGACGGCGAATGCACCGTAGACGGCAGCGGCGGCGACGTGACCGGACGGGAAGCTGGAGTCGACGGGTGAGTCCTCGAGCCGCGGGACGTCCGGTCGCGACCGACCGACGATCGCCGTGATGACGATGAACGCCGTCGCCTCGAACACCAGCGTGCTGACGACCACCAGCGGCTCCGGCCATCGCCGCCAACGCCACAGGGCGAACAGGGCGAACACCGCGGTCACCCCGATCTTGACCTCCGTCGACGCAAGGAAGGCACCCCAGTGGGCGAGGTCATCGGCGACGGCGGTGCGTCCGTCGGCGAACCACTCGGAGACATCCTGGTCCCATCTGCTGAGGGCGTTCGGGGCGGCGGTGTCGAACACGAGCCAGCCCATCGCCGAGAAGACCCCGATCGTGGCGACGAGGGCCACCGCGAAGTGCAGCCAGTCACGCCGGTCGAGCGGCCACGTCGACCGCAGCGTCGGGAGTTCGTCGTGCCCGACACGATCTCGTGGGGCGGTGACGGTGCTCACGAGTCCGCTCGCACGAGCTTCTGCTTGGGCGCACTGATCACGCAGAACGCCCCGTACATGAGCAGGCCGACACCCGTGCCGATGACCAGCCAGGCGCCGACGGCCGAATCGGCGACCTTGCGCAACGACCCGTCGAGACCCTGGGCGTCGTTGGGGTCGAAGCGGACGGCGGCGCGGACGAGGAAGAAGCCGATCAGCCCCATCATCGCCGAGCGGCCGAGGAAGCCGACGCGACCGATGGCGATGATCGCCCGCTCCGAGAACGGCCCGACGGAGCCGGGCATCAAGTCCTTGCGGAACTCGGCGGTGACCGCCTTGTAGAGGAACACGGCGGCCATCACGATCAAGATCCCACCGATGGCGAACACAGCCGCTCGGCCGAGGGTGTGGTCCATCAGGTCGACGGTGAACTTCTCGACCCGGCTGTCCTCGCCGTCGGCACTCGCCGACCCGGTGTGGCGGGCGAAGGCGATCGCCGTCCAGGCGAGCACCGCGTAGGTGACCGCACTGACGAAGTAGCCGATGCGGGTGAGCCAGGCCTTGACGTCGTTGTCGGCCGGCAGCAGCACCGAACCGAGCCGCCAGAGCGAGTACATGATCAGCCCGATGGCCACGATCCACAGCAGCGCCGTGCCGTACGGCTGCTCGGCGATCTTTGCCACCGCTCCGGTCTGGCTCGCCTCGGAGCCGGACTGCTCGGCGCTCTGGCCGCGCCACGCGTCGATCCCGATGACGAGGCCGAGCACGCCGGTGAGCCCGTAGACGAGTCCCTTGGCGACCCACCCGAGCCGGCCGATGCGGACGACGCCCGGATGGTCGCTGGCGAACTGCTCGGCGCGGTCGACGCCGACGTCGCCGTCGTCGTGTCCGCGCTGGCTGCTCGCACTGCCGCGTGCCCGCTCCCTTGAACTGACGGTGGTGGTCATGCGTCCTCCTGTGTTGCCGGTGTTCGTGTTGCCGGTGTTCGAGATGCCGGAGCATCGGTGGTTGCCGGGTGACAGATGCGAACGGCGTCGGGCACGCATCGGATGTCGAACGTGTCGGTCCGGTCACGATCCCCGCCGTCGATTTCCCACGGGAGGGTGCGATCAAAACGCACCCGGATGCAGCGCCCGGTCGTCATCTCGGTCAGTGGCGACTTGTGGGCCCGTTTCAGCGCCGCACCGGCCATGACCCGCAACCACTCCGAGGCCGACCGTGCGAGCACCACACCGACGTCGAGCCGACCGTCGTTCGGTGACGCATCGGGGAACACCTGGACGCCACCGAGGATCGTGCCGACGTTGCCGGCGATGACACAGCTCGCCTCGCCCCGGTACCACGGACGACCGTCGACGTCGATCGTCACCTGACCCGGCGACACGTTGCGGTGCTTGGCGCCGGCGAGCACGTACCCGAGGCGACCGTAGCGGTCCTTGAGCTGGGTGTCGTCGGCATCGCGGATCATCAGCGCGTCGAACCCGACGCCGCCCATCACGGCGAAGTACTCGCCGTTCATCACGCCGAGGTCGAAGGGCCGGGCTTCACCGTGGATGGCGACGTCGACGGCGCCTTCGACGTCGATCGGGACGCCGACGTTCTTGGCCAACAGATTGCTCGTGCCGGCCGGGAGGATCGCCACCGAAGCGTCGAGCTGCCGGTCGACGATCGTCTGGATCGTTCGCCTCACCGTGCCGTCGCCGCCCCACACCAGCACACGAGTGACGCCGTCGTCCTCGACGAGACGCTTGACCGCCTTGGGTGCCTTCTTGCTCTTCGTCACCTCGTACCACGGCGGGTCGGCGTGGCCGGCGTCGGCGAGCGCGGAGCGCAACTGCTCGAGCCCGTCGCCCAGCTGCTTGTCCGCGTGCGCGACGACACCGATCTTCAGGTCACCCATGTCCAACCCCTCTCAATGGCGCCGACGGCGCCTCCTCGACGATCTCTCGCATCGGCGCACCGAAACGCTGCAGGCGACCACCGAAGGCGATCGCCACCAGGAAGCACCAGGTCCAGCCGACGATCAGGCCGGCGACGACGTCGGTCAGCCAGTGCACGCCGAGCAGCACCCGGCTTGCGGCGACGACGCAGGCGATGGCGACCGCGCCGGCGGTCAGCCACGGCTGCGCTCGGCGCGACGTCCACCGGCCGGCGACGATCGCCATCGCCAACCAGCACGCCGCGGAGGTGGCCGAGTGGCCGGAGGGGAACGACGATCCCGCGGCGTCGACGAGCTGACCGACCTGCGGCCGGTCGCGCATGACCAGCAACTTCAAGCCGTTGTTGATCAACACGGTGCCGATGCCGACGATCGCCATGAAGGCGAACACCGCCGGTTGCCGGAAGCGCCGGTAGTCGACGACGGCGACGATCACCATCAGCACCGCCACGACGGGCGTGCCGCCGAGATGGGTGAACCACGACAGCACGGTCGAGGCGCTGTCGTCGGCGTGGTCAGGACCCCACTCGGCGGCGGCGCCGTCCCACCGGGCGAACCCGCGGTCGGTGTCGATCGTCTCGAAGATCCAGCCGACGACGAGGGCGGCGACGAAGACCACGACGAACCCGGCGGCGACCGCGACGCCGCCCGACACGCGGTGGTCGGCGTATCGCAGCACCCGTTGCAGCGACGGATGTTCGGCGGCCCGCTCGACGAGCCAGTGCTCGGCCGGGCCCGGGTCGGCGGGATCGGCGAGCGATCGTCCGCCGCCGCGGAGGGCGGCGACGGCGAGCAGGATCGCGGCGCCCAGCACGCCCGCCAGCAGCACGACCAACGTCGTCGTCATCGCGCCGCATTACCCCTGCATGACGGCCCCTAACCTCGCTCGGGCCGGACCCGGTCAGATCGCGACGTGGGCGACCTCGTCGAGCGTGCCGGCGCCGTCGTCGTCGGGCGTCGAGTGCTCCACCGTCACGTCGACGTCGCGACCGCGGTAGTGGATCTCGGCCATGTTGTTGGCGAAGTACGGCCCCGACGTCATGCCAATGTGCGGGGCGGTGCGCGGTCCGCGAGCCAGCCAGCGCAGCACGCGCCCGATCCGCGCCCCGGTGCGGGTCAGCGCGAAGCGCATGATGCTGCGCTCGTGGGGGATCAAGGCGTTGCGGATCGGCGATGCCACGACCTGGTGGACGCGCGTGCGGTCGGTCCCGTGGGGCACCACCGCGGTGTAGCTGAAGTGGATGTCGCCGGAGGCGATGACGACGGTGTCGGGCGGATCGTCGAGGGTCGTGAGATCGTGGATCAGCGCCACGAACGCCTCGTACGAGGCATGGAACGCGGACCAGTCCTCGAGGTCGAGGGCGCGGCGGAGCTTCTCGGCCGGGCGCACGAACAGGCGGCCCCAGCGACCCCCGACCACGAGCTCGCTCCACACCTGCAGCTCGTGCAGCCCGTCGGAGAGGAAGACCGGCAACGACGTCGCCAACACGATGTGGCGGGTCCCCGCCCCGAGCGCCTGCTCGCGGATCCACGCCCACTCGACGTCGGCGACCATGCGGCGGTGGTCCGGTTCGAGGCGCCGACCGTTGCGCGAGTCGATCAGCACGATCGTCACCTCACCGACCGTGCGAGCGACGCTGAAGCAGTAGCCACCCTCGTCGGGGTTCGTGGTCTCGGAATGCTCCGCCCAGCGCTCGAGGGTCTCCGAGCCGTCGCCGTCGTCGTACAGCCGTCGCAGCAACCCGTCGCGCTCGATCTGCGCCGGCGACAGGTTGCCGAGGTGCTGATAGATCCAGTACGACATCAAGCCGCCGGTGGCGTGATCGCCCCACCACGACTCGACGTGGATCTCGCGCCGCCACGAGTCGGAGATGTTCCAGTCGTCGATCATGTCGTGGTCGTCGAAGATCATCAGCGACGGCACCACCGAGAACATCCACCGTTCGAGGCGCGGCGACCACGCCTCCTGGTACAGCCAGCAGTACTCCTCGAACGTCGCCACGATCTCCGGTGGCAGATCGCTGTCGTCGCCGCGCAGCTGCTCGATCCGCTCCTCGGTCCGAGGTGACGAATCGTCGGCGTAGATCTGGTCGCCGACGAGCAGCAGCAGCGTCGGCCAGCGATCGGGCGGCTCACCGGTCATCCGCTCGGCGTGCGCCCACATCGTGTCGACGCCGCGCCCGTCGGCGTTCATCGCCAGTTCGAGCGTGTAGGGCGGCTCGTGCGGCGCCGCGGCGCGGCACGAGCCGGTGAGGATCGACACCGGCATGTCCGGCGACGTCGTCCGGATGATGCTCGGCGGCAGGTCGCTGTCGGGTTCCGGCCAGACGACCTCGCCGTCGAGGCGCACGTCGTACTCGGTCGTCGATCCCGGTTGGAGGCCCTCGATGACGACGAGTGCGTAGTGGCGGCCGCGCACGTTGAACGTCGGTGTCGGTGTGCCGAGCACGTCGACGGTGCCGGCGTCGCTGGTCTCGCACCAGATCGTTGCCGTCGTGTCGTCGACGTAGCGCAGCATCGGGCCGAGCAGCAATCGGTTCGTCACGGCGCCGACGGTAGCGACCGCGCGGACGGCCCGATGCTCATCGGCGGCGTTCGGCGACGAGCACGGTGTCGCGGATGGTGACCTCGTTGCCATCGCCGTCTCGTACCCGTCGCGGTCGGGCCTCCGCGACGACGACCGCGACGTCGTCGTCGAGGGTGGCGGCGATCTCCGATGCCGTCGAGAACAGGTCGGGTCGCCGCGGTCGGCGGATCGTCGTGCCCAGGTCGCTCGGGTGGTGGGCGACGATCAGCAGCCGGCCGCCGGGCGCCACGGCGGCAGCGAGATCCCGGAACAGCGCCGCTCGTTCATCGGCTGCCAGGTGGACGAAGTGGCACGTCACGAGGTCGAACGGCCCGCTCGGCAGCGCGGTCTCGGCGGCGTCACCGTGGACCCACGTGATCCGCGAGGCGACCTCGGGACCGCGTTCGGCGGCGTGTGCCGCGCCGCGCTCGACGGCGACCGCCGACACGTCGTGGGCGACGACCTCCCAGCCGCGTTCGGCGAGCCAGATCGCATCGCCCCCCTCACCGGCGCCGACGTCGAGGGCCCGACCGGGCGGTAGGGCGGACGCTTCGGCGACCAGCGTGGGGTTCGGGTTGCCGCTCCACAACGCCGGCGCGGCGCGGTACCGCTCGTCCCAGAACGTGGCATCCATCGGCGGGTGGGAGCTCGCCTCGGCAACCGCCCACTCGGTCTCCTCCTCGATCAGCTCGGCGTTGACGAGCGCGCCGGTGAGGTAGCCGGCGGCGGCGGACGCGGGCACGGTGGCCATCGGGTTGACCACGTTGCCGGCCGCCCACACGCCGGCGATCTCGGTGCGGCCGGTGGCGTCGGCCGTGTAGGCCGTGCCCATGTCGGCACCCATCGGGTTCGGTCCGGCGGCGAGGCCCAAGGCGTCGAGCACCGCCGAACTGGCGATCACCCGCGACGCCACGACGACGGTGTCGGCCGGGTACTCGTCGCCCGACGAGAGCCGCACGCCGACGATGCGATCGTCGGTGACGACGATCGAGTCGACGCCGTCGTCGATCACCGGGATGCCACGTGCGGTCAGCTTGCGGCGCTCCTCGTTGGTGACCGTGACGCCGGCGAGGAGGAACAGGGCGACGCGCTCGCTCCACTGCCGGAACAGCAGCGCGCCGTGTGCAGCCATCGTGTTGCCGCCGATGACGGCGATCGATGTGTCACGGACCTCCCAGCCGTGACAGTACGGACAGTGCACGACGTCACGGCCCCACCGCTCGCGCACGCCGGGTACGTCGGGCAGCTGGTCGGTGGCACCGCTGCTGACCACGATCCTTCGAGCGGCGACGGTCCGTCCGTCGGCGAGGTCGACCTCGAACCCGGTCTCGAGCCGCCGGGCGTCGACGGCTCGACCGTCGACCACCTCGACGCCGTAGCGGGCGACCTCCGCCCGGCCGAGCGCCAGCAGTTCGTGCGGCGGCAGTCCGTCGTGGCCGAGCACACCGTGCATGTGGGCGGCGGGTGCGTTGCGCGGTTCGCCGGCGTCGACGACGAGCACCCGCCGTCGAGCGCGACCGAGGGCGAGCGCGGCGCTCAGTCCTGCCGGCCCGCCGCCGACGACGACCACGTCGTACGGCACGGCGTCGTGGTCGGCCTGGTGCTGGTGCGGATCACGGGGATCACTCATGCGGGATCACTCATGAGGTCACCGTAGCGACCGTTCCCACTTTGGCAAGTCCCTTTGCGGCATTAGCAAGGCGCTGGCAGACTGGTCGCATGAGCAGCGAGCGATCCGGCGACGATGTCAGTGCCCTGGTCCGGGCGCGCCTGCGTGGCTTGCGGCTGGCGCTCGGGTGGTCACTCGACGAGCTCGCTGCTCGCAGCCACCTCAGCACGTCGACGTTGAGCCGGATCGAGAACGGCAAACGGATGATCGACCTCGACGTGTTGCCGGCACTGTGCCGGGCGCTGCACGTCGACATCGCCACCTTGTTCCACACCGCCGACGAGGACGCCGACGTGGTGATCCGCCCCGTTGCCGCGAACGAGGCCGGTCGCACCGTCTGGCCGCTGAGCCGGACCGACAGCACGTCCGACATCGTCGCCTCGAAGTGGCGGCTCGATCCGAGCGACGACGCTCCGTTGCCGCCCGGCGAGCTCCCGGTGCATCCGGGGCACGACTGGTTCTTTGTCCTCGACGGCACGATCGAGCTGACCCTCGGCGAGCGCACGATCGTCGTCGAGGCCGGCGAGGCGGCCGAGTTCTCGACGATGACCCCGCACCGCATCGCCGCGCGCGGCGGCCCCGCCGAGATCCTCACCGTCTTCGACCGCACCGGCCACCGCACCCACCACCATCACCCCGGTACCTGAACCGAGCCCGGTCAGTCGTCTTCGATGACGCGTTCGGTGAGGGTGACGGGGAGGGCGAGGCGCTCGCCGTCGCGAACGACGGTCAACGTCGCCGTGTCGCCGGGTGCGAGGTCGCGGATCGCGGCAATCAGGCCGCTGGCTCCGTCGATCGAGGCCTCGTCGACGGCGACGACCAGATCGCCCGCCTCGACGCCGGCGTCGGCGGCCGGCGTGCCCGACTCGACGGAGCGGATGACCGCACCCTGGCCGCCGTCGCGCCGGTCGTCGAGGCCGACGCCGAGGTACCCCTCGACCCGTTCCTCGCCGCCGGCTCGGGCACGCAGCGCCTCGATCACCGGCAGCGCCTCGCCGACGCTGATGGCGAAGCCGACGTTCGTCGCCGCCGCCGTCGCCGTGTCGCGGGCGACGGCGGTGTTGATCCCGACGACCTCGCCGGCGGCGTTGACCAGCGGGCCGCCCGAGTTGCCCGACGAGATCGCCGCGTCGGTTTGGATCAGTCCGTCGAGATACCGGTCACCGGTACCGATCGTGCGGTCGAGGGCGGAGACGATGCCGAGCGTCACCGACGGGTCACCGTCGAGCCCGAGGGCGAAGCCGATGGCCACCACCTGGTCACCGAGGTGGACGCTGTCGGGGTCGGCGAAGCGTGCGGCGTCGAACCCGTCGCCGCTCATCCGCAGCAGGGCGAGGTCGTTGCCGGCGTCGCTGGCGAGCAGCCGGGCTTCGCGCGGTTCGGTCTCGCCGGCGAGGCGGACACGGATCTCGTCGGCGCCGGCGACCACGTGGGCGTTGGTGACGATCTCACCGTCGCTGGTGATGATCACGCCGGTGCCGACGGACTGCCCACCGTTGACGTCGGCACTGATCGTGACGACGGACGCCGCCATGTGGTCGATCACCGCGCCGACGTCGAGCGCGGCGCCGGTCGGGCCGCGCGGGTCGTTGACGTGAAGTGGTTGATCGCTGGCGCTCCTGGGCGGCGAATCGAGCCAGTCGGACAGCTGACTGCCGACGAGGGCGCCGGTGAGACCGGCGACCCAGGCGACGACCGCCACGAGCAGCACCAGGGTCCCGGTGCCGACCTTGCGCGATCGGCGCGGAGGTGTGCTCGGCGGGGCGGGCTGGGCGCCCGGTGCGGGTGGCGGCAACATCGTCATCGCGGGACCCTGTCTAGCCGGGAAGGCGGCGATCCGGACGGCGCCGGCCGGCACCCGGGCGCACCGGTGGTCAGGTTGCGGACTCGACACGCACCTTGAGATTGTCCAATGCCTCGTCGAGGCCGGCGGCTGCCGGCTTCCACATCACCTCGAGCACCTTGCCGAACCCCCGCCGGGCCTCGAGCCCTTGGCGGTAGACGACCTGCGTGCCACCGTCGTGTGCGGTGAGGCGAACCGACTCGGCCATCGTGTGGAGGACCGGGATCTTCGAGCCGACGACAGCGAAGGCGAAGTGCTCGTCCTCGTCCCAGGTGGTGAACACCTCGTCGAGCGCGAGTCGTTTGATCGTGACTCGGCGGCCACCGCCGACGCCGGAAGCGCCGGCGGTGACCTCGACCGAGTCGAGCGCCGTGAACCATTCCGGCCAGCGTTCGTGGTCGGCGATCACCGCCCACACCGCCGCAGGAGCGGCAGCGATGTCGATGGACCGCTCGACCAGGATCGGTGCGCCGGTGATCCAGTCCGGGGGCTGCACGGGATGTCTCATGCCGCCCCCGGTCGCCCTCAGGCGTTCTGGATCTTGATCTCGATGTCGACGCCTGCGGGCAGCTCGATGCGCTGCAGGCTGTCGATCGTCTTGCCGTTCGGGTTGACGATGTCGATCAGCCGCTTGTGCACCCGCATCTCGAAGTGCTCGCGGCTGTCCTTGTCGATGTGCGGGCCACGGATGACCGTGTACCGGTGCTTGTCGGTCGGCAGTGGGATCGGGCCGCGCACGGTGGCGTCGGTCCGGGTCACCGTCTCGACGATCTTCTTCGTCGACTGGTCGATGATCTCGTGGTCGAACGCCTTCAGGCGGATGCGGATGCTCTGGGCCATGTCAGTCTCTCTTCTGCTCGCGTCCGCTGGTCACTTGAGGATCTTGGTGACGCGGCCGGCACCAACCGTGCGGCCACCCTCACGGATCGCGAAACGCAAACCCTCATCCATCGCGATCGGCTTCCCGAGCTCGACCGTCATCTCCACATTGTCACCCGGCATCACCATCTCCGTACCCGCCGGCAACTCGATCGTCCCCGTCACATCCGTCGTACGGAAGAAGAACTGCGGACGATAATTGTTGAAGAACGGCTTGTGACGGCCACCCTCCTCCTTCGTCAAGATGTACACCTGACCCTCGAAGTTCGTGTGCGGCGTGATGCTGCCGGGCTTACACAACACCTGCCCACGCTCCACATCCTCCTTCGCCGTGCCACGCAACAACGCACCGATGTTGTCCCCCGCCTGACCCTCGTCAAGCAACTTCCGGAACATCTCCACACCCGTACACGTCGTCTTCTGCGTATCACGCAACCCAACGATCTCGATCTCGTCACCAGTGTGAATCACACCCTGCTCGACCTTGCCCGTCACCACCGTGCCACGACCCGTGATCGTGAACACATCCTCGATCGGCATCAAGAACGGCTTGTCCAACTCACGCACCGGCTCCGGAATGAAACTGTCAGCCGCAGCCATCAGCTCCATGATCTTCTCCTGCCACGCAGCATCACCCTCCAACGCCTTCAACGCGCTGACCTGCACCACCGGCACATCATCACCAGGGAACTCGTACTCGTTCAACAACTCACGAACCTCGAGCTCCACCAGCTCCAACAACTCCTCATCATCAACCATGTCCGACTTGTTCAACGCGACAATGATCGACGGCACACCCACCTGACGAGCCAACAACACATGCTCACGCGTCTGCGGCATCGGACCATCCGTCGCAGCCACCACCAAAATCGCGCCATCCACCTGCGCAGCACCCGTGATCATGTTCTTGATGTAGTCCGCGTGACCCGGCATGTCGACATGCGCATAATGCCGATTCTCCGTCTCGTACTCAATATGAGCAATCGAGATCGTGATACCACGCGCCTTCTCCTCCGGCGCCTTGTCAATCGTGTCAAACGCCTGGAAATCAGCCAACCCACGATCCGACAACGTCTTCGAAATCGCCGCCGTCAACGTCGTCTTCCCATGGTCGATATGACCCATCGTCCCAATATTCACATGCGGCTTGTTGCGCTCAAACTTCTGCTTGCTCATGATTCGCTCGACTCCAATGTCGTGTTGCTGTCTGAATGGTGGGTTGTCAAAGAACTGGTGCCGTGAAGGGTGCGGCGATCACTCGCCGCGAACCCGCTTCACGATCTCCTGGGCGATGGCCTCGGGCACCTGCTGGTACTCGGAGAACTGCATCGTGTAGGTGGCGCGGCCCTGGGTGCGCGAACGGAGGTCGGTACTGTAGCCGAACATCTCCGACAGCGGGACCGTGGCGTTGACGACCTGGGTGTTGCCCCGGGCCTCCATGCCACCGACGCGACCGCGACGGCTCGACAGGTCGCCCATCACGTCGCCCATGTACTCCTCGGGGGTGACGACCTCGACGGCCATGATCGGCTCCATCAGCACGGGCTTGGCCATCTCGGCGGCCTTGCGGAACGCCATCTGACCGGCGATCTTGAAGGCCATCTCCGACGAGTCGACGTCGTGGTACTGGCCGTCGACGAGGCGCACCTTGACGTCGACGGTCGGGTAACCGGCGAGCACGCCGTTGTCGAGCGAGCTCTGCAGACCCTGGTTGGTCGGGTTGATGTACTCGCGCGGGATCTTGCCACCGGAGATGGCGTCCTCGAACTCGTAGCCGCCGCCCGGGTTCGGCTCCATGTCGATCTTGACGACGGCGAACTGGCCGGAACCACCGGACTGCTTGATGTGGCGGTACTCGACGCCCTTCACGGCCTTGGTGATCGTCTCGCGGTAGGCGACCTGCGGCTTGCCGACGGTGGCCTCGACGGAGAACTCGCGCTGCATGCGGTCGACGAGCACCTCGAGGTGCAGCTCGCCCATGCCCGAGATGACGGTCTGGCCGGTCTCTTCGTCGGTGCGGATGCGGAACGTCGGGTCCTCGTCGGACAGCGACTTCAGCGCCTTGCCGAGCTTCTCCTGGTCGGACTTCGTCTTCGGCTCGATGGCGACGTGGATCACCGGCTCCGGGAACTCCATCCGCTCGAGGATGACCGGGTGGTTGCGGTCGCACAGCGTGTCACCGGTGGTGACGTTCTTGAAGCCGAGCCCGGCGACGATGTCACCGGCCATCGCCACGTCGAGGTCCTCGCGCTGGTTGGCGTGCATGAGGAGGATGCGGCCGAGGCGCTCGCGGTCTTCCTTGGTCGAGTTGTAGACCTCTTCGCCCTTGCTGATCTCGCCCGAGTACACGCGGAAGTAGGTCAGCTTGCCGAACGGGTCGGCGACGATCTTGAACGCCAGGGCGGCGAAGTCGGGGTCCTCGGGACCGCGGGTCACCTGGTGCTCCTCGCCGCCACGGATCTCGACGCCATGCGCCGGCTCGATGTCGAGCGGCGACGGCAGGTAGGCGATGACGGCGTCGAGCATCGGCTGCACGCCCTTGTTCTTGAACGACGAACCGCACAGGATGGGCACGAACTCGTTGGCCAGCGTGCCGCTGCGGATCGCCTTCCGGATGGCGTCCTCGGACACCTCCTCGCCGCCCAGATAGGCGTCCATCAACGCCTCGTCCTGCGTGGCGATGGTCTCCATCAGCTGCTCGCGGTAGTCGGCGGCCTGGTCGGCCATGTCCTCGGGGATGTCGACCTCGTCCCACTTGGCGCCGAGCTCCTCGTCGCGCCAGATGAGCGCCTTCATCTTGACCAGGTCGACGAGACCGGCGAACGGCTTGACGGCTTCGGGGCCACCGGCACCGACGGGCAGCTGGGTGACGAGCGGGACTGCCTGCAGGCGGTCCTTGACCATCTGCACGGTGCGGTAGAAGTCGGCACCGATGCGGTCCATCTTGTTGACGAAGCACATCCGCGGCACCTCGTACTTGTTGGCCTGACGCCACACGGTCTCGGTCTGCGGCTCGACACCGGCCACCGAGTCGAACACGGTGACGGCGCCGTCGAGGACGCGCAGCGAACGCTCGACCTCGATGGTGAAGTCGACGTGGCCCGGCGTGTCGATGATGTTGATGCGGTGGTCTTTCCACACGCAGGTCGTGGCAGCCGACGTGATCGTGATGCCACGCTCTTGCTCCTGGGCCATGTGGTCCATGGTCGCCGCGCCGTCGTGGACCTCGCCGATCTTGTAGCTCTTGCCGGTGTAGTAGAGGATGCGCTCGGTCGTCGTCGTCTTTCCGGCGTCGATGTGCGCCATGATCCCGATGTTCCGGGTGCGCTCCAGGGGAAACTCTCGCTTGGCCATCTTCTGCTACTCCGTATCAAAGGGCGATCGTGCGACGGGGGGTCTCACGTGCCGGCGCGAACCTTGCGCAAGCACGGCCTTCGAGTGTACCGGCGGCGATGTCCTGGTCACACGGCCCAGGGAGTTTGGTGTCAGACCTCGACGGGTGAGCCGGGGCCGAGCGGGATGCCGAGCAGGAACCAGGCGACGAACAGCACGATCCAGGCGAGGGCGATGAACAGCACGTACGGCAGCATCAGGGCGACGATCGTGCCCATCCCGGCCTTGCGGACGTAGCGCTGGGCGACGACGACGATGAACGGCAGGTACACCATCAGCGGCGTGATCACGTTCATCGGTGAGTCGCCGACCCGGTAGGCGGCGAGCACGGTCTGCGGCGCCACGTCGAGGCGCATGAAGATCGGGATGAACACCGGGGCGAAGATCGCCCACTTCGGCACCACGCCCGGGATGATGATGTCGAGCAGCAGGATCACGAGGATCATGCCGATCAACAGCGGCAGGGCGCCGAAGCCGGCGGATTCGAGGACCCCGGCGAGCTCGACGGCGGCCACCCGGGGCATGTTGGTGTAGTTGAGGTAGGCGATGAACTGGGCGATCATCAACAGCATGAAGATCAGCCCGGCGAGCCCGGCAAACGTCTTCGTCACGCCGGCGATCACGTCGTCGCTCGAGCTGAACGTCTTCGCCCCCACGCCGTAGGCGATGCCGCAGGCGAGGAAGATCAGCGTGATCAGGAAGATCAGGCTGGCCATGAACGGGGTGTTGCCGATGATCGCGTCGGTGTTCGGGTCGCGCAGCGGTGCTCCCGGCGGCGCGACCAGGGCGACGATCGCCACGGCCATGCCGACGAACGTCCACAGCGCGAAGCGCAGACCACGGGCCTCAGCGGCGTCCTCGGCGGCCTGCTCGGCGGCGTCGGCGCCGTCGTGGTGGACCGGGTCGTGCTGGCCGGCGGTCACGCCGTCGACCATCTCACCGTCGTGCGCGATGCCGACGTAGAGCGGGTCGCCCTCCGACGGGTCGTAGGGACCGAGCCGCGGTTCGACGACCTTCTGGGTGACGACCACGGCGACGATCGCCATGAGCACCGACGAGGCGATCGCGAAGTACAGGTTGGCGGTGATGTCGAGCGGTTCGCCGAGCGAGCCGATGGCCTCGTTGGTGATCTCGGTGAGCATCGAGTCGACCGGTGTGATCAGCAGGTTGACGGCAAAGATCGCCCCGACCCCGGCGTACGCCGCGGCCATCCCGGCCAGCGGGTGCCGGCCGATCGTGTAGAACGCCGTGGCCGCCAGCGGGATCAGGATGAGGTAGCCGGCGTCGGAGGCGACGCTCGACAGCACGCCGATGAAGATGAGGAAGAAGGCGACGAGGTTGCGCGGCGCAACCTGCACCATCTTGCGGATCAGGGCGGCCATCAACCCGGAGGCCTCGGCGACGCCCACGCCCATCATCGCCACGAACGTCACGGCGACGACGGCGAACCCGGCGAAGTTGTTGACGAACGAGCTGAGCATGTAGCGGATACCGTCGATCGACAGCAGGCTCTGGACGTCGAAGGTCTGCTCGCTGACGATGTACTCGGGGATCTCGATCGGCTCCCCGGCGATGACGTCGAACGCGAGGATCGAGCCGCCGATCGCCTCGCCGACGTCGTGGAAGTCCTGGACGGGGACGGGGACGGCGACCTCTTCGGTGACCGACACGTCGAACAGCGCCAGCGCCGCCGACAGCACGGCGACGCCGGCGATCAGGTAGAGGAACATGATCACCGGGTGCGGGACTTTGTTGCCCGCCTTCTCGATGCCGTCGAGCAACCGGTCCTGGAAGGACCGCTTCTCGATCTCCGTTGACGCTGCGGTGTCGGTCATCAGCCGGCGAGCGACCGCAGGTACTCGACGACCATGCGCACGCCGGCCCCGGTGCCGCCGCGGTACTGGTACGGCGTGATCGGCTTGTCCAGCCATGCCGTGCCGGCGATGTCGAGGTGGACGAACGGGTAGTCACCGGCGAACGCGGCGAGGAAGGCGCCGGCGGTGATCGAGCCGCCCGCCGGACCGCCGAGGTTCTTGAGGTCGCCGACGTCACCCTTGATCATCTCGTGGTACTCGTCCCACAGCGGCAGCTGCCAGCCGCGGTCGCCGGACGCCTCGCCGGCGGCGATGATCCGATCGGCGAGCGCCTGGTCGGTGGCCATCACCCCACTGGCGTGGCTGCCGAGGGCGGTGATGATCGCCCCGGTCAGCGTCGACAGCTCGACGATCGCATCGGGTTCGTAGCGCTGCGCGTAGTACAGGCCGTCGGACAGGATCACCCGTCCTTCGGCGTCGGTGTTGAGCACCTCGATCGTCTTGCCCGACAGCGTCGTGACGATGTCGCCCGGACGGTAGGACCGGCCGCTCGGCATGTTCTCCGCCGACGGCACGAGTCCGATGACGTGCACCGGCAGCCCGAGGGTCGCCGCCACCTGGACGGCGCCGAACACCGCCGCCGAGCCGCCCATGTCGTTCTTCATGTTGAGCATGCCCTCGAAGGGCTTGATGTTCAGCCCGCCCGAATCGAACGTCAGGCCCTTGCCGACGAGGCACACGGTGGGCGCGTTCGTGGGCGCGTCGGCGAACTCGGCGCCGTACTCCATGATGATGAAGCGGGGCGGGCTGTCCGAGCCGCCGCCGACGGCGAGCACGCCACCGAAGCCCTGCTCGGCGAGCTCGGTCTCGTCGAGCACCGTGATCGTGACACCGGGCGTGCGCGCACCGAGGGCGACGGCCTCGTCGGCGAGCTGCGGCGGCGTCTTCATCGCCCCGGGCGTGTTGACGAGGTCGCGGGCCAGGTTGACGCCGGCGGCGATGACACCACCGGTCGACACGCCGGTCGCCAGTTCGTCGAGGTCGTCGTCGGTGCCGGCGAGCACGGTGACCGCGTCGACCTCGAACAGCTCCGCTTCGGAGAGATCGGTCTTGTGGTCGAGGAAGCGGTAGGCGCCGAGTTCGACACCGATGGCGATCGCCTCGCCGAGCTGGGATGGGGCGAGGTCGACGGCACCGTGCACGGCGATCACCGCTGTCGCAGCCGTGAAGCCCTGGGCGGCGCGCACACCCGTTGCGGCGGCCTGGCGCACCCGTTCGGCGGTCGGCGCATCGCCGAGCCCGACGAGGACGAGCCGCGTCGGGGCGGCAACACCACGCGGGTACACCACCACCGTCGAGTTCGGCTTGGCGGTGAAATCGAGCGCCTCGGGCAAGTCCGCCAGTTGGCCGGGCAGGTCGGTCCCGGCGACGCACAACAGCACCGCAACGTCCGCGGATTCGTCGACCACATCGCCTCGTCGCACTTCGAGTTCCATCGTGCCCCTCCGATTCGCGACGTACCCGGATGGGCACCACTGCGAGTTCCGCAGGGAGTTGTACCACTACGGCAGCGACCGCGCGGGCATCGTCTGCGCTGCACGTTCGCGACGACCCCAACGTTTAGCGTCGGCGCCGTGTCGGACATGACAATCGTCTTCTCGATCCTCGGTGCTGCGATCGTGCTGTTCGCCTGGAACCGACTTCCCGTCGAGATCGTGGCGATCGGCGTCGCCCTGTCGTTGGCGGCGACCGGCGTGCTCGAGGTCGAGCAGGCGCTCGCCGGATTCGGCGACCCGGTGGTCATCTTCATCGCCTCGCTGTTCGTGGTCAGCGCCGCCCTCGACCGGACCGGGGTGACGGCGTGGGCCGGTCAGCAGCTGATCGCCCTCGCCGGCGACGACCCCCGTCGGCTGTTGCTGTTCACGATGCTGCTGTCGGCTGCGCTGACGTCGGTGATCAGTGTCAACGGCGCGGTCGCCGCGCTGTTGCCGATGGTCGTCGTGATGGCCGTGCGGCTCGCCCTGCCGACGTCGCAGCTGATGATGCCGCTGGCGTTCGCCGCCCATGCCGGCTCGATGCTCGCCCTCACCGGCACACCGGTCAACGTGCTGACCTCCGAGGCGGCCGAGTCGGGCGGTGGCGACGGCTTCGGCTTCTTCGAGTTCGCCCTCGTCGGCGTGCCACTGCTCGCCATCGTCATCGGTCTGACGTTGGTGCTCGGACCGCGGTTGCTGCCGCGACGCACGCCCCGTTCGCTGCCACCCGACCTCAGCGCGCATGCCCGCACCCTCGCCGAGGGCTACCTCCCGGGCACCGACATCGTCCGCTTCGCCGTGACGCCGTCGTCGACAGCCCGCGGTCGATCGCTCGACGAGCTGCAGGAGCTCGCCGAGTCGACGGCCGGTGCAGGCGACGTCGAGATCGTCGGCGTCGACCGTCACGACGGCCTGCACCATCCCGACCGCGCCGACGACGGCGACGTGCTGATCGTTCGTGGCGGCCGTGACGAGCTGGCCCGGTTCCAACGCGAATTCGGACTGGCGTCGGTGCCGCTGCCGTTCGAGATCGACCCCGATCTGGTCGGCAAGCGGGTCGGCGTCGTCGAGGTCGTCGTGCCGCCGCGCTCGACGATGATCGGCACGTCGGTGTTCCCGGGCATGGTGACCGAGAGCGGCGACCTCGTGGTGCTCGCCGTCCAGCGGCGCGGCGAGGACAGCGGTCCGAAGACCGTGCAGCTGGAGGCCGGCGACGTGCTGCTCGTGCAGGGCGAGTGGCGCTCGCTGGAACGCGAGGTGGAAGCGGATCAGCAGGTACTCGCGGTCGACACGCCGGTGGCGATCCGTTCACAGGGTGTGCCCCTCGGGCTGCAGTCGACGGAGGCGATCGCGGTCACCGTGGCGATGGTCGTGCTGCTCGCCACCGGCCTCGTCCCCGCTGCCGTCGCCGGACTGCTGGCGGCGAGTGCGATCGTCGTGCTCGGCGTGCTGTCGCCGTCGCAGGCGTACCACGGCGTGTCGTGGACGACCGTCGTGCTCGTCGCCGGGATGATCCCGCTGTCGACGGCGATGGTGGAGAGCGGGGCCGCAGATCGAGCGGCGGAGCTGCTCGTCGACCTCGCCGACGGTTCGAACCCGCGGGTGCTGCTGCTCGGCATCTTCGTCCTCGCTGCGCTCGTCGGGGCGGTGATCTCGAACACGGCGACGGCGCTGATCCTGATCCCGATCGGCCTGTCCGCGGCCGCCGAGCTCGACGTGTCGCCGCGTCCGGTGATGATGGCGGTCGGCGTCTCCACGTCGGCGGCGTTCCTGCTGCCGATCACCACGCCGGCCAACCTGATGGTCATGGGGCCCGGCGGGTACCGCTTCAACGACTACTGGAAGTTCGGCCTGCCGATCCTGATCGCCTACGGGTTGATCGTGGTGCTCTACGTTCCGCTGCTGTGGCCGCTGTGAACGACAACCCGATCTCCGCCGCCCTCGGCGAGCTGCTCGAGCGCCACCGCGCCGACGACAGCGGGGCGCTGGCCGACTACATCCCCGAGCTGGCCACGGTCGACCCCGACGGTTTCGCCGTGTCGATCGTCAGCGTGCACGGCCGCGCCCACCAGGCCGGCGACATCGATCGGACGTTCACGATCCAATCGGTGTCGAAGCCGTTCGTGTACGCCCTGGCGGCGAGCGACGTCGGCGTCGACGCGGTCGCCGAGCTCGTCGGGTTCGAGCCCAGCGGCGAGCCGTTCAACGCCATCAGCCTCGACGAGCACACCGGCCGGCCGGCCAACCCGCTGATCAACGCCGGAGCGATCGTCACGTCGGCGATGGTCGACGGCACCGATGCAACCGAGCGCTTCGAGCGCGTCCGCACCTTCTTGTCGGCGTGCGCCGGTCGTCCGCTGGCCTTCGACGACGACGTGTACCGATCCGAGTCGGAGACCGGCGACCGCAACCGGGCGCTCGCCCACCTGGCCCGATCGAGCGGCGTGCTGCGCCGCAGCGTCGACGACGCCACCGAGGTCTACTTCCGCCAGTGCAGCCTCGTCGTCACGACCGAGGACCTGGCGGTGATGGCGGCGACGTTGGCCAACGGCGGCGTCAACCCGCGCACGGAGGAGGTCGTGATGCCCGAGCGCGTCGCCACCGCGACGTTGTCGATCATGGCGACGTGCGGCATGTACGACCGCAGCGGCGAGTGGATGGCGCGAGTCGGGTTGCCGGCGAAGAGCGGCGTCGGCGGTGGCATCGCCGCCGTCAACCCGGCGCAGTTCGGCATCGGCGTGTTCAGCCCGCGCCTCGACGGCTGGGGCAACAGCGTGCGCGGCTCGGCGCTGCTCGCCACGTTGTCGGAGCAGTTCGACCTCCACGTGTTCGATCATCCCGACCGCCCCCGCTCGCCGATCGTGCGCACCACCGTCGACGGCGACGACCTGACGATGGTGTTGCGCGGCGAGCTCGACCTGATCTCCGCCGAGGACGTCGTCGCCGCCCTCGACGAGCACGCGCGCGTCCACGCGGGTGGCCGGATCCTCGTCGACGCGACCGGCGTGACCCGCGTCCGCGAGGTCGCCCGCCGCCTGTTCACCCTCACCCGCCGCCGCCTCGCCGACCGCGGCACCGACGTCGTCGTCGACGGCAACCTCTGACGCGGTCCCGCGCCCGCGTGTCGCACACGCTCTGCGTCAGCGACAACGCCGACATTCAATGTTGTCGCTGACACTGACGTGCTGCTTCCGTTCTGCGTCAGCGACAAGGTCGAGGTTCGGTGTTGTTGCTGACGCTGAAACGGACGACACCGAACGGGCGCACCTACATCCTCATCGATGCCGGCCTCATCACCACCCCGGAACTGGCGCGGGCGATCGCCCAGGCAGCGGTCGGCTACGACGATTTCGACATCTACACCGTGGACGACACCGCCGCCGCCGACGTCGCCGCGTTCGCCCCGTCGCCGTGCGTCTACGACTTCTTGCGCGACGCGACCGGCATCACCCGCCGTCCCGATCGGGCGGGTGGCAGCGTCATCCGTTGACCGCGGTCAGCGGGTGCCGATGTAATCGGTGAGCTGCTCGTTCTCGAGCTCGAGCTGGCCGACACGGGCCTTGACGACGTCACCGATCGAGATGATCCCGGCCAGTGCGCCGTCGTCGTCGACGACCGGGAGGTGACGGATCCGCCGCTCGGTCATCAGCTCCATCAAGCTGTCGATCGTGTCGTCGGCACGACACGTCGTGACGTGGCGGGACATCGCCGAGGCGACGTCGCGTCCGAGCGTCGACGAGCCATGGCTGGCGAGTGCCCGCACGACGTCGCGTTCGGACACGATCCCGGCGATGCGGCGATCGTCGCCGCAGACGACCAGCGCACCGACCCCGTGGTCGCGCAGCGACGCGGTGGCATCAGCGAGACTCGCCTCCGGGACGATGGTGGCGACGCTCGCCCCCTTGGTGGACAAGATGTGGTGGACGTGCATCGAGTTTCCCCTCTCGCTCGAACTGCAGAAGTCCTCCCCCGGCGGCACAACCTAGTGCACTCGTGAACGCCGGGCCACCGCGCCGGCCGCCCGAGACCGGCGCCGGGACGCGACGAACCCCGGGCCGATGCCCGGGGTTCGTCGGTGTTCGTCTTCGGCTGGCAACCGGCTGGCGTGACCAGCGGGTGTTCACCAGCGGGTGTTCACCAGCGATAGTGCGCGAAGGCCTTGTTCGACTCGGCCATCTTCTGGATGTCGTCGCGCTTCTTCATCGCCGCGCCGAGACCGTTGGCGGCATCCATCAGCTCGCCGGCCAGGCACTGCGCCATCGTCTTCTCACGACGGGCACGGGCGTAGTCGACGGTCCAGCGGATCGCCAGCGTGTTGCGGCGGCGGGCCGGCACTTCGACGGGCACCTGGTAGGTGGCACCACCGACGCGGCGGCTGCGGACCTCGAGCGGCGGCTTGACGTTCTCGATGGCGCGCTTGACGACGTCGATCGCCTGCTCGTCGCCTTCGAGGCGGGACTGGATGATGTCGATCGCGTCGTAGACGATCTTCTCGGCCACGGTGCGCTTGCCGTGCAGCATGACCTTGTTCGTGATCTGGGTGACGAGGACCGACTTGTAGATCGGGTCGGCGACCAGTTCGCGGCGGGGAGCGGGACCTTTACGAGGCATCGGTCACTTCTCCTTCTTGGCGCCGTAACGGCTGCGCGACTGCTTGCGGTTCTTGACGCCGACGGCATCGAGGGTGCCGCGGATGATCTTGTAGCGGACGCCCGGGAGGTCACGGACGCGACCGCCGCGCACGAGCACGATCGAGTGCTCCTGCAGGTTGTGGCCCTCGCCCGGGATGTAGGCGGTGACCTCGATGCCCGAGTTCAGACGGACACGGGCGACCTTGCGCAGTGCCGAGTTCGGCTTCTTCGGGGTCGTGGTGTACACGCGGGTGCAGACGCCACGGCGCTGGGGTGAACCCTTGAGCGCCGGTGTCTTGCTCTTGGTGACTTTCGAGCTGCGACCTTGACGGACGAGCTGCTGGATTGTTGGCACGAAAGGAACCTCTCGTTCGCTGGTCGTTCCGGCAGCACGAGCTCCCGAAATGTGGTGATCTGGACGAATCACGGGCCGTGACCCGTCCGCCGTACACCGAGGGAAACCCCCGGTGAGAGGACCCTCCAAGGCTACGACCGCCCTCGACGACGCGCAACGCCGCCGAAAACGACATCTGGGTCGGATTCCCCGCGTGATCCGCAGGAAATCCGACCCAGATGGTCAGTGCGTGGCTCGGGTCAGCCGATGGGCTCGGCGAGCTCGGGGTCGTAGCTCCCCTCGAGGCCGGCGAGGAACGCCGCCGGATCCTCTTCGCCGTCGCTCGAGTAGAACGACATCGGCTCGTACTCGGGCGCTTCGATGCTGAACTCGCGGTACTTCATCATGCCCGTACCGGCCGGGATCAGCTTGCCGATGATGATGTTCTCCTTGAGGCCGATCAGGCTGTCGCCGCGGCCGTCGATGGCGGCCTCGGTGAGCACCCGGGTGGTCTCTTGGAAGGAGGCTGCCGACAGCCAGGAGTCGGTGGCCAGCGACGCCTTGGTGATGCCCATCAGCTCCGGGCGACCCTCGGCGGGGCGCTGGCTCTCCTCGACCATCCGACGGTTGGTGTCGCGGAAGCGCTTCGAGTCGACGCGCTCGCCCGGCAAGAAGGTGGTCGCACCCGGCTCCTGCACACCGATCCGACGGGTCATCTGGCGAACGATCAACTCGATGTGCTTGTCGTGGATCGACACACCCTGATCGCGGTAGACGCGCTGGACCTCTTCGACGAGGTACAGCTGGGTCTCGCGGATGCCCTTGATCTCCATGATCTCCTTCGGATCGAAGGGACCGTCGGTCAGCGGGTCACCGGCCTTGATCTCCTGGCCGTCCTCGACGATCGGGCGGGCACCGAGCGGCAGCACGACCTCGTGCTCCTCGCCGTCGTCGTCGACGACGACGACCGGGATGCCCTTGCCTTCGTCCTCACGCAGACGCAGCACACCGCTCGCCTTGGCGAGACGGGCGGAGCCCTTCGGCGTGCGGGCCTCGAACAGCTCGACGACGCGAGGCAGACCGCCGGCGATGTCCTTGCCGGCGACACCACCCGTGTGGAACGTCCGCATCGTCAGCTGCGTGCCCGGCTCGCCGATCGACTGCGCGGCGATGACGCCGACGGCCTCACCGAGCTCGATCATCTTGCCGGTCGCCAGCGAGCGGCCATAGCACATCGCGCAGACACCGAGCTCGGCGTCGCACGTCAGCACCGAGCGAACCCGGAGGCGCTCGATCGAGGGATCGTCGCGCAACGCTTCCATCTCCTCGTCGCCGACGATCGTGTTCCGCGGCAGCATGTCGCGACCGTCGAGCATCGCCGACGACAGCGGGGTGTCGTTGAGCAACGCCCGGCCGTAGAGCTTGGTCTCGAGGTAGGCGCGGCGGTTGGCGGTGTCGGGCGTGACGTTCTCGATCCACACGCCGAGCGTCGAACCGCAATCGTCCTCGCGGACGATCAGCTCCTGGGCGACGTCGACGAGACGGCGCGTCAGGTAGCCCGAGTCGGCGGTCCGCAGCGCCGTGTCGACGAGGCCCTTGCGGGCGCCCGGCGTGGCGATGAAGTACTCGAGCGTCTCGAGGCCTTCACGGAAGTTCGACTTGATCGGGCGGGGGATCATGTCACCGCGAGGGTTGGCCACCAGACCGCGCATGCCGGCGATCTGACGCATCTGGGTCATGTTTCCGCGAGCACCCGAGCCGACCATCATGTCGATCGGGTTGAACTGCTGCTCCTTGAACTCCTTCTCCATCGCCGCCTGCACCTCGGCGGTGGCATCGGTCCAGATGCGCACCTCCTGCTGGCGACGCTCGCCGTCGGTGATGATGCCGCGGCGGAACTGCTTCTCGACCTTGTCGGCCTGCTCTTCGTAGCCGTCGAGCAACCCGCGCTTGGCCTTCGGCGTGCGGACGTCGTCGATCGACACGGTCAGACCCGACTGCGACGCGAAGCGGTAGCAGAGGTTCTTGATCTTGTCGAGCGACTCGGCGACCGTTGCCTTGTCGTAGTTGTCGGAGAGGCGCTCGACGATGACGCCCATCTCGCGCTTCTTCACCGTGTCGGTGAAGTGGCCGAACTGGTCGGTGTAGTCGTCGGGCAGCGCCTCTTCGAACAGGACGCGGCCGGCCGTGGTCTGGAACGGCTCCTTGCCCGGGGGACGCATCGTGATCAGGGCGTGCAGCTCGAGGGTTCCCTCGTCGTAGGCACGCAGTGCCTCCCACAGGTGGCGGAACACGCGGCCGCCGCCCTTGGCGCCCTCGATCCCCTCGGTGAGGTAGTAGCCACCGATGATCAGGTCCTGCGACGGGGTCACGATCGGGCGACCCGACGCCGGCGACAAGATGTTGTTGGCGCTGAGCATCAGCACCCGCGCCTCGGCCTGGGCCTCGGCGGACAGCGGCACGTGGATGGCCATCTGGTCACCGTCGAAGTCGGCGTTGAAGGCGGTGCAGACCAAGGGGTGGATCTGCAGGGCCTTGCCCTCGACCAGCACGGGCTCGAAGGCCTGGATGCCGAGGCGGTGCAGCGTCGGCGCACGGTTGAGGAGCACCGGGTGCTCCTTGATGACGTCTTCGAGCACGTCCCACACCTGCGGGCGGCGACGCTCGACCATGCGCTTGGCGGTCTTGATGTTCTGCGCCAGCTCGAGGTCGACGAGGCGCTTCATGACGAACGGCTTGAACAGCTCGAGCGCCATCAGCTTCGGCAGACCGCACTGGTGGAGGCGCAGCGTCGGGCCGGCGACGATGACCGAGCGACCCGAGTAGTCGACGCGCTTGCCGAGCAGGTTCTGACGGAACCGGCCCTGCTTGCCCTTGAGCATGTCGGACAGCGACTTCAACGGACGGTTGCCCGGTCCGGTGACCGGGCGGCCGCGGCGACCGTTGTCGAACAGTGCGTCGACGGCCTCCTGCAGCATCCGCTTCTCGTTGTTGATGATGATCTCGGGGGCGCCGAGGTTGAGCAGGCGCTCCAACCGGTTGTTGCGGTTGATCACACGGCGATACAGGTCGTTGAGGTCGGAGGTGGCGAAGCGGCCACCGTCGAGCTGGACCATCGGGCGCAGTTCCGGCGGGATCACCGGCACGGCGTCGAGGATCATCGCCTTCGGGTCGTTGGTGCGGCGGCCGTGCTCGTCGCGACGGTTGAACGAGGCGACGATCTTGAGCCGCTTGATCGCCTTCTGCTTGCGCTGTGCGCTGAGCGGCTTCTGCCCCTCTTGCGGGTCGATGGCGTTGCGCAGCTTGATCTCTTCTTCGTCGAAGTCGATCCGGTCGATGAGCGCCTTGATCGCCTCGGCGCCGGTGCCGCCTTCGAAGTACTCGCCGTACTTGTCGCGCATCTCGCGCCACAACATCTCGTCTTCGATGATCTTGCGGGCGTGGAGGCTCTTGAACTCGTCCCAGGTGCGGGCGATGAGGTCGAGCTCGATCTCGTAGCGCTCGCGGATGCCTTCGATCTCCTTGTCGGCGTCCTTCTGCAGCTTCTTCAGGTCGGCCGCCTTGGCGTCTTCCTTCTCGGCCTCGGCAGCGGTCTCCTCGAGCTCCTTGTACCGGCGGTCGATCGCCAGCTCCATCTCCTTCTGGATGGCGTCGCGCTCTTCGAGGTACTCGGCCTCGAGGTTGGCGAGGGCCTCGTGGCGGCCGTCTTCGTCGACCCAGCTGACGAGGTGGGCGGCGAAGTAGATGACCTTCTCCAGCTGCTTGGCCTTGAGCTCTTCCTTCGGCTCGATGCCGGCCAGCAGGTAGGCGAGCCACGAACGGGTGCCGCGCAGGTACCAGATGTGGACGGCCGGGGCGGCGAGCTCGATGTGGCCCATGCGGTCGCGGCGGACCTTGGAGCGGGTCACCTCGACGCCGCAGCGCTCACAGATGATGCCCTTGAAGCGGACGCGCTTGTACTTGCCGCAGTAGCACTCCCAGTCGCGGGTGGGTCCGAAGATCTTCTCGCAGAACAGGCCGTCCTTCTCGGGACGCAGCGTGCGGTAGTTGATCGTCTCCGGCTTCTTCACCTCACCGTGGGACCACGTGCGGATCTGATCGGCCGTCGCCAGACGGATCTTCAGTTGGTCGAACATGTTGACGTCGAGCATTGAGCTGGCCTTCCTCAGTAGTTCACGCGCTCGCGACGCTCGCGCTCACGGCGCGCGTCGTCTTCGTCCGTCCCACGTTCGGGACGGGAGATGTCGATGCCGAGCTCCTCGGCGGCGCGGTAGACCTCGTCGTCGAGGTCGCGCATCTCGATCTCATGGCCGTCCTCGGTGAGCACCTCGACGTTGATGCAGAGTGCCTGCATCTCCTTCATGAGGACCTTGAAGCTCTCGGGGACGCCCGGTTCGGGGATGTTGTCGCCCTTGACGATCGCTTCGTACACCCGGACTCGCCCGAGCACGTCGTCGGACTTGATCGTCAGCAGCTCCTGCAGGCAGTACGCGGCGCCGTACGCCTCGAGCGCCCAGACCTCCATCTCACCGAAGCGCTGGCCACCGAACTGGGCCTTACCGCCGAGCGGCTGCTGGGTGATCATCGAGTACGGGCCCGTGGAGCGGGCGTGGATCTTGTCGTCGACGAGGTGCGCCAGCTTCAGGATGTACATGTAGCCGACGGTGATCTTGTTGTCGTACGGGTCGCCGGTGCGGCCGTTGTACAACGTCACCTTGCCGTCGGTACCGACGAGGCGGTTGCCGTCGGCGGACTCCGGGTTGAGCTGGCCGAGGATCTCTTGGATCGTCGGGTGATCGAGCGACTTCTCCTTCTCGTCCCAGTTGGCGCCGTCGAACACCGGGGTGGCGACGAACGTCGCCGGCTTGGTGTTCGGGCGGGTCTTGGTCTCGGTGCCGCGGATCGGGTCGTCGCCGACCTTGGAGCCGTCCGGGTTCGTCCAACCCCAGCGGGCGCAGTAGCCGAGGTGCGCTTCGAGCACCTGGCCGACGTTCATGCGGCTCGGCACGCCGAGCGGGTTGAGGATGATGTCGACCGGCTGGCCGTCGGCGGTGAAGGGCATGTCCTCGATCGGGAGGATCTTGGAGATGACACCCTTGTTGCCGTGGCGGCCGGCGAGCTTGTCGCCGACGCTGATCTTGCGCTTCTGGGCGACGTAGACACGCACCAGCTGGTTGACGCCGGGGGGCAGCTCGTCGCCGTCGTCACGGTTGAACACCTTGACGTCGATGACCTTGCCGACCTCACCGTGGGGCACCTTGAGGCTGGTGTCGCGGACCTCGCGGGCCTTCTCACCGAAGATGGCGCGCAGCAGGCGCTCCTCGGGGGTCAGCTCGGTCTCGCCCTTCGGCGTGACCTTGCCGACGAGCACGTCGCCGGGCCCGACCTCGGCGCCGACGCGGATGATCCCGCGATCGTCGAGGTCGGCGAGGATGTCGTCGCTGAGGTTCGGGATGTCCCGGGAGATCTCCTCCGGTCCGAGCTTGGTGTCGCGAGCGTCGACCTCGTGCTCTTTGATGTGGATCGACGTCAGCACGTCGTCCTTCACCAGGCGCTCCGAGAGGATGATCGCGTCCTCGAAGTTGTAGCCCTCCCACGGCATGAACGCCACGAGGAGGTTCTTGCCGAGCGCCAGCTCGCCCTCGTCGGTCGACGGACCGTCGGCGAGGATCGTGCCCTTGGTGAACTTGTCACCCTCGACCACGATCGGACGCTGGTTGATGCAGGTGTCCTGGTTGGAGCGGCGGAACTTGGCCAAGCGGTAGACCCGCTTGCCCTCGGTCTTGTACTGCACCGAGATCGAGTCGCCGGAGACCTCGAGGACCTCACCGTCGTCGATCGCCTGGATCAGGTCGGCGGCGTCGCGGGCGGCGCGGTTCTCGATGCCGGTGCCGATGTACGGGGCCTCGGCACGCAGCAGCGGCACGGCCTGCTTCTGCATGTTGGCGCCCATCAGGGCGCGGTTGGCGTCGTCGTGCTCGAGGAACGGGATCAGTGCCGTACCGACCGAGACGATCTGCTTCGGGGACACGTCGATGAAGTCGACCTCGGCCGGCGGGACGTACCCGATGTCGGTCGTGGCGCCGAAGAAGCTCTCGGCTTCGAGCATCTTGCGCAGGTCCTCGAGGCTGGCGGCCTGCGGGGAGCGGCGCACGAGGACGCGCGACTCGCGGATCGACCCGTCGTCTTCGAGCGGCGTGTTGGCCTGGGCGACGACGTAGTTCTCCTCTTCGTCGGCGGCCATGTAGACGATCTTGCCGGTGACCTTGCCGTCTTTGACCTCACGGTACGGGGTCTCGATGAAGCCGAACTCGTTGACCCGGGCGTAGGTGGCGAGACCGCCGATGAGGCCGATGTTCGGGCCTTCCGGCGTCTCGATCGGGCACATCCGGCCGTAGTGGCTGAAGTGCACGTCGCGAACCTCGAAGCCGGCGCGCTCACGGGACAGACCGCCCGGACCGAGCGCCGACAGGCGGCGGCGGTGGGTCAGGCCCGACAGCGGGTTGACCTGGTCCATGAACTGCGACAGCTGGGAGGTTCCGAAGAACTCCTTGATCGCCGCCACGACCGGGCGGATGTTGATCAGCGTCTGCGGCGTGATCGCTTCGACGTCCTGGGTGGTCATGCGCTCACGGACGACGCGCTCCATGCGCGACAGGCCGATGCGCACCTGGTTCTGGATCAGCTCGCCGACCGAGCGGATGCGCCGGTTGGCGAAGTGGTCCTGGTCGTCGAGGCGGTAGCCGGGCTCCTGCTTGACGAGGTGCAGCATGTAGCTGATCGACGCCAGCACCTCACAGCGGCTGAGCACGTTCTGGTCCTCGGCTGGGTAGTCGAGCAGCGGCTCGCCCTCGGCGTTGGTGGCGCCGTCGAGGCCGAACAGCGAACCGAGCTGGGAGACTTCGTTACCGAGCTTGCGGTTGAGCTTGTAGCGGCCGACGCGGCTGAGGTCGTAGCGACGGCTCTCGAAGAAGGCGTTGCGGAAGTAGGCGCGGGCCGACTCGACGGTCGGCGGCTCGCCCGGACGGGCCCGCTTGTAGATCTCGACGAGCGCCTCGTCCTGGGTGGGGGCGACGTCGCGCTCCTTGTCCCACTGGCCCTCGAGGAAGTCGAAGTGCTGCACGAAGCGGTCGAGGAAGCCCGGGGCGTTCTCCTCGTCGTAGCCGAGGGCGCGCAGCATGGTGAAGATGCCGAGACGACGCTTGCGGGCGACGCGGGTGCCGGCGGTGACGTCCTTGCCCGGCTTGTGCTCGACGTCGAACTCCATCCACTCACCGCGGTACGGGTGGATGGTGCCCTTGACGAGCTGGTGCTTGGTCAGGTTGCGGAGGCGGAAGCGCTCACCCGGCTCGAAGATCACGCCGGGGCTGCGGACGAGCTGCGACACGACGACGCGCTCGGTGCCGTTGACGATGAACGTCCCCTTCTCGGTCATGATGGGGAAGTCCCCCATGAAGACCGTCTGCTCCTTGATCTCACCGGTGTTGCGGTTCATGAACCGGGCGCGCACGAAGACCGGCGCGCTGTAGGTCATGTCCTTCTCCTTGCACTCCTCCACCGTGAACTTGGGCGGCGGGCGCAGGTCCTCGTCGAACGGGTCGAACTCGAGTTCGAGCTGCAGCGACTCGGAGAAGTCCTTGATCGGACTGATGTCGCGGAAGGTGTTCGCCAGCCCCTCGTTCAGGAACCACTCGAAGCTTTCGCGCTGGACAGCGATCAGGTCGGGCAGTTCGAGCGGCTCTTTCAGATTGCCGAACGAATAGCGGTCACGGGACACGGGACGAGTCGCCACGGATCACTCTCCAGAAAATCGAGGGCGGACGTCGCAGAATGCTGCAGACGATCGCCGGGCGCGCTGAACCAGACCGAGGGGACGACAGGGGGACAGCAAGCGCACGGCAACGAGCGATCTTATCCAGACGGGGCGCACAACGTCAACCGTCGTCGGCGTCGTGTCGCCGAGCGGGAGAGCGCAACCGCTGAACTGGGGGACAAGGTAAGGAATCGGCCCACGAAAGTCAAGCATCCGGGCGCGAAGCGGCCCGGGGCGGTGACGCCCCGGGCCGTTCACGAACTGGTGCACCCGCCGTGGCGGGTGCAGCTCAGGCGAGCTCGACGTCGGCGCCGACGTCTTCCAGCTTGGCCTTGGCGGCCTCGGCGTCAGCCTTGTTGACCTTCTCGAGCAGCGGCTTGGGGGCGCCGTCGACGAGGTCCTTGGCGTCCTTCAGGCCCACGCCGAGGAGGTCCTTGACGACCTTCACGACCTGGATCTTCTGCGCGCCGGCAGCCTTGAGGATGACGTCGAACTCGTCCTTCTCCTCGTCGGCGCCACCGGCATCGCCACCACCGGCGGGGGCGGCAGCAGCGACGGCGACCGGCGCGGCGGCCGTGACGTCGAACTTCTCTTCGAACGCGTCGAGCAGTTCCTTCAGCTCGATGACGGTCATGTTGCCGATCGCCTCGAGGATGTCTTCCTTGGTGGACATGTGTGTACTTCCTTTTCGAGATGTTGCGTGCGTTGGTTCGGTCGACGCTCAGTCCGGCTGAGCGGCCGACTGCTTGTCGATGAGTGCGGACAGCCCGTAGGCGAAGTTCCGCGGCAGTGCCTGGAGCAGACCGGCGGTCTTGACCAGCGGTGCCTGGAAGGCGCCGGCGATACGTGCCAGCAACTCTTCGCGCGACGGCAGGCTGGCGAGTGCCTTGACGTCATCGGCGGACATCACGCTCGTGCCGAGCATGCCGCCCTTGATGACCAGCAACGGGTTGGTCCTGGCCTGGTCGTTGAGCGCCTTGGCAGCCGCCACCGAATCGCCGGTGACGAACGTCAGGGCGGTCGGCCCGAGCAGGTGCTCGGTGAGGCCTTCCATGCCGGCCCGCTCGGCGGCGATGCGAGCCAGGGTGTTCTTGTACACCTTGTGCTCGGCGCCTGCGGCGCGCAACGGGGCGCGCAGATTGGCGAGCTGACCAACGGACATCCCGCGGTACTCCGAGACGAACACCGCCACGCTGTCGGTCAGCTTGGCGGTGATCTCTTCGACGATGGCGACCTTCTCAGGTCGCGCTGCGGTATCAGTCGTCATTGTGTGCATTCCTCCTTTCGCTTCGACTCGTGGTGCTCGCAGTGATGCGAACACCGACGAGGAGCGCAGCGCTGGGCGCTGTTCTTCGGCGGGATGCACCTCGGTTGGCGGGCGAACCCTTTACCCCCAGCCATGACGGCTGGGGACCAACGGTCTCAGGCGAGCGACCGTGTGAATTTGTGACCCGGACACCTTAGCGACGTCCGAGATCGTTGCGGCAGACGCAACGGTGGGGTCTGTCCCCAACCGTTGCTCACTCCGGGCGGAGGCGACCGGTGTCGATGTGGACGCCGGGGCCCATCGTCGACGAGACGGTGATCTTCTTCAGGTACCGGCCCTTGGCCGACGCCGGCTTGGCCCGCTGCAACTCGTCGATGACGGCGCGGAAGTTCTGCTCGAGGGCCGCAGGCTCGAAGCTCGCCTTGCCGAGCGGAACATGGACGTTGCCGTAGCGGTCGGTGCGGTACTCGACCTTGCCGCCCTTGAACTCCTCGACGGCGCGAGCGACGTCGGGCGTCACCGTGCCCGTCTTCGGGTTCGGCATCAAGCCACGGGGGCCGAGCGTGCGGCCGAGGCGACCGACGAGCGGCATCATGTCGGGCGTGGCGATGACGAGGTCGAAGTCCATCTTGCCGGACTCGATCTCGGCGGCCAGATCGTCGGCACCGACGATGTCGGCACCGGCGCCGCGGGCCGCATCGGCAGCCTCACCGGCGGCGAACACGGCGACGCGGACGTCCTTGCCCGTGCCCGCCGGCAGGGCGACGGTGCCGCGCACCATCTGGTCGGCCTTGCGGGGGTCGACGCCGAGGCGGATCGACACGTCGATGCTCTCGTCGAACGTCGCCGAGGCCATCGTCTTCACCAGCGTCACCGCTTCGCCCGGACCGTAGAACTGGTCGCGGTCGAACTTCTTCAGCGCGTCTGCGTACTTCTTTCCTGACATCTTTCCGTCTCCCTCGAGTCGTGGTGAGTGAGCCCGCCGGGCGAGGTCGTCCCGGTCGTGGCGTCGTTCGGTGTTCGGGTGTTCGGGTGTTCGGTGTTCGGGTGTTACTTGACTTCGATGCCCATCGAGCGGGCGGTGCCGCGGACCTGCAGCTTGGCTGCTTCGAGGTCGTAGGCGTTGAGGTCGGGAAGCTTGATCGTGGCGATCTCTTCCAGCTGGGCCTCGGTGATCGAACCGGCGATCTGCGTGCCGGGCGTGGTCGCGGCGCGGTCGAGACCGGCCTTCTCACGGATCAGCACCGGGGTCGGCGGGGTCTTGAGGATGAAATCGAACGTCCGATCCTCGTAGATCGTGATCTCGGTCGGCACCACGGTGCCGGCCTGTGCTTCGGTCGCGGCGTTGTACGCCTTGACGAAGTCCATGATCGCGATGCCGTGCGGGCCGAGCGCGGTGCCGACAGGCGGCGCCGGGCTGGCTTTGCCGGCCTCGATCTGGATCTTGACGACCGTGATGACTTTCTTCTTCGCCATGGGGTGATGTTGCTTTCTGTGTAATCCGTCGCCTACGGCGAATCAGAGCTTCGCGACCTGGCTGAAGTCCATCTCCACCAGGGTCTCGCGGCCGAAGATGTTGACGAGCACCTTCAGCTTCATGTGATCGGCATTGATCTCGGCGATCTCGCCGGTGAAGTCGGCGAACGGGCCTTCCTTCACGCGCACGCTCTCGCCTTCTTCGAAGTCGAGCTTGGCCTTGCGACGCGGGGCGGCGTCGGTGCCGTCGGTCTTCGGCGTGAGGAACGTCTTGACCTCACGACGCGACAGCGGCGTCGGCTTCTGGCCCTGTCGGCTCTGGCCGACGAAGCCGGTGATGCCGGGTGTGTTGCGCACGCAGTACCAGGACTCGTCATCCATGATGCAGCGCACGAGCAAGTAGCCGGGGAAGACCTTGCGCTGCACGGTCTGCTTCTTGCCGTTCTTGAACTCGTCGACCTCCTCCATGGGGATGACGATCTCGAAGATCTTGTCCTCCATGTTCATCGACTGGATGCGCGCCTGCAGGTTGGCCGTGACCTTCTTCTCGTAGCCCGACTGCGTGTGCACGACGTACCACTGGCCGGGGCGCAGGGTGGGATCGTCGGTGACGCTCTCCGTGCCCTCGTCGGCCTCGACGTCGGTGTCCTCGCCGGGCTCCGTCGTCGGGCTCGGTGTCGTCGAGCTCGGTGTCGTCGAGCTCCGCGTCGTCGGCATCGGCGTCGTCGGCGGACTCGTCGTCCGTTGCGGCGGCCTCGACGTCGGTGTCGGCGGTGTCGTCGGCGGTCTCAGCCGCCTCGTCGGCGGCGCTGCCCGCGACGTCGGCGGCGCCTTCGGCAGGGTCCTCGGCGTGGAAACCGCCGGTCGGCAGGCCGAAGGCGTCGGTCGTCGGCTCGCTCGTGGCGGCCTCGGTGGTCGACTCGTCGGTCGCCGTGTCGGTGTCGTGGTCGGTCATCGCGTCGTTCGTCGTCTCGTTCGTGTCAGTCATGTCAGGAGTAGAACCACTGCGAGAACTCGGCGAACACGAAGTCCAAGCCGCCGACGAGCGCCGTGTAGACGATCACCGTGATGACCACGATGATCGAGTAGCGCTTGACCTCGGGTCGCCCGGGCCACGCCACCTTGCGGAGCTCGTCACGTACCTCACGCAGATACTGCGCGATGCCGACCCGGTCACTCTTCTTCTTCGGGGCTTGGCGCGCCGAACGAGTGGGCTTGCCCGCATCGTCGAGGGCACCCATCTTGCGAAGCTGACGCTTCTGCTCGCGGTTCAGATCGTCCAGTGACATGGTTTCTCGTTCGTGATGGGCAGGGCAGGAGGGACTCGAACCCCCGACCGTCGGTTTTGGAGACCGATGCTCTACCAGCTGAGCTACTGCCCTCGGGGCGGGATGCGCCGAGTACCTGTCGAGGGTACCAGCGCTTCCCGCAGCTCCCAGATTGGGGCGCCCTTCAGCGCCGATGTGTCAGCGAGTCTCCTTGTGGACGGTGTGCTGACGCTCGTTGGCGCAGTACTTCTTCATCTCGAGGCGCTCACGATCGTTCACCTTCGACTTCATCGTGATGTAGTTGCGCCGCTTGCACTCGGTGCACTCCAGGGTCACTTTGACCCGCTTCTCACTCTTGGCCATGACTCATCTCACTTTCGACGCGGTCGCCCGCGTCACTTGAGGATCTTGGTGACGCGGCCGGCACCAACCGTGCGGCCACCCTCACGGATCGCGAAACGCAAACCCTCATCCATCGCGATCGGCTTCCCGAGCTCGACCGTCATCTCCACATTGTCACCCGGCATCACCATCTCCGTACCCGCCGGCAACTCGATCGTCCCCGTCACATCCGTCGTACGGAAGAAGAACTGCGGACGATAATTGTTGAAGAACGGCTTGTGACGGCCACCCTCCTCCTTCGTCAAGATGTACACCTGACCCTCGAAGTTCGTGTGCGGCGTGATGCTGCCGGGCTTACACAACACCTGCCCACGCTCCACATCCTCCTTCGCCGTGCCACGCAACAACGCACCGATGTTGTCCCCCGCCTGACCCTCGTCAAGCAACTTCCGGAACATCTCCACACCCGTACACGTCGTCTTCTGCGTATCACGCAACCCAACGATCTCGATCTCGTCACCAGTGTGAATCACACCCTGCTCGACCTTGCCCGTCACCACCGTGCCACGACCCGTGATCGTGAACACATCCTCGATCGGCATCAAGAACGGCTTGTCCAACTCACGCACCGGCTCCGGAATGAAACTGTCAGCCGCAGCCATCAGCTCCATGATCTTCTCCTGCCACGCAGCATCACCCTCCAACGCCTTCAACGCGCTGACCTGCACCACCGGCACATCATCACCAGGGAACTCGTACTCGTTCAACAACTCACGAACCTCGAGCTCCACCAGCTCCAACAACTCCTCATCATCAACCATGTCCGACTTGTTCAACGCGACAATGATCGACGGCACACCCACCTGACGAGCCAACAACACATGCTCACGCGTCTGCGGCATCGGACCATCCGTCGCAGCCACCACCAAAATCGCGCCATCCACCTGCGCAGCACCCGTGATCATGTTCTTGATGTAGTCCGCGTGACCCGGCATGTCGACATGCGCATAATGCCGATTCTCCGTCTCGTACTCAATATGAGCAATCGAGATCGTGATACCACGCGCCTTCTCCTCCGGCGCCTTGTCAATCGTGTCAAACGCCTGGAAATCAGCCAACCCACGATCCGACAACGTCTTCGAAATCGCCGCCGTCAACGTCGTCTTCCCATGGTCGATATGACCCATCGTCCCAATATTCACATGCGGCTTGTTGCGCTCAAACTTCTGCTTGCTCATGTTCCTCGTGCTCCTGCGGTGAAATCCGTGACGGATGTCGTGTGCTGTGGGTTTTGTAGCGGCGATCGGACTTGAACCGATGACCTTCCGATTATGAGCCGGATGCTCTGACCAACTGAGCTACGCCGCCAAGGGTTTGGCTCGTGCTCGGGCACCGTGCCCGACCACTGGTCGAGCCCTCTGTGGGAATCGAACCCACGACACCAGCCTTACCATGGCTGTGCTCTACCGACTGAGCTAAGAGGGCATTTCTGACGGTGCCGAGACACCGTCTGGCGACGGCGCCGAGGCACCAACTCCGGTGCGCGGCGGAGCCGCGAACCAAGCGCAGGAGTGTACCGGCCGCGACGGCACAACCACCGCGGAAGTTGCGGTCCGGCGCGGCTACCGTGCGCCCACGTGAGCACCCCCTCCGTCCGCCTGGCGACGCTCGAGGACGCCGCGGCGATCATGGCGATCTACAACGTCGAAGTCGACAATCACGTCAGCACGTTCGACCTCGTGCCCCGCTCGCTCGGCGACCAGGAAGCGTGGATCGCGCAGCGGTCGGGGGCCTTCTCCGCCGTCGTCGCCGAGCTCGACGGTCCGCACGGGCCGGCGGTCGTCGGCTTCGCCTCATTGTCGCCGTACAAGGAGCGCGCCGCCTACCGCACGACCGTGGAGGACTCGGTCTACGTCTCGCGCCTGCATCCACGCCTCGGCATCGGGCGGGCGCTGCTGGAGCACGTCATCGGCATCGCCCGTGACTCCGGGTTCCACGCCGTGATGGCTCGCATCGAGGCGTCCGGCACGGCCTCGCGGGAACTGCACGCGGCCTGCGGTTTCGAGTTGGTCGGCATCGAGCGGCAGGTCGGGCGCAAGTTCAACCGCTGGCTCGACGTGGCGATCATGCAACTGCTGCTCTGAACGAGACGATTGCTGCGCTCAACGAGAAAGGAACGTCCGGGCGAACCCGAACGTTCCTTCCACGATGGTGGGCCGGGGAGGATTCGAACCTCCGAAGGCAATGCCGGCAGATTTACAGTCTGCTCCCTTTGGCCGCTCGGGCACCGACCCGCGATGTGAGCGCCCAGATCGTACCGGTCGTTACCCTGGTTCCCATGCCCACCTTCGACGTCGTGTCCGAAGTCGATCGCCAGGAGGTCCGCAACGCCGTGGATCAAGCCCAGCGTGAGATCGCCAACCGCTTCGACTTCAAGAACACCAACTCGACCATCGAGCAGAACGAGCTCGTGATCACGCTGCACACGTCGAGCCGCGACCGGCTCGACGCGCTGCGTACGGTGCTCGAGGAGAAGCTCGTCAAGCGCGGCGTGTCGTTGAAGGGTGTCGACTACGGCGACATTCAAGACGCCACGCAGAACACCGTCCGTCAGGTCGTCACGATCAAGGTCGGCATCTCCGGCGACAAGGCCAAGGAGATCAACAAGCTGATCAAGGAGAAGGCCCCGAAGGGCACCTCGCAGCCAGCTCCAGGGCGACGCCATCCGGGTGACCGCCAAGAAGCGCGACGCGCTGCAGGACACGATCGCCGCCCTGAAGGCGGAAGACATTGGGATCCCGCTGCAGTTCCAGAACTTCCGCGACTGACGAAGTTCAGCCCGACGGGGTCAGGGTGCGCTCGATCGATGCCCGCGCGGCATCGGCGAACTCGGCTGGCGTCGTCGCCCCGTCGAGGCCGGTCAACTCACCGACCGTGCTCGATCCGGCGACGAACGGCCAGGCGAAGGCGTAGTCCGCGGCCGGATCGACGGTGTCGGTGGCCCTGATCGCCTCCCACGTCGCCAGCTCGGCCGTTCGCATCGCCAGCAGCTCACGCGCCGCCGTCGGCCGCACCGGCGAGGCGAAACCGGTGCCGGGATCGCACGTGGCCAGTTGCAGCGTGCCGTCGGTGAGGACGGAGAACGAGGCGGCGAACTCGGCGGGCGCGTCGGCGACCCACCGCTGCAGGGCACCGCGCAAGGTGTCGGTCGCCTCGACGCCGGTGCCGGCGAACGTCGCGTAGGCGCAGGTGGTGCCGCCACGATCGGCGGTCACCACGGCGCTGTCGACGATCGCCTCGCTGGCGGCGGAGGCCGCGGGGCCGTCGAGCTGCGAGGCGAAGGCGAGGTACCAGAACGAGCGATCCATCGGCACCGGGGTCCCGACGAGCACATCGCCGTCGACCGTCACCGCCTCCGGGGCGGCACCCGGTGGGGTGGTCGGCAGCGGACCGGGACCGTCGACACCGAGCCCGTCGAGCGCATTGGCGTCGTCGGGGGCACCGGCCTCGAACTCGGCGAACACGGTCGGGGCGAGCAGGCGGTAGGTGACGATCGACGGCAGCGCGTCGAACGAAGCCAGGTCCGGCCCGGCGGGGGTGCCGTCGAACGTGCTCGACGCCTGCACCGCGGCCGCCTGGCGAGCAACTTCGGCAGTCGTCGTCACCGCGCCGTCGAGCGTCCGTTGCGGCTGCTCGGCCGACCAGACGTGGTCCTGGTCGAGCGCCGCCGCGGCCATCGCCCGCGTGATCGCGGCGTCGGTCTCGGCGCCGGCTGCGGCACCGTCGGCGAGGTGCACCTGACCGTCGGCCGTCGAGTACACCGCCGGCGTGAGCGGGCCGAGTACCGCGGCCACCTGGTCGACGGTCACGGCGCCGCCGGCGAGGCCGAACGCCCGCCACATCGCCACGTCGGCCTCCCACCCGTCGCCGAGCGCCTCGGTGACGGTGCGGGCAGCGACGTCGGCGTCGGGCCCGGGAACGATCTCCAGTGGCTCGGCGAACTCGACCTGGCGTGACGACTCGACGGCGAGCGCGTACGGCTCGGTCGTCGCGTCCCAGTCGGCGGGGAACAGCAGCGGACGGCCGAACACGACCGCGGCGCCGACGAGGGCACCGATGATCACCAGCGTCACCACGAGCTTCACGCCGCGACGAGCGCCGCGGCGGCGGGTCCGGGCCGAGCGCCCGCGCCGCGTCGCGCTGGTGGGCGCGACGGTGGTGGCAACGGGTGCGGCCTCGACGGATGCCGGCGCTGCGTGCCGTTGCTCGGGCTGCGCGACCTTGGGCAGCGCCGGGGCGAACGCGGCGGTGACGGCGCTGGTGGTGCTACTGGTCGTGCTGCTGGTGGTGGTGCTGGTGGTGGTGGCGGCGGATGCGGCAATGGTCGTGGCCGGGGCAGCGGTCGGAGCGGCGGCGGACGCGGACGCCTCGGTGGCCCCGTCGCCGACGTCGATCAGTTCGGCGATCTCGGGTTCGATCTCGTCGACGTGGGCCGGCGTCGCTTCGCGGATCTCGGGCAGCGGATCGATCGGTGTCGACGCCGGGCGCACCGTGCCGACCTCGTCGGCGAGCACGGGGACGATCGGCGCCGGCGCGAACGTGCGGATCTGCACCGCCGGCTCGTCGGCCGTGGGTGCCGGCGCGCTGGCGGTGGGCGCGATCGTCATCGGCTCGAAGACGATGGGCGCCGAGCGGGACGGCGTCGCGGGGTCACCGATCGACAGCGTCATCGGCGCGAGGACGACGGGTGGGGGTTCGGATCGTGCGGTCTCGACACCGGTGGCGACCGGGGCGACGGCGATCTCGGGTGAGACGAGGGGGGCGGTGGGTGACGGCGCGGGCACATCGGCCGCCGGCTCGACCGTGGTGACGTCACCGTCGCCATCTGTACCGGCATCGGTACCGGCATCGGCGTCGACGACGGACGTCCACGACAGGGCAGGAAGACGCTTGGCGCGATCGTCTGGCGGGACCATGGAGTGCCCATCGGCACGTCGTCGCTGCGACTTGAGCGCGGAACGCGGTCAGGCACCGCGCACCGTGGGCGCCCGATCAGTCCGCCATCAATCTTCCATCAATCCGCCATCAATCTTCGGTGGACGATGCCGCCTTGGCCTGCAGTTCGTCGACGATCGAGGCGTCGGCGAGCGTCGTCGTGTCGCCGATGTTGCGACCCTCGGCGACGTCGCGGAGCAGGCGGCGCATGATCTTGCCCGAGCGCGTCTTGGGCAGGTCGGGGGTGATGTAGATCGTCTTCGGTTTGGCGATCGCCCCGATCTCGCCGGCGACGTGGGCGCGCAGCGTCTCCTCGTCGACCTCTTGACCGCCGCGCAGGATGACGTAGGCGATGATCGCCTGGCCGGTCGTCGGGTCCAGCGCGCCGACGACGGCGGCTTCGGCGACGGCGGGATGGGCGACGAGGGCCGATTCGACCTCGGTGGTCGAGATGCGGTGGCCGGAGACGTTCATCACGTCGTCGACGCGCCCGAGCAGCCACAGGTAGCCGTCGTCGTCGAGCTTGGCGCCGTCGCCGGCGAAGTAGCGGTCGGGGAAGCGTGCCCAGTACGTCTCGCGGTACCGCTCGGGATCGCCCCAGATGCCGCGCAGCATGCCCGGCCACGGGCGGGTCAGCGTCAGGTACCCACCTCCACGCTCGACGTGGTTGCCATCGTCGTCGACGACCTCGGCCGACACGCCCGGCAGCGGGAACGTCGCCGACCCGGGCTTCGTCGTCGTCGCCCCGGGCAACGGGCTGATCATGATCCCGCCCGTCTCGGTCTGCCACCAGGTGTCGACGATCGGGCAGCGGCCACCGCCGATGTGCTCGCGGTACCACATCCACGCCTCGGGGTTGATCGGCTCACCGACCGAACCGAGCAGCCGCAGCGATGACAGGTCGTGCTTGGCGGGCTCCTCGGGTCCCCACTTCATGAACGTGCGGATCGCCGTCGGTGCGGTGTAGAGGATCGTCACCCCGTACTTCTCGACGATCTCCCAGAACCGGTCGTTGCCGGGGTGGTTCGGCACACCTTCGTACATCACCTGCGTGGCACCGTTGGCGAGCGGGCCGTAGACGATGTAGCTGTGCCCCGTGATCCAGCCGACGTCGGCGGTGCACCAGTAGACGTCGGTCTCCGGGTGCAGGTCGAACACGTACTTGTGGGTGTAGGCGACGTGCGTCAGGTAGCCGCCCGTCGTGTGCATGATCCCCTTCGGCTTGCCGGTGGTGCCGGACGTGTAGAGGAGGAACAGCAGTTGCTCGGCGTCCATCGGCTCGGCGGGACAATCGGCCGACGCCGCCTCGACGAGGTCGTGATACCAGACGTCGCGGCCGTCGACCATCTCGACGTCGTTGCCGCCGCGCTTGACGACGACGACGTGCTCGATCGTCGGGGTGGTGGCGCACGCCTCGTCGGCGGCCGGCTTCAACGGGAACACCGAGCCGCGCCGGTAGCCACCGTCGGCAGTGATCAGCACCTTCGCTTCGGCATCGTTGATGCGGTCGGCCAGCGACTGGCTGGAGAACCCACCGAAGACGACGCTGTGGGCGGCGCCGATGCGGGCGCAGGCAAGCATCGCCACGGCCGCTTCGGGGATCATCGGCAGATAGATGTTGACCCGGTCGCCGGTGGTGACGCCGAGTCCCTTGAGGGCGTTGGCGAACTTGGCGACCTCGGTCAGCAGATCGGCGTAGGTGATGGTCCGGGTGTCACCCGGTTCACCCTCCCAATGGATGGCGACGCGATCACCGTGACCGGCCGCGACGTGCCGGTCGAGGCAGTTGTGGGCCACGTTGAGGGTGCCGCCACCGAACCACTTGGAGAACGGCAACTCCCACTCGAGCACCGTGTCCCACGGCGTCGCCCAGTCGAGTAGTTCGGCGGCCTGCGACGCCCAGAACGCCTCGTCGTCCTCCGCCGCCTCGTCGTACAGGAAGGTGCCGGTGACGAGCGCCTGCTCCTTGAAGTCGTCGGGTGGCGGGAACGTCCGGTGCTCGGCGCTCAGCGCATCGATCGCGTCGTGGTGCTCGTTCCCCTCGGCCATGCGGTGGATGGTAGATCACATCACCCCGACCGACTCGGGGTGAACCGACCGCGACTCACCTCCGGTTCAGCTGCGATCCGGCGCCTCGAGCAGCGCGGCGATGTCGTCGTGACCGCCGTACCGGGCCCACCCTGCCGGCGTCGCACCGAAGTTCGGATCACACACGTCGAGACGGGCACCGAGGCCGACAAGTGTCTCGACGACGTCACGTTCACCGGCGATGGCGGCGCGATGCAGCGGCGTCGTCGTGCCGACGTCGGGGCCGACACCATTGCGCACCAGCGCGGCGACGAGCTCCCAGCGGGCGTATCTCGCCGCGGTGTCGAGTACCTCGTCGGCCTGCGGCGATCCGTCGAGGCTCGTCTCGGCGGCGACGGACAGGTCGCCGCGAGCCGCTCGGTCGATGAGCGAATCGGCGTGGACCGGCTGGTTCCATCGCCAGAGGTCGCGCAGCAGCGCGATCTCGGCGCCGTGGTGGACGAACTCGTCGAGCATGTGCAGCACGTAGCCCGCCCTCGAGTTGTCGCCGTACTCACCGCCGACGTCGCCGATCGGCTGGGCGAGCAGTTCGTCGGTGGCGAGGGCGAGGTGCGCATCCCACCGCCCGTGGGCGCGCCGGAGGAGGTCGAGGGCAGCGGCGGCGGTCGCCGCAGGCCCGCCGTTCGGATCGTCGAGACCGATCGGGTCGCCCTGCGGCGGAACGTCGAGCCACTGCGGAGCACGGTCCTCGCCGTACATGTCGGTGAGGTGCCAGATCCGCCAGGCGATCGTGGTGAACGGTTCGACATCAGGACCCGGCGTCGCCGTGTCCCAGCGCCAGCTGCCGTCGGGACGCTGACGGATCGACCAGCATCCGGGAGCCGGCTCCCAGAAGTACTCCTCGTCGGTCAATCCCTGGAGACGTGCCGACGTGCGCTGCCACGCCTCGTCGGAGAGATCCTGCAGTTCCTGTCGCGCCACGGACATGCAGGTCACCGTATTCCGGCAGCCCACACCGGCGGCGACGCATCGACCCACTGGTGGGTCAGGAGCGCCACTCGGTGACGAAGAATCCGCCCAGGCCGGTTGGGTCGAGCAACGCCTCGGCCTCGCTGATGCGGCTGCGCATGCGCATCGCCTCGAGCCCGGGGCGCGCTGCCTGCTCGCTCCACACGCGGCGGCCCTCGTCGACGAGCTCGTCGATGCCCCACCGCCCGAGGAACTGCGCCTGAGTGCGTACGGCGTCGGGTTCGGGGAGCTGGTCGAGCGGGACGTCGATGGTGATGTCCTGGGTGCCCGGCGCGGCGAGGTAGTGATCGCCGCGCTCGTTGTTGCGATAGGTGCGCAACCACTCGCGCCAGGGGCGGGCGGCGAGCTGGGCGGTGCGCGCCGTGGCGTAGTCGAAGACGACCACCGAACCGCGGCAGACCAGCGTTCGGGCATCGCCGACGAAGGCCGCGGCGCGATCGACGAGCGGGGCGCGGGCGCCGAACGCGGCGGTGGCCGGCAGCGTGGTCGGCGCTGGATCGAACGGCGCCGAGAGCACCTCGACGTACCGCCCGTCAGCGTCGAGGTCGACGAATGCCTCGCGCCAACCCACGTCGAACACGGCGAGGCGGAACGGCAGGTTGTCGAGGAGCTCGTTGGCGATCACCACGCCGTCGAACGGCGCGGTGGGCAGGGTCGCCGACGACGTGACGCCGTCGGGGTGGCGCTGCCGTTGCGCGGGCGAGATCTCGACGGCGACGTACTCGAGGGCATCGGCGCACGCCGGCCGGGCGGCGAGGACCGATCGGGCGAGCGTGCCGGGCCCGGCGCCGGCGTCGACGACGGTGAACTGCTCGGGCCGACCGATGCGCTCCCATTCGGCGTCGAGGAAGCGGGCCAGCACCACCCCGAACAGGGGGCCGACCTCGGGCGAGGTGATGAAGTCACCGCGCCGCCCGGCGACACCGCCACCCTCGCGGACGTAGAACCCCTCGGCGCCGTACAGCGCCAGCTCCATGAACCGCTCGAACGGGATCGGCCCCTGCCGGGCGATCTCCGCCCGCAGCTCCTCAGTCATCAGCTTTTCGTGATTCCGTGCGGCAACTATTGCGCGACGAAATCACGAGAACGGGCTCAGCCGCCGACGAAGGCGCCCGTCAACGCGTCGAGTGCACCGACCCGGGCGACGAGGTTCGGGAGCACGCCGACGACGATCGTGCCGGCGACGGTGATCGCCAGCGCGGCGGCGACGGGTGCCGGGGTGCGGATCGGGCTGGTGTCGCCGTCGGGTGCGTCGTCCATCCAGATGACGCGCAGCACCCGCATGTAGTAGGCGGCGGCGATGACGGTGTTGACGGCGGCGATCGCGGCGAGCACGTAGGCCGACGTCGTGCCGGCGTCGAGGACCGCCTTGAAGGCATTGAACTTGGCGAACCAGCCACCGAGCGGCGGGATGCCGGCGAGCGAGGCGACGAAGATCGTCATCGCCACGGCGAGGCCCGGTGCGTAGCCGAAGAGGCCGCCGAACGAGGAGATCTCACCGCTCTTGGTCTTGCGCGACACGGCGATCACGATGGCGAAGGCGCCGAGGTTCATGAAGGCGTACACGAGCAGGTACACCATCACCGCGTTCAATGCCGACCCGCCGGTGTCGGGGTCGCCGGCGAAGGCGAGCGGCATCAGGATGAAGCCACCCTGGCTGACCGACGAGTACGCCAGCATGCGGACGATGTTCGTCTGGCGCAGTGCGAGGACGTTGCCGAGGGTCATCGTCAGCGCCGCCATGACCCACATCAGCGGGCCGTACACATCGGAGGCGCCCGGGAAGGCGACGAAGACGAGCGTCATCAGGGCGACGAAGCCGGCGGCCTTCGAGGCCACGGAGAAGAACGCGGTCACCGGCGTGGGCGCACCCTCGTACGTGTCCGGTGCCCACTGGTGGAACGGCACGGCGGAGATCTTGAACGCGAACCCGCAGATCACGAACACCACGGCGACGACTTCGAGCCCGATCAGGTCACCGTCGGCGAGCGAGGCGCCGATGTCGGTCAGCAGCGTCGAGCCGGTCACACCGAACAGGAAGCTCATGCCGTAGAGCAGGACACCGGAGGCGAAGACGCCCATCAGGTAGTACTTGACGCCCGCCTCGTTGCCCTTGCGGCTGCGCTTGTTCCAGGCCGCCATCATGTACGACGGGATCGAGAGCAGTTCGAGGGCGACGAAGATGCTGATGAGGTCGCGCGACGACGCCATCATCACCATGCCGAGCACGGCGCACAGCATCAGGACGTAGAACTCGCCCTGGTAGTAGCCACCCTCTTCGAGCTCGGTCTGGCTCATCAGCACGACGACGTAGGCGACGAGCAGGAACAGGCCCTTGAGCACGAGGGCGTAGTCGTCGATCACGTACCGGCCGTCGAACAGCGAACGCACGTCGTCGCCGACGACGGCGAGCACGACCACCGGGACGAATGCGGCGAGCAGGACCATGCCGGTGAGCGTGGCCATCACCCACTTCTTCGACTCCGCCAGTTGCAGGTCGAGCAGCAGGACGAGGTTGATGCCGATGATCAGGATGATCTCGGGTGCGAGCGCGGCCCAGTCGATGGTGGGCGACACCCAGTCACTGGATTGCGCGAGGAGCGTGGCGATCATCGGGGATACGAGGAGGTCAGGGTCACGGCAGCGAGGTTCCGAGACGCTCGATCATCTGCGTGACGGCCGGGTCGAAGACCTTGAACATCAGCTGCGGGTACACGCCGAACACGACGATGGCGATGAGGAACGGGGTCCAGGCGATCCACTCGGTGATCGACACGTCGTGGATCTCGTCACCGTGGCCGTCATGGTGGTCGTCGTGGTCGTCGTTGACGGCGGCGCTGAGGGCGTGCGTGGCATGGCCGTGGCCGTGCGAGTCGCCGCTGAACTCGTCGCTCGGCTGACCGAACGCGGTGCGCTGGTAGAGCCAGAGCAGGTAGGCGGCGGCGAGCACGGTGCCGATCGCGGCGATCACCATCAGCGTGCGGTACAGCGGCTCGCTGAGGCCGAAGCCCGGGCTGTAGGCCGACAGGATCGCCGGGAACTCGCCCCAGAACCCGGCGAGGCCGGGCAGGCCGAGCGACGCCATGGCGGCGAAGCCGAGGATCCAGCCGAGGCGCGGCGCCTGGATGAGCATGCCGCTGAGCCGGCTGATCTCGAGCGTGTGGTAGCGGTGCTTGACCGAACCGGCGACGAAGAAGAGCATGCCGGTGATCAGGCCGTGGGCGACCATGCCGAACAGGGCGGCGTTGATGCCGAACTCGGTCAGCGTGGAGATGCCGAGCATCACGAAGCCCATGTGGGCGACCGAGGAGAAGGCGATCAGGCGCTTCATGTCCGTCTGGGCGAGGCAGCCGAGGGCGCCGTAGATGATGCCGATGACGGCGAGGATGCCGATGACCGGCGCCCACTCGAGCGCACCTTGCGGGAGCATCGGGATGGCGATGCGGACGAAGCCGTACGTGCCGAGCTTGAGCAGGATGGCGGCCAGGATCACCGAGCCCTGGGTGGGCGCCTGGGTGTGGGCGTCGGGCAGCCAGGTGTGGAAGGGGAACATCGGCACCTTGACGGCGAAGCCGAGGAACATGCCGGCAAAGATCCAGACCTGGACGTCGTGGTCGATCCCCGCACCGGCCTCCACCAGGTGGGCGAAGCCGAAGCTCTCGGCACCGGTCTGGAAGAAGAGGGCGAGGAAGGCGACGAGCATGAACGCCGACCCGAACATCGTGTAGAGGAAGAACTTCAGCGAGGCGTACTTGCGCTGCTCGCCGCCCCACACGCCGATCATGAAGTACATCGGCAACAGCACGACTTCGAAGAAGACGAAGAAGAGGATCAGGTCCTGGGCGATGAACGTGCCGGCCATGCCCGTCTGGAGGACCAGCATCAGGATGTAGAACGCCTTCGGGTTGCCCGCGTCGGGCATGTTGTCCCAGGTGTAGATCATCACCAGCAACGTCACCGCCATCGACAAGATGTACAGCGGGAGGCTGATGCCGTCGAGGCCGATCGTGAAGTTGGAGTGGATCACCGGGATCCACTCGGCGTCGACGAAGAACTGCAGCTTCTCGGACTGTCCGTAGTCGAAGGCGAACAGCGTGACGATGCCGACCACGAGAGTGGCCGCGGCGGTCACGATGCCGACGAGCTTGACGGTCGATTCCTCGTCACGGGGGATGAACAGCATCACCAGCACGCCGAGCATCGGCAAGAACGTGCCGACGGTCAGGAGCCAGTTCTGGTCGGTGAGTGTTTCCATGGGTTCAGCGTTGCTTTCAGCTCACAGTGACGAGGACGAGGACGATCGCGCCGACCGCAGCGGCGCCGAAGAGCAGGGCGCCGTACTGCGAGATCTTGCCGGACTGCGACGGTTGCATGGCATGGCCGGCCTCCGAGGCCGCCCAGCCCGAGCCGTTGACGGCACCGTCGACGACCCGCTGATCGATGTTCTTGTAGACCCATTGTCCGGTCTTGCGGGTGCCGACGCCGACACCGTTGACGGTGGCGTCGAGGACGTGCTGGTTGATCCAGTAGGCGATGCGGGCGATCGGGTGGGCGACGGCGCGGACGATCACGTTCTCGTAGAGGGCGTCGAGGTAGTACTTGTTCTTGAGGAACAAGAACCCGCCGCGGAAGATGCGCGAGCGCTCGGTGAGCCCGACGAGGCGCTTGTCGCGCTTGCCGTAGAAGGCGATGTTGAACGCGATCGCCACCAGGTAGGCGCCGGCGACGACACCGAGGGAGAGCATGATCTTGGCGATCGTCGGCTCGGCGTGGGAGACGGTCGGGAAGAAGCAGACGGTGCCGGCCTCGGGCGGCTCGAAGCCGCAGCCGCTGGCGTGGGCGCCGTGATCGTCGGCGTCGTCGGCCGACGGCGCGAACGCCTCCATGCCGACGAGGCTGACCGACTCGCCGGGACCGGTGGCGAGGTAGTCGTCGACGACGACCGGCGTGGGTCGCGGCTCGACGTACTCCTTGACCTTCTCCCAGTCCTCGCCGAGCGGCGTGGCGTTGAGGAAGCCGGCGAACACGGCGAACACGGCGAGGATGACGATCGGAATCAGGATCAGCGGCCCCGACTCGTGCGGCGACGAGTGGTGATCGTCGTGATCACCGTCACCGTGATCACCGTGATCACCGTGACCGTGATCCCCGTGGGCGTTGGCGGCCGCACTCAGCGAGCGCGGTTCGGGGGCGCCGACGTGGATGTGTTCCATCTCGTGCTCTTCGGCGTAGAGATCGTGCTCACTCTCGTGACCGTCGTGGTGGCCGGCGGCCGCACCGCGGGGCTCACCGAAGAACGTGAGGTACGTCGCCCGGGTCATGTACATCGCCGTCAGCGCCGCACCGCCGAGACCGACCCACATCAAGAACGTGTAGCCGCTGTGGCCGACGTTGTCGATGATCTCGTCCTTCGACCAGAAACCGGCGAACGGGAACACGCCGGTCAGGGCGAGCGTCGACACCATCCAGGCGGCGAACGTGACCGGCATCTTCTTGCGCAGCCCGCCCATGTCCTTCTTCATGTCGAAGGAGTGGTGCGAACCGGAGTGGCTGACCGATCCGGCGCACAAGAAGAGGCAGCACTTGAAGAAGGCGTGGGTGAAGATGTGGAACACCGCCGGCAGCCAGGCGCCCGTGCCGAGGCCGAGCATCATGTAGCCGAGCTGGCTGACGGTCGAGTAGGCGAGCACCTTCTTGATGTCGTCCTGGACGAACGCCAGCAGGGCGGCGATGACGATCGTGATGCCGCCGATGATGGCGATCATCGACAAGCCGCCGGTGCCGATGTTGAAGCCTTCCCAGAACACGGGGTACACGCGGGCGACGAGGAACACGCCGGCGACGACCATCGTCGACGAGTGCAGCAGCGACGACACGGGCGTCGGGCCGGCCATCGCGTCGGGCAGCCAGGTGTGCAGCGGGAACTGACCGGACTTGCCGATGCAGGCGATGAACAGGGCAACCGCGCCCCACAGCAGGAACTGGCTGTTGGCCTCGCCCGACAACGCCCATGCCTGGATGGCGGCGATGTCGAAGCCGTTGCTGTCGAGGTTGTCGACTGCCCACTGGTTGGCCCCGAAGAAGAGGATCGCCGTGCCGACGAGCAAGCCGACGTCGCCGACGCGCACGGTGAAGAAGGCCTTGAGGGCGGCGCGGCTGTTGGCCTCTTCCTCCCACCAGTGCCCGATCAGCATGAACGAGCAGAGACCCATGATCTCCCAGCCGAGGATCAGCTGGACCATGTTCTCGGCGACCAGCATGATCATCATGCCGCCCGAGAACAGCGTGATGGCGGCGAAGAAATGGGTGTACCGCCGGTCGCCGCGGACGTAGTCGATGCTGAAGACCTGCACCAGCAGCGAGATGAAGGCGACCAGCAGGATCAACAGCGCGGCGAGGCCGTCGATGCTCGAGCCGATGCCGAACTCGAGGCCCGAGTTCTGCCACCACACCCAGGTCTTGACCACCGGCTCGATGAACGGCTCGACCTCGCCGCCCTCGGCGGCGCGCGGCAACGTGCGACCGAACGCCGCCAGGATGCCGTGGACCGATTCGGAGTCGGCGGAGTTCGTGCGCTGGATCCACTGGACCATGGCGCCGGCGGCGACGACGAGCGAGGCGCCCATCGAGGCGAGGCCGATCTCGGCGCCCTTCATCGGCAAGCGCTTGCCGAAGAAGATGATGATGGCGAAACCGATGACCGGGATCAGCCCGACCAGCCAGGCGTTCTCGAGGAACCAGCCGGACGTCAAGTCGAGCGCTTGGGGTGCGTCTGCGCCGAACATCAGCCCTTCATCTCCGAGAGCTCGTCGAGGGCGATGGACCTGCGGTTGCGGTAGATCATGAGGACCATGGCGAGGCCGACACCGACCTCAGCAGCAGCGATGGCGATCACGTAGAGGGCGAAGACCTGCCCATCGACGGCACCGTTCATCAGCGCGAAAGCGATCAGGTTGAGGTTGACCGAGTTGAGGATCAGCTCGATCGACATGAGGACCATCACGGCGTTGCGCCGGGCGATGACGCCGTACACGCCGATGCTGAACAGCACCGCGGCAAGGAGGAGGAAGTTGACGGTCAGCATCAGTCTTTGCGGGCCAGGACGATGGCGCCGATCGCGGCGGCGAGCAGCACGAACGAGAGGGCGAGGAATGGCACGAGATAGATGCCGAGGAACTGGTCGCTCAACGCCTCGGTCGGCGTGGGACCGGCGTCGGGCAGCTTGTCGTCGCCGTAGGCGTCGATGATGACCCAGCTCAACAGGCCGAGGACCAGGGCGGCGACGGGGATGCCGAGTGCCCAGCCCGTGTTGTTGAGGCCGGCCTCGCGACCGATCTGGGCGCGGGTGAGCATGATGCCGAACAGGAACAGGACCATCACGGCACCGATGTAGACGAGCACCTGCGAGATGGCGACGAACTCGGCGGCCGCGAGGATGTACTGGGCGGCGACGCCGGCGAGCACGACGACCAGCCACAGCGCGGCGTGGACGACGTTCTTCGACGTCACGACGAACAGGGCGCCGACGATCATGAACGCGGCGATGATCCAGAAGCCGATGTTCTGGGCCACGTTGAAGTCCGCCGCCACGAGGGCGCTCACTTCTGCGCTCCGGCTTCCAGCTCCGGCGCCTCGGGGACCGTCTCCATCCACTCGCCGAGCTTCGACTTGTCGTGCAGCAGGTCGGCGATCTTGGGCTCGGAGTACTCGTACTCCGGGCTCCAGAAGAGCGCGTCGAACGGGCACACCTCGACGCAGATGCCGCAGTACATGCACAGCGCGTAGTCGATGTCGAAGCGGTCGAGGTGGTTGACCTGGCGCGGCTTGCCACCGGCGCGGCGCGGCGGGGCGAGCTGCTTGTGGCCCTCGATGTAGATGCACCAGTCGGGGCACGAGCGGGCGCACAGCATGCACGCCGTGCAGTTGCCCTCGTGCAGGGCGATCACGCCGCGGGCGCGGATCGGCGGCGCTTCCTTCTCGTGCGGATACTGCACGGTGGCAGCGCCGTCGACGACAGTGTCCTTGAGGATGCCCAGCGTGATGCCGAGCCCCTTGAACAGTCCGGGAACTTTGGGCTTACCAGGCATCAGATCGCGACCTTCCACGACGCAGGCGCCGAAGCGGCTGGAGCCGCCGGCGTCCTGAACCGGGTCATCAGAGTCAGCATTCGAGGCATCAGGTCGCGACCTTCCACGACGCAGTCGCCGAAGCGGCTGGAGCCGCCGGCGTCCTGAACCGGGTCATCAGAGTCAGCATTCGAGGCATCAGATCGCGACCTTCAAGATTGCGGTGATCGCCGTGTTGGCGAGTGCGAGGGGGATCAGGACCTTCCAGGCGAAGGTCTGCAGCTGGTCCTCACGGAACCGGGGGAAGCTGAAGCGGACCCACATGATGATGAACGTGAGCACCAGCATCTTGGTGAACAGGATCAGCGGACCGGCGAGGTTCATCCAGTTGGAGACGTCGTCGAGCGAGCTCCAACCGAACCAGTCGAACGGCACACCCCAACCGCCGAGGAACAGCACCGACGCGATCAGCGAGAACACGCCGGCGGTGGCGAACTCGGCGATGAAGAAGATCAGGAAGCGGAAGCCCGAGTACTCGGTCATGTAGCCCGACACCAGCTCGGACTCGGCGATCGGCATGTCGAACGGCGGCTGCGTGAGCTCGGCCTGGACGGCGATCATGAAGATCACGAAGCCGAGGAACTGGGTGATGATGAACGGGTTGCCGAGACCGCCGAACCCGAAGATCTCGCCCGTGTTCTGCACGACGACGATCTGTTGCATGTTCATCGAGCCGGCCTGGATGACCACGCCGAGCACGGCGAGCACCATCGGCAGCTCGTAGGCGATCAGCTGGCCGGCGGCGCGCAGGCCACCGAGCAGCGAGTACTTGTTGGCACTCGCCCAGCCGGCGATGAGGATGCCGAGCACGCTCACCGAGGCGACGGCCAGACCGTAGAAGACACCGACCTCGAAGTTGGTGAAGAAGGCGTCGGGGCCGAACGGCACGACGGCGACGAGCAGGAACGTCGACATCAACACGACCAGCGGCGCCATCTTGAAGATGCGGTGGTCGGCGGCGTCGGGGGCGAGGTCTTCCTTCTGCAGCCACTTGCCGACCTCGGCGAGGAGCTGCATCGAGCCGTACGGCCCGGCTTCCATCGGCCCGAGACGGCTCTGCATGAACGACATCATCTTGAACAGGAAGAGGTAGACGATGGTGCCGGCGGGCAGCAGCACGGCCACCAGGCCACCGAGGACGCGCAGCAGCGACTGGCCCCAGTACGGAATCTCGATCGCGATCTGGATCACCGGTCGATGTCTCCGAGGATGAAGTACAGGCTGGCGAGGATGGTGATGATGTCGGGCACGTAGACGCCCTTCAGCACCCACGGCACGACCGAGATGTTGTTGAAGCTGGCCGAGCGGATCTTGACCCGGAACGGGCCGAGCTCACCCTTCGAGACGATGTAGTAGCCCATCTCGCCGAGGGGGTTCTCGGTCGACACCCACGCCTCGCCCTCGGGCACCTTGATGATGCGCGGGACCTTGGTCATGATCGGGCCGGCCGGGATCTGGTCGAGCAACTGTTCGACGATCTTGCACGACTCGCGGGTCTCTTGCAGGCGCACCCAGCAACGGGCGAAGCTGTCGCCGTCGGGATGCGTCCAGACCTTCCAGTCGGCCTTGTCCCAGGCCATCGGCAGCGACTGGTCGCGGCGGAGGTCCCAGTCGACGCCACTGGCACGCAGGTTGGCGCCGGAGAGGCCGAAGTCGCGGGCGATGTCGGCCGGGATGATGCCGATGCCGCGGGTGCGGCTCTGGAAGATCTCGTTGCCGATGAGGAGGTCCTCGATGATGTCGCAGAACTCGCGGAGCTTGCGCATCACCTGGCGCGTCTCGTCGATCCACCCCTTCGGCAGGTCCTTGTGCAGGCCACCGATACGGTCGAAGTTGGGGTGGAAGCGTCCGCCGGTGGCGCTCTCGATCAGGTTGAGGACGTACTCCCGGTCGCGGAAGGCGATGAACGCCGGCGTCACGGCGCCGAGCTGGACGCCGAGGTCGCCGAGGAACAGGCCGACGTTGGCGATGCGCGAGAGCTCGAAGAAGATCGTGCGGATCACCTGGGCGCGCGGCGGCGCCTCGATGTCCATCAACTTCTCCGTGGCGAGGATGAACGGCACCTCGTTGGCGAAGCTGCCGAGCCAGTCGATGCGGTTGACCAGCGTGTTGATCTGCGGGTACGTGCGGACCTCGGTCAGCTTCTCGTAGCCGCGGTGCATGTAGCCGCATCCCGGCTCGGCCCACACGACCTGCTCGCCGTCGAGGCGGCAGATGATGCGCAGGGTGCCGTGGGTCGCCGGATGCTGCGGGCCGATGTTGAGGGTCATGCCCTCGGTCTCGAGCTCCACGTTGAGGCGCGCATCGGCGGCCTGGCCGGCGATGTAGCTGAGTTGCTGGCGCTCGCTGAGCACCGTCATGCCGGGGTCTCCTCGGTTGCTTCCCCGCCGTCGTCGACCGCGGCGGGCATCGGCTCGACGTCGACGATGCCCGGCCAGGGCTTGATCATGCGCGGCAGCAGGGGGAAGTCCTTGCGCAGCGGGTAGCCCTCGAAGTCGGTCGGCAGGTACATGTTGCGAAGGTCGGGGTGGCCGTTGAAGCCGATGCCGTACATCTCGTGGCACTCCCGCTCGTGCCAGTTGGCGCCGGCAAAGATCTGGCTCCACGAGTCGATGACCATGCCGCCGCCCTGCCCGTCGTCGGGCACGTCGGCCTTGAGCGTCACGCCGACGTGGCGGTCGAGGTCGGTCAGGCGGGCGAGCACCTGGAAGCGGGTGTCGCCGCCGGTCACGCCCTGACGGATCTCCGTGTTCGGCGCCACCGGCTCGGCGGTCGGGTCTTCTTCACCCTTGCCGTACGGCGACGGCAACCAGTCGAGTCCCGAGAGGTAGCAGAAGTAGGTGAAGCCGGCGGCCTTCAGCGCCGCGCCGGTCTCGCGCCAGGCGTCCGTGCGGACGCGGATCCACAGGTCGTCGTTGGGCCGCAGGTGCGTGTCGACGATGGCGTCGCCGATGCGTCGGCGCAGGTCGTCGATGATCCCCTCGCGAAGTCCGTCGCCCGGAAGTGCTGGGGTTTCGGTCGTCTCGTCGGTCGGTGCCCCGGCGTCACTCAATGGGGCCACCGCCCACCACGATCGGCTCGGCGATCGGTTCGGGTTGTTCGTCGTCGGCTCGGGCGGCCGGCGCGGTGAGCGACGCACGCTCGCGGGCGGACGGCTTGCGCTCGGCCTCCAGGCCGCGCCACTTGGCGGCCATGTCCTCGTTCTTGATCCGCTGCTGGAGGAGCACGATGCCCTCGAGCAGGGCTTCCGGGCGCGGCGGGCATCCGGGGACGTAGACGTCGACCGGGATGATCTGGTCGACACCCTTGGTCACCGAGTAGCTGTCCCAGTACGGGCCGCCGCAGTTGGCGCACGAGCCCATCGAGATGGCGTACTTCGGCTCGGGCATCTGCTCCCACAAACGCTTGATCGCCGGCGCCATCTTGTCGGTGACGGTCCCCGAGATGCAGACGAAGTCGGCCTGACGGGGGCTGGCGGGGAGCGGGATGACGCCGAGGCGCATCACGTCGTAGCGCGGCGAGGCGAAGGCGGCGCCCATCTCGATGGCACAGCAGGCGAGGCCCCACTGGTACACCCAGAGCGAGTACGAGCGGCTGATGTTGAACAGCTTGGTGAGTGGTGCGGGCATCCTGCCCCGGTCGACGATGCCCATCACACCCACCTCAGGAGGCCGCGCTTCCACGCATAGACGAGGCCATCGAGCAACAGCACGATGAAGATCAGCATCACCACGAGGCCGAACGTGCCGTAACGCTCGATCGAGGCGGCCCACGGGAACAAGAACACCGCTTCGACGTCGAAGATGACGAAGAGGAGAGCGAAGACGTAGTACCGGATCTGGCTCTGCGACCAGCCGATGCCGACCGGATCGACGCCCGATTCGTAGGCGATCGACTTGTCGGCGTTGGGCCGCGAAGGACGCACGAGCGCCGCGACCCCGAGCAGGAGACCACCGATCAACAGGGCTGCGAGACCGAACCAGACGACGGTCAAGTAGTCGCGCAAGAAGTCCGACATCGCTGCGAGAAGCTATCAGGACCCACGAAAACCGGACCAAACGGGCTGGTCACACTCGCCTCGTCGCGCGTGTGACCAGCCGTTCGACGGGTCAGGCCGTGGACGCCGTGGTCGCCGTGGTGTTCGAGCCGACGACGAACCACGCCGCCGCAGCGAGCGCCGCGCCGATTGCCGGGAACACGATGAACGCCCACACCTGGCCGAGCGCCCAGTCGCCCTGGAACACCGCCGTTGCCAGCGAACGTGCCGGATTGACCGACGTGTTGGAGACCGGGATCGAGATCAGGTGGACGAGCGTCAGGCCGAATCCGGCGGCGATCGGACCGAAGCCCTTGGGCACGCCGTTCTCGTCGGTGGTGCCGAGCACGATGAGCACGAACACGCACGTGACGACGATCTCGATGATCGCCACGGAGAGGAGGTCGAAGCCCCCGGGCGAGTGGTCGCCGTAGCCGTTCGAGGCGAAGCCGGCGTCTTGCGCCTGCGACAGGTAGCCCTCGGTGCCGGCCAGGGTCAGCGCCAGGATCCCGGCGCCGACGATGCCGCCGACGAACTGGGCGATGAGGTAGGGCACCGCCTTGGCGGCGTCGAGCTTCTTGGTGAGCACCATGCCGATGGTCACCGCCGGGTTGATGTGGCAGCCGGAGATCCGGCCGATCAGGTAGGCCATCGTCATCAGGCTGAGCCCGAACGCGAGGGCGACGCCCATGATCGTGACGTTGAGCCCTTCGTTGAAGCCGCCGGTGGCGAAGATCGCCGTTCCCGGCCCGCCGATCACGAGGATCGCCGTCCCGATCGCCTCGGCGAGCGGAATCCGCATGGTGTCGTTCATGGATGTGTCCCCATTTCGTCCCCCTGGTGGAGCGGAGCCACGGGCGTGTCACCGCCACCCGCGACGCTAGGCCTCCCCGCCCCCCGTTGCTGGGATTCCCCCGCGTCGCCGCGACGTCACAGCGACGTCACGGCGATGTCACGGCGACGTCACGGCACGTCGTGGGGGGTGGCCTCGTGGCCGCGGAGACCGGCCGAGCGGCGGCGCTCCTTCATCTCCGCCTCGTAGACGTGCGGCCGGCCGGCGGTGAGGTCGTCGCGGACCCGTCGCTCGACGTCACGGACGGCGTCGTAGTAGAGGCGGTCGAACTCCTCGACGATCTGGAACGTCCAGCGCCCGTCGAGGACGTTGCGTCCGACGATCTGGCGCTCGAGGCGGCCCGCCCAATCGCCGTGACCGGCGTCGGCGAGCATCTCGGCGGCTTCTCCCATCATCGCGTCGGCGCTGCCGATCAGCTGATGGAAGTCGTACAGCCTCCCCCGAGCCCGTTCGACACGTTCGAGCGCCTCGGTCAACTTGCCGACCGCGGCGACGGTCTCGTCGCTGACCCCCGCCGGTCGCCGATCGAGCCCTGCGCCGTCATCTCGTCCCATGACGCTGACCGTTTCCGACGCCGTGCCGAACCATGCACCGAGGACACCGGCGACCGAGTCGGGCGCTTCAGCGTCAGCGACAACGTCGGATGTCAGCGTTGTCGCTGACGCTGTTCACCGGCGAGCGAGTCGGGCGTCTGCGTCAGCGACAACGTCGGATGTCAGCGTTGTCGCTGACGCTGTTCACCGGCGAGCGAGTCGGGCGGTCTGCGTCAGCGACAACGTCGGATGTCAGCGTTGTCGCTGACGCAGAGCGCCGTTTCACACCGTCAGGTGCGTCAGATGCCGTCGAGGATCGGGGCGAGGTGGCGCTCGGCCTCCTCGATCGTCCATCCCTTGCGTTCGGCGTACGACTCGAGCTGGTCGCGACGGATCTTGCCGACGCCGAAGTACTTCGACTCGGGATGGGCGAAGTAGAGGCCCGACACCGACGAGCCCGGCCACATGGCGAACGACTCGGTGAGCTCGACGCCGACCGTGTTCGGCGCGTCGAGCAGCTCGAACAGCGTCTGCTTCTCCGTGTGGTCCGGCTGGCACGGGTAGCCCGGCGCCGGACGGATGCCCTGGAACGACTCGTGCAGCAGCTCGTTCGGCGTCATCGACTCGTCGGTCGCGTAGCCCCACAGCTCGGTGCGCACCCGCTCGTGGATGCGCTCGGCGAGCGCTTCAGCGACACGGTCGGCGAGCGCCTTCAGCAGGATCGACGAGTAGTCGTCGTTGGCCGCTTCGAAGCGGGCGGCGATCTCGTTCTCCTCCGGCCCGGCGGTGACGACGAAGCCGCCGACCCAGTCGTCGGGTCCGTCGACCGGGGCGACGAAGTCGGCGATCGACAGGTTGGCGCGGTCACCCGTCTTGGCTGCCTGCTGACGGATGCCGTGCAATCGGGCGCGCTCGGATGTCCGCGTCTCGTCGTCGTAGACCACCACGTCGTCGCCGGTCGACGCCGCCGGCCAGAAGCCGACGACCGCCTTCGGGCGGAACCAGTGGTCGGCGACGATCTTGTCGAGCATCGCCAGCGCATCGTCGTACAGCGGACGCGCCGCCTCGGCGAGCTCCGGATCGGTGAGGATCTCCGGGAACTTGCCGCGCAGCCCCCACGTGCGGAAGAACGGCGTCCAGTCGATGTACGGCACCAGTTCGCCGACGTCGTAGTCGTCGAACACGCGGATCCCGGTGAACGTCGGACGGGTCACCGTCGTGGCGTCGAACGTCGCCTGCAGGCGGTTGGCCCGGGCTTCGGCGAACGACACCCGGTCCTTGTCGACCTTCGCCCGGGCGTGCGACTCGGCGACGCGCTCGTAGTCGAGGCGCAGCGTCTCCATGAAACCCTCGCGCTGGGTCGACGACAGCAGGCTGGAGATGACACCCGAGGCGCGGCTGGCATCGCCCACGTGGACGACGGGGCCGTGGTAGGCGGGGTCGATCCGCAGGCAGGTGTGCAGGCGGCTGGTGGTGGCGCCGCCGATCAGCAGCGGCGTCTCGAAGCCGAGCCGCTCCATGTCGCCGGCGACGCGCACCATCTCGTCGAGCGACGGCGTGATCAGCCCCGACAGGCCGATGATGTCGACCTGCTGCTCACGGGCGGTGTCGAGGATCGTCTGCGACGGCACCATCACACCGAGGTCGATGACCTCGTAGTTGGAACAGCCGAGTACGACGCCGACGATGTTCTTGCCGATGTCGTGGACGTCGCCCTTGACCGTCGCCAGCAGGACCTTGCCCGCCTTCGACGCCGCGCCGTCGGCGCCCTCGGCCTCGATGAACGGGGTCAGGTAGGCAACCGCCTGCTTCATCACCCGCGCCGACTTGACGACCTGGGGGAGGAACATCTTGCCGGCGCCGAAGAGGTCGCCGACCGTGTTCATGCCGCTCATCAGCGGACCCTCGATCACGTCGACGGCTCGGGGCGACGACGTCCGGGCAGCTTCCACGTCGTCCTCGATGAACGTCGTGATGCCGTTGACCAGGGCGTGTTCGATCCGCGCCGCGACCTCCCACGACCGCCACTCGTGGACGGCGGCGTCGACCGCCTCGTCGGGGTCGGCCTGGAACTTGGCCGCCGCCTCGAGCAACCGCTCGGTGGCGTCGGGGCGCCGGGCCAGGACGACGTCCTCACACAGCTCGCGCAGGTGGGGGTCGATCTGGTCGTACACGGCGAGCTGGCCGGCGTTGACGATGCCGAGTCGCATGCCCTTGTCGACGGCGCGGTAGAGGAACACCGAGTGCATCGCCTCGCGGACCGGCTCGTTGCCGCGGAACGAGAACGACAGGTTGGACACGCCGCCGGAGATGTTGACGTACGGCAGCTCGCTCGTGATCCGCTCGATCGCTTCGAGGAAGTCGAGGCCGTAGCGGTCGTGCTCCTCGATGCCCGTGGCGATGGCAAAGATGTTCGGGTCGATGATGATGTCGTCGGGCGGGAAGCCGACCTCGTCGACGAGCAGGTGGTAGGCGCGGCGGGCGATCTCGACCTTGCGGTCGGCGGTGTCGGCCTGGCCGACCTCGTCGAAGGCCATGACGATCACCGCGGCGCCGTAGTCGAGGCAGGTGCGGGCTTGGTCGAGGAACGCCTCCTCCCCCTCCTTCATCGAGATCGAGTTGACGATCGGCTTGCCCTGCACGCACTGCAGCCCGGCTTCGATCACCTCGAACTTCGACGAGTCGATCATGATCGGCACGCGGGCGATGTCGGGCTCGGCGGCGATCAGGTTCATGAACCGGGTCATCGCCTCGACGCCGTCGATCAGGCCGTCGTCCATGTTGACGTCGATGATCTGGGCGCCGCTCTCGACCTGTTGACGGGCGACGTCGAGCGCCTCGCCGTACTCGTTGTCCTTGATCAGCCGCCGGAACTTCGCCGAGCCGGTGATGTTCGTGCGCTCGCCGACGTTGACGAACGGGATGTCCTCGGTGAGGGCGAACGGCTCGAGGCCGGACAGCTCGAGGCGCGGGTCCGCTCCGGCACCTGGCGCGGCGGCGCCGTCGCCACGGCGGCGGCCATCGCCTCGACGTGCGCGGGCGTCGTGCCGCAACACCCGCCGACGATGTTCAACAGGCCGGCCTCGGCGAACTCGTGGATGAACGCCGCCGTCTGCGCGGGCAGCTCGTCGTACCCACCGAGCTCGTTGGGTAGCCCGGCATTCGGGTAGGCGCAGACGAACGTGTCGGCGACGGTCGCCAGCTCGACGAGGTGGGGACGCATCTCCTCGGCACCGAGGGCGCAGTTGAGCCCGACCGTCAACGGATCGGCGTGGCGGATCGACTGCCAGAAGGCCGCCGGCGTCTGCCCGGACAGCGTGCGTCCGGACCGGTCGGTGATCGTGCCCGAGATCATCAGCGGCAGCTGTTTGCCGGCGGCGTTCATCGCCCGTCGGGCGGCGAGGATGGCCGCTTTGGCGTTGAGCGTGTCGAAGATCGTCTCGATCAGCAGCAGGTCCGCGCCGGCGGCGATCAGTGCGTCGATCTGCTCGCGGTAGGCGTCGGCGAGGGCGGTGAACGTGATCGCCCGGTAGCCGGGGTCCTCGACCTTGGGCGACAGCGACAGCGTCATGTTGGTCGGTCCGACGGCGCCGGCGACGAAGCGGCGGCGACCGTCGCGTCCGTGCGCTTCCTCGGCGGCTTCACGGGCGAGGCGCACGGACTCGCGGTTCAGCTCGGCCACCAGCGCGACGGTGTCGTAGTCGTTCTGCGACACCCGGTTGGCGGAGAACGTGTTGGTCTCGACGATGTCGGCGCCGGCGAGCAGGTACCGGAGGTGGATGTCGCGCACGGCGTCGGCCTGGGTGAGGCTCAGCAGCTCGCTGTTGCCGGACAGGTCGGAGCCGTGATCGCAGAAGCGATCGCCGCGGAACTGCTCGTCGGTGAGTCCGAGCATCTGGATCTCGGTGCCCATCGCACCGTCGAGCACGAGGATGCGCTCGCGCGCCAGCTGGGCAACGGGATGGTCGGCATGGGATCGGGTCATCGGAATACCTCGGGTCGGCGGCAGCGCGGTCGGCGGAGCTTCGTTGGGGTTGGGCAGGTCATGCGGCAGAGTGCATCGCGTCGGCGTCGCGGCCGAGCCAGGCGGTCACGGTCAGGCCGTCGCCGCGGTCGGGCGGATCGACGTCGACGATCGCCGTGCAGGCGAGCCCGGCGTGGTCGAACGCGTCACGCACGTGGTCGTGGGCGAAGCCGAGCCGCCGGTGGGCGGCGGCGCGGAGGAACTCGTGGTGATGGGGGGCGAAGTCGACGACGAGCAGCCGGCCGCCGGGTGTCAACAGCCGGCGCGCCTCGGCGATCGCCCGGTCGGGGTCGTCGAGGTAGTGCAGCACCTGGTGGATGACGACGAGATCGAACGACGCCGGGTCGAGCGGCGGGCAGTAGACGTCGCCCTGGCGCAGCTCCCAGTTGCGGTGCGGCCCGCGTTCGAGGTTGGCGCGGGCGACGGAGAGCATCGAGTGGCTGGCGTCGAGCCCGACCACCCGGTCGGCACGGCCGCCGAGCAGCTGCAGCATCCGGCCGGTGCCGGTGCCGATGTCGAGGACGCGACCGAGCGGTCCGTCGCCGAGCACGTCGAGGATCGCCGCTTCGACCGTCGCCGGCGCGGCGTGCAACGCCCGCTCCTCGTCCCAGATGGGGGCGATCTGCTCGAAGTACTCGTTGGCCGCCTCGGCCCGCCGCCGGCGGGCGAGGTGGAGGCGTTGGCGATCGCCGGCGAGCACGGCGTCGTCACCGTCGATGCGCTCGAGCGCCGCCCTGACGAGGTCGCCTTGCGGGCCGTCCACCAGGCGGAAGAACGCCCAGCTGCCTTCACGGCTCTTGGAGATCAGGCCGGCATCGACGAGCACCCGGAGGTGGCGCGACACGCGCGGCTGGGACTGCCCGAGGATCTCGGTGAGGTCGGTGACGGTGACCTCGCCCTCACCCATCACGGCGAGGATGCGCAGGCGCGACTCCTCACTGATCGCCTTCAGCGTCTCGATGCCGACGTCGAGCTCCACCGACATCCGGGCATCATATAAAGACATCTGCATGTCTGCAAGCAGGCGGAGGGCCGGCATGCTGACGGCGCGCGGTACGGTGCCGAGATGGCCGAAGCGTTCCATCTCGGATTGACCACCGAACGACTCGCCGGGGCGACCATCGCCATCGTGCCCGGCGACCCTGGCCGCGTCGAGCGCATCGCCTCGACGATGGACACCGCCGAAGCCCTGGCCACGCACCGCGAGTACACGTCGTGGCTCGGCCACGTCGGTGGCACGCCGATCGTCGTGTGCTCGACCGGCATCGGCGGCCCGTCGACGTCGGTCGCCGTGGAGGAGCTCGCCCAGGTCGGGGTGCGAACCTTCCTGCGCGTCGGCACGACCGGCGGCATCCAACCCCAGGTCCGACCCGGCGATGTCGTCGTCACCACCGGTGCCGTGCGACTCGACGGAGCCAGCCAGCACTTCGCCCCGCTCGAGTTCCCCGCCGTCGCCGACTTCGCCTGCACGACAGCACTCGTCGCCGCCGCTCGCGACGCCGGCATCGAACCGCACATCGGCATCACCGCCTCGTCGGACACCTTCTATCCCGGCCAGGAGCGCTACGACACGTATTCAGGACGCGTCACGGCTCGCTTTCGCGGCAGCCTTGCCGAATGGCAGGCGATGGGGGTCCTCAACTACGAGATGGAGTCGGCGACGCTGTTCACGATGTGCGCCACGATGGGCCTGCGCGCCGGGTGCGTCGCCGGGGTGATCGTCAACCGCGGCGATCAGGAGATGCCCGACAGCGAGGTCATCGCTCGCACCGAGGAGACCGCGGTCCGCATCGTCGTCGCCGCCGCCGCGGCACTCGCACGCTGAGCGCGAGCGACCGCGCCCTCGCCTATCGTGGCCGTGTGGGAGGACGCCGCTCTGCGGGCTCCGTGCTCGCCGCCGTGCTCGCCGGCGTCGGTCTCGTGGCCTGTTCCGACGATCCCGACCCGAGCAGGGTCGATGCGGCCACCGCGCTCGTCGCCCTGGTCGAGTGGCAGGTCGACGAGTGGACGCCTCCCGCCGACGCCGACGACGACCTCCTGCCCGTGATCTACCTGGTCTCGGCCGACGGCGACATGATCGACGTCGCCGTGCAGGCGTCGGTCACCAAGGACACCGCCAACGATGCCACCGTCCGCTTCGCCGACGCCGCCCACGACGCGTTCGACCTGACGGAGGACGGCGCACCGGTCCACGACGACGGGGTGATGCTGGCGGTGGGGGTGATCCCCGAACCGGCACGTCGGATGACGTTGGAGGTCGACCGTTACGAGGCCAAGGACGATGTCGAGTTGCTGCTGGTCAACCTCGAAGCGCGGCACCCGACGACGAACAACCCCCAGCGGGCGGCGATCACGGCGTTGTCGGAGCGTTGATCAACCGCTCAGCGAGCTGCATCGCGTCGCGGACGTCCGCTTCGTCGATCTCGCCGGTGTGATCGAGCGCCCGGCGGCGGAGCGCCTCGAGCTCCTGGCGTGCCTCGCCGTCCTCCTCCCGGCCGACGATCGTCGCCGCCAGGTCGGCAGCGGCCGACGCCTCGATCACCGCCACCCTCCGATCGCCTTCGGCCCACGAGCGGTGCGCCTCGATCAGCCGGTCGCGGGCGCGGCCCGCGGCGTCGTCGTTGCCCGCGAAACGGTCCGCCTCGGTCACACCGCGCATGCCGATCACGAACGCCGGCACGTAGATCGCCGTCAACAGCATCATGCTCACCTCCGGCGGGAGCGAGATCGGCGTGGCGAGGACGCCACCGAACACCCAGGCGAGCTGGAACTGCGTCTCGTAACGGGCGCCCGCACGGCCGAGCAGCGCCTCCGGGGCGCGCCGCTGCAGCAGGCCGTCGAACGCGTTGCGGGCGAGCGTCGTCGACAACCCGACGAGCAGCGAGATCACCATCAACAGCGGTACCGACGCGCCGAGCACGCCGACGGCGGTGAACGCCGCAGGGAGTGCGATCGCCAGTGAGATCAGCCGCTCCTCGCGGAACCGCCGACGGAGCATCGCCGCTGCGCTGTGGCCGGCGAAGGCACCGGCGCCGTACAGGGCGGCGGCGATGCCGTAGACGTAGGCGGGCTCACTGGTGCGCCGCAGGGTGAACGCCAGGGTGAAGACGAAGAAGCCGACCGCAGCGCGCACGGCGAGCATGCCGATCGAGGACAGGACGATCAACGGGAGGTGGGTCTCGGTGTACTCCAGCTCGTCGTCGACGGTGGGCACCGGGGCGCGTGGCCGAACCCGCAACGCCACGCCGGCGGCAATCGCCAGCAGCACCGCGGCGCCCCGCAACGTCCACTCCGGCCCGGTCGCGGCGAACAATGCGGTGGCGGCGAGCACCCCGATCGCCGCCGTGATCGTGGCGAAGCGGGCCAGCCGGGCGTTCGTCGCCACCAGCTCCTCGGGGTCGTCGACCAGCGTCTGCACCAACGTCTGCTTGACGATGCCGGACGCCTTGCTGAGGATCAGCACCACAAGTGCCACCGGGTAGAACGCCAGCTGCAACAGGGTCACCGCCAGCACGAGGCACGCCACGGCACGGCCGACGTAGAACGCGGAGGCGACGAACCGCTGCGACCCGCGGAATCGGTCGACCGCCGGGCCGACGAGCGGCGAGAGCACCGCCAACGGCGCCATCGTCACCACCAGGTACAGCAGGATCTGCTCGCGGGATGCGTCGGGGCTGACGTTGAAGAACAGCGAGCCGGCGAGGCTCACCGAGACGAAGGCGTCACCGGCGGCGGCAGAGCCGTGGGCGATCGCCAGCGGGACGACCCCGCCACGACCGACGATGCCGCGCCCGAGGCGGACGATCGGGCTGGCGCGGCGATCGACGTCCGCCGGCGCCTCGTCGGTGGCCCCTGCCCGCGACATCATCCCCATCTTGACCGATCGCCGGGCTGCGGCACCGACCGACGCCGACGCACGGTGGGGTGGACTCGCTCGTTCACCGGGCGGCAGGTTCGGGTGCGGGTGCGGGTGCGGGTGGCGGTGGCGGTGGGGTGGGTGTGGTGGGCGCGGGTGTGGTGGGTGTGGGTGTGGCGGGTGCGGGTGGGGTGGGTGTGGGTGGGGTGGGTGTGGGAGGGCGTGCCGGGATCTGCTGGGTGATGCAGTGGATGCCGCCGCCACCGCTGGCGAGGACGGCGCCCACGTCGAGGCCGATGACGTCGCGGCCGGGGTACAGCTCACCGATCAGCGCCAGCATGTCCGTATCGGCGGCGTGGCCGCACGTCGGCACGAGGACGAAGCCGTTGCCGACGTAGTAGTTGAGGTAGGGCACGACGACGCGCTGACCATCGACCTCGGCGAACGGCAGCACCGGCACCGACGTCACCTCGATCGGTTCGCCCCGGGCGTCGAGTGCCCCGACGGCGACGCGCCGGTTGACGTCCATCCGCAGCCAGTCGGCCTCGCCCGGGTCGTCACACCCCTGGACCACGAGGTGGCCCGGAGCGGCGAACGCGGCGACGTTGTCGACGTGACCGTCGGTGTCGCCGTCGAGCGCCAGCCCGTACGGCAGCCAGACGACGCGACGGGCACCGAGCTCGCGGTGCAGCACCGCCTCGATCTCCACCAGTGAGCGGCCGGGGTTGCGGTTGGGATGGAGCAGGCACTGCGTGGTCGTGGCGATCGTGCCGGCACCATCGCCGGTGATCGATCCGCCCTCGAGGACGTGGTCGACGCTCCGCACCGGGTCGCCGCGCTGCTCGGCGAAGCGGCGGGCGGCGAGGGCGTCGTCTGCGTACGGATGGAACTTCTCGCCCCAGGCGTTGAACACCCAGTCGGTGGCCACCATCGAGTGGCGGTCGTCGACGTAGATCGGGCCGCTGTCGCGGAACCACGAGTCGTCGATCGCCAGCTCGACGACGTCGACGTCGCTCCCGCACGCCGCGGCGGCACGCTCCACGGCGCGCGGCGGGGCGAGCATCGTCACCGGCTCGTAGGCGGCGATCGCCCGGGCGACGGTGGCGTGGGCCGACTCGGCGTCGGCGAGGCGGTCACCCCACAGCTCGGGACGGACGGGCCAACACATCGCCGTGGCGGCGTGCGGCTCCCACTCCGCCGGGAGCCGGGGAGTCATTGCCCGTCCAGCGTCAGCAGCGGACCGTACAGGTCGGGGCGGCGGTCGCGGAACAGCCCCCAGGCGGCACGCTGACGGTGCAGTGCGTCGCCGTCGAAACGATGGACGAGCACCGCCTCACCCTCACGCCCCGCCTCGGCGACCTTGGCACCGGTCGCGTCGGCGATGAACGACGAACCGTAGAAGGTGATCTCGCACCCCCGTCCGACCTCGCGCCCGACGCGGTTAGCGGCGACGACCGGCATCAGGTTGGCGCCCGCGTGCCCCTGCATCACCCGCTGCCAGTGGCCGCTCGAATCCCACGTCGGATCGGGTGGTTCACTGCCGATCGCCGTCGGATAGAGGAGCACCTCGGCGCCCAGCAGCGCCATCGCCCGCGCCGCCTCCGGGAACCACTGGTCCCAGCAGATGCCGACGCCGATCACACCGAATCTGGTGTTCCACACGCGAAAGCCCGTGTCGCCGGGCGAGAAGTAGTACTTCTCGGTGTAGCCGGGGCCGTCGGGGATGTGGCTCTTGCGATACGTGCCGAGCACGGCGCCGTCGGCGTCGACGACGACGACCGAGTTGAACCGCACCTGACCGGCGCGCTCGTAGATGCTCAACGGCAGGACCACGTCGAGCTCGGCGGCGAGGCCGGCGAAGTGGGCGATCGTCGGGTGGTCGGCGACCGGGCGGGCGCGATCGAGGTGCTCGGGGAGTTGGTCCTTGCAGAAGTACGGGCCCTCGAAGAGCTCGGGCAGGAGGACGATGCGGGCACCTTCGGCAGCGGCGACTCGGACGAGTCGTTCGGCGGTCGCCACGTTGGTGTCGACGTCGTCGACCATCGCCATCTGCACAGCAGCCACTGCGAGGTCGGCCATCGGCGTCACGCTAGCGGTGGCGCCGTGGAGCACCGTCAGCGATCGGTCAGGGCGTCGTGGTCGCGCCAGGTGGCCTCGAGCCGATCGAGCCGCGCCGCTGCCTCGTCGCGGCGGCTGGCGGCGACATCGGCAACGAGCAGATTGCCGAGCGCAAGCGTGCCGGTGTGGCTGTCGAATGGCCCGTCGGACGCGGCGGCGATCACGAACGTGTGGGCGGCGCCGGCGGCGAGCGGCGACAACACGCTGTCGGTGATGGCGACGACCCACGCTCCGGCGTCTCGCGCCCGCTCGGCGGCGTCGATCAGCCAGCGCTCGTACCGCCGGAGGTCGAGCACGACGAGCGTCGGATGGTCGCCGGCGAGGGCGATCGTGCGGGCGATGTCGACCGGTGTGCCGTCGAGCAGGTGGCAACCACCGCGCAGCTGGCCGAGGTCGCCGACGAATTGTTCGGCGACGCCCCGCGACGCCACCCCCGACAGCACGAGCACGTCGTGACGCTCGTCGGCCAGGCGGGCGACGACGCCGGCGAGGGCGTCGGTGTCGATGCCCTCGAGGGTGGCGCGGACGTTGTTCGCCTCGGTCTCGACATGGTGCGAGATGCGGTCACCGCCCTCGTCGGCACCGGCCGCGCGGCGCTGCTCACGGATGCGTTCCACGGCCGGGCGGAGCTGACCCGAGAGATCGGTCTGCACCGATTGCTGGAGGTCGGTGTAGCCCTCGTACCCGAGCTTGGTGGCGAAGCGGACGACGGTTGCCGTACCGACGTCAGCCGACGCTGCCAGCTCGGCGACGGTGCCGAAACCGACGAGCTGCGGGCTCGCCAGCACCGTCTCGGCGATCTGCCGTTCGGCACGGGTCAGCGTGTCGGCGCGTTCGAGCAAGCGTCGTTCGACCTCCATCCGCCCACCGTACCGGCCCGCACCCGTCGCGGCCCGAAGCCGTTGATCGGCGTTGTTCCATTCTCGTGTAGGGTTGGCACGCTTGTTCCAGACCCGACTGAGGACGACGACTGAACCAACGACTGAGGACGACGACGACCGTGACGACGACGCACCCCACCGCCCCACTGCACGCCACCCGCCTGCTGCACGCCCCGTGTGAGGCGATGACGGTCGACGCCAGCGGTTGGCACGTGCCGTTGCCGATCCCGGTGGAGCTCGACGAGCGACTCGTCGACCGCGCCGCGCTCGACGGACGCCGCCTGCCGATCGCCGTCGACGCCGCGCTGCACACGTTCGCGTCCCGCTCGCACCGCTCGGGTGCGTTGCTCGTGCGCAGCGTCCCGATCGGTGCGCTCCCGCCGACGCCGCCGACGCCCACCACACCCGTCGACAAGGACCTCGCCACCGAGTTGGTGCTGCTCACCGTCGCTCGTCGCCTCGGGCAGCCGATCGGCTACGTGCCCGAGCACGGCGGACGCATCGTGCAGAACATCGTGCCCACTGCCGACGACGCCGACCGGCAGACCTCGACGTCGTCGCGGTCAACCTGATGTTCCACACCGAGACCGCGTTCCATCCCCACCGCCCGCGCTACCTGTTGCTGCTGTGCCTGCGTGGCGACCCGACGGCACACACCACGCTGGTCTCCGTCCACGACCTGATCGAGCACCTGCCGCCGGCAGCCGTGGCGACGATGTTCGAACCGCGCTTTCGTACGGCGGTCGACGCCAGCTTCCTCGGCGGGCGCGCCAACGTCCTCGGTCCCGCGCGGCCGCTGCTGACCGGCACCCGCGACGAGCCGACGTTCGTGTTCGACGCCGACCTCACGGTGGGCATCGACCCGGAGTCCGACGACGTGCTCGTCGCCGTTCGTGACGCGATCGACGAGCTGACCACGTCGGTCGTGCTCGAAGCCGGTGATCTCCTGGTCGTCGACAACAACGTCGCCGTCCACGGCCGCTCACCGTTCGAGGCACGCTTCGACGGCACCGACCGGTGGCTGCAGCGATCGTTCGTCGTCAGCGACCTCGCCCCGAGCGCCGGCGAACGCCGTGGCCGTGTCATCACGACCGAATTCGGCGCCGGGCTAGGGTCACCGCGTGCCCACCGACCCGCCCACTGACGACGCCTGGGGCGACGGCGACCGCGCCGGCGCGGTGGCTACGCCAGTCCGAAGGCCTGGAACGGCAGCTGGCGCCGGTGTCCGACCTGCTGTTCGATGCTGCGGCACTGCGGCCCGGCGAACGGGTGCTCGACGTCGGGTGCGGCACCGGTCCCACCACCCGCCAGGCCGCCGAGCTCGTGGGTCCCACCGGCGCAGTGACCGGCCTCGACATCGCCGCCGAACTGTTGGACGCCGCGGCGTCCGTGCCGCCCGATGACGGCGCGGCGGCGATCCGTTGGGAGCACGCCGACGCCGTCGAGTGGACGCCCCCGGCCGACGCGTTCGACGTCGTCATCAGCCGCTTCGGGGTGATGTTCTTCACCGACCCGGCGACGGCGTTCGGCCACCTGGCGACGGCGACCGCCGATGGCGGCCGGTTGGCGATGGCGGTGTGGGCTCGCCGCGACCTCTCACCGCTGTTCGAGGTGCCGCTGCAGGCTGTCCTCGAGGTCCGCCGCTCCCGCGGGCTGGCCGACCCCGAGTCGCTCCCCCGCGATGGCGGACCGTTCTCGCTCGGCGACATCGACGCCACCCGGGTGTTGCTCGACGCCGCCGGATGGACGGCGTTCGAGGCCCACGTGCACGACGTCGACCTGCTGATGGGCGGCGGGCTCGACCCCGTCGCTGCGGCGGCCACGAGCACCGACTTCGGTCCCACCCGCGTCGCCCTGGACGGCCTCGGTCCCGAGCTCCAGGCCGAGGCGATCGATGCCGTGGCGCATCGCTACGGCGATCATCTCGACGACGCCGGGCGGGTCGTGCTCGCCGGCCGGGTGATCGTCGTGACGGCGCGGCGCTGACGCCGTCAGATCTCGACGAACGAGCCGATCTCGAACACCCGGTCGGCCGGCAGGGAGAAGAACCGGGCGGCACTCGAGGCGCTGCGGTTGAGGGCGATGAACAGCCGCTCGCGCAGCGGGTTCATCCCGGTCCCACGGGTCGCCCGGACCGACTCGCGGCCGAGGAAGTATGTCGCCGAGGCGGGGTTGAAGTGGGCGCCACCGAGGTCGATCTCGCCGAGCGCGGCCGGCACGTCCGGGTCGTCGAGGAACCCGAAGCGCAGGTCGACCTGCAAGATGCCCGGCCCGACCCTGCGGATCTCGGCACGGTCTGCGGCGGCGACACGGGGCACGTCGAGCGTCGACACCGACACGAGCAGGGTCAGCTGGTGCAGCACGTGGTTGTGCCGCAGGTTGAGGATCAGCGCCGGCGGTGCCGCACCGGCGTCTTTGAACATGTACACCGCGACCCCGGGGACGCGGGCGGCGTGCGTGGCCACCGCTTCGTGCACGACGACGTCGACCGGGCGCTCCCCGCGATGGATGAGGTCGGCGACGATCTGGCGGCCGCGCCGCCAGGTGGTCATCAACGTGACCAGGGCAACCGCAACGACGAGCGGGAACCACCCGCCGGCGACGACCTTGGAGAGGTTGGCGGAGAAGAACGCCGTGTCGACGACGAGGAGCGGCACGCAGACGGCGAGGGCATGACCGGTCGACCAGTTCCACCGCTGACGGGCCACGCGGTAGAAGAGCAGCGTCGTGATCAGCATCGTCATCGTCACGGCGATCCCGTACGCCGAGGCGAGGTTGCTGGAGGTGCGGAACCCGACCACCAGGCCGACGCAGCCGATCATCAACCCCCAGTTGACGACCGGGATGTAGATCTGGCCGATGTGTTGTTGCGACGTGTGCACGATGCGGACGCGTGGCAGGTAGTCGAGCTGGACCGCCTGGGCGGTCAGCGAGAAGGCGCCGGAGATCAGCGCCTGGGAGGCGATCACCGTGGCCCCGGTGGCGAGGATCGCCAACGGCAGCACCGCCCACGATGGGGCCATCCGGTAGAACGGACTCTCGGCGGCCCCGGGATCGGCGACGAGCAGGGCGGCCTGACCGAAGTAGTTGAGCAGCAGTGCCGGCAGCACGAGCACGTACCAACTCCACTGGATCGGCGTGCGACCGAAGTGCCCCATGTCGGCGTACAGCGCTTCGCCGCCGGTGACGACGAGGAAATCGAGCCGAGCGAGACGAATGCCTTGATCGGCTCGTCGACGAAGAAGTCGACGGCATAGGTCGGCGACACGGCCTTCAGCACTGCCGGATGGTCGAGCACCTGACGTAGGCCGAGCACACCGAGCACCCCGAACCAGACGAGCATGACCGGGGCGAAGACCGTCGAGATGCCGCGCCGTGCCGTGCCGCTGCACGGCGAAGAGGGCGACGAGGATGGCGATCGACACCGGGATGACGAGTCCGTCGAACGCGGTGCTGGCGACCTCGAATCCTTCGACGGCGCTGAGCACCGAGATCGCCGGCGTGATCAGTCCGTCGCCGTAGAGCAGCGCGGTGCCGAACACACCGAGCGTGACGGCGACGGCGAGCACACCGGTCGCTCGTCCCTTCGATGGGACGATCAGCGCAGTGAGAGCGAGGATGCCACCCTCACGGTGGTTGTCGGCGCGCATCACCAGCGCCAGGTACTTGATCGAGATGACAATGATCAGCGCCCAGAAGACGATCGAGGCGACGCCATAGGCGTTCTCGGCGTTGACGGCGAGGTCGGCGTGGTCGAAGCTCTCGCGGATCGCGTACAGCGGACTCGTGCCGATGTCCCCGTAGACGATGCCCAGCGCACCGAACGCCAGGGCGACCGTGCCGGCCGGGGTTTCCGTCACCCGACGGATTGAATCACCGATCGAGGAGGCGGGCGCGCACGAGATCGGCTTCCGGTCCGCTGAGCGGCCGGTTCGTCTTCACCCGCACGGTGACCGTGCTCGTCTCGGGGTCCGTGGCAACGTCGGACGCGCCGCGCTCGACGTCGTCGAGGTCCGGCTCGTGCGTCTCGATGTCGCGGAGGAACACGACGCCGGTGAGACCGACGTCGTTCGACGAGCGGGCCAGCCGGTCCGCTGCGGCGACCTCGTCGGCTACCGCCCAGTCGTCGACGGGGACCGCGATGTTGCTCACGGCGGGGAGCTGCGAGAGGTTGGTGACCGCCTCGACGGCAGCGTGACCGGCGTGCCAGGTCGAGCCGTCACGGGTGCGCAGACGCACGGAGGCCGTGCCGATGTAGTCGACGGTGCCACGGACCTCGTTGCCGCCGACACGCAGCACCACCTCGTCGCCCGCCGCGTAGCGGTCCTCGAGGAGGGCGCGGGTACCGGCGAGGAGGTCCTTGACGAGGTCTTGGCCACTGAGTGCGATCGCCACACCGACGAACCCGGCACTGGAGATGACGAACAGGAGGTCGACACCGACGCGCTCGAGGGCGAGGAAGGTGCAGGCGGCGAAGATCGTCACGGTGACGAGGTGACCGAGCATCCGCGCCACGGCATCGGCGCGTTGGCGGCGACGAGCGTCGGCCTGGCCGTTGTCGCCCAGCCGATCGAGGCGTGCCCGCCAGCTCCCCTGGGAGCGCTGGGCGCGGCGGACGCCGCGCCGGGTGAGTGTGCGGATCGTCCGGCGAGCGACCCACGAGCCGGTGAAGGCGACGGGGAGGAGGACGAGGACTTCAGAAGTGGCGGTGAACCAGGAGGTCATGGAGATGTGCGTTTCGGTGTGTTTCGTGCGTTTCGGATGGAGCTCGGCGGGCCGACCGGTGCGTCCGGCCGATCATCGAAAATATGACGATTCGATGACGAAGTTCATCCTCGCACCGGCGCACGGGGAAGCGACGTCGCCCACCCGGTTCGACACGTGACATCGCTCACGCGGCCGTCGCGACAGCTCGTCACGGCGCCCGGCGCAGCGGCGGTAGCGTGCGCGCGTGAAACGCTCGGACCGTTCGCATCGGACCCTGCTCGGCTGGCGTGAGTGGGTGGCGTTGCCCGACTGGCAGGTCGATCACCTGAAGGCAAAGATCGACACCGGGGCGCGCACGTCGTCGATGCACGCCTTCGATCTGCACTGGCTGGATCGCGACGGCGAGCCATGGGTGCGCTTCGAGGTCCACCCGTGGCAGCGCTCGACCGACGACGCCCGAATCGTCGAGGCCGCCGTCGTCGGCACACGCGACATCCGCAGTTCGTCGGGTGACGTCGAGCACCGGCCCGTGGTGCGGGCGACCGTCGTCCTCGCCGGGGTCGCCGTGCCGGCCGAGGTCACGTTGACCCGCCGCGACGAGATGGGCTTCCGCATGCTGATCGGCCGCGAGGCGCTGCGGCGTCGGTTCATCGTCGATCCCGGCCTGTCGTATGCCGGCGGCCGGCCGCCGCGCGAGGTGCGTCGACGTAACCGGGGGTTCGAACCGTGAAGCTGGCGTTGCTCTCGCGGGCTCCGCGGGCGTACAGCACGCAGCGTCTGCGGATGGCGGCGATCGACCGCGGCCACACGTGCAAGGTGCTCGACACGCTGCGCTTCGCCATCGACCTGTCCCGCGAGGAACCCGACCTGCAGTACCGCGGCAAGCCGCTGTCGGACTACGACGCCATCGTGCCGCGCATCGGGGCGTCGATCACCTACTTCGGTTCCGCCGTCGTCCGCCAGTTCGAGCAGATGGACGTGTTCACGCCGAACACCGCCACCGGCATCACCAACTCGCGCGACAAGTTGCGGGCGATCCAGATCCTGTCGCGGCACGACATCGGCATGCCGCGCACGGCGTTCGTCCGCGACCGCAAGGACGTGCTGCCGGCGATCGAGCGGGTCGGCGGCGCGCCCGTCGTCATCAAGCTGCTCGAGGGGACCCAGGGCATCGGCGTGATCCTGGCGCCCGACAAGAAGGTCGCCGAAGCGATCATCGAGACGCTGCACACGACCCGCCAGAACGTGCTCATCCAGCAGTACGTCGCCGAGAGCCGCGGCCGCGACATTCGGGCGCTCGTCGTCGGTGACCGGGTGGTGGCGGCGATGCGGCGCACCGCGCAGGGCGACGAGTTCCGTTCCAACGTCCATCGCGGCGGCAGCGTCGAGGGTGTGACGCTCGAGCCGGCGTACGAGCGGACCGCCGTGCGCGCCGCCCAGATCATGGGCCTGCGGGTCGCCGGCGTCGACATGCTCGAAGGTCTCGACGGGCCGCTGGTGATGGAGGTCAACTCGTCGCCCGGGCTGGAGGGGATCGAGCAGGCGACCGGCCTCGACGTCGCCGGTGCGATCATCGACCACGTCGACAACCAGGTCGCCTTCCCCGAGCTCGACGTGCGCCAGCGGCTCTCGATCAGCACGGGCTACGGCGTCGCCGAGCTGCTGGTGCGCGAGGACGGCGAGTTCGTCGGCAAGACGCTGCGCGAGACCGGCCTGCGCGACCGCGACATCACGGTGCTCACGCTGCACCGCGACACCGAGGTCATCCCCAACCCCCGCGAGGCTCGCAAGCTCGAGGCCAACGACCGGCTGCTGTGCTTCGGCAACCTCGAGGAGATGCGTGACATGATCCCCGCTCGCCGTCGCCGGCGGGCGCGAGTCCGCAAGCTGCCCGAGAACCCGCTGCCCGACGACCCGGGCTGACCCGCCGGTTCGCCGCACGGTACCGTCGCGTCGTGGACCGACCTGTCGTGGACCAGCACGTCGGGCTCGACGACATCCGTGCGGCACGCCGCGCGATCGGTGACGTCGCCCGGCGCACACCGGTGCTGTCGTCGGTCGCCTTGTCCGAGCGCGTCGGCGGTGAGGTGGTGTTGAAGGCGGAGAGCTTGCAGCGCACCGGTTCGTTCAAGCTGCGCGGGGCGATGAACAAGGTCGCCTCGCTCGGTGAGGCGGCGGGACGCGGCGTGACCACCGGCAGTGCCGGCAACCACGCCCAGGCGCTGGCGTTCGCCGCCCGCCACGTCGGCGTGCCGTGTTCGATCTTCGTGCCGGCCGGTGCCCCGATCACCAAGGTCGAGGAGTCGAAGCGGTGGGGTGCGACCGTCGTCGAGGGTGGCGCCGACCTGAAGGCGGCCGTCGCCGCCGCCGAGGCCTGCGCCGCCGAGACCGGGATGACCTACTGCGCCCCGTTCGACGACCCGGTGGTGATCGCCGGGCAGGGCACCGTCGGGCTCGAGGTGGTCGAGGACCTCCCCGACGTCTCGACGATCGTCGTCCCGGTCGGTGGTGGCGGGCTGGCCAGCGGGCTGGCGATCGCCGTCAAGTCGCAGCTCCCCGATGTGCGCATCGTCGGCGTGCAGGCGTCGGTCTGCGCCCCGTACGCCGGTGGCCGCCCTGCCGACGGGCCGGTGCTGACGCTCGCCGACGGCATCGCCGTCAAGTACCCCGGCGCGATCACCGGGCCGCTCGTCGCCGCGTGGATCGACGAGATCGTGACCGTCGACGAGGACGCCGTCGCCGACGCGATGGTCCTGCTGATGGATCGCAGCAAGCTCTACGTCGAGGGCACGGGCGCGGTCGGGGTGGCGGCGCTGATGTCCGGGGTGATCGAGCCGACCGGCACCGGCACGACGTGCATCATCGTGTCGGGCGGCAACGTCGACCTCGGCGTCGTGCCGAGCTTGATCCGCCGCCACGAGAACGCCCAGGGTCGGCGTCTGTCGATCGTCGCCCGCATCGACGACCGCCCCGGCAGCCTGGCCCGCCTCCTGTCGGTGTTCGCCGACGGCGGCGCCGACCTGATCGAGGTCGAGCACATCCGCGAGGGTCTCGACCTCCACGTGCGCGAGACTGGGATCCGGGCCACGTTCGAGGTGCGCAACCGCGAGCAGGCGGCGGCGCTGATCGACGCGGCGAGGTCGGCGGGCTACGACCTCCAGTCGGGGCGACTGGAATTCCTACCTACTGGTCGGTAGGCTGAGCGCCGTGCGTGAAACCGATTTGCTCCACGAACTCACACCCGTGGCGGAGTCGTTGCTCGAACGGCACCTGGCGGCCTCCAAGGAGTGGTTCCCCCACGAATACGTCCCGTATTCACGAGGCCGCGACCACGTCCCCGGTGAGGAATGGACGCCCGACGACGCCGACCTCGGCGGCTTCGAGATCGGTCCCGAGATTCGCAGCGCACTGCTGGTCAACCTGCTCACCGAGGACAACCTGCCGTACTACTTCCGCTCCGTCGAGCGGATGTTCGGCTCCGACGGTGCGTGGGGCACCTGGGTGCGGCGCTGGACCGCCGAGGAGGGTCGCCACTCGATGGCGATCTACGGCTACCTGATGACCACCCGCGCCATCGATCCGGTCGAGCTCGAGCGCTCCCGCATGGCCCAGGTCTCGGGCGGTCAGACACCGGACCCGCCGTTGCACGAGGGGTTCATCTACCTCGCCCTGCAGGAGCTGGCGACGCGCATCTCGCACCGCAACACCGGCGCCCTGCTCGGCGACCCGGTCGGGTACGAGGTGATGAAGCGTGTCGGCAGCGACGAGAACCTCCATCAGTTGTTCTACCGCGACCTCGCCGCAGCGGCGTTCGAGGCCGATCCGAACACGATGATGATCGCCCTCGAACGTCAGGTCCGGACGTTCGCGATGCCCGGCGTCGGGATCCCCGGGTTCGACCGTCACGCGGCGCTGATCGCCCGCGCCGGCATCTACGACCTGCAGATCCACCACGACCAGATCCTCGCACCCGTCGTCCTGCGGCAGTGGGACGCGGCGAACATCTCCGGACTCTCCGGCGAGGGTGCCGTCGCCCAGGAGCGGCTGATGAAGCGGCTGGCGACGAGCGAGCGAGTTGCTCGCCGCTACGCCGAACGGCGCGAGGCCGCACTCACCTCCGCGTGACCCGGCTGTTCGTCGCGGTCTGGCCACCCGACGAGCTGATCGAGGCGTTGTCCGACCTCGAACGTCCGCACGACCAGGGCGTGCGTTGGCTGCCGACGGAGAACCTGCACGTCACGTTGCGGTTCCTCGGTGACGCCGACGAGGACGAGGTCGCCGACGCACTGACGACGGCGACGTGGCGGCCGACGACGGCGCGGGTCGGACCGGCGGTCGACGCCCTCGGTGACCACTCGCTGGTGTTGCCGGTCGACGGGGTCGACGACCTCGCCGCCACGGCGTCGCGGGCGACCAAGGCTCTCGGCAGCGCCCCCGAGCGGCGCCGCTACCACGGCCATCTGACCGTCGCCCGGTTGGCGCGGCGTGCCCGGCCGGCGCGTGCGCTCGGGTTGCGGTTCGCGGCGAGCTTCGAGGTCACCGAGGTGGCGCTCGTCGCCAGCACGCTGACCCCAGAGGGCGCCCGCTACGAGACGATCACCACCTGGCCCGCGCACTGAGCGTCACATCAGGGGTCAGACCCCTGTTGTAACGCTCGGTGGCAGCCGAGTTGCTACAAATGGCGCCATGGGGGATGTACTGACCACGCACGCCGAGGCGCAGCCGGACAAGCTCGCCGTGATCGACGACCGCACCGGGGGTGAGGTCCGCACGCTGACCTACGGCGAGCTCGAGGACCGCGCCAACCGGCTCGTCAACGTGCTCGTCGACCTCGGCGTGCGGCCCGGGGCGAAGGTCGTCTGGTGCGGCCAGAACTCGACGGGCATCGTCGAGATCGTCAACGCGGCGCGCAAGATCGGGGCGACCGCCGTGCCGCTCAACTACCGCTTGTCCGACGAGGAGGCGGCCTACGTCGTCGACCACTGCGACGCCGCCACGGTGTATGTCGACGCCGAGTTCGCACCGCTGTTCGAGCGCATCCGCGACGACATCCCCAAGGTCACCGACGTCCTCGTGTTCGACGGTGATGCCCCCGCCGGCATGACCGCGGTCGACCCGCTCGTCGACGCCGCGTCGGCGACGGTGGCGGAGCGGCCCGAGTCGGACGAGGGCGGGGCGACGATGATCTACACGTCGGGCACCACCGGCAAGCCCAAGGGTGCGTTCCGCCGCAACCCCGCTGACCCGGCACAGGGCGCGGCGCTGCTCGCCTTCATCGGCTACCGGCCCGACGACGTGTACATCACGACCGGTCCGCTCTACCACTCGGGTCCCGGCGGGTTCATGGGGATCGCCATCACGTACGGCCAGACGATCGTGCTGCAGCGCAAGTTCGAGCCGGAGGACTGGCTGCGCCTCGTCGACACGTACACGGCGACGTCGACGTTCGCCGCACCGACGCCGATCCGGATGATCTGCAACCTCCCGGCCGAGACCAAGGCGAAGTACGACCGCTCGTCGATGCGGGTGATGATCGCCAACGCCGCACCGTGGAGCTACGCCCTGAAGCAGCAGTACGTCGCCGACTTCCCGCCGGAGTCGCTGTTCGAGGTGTACGGCTCGACCGAGCTCGGCGTCAACACGGTGCTGCGTCCCGAGGACCAGATGCGCAAGCCCGGCTCGTGCGGCAAGGAGGCCCCGCTCGTCGAGATCCGCCTGTACGACGAGCAGGGCAACGTCGTGACCGACACCGGCCCGGAGGCAACGGGCGAACTGTTCGTCCGGTCGGCGGGTGTGTTCAACGACTACTACAAGCAGCACGACAAGTTCGAAGAGGACCACCGCGAGGGGTTCCAGACCGTCGGCGACATCGCCTACCGCGACGACGAGGGCTTCCTCTACATCTGCGACCGCAAGAAGGACATGATCATCTCCGGTGGCATGAACATCTACCCCGCCGAGATCGAGGCGGCGCTCGAGGCCCATCCCGACGTGTACGAGGCGGCGGTGTTCGGGATCCCGAGCGACGACTGGGGCGAGCTGGTGCACGCCGTGATCGTCAAGCGGCCCGGCACCGACCTCGACGACGCCGGCGTCACGGCACACGCTCGCGAACACCTGGCGAGCTACAAGATCCCGCGCTCGATCAGCTGGATCGACGAGCTGCCGAAGACCGGCTCCGGCAAGATCCTCAAGCGCGAGCTGCGCGCCCCGTACTGGGCCGACCGCTCCGCCAACGTCTAGCGGCCGGCGTGATCGATCTCCCCGCCGTCGTGCGCAACCGCGCCCTCGCCGAAGGTGCCGACGACTGGATCGCCGGGCTCGACGAGCTCACGATCGCCCTCGGCGAGGCGTGGGGGTTCACGCTCGGCACGCCACACACCGACGGGACCGAGGCGTTCGTCGCCGACGTCAACCTCGACGACGGGACACCGGCGGTGCTCAAGCTGCTCGTGCCGCGAGCGGTCGGCGGCTTCGACAAGTCGGAGGCGGCGTTCCTGCGCCTCGCCGACGGCGACGGATGCCCGCTGCTCCATCGCCACGACCCGGATCGCGGGGCGCTATTGATGGAGCGGCTCGGCCGGTCGATGTTCCGCCTCGCCCTGCCGTACGCGACGCGGGTGCCGATGCTGTGCGATGCGGCGCGACGCATCTGGCGCCCGGCGCCCGGCAGCGGCTTCCCCGACGGTGCCCACAAGGCCGCCAGCCTCGCCCGGGCCATCCCCGAGATGTGGGAGGAGCTCGACCGCCCGTGCTCGGAAGCGGCCGTCGACCAGGCGCTGGCGGCCGCGGCGCGACGGGAGGCTGCGCACGACGACGAGCGCGCCGTGCTCGTGCACGGCGACGTCCACCAGTGGAACGCGCTGCAGGAGCTCGACGGATCGTCGTTCAGACTGGTCGATCCCGACGGCTATCTCGCCGAGCCGGAGCTCGATCTCGGGGTCATTCTGCGCGAGGACCCTCTGGAGCTGGCTGCCGCGTCCGACCCGTTCGCCGTCGGCGCGGCGATGGCGGCGCGCTGCGGCGTCGACGCGACGGCGGTGTGGGAGTGGGCGTTGATCGAGCGGGTGTCGACGGGTCTGCTGGCGACCAAGGTCGGGCTCCAACCAGCGGGCCGCGACATGCTGTCGACCGCCGACCTGCTGGCAGCCCGCTGACCCTCGCCGACCAGGCGGGTGCGGCGCGACGGCGCTGGTTCAGCGCGGTGTGGCGAAGACCATCGTCCAGTACGGGGTGCCGGATGCCGAGTAGGCGAGACCGACGCCGACGTGGGTCTGTCCGGACAGGTTGTTGGCCCGGTGGCCCGGGCTGTTCATCCAGCCGGCGACGACGGCCGCAGCGTCGCCGTAGCCGTAGGCCACGTTCTCGGCCCACGAGCGGTACGCGAAGCCGACCCGGTCGAGGCGCACGCCGACGTTCGAGCCGTCGCTGCCGGTGTGCGTCATGCGGTTCATCGCCGCCTGGTCCTCGGAGTGTCGTTGCGCGGCGAGCATCAGCCGACCGTCGATCTGCAGCGGCGGCAGCCCGTACAGGGCTCGCTCGTTGTTGGTCAGCGCGACGACCGCCTCGGCGGGTGATGTCGCTGGCGGGGCGGGGGGCGCCGGGGGCGTGAGACGGACGGCCGGTTGCAACCTCTGCACCGGCGACGACGACGTGATCGCCAGCGGGCCATCGGACGCACCTGCGGGCGCGGCGACCATCACCGCCCCCATGAGCGCTGCTACGGCCACCAATAGTCGAGTCATCGTCGGTCCTTCGGCTCCTCGCGCCCGCGACTTGACCCGCTCAGGCGAGCGTAGACGGGATCTTGACGAATGCGGGCGCGCTCCTAGAGTCACGGGCATGGCAAGAACGCTCGACGGAAGCCTGATCGCCGCCCGCATGGAGGCCATGACCGACGATGTGGTCGACGAGGGCGTCGGCGGGCTGTCGTGGGCCGTCTCCGTCGGTGACGACATGCAAGCCGGATCCGCCGGCTGGCTCGATCCGGCCACGCGGACGCAGCCGATGCCGGAGGACGCCATCTTCCGCATCGCTTCGGTGACCAAGCCGATCGCTTCCGTCGCCGCGCTGCAGTTGGTCGACGAGGGGCTGGTGACGCTCGACGATCCGATCGACGACGTGCTGCCCGAGCTCGCCGATCGTCGGGTGCTCGTCGATCCGAACGGACCGGTCGACGGTCCGACCGTCGCTGCCGACCGGCCGTTGACGTTGCGCGATCTGTTGACGTTCCGGTGCGGGCACGGGATGGACTTCGCCGCCATGGACCAGCCGTTGATCGGACGCCTGTGGGAGCTCGGCGTCGGCCCCGGTCCGAAGGGTCCCGAATGCTCCGGCGACGAGTTCCTCGCCCGGTTGCAGCCGCTGCCGCTGGCCGACCAGCCGGGGACGCACTGGCGCTACCACGTCGGCTCGGACATCGCCGGCGTGTTCGTCGAGCGCGTGCGTGGCGCATCGTTGGCGGACGTGCTGCGCGACCACGTGCTCGGCCCGCTCGGGATGGTCGACACCGGCTTCACCGTGCGTCCCGACCAGCTGGACCGATTCGGGCAGTGCCAGATGGTCGACGAGGACGGCGAGTTGGCCGTCTGGGATGAGCCGAGCGGGCGCTGGGCGACGCCGCCCGAGATGTGCAGCGCGGCCGCCGGGTTGGTCTCGACGACGGCCGACCTCGCCGCCTTCGGGCGGATGCTGCTGGCGGGCGGACGCGGTCCGTCGGGCCGCGTGCTGCCAGAGGAGCTCGTCGCGCTGATGACCACCGAGCAGCTCAGCGACGTCCAACGGGAGCGAGCGAACATCAAGGACGGCGTGATGGGGTGGGGTCTCGGCATCGGCACCTACCGCCAAGCCGGTCCGTCCTCGTGGCCGCCGGCGGGCGCGTACGGGTGGGACGGCGGACTCGGCAGCCAGTGGACCGTCGATCCGCAGCACGACCTGTGCGCCGTCCTGCTCACCACCGATGCGTTCTCGTCGCCGGCGTCCCCGACGGCGATGTTGGCCTTCGACGCCGCGGTCGCCGCTGCCGTCGCCGACCCCGACTGAGCATCGAAGCGCGTCACGGTCGTCACCCGTCGTCGGCGGGTGCGGCATCGTTGGCGACGCGCCGGCCGCCCCGTACCGCATTGCCGATCTCGTCGACCCGCGGCCGACGGTCGAGGAGGGCCCCGGTCCGAACATCGTCGAGCGTGTGGCTGGCGTGTACGGCGGATCGGTCGTCTACAGCGACTGCTGCGAGCCGGTGCTCGGAAGCCTGTTCGCGGCGACCGCGGCAGAGTCAGCCCCGATCAACATGGGCTATGGCATGCGGCCGTCGATCAGCCCGGACGGCACGAACCTGGCGGCGATGCTGCCGGACAGCATCCTGATCGCCGACCTCGATGCAGGCACGGCACGGGCCCACGTCCTCCCACCCGGGTTCCACGCGTCGGACCTCGCGTGGAGCGACGACGACGAGGTCGCGCTGCTGGTCTCCTCCGGGACTGGCGAACAGCTCCGGCGTCACACGATCGATGACCAGTTCACGCTTCGTCGAACCGACCTGATCGAGGCCGCGAGTGACCCGATGGGCGCATGGGTGACCATCGCTGGTGCCGGAAGCGGCTATGTGACGATCGCACTGACCGACGGAACCGGCACGACCTTGCGGTACATCGACGACACGGATGCGGAGATCGCGGTGAGCGAACGCCGGCTTCCCGGCGCAGCACGTGACGTGCAGCAGTCGGCCGACGGTGCCCTGCTGTGGCTCGACGGCACTGAGCTCTGGTTCGAACCGGGGCACGGTGCCCCTCGTTCGCTCGGCACCGGCTACTCCGCGGCCTGGTTCGTCGGCTGACGAGCTGCTTGGGCACCGTGTCGACGACCTCGGTGGTCAGGCCTGGAGGATCTCGATCAGGTGGCCGTCGGGGTCCTGCACGAAGGCGATCACGGCGTCGTTGAACTCCGGGACGGGCGTCGCCTCGCGCACGACGACGGCACCGCGCTCACGGGCGAGCTCGACGGTCGCTGCCGGGTCGGCGACGTAGAAGACGATCTTGCCGCCGGTGTTGGCGAGGTCGCGGACGACGCCGTCGGTGTGGCACATCAGCACGAGGGCGGCACCGTGGCCGTCCATGGACAAGATGATCTCGTCCATGTCGGGCAGCTTGAACTTGGTGACGAAGCTGAGCCCGAAGACGGCGGTGTAGAAGTCGGACGAGGCGCGGAGGTCGGACACGCCGATGCCGACGGCTCCCAGGCGGGGACGTGATGACATCCGCGGGACCGTAGCCCGGCGTGCGACACGTCGCCCAGTGGACCTCGGTTGGCCTCGCCGACACTCGGCCACCGTTGGGCAGTGACGGCGTCGAGCGCCGTACCCGTGCGTCGGGTAGACCTGCGCCATGACCGACCACGCCGTGTTCATCACCCACCGCACCAAAGCCGGGCAACGGTCGGCGGCCGCAGCGGTGTGGATGCGCATCATGCAGCCCGCGATCCAGGTGAACGAAGGTCACCTGGCGTACGTGTACACGCTTCCCGACGACGAGCCCGACGTCATCCGTGCGTTCCAGCTCTACCGGACGCAGGACGATGCCGCCGCCTTCTTGCGAACACCCGAATACCTGGAGTACGCGGCAGCCGTCGAGCCCTACCTCGATGGTCCGCCCCAGGTCGCATCCTCGCCGGTCGCCTGGATCAAGACCTGACCTGGACGACCGACCGCTCGCCCTCGCAACCCTGTCACACCGTCTGGTCATGATGGGTGTATGGGCACGAGCACCATCGCCGCACCGGCCGCCGGGCTCGCCTCGGCCGGAGGCGCCGTGCTCGACGCTGCTGATGCGGCGACCGTCGCGATGCGCCGGGCACGGGCGGCGCAACTGGACCGGGTGCACGAGGTGGTCGAGTCGGGTCGCTGGCACGTCCACGGCTACCGCTCCCCGCACGCCTGGCTGACAACCACCACCGGCGAGGCGCCGGGTGCGTGCGGTGTCACCTTGCAGTTGGCGGAACGCATCCAACAGATGCCGATCGTCAAGCAGCACTTCGCCCGTGGTTCGATGGCCGAGTCGGCGCTGCGGTTGTTGACCGACGCCTGGCACGTCGAGATCGCCGCCGCCTTCGCCCGCGACGAAGCGATGCTCACGGGCTGGGCGACCCGGCTGCCGCACCGCGACTTCAAGCTGGTGCTCGGCGCGTGGGTCATGCACGCCGATCCCGACCGTGCCGAGCGCAGCGCGCTCGAGCAGTACGAGTCCCGCAAACTCCACGTGTCCGAACTGATGGACGGCATGGGTCGGCTCGACGGCCTGCTCGACGCCGAGGGCACCAAGCTCGTCCGCGAAGCGCTGACGATCCTGTCCAGGCGGTGTGCGGGCGACGAACGGACTGCCGAGCAACGGCGCGCCGACGCACTGGTGGCGATGGCCACGCAAGCACTGGCAACCCACGCCGACACCGCACCGCGGAAGCCGGGTGGCAAACGCAACCGGGTCAAGCTGCTCGCCACGATCGCCTATCACGATCTCGTCGAGGGCACTCGCGGCGGCATCGTCGACACGAGCACCGGCCCCACCGTGTTGTCGGCCGAAGCCATCCGCCGACTGGCGTGCGACAGCGCGGTCCACCGCCTCGTCACCGGCCCCGGCGACACGATCGTCAACTACGGCCGCCAGGCGCGCACCGTCTCCGACACACAGTTCGACCTGCTGGTTGCCCGCGACCATGGCTGCCGGATCCTCGGATGCCCGGTCGGTCCCGACGGCTGCGACGCCCACCACACCGTCCACTGGGCGAACAACGGCAACACCGACCTCGACGACCTCGCACTCGTCTGCTGGGGGCACCACCACCTCCTCCACGAGCAGCACTGGAAACTCGAGCCCCTCGGGGCCGGCCACTTCCAACTCACCGACCCCACCGGGCAGGTGCACCCACTGCGACCGCCGATGATCGGACTCGCACTGCCCGCACCCGAGACGCCCCCGTTCGGCCGCTGACGCCTCGCTCAGCCTGACTCCACGTCGGTCTCCTCGGGGCGTGTCGCGACGGTGCGGGGCAGGCAGATCGCCGTACCGATGAGCGCCGCCGCGATCGAGGCGATCAACACCCCGAGCTTGGCTTCGTCGGCGTGGATGCTGTCGCCGAACGCCAACTCCGTGACGAACAGCGACACGGTGAAGCCGATGCCGGCGAGGGCACCGGCACCGAGGACGTAGCGAGGCGTCACCGACGCGGGCAACCTCCCGATGCCGACCGCCACGGCGAGCAACGTCGCGCCGGTCACCCCGACGGTCTTGCCGACGACGAGTCCGAGGATCACCCCCCACGTCACCGACTGCGACATGATGTGGCCGATCTCGTCGACGGGCACCCGGATGCCGGCGTTGGCCAGCGCGAACAGCGGCACCACGAGGAACGCCGACCATGGGTGCAGCCGGAACTCGAGCCACTCGACGACCGACACCGACTGCTGCGCCTTGCGTGACAGCCGGGCGGCAGCCGCGGCGCCGTCGATACGGGCGAGGTGGGGCAGGTCGTCCGCGTCGACGAGCTCCTCGGTGCGGCGCGGCGTGACCGGCGCGAGAAGCCCGAAGGCGACGCCCGTCAAGGTGGTGTGGATGTGGGCTTCGTGCAGACTCCACCAGCACAGCGCCCCGAGCGCCAGGTACGCCGCGACGTACGGCACGCGACGCCGCACGACGTAGGCGACGATGACGGTGCCGACGGCCACCGCCAGCCACGCCAACGAGACACCCTCGCTGTAGAACACGGCGATGACGATGATCGCCCCGACGTCGTCGACGATCGCCAATGCGAGCAGGAACAGCTTGAGCCACGACGGCACACGGCGTCCGAGCAGTGCGACGACTCCGGTGACGATGGCGATGTCGGTCGCCATCGGGATGCCCCAGCCTCGGGAACCGGACGTGCCGGCGTTGAAGGCGGCGAAGATCAGTGCGGGCACGACCATGCCGCCGACGGCGGCGATGACCGGGAGCGCCGCTTGTTTCGGGTCGCGTAGCTCGCCTTGCGTCACCTCTCGCTTGATCTCGAGTCCGACGACGAAGAAGAACAGGACCATCGCCAGGTCGTTGACCCAGTCGCGCACCGTGAGCGTCAGTTCGTGCGAGCCGACGGAGATCGACACGACCGTGTCCCAGACCTCGAAGTAGCTCTGCCACCACGGCGAGTTGGCCCACACGAGCGCCGCGAGCGCCGCCAGCACGAGCAGCACCCCACCGCTCGCCTCGGCGTGCATGAAGTCCGAGAGCGGCCTGATCAGTCGCGTGTGGCCTCGATGCCGAGGTTGCCCGCTCACCCACCCCTCCCCGACCCGTCGGCTGGGTTCGGGGGCGCCTGGGCGAGGTCGGCGACGAACTCGAACCCCGGCACGCCATCGAGCTGGCGCGGGTCGAGGCTGATCTTTGCCGACCGCGAGCCGGCACCGACGATCACCCGCGAGCACTCGCGCACCCGGGCATCGAGCCACACCTCGAGCCCGTCGGGCAGACCGAAGATCGTCACCCCGCCGATCTCCTGGCCGGTGATCTCGCGGGTCGTGTCGGCCGGGGCGAAGCTGACCTTGCTGACCCCGAGCTTGCGGCGCACGGCACCGTTGACGTCGAGACGGGTGTGGGCCAAGGCCACGCACACCACGTACCGGCCCGGCGGCTTCTTGGAGGCGATGAGGATGGCGTTCGCCGACTCCTCCAGCGGAACGCCGTACGCCGCGCAGAACTCGGCGGTGTCGGCGAGCGCCGGGTCGCAGTCCATCACCTCGTACTCGAGGCCGAGCCGATCGAGCGCGGCGATGACGTCGGGATGGGCGCTCACACGGTCTCCGGGTGTCGTTCGTACCGATCTCGGTCGGATTCGTCCCGGTTTCCGGGCAGATTCTGACCGAGATCGCTGTTGCGGCGGCGGCGACGGACGGCCGCCACGGCTCGGCGGCCCCAGGTGTCGAGTTGCAGCGAGACCCACAGCAAGCCGAGGGCGACGATGCCGTCGAGCCACCAGTGGTGGCCGGTGGCGGCGACGACGAACATCGTGATCACGAGGTGGACCATGCCGATCCAGCGCCACCGGCTGGTGCTCGCGGCGAGCGCCCCGAAGGCCACCACCGCTGCCCAGGCGACGTGCAGCGACGGCATCGCGGCGAACTGCGACGAGACGCCGGTGCCGGTCTCGCCGTACACGTCCCAGCCGTACATCGCCGACAGGTCGACGTACCCGAGGTCGGTGAGGAAGCGCGGCGGGGCAACCTTGACGAAGCGGATGAACAGGCAGAAGGCGGTCAGGATGGCGAGCGCGTTGCGCCAGTGCGGATAGACGTCGCGATGGCGGACGTAGAGCCACACGAGGAACACGAGCAGCGCCGGCACGTGGAGCCCGGCGTAGTACCAGGCCGAGAAGCGGGCCAGCCACTCGTGGTCGAGGGCGACGTGCTGCAGTGACAGCTCCGACGGCAGCCGCAGCCACTCCTGCAGCCGGGCGATGTCGTACCCGCGCTCGACGGCACCCTGTGCCCGGGTCAGCGGGAGGTTCTTGGCCATCCGCCAGATCGAGTACAGCGCCGCGACGAAGGCGAACTCCATCGCCGCCGGGCCGACGATGTCACCGAGGCGTGTGGGTCGCGCCCGCCGCAGCGCCAGCGCGACGAGACCGGCGACGACCGCGGCGACGAGCGCCTGGCTCCACGTCGGCCACCGCACGGACGCTCAGCCTCCGACCTCACGCATCGCGGCGACGACGACCGGTGCGGGCGCCCAGGCGGCGATCAGCTCCTGCGTGGTCGGCGTGCACGGTGCTCGATGGATCAGGGCCACGAGCGATCGAGCGTACTGCCACCCGCCCGTGTGCCGGGCCGCGGATCGGCCGGCGTCAGGGGCGGGTGGGGTCAACGGGCGTATGCGGTGACGGTGTCGGCGGCGTCGATCAGCCAGTCCGGGAACACGCCGACGAACAGTGTGAACGCCGCGGCGGCGGTGATCGCCAGGCCGAGGGTGAACGGGACCGGCAGCTTGGCGGCGTCGTCGTCGACTGCCGTGGTGTCGTCGCCGACCCACATCGTGACCATGATCCGCAGGTACAGGTAGGCGGCGATGACCGACGCCAGCATGGCGATCAGCGCGATGGCGTAGCTCTCGACATCGACGGCGGCGGAGATCACGCCGAACTTGGCGATGAAACCGCCGGTCAGCGGCACGCCGGCCTGGGCGAGCAGGAACACGGTGAACCCCAGTGCCAGCAGCGGCCGGCGACGGGCGAGGCCCTTGAAGGCGTCGAGGCTGGCGTCGCCGCCGCTCGCTGCGGGCGACGACCGTGACGACGGCGAACGACCCGATGACCAGGACCGAGTAGAGGATCAGGTACAGCACGACCGACGGCATGCCGGGGCCGGCGTCGGCCTCGCCCGCCTGGTGTGCTGGCGGCCTCGACGCCGACGAGGATGAACCCGGCGTGGCTGATCGAGGAGTAGGCCAGCATCCGCTTGACGTTGGTCTGCACGACCGCGAGCACCGAACCGACGAGCAGCGACAGCAACGACAGCACCCAGATCACCGGGCGCCAGTCGTCGCGGAAGAACGGCAGGGCGATCACGAGCACGCGCAGCATCGCGGCGAATGCCGCCGCCTTGCCGACCGACGCCATGAACGCCGTGACCGGCGACGGTGCACCCTGGTAGACGTCGGGCGTCCACACGTGGAACGGCACGGCGGCGACCTTGAAGCCGAGGCCGACGATCAACAAGGCGATGCCGGCGAGGGCCAACGCCTCGTTGTCGAACGGTGCCACCGACGTCTGCATCGCGGCGACCATCTCGGTGATGTTCGTCGATCCGGTGGCGCCGTAGACGAGGGCGATGCCATAGAGGAAGAACGCCGAAGCGAAACCGCCGAGCACGAAGTACTTGATGCCGGACTCCGCACTCTCCCGGCTGCGCCGGTTGCTCGCCGCCAGCACGTACAGCGCCAGCGACAGCGTCTCGAGGCCGAGGAACAGCACGATCAGGTCGTTGGCCGACGCCATCACGACGCCGCCGGCGGCGGCGACGAGGTAGAGGGCGTAGATCTCCGGGCCCTCGTTGGGCGTCGAGCGGAGGTAGTCCTCCGACACCAGCGACACGAGCGCCACGCCGACGCAGATCGTGATCGTCATGAACATCGACAGCGTGTCGAAGGCCAACGCGCCGCCGACGAGCGTGGTCGGCCCGTCGTCGGTGATGTTGTCCCATTGGATCATCGCCAGGACGATCGCCGCCACGGCGACGGCCACCGACATCGCCGCGTACAGGCCCTTCGGCCAGCGTCGGGGTGAGGGCACCGAGCAGCAGCAGGCCGAGGGCGCCACCGACGATGGTCAAGAGCGGGGAGAGGGCGAACCACGAGACGTCGGGTCCGACGAAGGTGTCGAGCTGCGACAGCATCAGTGGCCCCCCTCCTCGGTCTCGTGCGACTCGTCGGAGCCGTGATCGACCACGTGGACGACCGGCTCCGGCTCGACGTAGTCGGTGTGCTCTTCGATCTGGTCGATGAGTGCGTTGACGCTCGGCTCGATGCGGTCGAGCACCGGCTTCGGATAGATGCCCATGAACACGATCAACCCGAGGAACGGCAGGAGGACGAGGCCCTCCTTGACCCGCAGGTCGCGGAACGACTTGTTGTCCTCGCTCGGCTCGCCGTGGAACACGCGCTGGTACGCCCACAACAGGTAGAGGGCGGCGAGGATCACGCCGGTCGCGGCGACGACGGTCCACCAGCGGGCGGTCAGGAACGAACCGGTGAGCACGAGGAACTCACCGACGAAGCCGTTGAGGCCGGGCACGCCGATCGACGACAGCATCACCACCGTGAAGGCGGCAGCGAAGATCGGCGCCACCTTCTGCAGGCCGGACAGCTCGGAGATCTGACGGGTGTGGCGGCGCTCGTAGATCATGCCGACCATCAAGAACAGGGCACCGGTCGACACACCGTGGTTGATCATCTGCAACACGCCACCCGTCAGCGACTGCGTCGTGAAGGCGAACGTGCCGAGGACGATGAAGCCGAGGTGGGCGACCGACGAGTAGGCGACGAGCCGCTTGAGATCCTTCTGCATCGTCGCCGCGATGGCGCCGTAGATGATGCCGATCACTGCCAGCGTCAGCCACAGGTAGCGGCTCCAGTAGGCGGCCTCGGGGAACAGGTACAGCCCGAAACGCAACAGGCCGTACGTGCCGAGCTTCAGCATCACGCCGGCGAGCACCACCGAGCCGGCGGTCGGCGCCTGGGTGTGGGCGTCGGGCAACCAGGTGTGCAGCGGGAACACCGGCACCTTGACGGCGAACGCGATGGCGAATGCGAAGAACAGCCAACGCCCGGTGGAGGCGGCGAAGTTGGCGTTCTCGGCGATGTCGACGAGGTTGAACGTCGTGTAGCCGAGCTCGCGGCTGGCGATCGCCACCGTGGCGATCAGGCCGACGAGCATGAACGCCGATCCGAACATCGTGTACAGGAAGAACTTCATCGCCGCGTAGATGCGGTTCTCGTAGCCCCAGCCGGCGATGAGGAAGTACATCGGCACGAGCACGATCTCGAAGAAGACGAAGAACACGAACAGGTCGAGGCTCAAGAAGCTGCCCATCACGCCGGCCTGCAGGAGCAGCAGCCAGGCGAGGTACGGCTTCTCGTCGTGATGGGGGTCGATGCCGACGATCGCCAACGGGATCAGCACGGCGTTGAGGACGACGAGGAACAGCGAGATGCCGTCCACGCCGAGGTGCCATGAGATGCCCCATCGCTCGATCCAGGTGTGCATCGACACGAACTGGAAGCCGGCCTCGCCGGTCTCGAATCCGGCGAGCAGCCAGATCGCCAAGCCGAGCGTGGCGACCGACGACACGAGGGCGACGATCTTCGGCAGGTCGGGTCGCGACTTCGGCATCAGCGCGACGAGCAGCGAGCCGACGGCAGGCAGCAGCACGAGCGCTGTCAGGATCGGGAACGACATCGACGTCCCCGCGGATTCGGCCGCCAACATCACAGGATCCCTCGAATCACCACGAACCACGCCAGCAACACCACGACGCCGATGCCGATGACCGCGCCGTACTGGCGCACGTAACCGGTCTGGCCCTTGCGAACCTCGGTCGCCGTCTCCTTGACGGCCAGACCGACCCCATTGACGGCGCCGTCGACCACCTTGGCGTCGAAGTCGGCAACGCCCTGGAAGCCGGCGCGGCCGGGGCCGCCCATGAACCACGACACGGCGCGGTCGTAGTACCAGGCGTTGGCGAACAGCTTCGGCTCGACCGGCTTGACGCGCTGCTTGAGGTACACCAGCCAGGCACCGACGAGGCCGATCACGACCACCCCGACGGCGATCGCCACGAGGATGTACGGATGTTCGTCGGCCCATGTGCCGTCGATGTTCGCCTCGCCGGCCTCGATGACCGGGTGCAAGAAGTCCTCGAGTTGGTGGCCGGGGCGATCGCCGATGCCGAACAGCGTGGGCAGGTTGACGAGACCGGCGAGTGCGGCGACGCCGGCGAGCACGACGAGGGGGATCCACATCACCGGCGGCGACTCGTGGGGCTTGAACTCGCCATGGGCGTGGTGGGTCTCGACGGGCTCCTCGCCCTCGGCGACCTCGGGGGCTTCGGCCTCGTTGGCGAGGCTCGTCCACCGGGCTTCACCGAAGAAGACCATGATCACCTGGCGGGTCATGTAGAACGCGGTGAGCAGCGCCGTGCCCACGCCGATGATGTACAACGGCGTCGACTCGGCCAGCGTGAACAGCAAGATCTCGTCCTTCGACCAGAAGCCGGAGAACGGCGGCACGCCGGCGATCGCCAACCAGCCGATGATGAACGTGCCGGCGGTGATCGGCATCCACTTGCGCAGTGCGCCCATCTTGCGCATGTCCTGCTCGTCGTGCATGCCGTGGATGACCGAGCCGGCCCCGAGGAACAGCAGCGCCTTGAACGCGGCGTGGGTGATCATGTGGAAGATCGCCGCCACATAGGCACCGGTGCCGATGGCCAACACCATGTAGCCGATCTGCGACACCGTGGAGTAGGCGAGCACCTTCTTGATGTCGTTCTGGGCGAGGGCAACCGTCGCCGCGAACAGCGCGGTGAGTGCGCCGACCCAGGCGATGGTGGTCGGCACCCAGTCGTAGGAGGCGGCGATCACCGGGTTGATGCGGGTGAGCAGGAACACACCGCCCGTGACCATCGTCGCCGCGTGGATCAGGGCCGACACCGGGGTCGGGCCCTCCATCGCGTCCGGCAGCCACAGGTAGAGCGGGAGCTGGGCGCTCTTGCCCGCGGCGCCGATGAGCAACAGCAGGGAGATGCCGGTCGCCGTCGAGGCGGCGAGCGCGCCGGTCACTGCGCTGTCGTTGATCACCTGGTACGAGAGCGAGCCGACGGCACCGAAGGCGAGGAACATCGCCAACATGACGCCCCAGTCACCGACGCGGTTGGTGACGAAGGCCTTCTTGCCGGCGGTCGCTGCCGAGTCACGGGTGTGCCAGAACGAGATCAGCAGGTACGAGCAGGTGCCGACGCCTTCCCAGCCGAGGAACGTCACGAGCAGGTTCTCGCCGAGCACCAGCAGCGTCATCGAGAAGACGAACAGGTTGAGGTAGAGGAAGAACTTGGAGAACTTCGGGTCACCGTGCATGTAGCCGACGGCGAACATGTGGATCAGCCCGCCGATGCCGGTGACGAACAGACACATCGTGATCGACAGCGGATCGGCGAGGAATGCCATGTCGACCTGCAGCGTGCCGACCGGCATCCAGGAGAAGAGGTCGACGACGACCGCCCGGTCGTGCTCGTCCTTGCCGAGGAGATCGAAGTACACGGCAACGGTGGCGGCGAACGAGGCGAACACCATCACCATCGCCAGGTAGCCGGCCTTGGGATCGCCGAGGCGACGGCCGAACAGCAGCAGGATCAGGAACCCGGCGAGCGGGAACGCGGGAATCAACCAGACGAGGTCGGCCATGGATCAGCCCTTCAGTTCCGCGAGGTCGTCGGCGGTCGCGCCCGGGCGACGGCGGAGGATGGACACGATGATGCCGAGCCCGACGACGACCTCGGCGGCAGCGACGACCATCACGAAGAAGACAGCGGTCTGCCCGTTGATGTCGTCGAGCTGGGTCGCCAAGGCGACGAACGTCAGGTTGGCGGCGTTGAGCATCAGCTCGATGCACATGAACATCACCAGCGGGTTGCGGCGGATGACGAGGCCGAATGCGCCGATCGAGAACAGCAGGGCAGCGAGGAGCAGGTACGGCGTCGCCGTGATCATGGCGATCATGCGTCGCTGCTCTGTGCGTCGGCGTCGGGATTGGTGTCGCGCGGCCACTTGCGGGTGAGGATCACGGTGCCGGCGACGGCAACGATCAGCAGCACCGACGTCAGCTGGAAGGCGAGGACGTGGTCGCCGTACAGGTTCTCGGCGAGCTGGCGCAGGTTCGAATCGTGGTCGCCGGTGTTCTGGGCCACGTCGATGCCGGTGCCGGGGTTGATGTCGACCATGTCGCGCGAGCGGATGATCGCCGCGGCCAGCAGGCCGACGAGGCCGAGGCCCATCACGGCAGCGAGCGGTCGTTGGATCGGTATCGGTTCCACGGCGAGGTCCATCGATTCGTCGACGCCGAGCAACATGATGACGAACAAGAACAGCACGACGATCGCGCCGGCATAGACGATCACCTGCACGGCGGCCAGGAAGTGGGCCTGCATGGCGACGTACTGCACGGCGACGCCGAACAGGGTGAGCACGAGTCCGAGTGCCGAGTGCACCGGGCTCTTCATCGTGATGACGCCGATCGCACCGCCGATGATCATCACGGCGGCGGAGAAGAAGACGACGTACTCGAGGAACGTGGCGTCGCTCACCGTCGGATCACCCGAACCGTCTTGTCCGCTTCGGCGTCGCGGACGGCCTGCTCCGGCTCGGGGGCGCGCACGCCGTAGCCGAGCTCACCGCTCCAGCCGACCTGACCCTCGAACGTGGCGTCACCCGACGGCGACGTCGCCCGCATCCAGCCGCTGGTCAACACGTCGTCGCCTTCGCGCCAGTCCTCCCACGGGAGCTTCTGCGGCATGCCCTCGTCGTCGACGACGAGCTCGGCCTTGGTGTAGATGGCGTCCTGGCGGTTGGTGAACGAGAACTCGAAGAGCTTCGACTCGGTGATCGCCTCGGTCGGACACGCCTCGACGCACATGTCGCAATGGATGCACCGCAGGTAGTTGATCTCGTAGACGAAGCCGAAGCGTTCGCCCGGCGAGGTCGGGTCGGCGGGATCGTTGTCGGCGCCGCGCACGTAGATGCAGTCGGCGGGGCACACCCCGGCACACAACTCGCAGCCGATGCACTTCTCCATCCCGTCCTCGTAGCGGTTGAGGACGTGGCGCCCGTGGAGGCGCTCGGGACGCGGCAGCTTCTCGTCGTGCTCGACGTCGCGGGCGTCGTTCTGCTTCTTGCGGGCGCGGCGGCCACCGGAGTACTCCGTGGTGACGCGCTTGCCGCCGAACAGCCGGTGCTGGCGGATGGTGACGCCGAATCCCTCGAGGTAGCCCATCAGACGGTCAGTCCCTTCTGCTTCGGGTTGGTCTGCTTCGGGTTGGTCTGCTTGGGCGTCGGGTCGGCCTGCGCGGCGCGGTTGCGGGCGCTGACCTTCAGCGCCGCGGTGAACAGTGCGGTGGCGACGACGGCGACACCGATGGCGATGAGGACGACACGGATGCTGTCGGCGGCGTCACCCTCGGGCGAGAACTGGCGGAGGGCAGCCAACAGCAGGAACCACCCGAGCGAGATCGGGATCAACAGCTTCCACCCGAAGTCCATCAGTTGGTCGTAACGCAGCCGTGGCAGCGTCGCCCGGAGCCACACGTAGAGGTAGAGGAAGCAGAGCAGCTTGAGGAAGAACCACAGCGTGCCCTCGATGCCGCCGGGGATGCCCGGGATGTCGAACACGAACTGCGGGCCGCCGAGGAAGAGGGTGACCATGACCGCCGACATCGTGACGACGTTCATGAACTCGGACAGGAAGAACAGGGCGAAGCGGATGCCCGAGTACTCGGTGTTGAAACCGCCGACCAACTCCTGCTCGGCTTCGACGAGGTCGAACGGCGGACGGTTGAGCTCGGCGGTGGCGGCGATGAGGAAGATGACGAAGGGCACGATGCCGGTGGAGATGACGTTCCAGTCGGCGATGTCGTTCTGGCTGATGACGATGCCGGCCGTCGACAGCGTGCCCGACGACAACAGCACGGCAGCGAGGCTGAGGCCCAGCGCCGCCTCGTAGGAGATCATCTGCGCCGACGCCCGGACTGCGCCGAGCAGTGGGTACTTCGATCCGCTCGACCAGCCGGCGAGCATGATGCCGTAGACGGCGATCGACGACAGGGCGAGCACGAGGAGGATGCCGATCGGCGGGTCGGCGAGCTGGACCCGGGTGACGTGACCGAACCACTCGACCGTGCCGTCGCCGTCGTTGAAGTCGCCGCCGAGCGGGAGCACGCTCCACACCAAGAACGCGGGCACGAAGGCCAGGAACGGGGCGAGGCGGAACACGATGCGGTCGGCGCGCGTCGGGAGCAGGTCTTCCTTGAAGAACGCCTTGATGCCGTCGGCGAGCGTCTGCAGGATGCCCCACGGGCCGGCCTTGTTGGGGCCGACGCGGTTGTGCATGCCCGACACGACCTTGCGCTCGTACCAGATCATCAGCATCGTCGACACCAGCCCGAGGACGAAGATGACGACGACCTTGAGGACGACGATGAGCAGTGGGGTCCAGAGGAGCCCACCGTCGAGCAGCGGGTCGAGGGCGAACAGGCTCACGACGACACTCGCTCGATCCGCACGTCGGTGGTCGCGGCGGATCCGTCGATGATGTCCTCGATCGTCCCTTCGCGCTGGTTGAACGGCGTCCACACGACGCCGCGCGGCACGCGCAGGTCGGCGCGCACGGCGATCACGCTGGTCGCCTTGGCGCTGATGACCTTGACGTCGTCGCCGTCGGAGATCCCGAGGCCGTCGAGGTCGAGGGGGTTGACATGGGCGAACGAGCCCGGCGCCAGCTTGGCCAGCGAGCGCGACATCTGCGTGCCGACGGCCTGGTCGTAGAGAGTGCGGCTGACCACCAACCGATAGTCATAGCTGTTCCGGCTCGGCGCAGTGAAAGACACCTCGGACAGGGCGCCCGGCAACGGATCGGTCAGCACGCCGTTGGGGCTCGCGGCGAGCGCCGCCGCCGAGACCCCGGCGAAGGCCGGGACCGTCTTGGCGATCAGCTCGGTCACGTCGCCGACGGTCGACACGCCACGCAACGGGTGGTCGGTCGGCAGCGAGGCGTCACCCATCATCAGTCCGAGCTCGACGGCGATCATCCAGTCGGGTCGGCTCGTGCCCCGCGCGGTGACCTGCTCACCGAGCGTCGTCACCCGGCCCTCGAGGTTGGTCGTGGTCCCGGCCTTCTCACCGTAGGCGGCGGCGGCGAGCACGACGTCGGCGTGCTGGGTCGAGGCGCTCGGCAGCGTGTCGACGGCGATCACCCGGCGGGCGCCGGCGAGGGCGCGGCGGGCGAGGTCGGCGTCGGGGCAGTCGCTGAGCGGGTCGGCGCCGAGCAGGATCAGCAGCTCGAGTCGTCCTTCGGCGGCGGCGCGCAGCGTCGCCAGGGCGTCGTGATCGCGGTCCGCCGGGGCGAGGCCGAGCGAGAGCGCACCGACGACGTTGCCGCGCCGCAGGGCGGGCAGCACGGTGGCGCCGGGCAGCGCGTCGAGAGCGGTCCGCAGGGCGGCCATCGTGGCATCGGGCGACTCGGCCAGGTTCTGGCGCCCGGCGACGATGACCACGTCACCGCGGTCGAGCTGGGCGCGGATCTCGTCGTCGTCGAGGGCGTCGGCGAGCGCCGCGGCCTGGGCTCCGGGCTCGTGGCGGAGCGTCTTCCAGGCGTACCGCGACAGGCCGGTCTCCAGTGAGGAGAGCTCGATCAGCTTGGTCCGCTGGCGCGTCGCCGAGTCGCGCAGGCGCAGGTAGAGGACCGGGAGCTCTTCTTTGAGGTCCGGACCGAGGAGGATCACGGTGGCCGCGTTGGCGGCGTCGTCGATCGTCGCGCGGGGGGCGGCAAGCAGCTCGACGGGCAGGCCATCGCCGAGTTGGGCATCGCGATACGGGGTGCCGATGGCGTCGGCCAGCTGGGCCCAGGCGAAGGCGTCCTCGTTCGAGCCGCGGGCGCCACCGAGGATGCCCACCGAGCTCGCGCCGCCGGCGGCGACGGCGTCGGCGATCAACCCGCCCGCGGTGCGCAGGGCCGAGATCCAGCTCGTCGTCTCGAGCCCGTTGGCGGTGCGCACCAACGGCGCCTCCAGCCGGCGGTCGGAGTTGACGGCTTCGAAGTTGAAGCGACCGCGGTCGCACATCCAACCCCAGTTGACCGGGTCGGAGTCGACGCCCTGATAGCGCAGCAGTTCGTCGCGGCTCGACTGGACGACGGTGCGGCAACCGACCGAGCACGTCGTGCACGTCGACTCGCGCTCGCTGAGGTCCCACGGTCGGGCCTTGAAGCGATACGGCTTCGCCGTCAGCGCGCCGACCGGGCAGATCTGCACGGTGTTGCCGGAGAAGTAGGAGACGAACGGTTCGTCGGGGAACGTCATCACCTGGGTGTCGTTGCCGCGGGAGATGAAGTGGATCAGCTTGTCGCCGGCGACCTCGTCGGCGAAGCGGGTGCAGCGGTCGCACAGGATGCAGCGCTCACGGTCGAGGTAGACCAGATCGCTGATCGGGATCGGCTTCTCGTGGTGCCGCTTCTCCTCGACGTAGCGGCTCTCCCCCGGCCCGTGGCTGAACGCCTGGTCCTGGAGCGGGCACTCGCCGCCCTTGTCGCAGACCGGGCAGTCGAGCGGGTGGTTGATCAGCAGCAGTTCGAGCATGCCCTCCTGGGCGCGCCGCACCTGCGGGGTGTCGCTGCGCACGACCTGGCCGTCGGCCACCGGGGTCATGCACGACACGACCATCATCGGACCTCGTGGGCCCTCGACCTCGACCATGCACTGGCGGCACATGCCGACCGGGTCCATGCGCGGGTGGTAGCAGAAGTGCGGGATGTAGGTGTCCTCGCGCAGCGCGGCGGCGATCACCATCTCGCCCTTGCGTGCGGCGACCTCGCGCCCGTCGAGCTGGATCGTGACGACGTTCGGATCGGGTTCCGGCTGAACGACCTCGTCGGTCGGCTCGACACGATCGTCGCCAGCGGACTCCTCGTTGTGGGCGGAGCTGCCGGCGTCGTCGACCGCCGCTTCGACGACGGCGGGATCGTCGATGTCGGCGTCGGTGTCGGGCGTGTCCGGGGACTCGGTGGTCACTGTCCGACTCCTGCACTGAGAGGGAAGGCGTCGTCGGGACTGACCACGGCGACGGGGATCGTGCGCCGCTCGAGGCGCGGGGTGACCAGCGCTTCGAAGTCCTCGGGGAACAGCGTCAGCGCCGAGTGGATCGGGGCGTACGCCGACGGCCCGACGAAGCAGATCGTGGTCATCTTGTACGGGAACGGCACGGCCTCGATGCCGAGGCGGGAGCTGGCGGCGTGCGGCATGTCGCCGGGACAGATCGTCTGGCCCACCTCGAAGATCGTGCGCAGGTCGGCGTCGGTGCCGTGACCGTCGACGATGCGTTGCACGATGCGGTAGAGCCACGTGCCACCCTCGCGGCACGGCACGCACTTGCCGCACGACTCGTGGGCATAGAACTTGACCAGCGTCAGCGCGGCGGCCGGGATGTCGGTGGTGTCGTCCATCACCATCACGGCACCGGAGCCGAGCATCGAGCCGGCGGCACCGGCCTGCGGGCCCTCGAACGGGATGTCGAGCTGGTCGGCGACGAACCACGGCGCCGAGCCACCGCCGGGCACGAAGGCCTTCAGCTCGTGGCCGTCGCGGATGCCCTGGGCGAACTCGTCGCCGTAGATCAGGTCACGAAACGTCGTCGAACCGTTGACGATCTCGTAGACGCCGGGACGGTTGACGTGGCCGGACATGGCGATCATGCGGGTACCGGGCGACGTGGCGGTGCCGATCGCCGTGTACGCCGCCGATCCCTCGCGGGCGATGAACGGCAGGTTGGAGAGCGTCTCGACGTTGTTGACGATCGTCGGCTGCCCGTACAGACCGACGGCGGCGGGGAAGTACGGGGGCTTCAGGCGCGGCATGCCGCGCTCGCCCTCGAGCGATTCGATCAGCGCTGTCTCCTCGCCGACGACGTAGGCGCCGGCGCCGGTGTGCATGACGATGTCGACGCCGAAGTCGGTGCCGAGGATGTTCGTGCCGATGTAGCCGGCGGCGTACGCCTCGTCGAGCGCCCGGGCGACGCGCTCGTGGGCCAACGGCATCTCGCCGCGGATGTACAAGAAACACTGCGACAAGCCGGCGGCGTAGCAGGCGATGAGGCAGCCCTCGATCAGCTGGTGGGGATCGCACTCCATCAGCAGGCGGTCCTTGTACGTGCCGGGCTCGGACTCGTCGCCGTTGACGACGAGGTAGCGCGGCCACACGCCGGCCGGGGTGAACCCCCACTTCGTACCGGCGGGGAAGCCGGCGCCGCCACGACCGAGCAGCGTCGAGTTCTTGACCTCGTCGGCGACCTCGGTCGGCGTCTTGGCGAGCGCTGCCCTGAGGCCCTCGTATCCGCCGGTGGCGTGGTAGCGGTCGAGGGTGTAGCTGTCGTCGTATCGGAACCGGGTGGTGACGATCGACGGGCGGTCTTCGCTCGGGTAGAAGCCGGGCGCCCACGGGTACGGGCTGATGACGGTCATGCGGGGCTGACCTCGATCCATGCGGGGCCTTCGGTGACGTCCTCGGGAGGGCGGGCGCCGACGGCGCGATCGGCCGGGATCTGCTGACGGTTGCGAGCGAGCGTGCCGTGCGGCGGGATCTCCCCGTCGAGCGCGCCGGCGCGCAGGTCGTCGACGAGGGCGTCGAAGTCGGCAGGGGTGACCCGGTAGCGGTGGCGGTAGTTGACCTGCAGCGTCGGCGCCTCGGTGCACGCCGCCTGGCACTCGGCTTGCTGCAGCGTGATCAAGCCATCGGGGGTGGTCGAGCCGGCCTTCACCCCGAGGGTCTCCTCGGCGTGGTGCATCAGCGACTCGGCCCCCAGCAGGGCGCACGACAGCGTGCCGCAGATGTTGATCAGGTACTTGCCGGTCGGCTCGAAGCGGAACATCTCGTAGAACGACGCCGTGCCGTAGACCTCGGCGGGCGTGACGTCGATCAGCTCGGCGACGTGACGCATCGCCTCCTCGGTGACGTAGCCGTTCTGCTCCTGGCTGAGGTGGACCAGCGGGATCAACGCCGACTTCGGGCGCGGGTAGCGGGCGATGATCTCCTTGGCGACGCGCACGTTGTGATCGGTGAGTCTGCTCATTCGTCGGCCTCCTTGGCCGGCCCTTCGGTCCCGTCGACGGCTGCGTCGACGAATGCGAACGAGTCGACGAACGCCGCCGTCTCGTCCTGTTCGTCGCCGAGCCCGACGCCGCCGGCGTACCACATCATGGGCTCGTCGACGTACGCCACGCTCACGCCGTGACCGGTGACACCGTCCTGATCGAACTCGTAGGTGTAACGGATGCCGTCGCGGCCGTCGAGCTCGACCAGTTCCGACTCCAGCAGGGTCGCCCCGACGGCGTCGACCGAGCCGTCGCGGATCGACTCGAGCTGTGCCTGGGGGTCGTTCCAGGCGACGTACTCGTCGCCGAGCAACGCCTCGTAGTCGACGGCGTACGTCAAGAAGGCACCGTCGGAGTGCTCGTCGATCCAGGCGTCGGCGGACAGCGTGACGCCCGATGGCATGGCGATCGGGATCTCGGTCGCCTCCGGCTCCTTCGGGAACTCGACGCTGTACCCGCCGCCGGGCACGACGAAGGCGTCGGTCTCCGCGGCGTCGTCGTCGGACCCGCCGCAGGCGGCGACGAGCAACGCCATCGTGGCCAGGCCGGCGAGAGCACGCTTCATCGGTCGACACCACCCAACACGGGGTCGACGCTGGAGATGATGGCGACCGCGTCGGCGACGAGGCCGCCGCGCATCATGTGCGGCAGACACTGGATGTTGACGAAGCTCGGATCGCGGAAGTGCATGCGGTACGGGCTCGCGGAGCCGTCGCTGACGATGTAGCAACCGGTCTCACCACGCGGCCCCTCGATGCCGACGTAGGTCTCACCCTCGGGCACCTTGAAGCCCTCGGTGAAGATCTTGAAGTGGTGGATCAACGCCTCCATCGACTCGTCGATGCGCGCTCGCGGGGGTGGCGTGACCTTCTTGTCCTGGATCCGGTAGTCGCCCGAGGGCATGCGGTCGAGGATCTGGCGGACGATGCGCATCGACTCGCGGATCTCGGCGAGACGGATCGCATACCGGTCGAAGGCGTCGCCGTAGCTGCCGACGACGACATCGAACTCGAGCTCGTCGTAGCGCAGGTACGGCTGGTCGCGACGGAGGTCCCAGGGCACGCCGGTGGAGCGCAGGATCGGGCCCGTGGCGCCGAGCGCCAGCGCTTCTTGGGGCGTGATGACACCGACACCCTGGAGGCGCTCACGCCAGATCGGTTGGCCGGTGAGCAAGGTGTCGTACTCGTCGAGTCGGTCGGGAAGCAGGTCGAGGATCCGCAGCACGCCGTCGCGCCAGCCCGGTGGCAAGTCGGCGGCGAGCCCGCCGGGACGCACGAAGTTGTGGTTCATCCGCAGGCCGGTGACCTCCTGGAAGAACCGCAGCACCTCCTCGCGTTCGCGCCAGCCGTAGATCATCATCGACACGGCACCGATGTCCATGCCGTTGGTGGCCATGAACAACAGGTGGCTGGCCATCCGGCTCAGCTCGGCGAGCATGGTGCGGATCCACACCGCCCGTTCGGGGATGTCACCGTCGATGCCGAGCAGGCGCTCGGTCGCCATCGAGAACGCCAGCTCGTTGGCGATCGGGCTGAGGTAGTCCATGCGCGTGACGTTGGTGCCGCCCTGCGCGTAGGTCAGGCTCTCGCCCGTCTTCTCCATGCCGGTGTGCAGGTAGCCGATGATCGGCTTGCAGCGCAGCACGGTCTCGCCCTGGAGCTCCAACATCAGCCGCAGCACACCGTGCGTCGACGGGTGCTGGGGACCCATGTTGATGATCATCGTCTGATCCTCGTCGGGATCGTCCGGCAGGTCGCCGAGCTTGGCGGCGTCGGCCTCGGACATGCGCAGCACGGCGCCGACCTCACGCATCAGCTCACGTGCCGTCAGCTCGCTGCGCGGCTTGAGCTGCTGGTCGCCCTCGTCGGTGGCGGCGACCGAGCGCTCGTAGTACTCGGTCACGTCGGGGTGCCCGGTCTCGCTCATGAGTTGGCCGCCTTGAACTGCACGGGGATGCGACCGATCTCGTAGTCCTTGCGCAGCGGATGCCCGATCCAGTCCTCGGGCATCAGGATGCGGGTGAGGTCCGGGTGGTCGGTGAACTCGATGCCGAACATGTCGAAGACCTCGCGCTCGAGGGCTTCGGTACCCGGATAGACGTCGAACAACGTCGGCAGTGTCGGGTCGTCGGCCGGCACGGGGACGCGCAGTCGCACACGGCGACGCTGCTGGATGTCGAGCAGGTTGACGACCACCTCGAAGCGTTCGCTCGACGGCGTCGGGAACTCGAGGTAGTCGACAGCGGTGAGGTCGACGCACATCGCGAAGCCCTCGTCGGCGAGGGCCTTGACCGTCGCCAGGTAGTCGTCGCGTGCGACGAGGCGGACGTCGTGCGCGGTGGTGGTCTGGTCAGTCACGGCGGGCTCCGAGCAGTACCGGTGTCGGCGACGCGCCGGGTTCGATCAGCTCGACGTGCACGTTGGCGCCGGCGCCGGTCGCTTGACGACGCTTCAGGATCTGGTTCGTCTCGATCAGCCCGTGGAGCGTCTCGATGGCGTGGATCAGCGTCTCGGGGGTCGGCGGGCAGCCGGGCGCGTAGACGTCGACCGGCACGATCTGATCGACCCCTTGGACGATGGCGTAGTTGTTGAACATGCCGCCCGACGAGGCGCACACGCCCATCGAGATGACCCACTTCGGTTCCATCATCTGGTCGTACACCTGTCGCAGCACCGGCGCCATCTTCTGGCTGACGCGGCCGGCGACGATCATGATGTCGGCCTGGCGCGGCGAGGCGCGGAAGACCTCCATGCCGAACCGGGAGATGTCGTAGTGGGCGCCGCCCGCGGCCATCATCTCGATCGCGCAGCAGGCCAGACCGAACGAGGCCGGCCACGACGAGCGCGCCCGTGACCAGTTCACGAGGTCTTCGAGTTTGCCGGTGATGACGTTGTGGGACAGCCCGCCGAGTCCGTCGTCGCGCACGTCGTTGACGATGCCCATGTGTGACTCCTTGATTACCCGCTGAGTGGTTACGCGGCTGCTTCGTCGCCCGCCGACGGCAGGCGTCCCTCGGTACCGACGCGACGCACGGTTGACGCAGCGGTGCGCTCCGGCGAGACCATCGACGCCTCGACGGCGAGGCTGCGGTAGCGCTGGAGCGGACCCCAGTCGAGCCCACCGCGAGCGACCTCGTAGACGAAGGTGAGGAAGAACACGACCGAGAACAACAAGATCGCCCAGAAGCCGTAGGCGCCGAGCACCGAGTGGTTCACCGCGTACGGGTAGACGAAGATGATCTCGATGTCGAACATGATGAACAGCATGGCGACGATGTAGAAGCTGACGGGGAAGCGCTCCGGAGGTTCACGGCTCGGCACGATGCCGCACTCGTACGGCGCCTCCTTGGCTGTCGACCGCCGACGCGGCGCGAGCAGTCGCGACGCGAAGAAGCTGAGCACGCCGAAGACGATGGCGAGCAGCAACAAGATGACGATCGGCAGGTACTGGCCCATCGCTAGACGCTGACGCTCTCGCTTTCGGGCACCTGCTCCTGCTCGACGGTCGCTTCGATGCGCGTCGCCGGCAGCGGCTGGGCGAGGTTGTCCCGGAGATGACGGTCACGACGGTGCAACAGGTAGCAGAGGGCGAAGAAGATGATGCCCGATCCGATCATCGTCACGGCCGCCGGCTGGCGACGAGCGCCGAGGTCGCGGATCATGTACACGTAGGTGCGCGGACGCTCCTCGTCGATGACCGGCGAGGCCGGGGCTCGGCCGTCCTCGACCCGCACCGGGATCAGCGGCGCCGCCTCGGCGACGACGTAGTGCGGCTCGTGCCAGAAGGCGAGGAAGTCGAGCGTGTCGTTGATCTTCGGGTACCGATCGCCGCCGGTGTCGAAGATCTCGACGATCGTGAACTGCCCGTCGGTGAACGCGCCTTCCTCGATGAGCAGCTCGGATGCCGATGCCTGGGCCTGTCCGAACGCCGGCGAGGACTGGTCGAGCACGATCCAGCCCTGTTCGAGGAACGTGTCGCGGACGACGTCGGCGGTCTCTTGCGGGTTGGCGTCGTCGGGCACGTCCGCCGGCGGGTCGAGCACACCGGCCTGGTCGAGGGCGCGGACACCCTCGAGCACGCCCATCGCGGGAACCGGCTGCCACGACGGGTCCGGACCGCGCAGGCCGATGCCGTAGATCATCCACACGAAGCCCATCAGCATCATCCAGCCCATGAGGCCGGTGAGGGTGACGAGGAACGCCAACCGGTATCCGAGGTTGGTCGCCATGATGCCGTAGATGCTGCCGCACAGGATCACCACGCCGATGACGACGGTGAGGAGCCCGCGGAGCTCGGGCTCCCACGAGATGGCCAACAGCGACATCACAAGCTCCGCACGTAGTCGACGATTTCCTGGATCTGCTCATCGGTGAGCAGTGAGCCGAAGCCGGGCATGCGACCGCTGCCCTGGCCGTTGCGGCCGTAGAGCTTGCCGTACTCCGAACCGTCCTCGATGAACGAGATCAACTGATCCTCGTTGACGAAGTGGGAGTTGACGGAGCCCCCGGTCAGGTTCCACCCGTAGGCGCCCTGGCCGGGCACGCCCGGCTCGCCGTAGCTCCACCCGAGGGTGTGGCAGCGGGCGCAGCTGTAGGCGCCGCTCCCGAGCTCGAGGTTGAACAGTGCTTCGCCGATCGACTCGGCGTCGCCGTTGGCCACGGCCAGCTCGGCGGCTGCCTGGATCTCCTGCTGGATCTCGGCAGGCAGGTTGCCGCTCTCGCAGGTCAGCGGGTCGTCTTCGCCCTCACCACAGTTCTCCCGTGGGATCTGGATGCTGGCGATGTAGGCGATCAACGTGTCGATCTGCTGGGTGTTCATCGGGCCACCGCCGACGAGGCCCCACGGCGACATCGGCGAGAAGGGACGCCCGTAGTTGAGGATGAAGCGGATCTCGTCCTCGTCGAACTTGTAGAAGGCGGTGTTCAGCGCCGGAGCCTTCCAGTTGACGGCCTGGACCTCCTGGGTGACCGGGTCGGTCACCGTGAAGGGGGCCTCACCACCGACGGCTTGCATGCCGCCGTGGCAACCGGCGCAGTTGAACCCGCCCTCGGCGGTCGGGGCGAAGAGCTGCGAGCCCCAGCTGGCGAAGCGGTTGTCCCAGCCCTCTTGCGCGCCGGCCTGACGGCTCGGCTCGAAGACCCAGTACAGCGGGAGGGCGACGACGGTGATCGCCAGGAGGATCACGCCGAGCAGTTGGACGCGCATCAGGCGCGGTCCCTCGAGTGTCTCGTCGTCGTAGTACTCCTTGCGGTTCGGTGCGAGCTCGATCTCCGAGCCCACCTCGCGCTTGCCGACGACGACGTTGAAGATCCCGTAGACGATCCAACCGGCGCAGATGATGAAGAGTCCGATGACGCCGATCGTGGTGGTCGTCAGACCCACGATGGCTGGCATGGTGACCGCCGACATCAGTGCTCCCCACCCGAGGTGCAGTGCGGGCCCTCGGCCTCTTGACCGGTCGTGTTGGTGCCGATCGCCATGCCGGGCACCGAGGCGCCGGTGTTGATCGTGACGTCGCCGTTGGAGGCGATGGTCGCCGGGAAGTGGTCCATGCCGCGCGGCGCGGGCCCGGCCTTCTTCTCGCCGACACGGTTGTACTGCGAGCCATGGCACTGGCACTCGAACCATTGGCTGGTGGCGCACTCGGGCACGCGGCAGCCGAGGTGCGGGCACTTCTGGCTGAGCACGATGATTCCCTGGCGCATGGTGGCGAGGAGGCTCTCCGGGTACACGGTGGCGGCCAGGGGCAGCGCCTCCGAGGGGTACTCGGTGATCCACGAGCGGGCCTCGGCGGCGTAGAAGAAGCCGCCGCCCTGCTTGATGCCGTCCTTGATCGCATCGAGGCGGCCGACGTTGACCTGGCCGCCGAAGCCGCCCGTGCCGCTCGGCCACAAGAAGGCGACGAACGCCGCGGCGGCGAACGCGCCGAGGCCGGCGCTCATCAGCGTGACGGTGGCGCGGTTGAAGAACTGGCGGCGGCTGACACCGATCACCTCGGGATCGGGCGGCGTCCACTCGACGATCTCGGGCACCGACGCCGTGACGAGCTCGGTGCTGCGGGCGGCGACACCGGCGGCTTCGACCTCGTCGGCGGTGGGTGCATCGACGGCCGGCTCGTGGCGCTGACGGCCCGACGTGTCGCGCTGCACGGTCTCGCCGGACAGTGCGCCCGCACCGCGGACGTCGCTGCGCCGAGCGAGCGTGAAGAAGGCGATCGCGCCGAGGACGACGACGACCCCGATGGCGATGGCGATGATGGCTGCGGTACTCATGACATTCTCCTTTCGCCGTCGCTCACAACTCGAAGAAGAGGCCTTCGACCCAGGGCAGGACGAAGTTGAAGCCGGGCCCACGGAAGAACGAGCCGATGAGCACCAGCACGGACCAGAACATCATGTGCACGGTCATCAGGCCGTACATGAACTTGCGGTCTTCGGGCTTGTTGGAGGGATTGCGATCGAGGTAGGGGGCGAGGATGAGGGCGATGAGCCCGACACCCGGGAGCGTCACGCCGGCCACCATCGGGTGGAAGTAGACGAGCAGCTCCTGCAGGCCGAGGAAGTACCACGGCGCCTTCGACGGGTTGGGGGTCTGGTTCGTGTTCGCCAGCTGCAGCAGCGGGGCGTGGACGAAGATGGAGAAGATGAACGTGAACGCCGTCATCGCCAGGGCGGCGACGAACTCGGCGGCCAAAAGGTGCGGCCACGTGTGGACCTTGTCGACCGGGGTCGCCTTGACGTCTTGGATCGAGCCCGACTTGACGACGGTCAGCAGCCGCTGCGTGTGACCACCAGGACCGGCACCGATCGGCACGCCACCACCGGCGGGTGCCGCGGCGACGACGGCGCCGACCTTGTCGGCGACCGCGACGGCGCCACCACCGCTCGAGGATTCGGCGTCGCCGCCCTCCTTGGCTGCCTTGGCGGCCTTGCTGCGCTGCAGCAGGTGCTCGGGGATGCGCGAGTCACCCGCGGGCGCGGCGGACGCACCCTCGGTGGCTGCCGGCTCGGCCGGCGTCTCGGACGCCGACTTGTCGCGCGCCGCCTGTGCTCGCTTGAGCAGATGTTCGGGGATCTCGGTCACTGCACCTCTCCCATCACGCGTCCCATCACACGACGTCCCATCACAGCGGACCGGAGATGCCGCCGTCCTTGCGGACACGCCAGAAGTGGATCGCCATGAAGATCACGATGACGAACGGCAGGAACAACACGTGCAACACGTACCACCGGAGCAACGTCTCGGAGCCGATCTCGGCACCGCCGAGCAGCACGAAGCGGACCTCCTGACCGAACACGGGCGTGTAGCCCATCATGTTCGTGCCGACGGTGACCGCCCACAGGGCGAGCTGGTCCCACGGCAACAGGTAGCCGGTGAACGACAGCAGCAGCGTGAGCATCAACAAGATGACGCCGATCACCCAGTTGAACTCGCGGGGTGGCTTGTAGGCGCCGTGGTAGAAGACGCGGGCCATGTGCAAGAACACGGCGAGCACCATCAGGTGCGCGCGCCCATCGGTGCATGTTGCGCACCAGCAGCCCGAACGTCACCGAGGTCTGCAGGTTCTGGATGTCGTTCCACGCGGCGGTCGCTTCGGGTCGGTAGAAGAACATCAAGAAGATGCCCGTGACCGTCAACAGGATGAACAAGAAGAAGCTCAGTCCACCGAGGCACAGCGTGTAGCTGACCTTGACCGCGTGACGCTTCACCTTCACCGGGTGCAGGTGGTACAGCACCGAGTTCATGATCACGTAGCTGCGGTTGCGCGGGCTGTCGGTGTAGCCCTTGCGGAAGATCGAGCCGGGCCGGAAGATCGAGTTCCAGGCTTGGCTGCCCTGCACGGAGTCGACCGTCGCAGAGACGCGGTCCTTGACCGTGGGGCGGGGTTTGTCGTCGATGATCTTTGCCATTGTCAGCGTTCCTGGGAATCTCTCAGAGCCTCATGCCGTAGCCGTAGCCGTGGTTGTTGGTCCGGACGTGGGAGTTACCGGCCGCGGTGGCGGTACCGGCCTTGCCGAGGATGATCACGCCCGTCGGGCAGCGATCGACACACAGGGCACAGCGGGTGCAGATGTCGTCGTCGATGGTGAACATGAACGCATCCGACGGGTCGGTGCCCGGCTGCTCGGTGCCGTCGGCCTCGACGACCGCCGAGGTGGCCACCATGTGGATGCACTTCCACGGGCAGATGTCGACGCAGCCCTCGCAGGCGATGCACTCGGACTGGTCGATGTGGATGAACTGCTTCGGCTTGACGGCCTTGGTCAGGTAGTCCGCGTCGACCTCCACCAACGTGTAGGCGTCGGTGTAGGGCATCATTGGCGGGTTGGCGTCGGTCTTGGCCATCGATCAGGCCTTCTTGACCAGCGGACGGCCGTAGGTGGAGGTCGGCAGTTCCTTCGGCTTCACGTCGCCGCGCTTCTGCCACCACACGGCGAGGGCGCCGAGGATGATGAAGAACACCAGGTGCAACACGACGACGATCGTGTCGCGGACTGCCTGGTACTGGAGGGTGATCGGGTTCCAACCGCCGGCGGACTCGGGCTTGAGGATGCCGCCGGGGCCGAACAGGAGCTTGTCGCGGGACCAGCCCAGGTCCTTGTCGGCATGGTCGATCCACTGGTGGGGAACGATGCCGAAGGCGAGGAAGAGAATGAGGAAGATGTAGACCGAGGCGAGCATCGCCTCGCCCCACGAGAATGGGGCACCGACCTTGCGACGCTTGCCGTAGGGGACGATCAGCGCACACAGGACGATCGCCGCGAAGAACGACACGAGGAACGCCTGGTTCATCCCGGGCCATTCGAGGACGTCGATTGCGATCATGTGGGTGTGGTCTTTCGCGTTGTGGCTGTTCTCGGTGCCGCCAGCGGCGGATGTCCGGTCGTCGGACATCGTGCGGAACGACGGGGTGGTCGCTCACGAACTGTACTCGTCGGCGTCAGATGTACGAAGTCTGGCAGCACAGTCTCGCGGCCCGGCGCGGTTGTGCGTAAGTGCAATCCGGGCGAGTGCACGGCCGATCCGGTGTCCGTCGTCGGCAGATTCCCGCTCGGCGAACGTGCCCCTCTATCATCTCGCCAGTGACCGAGATTCCCGAACACCTCCTGAAGCGCTCGCGCGAACGGCGCGCCGCGATCGGACAGGGAGACGCCGGCGACGCAGCCGGCGCCGAGGCCGGGAGTGACGCCGCCGCCGCGGCCAGCACGCCGGCCACCACGAAGGCCGCCGCCGCACCTGCCGCCGCCGCGCCGAGTGGTCCCGCCGCACGCGGCAAGGCGCCCGCACCGGCAGCGCCGCCCGCCCCGAAGCCCGATCCCGTGTACGTGGCCGCCGCCAAGTCGCGCAAGAAGATCCCGTTCTGGGCGATGGCCACGCTGAGCCTGCTGCCGGTGTGGGGGTTCATGTACGTGCGCTCCGTCACCGAGGGTCCCGAGTCCGTCGAAGGTCCGATGGGAATGGGCGCCGAGGTCTACAGCAACTGCGCCAGCTGCCACGGCGCGTCCGGTGGCGGCGGCGTCGGCTACCCGTTCGAGGGCGGCTCGGTGATCGACACCTTCCCGCACATCCAGGACCAGTTGCGCTACGTCTACTACGGCACCGAGGGCTACAACGCCGCCGGCGTCGAGATCTACGGCAACCCCGACCGTCCCGGCGGACCCCACCTCACCGGCGAGCGCGGCGTGATGCCGGCGTTCGAGTCGCAGCTCACCCAATACGAGATCCTCGCCGTCGTCTGCCACGAGCGGTTCACGCTCGGCGGCGCCGACCCGACCAGCGAAGAGTTCGCCGACGAGTACGAGACGTGGTGCTCGGAGGAGTCACCGGTGTTCGCCGCCCTCGAAGGCGGCGAGTACGACTTCACCTCGCCGGAGCCCGAGACCATCGGCGACTCCGAGATCGCCCCGGTCGGCCCGGAGCCGATCGAGGGATCCGCGGGCTGACCGGCAGGCCAGGAGGATCCGCTGGACACGGTCGACGCCAGCGGATCTGACGTCGGCACCGACGTCCTGGTCGTCGGTGGCGGCCCGGCCGGCTCGGCCGTCGCCACGTGGCTGGCGCGCCACGGCCATGCCGTCACGCTCGTCGAGAAGCGCCCCATCCCACGGCACAAGGCGTGCGGCGACCTGCTGACGCCACGGGCGCTGGCGGAACTGGCGCTGCTCGGTGACGAGGCGGCGATCGCCGAGGCGCACCGCATCGCCGGCATCCGCGTGGTCCACGGACGTCGCGTCGTGACGATGCCGTGGCCGCGCCGTGACGACCTGCCCACCGATGGCGCCACCCGGCGCCGCGACCACCTCGACGCGGCACTCCGCGACGGCGCGGCGAGCGCCGGCGTCGAGGTGCTGATGGGTCACGAGGCGACCGCCCCGATCGTCGACCGCGGCTTCGTCCGCGGCGCCACGTTCGCCGTCGACGATGCGATCGACGGTGCCGCTCCCCGCCGCGCCGAGGTGCGGGCGCGCTTCGTCGTCGTCGCCGACGGGGCGAACAGCTCGTTCGGCCGTGCGCTCGGCACGACGCGCCGCCGCGACTGGCCCTACGGCATCACCACGCGCACCTACTTCGCCTCGCCGCGGCACGCCGAACCGTGGCTCGAGACCGATCTCGCCATCACCGACGGTGCCGGCCGTTCGGTCACGGGCTACGGCTGGGTCGCCCCGCTCGGCGACGGGACGGTCAACGTCGGCGTCGCGGTGTCGTCGACGTACCGCGAGGCCCGTGCGGTCCACGCCCTGAAACTGCTCGACGTGTTCGCCGGGCAGATCGCCGAGCGCTGGCAGATCGATCCGGCGGCACCGCTGAAGGCGCCGACCCGCTTCCGCGTGCCGGTGGGCGGTTCGGTCGGCCCGAAGATGGGCCCGACGTTCCTCGTCGTCGGTGACGCCGCCGGCATGGCCAGCCCGCTCAACGGCGACGGCGTCGACGCCGCGCTGATGAGCGGTCGCCTCGCTGCCGAGGTCCTCGACGAGGCCTTGACCACGGGCAACTCGACCAGCCTCCAGCGCTACCCGACGTTGCTCGCCGAGGCCGTCGCCGAGCACCAGCGCGTCGCCCGGCTCAGCCTGCGTCTGCTCGGCCGCCCGCTGATCCTGCGCTCTGCGCTGCGCGTCGGGCTGAGCAGCGAGCGCATCGCCGGCGCCGCGCTGCGCATCGCCACCAACGAGCTCCGCGACCAGGGCTCGTCGGGTGCCGAACGCGCCTACGCCCTGGCCGGCGCGCTCACCAAGCTCGCCCCCGCCTGGTGACCCGCAAGCTGCGGCTCAGGCGACGACGGTGGCCGAGGTGAGCAGCGCACGAGGAGCCGAGCGCAGGGCTTCGGTCGCCTCGGAGGCGGGCAGCTCGTCGCAGGAGCGCTCGGCCATCTCGACGTAGGTGCGGGCGGTGGCGATCGCCGACTCGACGCCCTCGTTACCGCGCACGATCGACATCGCCTTCTCCTTGGCGACGGTGTCGAGCGGCCCGCCGAGGAGCTCGCCCAACTCGGCGGCGGCGCTGTTGTCGAGCGCCAGCGTGCGCAGCACCGGCAGCGTGTACACGCCTTCGACCATGTCGTGGCCGGCCGGCTTGCCGAGCTGTTCGTCGGTGGCGACGATGTCCAAGATGTCGTCGACGATCTGGAACACGGTGCCGTAGGCGTTGCCGAACTCGGTCAGCGCGTCGATGATCTCGCGGTCGTGGCCGGCGACGATCCCGCCGATGCGACACGCCGTGCCGTAGAGCGAGCCCGTCTTGCCGTGGATCGAGGCGAAGTAGCTGGTCTCGGTGCGTCCCCGGTCGTACGTGTGCCGGAGCTCTTCGATCTGGCCCTCGCAGAGCCAGCCGATCGTGCGGGCGAGCAGACCAGCGACCTCGGTGCCGAGCGAGGCAGCGATCTCCGAGGCCCGGGCGAGGAGGAAGTCACCGGCGAGGATCGCCTGCAGGTTGCCCCACTTGGCGTTGACCGTCGCCACGCCGCGGCGGGTGTCGGCTTCGTCCATCACGTCGTCGTGGTACAGCGAACCGAGGTGCACGAGCTCGCAGGCGACGCCGCCGCGCACGACGTCGAGTGACGCCGGCTCACCGTTGATCTGAGCAGCGGCAACGGCGAGCACGGGGCGCAGCCGCTTGCCGCCGGCGACGAGGAGATGCGAGGCGAGCTCGGTCAGGTAGGTGTCGGAGGTGACGACGGCATCGTGCATCGCCGCCTCGATCCGCTCCCGATCGTGGTCCATCGCCGGCAGCGCAAACAAGGGCGATGCCGAACCGGGAGCCAGCACCTCGTCCTGAGACACGTCGACAGGCTAGGCGAGAGCACGGAGCGAGACACGAACGACTCCTCGCACCCCTCGCCTGGCTGCGACCGAGCCCGTATCCTGAACCCATGAACGTCACGGCGACCGCACCCGCCACCCTGCCGCACGCCAACGAGCCGTGCTGGTGTGGCAGCGGGCGCAAGTACAAGCGCTGCCACAAGCGCTCGGAGGGTCGCGTGCTGCCCGGCGTCGTCACCCCGATGCGCTCCGTACCGCCCGAGATCGGCCGTCCGCCGTATGCCGACACCGGTGAGGTCCCCCGCTGGGACGAGCCGCGGATCAAATCTCCCGAGATCATCGAGAAGATGCGCCGGGCCGGTGCCGTCGCCGCCGAGGTCCTCCGGCTGGCCGGTGAGCTCGTCGCGCCAGGCGTCACGACCGAGGAGATCGACGTCTTCGTCCACGAGGCGTTCATCGCCCGCGGCGCCTACCCGTCGACGATCAACTACCACGGGTACCCCAAGGCATGTTGCACGTCGGTCAACGAGGTCATCTGCCACGGCATCCCCGACTCGCGTCCGCTCCAAGACGGCGACATCTGCAACATCGACGTCACCGGTTACCTCGACGGCGTCCACGGCGACACCAACGCGATGTTCCTCGCCGGCAACGTCGACCCCGAGAGTCGCCAGTTGGTGAAGGTGACCGAGGAGTGCATGTGGCTCGGCATCGAGGCCGTCAAGCCCGGCCGCCCGCTGTCCGACATCGGTCGAGCGATCGAGGACCACGCCAAGCAGCACCGCTACGGCGTCGTCCGCGCCTTCGTCGGACACGGCATCGGCGAGCAGTTCCACGGCGACATCCAGGTGCTGCACTACTACGACTCGCGCTCGTCGACGATCATGCGCCCGGGCATGACGTTCACGATCGAGCCGATGATCACCATCGGCGGCGTCAACTACCGGGTGTGGGACGACGACTGGACGGCGGTCACCGCCGACGGCAAGCGCACCGCCCAGTACGAGCACACGATCCTCGTCACCGACGACGGCTACGAGGTGCTCACCGGCGGCCCTGGCGCAGCCAGCCCGTCGGCTCCCTGGGACCGCTGATCGCGCGGCGACACCGACGTCGCGGCGAACAGCCACCACACGGCGAGGCCGACGAAGGCGACGCCGCCCGTCAACGACATCGCCGTCACCAGCCGATCAGCCCAGTACGGCGCGTCGGTCGGCACGATCGCCGCCCCGAGGCCGTCGCGCTTGATGAATCCCCAGATCGCCAGCTCGGCACCGACGACGAGCACCGCCGCATCGGCGACGAACCGCGACCGGCGTCCGACGACCGACCCGACGACGGCGCACACGACCGCCACACCCGGGAGCACCACCCACACCACGCGAGGTCCGGTGGAGGCGGGCAGCGAGAAGTACTGCCACGCGCCGATCACGGCGGCCGCGACCGCCACGGGCAGCGTCGCCAGCACAGCCGGCAGGCCCATCCGCCGTACGCCCCACGCGGCGACGGCGAACGTCACCCCGGCGAGCGCGCCGAGCCACGCCGCGGCGGGCGACGGCGCGGGCAACCACGTGCTGACGACGCGCACCTCGACGGGAGTGCCGTCGACGCGCATCGGGATGACGGCGTCGAGGATCTCGTCGCCCGGCCCGCGACCGGCGGGTGGCGTCGTCTGCATCCAGTGGGCTCGGTGGTCGTGCCACGCCCACTCGCCGTCGGAGGCGATCTCGTGCCAGTCGGGCTCGGCGTCGGCGGTCGCCGTCGGCGGCACGTCGCCCGTGGCGAAGCGGTCGTCGTTGAGGTAGGTGCTCGGCGAGTTGCGGTTCTCGAGCACCGTGCCGTCGGCACGGAACCACAGCGCATCCTCATCCTGGTAGCCGAGGACGACGACATCGGTGCCACGATCGACACGCAGCTCGACGAACGAGTCGCCGCCGACGATCGTCGGGTGGATCGTCGGCGCCGGCGGATCGACATCGACGACGACCGTCTGGTAGTCGGTCGGCCCTGCCGGGTCGGCGTGGGCGACGCCGCCGACGAGCCCGCTGCCGACGAGACCGGCGAGGACGCCGACGACGAGGCGCCATCGTCGACGGAGAGGAGTACCCGGCGTCACGTGTCGCTCCCGCCGACGGTCACCCGCCGTCGAGCGACTTGATGAAGGCGACGATGTCCGCCACCTCGGTGTCGCTCAAGTCGTTCGCCGGCATCTTCAACGAATAGCCGTCGACCACCTCGGCGTCGGGTTCGCTGATCGCCCGGGCGAGGTAGGCGTCGTCGGCGACCATCGTCGTGCCGTCGGCGAGGGTGACCTCCGATCCGGCGAGGCCGACCCAGGTGGGCCCGGCGGCACCCTGGAAGTTCTGTCCGTGGCAGCCCGCGCAGCCGCTGCTGCGGGCGATCTGTTCGCCGCGGGCAGCGGCCCCGCCACCGACGGAACTGCCGCCCGGTGCCGGACCGGCATCGCCACCGTCGCTCCCACCGCAGCCGAGGGCGGCGACGGACAGCACGGCTGACAGTGCGGCGGCCGACCACACCTGGCGTGCGCGTCGAGGGTTCGTCCGAACGGTCATCACAACGCCTCCATGGTCCGGTCCCCCGGTGCGTCGGGGGCTTCCATCATCGACACCAGGTCGGCGCGAGCGCGTGACACGCGCGAACGCACCGTCCCGATCGGGCAGCCGAGGATCTCGGCCGCCTCGTCGTAGTGCAGACCGAGCACCTGGGTCAGCACGAACGCCGCCCGGCGGTCGGGGTCGAGCACCTCGAGCAGGTGATCGAGGTCCACGCGTCCCGTCGGATCGGGCGCGGCCAGCCGCGACCGGTCGCCGGTCGCGGCGTCGACGACGGTCCGCTCGAGACGGCGGCGGCGGGTGGCCCGGCGGGTGTGGTCGACACACACTCGGCGGGCGATCGTCAGCAGCCAGCCGCGCCCGCTGCCCTCGGCCCGGAAGCGGTGCATCGAGGCGATCGCCCGCTCATAGGTCTCCTGGGCGAGGTCGTCGGCGTGATCCGGGTCGCCGAGGTAGTGGCAGATGCGCCAGACGTCGGCCTGGGTCTCGGCGACGAAGCGTTCGAGGGCGCGGCGGTCACCGTCCCGCGCGGCGACGAGGACGTTGGTCAGGTGGTCCACCGTGACTCCACACGTCCAGTGTCGCAGCCGCGGGAGCGTTCGCCCAGTGACGAAGGTCCGGGGAACCGAACGCCGCTCGGCGACGACCGTTCGTACATGGCAGTGAACCCTCCCGCCGATTGCGCGTCGATCCGCGAGCTGATCTCGGCGCGCCTCGACGGCGAGACGACCGCCGACGAGTCCGGTGCGATCGACATCCACGTCGCCGGCTGTGCCGACTGCACGTCGTTTCTGGCGCGCAGCGAGCGCCTCGACCGTCTCGTCCGGGTGCGCCCGGCGGAGCCGGTGCCCGACCTCGTCCGTGCGGTCACCGCCCGCGCCCGGCCGGCTCGCCTCGGTCGCGGCGGCTGGTTGCGCCCAGCGCTGGCCTGGGTCGCGGTGGTGCTCCTCGTGCAGAGCCTGCCGCCGTTGCTGGCCGGCAGGCTGGACGGCTCCGACGTCCACGAAGCTCGACACCTCGGAGCATTCGGTGCGGCCCTCGCCGTCGGCTTCGCCTACGCGGCGTGGAAGCCGCATCGAGCGTTCGGCCTGCTGCCGTTCACCGTCGCCCTCGTGGCGACGACACTGCTCGGTGTCGTCGCCGACATCGTCAGCGGTGAGCGGACGCCGGTCGCCGAACTCGTCCACCTCTCGGAGCTCGGCGGGCTGGTGCTGCTGTGGATGATCGCCGGGTCACCCGGGCTTCGGTGGCGCCGAGGGCGCGGTGGGCGTCGAGGGCGCCGCGTCGTCGGCGGCCGGGCGAGCGGCGCGCGCCTCGATCCGCTGCAGTAGCGCCTCCCACCAGGCGAACACCGCCGGGTCGTCGGCGCCGTACGCGGCATCGACCGCGGCGCCGCAGGTCCGGACGTCACCGCCGCGCAACGCCGCGACTGCCGCGTCGAGCGATCCCGCCGGCCAGGGCAGCGCCGCCAGCACGGCCGGCGAGGCGCGCACGGTTCCCGCCGACAACCCGGTGCCGGCGCGCTGATGCCACAGCCACGCCGACGCGGTCGGTGAGGTCAGCACGGCGGCGATCTGCCAGACCGACGCCTCGACGTCGATGGCCGCGGCGGCGCCGCGGTCGACCGCGTCGTCCCAGTGGGTCCCGGTCGGATAGGCGGCGACGACCGGGACGCCGGGCAGGTGGGCACCGGCGGGGTCGGCGACGGCCTCGATGATCGCCGTCTGATTGGCCACGAGCACCTTCGGCACGAGCCGCCGGGCGGCCCACCGCTGCATCGCCTCATCGAGTGCACCCAGGTCGACCCGTGGCCGGGTGATCCGTCGTCGCTGGAACGTGATCGGCCGTTCGTCCCACCAGCAGCGCCCGGGATCGATCAGCCCGCTCGTGACCAGCGGTGGTCCGTCCCGGTCGGCCCCGACGGCGCCTGCCAGTCCGTAGTACTGGTCACGGAAGTTGGCGTTGAGCGTCGCCCGGTCGCCCAGCGTCCCGGCGGTCGAGAGCACCGGGAGCAGTGGTACCGCTTGCCGCTCGGTGACGACGTGCGTCCAGTTCCCGGCAGCCGCACCCGGTGAACGTGGCGCGGCGAAGTCGAACACCAGGGCGCACGTGAGCACCTGGGCGTCGAAGACGTGGGTCGGCGACCACCACGACCACGCCAACGTCGCCCGCGCGTCGAGTTTCCGGCGCACGTCGGTGGCGTCGCGCGACGACAGGATCGACTGCGGGAGCACCATCGCCAGCCGCCCGCCGGAGCGGGCGACGACATCGGCAGCGAGGGCGAGGAACTCCGCCGCCACGTCGCCGTAGGTGCCGACACCACGGCTGCCGGCGCCACCGCGCGTCGTCGCCCGCGCCAGCTGGGAGAGGAACGGGGGGTTGCCGACCACGAGATCGACACGCTCCTCGCCCCACGGCACGACGAGCCCGTCGCCGCACACGAACGTCGCTTCGGGCAAGACGGTGCACGCCGACGCGACCGCGCCAGCGTCGACGTCGATGCCGACGAGCCGCGCCCGCCCGCCGAGCGCCGCGACACGTCGCGCCGCCGCGGCGAGGAAGCGGCCGTCGCCGCACGCCGGGTCGACGACCACCACGTCGTCGCCGACGGCACGGCGCGAGGCGACGAGGTCGGTGGTGATCGCCGCCTCGACGACCGCCTCGACGAGCATCTCGGGCGTGTACCAGGCACCGAGACGTTTGCGCCGCGTCGCCGAGGCTGCGGCCCTGTCGTCCATCGCCGCCATTATCGGGGCCCCGCCGACGGTTGGGGCGCCGCCGAGGGTGGACGCGTACAGTCGGATCCGTGACCAGCACGACCGAAGGTGCGTCGGCGATCGAGACCGCCGGTCGGTACCTGACGTTCGATCGCGATGCGTGGTCCGCCCTCCGGGCGGCGACGCCGCTGACACTGCGCGAACGTGAGTTGGAGCGGTTGCGCGGCATCAACGAGCACATCGACCTCGACGAGGTCGCCAGCGTGTACCTCCCGCTCAGCCGCCTGCTCAACCTGTACGTCAGCGCCACCCAGGACCTGCACAAGGTGTCGGCAACCTTCCTCGGCACGATCGCCCCGAAGGTGCCGTACGTGATCGGCGTCGCCGGCAGCGTCGCCGTCGGCAAGAGCACGTTCGCCCGCATCCTCCAGGCGCTGCTCGCCCAGTGGCCGCACCACCCCAAGGTCGACCTGATCACGACCGACGGCTTCTTGTTCCCCAACCGGGTGCTCGAGCAGCGGGGCATCATGAACCGCAAGGGCTTCCCCGAGTCGTACGACACGCGCGAGCTGCTGCGGGTGTTGCGCGAGATCAAGAGCGGCGCCGCCAAGGTCACCGCCCCGGTGTACAGCCACGTCGTCTACGACATCGTCGCCGACGAGCGCGTCGAGGTCCACCAGCCCGACATCGTCATCCTCGAGGGCCTCAACGTGTTGCAGACGGGCACCGGCTCGCAGGAGTTCGTCAGCGACTACTTCGACTTCTCGATCTACATCGATGCCGACGAGGAGCACATCGAGGGATGGTACGTCGACCGCTTCCTCGCGCTCCGGGAGTCGGTCTTCAAGGATCCCACCTCGTACTTCCGCTTCTACGCCGAGCTCGCCGACGCCGAGGCGGTCGACGTCGCCAAGGGCATCTGGCGCGAGATCAACGGACGCAACCTGCGCGAGAACATCGCCCCGACACGCGACCGGGCCTCGCTCATCGTGCACAAGACCGCCGACCACCGCGTCGACCGCGTCCAGCTGCGTCGCCTCTGAGCTGTCGCCGCTGGTGAGCGTTACAGCTCGCTGACGCCGAGCCAGATCGGCACGTCGGCGAGCGAAGCGAGCTCGACGAACTCGCGGCCGTGTCCCTCGGCGAGCTCCATCTCCCACGTCACGTGGTACGGGACGTGGACGCCGGTGCCGCCGATCTCGAGCACCGGCAGCACGTCGCTGCGCACGGAGTTGCCGATCATGCAGAACCGCTCCGGGGCGACGCCGAGGCGGGCGAGGATCGTGGCGTACGTGGCGGCGTCCTTCTCCAGCACGATCTCGACGTCGGTGAAGTGATGGGCGATGCCCGACGTGGTCACCTTGCGGTTCTGGTGGACGAGATCGCCCTTGGTGATCAGCACGATGCGCACGTGCGGTGACACAGCGGCGAGGACCTCGGGGACGTGCGGCAGGAGGTGGACCTCCTCGGTCAGCATCGCCCAGCCGAGATCGACCAGCTCGCCGACGACCGCCGCCGGGATGCGACCGCCCGTGGCACGGATCGCCGTGCGGGCCATCGACAGCGTGAACGCCTTGACGCCGTACCCCGAGATCGGCAGGTCGCCCCGCTCGGTGGCGCGCAGGGCGGCGGAGACGTCGACGCCGTCGGGGACGTACGGGCTGACGAGCTCGACGAAGCGGGCCTCGGCGTGGACGAACGCGTCCTCGCTGCGCCACAGGGTGTCGTCGGCATCGAAGGCGACGACGTCGAAGCCGTCGACGCGGCGGGCGGACACGGATTCGACGCTCACCGGTGGATCGCGTTGAGGTAGTTGTAGACGGTGATGCGGCTGACGCACATCGCGTCGGCGACGTCTTCGACGGCGCGGCGTAGCGTGAACGCGCCACGCTCGTCGAGCAACCGCACGGCGCGCTGCTTGTCCTCCCGCGAGAGCATCGGCAGGCGGCCGCCGAGCTCGGCTTCCACGGCATCGATCAGGCGATCGAGGGCACCGTGCAACGGCGGCATCCGGACCGCACCGACCGTGCGCCCTTCCCACACCAGCGGCACGTCGCTCGGCTCCATCCGGTCGGCGGGGACGAGCGTCGCGCCGAGGGCGTCGACGACCGGCTTGACCGAGCGGATCAGCGGGTGCAGCGTCGCCTCGTTCACGTCGCCGCGCTCGGGTTCTCGTCGCGGGCGACGTGGAAGCTGACGTGGCTGGCGCCGTTGGCGAACGCGGCGTCGGTGACCTCGCCGACGATGGCACCGACGTCGCCGAGCTCGACGGTGCACGACGAGCCGAACGGCCCGAACTCGACGCTCAGTCCGCGTGATTCGGCGGCGGCGATCGCCGCCGTGACGTGTGGGCCGGGCCGTCCCTCGACGAACGGTTCGATCGTGAACTCGAGGTAGGCCACGCGGTGCAGCGTAGAGCGTCACTCACGCCCCCACCCCCATGATGCGGCGCAGCTCCTCCGAGCGCGCGACGCAGTCGCGTCCCGCCGCGCCGAACGCCTCGTTGAGCTTGCCGAGGGCCTGCTTGAAGCCGCCGTTCCACTCCTCGACGAAGCGCTCCCGCGCCGGGCCCTGCCAGGTCGTGCCGTTGAGCACCCCATCAACGGTCGACATCAGCTGGGTGATCGTGTCGATCTGACGCGACAGCGTCGTGCCGAGGTTGGCGAGCTGTTCGGGGTTGGCGCCGTACATGGTCATCGTGGTCTCCGTTCGGTCGGATGCGACGACGCTCCTCGTCGTCACCCCGACAGTGGGCACCGAGCGGGGCGCAACGGAACCGCTCCGGCCGGCGACGTACGCTCACGGGATGAGCGACATCGCCGACGGCGACATGTTGGAGACGGTGCGGGCACACGCCCGCGACCTGCTGGACGACACGGTGGCGCTGCGGCGCGCCCTCCACGAGTGGCCAGAGCTGGGCAACGACCTCCCGATCACCCGCGATCGCGTGCTCGAATCGCTCGAGGGACTCCCACTGGCGATCACCACCCATGAGTCCACGAGCGGCATCGTCGCCCTGCTCGAAGGTGGGCGGCCCGGGCCGACGATGCTGTTGCGCGGCGACATGGACGCCCTGCCGATGCCGGAGGACACCGGCCTCGACTTCGCCTCCCACGTCGACGGCTGCATGCACGCCTGCGGCCACGACACCCATACGGCGATGCTGTCGAGCGCCGCCAGACTCCTCGCCGATCGGCGCGACGAGCTCGCCGGCCGGGTGATGTTCATGTTCCAGCCCGGCGAGGAGGGCCACCACGGGGCGCGGTTCATGCTCGATGAAGGGCTGCTCGACGTTCCCGCCCTCGCCGACGGCAGCCCGTCGGCCGTCGAGTCGGCGTTCGCCCTGCACATCACGTCGGCGTTGCCGTCGGGCTGGGTGAGCTGTCGCCGCGGGCCGATCATGGCCTCGGCCGACACGATGCTCGTCCGGGTGACCGGGCGCGGTGGCCACGCCAGCGAACCGCACCGGGCGCTCGACCCGATCCCGGTGGCGTGCGAGATCGTCCAGGCCCTGCAGACGATGATCACCCGCTCGATCGACGTGTTCGACCCCTCCGTCGTCACCGTCGGACGGATCTCGGCCGGCACGACCAACAACGTCATCCCCGAGGTGGCCGAGATCGAGGGCACGATTCGAGCGACGAGCGAACGCACCCGCGCCAAGGTTCACGACGGGATCCGCCGGGTCGCGGAGGGCGTCGCCGCCGCCCACGGATGCGACGTCGACGTCGAGGTCGTCTTCGGGTATCCGGTGACGAGCAACGACGACGCGTTCGCCGACTGGTCGCTCGGACTCGCCCGTGACCTCGTCGGCGACGGTGTCGTCGAGCTGCCGCACCCGGTGATGGGCGCCGAGGATTTCAGCTACGTGCTGCAGAACGTGCCCGGGGCGATGGTCTTCCTCGGTGGCACTCCCCACGGGCAGAACCCGGCGACCGCCGCCCCGAACCACTCCAACCGGGTGATGTTCGAGGAGGACGCGATGGTCACCGGCACGGCGCTGTACGCCGCCGCCGCACTGCGCCGCCTGTCGGTCTGACGCCCCGCTCAGCGCCGCAGCGTCCGGCCGTCGTCGGCGGCGGCCGACGTCATGCGCAGCGTCACGAGCTCGAACGGGTGCAGCGTCAGCGTGACGTCACCGTCGCCGACCTCCTCGCCCGCGGACGGCTCCTCGAGCAGGTTGCAGCGCCATGCCCTCGTCACCCGTTGCGCGGTGGCGACCGACACCCGGGTGCGACGGCCGATCGCTTCGTGGAGGCGGACGACGAGGTCGCCGCTGCCGTCGTCGGCAACCTTGACCGCGTCGATCTCGACCCCGTCGACCGGCTCGTCGCCGGCACCACTCACCCGGACGATCGGCGTCGCCAGGTGGTGGCGTCCACCACCGGTGACGACGCGCAGCGGCCGATTGAAGCGCGTCGCCGCGGCGCGCACGTCGCCGAGATCGCCATCGTGGGGGCGGATCGCCAGGTCGACCTCGTGATGCCCGCGATCGGCACCGGGATCCGGGAACTGCGCCGCCCGCGCCAGGCTGACGCGCACGGCACCGTCGAACAGGCAGTGTCCGAACCGTCCGTTGTTGAGGATCGCCACACCGAATCCCGGCTCGGCAACGTCGACGTAGCGGTGGGCACACACCTCGAACTTGGCCGCGTCCCACGGGCTCGACGGGTGCGTCGGACGGTGCACGACGCCGAACTGCACGTCGCACGTGGCGACGTCGGCGCGCAGGTCGAGCGGGAAGGCGATCGACAGCAGGTGCTCATCGTGGTGCCAGTCGAGTGCGACGTGGATGTCGAGCTGACGCGCACCCGCCCGCAACGTGTACGTGACGACGGCGGTCGACGGACCGAAGCGCCGCGTCACGCGGACGCGGGCGACGAGCGGGCCGCGGTCGATCAGCTCGACCTCGACCGGGCCGGTCACGGGCCGACCGGCGGCCCGCGTCCACGACTCGAGGTCCCAGGCGTCGTACTCGACGGGATGATCGGCGGCGAGCTCCAGCACGCCGGCGGCGGCGCCGGCGGGGACGAGCTCGCGGGCCCGGGCGACGTCGATGATCGACGTCACCCGGCCGTCGGCGCTCCACCGCACGGCGAGGTGGCGGTTGGTCATCGACGAGTCGGTGACCGCCACATGGTCGTCGACCGGGAGCGGCGCCAACGGTACGACGCCGAACGCCGGCACGCTGAGGCGGACGGCCGTCCCGTCACCGACACGCTGGCTCGGCGTGCCCGACGGCGTATCGAGCGCAGCGATGTCGAGCACGACGACCTCGTCGACCGCGACGTCGGCGGCATTGGCCACTGCGACCTCGCGGGGCGCGAGCTCGGTGAGCAGCGCGGCGATCCGCGACTCGAGGTCGTCGCCGACGCGCCCGAACGTCGCCTCGGCGTCGTGGTGCACCCAGGCGATCGACGAGCCGGGGAGGATGTCGTGGAACTGCTGGGTCAGCACCTCGCGCCACAGGTCGTCGACCTCGGCGCTCCGGCCGAGCGTCGCCGCCCACAGCTCGGCTTCCACCAAGAGCCGCTCGCAGCGCCGGTTGCCGAGCTTCGTCTTCAGCTGGCTGGTGAGCGTGCCGCGGTGGGTCTCGAAGTACAGCTCACCGCGCCACACCGGCACGTTCGCGCCGCCGGCCGCCGCCTGCTCGATGCGCTCGAACATCGCGGCGGGCGTGTCGATCTCGAGCGTCGCCCGGGCATCGATGCCGGCCAGCCGCCGGGCGCGTTCGAGCATCTCGCGGGTCGGGCCACCGCCGCCGTCGCCGTGTCCGAACGGCATCAGCGAGTCGTCGCTCCAGGCGTGGTCGCGGAAGTTGGTGATCGAGAAGTCGAACTCGGCGGGCGTGATCTCGGCGTTGTAGGTGTCGACGGGCGGGAAGTGCGTCAGCACTCGGGTGCCGTCGAGCCCCTCCCACCAGAACGTCGAGTGGGGGAATCGGTTCTGCTTGTTCCAGCTCAGCTTCTGGGTGACGAAGCGGTGCATGCCCCCGGCGGCGAACACCTGCGGCAGCCCGGCCGGGTAGCCGAACACGTCGGGGATCCACACCTCGGTGCAGCGCATCCCGAACCGCTCCTCGAAGTAGCGCTGTCCGAACACGATCTGGCGGACGAGGCTCTCGCCCGACGGCAGGTTCATGTCCGCCTCGACCCACATCCCACCGATCGGGATCCACTGGCCGCGCTCGACCCGCTCGGTGATGCGGGTGAACAGCTCGGGGTTGCGCGCTTCGATCCAGGCGTAGTGCTGCGCCGACGAGGCGGCGAACTTGTACTCCGGGTAGTCGTCCATCAGCCGCGTCGCCGAGGCGAACGTGCGCGTGCACTTGCGTTTCGTCTCGCGGATCGGCCACAGCCAGGCGGTGTCGATGTGGGCGTGGCCGATGGCCACCTCGCGATGGCGTGTCGCCGTCCCGAAGTCCTCCGCCAGCGCCGGGGCGACGACGGCACGCGCCGCGGCGACGTCGGGGACGCGATCGAGCGCCGTCGCCAGCGTGGCCAGCAGGCGGGCGCGGCGGGGGTCGTCGAGCGCCAGCGTGCGCATGAACCCGTCGAGCACCTCGAGGTCGTAGGCCAGCGCCTCGGCCTCGGGGTCGACGACGACCAGCTCGGCGCGACGGAAGCGGTACAGCGGCCGGTCGCCGGCGGTGTCCGGCGACCCGAGCGACGACGGTTGGAACTGCGGGAACATCGGGTTCGAGGCCGCCTCGACGAGCAGTTCGACCGGGCCCGGCTTGGCGTCGACGGCGACGTTGGTGCGCCGCGGGTGGATTCCTTGGATCGGGACGAAGCCGCCGCGGCCGTCGGGCTCGACGACCATGCCTTCGCACTGGAAGCCCGCCGCGTTGGGATGGAAGCCGAGGTCGATCACCGCCTCGACCCGCCGGCTCGACCACTCGTCGGGGACCTCGCCACGCAGCCGGATCCAGGTCGTGTCCCACGGCGCGCCCCAGGCGTCGCCGGGCTGCAGCGGCGTCAGCGAGTCGAGGTCGGGTCCGGCGTCGATCGCCATCGGGCGGCAATCGGCGTGGACCAGCGGCAGCACACGCTGCCAGAGCTCGCGCTGGATGCGCTTCTCGACGAGTTCCCGATCGCGGTGCACGTGGCGACGTTACTTGCGCCCACCCCCACCCCTCCCGAGCCCGTCCCTCCGGTCAGGCGCAGCGGCGGAAGCGGTCGGCGACGTGACGGAGGTGGTCGACGAGCTCGGCGGGGCGGACGACCTCGAAGTCGGCGTCGAGCGCCGCCAGGGCGAGGAGCGGCCAGTCGAGCGAGTCGACGTCCATCGTGAAGCGCGTCCGGCCGTCGGGCACCGGCTCGTCGTCGACGCGCACCCACGGTCCGATGGCGTCGCGGACGTGTTCGACCGTGGCGTCGACGAGCACCTCGACGTGGTGGCCGCTGCGCAAGCCCTCGATGCGCGAGCGCACGTACTCGACGAGGTCGTCGGCCGGGAGCGCACGGGGCGTGAACGTGTTGCGGGCGGCGTCCGGGTGCGTCAACCGGTCGATGCGGAACGTCCGCCAGTCGTCGCGGTCGAGGTCGAAGGCGAGGAGATACCAGCGGCTGGCGAGGGCGACGAGGCGATACGGCTCCACGTAGCGGTGCGTGGCCGCACCGTCGGCGGCGGCGTAGTCGAAGCGCAGCCGGACGCCGTCACGACACGCCTGGGCCACGCGCCCGAGGACCTCGGCGGAGAGGTCGGCGGCCGCCGTCCGCCACACACCGGCGACGGTGACGTCGCCGACGAGGTCGACGCGCTGGCGCAACGTCGGCGGCAGCACGGCGACGACCTTGGCGAGGGCACTGACCGAGGCGTCGGCGATGTCGGCGTGGACGCTGTGCGCCGCACCGTGGAGCCCGACGGCCAGGGCGATCGCCTCGCGCTCGTCGAGCACCAGCGGCGGCAGGTTGGCACCGGCGGCGAGCTCGTAGCCGCCGTCGACACCGCGCGTCGATCGCACCGGGTAGCCGAGGTCGCGCAGGCGGTCGACGTCGCGCCGCAGCGTGCGCGGTGAGACCTCCAACGTCTCGGCGAGCTCGGTGCCCGGCCAGTGGCGATGGCGTTGGAGCAGCGCGAGCAGTCGCAGCAGGCGTGCACTCGTGACGGCCATGCGTTCAGGATTCCACGAATAGCGGTCGGAAAGTGACCGCAATGCTCGCGACCATGCGGTCATGAGCGAGCACCACCACACCGAAACGACCGACAGCCCCGAAACGGTTGGGACCACCCGGGAGCGCCAGGACCTGCTGCACACGTTGCGCACCCACCGCCAGCTGTTCAAGCAGACGACGGCGGGCATGACCGACGAGCAGGGCAACGCCCGTTCCACCGTCAGCGCCTTGACGCTCGGTGGGCTGATCAAGCACGTCGCCGAGACCGAGGACGGCTGGGCGCGCTTCGCCACCGACGGTCCCGCCGCACTCGCGAGTGGTTGGGACGACGTCGACTGGAGCCAGGGGCCGTCGGCGGAGGCGATCGCCGCCTACGAGGCGGGGTTCTCGATGCAGGAGGGCGAGACGCTCGACGCGCTGCTCGCCGCCTACGACGAGGTGGCGGCGCGCACGGACGCCCTCGTCGCCTCGATCGACCTCGACGCCGAGCATCCGCTGCCCGCCGCGCCGTGGTTCGAGCCGGGAGCTCGCTGGAGCTCCCGGCGGGTCTTCATGCACATCGTCGCCGAGACCGCCCAGCACGCCGGCCACGCCGACATCATCCGCGAGTCGATCGACGGCGCCAAGACGATGGGGTGACCGGGTGACCGGGTGACCGGCGAACGGCCGGGTCCCGCGGCTGGGTTCAGCCGACGACGCGGACGGCTTGGGCTTCGAGGCCGTTGCGGCCCTCGCGCACCTCGTAGTCCACGCGTGCGCCGTTGTCGAGGGTCTTGAAGCCCTCGTGGCTGATGGCGCTGAAGTGCACGAACACGTCGGCGTCGCCACCGTCGGGGGTGATGAACCCGTAGCCGCGGCCCGAGTTGAAGAACTTCACCGTGCCCTTGGCGTCGGACGGGTCTCCGGCCGGCGTCGGACGCGAAGTCGTGGAAGTCGTGGACGTCGTGGACGTCGTCGACGCGGCGATCTCGACGATCTCGGCGATCTCCGCCTCGACGTCGACGAACTCGGCTTCGAGGGCCTCGAGCACCAGCTCGTCGAGGCGCGGGTTGGTGATCGGCTCGTCGAGACCGACACCGCGCTGCAGCTTGAGGGCGTCCTTCTTCTGGCTCGACTCGAGCAGCGACACGACGATGCCGGAGGCACCGGCGCGCGCCGTGCGGCCGGAGCGGTGGAGGTACGTCGCGTCCTCGGCGGGCGGGTCGAAGTGGACGACAGCATTGACACCGTTGACGTGGATGCCGCGGGCGGCGACGTCGGTGGCGATCAGCGCCGAGGCCTGGCCCTTCTTGAAGGCGGCGAGGGCACGGTCGCGCTGGCCCTGCGAGCGGCCGCCGTGGATCGGCTCGGCCTGCACGCCGTTGCGGCCGAGCTGCTTGGCGAGGCGATCGGCGCCGTGGCGGGTGCGGGTGAAGACGATCGTCGAGCCGAGCCGTTCGATCACGGCAGACGTGACGTTGACGCGGTCCTCGCGGGCGACGGTCCAGAAGTAGTGGTGGGCGGCGTGCACGTCGGGGCCCTTCGGCCCGACCTCGTGACGCACCGGGTTGCGCTGGAAATCGGCGACGAGCTTGGCGACGGGGCCGTCGAGCGTGGCCGAGAAGAGCAGCACCTGACGGTTCTCGGCGGTCTGGCCGACGATCCGGCGGACGGCGGGCAAGAAGCCCATGTCGGCCATCTGGTCGGCTTCGTCGACGACGACCATCTGCACGTCGCGCAGGTCGATCGCCCGCATCTGGATCAGGTCCTCGAGGCGTCCGGGGCAGGCGACGACGACCTCGACACCACGGTCGAGCGCCTTGCGCTGCGCGCCGTAGCCGACACCGCCGTAGATCGAGGCGGCCTCGTGGCCGGCGGCCTTGGCGAAGGGGGCGAGCTCGGCCATGATCTGCTCGGCGAGCTCACGGGTCGGGGCGAGCACGAGCGCCACCGGGCGCTTCGGGCGGGCGTCGGTCAGGCGGGCGACGAGCGGCAGCCCGAAGCCGAGCGTCTTGCCCGAGCCGGTCGGGGCGCGGCCGGCGACGTCGCGGCCGGCGAGGGCGTCGGGGATCACGGCGGCCTGGATGGCGAAGGCGTTGTGCTTGCCCTGGCGCTCGAGGCGCTGGACGATGGCCGCAGGCAGCCCGAGGTCGCGGAATGCGACCTCGACGGGCTCGGCGGTGTTGTCGGACGTGGCGCGCGGGGCGTCGTCGATGACGGTCATTGGGGGGACTCCTCGTTGTAGCTCAACAGCGCAAGACCGGAGCAGAGAGAAATCCGAACGCGCTCACCGGTCGGGGATTCGACCAGCGCACCGGGCACGCTACCGGCTCTTCGCCGGAACCGGCCGTGACATTCGTTGCGGTCCGCCGCCGCTGCGGGTCGCGGTTTGCGGCACGATGTCGTCGTGGACTCCTCGCACGCCGCCGGTCGACCGCTCTCGGGGATCCGTGTCCTCGACCTCAGCCGCGTGCTGTCGGGGCCGCACTGCACGCGGATGCTCGCCGACCTCGGCGCCGATGTGATCAAGGTCGAGCCGCCCGCCGGCGACCTGACCCGCTTCGCCAGCCCTCGCCGCAACGGCTTGTCGAGCTACTTCGTGCAGCAGAACGTCGGCAAGCGCAACGTCAGCATCGACCTCGCTCGACCCGATGGCGCGGCGATCCTGCTCGACCTCGCCGAGCGCGCCGACGTCCTCGTCGAGAACTACCGCCCGGGCGTGATGCAGCGGCTCGGTCTCGGGGCCGACGACGTGCGCGCCCGCAATCCCGCGCCTCGTCTACGCCTCGATCTCGGGCTACGGCCAGAGCGGGCCGTGGGTGCGGCGCCGGGCGTACGCCCCGGTGGTCGAGGCGGAGGCGGGGATCATCGCCTCGCAGGGCAACGCCCGCGGCGGCGCGCTCGCCAAGGATCCGCACAGCCACGCCGATGTGTACACCGCGCTCGAGGCGTCGACGGCGATCCTCGCCGCCCTGTACCAGCGCGAGCGCACCGGTGAGGGCCAGTGGATCGACATCTCGATGGCCGACACGATGCTCTACGTCAACGAGCACCTCCACGACGCGCTGTGGAACGGCGACGACGACCCGTCGTGGATCCGCAGCTTCCGCCCCGGCGACTACCTCGTGCTCACCGTCGCCAACGGCGACTCGCTGGTCGTCAGCGGCCATCCCGCGGAGCGCGGTACGTTCGACTTCTTCATCGCCGCCATGGGCCGCCAGGAACTCGCCGACGATCCGCGCTTCGCCGACGTGCCGGCGCGGTTGCAGCACTTCGCCGAGCTGGTGGCGATCATCCGCGAGTTCGCCGCCACGATGCCCGACGCCGCCGCGTTCGAGGAACGCTTCGCCGCCCATCAGCTCGCCGTCGGCCGAGTCCGCCAGCCCGGCGAACTGACCGACACCGACTGGGCGCGCCAGCGCGGCGCCGTGGTCGACGTCGACGATCGCGCCGGCGGCACGCTGCGCGTCCCCAACTCGCCGTGGCGCTTCAGCGCCTCGCCCGACGTCGGCGTGTCCGGGACGCCGCGGTATCGCGGCGAGGACAACCACGAGGTGCTGGCCGAGTTGCTCGGGTACGACGAGCGGACCCTCGACGAGCTCGACGCCGCCGGGGTCCTGTCGAGCCGCCTCCCGGAGTGAGCCGACCGGCGATGGCGTTGCGCTTCCCGATCCGCCCGATGAAGGCGACGATGGCCTCGCTGCCGGACGGTGACGACTGGGCGTTCGAGATCAAGTGGGACGGCTACCGCACGATCGCCTACGTCGACGGCGGCGGCGTGCGCCTGCAGAGCACGGCCGGCCATGACGTGACGGCGCGGTGGCCCGAGATCGGCGGGCTGGCAGCTGACGTCAACGCCGGATCGGCGATCCTCGACGGCGAGCTCGTCGCGCTCGACGACGCCGGGCGGCCGAACTTCAACCGCCTTCAGGCGAGTGGCGTCGGCAGCGGCTACGAGACCGCCTTCTACCTCTTCGACGTGCTGCAGGTCGACGGCACCGACACGATCGCCCTCCCGTACTGCGACCGGCGGCGGCTGCTCGAAGGTCTCGTCGAGACGGGCGACAACTGGATGGTGCCGTCGTTCCACGTGGGCGGTGGCGCCGAGCTGCTGGCGGCCACGGCGGCGCAGCAACTGGAAGGTGTCATCGCCAAGCGCGTCGACTCGACATACCGGCCGGGCACGCGCACCAAGGAGTGGCGCAAGGTCAAGAACCGCGTGCCGACCACGGTGACGATCGGCGGCTACACGACGGGGACCGGCAACCGTTCGACGACGTTCGGCGCGCTGCTCGTCGGCGTCGAGCAGGACGACGGACGGCTGTCGTTCGCCGGCGGCGTCGGTACCGGCTTCTCGCAGCGGACGCTCGAGACGCTGCTCCGCGAGCTGCGCTCGCGGCGCACGGACGACTGCCCGTTCGATCCCCCACCGCCTACGCCGGTCCGTCGCACCGCGACGTGGGTGCGACCCGAGTTGCGTGCCGAGATCGAGATCGCCGAGTTCACCAACGACGGCGTGGTCCGCCACGCCAGCTTCCTCCGCCTCGCCACCCGTGCCGATTCAGCTGGCTGATCGCCGCCGACCGCGCCAGACTGACGCGATGAGCGTCGTCAAGATCAATGCCATCACCGTGCCCGAGGGCATGGGGCCGCAGCTCGAGGAGCGCTTCGCCAATCGCGCCCGCATGGTCGAGGACTTCGATGGCTTCGAGGACTTCCAGCTGTTGCGCCCGGTCGAGGGTGAGACCCGCTACTTCGTGTACACCCGCTGGTCGAGCGAGGAGCAGTTCCAGGCGTGGCTCAACAGCCAGGACTTCGTCAAGGGCCACGCCAACGCCGCCGATAGCGGCGGCCACCCCGGTGGACAAGCGGGCGGGCATCAGGGTGGCGGGCACGGCGGCGGGCAGGGTGGCGGGCACGGTGGCGGGCACGGCGGCGGTCCCGTCTCCCAGAGTGCCGAGGTGCTGAGCTTCGAGGTCGTCGAACACGTCGTCAAGGGCGACGACTGACGAACGTTCGGGGACGGGCCCCGAACGTTCGTTACCGCGTTCGTTACCGCGTTCGTTACTCGGTGCGGACGTCGCCGCTAGCCTCCACTCCCCGTGGCCCTGATCGTCCAGAAGTACGGCGGCACGTCCGTCGCCGACCCCGAGCGCATCAATGCGGTCGCCGACAACGTCGCCTTCACCAAGAAGCGCGGCAATGACGTCGTCGTCGTCGTGTCGGCGATGGGCAAGGCCACCGACAACCTGATCTCGCTCGCCGACTCGGTGTCGCGCACCCAGCCCGGGCGGGAGATGGACATGCTCCTCACCACCGGCGAACGGGTGACCGCCGCCCTGGTGACGATGGCGCTCACCGATCGCGGCATCGACGCGGTCAGCTTCACCGGCAGCCAGGTCGGCATCATCACCGACACCTCGCACCGCAAGGCAAAGATCGTCGAGGTCAAGGGCGATCGCGTCCGCGCCGCCGTCGCCGCCGGCAAGGTCTGCGTGATCGCCGGGTTCCAGGGCGTCAGCACCGACCACGAGATCACCACGATGGGCCGCGGCGCCTCCGACCTCACCGCCTCGGCGCTCGCCCAGGCGATGGGTGCCGACGCCTGCGAGATCTACACCGACGTCACCGGCGTGTTCACCGCCGATCCGCGCATCGTGCCCCAGGCGCGCAAGCTGGCCAAGGTGCACTTCGACGAGATGCTCGAGATGGCCGGTGCCGGCTCGAAGGTGCTCGCCCTGCGGTCGGTCGAGTTCGCCCGCAACCATGACGTTCCCCTCCACGTCCGCTCCGCGTTCACCTGGGAGCCCGGCACGTGGGTCACCAACGAGGAGGCCTCGATGGAAGATCCGATCATCTCCGGTGTCGTCACCGACATCACCGAAGCGAAGGTCACCGTCTTCGGCGTGCCCGATCGACCGGGCGTGTCGGCGGCGCTGTTCGAGCCGCTCGCCGACGCCAACGTCAACGTCGACATGATCGTCCAGAACACCTCGACCGAGGGCACGACCGACATCTCGTTCACGATGCCGATGGCCGACATGGCCGAGGCCGAAGCGATCGTCACCCGCGTCGCCACCGAGATCGGGGCGACGAGCGTGGCCCACGACAACGACATCGCCAAGGTGTCGCTCGTCGGTGCCGGCATGAAGTCGTCGCCCGGCATCGCCGCCAAGATGTTCCGCGTCCTCGCCGACGAGGGCGTCAACATCTTGATGATCTCGACGTCGACGATCCGCGTGTCGGTCGTCTGCGCCGCCGACGAGATGGAGCGCGCCGCCCGCGCCCTGCACACCGCATTCGGCCTCGACTCCGGCGCCGACTACGCGGCCCCGCTCCCCGAACGCCGCTGAGCGTGACATCAGGGGTCAGACCCCTGTTGTGACGGTCAGCGAACGGTGGCGATCAGCCAGTAGTGATGCCGGTTGATGCCGTCGAACTCACGGACCGTCGCGTGTCCGGTGCGCACCGAGCCCTTCGGGTTGCGCCACACCTCGATGTCGGTCAGCAGCGGCGCCAGCGGTCGGATCAGGTCGTCGGGCTGCAGGCGGTTGGCCTGCCAACCGAGGCGGGCGGCCAGCCGGCGCTGCGACAACCACGGCCCGAAGCGGGGGATGCGGAACGCGCCACGGGTCAGCGCCCCGATCGGCAGCAGGATCACATCCTGTGCGCTGCGGGCGCGGTAGTTGAGGACGATCTTGCCGCCGGGGCGGGTGACGCGGACCGCTTCGGCCGTCAGGTTCTCGGCGTCGGCGGGGTCGCAGTGCTGCAACGTGATGTAGCTGAAGGCGACGTCGGCCGAGTCGGGCGGGAGGTCGAGGGTGCGTCCGTCGGCGACGTGGCAGGTGCGCAGCCGGTCGATCTGACCGAAGCGACCGACCGTCTCGAAGCACCGTTCGAGGAAGCCGGCGTCGAGGTCACAGGCGACGACGGTGCCGTACTCGCGGGTGAAGGCGCACGTCATCCGGCCGATGCCGCAGCCGATCTCGACCAGCGTCTTGTCGGCGGGGGTGCGACCTTCGGCATCGGGCGCCCGCAGACCGAACACGGTCAGGTACGCCGGCACCTCGGAGTCGCCGGTGGCGACGAACTGCTCGAGCGTGAGCTCGCTGCCGGTCTCGTTGTTGAACACCCACCCCGTCGTTCGCACGACGTCGTCGCCGCTGACCTGGCGGTCGCTGGTCTCACCGGCGGCCTTCCACGGGACGAGCTGCGATCGACGGGGCACGTCGAGATTGTGCCAGACCGCTGGGGAGGTCACCCAGCGCGTCGCCCTGACCGAATCCTCACGGCCTGCCACCGGCGGGCGCCGTTATCGTTCCACGCATGGCTGCAGCACAAGATGGTCTTCGCGTCGGCGTCGTCGGGGCGACCGGACAGGTGGGCGGCGTGATGCGCCGCCTCCTCGAGGAGCGGAACTTCCCCGTGGCCGAGATGCGCTACTTCGCCTCGGCCCGTTCCGCCGGCACCACGCTGCCCTGGAAGGACACCGAGATCACCGTCGAGGATGCCGAGCTCGCTGATCCGTCCGGCCTCGACGTCGCCCTGTTCTCCGCCGGCGCCACCAGCTCGCGGGCGCTGGCACCGAAGTTCGCCGCTGCCGGTGCGATCGTGATCGACAACTCGTCGGCGTTCCGCATGGACCCCGAGGTGCCGCTGGTCGTCCCCGAGGTCAACGGCGACCTCGTCCGCAACCCGCCGAAGGGCATCATCGCCAACCCGAACTGCACGACGATGGCGTTCATGCCGGTCCTCAAGCCGCTCCACGACGCCGCCGGTCTGACGCGCCTCGTCGTGTCGACGTACCAGGCGGTCTCCGGGGGCGGTCTGGCCGGCGTCGACGAGCTCGACAAGCAGGTGCGCGAGGTCGTCGACCGGGCCGCCGAGCTGACCCACGACGGCGAGGCGGTCACCTTCCCGACGCCGACGAAGTTCGCCAAGCCGATCGCGTTCAACGTGTTGCCGTTGGCGGGCGCGCTCGTCGACGACGACTCGGGCGAGACCGACGAGGAGCGCAAGCTGCGCAACGAGAGCCGCAAGATCCTCGACATCCCGGGCCTCCTCGTGTCGGGCACGTGCGTGCGGGTGCCGGTGTTCACCGGACATTCGCTGTCGATCAACGCCGAGTTCGAGCGGCCGCTGTCGGTCGCCGAGGCAACCGAACTGTTGGCCGCCGCGCCGGGTGTGGTGCTCAGCGACATCCCGACGCCGCTCGACGCGGCGGGCAAGGATCCGAGCTTCGTCGGTCGCATCCGGCGCGACGAGGGCGCACCCGAAGGTCGTGGCTTGGCGCTGTTCGTCAGCAACGACAACCTTCGCAAGGGCGCCGCCCTCAACGCCCTCCAGATCGCCGAGCTCGTCGCCGCCAACCGACAATAAGTGTCGCTCGGGGCCAGGCCCCGATCGTTACTTGTTCTCGAGGAGCGCTGTCGCTCGATCGCAGAGGCTGCGGAACGTCGGCTGGGCGCTGCGCAGCGTCCGTGCCCGCCGCGCTGCCGCCCGCGCCGCGCTCGCCGTGCCCATCTCGAACCGGCTCGCCAGCTCGGATGAACTCGCCAGCCTGCGCTCGTGGATCAGCAGGATCGCCGCCAACCGCGGTTCGTTGAGGACGCGCCGCCGCGAGCGGTACAGCTCGTCGACGCCGACGCCTGCAGCCTCGGCGACCGCATGCTCGATCGCGGCGACGGCGAAGTCGGCGTCGACCTGTGCGGGGTCGTAGGTGTCGTCGCCGGGCGGGCCGTCCTCGACGAACCCCCGGTAGCGCGAGCGGTCGTGTCCGAACTGCTCGAGCACGAAGGCGGTCCTCAGCCACGGAGGTTCTGGTCGTGAGCCGACGTAGGCCCCGAAGGTCGACCAGCGGTAGGCGGTGAGGAGGCGCGAACCGACGATCGCTTCCGGGTTGCGATGGACGTACCTGCTGACCGTCAGCAGGTGATCGTCGGTCTCGATCGGCACCGATCGGAATCTGCCGTCGAACAGCGGGCCGGTTCGCTCGTACCGATGGTTGTAGCGGGCGGCGTAGCAACCGCCGATCCGATGGAATGACTCGGTCAGCACATCGTCTGGGCAGTGCACCAGGGCGTGAAAGTGGTTCGTCATCAGGGCCAGACCGTGGAACTCGATCCCGAACCTGTCCACCGCATCGGCGATCATTGCCTCGAACGCCGCGAAGTCGGCGTCGTCCTCGAAGAGGTCCTGCCGATCGGCGCCGCGGTTGTAGATGTGGAACCACATGTCGGCTCCTCGGAGGCGCAGCGATCTCGGCACACCCTCATCCTGACGACGGGGTGTCACGGCGTCCGGCGGGCTCGCAACAAGTCACGCTCGGGGCCTGGCCCCGAACGTGACTTATTCGCAGGTGCAGGGGGACGTGGTGCAGCGGGGGCAGCCCGCGGCGTAGCGGGCGACGGCGGCGTTGAGGTCGATGCCTTGTTGGTTGGCGAGGGTCGCCACCCAGGCAACGACGTCGCCGAATTCGTGCAGCTGCTCCTCGCGGGTGCCCTTGCGAACCGCCTGAGCGAGCTCACCGATCTCCTCGGCCAGCCATGCCACCGTCGCCGACACCCCGCGGGCACGATCCCGATCGCCGTAGGTGCGTTCGATCACGTCCTGGAGGTCGGCGAGGTCCATCAGGGCGACGGTAGCCCGGGCAGGCTGCCGACCGGCACGTGCGCCGGAGCGCCGACCGGCGGCGGGGGCACGCCGAGCTCGAACTGCGAGCGGAAGTGCGCCAACCGGGGGTCGGCGTTGACGACCACCAGGAACGAGGCCCGGCCGCCGTGGTTCGACGACACCCGCGTCATCGATGCGTAGGCGAGACGCCGGAACCGCTCCTCGACGCCGATCCCGAGGACGACCGCCGGGCTGTCCCAGCCCTTGAAGCTGTGCACCGTGCAGCCCTTGACCGCATCGGCGCCGGGCCAGAACCGGCCCTTGCGGAGATGGCGGGCATCGGGGTCACGGCTGTACACGTGATGGGTGGCGTAGCCGGCGTCTTCGATCACCGCCGCTGCGGCGAGTCCGTCGTGGTGGTACTCGCAGAGGTAGACGACGTCGCGCGGCGCCAATGTCGGGTGCTCGCGCAGCAGGTCGACGACCTGTCGCCCGATCTCCTCGCCGAGGTCGGCGACGCGGTCGACGTTGCACCACGTGCGCTCCCCGCGGGCGATCGGCCCGACGACCGCCTGCTGGTCGGCCGGCACGCCGGGCAACACGTCGACGCCGTCCAGGTGGGTGCGGGCGAAGTCGTTGATCGGCCCCAGCAGGTCGCCTCCCATCCGGTACGTATCGGCCATCGTGATCCACGGCTCGTCGAAGCCGGCGCCGCGCGTCGTCACCGAGTCGCGCCACGTGTCCTTGCCACCGAGGTCGACCGTCGGGTCGGAGACGAGCAGCATCTCGCCGTCGCGTCGCACGACGTGGCGCCGCAGGAGGTCCCACCACGCCAGGGTGAAGTCCTGCCCCTCGTCCACCAGCACCGCGTCGTAGCGACGTTCGAAGCCCTGCTCGAAGACGTCGTTGGTCTTCGCCAGGATCTTTGCCGGCCACGTGCCGCGGCCTGGTTCGGCGGCGACGAAACCGGCGCTGATCGCGTCGTCGACGACGCGGGCACAGAAGGTGTGGAAGCTGGTGCAGGTCACCCGCGTCGGGTCGGCGCCGTACTCGGCGCAGCGGGCGGCGGCGAGCATCCGCAGGCGATCGGCGAGCGTGAGGTTGAAGCACAGGACGAGGACGTCCTTGCCCTCGGCGGCGAGCCGGGCGGCGCGCGCCGCCAGGGCGAACGACTTGCCGCTCCCTGCGGGACCGGTGACACCGCGGACGCGAGCACCGGTCGGGTTGGCGGCGACGAGGCTGGCGCCGGCACTGAGCTGGACGGGCGGGCGGACGTGGTGGGCGATGCCACCGGGCACCAGCTCGCGCCGCAACCGTTCGACGGAGTCACGCGGCGGCGTCACGTAGCCGGCGACGATCATGTCGGCGAGCCGCTCGTCGAGGTCGTCGCGACCCCAGATGACCACGGGCCCGGCGTATGCCCCGTCGGCGCCACCGACGATCGTCGCCGCCTCGGCCTGGGTGCAGCGCGGCGCGACGATCACGGATCGCACAGCGTCGCTCGGGTCGCGCTCGTCGCCGGGGAAGGCAAAGAACTGCTCGTAGAGCATCACCCGGTTGCGGCGTGCCGCCGTCACCAGACCATCGTTGATCGAGGCCTCGCCGGGCGTCCAGCCGGCGACCTGCACGGTGACGACGCCGAAGTGCGGATGGAGGGCGACGAAGTCCGGAACCTCCTGGCCGATGCGCGGTCGGGTGTAGACGGTCCACTCGTCGTCGAGGGTCGCCAGCGCGGCCGCGGTGGCCGCGGCATCGTCGTCCAGCGGGTGGAGGAGCTCTGCAAAGTGTTCGACGGACGGCTGGAACGTTGCCAAAGCAACCCCCTGACAGATGGCGGTCGAACGATCATCGGCAGGGGGCCGCTCCGACTTGAACGACTTGAGCGACATGTGCGGCGGACGCGTCGCGCGTCGGCGCCTCAGAGGGTGGGCAGCAGGGCGTCGAGCTTGCGGTAGCCCTCTTGCACGCCGACCTCCATGCCGCTGGCGACGAAGCCGTCGCGGCCCTCGAAGCTGTCGACCAGCGAGGTGGCGACGAGCCGCGTCCGTCCGTCGCCGAGGTCCTCGAGCGTCAGGCGCTCGAGGGCGACACCGTCGGGGTAGCCCTCGTAGGTGAACGTCTGAACGATCACCTCGTTCGGCCGAACCTCGTGGAAGCAGCCGTGGAACCCGTGCTCTTGGCCTTCGTGGGTGCTGAAGTAGCGCCACTCGCCGCCCGTGCGAAAGTCCCAGCGGTCGATCTGCGAGGCCGCGAGTCCCTCCGGGCCGACCCACGACATGTAGAGGTCGGGGTCGGCGTGGGCCTGGAACACCTTGTCGGGGGTGGCGTCGAACTCGCGGATGATGGTGACCATCGGAACATCGTCGTGCACGATGATCTCGGCCTCCTTGACCGTGGTGCCGGTGGCGGTCGTGTCGCTGTTGCTGTTCGTGGTGTTCATGCGTCGGTTCCTTTCGGGGTACTTGGTGTCGTTCGGTCGAGCGGCGACTCCTCGTCGGGCATCGCCGCGAGGACGGCGTCGAGTCGTCGGTAGCGCTGCTCGGCTTGGCGCCGGAAGCGCTCGATCCACTTGGTCATCAGGTCGAAGACCTCCGCCTCGAGGTGCACCGGCCGGGACTGCCCGACCCGCGAGCGCGTGACGAGGCCGGCGCCCTCGAGCACCTTGAGGTGCTTGGACACGGCCTGGATGGTGACGTCGTACCGGTCGGCTAGTTCGGTGAGCGTGGCGTCGCCGTCGGACAGGCGAGCAACGATGTCGCGGCGAGTCGGATCGGCGAGTGCGCCGAACACGTCCGAGAGCGGGTCCCGGGCGGGAAGTCCCATCGTGTCTCCTCCCTGTGCGTGGTCGAGGCGATTGTTCAACCGATTGGTTGAACATGGTCCACGATGCCAGAATCTGCTGCCGATGTCAACCGATTGGTTGAACGTAGATCCACCCCGAAAACGCAGCAACCCGAACCCCCATGAGGGTTCGGGTTGCGCCGATGTCTGGGCAGACGTCTCGCGACATCACACTGGTCGGGGTGAGAGGATTTGAACCTCCGGCCTCCACGTCCCGAACGACGCCCTTGTAGTTCGTCGGATGCCAGCGAATCCCGTCGAATAGTGATCTCGCTGGTGTTTCGCGACCGTCGCGTCCGACCGATGTCAGTCCGTATCGGCCGTTCTCAGGGAGATTGGCTCCCAAGATGGCTCCCAAGGTCGCCGGCCGAAACCCGTGCTGTCGACGGTCGGTTCCGTCCTGCGCGCGCGTCAAGTCAGAACCCATGATCAGACCTCCAAGCGCGTGGCACGCGGGTGTCCCCTACCGGCACCTCGGGGCTACCCGCCCGCCCGCCGTCGCGATGAGCGAACGGCCCACCCGTCGGTCCGTTTGCTCATCGGATTGCCCGTGCACCGCCCGGCGATGAGTGAACGGCCCGACCCTCGGTCCGCTTGCTCATCGGCAGTTGTGCACCATCTCCGATCGCCGGGTCCGTGGCGCGTATCGCCACCGCGTGGTTGATCTCTTGACATGCGTGGGGAGCCGTGGACGAATACGGGTCATGAGTGTCGCGGACGTGTACGAACTGCCGGCCGGTCGGGTGCTGTTCGCTGATGAGCAGGGTCGGGTGCTGCGGGCGACGTGGCATCTGGAGCATCGCCTCGTCAATCTCAGCGTGTGGCGGGACGATCGCTGCACGGAGACGTTCCGGTTGTCGCTCGGTGATGCGGCCGGGCTGGTCGCGTTCTTGGTCGATGGGCTCAGCGATGCGACGGGCCGTCTGCTGCACGCAGTCGGCGACTCGCCGACGCCGACTGTTCGCGCGGGCCGCCGTGCGGTCTGGTCGAGTCGGTTGCGATTGAGTCGTACGGCCGTGGCGGAGTGGATTCGGCCGGCCGAGTAGCGCTCGGCGTCACTGTCCCAATAGCCCGTGATATACGGGTGGTCGCGCACGCGGTGGGCCGGACCTGGCGGGAGGGGCCGGCTCACACCCATCGAGTTCGAGAACCGTCTTCCACCCCCAGGCCAGCGCGACCTGACACTCTCAACCCAACCCGTCAACCAAGTCGGGGGCAGACCCGCACTCTGGCTTGTTCGAAAACGGGAAGCACCTGGTCGAACGAGTCATCAGGACGTAACCGCGCCGCTGCCACGTTGGCGGTCCGGCGTACACTGGCCCCATGTCGATCACCGTCGAGGAGCTTGCAGAGCGACTCAATGCTGAGGCTGCGCGCCGTGGCACCACGGTGGAAGCGCTGCTCGACGAACTCGCTGACAAGCTGCCACGACAGCGACCGCTCGGCTTCGTCAGCCTCGGTGCTTCCACGACCGGCCGAACCGCCCGCGAAGCCGACGACATGCTCGCCGAGGGCTTCGGACAGTCGTAGCCGTGCTCCTGGTCGACACCGGCGTCTTTCTCGCCGCCGCCGACGACAACGACCCCGACCACGACTCGTGCGTCGCCGTGCTCACCAACAGCAACGACGTGCTGGTCACCACAGCCCTCGTCGTGGCCGAAGCCGCGTATCTGATCGATCGACAACTCGGTGCAGCAGCTGAGGCAGCTTTCTTCCGCTCACTCGCCAACGGCGATGCGCGGGTCGAGTCGCTCTCCGACCGTGACTTCGCCCGCACGGCAGAGCTCATCGGTGCCGCCGACTTCCCACTCGGCGGCACCGATGCCAGCCTCGTCGCCGTCGCTGAGCGTCTGGGGCTCCAGCGGATCGCAACGCTCGACCACCGCCACTTCGAGCGCGGTGCGACCGAACCACACCGACGCGTTCCATCTCCTCCCATAGCGCCGGTCGCGCTACCGAGAGGTCAGCGATCCCAGCACGGCAACGTGCGACTTCACTACGCCGTCGGTGCGGTGGCGGTAGCGCTTGACCACCATCTCGAGGTCCTTGTGGCCGAGGAGGTCGGCGACCTCGCGCAGGGGTACGTCGGCGTCGACCATCAATGACGCCACGGTGTGGCGCATCTCGTACAGCGACAGCGTCGGCACGCGCGCGTGTGCGCAGATCTTCTTGAAGTCGCGGCGGGCGTGCGACGGGTCGATCGGTGTGCCGACCTCCGACGTGAACACGAGGTCGGTCCAACGCTCGTCCGTCGTCCACTGGTTGCCGACGGCGAGTCGGTGTTCGGCTTGCTGCTTGCGGCGACGGTGGAGCGCTGCGACGAGCAGATCGGTCATCTCGACGTCGCGTCGGTTGCCGGTCTTGGTCGGTCCGATGCTCAGCGGGCGACCGCCATCGGCGCGCTTGATCGCGTGGTCGATGGTGATCGTGCGGTGCTCGAAGTCGACCTGCGACCATCGCAGCGCATCGACCTCGCCAGGTCGCGCCCCGAGGCTCAGCATGGCGACGAAGTACGCGCTCGGCGTCGGTGTCGTGACGGCGTCGTCTCCGGTGGCGATCAGTGCCGCGATCAACGTCGCGTACTGCTCGCCGGTAAACGATTCCTTTGCCCGCGACTTGCTGTAGATCGACGGGGCATCGGGGTTCGTGCCCGACCGGTCTTTCGGCAGCTTGGCCAGACGCGCCGGGTTCCAGCTGATGTACCGACGGGCGACCGCCCACTCGAGCATCTCGCCCAGCATCTGCTTGTAGTCCCGACACGTCACGCGCGCCTGTGGCTTGCCGCCCTTGCCACCCGACTCGGCCTCGACGCGCAGCCAGGCCTCGACTTGGGCGACGGTCAGCTGGTCGAGCTGGCGCCCACCGATCCGGCCGGCCGGGCCGATGTGGCGTTCGACTCCCGGTCGGAGGCGCAGGATCGTTCCCTCCTCCTTCGTCCCCTCGTTCTGCTCGAGGTGGGTGAGCCACTCGTTGGCGAGGTCGGCCACGGTCATCGACTTCTTGCACACGTCCGTGCCGGCGTCCTGCTCGCGCTGGAGCTGGCGCAGCTTGTCGGCGCCGCCTTGCGCGTCGGGCCGGTGAGCTTCTTGCGCAACCGCTTGCCGTTGGAACCGACGCCGAGGTCGACCGAGGCGACCCACCGTTCGACGGTCACGCCGCTCCCGGGTCGCGTGTAGTCGCTCCGATAGATCGACCCCTCCCCATGGGAACGGCTGGGCGACGTGCGGGCCATGGCGGATCCGCTTCCGTTGGTCCTGCCCGCTCGACGCCTCGAATGGCTCCCAAGATGGCTCTCAAGATGGCTCCCAGGGTGCCGAAAAACGACAGAACCCCTGGCCCGGGCTGCTCTCGCAAGCCCGTGACCAGGGTTCCACTGGTCGGGGTGAGAGGATTTGAACCTCCGGCCTCCACGTCCCGAACGTGGCGCGCTGAACCAAGCTGCGCTACACCCCGTAGCGGGTGGTGATGTTATCCCGCGGTAGCGGGTTCTTCCTCGGCCGGTTCGACAGGTTGTTCCTCCGCCATGTCGATCGGCACGTACGTACCGTTGCCGGCGTCGGGCAGCGGGACCATGGCGTCGACGTCGGAGAGTCCCGGTGGCACGCCTTCGGTGTAGCGGCCGCCGTTGGCGATCGCCTCGGCGGCGCGGCGCAGCCGCAGGGCGTCGAGCGGCTTGATCAGCCAACCTTCGGCGCCGCAGCGGCGTCCGAGGTGGACGTCGGCACGGCGGTCGAGGAGCATCAGCACCGGGACGTGCGGGAGCGCACCCGATGACTCGTCGAGCCGCAGGTCCATCGTCACGGCCATGCCGCCCATCGACCCGACCTGCAGGTCGAGGATCGCCAGGTCGGGGGTGGACACTGCGACCTGGCCGGCGACGGCCCGGCCATCGCGGCACACCGTGAACCGCACGTCGTCGTCGCCGAGCGCAGCGACGACCTCGTCGACGATCCAGTCGGCGTCCGTGGCAAGCAGGATGTGCACGCCGGAACGCTACCGCGGGTCCGGTGCAGCGGCGAAGAGATGGTCGGCGATCGACCCCAACCCGGCGAGGTCGTGGACGTCGGTGTCGAGCAGCGGCAGCACCGACAACCGGTCGGTGTGCACCAGGTCGGCGAGCGGTTGCACCGTCTCCAGCTCCGCCTCGCGCACCTGTCGCAGCTCGTGGACGTTGCGCCACAGCGACGCCACGACCGGATCATCCGCGGCCGAGGCCGCCACCAGCGCGTCGGCGGCGCTGCCCTCGCCGAACTGCGGGTGAGTGCGGTTGACGATCGCCGCCCGCAGCTCGACGTCGTGGTCGATCAACTGCTGGGCGAACCACACTGCTTCACCGATCGTGTCGACGTGCGGCGAGGCGACGACGACGAACGAGGTCTCGGGCGCGTGGATCAGCGCATCGACTTCCTGGGCCCGGCGGCGGAACCCCGCCTCCATGCCGGCGAACGCCTGGAAGAACTCGACCGAGTCGGCGAGCACCTCCGAACCGACGACCTTGCCGACGGCCTTGATGATCGGCTGCGTCGCCGTACCGATCAGCTTCAGTCCGCCCCGGGTCGGGAGCATCAACAGTCTGAACAGCTTGTGGTCGAGGAAGCGCGACAGCACGCCGGGCGCCTCGAGGAAGTCGAGGGCGTTGCGGCTCGGCGGGGTGTCGACGACGACCAGGTCGAACCGCTCGTCGGCGTGCAGGGCGTGCAGCATCTCGGCGGCCATGTACTCCTGCGTGCCGCTGAGCGACGTGGCGATGTTGCGGTAGAAGGAGTTGCCGAGGATCCGCTCGACCTGCTCGTCGCTGTCGGCTTCACGGCGGACGATGCCGTCGAACGTCGCCGCCGGGTCGAGCATCATCGCCCACAGCTCACCCGCCGCACCGAGATCGATCCGCTGCGGCTCGGCGGCCAACCCGCCGGCCAGCCCGAGGGCGTCGGCGAGACGGCGGGCCGGGTCGATCGTCACCACCACCGCGGTGCGGCCCCGGCGCGCCGCCTCGATGCCGATCACGGCAGCGGTCGTCGTCTTGCCAACGCCACCGGAGCCGCAACACACGACGACCGTCGCCGCGTCGATCAGGTCGCCTGACGCCGCACCGGTGCCGGTCCCGCCGGTCGCACCGGTCACGGCGCCCCCCGCAGGGCGGCGGCCAACTCGTCGATGTCGTCGACCCCGACCCCCGCGCCGGGACGGGCCGGCAGCACCACGCGGGGCAGCGGCACCGACGTCTCCAGACGTTCGATCTCGCCGCGCTCCATCGCCCGGCGCGATCGCCGGAAGTCGAGCGCCGCCAGCAACGACTCGGCCGTCGGGGCGTCGATGTCGTCGATGCCGGCGACGGCGACCCGCGCCGCGTCGTCGGATGGCAGCTCGGTGCCGACGTCGACGCCGTTGACGACGATCGGTCCCAGTTGCACGCCGACATCGTCCTCCAGGGCGAACGCCGTCTCGACCGCCTCGTTGACCGGCGTCGTCTCGGGCAACGTGACGAGCACGACCTGACACCGCTGCGGGTCGTGGAGCATCTCCAACACGTCGTCGGCCTGCGCTCGCACGGGGCCGGAGCGGGCCGCGTCGGCGAGCCCCGAGGCGGCGCGCAGGAACGTGATCGCATGCCCGGCGGCGGGTCCGTCGACGACGATCAGGTCCCACTCGCCAGACCGTTCGAGCTGCTTGACCTTGCCGAGCACGACGATGTCGTCGATCCCCGGCGCCGCCGTGCCGACCATGTCGATCACGCCGGTGCGGTTCAAGCGCTTGGCGATGCGGCCGAAACCGTGCTCACGCAGGTACTCGTCGAGCGCCTCGGGCGCGAGGATCGAGCGCACCTCGATGTCGGGCAGCAGCTGCGCCAACGTCGGCTTGCCGTCGAGCTCGATCGCCAGCACGCGACGGCCCTCCATCGATGCGGCGCGGGCGAGGACAGCCGTTACCGTGGTCTTCCCCACACCGCCCTTGCCCGCCACCACCACCACGCGGGCGGCGGTCAGCAATTGCAGCGAACTCTCGCTCTCCGGAGGCACCCTTGCGAAGACTAGCGATCGGCATCCTGACGCTGGCGGCCCTCGTCGGCCTGCTGGCCTCGCCGACGCACGCCCAGAGCGGCGACGAGACCGAAACCGACGGCGACGGCAGCGAGACGGTCGGGCGGGTCGACGTCCTGCAGGTCAGCGGCTACTTCGACCCGATCATCGTGCGGTCGGTCGAGGACGCCATCGACCGCGCCGTCGACCAGAACTCGCAGGCGCTCGTCCTCCAGGTCAACAGCGACGGCACGGTCGTCGACGACGACGCCATCGAAGACCTCCTCGTCCGCGTCGCCGAGGCCCCGATCCCGATCGGCATCTGGGTCGGACCCAGCGGCGCCCGCTTCTACGGCACCGCCGCCCAGTTGCTCGCCGTGGCCGATGTCACCGGCATGGCGCCCGGTGCCCGCGTCGGCTACATCGGTGTGCCGCTCGACCCGCCCGGGCTTCCCGAGAATGTCGAGGTCGACTTCGGCGTCGCCGGTGAACGTCTCCGCAACGGGTCGGTCGGCCTGTCCGACGCCCGCTCGCTGAGTGTCTTCAAGCAACGCATCGACGACGAAGGCATCCCGACGATCACCAACATGGTCCAGGCGATGGACGGCTTCGAGGAGAACGGCATCGTCCTGCGCACGACCGAACTCGTCGTCCTCGACGACGGCTCGACCCGCTTCGACACGGTCTCGGTCGTGCGTTTCGCCAAGCTGCCGTTGCTCGACCAGCTCTTCCACACCGTGGCCAGCCCGCCTGTCGCCTACCTCTTGCTGCTCACCGGGCTCGCCCTCTTGGTGTTCGAGTTCTTCACCGCCGGCGTCGGCATCGGCGGTGCGGTCGGTGCGATCTGCGTGGTGTTGGCGTTCAGCGGGCTCGCCGTGCTGCCCACCAGGCCCTGGGCGGTGGGTCTGATCATGCTGGCGATGATCGCCTTCGCGGTCGACGTGCAGGTCGGCATCCCGAGATTCTGGACCGGTGTCGGGCTGGCGCTGACCGCCGTCAGCAGCTGGTTCCTGTTCGAACCGATCCCCGGCTCGTCGATGCGCCCCTCGTGGCTGTCGCTCATCGCCGGGCTCGTTGGCATCGCCCTGACGTTCATCGTCGGCATGCCGTCGATGGTCCGCACCCGCTTCGCCACCCCGACCATCGGACGCGACTGGATGATCGGCGAGGAGGGCATCGCCCTCGGCGCCATCGCCCCGGAGGGCTTCGTCGAGGTCCGCGGCGCCCGCTGGCGGGCGCGCACCAACCGGGCGACGCCGCTCGCCGACGGCGAGCCGCTGCGCGTCGCCGCCATCGACGGCGTGACGCTCGACGTCGAACCGCTCGAGGGTGCAGCTCGCGACTACCGCGAAATGCGCAACAAGCGCGGTGCCGACGACGACGTCGAGCACGACGCCGACGTCCCCAGCTGATCCGTTCGTACGCCGGGCGACGGCACGCCATCGGTCACCCGTCGGCGAGGCCGAGCTCCGGGAGGCGCGGGCCCGCGATGTGCATGTCGCCGCGGCGGCGCGTGACCCCACGAGCGTCGAGCTCGGCGACCAGCGCCAGGGCGTACTTGCGCGTCGTCGCCGTGGCGTCGCGGAAGTCGGCGATCGTGTAGCCGTCGGGATCGGCGGCCAGCAGGCGGGCGGCGACGAGCGCCGCGTCGTCGACGGTGTGGCGATGGAACAACACCCCGTCGCGCTCGACGGCGTGACCGCGCCGAACGAGCTCGCGCACCTCGCTGCGCGGCACGTCGACGCTCGGCGGGCGGAACCCGCCGGCGCGCACGACGTCGAGCACCGGGTGGTCGGCGTACGGGTCGTCGCCACCGGATCGCGGGCGGACGACGCCACCGTCGACCGTCACGTCGTCCCACATCGCCAGCACGGCCCGCTGGCGATCGTCGAGCCCGGCGAGGTCGACGCCGGCGAGGCCCGCCCCGTCGACCTGCGCCCGCAGCTCGGCGGTCACTGCGGCGAGCTCGTCCGCTGTCGTCACCCAGTCGCCGACGGTCGGCGCGACCCGTTCTCCGGTCAGCGCCTCGAGGTCGGCGACCGTCACCCAGCCCCGCTCGACGACGACCCGCTCGATCGACCGGTCGGGCCGCGCCGTTCGTGCCGGCAACAGCGGATCGATGTCGAGCACCTCTCCGCCGCCGACCGTCTCCGAGCGGCCCGACTCGCGCAGCACGTAGCGGTCGCCGGGGAGCAGCGGGAGCGCCTGCGGCAGGAAGACCCGCACGTGGCCGTCGTCGCCCGGCGAGATGGTTCCGTCGCCGAGCACGCGCACCCGCGCCGGGTGCTCACCGGAGCCGACGTGGACCACGTACGCGCCGCGTCCCGTCACGTCGTGGCCGAGCGAGCCGAGTACCCGCAGCGAGGCGTCGAAACGCTCCGTCAGCCGCCAGCGGTCCACGTCGACGACGGCCATCCCCCTGGCGAGATCGTCGTGGTGGACGCCGACGAGGTTCAACGCCACCCGCTCGCCGGCACCGATGACATCGACCACCTCGCCGGCGGTCTGGATGCCCCGGATCCGGGCCCGGTGGGCGCCCGGCTCGACGATGACGTGGTCGCCGACGCGCAGCTCGGCTCCCGTCGACGTGCCCGTGACGACGGTCCCGCTCCCCGCGGCGGTGAACGCCCGGTCGATCCAGAGCCGCCGCCGACCGACCGTCGGTGGCGTGCGGCACGCCGCATCGACGAGCCGGTCGAGCGCCTCGACGAGGTCGGGCAGGCCCTCGCCCGTCCGGCTCGACACCACCAGCCGCGGCGCATCCTCGAGGAACGTCCCGCGCAGATGGTCGGCGACCTCCTCGTCGGCCAGCTCGCGCATCGCGGCGTCGACGAGGTCGGCCTTCGTCAGCGCGACGATCCCTCGCGGCACGTCGAGCAGTTCGAGGATCCGCACGTGCTCCTCCGACTGTGGCTTCCACCCTTCGACGGCGTCGACGACGAACAGGCAGCCGGCCACGGCACCGACGCCGGCAAGCATGTTGTGCACGAATCGCTCGTGTCCGGGCACGTCGACGATGCTCAGCGCGGCTCCCGACGGCAACGTCGTGTGGGCGAAGCCGAGGTCGATCGTCAGGCCCCGTCGGCGCTCCTCGGCGAGGCGATCCGGGTCGGTGCCGGTCAGCGCCCGGACCAGCGCCGACTTGCCGTGGTCCACGTGACCGGCGGTGACGACGGTGGTCACGGGGCGCCTGCACGCACCGCCGCGGCGACGACGCCGTCGTCGGCCGGTGCGAACGAGCGCACGTCGAGCACGGTGTGGTCGTCGCGTACGCGGGCGATGACCGGGGGATCGTTGCCCCGCAGCCGATCACCGTGGTCACCCGCCAACTCGACGCCGCGCGACTCGATCGTCGTGCCCGGCGCCGAGCCCGCGCCCGGCACCGACTCGGTCGTCACGACCCGCGCTGACGGCTCGACGTCGGCGACGGCGGCGACGATCGCCGCCGCCCGTCGTTGCAGGTCGGCGACGGGCGCGGCGGCCATCGTCCAGAACGGCAGCCGGGTGGTCACGGTGCCGGAGAGGTAGGCGAGGGCGACGTCCTGCAGGGTCTCGAGGACGAGGCTCCCGGGTCGCAGCGCCCGCGCCAGCGGATGGCGTCGGCAGCGCTCCACGAGCTCCGCCCGCCCGACGATGATCCCCGCCTGCGGCCCGCCGAGCAGCTTGTCGCCGCTGAAGGTCACCAGCGCCGCACCGTCGGCGAGCGCCTGCACGGCCGCCGGCTCGCCTGCCAACCATGACGGGGGCGGGCCGTCGAGCCACGGGCAGCGGGCGTCGACCAGTCCGCTGCCGAGATCGACGACGGTCGGTACGTCGAGCGTCGCCAACTCGGCAACGGTGGTCGACTCGGCGAAGCCCTCGACGCGGTAGTTGCTGGGATGCACCTTGAGCACGAGCGCCACGTCGGCGCCGGGAGCGGTGACTGCCCGGCGGTAGTCGTCGAGCCGCGTCCGGTTCGTCGTCCCGACGTCGACGAGCGTCGCGCCGGACTGGGCCATCACGTCCGGTACCCGGAACGATCCACCGATCTCGACGCTCTCGCCGCGGCTGACGGGCACGTGGCGCCCGGCGGCCAGCGCGGCGAGCACGAGCAGCACGGCAGCAGCGTTGTTGTTGACGACGATCGCCGCTTCACCGCCACACAGCCGGGCGAACAGCGCCCCCACCGCCTGGTGGCGCGAGCCGCGTGCACCCGTCGACAGATCGAACTCCACGTTCACCGCTCGGAACGACGCCTCCGCACCGCCACCCGTCGGCGCGCCCGGCGACCGTCCGAGGTTGGTGTGCAACAGCACACCGGTGGCGTTGACGACGGGCTGCAGCAACGTCCGCCGCAGTTCGTCCGCTCGCCCTGGCGCACCGTCGGCATCACCGGCGGCGATCGCCTGACGGGCGACGTCGACACACAACGCATGCGGCAACCCGCTCGACGACAGCGAGCGCGCCAGACGGTCGACCGACGGCGGGCGGTCGGCGGGTGCGGTCACGGCCGCGATCGTACGATCGCCGCCGACCGTCGCTGGCAGTCGGGGACGATCAGCTCGGGGGCAGCTTGTCGACGGCGCCCTTGGCGGCGTTGGCCGCCTTCTGGACCTTGTCGGCGTGCTTGCCGGCCTTGCCGTCGATGGCGTTGGCGGCCTTGTCGATGCCCTGCTTGATCTGCGGCTTGTTCCCGGAGATCTTGGTCTTGATCGAGTCGATGATTCCCACGGGGCTCCTCCTGGTGTGCTGGTCAGCGTAGCGATCGAGCGACGCTGACGATCGGGGACACCGGTAAGGTTGCCGCGAATGACGAGCTGGGGGCGTGCAGTCGCCAAGTATCCGCCGACGTGGATCGTCGCCGTCATCGTCGCCGCCACGGTGTGGCTGTTCCTCGAGCTGCTCGACCCGCCGGCCGTGCTCGTCGTCGTCCTCGTGGTGCTCGCCGTCGTCGCCGTCGCCGCCTGGCCGCTGGCGATGTCGGCGACGGGCACGCTCGCCAAGTTGCAGTTCGAGGTCCCACGCGTCGACGAGGTCGACCCGCAGGAGATCGCCGAGCTGCGCGTCCGCCTCGCCACGCTCACCGACACGCAACCCGTCGAGCAGCTCGACGCGCTCGTGCAGAAGCGGCAGAGCCTGATCGGCGTGTTGCAGCGCCGCCTCGACGCCGGTGAGATGACGTACGCCCGGTACCTGGCGACGTCGCAGCAGGTGTTCGCTGCGGCCCTCGACAACCTCCATGAGATCGCCGTCGCCAACGACAGCATCAGCACCATCGACGAGGGCTACATCGACCGTCGCCTCGCCGAGCTCGACGACGACGACAGCGACCCCGAATCGGCCGTACGCGAACGCGAGACGCTGCAGCGACGTCGCGACATGCGGACCGCCCAGCGCCGGCGGATCGCCCAGTTCCTGGCCCAGAACGAGTCGGCACTGACCGCCCTCGATCGCACGACGACCGCCCTCGCCGACGTCCCGATCGGCAAGAAGCCCGAAGACGCCGAAGCGGCGATGGCGGCGCTCGAGGCGCTGGCTGCACGCACCTCCGACTACGCCAACTAGAGATCGCAACCCACATCACGTGACCAACAAAGGACCGACATGACCGACGCCGCCGCACCCACCGCGCCGCAGACCGCCGGACCGACGCCCAACCTCCATCTCGTGCTCGACGTGCCCACGGCACGCGCCGAGATCGAAGCGGTCGAACCGGAGCCGACCGACGAGCTCCAGGCCCAGGCGCGGGCGCAGGTCGAGACGCTGCTGTCGATCGATCCGAGCGATCAGGATGCCCGTACGCAGGCGCGCGACGCCGTCGACGCGATGGGACGCGACCTGCAGACCCGGTCGGCGACGCGCAGCCGCATGCTGCAGGCGCCGTTGCGCGAGCTGTCCCGTGGCACCGAGGACGGCGGGCCGGTGGCCAAGTCGCTCTCCGATCTGCGCATCGAGGTGGAGAAGCTCGACCCGACGAGCCTCGACACCGACGCCGGTTGGATGACCCGGCTGCTCGGCAAGGTCCCCGGCGTCGGCACGCCGCTGAAGCGCTACTTCATGCGCTATGAGAGCTCGCAGACCCAGATCGACGCGATCGTCAAGTCGTTGGAGAAGGGTCGCGACCAGCTCAAGCGCGACAACGTCACGCTGACCGACGACCAGAAGCAGATGCGCGAGCTGACCCATGCACTCACCGACCAGATCGCCCTGGCGCAGGCACTCGACGCGGCGGTCGTCGAGGCGCTGGCGGCGATGGGTCCCGACGATGCCCGCCGCGGGTTCGTCGAGGAGGACATCCTGTTCGCCCTGCGCCAACGGACGCTCGACCTGCAACAGCAGCTGGCGGTCAACCAGCAGGGCGTGCTGGCGATCGAGATCATCATCCGCAACAACCGTGAGTTGATCCGCGGCGTCGACCGCGCCCTCGACGTCACGATCAGCGCCCTCCAGGTCGCCGTCACCGTCGCCCTGGCGCTGGCCCATCAGAAGGTCGTCCTCGACAAGATCGAGGCGATCAACACGACGACGTCGGCGATGATCGCCGGCACCGCCGAGCGCCTGAAGACGCAGGGCACGGCGATCCACCAGCAGGCGTCGAGCACGATGCTCGACATGGAGGCGTTGAAGCAGGCGTTCGCCGACATCGACACGGCGCTCACCGAGATCGCCACCTACCGCCGCGAGGCGCTGCCGGCGATGGCCGGCACGATCCTCGAGCTCGATCAGCTCACCGCCGATACCGAGGCGGCGATCACGCAGATGGAGAGCGGACGGGCGGCGACGACCCGCCTCGAGACCGGTGGCACCGTCGATGTCGGCGAGATCACGGCGGCGCCCGCGAGCGAGGCCACCGAATGAGGCGCCAACTGCGTCGCCGGCACCGCGCCGGCATCATCCTCACCGCCGGCGTGCTGGCGTTCGTCGCTGCCGCGTGCGGCTCGTCGTCGGACCGCGGTAGCGAGCCGATCGACGAAGCGGACGCGCTCGCCCAGCTCGACGAGCTGGCCGACGACATCGGCTGGATCGACAACCCGGTCACCCGCACCGCGTCGATCCCACCGCCGACCGGTGGCGACCTCGCCGCCACCCTGCCACCGCTCGATCAGTTCCCGCTGTCCGCCGAGGCGCCGCCCGGCACCGACGAGGTGATCGAGGTCTGGTCGTCGACGGAGAAGTCCGGCGAGGGCACCGACGGCTGGATGCGCGAGGTCGCCGAGGACTTCAACCGCGCCGGTGTCACGCTCGCCGACGGTCGGTCCGTCGGCGTCGACCTGCGCTACATCGCCTCGGGTACCGGCTACCAGTTCATCGCCCGCGGCGACGAGCTGCCACAGGCCTTCACGCCCTCCAACGAGTTGTGGACCGAGATGGCCGCCGTCTACCAGCCGCTCACCGAGGTCCGCCCGTCGACGGTGCAGAACGTCGCCGGCATCGTGATGAAGGACGAGACCGCCGAGGAGCTGCGCGCCGCGTACGGCGAGCTGACCCCCGAGAACCTCGTCGACGCCGTCATCGCCGGCGACCTGGTGATGGGCTACACCGACCCGTTCGCCTCGAGCACCGGGCTCAACTTCCTGCTCACGGTGCTCGACAGCATCGCCGACGGCGACCAGGCGCGGCTGGCCGACCCCGACGTCGCCAGCGTGTTCGAACAGTTCCAGCGGCAGGTGCCGTTCGTCGCCCTGACCACGCTGCAGATGCGCGACTCGGTCGCCAACGACACCGGCACGCTCGACACGTTCGTGATGGAGTGGCAGACCTACTCGAACACCGACTCGCTCGACTCCGGTTACGAGTTCGTGCCGTTCGGCGTGCGGCACGACAACCCGCTCTACGCCGTCGGCAGCCTCACCCCCGAGCAGAGCGAGGCGCTCGAGCTCTTCGCCCAGTTCGCCGAGCAGCCCGAGTACGTCGAGTCGGCGGCCGAGTTCGGCTTCGACCCCGAGCCGTTCGAGCCGACGGTCGAGACGCCCGACGGGGAGACGCTGATCGACGTCCAGAACGTCTGGAAGGACAAGAAGGACGGCGGCCGGCCGGTGTCGACCGTGTTCGTCGTCGATGTCAGCGGCTCGATGGAGGGCACGCGGATCGACGCCGTGCGCGAAGCGATGCTGTCGGCGCGCGAGTTCATCAAGCCAGAGACCAGGGTCGGTGTCGTCGAGTTCAACGACACCGCCGCCAAGCGCCTCGAGGTGGCCGAGTTCGATCTCAACCAGCAGGGTCGGTACGCGGCGATCGCCGAGGACCTCAGCCCCGGTGGTGGCACGGCGATGTACGACGGCATCGTCCTCGGGTTGCAGATGCTCGCCGAACAGAAGGCGGTCGAACCCGATCTGAAGACGATCCTCGTCGTCCTCACCGACGGCATGACGACCGACGGCGTGAGCTTCGACGACGTCGATCAGGTCATCTCCGGCCTGCGCGTACCGATCTACACCGTCGGGTTCGAGGCCGATCTCGACGAGCTCGGCCGCGTGTCGTCGCTGGTCGAGGCGGCGAGCATCAACGCCAGCGAGGAGGACGTCGAGTTCAAGATCGCCGCGCTGTTCAACGCCGGCGGCTGAGCCCGATGATCGATCGATGAAGGCCTTCGGGATCTGGTTGGCGATCGTCGCCGTGGTGTTCGGCGTCTACGCGCTGGTCACCATCTCGTTGCGCGAGACCACCCAGGTCTACGTCTTCGTCGACAGCTCGAACCAGATGGCGACCAAGAGCAGTGCGCTGCGCCGCGAGCTCGGCGAACTGAACGACCGCGAGCGCACCGAGTTCGCCCTCGCCGCCGGTCAGGACTTCAGCGGCGCCGAGCTCGTTCACGGGTGGCAGGAGGAACTCGCGCTCCCGGCCGATCAGGGCTTCTTCGGTCCGTGCTCGTTCGACGACGCGGCCTCGTTCCCCGAGGCGAGCGACGCCGACGAGCGGATCCTCGTCACCGTCGCCGGCAACCGCTGCGACACCTCGGCCCTCACCGACTGGCAGATCATCGAGCTCGACTAACGAACGTTCGGGGCCCGTCCCCGATCGTTCGTTAGTGTCCGGCACCGTGAGCCTGCCGGTCCCGATCGTCCAACTCGACCCCGATCTCCCGTTGCCCGCCTACGCCCACGAGGGCGATGCCGGACTCGACCTGTTCGCCCGTGAGGCGGCGACGCTCGCTGCCGGTGGTGGACGGGCGCTCGTGCCGACGGGCATCGCCATCGCCATCCCGATGGGCCACGGCGGCTTCGTCCTCCCGCGTAGCGGCATGGCGGTGAAGCACGGCATCAGCGTGGTCAACGGTCCCGGCCTGATCGACGCCGCCTACCGCGGCGAGATCAAGGTCGTGCTGATCAACACCGACCCGACCACGGACTACACCGTCGAGCGCGGTGACCGCATCGCCCAGCTCGTCATCCAGCGCGTCGAGTCGGTCGCCTGGCAGGTCGTCGACTCGCTCGACGGCGTCGACCGCGGCGGCGGCTTCGGCCACTCCGGACGCTGACGCGTCACTTCCAGGCGAAGACCGGCTGCTCGAAGTCGGCGACGCGCTCGTCGGCCCGGCCGTCGAGGCCGACCCAGCGGAACTGCACGAGCAGCGCGCCGGTCGGGGCGTGGATCAGATCGCCGCCGAGCGGTACCTGGACGACCGGCCGCTCGCTCTCGGGGATCGTCACGAACCGCGGCGAGTCGTCGCGGGTCAGTTCGTGCAGCCCGATGCGGTAGGCGGCGAGCACCTCGTCGGGGTTCGGGGCCAGGTGGGCGTCGGGGCCGCCCCACACGACCACCGGCGTGATCACGTAGCCCGAGCGGGTGGCGTAGTCGTCGAGCACCCCGAGCACGGCATCGTCACCGAGCCGCAACCCGACCTCCTCGTCGGTCTCCCGCAGCGCCGCCTCGATCGGCGACTCACCGGGGTCGAGCCGGCCTCCCGGCAGCGCCCACTGCGAGGCATGCGAGTTGAGGCCGGCGCTGCGCCGGCAGAGGACGAACGAGGCGCCGCCCGCCACCCCGGCCATCCTGCCGTCGAGTCCGGACACGTCGGACGGGATCACGGTCAGGTCGTCCGCGGACGCCCGGTGCGGATCGTCGGAATCGGACCCGGCGACCGAGTCGACCACGACGATCGCCACCGCCGCGTGTCGCCGGTCGTCGAGGTCGAGTGCGAGCCGTTGGTGGCGGCCGATGTTGTCGGCGATCCGCTCGCGCAATCGGTCGTCGTAGGGGATCATGCGGTTGCTCCGGTCGCCGGCGGGTCGTCCGCCAGGTCGTGATGGTGGTCGTGGTCGGGCAGGTGCAGGTGGCGGTGCCCGAGGTCGTCGTGATGGGCGGCGTCGGCCGCCTGGCCATGGTCATGGTCGTGGTGACCGTGGTCGTCGACGATCACGGCGCCGCCGCCGATGTCGAGCACGCGGCTGCCGAACGCCATCGTCAGGTACTCCGGACGGAGGACCTCGGACGGCGGTCCGTCGGCGACGACACAGCCGGCGAGGAGCACCACCCGGGCGGCCCGCTTCGCCTCTTCCAGGTGGTGGGTGGAGAACACGACGGTCGCACCGCGGCGGTCTCCTCGTCGACGAGTCGCAGGATGGTCTCCTGACTCGGGATGTCGAGGCCGGTGATCGGTTCGTCGAGCAGCAGCAGGTCCGGCGGCCCGATCAGCGACTGGGCGACGAGCACCCGTTGGCGCTGGCCGCCTGACAGCGCACCGTACGGCCGCGACATCAGTTCGGACACCCCGAGACGAGCGGCGACGTCGGCGATCTCTCGCCGGTCGGCGGCGGTGATCCGACCCAACAGACCGCGACGCCGGTAGCACCCCATCCGCAGCACCTCCGACACCGGGATCGGCAGCCACTGGTGGTGATGGTGCTGCTGGGCGACGAAGGCAACGGCGTCGTTGACGCGCCACACGCTCCCCGACGTCGGTGTCACGAGACCGGCGAGCAACTTGAGCATCGTGCTCTTGCCGCTGCCGTTGGCGCCGACGAGGGCGACGGACGTGCCGCGCTCGAACGTCATCGTCGTCCGGTCGAGCGCCATCAGATCGCCGTACCGGAACTGGACACCGTCGAACGTCGCCGCCACCCCTGTCGCTTTCGACGGTTCGGCGCGTGCCGGCACGTTCACCTCGCCGATGCTATCCCGGGGTTGGAATGAGAATCGTTCTCACTAGAATGGCGACGTGCTCTCCCGCCGCACACTCGTCTGCCCTCCCCGGCGCACACTGGTCCGCACACTCGCCCGATCGCTGGGGATCGGTGTCGTCGCCACCGTGGCGCTCGCCGCCTGCGGCTCCGCCGCCGACGATGCCGAGGGCGGTGTCACGGCGTCGACCCCGGACGACGTGCCGACCGTGCTCGCCACGACGACGGTGTGGGCCGACGTCACCCGCAACGTCGGCTGCAACAACCTCGTCGCGGTCGACACGCTGATGCCTGCCGGCACCGACCCCCATGGGTTCGAACCCTCGCTGCGGGATCGGGAGCGGATGGGCGATGCCGACGTGATCGTCGCCAACGGGCTCGGGCTCGAGGAGGCGCTGGCGGACCCGATCGCCGCCGTGGAATCCGACGGTGTCACGGTCGTCCGCGTCGGCGACCACGTCGACGTCCTCGACGTCACGGCCGACGATCACGACACCGACGACAGCCACGACGAGGACAGCCACGACGAGGACGGTCACGGCGGAGACAGCCACGACGAGGACAGCCACGACGGGGCAGATCCGCACGTGTGGTTCGACCCGCTGCGTGTCGCCGGCGCACTGCCGGCGATCGGCGACGCGCTCGTCGAGGCGGGTGCCGACCGCGAGGCCGTCGATGCCTGCATCGCGGCCTACACCGACGAGCTGACGGCACTCGATGCCGAGCTCGCCGCGGTCGTTGCCGAGCTGGCGGACGACCGACGTCTGCTGGTCACCAACCACCACTCCCTCGGCTACTTCGCCGACCGCTACGGCTTCGAGGTCATCGGTACCGTCATCCCGTCGGCGACATCGCTGGCGTCGACCAACCCGGCCGACCTCGAGCGGCTCGCCGCGCAGATCACCGCGGCGGGCGTACCGGCGATCTTTGCCGAGACGCAGCACTCCTCCGAGGACACCGAGGCGCTCGCCGACCGACTCGACGGCGTCGAGGTGGTGACGCTGCAGACCGACACGCTCGGCAAACCCGGCAGCGACACCGCAACCTACGTCGGTTGGCTGCGAGCGACCACGCAACAGATCATCGACGCCCTGTCCTGACGCCTGCGTAACGTTGCGCCGTGCAGTTCGTGACCGATCCCTGGACATGGTGGATCGAACCGTTCGCCAACAACGAGTTCATGCGCACGGCGCTGATCGCCGCCGTCCTCACGGTCGTCACGACGTCGGTGGTCGGCACGTGGGTGGTGCTGCGCGGGATGAGCTTCCTCGGCGACGCACTCGCCCACGGCGTGCTTCCCGGCATCGCCATCGCCTTCATCCTCGGTGTCAACACGTCGCTCGGCGCGCTCTGCGCGGCGGCCGCGATGGTCGGTGGGATCACCGTAATCCGGCGCACGTCGCCGCTCCCCGACGACACGTCGATCGGCATCCTCTTCGTCGGCTTCCTGGCGCTCGCCGTCGTCGTCATGTCGAGCCAGCGCTCGTCGTACGTCGGTGACCTCAACCGCTTCCTGTTCGGCTCGATCACCGGCGTCGACGACGCCGACCTCGTCCGCCAGGCGATCGCCGCGGCGATCGCCGTGGTCGGGGTCGTCGTGCTCTACCGGGCGTTCCTGGCGATGACGTTCGACGCCTCGCTGGCGAAGATGCTCGGGATGCGGCCGGCGCTGGCGCAGACCGTGCTCCTCGTGCTCGTCGCCGTGTCGATCGTCGCCTCGTTCGAGTCGGTCGGCAACCTGCTCGTGTTCGCCTTCCTCGTCGCGCCGCCGGCATCGGCGGCGCTCGTCGCCCGGCGGGTGCCGATGATCATCGTCGTGTCGATCCTCCTCGGGTGCGTCGCGTCGATCATCGGGATCCTGGTCAGCTACCACCACGACAGTGCGACGAGCGCCACGATGGCGCTCTGCTCGGTGACGATGTTCTTCGTCGTCCTCACCGTCACGACGCTCTGGCAGCGTCTCCGACCCGGCACGAGGGCAACCGCCACGGCAGCGGAGGTTCCGGCGCCGACGCACTGAATGCGTCGGCGCGGCCATCACACTGGCGGGGTCACGGGCGCGGCGCCCGCGCCCGGCAGTCGGCGCACAACCCGTAGATGTCGATCGTGTGGTGGGCCGGCTCGAAGCCGGCGGCGTGGGCGATCTCGTCGAACGCGGCGTCGAGGCGCCGTTCGAGGTCGGTGGTCAGCGTGACGTCGCGCACGGTGCCGCAGCGTTCGCAGATCAGGTGGTGGTGGTGCTCGGTGAGATCTTCGGCGAGTTCGTAGCGGGCGTGGTCCGCGCCGTGGACGAGCCGGCGGACGATGCCGACGTCTTCCAGCACCGCCAGGTTGCGGTAGGCCGAGCTCTGGGCGAGCGACGGCGAGCGTTCGATCAGCTCGGGGAGCGTGATCGGGCCTGCGGCGACGGCGAGCGCATCGACGACCGCCCGTCGACCTGCGGTGTACCGCTGGTCGCTCTCGTCGAGCCGATCGCGCACGGTGCGGTGCAGCTCGGAGGCCGCCCCGACCTTCATCACGTCAGCCTCGGTACCCGTTGGTGATCGGCAGCCGCCGGTCCTTACCGAACGCCTTGCGGGTGACGCGGACCCCCGGCGGCGACTGTCGCCGCTTGTACTCGGCGAGATCGACGAGCCGCGTGATCCGCCGCACGATGGCCTCGTCGTGGCCGAGCTCGACGATCTCGCCGGCGGTGCGGTCGTCTTCGACGTACAGCTCGAGGATCGGATCGAGCACCTCGTACGGCGGCAGGCTCTGGTCGTCGCGCTGGTCCGGTCGCAGCTCGGCCGAGGGCGGCTTGGTGATCACGGCCTCGGGGATGATCTCGCGTCCGGCGCGCCGGTTGACGTACCGGCACAGCTCGTAGAGCCGCGTCTTCAGCACGTCCTTGATCACCGAGTAGCCGCCGACCGAGTCGCCGTAGATCGTGAAGTAGCCGACGGCGAGCTCGCTCTTGTTGCCCGTCGTCAACGCCATCCACCCGAACTCGTTGGACAGCGCCATCAGCACCATCCCCCGGCAGCGGCTCTGGATGTTCTCCTGGGTGAGCCCCGGCTGGCGACCCTCGAACGAGGGGCCGAGCATGTCGAGATAGGCCTGGAAGGCCGGCTCGATCGACACGGTCCGGTAGTCGATGCCGAGGTTCTCGGCGAGCAGCGCGGCGTCGGACTTGGAGTGATCGCTGGAGTAGCGCGACGGCATCGACACGCCGTGGACGTGGTCGGCGCCCAGCGCATCGACCGCGACGCAGGCGACGAACGTCGAGTCGATGCCTCCGGAGAGGCCGATGACGACGTCGCTGAAGCCGTTCTTGTGGCAGTAGTCGCGGGTGCCGAGGACGAGCGCGTCGTACAGCTCCTCGTCGGGGTCGAGCAGCTCGGCGATCGAGTTGTCGCCGACGGCGTCGGGGCTGATCGGTGACTCGCTGACGAGGACGGTCGGCAGCAGCCGCTCGGTGATCCGGCCTCGGGGGTCGAGCAGGCGCTTGCGGTACACCGGCGGCACGGGAACGTCGACGATCAGCAGGTGCTCGACGAACTGCGGCGCCCGGGCGAGCAGACGACCCTCGTGATCGAACGCCACCGAGCCGCCGTCGAAGACGAGTTCGTCCTGACCGCCGACCTGGTTGACGTAGAGGATCGCCGTGTGGGCGTCGGTCGCCCGGGTGGCCAGCAGCCGCTCGCGCTCGGCGGCCTTGCCGGTGTGGAACGGCGACCCGTTGATGTTGATGCTCACTTCGGCGCCGGCTGCAGCCTGCGTGGCGACCGGCCCGAACGGGCTCCAGATGTCTTCGCACACCGAGATGCCGACCTTGACGCCACCGATGACGAACAGCTCGAGCGGGTCGGAGTCCTCGCCCGACGTGAAGTAGCGGGCCTCGTCGAAGACGGTCGAGTTGGGCAGCAGTCGCTTGTGGTAGCGCCCGGCGACCTGGCCGTCGACGCACACTGCGGCGGCGTTGTAGAGATCGCGGTCCTGGTCGACGAAGCCGACCACCGCCGCGCACCGTCCGGTTCGTTCGGCGATCCGGGCGACGACGTCGAGGTTGTCGGCGACGAACCCGGGCTTGAGAACGAGGTCTTCGGGCGGGTAGCCGACGGTGGAGAGCTCGGGGAAGGCAACGACGTCACAGCCGGCGCGTTCGGCCTGCTCGTAGGCAGCGAGCATCTTGGCGAGGTTGGCGTCGAGGTCGCCGACGGTCGGGTTGAGCTGGGCGAGGGCGACGCGCAGGACGGTCACCGGGCCGAGGCTATTCGTTCGGATGGCGAGAACGAGCCTCGTTCTCGCCGGGCCGTCTCACGGTGAATCTGGCACGATGGCCTCGTGCGCAAACGGTCGTGGATGATCGCCGGTCTCGTCGTGTGCGTCTCCTGCTCACCGGGCGACGGCCCGGAGTCGATCCCGCTGCCGACGTCACCCGACACGACATCGACGACCACGACCACCTCCACGACGACCACGACGACCCTCGTGCCGCCGACCTACCAGGCGACGATCCGGCGCACGACGGACGGCGTGCCGCACATCTCCGGCGCCTCGCTGACCGACGTCGCCTACGGCCAGGGTTGGGTCAGCGGCGAGGACCACGGATGCACGTTGCTCGACCAGGTGTTGAAGGTCACCGGCACCCGATCGGCCGCCCTCGGCCCGGGTCCGGAGGGCGGGAACGTCGCCAGCGACTTCGCCTGGCGGGCGATCGGCATCGCCGACATCGCCGCTGCCGACTTCGAGCAGACCGCGTCCGCCGACGTCGTCGAAGCGTTCGAGGCCTTCACCGCGGGATGGAACGACCAGCTCAGCGACGTCGGTCCCGATGGGCTGACCGGGTGGTGTGCCGGGGCCGCCTGGGTGCGGCCCCTCGAAGCGGTCGAGACGTACACCTACGCCCGCTCGATCGCCCTGCTGGCGAGCAGCGGGCAACTCGTCGACGTCCTCGGCAACGCCCAGCCACCGGCCGCACCGGTGACCGGGTTGCGGGCACCGGAACGGGCAATCGACCACCGCGGATTCGAGGAGGCCGTGGCGGCGCTCGGGCTGGGCGACGACGATGTCGGCAGCAACGGCTGGGCGATCGGGCGCGACCGGGTCGAGGGTGCGGCGGGGAGCCTGCTCCTCGCCAACCCGCACTTCCCGTGGGAGGGCGAGCTGCGCTTCGCCGAGGCCCAGCTGACGGTGCCGGGCGAGTTCGACGTGTACGGCGCCCAGCTGCTCGGTGTGCCGGGCATCGGCATCGGCTTCACCGACGGCCTCGCCTGGACGCACACCGTCTCGGCCGGCAATCGGATGACCGGCTACCTGCTGACCCTCGATCCTGCGTCGCCGACCAGCTACCTCGTCGACGGCGTCTCGCAGCCGATGACGACGACCGAGGCGTCGGTCGACATCCTGCGCGCCGACGGCACGCTCGACACAGAGACGCGCACGCTCTACCGCAGCGAGTTCGGCCCGATCATCGACTTCCCCGGCATTGGCTGGACGACGTCCAACGTCCTCACGTACCGCGACGCCAACATCGACAACGACGAGTTCCTCGAGCAGTACCTGAAGATGCCCGACGTCACCTCGATCGCTGACCTGCAGGCGCTGACCGCCGAATATCAGGGGGTGCCGCTGTTCAACACGATCGCCAGCGACGGCGACGGCAACGTCTGGTACGCCGACACCTCGGCGACACCGAACCTCAGCGACCAAGCACTGCAGCTGTACGTCGACGCGCTGTTCACCGACCCCGTGACGCAGATCGCCTACGACCAGGGCTTCGTGCTGCTCGACGGGGCGGACAGCCGGTTCCGGTGGGAGGACGTCCCCGGCGCCCGTGATCCCGGCCTGGTGCCCTACGCCGAACAGCCGATGGTCGATCGCAGCGACTACGTCTTCAACGCCAACGACAGCTTCTGGGTGCCGAGCGACGAGTTCACCCTGACCGGCCCGTATTCGCTCCTCCACGGCACGCAACAGACGCCGCTGTCGATGCGCACCCGCCAGAACGCCGCCGTGCTCAGCACCGCCAACCGCGCCGGCCTGTCCGGGCCGGAGGGGATGTGGTCGAGCGAGGAGGTACTCGGTGCGGCGTTCCAGAACGGGGCGATGACGTCGACACTGCTGCTCGACGCCACCGTCGCCGCCTGCCAGGCGACGCCCGTCGTCGACGTGCCCGACCTCGCCGCCGCCGACGGTTCGGTGACGTTGCCGGCGGCGAGCGTCGACGTCAGCGCGGCCTGCTCGGTGCTCGCCGGCTGGGACGGCGTGTTCGACCTCGACCGCGCCGGCCCGGTCGTCTGGCGCGAGACGATGGCCCGCTTCGACGACGCCGCGTTCTCCGGCTCCGGCCCGCTGTTCGACGACGCCTTCGATCCCGCACGCCCGACGGTCACGCCAGCCACGCCCGCGGCCCACCCGGCGGCCCTGCTCGAGGCGCTGGCGCGCGCCGTGCAGACCATCGGCAACGCCGGTTTCGGTGTCGACACGACGCTCGGCGCGGCGCAGTTCACGGAACGCTCCGGCAGGCGCATCCCGATCCACGGCAGCACCGGCCACGACGGCGTGACCAACGTCGTCGACTGGTCGGGCGGCGTCTCGTCGAGCGAGCCGCAGCCGAGCCGTGGCGAGGCGGCGACACCGGGGACCGCCCTCCACGGCGACGGGTACCGGGTCAACAGCGGCACCAGTTTCGTGATGACCGTCGATCTGCGCGGCGAGGAGCCGGTGGCGTGGGCGTTGCTCGTCTACGGGCAGACCGGTGATCGCTCGTCGCCGTGGTTCGATGTGCAGACCGAGGCGTTCAGCCGCAAGCAGTGGCGCTCGGTCGTCCGCACCGACGAACAGATCGACGCCGATCCGAACCTCGACGTCTACGTCGTCAGCGGTCGCTGAGACGGCGGTCACGCCCGCCACCAGCGACGGGCTCTCGTTCACACGCCGTTCACAATCGGGCAACGACTCGGCAATCGGACGCTGCGAGCATGCCGTCGCGAGAGCGGGCGACTCCTTGGTTATGGTGCGCCTGCATCCGCAGAACCCGGTGCTGCGCACTCGGCCGTTGACGGTGTCACGAGATCCCGACAGCACCGAGGCACCGCACCCCAACAACCGTGGACGGAATTGAGGACAAACAGTGGTTTACAAGGCTGAATACATCTGGATCGACGGAACGCAGCCGACGCAGAAGCTGCGCTCGAAGACGAAGGTCCTCCCAGACGGCGCTGAGCTGCCGATCTGGGGCTTCGATGGTTCGAGCACCAACCAGGCGACGGGCGACAAGAGCGATTGCGTGCTCAAGCCGGTGGCCAGTTATCCCGACCCGATCCGCGGTGGCGACGACGTCCTCGTGATGTGCGAGGTGATGCTCGTCGACGGCAAGCCGCACCCGAGCAACACCCGCGCCGCGGCGGCCAAGGCAGCCAAGAAGTACAAGAAGCACGAAGCACTGTTCGGCATCGAGCAGGAGTTCACGCTGATGAAGAACGGGCGGCCGTACGGCTTCCCGCCGGCCGGCTACCCCGAGCCGCAGGGTGGCTACTACTGCGGCGTCGGTGAGGACGAGATCCACGGCCGCCCGCTCATCGAGGACCACCTCGAGGCGTGCCTCGCCGCCGGACTGTCGATCTCGGGCATCAACGCCGAGGTCATGCCCGGACAGTGGGAGTTCCAGGTCGGCCCGCTCGACCCGCTCGAAGTGTCCGACCAGCTGTGGATCGCCCGCTGGTTGCTGTACCGGATCGGTGAGGACTACGGCATCGCCGCCACGATCGAGGCCAAGCCGGCCAAGGGTGACTGGAACGGCGCCGGCGCCCACACCAACTTCTCGACCATCGAGATGCGTGAGGAGGGCGGCTACAAGTACATCGAAGACGCCTGCAAGGCGCTGGGCGAGAAGGCCGAGCTGCACATCAAGAACTACGGCGTCGGCGTCGAGGACCGCCTCACCGGTGCGCACGAGACGCAGCGCTGGGACCAGTTCAGCTACGGCGTGTCCGATCGTGGCGCCTCGATCCGCATCCCGTGGCAGGTCGCCGTCGATCAGAAGGGCTACCTCGAGGACCGTCGCCCGAACGCCAACGTCGACCCGTACGTCGTCACCCGCCTCATGGTGGAGACGGTCTGCGGGGCGATGAAGTGACCGCGTGCCCGGCGCTCGCCGCCGGGTGACCGACACACCGACTGGCGAGAGAGCGGGAGCTTCGGCTCCCGCTCTTTCACTCTCCGTCCCAGTCACGACAGAATCGGGGGATGACCAACATGTTGGATCAACAGCGCGACTACGTGCTCCGCAGCGTCGAAGAGCGCGGTGTTCGCCTGGTGCGCCTCTGGTTCACCGACGTGTTGGGCACGCTGAAGAGCCTCGCCATCTCGCCCGCCGAGCTGGAGAACGCGCTCGTCGACGGGATGACGTTCGACGGCTCGTCGATCGACGGATTCTCCCGGGTCCAAGAAGCCGACGTCTTGGCCATCCCCGACCCGGACACGTTCGAGCTGCTCCCGTGGGGCGACGCCAAGGTGCCCGAGGCGCGCATCTTCTGCAACATCCACCACCTCGACGGCACGCCCTTCGAGGGTGACCCGCGCCAGGTGCTGCAGCGCCACGTCCGCGACGCCCATGCCGCCGGCCTGACGTTCTACGTCGCCCCCGACGTCGAGTTCTTCTACTTCGACCCGCCCGTGCCGGGCCAGGCGCCGATCCCCATCGACCAGGGCGGTTACTTCGACCTGACCACCAACGACGTCACCGGTGAGCTGCGCAAGCAGACGATCCGCACCCTCGAGACGATGGGCATCCCGGTCGAGTACAGCTTCCACGAGGACGCTCCCGGTCAGCAGGAGATCGACCTCCGCCACACCGACGCGCTCGACGATGGCCGACAGCGTGATGACATTCCGCCTCGCGGTCCGTGAGGTCGCCTCGCACCACGGCGTCCACGCCACATTCATGCCCAAGCCGCTCGAGGGCGTGCAGGGCTCGGGCATGCACGTCCACCTGTCGCTGTTCCGCGGCGACGAGAACGCGTTCTACGACGCCGACGACGACTACCAGCTGTCGCAGACGGCGAAGCACTTCATGGCCGGCCTGCTTCGTCATGCCGCCGAGATCACCGCCGTGACCAACCAGACGGTCAACAGCTACAAGCGCCTGGTGCCGGGCTTCGAAGCGCCGGTGCACGTCAGCTGGGCGCGCAACAACCGCAGCGGCCTGATCCGGGTGCCGATCCCCAAGCGGGGCAACCCGATGGCGACGCGCATCGAGTACCGCTCCCCGGACCCGGCGTGCAACCCGTACCTCGCCTTCAGCCTGCTGCTCGCCGCCGGCATGCGCGGCATCCGCGAGGAGTACGAGCTGCCCGACGAGGCCGACGCCAACCTGTTCGAGATCGGCGACGACGTGCTCGCCAAACTCGGCATCCAACAGCTGCCGCAATCGCTGGCCGATGCGCTGGCGGTGATGGAGAAGTCGACCCTCGTGCACGAGGCGCTCGGTGAGCACATCTTCGAGTGGTTCCTGCGCAACAAGCGCAGCGAGTGGCGTGGCTACAAGACGCAGGTGACCCCGTTCGAGCGCGATCGTTACTTGATGTCATTGTGAGGACATCGACGTGAGCGCCCGAGATTCCATGCTGGTGGTCGTCCCCGACCCGGCCTCGCCGGATCTGGCGCGCACACTCGACCTCGGCGGCTACTCGTGGAAGGCGTTGTCGCCCGCCGACGACGACACCCGGGCGGGCACGTTCGCCGGCGCCGTCGTCGACCTCTCCGCCGACGCCGAGGCGGCGTGGTCGTTCCTGCGCAACCTGCGCAAGCACGGCGAGCACCGCATCCCCGTGCTCCTCCTCGTCGGCGGCGGCCAGCTCCGCGACCTCGAGCACCGCGACGAGCTGTTCGACGACTTCTGCCTCACGCCGTTCCATCCCGCCGAGCTCGAGGCGCGGTTGCGCCACTTGATGGCGGGCGACGTCGACCTGCAACGGGCCGATCTCGTCGAGTACGGCGAGTTGACGCTCAACCTCGAGACGTACCAGGCGGCGATCGCCGGCCGCCCGCTCGACATGACGTACATGGAGTACGAGCTGCTGAAGTTCCTCGCTCAGAACCCGGGCAAGGTGTTCACCCGCGAGATGTTGCTGAGCCGGGTGTGGGGCTACGAGTACTACGGCGGCGCCCGCACGGTCGACGTCCACGTGCGACGCCTGCGGGCCAAGCTCGGTGAGGAGCACGCCGGTCTGATCCAGACCGTCCGCTCCGTCGGGTACCGCTTCGGTCAGTCCCGCTGGGACACCTGAGAGCTCGGGTCGGCTGGGCCGAACCCCGGGGCGGGGCTTCGCTCCATGACGGTCGGATGCGCAGCCTCAGCGGGTCACATCGGAAGGAGTGATCCCGGGTCACGCGTTCGCCTCATCGGCTTGATACTGGCAGTGCTGATCACGGCAATTGTCGTGCCATCATCACGCGGCAACAGCTGCCACGATCGACGGACGGTACGACCAGACCGGTCCAGTCGGACCCGGTCAGACGTTCAACCTCCCGGTCCTGGGACGTGGCGGCGTGCCAGCGTCTGGGGTGGGTGCCGTTGCATTGAACGTCACGGTGACCCAGCCGACTACTGGCAGCTACCTCACCGTCTGGCCCACCGGCAACGCCCGGCCGAACGCGTCCAATCTCAACTTCACGGCCGGCCAGACCGTCCCCAACATGGTCATCGTCCCTGTCGGCGCGGGTGGCCAGGTCTCGTTCTTCAACGAGTCCGGGGCCACGGACGTGCTCGTGGATGTGCTGGGCTGGTTTCCCGCGGGATCCTCGTTCACCGGTCTCCAGCCCGCCCGCCTGCTCGACAGCCGCAACCCGGGCGGCGCCACCGTCGACGGCGCGTTCGCCGCGACGGGATGGATCGGCCCCAACCAGCCCATCAACCTTCCGATCCTGGGGCGCGGCGGGGTTCCGGCTTCAGGGGTCGGAGCGGTGGCCTTGAACGTCACCGTCACCCAACCCACCGCTGGCAGCTACCTCACCGTCTGGCCCACCGGCAACGCCAAGCCGAACGCCTCGAACCTCAACTACAACGCAGGCCAGACCGTCCCCAACATGGTCATCGTCCCCCTCGGTGCCGGCGGCCAGATCTCACTCGCCAACCAGTTCGGCCACACAGACATCCTCGTGGATGTGCTGGGCTGGTTTCCCGCGGGATCCTCGTTCACCGGTCTCCAGCCCGCCCGCCTGCTCGACAGCCGCATCCCACCCCCGCCGCCGGTTCGGACCTTCGCCGCAGGGACGCACCTCGTGCACTCCTCCATCCCTCCTGGCCGATACGTCGCCGAAGCCGCCGGATCAGGCTGCTATTGGGAACGCCTGAGCGGTCTCGGGGGAACGCTCGACGACGTGCTGGCGAACGATTTCCGATCATTCGCTGGCCGAGTCATCGTCGACGTTCTCCCGTCCGATCTCGCGTTCGAGTTCGACGGTGACTGTGGGACGTTCAGCACGTTCGTGCCAGCCCCCGCGCCGGCGACGTCGATCGGCCCGGGGACTCACGTCGTCGGGGTTCACATCGCTCCCGGTACGTACAGCACTCATGCTGCCGCCGGCTGCTACTGGGAACGGTTGAGCAACTTCGACGGCACGATCAGCTCGGTACTCGCCAACGACTACGTGTCGACTGGCGGACCTCAACTGGTCACGGTCTCGGCGAGCGATGCAGGGTTCACAAGTGACGCCGATTGCGGCGTCTGGATGCGCATCTAGCGCCGCGCGGTCAGCGACCGAGGAAGTTGCGGACGGTCTCGGCGACGACGGCGGCGAACGCGTCGGCACCCTCGGGCGTCGGGTGCACCGCGTCCTTGCTGAGGACACCGTCGGTCTCGGCGACCGACGTCCACGGGGCGATCACCGAGTTGCCGCGGTCGCCGATGCGATCGTGGATGATGGCGTTGACCTCGTCGGTGTCGTCGGACCGGTTGGCGATGTAGGTGTCGACCCAGACGAGCGCCGCCTCGTCGGGCACTTGGGCAAGGACTTCGTTGACCGCGGCGGCGATCTCGTCGGGTGATTCGTACTGCCCGGCGTCGTTGGTGCCGAGGGCGACGACCCACACCTCGGTCGACGGGTCACGGTCGGGTGCGCCGGCGAGCTCCTCGGCGACGGTTGCCCCGCTCGGGTTGTTCTGTGCCGAGACCGCCATGCGCTTGCCGTTCTCGGCCTCGATCGTCGGTTGCAGACCGAGGGCAGTGAAGCGCTGCTCGAGGAACGGCAGCGACCCCTTGGTGATCGAGTCACCGACCATCACCACGCGGCCGATCTGCTCGAACCCGTCGGCCTGGCTGTCGACGGCATCGTTGACGTCGATCTCCACGACGCCCGTACCGAGCCCGATCGTCGGCAGCGGCGCCGTGGATTCCGGCTCCGACGAGCAGGCGGTCATCGTCAGCGCTGCTGCGAGGGCGACCAGGGCGAGCGCGACGGTGGGACGGAGGGCATTCACGGCCCCTCATTGTGGCGAACGCGCCGACCGATCCAGCGTCATCGACGCGCGGCAGGCGTGCGTTCGGTCACAGGCGCCAGCCGAGTCGAGCCGGCGGGCGAGCCGATGCGTTCTAGGTTGTGGCCGTGACCGCCTGGACCCGGGAAGCGTTGACCTACGAGACGATGGTCCGCCAAGGTTTGTCGTCGCGGCGACCCCTCGCGGTGACCGACGCCGTGCGGTCGGTCCTGGCGCTGCAGGCCCAGGAAGCGGCGGCACCGTACCTCGCGCTGTGGAACCGCATCGACGGCTTCCAGCCGAGCGATCTCGATCGGGCGTTCGCCGACGGCACGATCGTGAAGGCATCGCTGTTCCGGTTCACGCTGCACGCCGTCGACGCGCACGACATCCCGTGGGCGAGAGCCGCCATGAAGCGCCGCGCCCGCGATGCCGGATTCCACGACGTCTTGACCGCCGACGGGCTCACCGCAGAGCGGGTCGACGAGGTCCTCGGGCAACTGTCGACGGTGATGGTCGAACCCCACGACAGCGACGACATCGAACGGGTGCTCTCCGAGATCGTTCCCGATTCCGGCGACCCGGCACGGCTCTGGTCGGCACTGCGCGCCGTCGGCGCCTTCCGGCTCGCTCCCACGCCCGACACCTGGTCGTTCGGCCGACACCCCGCATTCTTGCCCTGCACGGTCGCCGCCGATGACGAGCGCGAGGCGACGGCGGAGCTCGTGCGTCGCTACCTCATGTCCTTCGGGCCGGCGACGGTCGTCGACCTGTCGCAGTTCACGATCCTGAAGCGATCGGCGCTCCGCGAGGTCGTCGAGTCGATGGCCGATGTCGTCGCCGTCGACGGGCCGAAGGGCGCGCAGCTGCTCGACGTCGACCATGGCGGTCGCCGACCGGAACCCACGACGGGGGCGCTCCCGCCGCGTCTGTTGGGGATGTGGGACAGCGTGCTGCTGGCGTACGCCGACCGCACGCGTGTGATCCCCGACGAGCACCGTGCACACGTCATCAGGCGCAACGGCGACGTCCTCCCGACCGTGCTGGTCGACGGTCTCGTCCGCGGTGTCTGGCGAGCGTCGACCGAGGCGATCGAGGTCCGCGCCCTGGAGCCGCTCGACGATGCGACCCTCGAGCGTCTCGACGACGAGGCGCGTGATCTGCGACGGCTGCTGGCCGACCGGGAGCCCACCGTGTTCTCGCGGGTCGGGAGCTGGTGGGATCGCCTTCCCGACGGCCCGACGATCACGATCGGCTCCTGACGTCGCCCTCGGTACCCTCGGGTGGTCATGGAGGCGGATGAGCGGGCGGAGCAGTTGCGAGCCACCCTGGCGACGTTGGAGGCGGTGATCGCCGACCGCTCACTGCTCGAGGTGCTGCCCACCGCCGAGCGACATCGCCTGCTGGCCGCCGCGGGCGACGTGTTCAACCCCGACGCCGACGCCCGCCGCCGCCACGCCAAGGAGCAACGGCGACGTGAGAAGGCGGAGAAGATCGAGCGCGAGCAGGCGTTGCTGGCGCGAACGGGCATCCGTGAAGGTCGCCAGCGTCCCGTGTTCCACTCGCCGAACGTCTACGCCCCGGTCGCCCCCGCCCGACCCGAGCTGGCCTCGGCGGCCGGCGAGGTGCCACCGCCCACCGACGCTCGACACTGCTACGTGTGCAAGCAGCACTACACCGAGGTCCACCACTTCTACGACCAGTTGTGCACGAGCTGCGGGGATCTCAACTTCACCAAGCGCACCGAGACCGCCGATCTCCGCGGTCGGACCGCACTGCTCACCGGCGGGCGGGTCAAGATCGGCTACCAGGCGGGACTCAAGCTGCTGCGTGCCGGAGCGCGGGTGATCGTCACGACGCGCTTCCCACGTGACGCGGCGCTTCGCTTCGCTCGCGAGCCCGACTTCGAGGAGTGGTCCCATCGCGTCGAGGTGTACGGCCTCGACCTGCGGCACACGCCCAGCGTCGAGGCGTTCTGCGCCCACCTGAGCGAGACCCACGACCACCTCGACTACATCGTCAACAACGCCTGCCAGACGGTCCGCCGCCCGCCCGAGTTCTACCGCCACATGCTCGACCTGGAGACGGCGTCGGCGTCGGCGATGCCCGACCGGGCGCGCCGTCTGCTCGGCGACTACAGCGGCGTGCGTGGCGCCGAGCTGGTGCAGGCCGAGCGGGCGATCGACGCGGCGGGCATCACCCACTCCGCCGAGCTGTCGCAGTTGCGTCTGCTCGCCGACGACGGGCAGCACGCCGAGGGCCTCTTCCCCGAGGGGCGTCTCGATCAGGATCTGCAGCAGATCGACCTGCGCGGCCGGAACTCGTGGCGGCTGATGCTCGACGAGGTGTCGTCGGTGGAGCTGTTGGAGACCCAGCTCGTCAACGCCGTCGCCCCGTTCGTGCTCAACGGTCGGCTCAAGCACCTGCTGGTCCGCGCCCCCGGGAGCGATCAGCACATCGTCAACGTCTCGGCGATGGAGGGGCAGTTCTACCGTCGGTTCAAGACCACCCGCCATCCGCACACCAACATGGCCAAGGCGGCGCTGAACATGATGACGCGCACGTCCGCCGCCGACTACGTGGCCGATGGGATCCACATGAACAGCGTCGACACCGGTTGGGTGACCGACGAGGACCCGGCCGAACTCGCCGCCCGCAAGACCGACGAACACCGGTTCCACCCACCGCTCGACATCGTCGACGGAGCCGCACGAATCGTCGATCCGATCATCGACGGCGTGAACACCGGCGTCCACGTGTGGGGCAGCTTCCTCAAGGACTACCGACCGACCGACTGGTGAGCCGCCCGCGTGCCGGCGGGACACTCCCCGAACATTCTCTTGCGCGTATATATGTGCAGCTGTATGTTGCGTGCATGAGTGCAGCGATGGCCGTCCTCGATGTGATCGCCGAGCCGACTCGGCGTCGGATCCTCGACGCCGTGCGCGACGGGGAGCGGTCCGTGGGCGAGCTCGTCGACACCGTCGGCATGCATCAACCGGGTGTGTCCCGACACCTCAAGGTGCTGCGCGATGCCGGGCTCGTGTCGGTCCGCCGTGACGCCCAGCGCCGGCTCTACCGGCTCCGTCCCGAGCCGCTGATGGAGCTCGATGAATGGCTCGAGCCGTACCGCGTCCAGTGGTCGAACCGGCTCGACTCGCTCGAACGGCATCTCGGCCGAACCGCCACACCCGTCACCCAGCACATGGAGGAACCACGATGACCGACATCCCCACCGCGACCGATGGTGTCATCGAGCGCACCGCCGACGGCGGCCTGATCCGCTTCGAACGCCACCTGCCGTACGCCGTCGCCGACGTCTGGGAAGCCGTCACCAACCCGAGCCGCCTGGCGGACTGGTGGTTGCCGTTCGACGCCGACATCACCGTCGACCTCCGCGAGGGCGGCGAGATGGTCTTCGCCGGCCGCGGCGACGACGCACCGACGATGACGTTCACCATCCTCCGCGTCGAACCACCGACGCTGCTCGAACACACCCACGCCGACCCTGATTCGAGGCTCCGTTGGGAGCTCGAAGCGGTGGACAGCGGTTGTGTGCTGCGCCTGCAGCACTTCGTCACCGACGCCGACGGCGCCATCGCCAACTGCTACGTCGTCGGGCTCCACACCTCGCTCTCGCGCCTCGAACCCTCCCTGGCGGGCCATCCGGTGCCGTGGGACTGGGAGGCCTTCGCTGCCGCCCAGGCCGCCTACGCCGAGCTCGGCCTCGCGCCGCCGATCGACGCGACCTGACCGGCCGGGCACCCGACCGCTCCAACCGACCGCTCCAACCAGCCGCTCCACTCAACGGTCCACTCGAAAGGACGTGCGATGACCCAACTCCTGCGCATCCACTGCATCAGCGTCTCCGCCGACGGCTACGGCGCCGGCGAGGGCCAGACCCTGGAACGACCCTTCGGCCACGCCGACCCGGGTGTGCTCTTCGCCTGGGCCGGCGCCACCGCCAGCTGGCCGAACCGCACCGAACCAGGCGGCTCACGGGGCCTCGACGACCACTTCACCCGCGAGTTCCACCGCAACATCGGCGCCGAGATCATGGGGCGCAACAAGTTCACGCCCTTTCGCGGTCCGTGGGAGGACTCCGCCGACTGGACCGGGTGGTGGGGCGACAACCCGCCGTTCCACACGCCGGTGTTCGTCATGACCCACTACCCGCGCCCGAGCCTGACGCTGGCCGACACGACGTTCCATTTCCTCGACGCCACACCGACCGAGGCACTGGAGCGGGCCAAGGAGGCCGCCGACGGCCGCGACGTCCGCCTCGGCGGCGGCATCACGACGATCCGCGAGTTCCTCGATGCCGGCCTCGTCGACACCATTCACGTCGCCGTGTCGCCGATCGAGCTCGGCCGCGGCGAGCGACTGTGGACCTCACCCGAAGAGCTGACCGACCGCTACCACCACGAGTCGGTACCGAGCGCCAGCGGCGTCACGCACCAGCTGTTCTGGCGCCGCTGACGTCGGCACCTCAGCGGACCATCGGGCGCTCGCCGCGGCCCGCGGCGACGCGCTCTGCCAGGCTGGCGTGATGGACCTCGAGCTCACCGGCAAGCGGGTGATCGTGACCGGCGCCAGTCGTGGCATCGGCAAGGCGATCGCCGAAACGTTCCTCGCCGAAGGGGCACGCGTGGCGATCTGCGCACGCGACGCCACGTCGCTCGCCGCGACCGCCGCCGAGCTCGGTGAGCGCGGCGAGGTCCACCAGCGGGCCGCCGACATGGCCGAGCCGTCGGCGCCGGCTGAGTTCGCCGCCTGGGCCGCCGAGCAACTCGGCGGGATCGACATCGTCGTGTCCAACGTCAGCGCCCAGGCAGGAAACGACTACGCCGCCTCGTTCCAGGTCGACATCGGCGGCGCCGATGCACTGATCCGTGCGGCGCTCGGCGTGATGGACGACCACGTCGACGCCAACGTCGTGTGCATCGGATCGCGCGCCGGCAACGTCGGTGTCCCGTGGATGCCGGCCTACGCAGCCGTCAAGGCGGCGACCGTGAGCATGGTCAAGTCGATGGCGCTGCAGGTCGCCCGTCGCGGCATCCGCGTCAACGTCGTCTCGCCGGGCGACGTGCTCTTCCCCGGCGGCAACTGGGAGCGGGCCCAGCAGGACAACCCGAAGTTGTTCGAGGGCATCGTCCGCGAGAACCCGTTCCGCCGCCTCGCCCGCCCGGAGGAGATCGCCGACGTCGTCGCATTCATCGCCAGCCCCCGCGCCAGCTTCGTCACCGGCGCCAACATCATGGTCGACGGTGGCGCCACGCGCGGTCTCCAGATCTGACTGCCTCGGCCGGCCATGCGGGTCGATCGGCACGTGAGCGCCTGGTAGACCGGATGCGTGACGACGTCGATGGCCTTGCCCGAGGGGGTGCGGCTCACCCGGTCGACACCCGAGTTCACGTCGGCAGACGTGCCGCCTGGCCTGCTCGCCGAGCATCACCTGGCCGGCTCCGTGTGGGGCGTGCTGCGTGTGCTGCGGGGGAGCCTGGTCTTCGTCGTCGAGGCGACCGGTGAGCGACATCGCCTCACCTCGGGCGAGTCGCGGGTCGTCGAGCCCGAGGTGCGGCACCACGTCGAACCGGCCGACGACGTCGCCTTCGTGATCGACTTCTACCGCTGATCCGGCCGCAGCTGATCCTGATGGACCCGACTCGGGGCCATCGTCGCGGCGACTCCACGGACCGAGCTCAGGCGACGCAGAACTCGTTGCCTTCCGGGTCGGCGAGTGTCACCCAGGTGTGGGGACCCTGTTCGCCGTCCCACAACTTCGTCGCCCCGAGCTCGATGCACCGGGCGATGACCGACTCACGATCGTCGCCGGCGACGACATCGAGGTGAATCCGGTTCTTGACCTGCTTGCCCTCGGGCACCTGCTGGAAGAGCAGACGGGGTCCCACCCCCGCCGGGTCCCTGCAGGCCGCGGCGGTACGGAAGTGGCGACGGCCGTCGATCAGGATCGTCTCGTCGTCAGCGACCTGGCCGCTGGCGACCAACTCGGTGACCTGGTCGTGGTGGTCCTCCGGCTCGTAGTCCATCAGCTCGGACCAGAACCGGTTCAAGGCATGGGGATCTCGGCAATCGATGGCGATCTGCACCGTACGACTCATCTCTCCTCCTCTCGTCGAGCGCCGGGTACCCGCCCGGACCTGCCGGTCAAACGGGGTGCCGCCGGCCACCCGCCGGGGCGTCAACCCTGGATGCGAGCTGCAACGGTGCGGTGCACGGCGAGCAGCTCGTCGACGCGCGGTGACACCAGCCGCCCCTCGCGCACGATCGGGCGACCAGCGACGACGGTGTGGCGGGCGGCCACCGGACCGCAGCGCAACCACGCCTCGACGGGATCGGCGCGCGCACCGGCGAACGACGGACCGGTCAGCGGCCACACCGCGACGTCACCGACCGCCCCGACCGAGAGCGTGCCGAGCTCGCCGAGCCGCCCGAGGCAGCCGGCCCCACCGATCGTCGCCATCTCCAGCGCCATGCGCGCCGTGCCCGCGGCGGCGCCGTTGCGCAACTTGGCGAGCAACATCGCCTGACGGGCCTCGAGCCACAGCGACGCCGCATCAGCCGACGACGAGCCGTCCACGCCGAGGCCGACGTGGACGCCCGCGGCACGCAGGTCGACGACCGGGGCGATGCCCGAAGCGAGGATGAGGTTGCTCGACGGGCAGTGCGCGGCGCCGACGCCGGCGGCGCCGAGCCGCCGGATCTCGTCGGCGTCGGGCATCACGCAGTGCGCCACCCAGGTCCGGTCGCTGCACCAGCCGGTGCGCTCGAGGTACTCCATGGGACGGCAACCGAACGTAGCGAGGCTGAACGCGTCGTCCTCGGCGTTCTCGGCGAAGTGGGTGTGCAGGCGCACGTCGAGGTCGGCTGCCAGCTCGGCGGTGCGGACCATCAGCGACTCGGTGACGCTGAACGGCGAGCACGGGGCGAGGGCGATGCGCACCATCGCGCCGTGCGACCGATCGTGGTGGCGCTCGACGGCGTCGACGCAGGCGGCAAGGATCTCGTCGTCGTCCGCGACCACGTCGTCGGGCGGCAGTCCGCCGTCCTTCTCCGACAGCGACATCGAGCCGCGCGTCGGGTGGAAGCGGACGCCGAGGTCGCGAGCGGCGTCGATCTCCGCCGACAGCAGGTCGCCCGCACCGTGGGGATGCAGGTACAGATGGTCCGACGACGTGGTGCACCCGGCGAGGGCCAACTCCGCCAACCCGACCCAGGCCGACACGAACGCCGCTTCCTCGTCGATCCCCCGCCACAGTGGGTACAACGACTGCAACCACCCGAACAACGGCTTGTCGGTCATCGCCGGCAACGCCCGCGTCAGGTTCTGGAACAGGTGATGGTGGGTGTTGATCAGCCCGGGTGTGACCAGACAGTCGGTGGCGTCGAGGGTCGTCGTGGCGGCAGGCGGAGAGCCGTCGCCGACACCGGACACGAGGCCGTCGGTGATCGCCACCCAACCGCCGTCGATCTCCCGGCGCTGCTCGTCGACGGTGGCGACACAACGGGCTCCGGCGACGACCAGGTCGTGCTCGCCGACGTCGGCACGCGAGGGTGCCCCGTTCATGTCGACGGCTGGTCCCCGGCGAGGCTGTCGAGGATCAGGGCGATGTCATCCGCGCTGGTCAACGGGTTGACGATGCAGAAGCGGAGCACGACCTCACCTTGCCACGTCGTCGGAACGACGAACGACCGATCGGCGTACAGCTCGGCGTCGCTCCACGCCTGGTAGCGGGCGGCGTCCCAGCCGACCCGTCGGAACAGCACGATCGACAGCTCGGGCTCCATCACGAGCTCGGTGTAGGCACAGTCGTCGATCAGGCGCGCCGCCTGGCGAGTGGTCGACAGCGTGGTCTCGACGGCGTCGACATAGGCCTCCGTGCCGTGGGCGGCGAGGCTGAACCACATCGGCAGGCCACGCGCCCGGCGCGACAGGTGATGGGCGTAGTCGCACGGGTTCCACGGCTCGTCGGCGGCGTTCGCCGCGTGCAACACGTCGAGGTACTCGGCGTGCTGGGTGTGCGCAGCCCGGGCGATCAGCGGATCGCGGTACAGCAGGGCACACGAGTCGTACGGGGCGAACAGCCACTTGTGCGGGTCGACGATGAAGCTGTCGACGCGCTCGATGCCGGCGAAGCGGTCCCGCACACTCGGTGCCAGCAGCCCGGCACCGCCGTAGGCGCCGTCGACGTGGAACCAGGTGCCGAGGTCGCCGGCCACGTCGGCGAGCCCGGCGAGGTCGTCGACGACGCCGACGTTGGTCGTCCCGCCGGTGCCGACGACGGCAAAGATGCGGGCGCGCTCGTCGGCGTCGAGTGCGTCGACCGCCGCCCGCGCTGCCGCGCCGTCGATGCGACCGCGGTCGTCGGCGCGCACGACGTGCACGTCGGCATCCATCGCCCGTGCCGCCTGCTGCACCGACGAGTGGGCGCCGGCCGAGGCGACGATCAACCCGCGTGTGCGATCGAACGTGCCCGCCGCCCGGTGCCGCCACCGCCACCGGGCGGCGATCAACGCGCTGAGGTTCCCCGCCGTGCCACCGGTGACGAACACCCCGCCGGCACCGTCGGGCATGCCGGCGAGATCGGCGATCCAGCGCAACGTCTCGTTCTCGGCGTGCACCGCGCCCGCACCCTCCAGCCACGAGCCGGCGTACACGTTCGACGCGCCGACGACGAGGTCGAACAACATCGACGCCTCCGTCGGCGCCGCCGGCACGAACGACAAGAACCGTGGGTGGTCGACCGAGATGCACGCCGGGGCGAGGACGTCGGTGAAGATGCGCAGCGCCTCGAGGGCGCCGATTCCCGTCGTCGAGACGGTCGGACCGACCGCGGCAGCGAGCTCGGCGGGTGTCAGCGGGTGGTCGAGCGGTGGCGGGTCGAGCCGCATCCGTTCGAGGGTGTAATCGACGATCGCGGCGGCCAATTGCTCGGTCGCCTCGTCGTGCTCATGCATGGCCCTCAGTCGGGGATGTCGAGGAGCTCACTGCCCTCGTTGCGGGCGCGCCCGTCGCGGTAGAGGCCCTCGCCGAGGATCAACGACGCTGCGGCACCGGTCATGATGACGAGCACCGGGAAGATCAGCAGCACGGCGATGAGGATGATCGCTCCAGCCATGCGGTCAGGCTAGTGCCCGGCATTCGACATGACGAAAGCACGACACGACATGGTCGTTGACCATGCCCGTCGCCTGCATGAACGCATAACAGATCGTCGGGCCCACGAAGTTGAAGCCGCGGCGCTTGAGGTCCTTGCTCATCGCCCGCGACTCGGCCGTCTCCGCCGGCACGTCACCCATCGTCGACCAGTTGTTCTGCCGCGTCTCACCACCCGTGAAGCTCCACAGGTGAGCGACCGGGTCGTCGAGCTCGAGCCACGCCTGCGCGTTGCGGATCGCCGCCGCCACCTTGGCCCGGTTGCGAACGATCCCCTCGTCGGCGAGGAGCCGGGCGACGTCGCGCTCGTCGTAGGCGGCGACCGTCTCCGGATCGAATCCGCCGAACGCCGCCCGGTAGGTGTCCATCTTGCGCAGGATCGTCGACCACGACAGCCCGGCCTGCGCGCCCTCGAGGATCAAGAACTCGAACAGCGCACGCTCGTCGCGCAGCGGCACCCCCCACACCTCGTCGTGGTAACGGACGTAGGCGTCGCCGATCGCCGGGCCGCCCGACAGCGCCCAGGCACAGCGCTCGGTCATCGCCTGTCGTGATCGGTCATCGCGTCGTTGGTCACTGCGGGACGTACGCCCACGCCTCGACCTCGACGGCCATGCCGCCGGGCAGCGCGGCGACGCCGACCGTCGACCGTGCCGGCCGATGATCGCCGAAGGCCTCGGCGTACGCCTCGTTGAACGTGGCGAAGGTGTCCATGTCGGTGAGGAAGCACAGCGTCTTGACGACGTCGGAGAGGCTGGCACCGACCGTCGCCAGCTGGGCTTCGACGTTCTTCATCGTCTGAACGGTCTGCCCCCGGACGCCGCCCTCGACGATCACTCCGTCCGACATCCCACCCTGGCCCGAGACGATGATGAAGTCGCCGGCGCGCACGACCGGCGTGTAGGGGCCGAGAGGCTTGTTCATGGCGGTCAACTTAGCCCGCCTCGTCACCGCGACCGTCGGACCGCGCCCCAACAGCCCTCGCAGACATCGCAGACGTCGCAGACATCGCAGATATCGTCGATGGCACATGACGAGCGCCAATCTCCCCCCACTGCGCCGTCGCACGCTGCTGGTCGGAGCGGCGGCGACCGCCTTCCTCGCCGCCTGCAGCGGCGGCGATTCCGACGCCACGGATGACCCCGACGAATCGTCCGGCGGCAACGCCGGCGACGGCAGTGCGACGGGCGGCATCGCCGCGGGCACCTACGTCATCGCCCAACGCTTCCCGCAGGACAAGCAGGGCCCCGGCATGCTGCGCCTGCCGATCAGCCTCGCCGAAGCCGACGGCAGCCTGCTCACCGACGGACCCGACTCGCTGGGTGCACAGGTCACCGACATCGACGGCAACCCGATCGGCGAACGCATCACCGCCGTCCGCCGCGATCTCGACCCCAACCCGTACTACGCGTTCCGTACCGAGCTCGCCGAGCCCGGCGTCTACGCCCTGGTCGTCGACGGCGGACCGCCCGAAGGCGCGGCGTTCCAGGTGATGGAACCCGGCAGCGTGAGCGTCGCCGGAGCGGGCGAACCGCTCCCGCCGTTCGACACGCCGACCGTCGCGGCGGCCGGCGGGGTCGACCCGATCTGCACCCGCCAGCCCGAGCCGTGCCCGTTCCACGACGTCACGCTCACCGAAGCGCTCGCCGCCGGGACGCCCGTCGTGTACCTGATCGGCACGCCGGCGTTCTGTCGGACCGGCGTGTGCGCGCCGGCGCTGGAGTCGATCCTGACGTTGCAGGACACGTATCCGGGTGTCACCTTCGTCCACGCCGAGGTGTACACCGACGACACGGCGATCACCAGCACGCCGGCCGTCGAAGCGGCAGGGTTGACCTACGAGCCGGTGGTCTGGGTGACCGACGCCGGCGGCGTGATCGTCGAGCGTCTCGACGCGATCTGGAACGACACCGAACTCGCCGACGTGCTCGACCGCGTCACCGCCTGAAGAATCCGGTCGCCGGACGCGACCGATCCAGATCAGGTGGCGTCAGGGCCAGGTGGGCGTCAGGAGAAGCTCTGGCCGCACCCGCAGGTGCGTGTGGCGTTCGGGTTGGTGATCGCGAAGCCGGACTGATCGAGACCGTCCTTGTAGTCGAGGGTCGCGCCCTCGAGCAGCTGCGCGGACGCCTGGTCGACGACGACGCGGACCGTGCCGTCGTCGCCGAATGTCGCCTGCGTGTCGTCGCCGGCGATGTCGCCGTCGAAGAACATCTCGTACGAGAAGCCACTGCAGCCGCCGGGGCGGACTGCGACGCGAAGGGCGAGATCCTCGGCGCCTTCGTCGGCGAGCAGCTGGCGAACCTTGACAGCGGCGGAGTCGGTGAGCGTGATCATGGAGACCTCCTTGGAGAAATTCTACCGTGGGTGGGGTGTGGTCGGGGCGCCGGGCGATCGCGCCGGCGCCATCGTGTCATCGCGTGTCATCGCGTGTCATCGTGCAGCCACCGTGACGCGGCACGGCGTGCGGCTGGTGAGGGTGCAGAACTGGCGCACCTCGGCGTCGCCCATCGCCTCGACGAACCCGGCGACCAGCCCGCGGTGGATCCCGCAGACCATCTCCGGGTGCGTCGCCGCGAGCTCGGCGAACGGGCAGTTGCCGAACGTGATCAGCGCCGCCGAGTCGTCGGCGGGACTCTCGGTGACCAGCGGATCGAAACCGAGCTGGTCGAGGTCGACGACCAGCGCTTCGAGCGTCGAGGGCAGGTCGCGGTGGTGGTCGGCGCGCGCCGCGCCCTCGTCGCGCCCCACGACCTCGGCGTCGTCCGGCCCGGCCTGGAGACGGGCTGCCATCTGCAACACCATCCGGGCGAGCATCGGCATCGTCGGGGGCTCGAGGCCCAGCGAGGGCGCGTCGCTGGCGATGGAATAGCGGTGCTGCGGGCGTCCGATGTCGCCGCGGGCGCTGACACCGACGTCGAGCAGCCCGGCCTCGCGCATGCGGTCGAGGTGCGGGCGTACGGTGTTGGGATGCAGGCCGAGGGTGTCCACGATGTCCGACGTGGTCAGCGGGCGCGGCGAGCGGGCGAGCTCGAGGTAGATGGCGTAGCGGGTGTTGTCGCCGAGCGCCTTCAGCAGGTCGAGGCGCGGCGTCATGCCACCCGCGGCGCTGCGCGGCGCCCGCGGACGTGGCGTCGAGTCGGCGCCCGCACCCTCCGGCGCGGTTCGGGCCACGGACTGTCGTCCCGTCTCGGGTGCCACGCAGCGAGATTACACGGAGTTGGCCGGTAAAATGCCAGGCATGGACGATGGCGCTGCGACCCGGGCTGCCGACACCGCGCCGGATGCCGCAGTGGATCCTGCGTCGAATCCAGCACCGAGTGCAGCGGTGGCCCCGCCGACCGACGCCGCCGTGATGGAGGTGCTCGGCTCGGTGATCGACCCCGAGCTCGGCGCCGACATCGTCTCGCTCGGCATGGTGCCCGGCGTGCACGTTGCCCCCGACGGGCGGGTCACGGTGGAGATCAAGTTGACCATTCGCGGCTGCCCCCTGCGCGCCGAGATCAAGCGCGAGGTCGAACAGCGCGTCGCGGTCCATCCCGGCGTCACCGCCGTCGACATCGTGTGGGGCGAGATGGACGCCGACGAGCGCAGCACGGTGATGACCAAGGCCCGGTGGAACGCTCGCCAGAACGCTCCCGACACGCAGGTGCCGAGCGATTGCCGTGTGCTCGCCATCGCCTCCGGCAAGGGTGGCGTCGGCAAGAGCTCGGTCACGGTCAACCTCGCCGCGGCGCTCGCCGCCGCCGGCCACACCGTCGGCGTCCTCGACGCCGACATCTGGGGCTTCTCCGTGCCGCGGCTGCTCGGCATGTCCGACCGGATGACCGCCGAGCGCGCCGTCGACGGTGAACGGCCCGAGATCCTGCCCAACGAGCGACGGGTCGGCGACGGCGTGCTGAAGGTCGTCTCGACCGGCTTCCTCGTCGACGAGGACACCGCCCTCATGTGGCGCGGCCTGATGCTCACCAAGGCGGTGGAGCAGTTCCTCCGCGACGTCCGCTGGGGCGACCTCGACTACCTGCTGATCGACATGCCGCCCGGCACCGGCGACGTCCAGATGGGCCTCGCCCGGCTGCTCCCCGACACCCAGCTGATCGTCGTCACGACGCCCGCGCTCGCCGCCCAGAAGGTCGCCCAGCGGGCCGCCGACATGGCCCGGCGGAGTTTCCTGCGCGTCGTCGGCGTCGTCGAGAACATGAGCGAGTTCACCGCCGACGACGGTTCGACGTACGCCCTGTTCGGCTCCGGTGGCGGCGCCGCCCTCGCCGCGGCGATCGACGCACCACTGCTCGGAACCGTGCCGATCGAACCGGAGGTCGCCGCCGGTGGTGACGCCGGTGAACCCGTGGTGATCGCCGGTACCGGCCGCGCCGCTCGCGCCTTCGACGCCATCGCCCGCCGTCTCGTCACCGAGATCGCGCCGCCGCGCAGCGCCGACGCGCCGGACATGGCCGGCTGCTCGGCGCGGCTCTTCGAGACGGTCAACGCCGCCTTCGCCGAGCTCGACGCCAACGCCTGAACGTCGCCGTCCCGGACAGCCCTCCGGTCGCTCGTCCGGTCGCTCGCCCCGATCAGTAGTCGGGGTCGCCGGGCAGGGCGACGCCCGTCACCTTCCCGTCGGGGCCGATGCGCAGCTTCGGCTCGACCTTGGGCGGATCGACGATCGCCGCCGCTGCGGTCAGCGCCTCGGCCGCCGAGGCGAACGCATCGAGGAAACGCAGGTTGACGACCGTGGGTGGCATCATCAACAGCTCACCCTCGGCGTGGCGGCGCAGCGCATCGGCGGGTCGCACCCACAAGCTGGCAACCGTTTCGTGGTCGTCATGGAGGGGCTCCTGATCGTGGGGCATCTCGGTGAGGAAGAAGCGGGTGTCGAAGCGGCGCTGCTCGCCCATCGGCGTGATCCAGTGATCGACGTAGTGGGTGGTCGACAGATCGAGGATCAGGTCGTCGCGAACACACAGCTCGGCGAGCGACAGCACGCCGTCGTGGATCTCGTGGCGATCCTCGTTGCGCAACGCCAGTGCGCCGCCGGCCCGCGGCGCGGCGAGCAGCACGCCCGCTTCCTCGAAGCACTCGCGGACCGCGGCGACCCAGTACGCCAGGCCACCCGTGGCGATCCCGAGCTTGCTCGAGGCGGTGGCGTCGTCGAGGCCGTGGCACAGCGGGGCGATCTCGTCCGCGCCGTCGATGCCGTCGACGCGTCCACCGGGAAACACGTACATCCCGCCGCCGAAGATCGCGTTGGCCGTCCGGCGGAGCATGAACACCTCCACGCCGGGTTCACCGTCATCGGCGTCACGCACGAGCATCACCGTCGCCGCCGGACTGATCGGCACGGTGGCGGGATCGAACGACGGCGGGGACGGTTCGGGCGTGGTCATGCACCATCGACGGTACCGAAGGCATCCTCGGCGACCCGAGTCATGCTCGCCACCGTTTGGTGACGCCCGACCGAGCCGGCACCACTCGGCGAGCATCTACGGTGAAACCATGATTGACGCCAGGGTCGCACCGAACGTTCCCACCGACGTCGTCGAGCACATCACGCCCGGGACGCAGCTCGTCGTGCCGCTGGCCAACGGGGAACCCACCGCCGTCCTCGATGCCATCGAGGACGCCGCCGCCGCCGGCGACCCGCGGATCGATGGCGTCCGCGTCCACCAGATGCACGCCATCCACGACCGCCGGTACCTGCGCGGCGAGTTCGGCAGGCGGCTCAAGCACATCTCGTACTTCTTGTCCTATGTCACTCGGCCGTACTTCGCCACCGGCACCATCGGCCTCGTGCCGGCCCACTTCTCCGAGGTGTACCAGGTGATGCGCATGCGGATGCCCGATCCGTTGGTGATCGCCGCCGCTTCGCCCCCCGACGCCCACGGGTACTTCTCGCTCGGGGTGTCGGCCGACTACACGGCCAGCTTCATCGGCCGGGCGCGGTTCTTCCTCGAGGTCACCGACAGCATGCCGCGCACGTTCGGGCGCAACCAGCTCCACGTGTCCCAGGTCGTCGGCTGGTGTCGGTCCGACCGTCCACTGATCGAGGTGCCACCGGTCGAGCCCGGCGACACCGACCGTCGCATCGCCGCCCTCGTCGCCGAACGGATCCCCGACGGCGCCACGATCCAGACCGGCATCGGCGCCATCCCCAACGCCATCATGGCTTCGCTCACCGGCCACCGCGACCTCGGTGTGCACACCGAACTGCTCTCCGACGGCGTCGTCGACCTGATCGAGTCCGGCGTCGTCAACGGCGTCCGCAAGCGGCTCAACCGCACCAAGACCGTCGGCACGTTCGCCCTCGGCACGAAGCGTCTCAACGACTTCCTGCACGAGAACACCGCCATCGAGCTGCATTCGGTGCGCTACGTCAACGACCCGCGGGTCATCGCCAACGAGCAGCAGTTCGTGTCGATCAACGCCACGTTGTCGGTCGACTTCCTCGGGCAGTGCGCGTCCGAGACGATCGGCGGGCAGTACTACTCATCGACGGGCGGGCAGAACGACTTCGCCCGCGGCGCGATGTACTCCGACGGCGGCCAGGGGTTCGTCGTCCTGCACTCGACGACGTCGGGTGGCGCCTCGCGCATCGTGCCGCAACTCGCTCCCGGCGACGTCGTCACGACACCGAAGAACACCGTCGACAAGATCGTCACCGAGTGGGGTGTCGCCCAGCTGCGCGGCAAGTCGGTCCGCGAGCGGGCGCAGGCACTGATCGCCATCGCCCACCCCGAGCAGCGAGACGAGCTGACCCGGGCGGCCGTGGAGATCAACTACCTCTGACGTCGTCGGCGGGCCGTGGTTCGGCGGTCAACGGGCGCGACCACACGTAGGCGATGGCGCCGCCGACGGTCGCGACGAGCACGACGGCGACCGCCCGCCAATGGTCGTTGAGGAAGAGCGTGATGTCCGCCTGGCGCTCGTAGACCCAGTCGGTGATCGGGTCGCCCTCCTCGCGGAGGTCGTACCAGTAGAAGTACCAGCACAGGTACAGCCCCGAGAGCAGCACGAAGGCGGCGGCGATGCGGTCGACGTGGCGCATCCCGCCGCGCAACACCTTCAACAGGCCGGTGTTGGCAGCGGCGAGGGCGACGGTCAGCGCCGACACCACCAACGCCATGCCGGCGCCATAGGCGACGAGGTTGCCGATGCCGGTGGCCACACCCTCGCGTTCGGTCGCCGCGAAGACGGTGGACATGAACAGCCCGATCGTGCAGCCGATCGAGGCGACGGCGTAGGCGATGCCGTAGAGGAACATCGCCCGGACGGTGCGCTGCGGCTGGTTGCTGCCGGTGTCGAACTGCGGGGTGAAGTACGGCAGCCGGTAGCCGACGAGCATCGCCACGCCGAGCACCACCAGGCCGACACCGATCAGCCCCGTTGCGTACTTGGCGTTCTGGTTGATCCAACTCGTGAAGTAGTGGGCGACGACGCCGGCGACGAGGAACACCGACAAGAACCCGGCCGACACCGCGGCGCTGACGACCAGCGCCCGCCGCAGCGACGAGCGCTGCGAGCCCGGCACGGCCCCCTGCATGCCGAGGAAGTACATCAGGTAGGTCGGCAGGAGGATGAACCCGCACGGATTGACGGCAGCGATCAACCCGCGGACGAACGAGAGGCTCACGGAGTGCCTTCGCTGGCCAGCAGCTCGGCGATCCGCTCGCGCAGCCCGTCGGCGTCGAGGGCGCCGGTCTGGTCGACGATCGTGCCGTCGGAGGCGACGAACAGGGTGATCGGGAACGCCACGGCACCGATGGCGTCGGTGAACACCGCCGAGTCGTCGCGTAGCAGGTCGTACTCGACGCCACGCTCGCTGGCGAACGCTTCCATGTCCTCGACCGAGTCGACGTTGTTGATGCCGATGAAGCGCACGTCGTCGGTCTCGGCATCGACCTCGGCGAACTCGGGCAACTCCTTGGCGCACGGGGCGCACGTGGAGTACCAGAGGTTGACGACCATCGGCTCGCCGATCAGGTCCGACGTCGAGATCTCGTTGCCGTCGACGTCGAGCAGCGTTGCCACCGGAAACGGCTCGCCGGCCACCGGTGCGTTGCCGAGGCCGGTGCGCGGATAGGTGACGACGGCGCCGGGGTCGCTGAGGGCGGCATCAAGGTCGTCGGTGTCGTCGTCGCTCGACCGTTGCGTCCAGGCGAACAGCCCGATCACGACGACCGCCACGACGATCGAGACGAGGAACAAGCGCGGCCGGAACCCGACCGCCGTGCGCTCACGATCGGGCGTCGGGGCCTGCACCACCCCGTCGAGGCTACCGAGCGCTTCCCGACGCGGCCTCGGCGATCACGCGCTGACCGTGACAACAGCGTTCAGACAACAGCGGTCAGACCCCTGCGGTCACGGTCACGTCGGCGGGTCAGGCGACGGTGGTTCGGGCGGCGAGCAGCTGGCGCACCCGCGGCACCACCTCGCTGCCGTAGCGCTCGATGCTCCCCATCATCGTCTCGTGCGGCAACGTGCCCGCCGAGTACTTGAGGTCGAAGCGAGCCGCACCGAGGAGGTCGGCGGTGGCGGCGATCTTGCGGGCCACGGTCTCTGGCGAGCCGACGTACAGCGCACCGTCCGCCTCGGCGGCCTGCTCGAACTCGGAGCGCGTCGCCGGCGGCCACCCGCGCTCGGCGCCGATGCGGTCGCGCATCGGCTTCCAGTGCGGCCACAGCTCGTCCACGGCCTGCTCATCCGTGTCGGCGATGTGGCCGGGCGAGTGGATGCCGATGGGCAGCCGGGGATGGCCGAACTCGGTCAACGCCCGGTGATAGAGGTCGACGAACGGCCGGAAGCGCGCCGGTTGGCCGCCGATGATCGCCAACGTCAGCGGCAATCCGTACTGCGCGGCGCGAACCACCGACTCCGGGCTCCCACCCACGCCGATCCACGTCGGTAGGGCACCGGTGGCCGTCTTCGGGAAGACCTCGAGCCCGTCGAGTGGCGCCCGCGTCGCCCCGGTCCAGTGGATCGGACCCTCGGAGCGCAAGGCGGCGAACAGGTCGAGCTTGTCCTCGAAGAGCTCCTCGTACTGTTCGAGTGGGAAGCCGAACAGGGGGAACGACTCGGTGAACGAGCCCCGTCCGAGGATCACCTCGGCGCGACCGTTCGACAGCGCGTCGACGGTGGCGAAGCGCTGGTAGACCCGAACCGGGTCGTCCGAACTGAGCACGGTGACCGCGGAGGCGAGGCGGATGCGCTCCGTGCGGGCGGCGACGGCGGCGAGCACGACCTCGGGTGCCGAGACTGCGAAGTCGTCGCGGTGGTGCTCGCCGACGCCGAACACGTCGACACCGAGCCGGTCGGCGAGGACCGCCTCGTCGACCACGTTGCGCAGCACCTCGGCTGTGGTGAGGCGGTTGCCGTCGGCATCGACGGTGACGTCGCCGAACGTGTCGAGTCCGAGCTCGACGTGCGGTGTTGCGGTTTCCATCTTCCCTGACGCTCCTTCGTGCGTGCGCTCCGTCCGCGGTGCCGGGACCGACACTTTATTGTGAGCGCAATGAATGCAACACGGGGAGCGTCGGGAAGATTCCCGGCGACCCACGAACGTCCGGCGGCGTGGACCGGACGTTCGTGGGTCGACCGGATCTCTTGTCGGGAGATCAGGCGACGGCCACGGGCCCGAGCTCGTCGATGACCAACTCGGGTCGGGGGTGCTTCGGCGGGCGGCCGCACGGGCGCTTGTTGGCGATGATCCGTCCGCCCGAGAGCAGCTCACCGCCCCACACGCCCCACGGCTCCTCACGCTCGAGGGCGCCGGCGAGGCAATCCGGCTTCAGCGCGCACAAGCTGCACATCGCCTTGGCACGGGCGATGTCGATGACATTGTCGGAGAAGAACAAGCCGGTCATCGTGCCGTTGCCGTCGGCGCAGCGGGCGACAGGACGACGGACCTGCGTCTCTCCGGGTGGACTGTCAGGTTCCCGGGGTTCGATGAGCGAGCGAGCCGCTTCGATGGTGATGTTCATGGCGGTGTCCTTGTCGAGTTCGGGGAGATCGGGGGCGTGGGATCGTCGGGGGTCACGGCTGACGGCCATTCGGTCGGCCACCGGTCGGGGCCGGACGGTCAGGGTCGTGGCGTAGGTCGTCGTGAGGGTGGTCGTGGTGTTGGTCATGGTCCTGGCTTTCGTTGTCTGGTGTTGGTGGTTGGGAGCTGGTGGTTGGAGCTGTTTGTTGGACTTGTGGGTGAAAAACGAAAAGACCGCCGGGTGCGGAACCCGGCGGCCTCGGAGAGGCGATCTCGACGTTGGTGTTACGTCGAGACCTCGTCGAGGTGGCCGGGCTTGGGTCGCTTCGACCCAGTGGTGCCGTGGTTGGTGCCCATGTGACCGCCGAAGTCGAGATCCTCTGCCTCGATCAGCCACGTGCGGTACACCGGGACGCCCACGGACGGGACGGCGGCGATGGACACGACTGCGGCGGACCAGGAGGCGCACGGGCGCGCGAGGACCGGGGCGGGTGCGAGGGTGGGCGTCTGGCTCATCGTCGTCTCCCTTCTCGGTCTCGACGGCTCGTGGGCACGTCTTGATTGCTCGGCTGGTGGTCAGGTACGGGCGCGAGCGCTCGTACGGGTTGCTAGCCAATCACGACAGATGGGGAGCGGTCAAGGATGTTTCTGCGGTGATGCCACACTTCCCTCATGGGGGACGTGCGTGACGACGACGGCCGTGGCGGCTCGGCCGACGAACTGGCCGGTGAGGTGATCGCCTACGAGGACGCGCGGGTGGAGGCCAAGCAGTTGCCGACCACCTGGGGGCGGGGCCATGCGCTGACGCCGAAGGAGCGCCGCAGGATCGTCGTGCGCACGCTGTTGCGCGTGGCCGCGACGATCGCCGTGCTCGTGCTCGGGTACTCGCTGATCCCCTTCGGCGGGAGCGAACGATGGACCGTGGCGACGGTTGCCGTCGCCGGTCTGGTGGTGATCGCCATCGTGGCGACCTATCAGATCCGGTCGATCGCCTACGCCACGCTGCCCTCGGTGAAAGCGGTCGAGACGCTCTCCCTCCTCATTCCGCTCGTCGTGTTCTGGTTCGCCGCGACGTACTTCGCCCAGTCGGCGGCCAGCCCGGGCTCGTTCGACGAACAGCTCGATCACGTCGGTGCCGTCTACTTCGCGATGACGACGATCACGACGATCGGGTACGGCGACATCGCCCCGGTGTCCGACACGGCGCGGATGATGGTGATGATGCAGATGGTGACCAACGTGCTGGTCGTCGGGCTCGCCGTGCGGCTGACGATGAGCGCCGTGCGCAACAACCTCAAGGCGACCCCCGAGCAGCTCGCGGCACGCGAGGCCCAGCGGCGCCGGAACCGCAAGCGATCGCAGAGGGCAACGTCGCAGCCCGACACGTGACGGGCGGCGACCTCAGAGATCGATGAGGATCTTGCCGACGTTGGCGTTCGACTCGATGTGACGGTGGGCGTCGGCGATCCGCTCGAGCGGGAACCGTGAGTCGATCACCGGCCGCAGCGCGCCAGAGGCGAACAACGGGATCATCTCGGCGGCGAACCGTTGGCTGAGGGCGATCTTGCGCTCCACCGGCCGGGCGCGCAGCGTGGTCCCGATCCAACGTGCCCGCTTGGCGAGAAGCAACCCGACGTTGACCGATGCCGAGCCACCGCCCATCAGGCCGACCTGGACGATTGCTCCGTCGGCACGCACGGCGCGCAGGTTGCGGTCCGCCTCGTCGCCGCCGACGACGTCGAGCACCACGTCGGCGCCCGCAGGAACGGCGGCGGTGAAGCCGCCGAGCCAGTCCGCCGGGCTGCGTTCGAGGACGACGTCGGCGCCGAGCTCACGACAGGCGTCGGCCTTGCCGGCCGAGCACGTGACGGCGATGCGGGCACCGATCGCCTTGGCGATCTGGATCGCCGCCGTACCGACACCGGACGCGCCGGCGTGCACGAGCGCCCACCGTCCGCTGGTGAGCCCACCCTGCACGACGAGGGCATCCCAGGCGGTGAGGAACACCTCGGGGATGGCGGCGGCGTCGGCGAGATCGACGGCGTCGGGCACCGGCAGGGCTTGGCGTGCGTGGGTGACGACCCGCTCGGCGTAGCAGCCGCCGGACTCGATGCCCATCACCCGGTCGCCGATGGTCCATCCCGTGACCGCCGAACCAATCGCCGCGACGGTGCCGGCGTACTCCAGGCCCGGGATCTCCAGCTCGGGCTGACGAGGGTCGGGATAGCCGCCCATCCGTTGCAGCACGTCGGCACGGTTGATCGCCGTGTGGGCGACGTCGACGACGATCTCGTCGCGATCGGCCGTGGGATCCGCAACCTCTTCGATCTGCAGGACCTCTGGTCCGCCGTGGGACCGCAGGACGACGGCACGCATCGTGTCAGTTGCCCGGCGTGGTCGCCGGGAGATCGTCGGCAGTCGCCGGGATCGCCGTCGGTGCAGCGGCCGGTGTCGGCGTCGGCGGGTCGGTGTCGGCAGCCGCAGCCGCAGCCGCAGCCGCAGCCGCATCGTCGGCGACCTGGGCGACGAACACGTGCTCGCGGTAGTACACGAGCTCGCGGATCGACTCGCGGATGTCGTCGAGGGCGCGGTGGGATCCGATGCCGCGAGGCCGGTTCGAGTCGACCTGCGGATACCAGCGCTTGACCAACTCCTTGACGCTGGACACGTCGATCGAGCGGTAGTGCAGGTAGTTCTCGATGTCGGGCATGTAGGCGGCGAGGAAACGGCGGTCGGTGCCGATCGAGTTGCCGCACAACGGCACGCTCGCCGGCTCGGGGACGTGCTGCTTGATGAACTCGAGGGTGGCCGTCGTCGCTCCCTCGAGCGTGACCGTCGACGCCTTGATCTGGTCGAGCAGACCGGACTTGGTGTGCATCTCGACGACGAACGGATCCATCGCCGCCAGCACCTCGTCGCTCTGGTGGATCACCAGGTCGGGGCCTTCGGCGACGATGTTCAACTCGTCGTCGGTGATGATCGTGGCGATCTCGACGATCACGTCGGACGTGTGGTCGAGACCGGTCATCTCCAGGTCCATCCACGCGAGCATCGGCCTCACTGTAGAGCCCGGTCGTCCGGAGCGGCGGATGGGATCGGGCGTGGGAGGATGGGTGTGTGAGCGAGTTCGCCGCGCTGCTCGCCCGACCTGGGGTCCGCGAGGTCCTCGAGCTGCGCGGGCGGGTGGGCTTCATGGCGTACCACGGCGGGGCGTTGGAGGAGATGACCGACGTCGTCGCCGCTGCGGCCGCGGAGCGTGCCGATGCCTCGTTGTACGCCGTGCTGCAGCCGCGCGGGATGCGCGACCACCTCGCCTCCACCCGGGTCCGACCGGATGAGTCGCCGCGGTTGACGTCGTTCCTCGACCACGTCGACATCGTCGTCACCGTCCACGGGTTCGGCCGGCGGGGGATGTTCACGTCGCTGCTGCTCGGCGGCGGCAACCGAGCCTTCGCCGAGCACGTCGGCGCCGCGCTGCGTGATGCCCTCCCCGCGTACGACGTCGTCACCGACCTCGAGCGGATCCCGCCGCCACTGCGCGGCCTGCATCCCGACAACCCGGTCAACCTGCCCCGTCAGCAGGGCGTGCAGATCGAGCTCCCGCCGCGCGTCCGCGGATCGAGCCCGCTGTGGTGGGACTGGGACGGCCCCGGCCTCACGCCCCACACCGAGGCCCTCATCACCGCCCTCGCCACCGCCGCCACCACCTGGTGGACAATCCCAACCCCAACCCCAACCCCAACCCCAAATTTGTCCGCGTGATGTCGCTCAGCGGCACGATGCGGACAAATTTCGGCTGCCCGGGCCGGCTGTCAGGGGGCGAGGCGGGTGATGCCCCAGGTCGCTCCCGCGTGGACGTAGCGGAGGCGGTCGTGGAGGCGGCTCGGGCGGCCCTGCCAGAACTCCCACTCGGTGGGCACGATCCGCCAGCCACCCCAGCGCGGTGGGCGCGGGACGGGCGCGTCGGCGAACTGCTCGTCGTAGCCGATGACCAGGCGCTCCAGCGCCTCCCGGGACTCGATCGGCTCACTCTGCGGTGACGCCCACGCGCCGAGCTGACTGCCGCGGGGTCGGCTGGCGAAGTAGGCGTCGCTGTCGTCGGCGCTGATCCGCTCGACGGTGCCGCGCAGGCGAACCTGGCGGTGGAGGTCGAGCCAGGCGAACACCGCCGCCGCGGCGGGCACGGCGACGAGCTGGCGGCTCTTGGCGCTCTCGTAGTTCGTGTAGAAGACGACGCCACGGGCGTCGACCTCACGGGCCAGCACGATGCGGGCGTCGGGCACGCCGTCGCTGCCGATGGTCGCCACGGTCATCGCGTTCGGCTCGGCGAGCGCAGCCGCCACTGCCTCCTGGTGCCAACGGTGCCATTGCGTGACCGGGTCGGCGTCGACGTCGCCGACGTCGAGTCCGGCCGTCTCGTACTGCACTCGCCGTTGGCGCACGAGGGCAGCCCGCTCGGCCTCAGCCCGCTCGGCCTCAGCCCGCTCGGCGTCGGCCGGCTGGGCGTCGGAGAGCTCGGCCATCGTCAGCGCGTCGGCGAGGGGACGCGAGGCGTGATCGTCTCGATGCCACGCATGTAGGGACGGAGGACCTCGGGCACGGTGACCGTGCCGTCCTCGTTGCGGTACGTCTCGATGATTGCCGCCCAGACCCGCGGCACGGCGAGGGCCGACCCGTTGAGCGTGTGCGCTAGCTCCGTGCGCTTGCGTGGTTTGCCGTCGTCATCGCGCCCGCGATAGCGAATGTCGGCGCGTCGCGCCTGGTAGTCGCTGAACCAGCTGATCGAGGAGACCTCGAGCCACTGGTCGGCGCCGGGGGCGTACACCTCGATGTCGAAGCTGCGATGGTGGCTCTGGCCCATGTCGCCGGTGCAGATCTCGATCACCCGGTACGTCAGGCCGAGCCCGGCGATCGCCCGCACGCCGCGGGCGACCATGTCGTCGAGCAACGCCGGTGCCTGGTCGGCGGTGGCGAAGGCGAGGATCTCGACCTTGTCGAACTCGTGCGAGCGGAGCATGCCGCGTGTGTCGCGGCCGGCCGATCCGGCCTCGCGGCGGTACGACGCCGTGGCGGCCATGACGCGAATCGGCAGGTCGGCCTCGTCGAGGATCTCACCGGCGTAGATCGAGGTCAGCGGCACCTCGGCGGTCGGGATGCACCACAGGTCGTCGCGACCGATCGAGTAGGCGTCGTCGGCGAACTTCGGCAGCTGGCCGGTGGCCGTCAGCGTCGCCGACGTGACGAGCGTCGGGGGACGGATCTCCTCGTGGACGTCGGCATTGAGATCGAGCCCGTACTGGCACAGGGCTCGCGCCAACGTGGCACCTGCGCCGCGCTGCATCGTGAACATCGCCCCGGAGATCTTGACGGCCCGTTCGCTGTCGAGGATCCCGAGTGCCTCGGCCGTCTCCCAGTGCGGCACACGGCAGTGATCGGGCACGTCGAGGTTGCCGACCGGCCCGGCGACGACCGGGTTGTCGGCGTCGCTGGTGCCGTCGGGTGCGCCCTCGTAGGGCAGGTTGGGGATGCCGAGCAGCAGTTCATGCAGCTCGGCGGCGATCTCGTCGTGCTCAGTGGCGAGCGCTCGTTCCTCGTCGCCGAGCTCGCGGCTCTCCGCCTGCAGCTTCTCGGCCGCTTCGACGTCGCCGTTGCGGCGCAGCTGGCCGACCTCCTTGGAGATCGTGTTGACCCGGGCGCGAATCGTGTCGCGCCGGGTGATCAGCTCGACGAGGCGGGCGTCGAGGGCCGCCGCGGCGTCGACATCGGCGAGGATCGCCGGCTGGTGGCGGCGGGACAACGCGGCCTTGACGCCGTCGAGGTCCGTGCGCAAGAGCCGCTGATCGATCACGTCATGCGAGGCTAACTGTTGGCGCCGCGGTCGAGCCCCTCGTATCGCGGCGGCAGCGTCACAACAGGGGTCTGACCCCTGTTGTAACGGTCAGCGTTCGGGCGGGGCGGGGACGCGGTGGAACTCGCGCTCGACGTCTTCGGTGGTCAGCACCGTCTCGATCTTCGCGTCGATGCCGGGGTCGCTGATCGAGTCACCGTCGGCCGAACCGTCGCGGCGGTACGTGTTGGCGGTCATGTAGCCGGCGGCGAAACGCTTGAAGAACAAGAAGATGATGATCGACCACAAGAAGATCGCCCCACCGGTCTTCATGATCGCCCCGGCCAACTGCTGGTCGTCGACGATCGACATGCCCCACACACGAACCGGCTGGTCGTAGGCGTGGTAGACGGTGCCCTCGGCGAACGTCAGCCACGCCGCCGGGATGGTCGGCACGAGCGACTGCACGAACAGGTAGATGCACTTGCCGAGCGACGAGAGCTGCCACTCCGGGAACGGTCCGACGACCGGCATCCACATCACCAGCGAGGCCATCACGACGAGGAAGTGCAGCGAGTAGTGCAGCGGCCCGTTCTCGACCGAGACGTTGACGACACCGGGGATGTGGGTGATGACGACGACCGCGTTGAAGATCAGCGCCGCCGTGACGGGACGGCAGAGGAAGGCGAACGTGCGATACAGGCGGCCGTTGCCGATCAGCACCCGCAGCAACCACTGCGGTGTCGCCATCAGGACCAGCGGCGGCAGGAAGTAGCTGAGCATCATGTGCTGCAACATGTGCGCCGAGTACAGGTACTCCTCGCCGATGTCATGCAGCGGCCAATCGCTCGCCGCCCACAGCATCGCCATCGCCGCCACGAAGCAGCCGATGTTGAAGCGGCTGACGGCCGGTTGACCGGCGGGCACGGCGTTCGGTCCGATCACCCGAACCATGTAGACGTAGGCAGCCGTCAGGCAGCCGACCAGCAGCCACACCTCGGGGTGGAACTGGTAACGCCAGGGGTCGAGAGCTTGAGCGAGCATGGTCACCCCCTTCGGGGGTATCAGGGTTTCGGTCGCGGGTGCGACGTCAGGTGAAGAAGTGGAACGTCGCCAACACGACGGAGTACAGCGTCACCGCGAGCGCCAGCCCGAGGTAGAACATGACGCTGAACAGGCGGTTGTCGAACTTCAGGTGCATGAAGTAGCTGACGACGATGAAGAACTTGATGACCATCATCACCAGCAGTGCCGGAACGAGCGCGCTGCCGATGCCGACCTCGGTGGCCGCCACCTCGAGCGCCGTGAGCACGGCGAGCAGGAGGGCGATGATGACGTACTGCTTCTCGGTGACCTCGTGGACCTCGCCGGGGTGAACGGCGGCGGCCTCCTCCTCGGTCAGGGCGGTGTGGCTGGTCGTGGCGTCGGTGCTCATGTCAGGCCGGGATCAGGTAGACGAGGGTGAAGATGACGATCCAGACGACGTCGACGAAGTGCCAGTACAGGCCGATCATCTCGACGGTGTCGGCCTTGTCGCCGACGAGTCGTCCCTTGATCAACATGCCGACCAGGGAGAGCAGCATGATGATGCCGACGGCGACGTGGACGCCGTGGAAACCGGTGAGCGTGTAGAAGCTCGACGAGAACAGGCTCGTCGTGTAGCCGAGCCCCTCCCGGTAGAAGACGGTGAACTCGTACACCTGACCGGCGAGGAAGAGGCCACCGAGCAGGGCGGTGACCGACAGCCACAGTCGCGTGCCCCGGTCGTCCTTGCGCTTGGCGGCGGCCACGGCGAGCACCATCGTCAACGAGGACATGAGCAGCACGAAGCTGGTCGCCGACGTGAACGGGATGTCCCACAGTTGGTCGGGGCCGATGGCGTTGCCCTGCCGGTTGCGGTAGAGCATGTAGGTGGAGATGAGGCCACCGAACAGGAGGCACTCCGAACCGAGGAACAGCCACATCGCCAACTTCGTGTTGGACAGACCGGTCGTCGTGTGGTGCTCGAGACCGAGGTGGTCCTGGCCGTCCTGGTAGCCGGGAGGCGCCTGCTCCGGCGGGATCTCGTGGCCGAGGTCGGGTTCGTGGGCCCCGATGGTCACGTCGGTCGCGGTGGTGCCCGGATCCGAGCTGGTCGTGTCGGTGGTCGTGTCAGACATGCGCGAGCTCCTTGCTCGGCTGTCCGCCTGCGGGCGGATCGAAATCGGTGTCGGGAGCGGTCGGCGGTTCGAGCGCCCAACCGAACAGGGCGAGGACGCAGATCGCTGCGCCGGCGATGATCAGCAGCGTCGAGTAGATCACGCCGTAGGCGAGGACGAGCATGCCGAACGAGAGCACGATCGGCCAGTACGACGGCGACGGAAGGTGGATGTGCGCATCGGCGTGCGCCGCTTCGTCGGCGACGATCTGCTCACCGGTGAGCACCTTCTTGTAGTCGTGGTGGCCGTCGATTCCGACGTCTTCGTACTTGCGGTGGAAGAACTCGTCGAGGGCGTGGACCGTCGGGATGCGGTCGAAGTTGTGTTCCTTCGGCGGGTTGGTGGTGATCCACTCGAGGCTGCGGGCGTCCCACGGGTCGACGGGCGCCGGCGGGTTCTTGCGGCTGACCCACACGTTGATCAGGAAGAAGAGCACGCCCACGGCGAGGATGAACGAGCCGATCGACGACACGAGGTTCCAGAAGCCGAGGTTGAAGAAGCCCTCACCGGACCGCTCGTCGGTCCAGATGTACATGCGTCGGGGCTGGCCCTGCAGGCCGAGGATGTGCATCGGCCCGAACGTGAGGTTCATGCCGATGACCATGAACCAGAAGTTCCAGCGGCCCCACGACTCGTTGAGGCACTTGCCGAAGATCTTCGGCCACCAGAAGTAGAGCCCGGAGAAGAGCCCGAGCACGGCGCCACCGAAGATGACGTAGTGGAAGTGGGCGACGATGTAGTAGGTGTCGGTCTGCTGCGTGTCGGACGGCGCCACGGCGTGGGTGACGCCGGACAGGCCGCCGATCGTGAACTGCACGATCAGGCCGATGGCGAACAGCATCGCCGTGGAGAACCACAACTTGCCGCCCCACATGGTGAGGGTCCAGTTGATGATCTTGACGCCGGTCGGCACGGCGATCGCCATCGTGGCGACCGAGAACACGGCGACCGAGATCGGACCGAGACCGGCGGCGAACATGTGGTGCGCCCACACGCCGAAGCCGACGAGGCCGATGGCGGCACCCGAGAACACGACGAACGGGTAGCCGAACAGCGGCTTGCGGGAGAACGTCGGCAGCACCTCGGACACGATCCCGAAGGCGGGCAAGACGAGGATGTACACCTCCGGGTGACCGAACAGCCAGAAGAGGTGTTGCCACAGGAGTGGGTCGGCACCGTCGGCGACGGAGAAGAACGTGGCGTCGAAGTTGCGCTGGAACAGCAGCAGGAACAGCGCCACGGTGATCACCGGGATCGAGAAGAGCAGCAGGAACTGCACGACCAACGCCATCCACGTGAACGCCGGCATGCGCATCAGCGACATCCCCGGTGCGCGCATGTTGATCGCCGTGACGATGAGGTTGACGGCACCGACCTGGGAGGCGATACCCGTGAGCACCAGGCCGAGGATCCAGAAGTCGACGCCGTGGGTCGGAGAGAACGGCACCGAGCTGTTCGGGGCGTACATGAACCAGCCGCCGTCGGCCGCGCCGCCGAGGATCCACGACGAGTTGATGAACAGCCCGCCGAACAGGAACGTCCAGAAGCTGAGCGCGTTGAGTCGCGGGAAGGCGACGTCACGGGCGCCGATCTGCAGCGGCATCAGGTAGTTGGCGAACGCCGACGCCATCGGCATCACGAAGAGGAACACCATCGTCGTGGCGTGCATCGTGAACATCTGGTTGTACTTGTCGGCCGACAGGATCGTGCCGTCGGCCTGCGCCAGCTGGGCACGGATCAGCAGCGCCTCGATGCCGCCGATGATGAAGAACACCATCGCCGCGACGCCGTACATGATGCCGATCTTCTTGTGATCGACGGTGAAGGCCCAGGACCGCCAGCCGGTGGTCTGGACCGGCCGACGAAGGAAGCCGTAGGACGTGGTCGGGGTGACGAAGGCGGTTGCCCCGGCACCGGCCAGCGCCGGGGTTTCGGTGGGTCGTTCGATGATGGCCATGGAATCTCAGTCTCCCGTGGCGGGGTTGCGGGTGAGCAGGTAGGCCACGAGCTCGTCGATCTGGTCCTCGCTGAGTGCCAGGTACGGCATGCCGCGGGGAAGGTCGGCGGTTTCTGCGAGGTCGTCGGGGTTGGTGTACATCGGCTTCATCGCCGGGGCGTCGCGCAGCCACGCACGGAGCTGCGTCGAGTTGAGGCACTCGGGCGTGACACCTTCGAGGTAGGCCTCACCCACGTCGGCCGACGGCGCGTTCCACACGGCCTCACGGCACTCGGGCACGAGCAGGTCGAACGAGGCGCCGGCGAACGTGTTGCGGCTCATCAACCAGGACAGGTTGGGCGCCGCACCGGAGTAGACGTTGAGGTCGGGGCGGGCGATGACGAGATCGCCGGCAGCGTCTTCGAGGCCGTTGACCTGGTGGCAGCGCGAGCACTGGGCGATGAACGTCCCCTCGCCGGCGGCGGCGAGCGTGCCCTCCTCGGGCTTCGTGTACTCGGAGAGCTGCCCGGCCTTCCAGGCCTCGAAGTCGTCGGGCTCCATGGCGATCACTTCCATGCGCATGTTGGCGTGGGAGAGGCCGCAGAACTCGGTGCACTGGCCGGCGTAGATGCCCGGCTCGTCGGCTTCGAGCTTGTTGACGTGGACACGGCCGGGGACCATGTCACGCTTGCCGTTGAGGCGGGGGATCCACCAGGAGTGGATCACGTCGCGGCTGGTGCCACGGACGAGCACCGCCGTCTCGGTCGGGATGACCATCTGGCCGGAGGTGACGATCGGCTCGCTGATGCCGCCGCAACCCTCCTGGACCGGGTAGTCGATCTCCCACCACCACTGCTGACCGGTGACGTTGATGACGCACTCGGTGTCTTCGGTGTCGTTGAGCGCCATCAGCGTGCCGACGGTCGGGATGGCGACGCCGATGAGGATCAGGGCGGGCAGGATCGTCAGCGCGATCTCGAGCGACGGCCGGCCGTGGGTCTGCTCCGGGATCGCCTGACCGCGGTCACGGAACTTGACGACGATGATGCCGACGAACACGAAGACGGTGAGGCCGACCAGACCGGCGATGAGGAACACCGGCCACTGCAGGTTGTGGATCTCCTGGGCGCTCGGGCCGGCGGGATCCCACGTGTCCTGGGCGGCATCGGATGCGCACCCGGCTGCGATCAACGCCAGTCCGGCCACCGCGGCGATGCGGCGGAGACGCGAGCGGCTCATGGACTTCACGGTACTCGGGGTGTTCACGGGTGTCCTCTTCGATCGGGAGGTGGTCACGGCACCAACAGCTCCAGGCGTGCCGTGTCGACGCCGGGGACGAAGAAGTAGAACCCTTCGTCGGCCGTGGCGCTGGGGAGGGGGAAGAACAAGGTGACGTTCTGCTCGCCGCCCTTGTCGACCAGGGTGGTGCACACGAGGTGCGGCGACTCCTGGGTCACGCCATCCTCGGTCTCGATCGTCTGCATACCGAGGTTCACCGAGAGCCGGCGGTGGTGATCCGACTCGTTGATGAACACGACGTTGTTCGGGTTGGTCCGCGGCAGCGTGAGCCCCGGGGATCCGACCTCGTTGGGCCCGTTCTGGCGGTACGTCAGCTTGCCGTCCTCGCCGAGGGTGATCTCGGCGGCGACGTTGGCGGTCGCCCCGACCTTCTGCGAGGCGTGGTGGTCGGCCTCGAACTCGTCGGGGCTGGCGCAGATGTTCTCGCCCGCCGCTTCGAGCCCGCCGGTGGTCTCGTGCTCGTGGATCTCGCGCTCGCCGTCGAGGCCGGCGGCGACACCGCCGACGACGAGGCTGAACGCGCCGACGGCGATGAGCCCGACGGTCGCCTTCGACTTCATCGCCGGGCGGTAGGCGAAGAAGAAGGCGAAGGCGATGATCAGCGCGCCGAGGACCGAGAAGGCGATGACGGTGTTCGTCTTCGACAGCCACAACATGATGCGGCTGAAGCTGTAGACGATGACGCCGATGCCGACCGCTGCGGCGAGCGGGAACTCGAGCGGGTTGGCGATGGTCGATCGGACCTTCGAGTTGTAGGTGTCGTCGGCCGAGGCGCGGGCGGCCCACGCTTCGGCGGTCCACTCGGCGCCGGTGGCCAGGAGGATGATCACGCCGACGACGAAGAACGCCTGTTGGGTGACGAGTCCGACGGTGAGCAGCGCCGCACCGAGGGCGAAGCCGAGCGGCCAGATGCTGTTGCGTGGTGCACGCACCGCGGCCGGGGCGGTCTCGACGGAGGAGATCTCGTCGGCCCAGATGTTGGCGTCGCGGGTGAACAGGTTGACGCCGGTGAGGAAGGCCAGTGAGATCGCCGCCGAGGCGAGTCCGACCGTGCCGACCTCGTCCTGCTGGGTCACGCCGTACGCGATGGCCGCGACGATCGCCAGGACGGTCGATCCGATGAGGAACTTGGAGCCGGTGGTGAACATGTGACTAGGAGCTCACTTGCTGACGTAGACGTAGAACCAGATGGCGGCGAAGACGACCGTCATGGCGTACCAGTAGAGGGCGTGCCCGACGACGATCTCCTGGTCGCGGGTGCGTCCGCCCAGGTAGCGGAAGGCGACGACGACGGTCATCACGATGCCGACGATCATCAGCGCCATGAACAGCCCGGTGAGGGCGTAGAACATCACGGCGTACGTGCCGTCGGCGATCGGCAGCTCCATCTCGTGATACGTGAACGCCTGGGCGTTGACGATCAAGAGGGCGATGAGCGCCGTGCAGCCGAGGGCCAACACGGTGTGGCCACGGTCGTCGCGGCGGGCGCTCCAGGCGGCCCACTGGGCAAAGATGCAGACGAACACGAAGCTGATCAGCATCACGTTGGTCGGTACTTCGGGGATCGTCACGCCGTCGGGCACCCACTGACCGGCGGTGTCCTTGGCGTTGTCGCGCTGCACCAGCCAGACGGCGAGCATGCTGCCGGTGACCATGAACATGGCGACGATCGCCAGAGACATGCCGACGAGCACCTGGCGCTGAGGCGCTGGTGGGGCGGCGGCGGGCAGGGCGTGCATCAGGCGTCGCTCCCGGCGGTCGTGGCGGTCTGGGCGGTCTGGGCGTCGAGCACCGGCTCGGCGGAGCGCAGCACGGGAAGCTCGACGAAGTTGTCGCGAGGTGCGGGCGAGGTGGTCAGCCACTCGACGGTCTGGCCGCCGAACGGGTTGTCGTCGAGGGCCGAGTCGTCGCGACGACGAGACGAGGTGCCGACGAGGCCGACGAAGGCGACCACCGTGAGCAGCATCAACACGGTGCCGACGAGGGAGATGATGTTCCACACCTCCAGGTCACCGGTGTAGAACGTGCCGGCCTCCTGATCGAGGAACCCGGCGATCCACAGCGGCACGGCAGCGATCGTGGTGGCGCCGGCGCCGAGCAGCGCCAGCGGTGCCGCCTTGGCGGCCGGGATCGCCGGCCCCCACAGCTTGGGTGCCCAGTGGACGACGGCGCCCATCACGCCGAGGGCGGCGCCGTAGACGACGAGCAGCAGCGTGCCCTCCTCGAAGACCGTGCCCTGCAGACCGACGTCGTCGACGGAGTACAAGAGGTTGCCGAGCACGGCGAGGAAGATCATGTCGAAGCCGAAGAAGGCGAACAGGAAGCCCGGCGCCATCGTGAACTTCGAGCCGGGTGCGGGGCGGGCGGTCTGCATCGACACGAGCAGCACGAGCAGCATCCCGACGACCGGCAAGGCGTTGAACAGCAGGTACGGGACGAGATCTTCGAGCTTGCTGCCGAGATCGTCGGTGTTGAGGCCGCTCCCGGCCCACGGCAGCGCCTGGATCGACTGCTGCGTGATGGCACCGAAGGCGGCGACGCCGACGAGCGCCACGCCACCGAAGAGGAAGCCGCGCACGGCGGTGCGGTTGCCGGCGACGATCGGCACCATCTCGGCGAAGAGCCCGACGACCGGGATCGCCAGCAGGAGCGTCATCGGCTGGGTGAGCGCCCAACCGATCCATTCGACCACGCCGGCGTTGCCGCCGAAGCCGGTGCGACCGTTGCGGTGGTCGAGGAACAGGTAGGTGATCGTGCCGAACAGCACCGGCATCACGAGGATGAGGCCGAGCGAGTAGACGAGCGCCGACCAGGTGAACGGGGGCACCCGGCGCATCGTCATGCCCGGCGCCCGGGTGGTGAGGATCGTCGTGGCGACCGACCCGGCGGTGGCCGTGAGACCGAGCGCCATCAGGCCGATCGAGGCGATGAACAGGTCGACCATGTCGGCGTCGGAGCCGAGCGTGCCGCCGTTGCCGGCCAGCGAGACGGCGGTCAGCACGGCACCGCCGAACCAGGTCCAGAAGCCCATCGAGGCGAGGCGGGGGAAGGCGATCGAGCGGGCCCCGACCTGCAGCGGCACGAAGGCCACGCAGCCGGCCATCACCAGCGGCAGCAGCCCGGCGAAGATGAGGCTCATCCGCTGGGCGTCGAGCAGCTGCGGGAGGATGTCGGGGTCGATCGTGGCGTCGGTGCCGTCGAGGCGCTCGATGCCGAGCGCCACGTTGACGGCGAGGGCGACGAGCAGACCGAGCAGGCCGGCACCGAGGTAGAGGCGCCCGGTGACCTTGTGGTCGGTCGAGGTGAAGAGCTCGACGATCCGACGCGCCGCGGTCGCGGCATCACCGTCGGAGTCGCTCGGGGCGACCGCGACTGCGTCGGGACGAGAATCGATGGTGGTCATACGGCTTGGGCACTCACTTGTCTGAGTTCGGAACGTGGCGGGGCACGACGACGGCGAGACTACTTGGATCGTCCTCCGGAGCCCGAAATCGTCTCACGATCCTGGCGATGTGACGATTGGCATCGGGGTGGCACCGGACGGGCACGGAAGACGGTCGTCCGGGCGGCTCACCAGCCGTTCCGCACGAGGACGTCGACGGTCATGGCGCCGAAGAGCACGGTCACGTAGGTGATCGAGAAACCGAACAGGCGCATGCTGGCGGACGGGGTCGGGTGGCGGCCGAGGGCGAACGTGCCACCGAGGAAGATGGCGCCGAGCACGCCGGCGGTGATGCCGTAGATCCAGCCGAGGTCGGCGACGGGGATCAGCACGAGCGTGGCGACGACGAGGCCGGCGGTGTAGGCGATCATCTGCCGGACCGCTTCTTCCAGCGGCACGACCGTGGGCAGCATCGGGACGTCGGCGGCGCGGTAGTCGTCGGCGTACTTGACCGCCAGCGCCCAGAAGTGCGGCGGCGTCCACAAGAACATGGCGATGAACAGCACGATCGGCGCCCACGACAGCGAGTTCTGGACGGCGGCCCAGCCGACGAGCACGGGCACGGCGCCGGCGGCACCGCCGATGACGATGTTCTGGCGGCTGGTGCGCTTCAACCACAACGTGTACACGCCGATGTAGAAGGCGGCGGCACTGAGGGCGAGCACCGCCGTGAGGAGGTTGGCGCCGAGCCACAACACGACGAAGGCCGCCGCTTGGAGGGTGAGGGCGAAGATCAGCGCGTTGCGCGGGGCGATGACGCCGGTGACCAGCGGGCGCGTCTTGGTGCGCTCCATCAGGGCGTCGATGTCGCGGTCGACGTACATGTTGACGGCGTTGGCGCCGCCCGCCGACAGGCTGCCGCCGACGAGGGCGACGAGCACCAGGCTCCACGACGGCCAGCCACCTTCGGCGAGGACCATCGTCGGGATGGTCGTGATCAGCAGCAGCTCGATGATGCGCGGCTTGGTCAGGGCGATGTACGCGCCGACGACGCTGGTGGGGGTCCGCCGGCTGCCGTGCGCCACGCCGCCCGGTGCCAGCCGGGACGGGACGAGAGGTCGACTGCCGACGGCCATGACCGCGCCATCGTACGGCCCCCTTCGACGCGCGCCCAACCGTCATCTCGCGCGCGCTGCCGCCGGCGGGGCGCCAGCGAGCATTCCTGGCGCCGGGCCGACCAGCCGTGGCCAACCATTAAATTGCGGTGAGGCCCCGCAAGATGGTGGTGCGGCCGCCGCCGCGAGCGCCAGCGAGCAAGGCTGGCGCCGGGCCGACCAGCCGTGGCCAACCACCAAATTGCGGTGAGGTCCGGCAAGGTGGTGGGCGTGGCGCCGGGCCGACCAGCCGTGGCCAACCACCAAATTGCGGTGAGGCCCGGCAAGATGGTGAGGTGCCGACGACGCTCGAACCGACCCGGGTGCAGGAACCCGACGTCGACGAGGCGACCGCGATCGACCGTCCGTGGGTCGTGCTCGTCTGGAACGACCCGGTCAACCTGATGAGCTACGTCACGTACGTGTTCCAGAAGCTGTTCGGCTACTCCAAGGAGAAGGCCACCGAGCTGATGCTCGACGTGCACGAGAAAGGTCGGGCCGTCGTTGCCACCTGCGGGCGCGAGGAGGCCGAGATGCACGTCTTCCGCCTCCACGAGCACAGCTTGTGGGCGACGATGGAACACGATGGCCCGTCGTCGTAAGTTCGTCCCCCCGGTCGCCGTCGATGACGATGGTTGGCGGATCACCCTCGACGCCGAGGAGAAGGTGCTCCTCATCAGGTTGATGGACGAGCTCGCTGAGCTCATGGTCGACGGCGACAACGAGCTCGTCCGCCGCCTGTTCCCCACCGCCTACCCGGACGACGACGAGAAGGAAGCCGAGTACCAGCGCCTGATGCGCGAGGAGCTGGTGACCTCGCGGATGTCGTCGATCGAGACGGTCAAGGGTGCCCTCGACCCCGAGCGCACGACGCCCCTCGACGAGGGCGAGACGATCGCCTTCTTGCAGTCGGTCAACGCCGTCCGCCTCGTGCTCGGGACGATGCTCGGCATCACCGACGACGATGCCGCCGACGAAGCCGACGAGCTCAACACCCCCGAGCACCACCTCTACGACTTCTTGTCGTGGCTGCTCGAGTGGACCGTCCGCGCCCTCTCCTGACCCGCCGCACTCATCCGCATCCCGCCCGCGATGAGCGAACGGCCCGGCTGTCGGGCCACTCGCTCACATCGATCGCCCCTGCTTCCGGCACCAGCGGGCGGCGATGAGCGAGCGGTCCAGGTGTCGGACGCTTGGCTCATCGCGGCGGTTGATTTCCGGCGGGGCGGGGTCATCACCCACTGGAGGGCATGGGAGCAGCGTCGACGCCTGACCCCGGCGGAATCGAGCCCGCTCAGCGCGCAGTAGGGTCTGCGAATTCACCGGGGGTTGGTGTCGAGAAGGGGAGACGGTTGGTCACTCCGGCAGCAGCAGTGGGCTCGAGGGCGGTCGAGTCGGTCCACAGCGTTCGACGGCTCGACGCGATCGCCGTCGGCGCCGCGGTGGCGGGCGCCTGCGCCCTGCTGCTCGGTGTCGTCGCCGGCTCGACGCCGGTCGCCTCCGCCACTGCGGTCGGGCTGCTGATTCCGGCAGCGATCGTCGACCTGCGCATACGGCGACTGCCGGACCTGTGGGTCGGGGCAGCCGCCGTGGGGTTCATGGTCACCGCCGCCCTCTCGTCGTCGATCGACCAGGCCGCGGCCGCACCGCCGATCGGGTCGACGTTGGCCGGCATCGCGGTCCTGGCCGGACCGATCCTCGTCCTCCACCTCGTCGCCCCCGCTGCGATGGGGTTCGGCGACGTCAAGGCAGCCGCCGTGCTCGGCGCCGCCACGGGGTACGTCGACTGGCGCCTGACACTGGTGGCCTCGACGCTCGCCGCCGGCACTGCCGGCGCTGTCGGCATCGCCGCACGGTTGCGCACCGTGCCGTTCGGGCCGTTCCTCGTGGCCAGTGCGGTGATCGTGCTGTTGACCGACCACGTCTGGCTCTTGGGTCTGGTGCCCGACGGGAGTGCCCCGTGACCGACACCCGCCCCCGAACGGTGGACACCGCCACCAACGGCACCGCGCCCGGCGCGGGGTTCCAGCCGGCCAACCGCCGCCGCAACCGGATCGCCATCGGCGTGCTGCTGGTGGCACTCGCCGTGGGCGGCAACGCCCTCGTCTACGCCACGCTCAACCAGGCGCGACCGGTGGTGCAGGTCGTCGCGGATGTGCCGGCGGGGACGCAGCTGACGGCCGACATGTTGCGCACGGTCGACGTCGATGCCGACGCGACCGTCAACGTGATCGCCGGCGACGACCTCGACTCGCTCGTCGGCCAGTACGCCAAGGTGCGGTTGGTGTCCGGCTCGCTGGTGGTCGCCGAATCGCTGCAGCCCGAGCCGCTGGTGTCACCCGGCAGCGCCATCGTCGCCGTGCAGGTCCGGCAAGGTTCGCTGCCGAGCGGGCTGCGCGAGCGGGTGCCGGTCGTGCTGGTCGTGCCCTCCTCTGCCGACGACGGGTCGCCGACCTCGATCGAGGGTCGCGTCGTCGGCCTGCCGCGCGAGACCAGCACGGCCTTGGGGCTCGAGTCGCTGTCGGTCGAAGTGGCCCGCGAGGAAGCGCCACTCCTCGCCGCCGCCGACGACATACGGGTGGTGCTCGTCGAACCGTCCGCCGATCCCGCCGAGGTGGAGGACGGCTGATGCCGCTCGTGGCGGTGACCGGCGACTGCACCACGACAACCTGTGTCGCGCTCGCCGCCGGGTGGCCGACCGACGACGAGCTGACGATCCTCGAAGCCGACCCCACGGGCGGGTCGCTCGCCGCCTGGCTCGACACACCGAGCACACCATCGCTGGCGACGATCGTCGCCAACGCCGGCGGTGTCGCCGCTGCGTCCACGGCGCGGACGATCGACGTCATGACCCAGCGCAGCGAGTCCGGCATCCGCTTCGTCGCCGCGCCGGCTCGGTCTGCCGCTGCACGGCGGGCACTCGACGAGGCGGCGACCAGCGTCGTGCCGGTATTGGCCCGTGCCACCGGCGTGACGATCGCCGACTGCGGTCGCCCGCACCCGAGCGATTCCGTGGTGCCGGCGATGGTCCCGGCGATCGCCCTGGCGTCGGTCGTGGTCGTCGTTCACCGTCAGGACACGTCATCGGCTGGTGCGGCCGCGGTCCGCCTGGAACGGCTCGTCGAGGGCGTCGAACAGCTGGCCACGTCGTCGGCGACGGTCGTGTTGGCGGTCATCGGCGACCAGCCGTTCGACCCCGCCGAGATCGCCGTCTTCGTCGATGAGGCGCTGCCCGGCATCGTCGGCCTTCGGGCGACGTTCGCCGACGATCCGCTCAGCGCCGCCGTGCTGGCGGGACGCGTCGGCGTGTCCGGGAAGCGACTGCGCCGGCTGCCACTGCTGCGCAGCGCCGCGCAGGCCGCGCTCGTCACCCGTGAGGCGTTGAGCGCCAGGGACCTCGCAGGAGCGCCGCGGTGACGTTGCAACTGCAGCGCGTCGGCGACCCGTCCGATCCCAGTCGTGCGGGCGACACCGCCGACGCGGTCGCCGTGATCACCGACCGTGTCGCCGCCCGGCTGATCGATGCCATCGAGCATGACGACGCTGCTCGCGCCGACCGCCGGCTCGCCGGCGTTCCGCTCGCCGGCGACGAGCGTCGACAGCAGCTCCTCGTCGGTGCGTGGATCGGCGAGGAGGTGACGACGCTCAACGAGGAGCGCCTGCAGCGCGGCCTTCGTCCGCTCGGGGAGAGCGACGAACAGGTCGTTCGGGGGCGTGTCGTCGCCGAGCTCACCGGCGCCGGCCCGCTCGAGCCGTACCTCACCGACCCGCTCGTCGAGGAGATCGACGTCAACGGCCCGATCTCGACGTGGGTGACGTACACCGACGGACGGAAGGTCGACGTCGGCGCACTCTGGAGCTCGGCCGCCGAGCTGACCGCCTTCCAGAAGCGCCTCGCGCTGCGGATGACCGGCACCGGCGAGGGCCGGCTCGACACGTCGTCGCCGATGCTGACACTGCAGACCCGCGACGGATCGCGGGTGGTGATGGTGCTCGGCGGATCGAGCGAGCACGGCGTGTCGACGCACCCTCGGCTGGCGATCCGCCGCTTCGTCGTCCGCCACGTCGGACTCGACGGGCTCGCTGACCTCGGGCTCTTCCCGCGAGCGCTGGTCGAGCAGCTGCGGGCCCTCGTGCGCTGCGGCTTCACGATCCTCGTGTCCGGCCCGCCCGGTGCCGGCAAGACGACGCTACTCACCGAGCTGCTCGGCGAGGTGAGCCCGCTCGAGCGGATCATCACCGTCGAGAAGAATCTCCTCGAGTTGCGGCTCGAGGACGACCCGCGCCATCCCGATGCACCGGCGCTGTTCACCCGTCAGGCGAACGCCGAGGGCGAGGGGGAGATCACCACCCGCCAACTCGTCGAGTTGACGCGCCGGCTCAACCCCGACCGCGTCGTCGTCGGCGAGCTCGTCGAGGACGAAGCGCTCGACATGCTCGACGTCGCCTCGATGTGCAAGCGCGGGTCGCTGGCGACGATCCACGCCCACACCGCCGACATCGTGTTGCAGCGGCTGGCCTACTACGTGTCGAAGTCGAACACGAACCTGCCCGAGTTCGCCGTGTGGTCGCTGATCGCCCAGACCGTGGATTTCGTGGTCCACATCGACCTGGTTCGCAACGCCGTCGAGGAGCAGGCGGCGCAACGCCGCGTGACGTCGATCATCGAGGTCGGTGGGCTCGGCGAGTCCGGCGGCGTGTCGAGCACCGAGGTCTGGTCGCTGTCGGGCCACGACGAGCTGGTGCAGGTGGCGCCGTTGTCGCAGCGGCATCTCGCCCGGCTGCGCCTCGCCGGGTACGGCGCCGAACTGTTCGCCGTGACGGGAGCGATCCGGTGAGCGTGCCGGTCGCCGTGCTCGTGCTGGCGACCGCGGCCGGCGTGATCGGCGTGTTGCTGATCGCCACACCGCCCGACGCCGCGCCGTCGGGTGCGTCGCGCCGCCGTCCGGTCGAGCCCGGGATGGCGGCGCGGTTCGTCGTCGCCGGCGCCGTCACCCTCCTCGTCGTCGCTGCATCCGGATGGCTCCTCCCCGCGTTGATCGTCGGGGTCGGCACGTGGCTGGCGGTCACCGCGTGGCAACGGCGCGACCGTCGCGGCGCGGCCTCCGTCGAACGCATCGACGCCATCGCCTCGTGGATCGAGAACCTGCGCGACGTGCTCGTCGCCGGCGACCAGCCGATCGGGGCGATCAACGCGACCGTCACGACCTGCCCCGCCGCCATCCGTCCGGCGGTACGGCGCCTCGCCGCGGGCCTCGGGCGTCAGGATCCGGCGATCGTCTTCCGCCGCTTCGCGGACGACCTCGACGACCCGCTCGGCGACCTCGTCGCGGCCGGCCTGCTGATCGCCGTGCAACGCGGCGCACGGACCGCCGGGGTGCTGAGCGCCCTCGCCGACCAGGCGCGACGTCAGGCGGATCGCCGCCGCCTCGTCGAGGCCGAGCGGGCACCCGTCCAGCGCGAGGTGCTGCTGTTGACGTTGTTCATGGGCTCGCTCGTGCTCGGCCTGCTCGTGTTCGGCCGCGCCGACTACCTGTCGGCGTACGACAGTGCCGGAGGTCAGCTCTTCCTCGCCGTCGTGCTGGCGATCTACGCCTTGTTGTTGCTGCGCGTGCAACGCCTCGCCCGCTACCCGCTGCCGGCGAGGTTCCTCACCGGCGCTCGATCGGGAGGAGCCGGCTGATGCGAGCGAGCGGTGCCCTCGTGCTGGCCAGCCTGGCGTTTGCGTCGGGCTGCTGGCTGATCATCAGCGGCTGGCGCCAGCCGCGGCCGTCGCTGGCACAGGCGATCGGCCATCTCCGCCGTTCGCCCCGCCCGGCGACGACCGACGGGGGCGGGCTCGTCGGGCGACTCGGCACCGCGATGCAACAGCACGAGCGCGGCGTCGTCGCCGACCGGATGCGGACGTGGGCGCAGCCGCTGCGTCTCATCGACCGCACGGTCCAGGTGCACCTCGGCATCCTCGTGCTCGCCGCAGTCGGCGGCTTCGTCGTGCCGTCGCTCGTGCTCGGCGTGCTGCAGCTCGCCGGCGTCGTCTCGATCGGCCTGTGGGTCCCGGTGGTGCTGTCGGTGTTCGCCGCGATCGCCGTGCCGGCCATCGTCCACAGCGACGCGATGGCGCGCAGCGCGGAGGTGGCGATCGATCTCCGTCACCAGCTCGGCGCCTATCTCGACATGGTGACGATGCTGCTGGCCGGCAACAGCGGCTACGAAGGAGCGCTCGACCAGGCGGCCAGAGCTGGCGACGGGATGCTCTTCCGCGCTCTGCGACGACGGATGCGCGAGGTCTCGGCGATGGGCCGCAGCCTCGTCGAAGCGCTCGTGCTCGTCGCCGACGACTACGGCATCGTCGAACTCGAACAGGTCGCCGCGACGGCGCGGCTGTCGGCTGCGGAGGGCGCCCCGATCGCCCGGACGCTCAGCGCCAAGTGCGCCACGTTGCGCTCGACCCTCGCCGCCGAACAGGAAGCGGCGGCCCGCGTCCGCATCGACAAGGTGACCCCACCGCTCGTCGGCATGGCCCTGCTGTTCATGGCGCTCATCATCTACCCGGCTCTCGATCTGACCTGATCCGTCTCGCTCACCCGCTTGCCATCACCTCGACCCACGCCCATCGGAGGTACCGACCATGCACGATCCGTTCCAGTTCTGGCCGATGCTGTTGTGGCGCGGTCTCGCCGCCTCGATCCTCGGATGGGTCCACGATCCCGACGAGGGCGCCACTCGCGATCGTGGCGCCGTGTCGATCGAGCAGGTGCTCTGGTATGCGGCGGCGGCGATCAGCGTCGCCGTCGTCGCCGCGATCATCTGGAGCCAGGTCCGCGACACCGCCAGCACACCGGTCCAGTCGCCCTCGGCGCCGTGAGCCCGTCACCGCCGTGACCACCGCCCCGGTTGCCGTGCTGGTCGCCGCGCCCGCAGCGTTACAACAGGGGTCTGACCCCTGTTGTGACGCTGGCGGTGCTCAGCGCGGTGGTGCGGCGCGACGTGGTCGGGGTGAGCGCGGGGCGGCGACGTCGTTGGCGGTGGCGATGCTCACGCCGCTGTTCGTCGTGCTGGCGTTCGCCGCCGTGCAAGCCGCGCTGTGGAGCCACGCCAAGACGGAGGCTCGGGTGATCGCTCGCGACACCGCCGCCCTCGTCGCCCGCTCGGGTGTGCCAGCGGGCGATGCCGAGGCGTCCGCCACTGCCGTGCTCGTCGCCGACACGGACCTGCGCAACGTCGCCGTCGTCATCGACGCCGGCCCGGCCGTCGTCTCGGTCACGGTGACGGGCGACGCCCCGGGCATCCTTCGCGGCACGTCGACCACCGTCTCGGTCACGTCGGCGATCCCGATGGAGGGGATCACGCCGTGACCGTCCGCGGGCGACGACGAGACCGGGGCTCGGCCGACGCTCTCGGCCTGGCACTGATCGCTCCTGCCGCGTTGGCGCTCGCCGTCGTCATCGTCTTCCTCGGTCGGGGCGTCGACAGCAGGGCCACCGTGCAGAGTGCCGCCGAATCGGCCGCTCAGGCTGCTGCCCAGGAGCGGTCGCCCGCCGCTGCCGTCGCCGCCGCCCAGGAGGTGACGGCAGCGATGCTCGTCGACCCGGCCTCGTGCCAGTCACCAGCGGTGCGCGTCGACACGTCGCAGTTCGCGCCTGGCGGTCGAGTTGCGGTGACCGTCTCGTGCACCGTGTCCGCCACCGGCCTCGAGCTGATCGATCCGCCCGACCACGGACCGACGACGGCGACAGCCTTCGCCACGATCGACCCGCTCAGGGCGGTCGACGAGGGGGCGCCGTGATGACCCACCCGGCGCGGAGCGCCTCCCGCCTGACGGGCGATCGCGGCGCCGGCCTCGTCGTCGGGATCGTGCTGCTCTTCGCGTTCACGTTCCTCGGCCTCGTGTGGCTCGCCCGCGACGTCGACCGCGGCGTCTCCAACCGGTCGACGGCGCAGTCGATCGCCTTCCAGTCCGCCCGTTCGGGAACGCAAGCCAACGAGATCAGCGTGCTGCGCAGCGGTGCCGACGTCGTCGCCATCGACGAGGCCGAGGCCCGCCTGCGCGCCACGGCGACCGCCGAGGAGTTGTTCGACAGCTACGGCGTCGACGGGACGGTCACGTCGATCGACGTCGGTGTCGACCGGGTGTCGGTCACGGTCGAGATCGTCGATGGTGGCATCGCGGTGACGGGGGCGGGCACGGCGCGGGCGGTGCGCGCCCCGTGACCACTTCCGTTCTCGACGTCTCACCGCCCACTGCTCTGGGTGTGAGCGCCCGACCGACGCGCCGATGGGCAACGCCGTGAACCGGTCGCGCCACGAGGTTGCCCGCTTCGTCGGGTCTCTGCTCGCGCTCGTGGCGGTCGTCGTGCTCGTGCCGATGGGGTTGGCGGCCGTCTCCAACCGGCGCTTCGGCTCGGTGAACCCGCTCGCTGGTGCCGTCCCGCCGTGGCAGTGGTTCGGTGACGATCCGGCCGCGGCGGCGACCGACCCGATCGCCGATTCGACGATCCTCGACGCACTGATCCGGCTCAGCCTGTGCGCGGCGTGGGTCGCCGTGGTGGTGATCGCCGTCACCACCGTCGCTGAGGCGGTGCACCTCACCCGCCATGGCGGGATCCCGCGACCGGACATCCGTGGACTCGGGTGGGCGCAGCGGGTCGGACGGCTCATCGCCGCGGGCCTGATCATCGTCCTCCCGATGGCGCCGTCGGCGGCCTCGATCGCCTCGAGCGTGCGGTCGCCGACGATCGCCGGGCCGATGGCAACGCCCGCACTGCTCGACCGTGCACCGGCGCAGGCCGACGATGCTCGACCGCCGCCGGCGCAAGCGCCGCCCGATGCCCCGACGGCGCCCACGTCCGCGACGCATGTCGTCCGGCAGGGCGAGTCGGTCTACGGCATCGCCGAGCGGCTGGCGATGGCGTCCGGAGCGTCGACGATCGACGTCGCCAACGCCATCCTCGACGCCAACCTCGGTCGCGAGATGGGGCCGGGTGAGCGTTTCACCAACCCGGCGTACGTCCAGGTGGGCTGGCAGTTGCTCATCCCGGCCCCGTATGCGGGAGCCGCAGTGCCGGCGCCGAACGCCGCTCCCGGCTCCGCGCGGCCCGATTCCGCACAGCCCGCTTCCGCACAGCCCGATTCCGCGCCCACCGCCATCGTCGTCGGCGGGACGTCGCCGACGAGTGGGGCGACGTACGTGGTGCAGCGCAACGACACGCTGTGGGACATCGCCGCGACACAACTCGGCGACCCGACGGCGTGGACGCGCCTGTGGGAGCTCAACGCCGGCCGAGAGATGGATGACGGCCGAACGCTCGACGATCCCGGGCTCATCCTGCCGGGGTGGGAGCTGGTGCTCGCGCCGCCCGACGCCGACGCCGCCTCCGAACAACCATCCGCACCGGTCGACGACCCGGCACCGGTCGACGTGGAACCGGACCCGCCGGAGGCCGCCCCGCCGATCGTGCCCGAGGCTCCTGTCGGATCTGCGGCCGACGGTGCCAGCGACGACGACGTCCAGGCTCCGGTCGGGGATTACTGGGACGTCGACGACCTCGATCCGGTCGTCGACGACGTGCCGCTGCCGGAGGATCTGCGGGACTGGCCGATCACGGTCGGCCCGCTCGACGCTCCCCCGTCGTCGGCGCCGTCCGAGCCGCCGCCGATCCGCTTCGACGACATGGTGGCGCCGGCGATCACCACCTCACCGGCCACCGCGCCGCCGGCCACCACGCCACCCGGCCACCGCGCCCGCCGGCGCACCGCGTCGCCCGGCACCGCGCCCAGCGTGCCGACGAGCAGCGCCGTACCCGTCGGTGGCGCCACATCGGGTGGCACAGACCACGCCCCACCATCTGACGCCGCCCCCGACGCACCGTCGCCGATCCGGCTCGAGCACGCCGCGCTGCTCGCCGCCGGCGTGCTGGCGCTGGTCGGTGTGCGCAGGCGTCAGCGGCTTCGCGCCGCTCGCCCGCGCCACCGCGTGCCGGATCCGCACCCCGACGTGATGGTGACCGAGCGACGCCTGCGGGCGATCGACGCCGGCGAGCGAACGTTGCGCGTCGACGTCGCGACGCGGGCGATCGCCACGGCGCTGCGCGACACCAACGCCCAGATCGGGTGGCTGATCGTGTCGCTCGACGGCGACATCGACGTGCGCCTGACCGGCCCGAGCCTGCTCCCACCGCCGTGGTCGGGATCGAGCCAGGACTGGCGGCTCGGTGCCGACGTCCCGATCGAACTGTTGGCCGACGCTGCTCGGCAGGCCGACATGCCGTGCCTCGCGCTCGTCCAGGTCGGTGTCTCACCCGACGGCGGTGAGGTGCTGCTCGACGTCGAGGCGTGCGGAACGCTGGCGATCGAGGCGACGCCGCGCCAGGGTGACGAGGTCGTCGCCGCGGTCGCCGCAGGGTTGGCGTCGTCGCTCTACGCCGAGGTCGCCCACCTCATCGCCGTGTCGCTCGATGCCGGCGCGTTGTTGGGGCACCGCAACGCACACACCGTCGAGGCGGCCGACGCTGCGCTCGACCTGGCGGCCTCGCTCGTCGGCACGACGATCGGCAACCCGATGACGACGTTCTCACTGCGCTCGCTGCGAACCGGCGGCGAGGCGTGGGAGCCGGCAATCGTGTTGCTGCAACACGACGACGTCGTCGGTGTCGACGACGCCGATCGGATCTGTCCGGCTGCGGCGCACGGGCTGGGTGTCGTGGTCTGCTGCGACCCGGGGACGCTCGACGCTGCCGGGGCGAGGATCGTCGCCGAGGTCGACGGGTGGCGGTTGAGCGGGTTCGGTGCCGACGTCGAGCTGACGCCGATCGGCCTTCCCGCCGCCGACGTGCGGGCGATCCAGGCGGTGCTGTGCGACGCCGAGCGGCCGTTGGAATCGATCGAGTTGGCGGCGGCTGCCGACGTCCGGTGGTCCGACGACACCGGCGCTGCGATCGACATCGCTCCTGACATCGACAACATCGACGAGGTCATCGACGTCGATCTCCACCCGGGCGGCGACGAGCACGCTGACGTCGCACGTCCGCTCGACGACGGGCGCGTCGGCAACAACGCCGACAACGGGGGCGAGGAGACCGGTGATGGCGAGGACGACGACGTGGTGGTGGTGGTGGTCCCGTTCGAGCCGTGTCCCTACGAGGTCGTCGTCGGGCTGCTCGGCGGCATCGCCATCACCGATCGGGCCGGCAACCCCGGCGCCTTCGATCGGTCGAAGACGATCGAGCTGATCGCCTGGCTGGCCACCCACCGCGACCGGTCGACGAGGTCGGGCGCCCGGACGGCGCTGTGGGAGATGGACGTGCGTGACGCGACGTTTGCCAACGTGGTCTCCGAGGCGCGGCGGGCGCTGGCTCGGTTGGTTGCGCCGCCCGTCGGCGAGGAGTGGGTGGGCCGCACGTTGACGGACCAGCTCCCGATCCACGACCTCGTCGTCACCGACGCCGATCTCGTCCAGGCTCGTGTCGACCATGCCCGTCTGCAACCGCCGGCCGCGGCGATGGACACGCTGCATCCGGCGGTGGCGATGATCCGCGACATGCCGTTCGCCGGGACGTCGTACCTGTGGCCCGACGCCGAGGGCCTGACGTCGAACCTCGTGCTGCTGGCGATGACCGCGACGACGGAGTTCGCCGGGCATGCGTTGTCGCTCGGCGACACCGACGGCGTCTTCTGGGCGACGGGACAAGGGATGAAGGTGCTTCCCGGCCACGAGGAGTTGATCGCCCTGCGCATGCGAGCCCACGCCCGGGCCGGTGACCTGGCCGGCGTGCGCCAGGAGTGGGAGAGCTACGAGCGGGTGCTCAACGCCGATTCCTGGTCCGACGGCGAACCCGCCCCCAAGCTCGTCGCCCTCCGCCACGAACTCCTCTCCAGCTGACCCCGCCCGCCGCGTTCTGGGTCGAGATTGCCGCACAAGCCGCGGCGTTTTCGACCCAGAAGCGCTGCGGACGCTGAGGCTTCTGGGTCGATTTCCACCGCGCATTCCGCGGCATCTTCGACCCAGATGCGATGCATCCGATGTCGACCCGGTTCTGGGTCGGGTTTGCCGCGCATTGTGCGGCATCTCCGACCCAGAAGCGGGGCGGTGGGGATGCACACTGGAGGGCATGGGGCATCCGACGAGTCAGGCGGTGGTGACCGCTGCGGTCGAGCGGGCGACGGGGGTCGAGGTGGAACGAACCGCCGTGGTGCGCGGCGGTGACACATCAGCCGCCTACCGGGTCGAGACGAGCGACGGCCGCCGCTTCTTCGCCAAGACGCATCCGTCACCGCCGGCCGGGTTCTTCACGACCGAGGCGGCGAGCCTGCGGTGGATCGACGAGTCGAATGCCGTGCGGGTGCCGCAGGTCGTCGACGTGTCGGACGGCGACGATTCGAGTCCCGGTTATCTCGTGCTCGACTGGATCGACGAGACTCCAGCCCGACCGGATGAGCAGGCGTTCGGCCGCGAGCTCGCTGCACTGCACGGCGCCGGTGCACCGTCGTTCGGGCGGGAGGACGCCCGTACCACCGGGAGTCTCGGCCTGCCGAACCATCCGTGCGACACGTGGGCGGAGTTCATCGCCACCTGCAGGTTCGCGCCCCTGGCGGCGATCGCCCTGGAGCGAAACGCCCTACCGATCGACGTGATCGAAGACCTCGACCGGCTGGCGGCGACGCTCGATCGCTTCGACGACGGTTCGCCACCCGTTCGCCTCCACGGCGACCTGTGGGCCGGCAACCGCCTCGTCGGAAGCAGCGGTGAAAGCTGGCTGATCGATCCCGCAGCACACGGCGGCCACCGCGAGTTCGACCTGGCGATGATGCTGCTGTTCGGCGGCTTCGGCACCACGGTGTTCGACACCTACCGGGAGGTCGCACCGCTCGCCGATGACTGGCAGGACCGCATCGAGCTCCATCAGATCGCCCCGCTCGTCGTTCACGCCATCAAGTTCGGAGGGAGCTACGTGGCCGCCGCGAGTCGAGCCATCCGGCAGTGGGGGTAAGCAACGGTTGGGGTCTGTCCCCAACCGTTGCTTACTCGAGCGGAGCGCACTCGGGACGGTCGCCATCGAAGCCCTCGATCGGGTGACGGCGACGCTCGATCGATTTGACGACGGGGTCGCCGCCCGTTCGCCTCCACGGCGACCTGTGGGCGGGCAATCGCCTCTTCGGTGCCGATGGTGAGAGCTGGCTGATCGATCCGGCAGCCCACGGTGGCCACCGCGAGTTCGACCTGGCGATGATGCTGCTGTTCGGCGGCTTCGGCACCGCGGTGTTCGACCGCCTACGGGAGGACGCCCCGCTCGCCGATGACTGGCACGACCGCATCGAGCTCCACCAGATCGCCCCACTCGTCGTCCACGCCATCAAATTCGGCGGCAACTACGTGGCCGCGGCCGATCGAGCTGTGCAGCGATATCACTGAATGGTGGTCTGAACGTTAAAATGTGATTCAACCATACAGAAGGGCCCGAAAACGGCAAAGACCCCGCCGGCCGGAGCCGACGGGGTCTTCGACCCGAATCAGTGCGTCAGATTGTGGCGCAGGGGTTCGCTGGCGCACCGGACGCCGTCGGCGCCGCCACGACCGACACGTTGTTGCCCGTGCCGGTGAGGTCGTCAGTTCGTCGACTCCTTGACGAGGAAGTCGCCGCTGACGAGCAGCGGCTCGGTCGGCGTGGTGGCCGAGCCGTTCTGGGCGTAGTACGCCTCGATGGGCGGTCTCGACCGTACGGCGGTCGACGTCTACAGGCGTTCTCCTGGCCCTTGTCGGTGATGCCGCGGACGGCGAACACGGTGACCGTGGCGAGGATGCCGAGGATGACGATGACAATCAGGAGTTCCACCAGGGTGAAACCCTTGTCCTTCTTGGTGCTCATTGTTGGATTTCCTTCCGCTCTTTGTTGGTACTCCCGATCGGGAGACTCTCTCACGAAGCGCTCCGTGAGATGTTCTCCCGTTGCGCAGTCATTTCTTCGGTACGCCAAGGCCGACCTTGAGGGACAAGTGCGAAATTCTCCGAAGATCAACGAACTCTCAAGATCGTCAACGAGCCGTCAATCACAGCTCAAGACGGCGGCAAGTCGGGCCGATGTGTACGTGCGCTCCGCATTGGGCGGCGCGCCTCCGCCAGATGTAGGACGACGACGACGATGTTCGGCAAGACACGAGACATCCACGATCCCGACACGCTCGACACGAGCGCGTTCGAGGGCATCCTCGGCGACGAGGATGCGGCGTCGAGCGCCGCCGAGATGTCCGAGCTCCGGCACCGCGTCGACCAGGTCGAGGCGCAGATCTCGAGCCAGTTCACCTCGCTCGCCACCTACGCCCAGATCGCCCAGGAACAAGTGGAGCTCGCCCGCTCCGAGGCCCGCGCCCAGACCGAACGCTCCGAGCAGCGGCTCACCTCGCTCGTCGAGCGCGAACGTGCCGATCGGGTCACCGCCCTCACGGGCGCGCCGGCGGGCACGGTCCCTGACCTGAGCACCCGGCTCGATGCACTCGAGCAGTCGGTCGCCCAGCTGCGCCGGAGCCTCGACTGCAGCCGCCAGCAACAGCGCGAGCTCGCCCTGGCGATCACGACGATGTTCGAGCGGTTCACACGCGCTGGGCTGATGTCGCAGACGATCGATCAGGCGTCCGGCACGTTGGCGCCGCCGGTGCCCACGCCCGTGGCACCCGAGCAGAGCCTCGCCGCATCCGGCCCGATCGCCGGCCTCGCCCTCAACGGCTGAGGTCACCCTCGGTCGGGAGAAGGTTGGGAGGAGCGCATCGCCGTCCTCCAGCCCGGATGTCAGCGAACGATCTCCATGCGCATGCCGGTCTCGTCCCAGAACGGGTCGAGCGGCATGCGGCTGATCGCTCGCCCGGATCCGCGACGCGCGGTGAACAACAGCGCACCTGCCTGGAGGAGGTGCACGCCGCCGGCACCGTCGGGCGGCGTGCGGGTGACGACGTCCTCGACGCCGGGCAGCTTGCTGCGGATCAGTTCGAGTCGCTCGAGGCGGCCGTCCTCGTGGTACGGCGACGTCGTCAACGGCTCCTCACCGTTCATCATCGTGAACGAGACGTCCGGGTGTGCGGAGAAGAAGCTGCGCGAGTGGTACGGCTGCATCTCCTTCTCCGCCTCGCGGACCCACCGCAGTCGACGGATGTCGTGTCGCGTCATCCACGGCTCCAGCCGCTTGGCGTCACCGTTGGTCGAGCGGATCGCATCACGCGACGGCGTCCCGCTGACCGCCACCGTGCGCGGCCAGCCGACGTAGCGCCGGGCGTCCGCATCGCACGGTCGGAACTGACCGGCCGGCGTGTCGTAGAGACCCATCGGGGCGTAGATCGCCGCGGCGTCGAACTTGGGGCGGTAGTCGAGCACCTCGAACAGCTTGGGAGCCACGAACGACTCCTCCGCCGCGCACGGTGATGCCCGACAGGCGCGCCGGGAGGACGAGCCAGCCGCCGGGGCATGGCATGACGCCGGCGATGTTCTTGTAGGGCAGTGGCTTGACGACCATGGCGAGAGTCCTTCGGTGCGGCGGAGTAACGAACGTTCGGGGCCCGTCCCCAAACGTTCGTTACTCGGTTCGGATCAGGGTTGCGGGGGCGGCGGCATCGACCCGGCGGCCACGGGCTGGCCGCCGTAGGTTCCGGAACCCGAGGAGCCGGACTGGCCGGAGTTGAGCGTGGCGTGCGCCTGCATCTGCGAGCGGGCAGTGGCGATCTGCGCCTGCACTTCCTTCGGGTAGGCGCTCGACTCCATCGCCACCTCCATCGAGATCAGTCCGGAGGCGACGAGGCGAGCGAGGTCCATCTCGATCGTCTGCATGCCCTCCGCGCCACCGGTGGCGATCATGTTGCGCATCTGGCGCGACTTGCCCTCGCGCACGAGGTTGCGGATCGCCTCGTTGGCGACCATCACCTCGTAGGCGGCCACGCGGCCGCCGCCGATCGCCGGCAGCAGACGCTGCGAGATGACGCCCTGCAGTGCACCGGCGAGCATGATCTGGATCTGGTCGCGGCGCTCCGCCGGGAACACGTCGATGATGCGGTCGAGGGCCTGGGCGGCGTCGTTGGTGTGCAGCGTGGCGAACACGAGGTGGCCGGTCTCGGCCAGCGACAGCGAGATCTGGATCGAGTCGAGGTCGCGCATCTCACCGAGGAGGACCACGTCGGGGTCCTCACGCAGGGCGCTGCGCAGACCGTCGTTGAACGTCTCGACGTCGGAGCCGACCTCGCGCTGGTTGACCATCGCCACCTTGTGGTGGTGCATGTACTCCACCGGGTCCTCGATGGTCAGGATGTGCACCGGCTTGGTGTCGTTGATGCGATCGATCATCGCCGCCAACGTCGTCGACTTTCCCGAACCGGTCGGGCCGACGACGAGGACGATGCCGTAGGGCTTGTTGAGCAGGCTCGTGCACGCCGACGGCGCACCGAGCTCTTCGAGCGTGCGCACCCGGAACGGCACGACGCGCAACGCCAGGGCGAGGTTGCCGCGCTGGCTGAAGGCGTTGGCGCGGAAGCGCCCGACGCCCGGGAGCCCGAACGAGAAGTCGACCTGGCGGTCGCGCCGCAGCTCTTCGAGCTTGCGGTCGTCGAGCAGCGAGTAGACCATGCGGTCGACCTCGTCGGGGGTCAGCACCGGCACGTTCTCGAACGACACGAGGGTGCCGTCGCGACGCGGCCGTCGCCGGACGGCCGACGGTGAGGTGGAGGTCGGACGCGCCCGAATCGACCGTTGCCTTGAGCAACGCTTCGAGCATCGGATCTGGAGTGGACATGGTTGGCTAACCTCCGCACGGGCCGAGCGGCCGTTGGTACTGATGGGTATTCCTCTGTTGATCGTCGTGGCGGTAGTGGCCGGTCTGTTGATCGGCTCGTTCCTGACGGTCGTGGTCGATCGGGTGCCGAACGGTGGGTCGGTGGTGGCACCGCCGAGCCGCTGTGGTTCGTGCGGGCTCCGTCTCGGGCCGCTCGATCTCGTCCCGATCGTCAGCTGGGTCGCCCTGCGCGGCAAGTGCCGGCAGTGCGGTGCCCGCATCGGCATCGAGCCGATCGTCATCGAGATCGCCACGGCGATCCTGTTCGTGTTGATGGCGCTCCGCTTCCAGGACGAGCAGGCGGCGATCCCGGCGTACTGCATCCTGATGGCGGTGCTCGTCGCCCAGACGTGGATCGACCTGCACACCCAGCGACTGCCGCCGCGAGATCACGTACTGGGGCATCGGCCTCGGCGCCGTCGCCCTGACGGTCGCAGCCCTCGTGCTCGACGAGCCGGAACGCATCTGGATGGCGGCGCTCGGTGCCGGCATCGCGCTGGTCACGATGGCGCTGATCTACGTCGCCAGCCGCGGCGGCATGGGCGACGGCGACGTCCGCCTGGCCCCGCTGCTCGGCCTGTACCTCGGTTGGATCAACCCGGGCATCGTGTTGCCGGGCCTGTTCTTCGGCTTCATCGCCGGCGCCGTCGTCGGCGTGGCGATGATGGCCGGCAACCGCGCCGGTCGACGCACCGCCGTGCCGTTCGGGCCGTTCCTGGCCCTCGGCACCGTGGTGGCGATCTTCGTCGGACAGCACTTCGTCGACCTCGTGATGGGACGCTGACCCGCCGGGGTCAGGCCGTTTCCTTCATGCCACCGAGCACGCCGTACATCGCCGAGACGAGGGCGATGGCGACGAAGCCGACGATCACGCCGACGAAGACGATCATCAGCGGCTCGAACATCGTCGTGAACTTCTTGATCCGGCTCTCCAGCTCGCGGTCGAAGTAGATCGCCGCCACGGCCAGCTGCTCGTCGAGCGTGCCGGTCTCCTCGCCGACCTTGAACATCTGCTTCGCGGCGCCGGGGAAGAGCTCGGTGTCGATCAACGGCTGGCTGAAGCCCTGACCCTCGAGCATCTGGTCGCGTGCGACCTCGAGCCGTTCGCGGTAGACGACGTTGCTCGTCGCCTGCGTCGTGGTCTTGAGCCCCTCGGGCAGCGGCACGCCGGCCTGGATCATCGCCGAGAGGATGCGGCAGAAGCGCTCGAGGATGGCGTAGTCGACGATGCCCTTGATGATCGGGATCTTGAGCACCAGACGGTCCTTCCACAACCGGCCCGTCGGGTGCTCGAACAGGAACGTGAGGACCCCGCCGAGGACGCATGAAGCACGCCAGCGGTGATGAACCAGAGGTCGGTGAAGAAGCGCGAGATGAACAGCATCATCCGCGTCGGCAGCGGCAGGTCGGCGTCGAGCTCCTCGAACAGCGGCTTGAACTGCGGCAGCACGTAGCCGGCGAGGATCAGCACGGTGCCGAACGCCATCACCATGACGACCATCGGATAGGAGAGGGCGGAGACGACCTTCGATCGCGTCTCGATCTCCCGCTCGAGGTACTCGGCGAGGCTCTCGAGGGCGTCGTCGAGCTGACCGGTCAGCTCGGCGGACTGCAGGATGCCGATGTAGTACTCGGGGAACACGTTCGGGATGCTTGATCGCCGCCGCCGAGAAGCAGGCCGCCGTTGCGCAGGTCGTCGACGAGGTCGGCCGAGCGCTCGCCGCAGGGCGACGTCTGTCGGTTTCGTCACCGATCGTCACGAGCGCGTCGGTGATCGGGATGCCCGCCTTGACGAAGACCGCCAGCTGACGCGTGAAGTGCATCAGGTGCTTCTTCTTGACCTTCTCCTTGGTCAGCTCGAAGTCGAGCATGCCGCGGCGTTCCTCGATCTTCGTCGGGAACAGGTTCCGCTCGACGAGCATGGCGCGCGCCGTACCGATCGTGTCGGCCTTCGTCATCCCCTCGACGGGGCGCCGGTGGCGTCGATGGCGGCGTAGGCGAACTTGGGCATCTCGGGCTCCGTGTCTGCAGTGCTGGTGGTGGAGATTCGGGTGTTCAGCGGACTGGCGGATCCGGGATGTTCGACGAGCGGTGACGGCGTCAGTAGGAGAAGAGCGTGCGGACGACTTCGGGGATGGTCGTGACGTCGTCTTCGACGATCTGCATTGCTTCTCGGAGCATCGTGCGCATACCCTGAGCAACTGCCAGGCGACGGAGCTCCTCCGTGGTCGCCCAGCCGACGATCAGACGCCGGATCTCGGGCGTGATCTTGAGCAACTCGTAGACGCCGATGCGGTCGTGGTAGCCGGTGTTCGAGCAGTAGCGTGCAGCCGACGCCGCGGAAGAAGGTGCGTCTTCTCGGCTGCCGCCGGAGTGCTGGCGGAAGACCGCCAGTTCCTCGGCGCCCGGGCGTGTACGCCTCCTTGCAGTTGTCGCACGTCTTGCGCAGCAGACGCTGCGACGACGACGCCGACGACCGCCGAGGCGACGAGGAAGGCCTCGATGCCCATGTCGAGCAGACGGTGCAGCGGCGGCGACGGAGTCGGTGCCGTGCAGCGACGAGAGCACGAAGTGACCGGTGAGCGCCGACTGGACGGCGATGCGCGCCGTGTCGACGTCGCGGATCTCGCCGACGAGGATCACGTCGGGGTCCTGTCGAAGGAGGGCCTTGAGGCCGGTGGCGAACGTGAGGCCGGCCTTGGCGTTCGTCTGCACCTGGTTGATCCCGGGGAAGACGTACTCGACCGGGTCCTCGATCGTGGTCACGTTCTTGCCGGTCGAGTTGATCTCGAGCAGCGTGGCGTAGAGCGTGGTCGTCTTGCCGGCACCGGTGGGGCCGGCACAGATCACCATGCCGAACGGCGCGTGGACGAGCTTGGAGTACGACTTGTAGGTCTCCGCCGGCATGCCGAGCTCGGTCGAGGCCGACCATCGACTTGCGTCTTGTCGAGCAGACGCATGACGATCTTCTCGCCGAACACCGTGGCGACCGACGACGACGCGGACGTCGAGCTGCGCGACCGTCGACCGTGGTCGAGAACTGGCCGTCCTGCGGGCGCCCGCTTCTCGACGATGTTCATCTCCGACATGATCTTGAGGCGCGAGCACGAGCGGGTTGTGCGCCGACATCGGCAACGAGAACGCCTCGACGAGGTGACCGTCGATGCGGAACCGGATCCGCAGCCGGTCGTCGAGCGGCTCGATGTGGATGTCGGAGCTGCGGTCGCGCAGCGCCTGGCCGACGATCTTGGCGACGAGCTGCACCACCGGCGCCTGGTCGTCGAGGTTGACCTCGGCGACGGATTCGGCGGCGACTCGTTGATCGTCCTCCGTGACGAACGTGGCGACGAGGGCGTCGACGTTCGAGGCCGAGCGGTACATCTGCTCGATGTACGACGTGACCGTGTTGAAGTCCGACGTCTGCCACACGAAGCGCTGACCGGTCGCCGCCTCGACGAGCTGGCGACGCCACGGCGACGGATCGGCGGCGAACAGCACGACCTGACCGCCCTGGTCGGAGATCGGCATCACCTTGTGCAGGCGGGCGAGCTCCTCGGGGAACTTGGCGATGACCTCTTCGTCGAGGATGACGGCGCTGGCGTCGCCGAGGGGGACCTGGCAGACCTGGCTGACCGCCTGGGAGACCGCCGTGCGTGACACCCCGAAGCGCTGCAGCAGCAGGTTGGTGAACTTGAGCAGGTCGCCGTTGCCCACATCGGCCGCAGCCTGCATGTCGGCGTCCGGGAGGTGCCCGCCCTGGACGATCAGTTGGCCGACGGCGACGCACTCCTGCATCGATTCACCGACCGTTTCGGGGCGCTCGGCGAGCGCGGTCGCAGTGCCGCCTCCGGGCGGCGCCATCTCGTCGGACTTCGGCTTGCGTAGGGCCATGGGAACGTTTCCTTGCTCGGTTCGAGATCAGATCTCGACGTTGAGGGTCATGGGGGCGAACGGCTGCGGGTTGGACAGCGGGTTCGTGGGCGAGGGCATGGCAGCGCCGACCAACTCGTCGCGACGGACGAACTGGGCGGGGTCGAGAGCGATGATCGCTCGCTCGACCTCTTCGAGGCGCTCGAGCTGGACGGCGGTGTCGACGTCCATGTGGTGCTCCTGGAGCTGGGTCTCGACGTCGACCAGTCGGGCGACCGTCTTGTCGATCGTCTCGCCGAGCGACTTCTGGTAGCGCTCGTTCTCGATGCGCAGCAGCTCGACCTCGCCGGCGACGCTGGTGACGCGCTCCTTCATCTCGTCGATGGCGTCGACGTCGACCGCGGCCAGCTTGCCGCTGATCGCCTCGAGGGCGACGCCGACCTCGGCGAAGCGGCCGTCCGACGCCGCGATGCGGTCGTTGAGCATCATCACCGAGTCGTCGAGGCCGGCGCTGACCCGCCCGACGTAGGCGTCGATGTCGGCCACCTGCTGACCGACGTCTTCCTTGATGCGCGACTCTGCGGTGAGGATGCGGTCGTTGACCCGCTCCTCCGCCTGGTCGACGCGCTGGCCGATGATGTTCGACACTTCTGCCTGGTGCCGTGCCGCTTGGGCGGACACCTCGTCGAGCCGGGTGGCGAGCGTCGACAGGCGACCGTCGATCTGCACACCGATCTGGGCGCTCACGGCGTCGAGGCGGGTCTCCGTCGCTTCGCTGACGGCGTTGAGGTGCTCGACGATCTGGGCCGCCTGGACGTCGAACTTGCGGACCGTGCGATCGAGCCCGGCGACCTCGGTCTCGACGCGCTCCTGGCGATCCTCGATCGACTTGAGGACGGGACGGGCTGCGGCCTCGACGGCGGCTGCCATGCCGATGTTGGCCTCGTCGGCGATGCGGCCGATGCGCAGCTCGATCTCGTCGAAGCGGCGCTTGCTGTTGCCGGCGAACTCGGTGATCCGCTGTTCGAGCATCGGCGCGTACGACCGGATCTGGTCCTCGGTCTTCACCCGCGTGGCGCGCTCGGTGGCGAGCTCGTCGCGAACTCGCTGGATCTCGAGCGAGACCTGCCCGCTGAAGCGGGACAGCTCCTGCTGCACGGCGGCGACGATGCTCGATCGCAGATCGTCGAACTGGTCGGTCATGACTGCTCCTCGCACGGACGGACGACCTCGACCGGACGATCGACCCGACAGCGCGACCGGTCCGTCGGTGCGGAGATCGCAATGAGGGTGGAGGAAGTCGTCAGCATGTCGATGGTGGTGATGTCGTGGCTTTCGCAAGTCCTCTATCGACCATCGCGCCGGCGATCTTGAGACTTCGCTGAACCGCGCTTGACACAGAGCAGGCACTGCGTGCACACGACCGCGACGTAACGTGCGGGCATGCGTGTCCACCTCGTCGACGGCACCTACGAGCTCTTTCGCCAGCACTTCGGGATGGCGGCGCGGCACGAGAACCGGGGTCCGTACGACGCCACCGCCGGGGTGGTGACGTCGACGCTGGCGCTCGTGGAGGACGGTGCCACCCATGTCGCGGTCGCCTCCGATCACGTCATCGAGAGCTTCCGCAACGAGCTCTGGCCGACGTACAAGTCGAGTGCCGGGATGGAGCCCGAGATCCTCGAGCAGATCCCGGTGATGGAGGAAGCGCTGGCCGCTGCCGGATTCACCGTGTGGGCGATGGTCGAGCACGAGGCCGACGACGCGCTCGGCGCGGCAGCGTTGGTCGCCGACAACGACGAACGGGTCGAGCAGGTGCTCATCGTCACCCCGGACAAGGACCTCGGGCAGTGCGTGCGCGGTGAGCGCGTCGTCCAGTTCGACCGCCGCAAACGGGAGGTCATCGACGAGGCCGGCGTGCGCGCCAAGTTCGGGATCGAGCCGGCCTCGATCCCCGACTATCTCGGACTCGTCGGCGACAGCGCCGACGGATTCCCGGGCCTCGCCGGCTGGGGAGCGAAGAGCGCGTCAGCCGTCCTCGCTCGCTACGGCCATCTCGAGAACATCCCGCCGGCGGCTGGCCAGTGGGACGTGCCGGGTCTGCGCGGCGCCGCCAAGCTGTCGGCGACGTTGCAGGCGCAGATGACCGAGGCGTTGCTGTTCCGCGTGATCGCCACGGTCGTCACCGACGTCGAGGTGGGCACGGTGGACGACTGGGAGTGGAAGGGGCCGATGCCCGGATTCGCCGACGTCGCCGCCGCGCTCGGCCGCCCCGGGCTCGCCGACTACGCAGCACGCCTCGCCGGTTGAGCGTTACAACAGGGGTCTGACCCCTGATGTCACGGTGCCCGCCGCCGACTGAGGTGATGACCAGGCGATCTGCGGCACACGAGCGATGCCGATGAAGGCTGCTCCATTCCTGGCCTGACCTGGTTCACGGGCGCCCATTGCACAGGACCCGGTCACCACCTCACTCGACGGCGAGCGACGTCACATTATCGGCGACCCGTGCCGATAGTCTTCGTCGCTCCCGGGAGGGATGCGAGAGCGGCCGAATCGGCACGCTTGGAAAGCGTGTGAAGGGTGACCTTCCGTGGGTTCGAATCCCACTCCCTCCGCCATGGCGAGCGACGTGCCCGTCGACGAGCCGTCGACCGTCACTCCGATCACACCGGAGGACGCGATGGCGCTGGCCCTCGACGAGGCGCGTGCTGCGCTCGATCACGCCGACGTGCCGGTGGGTGCGGTCGTCGTCCACGACGGGCGCGTGATCGCCGCCCGGCACAACGAGCGGGAACTGACCGCCGACCCGTCGGCGCACGCCGAGATCCTCGCCTTCCGTGACGCCGCGGCAGCGCTCGGGCAGTGGCGCCTCGACGACTGCACGCTCTACGTCACCCTCGAGCCGTGCGCCATGTGCGCCGGCGCCGCCGTCAATGCCCGCCTCGGGTCGCTGGTCTATGCCGCCAGCGACCCGAAAGCGGGTGCGGTCGACAGCCACTTCAGATTGACGACGGGCGACATCCTCAACCATCGCGTCAGCGTCACTCGTGGCCTCGCCGGGGAGGAAGCAGGCGAGCTGTTGCGCGCCTTCTTCCGCGCCCGGCGAGCCGCTCGTCATCCGTCGGTGTGACGGTTCAGCGATCCTTGCGGCGGAGGCTGCCGATCAGGCGTCGCAGCGCGGACCGGCGCTCGTCCTCGCCGCCGCTCGTCTCGACGAGTGGTGGCGCATCGGGGGCGGTGGTGTTCCCGTCCACGTGGACGTCCGGCTCGGCCGCCTCGGCGACGTCGCTGGCCGACCACGCAGCAGCCTCGGCTTCGGCTTCGGCCGCGTAGTGCGCCTCGAGCTCGCCGTAGAGCACCTCGGCGCGCATGTCCATCGTCGGCGGGGCGAAGCCGCCGAAGGATGCGGCGGTCGGCCCGGTGACGACGATCTCGGCGTCGGCGGCGGGCAGCTGGGGGGCGGACGCCGCGTTGATCACCGGGACCTCGGAGGTCGCCGACTCGATGGCGGCGATCGCTCGCCGAACTGCTTCGGCCACTTCGTCGGGAACCTCGACGTCGTCGACATCGGGTTCGGCGCGGAGCTCCAGCGCCGGCATGGCGAAGCGCAGCGAGCCATCGGGTGCAGCGGCGAACGGCGACACGGGCCGATCGGTCGCCGGCGGCTCGGGCGACTCGGCGACCGGCTCACTGACGACACGGCCGTCCGGCCAGACGAGGTCGAAGTCGCCGACGGCCTCTTCGATGGCGCTCTCCAGCAGCGAGTCCACGGCGGAGTCGGCGGCGGCGAGCGCCTCCACCGACTCCGTGTGGGGGTCCGCCTCGACTGCCGCGTGCTCGGTCTCCATCGCCGCGAACGCGAGCTCGAAGTCCCCGACGCGATCGTCGGTGTCGCCGACGATCTCGATCGCCACGACCGCGTCGAGCTCGACGGGATCGACGACGGGCTGCTCGAAGAGTCGAGCTGTCGACGCCTCGAGTGAGGCCACGAACTCGGCGTCGACGTCGAGTTCAAACTCGTCGACGGCGAAGGGCGACTCGGACTGCTCGAACCCGTCGAACGGCTCGTCCCACTCGATCAACAGATCGTCGTCGTCGAGCAGGGCGAGGCCGGGCAGCTCGTCGACGGCATGGTCGCCGAGCTGGGGCAGCTCAACGACGGGACGGGCCGCACCGTTGCGGTCGCGCTGGGCGACGAACCAACGATGCACTCCGGACGGGTGATGGCGGTAGGCGGTGACCCGTGCGGATGCGATCTCGCGGTTGGCGAGTTCGGCGATCAGGGCCTCGGTTGAGGTCTCGGTGACGACCAGGACGGCATCGCGGTCGACCGAGTCGTCGCGCTCGAACAGGCGGCCGAGGTGATCGACCTCGCCAACGCGCACGGTGCCCCGGACGAGCTGCTCAGCGTCGATCACGCCGGCGTCGAGCAGGCGTTGGGCGAGCGGCAGGTCGTTGACCCGTTCGGCGTAGTAGACGACGCCGTTGTCGAAGTACGCCAGCACCTCCGGATCGACTTCGAAGACGATCTCGCCCGTGAACGCGCGTTCGCGTGCCTCGTCGAGGGTCATCCAGACCGGCTGACGGCGTTCGACCGACAGCGAGCCGGAGAGTGCCGACGCGGTTCCCGCGTTGTTTCCCGTGTTGTACATCATCAGGCCACCTCTGCCTTGTGTGACTCCATCGACGCCAGCAGCGTGAGGAGGATTTCGACGACGACCTCGCGGCCGGAGTCAGGATCGATCAGTTGGCACGGCACGACGGCTTCACCGTCGAGCGCGCCGAGCGAACGCGCCAACCGGCGCGCCACGTGCAGGTCGTCGCAACGGTTCACCGCGATGACGGCGGGCACGCGCAGGTCGCGCAGCAGTGCCCGGAGCTCGACACCGGCGGCGGCGTGCGTCTCGGGGGCGTCGGCGTCGATGACGAACGCGACGACATCGACGTCACCTTTCAAGATACTGGTCATGAATCGGAACCTCGCCTGGCCGGGGGTGCCGAAGAGCAGGAGCCGGATGTCGTCGCCGTCGACCCGGTAGGTGCCGAAGTCCATGGCGACGGTGGTGTGTGCCTTGACCTCTGACTCGTCGCCGCTCGTCGTCACATCGGTCGAGATGACGTGCGTCTGGCTGACCGACTGGATCATCGACGTCTTCCCGGCGGCGAACGGACCGGTGACGAGGATCTTGAACGTCTGAGCGCTCACGACGCACCGCCGGTGAGGAGCACCGCGCGGTCACGGACGGCGGTCCGCAGCGTTCGCTGGTCGACGGTCGTCGCGGCGAGTACGGCGAGCACCCGCTTGCTCCCGGTCGGCCAGACCACGACGAGGCCGCGGTCGTGTTCGACGACGAGCTGGCGCAGCGTGTCGCCGCCGCCCATCGCCGCCAGCTGGTGGGCCAGGCCGACCGCGGCAGCGAGCATCGCCGAGTAGGCGGGCTCGTCGGGCATCGATGCGCTGTGGGCGATCGCGAACCCGTCGACCGAGGCGAGCAACGCGGCGTGGACGCCGTCGACGCGGGTGACGAGGTCGTCGAGGACGTGTGCCGGGTCGAACGCCGGTGACGGCGTCGCGGCCGGGGCAACCGGTGACGCCGGCGCAACCGGCGACGGCGGTGCCAGTGCGGTGGCGCTCGCCGAGGGGGTCGGGGCACCGAACGCCGCGGGGCGCGGCAGCGATGCGGCCACTGCACCCTCGTCGTCCTTGACCTTTTCCATACGCAGCAGCTATCGGCCGCTGCGTGCGCAGCTTGAGTGAATATCCCGTCAGGACGCGCAACACCCGCTGCGATCCGGTCGATCGACCGGGTCGCAGCGGGTGTCGTGATGGCGGAAGGCGTGGGATTCGAACCCACGGAGACCCGAAGACCTCAACGGCTTTCGAGGCCGTCCCATTCGTCCGCTCTGGCAGCCTTCCGGCGACGAGGTTAGCGGTGAACGACCGAGGCGCCTACGCGCAGACCGTCTCGTCCGCAGGCGGGACGAGTTGCAGCAGATACTCGTGGACGATGCCGCGCACGCAGTCGTCGCTGCGGTAGCCGGTGTGCTCGTTCGCCTCGACGATCACGAGGCGACCGTCCTGGAGGGCGTCCGCCATCGCCCGGCTGCTGTCGAGCGGGGTCGCCGGGTCGCCGGTCGTGCCGATCACGACGATCGGTCCGGCGCCGATGCCGGTGATCTCGATGCGCGGGTCGAGCGCGTCGGGGAAGAAGGTGCACGTGTACGAGCCGGTCGAGTACGGAAAGATGCGCGGCGCGACCTCGTGGATCTCGGCGACCTCGGCGTCGGACTCCTCGACGGTCGGGCGGTCGGCGTCGTCGGCACAGCTGATCGCCTGGAACGCCTCGATGAGGTTGGTGTAGGTGCCGTCGGGCTGACGTTCGTAGTACGCGTCGTGGAGCTGCAGCAGGCCGGCGCCGTCGCCGTTGACGGCGTCCTCGAGCGCCCGCTCGAAGGCCGGCCAGTACTGCTCGGAGTACATCGACTGCGCGGTGGCGATCGCCAGGACGCCGAGGCCGACATCGGGCCGTCCCTCGACGCTGGGGATCGGGTTGGCGTCGAGGCTGGCCATCAGCTCCATGAACGCGCCGGCCGCGTCGCCGTCGTGATGGAAGGTGCACGACGAGTCGGCACTGCACTGGGCGAGGAACGTGTCGAGGGCGCGTTCGAAGCCCGCCCCCTGTTGGAGGGTCGTCTCGAGCGGTGTCGCGTCGGGGTCGGCGGCGCCGTCGAACACCGCCGCACGCACGGTGGTGGGGAACAGCGTTGCCCACACGCCGCCGAGCTCGCTGCCGTAGCTGAACCCGAAGTAGGAGATCTGGTCGACGCCGAGCGCCTGCCGGATGGCATCCATGTCGCGAGCCGAGTTGTTGGTGCCGATGTACTGCAGCGTCTCGACGCGGTCCTCACACGCCGCGGCGAACCGTTCGGCGAGGTCGACCAACGCCTGCCGTTCGGTGTCGTCGTCGGGCGTGACGTCGAGTGTCGAGAAGTACTCGTCGTACTCGTCGTCGTCGATGCAGTCGACGACGCCGTCGCTCTGGCCGGTCCCGCGCGGATCCCACCCGATGACGTCGAAGTTGTCAGTGATGTCGTCGTCGAACCAGCTCGTGGCGTGGAGTCCGAACGTGGCGCCGTCAGCGCCCGGTCCGCCGCGGTTGGCGAGCAACGGTCCGACCGGGTTCTCGATCGACGCCCGGTGGCGGGTGACGTACAGGTCGATCGTGTCGCCCTGCGGGTCGGCGTAGTCGACGGGCACCGTGATCCGACCCTCGTCGACCCGGTCGCCGAGCGGCGTCCACTCGATCGAGTACTCGAGGGGCTGCGGCGGTTCGGTGTCTTCCGGGTCGGTCGGCGTGGCGGCAGGCGGATCGGTGACGTCGCTGACGTCGCGGGTCAGCGTCGGCGGCTCCTGGTCGCCGTCGCCGCCAGAGCAGGCGAGCAGCAGGACGGGGAGCACCACCGCCAGGCCGGCGGTGACCAACGAACGCCTGGGTCCCGTCCCCGAACGTTCGTTACTCCGAGGGTGGGCACGCACGTCGGACAGCGTACGGCGAGGCATAGCGTGACCACATGCGCGTCCCGCCCCATCGCCTGCATCGCAACGATGCCGACGCCGTCCGCGGGGTGGAGCTGCAGGACGACACCTTGCGTCGGGTCTGGGGGTTCGCCCGGCCGTACCGCGGCACGATCGCCGTCTTCCTGCTGGCGATCCTCGCCGCCGCGCTGCTCGGCGCTGGTGCCGGTGTTCGTCGTCCGGCGAACCATCGACGTCGCCATCCCGCAGGCCGACAAGGGCCAGATCGTGGTGCTGGCGACGATCGCCGTGTTCGCCGCGCTCGGGGATGCCGCCCTCGCCATCGTCCAGCGTTGGGCCAGCGCCCGCGTCGGCGAAGGCCTGATCTTCGACCTGCGCGTCGCCAGCTCTTCGCCAAGGTCCTGCGGATGCCGATCGCCTTCTTCACCCGCACACCGACCGGGGCGATCATCGAGCCGGCTCAACAACGACGTCGTCGGTGCGCAGACCGCCGTGACCAGCACCCTCGGGACCGTCGTCAGCAACGTCATCATGCTGGCGACGACGTTGAGCGGCGATGTTCGCGCTCGAGTGGCGGCTGACGCTTGCTGACGTTGATCGTGCTGCCGATGTTCGTCGTCCCCGCCCGCCGCGTCGGGCGCCGGCTGCAGTCGCTGTCGCGTCAACAGATGGGCCACAACGCGGCGATGACCACGCAGATGACCGAGCGCTTCAACGTGGCAGGAGCGACCCTGGTGCGCAGCTCTTCGGCTCGTCGCCGGCGCGAGCAGGACGCCTTCGAGGTGCATGCCGCCGCCGTGCGCGACACCGGCATCCGTCAGGCGATGTTGATGCGCGTCTTCTTCGTCGCCCTCGGCGCTCGTCGGCGCGCTCGGCACGGCGGCGATCTACGGCGTCGGCGCCTTCATGGTCGTCGACGGCACGATCACGATCGGCACGCTCGTCGCGCTCGCCGCACTCGTGACCCGGGTGTACCAGCCGTTGACCGGTCTGACCAACGCCCGCGTCGACCTGATGACGTCGATGGTCAGCTTCGAGCGGGTGTTCGAGGTGCTCGATGCGCCGGAGGCGATCCGCGAGCGGCCCGGTGCGGTCGAGCTCGTCGCGCCGCGCGGCGACGTGCGAGTTCGACCACGTCACGTTCCGCTACCCACCCGCGGCCGAGATCGGCGATCGCCACGATGGAGCAGAACGTCGGACTCGGCGGCGACAGCGACCCCGACGTCGACGTGCTGTCGGAGCTTCGAGCCTCGACATCGCTGCCGGCGAGACGGTCGCCCTCGTCGGGCCGTCGGGTGCCGGCAAGTCGACCGCCGTGTCGTTGATCCCCCGTCTCTACGACGTCAGCGCCGGGGCGCGTGCGCATCGACGGTCACGACGTACGCGACCTCACCCTCGACTCGCTCCGGGCGGCGATCGGGGTCGTGTCGCAGGACCCCCACCTGTTCCACGAGTCGATCGCCGCCAACCTCCGCTACGCCCAGCCCGACGCGACCGACGCCGAGCTCGTCGCGCCTGCCGCGCGGCCCGCATCCACGACACGATCGCCGCGCTCCCCGACGGCTACGACACGATCGTCGGCGACCGCGGCTACCGGCTCAGCGGTGGCGAGAAGCAACGCCTGGCGATCGCCCGCCTGCTGCTCAAGGATCCGGCGATCATGATCCTCGACGAGGCGACGAGCCACCTCGACAACGAGAACGAGGCGCGCGATCCAAGCGGCGCTCGACCATGCGATCGCGCGACCGCACGGCGATCGTCATCGCCCACCGGCTGTCCACGGTGCGCAACGCCGATCGCATCGCCTACGTCGAAGCGGGCCGTGTCGTCGAGGCCGGTACCCACGACGAGCTCGTCGCCCGCGGCGGCCGCTACGCCCAGCAGCTCCGAGCCGGGGAGCTGGTGCACCCCGGCTGAGACGGTGTCGGCAGGGCTACTGCACTTCCCACGAGTTGACGGCGTAGGCGCCGTTCTCGTTCACCTGGACGAGGGCGACCGATGCCTCGTGGCCGCCGACGGCGTGGTCGACACGATGCGCAACCGCTTCTGCACGACCTCAGACTCGAAACCGAGGTCGACGCAGTTGACGCCGGCGACCCACCCGGTCGGTGTGGAGTCGACCACGGTCATCCGTGACCGGCGAGGCACGCCCGTCGACGACCTGCATCGTGTGCCAGCAGGCCGCCCGCGAACTGCATGGTTGTAGCCGTCGGGTTGTTGATGGCGACCGTGCCCTGAGGGACGGCGATGTACCCGGGGATCCGGATCGACGCCGGCGCCGACGTCGTGGATGGCGTGCGACAGGTCGATGTCGACGATCGGATCGGTGACCGGCGGCACGCCGGCAGGGGCGTGACGCGGCGGCCGGCGCGACCGGCGTCGGCGACCGATCCGCCAGCGTGCTGTAGTTCAGTCGACGCGCCGGAGACTCGACTCGCACGCCGCCGAGCGTCGTCGCGGTTACCTGGAGCCGGTACTGCGGTCTGTCGTGAGACCACGTGATCCGTGCACGAGCGAGGCGCGGTCGGGCGCCGGGCTGTCGATCACACGCGTCGGTGCCGACCTGTCGTGGTGCCCGGTGGACGTTCGGTGGACCGTGACGGTGTAGCGGACGATCGGGGTCGCCGGCGCGGAGAGCGCTGGCGGCGTCCACGGACGCGAGTGCCCGTTGGCTAGCGATCCCGTCGGTGTCATCGGGGTCAGCGTGGTCGTGGGCGGCGACGCCCCGAGCAGGCCGAGCCGCCCGTTCTTGTACACGCGCGGTGGTCGTCCCTCGAGGAAGCGGGCGGTGACGCGGAAGCGCAAGCGGTAACATCCCGACCGAGTTGACGGCCTCGCACGTGGAACTCGTGCGCCGTATCGGCCATGTTGACCTGGCAGCCCCGTGATCGAGGCACTCGAGATGAACTGCGTTCGCCGGGATCGTGGCGACACGCTGGTCGTCGGTCGAACCAGTCGACAACACCTGGTACGGTGCCCGGCACCACGCCGCCCCAGGTCGCGTCCGGCAGACGCTGCCACGTGACGTAGGCGGCACCGTTCGTGCCGTTGGTACTCAGGACACTGGTGCGATAGGTCACGACCGGGTTCTGAACGTGGAACCGCGGCACTCGGGCCACGTCGGTGAGGACCGACGGAACCATCTTGTGGGTGATCGGCGACTCTCGAATAGTGGTTCCGTCGGTCGCCTTCCCCACCTGCACGTACGACTGGGGGACGTCGAGGAATCCAGGTTCGTTGTAGCCCTCGTAAACCCCGGCCCCCGACACCTGTCCGTTCACGCTGGCGATCGACACGAACAGTGACGGGTCGCTCGCTCGGTCGTCGACGTAGCGCCGGTTGAAGACGAGGTCGAGCTTGCGGCCGTTGTCGTTCGACACGACGAGGCGACCGTCGTCGCCAAAGATCCAGGTCGCCCCGAACCCGGTGATGCTGTGAGGCTCGGTCTGGGGCAGCGTCGGCTCGGCAAAGAACACCGCCTCCTGGCTCGTGGTGCAGCCCTGGTAGCGCCCGTCGCCGACGACCACGTTGGCGCCGCCTTCGACGCGCACCTTGCCTTCGAAGTAGTAGATGCCCGATGTGAAGAACGTGGGGCCCGTCAGCACGATGTCGTCGACGTACTTGCCCGGGAAGTACACCTTGCAGGTCTGGCCGCCGAGGTTGTAGGCGACCGGCATGTCGTAGCCCTGCACGCGTGTGCGCGTGATCAGCGCATAGCTCGGCAGGTCGGGCAGCCAGATGGTGTCGGCCTCACTCCCGTTCGGGTCGTCCTGGAGCGCAGTACCGCGTCCTCGGCACCCAGTCGCTCGGGTTTCCCGTCGGTGACCCGTACTTCTTGCCCTTCAGCGCAGGGGGGATCGTCTGGCCCGCTTCGGTCGCCGTCAACCCGTACCGCAGGTGATCATTGATCACCGTCTTGGCGAACCCGACGAGTTGGCAGGTCGTTTCAACCTCGACCCCGTTCATGTCCGTCGACGTGTAGTCGACCGGCGCGGTCTGCGACTGGTCGCAGTTCCGGTAGAGATCGAGCGGGTCGTACAGCGCCGTGCGCAATCCGGCTTTGACGGCCTCGAACCGCTGCGTCTTTGCGCTCAGCACCGAGTTGGCTTTCAACACCGTGGTCGCGTAACTCATCACCGGGAGCACGACCAGCGAACCGATGACAACCATCACGAGGACGAGCGGCAACACGGCGCCACGGTCGGTCGCGCGATCGCAACCGCCGGTTGGTCGGGACCAGGATGCTGGGAACGGGAAGGCATGGATATCGGTGTCACTCTGCCGGCGGCGTGTAGTTGACGTAGTGGGTGCACGAAGCGGCGCCGTTCGCCGTGATGCGCAGCGAGAAGCCGTACCAATCCGGATCGCCCGTCGGGAGCAACGGAAGATTCGTCACCGGCATGCCGGCGACGGTGCACTCCCACCGGTTCGTCGAGTAGCCCTTCGCTGCGAGTGCGAGAAGTTCAGCGGCAGGAACTCGACGTCGACGTACTGGCCACCCTTGATCGACAGATCGAAGGTCCGCGCCGTGTTGGCGATGTTCGTCTCGGCGAACTTCTGGACCTCGGCGCTCTGGCGAGCCGTCGGAGTTGGTCGTCTTCTCGGCGATGTAGCGGAACGGCTCGCTCGCGTAGGGGTACTGGCCGCTCTCGTCCTGGCGTCGCCAGCCGGGTCTGGAACGTGATCGTGCCGGCGCATTCACCGAGGGCGACGTCCGCGCAGCGCAGTCGGCAGCAGCGACCAGGTCTGCGGGAAGTACAGCCGAGCCGTGTCAGTGGTTCTTGTAGTACTGTCTCGCCCGTGGCGCCGGGCTCGTCGGGCATCGACGTCGGCGCCGGGCCGCTCTACACGATGACGTCACCGACGATCAGGTCGCCGAGGATGTCCTTGTTCCGCTGGTTCGACGTCGCTACCGCCCTTGACCGCACCGCCACGTGGACGGGCTGTCGGTCGTCGGTCGAAGACGCCGACGCCGACACCGATCAACTTCGTCTTGCCGCGAAGTGACGCGGCGATCCACTCCGCCCGGTTGAAGGCGACCTGGTGGTAGTTGTCCGTAGTTGTAGGACGGAGCCGGCCAGCGCTGGGGTTGACGCAGGCGTACTCGGCGCCCCGCTCGTCGGCCAGCCCACCGGGTCGGGGACGTTCCCTGCGCGTCTTGTTGGATCTGCGGTCACGGGTCGGGATGCCGTCGGTGAAGAACACGACGGTGTGCGGGCATGTCGGTGGTCGTGATCGTTCCGTTCGTCTCGTAGCCGACCCGGTAGAGCGCCTCCTCCCAGTTCGTGTAACCGGTCACCGCCGGCACCGCCGAGCTTGATGTCGTTGCGGCGAAGGTTGTACAACGCGTCGGCCTGCGCCGGATCGGTCATGTCGAAGTACTTGTGCCATGCCGGTGCCGGCGCCGAGCACCCGGCTGTACTCGGTGAACGTGACGATCTGGACCTGCACCGGCGTGCCGCGCAGCGTGTTGATGAACTCGCGCACGGCGTCGCGCACCATGACGATGTTGTCGCGCCGATCGACTGCGACTCGTCGATGACGAGCGTGATCGGACCGCCGCAGCGGCTTCGGCAGCGACGAACGACGGCGAACCGACCATGCTCGTGCGAAGCGATGTCCTCGCGGGTCGTGCCGCCGGCGGTGATGCTGATCTGGTTGCGGCCGCCACCGGCTCCAGCGACCGCGCCGCCACCGTCGATCGTGACGATGACTCGGTTGGCGTCCTTCCACTGCGACGGGTCGGCGAGCGGTCCCGCCGGCGTCGGGCCCGGCGACCGCGTCCGGCGCGAGCGGCTCACTGACGCGGATCACCCACGTCGGGCTCGTCACGCCGGGCACGAACGGGACCGGTTGCCGATCGTCGTCGAGCGGCGGCCCGGCCAGGTCGCGGAGGACGACACGAGCTGTTGCACGTCCAGGACCCTCGAGGACCGGGATCGCCGGTGGCGTCCTTCTGTACGGGCGGAGCACTCGACTCGCCACAGCTCGTACGTCATGCCGTCGGCGCTCGGCGTGAAGTGGTACGACACGTTGGTCCAGAAGCCGTTCGCCGTTCGCGTCGCGTCGACGTGCCCACGTCATCATCACCACGTTCGATCCGCGACCGAGATCGATGCCGACCGGGCACACCAGGTCGCCCACACGGCGTGGCGCTGCCGGCTCGGTGATGACCTCGTCGGCCGATGCGAGGTCGGCCGGCATCCACAGCCCGACGCTCTGCTCGGAGCGGGCCACGTTGAGCCGGCCCTCGGTGCTGCTCTGTTGACGCAGCGTCACGACGATCGCGCTCGACAGCACCGTGACGATCAACCCCATGATCGTCGACGGCGACGAGCAGCTCGGGCAGGGTCATCCCGCGATCGAGCGTCGCGACGGGATGGGCATGCCGGAATGCGAGGTCAGACATCGGACTTCACCACCTGGATCGTGCGGCAGACGCGTGGTTCGGACTCGTGATCGTCACGGTGACCCGCTGGACGACGCGCTTGCCGAGGTCGTCGAGCTGGGCAGACGCCCTCCTGCCAGCCGAGCGCCGGACACGTCCGGGTTGTAGAACTCGTGACGGACGTTCGCGGCACGGGCGTACTCACCCTCCCCGGTCCACCAACCCTGCGACCGGACCGCAGCGACGGCGTACTCGGTGTACCGCCTCGATGGTCACACCGCATCGGCGCTCGGTTGATGCGGTCGGCCGCGTTGACGACCACCGTCTCCACCTGGGCGGCGTCCCGGCTGACTGACGACGCGCGGATCGACGTCGTCACGGCGTTCATGATCGCCACGACCAGCGTGCCCATGAGGGCGATGGCGATGACGATCTCGACGAGCGAGATCCCGACATCTCGTCGACGGATGCGCACACGCCGGATGACGGTCGAGCGCTAGGCTCGGGTTCGGGCTTCATACGGCTCCTTCATCGGGCGGGGCAGGCACGAGCTTGAACTCGGGATCGCCTCGGGAGTTCCTCCGCCGACCCGCAACGTACGGATGCGTCGGTCAGCGCTCACGCGGTCGCCCGTCAAGCCACTGCAAAGTCGGCGAACCCTTGACCGTTTGCAGACGAAGCAGAGGACGGGAACGAAACCCAGCCATCGCGGTCTGCGATGATCGTCCGGTGATCGAGGCCGCCGTCCGCGCCACTGCCGTGCCGCCGTTCCATGCCATGGCGATGAGCCGCCGGGCGAGCCGACTGGAGGCGAGCGGGCGTCGGGTCCTCCACCTCGAGGTCGGTCAGCCGTCGACGCCGCTGCCGGTCGTCGCCCGCGACGCGGTCCGCCGCCACCTCGACGAGCCGCTCGGCTACACCAACGCACCGGGCATCCACCCACTGCGCACGCGCCTCGCGGCGCGCTACACCGACGTCGACGTCGACCGGGTGCTCGTCGTCGGTGGCGCCTCCGCCGGCTTCACGCTCGCCTTCCTGACGCTGTTCCAGCCGGGCGACCGGGTCGGCGTGATCGAACCCGGCTACCCCTGCTACCGCAATGCGCTGATCGCCCTCGGCATCGAACCGGTGGCGATCCCGGTCGGCCACGACACCCGCTGGGCGCCGACCCCTGCACACCTCGACGAGGCCGGCCATCTCGACGGGCTCGTGCTGGCATCACCGTCGAATCCGACCGGCACCGTCCTCACGGCCGACGCCCTGGCGGCGATCACCGCGGCGTGCGCCGAGCGAGGCATCGCCGTCGTCGCCGACGAGATCTACCACGGCATCGTCGACGGACCGCCGGCCCCGCAGGTGCTCGACCACCATCCGGACGCCTTCGTCGTCAACAGCTTCTCCAAGTACTGGTCGATGACGGGGTGGCGTGTCGGCTGGATCGTCGTGCCGGAATCGGTCGTCGACACGGTCGAACGCCTCCAGCAGAACCTGTACATCTGTGCCCCGCACGTCTCGCAGGTCGCCGCGCTGGCCGCACTCGACGCGGCCGACGAGCTCGATGGCCACGTCGCCCGCTACCGCGAGAACCGGCAGATCCTGCTCGCCGGCCTGGCCACCGCCGGCATCACCGAGATCGCCCCGGCCGACGGCGCGTTCTACGTGTACGCCCACGTGCCCCACCTCACGACCGACGCCGGAATCGACTCGCTGACACTCACCGGCCGTTGGCTCGACGAGCTCGGCGTGGCAGCGACGCCCGGCGTCGACTTCGACCTCGCCCGGGGACACGAGTACGTCCGCTTCTCGTACGCCGGAACCGGACCGGACATGGCCGAGGCCTGCGCACTGCTGGCGGGCTGGCAACCGTGACCGCGCCGCTCGCCGGGCTGCGCGTCCTCGACCTGTCGACGGTGCTCGCCGGCCCGAACTGCGCCCGCTACCTCGGCGACTTCGGCGCCGACGTGATCAAGGTCGAGCGGCCGGGCGGCGACAGCCTGCGCAACATGGCCTGGCGCGACCCGCGCGACGGCGAGGGCCTGTGGTGGAAGCTGGTCAACCGCAACAAGCGCACGGTCGTGCTCGACCTCAAGGCCGACGACGACCGCGCCGTCCTCCTCCGGCTCGTCGACGACGCCCACGTGCTCGTCGAGAACTCACGGCCGGGTGCGATGGAGCGCATCGACCTCGGACCCGACGTGCTGCTCGCTCGACGTCCGGCGTTGGTGATCACCCGCATCAGCGGGTTCGGGCAGGACGGTCCGTACGCCAACCGGCCCGGGTTCGCCACGATCGCCGAGGCGATGTCGGGCCTCGCCGCGCTGTCCGGGGAGCCCGACGGGCAGCCGTTGCTCCCGCCGATCGCCCTCACCGACGAGGTCACCGGGCTCGCCGCCGCATTCGCCACGATGGTCGCCCTGCACTCCGGGGTCGGCCAGGTCGTCGACGCCAACCTGCTCGAGACGATGTTCCAGCTGATGGGGCCGCTGGTGTCGCTCTACGCCGTCAGCGGCGAGCAGCAGCCGCGGCTCGGTGCCGGCCTGCCGTACACCGTCCCGCGTGGCACGTACCGGTGCCGCGACGGCCGCTGGGTCGCCGTGTCGACGAGCAGCGATTCCATCGCCGCCCGCGTGATGGCCATCCTCGGTGTCGCCGACGACGAGCGGTTCACGACGTTCGCCGGGCGAGCCGAACACCGCGACGAGCTCGAGCAGGTGATGGTCGGCGTGGTGCGCGGCGCGCACCCAGCAGGAGGTGCTCGACACGTTCACCGCCGCCGAGGCGGCGATCGGTCCCGTGTTCGACATGGCCGACATCGCCGCCGACCCGCACTACGCCGCCCGTGAGGTGATCACCGAGGTCGGCGACACCCCGATGCAGGCGCTGATCGCCCGTCTCTCGGCGACGCCAGGCTCACTGCGCTGGCCCGGCCGCCCGATCGACGCCGACGGCGACGCAATCCGTCGCCACGGCTGGTCGTCCGACTGACCCGAAATTTGTCCGATACGTGTCGCTGAGCGGCACATCCCGGACAAATTTCGAGAGGGTGGAACGTCGGGCGCCCAAATTTGTCCGATGCGCGTCGCTGAGCGGCACATCCCGGACAAATTTCGGGAGGTTGGAACGTGTCAGGTGGCGAGGCCGATGGGGCAGCTCACGCCGGTGCCGCCGACGCCGCAGTAGCCGTTCGGGTTCTTGGCCAGGTACTGCTGGTGGTACGGCTCGGCGTAGAAGAACTCGGTGTCGACGTCGAGCGGGGCGACCTCGGTCGTGATCTCGCCGTAGCCGGCCTTGCTCAGCCGTTCTTGGAACATCGCCTTCGTCGACTCGTACGCCTCGCGCTGGGCGTCGTCGGCGACGAACACGGCGCTGCGGTACTGCGAACCGACGTCGTTGCCCTGGCGCATGCCCTGGGTCGGGTCGTGCTCCTCCCAGAACGTCTGCAGCAGGCGCTCGTAGGTGACCACTGACGGATCGAACACGACGACGACGGTCTCGGTGTGGCCGGTACGACCCGAGCACACCTCCTCGTACGTCGGGTTCGGCGTGTAGCCACCGGCGTATCCGACGAAGGTCGAGTACACCCCGTCGAGCTGCCAGAACTTGCGCTCGACACCCCAGAAGCAGCCCATGGCGAAGACGGCGGTCTGCATGCCGTCGGGCCACGGCCCGACGAGCGGGTGACCGTTGACGAAGTGGGCCTCGGGGACGGGCATCGTCTGGTCGCTACGACCGGGCAGTGCGTCGTCCGCCGACACCATCTCGGCGTTCTTGCGGAACAACATCTCTCCAGGATACGAGAGTTCAACGCGGGATCATTTCAGGGCGTCACTTCAGGAGGAGGCCCTCGATGCGGCGGGCGGTGATCGTCAACCCGACCAGCGCCACGACGGCGAGCACGGCCAGGTTGCCGAGCATCGACCACTCCAGCTGGCCGAGGTTGCAGCCACGGACGACGACGACGCCGTGGTACAGCGGGCTCAACTGCACCACCCAGGACCAGCTGCCGTAGCTCGACACCGGGTAGAACGTCGCCGAGAACAACAGCAACGGCAACGTGACGGCGTTGACGTACTCGAGGTCGGACCAGTTGCGCATCACCGTCGTCGACGCCATGCCGACCGAGGCGAAGGCGAACCCGATCAGCACGCACACCGGGATCGCCAACACGATCAGCGGCGAGCCGACGAGGCCGAGCGCCCACATCGTCAGCACGAACACCACCGAGTACAACGCGCCACGGCTGACCGCCCCGAGGATCTCGCCGAGGGCGACATCGGCGACGTTCATCGGTGTCGCCAACACGGTGTCGTACAGCTTGGCGTGCTTCAGCTTCTCGAAGACGTTGCCCGTGGCCTCGAAGATCGTGCCGTTCATCGCCGCCGCGGCGAGCAGGCCCGGCGCCACGAACTGGGCGTAGTCGTAGACCTCGCCGTCGACGGTGATCGTGCCGACCAGGGCGGCAAAGCCGACCTCGACCGACAGCAGGTACAGCAGCGGTTCGAAGAAGCCGGAGAAGATCACCATCCAGGCGTGGCGGTAGTGCATGATGCTGCGCTCGACCATCCGCTGCGGCCGGCGCGCCATCGTCAGCGTCGACGGCACGATGCGCATCAACGCCGTGCGACCCGGTGCGGCGGCGGGTGCGCTCACGGGTACAGCCTCCGGGCGAACGTGACCCGGCACAGCAGCCACCCGGCGACGACGTAGGCGGCGATCACGGCGAGGTGCACCGCCACGTTGCCGACGTCGGCGGCATCGACGACCACCCCGCGGCAGATCTCGATGCCGTGCCACAGCGGGGTCACGTAGGCGACCGGTTGCAGCCAGTCGGGCAGCTGGTCGATCGGGAAGAAGGCGCCGCCGAAGAAGAACATCGGCAGCAGCCCGAAGCGGACGATCGGTGGGAACGACGAGCCGCCGTCGCGCGTCGCCGAGAACGCCGACAGCGGCAGTGCGAACGCCAACCCCGTGGCGACCGCGACCGGCACGGCGACGAGCAGCCCCCACGAGCGGGTCTCGGCGAACAACGCCAACACCAGTGCCACCCCGGAGACGCCGATCGCCGTCCGCGTCGCCTGCCACAGGCCGAGCCCGCTGGCGACCTGCGACGGTGTCAACGGCGTCGCCGCCATCGAGCGGTAGCGGTTGCTCCAGATGAACCCGTCGAGCACCGGCCACAACGCCGACTGCCCGGCGGTGATCATCGCCGTCGATGCCAGCAGCGCCGGCGCCAGGAACTCGAAGTAGGTCAGCCCGCCGAGGGTCTCGAGCGAGTCGGCGTTGTCGTCGACGAGCGTGCCCACCCCGAGGCCCATGCCGAGGAGGTAGAGCAGCGGCTGGACGAAGGCGAGCAGCGCGTACGACCGCCAGATCTTGCGGAAGATGGCGAACTCGGCCTCCCAGACCCGGACCGCGGTCGGCGTCGCCATCAGTCGATCAACGATCGTCCGGTGAGGCGCAGGAACACGTCCTCGAGCGAGCTCCTGCGGACGAGGCTGCCGACGGGTTCGATGCCCCGCCGGTGCACCTCGGCGAGCGCCGCGTCGCCGTCGTGGACGTAGATGAGGATCCGGTCGGGAAGGGTCTCGATCCGTTCGCCGACGTCGGCCACCGACGGCGTGACGTCCTCGGCGGCGCCGGGCGCGAAGCGCAGCTCGAGCACCTCGCGGGTGGCGTGCTCCTCGATCAGCGCCCGCGGTGACCCCTCGGCGACGATGCGGCCGTGATCCATCACGACGAGACGGTCGCAGAGCTGTTCGGCTTCGTCCATGTAGTGCGTGGTCAGCACGAGGGTGACGCCGCGCTGCTTGAGGCGGTACAGGCGGTCCCACAGGATGTGGCGGGCCTGCGGGTCGAGGCCGGTCGTCGGCTCGTCGAGTAGCAGCAGGTCGGGCTCGCTCATCAACGACCGGGCGATCGTCAAGCGACGCTTCATGCCACCGGAGAGCGGGTCGACGCGCTCGTTGGCGCGTTCGGTGAGTTGGACGAACTCGAGCAGCTCGGCGGCTCGTCGCCGGCACTCGGCGCGGGGCAGGTCGAAGTAGCGGCCGTAGATGACGAGGTTCTCGACGACCGTCAGCTCGGCGTCGAGCTGGTCGGCCTGCGGGACGACGCCCATCCGGGCCCGGATCGCCGATCCGTCGACGGCGGGATCGAGGTCGAAGATCCGCAATGTCCCCGAGGTGACGGGCGAGACGCAGCCGATCATCCGCATCGTCGACGTCTTGCCGGCACCGTTCGGGCCGAGGAAACCGAACGATTCACCGGGCTGGACCTCGAAGTCGATGCCGTCGACGGCGACGAACGTCCCGAACTGCTTGCGCAGGTCGTTGGCATGGATCACCGGATGCGGCACGACTGGGACGGTAGAGCAGTACGGGCGGACGGGCCAGTTGGTTACCGTCAGCGGCGATGATCCGCCCCCTCGAACCTGCCGATCTCGACCGCGTCCTGGCGCTCAACGAGGCGAACGTGCCCGAGGTCGGTGCGATCGACCGCCCTCGGCTCGAGTTCCTCGTCGCCGAGAGCGTGATCGCCCTCGTCGCCGTCGACGACGTGACCGGCGAGGTGGTCGGCTTCTGCCTGGTGCTCGACGCCGACTCGACGTACGACTCGGTGAACTACCGCTGGTTCGGCGAACGCTACGAGCGGTTCATGTACCTCGACCGGGTGGCGATCGACGAGTCCGCACGCGGCCGCGGGCTCGGGCGGGCACTGTACGACGAGGTCGACCGGAGGATGCGTGAGCTCGGCGGTGCCACGCAACTGGCGCTGGAGGTCAACGTCGACCCGCCGAACGAGCCGTCGCTGCGGTTCCACGAACGGCTCGGCTTCGTCGAGGTCGGCCAGCAGGACACGCCCTACGGCATCCGCGTGTCGATGCAGATCCGCCAGATCGCCGCGGCGGCTGACTAACGAACGTTCGGGGCCCGTCCCGAAACGTTCGTTAGTCCCGGCGGTCTTGGAGGAAGCGGAAGTGGGCGCGGGTCGACGGCGACCTGGGCGGCGGTCGACGTCGGCGAGCAGCATCGTCTCGCCGCCGGCTCCTGCGGCGAGGACCTCGCCGAGCGGGTCGATGATCGCGGCTGTCGCCGACGTAGTCGAGGTCCGCCACCGCTGCCGACGCGGTTGACGCCGACGACGTACGCCTGGTTCTCGATCGCCCGGGCGCTGCAGGAGGGTCGACCAGTGCAGGCGCCGCTTGGCCGGCCAGTTGGCGGGCACCAGGTAGACGTCGGTGTCGTGGGCCAGCTGCCAGAACTCGTCGGCGAAGCGCAGGTCGTAGCAGACGAACAGGCTGATCCGCAGGCCCGTCGATGTCGACGGTGACGAACTCGGTACCGGCGCGGACGTAGCTGCTCCTCGCCGGCGTAGCGAGAACGGATGGATCTTGCGGTAGCGGTGCGTGGTGCCGTCGGGCCCGGCGAGGACGAACGTGTTCGACGGGCGCCGATCGCCGTCGGGCGCGTCGGGTGCGATCTCGGGGCACGACCCGCCGACCCACACGCCGTGCCGCACGGCCTGGTCGACGAGGAACGTCGATGACGGGCCGCCCTCGGGTTCGCCGATCCCCGGTGTCGTCGAACGAGAAGCCGGTCGAGAACGTCTCGGTGACCAGCACCAGGCGGGCGCCGCTGGCGACGGCGCCGTCGATCGTCGGCGCGAGTCGCTCGAAGTTCGCCTCGCGGTCGTGCCAGGTGATGTCGTGCTGGATGGCCGCGACCCGGACCGCGGTCATCGCCCGTACCCCGCGACGAGTCCCTCCACGGCGGCGTCGATGACCTCGAGCCGCTTGCAGCAGGCGAAGCGGACGAGGTGACGGCCGAACTCGGGGCGGGCGTAGAACACCTCGTTGGGGATCGCCACCACGCCGCAGCGTTCGGGGAGCGCCCGGCAGAACGCCATGCCGTCGCCGTCGGGTCGACGCGCGCGGATGTCGACCGTCGTGAAGTACGTCGCCTCCGGCGGATGCGCATCGAAGCCGGCGTCGCGCAGGCCGCCGACGAGGTGATCGCGCTTGCCGCCTGCAGCGTCGCCGACGACGCCGCTGAAGTACTCGTCGGGCAGGCGCAGTCCGGTGGCGATCGCCGGCTGGAACGGCGCTCCGTTGACGTAGGTGAGGAACTGCTTGGCGGTCTTGGCCGCCGTCACCAGCGGCTGCGGGTCCCGACATCCAGCCGATCTTCCAGCCCGTCGTGTTGAACGTCTTGCCGCCGGACGAGATCGTCAGCGTGCGCTCCGCACATGCCGGGCAGCGTGGCCATCGGCGACGTGCTGGCGGCCATCGAAGCACGAGGTGCTCGTACACCTCGTCGGTGACGACGATCAGGTCGTGGTCGATGGCCAGCGCGGCGATCAGTCGCCAGCTCGTCGGCGGTCGAAGACCTTGCCGGTCGGGTTGTGCGGGGTGTTGAGCAGGATCACCTTGGTCCGCGTCGCTGACCGCACCGGCAGCTCGTCGGGATCGAACGTGGTACCGACCGTCGGCACCGGGCGACAGCAGGACCGGCACCGCCCGAGCCCCGGCGAGGGCGATGCAGGCCTGGTAGCTGTCGTACATCGGCTCGAACACGACGACCTCGTCACCGGCGTCGAGCATCCCGAGCAGCGCACCGGCCAGGGCCTCGGTGGCACCGGCGGTGACGACGACCTCCGTGGCGGGGTCGAGATCGATCCCGTAGAAACGGCGCTGGTGCTGGGCGATCGCCTGGCGCAGGTCCGGTTGTCCGGGGCCTGGCGGGTACTGGTTGACGCCGTGGCGGATCGCCGTCGATCGCTGCGTCGAGCACCTCGGCGGGTCCGTCGGTGTCCGGGAAGCCCTGGCCGAGGTTGACTGCTCCGGTCTCGGTGGCCAGTGCCGACATCTCGGCGAAGATCGTCGTTCCGAACCCTTCGAGCTTGCGCGTCAGCGGACGGGTGGCGGCGTCGGTGGCGGCGGCAGCGGTGCGTTCGGGCACGGCGCGAGTGTACGGGTCGGGCCGCGAGGGCGCCGTCAGCGCTGGCGTGCCGAATCGTCCCACCGCGAGCCCGACGTGGTGTCGGATGGCGGGGGCACAGGCGGCTCGATGAAGCGCGGTGGGTCGAGCTCGAGCGAGGCCAGCGGCTCGGTCGGCAACGTCGGCTCGTCGTCGGTCGAGCGGCGACGGTCGGGGCCTTCGTACTCGGGTGTGGTGACCATGTCGACGCTGTTGATGTCGAGGGCGTCGGCCATGCGATAGGTGACGCCGGTCGACTTGGCGCTGTACATGGCGAGATCGGCCGAGCGGATGAGCTCGTCGAGCGTTGCTCCGTGCCGCGGGAACAGGGCGGCGCCGATCGCCGCGGTCACGGTGACGTCGCCGAAGATCGGTGTCTCCGACAGCGCCTCGCCGAGACGCTCGGCGCTCGAACGGACCCCGGTGCCGTCCTCGATGCCGGGCAGCAGGATGACGAATTCGTCGCCGCCCCACCGGGCGACGAGGTCGGTCTCGCGGACGGCGCGGCGCAGACGATCGGCCGCTGCTTGGAGCACGAGGTCGCCGACCTGGTGGCCGCGCGTGTCGTTGATCTGCTTGAAGCCGTTGAGGTCGATGAGCATGACGCACACGCCCGTGTTGAAGCGATCGGCGTTGAGCAGCGCGTCTGCGGTCTGCCGCTCGAATTCGCGCCGGTTGGCGAGGGCGGTGAGCTCGTCGGTGGTCGCCCGCCGTTCGAGCGAACGTCGATCGATGAGGAACGTCCACCCGGCGAGGCCGAGCAGGATCGTGCCGAGGGCGAGCAGGGCGACGTACCAACCAACACCCTCGCCGGCGATGCCGACCTCGTCGGGGACCGAGGCGGTGACCGCGACCGCGACGTCGCCTTCGTGCAGGTTCAACTCGTCGACGACGACCACTCGCCCGTCGTCGACCTCCGGGCCACTGCGAGCCAGGTCGTCCGCCACCGGCGCGGTGAGGGCGACCTCCACGTCGGCGCCGTACGCCTCGAGTCCGCGCCAGGCGACGAGGCTGACCATCTGGTTGGCGGGGATGCGGATGACCGTCGTGACGTCCTGGCGGTCGACGACGAGCAACGACCCGGTGGACTCGTCGATGCCGAGCGCCGGGCGGCCGCGTTCGGTGGACGCGGCGGCGACATCACCGAAGCTTGGCAGCGCCGCCAGATCGGCACCGGTGCAGCGCTCCTCGGCAGCCGCGACCACGCAGGCTTCGGTGCCCTCGCGGAACGTGGCGACGAGCTCGTCGGGTTCGGTCAACTCGTTGGCCATCCCGGCAACGGCGATCGCCCGGCTGGCTGTCGAGAAGGCCGACTGCTCACCCAGCTGCACGGCGGCGACGACCTGGGCGTCTTGCCGTTCGCGGAGTTCGGAGCGCTTGTTCAGGAGGGAGACCGACGTGGCGACGAGCAGCGCCACGCTTCCCACCAGCGCACCGAGCCTGATGAGCCTCATATGCCCTCATCGGCACGGTCGCCAGGAACCTTGAGGACTTCCTGACGCACCATGTTTTTCCCCACGACATGCTCGCAGATCATGGGCACCCGTCCGTCGCACCCGCGTCGATGGGGGACACCTCGATGGGGGACGCGAACGGGGCGCCACATCGTGGCGCCCCGTGTCGTGCGCGCTCGGAGAGAGTCGAACTCCCAACCGCTTGATCCGTAGTCAAGTGCTCTATCCATTGAGCTACGAGCGCAGGTGAATTGTCAGCCGGAGAGTGTAGGCCCGTCAGCGCCGATGGCGGCGCGAATTCTCGCACCGCACGAATTCAGCCGCCCCAGGGACCCCATCCGCCCGCCCGCTGGTAGAGGATGTACGCCGCGGTGGCGTTGATCCGCGGCTCGAAGAGATGGTCGGCAGTGGTGACGCCGTACTGCGCCAGCCAGCTGCGGTGGGCGGTCCAGTGGATCTGGAACAAGCCATAGCAGCACGAGTTCTTGGCGGTCGGGATGTGGTTGCTCTCCCGCCAGGCGATCTGCAGTGCCCGATCCTCGAGCTCGTCGGGCCACACGTCGCGGATGATCGCTTCGACGTCGGCGGGGACCGCGGGAGTGGTGGGGGCCGGCGGTGGGGGCGGCGCCGGCGTGGTCGGCGGCTGAGTGGTGGGCGGCTGCGTGGTCGGTGCGGCCGTGGTGGGTGCGGCGGTCGTCGGGGCGGCGGTCGTCGGGGCGGCGGTCGCCGGCGGGGCGGGCGTCGAGGCGCCGGGCGGGAGGCAGATCGATCGTCCGGGAACGAGCACGGTCTTCACGGTCGCCCCGTTGACGGCGAGCAGGTCGGCCAGCGGCACGTCGGCGGCGTCGGCGATGCGGATCCAGTAGTCGCCGGCGGCGATCTCGTACTCGGCACCGCACGCGGGTGCCGCCTCGGGCGCGGCCGTCGCTCGGAGTGTGGCCGCCTCGTCGGGGGCGGTGGTCACCGGTGTCGTCGCTTGGCTGACGGTGGTCGGCGCTGCATCGGTGGTCGGGGCCGTCGCTGGGGACGCGGGCGTGGTGGCGGGGGCGGCTGCCTGCGTGGTCGGCACGGTCGAGGGGGTCGTCGACAGGTCGGCCGCCGAGCCAGCCGGCACGATGGCGGCGGTGGTCGGGGTGGCGGCGAGCAACGTCTCGTCCGTCGAGGACGAACCTCCGGTGAAGCCGAGCACCGCAGGGACCGCCAGCGTGACCAGCACGGCAAGACCGCCGAGGCGGGCGACCAGCGGGTCGATCGGGCCGCTGCGTCGGCGTGTGGGCGGCTGCGGAGCGACGGACCACTCGCCGTCCCAGTCGGCCCGCTCGTCGGCGGGGCCCTCGGTGGCGGCGTCCCAGGCGTCGACGTCCCACGCCATGGCTTCAGCCGGACGGGCGAACGTCAGGTCGTCGTCGAACGGATCGTCGTCGAACGGATCGAAGGCACGCACCGGATCGGTTGGATCCGTGGCGGCGACGACCGGCAACTCGCTGGTCGGGTCACCATGGGTGCGCCAGCGGGTGCCGCGGCCGCGGTTGCGACCGGGCCGGCCGGAGGAGGCGGGGGGCTCGGCGTCGGGCGCAGCACCCGACGACCAGCTCGGCGACGCGCCCCAGAAGTCGGCCTCGCCATCGGCGGCGCGGCGCCGGCGTGGGCTGGGATCGGAAGGTTGACGAGGCATGGGATGAAGCGGCCGGAGGGATCCGGACGGCGGGTTCCGAGCGCCGCGTGACGCGGCGGGAAGGCCCCCGTGTCTAGCGCGGTCGTCATCAAACCGCAACACCCACCGTCATCGAACCGCAACACTGCGGGTCGGCGACGTCACTTCACCTGGCGCGCCCGGACCCGATACACGTGCTGGTAGCCCCTGAGGAAGTAGGACCCCGCCGTGTCGAACGGGGTGACGTCGACGATCTCGAACGTCGCCCCCGGCAACGTCGCCACCTCGGCCTCGTGTTCGTTGGCAGACAGTTTCTCGATGTCGCGCCCGTCGATCAGCTTGTACTCCCAGATCAGGCAGTACGAGTCGTTGAGCTTGTTGGGGAGTTGGAGGTCGGCCGACGACGTGAAGACGAATGCCTCGGCCTTGTCCTTCAACTTCGACGCGCTCGAGATCGTCGCCCTCGTGCTCGTCTTCGTCCGGGCGGTGGCCCGCCCCTTCTTGTCGAGCTTGAAGCGCTTGAGGAAGTCCGCCCGGTTGAACGCCTCGCCGCGGTACGTCATGTCGTCGTACACCGGGAGCTTCAGCAGACCCTGCAGGGCCATCCCGGTGTGCAGCGAGCCTTCCTGCAGACGGGGCTTGGTGTACGCCTGGTCACCGGCGGGCGTGTTGGCCGCCAGCGTCTGAGCTTTCTCTGCCGCCGACATCCCTTCGGTCAGGTCGCGGTCACGGTTGGCGAGCATCCACGACGAGCTGTTCGCCGCGGCGGGGTTCATGTACTTGTAGTCCTGGGCGGTGAAGGTGGTGATCGCCGCCTGCTCGGCACGGCTGAGACCGAGCGCGGCACCGAGCTTCTGGCGTGCGAGGGCCTTGTCGTCCGCCTGGGTGCCGTCGAACTCTTGGGTGCGCATCTGGTTGGTGAGCGCGGTGAGCCCGCCGGACGCTCCCTCCTTGATGTAGATCTCACCTGCCCGCCGCTTGGTGTCGGCGACTGCACTTTCGTCGAGCAGGATCTGAGCCTCGTCGGCGGCGATCCGCAGGCGGCGCTTCAGTGGGCCGAAGCCCGGGTCCTTCTCCGTTCCCGGCAGGCCACGTGCGGTCGTCGTGGCGTACGCGACGAGCGTCGGGGCGTCCTCGACGACACTGGCTTTGCCGTCGCGCAACCACTTCAGCTGCTGTTCGACGGTCATCACTGCAGACAGCAGTGCGGGATACGCCGGATGCTTGGCGGCTTCGGCGGCCGCCGCAGCATCGGCCTGCTGCTGCAGGGCGGCCTGCTTGGCGTCGGCCTTCTGGCGCTTCTTCTTGCCGGATCCGAAGAGCCGGCGCACCGTCGGCGCCTCGCCGGTCTGGTCGAGCGGACGGAGGTCGGTCCGCCGCCGGACACGGCCAGCCGTCGTCCCACCGCCTTCTTCGACGACGTGGCCGAGCTCGTGGGCGAGGAGGTGATCCCCGGCGGAGGTGCCGGGCGACTCGGCACCTCCACCGAGGAAGATGTTGCTGCCGACCGTGAACGCGGTGGCCTGCAGACCGGCGCTGAGGTCGGCGGCCTTGGCGCTGCGGTGGACTCGCACGCCGCTGAGGTCGCGCCCGGACTGCTCCTCGGCGGCACGTCGCACGGTCTCCGGGAGCGCCCGACCGCCGGACGTCGCGCGGATGCTGCGGGCGGTGCGGCCGTCGACGGCGGTGCCGCCCAGTGGATCGTGCGTGGGCGCGCTCGCGGAGCGACGCGCCGATCCGGCCGACGGCGCCACCGGCCGCGTGCTCCGGCGCACGCGAGCGGGGACACCGGCGACCTGTTCGGCGGCGGGCAGCGGCGCCGGGGCGCGCATGCCGGCCATCACCAGTTCGGCGAAGCGGTCGGCGCGCGCCTCGGCGGGATCGTCGGCGCGGCCGACGCGCATCGCCGAGCTCGGCACCGCCGTCTCGGTTTGCTCTTCGCCGTTGCGCGGCAGGCGTTCGTTGCCCATTTCTGCGACGGTACGAATGCCGCGTAAACGCCGCGTAAGCGGTCGATCGGGTGCAGGCGGACGCTGTGACATCATCCCGTGGTGCACCTCCTGCTCCTCGACGGGCCGGGACGGCCGAGCGGTGGCTTGCCGGTCTCGCAGCTGCGGAGCGCGCAGGTCCGTCTGCTCGTGACCCGGCTCGCGGTCGACGAGTCGAAGACGGTGCGCGCCGATGTGCTCGCCGACGCCGTGTGGCCCGGCAGGTTGCCGCCCTCGTGGGCAACGGCGCTCCGCGGTCTGATCGCCAAGGCCCGCCGCTGGTTCGCTGAGGCTGGCCTCGCGGATGCTGTCGAGCGACGACCGGGCGGTTACGCACTCGTGCTCGGGGCTGGCTGGTCGACGGACCTCGCGGCCGGGCGTGCTGCCCTTGCCGACGCCGACGCGGCGATGCGAACGGACGACCACCTTCCGGCTGCCGAGGCCGCCGGCGCCTGCCTGGCGTGGACCGACGGCGACGTGCTCGACGGCTACGACAGTGAATGGATCGACGGCGTCCGCGCCGAGCTCCGGCAGCGTCTCGTCGATGCGCTGGTGATCCGGGCGACGGCGGCGTCGGCGTTCGGTGAGCATCGCCAGGCGATCGCCGCGGCCCGTCGGCTGGTGGTGATCGAGCCGTACGGCGAGGCGGCACACCGCACGTTGATGTCCGCATTGCTGGCGGCTGGCGACCGTGGCGGCGCCGCGCAGGCCCACGACGCTCTGGTGCGCGTGCTGCGCGACGACCTCGGCGTGACACCGTCGCTCGAGACCGATTCGTTGCGGGCCTCGTTCGAGTTCGACGATGTCGCTCCGCTCACCGCGCCGGCGCGACCGGACGCGGCGTTGTTCGGCCGGTCCGCGGAGACGGCCGCCCTGCACGACGCGTGGGCGGGTGTGCATTCGACCGGTGCGGCCGTGGTCGTCGTCGCCGGCCCGGCCGGGATCGGCAAGTCGACGCTCGTGTCGAGCGTCGCCACGACGATCGCCACCGCGGGCGGCACCGTCCTCCGGGGCGTCTGCTCGCGAACGCCGGCGGTGCCGTACGAGCCGCTGGTCGACGCCATCGCCCGCGACCTCCGAAGGCGCACCGTGCGGTCGCGCGCCGAGCTGTTGCGCACTGCCCGGCCAGAGCTCGCCTGGGTGATACCGGCGCTGAGCACGTTCGTCGGCACCGCGCCGGCGTCGGGCGACGCCGACCTCGACCGGCATCGGCTGTTCGAGGCGTTGGCCGCCCACGTCGGCGAGCTCCTCACCACCGGGCCGGTGCTGTTGGTCGTCGACGACGCGCACTGGGCGAGCGCGACGACGGAGCTGGCCGTCCGTCACGTTGCAGAGCAGCTCGACGAGGCGGCCCTGCTGATCGTCCTCGTGGAACGACGAGCGGGAAGCGTGACGGACCAGCCCTCGGGCTGGCGAGCCGACTGGCGCCGGATCCCGGTGATCGAGCTCGATGTCGTTGGTCTCGATCGGGCCGCGCTGGCCGAGTTCGTCGACGCCCGGGTCGCGGGGGCGACGGTCGATGTCGACGAGTTGTGGGCACGCACCGGTGGCAACCCGCTGTTCGCCGACGCACTGCTGCGTGCCGACGTCACCGCCGCCGAACCGCCGCGCGCCGTCGTCGACGTGATCGCCCTGCAGGCCGACGCGGCGGGCGCCGACGCGACCGCGTTGCTCCGTGCCCTCGCCGCCCTCGGCGAGTCGGCGGCTCTCGGTGTGCTCCGCGACGTGTCCGACCTCGCGCCCGAGTCGTTTCCTGCAGCCCTCGACGCAGCGGTGGCCACCGGTCTCGTCGAGCTGCGCGCGGACCGGGGGCAGCTGCGGTTCGTGCACGGTCTGGCGCGCGACGCCGTCACCGCCAACACACCACCGGGCTCGGCGATGCGGCTCCATGCCCGCGCCGGCACGGCCATCGAGGACGTCAGGTCCCGCGGAAGCGCGGTCAGCGTCGCTGACCTCGCCCGGCACTTCTCAGCGGCGGCGCCACTCGGCCACGGCGATCGGGCGCTCGGCTACGTCGTCGACGCGGCACGCATCGAGCTCGCTGCCGGCGCTCCCGACGACGCGATCGGCCGTCTGACAGCGGGACTCGAGCTCGACGCCGGCGGTACGACGCGGGCGTCGGCGCTGCTGACGCTCGGTCATGCCTACGCAGCTCGTGGTGACGGCCTGGCGGCGCTCGGGCAGTACGTCGGTGCCGTCGACGTCGCCGAGCGGTTCGGCGATGGGCACACGGTCGCCCTCGCCGCGCTGGGGGCGATGAACGGTGGACGGGGCGTGTCCACGTGGGCGCCCGGCGCGACCCACGTGGAGCTCCTCCGGCGGGCGTTGGCCGCCGTCGACCCCGCCGACGCGGCGACGCGGATCCAGCTCCTCGGAGCGTTGTCCGACTCGATGACCGGTCCGTCGGGCTGGGACCGCCGCCAGGACCTCGCCCGCCAGGCGCTCGATATCGCCGCCGACTCGTCGGCCCCGGAGGTCGCCGCGGCCGCGCTCGGCGCGGCACGAGTGGTCGCTTGGCGACCCGAGGATGCGGCGCGCCGACGCGACGCGGCCGACCGGGTGATCGCCGCGCTCGACGACCGAGATGACGACGAGGCGGCGGTGCTGCGCGCCGACGCGCTGCTGGCCCGTGCGTCGGATTCGATCGTGCTCGTCGATCGAGCCGCTGCCGAGCGGGCACTCGCCGAGGTGCACCGCGTCGCCGGTCGGCACATCCGCCCGGCGTGGGAGGCCGACCTCATCGCCGCCGGGTTGGCGACCGCCGACGGCGACTTCGACTTCGCCCGCCGTCTCGCCACCGGCGCCGCCGATCGCTGGGGTCCGGGACACCCCGACGCGCGGCGAGCGCTGATGGAACAGCTCGGTCTGATCGGCACCCTCGCCGACGGCGTCGACTCGCTCGTCGCCAGCGATCTCGGCCGCGAGGTCGCGGCGCTGCCAGACAACCCGACGTACCGCTGCGCCTATCCGCTGATGCTGGCCTTCCAACGTCGAGCGACGGAAGCCGCTGCGGCGCTGGACGGGATCGCCGCCGACGGGTACGCCGAGCTTCCGCAGCACACCAACTGGGGCTTCGCCGTCGCCGTCCTCGCCGAGGCGGCGGCGCGGGTGGGATCGACGGAGCGGCTCCGCGAGTTGCGGGAGATGCTCGAACCGAGCGCCGGCACGTTCGTCCTCCTCCACGGACCATCGATGGTGTGGGGTGCGACCGACCGCGTGCTCGGCCTCATGTCGGCGCGGCTCGGCGAGTTCGATCGGGCGGAGGCGGAGCTCGGGCGGGCCCTGGCGATCGCCGAGTCGTTCCCCGCCGCGGCGTGGATCGACCGCGGGGTGAGCGACCTGCGGTTCGTCGAACGCAGACGCCAGGCGAATGGCGGAGAGGGTGGGATTTGAACCCACGGATCACATTGCTGCGATCAACGCCTTAGCAGGGCGCCCCATTCGGCCGCTCTGGCACCTCTCCTGGGAGCCCCGGAGTGTAGCCCGGTAACCTCCGGAGCGGAACGGTGGCAGAGTGGACGAATGCAGCCGCCTTGAAAGCGGCCGAGGTTTGCGCCTCCGGGGGTTCGAATCCCTCCCGTTCCGCAGACAGATGGTCGTTCTCCCGGACGCGACTCGTGTGCCTTCGATTCGGGCGGGCGACGAGCGACGATGCCCGAGTGATCTGTCACACCGACAGCCGGGGGCCTACCGCCCTCAAGGCGTCACGGCGGTGCCGTTGACGTACAGCGTGTGGCCGTCGGGCTCGACGCGGTCGAGTTCCCCGTTGAGCTCGGTGACGTAGCTGTCATCGGTCAGCGTCCAGGTGCTGGAGTCGTCGATCGTGACCGAGAGGGCTGCTGCTGTCGTCCCATCGCGGTTGATGGCGCCGACGTAGCTCGACCCGTCGGCGATCGACATGGTGAGGCGCGAGATGTCGTCGACCACGATGTCGCCGTCGGCCGTCTGCTCGCTGAGGTCGAAGTCGGCGACCCCGCCGTTCTCACCGACGGTCCCCCAACCTCGTGAACCGTCGTTGCCGCTGACGACGAGCAGGTTGGGCCCTTCGGCGAGGATGAGTGCGACCTCGCTGACGCGGATCACGCAATCCGTGTTGGTGACATAGAACATGTCCCCGTTCAGCGACTCCAGGGTGCCACCGCTCATCGTGAAGCGGCTGGTGCCGGTCTCGGCGTCGCCGGACATGCTCTGGTACAGCATCACGTTGTGGAGGTTCTCGCCTTCGTCGCCGTAGGTGCCGCGCATGTTGCCGGTGACGTCGCTGTCAATGATCGAGACCGAGTTCAGTCCTTCGACGACGACCGCTTCGGAGTCGTCGGCAGCGAGCGCCGCGTTGCTGACGGTGATGTCGGCGGTGCTGTAGATCGCCGGGGCCCCGGAGCTGCCGCTGGTGCGGTAGACGCCGCCGTCGACCACCAGCGTGCCGCCCCCGCGGTCGCTGCGGATCGCCGCCTTCACGGTCGCATCGACGGTCAGATTGGTGGCGTACAGCTTTCCGCCACCGGCGACTTCGATGCCACCGGCGTTGCCGCCTGACACGTCGACCGTCGTGTCGGTGATGTTGATGGTCGCACCGTCGTAGGCGAACACGCCGTTGGCGCCCTCGGGTGTCGCGGTGACGGTGCCGCCGTTGATGTTCAGCGTTGCGCCGTCGAGGGCGAGGACCGCCGCGTTCAGCCCGTAGAAGCTCGAGGCGTCACTGCTCGATGCCGCACCGCCCGTCTTCTCGACCGTGACATCGTCGAGCGTCGCCGTCACATCTCCTTCGGCGCGGATGGCGTTCTCGTCGGCGTTCGACGACGTGTACGTGCCCCCGCGGAGCACTTCGCCGTCGGTGACGACGTACGCGCCGGTGCCGGTGTCGACGCTCGTCGCATGACCCCCGGGGCCGCCATCACCAGGCGGGGGTCCCCCGGCACTGCCACCGCCTGGCGGGGCGGGCGGCCGGCCGGGCTCGCTGGGGCCACCGGGTGGCGAGGCGCCCGTCGTCGAGACGGAGGCGCGGGTATCGGTGGCCGTGGGCTCGTCTCCGGAATCGGTCGATTGAACGCCGTCGTCAGAACCTCCGCAGGCGGTGAGTGTGAAGGTCACCGCGGCCACCGCTGCCGTGACTCTCGTTCGTATGCGCATGCTCGTGCTCCCGACGGTGGCCGACGGTCGCCGACTTCTCAATCGACGGCGGTCGGACGCTGGACGCCCGAGGACGAGTCTCGCGCCGGTCGAGCGCAGGTGCCAGCGCGCCGAATGGAGCACCTGGCACCTGGCACCTGGCACCTGAGCGCCGGACGGTGTTGGCCTATGCAGAGACCATCAAGTTGCGGGCGAGACCCTTCTCGGCCTGGGCTCCGACGGCGAGCAAGAACACGTCGAGTGGGAGAGTCCCGACACCAGCGGTGGTGGCTTCTGGGTGCGTGACGCTCGCCCGTGGGGCGACGAGGTAGCAGCGGCCGGCGAACCGCGGGTGACGTTGCACAGGTTGCGGTCGCTATGTGGTCAACGTCGCTCGCTGGCGTTCGACCTGCACTGACAGGACGGAGGACATCCGCTCGCAGTACCTCTCTCGTCCGAGTGGTCATCGCCCGTCAGGGATCGGGTCGATCGGTCAACCGTTGGCGGAACGCGGCGACGGCACCGTTGATCGTCGGGAAGACCTTCACCGGGCCGGTCGGCTCGAGCAACGCGGCGCGCTCCAGGCGGGCGAGGACGACGTCGTTGGCTCTCGCCACGGCGACGACGTGGACGTCCGATTCGTCGAGCCGAGGGAGCAGTTCGCTGAGCATGTCGACGGCGGTGGCGTCGAGCGCACCTACCCCTTCGAAGTCGAGCACGAGCCAGTCCTCGGGCCCGGCTTCCTCCAAGGCCTGCTGAAGGCGCTCGGCATAGCGCTCGGAGTTGACGAAGAACAGCGGCGCATCGAACCGATACACGAGCAGTCCAGGTTCCGTCATGGCATGGCGGTAGGTGCCGAGGTCGACCCAGCCGCCGAGGTCGGGATCCTCGCCGAGCACGGCGTCGTGGGGACGAGCGATGCGGTACAGGGCGACGACGATCGACAGCGCCACCGCCACGAGCACTCCGTTCAACACGTCGAACACGATCACGCCGGCGGCAGCCGCCACGGCGAGGGCGAACTCGGCGCCGCTGACCCGCCAGAGCGAGCGGTACCCGTCGACGTCGATGATGGCGATGGCGGCGGAGACGATCACCGCGGCCAGTGCCGCCCGGGGGATCTCGCTGAGCAACGGACGGAAGGCCAACAACGTCACGACGACGAACGCGCAGGCCACCAGGGACACCAGCTGCGTCTTGCTGCCGAGCGAGGCAGGCACCGCCGTCCGGCTCGCGCTCGACGAGATCGGGAACCCGTTCGACACGCCCGACGTGAGGTTCGTCAGACCGAGCGCCAACAGCTCCTGGTTGGCGTCGATCCGGTAGCCCTGGCGGGCGGCGATCGACCGAGCGGTGAGGATGTTGTCGGTGTACCCGACAAGGGTGATGCCGGCGGCGACCGGCAGCAGCGAGCGCACGTCGTCGAACGAGACGTCGGGCAGTGTCGGGGCCGGAAAGCCCTGCGGCACCGCACCGACCACGGCCACGCCGCGGCGCTCGAGGTCGAACAGGGCGACGACGAGCGTGGCGACGACGACACCCACGAGCGCCCCGGGCACCCGCGGGTTCACCCGGCGCAGCGCGAGGATGAGGATCAGCGTGCCGAGCCCGATCGCCAACGTGGGACCGTCGATCGCGTCGAGGTTCGTGACGAACTGGCCGAACCGCTCGAGAACGGCATCGGCGGTGATCGGGATGCCGGTGAAGCTGGCGATCTGGCTGCTGAGCAGCGTGATCCCGACGCCCGTGATGTAGCCGACGAGCACCGGCTTCGACAGCAGCGAGGCGAGGAACCCGAGGCGGGCGATGGCGCCGACGATGCACATGCCGGCGACCACGAGGGCGAGGGCCGCCATCAGCGCGACGTAGCGCTCGGGATCGCTGCCGGCGATCGCCCCGACGCCGGTCGCGGCGAGGATCGCCGTGCCCGGCTCAGGTCCGACGCCGAGGTGTCGGCTGCTGCCGACCAGTGCGTACACGACCAGCGCGCCGGTGACGGCGTAGAACCCGAACTCCGGGGCCAGGCCCGCCAGCTCGGCGTAGGCCATCGACTGCGGGATGAGCATCGCGCCGACCGTCAAGCCGGCCATCACGTCGGCCAGCAGCCACCCGCGCTGGTACCGCAGCAGCAACGCCAAGCCGGGCAGCAGCGATCCCATGCGGCACCGAGCTTCGCGCGCCGAGAAGCCCCTGTTCGGCGGGAGTCAGCGCACGAGGCCGACCGCGAGGTCGTCGGGGCTGCTCGCCAGGTCGACGTTGAGCAGGTCGATCAGGTGCTCTTCGAGGCCCATCAGGTGGGTCAGCACCGCCAGCTTGGCGTCGGCGCCGGTGCCGCCGGCCACGCGAACCTCACGATCGAGCTCGACCAGTTCACCCGAGCGCTCGATCGGCGGCGCCGGGGCGTCGTTGGCGAGCCAGTCGCCGACAGCCGGTAGCACGCCGATCAGCCGGTCCCGCACGGTCTCCAGTCGGGCTTGCTGGTCGGCGGTGAACGTGTGGGACAGCGCGGCGTCGCTGGCGATCCGGGCGGCATCGGTGCCGATCGCGGTGATCACCGAGTAGTGCTCGGTCGTCGGACCGCTCGTGGCGGCGCTGCCGAACGGGGCGATCGGAGCGATCGTCTGGCCGAGCTGCCACTGGGCGGCATGCACCTTGCGGGCACGGGCGCGCAGGGTGCGGTCGGCGTCGGTGGCGGTGAGGTTCCCGAACGCCGAGTCGACGAACTGCTCGAGCTCGACGAAATAGTGCTTGGCGGCCGAGCGCGTGATCTTCGTGGTCGGGACGCGGAACACCACCAGCGACACGACGATCGCCACGGCACTGCCGATCAGCGTGGTGACGATGCGGTCGGTGATCAGCACGTCGTCGTAGGTCTGCATCTGCACGTACAACAGTGCGACCATCACGCCCATCGCCACGTTGTTGAGCAGGTCGCTGGCCCGCTGGAAGTAGAACGCGATCCAGATGAGCGCGAACAACACGACGTAGGCCACCTCGAGATGCCCGATGAAGCTCGTCGCGATCAGCAGGCCGAGCCCGCAGCCGACGGCCGTGCCGACGCCACGCTCGAGCGAGACGCGGATGTGCTCACGGGTGCCGTTGGCCGACATGAACACGGCGAAGGCACCGAAGAAGCCGTAGTACCAACGCGGCTCGGAGTACCAGGACGCGAGCACCGAGGCGATCGACACGGCGACGCCCATGCGGATCGCCCGCTCCATCACGGGGCGGCTGAAGCCGAGCAGCGTGCCGGTGTCCGCCTGCATCGCTTCCGTGGCGGAGGTGATGCCGGGCAGTTCGCCGGTGCCACCGACCACGACCGAGGCGGCGAACGTCCGGTCGCCGTCGGCGGTGCCCTGAGCGATCAGTGCGTCGACGTCGCGCCAGCCGACCACGGCGTGGCCGACCGCGATCGCCAGGCGGTACTCGGCGGCGAACACCGCATTGGCGGGGTCGGCCGTGACCCGCTGGTCGGCAGCATCGATCGCCCGGGCGGCGTGGTGCTGAGCGTTGGCGGTGTCGTCGTCGAGCAGGGCGCGCAGGCCGGCGATCAGGTCGGGGTCGACCTGGACGGTGTTGACCTGGGCGGTGTTGACCTGGACGGCATTGCCCTGGACGGCATTGCCCTGGACGGTGTCGACCAGGACAGTGTCGCCGGCGGTTGCACGAGCGGCGTCGTACGCGAGCGCGGCGCTGGCGATCGAGCTCAACGCAGCCTCGCGATCGAACACGTTGACGTGCACCGAGTCGACCAATTCGGCCGACAGGCCGTGGATCGGTGAGCCGAGCTGGGCGTCGACGTTGAGCGCCATCATCTCCATCCTCCGGCCGGCGACCGCCAGGTTGCGGCGAGCCTTGGAGCTGCCCGGCCGGCCGGTCAACATGTCGGTGGTGGCGTGGATCACCTTGTCGGTGGCGGTGTCGAAGCCCTTGAACACGCTGCGCACGATCGACGTCGGCCGGGGGCACAGCAACGCCTGGGTGATCGCCACGGCGATGCCGGCGGGCAACACGACCAGCGCGATACCGCCGATGTTGCTGGTGTCGAGCCCCAGGAACACGTTCATGAACGTGCCGAAGAACAGCGGCAGGCCGAGCATCATCAGTTCGCGCTTCTGACCGAGCAGCACGAACACCACGGCGGTCGCGCAGAGGCCGATCATCGACGACGTGATGCTGCCGTTGAACGTCATCGCCAGCATCGTGCCGAGGAAGAACACAACCGTCAGCACCACGGACAGTCCGCCGCGAATCTTGCGGACGGGGGGAAGCGGGAGCATCGAGATCATCAACGCCATCGCCGCGGCGAGCATCATCGCCGAGCCGTGGTGCACGATCTCGAACGGTGAGCCGTCGGGCAGGGTCACGTGCATCGTGAACTGGTCGGTGGCCTTGGCGACCGACCAGGCGACGATCACGGCGACCGCGATCGAGATCGTCAGGTTCGTCGCCAGGCGCAACCGGGCCCTGCCCGGGTCGGCGACGCGCAGCCGGCGCCAACTGAAGGCGTGCACGCTGCGGGTGAACGGTGAGGACATCGATGCTCCAAGAACGAAGGGTGCGTGCACGGCGGCCACCGTGCGCAACGAGACAGACTAGTCTCGTTATGAGACACTTCCGTCTCGTTTCTGCGATTAGGGTGGAGCGATGCCTGTGGCGAGTGATCCGACGACCCGGCCCCCCGAGCCCGACGTCTCCGGCGACGTCTCCGTCGACCCGCGGGTCGAGCGATCTCGCCAGAAGGTCCTCACCGCGGCGCGCCAGATCCTGCTCGCCGACGGCCTTGCGGCAATCACGGTGGAAGCGGTCGTGCAACAGTCCGGCGTCGCCCGGGCGACGGTCTACCGCCACTGGGAATCGCGCGAGGCCCTCGTGCGGGCAACCGTCCACACGTTCCTCCCATCCGTGGTGCCCCCGGCGCCCGACATGCCGTTCGAACAGCGGCTTCGCACGGTGATGCGCAACGTTGCGGGCGTCGTGCTCGACGCGGAGTGGCGGCGCTTCTTCCCGATCCTGATCGAGTCGGTCAACCGCGTCGACGGCCTCGAGGGCACACGCGAGCGCGTCGCATCCCTGCAGCGCTCGGTGCTCGTTCAGGTGATCGAGGGCGGCATCACCGAGGGTGCACTCCCGCCCGACACGAACGTTGCCGAGTCCGTGCTGATGCTGCTCGGCCCGCTCGTGCTGGCCTCGCTCGACACCACGCTGCCGATCGACGACACGATCGCCGACACGCTCGTCACTCGCCTGCTGGCGAGCGCCTGAGCAATCGCCAGGTCCGCGTCAGTCCCAGCAGAGGCAGAACGGGTGGCCGACGGGGTCGAGGTAGACCCGCCAGTTCGAGCCCTCGTCGATGCCGGGCTGCTGTTCGGTGCGGCGAGCACCCAGGGCGAGGACCTGTCGTTCGGCGACGTCGACGTCGTCGACGGTCACGTCGATGTGGAACTGCTGGCCGCCGTGGTCGCTCGGCCAGTCGGGCGGCTCGTAATCGGCGACCCGCTGGAAGCTGAGCAGCACGTTGCCACCATCGCGCACGGCGACCCAGTCGTCGTCGGCGTGGGTGATCTCGCCACCCACGAGGGCGACGTAGAACGCCGCCAACGCCTGGGGATCGGGACAGTCCAGCACCACGGCGCGCATCCTGGCGATCGCTGACATGCCCGGAGCGTAGGCGGCACCACGGGACGTCTGCAGTGCGGCGCAACTCGGTGCGGACGCGTGACCTGTCAGGTCATGGCCGTCGGGCGCGCACCGTGCGTACGGTGGCGCGATGGACAACGACGACCTGACCGCACAGCTCCACGAGGCGATGCCGCTGTGCGCCACGCTCGGCATGACGGCGTCGCAGTTCGGTGCCGACGGGGTCGTACTGCACGTCGACTGGGCACCCGAGCGTTGCACCAGCAGCGGTCTCCTCCACGGTGGCACCGTCATGGCGTTGGCCGACGCGGCTGGCGGAGCGAGCGCCTTCTTCAACCTGCCGGACGGGGCGGTCGGCACGTCGACGATCGAGTCGAAGACCAACTTCTTCCGCGGCGTCACGGCCGGCACCGTGACGGCGACGGCGACACCGCTGCACGTCGGGTCGACGACGATCGTCATCGAGACCGTCGTGACCAACATGACCGACGGCGACGAGCGGATGGTCGCCAAGGTGACCCAGACCCAGGCGGTGCTTCGGCCGCGGACCTGACTACGGTCCGCATCGGTGATCCTCTACGGCATCGTCAACGCCAGCCCCGACTCGACGGTCGCCGAGTCGATCGTCGACTCCCCCGAGTCGGCGCTCGCCCGGGCCCGCTCGCTGCTCGCCGACGGTGCCGATGCCATCGATCTCGGCGGCCAGGGGTCGACCGACCAGGCGTCGGTCGTCGACTGGACGGTCGAGTGGTCGCGCGTCGAGCACCTGGTGCCCGCGCTCGCCGGACTCGGCGTCGACGTGTCGATCGACTCGTGGCGTCCGGAGGTCGTCGCCCGAGCGCTGCAAGCCGGCGCGACGGTGATCAACGCCGCCGACGGCATGCAGCACGAGGCGATGTGGCAGGTCGCCGCCGACTTCGACGTGCCGATCGTGTTGCCGTACCTGCACGGCCCCGACCCCAAACAGCTCGGCGAGCTGCACACCGACCCGATCCGGGCGATGGTCGACTTCTTCGAGGACCGTCTGCGAACGGCCGACCGCTACGGATTGCGCTCGCGCTGCATCGTCGACCCCGGCACCGGGTTCGCCCCCAAGAACTGGGCCCGCTCCGATCCGTACACGTACCAGGAGATCGTGTTCACCCAGGTCGACGAACTGCGCCGCTTCGGCCTCCCGCTCTACATCGCCCTGCCGTACGCACCCGAACAGGAGACGCTCGTCGAGATCGTCCTCCGCCATCGTCCAGAGTTCGGGCGCTGCCACCGTCCGGCCGCGATCCGGCGGATCGAGCGTCAGCTCGACGGCGCCGAGCCCGGCTGACGCGTCAGGCGTAACCCTCGTCGATCGACGGGAGGTGGGTCTCGTCGACGAGCGCCACGACCCGCGGGCCGACGACGTCGAAACGGCCCGGGACGTGCTCGAACCAGCGCCCTTCGAGATTGTCGAGTCGTTGCCAGGGCCCGTCCTCGCCGGCGACGTGGCGCTCCAGGGCGTGGATCACGCCACCGTGTGAGATGACGACGAGGCGCCCGGCCGGATGGGCGGCGGCCAACTCGTCGAGCGCCGCCAGTGCACGCTCGACCACCACGTCGTCGTCTTCCCAACCCGGCGGATGACGCCGGGCTTCGATGCTGCCGGGATCGGCGGCCTCGATCTCGGCCCGCGTGCGTCCCTCCCACTCGCCCGCCGACCGCTCGTCGAACCCGGTGAGCGCGGCACCGAGTGGCAGGCCGGCCGACTCGGCGATCAGCTCGCCGGTGCGTCGCGCCCGTTGCAGGTTGGAGGTGACGACGAGGTCGAACGGCGCCAGCGCGCCAAGGGCCGCGGCGGCACCGATCGCCTGCGCCTCGCCGCGTTCGCTCAGCGGCGGATCGCTGCGGCCCTGCCAGCGACGGGTGGCGTTCCAGGTCGACTCACCGTGACGGAGGAACAAGAACGACGTCACGCCGGCAGGGCCTCAGCGTCCGCCCGGCAGCGACGCCAGCCGTCCGCGCGGGTGCACGCCCGCTGGTTCCAGCTCGTCGTCCCAGCCCGGCGGGCAGCGTTCCGGTGCCAGTTCGGCGAGGGGGGCGAGGACGAAGCGCCGTTCGGTGAAGCGCGGGTGGGGGATCGTCAGGTCGTCGCTGACGATCGAGATGTCGTCGAACAAGATGATGTCGACGTCGAGCGTTCGCGGACCCCAGCGCACCACGCGTTGGCGCAGCGCTTCGCTCTCCAGCCGCTGGCAACGGCGCAGCAGGGCGAACGGGTCGAGCACGGTCTCCACCTCGACCACCATGTTGAGGTAGGCATCTTGCCCCTCGGGGCCGCCGACCGGATCGGTCTCCCACACCTGCGACTGGGCGACGACCGGCGGCAGCCCGCGGATCGCGGCGCGCAAGAAGCCCTCCCGATCGCCGAGGTTCGAGCCGAGCGCGATGAACGCCCGATGGACCACCGGACCGGCGGCACCGTGCTCGAGTGCCGTGCGGTGGATCGTCACCGACGTCGTCCCGGCGTCGACGGGGATCGGCGGTCGGAGCTTGGTCACCGTGACCTCCACGGCGTCGACGCGCGGGAACGCCAGGACCTCCTCGGCGAGCCGTGCGGCGAGACGCTCCAGCAGCACGTCCTTGGTCTCGGTGGCGACGTCGATGACGCGCTCGGCCACGAGGCCGTAGTGGACGGTGTCGTCGAGATCGTCGGAGCGGCCCGCGTCGTGGAGGTCGACCTCGAGGACGAGGTCGATCTGCAACGGCTGGCGGCCCTCGCGCTCGTGCGGGAGTGCGCCGATGACGGCCATCGCCCGCAACTGCGAGATTCTGATCTGATCGGACATCATGCTCCTGACGTCGGCCCCCGGATCGGGTCAGCCTAGGGGTGCGGCGTTCGTGCTGGGCCGACGGGCTCGGCCGCCCGCACGGGTGGGCCGCCGATGCCGGCGAGCCGCGGGACGGCGGCGATGCACGGTCCGGCGACGGCCACGGCGATGACCGTGAACCACCAGGCGTCGTTCCAGAACGGTGCCAGTTCGAAGTAGTTGCGCAGGAACGGCACCGCGAAGACGACGACGTACCCGGCCATCATCGCCAGCACCAGTCCGAGCTTCCAGTGCCGGACGGGACGGCTGGCGACGGCGAGGACGACCAGCCCGAGCGACAGCAGGGTCACCGTCGCCAGCGTCCGCGCCTGGTCGAGGTCGATGTCGGTGTTGCGACGAGCGGCCTCGTAGGCGAACAGCGTCGCCGCGCCGGTGATCACACCCGCCGGGATCGAGAAGCGCAGCACCCGGTTGAGGAAGCCGGGCCGGATCAGGTCGACCTCGGGGGCGAGGGCGAGGAAGAAACCGGGAACGCCGATGCTGAACGTGCCGACCAGGGTCAGCTGCCGCGGCAGGAACGGGAACGGGCTGCCGAGCAAGGCGACGACGAGCGTCAACAGCACGGCGTAGGCAGCCTTGGTCACGAACAGGTTGGACACCCGCTCGACGTTGTTGATCACCTTGCGGCCCTCGTTGACGACCGTCGGCAAGCTGGAGAAGCGGTTGTCGGTGAGCACCAGGTCGGCGACCGCACGGGTCGCCTCGCTGCCGGACCCCATCGAGATCCCGAGGTCGGCATCCTTCAGCGCCAGCACGTCGTTGACACCGTCGCCGGTCATCGCCACGACGTGGCCACGCGACTGCAGCGCTCGCACCATCGCCTGCTTCTGCTTCGGGGTCACCCGCCCGAACACGGTGGTCGTCTCCAACTTGTCGGCGAGACCCTCGATGTCGTCGGGCAGCTCGCGGGCGTCGATCGCCAGCGCGTCGGCCGACAGGCCGGCCCGCTCGGCGATTGCCAGCACCGTGTCCTGGTTGTCGCCGGAGATGACCTTCAACGTCACCTCGTTGTCGCGGAAGTAGGCGAGGATCTCGGCGGCGTCGGGACGGATCTCGTCCTCCAGCTCGACGATCGCCACCGGCGTGCACCCGGCCGGCACGTGATCACCGTCGGGTCCGGCGTCGGCGGCGACGACGGCCAGCAGGCGCTTGCCCGCCGAGCTGCGCTCCGCCACCAGCGCCCTGGTCGGGTCATCTGCCGGAAGCACGAAGTCGGGTGCCCCGAGGTAGTACCAGCCCTCACCCTCGAACGACGCCGCCGACCACTTGCGATCGCTGGAGAACGGCTCGACATCGACGGCCCGCCAGTCGGATTGCGAGCCGAGCTCGTCGGCGATGGCGGCCATCGTCGCGTTCGGCGACGAGTCGGCGGCGGCCAGTGCCGTGAGGACGGCCCGCGCCCTTGCCTCGTCGGAGCCGCCGGCAGGATGCAGCGTGGCGAAGCGGATCTCGCCGGTGGTGATCGTGCCCGTCTTGTCGAGGCACAGCACATCGACGCGCGCCAGCACCTCCACCGTCGACAGTTGCTTGGCGAGCGCCTGGCGCCGGGCGAGGGCAAGCACACCGGCCATGAACGACAAGCTGGTGAGCAACACCAGCCCGTCAGGCACCATCGAGACGGCAGCGGCAACGGTGCCGACCAGGGCGTCCTGCCAGTCCTCCTCCTCGCTGCCGAGCAGGCGGACGAACAGCAACGCCGCGGCGATCGGGATGATGATCGTCAGGGCGCGCAGGATGCGGTCGATCCCCTGGCGGAGCTGCGAGGTCGCCAGGTTGAACTGCTTCGCCTCGTTGGCGAGCTCGTTGGCGTAGCTCATCGCCCCGACCTTGGTGGCGACGATGAACCCGTTGCCGGCAACGACGAAGCTGCCCGAGAGCACCTCGTCGCCGACCTCCTTGGCCACCGGCAACGACTCGCCCGTCAGCATCGACTCGTCGAGACGCAAGCCCGTCGACCGGGCGACCACCCCGTCGACGGCGACCTGGGCGCCGAGCTTCAGGTGCACCAGGTCGTCGACGACGATCTCCTCGGCGTCGATGTCGACATCTCGACGGTCACGGACGACCGTGGCGCGCGGCTCGGTGACGACCGACAACCGCTTCAGCTCGTTGCGGGCGCGCACCTCCTGGACGACGCCGATCACCGAGTTGGACACGACGACGCCGACGAACAGGCCGTCCTTGGGGCTGCCGGCCACGAGCACGAGCACGAACAGCGTCAGCATGATCGCGTTGACGATCGTGAAGACGTTGCCGGCGACGATCTGGGCGAACGAACGCCCCGGCGGCTCCGGCGCGACGTTGACCCGCCCATCGGCGACGCGCTCGGCGACCTCGGCGGCGGTCAACCCTTGAGCGTCGAGGACACGGGCCGCTTCCATCCGCCCGCAGGATACGGGGTCGGCCTCCCCGGCGCGGGAAGCGATCGACGCCGTTCGGCCGTCGAGGCCGCTCGGGTTTGCCGTGAGGCGTGGTTCACTGGCGTCGTGGACGCGGATCGCGATGCCCTGATCTCCTACGTCCGCGACCACGTGATCGGCGGCGACGAGGTCCTCGACGGACCGTTCGGTCCGCGGCCGATCATCTACGCCGACTACACCGCCTCGGGCCGCTCGTTGACGTTCATCGAGGACTACATCCGCACCGTCGTCCTCCCGCTCTACGCCAACACCCACACCGAATCGTCGGGAACCGGACTGCAGACGACGCGGATGCGCGAGGAGGCACGGGCGATCATCGCTCGGTGCGTCGGCGCCACCCGCGACGAGCACGCCGTGGTGTTCTGCGGCAGTGGGGCAACCCACGCGATCGCCAAATTGGTCGGGGTGCTCGGCCTGCGGGTGCCGTCGGCGTTCGACGACCGGTACCACGTCACCGCAACGATCCCCGCCGAGGAACGGCCGGTCGTGTTCATCGGTCCGTACGAACACCACTCCAACGAACTGCCGTGGCGGGAGTCGATCGCCGACGTGGTGATCATCGATGAGGATGCCGACGGCCACGTCAGCCTCGACCACCTCGAACGCGAGCTCATCGCGCACGCCGGACGCTCGACCCTGATCGGATCGTTCTCGGCAGCGTCGAACGTCACCGGCATCATCACCGACACCGTCGCCGTGTCGACGTTGCTTCACCGGCACGGTGCGCTGTCGTTGTGGGACTACGCCGCCGCCGCGCCGTACGTGCCGATCGACATGGGCTCGGCCGACGACGGCAACCTCGCCTACAAGGACGCCATCTTCATCTCGCCGCACAAGCTGATCGGCGGTCCCGGCACTCCCGGCGTCCTCGTCGCCCGCCGCGCCCTGTTCTCCAACCGTGTGCCCGACGTGCCCGGCGGCGGCACCGTCCGGTACGTCAGTACCGCCGCCCACGACTACCACGCCGACATCGAACACCGCGAGGAGGCCGGCACCCCGGCGATCGTCGAGTCGATCCGTGCCGGACTCGTGTTCCAGCTCAAGGAGGCCGTCGGCGCCGAGGTCATCGAGCGGCGAGAGTCGGCGTTCGTCCGGCGGGCGATCGCTTCGTGGGAGCAGAACGCGCGAATCGACGTGCTCGGCAGTCACGCCGCGGATCGGCTGTCGATCGTCTCGTTCGTCGTCCGTCACGGCGACGGCGACCGCTTCTTGCATCACAACTTCGTCGTCGCCGTGCTGAACGACGTCTTCGGCATCCAGGCGCGCGGTGGCTGTTCGTGCGCCGGGCCGTACGGCCACCGGCTCTTGGGGATCGACCTCGAGCGCTCCCACGAGTTCCAGCGCGAGATCAACCGCGGGTGCGAAGGCATCAAGCCCGGCTGGGTGCGGTTGAACTTCAACTACTTCATCGACGACGCCACGTTCGATTACCTCGTCGAGGCCGTGCACCTCGTCGCCTCGCACGGTGCGGCGCTGCTGGGCAGCTACGACTTCGATCCCGACAGCGGTCTCTGGCACCACCGCGGCCACTCGTCCGGCCCGGCGATGCGCCTCGACGAGATCTCCTACGAGACCGGTGCGATGCGCTTCGACAACCGGCGGCGCCGTGATCGCATCGACCTCGCCCGTCACCTCGCCGACGCCGCGGCGTTGTTCGCCGACGCTGCCGCGGCCGGCGACACGCGCCCTCGACCGGTCACCAACGACGACTTCGAGCAGCTCCGCTGGTTCCCGTATGCCGACGAGCTGGCCCCGCCCGGGCCGGGCGGCGGCTGACCGCGCCGTCACGAAACCGTCACATTCCGTTAGGCTCCCGGCCTCATGCCCTCGACCCTGACGACTCGGAATCGGACCACGAGCCGTCGCCGAGCCGTCGCCTTCGTGGTCGCCCTGCTGTGCCTCGCCCCGCTGACCATCGGCGCCCCAGCCGGCGCGCAGTCCGCGGATCCGGCCGCCGCGCAGGCGGCGCGAGAGATCCAAGCGGCACGCGACCGAGCCAACGCAGCCGCCCAAGCGATGTTCGATGCCGAATCACGCCTCGACGAGCTCGACGGCCAGATCGCCGATGCCGAGAAGGAGCTGGCCGAGGTCGAAGCCCAGGCCAGCACCATGCGGTCCAGCCTCCAGCAGGACGCCCAACGCAGCTTCGTCAACTCCGGAGCCGCGATCCCGCTGTTGATCGACCTCGACCAGGCCAACGACACGATCACCGCCAACCGCCTCGCCTCGGTTGCCCGCGGGGCGGCAGCCGTCGAGCTCGACGACTTCGACGCGGTGATGAAGGAAGTCGCCGACAAGCGCCAGGCACTCGAGCGGCAAGAGGAGCGCACCAGCGCCGCCCGCGACGAGTACGAGCGGTTGCAGGAGGAGGCCGAGGCCGAGGTGGTCCGCCTCGCCGAGGTCGAACAGCAGCGCTTGAAGGACGTCGCCGTCCAGCGCGAGCTCGAGCGGCAGCGGCAGGCCAAGTTGGCCGAAGAGCGCGCCGCCGCCGAAGCCGAAGCGGCACGTCTCGCTGCCGCCACGACGACCGTCGCCCCGGCGACGAACAACAACGTCGCCAACATGGCACCGTCGACATCCGGCAACGGCAGCAACGGGAACAGTGGCAGCAACGGCGGCGGCGGTGCTGCCCCGGCCCCGGCTCCCGCACCCGCACCCGCACCGCAGCCGGCACCCGCACCGCCGAGCCCGCCGCCGTCGAACGCCGGCGCCGGGATCGTCTGCCCGGTCGCCGGGCCGCGGGCCTTCGCCGACACCTGGGGCGCCGGACGCTCCGGCGGCCGCAGCCACGAGGGCGTCGACATGATGTCGCCGGGCGGCACACCGCTGGTCGCCGTCGAGTCGGGCTCGGTGCAGTTCAAGACGACGCGCCTCGGCGGCAACTCGGTGTGGCTCAACGGCGCCAGCGGCACCCGCTACTTCTACGCCCACCTGAGTGGCTGGGAGGGCTCGAGCCGCGGGGTCAGCCAGGGCGAGGTCATCGGCTACGTCGGACGGACCGGCAACACCACCGCCAACCACCTCCACTTCGAGATCCACCCCGGCGGCGGCCGCGCCGTCAACCCGTACCCGTACGTCCGCGCCGTCTGCTGACCGCGCCCCGGCCCTCCCACCCGGCCCTCCACCCGGCCCTCCCACCCGGCCCTCCCACCCGGCCCTCCCACCCGGCCCGGGTCAGGCGATGGGATAGCTGAGCAGCTGGGCGCCGGCGAACGCCAGCGTGCAGGTGGCCGCGGCGAGGAGGATCAGCTTCGTGAAGCGGGTGCGGAACGACGCCGTGATGCCGGCAAAGAACAGCGCCGCGGCGAAGAACAGCGTCAGCAGCACGTAGTCGTCAGCGTTGGCGCCCGCCTCGATCCCCCGCTCGGCAGCGGCGGCGGCAAGCTCGTCCGACTCGAACGAGGGAGCGAAGAGGTCGTCCATGTACGCCTCGTCCTCGAGCAGGTTGGTCGGTGTGCGGCCGGCCGCGATCTCGGCTTCCCACCGTTCGAGCTCCGGCAGGAAGTCCGGCCGGATGAGCGTCGACCGGAGGAACTGCTGCAGGTTGACGTTGTCGTCGGCCACCGCCTGGGCGTACTGGCTCACCGATGATGCGTCATAGGTGACGATCTGGGTGGCCAGTGCGTAGTCGCGAGAGGCGTCGAGGCGGTGGCTCGCAGACTGCCTCGCCTCGTCGGTCTCGACGCTGTTCCAGCGCGTCACCTGGTACGCCGACCAGGCCGAGGCGACCGTCGCCAGGCCGAGCAACAACACCGTCGCCACCTCGAGGATCCGGTGGGCCGGCGGCGGCGTACGGGGAGTCCGACCATTGGGTGAGGACGCCCACGGCGAGTCGCTCACGGTGCCGCGTCCGGGTTCAGCGCCTCGGTGGTCGCCTGCTCCGTCGCCGCGGCGTCGAACGTCGCCTCCTCGACGTGATGGTCGATCGAAGCGGGCTGCCCGAGCGACGCCGTCAACGCGGCCGGGATCGGCCGGTCACCGTCCCAGCGGTGGACGATGTCCTGCCACGTCTCGATCTGGCGGTAGCGCAGCGGGAGGTCGGGATCGATGCCCAACTGTTCGACGAGCGCGGCGTCGTTCTCGAGCCGCGCCCGGCGCACCGCAGCGAGTGATTGCTCGCGGATCAGCTCGGCGTCGGCGCGCGCCGTCGCCTGGATCACCTCGCCGGTCTCACCGAGGTCGACCTGGCGCAACGTGAACGACGTGAGCACGAACCCGACGTCGCCCAGGGCTGCGGCCAGCGACTCGGTCAACCGGCGTTCGAGGGCCGGGTACCCGTCGCCGTACACGTCGTCCACGCTCAGTTGGGCACCGGTGAACGTCGCCAGCACGGCGCGGCGGGTGGCGTCGCGTATCGCCGGCCACAGCCCATCCGGGCCGAACTTCTCGTGCACCTCGCGCAACCGGTCCGCGTCGAGCTGGCAGCGGACGGTGTAGCTGACCTCGGCGAGCGCCCGGTCGTGGAGGTGGACGCGAACCGGATCGTCCGAGAACTCGACCCGCGGATCGAGCGCCGGTCGACCACCCGCCACCAGCGCGAGTTCGCGCGAGGGATAGACCTGGATCGTCGCCTTACGCCACGGTTGGATGAAATGGCGCCCCGGTTCGGCGGCCCGTTGCGTGGCCCTGCCGTGGCGGAGGACCAGCGCCAGGGTGCCCGGCTCGACGAGGAACGACGTCTCCAAGAGGACGATCCAGACGACGAAGAGGACGACCACCACGGCCACCACGACCGAGATCCAGACTGCCGCGTCCATCACCGGCCCCCGGGATCGACGGTGGGCGAGGACGCAGCAGGCGGTCGCACGGTCGCGACAGTACCGCCCTGCTCAAGCGGTGTCGTCCGTGGCGAGGATCAGCCGTCGCCGTCGGTCTCGGAGTCGATGTTCTCCTCGATGTCTTCGGCCCCGTCGTCGATCTGGTCGTCGACGCCGTCGAGCGGGTTGTCGATGTCGTCGTCGTTGCCATCGTCGTCACTGCACGCTGCGGCGCCGAGCGACAACACCGCCACCGCGGATGCGGCGACGAGCTTGCGGGTCAACGAGGTGGAGCTGCGTGTGATCATGGCGCCCGGGTACCCGAGCCCGCGCCGGGCGAAACGGCGGCGGCACGGGCGAGCAGTCGCGTGCGGAAGTCGTTCGACCACGACGCCGCCGTCCAGGCGCGGACGCGCTCCGCTCGGCGCGCGGCCCACGCTCGGCGCGTCGCCTCGTCGAGGTGCAACGCCTCCAGCACCCCGTCGGCAACCGACGCCGGATCACCACCGTCGACGAGCACCGATCCGTCACCGAGCTCGCCGGCCGCACCGGCACCGCGTCCGAGCACGAGGACCCCGCCGTGCGCCTCGTTGAGGATCGAGAACTCCTTGGCGACGAGGTTCATGCCGTCGCGCACGGGCGTGACGAGGGCAATGTCGGCCGACGCCAACAGTGCCGCCACGAGCCGGCGATCCACCGACTCGCTGATCAGTCGCACCGGCGGCGTGCCGTCGGCGCGCACCCAATCGGCACCGACCTGATGCGCCAGGCGCTCCGTGTCCAGCCCCAGATGGCGGTAGGTGGACAGGGCGGTGCGACTCGGCTGGGCGATCTGCACCAGGTCGACGGCCTCGGGGTCGACGAGCCGGTGGCGGAACACCCGGTCGAGGGCCAACAGCCGCTCGGTGATGCCCTTGGTGTAGTCCATGCGGTCGACGCCGACGATCAGCGTGCGACCCGAGCGGACGACCCCGAGACGGTCGAGGAGCAGGTCGGCCACCGGCGTGGTCGCGGAGGTGCTCAGTGCATCCGGATCGATCGACACGGGCGAGACGACGATCCGCGACGACGTCGCTTCGCCGAGCAGGGCGGCCATCGCCTGGCGATCGCCGGGTGTCTGCAATCCGATCAGGTGCGGTGCCCGCAAGGCGATCCGGATCTCGTCGGCGACCGGCAGCTCACCGACCGCCCGGTCGTCGAACGGGGTGTGGATCGACAGGCCGATGGTGACGTCGGAGCGCCGGGCGGCGAGCGCGGCCGGGAGCAGCAACAGGTGGAAGTCGTGGATCCAGACCGTCGCACCGGGGGGCACACGGGCGGCGACGTTGTCGGCGAACTGCTCGTTGAAGGTGACGTAGTCGTCCCACCAGTGATCGTGCCATCGCACCCGGTCGGACATGCCGTGGAGCGCCGGCCACAGGGTCGAGTTGGCCATCCCGCCGATCGCTCGATCGGCGACGTCGGGTGCGATCTCGACCTGGAACAGTGGGCCGTGCGACCACGTCGGCAGATTGCCGTCGCCACCGACCGCCGCCGCCGAGCCGAACCAACCGATACCGCCGCGCCGGACGAGCGTGTCGAGCGCCGTGACGAGGCCGCCAGGTGCGCGGTGCCAGCCCTCGCCGGGTGCCCACGAGACCGGGAGCCGATTGGCGACCAGGTGCAGCTCGGGAATCGTGGTGTCGGACCGGTGCGCCATACGCAGAGCCCGACCTACCCGGGGTCCGGGGGCGACCAAACCGTGCCGTGCGTCGCTGCGCCCGCCGCCACGGTTCGGCGGGTCCGATCAGCCTCCGTCGACGAGCTCGTTGCGCAGCGGCTCACCGCGATGGAAGCGGGCCAGGTTGTCGATGAAGATCTCGACGACCCGCTGACCGGTGCCGCGGCTCGATCCCGAGCTGTGCGGGGTGATGATCACGTTCGGCAGGTCCCACAGATCGTCGGCGGCGGGCAGCGGTTCGGGGTCGAACACATCGAGGCCGGCACCGCCGAGACGGCCCGAGGCCAACGCCGCGGTGAGTGCCGCCTGGTCGACGAGCTCGCCACGCCCGACGTTGACGAACAGCGCCCCGTCGGGCATCGCGGCGATCACGTCGGCGGACACGAGGTTGCGCGTCTCGTCGGTCAACGGCACGGCGAGGACGAGCGCATCATGGGTGGCGGCGACATCGAGCATCTCGTCGAGCGGACGGACCGCGCACGGCTCGTCGCCGCGGGCGCGGCGACGGACGATCGTCGGCCGCATGCCCAGTGCCGTCGTCAGGCGGACCACCTCGGCGCCGATCGGGCCGTACCCGACCACGGCGATGCTCCGGCCGCGCAGCTCGACGAACGGCTCGGGAGCCCATTCGTGGGCTGCCTGGGCACGCAGCAGTCGCGGCAGGTCGCGGCTCAGGGCGAGGAGGTACATCAACACGGTCGCGGCGATCGGCGGGGCGCTGGCCCCCGACGACGTGGTGACGCGGACCCCACGGTCGAGGAACATGCCGAACACCGGGCTGTCGACGCCGGCCGACATCGAGTGCAGCCACCGCAGGTTCGGCGCATCGAGCGCCACCCGCATGAACGCCGCGGCCCGCTCGGGCCAGGCGTCGCTGGAGAAGAAGGCGACGGTCAGCCGCTCGACGTCCTCCGGGGCAACCGCTTCGCCCGGACGCAGGGGGACGACGTCGACGCCGGGAGCGGCGGCGCGGATCGCCTCACCGTGGGCGTCGAGGATCGTGTCGGTGCAGAAGATCGCCATGAACGACAGTGTCGCCCGATCAGGCGAGCAGATCGGAGACGAACTCGCCGAACACGTCGGCGTAGCGCATCGCGTCGTCCTCGCCGTGCATCACCGAGATCAGCCACTGCTCGTCGAGGCCGGGCGGCAGGAGGATGCCGCGGTTGATGCCGTGGATCCACTGGGCGAAGGCGAGATCGAAGTCGGTCGCCTTGTAGTCGCGGTAGTTGCGCACCGGCGTCGGCGACCACGTGATGCAGCCCTTGGCACCGAACTCGACGGTGTGGGCGGGGAGTCCGGCACGGTCGATGATCCCCTGACAGGCCTCGACGAGCCGATGGTTGAGGGCGATCGCCGCCTGTGTCGTCTCCTCGGTGCAGGCCTCGGTGAGCGTCGCCTTGGCCGCCGCCATCACCAACGGGTTGCCGTTGTACGTGCCGAGGTGGAGGACCTGACCGGTGGCGATCAGCTCCATGTACTCGGCCTTGCCGCCGAACGCGCCGACCGGGAAGCCGCCGCCGATCGACTTGGCGAGCGTCACCAGGTCGGGGGTGACACCGAGCTTCTTCGTCGCCCCACCGACGCCGGCGGTGATGCCGGTCTTCACCTCGTCGAAGATCAGCAACGTGCCGTACCGGGTGCACAGCTCGCGGACGGCTTCGAGGTAGCCGGGCTGCGGCAGGCAGATGCCGATGTTCTCCATCACCGGCTCGACGATGAAGCACGCCACATCGCCCCCGGCGAGCGCCCGTTCGAGCGCCGCCGGGTCGTTGAAGGGGATGACGATGACGTCGTCGATCGTGCCCTGGGTGATGCCGGCGGACTGCGGGACCGAGAACGGCGCGTCGGGTGGCCCGGCGCGGTCGATGGGCGGTTTGTTGGAGATCATCACCTCGTCGTGGTGGCCGTGATAGCCACCTTCGACCTTGACCAGCTTCTCCCGGCCGGTGACGCCACGGGCGAGGCGGATGGCGTCCATCGTCGCCTCGGTGCCCGAGTTCGTCGGCCGCCACAGGGGGAAGCCGTACCGCTCACCGAGCAGCTCGGCGACCTCGGCGTCGAGCTCGCACGGCGTGACGTACAGCGTGCCGGCCTCGAGCTGTGCCTCGACGGCGCGCCGCACGGCCGGGTTGATGTGGCCGGCGAAGAGGGCGCCGAAGCCCATGTCGTAGTCGACGTACTCGTTGCCGTCGACGTCGATCATCCGCGAGCCGCTGGCGTGGCGGACGACGATCGGGTGAGGGTCGTACGCCTGGAAGCTCGACGGCACGCCCGCGGGGAGCACCTTGCGTGCCCGCTCGGTCGCCCGCTGGGACCCGATGGTCCGCTCGGCGTAGGTCACCAGCTCGCGCTGGGTGATCCGTTTGGCCCGGTGTGCGAGCTCGATGGTCGAGTCGGTCACGGACATCGTTATCACTTCCCATGTTCGTCGGGCCGGCGTGCACCGGCGCGACCATCGTAGGCGGCCCGCGACCGGCGATCCGTCTCCCCGCGGACCTGGTTGGCTGTGCTGACTCTGACCGGCTCCGGCTCGGGCTCCGGCCTCGGGCCGCCTCCGGCTGGCTCCAGCCCGGGTGAGCCGGCCCGACGTAGGCCACAATGGGCGGATGAGGACCGCCGCCACCGAGATGCTCGGGATCGAGTTCCCGATCTTTGCCTTCAGTCACTGTCGCGACGTGGTCGCCGCCGTGTCGCGCGCCGGGGGCCTCGGCGTGCTCGGCGCGGTCGCCCACTCCCCCGAGCAACTCGAGATCGACCTCGCCTGGATCGAGGAGGAACTCGGCGACCGACCGTACGGCGTCGATCTGATCGTCCCGGCGAAGTACGCCGGCGATGCCGACGGCGGGTACACGCTCGACGACATCCGTGCCCTGATCCCCGACACCCACCGCCAGTTCGTCGACGACATCCTGCGCCGCTACGACGTGCCGGAGTTCCCGGCGGACGAGACCCGCTCGTCGGGTCGTTCGACCGGCGGCCACAGCGGCGTCGCCCCGTTCAGTGCCGCGGCGGCCGGACCGCAGCTGGAGATCGCACTCGCCCACCGCACGGCGTTCGTCGCCAACGCCTTGGGCCCGCCTCCGCAGTTCCTCATCGATCGGGTGAAGGAGGAGGGCCGCTTGATCGGGGCGCTCGCCGGACGGCCGCAGCACGCCGAACGTCACCAGGCGGCCGGCGTCGACATCATCATCGCCCAGGGGTCCGAGGCCGGCGGGCACACCGGTGAGATCGGTTCGATGGTGCTGATCCCCGAGATCGTCGACGCCGTCGACATCCCCGTGCTCGGCGCCGGTGGCATCGGACGCGGACGGCAGATGGCCGCGGCGATGGCGCTCGGCGCGCAGGGTGTGTGGTGTGGCTCGGTGTGGTTGACCACCGACGAGGCCGAGACCCACCCGGTCGTCAAGCAGAAGTTCCTCGCCGCCACGTCCGCCGACACGATCCGCTCGCGGTCGCTGACGGGCAAGCACGCCCGCATGCTCAAGTCGTCGTGGACCGAGGAGTGGGATCGCCTCGACACGCCCGACCCGCTGGGCATGCCGCTGCAGCCGATCCTCACCAACGAGGCCCAGGCACGCATCAACCGTGCCGCTCACACGAAGGGCTCGGGTGCCGAGAAGCTGGCCAACTACTTCGTCGGTCAGATCGTCGGGTCGATGAACCAGCCGAAGTCCGCCGGCCAGGTCGTGATCGAGATGGTCGAGGAGTTCATCGAGGCCGTCGAGTCGCTGGCCGCACAACTCGAGGTCTGAGCGGCAGCGTGACAACAGGGGTCTGACCCCTGTTGTCACGCTCCGGCAGTCAGGCCGTGTCGTAGCCCGGTGCGGGTTCGCTGAGGCGGAAGGTGACGCCCTGGTCGTCCTCGCAGATCGCCTCGCGACCCGAGTCCCAGGCGTTGAGCTCGACGACCGTGCCGCCGGCAACGCGCACCCGCTCGACGGCGTCGTCGAAGTCGCGCACGGTGAACCACATCTGGATCTCGCCCGGTTCAGTGGAACCGAACTCGCTCTCCACCGGGCGGATGCCGATCGGCATGTTGGTGTTCTCGACGTGGCGGCCACCGATCCGGTTCGGGTCCGAATACTCCCAGCGCAGCACCGTGCCGTAGAACGCTGCCGCCCGCTCGACGTCAGCGGTGCTGAGCGTCATGTAGTACGGCTCGGACGGACCGACACGGGCCGACGTCTCGGCGGCGTCGAACACGGGAGTGCCGACGTTCCACCGATGACCGAACGGGTCGACCATCCAGCAGTTGCGCGAGCCGTGCGCCAGCTCGATCGGCCGCTGCACGACGGCGCCGCCGCGAACGGCACGCTCGACGAACTCCTCGACGGCGGCCACCTGCAACGAGATGCTCACCGAGGTGTGCGATCCGTCGCGCTCGGGCGCACGCACGCCCAGTTCGGGCGCCTCGTCGCTGAGGTAGAAGACGGCGCCGGAGATCTCGACCTCGGCGTGTCCGACGCGGCCCTCCCAGGGGATGACGTTGCTCACCGCGGCGCCGAAGTACTCCTGGTACCACTCGATCGCCGCGGTGGCGTCGTGCACACAGAGGTAGGGCGTGATCGCTTGGGTCATGATCGTGTTCCTTCGTTCGGTGGACGATGTCCGTTCGGGTGTTGGCTGTGTCGTTGCCGGCGGTGTCGTTGCTGGCTGTGTCGATGAGCGCGGTGTCGATGAGCGCGGTGTCGATGAGCGCGGTGTCGATGAGCGCGGTGTCGATGAGCGCGGCGTCGAACGGGGCGTGCCGCCGAGGTCGAAACGGACCTGACGTCGGTGGTCGCCCTTGGGTTCGAGGGCTCGCTCGAGGCGGCGGCGCAGGGTCTCGGCGAAGCCGCGGGGGACGCTGACGCGGTCGGAGTCGGCGAGCTGGCCGAGCTGCTCGAAGGGGTCGATGGCGGGCGAGTCGTGGTCCATCAGCCGGTCACCTCGTCTCGCTCGTAGATCGTGCGGAAGCGTCGGCGCGCCCTGACCAGCAGGGTCTCCGTCGCCTCGACGGTCCGCCCGAGATGGTTGGCCACCTCCGGCACCGGCAGGCCGTCGTAGTAGCGCAGCACCAACGCGCTGCGGTGATGCGGGCCGAGCTCGTGCATGACGGCGCCGACGCGCTGCCGATCGAGAACGGCATCCCACGTCTCCTCACCGTTCAACCCGCCGACCGTCAACGGTGACGCCCCGGGAGGCAGCACCTCGTCGTCGAGTGGCGAGGTCGCCGGGCGGCGTGCCGTGCGGCGCCAGTGGTCGAGCAGCTTGTGGCGGGCGATGCCGATCAGCCACGCCACGGTGACCTCGTCGACGGCGTTGCGCTGCACCTGCCCGACGGCGGCGAGGAAGGTGTCGGCGGTCAGGTCCTCGGTCAGCGCGTGATCGCGGCAGCGGGCACGCAGATAGCCGTAGACCTCACCGACGGCGTGGTCGTAGAGGGCGAGCAGGGTCGCCGCATGTGCGCTCGAACCACTCCCCATCTCCTCGGCCATCACGCTCCATCATCGTCACCGGCCCGCGAACTCCGACACCCCCTGCGAGAGATTGTTCGACTCGGCGCAGCTGAATGTGGCGACCGGCCTCAGAACGAGCTCGTCCCGTCACCACCGAGCCCGGCCTCGCGAGCCCGGACGATCGCCTGTGCCCGGTCGACCACCTGCAGCTTGGTGAACACGTTGGAGAGGTGGTTGCGAACGGTCTTCGGCGACAGCCCCAAGCGGCGGGAGATGCTGGTGTTGTCGAGGCCCCGGGCGACGAGGTCGAGAACCTCCCGCTCGCGGCCGGTCAGCTGCGGGAAGGCCAGGTTCTGCGACGACTGGGCGTCGGTCATGAACCCGACGGCGCGGGCGGCGACCTGCGAACCGAGCAGCACCTCGCCACGAGCGACGGCGTGCAGGGCGCGCTCGATGTCCTCGGGCGACGCACCCTTGAGGAGGTACCCACGGGCCCCGGCGCGTATGGCGGCGAAGACCGAATCGTCGTCGTCCATCATCGTCACCGCCAGCACGCCGATCTCGGGACGCGCGGCGACGATCCGTCGCGTCGCGTCGATACCCGAGCCGGCACCGAGATGGAGGTCCATCACCACCACGTCCGGCACCGTTGCCAGCGCCGTGTCGACGGCACCTTCGACGTCGGCCGCCTCGCCGACGACGTCGATCCCGTCGATCGAGCCGAGCAGGGCGATCATGCCCATCCGGAACACCGGATGGTCATCGACGACCACCACTCGCAACGATCCGCGTTCATCGCTCATGCTGCACCCACCTCCGTGTGCACCGGCACCCGGACGACCACGCTGGTTCCCCGGTCGCGCCGGATCATCTGCAACGACCCACCGATGCCCACCGCCCGCTCACGCATCGACGACAACCCGATGCCCGACGTCGGCTCCTCCGGGATGCCCGTGCCGTCGTCGTCCACCGACACGACGAGCACCTCGTCGACGATGCCGACGGTGATCGTGCACGTCGTGGCGTCGGCGTGGCGGACCACGTTGCGCACCGCTTCGGCGACGATGCCGTAGAGCGCCTGGCGGACGTTGGCATCGACGGCGACCTCGTCGGCGACGACGCGCACGTCGAGTCCACCGGTGATTCGGTGCCGCTCGGCGAGCTCGGCGATCGCCGGAACGAGCCCGAGCTCGTCGAGCACCGGCGGCAGCAACCCGCGCGCCAGGGTGCGGACCTCCTCGACCCGCTGGTCGATCTCGGCGGCCATCTGGGCGATCAACGGCGCGGCCGCCTCGGGCGACGAGGCGAGCAGGTTCTCGGCGGCGCGCAGGCCGAGGCCGACGCCGGCCAGGCCGGGACCGAAACCGTCGTGCAGCTCGCGACGCAACGAGCGACGCTCCTCGTCGCGGGCCTCGACGATGCGCGCCCGCGATGCGGTGAGCGCACGGGTGTGGGCGACCAGTTGGACGACGACGGCGACGACCGCCGTCAGGTCGTCGAGCGCCTCCAAGGTGGTCCGGTCGAGCAGTTCACCGGGACGACCGGACACCACGACGCGGCCGACGACCTCGCGTCGCACGACGAGATCGCGAACTTCGGTCGAGGCGTCGTAGAGCTCGCCGACGGAGGCGACGCGACGGGCCCCGTCCGGCCAGTCGACCTCGATCGCCAGCCCACCGAGGCGCAGCGCGTCGCGGACCGAACCGGCGATCAGCGCAAGCAGCTCGCCGTCGTCGTTGGCAGCGCTGAGCTTGCGACCCATGTCGGAGAACGTCTCCGTCGACGCCTGACCCGGCCCGCGCACCAGGGCGTCGATGTGCAGTTGGATCCACCGCCGCAGTGGCGTCACGGCGATCGCCATCACCGCCGTGGCGACGGCGATCACCACACCGTCGTCGCTCGGCAGCACCGCCGCACCGACGGCGAGGACGCCGACGTAGACCCCGATCAACCCGCCCGACAGCAGCGCCCACAGCGTCGCTCGTCCGACGACGAACTCGAGCCCAGCGATCCGCTGGCCGAGCACGGCGACGAGGAGAGCGGCGGGGAAGAATGCCTGCGAGGCGAGGTGGAGCACGGGCGTCAGCCAGACCGGCAGGTCTGACGTCCACGACATCGGGAGCGCCAGCGGCACGAACGTGGCGGTCATCAGCCCGGCGGCAACGGCCAGCCAGCCGAGTCCGCGGCGCTGGTCAGTGGACTGACTGCGCCAGCGGCGGATGAGGTCGCCGGTGGCGATCGCCGCCAACACGCAGACCACGGCGAACTGCGCGCTGCCGGTCCGCTCGATGAAGTCGAGCCACCACTCGCTGTGGATCGCCAACGGTGCCATCGACTCGCCCATCGGCCACGGCCACGGATCGGTCAGGCGGATCAACGTCCAGGCGGCGATGACGATCGAGCCGACGGCGAGGAAGCCCACGTCGATCCTGCGCAGCGGACGCCGGCGGACGAGCACGGGGACGAGGATGATCATCGCGTACGTGCCGGGCGGCCACCCCCAGTTCTGGGCGCTCTGCAACGCGCCGAGCGTCGGCACGTCGGGGTGGACCATGGTGACGGCCGACCATTGGAACCCGACGGCGGCCAGACCGCCGCCGACCGCACAGAGTGCGACGAGCCACGAGACCGGGTGACGGCCGCGGGCCAGCAGCAACGCCGCAACGGCGCCGAAGACGACGGCGTCGGTGGTGTCGACGAGCCCGTACCACTGTCCGTTGTGCCACGTCGGTTCGGTGAACGGCACGAGACACACCGCGGTCGCCGCCAGACCCCACGACGTGACGAGGACGGCGATCGACCAGCCTCGGTGGGGGCGCTCGACATCGGGAAGCGGGAGATTCATCGTGTCGTCCGGGCGGTCGGCATGCGGACCGACGACGCGTCAGCTCCGCCGGCTCCGACCGCGGCCGACACCACCCGGCCGAGGTGGCCGAGTGGTGTCACACGGTTCGGAATCGGCCGGATGTTACTGCTCACGACGGGCGAAGCTGACGCCCGCACCGATCATCCACAGCGCCGCCGGGACCAGCGCCATGTACTGCAGCGGGGCGATGTTGACGGCGGCGATGAAGAAGGTGGCGACCGCGCTGCCGATCGCCAGTCCGCGGCCGACGGTGCCGTGACGCAGCCCGGTCAGGGCGACTGCACCGGCGGCGAGTCCGGCGCCGGCCCACACCCAGCCGATGGTGTTGAAGATCGCCAGCTGGGCGGCGACGGTGTCGGGATCGACCTCGTCGGTGTCCTGCGTCAGCCCGAAGAACATCTCGGTGCAGATGCCGCTGCCGACGAGCAGCATCGCCGACACGAGGAACAACCCGCCGACGGCGATCATCGGGGCGAGGCTCTGGGCCGGCGCCTGCTGCGACAGCTTGCGGAAGACCCCGGCGGCGAACACGGCGATCAGCATCGCCGCGGCGACGGCGACCACCTGGTACGCCCAGACGGTCATCGCCTTGTCGGTGACGGCCTCGGCAAGGAGCTGGTTGTCGGCGAGGTCGTCGGTGCTGATGTCGAGTCCGACCTGGAGGACGAACATGACGAGACCGAGCACGCCAGCGATGAGCCCGCAGATGGCCCAGCCGCGACCCTGATGGACGACCGGGCGGCCGTCGGGGCCGGTGGTGGGGGTTGTGGCCGGGGTCGTGGAGGCGGCGCGGCTGGCGGATGCTCGCGTGCCGTCGGTGGGCAGTGAGCTGAAGCTGATCTTCATGTCGGATCGTTCTTTCTGTTGCTGATGGGCGGGGTGGCGATCGCGGGCGGTGCGCGGTGCAGCGCTCAGGCGACCGTGAACTCGGTGACCATCCCGTGCGTGGCGTGCGGCGCTCCGTCGGTGGTCGTCGGGATCATGCAGATGGCGATGTACTCGCCCGGTGCGAGGTCGACGAGGGCGACGTTGACGCCACCCTCGTCATCGGCGTAGGCAACGGCGGTCGGAATCACCTTGCTGAACAGCTCCTCCTGCGGCAGGTCGAGCAGCTCCGTCACCGATTCGTCGACACCCTCGGCACGCTGCATCACGAACATCTCGTGCGCTTCGGCCGACTCGGTCTCGTTGGTGAAGCGGATGGCCACACGTCCGCTGTCGACCTCGTCGGGGATGCCCTCGAAGGCGAAGTCGATCCCGGTGACGTCGAGCGTGGCGTCGGTCTCGCAGGAGTCGAACACCGCGGCACCGATCTCGCGGTCGGCGGCGACGAACTCCTCCGAGCTCATCGCCTCCTCGTCGCCGTCGAAGCTGGCCTGCAACGCATCGCCGTAGGTTCCGATCGCTTCGTGGAGCTCGGCGGGCGCCTCGGCATGGAGCGCTTCGAGGCTGTCCGGCATCGTCGACGGGTCGCCGAACATCGCCGCCCCGATCGCCGCGTAGGCGTCGCAGGCGGCGGCCGACAACTCGACGTCGCTCCCGGCCGAGTCGTCATCGCTCCCGCAGGCGGTGATCGTCAACGCCGCCAACACGGCAGCGGTGGCGACACGTCGCGTCGCGGGACGGGTCCACCGGTCGTTCCGGCGGTGGGTGATCGAGGTGATGTTCATGGGCGTGCTCCTCCGAGTCCGCGTTCGTGTCGTTGATGTGCCGCATCGTGCGGGGGGAGCCGTCATGGCGTCATGGGCCTGGAGTCCCGACCACTCGGGCAATCCGCCCGGGACGAACCGGGACGCCGGACGCGTGCTTTTCGGTTTCCGTTCCGGCACCGTGTGGGGCGTGCTTTCGGACCGTGTCGACATCGCCGTCATCGGTGGCGGGCCCGCCGGCGCCGCCACGGCGATCCGCGCTGCTCGGGGCGGGGCACGCGTGGTCGTGTTCGAACGCGGTGGTCGCGGCCGCGACAAGGTGTGTGGCGACGGGTTGACGCCGCGGGCGGTCGGGGCGCTCCGCGAACTCGAGATCCCCCTCGACGACGCCCACCACATCAAGGGCCTGCGGATGATCGCCGGGTCGGTGCGACGCGAGCTCGACTGGCCGACGACCGACCGCTTCCCCAACCACGGCGCCGTGTGGCCGCGACGCCGCCTCGATGCGGCGCTGATGGAGGCCGCCGAGCAGGCCGGCGCCGAGTTCGTCTACGACTGCGAGGCGGAACCGATCCTCGACGCCGACGGCCGCGTGATCGGCGTTCGTGGAGGCGACCGCAGCGTGCGCGCCGAGCTGACGGTGGTTGCTGCCGGTGCCCCGGGCGCCGTTGCCCGGCTACTCGGCGCCGACCGCGCGGCCGACGAGCCCTACGGCCTGGCGATCCGCACGTACGCCGCAAGTCCCCGGCACGACGACGCCCACCTCGAGGCCTGCTTGTCGCTGCGCGACGAGCACGGCACGCCGGTCCCCGGCTACGGCTGGATCTTCCCGGCTGGCGACGGCACCGTGAACATCGGCGTCGGTGCGCTGTCGACGATGAAGGGCTTTCGCAAGCTCAACCTCAACACACTCCTCGCCGGCTACCGGCGGCTGACGAACGACGACTGGGACCTCGGCCCGGACCTCGAACGGCCGCGGGCGTGGCGACTCCCGATGGCCACCAACCGGCGCCACGGACCGGGGTGGGTGGCGGTCGGCGACGCCGCCGGGCTGATCAACCCGATGAACGGCGAAGGCATCGACTACGGCCTCGAGTCCGGGATGCTGGCCGCCGATCTCTTCCTCGACGAGCCGGTCACGGCCCCGGCGCGCTACGACCGCCTGGTCGGCGCCCGCTTCGACGCCTTCTTGCGCACCGGCCGACGCTTCTCGTTCCTGATCGGCCATCCGTGGATCCTGCGACCGGGTCTGCGGCTGTCGGTGAGCACCGACGCCATCGCCAACATCACGCTGGCGGTGATGGGCAACCTCGTCGACAACACGACGCCGGGCGCCGCCGGGCGCGTGCTGTCCATCGCCGACCGCTCGCTGGCGATCGCCGATCCGCTCCTGCGCCGCACCCGCGCCGGCGCCTGAGCGCCGCAGCCGATCAGCGGCCGGCGAGCGGCGGCGGACGGAAGCCGCCGAGGACCGACTCGACGCAACGGGCGAAGGCGATCGCCGTGCGGTCGTGGAGGAACGCGGCGACGACCTGGATGCCGACCGGCAACCCGCCGGCGGTGAACCCGACCGGTGTTGCCGTGACGGGCAGATAGGCACTGCCGATCAGCGCCGACCAGCCGATGAGGCTCGAGTAGTGACGGTCGCCGTACTCGGGGAACGACACATGCATCCAGTTGTCGCCGTCGGGGGCGTGGACGTGGCGGAACGGTGGCACGGCGATCACCGGGCACAGCAACACGTCGACGTCGGCAAAGAACTCGCTCCATCGACGCCGGACATCGCCGCGCCGCCGGTGGAGGACGTCCCAGTCGCGGTGGCGGCGCTGACGTCCGGCGGTGAGCGAGGCGGCGTACTCGTCGTCGTCGAGGGAGATCGAGGTGGCCTCCGAGATCAGCCGCAGCCCCTCCGACGCGGCGATCGCCGGATCGAGGTCGGGGCGGCGCTCGTGGTCGATGCGTGCGCCCGCCGACTCGAGCGCCGCCACGGCGCGGTGGAGCACGTTGCCGACCGCCGCCTCGACCGGGTTGAAGGCGTCGTCGAGCCAGGCGACGACGCGGAAATCACCGAGATCGGTCGCTCGCGGCGGCGGAAGGGTGAGCTTCCAGGCCGGCGCGTCGTCGGGCGTCGGCCCGGCGAGCAGGCCGAGGAGCAGCTCGACGTCGTCGACCGTGCGCGCCATCGGCCCGAACACGTTGACGTCGGCGACGTTGCGGTGGCTGACGGGATTGTCCAGGTAGCCGTAGGTGGGGATGATGCCCCAGCTCGGCTTGTGGCCGACGATGCCGCAGAACGACGACGGCACGCGGATCGATCCACCGATGTCGGTGCCGATCTCGAAGGGCGAGAAGCCCATCGCCACCGCCGCCGCGGGTCCGCCCGACGAACCGCCGGGGGTTCGCGACAGGTCCCACGGGTTGCTCGTCGTGCCGAACAGCTCGTTCGACGTCTGGTAGTCGCTCGACCAGCGGGGCACGTTGGTCTTCCCGATGACCACGGCACCGGCGTCGCGCAGTCGCTCGACAACGGTGGCGTCCTCGGTCGGGACGTGCTCGGCGAGCTCGACCGCGCCACCCGTCGATCTGATCCCCGCCGTGGCGATGGCGTCCTTGATCGTCGTCGCCACGCCCGCCAGCGGGCCCAGCGTCGCGCCGCTGGCGCGCGCCTCGTCGATCGCCGCCGCCTCGGCAAGGGCGGTGTCGGCGGCGAGGGTGACGACGGCGTTGACGTCGCCGTCGAGCCGTTCGATGCGCTCCAGCTGCGCCGTCAGCAGCTCGCGCGCCGATACCTGGCGCCGCTCGAGCGAGGCGAGGCACTCGACGAGCGACATCGGCGGCGACGTGTCGGTCACCGGTCGAGCGCCTTCAGCACCGGCGCGAAGTCGTCGAGCTCGCGCACCGCGAAGTAGCTGATCCCCCAGCGCTCGCGACAGGTCATCAGGTGCAGGACGATCTCGTCGACGGTGCCGACGAGGAGGTACGGCGTCTCCCGGGCGTCGTCGATCGTCAGCCCGTCGACCATGTCGCAGATGCGCGTCAGTGCGGCGTCGCGGTCGTCGGTGATCTGGACCATCTGCACCAGGGCGTTGAGCTCGAGATCGTCGTATCGATCACCCGCCCCCTTCCGGATCTGGTCGAGTTGCCCGTCGAGCTTCCCGGACGACCAGTCGACGGCGTGGCGATGACCGTCGGGCTGGGTGCGCCCGAGCCCCTGCAGGCCGACGATGTCGGCGTGGGCACCGGCGTGGGCCAGCAGGCGCGCTCCGTTGCCGCCGACGAGGATCGGCAGACGGCCCTGCACCGGCCGGTCGATGCTCGCCCGTTGGAGGTCGTAGAATTCGTCGTGGTGATCGACCAGCGCCCCGTCGAGGAGGCGACGGATGATCTCGACACTCGATGCCAGCCGACGCTTGCGCGTCGCCGCATCGGCACGCTCGATCCCGGTCGCCGCATATTCCGCCGGCGTGTGTCCGGCGCCGAGCCCGAGCTCGAAGCGACCGCCGGACAGATGGTCGATCGTCGTCGCCTCCCAGGCCAGCAGCACCGGGTTGCGCATGTCGTTGTTGAGCACCAGCGTGCCGAGGCGGATCCGTTCGGTGGCGGTGGCGATCGCCGCCAGGGTCGGCAACGGGGCGCTGCCCGGCCCGACGTGATCACCGACGAGCACGACGTCGAACCCGAGTGTTTCGGCGCGCACCGCCGCGGCGACGACATCGCCGTTGGTCCGCCCCGACAGCTGGTGCCCGATGCGCAGCGGTCTCGTCACGGCGACCGATCGTACGCCTCACCCGAAATTTGTCCGGAATCGCTCGCCCAGCGACACCTCTCCGACAAATTTCGGATCCCCACCCCAAATTTGTCCGGAACGTCACGCTCAGCGTGATGATTCGGACAAATTTCGGTCAGTCGATGTCTTGGGCGCCGAGGCGCCAGGCGGCGATGACCAGGGCGAGCACGGCGACGACGAGCGGCACGACGATGCCGACGACCAGGGAGAAGTCGGCGAGGTCGAGGTCGGCGCCGGTGCGATCGACGAGGATCGAGCGGGTGTACTTGCGGATGGCGAGACGGGCGACACCGGGGCCGGCCTGGGCGATGAAGCCCTCCCAGATCAAGATGTAGGCGAGGCCCCACACGATGAAGCGCTTCAACCACACGCCGAACAGCGTGAACAGGCACGTGTAGGCGATGACCCCGACGACGCCGGCGACGAGCGTGCCGACGACGATCCCGTGCCCGACGCCGGTGAATACGGCGGCGATCGTCACCGGGATCAGCGTGATCGGGGCAGCGATCGTCAGCGCCGCCAGGCAGCGGCACCGACGACGATCGGCCAGCGATCCATCGGCCGCAACCACAGGTAGACGAGGGTCTTGTCGTCGCGCAGGTCACCGATCGCCGCGCCGCCGAACACGAGCGTGACCACCGGGATCACGAGTCCGAGGCCGATCGAGGCGACCAGGTTGACGGCGTCGTCGAGCGAGGCGTCGGAGGCCCCGAGGGCGAGCGCCGACAGCGGGGCGATCAGCGCCAGCAGCGTGAGGGCGATGATCCGTCCGGTGCTCGTCAGCTGCCGCAGCACCAACCGGTAGGACAGGCCGAAGGCGGCACCGGCGCCGACCCGTCGACCGGTCGGCCGCGCCCCTGCCGTCTCGGCGGCGATTTCGGTGTCGCTCATCGTCCCTCCACGAGGTAGCGGAACACCGACTCGAGGTCGTCGTCGAGCGGGAGCACCTCGGTCAGACGCACACCGAGCTCGACGCACAACCCGGCGACGTTGCGGCCGAACAGGTCGAGGTCGCGGGTGTCGACGAGCACACCGTGATCGTCGATCGAGAGCCCGCCGACGAGCCCCCGAGCGACGAGCGCCGACGCCAACGTTCGCGGCTCGGGGGTGCCGATGCGGATGCGGTGAGGACGGTCGTCCATCAACTCGCGCAGGTCGCGGTAGTCGCCGGCGGCCACCAGGCGGCCCTGGGCGATCACCAGCACGCGGGTGCCGATGCGGGCGACCTCGTCGAGGACGTGGCTCGATACGAGCACGCACCGACCGTCGGCACCGAGGCGGTGGAAGAGGGCGATCATGTGGCGGCGCTGCACCGGATCGAGCCCGGTGAGAGGTTCGTCGAGGATCAGCACCTCGGGGTCGTTGACCAGCGCCGCGGCGACCTTGACCCGTTGCCGCATGCCCTTGGAGAACTGGCCGACCGGCTTCGTGCCGACGTCGTCGAGGGCCACCTCACGCAACGCTGCGGCCGCCGCCTGTTCGGGCGAGGGCATGCCGTGGGTGCGCGCCGCCAGCCCGACGAACTCGGCCGCCGTCAGGTGGTCGAAGAGGGCGTCCTGCTGGGGGACGAGGGCGAGACGCCCGCGGACGTCGCGGTCGTGGCGCGGGTCCTGGCCGAGAACTCGCACGGCACCACGCGACGGCGGTGTCAGCCCGCACAACATCCGGAACAGGGTCGACTTGCCGGCCCCGTTCGGGCCGAGGAGGGCGGTGACGCCGCGGTCGATGCCGAACGTGACGTCACTCACGGCGACCACCGAACCGAAGAACTTCGACACGGCGTCGACGGTGATCATGCCGACGGGCGGAATTGCCGGCGCCACGACCGGCGCGGTGACGGGTTGGGTGCCCGGCGGTGGGAGCGGTGCCTGGACAGGCTGCATCCCGGGCGGCGGCAGGGCGTTCATCGGGCGATCACCAGGTGCGAGTAGCGCCACCAGACAACGGCGATGCCACCCGCCGTCCACACCAGGTTGGCGATGACGACGTCGAGGGTCCCGAGTTCCGGGAAGTTGCCCGCCTGACCGAAGATCCGGAAGACCAACTCGAACGGCATCGTCGAGATGTCGATCATCCGCCACATCGGCGAGAGCTCGGCGCCCTCGACGAGCGCGGTGGCGAGGATCGGCGCTGCCATGACGAGCAGCACGATGCCGATCGCGGCGAACGCCCGGCGGTCGGTGAGGCTCGACGCCGCCATCGACACCGACGCCATGGCGGCGGAGATGGCGATACCCGACACGACGATGCGGGCCAGCGTGAGCACGAAGCCGTTGACGCCGTCGGGGCCCGCACCCTCGACCGAGTACCCGATGAGCACGAGCAACGGCGGTCCGATGGTCACCAGCGCCAGCGTCGAGCCGACGGCGAGCGCCTTGGCGGCGAGGTACGTCGAGCGGCTCAGCGGCGTCGACAAGTACATCGCCAACATCCCGTTGCGACGGTCGGAGACCAGCACCTCGGGCGCCACGAGGGCGACGAAGAGGATGATCGCGAGGATGATGAAGCCGTAGTAGCCGGGGTAGTCGGCGACCTCTTCGGGTTCCAACACGTCGCCGGGCACGAGCACGGCGATGCCGATGAACACGATCGCCGGCACGTAGGCGATGACGACGGCGAGGACCGGGAAGACCTTGGCCCGCGCCGGTCGACCGATACCGAGCGTCGCCCGGATGCTCTGCCAGCTGACGCTGCGGATCGCCCCGCCGACACCCGAACGCGGACCGTCGTAGCGCTGGAAGCCACGCTCGACGATGCGCGCGTCACCACGCACGTTCACGGCGCGACCGCCCCACGTGTTCGGGCGGCCGCGACCGCATCGGCGTCGGCCGAGAAGAGGTCGTCGAGCGAACGACGGCGCTGACCGAGGCGCCGCAACCGGGCTTCGGCGGCGGCCACCGCGGCGGTGGCGACGTCGAACAGCTGGTCGTCGGGCAGACCGTCGACGGCCAGCAGCGGGCCGTCGCGGCGGACGCGCGCCCCGGCGGCCAACAGTCGCGCCTCGACGTCGTCAACGGCTCCCGGTCGGTCGGCGATGTCGACGAGCTCGAGCTCGATGCCGGCGGATGTGCCGGCGAGGTCGGACAGCCGACCCTGGGCGATCAGGCGACCCGCCGACAGGGCGACGACGTGGTCGCACACCCGCTCGACCTCCTCGAGCACGTGCGACGACAGCATCACGTCGATCCCGAAGTTGCGGTTGACCTGGCGGATGATGTTGAGCATCTCGTCGCGCTGCACCGGGTCGAGCCCGTCGGTCGGCTCGTCGAGCACGATCAACCGCGGGTCGGCGGCGATCGACTGGGCGAGTTTGACGCGCTGCCGCTGTCCGGTGGACATCGTCCCGAGCGCCCGGAAGCGCTCCTCGCCGAGCCCGACGAGATACAGCGAGTCGCTGGCCCGGCTGCGCGCCTCGTCGCGCGGCAGGCCCTTGACCTCGGCGAGGTGGCGGACGAAGTCGTAGGCGCGCATGTCGTCGGGCAACACGTTGCGCTCCGGTCCGTAGCCGATCCGGGCACGCAGCTCGGGCCCGTTGCGTCCGGGGTCGAGGCCGAGCACGGAGATCGAGCCGCTCGTCGGGGCGAGCAGGCCGAGCGTCAACGAGATCAGCGTCGTCTTGCCGGCACCGTTGGCGCCGACCAGTCCGGTGATCCCGGACGTGACGGTGACGTCGAGATGGTCGAGGGCGCGCGTCGACGGGAACTGCATCACGAGCCCCTGCGTCTCGATGATCGGCCTCCCGGTGCTGTCCGGCACGGCCGAGAGTCTGCCATCCGCCGGCCCCGCTCCGGCGCCAGCCTGCCGCGGTCCAGCGAGCGTTCGGGGACGGGTCCCGAGCGTTCGTGACCCGCTCAGGCGTCGACGAGCTCGCGCTGCCGATCGTCGGCGTCGTCCGCGGCGATCGGTGCCGCCGCAAGGTGCGCGCCGCCCTCCACGTCGAGCGCCGGCAACAGCCGGTCGAGCCAGCCGGGCAACCACCAGTTGCGCGCTCCGAGCAGCTTCATCGTCGCCGGGACGAGCAGCATCCGCACGAGGGTGGCGTCGAGGAACACCGCCGATGCGAGGCCGAGCCCGAACATCTTGATGATCCGGTTGTCCTCGAGGACGAAACTGCCGAAGACGACGATCATGATCGCCGCCGCGGCCGTGATCACCCGCGCCGTCGCCGCCACGCCGTCAGCGACCGAGTTCACCGGGTCGCCGGTGCGGTCGTACTCCTCCTTCACCCGCGACAGGAGGAAGACTTCGTAGTCCATCGACAGGCCGAACACGATGGCGAACATCATCATCGGCAGGAACGGCTCGATCGGACCGGCCGACGTGCCGAGCAGGTCGGCGCCCCAGCCCCACTGGAACACGGCGACCACGATCCCGTAGGCGCCGCCGATCGACAGCATGTTCATGATCACCGCCTTGAGCGGGACGAGCAGCGAGCGGAAGACCATCATCAACAACAGGAACGACAGCGTCAGCACGGCGACGAAGAAGATCGGCAGCCGTTCGGCGAGGTAGCTGCTGAAGTCGATGTTGGCGGCGACCGCTCCCGACACGTTGACCACCAGGTCACTGCCCGCGGTGGCCGCCGGGACGATCTCGTCGCGCAGCTGCTCGACGAGGTCGCTCGTCGCTTCGTCCTGCGGGCCGGTGGAGGGCACGACGCGGATGATCGCCGCCTCCGACGACATCGGGTCCGCCATGTCGCTGGGGATCGGGCCGACCGCCGAGGCCACACCGTCCGTGCGGTTCAGCGTCTCGACGAGACCGAGGAGGATCGGAGCATCAGCGGTGCTCGACACCTCGGCGGTCAACACGAGCGGACCGTTCGTGCCCGGACCGAAGGCGGCACTCGTCAGCTCGTAGGCGGCGCGTGTCGTCGAACCCTCCGGTGCGTTGCTCTCGTCGCTGAAGCCGAGGCGCAGGCCGAGCACGGGCAGCGACAGCACGAGCAGCAGGGCGGTCGTGGCGATGGCCACGGCCCACGGATTGCGCTGGATGAACCGGCTCCACCGGTAGGCGAACGTCTCGCGCAGCGGCGTCTCGCGTCGCCGTGGCACCTCGGCGCGGAGCGGGGCGACGGCGAACGAGGCGAGCACCACGACCACGGCCAACGGCGCGCCGACGAGCAGCGGCTGGATGCCGAGGCCGGCACCGAGCAGGGCGATCGCCACCAGCGCGGCGGCGATGATGCCGCGCCACCGGGTGACCTCGACGCGGTGTTGGGCGAAGCCGAGGAACGCCGGCAGCAAGGTGACCGAGGCGACCATCGTCACCAGCACCGTGATCGCCGCACCGGCGGCGAGCCCGTTGACGAACGACAGCCCCATGATGAACATGCCGAGCAGCGAGATGACGACCGTGAAGCCGGCGAACACGACGGCCCGGCCGGCGGTGTCGATCGCCGTGACGGTCGCGTCGTGTGGCGACATCCCCGACCGCAGACCTTCGCGGTAACGGGTGACGATGAACAAGGCGTAGTCGATGCCGACGCCGAGGCCGATCATCGCGCCGAGGGTGGTGGCGAAGTCGGGCACCGACATCAGGTTCGACAACAGCATGATCAGGCCCGCACCGGCGCCGACCCCGAACAGGGCGACGCCGATCGGCAAGCCCATCGCCAGCACCGAACCGAACGACAAGATGAGCACGACGATGGCGAACGAGAGGCCGATCAGTTCCGATTCCGGCGGTTCGAACTCGGCGAGCGCCTGGCCGCCGACCTCGACCTGCAGACCGTCCACGTCGGTGGGCAGCAGCTCGACGATCTCGGCGCCGATCTCGCTCGTCGCCATCTCGTCGAGGGTGTCGGCGAGGTCGACCTGGGCGAAGGCGACGTGGCCGGCGAGGTCACCGTCGGTGGCGACCTGTCCGGCGCGTTCGCCCTGCGACGTGTACGGGCTGGTGAGCGTGACGCCGTCGATCTCGGCGACCTCGTCGAACAGCGCCGTCATGGCCACGACGACGGTGGGATCGTCGATGCCCTGGTCGGCGCGGAAGATGATCGTGCCCGACCGGCCGGCACCGAGACCACCGAAGTGCTCCTCGAGCGTGTCGAAGCCGCGCTTCGACTCCGAGTCGGGGATCGAGAACGAGCCGTCGCTGGACGAGCCGACCACGCCGACCGAGGCGAACACGGCGAGCAACACGGCAGCCCACGTGATCAGCACCCGCCATCGGTGACGGAACGTGGCGCTGCCGAGGCGCGCCCACAGGGAGGGAGTCGAGGGGGTCGCCATCGGATCCTTCATCGGTCCGTCGGATCGTCAACTGGAGCAGTCGGCTGCCGCCGCCGGTGGTGTCCGCCGCCACACGATCGTTGCGGACAAGAGCAACGGCTGGGGCCTGTCCCCAAACGTTGCTTGTCCCCACACGTTGCTCAGTTGCGGCGGACGATGACGCTGCCGACGGAGTAGCCGGCGCCGAAGGAGCAGATGACGCCGAGGTCACCGGGCGCCAAGTCGTCGCGATGACGGTGGAAGGCGATGACCGAGCCGGCCGAGCTGGTGTTGGCGAACTCGTCGAGGATCACCGGCGCCTCGTCGTCGGTCGGCACGCGGCCGAGCACACCCTTGGCGATCAGCTGGTTCATCTTCAGGTTTGCCTGGTGCAGCCAGAAGCGCCGCACGTCGTCGGCCGACAACCCGAGATCGCCGAGATGGTCGGTGATGTGCGCGGCGACCATCGGACACACCTCGCGGAACACCTGCTGGCCCTGCTGGCGGAAGACCAGCTCGTGTGGCTCTCGCGGCGTCGTCTCCGACGGGTTGAGGAACCCGAAGTCGTTGCGGATGTTGTTGGAGAACTTCGTCGCCAACTTCGTGCCGAGCACCGTCCACGACGCTGACGCCGACGATGACGCCATGGCGTCGTCGGCGCGCTCGAGGACGAGCGCCGTGCAGGCGTCGCCGAAGATGAAGTGGAAGTCGCGGAACTCGAAGTTGTTGTGCCCCGACGTGATCTCCGGATTGACCACGAGCACGCAGTTCGCCGACCCGTTGCGCAGCGCATCGACGGCGGCCTGAACCGAGAACGTCGCCGAGGAGCAGGCGACGTTCATGTCGTAGCCCCACCCGCTCGCACCGAGGGCATCTTGGATCTCGATCGCCACCGCCGGATAGGCGCGTTGCAGGTTGGAGCAGCCGACGATCACCGCATCGACGTCGGTCGGCTGGCGGCCCGCCTGGGCGAGTGCCTCGCGCACCGCCGGCATCGACATCTCCGCCTGGATCCCGAGCTGATCGTCGGAACGGGTCTCGAGCCGTGGCCGCATGCGCGACGGATCGAGAACGCCGGACTTCTCCATCACGTAGCGCGAGCGGATCCCCGATGCCTTGACGATGAACTCCTCGTCGGGCAGGGCGCGAGCGGCCGACTCGCCACGCTCGATCTCGTCGGCGTGTTCGGCGTTCCACTTCAGCACCGACTCCGTCAGCGACGCCACCAGTTCGGCGTTGCTGATCGAGTCCGGCGGCGTGAACAACCCGGTCCCGGTGATGGCGACGGAGGGCGGCTCGTACGGCATGAGCGCGACGCTAACCGTGCATCGGCGGTCAGCCGACCCACGTCCGCACGAGGCCGCGCAAGGAATCGATCCCGTCGCCTTTCGTCGCGCTGACCCACACGATGTCGCCCTCCTCGAGGTCGCACTTGGCGGCCAGTTCCTTGCGACGTCCGGCGCGCTTCGACGGCTTGACCTTGTCGTTCTTGGTCGCCACGATCGTGTGCGGCACACCGTGGTACCGCAGCCAGCCGAGCATCGTCACGTCGAGGCTCGTCGGGCCGATCTCGCCGTCGACGAGCACGAACACCATCGCCAGGTTCTGCCGCTCCAGCAGGTAGCCCTCGATCATCTCCGGCCAGTCGCGGCGTACCGACTTCGCCGCCTTGGCGTAGCCGTACCCCGGCAGGTCGACGAGCGTGCCCGCCTCCGAGCCACCATCGACGGCGAAGACGTTGATCAACTGCGTGCGGCCGGGCGTGTTCGACACGCGCGCCAACTGCTTGCGATTGGCCAGGGCGTTGACCAGCGACGATTTGCCGACGTTGGAGCGGCCGACGAAGGCGACCTCGGCAGGTGAGTCGGGAAGCTGTCCGACGCGCGTGCCGGACTGCAGGAACGTCAGGCGCAGCGGGCTGCTCATCGCCCCAATCTCCCAGATCGGACGGGCCCAGACGGTGCGAGCGGGTGCACCCGACGCTCGATGCTGCTCATCCGGCGATCAACGACGCCAGCGCCCACACCGCAGCGACGAGCCCGATGCCCGCGAAGACCACGCTCCGCGCGACCGGGGCGCGCTCCAGGTTCGTCTCGTCGAGCTGTGCTGCGGGCGGCCGCACGATCGCCAGGAGGTTGCCGACGAACAAGGCGCCACCGAACGCCAGCACCAGCCACGCCAGGAGGTCTTCGCCCAGGAACATCCCTGACAGGATGCCTGGCACGGGCCCCCGACACTCGCCCGGCCACGAGGTGCCTGCTCACCGCAGCACGTGGGTGTGAGGGCTCCGGGTCGGGACGCGTGGGCGTCGGGCGCGAGACTCGGGCATGGCTGAGTACGACCTGATCGTGAAGGGCGGGACCCTCGTCGACGGGACCGGCAGTGAACCGCGCACCGTGGACGTCGCCGTCCGCGATGGCATCGTCGTCGAAGTCGGCAACGTCGGCGGCCGGGCGACGCGCACCATCGACGCCGACGGCGCGCTGGTGATCCCGGGCATCGTCGACATCCACTCCCACTACGACGGGCAGGCGACGTGGGACCATCGCATGCAGCCGTCGTCGTGGCACGGCGTGACCACGGTGGTCACCGGCAACTGCGGCGTCGGCTTCGCGCCGGTGCACGATGCCGACCACGACAAGTTGATCGAGCTGATGGAGGGCGTCGAGGACATCCCCGGCGCCGCCCTCCACGAGGGGCTGCGGTGGAACTGGAACTCGTTCGGCGAGTTCCTCGACGCCGTCGACACGATCCCCCACGACCTCGACATCGGCATGCAGGTGCCCCACGGCGCGCTGCGCCTGCACGTGATGGGCGAGCGCGGCGCCAACCACGAAGACGCCACCCCCGACGACATCGCTCGCATGGCCGATCTCGCCCGCGACGGGATCGAGGCGGGGGCGCTCGGGTTCAGCACCAGCCGCACCCGCAACCACAAGACCTCGACCGGCGCCTACACGCCGACCCTCACCGCCGCACCGGACGAGCTGATCGGCATCGCCCAGGGTGTCGGCGCAACGGGCACCGGCGTGTTGCAGGTCGTGTCCGACTTCATCGACCCCGACGGTGAGTTCGCCACGCTGCGGCAGATGATCGCCACCTCGGGCCGACCGATGTCGATCTCGATCGCCCGCAGCCCGGTCGTGCCCGACCACTTCCGCGGCCTCCTCGACCGCATCACCGCCGCCAACGCCGACGGCCTGCAGATCACCGGGCAGGTCGCCCCACGCGCCGTCGGCCTGATCCTCGGACTCGAGCTGACGCTCAACCCGTTCATGGCCAACCCCGTGTACGCGGAGATCGCCGACCGTCCGCTCGACGCCCGCGTCCGCCGCGTTGCGCGACCCGGCGTTCCGCGAGCGGCTTTTCGCCGCCGCGTCGGCGACCGACACCGACAAGCTCGGCGGTGCCCTGATCAGCCGCTTCGAGATGATGTTCGAGCTCGGCGACGACCCCGACTACGAACCCTCGCTCGACGCCTCGATCGCCGCCCGCGCCGCCCGCACCGGCGTCGACCCGGCCGAGCTGGCACTCGACACGCTGCTCGGCGACGACGGCCACGGCCTGCTCTACACCCCCTTCTTGAACTACGTCGACGGCAACCTCGACGGCTGCCACGAGATGCTCGTCCACCCCCACACCGTCCCCGGCCTCGGCGACGGTGGCGCCCACGTGGGCACGATCTGCGACGGCAGCTTCCCGACGACGCTGCTCGCCTACTGGGGTCGCGACCGCGCCCGCGACCGGATCCCGGTGCCCTTCCTCGTGCAGCGCCATTGCCGCGACACGGCACGCACCGTCGGGCTGTTCGACCGGGGCGTGCTCGCACCGGGGTATCGCGCCGACGTCAACGTCGTCGACTTCGACCGGTTGCGGCTGCGCAAGCCGGAGATCGTCCACGACCTGCCGGCCAACGGCCGGCGGCTGCTGCAGCGCGCCGACGGCTGGCGGCACACGATCGTCGCCGGCCAGGAGACCTACGCCGACGGCGAGGCGACGGATGCGCTCCCGGGCCGCCTGATCCGCGGCGCCCAGCCGGCGCCGGCGTGAACATCGCGGCGCTGAGCGCTGGATTCCAGCGTGTCGCTCAGAGCTGATCGAGGATCTGGCGGCGCTTGGTCTCGTACTCGGCGTCGGAGATGTGGCCCTGGGCGCGCAGCGTCTCGAGCTGGGTCAGGCGTTCCGGCACGGATCCCGCCGCCGGCGCACCGCCCGGTGCCGGCATCTGGTCGCGCATCGCCTTCGCCAGCGCCGCCGCGTCACGATCGGAGTCGCGCTGCTCGTCGGCTTCGATCTGGGTGAAGATCAGCGACCGCACGCCCTCCGGGTCGGGGATGTTCTCGAACACCGAGTCACCGGTCTCGCCGGCCGACTCGATGGTCACCACACCGTTGTTGAACATGCGGGCGATCAGGCCTTGGTGGAAGTTGACGTTGTTGATCCGGTTGAGCGGGATCGACACGCCACGGCGGTGGATCATCCCGCTCTGGTAGGCGACGCGCATGTTGGTGACGGCGAACTTCGTCGTCTTCCACTGCACGAAGTCGTACAACGTCGTCACGAGCAAGAAGACGATCGACGCCACGATCAGCCACGTCAGGAACGTGTCGACCCACGAGACGTTGATCCACGCCAGCAGGATCAACAACACGACGAAGACGACGCCACCGATCACCTGCTTCCAGAAATAGAACCAGTGCGGGTTCGACGCCAGGATCATCTTCTCGTTGGGCATCAACTCGATCGCGGCGCCGGCCATGGCGCGAACTGTAGTGCTGCGCCGGGCTCCGCGACAGCGACGAGCGACGAGCGACCGCCGGTAGCTTCGCCCCGATGAGCTCGCCCGTCCGCCGGCCGTCGGCGACGTTCAAGGTCCGACGCCGGTCGCTGTCGCCCAAGCGGCAAGCCGAGTTCGACACCTGGATCCAACGATGGGGTCTCGACGTCACCGGGCCCCCGCTCGACTACCTGGCCGTGTTCGGTCGGGTCGGCGACGTCGTCCTCGATATCGGGTTCGGCCACGGCGAGTCGACGATCGCCATGGCGATGGACCAGCCCGACGTCGACGTGCTGGCGGTCGAGGTGCACACGCCCGGCGTCGTGACCGTGCTCGACGCCATCGAACACGACGAACTCCACCACCTCCGTGTCGTCCACGGTGACCTCCTCCCGTTCCTCGACCGCGTTCCCCACTCGAGCCTCGCCGGCATCCGCGTGTTCTTTCCCGACCCGTGGACGAAGCGGCGCCGGCAGCACCGCCGCCTCGTCGCCCCCGACGTGGTCGCGGCGTTCGTCGATCGGCTGGTCGTCGGCGGGTTCCTCCACCTGGCGACCGACATCGCCCACTACGCGGTGGTGATGGAGCAGACGTGTGACGCCGAACCGCGCCTCGACGGCGGCGTGATCCCGCGACCGGACTGGCGTCCGGTCACCCGCTTCGAACAACGCGGGCTCGACGCCGGCCGCCCGCCCGTCGACCTGCTGTATCGGCGCGTCTGACGAGACGCACGGGCCGGAGCGTCAGGCGCCGGCTTCCGCAAGCGGCGTCGGCCGCTGCGGGTCGAGCGATGCGAACGTGTCGATGCGCCGCAGCGACGGGAACACGAAGGCGAAGCTGCCGGCGATGACCACCGTGATGATCCCGCCGCCGGCGATCGCCCACGGCACACCGAAGGCGCGCGCCGCGACGCCGCTCTCGAACGCCCCGAGCTCGTTCGAGGCGCCGATGAACACCCCTTCCACGGCGGTCACCCGGCCGAGCTGATCGTCGGGTGTGACCAGCGGGACGATCGAGCCGCGGATGAACATCGACACCATGTCGGCAGCGGCGATGACGACGAGGCTGACGAAGGCGACGGCGTAGCTGTTCGTCAGGCCGAACACCGCCGTCCCGAAGCCGAAGATCGCCACGGCGACCAGCAGCGTCGGGCCGACTCGACGGGTGACCGGCCGCATCGCCAGCCACACGGCCATCACCGCCGCACCGATGCCCGGGGCGGCACGGAGGAACCCGTAGGCGACGTCGCCGACCCCGAGCTGCTCGCTGGCGACGACGGGGATCAGGGCGATCGCCCCGCCGAACAGCACGGCGAACAGGTCGAGCGAGATCGTGGCCAGCACGACGGGTGTGCGGAACACGAAGTGCAGTCCTTCGAGGGCGGTCGACAGGGTGGGCCGTTCGGTCAGCCGGTCCGGCTCGCGGACGTAGACGATGCGCAGCATCGGCACGATCGCCGCCAGTTCCAGCAACCCGGCGAGCACGTAGGCCTGTGCCGGCCCGACCGAGTAGAGGAACCCGCCGGCGACCGGGCCGAGGATCGAGCTGGCGGTGAACGTCGCCGTCCACAGCGCGATGACGGCCGGGAACTGCTCCTTCGGGGCGAGCAGCGGGGCCATCGAGCGGCGGGCGGGTCCGATCATCGCGTCGGCGGCGCCGAACAGGAACGCCAGCCCGAACAGCGGCCACACCGCGTCGGACCCCGACAGGCTGTAGGCGACGAAGCCACCGGCGCAGGCGACACGGGCGAGGAGGAACAGCGCACTGACCCGGCGGCGGTCGAAGCGGTCGGCGACCCACCCACTGACGAGCACGAGCAGGATGGCCGGGATGAACTGCGCCAGGCCGAGCAGACCGATGTCGAGCTCGTTGCCCGTGATGTCGTAGACCTGCTTGAACAAGACGGTGATCAAGATGTTGATGCCGACCGCCGCGCACGCCGTCGACAGCAGGTACCGGCGGACCGCCGGCAGTTGCAAGACGTCGCTGGCGGCGGACACGCGGGGCACGCTAGTGATCGTTCGAGGCGCCCGCCCGCCCGCACGGTGGACGGTGGACGGTGGACGGTGGACGGTGGCCCGGCTACCTCGCGCCGAGGGCGGCGCGCAGCTCGAGCGCTCGCGCCGCCGCCGCTCGCGACGACGACGCGACGACGGTCAGATGGCCCATCTTGCGACCCGGCCGCGGCTCGGACTTCCCGTACAGATGGAGCTTGGCGTCCGGCACCCCGAGGACCACGGACCAGTCGGGCGTCCCGCGGTCCCACAGGTCGCCGAGCAGGTTGACCATCGCCACGCCGGGCGCGGTCATCGCCGTGGATCCGAGCCCGAGCCCGCACACCGCGCGGATCTGCTGCTCGAACTGGCTGGTGACGGCCGCGTCGAGCGTCCAGTGGCCGCTGTTGTGCGGGCGCGGGGCGAGTTCGTTGACCACCACCTCACCGTCGACGACGAACATCTCGACCGCCAACACGCCGACGTAGTCGAGGGCGTCGGCGATCGCCATCGCCAGGCCCTCCGCCCGGTCGACGACGTCGGCCGGCACGGTCGCCGGCACGATCGACAGGTCGAGGATGCCGTCGACGTGATGGTTCTCCGCCGCGGTCCACGAACGGACGTCGCCGTCGGCAGTGCGGGCGACGATGACGCTGACCTCCGACTGCAGGTCGAGGCGCTGCTCGACGACGCACGCCACGCCGTCGAGATCGGCCCACGCGGCGAGCACCTCCGCGGCACCTCGCGCTCGTCGTTGTCCCTTGCCGTCGTAGCCGAGGCGCGCCGTCTTGACGACGACATCACCCTCGGCCAGCGCACCGAGGGCGACGGCGTCGTCGGCGAGGACCACGTGCGGGCCGACCGGGAAGCCGTTGTCGACGAGGAAGCGCTTCTCGGCGATGCGGTCCTGGGCGATCGACACGGCGTGCGCCGTCGGCGCCACCCGCACGCGCGCCGCCAGCCACGCCACCGCCTCGGCCGGCGGGTTCTCGAACTCGGTGGTCACCACCTCGCAGTCGCGCGCCAACCGTTCCAGGGCGGCGGGATCGTCGTACGCCGCCACCAGGTGCTCGTTGGCGACGACGCCGGCGGGCGCGGACGGATCCGGGTCGAGCACGACCGTCCGGTACCCCATCGTCGTCGCCGCCATCAACGCGTAACGCCCGAGCTGACCGCCCCCGAGCATCCCGATCGTCGCCGGTGGCGTGACCGCCCGTCGGCTCATGGCGCGCCGTCGGGCGGGAGGACCGACGACGACGCCTGCTCGCGCCGCGTGGCGCGGTAGGCGTGGAGGGCGGCCGCCAGGTCGGTGTCGTCCGCGGCGAGCATCGCCACGGCGAACAGGGCGGCGTTGGTCGCGCCCGCCTCCCCGATGGCGAACGTCGCCACCGGCACCCCGGCGGGCATCTGGACGATCGAGTACAACGAGTCCTGACCGCCGAGGTGGCGGGACGGGACCGGAACCCCGAGGACCGGCACGGTGGTCTTCGCCGCCAGCATCCCCGGGAGGTGCGCCGCCCCGCCGGCTCCGGCGATGATCGCTCGCAGCCCACGGTCTTCGGCGGTGTCGGCGAACTCGAACATCTCGTCGGGCATCCGGTGGGCGCTGACGACCCGCGCCTCGTGGGCGACACCGAACGCCTCGAGGATCTCGACCGCCTTGCTCATCGTCGGCCAGTCGCTCGACGATCCCATCACGACGTCGACGACCGGTGCGGTTCCCACGCAGGCAGCGTACGCGGTCGAGCTGTCGCGGCTCAGACGAGCCCGCGGCTCTGCGACGCCTTGAGCCCGATGTAGCCGGGGATCGTCGGGAACCAGTAGTTGATGCCGCGGAAGAGGATCACCGCCGCCCATGCGGTCGCCTCGTCGACGCCGGCGTTGCCGAGCACGAGCACCAGTGCCGCACCGACGGCACCGACACCGCCGGGCGTCGGCACGGTCGAGGCGATCGTGTTGGCGATCATGTAGAGGGCCCCGAGCGTGGCGAAGGAGAGGTCGACATCGAACGCCCGACACGAGGCGACGAAGGCGACGATCGTGCACATCTTGCCCATCGCCGCGCCGCCGAAGAGCAGGCCCAGCTTCGACGGCATGCGCGCCAACTCACCGAAGTCGGACTTGATCTTGTGCAGCGTCGAGGTGACGATGCGGATCACCCAGTGCCGGATCTTCGGGGTGAGGGCGATGACGATCGCCGCCAGCACGACCGCCAGGACGATGACGAGGACGATCGTCAGGTCTGGCCCGCCGCCGTCGCCGCCCGACTGCTGGTCGGCAGCCGCGTCGGTGCTGCTCCACAGCAGGAACACGACGAGGAACAGCGCCTGCATCACACCGCTCGCCGCCGAGGTGAGCCCGATCGCCGCCGCCGCGACGACACCGTCGGTGCCGCCCTTCTGCAGGTAGCGGACGCGGATCGCCATGCCCCCGGCGTTCATCGGCGTGAAGCGGTTGAGGAACGACTGGCCGAACATGATCAGCGTCGCTTCGCCGAGCGGCACCCGACGGACCACCGAACCGCTCAGCGAGAACGCCCCGGCGAGCGTGCCGAGCAGCGTGGCGATCAGGACCGGCACCGCCCACGGCCAGTCGATCCCCGTCAGGGCGTCTCTGATCTGGTCCCAGTTGCTGGCGAACGCCAACAGGATGAAGGCCAGCACGGCGAAGCCGACCCAGGTGACCGCCTTGCCGAAGCTGATCCGCTCCAGCTCGGCGAGCTCGACCTCGTCGACGCCGAGTTGCTGCTGGACCGCCGTGCGCAGCTCGTCGGCGAACTTCTTGCGCTTGGCGATCAGTCGTCGCGCCGGCGCCGACAGTGCCGGCAGTTGGATGAACGGCAACGTCCCGGCGAGCTGCTCGTGGGGGACGTTGCGCACCGCTGCGGCGACCGCCCGGTCCGAGCCGACCGCCAGCGCCGAGGCGACGAGCAGCTCGGCGCGGTCGACGGCGCGGGAGTCACTGCTGGCGGCCAGCAGGGCCGATCCCATGCCGGTCAGGGTGACGGTGTCGCCGTCGACGACGACGTTGTTCGACGCCAGCGACCGGTGGGCGATCTTGGCGTCGTGGAGCAGCCCGAGCTGGCGCCAGGCATCGTCGAGGGCGGCCTCGGAGACGGTGTCGCCGTCGAGTTCGGTGAGCGACCGCCCGTCGGTGGCGCTGACGACGTACACCGCGCTGTCGCGGTCCGCGGGCGCTGCAGCCAGCACCCGCGGCACGCGGACGCCGGCGCGCTCGGCCATCGACGTCGTCAGCGCCAACTGGGCGACACGTACCCGCGGTCGCGTCGACAGCGATTGCTCGTCGACGTCACGGACGCGGATGGCACGGATGATCCCGGCAAACACCTCGGCGTCGCGATCGTCACGATCGAGGTAAAGGACCTGCACCGGCTTGCCGTCCGCCGTGCCGTCGTACACCCGCGTCCCGTGCGCCGTTGCCTCGTCGGCGAGGTCGTCGACGTCGAAGCCGCCCGCCGCGAGCGCGGCGCGGAGCGTCGCCGAGCCAGGTCGGCGCTGCGGCGAGCCGAAGGCGACGAGGAAGGCGTAACCGACGCTCATGCCGAGGGTCACCGTGACGGCGATGCTGACCGGCGCCTGGGTGGCGCTGAGGATGCGCACGGCGGCGGCGACGCCGACCCCGGTCCACGCCACCCGCCGCCACGAGGCGGACATCAGCGGGGACGCCGTGGTCGCGCCGGCGACCAACCCCGCGAGGTAGGCGGCCGACGGGAAGTCGGTCGGGATGAACGAGCTCGACCGGAGATCAGTGATCTCGGTCGGCGGCGCCGCACGGGTCAACCAGTCGGTGATGAGGACCATCACGACGCCGCTGGCGACGGCGGACGCGACGACGAGGGCGGTGAGCGCACGGGTGCTGCGGGCGAGCAACCACCCGACGATGCAGATCGGGATGGCGATGATCAGCAGCTGTGCCGACACCACCAGCGCGTACCGCAACCAGTCCGGCATGCGACCGAGGAGCCGGACCAGGTCGGCCGAGGCGTTGGTCAGCGCGCTCGGCACGAGCGCCGTCAGGACGAGCACGAGGACCAGCAGGGCGGCCCACAGCACGAGGTGGGCGACATCGACAGGGTGCCGGCGCCAGTCGCGCCGGTCCCGCTCAGCGAGGGCGCGCGGAGCCGCCTCGGTCGTCGTCACGGCGCCAACTATGGCGCATGCGGGCGGTATCGCCGTGCATCGTCGGCGGCGGCAGCGACGCGGCGGAACCAGTTGCCGCCGGCGCGGTCAGCCGAGCACGTCGGCCAGCGCCTCGCACGCCCGATCGACGTCACCGGGCGACGTGTAGTGCACGAACGAGAGCCGCACCACTCCACGATCGGGATCGATGCCGAGGCCGTCGAGCACGCGGGTCGCGTAGTAGTGGCCGGAGCTGGTCTGCACACCGCGGGCGACGAGCTGGCGGGCGACATCGGCCGGCTCGCGCCGGAGCGGCGAGAAGGCGATCGTCGGGCAGCGATGTCCGTCCCCATCGCCGAGTGTCGACGGACCGAGCAGCCGCACGTCGTCGCGGTCGCGCAGCACGTCGAGCAGCCGGGGCGTCAGCGCGTCCTCGTGGTCGCGCCAGAGCGTCGACACCGCCCGCACCGCCGACGGCAGGTCGGCATCGGTCGCACCGCCGTGGTGGCGGTGGCTGGCCTCGACGTAGTCGAGCACGGCCCCGGCAGCGGCGACCTGGGCGTGGTCGGGACCCGCTGGGTTGAGCCGCTTGTCCGCGACGGAGTCGTTGAAGTAGTGGCTCTGGTTCGGCAGTTCGGTCATCATCCCGGAGCGGACGACCATCAGCCCCTGGTGGACCGAGTACGTCTTGTACAGGCTGAACAGGTAGACGTCGGCGCCGATCGCCGCGACGTCCGGGATCGTGTGCGGGGCGAACGACACGCCGTCGACGATCACCCGCGCCCCGATCGCGTGGGCTCGCCGGGTCACCTCGGCGACATCGTTCTCCTTGCCGACGATGTTCGAGGCATGGGGCACCGTGACGAGCACCGTGCGGTCCCCGAGCAGTTCGTCGAAGCCGGCGAGATCGAGCATCCCCGTGTCGGCGTCGGTACGCCACTCGCGCACGGTGCAGCCGACGCGCTCGGCGGCCCGGCGGATGGCACCGGTGTTCGCCTCGTGGTCCTGATTGGTGACGATCACCTCGTCGGCGGGGCTCAGCACGTCCGCTAGGGCGTGCGCCAGCACGTAGGTGTTGGCCGACGTCGACGGTCCGAACACGACCTCGCGATCTTCGACACCGAGGGCATCGGCCCAGCGCTGCCGCGACCGATCCATCGACGCCCCGGCCTCGGCCGACGAGGCGTACTCGCTGTACGGCTGCACCTTGAGCCGGGTGTAGTGGTCGAGCAGGGCATCGATCGTCTGTCGGCAGGCGAACGAACCCCCCGCGTTCTCGAAGAACGACTGGTCGGCGTTGACCGGCTGATCGAACGCCGGGAACTGCGAACGGACGAAGTCGAGGTCGAGCACCGCGCCACGGTAGCGACCGGGTGCAAGATGGTGCCGTGAACCGTCCAGCCGACGCGGCAACCATCGACGACCTGACGACACCGGCGCTGGTGATCGACCGGGCATCGTTCGACCACAACCTGGCGGCGATGGACGCCGTGCTCCCCGGCTCCCTGCTGCGCCCCCACGTCAAGGCGTTCAAGTCGACCGCCCTGGCAGCGCGCCTCGCCGCCGACGGGCACCGCAACTTCTGCGCCGCCACGCCGCGCGAGATCGAGGGCATGGTCGGCGCCGGTCTCGGCGACGACCTCCTGCTCGCCAACGAGACGCTCGACACGGCGCGCCTCGGCGCGCTCGCCGACGAGGCATCGATCACCGTCGCCATCGACTCCGACGCCACCCTCGATGCCGCCATCCGCGGTGGCATCCGCTCGGTGCTCGTCGACGTCGACGTCGGCCTCCCCCGCTGCGGATGCGCGCCCGACGACGCCGGCCGTCTCGCCGACCGTGCCCGCGCCGCCGGCCTCGACGTCCGAGGCGTGATGGGGTACGAGGGCCACCTGATGATGATCCACGACCGTGCCGCCAAGCAGGCCAAGGTCGATGCAGCGATGTCGATCCTGCTCGCCGCCCACGCCGACGTCGGCGGCGACATCGTCTCCGGCGGCGGCACCGGCACGTTCGACGTCAACACCTGGTGCACCGAGATCCAAGCCGGCTCGTACACGCTGATGGACACCCAGTACGCCGAGCTCGACGTGCCGTTCCGCAAGGCGCTGTCGGTGGTGGCCACCGTGGTGTCGGTCAACCCGAAGGGCTGGATCGTCGCCGACTGCGGCCTCAAGGCACTCGGCATGGACCACGGCAACCCGTCGTGGGACGGCGGTGACGTGTTCTTCTGCTCCGACGAACACATCACGTTCGAGCCCGCACCGACTCGCCGACTGGAAGGTCGGCGACCGGGTGCACATCTGGCCGGCACACATCGACCCGACGGTCGCCAGCCACGAGCAGTTCTGGATCGCCGACGGGGACACGATCATCGACCGCTGGGCGATCGACCTCCGCCACTGGTGAGCACACCCGGCGAGGGAAGCGCCAGCGACGAGCCGGCGTCGGGCCGACAGACGTCAGGACCGCCGGACCGCCGTGAGGCCCGACGGACTCAAATGGCGCGGGCGGCGTTGTCGAAGCGGGTGTACTGGCCGAGGAAGACCAGGCGTTTGGTGCCGGTCGGGCCGGCGCGGTGCTTGGCGACGATCACCTCGGCCGAACCCTTGTCCGGCGACTCCGGGTTGTACACCTCGTCGCGGTACAGGAACATCACGACGTCGGCGTCCTGCTCCAGCGATCCCGACTCGCGCAGGTCGGCGAGCATCGGTCGCTTGTCCGATCGGGCCTCGAGGTTTCGGCTCAGCTGGCTGAGGGCGACGATCGGCACCTCGAGCTCGCGGGCGAGGACCTTCAGGTTCCGGCTGATCTCGCTCACCTCGAGCTGACGGTTCTCGGAACGTCCGCTGCCGCTCATCAGCTGCAGGTAGTCGATCATGATCAGCGCCAGGCCACCGTGTTGGGCCTTGATCCGCCGTGCCTTGGCCCGGATCTCCATGACCGTGACCTGCGGGTTGTCGTCGAGGAACAGCGGCACCTCGAGCCGACCGACGGCCAGGCCGATCTTCGACCAGTCGCTCTCGCTCAGTCGGCCGGTGCGCAGCTTCGTCGAGTCGACCTTGGCCTCGCTGGCGAGGATGCGCTGGGTCAGCTCGGCGTGGCCCATCTCCAGCGAGAACACGAGGACCGGCTTGCCGGCGTGCTTGGCGATGTGGGTCGCCATGCCGAGGCCGAAGGCCGTCTTGCCGACCGCCGGCCGGGCTCCGACGATGTTCAGCGTGCTCGGCTGCAACCCGGAGAGCATGTCGTCGAGGTCGTCGTAGCCGGTCGCCGCACCGGTGATCGTGTTGCCCCGCTCGTAGCTCTCCTCGAGCCGATCCATCGCCTCGTTGAGCAGCTCTTGGATCTGGCGGGTCGAGTCGACGACACGGTCCTCGGCGACCTCGAACATCTTCGACTCGGCGAGGTCGACCGCCTTGGTGACGTCGTCGGGCTCGCTGAAGGCGAGGTCGGTGATCTCGCCCGCGGTGTGGATCAGCCGCCGCAGGAGGGCGGTGTCCATGACGATGCGGGCGTAGTGCTCGGCGCCCGACACCGACGGTGTGGCGTTCTGCAGTTCGTTCAGCCGTTCGATGCCACCGACCTGATCGAGCAGCCCATGACGACGCAGTTCGTCGGCGACCGTGACGACGTCGACCGGTCCCGACGACGTGTACAACGCCTTGATGGCGTCGAAGACGTGCTGGTGGACCGGGCTGTAGAAGTCGCGGACATCGAGCCCGGCCTCGCTGACCACGCCGATCGCGTCACGCGACAGCAACAGAGCACCGAGCACCGACTCCTCGGCCTGCAGGTTGTGGGGAGGGACCCGTCCACCGCGCACCGGTGCAGGACTTCCAGCACCCCCACGAGCGTGGTCGTTGCGGTGGGCGAGTTCTCGGTCGGCGGGCATGGGGACCCCACTGTCTCAGGGCCTTCCTGTGCGGGGGAAGAGGAACAACCCTGGGTCTTGGCTGTTGAGCGGCTGTGGACAACCACCCGATGGGTGTGGATGCCCCCAGCCGTCGATGGCTGGGGACAACCTGTGGATGGGCGCGCTCGGTCAGCGGGCGATACGGCGTGAACGTGGCGATCGGATGACGATCGCCGACTGTGTCGCTGCAGCCGGTCGGCGCGCCGCTGAGCGGCGAGCGCCGATCAGCTGGCGGCGACGACGTCGATGGTGATCGGGAACGAGACGTCGTTGTGGAGCGACGCGGTCACCGTGTGCTGGCCGAGGGTCTTGATGACGTCGACCTCGAGCTGGCGGCGCTCGAGCTCGATGTTGGTCTGTTCGGCGACGGCGGCAACGACGTCGGCAGCGGTCACCGAGCCGAAGAGCTTGCCCTCCGGGCCGGCCTTGGCCGACACGGTGATGATCTTCGGCACGAGCGTGCTGGCGATCTGCGTGGCCGCTTCGCGAGCGGAGGCGTCACGGACGTCGCGCGCCTTGCGCATGCGTGCCGCCTGATCCATCGCCCCTTCGGACGCGGCGATCGCCTTGCCCTTCGGCAGCAGGTAGTTGCGGGCGTGGCCGTCGGCGACGTCGACGATGTCGCCGCGCTTGCCGAGACCATCGAGGTCGTTGCGCAGGATGACCTTCATCGTCAGCTCTCCTCCGTGTCGGCACCGTCGGCGACGTCGACGGTCTCGACCTGGTCGTTCAACTCGTCGTCGGTGACGGTGTCGTTGGCGTTCTCGTTGAGGCTGGTGTCGCGATCGCGACCACCGTCGCGCCCACCGTCACGGCCGCCACGACCGGTGCGGGTCGACGCCACGCGGCGGGTGTACGGCAGCAGGGCCATCTCGCGGGCCACCTTGACGGCGTTGGCGATCTCACGCTGCTGCTGCAGCGTGTTGCCGGCGACGCGCCGGTTCTTGATCTTGGCGCGGTCGCTCATGAAGCGCTGGAGCAGATCGACGTCTTTGTAGTCGACGTACTCGACCTTCTCGATGACGAGGACGCTGGTCTTCTTCTTGAACTTGCGGGGGTTGGTCTCGCGGGCCGTACGGGCCCGGTTCTTCTTGCTTGCCATGGGATGTTGTCCTTACAACTCGAAATCAGATCGTCGTGGGGGATCGGCGCTCAGAAGGGTTCTTCGTCGCCGTAGACGGGATCGGGAACGCGGTTGCCACCGCCGCCACCGCCACCGCCGCTGCCACCGTCGGCGGCGTCACGGCTGATGCGCTCGATCTGCACCTGCGCCCAGCGCAGGCTCGGACCGAGTTCGTCGGCGATCACCTCGGTGACGCTGCGCTTCTCGCCTTCCTTGGTCTCGTACGAGCGCTGCTCGAGTCGACCGGCGACCATCACGCGGTTGCCCTTGGTGAGGCTTGCGGCGGCGTTCTCGCCGAGGTCACCCCAGGCGACGATGTTGAAGAAGGAGACCTGCTCCTGCCACTCACCGTTGACCTGGTAGCGGCGGTTGACCGCCAGGCCGAAGCTGGCGACTCCACGGCCCCCCGTGGTGTAGCGCAGCTCAGGATCACGGGTCAGGTTGCCGACCAGTGTGACGCTGTTCTCCGATGCCATGTGATTCCCCTTTGGTGGTGCCGCCGTCAGGCAGCGCTCGCTGCCATGCCGCGGCGCTCGGCCTCGGCGTCGGGCAGACGGATGAGCTTGTGACGGACGACGTCGTCCGCGAGACGCAGGGTGCGCTCGAGCTCGTCGAGCGAGCCAGCGGGCGCAACGATCTCGGCCACGAGGTAGTAGCCGGCCGGCTTCTTGTTGATCGGGTAGGCGAACTGGCGCTTGCCCCACCAATCGATCTTGCCGTGCAGCTCGCCGCCGGCGGCGGTGACGCCGTCCGTGACGGACTTCATCCAGGCCTGAGCCTTGGGGTCATCGACGTCGCCGTCGATGATGATCATCAATTCGTATGCACGCATGAGGCGTGTTTCCTCCCTTCGGATCCCCCACGACCGACCGATGACGTCGCCGTGGCGGGAGCCCCGAGTTGGGGCAGGGCCAATATGGACCGTCCCACCCTATCGGCCGCCGAGGTGGTCGCCGCGCGGCACACGCCAGCGGCGGGCGGCGATGGGTGATCGAAAGGATGATCGGAAGGGTGATCGGGGGTGTGCGGGCGATGACGAGCCATACCGTCGATGGTGACGTGCGGGTGTCACAGGGTTGCGACGCCCACCAGTCGCCGCCCTCGGCCGGCGGCGTTCAGCCGACGAGGTCGCACGTCGGTGACTCGCTGCCCGCGACCACCTCGAGCGTCGACCCGGGGCCGACGCCGAGCGGTTCGAGGCCACCGGCGAACGCTTCGAGGGCGAAGCGGTAGGGAGCCTCGGGGGCATAGAGCGGGCAGTCGCCGGCGGGCGTGTCGAGGCACGGTTCCATCTCCGCCGTGCCGACCCAGGCACCGTCGTCGCCGAACCAGGCGATCGACAACGGGGTCGGCGTCTGGAACATGTAGAACGAGCTCTGCGTCACGTCGTCGAAGCGGAACAGCATCCCGGCGGCGTCGCCGAGGTCGGTCACGCCCATCAGCCCCTGGGCTCGCTCGGCACCGGTGTCGGCGAGCCACAGGCAGACCTCGCAGACGGCCCCGTCGGCGTCGGTGATCACCGCGGTCACCGTGGTGAACCCGTCCGGCAGGACACCGGCTACCGAGGAGTCCGTCGCCGTGCCCTCCTGACCAGTGCCCTCCTGACCAGTGCCCTCCTGATCAGTGCCCTCCTGAGCAGTGCCCTCGCCCGCCGTGGCGTCCGTCGAACCGGACGGGGGACGCGAACCCGACGGTGCGACCGTCGACGCGCTCGCCAGCGGCTCGCCGGTGCTCGCCGTCGACCCGTCGTCGTCACCCCCACAGGCCACGATCGACACCGACAGCACCGTCACGGCGGCCAGCGCCGAGGCGGCGACGACCGTCGGGCGCGGCGTCCGCCAACGGGTGGTCGACATCGGTGGGATCGCCCGGCTACGACCGTCCGCCGACGGGGATGACCCGCAGCAGATGGTTCCAACGGCACTCGACGCACGCCTCGACGACGTAGGCGTTGAGCTCGTTCGGACGGGCGTCGAGCTTGCGCATCTCCTTCGCCGTCGACACGCAACGACCCTGCGCCGACAGACCGGGTCCGAACACGTAGGTGACCAGCTTGAGGTCGGCGCCCTCGCAGATCGGGCAGCGGGTCGAGGTCTGGGTGCCGACGTTGCGGGCAGCGCGGACCAGTTCGGGATGGGCGTCGCAGACCTGGTCGAGCGGCACCCGACCCTTCTTCACCTGGGCGATCAGCATCCGACGGGCAAGTCGGTGGTCGATGAGTCCGCGCGAGCCATCGGCTCCGCGGAGTGCGCCGACCGTGAACGCCATGGCCGATGACGTTACCGGCTCCGGCGACACCGCTCGCGGCGATGCGCGTGCCAACGACGGCCAGCGGGCACACTGGACCCGTGGTCGCCAACATCACGTTCGGTCCGGGTGTACCCGGAGACGACGAGCTCCGGTTGTGTGGAGAGATCGGCGACGGTCGACGCGCCCTCGAGCTCGGCATCTCGCCGTGGTACAACGCCGTCGCCTTCGCCGCCACCGGCGCCAAGGCGCTCGCTGTCGATCCCGACGACGAGCGCATCGCCGAGACACGACGCCGAGCCGGGGACGCCGAGCTCCAGGTGCAGTGCCTGCGGACCGACCTCGCCGATCTCGGCGACGTCGCCTCGGCGTCGTGCGACGTCGTCCTCGCCGCCCAGACGATCACCGGCGTCGACGACCTCGGACGGCTCCTCCGCCAGGCGCACCGCGTCCTGCGCGCCAGTGCACCGTTCGTGATCTCGCTGCCCCACCCGTTCGCCGCGGCGTCGCCAGACCAGCCCTACGGTCGTGGGCCACGCACCGTCGGCGAGTGGTTCACCGCCCTTGCCCGCACCAACTTCCGCGTCGACCAGATCCTCGAGTTCGGTGCCGGCTCCACGTCGCCGGCGCCGACCACGCTGATCCTGCGGGCACACAAAGAAGGTTCCTGACGCTCGGCGCGTCACCGGGCCGCCGCGATGGGCCGATTCACCGGCCGGCGTCGGCGCGCTCGCTGGCGATGATGTCGGCCGGGCGGGGACGCCCGAAGAGGTAGCCCTGGCCGTGCTCGCAGCCGAGCTCGCGCAGCCGGTTCAACTGCAACGGCGTCTCGACACCCTCGGCGACCACCGTCAGGCCGAGCGAGTGGCCGAGACGCACCACCGCTTCGACGATCGACGTGTCGTCGGCCTCGAGCCCGAGCCCGGTCACGAACGACCGGTCGATCTTGATCGCCTCCACGGGGAAGCGCTTGAGGTACGTCAGTGACGAATACCCGGTGCCGAAGTCGTCGACCGACAGGTGCAGGCCGAGGCCGCGCAGGTCGCGCAGCGCCCGTCCCGCGGCGACGGTGTCCGCCATCAGCGCCGTCTCGGTGATCTCCAGCCACACCGAGTGGGCGTCGATGCCGGTCTCGGCGAGCCCATCGTCGACGAGCTGCAGGAAGCGACCGTCGACGAGCTGCTGCGTCGCCACGTTGATCGACAGCGAGCAGTCGGCGAAGTGCAACCCCAGCGCCCGCCACCGTGCCAGCTGGGCGAGCGAGTCGCGCAGCACGCTCGCCCCGACGTCGCCGATCAGCCCGGACTCCTCGGCCATCGGCAGGAACTGCGCCGGCAGCAACAGCCCACGGTCGGGGTGCAGCCATCGGGCGAGGACCTCGAAGCCGACCACCTGCCCGCCGGCGAGGTCGATGATCGGCTGGAAGTAGGGCACGACCTCGCCTCGGTCGAGACCTCGACGCAACTCGGACGACGTCTGCAACGCCGCCATCGAGGCGGCCCGCGTCTCCTCGGTGAACGCCTCCACCCGGTCGCGACCGCCCGCCTTGGCGCGGTACATCGCCGCATCGGCATCGCGCAGCAAGGCGTCGGCGGTCAGGTCGCTGGTCACGTTGACGGCGAAGCCGATGCTCGCCGTCACCACCAGCTCGTGACCCTCGATGTCGATCGGGTACTGCAGACGCGCTGCGCACCCGCTCGGCGAGCACCGCGGCGTCGACGCCCCCGTCGACGAACACGACGAACTCGTCACCGCCGAAGCGGGCCAGGCGATCGCTGTCGCGCACCACATGACGCAGCCGGACCGACGACCTCGCGCAGCAGGTGATCGCCGACGCCGTGGCCGAGGCTGTCGTTGACGACCTTGAAGTTGTCGAGGTCGATGAAGAGCACCGACACCTCGCCCGGTGCCGACGTCGCCAACAGCTCGTCGAGACGCTCGACGAGAGCCGACCGGTTCGGCAGTTCGGTCAGGTCGTCGTGCGTCGCCGCGTGGGTCAGCCGCTCGGCGGCGAGTCGCTGGTCGGTGACGTCTTCGATGTGGGTGATCGCCAGCGCCACGCCGTCGTCCTCGGTGACCGACACCCGGGTGCGGGCCCACACGTACTCGCCGTCGCTGCGCACGTAGCGCTGATCGAGGAAATAGGTGTCGGCGATGCCGAGCTCGAGCCGGGCCCGCTGGGTCGCCGCTGCCCGCAGATCGTCGGGATGGGTGATCTCGCGGATGCCCACACCGAGCAGCGACCCCAACGGACGATCGAGCATGTCGGCCAACGACTGGTTGGCGTCGACGATGCGGCTGTCGTCGAGACGCACCAGCGCCATACCGGTCGGCGCCGAGTGGAATGCCTGCTGGAACCGTCGCCGCGCCTGTTCCAGGGCGACGGTCGTGCGGGCGCGGTCGGTGACGTCGCGCAACAGCACGACCAGCCCCCCGCCGCCGCCGTCGTCGAGCGCCGCCGGACGGTGCAACGATGCCTCGACGAGGTGTTGACCGCCCTCGGCGTCGACGAGCTCGAACACGACGTGGTTGCCGACCGGGCCGGTCGGGTCACGGGGGTTGTCGAGTGGCAGGAAGCGGTGCGGCTCGACACGCCACCGAGCCGTCACCGTCACACGGTCGTCGTCGTCCATCATCTCCAGGAACGCCCGGCCGACGAGCTCGTCGATCGAGCGGCCCGTCAACACCGCCGCCCGCCGGTTCGCCGACTCGATGATCCCGTGCTCGTCGAGGCCCATCACCGCATCGGGCAGGTCGTCGAGCAGGCGACGGATCTCCAGCTGCGTCCGCGAGAGCTCGTCGATCGTGTGTTGGAAACGTCGGCCGAGCCGCCGTGCCTCGACGACGGTCACCAGGACGGCGACCACCGACAACAGCCCGATGCCGACGACCACCGCGACGGTCGCCGGATCGGGATCGGCCCGCGCCTCGGCCGCCGCGGCGACCACGAGCACCACCGACACGGCGACGACGGGCACCACCAACCACCAGGCGCGGAACGCGCGCTGACGAGCTCGCGCCACCGGCGCGAGCGCGTCGAGGTCCTCCCCTTCTCCGCCGCCCGAGTTCACCGCCGCACACGCTAGGACGCGGCGCCGACCGGCGAAGGTGATGGTGATGGTGACGGCGACGGTGGTGATGGATGGCGACGGTGATGCTGCGGGCGCACCCCGCCGCAACACGCCCCCGTCGACCCGAGGATCAGCGGCGCGCCGACCACCAGTCGTCGAGACGGCGGCGGATCTCGTCCTCGCCGAGCAGCCCCTCGTCGAGACGGATCTCCATCAGGAAGCGCATCGCCTCGCCGACGTCGCGCCCCGGTCCGATCCCGAGCTGCGACATGACGGCGTTGCCGTCGAGCTCGGGGCGCAGCGCCGCCAGCTCCTCGTCGGCGGCAAGCTCGGCGATCCGCTCCTCCAGCTCGTCCATTCGCCGCGACAGGCGGGCCGCCTTCTTGGCGTTGCGCGTGGTGCAGTCGCAGCGCGTCAAGACGTTGAGCTCGGCGAGCAGGTCACCGGCGTCACGCACGTAGCGCCGCACGGCCGAATCCGACCACCCCATCGAGTAGGTGTGGAAGCGCAGGTGCAGCGCGACCAGCTCGGTCACCGCCTCGATGTCCTCGTTGGAGTATCGCAGCGCCGTCATCCGCTTGCGCGTCATCCGCGCCCCGACGGCGTCGTGGTGGTGGAACGTCGTGCCCTTGCCCTCGAGGAAGCCGCGGGTGCGCGGCTTGCCGATGTCGTGGAACAACGCCGCCAGGCGGGTGCGGCGGAAGTCGAACGGTGCCTCGCCCTCGCCGGCGGCCGGTGGGCGCACGTTCTCGACGACGGCGAGGGTGTGCGACAAGACGTCCTTGTGCCGATGGATCGGGTCGTGCTCGAGGCGCATCGCCGGCAGCTCCGGCAGGAACTGGTCGGCGAGTCCGGTGTCGACCAGGAACCACAGCCCCGCCGACGGGTGGTCGACGACCATCAGCTTGTCGAACTCGTCGCGGATCCGCTCGGCCGAGACGATCTCGAGGCGCGGCGCCAGCTCGTGGACCGCCTCCACCAGCTCCGGGGTGGGGACCAGCTGGTAGCGGGCGATGAAGCGGGCGGCGCGGCAGCATCCGCAGCGGGTCGTCGTTGAAGCTCACCTCGGGGCCCATCGGCGTCCGCAGCGTCCGCGTGGCCAGGTCGACGGCACCACCGAACGGGTCGATCAGCTCGGGCGGGCCGCCATCGGCGGCCAGTTCGAGGGCCATCGCGTTGACGGTGAAGTCGCGCCGCGACAGGTCGACGCCGATGTCGTCGGCGAACTCCACGTGCGGTTTGCGCGAGTCGTCGGTGTACGCCTCGGCGCGGAACGTGGTGATCTCGTAGGTCCGCGCCGTACCCCGTTGGCGGTCGCGCAGCTGGGCGCCGATCGTGCCGAAGCGCTCTCCTTGCGTCCACACCGCATCGGCCCAACCCTGCAGGCAGCGCTTGATGTCGGGCGGGCGGGCGTCGGTGGTGAGGTCGAGATCGAAGTCGTTGCTGCCGTCGCCACCGAAGAGGTCACGGACGGTGCCACCGACCAGGTAGATGCGGTGACCGGCCTCATGGAACCTGGCCGCCAGCGGCTCCAGTTCGCGCAACACCGGTGCCAGACGCTCGGGGACCACGCCGCAAGGCTAAGGCAACCGTTGCGCCGTCGCAGTGGCGATCCGGACGAGTACCGTCGGGAGCCGTGAACACCGCTGCTGCGACGCGCCCAGCGCGGGCCCGACTCAGCGCGTGGCCGCACGAGCCGAACACCGCCCACCTCGTGCTCCTCGACCACCACATGGTGCCCACCACGGACGACATCGAGGAGTGGCTCGCCGCCGCCGACGCCCGTGGGGCACGGACGATCCGCACCGGCGCCCTCTTCCCCGAGTCGAGCCCGGTCTTCTTCGACCATGGGTTCCGCGTCGCCGAGTCGCTCACCCTGCTGCGCCGCTCGCTCGACCCCACGGCCACCGCCGAGCCGCTGACCGGAACGCGACGGCCCGCCGCTGAACCGCCGATCCGCATGCGCCGGCTCCGTCGCGGCCAGCTCGACGTCGCCGCCGACCTCGACGCCCGCAGCTTCGTCGGCACGTGGCCGAACGACGCCGAGGCGCTGCGCGACATCATGGACGCCACACCCCAGCACCGATCGCGGGCGGCCTACCTCGACGGCCGGATGGTCGGGTTCTCGATCAGCGGCCGCGCCGGCCGGGTCGGCTACGTGCAACGCCTGGCCGTCGACCCCGATGTGCGCCGGCGCGGGCTCGGTCGTGCCCTCGTCGCCGATGCCCTCGCCTGGATGCAGCGTCGCCAGGCCGCCGACGCCCTGGTCAACACCGGCAGCGACAACATCCCTGCGCTCGAGCTCTACCGGGGCCTCGGATTCGTCGCCCAGCCCGAACCGCTGCTCGTGCTCGAGCGCGATGTCACCGCTCCATGACGTCGGCGCACTCGACGACGCGACGGCACCTCCCATCCAGACGTGCCCGGCTGCGACCGCTGGTCGCGGTCACCCTCGTCGGCGTCATCGGCCTGCTCGGAGCCGCGGCGACGGCGTTGAGTGCGCCCGTGACCGGTTCGCCGTCCGGCGAGGCCACGGCCGACCGCGCCGACGTGAACCAGCGCCAGGCGACCGCCGGCGCACCGAGCCTCGAGCTCGTCGATCAGACGTTCGCCGTCGAGGCCGACGGCTCGTTCCGCCTGCGGTACCGATTGCGCTCGATCGAGGGTGACCCGCTGCAGCTGACGACCACGACGACCAGCACCACCACGACCACCGCCGCCGCGGACCCGTCGATCCCCCCCGACGGTGGCGTCGTGGTGCCACCGGACGGCGAGACCGCTCCGGAGACGACGGTGGCACCGCCGGTCCAGCTCACCGGCGAGATCACCAACTACCCCCCGCTGAGCGACCCGGCCGACGTCGCCCAGGTCGTCGGCAGCGACGTCGACCCCGACGTGTTCGAGGATCTCGGCCGGGCCGTCGACGGGCTCAGAGTCGACATCCGCCCGCTCACCACGGTCGGTGACGACGGCACGGCGACGATCACCTTCGACATCGCCACCGACGTCGTCAACAGCGTCGAGGACCGCCTCAAGCTGGAGCGACCCGGCATCCACCCGATTCGTGTGCAGCTGCTCATCGGCGATCCCGACGACGGGATCGTCGTGGCGACCGCCGGCACGGTCGTGCAACGGCTGCCGTCGGCGACCGACCCGGCGAGCCCACCCGCCATCGACCTCGCCGTCGTCGCTGCCACCCCGGAACCACAACCCGACGGCAATCCGGCCGACGCCGCCCGCACCAGCGCGTCATTCGACACCGCCATCGACTTCGCCGCCGCGTTCACCGAGTCGGTCGCCCTGGCGCTGCCGCCGACGCTCGTCGCCGATGCCGCGGCGACCCCCGACGGCGCGTCGACGCTCGCCGAGGCGTTGCGCGACGACGAGCTGATCCCGTCGCCGATCGTCGCCCTCGACGTGTCGTCTGCCGTCGCCGCCGACCGTGCCGACGTCTACACGCGGCTCGTCATCGCCGGTGAGGAGGCCCTCATCGAGGCCGTGCCGACCACGCCCGCCCGGCGCGACGTCTGGCTGGCGTCGGTCGCCGTGAGCGGCGGCGGCGCGCAGCTGCTGCGCGATCTCGGCGTGCGCTACATGGTGATGCCGGCGTCGCTGTACCGCGACACCGTCGACGACGAACGGCCGCCGACCGACCTCTTCGTCCGCGCCGAGCTGCCTGACGGTGGAACGCTCCCCCTGTTGGTGCTCGACCCGATCGCCGACCAGCTCACGGCCGACGGCGCCGCCCAGATCCTCGCCCGGTCGACACCAGCCGAGTGGGCGGTGCGCACCCTCGGCAACCTGCTCCTGGAACAGTCGCGCGACGACCTCCTCGCCGCCGCCGACGGCACCAGCCGGCCGGCGGACCGCAGCCGTGTGCTGTCGACACCGGACTTCGCCCCACCCGACGTCCGCCTGCTCGAGGCGTTGGCGACGATCGCCGACACCACCCCGGCGGTCGAGTTCCGTACCGCTTCGTCGCTCACCGGGGTCACCGACGTCGCCACGATCGACGGCGAACCGATGACGGTCTCGCTCCCCGCAACCGCCGGGCCCTCGCTGACCGACCGACTGGCGGTGATCGACTCGACGGCACTGATGATGATCAGCGCCGCGTCGATGCTGCCCGCCGACGACCCACGGCCGGTGGCGTGGACCGAGGAGCTGGAGTCGCTGATCTCGACCGCCTACAGCGACGCCGACGTGCTCGCCGCCACCGCCGCGATGCAGGCCGAGGCCCAGGTGCTGCGCTCGGCGGTCGTCCTGCCCGAGCCGTTCACGTTCACCCTCACGGGGCGCACGGGCACGATCGAGCTGCGCCTCGGCAACACCTCCGACGAACCGCTGCAGGTCGACGTCGGCCTCGACTCGAGCAAGGTGACGTTCCCCGCCGGCGACCAGACGGTGACCCTGCGGCCGAACGACGAGACCAGCGTCATCGTCCCCGTCGAGGCCCGCTCCAACGGCACGTCGTCGATCGAGCTGACCGTGTCGACGCCGGCCGGCGAAACCCTCGGCGACCCGGTGCCGCTGACCGCCCGCGTCACCACCCTCACCGGCTTCGGTCAGGTGCTGACGGCCGGCTTCGTCCTCGTGCTGTTGACCTGGTGGTTCACCCACTGGCGTTCGCGGCGCCGGGCGGCGCTCGCCGACACCCTCGACGACGACGGCGACGGCGGCAACGGCAACGGCGACGGCAACGGCGACGGCGACGGCGACGGCGACGGCAACGCGGACGATGCTGACGCCTGCGGTGACCAGGCTGACCCCGGTGCGGCGGGGCCCGAGGCAGGCGACGCGACGGGCGACGTAGAATCCGAGACCCTGTGAGCCACCCCACCTCTCTGCACGCGCCTCGTCACCGAGTGGTCGCCCCGTGACCATCCGGGTCGTCACCGACAGCGCCTGCGACCTCCCGGCAGCCATCGCCGAAGCCGCCGACATCGACATCATCCCGCTGTCGATCCGCTTCGGCGACGACGAGTTCACCGATCGCAGCGAGTTGTCGGTGGCCGAGTTCTGGACCCGCTGTGCCGGCAGCTCGACCCTCCCGTCCACTGCCGCGCCGGCGCCCGGCCTGTTCGAACAGGCCTACCGACGCGCCGCCGCCGACGGGTGCAGCGGGGTGCTCGTGGTGTCGCTGTCGGGCGAGCTCTCGGCAACGATGCAGTCCGCCCAGTTGGCCGCCCGCACGATCGCCGACGACGCCACGATCGACCTCGACGTGCGCGTCGTCGACAGCCGGTCGGTGACGATGGGGCAGGGCACGATCGCCCTCGCCTGCGCCCGCGCCGCAGCAGCCGGTGCGAGCCTCGACGAGCTCGAGGCCACCGCCGGCGAGCTGGTCGCCCGCACCCGCGTCTTCGGCGCCCTCGACACGCTCGACAACCTCAAGAAGGGCGGCCGGATCGGCAACGCCAAGGCGATGCTCGCCACCGCTCTGGCGATCAAGCCGATCATCGAGGTCCGCGACGGCGTCGTCGAGCAGGCCGGCAAGCAGCGCACCCGATCGAAGGCGCTGGCGTTCCTCGTCGACACGGTCGCCTCGTACCACGGCCGCATCGAGAACCTCGCCGTCATGCACGCCGACTGCTCCGACGTCGACCAGTTCGTCGCCCTGCTCGAACCGGTCCACGCCGGCGAGATCGTCGTCGGCGAGATCGGACCGGTCATCGGCACCCACGGCGGCCGCGGCACGATCGGCGTCGCCTTCCACGTCGTCGGCGACTAACGAACGTCCGGGACCCGTCCCCGAGCGTTCGTTTCGGGGATGAGCGGCCGAATTGACCGGCCCACACGGCCCACCACCGCTAGCGTTTCGCCAGAGTCATGTCCGCTGCGGCCCCGCCACCCACCCCGACTGTCATCGCGCAGCGCTACGAGCTCCAACGAATGCTCGCTCAGGGCGGGATGGCCGAGGTCTGGCTGGCCGTCGACCTGACCCTCGACCGCAAGGTGGCGGTCAAGTGGCTGAAACCGAACCTCGCCTCCGACCCCGTCGTCACGGAACGGTTCCGGCGCGAAGCGATCGCCGCGGCGAGCCTCAACCACCCCAACATCGTCGCCGTCCACGACGTCTTCGAGCAGGACGGCCGCCAAGCCGTCGTCATGCAGCTCGTCGAAGGCAAGAGCCTGCGCCAGGTGCTCGACACCCAGAAGCGGCTCAGCCCCGAGCTGACCTGCCACATCGGCAGCTGCGTCGCCGCCGCTCTCGACCACGCCCACGACGCCGGCTTCATTCACCGCGACGTCAAGCCCGGCAACATCATGATGACCTCCGACGGGCGCGTGCTGCTGACCGACTTCGGCATCGCCAAGGGTGTGCACGCCCCCGAGTCCGACCTCACCAGCGACAACATCATGATGGGCACGGCCAAGTACCTGTCGCCCGAACAGGTGCGGGGCAAGAAGCTCGACGGTCGCGCCGATCTCTACTCGCTCGGGCTCGTGCTCTACGAGTGCCTCGCCGGGCGCGTGCCCTTCCTCGGTGAGACCGACGCCGACACGGCCCTCGCTCGGCTGCAGCGCGACCCCACCGACCTCACCCGGCTCCGGGCGACCCTGCCCACCAAGCTCGTGGTGACCATCCACCAGCTGCTGGCGCGCAACCCGGCGCACCGCCCGGCTTCGGGCGCCGAGCTGGTCACGACGCTGCGCGACGCCGCCCGCGAGGGCCCGCCGCCGGTCGACCCCACCCCGTACGAGCGCTCCCCCGTGTCGCCGTTCGGCTCGCGGCGGCTCCGACGGGCACCGTCCGACATCGCCGGCCGCGCCCAGGATCGCGCCCGCACGACCCACAACCCGGCCACCACACCGCTGTTCGACGACGCCGACGTGGCGACGCCCGTGCCGGCGGCCCGGTCGACCGCGCCATTCCCGCCATCCACTCCCGACGTCCTCGGCGACCACCTGCTCGGCCCGATGATCCCCGGTGCCGCACCGACCACCAGGAGCACGATCCCGGGTGAGGTCGGCCACCTCACCGCGCCCCTGCCGCCGGTGCGCCCTCGAGTCGACCGCACCCCGCCCTCGGGGCAGGCACGCGGCAAACCGGCCAAGGGCATGACCCAGGAGTGGAAGCCCGCCTTCACCGTCGTCGCCCTGCTGTTCGTCGCCGGCCTCGTCGTCGTTGCCCTGCTGTGGTCGACGCTCGAGTTCGGTGGCGAAGAGCCGTCGGCGACCACCACCGCTGCACCGTCGGCGAGCACCGCCACACCCCCGCCGGCCGAGCCGGCGGCGATCGCACCCGGTGTGGCGACGATCGCCACCCTCACCGCCTACGACCCGGGCGGTGACAACACCGAGAACGACGCCGACGCCGTGCTGGCCACCGCCGACGGCAACCCGGACACGTCGTGGAAGACGGTCTGCTATGCCGACAAGTACCTCGGCGGCAAGCCCGGCGTCGGCCTCGTCGTCTCCTTCGACGAACCGACCCAGCAGCCGGTCTCCGTCGACGTCCTCAGCGCCCCGTACCAACTCGACTTCTACGCCACCGACGCCGAGACCATCCCGGCCGCTCTCGACGGCTGGGGATCGGCCCTCGGCTCGACCGTGCACGATGTCGAGACCGGCACGATCACCTCACCGGCCCCGACCAGTCCGGCCCGCCACGTGCTGATCCTGCTGCGCGAGCTCGGCAACGACGGCACCTGCTCCGACGCCAACCCCTACCGGGGACGGCTCGGCGAGATCTCCGCCGGCGGCTGACCACTCCACCATGGCCAGCCTCGACGACGCCGCCCTCGTCACCGCCGCCCAACGCGGCGACCGCAACGCGCTCGACCAACTGCTGCGACGTCACTACGACCGCATCCACGCCGTGTGCCGGCGCATCGCCGGGGGCACCCGCGACGCCGACGACGCCTGCCAAGAGGCGCTGATCAAGATCACCCGCAGCCTGCCGCGCTTCGACGGGCGGTCGGCGTTCGGCACCTGGGCCTACCGCATCGCCACCAACGCCGCCCTCGACGAGTTGCGCAAGCGCGACCGCCGCCCGGCGCTCCACGCCGTCGACGACGACGCCCACCACGAACCCGTCGACGCAGCCAGCAGCGGCCGCATCGAGCGGGTCAGCGACCGCCTGCTGCTCGATGACGCACTCGCCGGGCTCAGCGACGACCTGCGCACCGTGCTCGTGCTGCGCGACGTCACCGACCTCGACTACGGCGAGATCGCCAACGCCCTCGACATCCCCCTCGGCACGGTCAAGTCGCGCATCGCCCGCGCCCGCGCGGCGCTCGCCGGTGAGCTCCGGTTGGCGTTGCGCGAGACCGACGTCACCCTCGCCGCGCCGATCGAGTCGTACGCGCCAGGGAACCAGTCGACCGACGACGAACGTCCAAACGAGCAGACATGAACGACCTCCCGCCCGACCTCGACGCGCTCGCAAGCGCGTTCCTCGACGACGAGGCCTCGCTCGACGAGCGCGCCCTCGCCGCCGGCGACCCGGCGTTGCGTGCCGAGATCGAGGAGCGGGTCACGCAGCTGGGTGCGGTCCGGGCACTGCTCGCCGACGTGGAACCGGCCGCCATCTCGACGCGCGAGGCCCACCTCGCGGCCGCGCTGGCGGCGTGGGACCGCATCCCCGAAGCGGAGCGCACCGGCTCACTCCGCGACGTCACGCCGCGCGATGTCGACGCCGCCGCCGTCGCCGGGGCCGCGTCCGTGTCGGCGCCGACCCGCCGGCCCGAACGTCGCCGTCAGCGATCGGCACGGTGGCTCACTGCCGCCGCAGCGGTCGTTGCCGTCGTCGCCGCCGGCGGTGTCGTCGCCCGCTTCGCCCTCACCGAGAACGACGACGGCGGCCAGGACGCCGGTGAGGCCACCGCCGATATCTCCATGTCCGCCACCGAGGCCAGCGACGGCGCAGACGACGCAGGAGCTGCCACCGAACTGCGCACCGAAGCGGCCGACGCCGCAGCGCCCGAGCCGTCGATCGTCGGCGGAACGTTCGACACCGGCATCGACGACCCCGCGCCGCCACCGGAGTCCGGTCTCGTCGTGCTCACCGGCGCGGAGGACCTGCGCGACTTCGCGGCCGTCGCCGCCGATGCACCATCGAGCCCGGCCGGCGTGCCGGACGTGACGAGCGCTGCGGTCGACGACGACACCGACGACGAGGTCGCCCAGATCCCCGACTGCGGCTTCGACGTGGTGGTCGGGCCGGCCATCTACGTCGACGTGCCGGTCGTCGTCGGTATCGATCGCGATCGCGATCGGGCCATCGCCGCTCGACTCGACGACTGCGTCGAGATCGCCAGCGTCCGCCTGCCCTGACCGCGCCGGACTCCGTGCTCGACCGTGTGCCACCCGTGCGATGTCCGGCGACGGGACGGGTAACCTCGCCGCTATGCCGGGGAATCCGCTGACCGACCCCAACTGGGCGACCGAGATCACCGACCGCATCGTCACGTTCATCGACACGGTCCGTTCGCAGACCACGACGAAGGTCGTCTACGCCGCCCGGGCGGCGGTCTTCGGAATCATCGGCGCGATGCTCGGCGTGTTCATCGTCGTGCTCGTCCTCATCGCCACGTTGCGCGGCCTGCAGTCGCTGCTCGAGCTGGCGACGACGTGGGAACGCCTGCCGTGTACCTCAGCTACCTCATCCTCGGCGCGTTGTTGAGCATCGTCGGCCTCGTGCTGTTCAAGATGCGCAACTCGACCGCCAGCTGACCCCCACCGAACCGAGCTCCACCATGTCCGACGTACGCCCCCAAGTTCGCGATGTCATCATCATCGGCTCCGGCCCCGCGGGCCTGACCGCCGCCATCTACACCGCCCGCGCCAACCTCTCCCCGCTGCTCATCGAGGGTGAACCCTCGAGCACGAGCGACCAGCCCGGCGGTCAGCTGATGCTGACGACCGAGGTCGAGAACTTCCCCGGGTTCCCCGATGGGATCATGGGCCCCGAGCTGATGGCCAACATGCGTGCCCAGGCGCTGCGCTTCGGCACCGAGGTGATCACCGACAAGGTCACCGACGTCGACTTCAGCTCGCGTCCGTTCCGTGTGTCGGTGCGCGACACCCACTACCTGGCCAACGCGGTCATCGTCAGCACCGGTGCGCAGTCGCTGATGCTCGGGCTGGAGGCGGAGAACCGCCTGATCGGCCACGGTCTGTCGACGTGCGCGACCTGCGACGGCTTCTTCTTCCGCGGCCACGAGATCGCCGTCGTCGGCGGCGGCGACTCCGCCATCGAGGAAGCGACGTTCCTCACCAAGTTCGCCGACAAGGTGACGCTCATCCACCGACGCGACGAGCTCCGGGCATCGAAGATCATGCAGGACCGGGCGTTCAACAACCCCAAGATCGAGATCCGCTGGAACGCCCAGGTGACCGACATCTTCGGCGACTCGGCCGTCACGGGCATCGAGTTGCGCGACACGGTCGACGGCTCGGTGTCGACGCTCGACGTCACCGGGTTGTTCGTCGCCATCGGTCACCGGCCGAACACCGACCTCTTCGTCGGCAAGCTGGCGATGGACCCGGTCACCGGGTACCTGATCACCCGCCCCGATTCGTCGTACACCGACGTCGAGGGTGTGTTCGCCTGCGGCGACGTCCAGGACTTCGTCTACCGGCAGGCGATCACCGCCGCCGGATCCGGCTGCATGGCGGCGATCGACGCCGAACGCTGGCTCGAAGCGACGCACCACGCCTGACCCGGTGACGCCACCGCCGCTCGGGAATGCGCCCGACTGCACGGCGGTTGCACCACGACGTCGCCTACGCTGCGACCCGAACTCGAAAGGACCTTCTCATGGCTGCTGGAATCGTGAACCTCTCAGCGAGCACCTTCGACGAAACCGTCGCCGGTGCCGACAAGCCCGTCGTCGTCGACTTCTGGGCGGAGTGGTGCGGCCCGTGCAAGAAGATCGCCCCGATCCTCGAGGAGATCGCCACCGAACACGGTGAGGCGGTCACCATCGCCAAGCTCAACGTCGACGACAACCCCGACCTGGCCGCGCGCTTCAACGTCATGAGCATCCCGACGTTGCTGGTCTTCTCCGGCGGCGAGGTCTCGAAGCGGCTGGTCGGCGCCAAGAGCAAGGGCGCCCTACTCGAGGAGCTCGACGAATTCCTCGTCACGACGCGCTGATCGGACGCCTTCCGCTGACCCTCGGTCAGCACGGCGAGGCGATCCGAGACCTGCAACGACGTCTCAACGCCGCCGGTTCCCCCACCACCGGCGACCCCTCCGGAACCTTCGGGGCGGCGACGCGCGCCGCCCTGGAGGACTTCCAACGCCGCCGCGGCCTCCACGTCAGTGGGAGCTGCGACGACGCCACCTGGCTGGCACTGGTCGAGGCTGGCTGGACGCTCGGCGACCGTCTGTTGCTGTTGACCGCACCGCACCTTCGCGGTGACGACGTGGCCGAGCTGCAGAACGCCCTCAACCAGCTCGGATTCGACTGTGGCCGCCCGGACGGCATCCTCGGCACCGCCACGGCCCGTGCCTTGCAGGACTTCCAACGCAACAGCGGCCTCACGCCCGACGGCGTGTGCGGCCCGTCGTCGCTGCGGATGATCTCGCTGGTGCGCCGCCAGACCGGCGACGGCCCTGGCGTCGCCCTGGTGCGCGAATCGGCAGGTTCGCCGCTGGCCGGCACGGCGCCGCGGGTGGTCGTCGGCCAGTTCGGCGGGCTGAGCGCGCTGGCACGCTCGATCTCGCGCACCCTGCGGACCGACGGTGCCGTCGTCATGTCCACCGACGAGTACGAAGCCGCCGCCCAAGCCGCCGCCGCCAACCGCTTCGGCGCGACCGTCTATCTCGGCTTCGAGGCCGTCACGGACAGACGATCGCTCGTCGCCTACTTCTCCGTACCCACGTTCGAGTCAGTCGGCGGACGGCTCCTCGCGTGCGCGATCGCCGAGACCCTCGACGGGGTCCTCGCCGCCCCCGCCGACGTGCACGGCATGCGACTGCCCGTGCTGCGCGAGACACGGATGCCCGCCGTGCTCTGTTCGCTCGGGCCGGTGCGCGAGATCGTCGATGCCGCCGATGCGATCAGCGCGGCAGTGGTCGCCGCCGTGTCGCACTGGGTGGTCGACCTGGCCGCCCCAACCGCCTGACCAGCAGGTTCGCCCCCGCTGGGCCCCGCTTGGGGTTGGTCACGCATGTGGTTGTCCACGGATCGTCCCAGTTATCCACAGCTATCCACACAGTCTGTGGGTTTGTCTCGACAAGACGTTGAGTGAACGATCACCTGTCGTGGGTGAACGGACGGTGAACGTGACCCTCGGTGCCCAGCGCGGTGACTCGCACGGTCGACCGCGCAACCGTCGACCTCCACGCGAGGTGAGGCTGGATGCCGTGATGAGGTGCTGCTGGATGCCGTGATGAGGTGCTGCTGGATGCCGTGATGAGGTGCAGTCGGGCGCGCAGATGCTCAGCCGGTCATCGCCCGATAGATGCGCTCGAGATCTTCGAGATCGGCGAAGTCGATCGTGATCCGACCGCGTTGGCCGACATCTGCACGTTGACGCGCGTGTCGAGATGCTCAGCGAGCAGGTTCTCCAACTCGAGCAGACCGGGTGGACGCAACCGGGTCGCCGGCGTCAGACCGGCGCCATCCATCGGGCTCGGAGGCTCGTCCTCGGCCGGTGGTGGGGGCGTCGGCTCCTCACGTCCCGTCTCGACGCGCACGGCCTCCTCCACCATGCGCACCGTCCAGCCGCCGGCAACGGCCTCGCGGGCGAGCTGCTCCTGACGCGTTCGATCTGGTGTCCCGAGGAGGGCACGGGCATGACCGGCGGACAGCTGCCCGTCGGCCAGCAGGTGCTGCACGGCGGGCGGCAGGCCGAGCAGACGGATGCTGTTGGTGACCGCCGAACGGCTCTTGCCGACCCGCGTCGCGATCTGGTCGTGGGTGAGCTCGAAGTCCTCCAACAACTGCTGGTAGGCGGCCGCCTCCTCGAGCGGGGTGAGATCTTGCCGGTGCAGGTTCTCCACCAACGCCTGCTCCACCGAGCCCGCGTCGTCCGTCGGCCGGACGACCGCTGGGATGGTCGGTAACCCGGCACGTTGCGCCGCACGCCAGCGTCGCTCACCGGCGATCAGCTCGTAGGTGCCATCGCTCGCCGGGCGGACGAGGATCGGCTGGAGCACGCCCATCTCGGCGATCGACGACGCCAGTTCGGTCAGGCTCTCCTCGTCGAAGTGCCGGCGCGGCTGATGCGGGTTGGCGGTGACGGCGGTGACCGGGATCTCCAGCAGCACCGCCGTCCCTTCGCCGGTCACCGGCTCGGAGAGTTCGGCACCGGGAATGATGGAGCTGAGGCCACGGCCGAGGCCGCTGCGCAGACGGGGATCAGAGCGAGCCATGGTGCACCTCTTTGGCCGCGTCACGGTAGGCGATGGCACCGCGCGAGGTCGGATCGAAGGTCGTGATCGGTTGTCCGAAGGAGGGAGCCTCGGAGAGTCGGACCGAGCGGGGGATCACCGAACGCAGCACCTTGTCGCCGAAGTGCTCACGGACCTCGGAGACCACTTGGCCCGCGAGTTTGGTGCGGGCGTCGTACATGACGCACAGGATCGTGCTCACCTCCAGCGTCGGATTGAGGTTGCGCTTGACGAGATCGACGTTGCGGAGCAGCTGGCCGAGCCCCTCGAGGGCGTAGTACTCGCACTGGATCGGCACCAGCACCTCGGCGGCGGCGGCGAGCCCGTTGACCGTGAGGAGCCCGAGTGATGGGGGACAGTCGATGAGCACGTAGTCGTAGTCGTCGATGACCGCATCGATCGCCCGCTTCAGCCGCTGTTCACGGCTGAAGGCCGGGACCAGTTCGATCTCGGCGCCGGCGAGATCGAGCGATGCCGGGGCAACGAAGAGGTGACGCACGTCCGTCGGCTCAATGACGTTCTCCAGCGGCTCTTCGTGCATCAGCACGTGGTACATCGAGTGCTCGAGGCCGCGGTTCTCGATCCCCAGGCCGGTCGAGGCGTTTCCCTGTGGGTCGAGGTCGATGATCAGGGTGCGCTGGCCCATCTCGGCGAGGGCGGCACCGAGGTTGACGGTGGTCGTCGTCTTGCCGACGCCACCTTTCTGATTGGCCAAGGCGATGATGCGCGGCAGCGGTCGCGCGAGCCGTTCGGTCACCGGGACGTTCGCCGGAGCGGGCTCCACGGGCGCCGACGTGCCGGTATCGTCGGCGGCGTCGGGGGCGTCGCCAGATGCGGGCCTGGGGGATTCCGGAGCGGGTGCCGACGTGGCGACGCCCATGGAATCGGTGCGGTGGTCATGATCGCCGGCGACGGCGAACGGTGTGGCCCGGTCGACGGTCGCGGCGGGGTCGAGGGGAATGGACGTGGCGTCCGAATCCGACAAGGAACACTCCGATGCGGTGAAGGTGGCGGCACCCGGGTGGGGCCACGACCCCCACACTCTGCCTGATCAGCGCCAGTCGAGACAAGCATTTCGGTGTGACGGGTGCTGGGGTATGAGGTTTCACGTGAAACGTGGAGCGCCCCCATCGATTGCCAATCCGACGTTTCACGTGAAACGCCGGAGCCGGCTGCCCGCTGTCCACCGCAGGTGTTTCACGTGGAACCTCCACGGCCGACCAGGGCGGCGAGAGCGCCGGGCAGCGCGGGCAGCACCGTAGCGGTTGCGCCGGGCAGCGCCGGGCAGCCGGGGTAGCGTGTGCCCGGGCAGCGCCGGTACCCGCCCTCAGGCCAGATCGAAGACCGCCAGCCGTCCGGCAGGGGTGGTGACCTCGTGGTGGCGGACTCCGTCCGCCCGGAGGCCGGCGTCATCCCATCGCGCACCGGCGGGGGGTTCGCTGATGACGATCCGTCCGCCGTCGGTGACGAGGCGGCGGGCGACGGCGAGCGTCGTCGCCGGGGGACCGAAGCCACGAGCGACGGCGGCGTCGAACGATCCGCCATCGGTCCGGATCACCTCGGTGACGTCGGCGCAGCGCACCGTCACCCGCTGCGACCAGCCGAGGCGAGACACCACCCGGGCGAGGAAGTCGGTCCGCTTGGCGCGGCGGTCGACCAGCGTCAACTGCCAACGCGGTTGGTCGTAGGCGATGACCAATCCCGGCACGCCACCACCCGATCCGAGGTCGACGACCCGTAGGGCCGCCGCACCATCGGCATCGAGGGCAGTGAGGAAGCCGCGGGCGTGGGCGATGACCTCGTCGACGTTGCGCTCCCCGAGGAAACCGAGACGCTGTGATTCACTCAGGACGGCGCGCAGTGCGCCGTCGCGGTCGGCGACCGACCCGTTCATGCCGGCCACCTCCGACGATCCCCGACGATCCCCGACGATCCCGACCGGCGATCCGGCGTCCGGGAGTCAGACCGGCTCGACGACGATCCGGCGATCAGGATCGTCACCCACCGAGCGGCTGGCGACACCCTCTTCGTCGTTGAGCGCGTCGTGGACGACCTTGCGGTCGGCGGACACCATCGGCTCCAGGGCCCGAGCGGCGCCGCTGGTGCGGACCTGCTCGGCGACGTCGCGGGCGAAGGCGGTGAGCGCGGCTTCGCGGCGGGTGCGGTAGCCACCGACGTCGATGCGCAGGCGGGTGTCGTGATCACCGAGCCGACGCTGGGCGGCGACGCGAGCGAGATCCTGGATGGCATTGAGCGTGCGGCCACCAGGACCGACGAGCAGACCGAGGTCAGATCCGGCGACCGCGACGTCGAGCTCGAGGTCATCGACCGTCAGCGACGACGACGCCGACACGCCGAAGGCGGCGGTGAGCCCGTCCATGAACTGCACGGCAGCGGCGCCGACCTCTTCGGGGGAGACGGGGGACTCGGTGCGCTCTTCAGTGGTCATCGTGGGTTCCTCCCCCTGCTGGTCGGCACGCGAGGGGCGCGCCGAGGTGTCTCGCGATTCATCCGGCGTGTCGCCGTTCGAGGCCGGTGCCCGAGGTGCACGCCGCTTGCGGGGCGCAGCCTCACGCCGGGGGGCGGCGGCTGCATCCGCCCGTTCCCGTGCCGGAGCGACAGCGGCGCTGTCGCTGGACGGGCTCGACGTGCCGTCGGTGTCGGTCGGGGCGCTGGCGTCGGCCTCGCTGGTCTTGTCGCGACCACGCCGGCGACGGTCCTGCTTCGGGCGCACGGGGGTGGGCCGCACTCGGGCCCGCAGGCGTGCTTCGCCGCGCATCCGACCGAACAGTCCCGGGCGGGGCTCCTCGAGGATCTCGAACTCGGCCTCGTCGGCAGCGACGCCGAGTTGATCGAGCGCCGACTCACGCGCTGCTTCGATGGTCTTGGCGGTGGTTTCGACCCACTCCATGATGATCGCTTTCTCTCGCTGCCGGCTCGTGGCGGGCAGGCCGTCAGGTGCTCTTCTTCGAGGGCTTCGGACGAGACGACTTCGACGGCTTGGACGGTTTCGTCTGCGCCTGCTGTCGTGTCGGCGTCGGTCGGCCCTTGGTCCCGGCAGAGGGTGCCGGGCGGTTCTTCGGTGGGGTGACGCGTTTGCTGGTCGTCGCCTTCGGCGCGACCTCGTCGGCCGAACCCTTCTTCGGCGTCGGCTTGGTGTTCGACTTACCGGGCGACTTGCCCGACGCCAGATCGCGCTTGGCCTGGGCGAACAGGCCGCCGCCACCGTCACCGGTCTTGGCTGCGTCTTCGCGCGCCTGGGCGCCGGCACGCTGCGCCTGGCGGCCGAGGGCCTCGTCGTGGCCGTAGAACTTGCGCGTGATGTACAGCTGCTGCACGATGCGCAGGATCGTCTGGACGATGTAGTAGACGACGAGCGCGGCGAGGAAGAAGATCTGGAAGACGGCGAAGAAGACCGGCAGGTACTGCATCAGCTTCTGCTGCGCCGGTGACATCGTCGGGCTGACGGCGGCGCGAGCGGCGACCATCCGCTGCTGCACGAAGTACAAGACGCCGAGCGCGACCACGAGGAGCACGTACCAGATGCCCGTGCCGAAGCCGTCGCGGAGGGCGTCGATGGCCGACTTCGACAGGTCGAGGCCGAACGAGGGCATCGAGTGCTCGCCGAACAGGGACTGGTAGAGCGCCGAGTCGACGGACAGGTAGCGGGGGATGAACCCCGGATCAGCCGCCTCGGCCGTGTCGCCGAAGGCGCTCCACACGGCCGAAGCCACGGGTTCGGCAGCGCCCTTGGGCTTGTAGGTCAAGCCATGGAGAACGCGGAACATGATGATGAACACCGGTGCCTGAGCCACCAGCGGGAGACACGAGGCCATCGGATTGACCTTGTGCTCCTGGTAGAGCTTCATCATCTCTTCGTTGAGCTTGGTGCGGTCGTTGCGGTACTCGTTCTGCAACTTGCGCATCTCCGGCGCCAGCTTCTGCATCTCGAGCAGACCCTTGGTGCTCTTCAGCGTCAGCGGGGTGGTGATCGCCATGACCACGAACGCGATCAGGGCGATCGCCGCGACGTAGCCGTTCGTGATGCCGTAGAACCACGACAGCAGTGCGGCGGGAATTTCGAACATGGCTCAGGCGTCCCTTCGGACAGGCGGGGGTGCAGAAAGGTCTGCCGGCGGCGGCTCGGGGACCGGGTCGAAGCCGCTCGGGCCGAACGGACGGCACCGCAGGAGGCGGCGGACGGTCAGCCAGAGTCCACGGCTCGTGCCGTGGGTCTCGATGGCGTCGTGCGAGTACTGCGAACAGGTGGGGTAGAAGCGGCACGGCGATGGACGGCCGGCGAAGGCGCGCTGGTAGTGCCCGATCCACGCCAGGGCGTGGCGTTGGCCCCACGTGAGGGTCACCGCCGGGTGCTCCGGTCGACCTTCTGCACCAGCATCGTCACCGATTGCTGCAGATCGCCGAACGTACGTTCGGCAGTGCCGGGTCGTGCGCCCACCAGGTAGAGACCCGGAGGAGGTGCGGCCTCGGCGAGGAGGACCCGCAACCGACGACGCAAGCGATTGCGTCGGACCGCAGGACCGACGGCGCGACCGATGGCGAAGGCCACCTGCGGCGGCGAGAGCTCGGGATCGGGAACGTACGAACACCAGAGTCCATCGGCCCGCACACGCACGCCGTCACGCCGGAGGCGGACGAAGGCGTTGCGCTCGCGGACCCGGTCGATCAAGCCGAGAGGCGGGCGCGGCCCTTGGCGCGGCGGGACTTCAGCACCGCACGACCTGCACGCGTGCTCATGCGCGCCCGGAAGCCATGCTTCTTGGCTCGGCGGCGGTTGTTGGGTTGAAAAGTGCGCTTCACGGCGATCTCCGGACGTTCGAGACAACGACACGGTTTCCGCGTGCGACGGGGCGCGCGCCGGGAACCGACTGAGCAAGGCTACGGGCACGCAGGTGCCGCCGCCAACCGGAGTCCCCAAACCACACCCATGTAAGTTACCCACAGGAGCCGACCCACCGAATCGTCCCAGCTCAGAGCATATTTTTTGCGATCTCGGCAGTCTCGGGCCACAGGTTTTCCCCGGGGGATCGACGTGCTAGCTTCGCCGTTTCGCAGATGGTCGCCGGTCTGTCCACATCGTGTGGACAACGATGTGGACCGTCGCGATCTTCGATCGGGAGTATGCAGGTGAGCGAGAGCCAAGACGTGTGGACACAGGTGGCTCTGTCGCTCCGATCACAACTCGCCGAGTCCGTCTGGTTCTCCACATTCCAAGACATCACGCCGATCGACTCCGACGGCGAGACGTTGCGGTTGTTGGCCCCCAGCGCGTACGTCCGCGAGCGGATCATGAGCCGCTACCTGCCCCTCGTCACCGAGGCGTTGCAGGACGTCAACCAAGGCCATCGCACCGTCGAGATCGACGTCGAGACGAGCAACGCCGGCGAGACCGGTGCCTCGGCGGTCGACTCGCCGACCGCCGAGATCGAGATCGACCACACCGCCCGCAACGGCGCCGTGCGCAACGACTCGGGTGGCAATGGTCGCTCCTCGATGCTCGACGAAGCCGGTCTGAACCCGCGCTACACGTTCGAGACGTTCGTCAAGGGCGCCTCCAATCAGTTCGCCCTGGCCGCTGCCCTGCGCGTCGCCGAGACGCCGGCACGGAGCTACAACCCGTTGTTCATCTACGGCTCGGCGGGCCTCGGCAAGACCCACCTGCTGCACGCCATCGGCCACTACGTGCACTCCAACTACCAGCATCACGAGGTGCGCTACGTCTCGACCGAGACGTTCATGAACGAGTACGTCGACGCCATCCGCCAGAACACGACCAACTCGCTGCGTCGCCGCTACCGCGACATCGACGTGTTGCTGATCGACGACATCCAGTTCATCGCCGGCAAGGAGGGCCTCCAAGAGGAGTTCTTCCACACGTTCAACTCGCTGCACGGCGCCAACAAGCAGGTCGTCATCTCGTCGGACCGCATGCCCGATGCCATCCCCACGCTCGAGGAACGCCTGCGCGGGCGCTTCAAGTGGGGGCTGATCACCGACATCCAGCCGCCGGACCTCGAGACGCGCCTGGCGATCCTGCGCAACAAGTCCGAACGCGACCGCGTGCTCGTCCCCGACGACACGTTGGAGTTCATCGCCACGAACATCGCCACGAACATCCGCGAGCTCGAGGGTGCGTTGATCCGGGTGACCGCCTTCGCCAGCCTCAACCAGGTCCCGATCACGACCGACCTCGCCCAGACGCAGCTCGCCGACCTGTTGACCGACACCCGTCCCAAGGTGCGCACCGACGAGGAACTGCTCGCCGACATCGCGGCGATCCTCAGGTTCTCGGTCGAAGACCTCAAGGGCCGCAGCCGGCAGCGACCGCTGGTGACCGCTCGCCAGATCGCGATGTACGTGTTCCGTGAGCTCACCGACCTCAGCTACCCGGCGATCGCCCGGGTCTTCGGTGGCCGCGATCACACGACCGTGATCCACGCCAACGAGAAGATCCAGCGGCTGATGAAAGAACGCAAGCAGATCTACGACCAGGTCACCGATCTGTTGCAGCAGCTCAAGGCATGAGCTGTATCGATTGTCGGGGGCTCACAGCGAGCGCTCACACTGCACGCCTGGCCGCCCCCGACGCCACGCTCGACGCTGGCGCTTCCCTCGCCGGCCGCCACCACCACCGCCAACCCACCGCAAGCGCTCACACTGCACGACTGGCCGCCCCGGCGGGCCTGGGGACGCGCCGTCGGACGCGCGCTGGACAACGGGGGCGCGACCGGTGGACAGCGCCAGCTTGTCCACTGGATCACATCGGTGGCATTCGCGACCTGGGGACCGAGGCGGCATCCCGTGTGGACGCGAATGACGGCCCTACGCTGCGTGGACGCGTGGTCATCCCCAATCCACAGCACCTACTACTGACATTGATCATTGAGACAACTCTTCATGAGGAGAAGTGCGGACCGTGAAGTTTCGTTGCGAACGTGATGTCCTTGCCGAGGCGCTCGGCGCCGCCGGCCGTGCGGCGACGAACCGCAGCGGCACCCTGCCGGTGCTGCAGGGCGTCCGCATGGAGGTCGCCGGGGACACGCTGACGGTCACCGGCACCGACCTCGAGCTGACGATCCGTCTGTCGGTCGAGGTCGGCGGCGAGCGCGACGGTGCCGCCGTCGTCCGCGCCCGTCTGGTGAGCGACATCGTCAAGTCGCTGCCCGCCGGTGCCGTGTCGGTCGAGCTGCGCGACGACGAACTGTCGATCAGCGCGGGTCGTTCGCAGTTCTCGGTGCGTCCGTTGTCGCTCGATGACTACCCGGTGCTGAGCACGCCGTCGGCCGATGCGGTGACGCTGCCGGCGAGCGACCTCGCCGACGCCCTGCGTCAGGTGGTGCGTGCGGCTTCCACCGACGACGCCCGCGCCGTGCTCACCGGGGTGCTGCTCGCCGCCGACGACGACGGGCTGCGCATGGTGGCCACCGACTCGTACCGCCTCGCCGTGCGCGACCTGCCGAACACGGCCGTGCTCTCGTCGGGCCAGAAGGTGCTGATCCCCGGACGTGCGCTGAGTGAGCTGCAGCGGCTGATGGGCGACGTCGACGCGTTGAGCGTCCGCCTCGGCGACCGCGAGGCGACGTTCGAGGCCGGCGGCACCATGTTGTCGACACGGCTGATCGAGGGTGAGTTCCCGAACTACCGCAACCTCGTGCCGACGAGCTACCCGAACCTGCTGACCGTGAGCAAGGCAGAGATGGTCGAAGCGATTCGACGGGTCAAGATCCTCGCCGTCGACTCCACCCCGGTGCGCCTGACGCTCGGCGGCCCGACGGTGCAGCTAACCGCCATCGACCAGGACCTCGGCAACGCTGCCGAGGAAGTCGACGCGACCTACGAGGGCGAGCCGATGACGATCGCCTTCAACCCGGACTACCTGGCGTCGGGCATCGACGCCATCGACAGCGACGAGGTCACCTTGTCGACGATGGACCCGATGAAGCCCGCCGTCCTGCGCGGCGTCGGTCGCGACGACTACCTGTACCTGTTGATGCCCGTTCGCGTGCCGTAATCCCCGTCGAGGCCTCGGAGCGGATCGGTGGTGTTCATGGCTGGTCGGCCTCGTTACGCCTTGTCGAGGCCTCGGAGCGGATCGGTGCGGTTCATGGCTGGTCGGCCTCGACGCCAGGCTCGGCCGCTGGCGCTTTCCCTCGCCGGCGCCTGCCCGGGTAACGAACGTTCGGGGACGGGGCCCGAGCGTTCGTTTGTCCGTCAGCAGAATCGGCCCTGCCGATGATCGTCGATCACCTGGAGTTGGTCGACTTCCGCAACTACGAGCGGGGTGCGTTCGACCTGACCGCCGGGACGACGGTAGTGATCGGTGACAACGGGCAGGGCAAGACGAACCTTGCCGAGGCGATGGCGTTCCTCGCCTCGCTGACCAGCTTCCGGGGCGCCCCGACCGACGCCCTCGTCCGCGTCGGTGCCGACACGGCGATCATCCGGGCGACGATCCGCGAAGACGACGGGCGCGAGAGCCTGATCGAGATCGAGCTCGCCAAGATCGGCCGCAGCCGTGTGCAGGTCAACCGGCAACGGCTCGGGCGGGTGCGCGACCTGTTGGGCACGGTGCGGGTGACCGTGTTCTCTCCCGACGACCTGACGATCGTCAAGGGTGGCCCCGGCGACCGGCGCAGGTTCCTCGACGACACGCTCGTCGCCCTGGCCGTCAAGTACGACGCGATCCGTCTCGAGCTCGACCGCATCGTGCGTCAGCGCAACACACTCCTCAAGCAGGCCGGCGGCCGCCTCACCGAGGAGATCGAGATGACGCTCGACGTCTGGGACGCCAAGTTCGCCGCCGTTGCCGACCAGTTCGGTCATGCCCGGGCGACGCTGGTGGCGAGGCTGGCGCCGATGGTCAACGAGGCCTACGAACAGCTCGCCGGCGACGCCACCGCGATCGATCTCCACTACGAGCCCGAGTGGCGGCGGACCGGACTGGCGGCAGGGTTGGCGGCGGCTCGCCCGACTGACGTGCGGCGCGGTGTCACGACCGTCGGACCGCACCGCGACGAGTTCGCCCTGTCGATCAACGGGTTGCCGAGCCGGACCCACGCCTCCCAGGGTGAGCAGCGCACGCTCGCCCTCTCGCTGCGCCTCGCCGCGCATCGGCTGGTCACCGAACGCACCGGCACCGCACCGGTGCTGGTGCTCGACGACGTCCTGTCCGAGCTCGACGACCATCGGGCGACGGCGCTGCTCGAGCACCTGCCCGCCGGCCAGATCGTGATCACCACCGCCAGCGAGCTGCCGCCCGCCGCTCGAGCCGACCGCATCCTGCGCATCGTCCACGGTGCCGTCGTGGCGTGACCCCGGGCTTCTGGGTCGACGATGCCGCCAAGAGCGCGGTGAATCCGACCCAGAAGCGCAACGTCGGCGGGGGTCACCGGTTCTGGGTCGACGATGCCGCCAAGAGCGCGGTGAATCCGACCCAGAAGCGTGAACGGAAGCGGGTCACGACGCTGCGCCGAGCGGCGGATACGGTGATCGGATGGTCGATCCGGTGCCGATCTCGGAGTCGCTCGACTCGGTGATGCGCTCGTTGCGCGGCACCGATCGGGTCCAGATCGGTGGTGTCTTCGGTCGCTGGGAGGACGCGGTCGGGCCCGCCGTCGCCGCCCACGTGCAGCCCGTACGGCTCGACGACCGCGTGCTCACCGTGGAAGCCGACGAACCGGCGTGGGCCACGCAGGTGAAGTTCCTCAGCTCGACGATCATCGCCCGGTTGGCCGAGGTGGCCGGCGTCTCGATCGATCGCGTCGAGGTCCGCGTCCGGTCCCGCTGAGGGTTCCACCCTCCCCCGCGGCGTCACACCCCGCTGGTAGACTGAATGACACTTCGCGACACAGCGCGAGCACCGTCTCCACACGCTTCGCGCCGCCACATCGACCCGGGGCCTCCAGCGACTCGGCGAGCGCGCTGTGCGCCCCAGCGATGTCACGCGTTGCGTGCATCACCCCAGCTCAACGACGATTTCGAGGTACACGTGTCGAGTGACACCGAAGCAACAGCGACCCCCCTGCCGGCACCCGAAACCGCGAGCGCCAGCCGGACGCCGAAGAAGAACGCCATCTCGCCCACCGGCGCCTACGACGCCGCTGCGATCCAAGTGCTCGAGGGGCTCGATCCGGTGCGCAAGCGCCCCGGCATGTACATCGGTTCGACCGGTCTCCAGGGCCTCCATCACCTGATCTGGGAGGTCGTCGACAACTCCGTCGACGAAGCGATGGCCGGCTACTGCGATCGCATCGAGATCACGCTGCTCGCCGATGGCGGCGTCCAGGTCGCCGACAACGGCCGCGGTATCCCCGTCGACCCGTTCACCTCCGGAGAACACAAGGGCAAGAGCGCCGCCGAGGTCGTCCTCACGGTGTTGCACGCCGGCGGCAAGTTCGGTGGCAGCGGCTACAAGGTCTCCGGCGGCCTCCACGGTGTCGGCGTCTCGGTGGTCAACGCGCTGTCGGAACGTCTCGTGATCGAGGTCGACCGCGACGGCAAGCACTACCGCCAGGAGTACGCCAAGGGTGGCAAGCCGCAAGGCAAGATGGCCGTCGTCGGCGACACCCCCAAGCGCGGCCGTGCCACCGGCACGACGATCTCGTTCTGGCCCGACCCGACGATCTTCGCCGCCGAGGGCGTCGAGTTCGTCGCCCGCACCGTGCTCGAGCGCCTGCAGACCATGGCGTTCCTCAACCGGGGCCTGATCATCGCCTTCGAAGACCAGCGTGAGAGCCGCGAGCAGAAGGTCGAGTACCAGTACAAGGGCGGCATCGTCGACTTCGTCAAGCATCTCAATGGCTCCAAGGAGCCGCTGTTCTCCAAGGTCTGCCAGTTCGAGGACGAAGACACCGCCGACGGTCAGATGCTCGACGTGGCGATGCAGTGGAACACCGGCTACTACGAGGGCATCCACGGCTACGCCAACGGCATCTCCACCACCGAGGGCGGCATGCACGTCGAGGGCTTCAAAACCGCCCTCACGTCGGTGGTCAACAAGTACGCCCGGGCCAAGAACCTGCTCAAGGAGAAGGACCCCAACCTCACCGGTGAGGACATCCGTGAGGGCATCACGGCGATCATCAGCGTCAAGCTGCGCGAACCGCAGTTCGAGGGTCAGACCAAGGCCAAGCTCGGCAACGTCCCGATGCGCTCGTTCGTGCAGAAGGCGACCAACGAGCGTCTCGCCGAGTGGCTCGAGGAGAACCCGACCGAGGCGAACAAGATCGTCAAGAAGGGTCTCGCCGCGGCACAGGCCCGCGTCGCCGCCAAGAACGCCCGCAACGCCATCCGTCGCAAGACCGCGCTGTCGGGCGCCGGCATGCCCGACAAACTCAAGGACTGCTCGTCGCGCAACGCCCACGAGTCCGAGCTGTTCATCGTCGAGGGCGACTCGGCCGGCGGTACCGCCGTCGATGCCCGCGACCCGCGCACACAGGCGATCCTGCCGATCCGCGGCAAGATCCTCAACGTCGAGCGGGCCCGCGTCGACAAGATGCTCAAGAACAACGAGATCCAGGCGTTGATCACCGCCATCGGTGCCGGCGTCGGCGACGAGTTCGACGCCACCAAGTGCCGCTACCACAAGGTGATCGCCCTGGCCGACGCCGACGTCGACGGCAGCCACATCCGCACGTTGCTGCTGACGTTCTTCTTCCGCCAGATGCGCGAGATGGTCGAGGCGGGCTACTGCTACATCGCCCAGCCGCCGCTGTACTCCACCGAGGTCGGCAAGGAGAAGATCTACCTCAAAGACGACGTCGCCAAGGCGGCGTTCCTGGAAGAGCGCCCGAACCACAAGAAGGCGTTCCAGCGACTCAAGGGCCTCGGCGAGATGGACTGGGAGGAGCTGCGCGCCACGACGATGGACGCCTCCAGCCGGACCCTGTTGCAGGTCACGGTCGAAGAGGCGGCGCTCGCCGACGAGATCACCTCCGTCCTGATGGGCGACGACGTCGCCAGCCGGCGCGAGTTCATCACGACCAACGCCCGCGACGTCCGCAACCTCGACTTCTGAGCCGCCCCGCTCGTCCCACCCCCGCACGCTCTGCCACAGGTGAAACCGCATGACTGACACCAACGACACCCCACCGGTCGATCCGGTCCAGCCGATCTCGTTGCACGACGAGATGGAGAACTCGTTCCTCGAGTACGCGATGTCGGTGATCATGTCGCGCGCCCTGCCCGACGTGCGCGACGGCCTCAAGCCGGTCCACCGCCGGATCATCTGGGACATGGAGGACCAGGGGTTCCGCCCCGACCGGGCTCACGTCAAGTGCGCCCGCGTCACCGGCGACACGATGGCCCGCTTCCACCCCCACGGCGACGGCGCGATCTACGACGCCCTGGTGCGCATGGCCCAGCCGTTCTCGTTGCGCCACCCGCTGATCGACTTCCACGGCAACTACGGCAGCCCCGACTTCGGCCCCGCCGCCTCGCGTTACACCGAGTGCCGCTTGAACCCGTTGGCGATGCAGCTGCTCGCCGACATCGACGAAGACACCGTCGACATGATCCCCAACTACGACGGGTCGACCGAGCAGCCCGTCGTGCTCCCGGCACGCTTCCCCAACCTGCTGGTCAACGGCAGCCAGGGCATCGCCGTCGGCATGGCGACGAACATCCCGCCGCACAACCTCGGTGAGGTCATCGACGGCGTCCTCCACGTCCTCGACAACCCCGACGCCACCTCCGACGACCTGATGGAGTTCATCAAGGGCCCGGACTTCCCGACCGGGGCCAGCATCCTCGGCCGCGCCGGCATCATCGACGCCTACCGCACCGGCCGCGGTTCGGTGAAGATGCGCGCCAAGGTCACCATCGAGGAGGCCAAGAACGGGCGGATGGAGATCATCGTCCACGAGCTGCCGTACCAGACGAGTTGCTCGTCGATCGCCTCGCGCATCCAAGAGCTCGTCGATGCCGGTGACCTCGACGGCATCGCCGACGTCAACGACAACTCCTCGGGTGGCACAACCAACCTGATCATCACGTTGAAGCGCGACGCCAACGCCAACGTGGTCAAGAACAACCTGTTCAAGCTGACCCAGCTGCAGAGCTCGTTCGCCATCAACATGGTCGCCCTCGTCGACGGCGTGCCCCGCCAGCTGACGCTGCGTGACGCGCTCGTCGCCTACGTGGCCCACCAGGTCGAGGTGATCACCCGCCGCTCGCAGTTCCGCCTCGACAAGGCGCAGCGCCGCGCGCACATCCTCGAGGGCCGCATCAAGGCGCTCAACGTCATCGACGAGATCATCGCCTTGATCCGCTCCAGCGACGACGCAGCGGCGGCCCGTGCCGGCTTGATGGCGGTGCCGTTCGAGTTCTCCGAGGTGCAGGCCAACGACATCTTGGACATGCAGCTGCGCCAGCTCACCCGGCTGTCGCGGATCGATCTCGAGTCCGAGCTCGAAGAGGTGCGGGCGACGATCGTCGACCTCGAGGAGATCCTTGCCAACCCGGAGCGCTTGAAGAGCGTGATCCGTGAGGAAATGCTGGCGATCAAGGAGTCGTTCGCCACGCCTCGCGTCTGCGAGCTCACCTACGACGACGGCGAGATGTCGATCGAGGACCTCGTCGACGACAAGGAACTCGTCATCGTCATGACCCAGGCGCAGTACGTCAAGGCGGTCTCTGCCGACTCGTTCAAGACCCAGGGTCGCGGCGGCCGTGGAGTGTCGGGCGGCAAGTTGAAGCTCGACGACATCGTCCGTCACGTCATCTTCACCACGGCGCACGCCCACCTGCTGTTCTTCTCCAACCGCGGCAAGGTGTATCGACTCCGGGCGCTGGAGATCCCCGAGCGGGAGCGCACGGCGAAAGGCATGCCGATCGTCAACCTGTTGCCGTTGCAGCCCGACGAGCACATCCAGGCGATCATCGACACCCGCGACTTCGCCGGCGAGCGGTTCCTGTTCTTTGCCACCAAGGGCGGCACCGTCAAGAAGACGTCGTTCGACGCCTACGATTCGAGCCGCCGCGACGGCCTGATCGCCATCAACCTGCGTGACGGCGACGAGCTGGTGCGGGTCATCGAGACCAGCGGCAGCGACGACATCTTCATGGTCAGCCGTGACGGCATGACGATCCGCTTCGACGAGAACGACGTCCGTCCGATGGGTCGCACCGCTGGCGGTGTCCGCGGCATGAAGCTGAAGAACGCCGAGGACAGCGTCGTGTCGGTCGACGTCGCTCGTGACGACGCGGCGATCCTGATCGTCACCGAGGCCGGTTACGGCAAGCGCACCCAGCTCGACAGGTTCAACCGCCAAGGTCGCGGTGGCCAGGGCGTGCGGGGCATCAAGCTGACCGGCAAGAAGGGCGCCGTGGTGGCGGCCTTCATGGTCGGCCTCGACGACGAGATCGTCGCCGTGTCGAACAATGGTGTGACGATCCGCATGGAGGTCCGCGGGATCTCCTCGCAGGGTCGTGACGCCACCGGTGTCCGGGTGATGAGCATCGACGACGGCGACGCCGTCAGCTCGGTCGCCCCGATCCTCGCCGCCGACGAGACCTGACGTCGGCGGCCGATCGCACCGGTGCACCGGTGCCGAGTCGATGGTGGAGGCGCGCCGATGGTCGGCGCGCCTCGCTGTCGGTCGTTCGCCGGCCAGGAGGTTCCGATGCCCGGTTCCCCGTCACACCCCAACACCCAGCCCCCGCGAAGTGCACGCCGATGCCGTGATCGTCGAGCCGGGCGCGATGCCGATCGAGGTCAGGCGGCGGTCTTCGTCGTCCTCGTCGCGGTGGCGATGTTCGCGGTCGTCGTGACCGGGCTGACCACCCTCGGCCGCCGGGTGGTCGATCGGGCCCGCGCCCAGTCGGCGGCCGATGCGGCAGCGTTGGCGTCGGTCGACGGCGGTCGGGCACCGGCCGCCGAGCTGGCGGCAGCGGCCGGGGGATCGGTCGCCTCGTGGGAGCGCCTCGCCGACGGCACGGTCGTCGTCACGGTGCGCCTCGGCGGCATCTCGGCGACGGCCAGCGCCTCGTCGGCGCCGTGATCACGCCCGCGCCCAGGTACCGCACGGTGGGGTGACCGGGGTGGCTCCGGGCTCCGTGCGTACACTTGTCGGATGAGCCAGACCGAACGCGGCCTCGAGGAGGACGCGGACGTTTTGGAGTCCGAGGACCAGGTCGATGGTGCGGCCGACGACCGTGCTGCGGGCGACGACGCACCGTCCGACGACGGGGTCGACATTGCCGTCGTCGGCGAGGACGAGCTCGACGAACGCCGAGACGCCGACACCGCAGCGGGAGACGAGGATCCGACGCCGGCTCCCACGCCCGCCGGCAAACGTGCGCGCCGAGCGGCGGCTGCACGCAAGGTGCCCGTGGTGCCGCAGGAGGACGACGACGTCGACGAGGCCGCTGCCGACGGCGAGCCCTACGTGCTCCCGCCGATCCTCAGCGCGACCGACGATGACGACGACGCGCCGGGTGATGGCGGTGACCCGTTGCTCGCACAGCGGACCAACGGCGATCGGCCGACTGCCGATGTTGCCGGTGACGTTGACGGCGATGGAGCCGTCGCCCTCGCCGACGAGCCACCGGACGTGTCCGACGACATCCTCGACGAACTGCGCCGCGCCGACATCGACGGGCCGACCGTGGCGTTGGCGCCGCAGGACGACAACTCGACGGGCATCCGCCGTCCACGGCGGGCACCCGACTACGACCCGGCGCCGTTCCCGATTCCCGTCAAGGTGCCGCGCCTGTTGGGGCGCAAGCCTCGGGTCCGTCGGGTCACCCGCGTCGTCCGCCACGTCGATCCGTGGAGCGTGTTCAAGATCGCCATCGTCGCCAACCTGGTGTTGTACGTGATCGTGCTGACGGCGGGTGTGCTGTTGTGGAACGTCGCCTACGCCACCGGCACGGTCGACAACGTCGAACGGTTCTTCGAGTCGTTCGGCTGGTCGCAGTTCGAGTTCAACGGCGGCGAGATCTACCACAGCGCCTGGATCGGTGGGTTGTTCCTGGTCATCGGGTTCACGGGCCTGGCGGTGCTGATGGCCACGCTGTTCAACCTGATCACCGACCTCGTCGGGGGCATGCGGTTCACCGTCTTGGAGGAGGAGGTCGTCGAGGCCCGTCCGTCGCCGATGCGGCGCTTCGTCGTCCGCCGCGCCGAGCCCGACGTCCCGGTCGTGATGTACGACGAGTCGGGTCCGATCATCCGCGAGGGAGACGTCGACGACAGCGCCGGCGTGCCGCGCTGAGCGGCCGGTGCGGTGTGCCACAGGTGGAACCACGTCCCCGAGCGATAGCCTCACGGGCTGCCGGGGCTATAGCTCAGTCGGTTAGAGCGCTGCCCTGATAAGGCAGAGGTCACAAGTTCGATTCTTGTTAGCCCCACCATCCCGGCCCGCCGGCTGATCGTCCGCCTGGTCTGTCCGGATCGGCGTCGACATCGCCGGCGCAGTGCGTATCGTCAGCGCCTTGGCCGAGGTCGTCTTGCTGGTGGTTGCCGCGGCGTTGATGCTGCTGCGTCCGGGCGGCATCGCCTTTTGGGTCGGGCCGGTGCTGGCGGCGATCGTCGGCGTCGCCACGACCCTCGTCGAGCTCGACACGGTCGGCGACGCCCTCGACCCGATGGTTGCGCCGTTGCTGTTCCTCGTGTTCGCCGTCCCGTTGGCGGTCGCCCTCGACGGGCTCGGCGTGTTCGCCGCCCTCGCGGCACTGGTCGACGGCGGTCGCCACCTGGCGTTGGCGATGTGGGTCTTCGGTGCACTGGTGGTCATCGTCTTCAACCTCGACGCTGCGGTGCTCCTGCTGACGCCGCTCTACATCCGCATCGCCGGGCGGCACGGCTACCCCGCCGAGGCATTCGCCTTCCAGCCGGCGCTGCTGGCGTGCCTCGCCTCGGGCCTGCTTCCGGTCTCCAACCTGACGAACCTGATCGTCGCCGAGCACTTCGATCTCGGGGTCGTCGACTTCGTCGGCGCCATGTGGCTGCCGACACTCGCCGCGGTGACCGTCGGCTTCATCGCCTATCGACGGGTGTTCGACGTGGCACCGCGGGGGAGTGCCGTCGACGAGATCGCCGATCGCCGCGCCCTGCGCCGCGGCGTGCCGATCGTCGCCTTCGTGCTGGTCGGCTTCACCGCCGGTCCGAGCGTCGGCGTCGAGGTGTGGGTCGTCGCCGCCGTGGCCTGCCTGTGGGCGTTCGTTACCGGCCGGGCGATGTTCGTGCGCGCCGTGCCGGTCACCGCCATCGCCGTCGCTGCTTCGCTGGCCGTGCTCGCCGCCGCTGCCGCACCCCACCTGCCGCTCGACTGGTTCTTTGCCGGCGGCGGTCGTCTCGCCGACGCTCGCCTCGTGGGCTTCGGGGCGATCGGGTCGAACGTGGCCAACAACCTGCCGACGGTGCTCGTCGGCGGTGCCCGGGTCGACGAGGTCGGTCAGGTCTGGCCGTTGCTCGTCGGTGTCAACGTCGGTGCCGTCTTGACGATCACGGGCTCGTTGTCGGGGTTGCTGTGGCGGGACACGGCGGCGCGGGCGGGTGTCGAGGTCGGTGCCGGGCGCTATGCCGCGGTCGGCGTGCGCATCGGGCTCCCGGCGCTCCTGGTCGCCACGGTTGCCGTGATGCTCTGAGCGACGTGGGGCGGCTGCGGGCCGGCGAAGCACCGATCGGCGCGGCGGGCGCTACTGTCCGAGGCACATGAAGGTGCTCCGTGGTGCGCTCTCCGCCGTCTTGTTGATGGCCGCCGTGGCCGCCGCGCTGCGCGTGCGCGGAACAGGCGGCACACCGCCGCAGCACGGCGGCTGGCGCCCGCTCGAGTTGCCGGATCGCTGAGGCCGACGATGGTGAGCATCGGGCTCGTCGGCAACGGCGTCGTCGGTAAACGGATCGCAACCCGCCTCCCCAGCGTCGTCGACTCGCTGTCGATCCACGTCACCGACGCCCGTCGCGATCCGCTGCCGTGGCACGTCTCGGTCGCGGTGCTGGCGAATGGGGGAGCGCACGCCGCGTTGGCGGAGTCGTTCCTCCGACGGGGAATCGCGGTGGTCTCGGTGACCGACGACCTCGACGACGTCCGGGCGATGCTCGACCTCGACGACGTCGCCCGCGACAGTGGAGTGCCGTTGGTGGTCGGCGCCGGCATGTCGCCGGGCCTCACGGTGTTGCTCGCCCGGTTGTTGGCGGCACCGTTGGCGTCGTGCGACGAGATCCACATCGCCGTGCACGGCACGGCGGGACCGGCCTGTGCCCGCGCCCACCACGGCGCGCTGAGCGGGCGGGCGGTCGGCATCCACGACGGCTCGTGGATTCAGCGACCGGCTGGATCAGGCCGTGAGCTGTGCTGGTTCCCCGAGCCGGTCGGTGCCTACGACTGCTACCTGGCGGCGCGCCCCGCGCCGGTGCTGGTGCATCGGGCGTTCCCCGACGTGCGGCGGATCAGCGAGCGGGTCTCGGCGAACCGCCGCGACCGGTTGACGGCGTGGTTGCCGATGCTCAGCCCACCCCACGTGGAGGGCGGCGTCGGTGCGGTGCGGGTCGAGGTGCGCGGGGCTGCTGCCGACGGCGCCCGGGTGACCAACGTCGTCGGCGTCGCCGAACTGGTCGGCACGGCTGCCGCCGCCACCGCCGGCGCGTTCGTCGTCGAGGCGCTGGCGGGACGCCTGCCGGCCGGTGTGGTCGGCCCGGCCGACGACGGGGTGGACACGATCGAGGTGCTGCGCACGGTCGAGCGCCTCGGCGTTCGCATCCAGGAGTTCACCGGCGTGCCCGCAGAACAGCGGATCAGCGCGAATCCCTGAGCGGCGGGGCGTCGGCGTCGCTCGCCGGTCCCGGCGTCAGCGCCTCGAGCTGAGCACTCAGCCGCTCGACGGCGGCAGTCAGCGTGTCGAGGCGCTCCTCGAACGTCTCGCCCGTCACCATGTCGGACATCGACAGCCGGACGCTGGCGATCTCGCGGGCCAGGAACTCGGTGTCGGCCTGCGTCCGTTCCGCGACGTCGCGGTCGGTCTCGGCGGACACGCGGTCGCGCCGTTCCTGACGGTTCTGGGCGAGGAGGATCAGCGGGGCCGCATACGACGCCTGGACCGACAGCACGAGCGTCAACAGGACGAGTCCTCGACTCCACGGGTCGAACTGCAGGCCTTCGGGGGTCAACGTGTTGGCGAGGATCCACACGGTGATGACGATCGTCTGGAAGACGAGGAAGCGGGCGGTGCCCAAGAAGTTGGCGATCGATTCGGCGAAGTGGCCGAACGCGTCGGAGTCGTACTGCAAACCGCCTCGTGCCGAACGCGGCGCGCTGAGGTCCTCGCGCCGTTTCACCGTTGCGCTCCGTGGGTCGCGTCGGTCGCGTCGACGCGTCGCCGCCGCTGCTGGGTCCGCCATCCGACGCCGAGCATCCGGTCGAGGACGTCGTCCACGGTGACCGCGCCGAGGAAGCGCCTGGCTTCGTCGAGCACCGAGACCGCCAGCAGGTCGTAGCTGGCGAGGATCTCGGCGACCTCACGATCGCTGGCGTCGGGGGCGACGGTCGGGTCATCGGCGACCAGGCGACCGATCACCATGTGCGGCGGTTCCCGCAGCAGCCGCTGCATGTGGACGACACCGATCAACTTGCCAGTCGGCGCCTTGTACGGCGCGTGGGTGACGAAGACCTGGGTGGCGATGCTGACGACCCAGTCCGGATCGCGGATCTGGGCGAGCGCCTCGGCGACGGTGGAGTCGGGCCCGAGGATGATCACGTCGGGCGTCATCATGCCGCCGGCGGTGCCCTCCTCGTACGACAGCAGGCGGCGCACGACGTCGGCATCGTCGACGTCCATCATCCCCAGCATCCGCTCCTGCACCTCGGGGGTCATCTCGCCCAGCAGGTCGGCGAGGTCGTCGTACTCCATCTCGTCGAACACGCCGACGAGGCGGTCGCGGTCGAGTTGCTCGACGATGCGGACCTGTTCCTCCTCGGGCAGTTCCTCCAAGACGTCGGCGAGGCGTTCGTCGTCCATCGCCTCGGCGAGCTGACGTCGCTGGTCGATCGGGAGGGCACGCACCACGGCGGCGACCTCGGCGGGGTGGAAGTCGCGGAGCCGGGCAGCCTCGGCCTGCATCTCGGTCGGCGCGTCGAACAGTGCGGGCACCTCGTCGAAGTCGACCAGCCGGTAGCTCGGCCGCCGGCGGATCGACGACTTCCGGGCGAGGCGGACCTTGTCGATCACCCAGTACGTGGAGCGGGCGTCCTCGTGGGTGCGCAGCGCGACGTCGCTGACGGTCTCGTCACCGATCGCCCGGTCGATCAGCTCGGCGCCGATCAGCACCTCGCCGGGTCGCGGCTTGAACGGGTTGAGGTCGACGTCCCAGCTGCGCAATCGCGCCCCGTGCCCGGTGAGCTCGGCCACCCGGTTGGCGTTGACGAAGATCCGTCGGCGCTGGCTGCTGGCGACGAAACCGACGACGCGCGGCGGTACGGCGGGTTCGCGTCCCTTGGCCGGTCGGCCGGGGATGGCGACGATGTCCTCGAGTCGTCCGATCTCGGCGCCACCGGCGTCGAGGAGCGGGAGCCGCATGACCCTGAAGGCGTAGATCAGGTCGGCGGCCATGGCCGCAGACTACCGACACCTCTTGTCGGGCCTCACGGCATGCGTGCGGTTGGCCACGGCTGGCCACGGCTGGTCGGCCCGACTCCGGCTCGTCGCGGGCGCTTCCCTCACCGGTCGCGATGAGCGAACAGACCGACGTGTGGTCCGTTCGCTCATCGCGGTGGTTGGGTTGACGGCCCGTTGCGCCGGCGATGAGGGAAGGGGCCGACGTGTGGTCCGTTCGCTCATCGCGGTCGGGGTGGGTTCGGGTCAGGCGGGTTCGATCTGGACGAGGGTGTCGCTGTAGGCGACGCCGCCGCCCCATTCGGTGAGGGTGTCGTTGGTGAGCGTGTTGGCCACGTTGCCGTCGGGGTGATGGCGGCTCCACCAACCGAAGGGGATGGCGACGACACCCGGGCGCAGACGCTCGGTCACGCGGACCGGGACGGCGACCGATGCACGGTCGTTCCACACCCGCGCCGTGTCGCCGTCGGCGAGGCCGCGGGCACGGGCGTCGGCATCGACCATCTCGACGAACGGCCCGCCCTCGGCGGGTCCGTGCTTGGGAAGGTCGGCGTATCCGGAGTTGAGGAAGCGGGTGTGGTGCTTGGGGGTCAGCAAGTGCAGCGGGAACCGGGCGAGGAGATCGGCGTCGCCGGTGGCGCTCTCCCGTGGGGGGACATACACGGGGACGCGCGGTTGACCCATCCGCTCGAGCTGTCGGGACACGAACTCGACGCGGCCGCTCTCGGTCTCGAACTCACCGTCACCGAACGGGCGCCCGTCGTCGGGGTACGGGACACGGACCCATCCCCGGTCGCGCAGCTCGTCGAGGTCGACGGTCGGCAGGGCGTCGCGCAGCAGCGTGTCGTCGTCGTCGAACAGTGACGGCTCGGTGAAGCCCATCGCCGCGGCGAGGCGACGGAACAGCTCGGTGTTCGAGCACGACTCACCGACGGGGTCGATCGCCGCCTCGTTCCAGCCCACCCACAGGTGGCCCCACGGCAGCACCACGTCGGACGCTTCGATCTGCGTCGTCGCCGGCAGCACGATGTCGGCGTAACGGGCGGTGTCGGTGAGGAACTGTTCGTGGACGACGGTGAACAGGTCGTCGCGTTCGAGACCGACGCGGATGCGGTCGGCGTTCGGGACGATCACCAGCGGGTTGCAGTTCCACACGACGAGGGCGTGAACACCGGGGCCGTCGGTTTCCCCGGCGTGCGGTTCGGTGAGGATGCGGCCGAGCAGGCTCATGTTCAGCGTGCGCGCCGGCCGTCGGCCGCCGGCGGTCTCGAGGTCGGGGCGGTAGAAGGCGATGCCGTCGACGAGGGCGTCGGAGTACGAGCCGACGCTCTTGGCGATGCCGCCGCCGCGCAGCGCCCAGGCGCCGGTCAAGGCCGGCAGACACGCCAGCGTGCGGTAGAACATCGCCCCGTTCTCGTGGTGCTCGGCACCGATCAGCGTGCGGATCGCGGCGGGGCGAGCCGTGGCGTAGTCACGGGCGAGCGTCTCCACCAGCACGGCGTCGAGGCCGGTCGCCGCTGCGGCACGCTCGGGTGTCCAGTCGGCGACGGCGTCGCGGAGCTCGTCGAAGCCGAGCGTGTGCTCGGCGATCCAGGCGTCGTCGGTCAGCCCGTCGCGAATGATGACGTGCATCATCGCCAACATCAGGGCGATGTCGGTGCCCGGAAGCGGCTGGACGAAGCGGTCACCGCGCGCCGGGTCGACGGCGTCGGCGGTGATCGTACGGATCGGGTCGATGACGACCAGTCGGGCACCCCGTTCACGGGCCCGCTCGATGACCGGCCACAGGTGGCGGTTGGTGAGACGGGTGTTCGTCGCCCAGAGGAAGATCAGCTCGGCATGTTCGATCTCGGACGGGTCCATCGCCCGACCGGTGCCGTTGGTCATCCGCAGGCCGTGGCCGACTGTCGGGCCGCAGATGGCGCGCTCGAGGTTGGACGCACCGAGATGACCGAAGAAGCGGCCGCTCAAGCCGGCGAGGGCGAGGACGCTCTGGTTGCCGGCGTCGGAGAACGGCAACACCGCCTCGGGGCCGTGCTCGTCGACCACGGCATGCAGTCGGAGCGCGATCTCCGACAGTGCCTCGTCCCACGTGATGCGCTCGAACGTGCCCTCGCCCTTCGGGCCGACACGGCGCATGGGGAACAACACCCGGTCGGGGTCGTAGACGCGGTCGAGGAAGCGGTTGACCTTCGGGCACAGTTCACCGGCGGAGTAGGGGTGAGCGGGGTTGCCACGCAGCTTGACCGCGACGGGCGGACCTTCGACCTCGTCGTCGACGGTGACGGTCCAGCCGCACGAGTCGGGGCAGTCGTGATGACAGGTGCCGTTGACCGTGCGCGTGGACATGGCGGCAGGCTATGTCCGACCGCGTCGTCGTGGTGAACGACTTGTGGTGCCGACCGACTCGACGACTGCAGGCAGCAGCGGATCAGGCGTTGGGGACGGCGTCGGCGCTCGGCTGACGGTCGATGATCTCGCGCAGGTGCGGCCAGGCCGCAGCGAACCCACTGTGCAACGGGAGCTGCTCGACGTAGTCGAGCGGGAACCACTCGACGGCATCGGTTTCGAAGTTGAGCGACGCACCGAACGGCTCGTCGACCTCGACGACGATCGTCGTGTACCGCCAGTCGGTGGCCGGCTCGAACACGTAGGTGCCGATGAGGCGAGGTGCCGACGCCGGCGTGCCGACCTCCTCGGATGCTTCTCGCAACGCGCCCTCGAACGGTGACTCCCCCTCGTCGAGGGCGCCGCCGGCGCACGACCAGTTGCCGCCCTCGTGTGCCATCGCCGATCGCTTCTGCAACATCACGAACGCCTCACCGTGGGTGTCGCGCACCACGAACACGACGCCGGCGGCGCCGTAGACCCCCCAGCGCACGTGCCCATCGCTGCAGCGCATGAAGCCGTCACCCGTCCGTCGTTCCAGCACCCCTCCACCCTGCCGGACGTCGCCCCGCCGTGCCAACCCGGGCGACGCACGGTGGGAACGAGCCGCGGTGGGAGCGAGCCAGGGTGGGAACGAATCGTCACCCCGGGTGGTTGAGTAGGACCGTGAGCGAACGAGACGCCGAACGCGGCACCGAGCAGTACGACCTGATCATCGTCGGCAGCGGGTCGGGCAACTCCATCCCGGACTACCTCGCCGACTGGCGCATCGCCATCGTCGAGCGTGACGTGTTCGGTGGCACGTGCCTCAACCGTGGCTGCATCCCGTCGAAGATGTTCGTCTATCCCGCCGACGTGGCGCTGGCCGCGGCGACGTCGGCGAAGCTGGGGATCGACACCCAGTACAACGGCGCCGACTGGCCATCCATTCGCGACCGGATCTTCGGCCGCATCGACCCGATCTCGGCCGGGGGCCGCGAGTACCGCGCCACCGGGTCGCCCAACGTCACGCTCATCGAAGGCACGGCGACGTTCGTCGGGCCCCACACGATGGACGTCGAGGGCCGGACGATCGCGGCGCCGAACATCCTGCTCGCCGCCGGCTCGCGTCCTGTCGTGCCGCCGATCAGCGGGCTCGTCGAGACCGGCTTCCACACCTCGGACACGATCATGCGCCTCGACGAGTTGCCCCCGCGACTGGGCATCCTCGGCGGCGGGTTCATCGCCGTCGAGATGGGCCACGTGTTCGCCTCCCTGGGGTCCGACGTGACGATCTTCAACCGGTCGCGGACGCTGCTGCGCGGGTTCGACCACGACATCGCCGAACAGTTCACGTCGGTGTTCGGGGCGCGCATCGATCTCCGCCTCGGGCACGTGCCGACACATGTCGAGCGCACCGCCGACGGCATCGTCGTCACCTCCACCGACGGCACGGTGGTCGTCGACGAGCTGCTCGTCGCCACCGGCCGCCTCCCGAACAGCGACCTGCTCGCCGTCGACACCGCCGGCATCGAGTGCCACCACTACGGAACGATCCTCGTCGACGACACGATGGCCACCAACGTGCCGGGGATCTGGGCGGTCGGCGACGTCGCCAACGACTACCAGCTGAAGCACCTCGCCAACGCCGAAGCAGCGACGGCGTTCTGGAACATCGCCCATCCCGACGACCTCCGCCGCCAGAGTTACAAGGCGGTGCCGAGCGCGGTCTTCTCCAGCCCGCAGGTCGCCACCGTCGGCCTCACCGAGGAGCAGGCGACCGCCGCCGGACGCTCGTTCCGCGTCGGCCGCCGCGACTACGCCGGCGTCGCCTACGGATGGGCGATGATGGACGACACCGGCTTCGCCAAGGTGCTCGTCGACGACGACACGGGCCTGATCATCGGCGCCCACATCATCGGCCCGCAGGCCTCGTCGCTGCTGCAGCCGATCGTCCAGGCGATGGAGTTCGACCAACCCGCAGCCGACGTCGCCCGCAAGGTGTTCTACATCCATCCGGCGCTCACCGAGGTCGTCGAGAACGCCCTCCTCGACGCCATCGGCTGATCCCCGCCCAGCGGCTCGAACCTCGCATCGAGTCGCACGAGCCGTTCGCTACGGTGCCGGCGATGGCACGTCGAGGACCATTGACCGACGACGAGATCGCCGCGTGCCGTGCCGTGACGCCCGGGTGCCGCGACGGCGGCGTCGTCCACCTGAACCACGCCGGTGCGTCGCTGCCCACGCAGGCGGTGCTCGACGCCAACATCGCGCACCTGCGGGCGGAGGCACTCGACGGCGGGTACGAGGCGGCTGCCGCGGCCGTTGACCGCCGCGAGGCGGTGTACCGGTCGATCGCCGGGTTGATCGGCGCCGAGCGATCCGAGATCGCTCGGATGGAGCACGCCACGGGCGCCTGGAATGCTGCGTTCTGGTCGTTGCCGATGGAGCGCGGCCAGCGGATCGTCGTCCACGACCACGAGTACGGCGCCAACATCGTCGCCTTCCTCCATGCCGCAGCGACCCGTGGTGTCGTCGTCGACCGGGTCGGCAACGACCCCACCGGCCAGGTCGACGTCGACGACCTCGAGCGCCGGGTCGCCGGGGGCGACGTCGCTCTCGTGTCGCTGACCCACGTGCCGACGAACGGTGGACTCGTCAACCCCGCCGCCGAGGTCGGCAGGATCGCACGCGCCGCGGGCGTGCCGTTCCTGCTCGACGCCTGCCAGTCGATCGGCCAACTGCGCGTCGACGTCGACGAGATCGGCTGCGACCTGCTGTCGGCAACCGGGCGTAAGTACCTGCGCGGCCCGCGGGGCTCGGGGTTCCTCTACGTCCGCTCGTCGATCCTCGACCGACTGACGCCGTCGCAGCCCGACCACCACGGCACGGACCTCCGCAGCGGCGACCGGTTCGAATGGGCGCCGGGTGCCGAGCGGTTCGAGTACTGGGAGCACGACGTCGCCGGATGGCTGGCCCTCGGCGTTGCGGTCGACGAGGCGTCGGCCATCGGGATCGATCGCATCGAGGCGACCGTCGGCCGGCGCGCCGAGGAGCTGCGGACGATGCTCGTCGACGCCGCCTTCGAAGTCCACGATCTCGGAACCACGAGGTGCGGGATCGTCACCACGTCGCACCCCGCGGTCGACGCCGAGACGCTGCGCCAGCGTTTGGCGGCGGAGCGGATCAACGTCACGACCACGCTGCCCGACTCGTCGCGCTGGGACGTCGAACGGCGGGCGCTGCCGACGATGGTCCGGCTGTCCGTGCACTACACGACGACCACCGACGAGCTCGTGCGAGCCGTCGAGGTGCTCCGGCGAGCCGTGTGACCGGCACCACCGGGCGGGGTGGGTACATTCGCCACGATGGGAGTCCCCACCAGGAATTGGGCCGGCAACCAGCGGTGCATCCCGTTGGCCGTCCACGAGCCGCGCTCGACCGACGAGGTGTCGGCGATCGTCCACGACGCGGCGGCCGCCGGGCAGCGGGTGAAGGTGATCGGGGGCGCCCACTCGTTCACCGATGCGGCGATGACCGATGGCCATCTGGTGTCGCTCGATCGCATGAATCGGGTGCTGCGCGTCGACGGCAACGACGTCACCGTGCAGGCGGGCATCAGGCTGCGCGAGCTCAACGACGTCCTCGCCGGTCACGGGCTGGCACTGCCGAACCTCGGTGACATCGACAAACAGTCGATCGCCGGCGCCACGTCCACCGCCACCCATGGCACCGGCACCGGCTTCGGCAACCTCGCCACGACGATCGTCGGGCTCGAGCTGGTCACCGGCGACGGCGCCATCCGCCGCGCCGACGCGACCACCGACCCGGAGCTGTTGCGCGTCGCCCGCGTCGGGCTCGGGGCGCTCGGCATCCTCACCGAGGTCACGCTGCGCTGTGTCCCGGCGTTCAATCTGCGCGCCGTCGAGACGATCGAACCGCTGGTCGACGTACTCGCCGACTTCGGCACATTGATGCGCTCGACCGATCACGTCGAGTTCTACTGGATGCCCGGCGGGCGGCGGTGCCAGGTGAAGCGCAACACGCGCACCGTCGAACCGGCGCGTCCGCAGCCGAAGCTGGCCTACGTGCGCGACAAGTGGATCGGTGAGAACCTCGGCTTCGGCACGGTGTGCCGGGTCGGTCGCCGCTTCCCGAAGCTGGCGCCGAGGGTCGCCAAGCTGGTCACCTCCGCCGCTGCCGAGCGTGAGCTGATCGACCGCAGCGACCGCATCTTCTGCAGCCCGCGCCACGTGCACTTCGTGGAGATGGAGTACGGCATCCCCTTCGATGCCGTGCCCGACGCCATCGGTCGTATCGGCGCCCTGGTGTCGAGCCTGCCGTTCCCGCCGCTGTTCCCGATCGAGGTGCGGGCATCGGCCGCCGACGACATCCCGCTGTCCACCGCCAACGGACGGGCGTCGGGATGGATCGCCGTGCACCAGTACATCGGGACCCCGTACGAGGCCTACTTCCAGGGCGTCGAGCAGATCATGAACGACTACGGCGGACGCCCACACTGGGGCAAGTTGCACTTCCAGAGCTCGCTGAGCTTGTCGTACCGCTACCCGGAGTGGAACACGTTCCGCGACTGGCGGGCGCAGCTCGACCCGGCCGGCACGTTCCGCAACGCCTATGTCGACCGCGTGCTCGGTGCGCCGCTGCCGAGCGACGGCTAGCGCAACCCGATCATCCGCGCCGATCGCGGCTGCCGCATCATCGAAGACCGCGTCGTCGTCGGTGAACATGCCGCGGGTCTGGTTGAACAGCTCGAAGGACACGAGGCCGAACAGCTGCGTCCAGGCAAGCAGCACCCGGAACATCACGTCGCCGGGCAGGTCGATCTCGATCGTCGCCAGCAAGGCGCGGAGATCGCGCCGTGTCGCTGCGGACAGCGGGGTGGCCGTGGGCTCGACATCGCCGGCGGTGTGCGCCTCGGCGACGACGGCCAGCAGGCGAAGCGGCACCCGGGTGCCGGGTGCGACGGTGTCGGTCGGGGCCGCATATCCGGGCACGGGGGTGCCGTACAGCAGGGCGTACTCGTGGGGATGTTCGTGTGCCCACGTCCGGACCGCCTGGGCCATCGCCAGCCAGCGCGCACTCGGGCGGCGCCGGGCACTGCCGTTGGCGGCGCGGTCGACGGCGTCGCCGAGCTCGCCGTAGGCCTCGGTGATCAACCCTGTGATCAGGGCGTCGCGTCCGTCGAAGTAGCGGTAGACCGCAGACGGGACGACGCCGAGCTCGCGGGCCACGGCACGGAGCGACAAGTCGGTGGGTCCGTGTTCGGCGAGTTGCCGACGGGCGGTGGCGAGGATCTCGGCGCTGATCTCGGCGCGGGCCCGATCGCGTGCGGTGCGCAACGTGCTCATCAATCCAAGTATGGCACAGCATTCACGGTCGAGAACGCTGTTCTTGACAGGAATGAGAATCCTGATACCTTGTGATGCAGAGAACAGTGTTCTCGTCACGATGAACGAAGGATGGTCAATGTCATGTCGCTGCAACCCGACACCCCTGCACCCCGCTACCTCGAGCCGGACGGGATCACCCGCCGGGTGTTCAACCCGCTGATCGCCGGCCTGACGAAGCTCGGCATCAGCGTCCGCGGCTCGCGTGTGCTCGCCGTGCGCGGCCGCACGTCGGGCGAGTGGCGGACCACACCGGTCAATCCGCTGACACTCGACGGTGGGCGCTACCTCGTCGCCCCGCGGGGCGTCACGCAGTGGGTCCGCAACGTCCGCGTCGCCGGAACGTGCGAGTTGCGGATCGGGCGTCGCCGCGAGACCGTCCGGGCCCACGAACTCGACGACGCCGCCAAGCCGCCGATCCTGCGCGCCTACCTGAAGGCATGGAAGATGGAGACGGGCAAGTTCTTCGACGGCGTCGACGGTGCCAGTGACGAACAGTTGGCGGAGATCGCCGGCGGCTACCCGGTGTTCCGCATCGAGCCGGTGACCGATCCGGCGGTCACCGATCCGGCGGTCACCGACTCGGCGGCCGGCGATCCGACGGTGGGCGGCTGACCAGCCGTGGCCGGACGGTGCCGCCGAGGTGTCAATCGACGCACGAGCCGGTCGACACCGCGGTCACGAGCCCGGCGAGCTGCCCCCGGTCGGTGAGCTCGTCGGGCAGCGCGACCACCCACGCGCGGTCGTCGCGCCGGGTGCTGCGCGCCCAGATGATGCCGATCGTGCCACGGCCGGCGTGGACGAGGGCACCGGAGTCGCCGGGGTCGATGGTGCCGGCGATCTCGTAGCCCGGGCGGCTGACCGCACCGCGGCGATGGATGTCGGTGGTCTCGATCGTCACCGACCGCACCACCTCCACGTGGCGGACGACCACCCCCTCGTCGGTGTCGGGGTCGACCACGGCGATCGCCCCGGGGGACCCGTCGTCGGCATCTTCCACGTGCGACGACGCCGGTGAGACCGACAGCGCCTCGGGGTCGGTCAGCCGGACGGCGGCGACATCCTGCTCGGGATCGAACCAGACGACATCCGCACCGGTGGGGTTGCCTGCCGGGTCGATCACGGTGACGGTGTCCGCACCGGCGACGACGTGCGCCGCGGTGACGACCACCCCCTCGCCGATGGCCGCACCCGTGCCGCTGGCGGGTTGCGGTCCGCACCCACGCGCCTCGATCGCCACCGTCGACCGGGCGGCGGCCTGGGGCGGGTCGTCCTGACCGGGTGTGTCGGTGCACGACGCCGTGGTTGCCGCCGCCGCGAACGCGACGGCGAGCCGAACGACGGTGAGCCGAACGACGGCGATCGACGTCCGACCGGAGCGGATGGCGGTCACGGACGCTCGGTGAGGTCGAGGCTCATCCAGATCGAGTCGTCGGCGACGAAGCCGTGCCGGGCGTAGAGCGCCCGGCCCCGTTCGTTGGACCTCTCCGTCTCGAGGACGATCCGCGTGACGCCGCGCCGCGCGCCGTGGTCGACGACGTGGCGGAGGAGCAGTGAGCCCGTGCCGCGGCCGGGCTCGTCGACGAAGATCTCGTCGAGCAGGCCTTCGGCGCCGCCCGCTTCGATCGACCATCCCCAGGTGAGCACGGCGTAGCCGCGGGCGGCGGTGTGGGCGGCGGTGTGGGCGGCTGGGTGTGAGGGCGCCCCGGCCGTCGTCTCGACGAGCAGGACGACGCCGCGTTCGTCGTCGTCGAGCAGGGGAGTGAACGCCCGTTGGGCGCGTCGTGCCTCGAACGGATGGCCGTCGGCGGCGCAGAACCTGCGATGCAGTACGACGAGCTGGTCGAGGTCGTTCGCTCGAGCCCGCCGTACCGTCGGCAGGACGGCCGTCACATGGTCACCCACGGCGTGACGGTATCCGCGCCGCGACGAGGGCGCTCGGTACCGACCATGAGCTGGTCGTTCGTGCCCGTTGGTGCCGAGGCCGCGCCCACGATCGGCCACGATCTGCCATTGATCGTGCTCGAACCTGACACGCGACTGGAACGTGCCCGTTGGGCAGCAGAGACGTGGACCCGCTAGACCCAGGCGTTCGGAAGCGCCGAGGGCGCCGTTTCGAGTGACCTGACATGACCTACGACCTCATCATCCGCAACGGCATCGTCGTCGACGGGAGTGGTTCGCCGCGTCGAGTGGCCGACGTCGCCATCGACGGTGACCGCATCGTCGAGGTCGTCGACCACGCCGACGGCGGCGTGTCCGGGCGGGCGCGGCGGGTCATCGACGCCGACAGCCGGCTGGTCACACCGGGCTTCGTCGACATCCACACGCACCTCGACGCCCAGGTCGGCTGGGATGCCGCGGGAACGTCGAGCTGCTGGCACGGCGTGACGAGCGCCGTGATGGGCAACTGCGGCGTCACGTTCGCGCCGTGCCGGGAATCCGACCGGGAGACCTTGGCGGCGATGATGGAGAGCGTCGAGGACATCCCGGCCGCGGCGATCCTCGAGGGTCTGCCGTGGGACTGGGAGACGTACGGCGAGTACTACGCGACCGTCGACCGGTTGCCGAAGGGGCTCAACATCGGCGGGCTCGTCGGTCACTGCGCTGTCCGGGTGCACGCGATGGGCGAACGGGCGATGGAGGAGACGCCTGCGACCGGCGACGACATCGCGGCGATGGTGCACCTCGTCGACGAGGCGATGTCGGCCGGTGCGCTCGGCGTGTCGACGAGCCGGACGCTCCTCCACCGGGTGCCCGACGGCCGCCCCGTGCCCGGCACCTTCGCCGCCGCCGACGAGCTCTTGGCGTTCGCCGACGTGCTGTACGACCACGGTGCCGGGTTGTTCGAGGCGGCGATGCGGCTCGGTGAGCGCGACAACGACGCCCTCGACAACACGCGCGCCGAGGTCGCCCTGATGGGCGAGATCAGCCGCCGCAGTGGACGGCCGGTCAGCTTCGGTCTGACGCAGAGTCGCCGTCGCCCGCACCTGTTCGAGCGGGTCATCGAGTTCGTCAAGGAAGAGAACGCGGTCGGCGGCTGCGTGCGGCCGCAGACGACCGCCCGCGGGGTGGGCATCCTCTTCGGGCTCGAGACGAGGACGCCGTTCGACCGTGCCCCGTCGTGGCGCGAGCTGCGCGCCGCGGTCAACGGGCGCAAGCTGCAGATGGTCCGCGACCCGTCGTTCCGTCAGACGCTGATCAAGGAAGCCGACGTCCACGGCACGCCGCTCGACCTCGACGGTGTGTTCGTGCTGCCGCCAGGCGAGGCGCGCTACGACTGTCTCCCCGAGCATTCGCTCAACGCCATCGCCGTGGCCCGTGGTGTCAGTCCGGCGGCGGCGTTCATCGAGTTGGTGCTCGAAACCGATGGTGAGCTCGTCGCCAACATGCCGTTCCTCAACCAGGACCTCCGCGCCGTCGAGCAGATGCTCGACGACCCGTTGGTGACCCTCGGTCTCGCCGATGCCGGCGCCCACGTCGGCCAGGTGATGGACTCCAGCCAGCCGACGTTCTTCCTCTCGTACTGGGTCCGTGAGCGCGAGCGGTGGGGGCTCGAGGAGGCGATCCGCCGGCTGACGTCGGACACCGCCGACCTCTTCGGGGTGTTCGACCGAGGCCGTCTCGAGCCCGGCGCGTTCGCCGACGTCAACGTCATCGACTTCAACGGCCTGCACCTGCCGCACCCCGAGTACGTCCACGACTTCCCCGGCGGTGCGGGCAGGTACATCCAGCGCGCCGCGGGTACGACTACACGGTCGTCAACGGCCGGGTGTTCATGGAAGGCGGCGAACACACCGGCGTCCTCGCCGGTCGCCTCCTCCGCTCGACGTAAACGCCGATCCCCAAAACGCCGATCTCGGTCAGGATCTGCCCGGAAAGCGGGACGAATCCGACCGAGATCGCTGAAGACCGGTGGATGTCAGCGGTCGGGGTCAAGGGCGCGGCGGAGCTCGACGTAGACCTCGTCGCCGGCGAGCGTGCGCAGCGGGTCGGCGAGGGAGTCGACCACCGGTTCGTCGCCGCAGTACGCCTCGCCGCCGTCGTCGCGCTCGGTGCAGCACCACGCCATCGTCGTGCCGTGGTCGCCCCAGTCGGCGCGCGACCACCGTCGCACGGTCGCCGTCTCGTGGTCGTCGTCGATCTCGGCCCAGTCGACGCGCAACGGCAGCTGCCAACACACCGACGGCTTCCACTCCGTCGGTGACTCGCCGGCTTGGAGCGCTCCGAGGTGCAGCGCGCACCCCTCGCCGCCGGGGAAGCCGGGGCGGTTGAGGAAGATGCAGGCGCCGTCGACGACGCGGGTGTGGGTGCGCTCGGCGTCGCCGAAGATCCCGTTGGCCCCGGTATCGGGGTCGACGGCTCGGTCGTGGGCGATCTCGTGGAACTGGAAGGTGGTCGGGTCGAGGAGGTCGGCGTAGGCGGCGACGTTCAGCGCCTCGTCCTGCCCTGGTTCGCCGTCGCCGAAGTGGGCGCCGAGCGAGCAGCAGCCCTGGTTGAGTTCGGTGGCGTCGTGGGCGAGGATCCCCTTGCACCCGCGGCCGTAGATGCAGGTCCAGTTGGATTCGACGAACGCCCGCTCGAACCGCCACGTGACCGGTCCGGCGGGAATCTCGATGAACTCGTCGCCGGTGTCGCGGTCGTTGCCGGTGTGGCGGTCGTTGCCGGTGTGGCGGTCGTTGCTCATGTCCGGGCGAAGAACGTTCGCTGGCGCCTGCTGGTGCCGAGTTCGGCCGATTCGTTGCCCGCCCCGTCGTCGCTCGCCCCGTCGTCGCCGGCGAGGGTGACGAGGCGCAGGTCGCCGGCATCGTCGACGACGATCGCCGTGCCGTCGGGGGCGAGCCCCACGAGCGAGCCCTCGTCGACGCTGGTGACGTCGTCCATCGTGACGATCTCGACGTCGGCAGCATCGTCGATGGCGACGGCGACGGTGCAGCCGTCGGCTGAGGCGGAGGTGGCCGCCGGGGCCACGCCGATCGACGTGCCGGTGCGTCCGGTGGTGGCGTCGGCGACGACGAGCGTCGGCCCGTCGTCGAGTGCCGGCCTGTCGTCGAGTTGCCGGGCGAGCGTGATGCAGGTCGACCCGCGCAGGGCCTGCTGGTCGGGGAAGGGGAACAGCCTCGGAAAGATGCCGACCGTGCCGCCGTCGGCGTCGACGACCTGTGTGCCGTCGGCACCCTGGATCACGAGACGATCTCCTGCCGGCAGCACGGTGCCCGACTCGACCGCACCGACACCCAGTTCGTCACCGTCGTCGGTCTCGCCCGACGAGGTCGACATCGACACCAGTCCGCCCTCGACGGTGACCAGCCGCACGGCGTCGTCGGTGAGCAACGCCGCACGCACCGATGGTGTCTGGCCGGATGCGAGCAGCTCACCACCGTGGTCGAAGACGTGGACCGTGGCGTTGTTGCCCACGTTCTGCGCCGTCACCACGGCATCGTCGTCGACGGCCAGGGCGAGGCCCGGGAAGTACGTCGGCTCGTCGCGATCGAACGAGAACAGGACGCTCTGGAAGTTGCCCGTGTCGGTGACCAGCACCTCGCGGCCCGACGTCGAGGCGATGGCGCGACCGAAGTCGTACACGGTGCCGCTGACATCGGCGACCGAGTCGGTGTCGATGACATCGCCGGTCGGGCCGTGGACGAGCACGCCGCGACTGCCGTCGGCGGCGGGGGCGATGATCGTCAGCATCGATCCCGCCGGCTCGGTCAACGCACCGGCGACGATCTCGTGGTCGGTGGTGTCGCCACTGTCGAGGTCGACGATCGTCACCACCTCGTTGCCGGCGACGAGCGCCGTGCGGCCGACGACGCCGACATCGACAGGGTTGCGAGTCGACTCGTACTCGGCGCGCTCGTTCCCCGTCTCGTCGAGGACGACGATCGCCCCGGACCGCTCGTCGATGAGCACGATCGAGTTCCACTCTGCGTTGGCGGCGCCCGGATCGGCGTCGTCGTCGCCACCGCCGATCAGCCGTCCGACCAGCACCGCGGCGAGGGCGACGACGAGGACGACGCCGCCGACGACCGCCGCTCGGCGGACGAGGTAGTTCGGCGGGCGTGAGTCGGGCGCCCCGGCGATCGAGGCGCCGGGGTCGGTGACCGTGTCTTCGATCGTGTCGTCGTCGGTGCCGACGTTGGGTCGGTCGTCGTCGAACGTCGGGGTGGGCGACGGCATTGACCAGGATGGTAGGCGGGCTAGCGTCCGAGGCGATGGACGACGTGATCGAGGCGACGACCGAGGTGCTCGAGTTCGCCTGCCCGCGGTGCGGCCGCGAGGTCGGCGAGCAGTTCTACGGACCGTGCGGAGGCTGCCGTACCGCGCTGCGGGCGACGTTCGCCGCCGAGGGGCGAGTCGTCGAGGTCGCCGAGTACGAGCCGAAGATGAACGTCACCCCCAACGCCGTCGCCCTCAAGGACGACTGAACCGCCGCTCGACGAGCCGGTGGTCAGTCGTCGGTCGTCACTCGCCCGACGTCGGCAGTCCGGCGCCGGGGCGGAACTCGGACTGCGTGGCCTCTTGATCCGCAGCGGCACGGGCCGCCTGTTCCATCGTCGTCTGCATCGCCGCAGCGGCACCCTCGTGGGCGAGGATCTTGCTGATCACGGCGCGACCGGCTCCGGCCATCAGCTCGGCCTGGTTGTCGTTGAGGTACTGCTGCGACTCGCGTAGCCCGGCGGTGTAGCCGTTGAGCTCGGGGATCACGTAGCGGGCGAGCAGCTCCCACGAGCGCAGCGTCGCTTCCCGGTTCGCCCAGTCGTGGGCGAACCCGAGCACGACACCGAAGCCACCGGTGACCTCTTGGAGGTGACGAATGGCGGCGACGAGGTCGTCGGGCGTGCCGATGACCGCCGCACCGGCACCGCTCGCTCCCACCCCGGTCGTCTGATCGAGCAGCTCCCACTTGTCGTCGACGTGGGTGGCGTTGGGACGGCCGAGCGTCCACACGTTGTACTCGTTGTGCCAGCGCTGCAGCCCGTCGACTGCCTCGTTGCGGGCCTGCTCGCGGGACTCGGCGAGGTGGAATGCCATCATCACCCGCCAGTTCTTGCGGTCGACGCTCGTGCCGTGCTCGGCGGCGGCTTCTTCCGCGAACCCCCACTGCGTCGGCAGCGCCTGCAGGCCCTCGGTCGAGTTGGAGGCGATCGACAGCACACCCATGCCGTACTTGCCGGCGAGCGTCATGCCCGACGGTGAGATCGACGAGGCGGTGACCATCGGCAGATCTTCCTGCAGCGGAAGGAGCTGCAGCTTGGCGGCGTTGAGCGTGAACCAGTCGGACTCGTAGCTGAAGCGGTCCTCGCCACGCAGCAGGCGGATGATCACGCCGAGCGCCTCGTCCTGCCGGTCGCGCTGCACCATCGGGTCGATGTTCAAGGTGCGGGCGTCCGACGGCAGGGCGCCGGGTCCGGAGCCGAACATCGCCCGGCCGCGACTCATGTGGTCGAGCTGGACGATGCGCTGGGCGACGTTGAACGGGTGGTGGTACGGCAGGCTGACCACGCCGGTGCCGAGGCGGATGTTGTGCGTGCGTTGCGCAGCACCGGCGAGGAACATTTCGGGCGAGGCGATCATCTCCCAACCCGACGAGTGGTGCTCGCCACACCAGAACTCGTCGAAGCCGAGACGGTCGAGGTGGGCTGCGAAGTCGATGTCGCGTTGGAACTGGAGCATGGGGTGCTCGCCCGTCGGGTGGTGCGGGGCGAGGAAGGTGCCGAAGCGCAGGCGTGCCATGGCGGCCGATCGTACGGATCGGGCGAATCGTGATCGTTACCGGAGATCAGAGGTGCGATGCTGCCGACATGACCGCGAGCACCAGTGGCACGCCCATCGGCGAGGTGATGTTGCGACCGTACGCCGACGGGGATCTGACGGCCGTCGTCGACGTGATCGCCGCCCAGGATCTGGCGTGGTGGGGCGAGGTGGACAGCGACGAGGACGACGCCACGATGTACATCGACCGGGCGATCGCCGAGCAGGGGTCGGCGGAGGCGGCGACGCGACTCGCCGTCACCGGTGAGCGCGTGGTCGGCGTGGCGTTGTTGCTCGGGCACGGTCAGACGTCGTTCGCCGTCGACCCGACCTCGCCGTGGGCCGGCGAAGCGCAGCGCCTGTTGCTCGACTGGCAGTTGTCGGCCGGGGCGACGCGGATCGACGCCCCGGCACAGGACGCCCGGCTCCTCGCCGACCTCGCCGAGCGGGGCTTCCAGCCGCGGCTGTCGAGCTTCGATCTGGAACGCACGGCTGACGTCGGCGCGCTCGAGGTGGTGCTGCCGGCCGGTGTCGAGTTGGTTTCCTACCGCCCGGGCGTCGACGAGCAGACGGTGCACGACCTGATCTATTCGGTGTGGACCGACGTCGAGGGGCACACGTACCGGCCGATCGAGGAGTGGCGGGCGTTCTTCGCGTCCGGGCCGTGGTTCGATCCCGATCTCGTCGTGTTGGCGCGGATGAGCGACGGGGCGCTCGGCGGGGTGGCGATGTGCCGGACGTTCAGCGACCTCGGATGGGTGATGCAGCTGGCGACCGGACGCAACGCTCGCGGCCGCGGGCTCGGTCGTGCGGTGCTCGTCGAGGCGCTGCGTCGCCTCGCCGCCCGTCCCGGCGTCGAACGGCTCGGTCTCAGTGTCGAAGCCGACAACGCCAAGGCGCTCGGCCTCTACCGCAGCGTCGGCCTCGAGGTGACCCGCGAGTGGCGCCACTGCGAGCTCGCCCTGTGATCGAGCACGCGATCCTGATCGCAACTGGCGAGCGGTGACGACCGGTCCCTCCGATATCGTGACCGCGTTCCCCGCGAGGAACACCAGCCGGGGACGTAGCTCAGTTGGCTAGAGCACCTGCTTTGCAAGCAGGGGGTCGTGGGTTCGATTCCCATCGTCTCCACCAACCAACAAAGCCCCGGGCAGCGCCGCCGGGGGCTTCTGTTCGCTCCCAGCCCATCTCGTTTGCAGATCGCTTGCACATTCCGATGGTCCCGGTCGGCGTGTCTCCGGCCCGTTCATGATGGACGGCTGTCGTGATCGCGGCGGCGCATTCATGGCGTCGCATCCCAGAACAGACAGTGCAAAGTGACTCAATCTGTGTTGAGTGATATTGTCCGATGCGTGAACGCCGAGGTGGTGATGTCGAGGGCGGCACGTCATGCGGCGTTGGGCGATCCGGTTCGGTTGGTGATCGTGGACGAGTTGGTCTCGTCCGATCGTGCGCCGGTGGAGCTTCGGCAGTTGGTGGGGATCGAGTCGAACCTGCTCGCTCATCATCTCGACGTGTTGGAGTCGGTGGGAATCATCGAGCGAACCCAGTCGAGCGGCGACGGTCGACGCCGATATGTCCATCTCGTCCACGACACGTTTCGCGACCTCGCGCCCGGGCGGCCGTTCGAGCCGTCGCCGGCGTTGTTCGTGTGCAGCCAGAACTCCGCGCGCAGCCAATTGGCGGCAGCACTGTGGCGCTCGATCGCAGGGAAGCCAGCGACGTCGGCTGGAACGCATCCGGCCGATGCGGTGCATCCCGGTGCCGTTGCAGCCGCCGAGCGGGCTGGACTCGACCTGGGCGACGCGACGCCCCGGTCGCTCGACGACGTCGCGTCGATCCCAGGCCTGGTCGTGACCGTGTGCGATCAAGCACACGAAGCGCTGACCGCCGAACAGGGCTGGCTGCATTGGTCGATCCCGGACCCGGTCGCGGACGGGCAGCGTCGAGCGTTCGATGCGACGGTCGTTCAACTCCGCGAACGGATCACCGGCCTGATCGGCGAGTCGCGGGTGGCGTCGTGATCGGGTCCACTTCGAGCGATGACGAGTTGGCCCTGGAGCCGGAAACGGGCACCGGGCAACTCAACGTCGATCTGGCCCGGCGGCTCACTGCGGAGGCGATCGGTACGGGTCTGTTGATCATCGCGGTGATCGGGTCGGGGATCATGGCGTCCAACCTGTCGCCCGACGACGTCGGGCTACAGCTGTTCGAGAACGCCGCCGCCACCGCTGGCGCCTTGATCGGACTGATCCTGATGTTCGGGGCGGTGTCGGGCGCCCACTTCAACCCAGCGGTGACCTTGGTGGACCGGATGTTCGGCTCGATCTCCACCCGCGATTCGATCCTGTACGTGATCGCCCAGACCATCGGCGGCTGTATCGGAGCCGTTGTCGCCAACATCATGTTCTCGCTACCGGCGTTCGCATTGTCGACCACGACCCGGTCCTCGGGTGCCTTGTGGCTGTCGGAAGTGATCGCCACGATCGGTTTGCTGTTGGTGATCCACGGGTGCGTGCGCACCGGTCGCGCCAACGTGGTGCCGTTCGCGGTGGGGCTGTGGATCGGTGGCGCCTACTTCTTCACGTCGTCGACGAGCTTCGCCAACCCTGCGGTCACGATCGCTCGAACCCTGTCGGACACCTTCGCCGGGATCAGACCGTCCTCGGCACCGATGTTCATCGCCATGCAACTCCTCGGTGCGGTCCTCGCGTTCGCGCTGATCCGATTCCTCTACCCACGCCACGCCGCGACCGGCTGAGCGACCGAACGGCCCGACCCATGATGCAAAGCCCCGACATCGACCGTCTCCCGCTCGATCAGCAACACCTCGTCCGACGATCCGCGGTCCGTCTCGAAACAGAGTTCGCCGGCACGTTCGGGGCCGAGACCGTGGAACGATTCGTCGCCGATTCGCTCGCACGACTCCTCCCCAGCGCCACGGTCACCACGTTCCTGCCGCTGCTCACCGAACGTCTCGCCCGCGAACGTCTGCAGGCCCTGGCACAGGCCGAAGACACCATCCCGGCAGCGCCGGGCGTGTTGTTCTTGTGTGTCCACAACGCCGGCCGATCCCAAATGGCGGCCGGTTGGTTGCGTCACCTCGCCGGCGGACGTGTCACGGTGTGGTCCGGCGGGTCCGAGCCCGCGGCGGAAATCAACCCTGCCGCGATCGCCGCGATGGCCGAGGTCGGCATCGACATCACCTCCGAGTTCCCCAAGCCGTGGACCGACGAAGTCGCGCGCGCCGCCGACGTCGTCATCACGATGGGATGCGGTGACGCCTGCCCGCTGTATCCGGGCACGCGCTACGAGGACTGGGAACTCGAGGACCCAGCCGGGCACGGCATCGACGACGTCCGCCCGATCCGTGACGACATTCGCGTCCGGGTCGAGGCACTCATGGCCTCACTCGGCATCCAAACCGGCTGAGCCGGTCAGGAGCAGCAGGCCGTCGACGTCTCGTCCGACGAGGTGGTGGTGGCGGCGTCAGATGACCAGCCGGTTCTGTTCGAGTCGATCCCGCACGCCATGGCCGGGGCGTCGCCGAGCACGGTGTAGAACTCCCAGTCGTTCTCCGGGCCCTTGACCCACGTCTTGTCCTGAACGGCGAAGCAACACGACGTGTTCTCCTGGACCTCTTGGTCGAGACCGTTGGCTTGGGTGCGAGCGATGACGGCCATCACCTCGTCGGTCGATTCGACCTCGACACCGACGTGGTTCAGCGAGCCGGGTTCGCCCATACCGGTGAACAACACCAACTTGAGCGGCGGGTCGGCAATCGCGAAGTTGGCGTACCCGTCGCGGACCTTGGCCGGCGGGGTCTGGAACAACTGGGTGTAGAACTCGATCGACGCGTCGAGATCGGCGACGTTCAAGGCGAGCTGGACACGAGACATGGCTGGTTCCTCCATCAGAACGTGACGCCAACGACACATTGACGCTCATCGATGAGATGAAGCTACCGACAACATCGACAAGTGTCAATGGAATTCTTCGACAGTTGTCGATATTGTTCGAACATGGCTGCATCGAAGACTGCAACGCTCGATCCCATCGCATGCTGCGCACCCGTACGGACCGATGTCCTCGACGAAGACCAAGCCACGATGCTGGCGGCGTCGTTCGCCGCCTTGTCTGACCCGATCCGTCTCCGGATGCTCAGTTTCATCGCGGCATCCGATGCTGACGAAGTCTGTGCCTGTGATCTCGTCGAACCGTCCGGCCGCTCCCAGCCGACCGTCAGCCACCACATGAAGATCCTTGTCGAAGCCGGGCTCATCGAACGTGAGAAGCGAGGATTGTGGGTTTGGTATCGGCTCGTCCCAGCCCGGCTCGACGCCCTGCGAGCCGTTCTCGGCTGACACTGCCGGCGTGACCGGCCGCCAGCCCTCGCTGCCGATGCGGCGGCACGCCGCCCCGACGTGCCCCCCCGGGGGGGGGAGAGCGTCACGCCAAGGCTTTGGCTTTCGCCGCTTCGTACTCGGCGTCGTTGAGCACGCCCTGCTGACGGAGGTCGGCGAGTTTGGCGACCTGGTCGGCGACTCCGCCCTGCGGACTGGCGGCGACGTCTTGGACGTATGCCCGGAACTGTTGCTCTTGCGCCTGGGCTTCGCGCATCGATCGTTCGCCCATCGAGCCGCCGCGGGCGATCAGGTAGACGAACATCCCCAAGAAGGGCAGGAAGATGATGAACAGCGACCACAACGCCTTGCCCCACCCGGACAGGTCGTTACTGCGGATGATGTCTCCGAAGACGACGATCACCGCCCAGATCCACATGAAGAACAGGGTGAACCAGAGGAACGACCAGAACACCTGACCGGTTCCGAACTCAGCGAGCATGGGTGGGGACTCCTTCGTGGGGATGATTCCTCGACGGGACGACGGTGGCCGTCCCGCCGAGATCATCCGGCCCGTTCGGCCATCTCGGCACCACCCTCGAATGGGTGGAACCTCCGTCGGGAGGTCACCGGCGCGTCCGGGCGGCGTGGATCGCCCGTTCCTCGAGGGTGTCGTAGATCGGCTCGGCGCGGATCAGCGTCGCCACTGCGGTCGCCGCGAAGCAGGCAGCCAACAGCGGCACGGTGAGCGTGGTCACGGCCGTCATCTCGATGGTCAGCACGAGCCCCGTCAGTGGCGCCCGTACGACCGCGGCGAAGAATGCCGCCATCCCGACGATCATCAGCGTCACCGCGGCGTCGTCGAACGACGGGACGATCGTCGAGACGACGGGGCCGAGCAGCGCGCCGCAGAGTGCACCGATGGCGAGCAGCGGGGCGAAGAGCCCGCCCGGGGTCCCGGCGGCGTACGACACGGGGCCGGCGAGGAAGCGCACGCACAAGAAGCCGAGGAGGCCGGTCACCACGAGATCCCGTCCGCCGACGAGGTCCTGGGTCAGCGTGTCGCCACCCCCGACCGACAGCGGATCGATCACGAGGAGCGTTCCGACGACGGCCCCGATGAGCACCGCCTTCGTCACCGGGTCGACGCGAGTCACCCGATCGTTGACGGTCAGGCAGCCCGTGATCACCTTGTTGTACACGACACCGAGGAACCCGAGGCCGACGCCGAAGACGACGAAGATCCACAGCTGACCGATCGACGGCACCGGTGGCGGGCGGACGATGAAGTCCGGTCCGTCGCCGAGCATGGCGCGCGAACAGGCGACGGCGATGGCGCAGCCGATGAACGTGGTGAGCACGAGCCGCGGTCGGAACGACCTGGCGACTTCCTCGAACACGAACAACGCGCCGCCGATCGGGGCGTTGAACGCCACCGCCAGCCCGGCACCGGCGAGCGACACCTGGAGGACCCGTACGTCGAGCGCCGGCATGCGGATTCGCCGTCCGACGACCGCCCCGATCACCGACGCCATGTGCACCGTCGGGCCCTCCCGGCCGAGCACCAGGCCGGAACCGAGCGCCAGCACGCCGCCGACGAACTTGACCGGGAGCACGCGCCACGTCGGTGCCGGGAGTTCCTCGTTCCACACCCCCTCCACGCGCTGGATTCCACTGCCCGCGGCGTCGGGAGCGAACGTGACCAGCCAGCGGGCGAGCCCGGCACCGGCAGCCGCAACGGCGATCGGCACGAGCCAACGCAGTCCGCCGCCCTCGTCGGTCCATTCCACGAGCTCGCCCCGCCAGCCGCGCCGCGTGTTCCAGAGCCCAGCGAAACGCGCCGCCGACGAACCCGACGGCAATGGCACAGCCCGCTGCCACGGCGCACACGCGCAGCAGTCCGGGCTCGTCGCCGGGCGACGGCACGTCACCCGCGATCTGAGCGTCAGTCATCGGGTGGGGCCGCGACGGGCGGGCGTGGCAGGTTGAGGGCGAAGATGCCGACACCGCACGCGGTCAGCAGCGACCACACGAGCCAGCCGTTGTCGTGGAAGGCCCGCGCCTCGTTGGACGAGCCGACGCCGATCGCCAGCAGCGTGCCCGCTCCGGCGAGCCCGAGCATCTGACCGACCTGTTTGGACGTCGAGATCAGGCTCGACGCGAGACCCGCCTTGGCAACCGGGAGCGACGACAGCGCGGTCACGCTGATGGGGTCGGCGATGAATCCGAAGCCGAGCCCGAACACGAAGTAGGGCACCACGGTCCAACCTGCTGGAGCGTGTTCGGTCGCCCACAGCAGCAGTGCCCCGGTGGTGATCAGCGCGCCGCTCAGCAGGAGGACGAACCGCGAGCGTCCACTGGCCACGAACCGTCCCGACAGCTGCGCCGATGTCGTCGCACCGACCGCCAGCGGGATGGTGAGGAACCCTGCCGTCATCGGTTGCAACCCCCGTTCGGCCTGCAGGTAGAAGGTGTTGAGGAACAGCAGCGCAGCCAGCGACAAGTAGCCGAGCAGCGCCGTCAACAGCGACGCCGTGAACGGCCGGTTGGTGAACAACGTGACCGGGACGAGCGGGTAGGGGTGGCGACGTTCGTAGGGGATGAGGACGGCGATCGAGCCGACGACGACGACGAAGCCGGCGATGATCGCCGCCGAGCCCCAACCGAGGTGCACCCCTTCGATGAGGGTGAAGGCGAGCCCGGCGAGCAGGAGGATCAGCAGGACCTGGCCGACGAGATCGAACGGATCGGGATGCTCCGATTTCGACTCGGCGAGGAAGATGACGGCGAACACCAGCGCCACGATCCCGATCGGGACGCCGGCCCAGAAGATGGCCTGCCAGCCCAGGTCACGGACCACCAGGCCGCCGAGGATGGGTCCTGCGGCGAGTGTGACGGTGCCGATCGTCGTCCACCACACGACCGCCATGGCGCGTTGGCCGACGTGGGGGAACGCGGCACTGAGCAACGCCAGGCCGGCCGGTGCGATCAACGCACTGCCGGTCCCCTGCACGAACCTGCCCACGATGAGGACCCGGGTGTCGGTGGTCAACGCACACGTGATCGCTCCGGCGATCATCACGACGTTGCCGAGGAGCAGGATGCGCTTGCGTCCGAAGCGGTCGGCGAGGTTGCCCGAGACGGTCAGCAAGCTGGCGAGTGCGAGCACGTATGCGCTGACCACCCACTGCAGCGAGTTGATGCCCGCCCCGAGGTCCTTGGAGATCGCCGGGAGGGCGATGTTGACCACGCTCCCGTAGAGGTTGTGGACGAACTGCGAGAGGCAGCACGTGATCACCAACCAGCGGGCCAGCCCTGACGCCACCGCCTCGCCGCTCGTGTCGGCGCCGTTCGGAGGTGTCGCCTCGGAGTGGGTTGTGTCGCCGGGGGGATGGGAGTTCGGCACCTGGTGGTCCCATGCGGTGGTCTGGCGTCCCTCGGTCGGCCGGGCAGACCTCAGGCGGTGGGTGCCGCCGTGATCGGTTGGACGAAGACGTCCACCGGGTTGGTCATCCTCGCCCGGAGTGCGGCGACGACCGCCGGGACCGCCGCCGCGGGTGCCACCACCTCGAGGCGGAACCGAGCGGATGCGGAGACGTCGCGCCGCTCACCACGTACCACCCGGGGGCGGGCGCCGACGGAGAACTGTTGGGTCTCGGTGACGAGGACGCGCAGGGCGCCGGCGGCGACCAGCGCCTCGTCGAGGCCGGGGTCCTCGACCACGGCGAGGTCGACGACGGCGGTGATCAACTGGACGTCGACGGCCGACGACTCACTCGACAGCGGCACCGTCGCCGTCACCGACGAGCCACTGCTCTGGGCGACCTCGGAGTCGTGGTACGCCTGCATGCCCTGTTGCACCTCGTCGAGGTGGTCCTCGTCGGCCGGGTCGACGCGCAGGCCGATGGTCTTGTCGATCAGCATGGCGATCACCCACGTGAGCACGAACGAGAAGGCGATTACGCAGACGAGGGCCAGCACCTGGTCGCCGAGCAGGCCGGCGCCGCCGCCGAAGAAGATCCCGTCGGCGCCGATCGAGTTGATCTCCTTCTCACCGAAGAACCCGACGAGCAACGATCCGAGCACGCCGCCGACGAAGTGCACGGCGATCACGTCGAGCGCGTCGTCGTACCGGAAGATCGTCTTCAGCCGCAGCGCAAGGTGACACACCAACCCGGCGAGCACACCGATGGCGATCGCCGACAGGGTGCTCACGTACCCGGCCGCCGGGGTCACCGTGGCGAGACCGGCCACCGCGCCCGTCACCCCACCGAGCACCGTCGAGTGACCGTCGCTGGACCCGCTCGATGATCAGCCACACGATCATCGCTGCGGCCGCAGCGACGTGGGTGTTGAGCAGCGCCTGGGCGGCGACGCCGTCGGCTCGGAGACCGTCGCCGGCGTTGAACCCGAACCAGCCGAACCACAGGATGCCGGCACCGACGATCACCAGCGGGATCGAGTGCGGCAGCGACGCCCCGTTCGGCCACGACCTGCGCCGCCCGAGCACGAGCAGCAGCGCCAAGGCGGCAGCGCCGGCCGAGGCGTGCACGACCATGCCGCCCGCCCAGTCCTGGGCTCCGCGTGTGGTCAGCCAACCGGCGGGCGCCCAGAGCCAGCGGGTGATCGGCGGGTAGACGATGATCGACCACAACGCCAGGAACACCGCCCAACCGAGCGGCTTGAGGCGGTTCGCCACGGCGCCCGTGGCCAGCGCCGGCGTGATCACGGCGAACATCATCTGGTAGGCGACGAACGCCAGGGTCGGGATCGCCACGCCGGTGTCGACGACGTGCAACGCCGGCGCCGGGGCCTGATCGAGGTTGCGCAGGCCGAACAGCTCGAGGTCGGCGATCGACACCGCTCCCGCTGCCGTCGCCGAACGCCAAGCTGTAACCGACGAAGCATCCAGGTGAGCGTCACCACCCCGAGCGGGATGAAGTTCTGCTGCAGCATCACCAGCGTGTTGCGTCGCCCGACCATGCCGGCGTAGAAGAACGCCAGACCGGGGGTCATGAACAGGACCAGGGCGGTGCGCGACCAGCACCCACGCGGTGTCGCCGCTGTTGACGACCTGGGCGATCACGACGCTGCTCCGTCGGAATCGGGCTGGTGTCGTGGTGCGGTGCCGATGGCTCCGTCGCGTCGAGGCTTGTGGTGGATCGGCACGAACTTCTCCTTCGGGCAGCAGGAACAACCAGGTGACGAGCACGAACGGGAAGGTGAACGTGGGGATGCCGAATGGGCCGATGGCGGCGTCGAGCGCGCCCTGGGCGATCACGGTGAAGATCACGGCGAGCACCGTGAACGCGAAGACTCGGGCCCCCGGCGAGAAGAAGATGCTGCCCAGTGCGATCGCGGTCAGAACGGCGCTGAACCCGAACAGCCCACTCGTGATCGAGGTGCCCTTGGCACCGACGAAGAGGGCCGTACCGGTGGCGATCGCCGAGCCGATGAGGGCGAACGCCGCCGACCAGCGCGAGCTGACGGCGAGGGCGACGACGAAGATGATCCCCGTCACCACGTTGTTGATCAGGAACACCTGGGCGACGTTGCGGAACTCCGTCTCGAGGAGCATCGAAACCGAGATGTCGACGTGACTCGCCGCCGCCGCCGGGGCCTCCGGAAGCGCCGCAGGGCCGAGTGAGGAAGGTTCGATGTTGGTGAACGCCCAGGCACCGAGGACCAGCAGCCAGGTGGTGAGCACGAACGGGAACGTGAGCGCCGGCACGCCCCACGTGTCGAAGACGTTGGCGATCGCCAACATGACGACCGTCGACACGGCGGCACCGATGACGAGGTAGACCCACATGTACCCGTCGATCTTCAAGAACGTCGGCACGCCGGCGCCGACGAGGATGCCGTTGAACCCGTACAGGCCCTGGCGGAGCGAGGTCGCGGTCGACGTCGAGCAGCAGCGCCGTGACGGTCGCCACGACGAGCCCGATGACGGCGCCGAGGGCCACCTCCCACATCCCGGCGTCGATCGCCCCCCAGGTGATGCCGGCGACGAACAGCGCGCCGGTCAACGGGTTGTCCTGGAACATGACCTGTCCGGCGCCGCGCAGCGCGGTGTCGACGAATCCGACGGCGCTGTTCCGGCGGGCGGAGTCGGTCCAGCCGGTCGTGATTGCGTGCACGTTGACCGTCCCTTCACGCAGCCATCTGCAGTGGGGATGACGCGGTGGCTGCGTCGTGGCCCATCAAAGCACGGGTCTGCCGGCCGGTGCGACGGATTCTTCGCCGCCGTCGTCAAACCACCCAGAATGGGTGAGGTTCAGTTCCCCGCCCTGGGGACATGCTGTAAATTGGCACCGTCAGCCCGACGGATCGTGCGGACGACACCGACAGAGATTGGATGTGGCCTCATGGACCTCACCCCTCGCGAGATCGACAAGCTGTACATCTACCAGGTCGCCGAGCTGGCACGCCGTCGGCGCGACCGAGGTACCAAACTGAACATCAGCGAGGCGCAGGCGCTCGTCTCGGAGGCGATCCTCGAGGCGGCCCGCGACGGCAAATCGGTGGCCGAGTGCATGGAGCTCGGCAAGGAGGTCGTCGCCCAGCGCGACTGCATGGACGGGGTCCGCGAGCGGATCACCCTGCTGCAGATCGAGGCGACGTTCCCCGACGGCACGAAGCTCGTCTCCTGCCACGACCCGATCGCCGGCTGAGAGGATCGCACGATGAGCAGCTCGGGCCCGACCCGGCTGATCCTCGTGGGCGGACACGAGAGCACCGATGGTGCCGACCTCCGGCGCGTCCGCGGCGTCACTCGTCGACGCCGTCGCCACCGACACCGGGCGACGCCTCGAATCGGCGGCCGCGGCCGCGGCCGCCGACGGGCACATCGTGGTCGTCGTCCCGATGACGATGGGACGCGATCCGGCGCTCATCGCCGAGGCCGCCAAGGTGCTCTCGTGGTTGCGGCGCAAGCACGCCGACGCGCTGGTCCTGGCGCCGCCCTTCGGTGTGACCGACCACCTCACCGCTCACCTCCGCACCGCTGCCCGCAGCGTTCACGACGCCGACCCCGACGCCGCGCTCGTCATCGCCGCTCCCGCGTCGAACCCGTTCGACGACGCTGAGCTGCACCGTGTCGCCCATCTCGTCCGCGTCAACGGTGCCGGGCTGGAAGTGCTCGCCGTGCCGGGCGCCTCCGCCGAGCAACTGAGCGAGACCGCTCGCCGGCTGGCCCTGCTCGGGTTCGACCGCAGCGTGGTCGTGCCCGCCGGCTTCGCCGAGGATCCGCTGCGCGTTGTCGCCGGCGACCCGCCCGAGGGCATGACGTCGTTCGGGCCGTTGCTCGGCGACGGCGCCGTCGCCCGCATCGTCGCCCACCGCGCCGCAGACGCCCGGCACGCCCTGTCCCACGGCGACGACGGCATCGACGTCGGGCTGGCGGCCGACCACGGCCACGGCTACGCCCACTCGCACGGCGACGACGATGGGCACCATGACCACGATCACCCCCACCACGATCACGGTCAACACGGTCACGGTCACGCCCACCACGATCACGCCCACCACGACGACGAACACGCATCCCTGTCCGCCTGACGAAGAAAGCAGCATCCCATGGCCAGTCAGCAAGCCCTCCTACGACCACCGCAACGACGAGATCGAGATCAACGCCGGCCGCGCCGACCGTGACCTTGCGGGTCACCAACACCGGCGACCGGCCGGTGCAGGTCGGATCGCACTTCCACTTCTTCGAGGTCAACCGCGCCCTGCGCTTCGAACGTGAGCAGGGTTGGGGCATGCACCTCGACATCCCCGCCGGCACCGGCGTGCGCTTCGAGCCGGGCGAGACCAAGCAGGTCGACGCTCGTCGCCTACGCCGGCGCCCGCCACCTGGTCGGCTTCAACGGTCTGGTCAACGGCGGCCTCGACGCCCGGCAGACCAAGATCGACGCGCTGGCGCTGCTCGAGTCCCGCGGTTTCGAGAACGGCGCACCGGCCGCACGTGTCGGCAAGGCGACGCACCGTCGAACTCGAGGACCAAGTCAGCTGCGGCCAAGAAGTCGACCGCGAGCACCAAGAACGACCGCGAGCGAAGAAGGGGCAAGCTGATGGCCGATCATCTCGCGCAAGCAGTACACCGACCTGTTCGGACCGACCACGGGCGACAAGGTCCGCCTCGCCGACACCAACCTCGTGATCGAGATCGAGAAGGACTACGCCGAGGGCAACTACGGCGACGAGGTCGTCTACGGCGGCGGCAAGTCGGCCCGCGACGGCATGGCCTCCGATCCCGCAGGCGAACCAGTGCCCAGGGTGCGCTCGACCTGCGTGATCACCAACGCGATCGTCATGGACGCCGATCCTCGGCATCGTCAAGGGCGACATCGGCATCAAGGACGGCCTGATCGTCGGCATCGGCAAGTCGGGCAACCCGCAGCTGCAGGACGGGCGTCGACCCGAAGCTCGCTCGTCGGACCGGGCACCGAGATCATCGCCGGTGAGCACCTGATCGCCACCGCCGGGGCGATGGACTCCCACGTGCACTACATCTCACCGCAGCAGGCGCACGGCTGCACTCTCCAACGGCATCACGACGCTGTTCGGTGGTGGCACCGGCCCGACCGACGGCACCAACGGCACCACCTGCACGCCCGGGCGCGTGGAACATCCACCGCATGCTCGAAGCGATCGAGGACATGCCGGTCAACATGGGCATCCTCGGCAAGGGCAACGGCGTCGCTGCCCGCCGCCCTCATCGAGCAGATCGAGGCCGGCGCCGGCGGGCTCAAGGTCCACGAGGACTGGGGCACCACGCCCGCCGCGCTGAGCAGCGCGCTCGACGTCGCCGACATGTACGACGTGCAGGTCGCCGTGCACACCGACAGCCTCAACGAGGCCGGCTTCGTGGAGGACACGATCTCGGCGATCAACGGCCGGACGATCCACACGTTCCACACCGAGGGCGCCGGCGGCGGTCACGCGCCCGACATCATCAAGATCGCCAGCAGCCCCAACGTCCTGCCGTCGTCGACCAACCCGACGCTGCCGTACACCGTCAACTCGGTCGACGAGCTGCTCGACATGGTGATGGTCTGCCACCACCTGTCGCACGACATCCCCGAGGACGTCGCGTTCGCCGACTCGCGCGTGCGCGCCGAGACGATCTCGGCCGAGACCGTGCTGCACGACCTCGGCGTCATCTCGATCTTCTCGTCCGACTCGCAGGCGATGGGGCGCATCGGCGAGTCGGTCACGCGCGCGTTCCAGACCGCGCACCACTGCAAGGACCAGCGCGGCAAGCTGCCCGAGGACGCCGAGGGCAACGACAACTTCCGCGTCCTGCGCTACCTGGCCAAGGTGACGATCAACCCGGCGATCACGCAGGGCATCTCCGACTACGTCGGTTCGCTCGAGCCCGGCAAGATGGCCGACATCGTGCTGTGGCCGGTCGACTCCTTCGCCGCCAAGCCGAAGATGGTGATCAAGGGCGGCATGGTCAGCTGGGCGCAGATGGGCGACCCGAACGCCTCGCTGCCCACGCCGCAGCCGGTGTACTACCGGCCGATGTTCGGGGCGATGGGCAAGGCGCTGCAGCGCACCCGGGCGACGTTCATGTCCAAGGCCGCGATCGACAAGGGCGTGCCCGAACAGCTCGGTCTGCAGAGCCAGATCCTGCCGGTCAAGCGCACCCGGGTGATCGGCAAGAAGGACATGGTGCGCAACGACGCCACGCCGGTCATCGAGGTCGATCCCGAGACCTACAAGGTCACCGTCGACGGACAGCCGGCGCACATCGAGCCGGCGCAGTCGTTGCCGCTGACCCAGCTGTTCTTCCTCGCCTGACGCGGCCGTCGGGCACGACCGATCTGGGTCAGCTGCTGGTCAGCCTGCAACTGTCCGACTCGGCGTTCCCGAGCGGCTTCTACACGATGTCGCACGGCCTGGAGGGCTTCCACCAGGCGCGCCTCGTCGACAGTGACGAGCGTCGGCGAGCTGCTCGCCGAGTTGCTCGTCTGCGTCCGTCGGTCCCGGCGATGCGACTGCGCTGGCGCGCGCCCACGAGTGCGTCCGACGGCGACTGGTCGGCGGTGGAACGCGTCGATCGCGTGCTGTTCGCCTCGAAGCTGAACGCCGAGATGCGCAATGCCTCGGTGCGCAGCGGACGCCAGCTGATCGGCGTCGCCGACGAGGTGTTCGGTGCGCCCTCGATCACCCACTACCGCCAACTGGTGCAAGCGCGCTCGGTCCCGGGGTGCCAACCGGTCGTCAGCGGCGTCTGCTACGCCTCCACCGGGGTCGATCGCCAACGCGCCGTCGCCTCCGATCTGTTCGCCTTCTCGGCCAGCTTCGTCGGCGCCGCGCTGCGGTTGCGGCTCACCGACCACCGCCGGGCGCAAGTCGTGCTGCGCGACGTCGCTCCGACGATCGAGACGGTCACCGCCGACGCCCTCGAACGCTCGGTCGACGACCTCGGCGGGTTCGCCCCGATGGCCGACATCTGTTCGGCCCGTCACGAGCGGGCCAACGGACGACTCTTCGCAAGTTGACCCTCTGCAGAATGGGATCCATGACTGACCACATCCTCCGCATCGGCATCGGCGGCCCCGTCGGCTCCGGAAAGACCGCGCTGACCGAAGCGCTCGTCCCCCTGCTCATCGCCGGCGGACGCTCACCGGGCGTGATCACCAACGACATCTACACCCAGGAGGACGCCCACCACGTACGCCGCGAGCTGGCCGGCATCCTCGATCCCGAGCGCATCGTCGGCGTCGAGACCGGCGCCTGCCCGCACACCGCGGTGCGCGACGACCCGACGATGAACCTCGCCGCCGGGGAGGAGATGCTCGAGCGCTTCGACGACATCGACACGCTCATCTACGAGTCCGGTGGCGACAATCTGACGCTGACGTTCTCGCCGGCGCTGGCCGACGTGTTCGTCTTCGTCCTCGACACGTCCGAGGGCGAGAAGATGCCGCGCAAGCGGGGGCCGGGCATCACCGAGAGCGACATCTTGGTGATCAACAAGATCGACATCGCCCAGTACGTCCGCACGGACCTCGGGGTGATGGAGCGCGACGCCCACGCCGTGCGCGACGGCAAGCCGGTGGTGCTCACGAACTCGCTCGAGGGCGACGGCGTGCAGGAGCTGCTCGACCGGATCCTCAGCCACTGGGCGGGATCCCAGGTGGAGCACTCCGCTTGACGGCCGCCGGCGTCGGGCCGCTCCACGGCGGCCCACGGCTCCAGCCAGAGCACTACGAGCCGCGGCGGGTGCCGCCAGCCGTCAGCTCGTACGGTTCGGCGCCCGACACCCTCCTCGTCGGCAGCCCCGGCAAGGTCGGCGTGCTCGAGCTGACGTTCGAACTGCGTGGCGACGGCGACCGGCGCCGCACCGAGCTCGTCCGCCACTACCAGAAGACCCCGCTGCAGATCATGCGGCCGCTCTATTACGACGTCTCGCGCCCGGACATGCCGTACACGTTCCTGATGACGACCGGGGGTGGTGTCCTCCACGGCGACCGGCAGCGGACCGACCTCGTGTTCGGCCCCGGCACGTCTGCGCACATCACCACCCAGGCGCACACCAAGCTGTACCGGATGGCGAACGGGTATGCGACTGCCGTCGTCAACATCGACGTCGGACCCGACGCCTACGTCGAGTACCTGCCCGACCCGACGATCCTCTACGCCGCGTCGCGCTTCTACCAGCACACCGACGTCACGCTCGACGACTCGTCGACGCTGCTGTACGGCGAGACGATCTACGCCGGCCGGTTGTCACGCGGTGAGCGCAACGAGTACGACGTCTACGCCAGCGACCTCGAGATCTCGCGACCCGACGGCAGGCCCGTGGTCATCGACCGGGTTCGCCTGGCTCCCGCAGCTCGCGCCGTCGATGGTCCGGCCGTGCTCGGCGATCGCGACATCGTGTCGTCGATGTACGTGGTGAGCCCGCTGACGCCGGCCGCCGAACTGGCCGAGCGCATGCACCTCGCCCTCGACGCGACCCTCGACGACGACGCTCACGGTGGGGTCAGCGTGCTCCCCGACGACTGCGGCGCCTGGGCGCGGATCGTCGGCGACGACACCGTGTCGATCGCGGCAGCCGGCAGCGCGCTGTGGAACGCGGCCCGCGAGGTGCTCACCGGCGCCCCGGCACCGGCCATCCGCAAGTAGGCCGAGAGCCCGCCGGCAGGGCCGGCATGAGTTCACGACGACGAGAGGCTTCAGAAACACGGTCGAAACACGAACGCGTCATTGTGCACGGCGTTCACACTGACGATCGAAATGGAGCGACCTATGGATAGCGGGAATCTCGCCTGGGTGCTGACCTCGGCGGCACTGGTGCTCTTCATGACACCGGGTCTGGCATTCTTCTACGGAGGCATGGACCGCACGCGCAACGTGCTCAACATGCTGATGATGAATTTCTACTGCCTGTTGGCGGTACCGGTCCTGTGGTACGTCGTCGGCTTCTCGCTGGCCCAGGAGCCGTTCGACAACGACTTCATCGGCGGCTTCGACGGGCTGTTCCTGAAGAACATCGACATCGCCGGCGACGGCGGTGCACTCGCCACGATCGCCTTCTTGGGGATGTTCGCGGCGATCACACCGGCGTTGATCTCCGGTGCCGTCGCCGACCGGATGAAGTTCTCGGCATGGGCGCTGTTCGTGCCGCTGTGGGTGTTGCTGGTGTTCATCCCGGTGTTCAAGTGGGTCTACGGCGGCTGGCTCGGCCAGCGCGGATCGATCGACTTCGCCGGTGGCACCGCGATCCACGTCAACGCCGGCATCGCCGCCCTCGCCGCCGTGCTGGTCCTCGGCAAGCGCAAGGGTGAACTGGTGCCGCCGCATTCGATGCCGCTGGTGATGATCGGAACCGGGATCCTGTGGTTCGGCTGGTTCGGCTTCAACGCCGGATCGGCGCTCGCCGCCAACGGCCAGGCGGCGCAGGCGTTCATGAACACGTTCCTCGCCGCTGCCGCAGCCGGCCTCGCCTGGGTCCTGGTGGAGTGGGTCCGTGACGGTCACCCGACGAACCTCGGTGCGGCGTCGGGCATCGTCGCCGGGTTGGTGGCGATCACGCCGGCCGCCGGCTTCGTGTCCGGACCGGCCCCGATCGTCATCGGCATCGCCGCCGGCGTCATCTGCTGCTACGCCGTGCGGATCAAGGTCAAGGCCGGCTACGACGATGCGCTCGACGTCGTCGGCGTGCACTTCGTCGGCGGTCTCGTCGGCTCACTGATGATCGGCCTGTTCGCCAACCCCGAGTTCTTCGAAGGCGAGTTCCTCGAGGGCCTGTTCTACGGTGGTGGCGCCAAGCTGCTCGCCGAGCAGGCGATCGCCAACGGCGCCGCCATCATCTGGTCGTTCCCCGTCACACTGGGCCTGATGTGGGTCCTCAAGGTGACGATCGGGGTACGCGTCGACGACGAGACGGAAGAGGTCGGCCTCGACTACCACCTCCACGGAGAGACCGCCTACCACGAGGGTGCTCGCTGAGGCGAGGACTGGACGAAGGAGACCGAGATGAAACTGATCACTGCGATCGTCAAGCCGTTCAAGCTCGACGACGTCAAGGACGCACTCAAGTCCGCTGGCGTCGAGGGCATCACCGTCACCGAGGTCCGAGGATTCGGGCGTCAGGGTGGACACACCGAGACATACCGCGGTGCGGAGTACAAGATCGACTTCGTGCCGAAGGTCAAGCTGGAAGTCGTCATCGCCGATGACGGCGTCGATGCCGCCGTGGAGGCGATCACCGCCTCGGCGAGCACCGGCAAGATCGGCGACGGCAAGATCTGGGTCACCGACGTCGAGTCGATCGTGCGCATCCGCACGGGCGAGCTCGGCATCGACGCCATCTGAGCTGCGCCTGAGCTGGGGGCGGGCCGCGTTGCGGCCTGCACGACGGGCCCGGATCAGACGTCGCCGGTTCGCCGGCCTGACGTCGTCCGGGTTCGTCGTCCCTCGGCCTCGGCCAGCTCGTCGACCGAGTCGACCCTCGGTCGCATGCGCCGGTAGACGGAGCGGCCGAGCACCTGACTGCCGATCGGGCCGGTGATCAGCTGGAGGACGACGATCAGCAGCGCCGTCGTGACCGCTGCCGTCGAACGCACGGCGAGGGCGACACCGACGCCGATGAGGAGGACGCCGAGCGTCTGCGCCTTGGCGGTGGCGTGGATGCGGGCAAAGGGCGTCTGGAAGCGCACCGCACCGATGCCGGCGAGCAGCATCACCAAGGCGCCCGTGATCAACACGAACCCGGACAGGACGTCCATCAGCCTCCTCGCTTCTCCACGTAGCGGGCGACGATGCCCGTGCCGACGAAACCGACGAGGACGACGACCAGCGCGGTGTCGAGCGTGACCGACGTGCGGCGGTAGGCAGCGGCGGTGAGGATGCCGCACGTGATCGTGATGAGGAGGCCGTCGAGGGCGACGATCCGGTCGGGGACCGTCGGCCCGAGCAACAGCCGGAGCAGGAACGCTGCAGCGGCGAGGCACAGCAGGACGAGTGCGGCGACGATCACGACGACAGGCTCCGTTCGAGCTGTTCACGGGCGGTACGGCTGCCGAAGGCGCGCACCGACAGCTCCTCGATGCGCATCAGGTCGGCGCGGACCCGGTCGACGTCGTGCAGGTACATGACGTGGAGGTAGAGCACCGCCGGCGAGCCCTTGTTCTCGATGACCACCGACCCCGGTGTCAGCGTGATCGCGTTGGCGACGATCATCATCACCGTGACCGACTCCGTCCGCAGCGGGAGGGCGAGGATCCCGGTGTGCATGCGGTTGCCGGGCGTGATGATCTCCCAGGCGACGACGAGGTTCGACTCGACGAGCTTGACCAGCATGTAGCCGAAGAAGTGCAGCACCCCCAGCGGGCTGAGGCGCACGGCGTCGTCGTTCGTCCTGCGGACCAGCGGCAGCCGGGCGAACAGCAACAGCAGCGCGGCGATGATCAGGCCGGCGACGACGTTGGCGACGCTGAAGTCCGACCACAGCAACACCCACAACGCGGTCAGCCAGGCCAACGTCCCCGACACCCGTACCGCGCTCACGGCTCACGCTCCAACACGACGGTGTTGTAGCCGTTGCGGTCCAGCAGATCGACACTCGCCCGTTCGGCGAGCCGGTAGATCGGTCCCGCCCACACCGCGAAGGCGATCGACACGACGGCGAGCGCAGCCGTCGCCGCCAGCATCCACGGCGGCCCGCCGAAGCGGCCCCCCGAGCGCGGCGCCCGCACCGGCTCCTCTTCGGCTTGACCCCAGAACGCACCCGCCCAGATCTTGGTCATCGAGTACAGCGTCAGTGCACCAACGGCCAACGACGCCGTCACGCCGATCCAGGCGTGGGCGCTGAGCCCGGCGTCGACGAGCGCGAACTTGGCGAGGAACCCGGAGAACGGCGGCAGGCCGGCGAGGCTCAGCGCGGGCACGGCGAACAACACGGCGATCAACGGTGCCGTCCTGATCAGTCCGCCCACCTCGGACAGGCGGGCCGAGCCGGAACGGCGATCGACGAGGCCGGCGACGAGGAACAGCGCCGTCTTCACGATGATGTGGTGCACGATGTAGAACACGGCGCCGGCGATCCCGGCAACGGTGAACAGACCGAGCCCGAAGATCATGTAGCCGATCTGGCTGATGATGTGGAAGGCCAGGATGCGCTTCATGTCGTCCTGGGCGATCGCCCCGAGCACACCGACCACCATCGTCAAGATGGCGACGACGATCAGCACCGTCCCCATCGCTTCCGACATGTCGAACATCAACGTCTGCGTGCGGATGATGGCGTACACGCCGACCTTGGTGAGCAATCCGGCGAAGATCGCCGTCACCGGGCCCGGGGCGGTCGGGTAGCTGTCCGGCAGCCAGAAGAACAACGGGAACAGCCCGGCTTTGATGCCGAACACGACCAGCAGCGCCAGCGAGAACGCCGTGCGCAGCGAGGGGTCGACGTCCTCCAGCCGCTCGCTGAGGTCGGCCATGTTCACCGTGCCCGTCGAGGCGTACAACCAGGCCAGCACGGTGATGAACAGCGTCGAGGCGACGAGGCTGATGACGACGTAGGTCATGCCGGAACGCACCTGGTCGGGACGCGCTCCCAGCGTGATGAGCACGTAGCTCGCGGCCAGCATCATCTCGAATGCCACGAAGAGGTTGAACAGGTCGGCCGTCAGGAAGCTCGCCGACACGCCGGCGGCCAACACCAGGTAGACGGGGTGGAACGCCACTCGCAGCCGCTCCTCACCACGTTGGCCGATGGCGTAGATCATCACCGCCAGCAGGACGATCGCCGACACGACGAGCATCAATCCGGCGAAGCGGTCGACGATGTAGGTGATGCCGAGCGGTGCCGGCCAGCCGTCGGCGCGGTGGACGACGTAACGGTCGCGGTCGGCCCCGATCAGCAAGACGATGCTGACGACGAGCACGGCGCTCAGCGAGACGACGCTGACGGTCCGTTGGAACGGGCGCGAACGGCCACCGATGATGGCGATCGCCGCACCGAGGACCGGGATCAGGATCGGGAGGGGAACCAGGGTGCTCATCGGGGGGCCCGCTCGTCGTGGGGCGGTTCCGGACGGTCGACGATGTCGGCCATCCAGCTCGAGCCGTCGGGGAACTCCTCGGCCTCGTCGAGGTCGTCGATCGGGGCCTCGCTCACGTCGCGCTGCAGCCGGGCCACGAAGTCGTCCTCGACGTCGTCTTCGACGAGGTCGTCGCGGGTGATCTGCCAGCTGCGGTAGGCGAGGGCGAGCAAGAAGGCGGTGACGCCGAACGTGATGACGATCGCCGTCAGCGCCAACGCCTGGGGCAGCGGATCGGCGTAGCTCTCTGCGCCGTCGTCACCGCCGATGATCGGCGCCCGGCCGCCGGGGCCGCCGGACGTGACGAGCAGCAGGTTGGCGCCGTGGCCGAGGAGGCCGACCCCGATGATGATGCGCGACAACCGGCGCTGCATCAGCAGCCAGCTCCCCAGCCCGAACAGGACGGCGACGACGAGCGCGAGGAGCAGCGTCACGCCTCGACCTCCTGCTCCACGGCTTGATCGGGGCCGAGGACCTCACCCGGATCGGTGGTGTCGTCGGGATCGGCGACGTCGTCACCGAACGCCTCGTAGGCCATCAGCACCAGGCCGATCACGACCAGGTAGACGCCGATGTCGAAGGGCAGCGCCGACGTCACCTTGAGCGTCCCGAGGAGCGGCAGGTCGCGCTGGAACGAACCGTGCTCGAGGACCGAGTTGCCGCTGAGCATCGGCACGATCGCCGTCACGGTCGAGATCGCCAGTCCACCACCGAGGATCTCCCACGGCCGGACGCGGAACGTCGCCCGGACGGCGCTGGTTCCGCCGGAGATGTAGCGCAAGCTGATCGCCGCCCCCGCCGTCAGGCCGCCGACGAACCCGCCTCCGGGCTGGTTGTGGCCGGCGAAGAGGAAGTAGATCGACAACACCATGATGCTCGGGAAGAGCAGGCGCGACGACGCGTCGAGAACCGGGATGCGGGCGAAGCGCGTCCCGTCGCCGGGTGCGAGGACCGTCGGGGTCTCGTCGGCGTTGTTCCCCGGCTCGGCCACGGAGTCCTCGACCACCGCCTCGTCGTCGGCACTCGTCGTGCTCGCCGAATCCGGACGTCGCGAGGAGCGGGCGAGGGCGACGGCGCCGAGGGCGGCGACCACGAGCACGGTGATCTCGCCGAGCGTGTCGACACCACGGAAGTCGACGAGGATCACGTTGACGACGTTGTAGCCCTCGCCGTCGGACACGGAGCGTTCGAGCATCTCGGCGGAGATCGGCGGATCCGGGACGTCCTCGCGTGCGCCGGTGGCGGCGATCGTGAACACGAACGCACTCACCCCGACGGCGGTCGCGGCGATGAGCCGGATCGGCAGGGCGATCACGGGCGCCTGACGATCCGTGAACCGCCGGGGGAGGAAACGCAGCACGAGCACGAACAGCACCGTCGCCAACGTCTCGATGGCGAACTGGGTGAGCGCGAGGTCGGGGGCGCCCTGGACGACGTAGAACGCCGCCATGCCGTAGCCGACCGCACTCAGCAGGAGCGCCGCGGCGATGCGGCGCCGCAGGATCGTCGCCCCGATCGCCCCGACGACGATCACGGCGGCGATCGGGACGTGGATCGGCGTGTCGCTCCACGATGGCCAGGAGTCGATCGACGCCAGTGCAGGGGCGAGCGGCGCCAGCGCGGCCACGCCGAGGACGACCATCAGGTAGATCGGCAAGGAGCCGTTCTGGACGATGCTGGTGAGACGGCCGGCCACGCGGAGCATGCCCCGGAGTGCGGCCCAGAACGCCCGGTCCTGCGACGGTCCGGCGACGATCGTCGAGATCCGACGCTGCACCGCACCGACGCCGGCGCTCATGGCGACCAGCCCCAGCCCGCTGGCGATGATGACCACCGACAGCAACAACGCCGTGTTGAACCCCGCCCACAGCACCACGGCGTGTGGGTGCGACGCCGGGTAGAGCACTTCCGTGGCCGTCACGACGAGGCGGTCGATGATCACCGGCGCGACGCCGAGCAGCAACGACAGCGCGGCGAGCACGGCAGCGGGGGCGACGAAGGCGAGCGATGGGGCCGGGGCCGATCGCGCCGCCTCTGGCTCGGTGCCATCGCGAACGAGGTGGCCCAGCAGGCCGAGGACGTACCGACCGGAGTAGGCAACGGTGAGGATCGAGCCGACGATGATGCCGATGAGCATCAGCGTCCCCGCCACCCCGTCGGCGCCGAGCGCTGCGTCGAGCGCCTTCTCCTTGGCGATGAACCCGAGCAACGGCGGGATGCCCGCCATCGACGCCGCAGCCAGGATGCCGACCACGATCACCGGTCGCCACGAGCGGCCGAAACCGCCGAGCCGGCGCACGTCGCGGGTGCCGCTCTGGTGGTCGACGATGCCGACGACCATGAACAACGCCGCCTTGAACGCGGCATGGGCGAGCAGCAACACCACGCCCGCCTGGGCGAGGTCGTAGGCGCCGAACCCGAACAGCATGACGAGGAAGCCGAGCTGACTGACCGTGCCGTAGGCGAGGAGCAGCTTGAGGTCGTGCTGACGCATCGCCCGCCAGCCGCCGTTGAGCATCGTCACCGCGCCGACGACGACGATCGTCCAGCGCCACGGTCCGACGAGGGCAAAGATCGGCGCCAGGCGGGCGATCAGGTACACGCCGGCCTTGACCATCGTCGCCGCGTGCAGATAGGTGCTGATCGGGGTCGGGGCGACCATCGCCCCGGGCAGCCAGCTCGAGAACGGGAACTGCGCCGACTTCGTGAACGCCCCGACGAGCGCCAGCATCACCCCGACGGTGACGGTGGTGCCCGACGGTGGGTCGAGTGCCAGCTCGCTGATGCGATAGGTGCCGGCAGCCTGCCCGATGAGGACGAACCCGGCGAGCATCGTCAGCCCGCCGATGCCGGTGATCAGGATCGCCGACAGCGCGGCGTCACGAGCGCGGGGGCTGCGGTCGTCGTTGCCGATCAGCAGGTACGACGTGATCGACGTCAACTCCCAGAACACGAACAGCGACATCAGCTGGTCGGTCAGCACGACCCCGAGCATCGACCCGGCGAACAGCGTCACCAGGCCGGCGAGGCGACCGATGCCGGGCTTACGGTGGGAGAAGTAGGAGAAGGCGTAGGCGCACACGAGTACGCCGACCCCCGACACCAACAGCACCATCACGGCGCCGAACGCATCGAGCCGGAAGTCGAACGCCAAGCCGAGTTCGGGGACCCAGGAGAACGACTGGGTGGCCTCGTCGCCGTCGAGCACACCCGGCAGGCGCGTCGCCAGCCACAACAGCACGGCGACCGGCGGGAGGGCCGCCAGCAGGAACCCTCGCCGGCCCAACCGGTCGCCGAAGGCGACGACGCCGATGCCGACGAGGAGATGGAGGGCGAGGAGAAGGACGATCACAGGAGTCTTGCCGACCCCGATCGGCCGGCGCACAGGCTGTCGCCCGCAGGGTAGAGGGAGCTGCGCGCAACCGTTCGTCCGTGTCGCGATGTTCACACGGTTGCGCGGTGACGCCAACCGCCATCAGCGGGGTTCTCAGCCGAGACGGGCGGCGCGGAGCTCGCTGCGACGCACCTTGCCGGCATCGTCGCGCAGCGGCTGGTCGACGAACTCGACCGTGCGCGGCACCTTGTAGCGCGCCAGCCGCTCGGCGACGAACGTCAGCAGCTCATCGGCGGCGACGTCGGCGTCACGAGCCTCGACGATGGCGTGCACGGTGTGGCCACGATCCTCGTCGGGGAGCCCGATCACCGCGCACGAGTGGACCGCCGGATGTTCGTTGAGCACCGCTTCGATCTCGGCGGGGTAGATGTTGGCGCCGCCCGACAGGATCATGTCCTGGACGCGGTCGCCGAGATAGAGGTAGCCGTCCTCGTCGAACCAGCCCATGTCGCCGAGCGACTCCCAGCCGCCGTCGAGCGTCTTGGCGTCCGCACCGACATAGCGGTAGGTCGGGACGTCGCGGCCGCTGCGCATCCACACCTCACCTTCCTCACCGGGCGGCAGCTCGTTGCCGTCGGCGTCGCAGACCTTCATCTCGCCGGCGCTGACACGACCGACCGAGCCGCGGTGAGCGAGCCACTCGGTGCCGGTGATGATGCACACCGCCTGGCCCTCGGTGCCGGCGTAGAGCTCGAAGATCCGTTCCGGGCCGAGCCAGTCGATCCAGGCCTCCTTCAGCCATGGCGGGCACGGCTCGGCGAGGTGCCAGACCACGCGCAGCGACGACAGGTCGTAGCCGAGGCGCACGTCGTCGTCGAGGCGCAGGATGCGCTTCATCATCGTCGGCACGAGGTAGACGACGTCGACGCGGTGGCGTTCGATCGATGCCAGCATCTCTTCGGCGTCGAAGCGTTCCAGCACGACGACGTGGTTGCCCTGCAGCAGCGCCTGGCACGACCACACCGCGGGACCGTTGTGGTAGAGCGGCCCCGGCACGAGCATGCAGCCGTCGGGCAGCGTGCCGAGTGGCCCCGGTGCCTCGGTCTCGAGCGTCGCCGGGTCGCCCGAGACGATCAGCTTGGGGCGGCCGGTCGAGCCACCCGACGTCGGCGCCTTCCAGGCCGGCGAGACGGCGTCGGGCAAGGGGTCGTCGGTGAACTGCGGACCGGGCTCGTGACCGAGGGGGAGATGGACGATGTCGTCGGACAGGTGGGCGAACGCCGAGTCGGGTGCCCCGAGGACGACCGTCGAACCGGCGAGCTCGACGATCGCCGCGAGCTCCGGCCCGGGCAGCTTCGCCGACACCGGCTGGGGCACCGCGCCGAGCTTCCAACAGGCGACGTAGGCGACGAACCAGTCGATCGAGTTGGGGAGCGCGACCGTCACGAACGACCCGTGGGTGACACCGATCGCCTGCAGCTCGCGTGCCAGCCGGGTCGAGCGCGACTCCAGTTCGGCGCGGGTCAGCGAGCGGCCGGCGCACGTCACCGCCGGTGCGTCGGGGCGCTCGGCGGCGAGGGCGGCGAGTCGGGCGGGAAACGAGACGATCACGGGGGCTCCTCTGTCGCCCGCGGGCGACGGTCGGTGGTCACGGTAGATCAGGAACCGAGCGGAGCCGCGGCCGGAGCTGTCGGCAGGTCGTGTGTCCGGGTGCGCGGCAGCCGCCGCGACACGCCGACGCCCAGCGCCGCCGCAGCGATCGGCACGATCAACGCCACCGCCACGGCGCTTCCCGCCGCCCAACCGATCTCGTCGCCGAACGTCACCAGGGCACCGACGGTGCCCGAGCCGACGGCGATGCCGAGGTTGTCGGTCAGCTGCAGCGCCGACGTCGTCGAGCCGACGTGGCGCTCGTCGACGCTGCGCAACGCCAGTTGCGCATGCGCCGAGTAGGCGAGCCCCATCCCCAGTCCGCTCGCCGCGGCGCCGACGTGGATCGTCCAGAACGGCAGGGCGTCGGGGATCGAGCCGGCGGCGACGATGGCGATGCCGGCGAGCAGAATCGCGTACCCGGTGCGCACGAAGCGGGCCTCGCCGAGCCGTCCGATCCACCGGTCCTGGATCCACGTGCCGGCCGTCCACGACACGGTCGCCACCGTCACGGCGACGCTCCCGGCCAGCGAGGAGCGGCCGCGGCCATTGGTCAGGGCGAACGGGACGAAGGCATCGGTGGCGAAGAAGGCAAACGTCAGGATCCCGCGCGAGGCGATCACCGCGGGCAGACCGGCGGCGGCGTGCAACGTGCCGGGTGGCGTCAGCCGGCGCAGCGGGCCGATGCCGACGAGCAGCCCGCCGGCGATCAGTGGGGCCGTCGCCCAGCGCTCGGCGGTGAACGCGGCGACGACCAGCGCCGCGCCCGTGGCGATGCGGACCGCTTCGACCAGCCGGATGCGCAGGAAGCGGACGGGTCCGGTGGCCGCCTGGGCGACTGGCCCGAGCCGCATCATCGCCGGCACGACCATCGCCCCGGCGACGGCGACGAACGGGATCAGGCCGAGGAAGACGATGCGCCAGCCGACGCCTTCGGCGATGCGCTCGGCGAGCACCGGGCCGACGAGGCCGGGCACGACCCACGCCGTCGACATGATGGCGAACATCCGCGGTCGTTCGGTCACGGAGAAGGCGCGGCCGATCGCGATATAGCCGATTGCCGGCACGACGCCGGCCCCGAAACCCTGGACGAAGCGCCCGGCAACGAGCACCGGCATGCTCGGCGCCAGTCCGCCGACGACGAGGCCGACGGCGAACAGCACGAGTCCGAAGACGTACGGCCGGGCCGCTCCGTGACGGTCGGCCTGGTCGCCGGCGAAGACGATGCCGATCAGCGTGCCGAGGAAGAAGGCGGTGGTGACCCAGCCGTACCACGCCAGCCCGCCGAGGTCGGCTTCGATCTCGGGCAGGATCGTCGTGACCGCCAGCGACTCGAAGGCGACGAGCGTGATGACGGCGACCAGCCCGACGCGCAAGGAGCGCCGGTTCGTGGTGGTGAATGCCTCGTCGGACATCGCGGCGACCGTAGAACCTCAACCCGGCGTGAAGTCAAGCCCTGGCAGGACTCGAGTAAGGAACGGTTGGGGACGGGCCCCAACCGTTCCTTACTCGAACATTCGAGAGCCGGTCAGAGCGTTGCCGTCGCCGCCGGCGGCGGATCCGGATCGGTGCGCGTCACCACCGGCTCGCGGTCGCGCTCGAGCGCCAACTGGTTCTTGGCCAACGCCATGAACGCCACGCCGGCAAGCACGAAGAGGATTCCGAGGCCGACGACGAGCGCGGCGACACCGAAGGCGACGACGGACGTGAACAGCGAGGCTCGCAGGAACGACGACGTCATCACCGTCTCGCGGCGCGGGTCATCCTGCTCCAGCTGGGCGTAGGTCTTCCCGTCGGCGATCTCGCTGGCGTGCTTCTTGATCACGGTCGCCTCCGAGTACGCCGTGAACGGTCCTTCGACGGGTTCGCCGGCGAAGTTCGTGGCATCGTCGGAGACGGTGATCTTCTCGTCGGCCAGCTCGCGGTGGACGATGTAATAGGTGACCGACCCGGCGACGATCAAGATGCCGCCGGCGACGATCATGATGATCGCCACGATCCGTGGAACCTTCGACATGGTGCCTCCTCGAGTTGATCGCCCGACGAAACCCTACTCAGTGGGTTGCTCGGCGCCGGACAGGCCGGTCAGCGGCGTTCGATGCGGAACGCGGGGATCAGGCGCGGGGCGGCCTTGGTGACATATTCAGCGAATACCGGATTGATCGCCGCCTGCTCCTGCAGTTTGGCCTGGCCAGCGTCGTCGGGAAGCTCGGTGAGCGTCGCCTCGAACGTCTCGGTGCCCTTCTCCACGGTGATGTCCGGGTTGGCCTTGAGATTGTGGTACCAGTCCGGGTGCTTGGGGGCGCCGGCGTAGGAGGCGAAGACGTACAGCTCGTCGCCCTGCTCGAGCGCCACCAGCGGGATCTCACGCAGCTGGCCGGTCTTGGCGCCGATCGTGTGGAGGATGACCACCGGAGCATCACCGAACGCGGCGACCTTGCCGCCGTTGGCACGGAATTCTTCGATGATGGCCTGGTTCCAGTCGCTCATATCCGCCGCACGATACTGCTTGCGACGGCAAGCTCATCCAACGCCGTCGAACCTCCGCTCGAACACGAACTCGTACTCGAGGTAGGCGTTCTGGTGCTCCTCGCCAGGAGCGGGCGGCACGAGCTGTGACGACTGCAGCAGACACCAGCCGTCGACCAGTGCGGCGACGCCATCGGCGTACGGCGGCGACACGGCCGGGAGTGACGGCCCCGATCCCGCGGTGCCGTCGTGGAACGCCCAGCCGACGGTGCCCGAGTCGAGGCTCGAGCCGTTGGCCCACAGGTAGAGGATCTGCTGACGCTCGCTCACGGCGCCACCGCATCGGCGACGAGGGCGGCTCGCCCTTCCAGCCTGGTCAGGTAGTGATCGACGTCGTAGGCGTCGTCACCGGTGAGGTAGCGCCACAGCCGGGCGCGTTGGACCTGCTCGTTGCGATAGTCGGTGAGGCTCATCCACGGCTGCATGCTGCGGAAGACCTGGCCGACCGAGTCGGGCATCGTGCGGGCGAAGATGTGGTCGGACGGCGGGTTCTGGAGCTCGTCGAGGTCACTCGTGTTCCACAGCTGGACCTGTGGCACCCGCGGGTTGAGGCGCACCTTGTGCATCCACCGGTCGCCGCCGCCCGGGTTCGGCTGGCCGGCGTGCCAGAGCCCGTGATGGAACACGACGACGGTTCCCGCCGGGCCGGCGAACTGCTGCTCACCGGCGATGTGGTGGTACCGGTCGAGGCCGGACGAGCGGACCCGCCGGAGGTGGGTGCCGGGCACGAAACGGGTGCCGCCCTCGCCGGGCGCCACGTCGTGCGGATACCAGAACAGCTGGACGTCGAACGTCGGGTCGACGGAATCGGTGATGGCATCGACGTGCAGCGGTTGCAGGTACGTCGACCCGGGACGGATGTGATGCGTCCAGTCGTGGTCGAACAACGGGTCGGGCCCGACGAACGACTCGATGATCCCCTGGACCTGGGGCAGTCGCAGGTAGGCGCCGATCGCGGACGGCGCCGGGTAGCACGCCGACAGCGGCGTGCCGGTGTGCGGTGGCTTCATGCCGTCCGACGACAGGCGGTCGCGTTCGAGCTGACGCATCTCCTCGATCGCCGCCTCGTTGATGTCCGCCGGCACGATCGCCTCGAAGCGGATGCATCCGTTGGCGACGAACTCGGCCATCTGCCGCGTCGTCAGTCGATGATCGATGCCGTCGCCGGCTGCAGTCCCCGTCAACCCCATGGGGAAAGTCGTAGTCGCGACGGACCACCGCGGACGAACCGTTCTCGTGATCTCGTACGGCAATAGTTGCCGTACGAGATCACGAAAAGCCGGTCAGGACGTCTGGGTGCCGACCTTCAGGTCGCGGAACGGCACGCCCCGGTCGACCGCCGGTTCGCGCGGCAGGCCGAGCACGCGGTCGCCGATGATGTTGCGCTGGATCTCGTCGGTGCCGCCGGCGATGCTCGACTGGAAGCTGTTGAGCACGATGCGCTGCAGTTCGGCACCGTCGGGATCAGACGGGTCCCAGGCGACCGAGCCGGGGCCGGCGAACTCGAGCGCCATCTCGCGCACTCGCCAGGCGATGTTCGATCCGAACAGTTTGCCGAGCGAGCCGCCCGGGCCGGGGGTCTTGCCCGCCTTCAACTCGTCGCGGGTCTTCATCGCCACCAGTGACTTGGTGGTCTCCATCGACCAGATCTGCATCAGCTGGTCACGCACCACGGGGTCGTTGATCTTGCCGGTCGCCTCGGCGGCCTTGCGCAGCAGCTTGAAGTTGGCCTGGTTGATCTTGCCGGCGCCTGCTCCGCCGATGGCGACACGCTCGTACATCAGCATCGCCGTGGCCAGGTTCCAGCCGTTGTTGAGATCGCCGACGAGCCAGTCCTTGGGGATCCGCACGTCGGTGAAGAACACCTCGTTGAAGTGCGAGCCGCCGTCGATCTGGTGGATCGGGCGGATCTCGACGCCGGGCGCCTTCATGTCGAGAATGAACATCGAGATGCCGGCGTGCTTGACCTGGTCGGGGTCGGTGCGGGCGACGCACAGGCCGTAGTCGGACTTGTGGGCGAGCGTCGTCCACACCTTCTGGCCGTTGATGACCCATTCGTCGCCGTCGAGCTCGGCCTTGGTCTGCAAGCTGGCGACGTCGGAACCGGCGCCGGGCTCGGAGAACATCTGACACCACATCGTGCGGCCGGCGATGTTGTCGGCGAGGAAGCGCTGCTTCTGCTCGCTCGTGCCGTACTCGGCGAGCATCGGCATGCACATGCCGTGGGAGATGATGAACTCGCTGTCGGGCATGGGGTAGCCGCCCTTGACCTCGCGCCAGATCTTCTCGTGGGCGAGCGTCTTGCCGCCCCCGCCGAACTCGGACGGGATCGGCAGGCCGGCGAGCCCGGCGTCAGCGGCGGCGGCGAGGAACGCCTTCTGCTGCTCGATCGTCGGGTTGGGGCCGGGGCTGTTGGCCTCCATGAAGTCCACGCAGTACTGGCGGAACTCGGCCGCCTCAGCCTCGGTGAGGCCGGTCTGGGTGCCGGGTTGGGTGACGGTGTCGTCGGCGATGGTGGTCACGTCGTCCTCTCGATGTTCGAGTCGTGCGCATTCGGGACGTTCCCGATCTGCAACTTGCAATACTGTATGGCACCGTACAATATGTGTCCAGACGGACGTCCTCGCCCGTCGCTGAACGCACCTGCACCGTGACCGCCAACCTGACACCACACGAACTTGACTCGCCGCCGTGGCTGCGCGTCGAGTCGACGCTGATGGCGACGGCGCGCCTGGTCCGCGTCGCCTTCGACGCCCGCCTCGCCCCGCTCGACCTCAACCTCACCCAGGCCAGCCTGATCGGCTACGTCTGTGAGTTCGGGGCGACGACACAGCGCGATCTCGCCGACCACCTCGGCATCGGTCGCGCCCAGATCGGCGCCGTGATCGACCGGCTGCAGACGCGGGGCGCCGTCGAGCGCCGACCGAAGGCCGACGACCGCCGGGTGTGGCTCGTCGCGATCACCGACGACGGTCGCCGCCTCGCCGCCGAGATCGCCGAGGTCGACGCCGTGTTGCGCGCCGAGCTTCGTCGCGGCATCGGACGCGAGGAACGTCAAGCCCTCGCCTGGGTGATGACCCGCCTGCAACAGAACCTCGGCGTGGCGATCGCCAACTGTCCGCCCGCCCCCACGACCAACCCCCCGCTGCGATGAGCGAAACCCGCACATGCGGGGGTCCCGCTCATCGCACGAACCAACCACCAACCACAGGAGAAGACAGATGACCGAAGCAGTGATCGTCGATGCCATCCGCACGCCGGGCGGCAAGCGCAACGGCAAGCTCAAGGATCAGCATCCGGCACACCTCGCCGCGGAAGTGCTGAAGGCGCTCGCCGAGCGCAACAACCTCGACCCCGCCCTCGTCGACGACGTGATCATGGGCTGCGTCATGCAGGTCGGTGAGCAGTCGCTGAACATCGGCCGCAACGCCGTGCTCGCCGCTGGCTGGCCCGAAGAGGTGCCCGCGACCACGATCGACCGCCAGTGCGGTTCCAGTCAGCAGTCGATGCACTTCGCCGCCCAGGGCGTCATCGCCGGCGCCTACGACGTGGTGGTCGCCGCCGGTGTCGAAGTGATGACCCGCACCCCGATGGGCGCCTCGATCGTCCAGGGCATGGGCTTCCCGTTCCCCCAGGAGCAGCTCGACCGCTACGCCGACACCGGCCTGCCCCCGCAGGGCATCGGTGCCGACATGATCGCCGTCGAGTACGGCCTGACCCGCGAGGACCTCGACGAGTTCGGTGCCCTCAGCCAGCAGCGTGCGGCGACGGCCGCGTGACGAGGGCCGCTTCGACAACGAGATCATCCCGATCCAGGTCGAGATCGACGGCGCCACCGAGACGGTGACCGCCGACGAGGGCATCCGCGAGGGCACCACCGCCGAGTCGCTGTCGAAGCTCAAGCCGGCCTTCAAGGAAGACGGCCTGATCACCGCCGGCAACTCCTCGCAGATCTCCGACGGTGCGTCCGCCGTGCTGATCATGAGCAAGGAGAAGGCCGAGGAGCTGGGCATGAAGCCCCGCGCCCGCTTCCACTCGTTCGCCGTTGCCGGCACCGACCCGGTGACGATGCTCAAGGGCCCGATCCCGGCGACCAAGAAGATCCTCGAGAAGAGCGGTCTGACGATCGACGACATCGACCTCTTCGAGGTCAACGAGGCCTTCGCCTCGGTCGTCCTCGCCTGGCAGAAGGAGACCGGCGCTGACATCAACAAGGTCAACGTCAACGGCGGCGCCATCGCCCTCGGCCACCCGCTCGGCGCCTCGGGCACCAAGCTGATGGCGACGCTGCTCAACGAGCTCGAGCGCACCGGCGGCCGTTACGGCATGCAGGTGATGTGCGAAGGCGGCGGCATGGCCAACGCCACCATCATCGAACGCCTCGACTGACGTCACCCCGCCACCGGCGGAACCTCACTGAACACCCGAAATTTTGTCCGGATCGTCGCGCTGAGCGTGATGATCCGGACATTTTTCGGTGGATCGTCGGGATGCACCAGACTCGGACGGTGACCAGCCGCAGCATCGTCGTCGACACGGACACCGCATCGGACGACGCCGTGGCATTGCTGCTGGCGGTTCGCGAGCCGTCGGTCGTCGTGCGGGCGATCACCGTCGTCGCCGGCAACGTGCCGCTCGACCTCGCCGTGCGCAATGCCATCGTCACGCTCGACCTGTGCGGCGGCAGCGACATCCCCGTCCACGCCGGCCGCGACCGGCCCCTCGTCCGGCCGCTCGACACCGCCCAGTTCGTGCACGGGGCCGACGGCATGGGCGGCGCAGCCCTGCCCGAGCCCTCGCGCCCCGCCGATCCGGGTGACGCCGTCGACGTCCTCGTCGACATCGCCGCCCGCGAGCCCGGCGTGCACGACCTCGTCACCCTCGGCCCGCTGACCAACATCGCCGGCGCCCTCGAACGCGACCCGGACCTGCTGACGAAGTTCGGCCACACCTACCTGATGGCCGGATCCCCCGACGGTGTCGGCAACGTGGACGCCCTCGGTGAGTACAACGTGTGGGCCGACCCGGAGGCGGCGACGGCGGTGTTCGCCGCGCCGGGTGCCAAGACGATGATCGGCTGGAACATCTCCCGCACCTACGCCGTGATGAACGACGCCGAACAGGCCGAACTCGCCGCCGCCGGACCGCTCGGCGCGTTCTGCATCGACATCAACGGCGACGTCGAGCAGTACTGCCTCGACACCGGACTGGCCGGCTTCGACCTCCCCGACCCGGTGGCGATGGCCGTCGCCCTCGACGATTCGATCATCACCGAGGCGACCGACGAGTGGCTGGTCGTCGGCCTCGACGGACCGACTCGCGGCTGCACGATCCCGGACCGCCGCTACGGCCGCCCGGCGGCCAACATCCGCGTGCTGTGGTCGGTCGACGAAGCGGCGTTCAAGCGCCGCCTGCTCGCTGCCTGCACGCCCTGACCGCTGTCACCGCGGTGCCGGCCAGCGTGACAACAGGGGTCAGACCCCTGTTGTAACGATCGTTCAGCGAGGGTCGGGGCGGTCGCCGAGGTCGAGGCCGCCGCTGCGGGTGCGCTTGAGCTCGAAGAACGGCTCGACGTCCATCATCGCCACCAGGGCGTCCCACATCTTGAGGCTGTCCTCCGACGTCGGCACCCGGTTGAGGACGGGCCCGAAGTAGCCGGACGTGCTGCCACGCGAGTTCTCGATGGCGATGATCGGCGTGCCGACATCGTCGCCGACGAGTTCGAGCCCGGCGTCCATCCGCCGGCAGACCTCGGCGTCCCACGACTCGTCGTCGAACGCCTTGGCGTGGGAATCGTCGATTCCCAGCTCGCGCAGCACGTCGGCGACGTCGAAGTCGAACGACTGGTCGTAGTGGATCCGCGTCCCGAACGCCCAGTACGCACGGAACACCGCATCATCTCCGTCGGCCTGGCGGATCGACTCCATCACCCGCAACAAACCGAGGGTGAACTTGGTCGGCTCGTAGAACGGCGAGTCCTCGGGGGGATCGTTCTTGACGTGCAGGCTGATCGGTTGCCACGTGATGTCGAGGTCGCGGTGTGGTTGCACCTCCTCGACGATCCAGCACGCGGTGAGCCAACAGAACGGGCAGGCGGGATCGACCCAGAATTCGACCTTCACGACGCGGTTACTCCTTGTTCGACGGGTTGATGTTCGACGGGTTGATGTTCGACGGGTTGATGTTCGACGGGTTGATGTTCGACGGGTTGATGTTCGACGGGTTGATGTTCGACGGGTTGTGACGGTACGGCAACGGAGATGCCGATGCCGCCGTGCGTTTCGCCGCCGAAGCGGGCGATCTCGGCCGGCAGGTCGAGCGGACGGATCGTCGTCCGAGCCGTCAGGTCGTCGGCGCTCAGCAGGTCGGCGGGGATGATCCACACGACCTCGAACTCGAGGCCGTCGGGGTCGCGAGCGTAGAGACTCTTCGTGGTGCCGTGATCGCTGGCGCCGACGAGCGCGCCGCGCTCGCGGAGGGCGCCGGCGGTGCGGGCCAGTTCGTCGAGCGTGTCGACCTCCCATGCCAGGTGGTACAGACCGACGCTGCCGCGGCCGGCGGTCGACGGCCCCGCCGAGTCGCCGACCTCGAACACGCCGAGGTCGTGGTCGTTGGTCGAGTTCGGTGCCCGCAGGAAGGCGGCGCCGGGAAGCTCGATGACGATGTCGAAGCCGAGCGTGGCGCCGTAGAACTCCTTCGTCCGTTCGACATCGCGGACGTACAGGACGGCGTGGTTGAGGCGGTGGACACCCATTGCCGTACGCCAACGTCGTTGCGCCGCGAAGCATTCCCGCCGGCCGGCACCCGACATCTCACGGTGAGAAACCGGGGTGCGTGGCGACGCGGCAACGGGCGAGACTTGCCACATGTCTCGAGGACCGGTGTCGACCGGATCTCGTGGCCGCGCCCTGGCGGCCCTCCTGCGACCCGACGCCTTACGTTGGGTCGGCCTCGGTGTGCTCGTCGCCGGCGGCGCGGCACTGGCGATCGCCGGTCCGCTGGTGATCCGGCGGCTGATCGACGACGCCACCGACGGCGCCACGGCGGGCGAGATCTCCCGGCTCGCCGTCGTCTACCTCGTCATCGCCGTCGTCGCCCAGATCCTCTCGGTCGTCGTCGTGTGGTTGGCCACCGTCGCCGCCTGGCGGACGACGAATGCCCTCCGGCTGCGGATGACCCGCCACGTCGTGGGGCTCGACCACGAGTTCCACCGCACCCACACCCCGGGCGAGCTGATCCAGCGCGTCGACGGCGACATCACCTCGGTGTCCGACTTCCTCAGCCAGGTCGTCACCAAGGCGGCCGGGGCGTTGTTCCTCGTGGGCGGCATCATCGTCGTCCTCACCGTGCTCGACTGGCGCCTCGGTGTCGGGATGATCGCCTACGTCGCGCTGGCCGTGGCGGTCATCGTCCGCAGCCGGCATCGGGCGGTGGAGGAGTCGGCCGACGAGATGAGTGCCCTCGGACGCCTCTACGGCGGGATCGAGGAACGCCTCACCGCTGCCGAGGACCTCCGCGCCAACGGTGCGGCCGACCATGTCGCCTGGCGCTTCGTCGGCGACAGCGAGGAAGCGCTGACGAGCGCCATCCGCCGCGAGCGGGCCTTCCTCGTCATGTGGTGGTTCGTGCAGGGTGCCGTCGCTGCCGGCTGGGTCGTCGCCCTGGTGCTCGGTGCCGTCCTCGTCGGGGCCGGCACGATCACGGTCGGCACGGCTTTCTTGCTCTTCCAGTACGTGCTGCTGATCGCCCGACCGCTGGAAGAGGTGGTCCACGAACTGGAGACGGTGCAGAAGGCGAACGGGGCGATGCGCCGGGTGCTCGACCTGCTCGACGAGCGACCGACGATCATCGACGGCGGCACGACCAGCCCACCCGCCGGCCCGTTGGCGATCGTCGTCGACGACGTCTCGTTCGACTACGGCGACGACCGGCCGGTGCTGCGCGACGTCGATCTGACGATCGGCGCCGGGCGTTCCGTCGGTGTCGTCGGACGCACAGGCAGCGGCAAGACCACGTTCTCCCGCCTCGTGCTGCGCCTCGTCGAGCCGACGGCGGGCGTCGTCACGCTGGGCGGCGTCGCCATCGGGGACATCTCGATGCAGGAGCTGCGCCGCCGCGTGGCGCTGGTCCCCCAGGAGGTCGAGCTGTTCGCCGGCACGGTGCGCGAGAACGTGACGCTGTTCGACGACGAACCGACCGATGGCGCTGTCGAGGCGGCGTTGCGGCGGGTCGGCCTCGACGCGCTCGCCGATGGTGGCGTGCGGCGTCTGCTCGGCCCCGGCGGCGCCGGGTTGTCGGCCGGCGAGGCACAGCTGTTGGCGTTGGCCCGGGTGTGGCTGCGCGACCCGGACCTGCTGGTGCTCGACGAGGCGACGGCGCGGGTCGACCCGGAGACCGAGCGGCGGATCGAGGCGGCGGTCGTCGACCTGATGCGCGGCCGAACGACGCTCGTGATCGCGCACCGGCTGTCGACGCTGCGTTCGGTCGACGAGATCCTCGTGTTCGACCACGGCCGCGTCGTCGAGCACGGCGACCGCGACGTGCTGACCGACGACGACGAGAGCCGCTACGCCAGGTTGCTGACCATCGCCCTCGAACGCGAGGGCGGCGAACCCCTGGCTGCTGGCGCGTCGAGCGAGGTGCGGTGATGACCAACACGGTCGAGCTCGCCCCCGAACGCAACGACCGCAACGAACGCAACGACCGCGAGGCCCAGGCGGCGATCGACGAGTACGCCGGTGTCGCCGGGGTCTGGCGACTCGCGTGGCGCGTGTCGCAGCACCGTCCCTACGAGTTCTGGATGGGATGGGGGCTGTTCATCGTCTTCTTCACGATGCCGGCCGTCACCGGGTTCCTCCTCGCCCAGGGCTACGAAGCGCTGCAACGAGGCGATGCGAGCGAGACCGTCTGGTGGGCTGTCGGGGTCGCCGCGTCGGAGACGGTCCGCATGACCGCCGTCCATCACGGGGCGCTCATCTGGACCAAGGCGTGGATCCACATGCAGACGCTGCTGCGCGCCAACATGCTCAGCGCCCAGTTGGCGAGCGGTGGCGTGCACGCCGGTCAGCCGGTGGGCTCGGCCGGCTCGGCGATCACGCACTTCCGTGACGACACCGAAGACGTCGCCAACTTCGTCGACGGGATGGTCGACGTCTCCGGTGGCGTCGTGTTCACCGTCATCGCCGGCTTCGCCCTCGGCATGGCCGATGCCCGGGCGGCGGCGGTCCTCGTGCTGCCGCTGATCGGCGTGGCGATCGTGACGCGCACGCTGGACACGCGCATCAAGGCGTACCGCGCTGCCGACCGTGAGGCGACCGAGCGGGTCACCGGCCTGCTCGGCGACGTGATGGCGGCGGCGACGACGGTCAAGGTCAACGATGCCGCCGAGCCGCTGTTGGCGCGCTTGGCGGTGCTCGTCGAACGGCGGCGTCGCACGGCGGTACGCGACCGCGTGCTCGAAGAGGGTGTGATGGCGTTCAGTCAGAGCGCCGCGGACATCGGGCTCGGGCTGGTGCTGCTGGTCAGCGCCGGTGCGATCGCGTCGGGCAGCTTCGACCTCGGCACGTTGGCGTTGTTCACCGCCTACCTCGGATGGCTGGCGTTCCTCCCGCGGATGATCGGCCGCGTGATGTCGCGGCGCAAGCAGGCCGGCGTCGCCTTCGACCGCATGCGCCGGCTGGTCGCCGGGTCCGACCCCCAGAACACGGTCCGCCGCCGTCACCTGCCGATCGATCCGGGCGATCCCGGTCGCGACCGCCCGGTGGTCGTGCGGCCCGAGCGTGTGCCGCTCGAGCAGCTCGACGTGGTCGGCCTGTCGGTGGCCTACGACGGCCGCCCGGTGTTGCGCGATGTGTCGTTCCGTGTCCGCCGTGGCGAGTTCGTGGTGATCACCGGACCGGTCGGGTCGGGCAAGAGCACGCTGTTGCGGGCCCTGCTCGGCCTCAACTGGCGCGGTGACGTCGGTGGCTCGATCCGCTGGAACGGTGTCGAGCTCGACGATCGGGCGGCATTCCTGACGCCCCCGAACGCGGCGTTCCTGTCGCAGGTGCCGCAGCTGATCTCCGACAGCGTCGCCGACAACGTCGGCCTCGGTCCGGTGAGCCCGGATGCGCTGGCGCGTGCGCTCTCGCTGGCGGCGGTCGATGTCGACATCGCCGAGATGCCGGCGGGCACCGACACCCTGATCGGCCCGCGCGGGTTGCGCTTGTCGGGCGGTCAGCGGCAGCGCCTGGCGACGGCGCGTGCGCTCGTCCATGCGCCCGAGTTGCTGGTGCTCGACGACTTGTCGAGTGCGCTCGACGTCGAGACCGAGGTCCAGTTGTGGACCAACCTCGCCGCCGCCGGGATGACCGTGCTCGCCGTGTCCCACCGCGCCGTCGCCTTCGAGCGCGCCGATCAGGTGTTGCGCCTCGACGCCGGACGGCCGGCCTGAGCTGCGGAAGCGTGACAACAGGGGTCTGACCCCTGTTGTCACGGTCAGCCGGTGCGCTGCCGGGCGCGGTGGTCGGCGGTGTGGGTTCGGCTGGCGCATCGCGGGTCGGCGCAGAATCTGCGCGACCGGTTGCGGGTGGCGTCGAAGAACAGATGCTCGCAGTCGCTCGCGGCGCAACGCCCGAAGCGTTCGGTCCCGTGGTCGCACACCTCCTGGGCGAGGGCCATCAAGATGTCGGCGACGACCTGGTCGTCGAACGTCGCCGCCGACGGCGTCCAGTGGATGTGCAAGGAAGCGCCGTCGTGCTCGGTCAGCGACGGCGTGATCGGGATCGCCGCCAACTCACGATTGATCCAGGTGATGATCGCCGCCGCCTCGCCATCGGCGAGCTGTCGCAGTGCCGGTGCCATCGCCCGCGCCCGTGACTCGACCCGGCTGATCGCCGCCGCGGAGGCGCCGGCGGCACGGGTGAACTGATGGTCGTCGAGGACGGCGCGCACGTCGGCCGGCGGGCCGTCGCCGTCGGCGTCAGCGAGCGCGTTCAACAGGTCGACCGCCGCTTCCAGCGTCAATCGGATCTCGGTGTCGTGACCGGATCGGACGTACACGCACAGGAGGATACCGCTCGATGATGGTGTAAGCTCCTAACGTCCTTTAGGTACTTACACACGGAAAAACCTGCCATGAATCTCGTCCTCAATCTCCTCGTCATCGCCGCCACGGTCCTCGGCTCGGGCATGGCCCTGCCACAGGTGCGGCGCATCCTTCGCACCGGCCGGGTCGACGGCGTCTCTCCCACGTGGATCGGCGTGAGCATGGCGCTCAACGGCTGGTGGTTCGCCTACGCCCTGGCGTCGTCGGTGTGGGCGTTGCTCGCCGTGTCGTTGGCCTCGATGATCCTCTACGCGGTGATGGCAGGCGGCTACCTGAAGTCGGTGGGCGCCCGCGGGCTGGGTGGCCTCGCGCTCGGTGCGTTCGGGCTCGGCATGATCCCGCTGCCGTTCCTGCTCGTCGGCGGGTGGGGGCTGGCCGGCGTCGTCGTCGGGCTGAGCTACGGCATCCAACTGTTGCCGGCGGTCATCGTCGCCTGCCGCACGTCGGCACTTGCCGGGATCTCGGCGGTCACGTGGTTGATCGCCGTGTTCGAGAGCGCCGTGTGGTTCCTCTACGGCATGGCGATCGGCGATGCAGCGCTGCTCCTCGCCGGCGTCGTCGGCGTGGTGATGGCGGCGGTGATCATCGGCCGGCTGGCGGTCACCGGACACCGTCCGTTCGCCGTCGTGACGCGCGGCCGTCAGCCGGTCATCGCCGTCTGAGCGCGATTTCACCGCCCCGTGCGGGCCGCGCGGCGGTCGGACGCTCCGCGGTGGACAATCGCACGAACGTCACTAGCCTGACGGAAACGTGAGTCATGGTGGCTCCGAATTGCAACAAGGAGCCTTGAATGGCCACAGGTACGGTGAAGTTCTTCAACGATGAGAAGGGCTTCGGTTTCATTTCCCGCGAGGACGGCGACGACGTGTTCGTCCACTACTCGAACATTGTCGGCTCTGGCCGGCGTTCGCTGAACGACGGCGACACGGTCGAGTTCGAGATCGCTCCGGGCCGCAAGGGCCCCGAAGCGGTCGACGTCAAGGTCGTCTGAGCACTTTTCGAGGAGGCGTTTCGATTGGCTCGAAGTCCACAGTCCTACCAGAAGCGGCAACGAGAACTCCGTAAGAAGGAGCGCAAGGCCGAGAAGCTCGCCGTGCGACACGGCAAGAGCTCGGAGTCGAACGAGTCCGATGACGACAGTCCGGACGAGGATGCGTTGCTCGAGGAGTTCCGCCAGCTGAACGAACAGTTCGCCGCTGGCACCGTCGCTGAGGACGACTTCGAGTATCGCAAGGCGCAGATCTTTGCCAAGCTCGGCTTGGGCGAAGAACCCGCACCTCGCGAGGAGTCGGCCGACGAGGCCGACGCCGACGACTGACTCGTCGCTTCACAGACAACGATGACGACCCCCGGCTCCGGCCGGGGGTCGTCGCATTTTTCCGCTCCCACCGTGCGGGCCCCGTCGTGGATCTCGTCAGCGCACGCTCGGTCGGCTGATCACCGCGAACGTCACGGCCGCCGCATGGCCGACGTTGAGCGAGTCGACCGAGGCGGCGATCGGGATGCGCACACGTCGCGTGGTCGCCGCCATCGTCGCCCGATCCAGCCCGGGACCCTCGGCGCCGAGCACCACCGCAAGCCGCTCCGGCGCCCGCAGGTCCCACAGGTCGCAGGCGTCGGGATCGGGCGTCATCGCCCACGTCTCGATGCCGGCGGACGCCAGATCGTGCAGGCTGTCCGGCCAGCGGGTGGCGCGGGCGATCGTCAGCAGCAAGATCTCGCCCATGCTCACTCGCACCGCCCGCCGGCTGTACGGGTCGGCACACGTGGGGTCGAGCAACAAGGCGTCGATCCCGAAGGCGCGTGCGGCACGGGCGATCGCCCCGAGGTTCTCACCGTCGTTGAGGCCCACCAGCACGGCCAGTCGCCGGGCGGACGCGGCGATCGACTCCGGAGTTCCCATCGGACGGCGATCGGCGGCGGCGACGACGCCACGATGCAGATCGAAGCCGACGATCTCGTTGACGAGCTGTGGTGCGGCGACGTAGATCGGCACACCGGCGGCGGCGAGACGGTCGACGTGTGTGAGCCGCGCCAGCCGTGACGAGGCGACGAGCACCGAGCGGATGCGGTGCCCGCTGTCGAGCAGCCGATCGAGGGCGACGAGACCTTCGGCGATGAACAACTCGTCGCCCTCGAAGCGCCGCCGGAAGGGCTGGTCGTTGAGCCGCCGGTAGTCGTCGAGGCGAGGGTCGGCGGGGTCGGAGATGTCGACCGTCACGTGGCGAACACGGCGTCGTCGTCGGCGAACGCCTTGAACTCCAGCGCGTTGCCGGACGGATCGAGGAGGAACATCGTCGACTGCTCGCCGACCTCGCCGGCGAAGCGGACGTGTGGTGCGATCACGAACGTCACGTCGGCCGCCAGCAGGCGCTCTGCCAGCGCCTGCCATGCGGCGGGGGTGAGCAGCACGCCGAAGTGCGGCACCGGGACGTCGTCGCCGTCGACCGGGTTGGTCAGTGGCGAGCGGGCCGAGCCCTGGACGTCGAGGTGGGCCACGAACTGATGGCCGAAGAGGTCGAAGTCGACCCACGTGTCGGCCGATCGGCCCTCGCGGCAACCGAGCAGCCCGCCGTAGAACCGCCGCGCGGCGATGAGGTCGTGCACGGGCATCGCCAGGTGGAACCGCGGTCGCGGCGCGAGGTGCCCGCTGCCGCCGCCCATGCCGTCACGCAACGCGCCGCCCAACCCGTCGCCCGACTCGTCGGCCGGCATCGGCGGAACGGTCGTGTCGTCGTCGCTCATCGTCAGTGCGGCAAGACGTAGGTGCCCTGGGCGGTGGCCGTCGGCTTGTGCTCGCGGTCGTCACACCAGACGTGCACGGTGCCGACGACGTTGCGACGACCCGAGACATCGAGCGTCGCCTTCGCCCACAGCACCGAGCCCTGAGCGGGTCGGAGGAAGCGGATCGACAGTTCGGACGTCAACGCCATCGGCTCGATGCGCCCGGTGGCACCGAACACGAGATACCAGAGGGCGGCGTCGGCGAGGCCGAACTGCGACGGCCCGGAGATGAACGCACCCGGCCGCAGCTCGGCGTCGGTGACGATGCGGCGGGCGACGGCGAAGTCGGGACCGATCGCCTCGCAACTGTTGTTGGAGCCCGGGAAGAGGTGACCGATCATGTCGTTGATCGCCTCGGGTGTCGGAACCTGGATGGCATCGTCGAGGGCGTCCACTGGCGTCGTCGGCATGCCCCCGACGCTACTTGCGGTACCCGGCGACGGGCGCGTCGGTACCTGTCGAGCAGCCCACGGCTTCGGCGCGGTGGTGGCGACGGGCTTCCGCCGTGGGGGCGGCCCGTGGCATCGTGGCGGCCATGACCGATCACGCCAGCGCGCGGCGGCTCGACCGGGTGGTCGTCGTCGGCGCCTCACTCGCCGGGTTGCGCGCCGCGGAGACCCTGCGCCAGCACGACGTCGCCGGGTCGGTCACGGTGATCGGCGACGAGCTCCATCGGCCGTACGACCGTCCGCCGCTGTCGAAGAAGCTGCTCGCCGGCGAGTGGGAACCCGACCGCATCCATCTCCGCCAGCCGGCGATCTTCGACGAGCTCGACGTCGAGTGGCGGCTCGGCACCGCCGCCACCGGCCTCGACCTCGTGGGCCGATCGGTCCAGCTCGCCGACGGTGAGACGGTGCCGTTCGACGGGTTGATCATCGCCACCGGCGCCCGTCCCCGCCGGCTTCCCGGGCAGACCGAGTTCGGCCACGTGCACGAGCTGCGCACGCTCGACGACGCCCTGGCCCTGCGCACCGAGATCGTGCCGGGTGACAAACGCGTCGTCGTCGTCGGTGCCGGGTTCATCGGTCTCGAGGCGGCCGCCACCGCCACATCGCTCGGCAACGACGTCACCGTGCTGGAGGGTGCGTCGGCACCGCTGATCCGCGGTCTCGGCGCCGAGATGGGTGAAGCCATCGCCGGTCTGCACCGCGCTCGCGGCGTCGACGTGCGCGTCGAGCGCGTCGATCGAGCGCATCACCGCCGACGGCGTCGTCCTCGCAGGCGGTGAGCTCGTCCCCGCCGACGTCATCGTCGTCGGCATCGGTGTGGTCCCGGCGACCGAGTGGCTCGACGGGAGCGGGCTGCAGGTGCGCGACGGCGTCGTCTGCGACGAGGCGCTGCACGCCATCGACACCGCCGGAGAACCCGTTGCTGCGGTGTTCGCCGCCGGTGACGTCGCCCGCTGGCCGAACCCGTTGTTCGGCGAGGAGATGCGCGTCGAGCACTGGACGAACGCCGCCGAGCAGGGCGCGCACGCAGCCAACAACCTCGGCCGATGGGCGAAGGCCGAGCCACTCGAGGCGTATGCCCCACTCCCGTTCTTCTGGAGCGATCAGTTCGATCATCGCATCCAGTTCCTCGGTCGCGCCGGTGACGGCGACGAGGTCCGTGTCGTCGCCGGCTCGGTCGCCGACGAGAAGTTCCTCGCCCTGTTCGGCCGCCACGGTCGTCTGCACGGTGCGCTGGGTGTCAACGCCCCACGATGGGTGATGCCGACGCGCAAGCTGTTCCTCGAAGGCGCCACCTGGGACGATGCCTTGGCGGCGACGAGTGGGCTCGATGCCGGCGCGTAATGTTTAGGCTCGCCGGATGAGCGCTGCGCCGGGCAGTCACGTCTCCAACGTCTGGGCGAAGACGACCGACCTGCAGGTGGTGCGCGGCGAGGGGTGCCGCGTCATCGACGTCGAGGGCATCGAGTACCTCGACTTCACCGCCGGCATCGCCGCCGCCTCCACGGGACACTCCCACCCCAAGGTCGTCCAGGCGATTGCCGATCAGGCGGCCCGGTTCATCCACGCCCAGCAGAACGTGTACACCCACGATCTGCTGGAACCGCTGGCAGCGAGGCTGGCGGAGATCACGCCGGGAGCGATCGACACGTTCTTCTTCGCCAACACCGGCGACGAAGCGGTCGAGACGGCGGTCAAGATCGCCAAGCACGCCACCGGACGCCACCACGTCATCGCCTTCGATGGCGCGTTCCACGGGCGCTCCCACCTGACGATGGCGATGTCGACCGCACGGTCGATCGACCGGGCCGGCTACGGGCCGTTGGTGCCGGGCGTGTTCATCGCCCCGTTCCCCGACCCCCACGCCTCCGATCAGGAGGGTGAGGTGTCGTCGGCGCTGCGCGGCCTCGATCGCCTCTTCCAGACCCAGGTGCCGGCCGACGAGGTCGCGGCGATCGTCATCGAGCCGGTACTCAGCGAACGCGGGTACATCCCGACGCCGGCGGAGTTCATCAACGGACTCGCCGAGCGGTGCGCCGAGCACGGGATCCTGTTCGTCGCCGACGAGGTGCAGAGCGGGTTCGGCCGGACCGGTCGGATGTTCGCCATGGACGTTCACGACGTCGAGCCGGACATGATCGTCATGGCCAAGGGCATCGCCTCGGGGTTCCCGTTCGCCGCCGTGGGCATGCGCCGGGCGATCGACGACGCCTGGCGCGTCGGCAGCCAGGGCGGCTCGACCAACGGCAACCCGATCGGCTGCGCCGCTGCGCTGGCGACGATCGAGATCATCTCCGCCCCCGGGTTCCTCGACCACGTGCACGCCCGTGGCCAGCAGCTCATCGACGGGCTTCGCGACCTGCAACAACTCGACCCGGCGCTGGTCTACGTGCGCGGTCGGGGGCTGATGGTCGCCACCGAGTTCGACACTCCGGAGCGGGCGGCGGCGGTGCTCGACCACTGCCTCCGTGAGGGGCGGGTGATCCTCATGCGGGCCGGCACGCGCAACCGCACGATCCGCTGGATGCCGCCGCTCGTCGTCACCGCCGACGAGGTCAACGAGGCGCTGCAGGCCTTCGCCGCCGCCATCCGGGCGACGAGCTGACGGGCCGATGGCCAGGCTCGACGCCGACCGCATCGCGGCGTGGCGAGGGCTGCAAGCGCTCGTGGGGCAGATCGAACGCGGCCTCGACGAGGAGCTGCGTGCCGACTGGGACATCCCGCTCGGCTGGTTCGACGTCCTCGCCTCGCTGCAGCGCCTCGGAGGACGAGCCCGGCCGCTCGACGTCGCCGCTGACCTGCGGCTGCCGGCATCGAGCCTCAGCCGCCGGCTCGACCGGCTCGAGGAAGAGGGCTGGATCGCCCGGCACCGTGACGTCCCGGGCGCCGATCGGCGGGCGGTCGCGGTCGAGCTGACGCGTACCGGGCGGCGGCTCTGGCGGGAGATGAACATCAGCTACCGCCGCGCGCTGCAAGCGCAGTTCGCCGTGCACCTCGACGACGGCGACATCGCCGACATCGCCCGCGTCCTCGACACGCTGTTCGAGATCTCCGACCGCGACCTCGCGCCCCCCACTCCCGACCCGAGCGAGATCCTGCGATGAGAGGTGAGTGCAGCACGTGCACGCGATCCTCACCGCCGGGGGGCGGGGGCGGGGCGGGCCGCGGGGGCGGGCCGCGGGGCACCGATCGGGTGTCGTTACCGTCGGTAGCGTGACGGGGTGCCGGCCGCCTCGACCCTGATCTGGATCGGCAGCGGGTTGCTCGTTGCGTACGTGCTGTGGAAAACCGGCATCGCGATGCTCAGGAGCATGACGTCGATGCCGCCGGCTCCGCCGCCGGCCGGCGAGATGCGCAGGGTGAACCGGCGGTATCGGTGCGATGTCTGCGGGGTGGAGCTGCGGCTGACGATGGCCCCTGACGAGGATCCGCCGCCCCCGCGGCACTGCCTCGAGGACATGACCGAGATCGCCCCGCTCTACGAGTGATCGGCGAGTCCCCCGACGCGTTGTCCACAGGATGTGGACAACCTGGGGGTGAATCACACGAGTGTGATTACGTGAGTGGGACGAGCGGCGGCGTCAACGCCACTTGGTGGCGGTCCACAGACCCGCGAGGATGCACCCCAGCCCGAGCAGGGTCGGGATGTTGGTGTCGGTGAACACCAGGTACCGGAGCATGATCAGCACCGCCCCCAAGATCAAGAGGACGAGCATGATCACCGGGATCCACGACGGTGGGACGAGTTCGCGACGCGTCGCCTTCGGTGTGTAGCGCGAGGACGCAGCGACCTCGTGGGGACCGGAGTCGCCGCCGGAGCGATCCGACGCCGATGCAGCGACGTGACGATCCTCGGGGCGAGTGCCCTTCGGCGTGACCCGTCCGCCACCCGTTTTTCTCTTCGGGGGAGCCATGCACGATCGAGCATAGGGCAAACGATCGGCACGGCGTTCAAAACCGGGCGACGCCGTCGACGGAGCGACGCTCCATACTGGGTCGGTGCCGCGCGTCCTCGTGATCGACAGCTACGACAGCTTCGTCTACAACCTCGTCCAATACCTGGGTGAGCTCGGTGTCGAACCGATCGTCGTGCGCAACGACGAGGTCACCGTTGCCGATGCGGTGGCGATCGGCGCCGACGCCGTGTTGCTGTCACCCGGGCCCGGCCGCCCGGAGGAGAGCGGGATCATCTGTGAGGCGATCGTCGAGTTCGCCTCCCTCGGGGTGCCGGTGTTCGGCGTCTGTCTCGGCCATCAGGCGATCGGTCACGTGTACGGCGCGTCCGTGGTCGGGGCGCCCGAATTGATGCACGGCAAGACGTCGGAGATCCTCCACGACGGCGCCGGCGTGTTCGCCGGCCTCGCCTCCCCGTTGACCGCGACCCGTTATCACTCGTTGACCCTGGCGCCGGAGACGATCCCCGACGTGCTCGAGGTGACCGCCCGCACCGCCGACGGGGTGGTGATGGGCGTCCGCCATCGCCAGCTCGACGTCGAGGGCGTGCAGTTCCACCCCGAGAGCATCCTCACCGGCCACGGCCACGACCTGCTGCGCAACTTCGTGTCGCGCGTCGGCGTCGCAGGCGCCCGCGACTGACGAACGTTCGCGGACGGGGCCCACGCGTCCGTGAGCGTTCGTGCGTCGTCGCCCCCGCGACGACCCGCGATCACGGCGTCGTGGTGCTCGTGGTGGCAGGCGGTTCGGTGGTGGTCGTCGTGGTCGGCGCGGTGGTGGTGGTCGGCGCGGGCGCCGTGTTGCGGGCGACGACGATGGCGACCTCGGTCCCGGGCGGCACCTTGGCGCCGACCGGCTGACTCTGGGAGATGACCCGTCCGTCCTCGGCGGGGCCGAAGGTGCCGTCCTGATACGAGACGACGGGGCGCAAGCCGAGCTCGGTGAGCGTGTTCCGCGCCTGTGCCTCGGTGCGCCCGCGGACGACCGGCACCGTCACCGGTTCCGGCCCGCTCGACACCGTGATGACGACGCCGCTGCCCTTCTCGACGAGCTCGCCGGGTCCCGGGCGGATCTGCATCACCGTGTTCTCGGGGACCGTCGGGCTGGGAGCGACGGCGGTCGTGACCGTGAAGCCGTACGGCTCCGCTTCGAGCAGTGCTCGCGCTTCGATCTCGGTCATACCGATCACCTCGCCGGGCACCTGCACGCTGGCGGGGGGCGCGGCGACGGTCAGGTTGACGACGGTGCCCTGCAGCAAGGGTGTCTCGGCAGGGGGGTCCATCTTCGTGACGGTGTTCTCGGCGACGTCGTCGCGTTCCTCGGTCGTCACCTCGCCGACCTCGAAGCCGTCGGCGGCGAGGCGCGTGCGCGCCGCTTCCAATGCCAGGCCGACCACGTTGGGCACCGGCACGAGCTGCGGATCGGGGTTGTAGTAGACGTCGACCGTCTGGTCGGGGAGGATCAGCGCACCAGCGACCGGGTCGGTCTTCCAGACGAAGCCGACGGCGACGAGGTTGTTCTCCTCGGCGATCGTGCGGAACCGGATCTTGTTGGCGGTGAGGTCGGCCGTGACCTCCTCCAACGGTTGGTTGGTGTAGTCCTTGAGGACGAACTCGGTCGGCTCGGTGCCACCGTCGTCGCCGGCCAGCGCCTGGAAGAGCAGCACCCCGCCGACGACCAGCAGGATCAGGGCAATGAATGCGCCGAACGCGTACCAGCCGGTGCGTGAGCCGTTGGTGTCGTAGTACGCGGCGTCGGTGGAGGCGCCGGTCGGGTACCCCGCTTCGAGCATGCCTGCCGACGGCACGGTGGTGCTGCGCGGCGCGGCGTTGGGCATCACGCCGGTCGGGGCGACGGTCGGCTGGACGGTCGTGGCTCCGGCGGCTGCACCCGCCGCGGCGCTCGCGACCACCGTCGGCCGGTTCTGGGCGTTGGCGATTGCAGCCAGTGCCTGCACCGGCTCGTCGTTGCGGAATCGTCGCAGGTCGTCGCGCAGTGCAGCGGCGCTCGGATAGCGCATTCGGGGGTCCTTGGCGAGCAGCTTGGCGACGATCGCCTCGAACGAACGGGGCACGTCGGCAACGATCTGGACGAGCGGCTGCGGCGCGTCGTGGACCTGCTTGTAGGCGATGCTGACCGGGTTCTCGCCGGTGAACGGCGGGCGCCCGGCGACCATCTCGTACATCACGATGCCGAGCGAGTAGAGATCGCTGCGCGGATCGGGTTGCGCGCCCTGCGCCTGCTCGGGGGAGAAGTAGGTGGCCGTGCCCATCACCGAGCCGGCTTGCGTGAGGTTCGCCTCGGTCGGGGCGTTGAGGGCGCGGGCGATGCCGAAGTCGGCGACCTTCACCTGGCCGTTCGAGCCGATGAGGATGTTCGCCGGCTTGATGTCGCGGTGGGCGACGTGGTTGTCGTGGGCGAAGCCGAGGGCGGCGGCGACCTCGCTGGCGATCTCGGCGGCCTGCTTCGACGTCAGCTGCTTGTTGGTGCTGAGCACCTCGGCGAGCGTGCGACCCTGCACCTCCTCCATGACGATGAAGTAGGTGCCCTCGTACTTGCCCCAGTCGTAGACGTTGACGATGTTGGGGTGCGACAGGCTGGCCGCCGACTGCGCTTCGCGGCGGAAGCGCTCGACGAAGTTGGCGTCGGTGGCGAACTCGGGGAACAGCACCTTGACGGCGACCTGACGATCGAGCAGGAGGTCACGCGCGGAGAACACATCGGCCATGCCGCCGCGTCCGATCCGCTTGTGGATCTCATAGCGGTCGTTGATGACCGTCGCCTCGCCGTTGCTTGTCACTGTGCCTTCTCCGCTGCGTGCCGTGTTCCGTCTCGTGCGACCCGGCGCTGCGCAGCGCCGAGCCACGATACCGACCCACCGGGCGACGCGTTCGGCGCGGTGACGGCCGTCATCCACCGGCTCCCGGCGACGGGGTGGTCGGGGGGACCGTCGTCGACGTCTGCGAGGGGATCGGCACGTCGAGGTTCGTCGTCGCGCCGGGGCCGGTGAGGAGGTAGTCGAGCATGCCCTTGGCGATCGGTCCCGCCAGGCGTCCACCGGTGGCGGCGGCGTCGGCGTTGGACTGGACGTTGGTCAACAGGACCGACACCGCGTACTGCGGATCGTCGGCGGGCGCGAAGGCGATGATCCAGGCGTGCGACAGGTCGGGGTTCGACGGCACGCCGAGCTCGGCGGTCCCGGTCTTGGCGGCGACCGGGATGCCGCCCTCGAGGGCGATGCAGCAGCTCGCCGTGCCGCGCTCGGCGACGCCGATCATCAGCTGCGTCTCGATGTCGGCGACACCGGGCGAGATCGGCGTCTTCCACACCTCGGGTTCGGTGCGGTCGAGCACCCGCCCGGCGCGGTCGTAGGTCGTCTCGACGGCGTAGGGGGCCATCATCTGGCCGCCGTTGGCGACGGCGCTGGCGACCATCGCCATGTGCAACGGCACCATCTGCACCTCGCTCTGGCCGAAGCCACGGATGGCCAGCAGCGGCAGCTCCTGGGCGAGGTCGGCCGTGCTGCCGAACGTGCTCGCCGCCGGGCGGGGGAGGTCGATCGGCAGCGGTTCCTCCATGCCCCAGGCGAGCGTGCCGGCGACCATCGCTTCGGGTCCGAGGGCGATGGCGGTCTTGGCGAACGCGATGTTGCACGAGCGGGCGAAGACGGTGGCGAGGTCGCCACCGCAGAGGCTGCCGTTGTAGTTCTGGATCGGGTCGTCGGTCTGGGGCGGAACCCATTCGCGCTCGTTGGGGAACGTCGTCTCGAGACCGATCGCTGCCGCCTCGAGGGCGATGCCGGTGGTGATCACCTTGAATGTCGACCCGGGCATGTAGCGATCCTGGTAGGCGTGGGCAAGCAGCGGGTTACCGGGGGCGTTCTGCAGCTCGGTGATCACATCCTGGGCCTCGCTGAACGGGGCGTTGACGAACGTGTTCGGGTCGTACGACGGATTGCTGTACATCGCCCGGATCGCACCGGTGTCCGGTTCCATCACCGTGACCGATCCGGTGCGTCCGCCGAGGAGGAACTTGGCGACCTCCTGGGCGTCGTTGCGCAGTGCCAGTTCGACGGTGCCGGTGGCGTCGGTGTCGCCGCTGAGCAGGTCGCCGAGGCTGCGGATCTGTTGCTCGGCGGTCGATCCCGTCAGCACGTCACCGTACTGCCGCTCGACCTGGGTGGAACCGAAGGCGAACGTGAAGTACCCCGTGACGTTCGACAGCAGGTCACCGGTCGGGTACTCGCGGCGGAAGTCGTACCGCGATCCGACCGGGTTGCGGAACGACTCGGCGACCACGACGCCGTCGGCGGTGACGATCGGCCCTCGTGGCTTGTTGAACTCGCGCAGCACCTGGCGGGTGTTGTCGAAGCGGGCGTCGAGCTCCTGCTTGCGTCCCACCTGCCAGTAGTTGAGGGCGACGAACAACACCACGTAGCAGGCCATCAGGCCCAGCGCGAGCTGGCGGATCTGGCGGTTCATGCGAAGGCCTTGGCCTGCTTGCGCTCCCGCCGGCGCAGACGCCAGGCGGCGAAGCGTTCGCTCGGTGTCGGTTCGTCGGGCAGCTCGCCGAGGCGCCGCGCCGACGAGTCGGACACGCGGATCAACAGGGCGAGCAGGACGTAGTTGGCGACCAGCGACGACCCGCCGTAGCTGACGAACGGCAACGTGATGCCGGTCAGCGGGACGACCTTGATGACACCGGCGACGATGATGAACGCCTGCACGCCGATGATCGTCGTCAACCCGACGGCGAGCAGCTTCTCGAACGGGCGGTCGGTGCGTATCGCCGTGCGCAGTCCGGCGCCGACGATCAGCAGGTAGGCCATCAGCACCGCCGAGGCGCCGATGAGGCCGAGCTCCTCACCGATCGAGGAGAAGATGAAGTCGTTCTGCGCCTCGGGGACCTGGTTCGGGTTGCCCCGTCCGAGGCCGGTGCCGGTGAGACCGCCGTCGGCGAGCCCGTACAGCGACTGGATGATCTGATACCCCTTGTCGAGCGGGTCGGCCCACGGATCGAGCCAGTTGTCGACACGCGTCTGCACGTGGCCGAACTGCGTCCAGGCGAGGTATGCCGCCACGCCGAAGAGGACGAAGCCGAGGAGCAGGTAGGTGACCCGCTCGGTCGCCACCCACAACAGCACCACGAAGAGGGTGAAGAAGAGCAGCGACGAGCCGAGGTCGCGCTCGCCGACCATGACGATGACGGCGAAGCCCCAGGCGAGGAGGATCGGGGCGATGTAGCGCGGCTCGGGGAGGTGGAACGGGCCGACCCGCCATGTCGAGGCGGCGATCAGCTCGCGTCGATCGGCGAGGTAGGCGGCGAAGAAGATCGCCAGGAAGAGCTTGGCGAATTCACCGGGCTGGAAGTTGACCGGTCCGAGGCTCACCCAGATGCGCGCCCCGTTGATCGTCGAGCCGACGCCGGGAACCATCGGCAGCAGCAACAAGAACGCCCCGGCGAGGAAGAACAGCCAGACGTAGCGGGCGAGGTCGGAGGCCCGCTGGACGACGAGCAGCGTGGCGACGAACGCGCCGACGGCGACCAGCGTCCACGTCGCCTGGAGCCCGGCGAGCTCGTCGTCGAGCCGGGTGATCATCACGAAGCCGATGCCGTGGAGCAGGGCGGCGAGGGGCAACAGCGTGCCGTCGGCGCCGCGGGCGACGAGCCGCACGACGATGTGGGCGCACATCAGCAGCCCGAGGAGGATGGCGACGAAGACGACGATGCCGGGCGGGATCTCGGCGTTCGTCCCGAGCGCGGCGACGGTGTAGGCGGTGCCCGTGATGAGCGTCGCCATGACCAGCAGCGTCAGCTCGGTCGATCGGCGGCTGCGGGCGAGCGGCGAATCCGGCCGCTGCTCGGTCCCGCCGACGTACCAGGTCGGGGCGTCGGAGACGGTCACGGTCGACGGTGCGCCGGCTGGCCCTCGGTCATGGACCGCTCGTCGCCGTCTGTTGGGGCGCGGTGGTCGTGGTCGTGGTGGACGTGGTGGTCGTCGACGTCGTGGTCGTGGTCGTGGTCGTCACCCCGTCGCGGATGAACTCCGCCGCCGCTTCGGAGGAGTCGAAGCGCGGTTCGGCTTCGATCTCGTCGGCGATGTCTGGCTCCAGCTCGTCACGGGTGGGGCCGACCTCGTTGACCGCGGTCGGCGAGATCCACAGCACTCCACCGGCGCGGCCCTTGTAGATGATCGCCTCACCGTCGTCGTCGAAGGCGACGAAGTAGCCACTGCGTGCCCAGGCCGACACGACGACGAAGCCGACGACGATCAGCGCCGCGGCGGCGAATCCGATCGGCGAACCACTTCAGGTTGCGCCGGTTCGTCTGCCGTGCGGCGACCGGCAACGCCCGCGTGTCGTCGCTGTCGGGATACGAGTCGGCGTCGACCGCCAACGGCCCGGCGGGCGTCGGGTCGGCACTGTCGTCGGCCCAACGGGGGACGACGTCGACCTCCTGCGTCGGGTCGGGCGGGTCGTCGCCGTCGATCACGTCGACGACGATGACGGTGATGTTGTCGTGGCCGCCGGCGTCGTTGGCCTGGGCGACGAGTCGGTCGGCGGCGTCCTGGGGGTCGGATGCGTCGGCCAACGTGGCGGCGATGTCGGCGTCGGCCACCTCGTCGACGAGGCCGTCGCTGCACAGGACGAAGCGGTCGCCGCGGATCAGCGGCAGCGTCCACCAGTCGACGCGCACGTCGGGCTCGATGCCCAGCGAACGGGTGATGATGTTGCGTCGCGGGTGGAGGCGCGCTTCTTCTTCGTCGATGTGCCCGGTGGCGACCAGCTCTTGGACGTAGCTGTGATCGATCGTGACCCGCCGCAGCCGGCCGTGGCGATAGAGGTAGGTGCGCGAGTCGCCGACGTTGGCGAGGACCAGCGCCTCGCTCGGGTCGCGAGGGACGATCGGGGTGACGTCGCCGGGCGGCTCGTCGTCGAACGCCGGCTCGTCGTCGGGGTCGCCGCTGAGGTCGGGGTTCGGATCGGCGCGACCGGCGTAGGCGTCGGCGATCACGCCGATCGCCGTCACGGTGGTGCCCATGCCGTGCTGGCCCGGGTTGGCGATCGAGGCGCGGAAGATGTCGCCGTTGGCGGTGCGGATGGCGTCGACGACGTCGGATGCGCTCGGCAGCGATGCGCCACCGACGAGCTCGCCGATGCGGTCGACGGCGAGCTGGCTCGCCACCTCACCGGCGGCGTGACCGCCCATGCCGTCGGCGACGACGAACATGCGGTCGGTGACGAGGAGGTTGTCCTCGTTGTCCGAGCGCATGCGCCCGGCATCGGTCGCCGATCCGACGCGCAGCTCGGCCATCAGTGGATCTCCGCGGCGTCGTGCGTCACTGGGCCTCGATCACGGTCGTGCCGACCTGGATGCGGTCACCGGGGTGCAGCAGCTTCGATCCCGTCAAGCGGGCGCCGTTGTGGAACGTGCCGTTGGTCGAGCCGAGGTCCTCGACCATCGGTTGACCCTCGTAGTCGTAGAAGCGGAGGTGCAGCGACGAGATGTAGGCGTCGTCCTCGATCACCACGGTGCAGCTCGGATCGCGTCCGACCGTGATGTCGGCGGCGCCCAGCGGGATCGTGACGCCGCGGCGGGCCTTCGGCTCGAGCATCACGAGGCGCGTCGCCCGACCGCGACCACCGCGGGCGCGGTCCTTCGATCGCTTCTCCTTCTTGCTCTGCTTGACCTTCTTGCCCTGGTTGCCGGGGGCCGACGGCACGGCGGCGGCGACCGGGCCGGCGACCATGCCCGGCGGCGCGGCGTTCGGGTTCGGCGCCGCCGCCCGGGGCGTGTGGACCATCGGCCGGCGGCTCGGCGTGCGGACCTCGCTCCACACCGCCCACAGGACGCGGGCGAAGAAGAGATAGAGCAGTCCGAGGAGGACGAACTTGAGGATGTTGAGGACTTGCTCGGTCATACGGGGCAGCGACGGGCGGGCTCGGCCGGTCGGGTCAGGATGCCTCGAAGCGGACGTGCGTGGAACCGAAGCTGACGATGTCGCCGTCGGACAGGCGGGCTTCGCCGGCGATGCGCATGCCGTTGAGCAGCGTGCCGTTGGTCGATCCCTTGTCGACCACGACGTACGCCGTCGGGGTGGGCCGGATCTCGGCGTGCTGGCGACTGATGTTGCTGTCGTTGATCGAGATCGTGCACTCGGGCAGCCGCCCGATCGTGACCACGGTGCCGCCGAGGTCGACCCGTTGTCCCGAGGGGAGTACGAGCGAGCCCATGCCGGGGCCGGTGGCCGCCTGGCGGAGTTGGCTGACGACCTTGAATCGTCCGGTCTTCAAGTTGTTGTCGACCGACAGGTGCACGGTGACGGGCCCCATGAAGTGGTAGCCCTCTTCACGGGCGTACTCACGGGCCGCTTCGGCGAGCTCGGCGACGAGGGCATCTTCGATGTCGGCGAAGCTGGTGTGGTCGACGGCGCTGAGCACGACGGTGAAGTCGTTGGGCACGATGCGCCGACCCTTGACGTCGACCGAGCGGTTGTCGTCCATCTCGCGTACGAGGCGGCGACCGAGTTCGATGGGGCGGATCGAGCCGCGTGAGCGCCGGAACACGCCATCGACCATACGCTCCAAACGCTGCTCCAACGACTGCAATCCCATAGCTGTGCGTGCGAGGCTACTTGCCGACCGACGAGCCCGGCCGTCGACCCGCCCCTGCTCGAGACGTGTGTCACCGTCTCCCGCGGCTCCCCAGGCGACGCTGATGCCCCGGTGAAGCCCCGCCGGCGATGAGCCGCCGGTCCACCCCTCGGCCCGTTCGCTCATCGCGCCGCTTGCCGCCTCGCCAGCGATGAGCTGCCGGTCCGCCCCTCGGCCCGTTCGCTCATCGCGAGGGAACCCGCGTGCGTTGGCCGGGAGGCGGCGGTAGCGTTCCGATGTCACTTGCGCGAGTGGCGGAATGGCAGACGCGCTGGCTTCAGGTGCCAGTGAGGGAAACCTCGTGGGGGTTCAAGTCCCCCCTCGCGCACGGCGAACCCCTTGCACCGCAAGGGGTTCTCTCGCTTTTCGGGCGCTCTGCGTGCGTGGAGATCGGCAATCAGGGCGTCGTCGTCGGGACCGAGCCGTTGTTGGCGCGGAAGTACTCCCACTCGTCGATGCGGGTGCCGTCGGGGAGCACGCAGATGCCCTCCTGGCCGGCGTCGCCGTCGACGATCTCGACCTCGCCGCCCTGGGCGACGCAGTACTCCGACGCCGGGTTGGCGAGACCGACGTTCGTCGAATCGGGAGTCGACGTGCTGGGGGAGTCCGAGTCGTCGTCGCTGCCGCATCCCGCGATGGCGAGGAGGCTGACGGCGGCGAGGGCGAGAACGGACCGAGAGGTGTGGCGGGGGATGCGGCTCATCTCCTCAGCCTTGCCGATCGCGCCCACCGATGCCGAACGTGAGGCCGACCGCGACGGCACCGGGTCGTCCGAGTTGCCTGCGACCGTCGGCGGGACCTAAGCAGACCCGATGTCCGTGGACCAGTCATGGAGTGAACTCGCCGACAGCATCCGCGTGGCGGGCGAGCGGCTCGCCGCCGACAGCGTCGGACTCGACGAGTGGGAGCGCGCCGACGGGTACCGGGCCCTGCTGCGGGCCTTGAACAACCAGCTCGGACGCTTCGAGGTCGACCGCGATCGTCCCGAGCTCGTCGCGTTCAACGGGTGGCGGGAGAAGTACTTCATGGACAACCCGGACTTCCGCTACTGGGTGGCCGACGTGCGCGCCGGCAGCCGGTACCGGATCACGGGGACCGCCGGCGACGCGGTGTACCAGTCGATCACCGCCTACGAGGGTGACGTGGGAACGGCGCGTGCGGTCGGTCGCATCGACAGTGACCAGATCACCGTCGATGCCGACGGTCGCTTCGAGGTCGTCGCCTCGACCGAACGACCCGCCACTGGTGACTGGCTCCCGCTGGAAGCGGGTGCGACGGCGATCTGGGTGCGTCACTTCCACGACGACGTCGCCCACGACCGACTCGGCGACTGCACGATCGAACCGCTCGATCCGCCCACCGAACCGCGAGTGGCGAGCGCCGATGACATGGCGCGTCGGCTGACCCGTCTCGGCACGGCGATGAGCGTCGTCCCGAAGGTCTTCGCGGCGAGCGCCGCCGCCGAAGCAGACACGCCGAACCAGCTGCGTCACTGGGCCGAGATGTCGGGCGGCGCCGCGTTCACCGAGCCCGGCATCCACTACGTGCGTGGATCGTGGCAGCTCGCCCCCGACGAGGCGCTCGTCATCGAGGGACCCGTCGTCGACAGCAGGTACTGGAACATCCTGCTGTACAGCCGCTTCCTCAACTCGCTCGACTTCCGCTCGCGTCAGGTGTCGCGCACGTCGGGCAACGCCCGCCTCGTCGACGGGCGCTACCGCTTCGTCCTCGCCGCTCGCGATCCGGGCGGCGATGTCGACTGGTTGGACACCGAGGGCCGGCCGTTCGGCATCGTCGTGATGCGCTGGCTGCAGCCCGCCGATGACGTGCCGCTGCCCGAGGTCCGCCGCTACACGCTCGCTGAGCTCGGGGGCTGACGCCGTGTGGACCGCGCCGCCCCGACCGCCCGCCGCACAGGCGATCCACGACGCCGCCGAAGCGGACTGCCGGTCGGATCCGCGGGCCTACTCACTCGACCCGGACGACGTCGTCGCCCGTGCGCTCGCCCTCGGCGTCGAGTCGCCCGATGACTTCGTCGAAGGATGGCGTGGCGGGCTCGAGCAGTTCTGTTCGTCGGTGCTCGACGACGGACGCCTCGGCGCATTCGGCCGGCGTGCGATGCGCGATCAGGCAGCGTCGAAGCTGGCCTTCGGTGCCAAGGTGGCCGCCCGACTGGCGGGCGATGCCGATCGATCGGGCCGCCAGATCGAGCGTCCCATCGTCATCGTCGGCGGATGGCGCACCGGCACGACGTTCCTGTTTCGGCTCCTCGCCACCGACCCGCGGCTCCGGGCGCCGCTCCCCGTCGACCTGACCCGTCCGTGGAAGGTCGCCGACATGTCGGCCGCCGAACGCGAGGCGTTCCTCGCCCGACTCGACGGGCAGCCGAACCGTCTCCACGAGTTGAACCCGGCGCTGCGGACGGTCCACGACCACGGTCCGCGCCTCGCCGAGGAGTGCGTGTTGGCCCTCGGCGCCGACGTCCGCAGCTGGGGCTTGTCGTCGACGGTGCGACTCGAGCGGTACTCGACGTGGCTCGCCGACGAAGACCTCGGACCGTCGTACCGCGCCTACCGGCAGGCGCTGCAGCTGCTCGACGAGGGCGACGGTCGGCGCTTCCTCCTCAAGGCGCCGGCCCACACCGCGGAACTCCCGACGGTGGCCGCGACGTTCCCGGGCGCCGTCGTCGTCCAGCTCCACCGCGACGTCGTCGAGACGATCGCCTCCGGTGCGTCGCTGTTCGCCGTGTTCCGCTCGACGTACAGCGATCACGTCGACCCGGTGGACGTCGGCCGCTTCCTCACGGATCAGACCGAGCTGTGGCTGCGGCGCGCCGACGCCTTTCGGGACGATACGGCGGCGAAGGGCACGACGATCGTCGACGTCGCCTATTCGCAGCTCGTCGCCTCACCAGCGGCCGTCGTGGCGCGGGTGTACGCCGCTGCCGACCTCGAGCCGCCGGCCGACGTCGACGCCTTCATCGACGCCTACCACCGCGCCGCACCGCGCCACGCCCACGGCGCCCATCGCTACGCGCCCGAGGACTTCGGCCTCGATCCCGCAGCGATCCGCGAACGTTTCGCCTTCCTCGCCCACGACGTCTGACCGACGCGTTGCCCCCCGCCCCCGCTTCTGGGTCGAGTTCACCGCGGGATGTGCGGCTTTTCCGACCCAGATCGGGTGGGGTGCGCCGTCAGTGGCGGGCGGGGGGCGTGCGGAGACGGATCGAGGCCATCACCGCGGCGACGATCAACAGCACCAGCGTTGCCACCATGCCGACCGTGGTCACGGCGTGTGGCTCCGTCGACGACGCACCGGGGTTCTCGATGGCGATGCCGATCGGTCGGCTGCCGAGGTCGAGTAGCGAGCTGATCCACAACCACGTGGCCACGGTGATGCCGCCGAACGACAGGCCGAGGCCGAACGACCGGACGAGCAGCATCCCGACGACACCGGCGAGGGCGATCAACGCCACCTGTGCGAGCCGGCCGGCGAACAGCGCCGTCGGGAGATCGCGCGCCGGGTCGGTGGAGCGGAAGTTGTCGGTGAACGTGGCGTCACCGACCGGAACCAGCGGACCGACGGCGAGCACCACGGTCGCCACGGCGGTGAGGGCGGCGACGATCGGGTTGAGGGCCGGCCGCCCGCCGCGACCGGCGAGTCGCCAGCAGGCGGCGAACACCAGCAGCCCGAGCACGCCGACGCCGATGACCAGCCAGAACCCGAGGTCGCGGGTGACGCGCAGCGTGAACGATTCCGAGGAGGTGCGGGTGATCGACTCGGCGATCGAGATCGGCAGCTCGGCCAGGCCGACGACCATGGCAGCCCAGCCGACGACGGCGAGCCCGGCGCCACCGGCCATCCCGGCACCCCATCGCACGCCGAAGCAGGCCAGCAGTGCGCCGAGCAGCATCGCCGCCACGCCGACGTAGCCCCCCATCGCCAGGTTGCCGCCGAGATCCTCGAGCGTGCGTACGCCGGTCGTGATGCCCGACGCCGGACGGGTGGTGCGGATGTCGATCACGTCGGCGACGGTGGCCATCAACATCGCCGCGGCGGCGAAGAGCGCGAACAGGAAGCTCAGCCGGAGCCGGAACGCCGGCCGCGGCGGCGGGTACTCGACGAGGTCGGCGTGGCCGTCGAAGATCGCCGGCAGCTCCTCGGTCGTCGTGCTGGCGTACACGTCGTCGGTGACGCCGGTGACCACGAGCGGCGTGGTCGGCGTCGAGTCGATCCACGACGGTGCCGGCGTCGTTGCCAGCGGTTCGGTGGCGGTGCCCGCCGGCGTCGGTTCCGGAGCCGCCGGTTCCGGCAGCGCGTCGAGCGACTCCGTCGCCAGGTCGGCGTCGATGGTCGACCGCTGGGGCGGGTCCGCTGCATCGAGCTCGGCGGGGGCGAAGTCAGCGTCGCTCGTCGTGCGGTGCGGGAGGTCGGCGGCGGCGATCGGCTGCGTGTCGAGATCGGCGTCGATCGCCGTGGGTCGCGCCACGTCGTCGATGTCGGATGCGGCCGCGGGCGGGGGCGGCTGCCGGGGCGGCCGGCGGAGCGGGTTCGACGAGAGGAAGCAGCGCGGTGCCGCACTCGGCGCAGAACTTCTGTCGTTCCGTCACCTCGACCCCGCAGCTCGGGCACTGCATGACCGCAGAGACTACGAGATCGTCCGGCGGCACTCGTCGCCGCGGTCGCCGCGCTCGCCAGAATGGAACGGTGAGGTCGAGCACGTGAGCGGACGCTTCGCGCCGTCGCCGACCGGCGACCTGCACCTCGGCAACCTGCGGACCGCTGCCGTGGCCTGGCTGTCGGCGCGTTCGGGGGGCCGGGGGTTCCTCGTGCGCATGGAGGACCTCGACCTGCACCAGGCGAACCCTGCTCGGGAGGCCGCGCAGTTGCGCGACCTTGCGACGATCGGCATCGACTGGGACGGCGAGGTCGTGCGCCAGAGCGAGCGCTTCGCCCGCTACGAGGCGGCGATCGCCGAGCTCGCCGCGGCGGGGCTGGTCTACGAGTGCTTCTGCACGCGCCGCGAGATCCGTGACGAGATCGAGTCGGCGCCGAGCGCTCCGCATGCGCCGCCCGGCGCCTATCCGGGAATCTGCCGTCGGCTCACGGCGGCACAGCGCGCCGAGCGGCGAGCGGAGGGTCGCCCTCCGGCGTTGCGGCTCCGTGCCGACGGTCGCGCCGTCACGTTCGACGACGTGCTCGCCGGCACGGTGACCGGTGTCGCCGACGACGTCGTGCTGCGCCGCAACGACGGTGTGCCGGCGTACAACCTCGCCGTCGTCGTCGACGACGGGGCGCAGGGCGTGACCGAGGTCGTGCGCGGCGACGACCTGCTCAGTTCGACGCCGCGGCAGATCGTCCTCCAGGAGCTGCTCGGCCTGCCCCGTCCCCGCTACCTCCACGTGCCGCTCGTCGTCGACGCCGACGGGACGCGGTTGGCGAAGCGCCGGGGTCTGGCGGTGACGCTCGTCGATCTCGCCGCGGTGGGCGTGACGACCGAGATGGTCGTGCGCTGGATCGTCGAGTCGCTCGGACTCGGCGGGCGGCCAGGAGTGGACGGGCTCGGCGCACTCGTCGACCACTTCGACCCGATCGAGCTCACCCGCGACCCCGTCGTCGCGCCGGCGTGGCCGGGGGCGGGCGACGCCGACCTGGCGCCGACGTGACGGCGCCGTCACGGATCCCACCGTTAGGCTCACGTACCGTGGTTGCAGTGGCTCGACGTCACGTGCTCCTGGTCGGCGTCGTCGCCGCCAGCGTGAGCACGTTGATCGGGTGCTCGGCCGCGGTCCCGAGCGCCGACGAGGGTGCCAAGGTCGCCGCCGCGGCCGACGGCGACTTCGGTGACGTCGCAACCGACACGAGCGACACCGACACCAGCGACGCCCGGGCGGGCAACGCCGATGCGTCGGACTCGCTGTCGCCGTCGACGAGCGCGCCGACGACCACCGCGGCGCCGACGACCACCGCAACGACGACCACCGACGACGCTGCCGCCGACCACCGAAGCGCCGACGACACTGCCGCCGACCACGCAGCCGACGATCCCGCCGAACTGGGAGGGTGTTGCCGTCGTCGATCCGCCGTTGCAGGCCGTCGGTGGGAGCAGCGGGAGCGAGACCGCCCGCATCCAGCAGCGGTTGCTCGACCTCGGGTTCTGGCTCGAGGGCGTCGACGGGATCTACGGCCTGACCACTCGCCAAGCGGTGATGGCCTACGAGAAGTACATGGGCTTCCCGGCCGACGGCAAGGTCGACCAGGCGACCGCCGATGGGTTGACGTCGATGACGCTGCAGCCGATGGCTCGCGCCAACTCGGGCACGATGGTCGAGGTCGACAAGACCAAGCAGCTGCTGTTCTTCGTCATCGACGGCAAGACGGTGTGGATCCTCAACACGTCGACCGGCAACGGTGAGACGTACACCGAGTCCGACCAGAACACCCCCGGCGAGGTGATCACGGGCGTTTCGCTGACGCCCGACGGGTTGCACCGCGTCAACCGCGAACGCCCCGAGGGATGGTGGGAAGGTGACCTCGGCGAGATCTACCGACCGAAGTACTTCGTCGGCGGTGTCGCCGTCCACGGCTCGAACAGCATCCCCAACTATCCGGCCTCGCACGGGTGCGTGCGCGTCAGCGTCCCGGCGATGGACTGGATCTGGGACAACGACCTGATGCCGATGAAGATCCCCGTCTGGGTCCACGGCGGCTGACCGGCCACCGCCGCCCGACACCGCCAGCCACCACCGCCACCCACCACCGCCACCCGACACCGCCACCCAAATTTGTCCGATCCGTCACGCCTGGCGTGACGTGGCGGACACATTTCGGATGAGCTGCGCCGCCGCTCCGAAACTTGTCCGGAATCGCTCGCTGAGCGAGACGTGGCGGACAAATTTCAGCGGAGCAATGCCGAGCCGAGGAATCCCGAGCCGGGGAATGCCGAGCCGAGCAATCCCGAGCCCTGGAATGCCGTGCCCAGGAATGCCGTGCCGGGGAACGGAGCGGGGGCGCTCGACGTGTCGTCGGTGAGCCGGTCGATGCGGTCGCCGATCCACTCGAACAGGCTGGCCTGGGCAAAGATCTGGAAGCCGATGTAGAGCACCAGCACCAACACGGCGAGTATCGCCGCCACGCGGAGCCACTTGATGACCTTGTTCGTGTACTCGGTGACCAGCGGGGTGATCTCGCGATGCATCTCGCGGGCCCGAGCGCTGAACTGGTCGGCGGCGCGGTCGATCTCGCTGCGCGTCGCCGCGCGGACCTGCTCGATCATCTGCCCGGTGTCGATCGACGTCGCCTGACCGCCCGGCAGGCCGAACGTCTGCGCCGACTGGCCGCTCGGCGCGGCCGGGGGCGGCGCCGACTGAGCGACGAACTGCTCGTACGCCCGCAGCTCGGCCTGGCTCGGCACCGGGCGACGCGCCTCGGTCCAGTCGAGACCGTCCCACCACCGCAGGTTTCCTCGGCCCTGCGGATCGGGGTACCAGCCCGCCGGCGGCGCGTCCTCGCGGCGCATGACGTCAGCTCGTGCGCGTCTCGGCGCGGGACGGTTCCGGCAGGTCGACCCGCTCGTTGTCGTCGGGGATCGGCAGGCCCTCGCGTGGGCGCACCTCGTCGTCGGTGTCGTCGTCGCTCGCTCCGGCGGCGAGGGCGGCGATCGTGCCCAGCAGGCCGGAGAACTCGGCGGGGATGACGAGCTTGGTCGCCCGTCCGTCACCGATCCGCTCCAGCGCCTGCAGGTACTCGACCGTCAGCACGGCCTTGTCGGCGTTGGCCGCCTTGATGCCCTCGAGACGCGCCTTGGCAGCGACGCCCTCACCCTGGCCGACGAGCTCGAGGCGCAACCGCTCGGCACGGGCGCGCAGTTCGGTCGCCTGAGCTTGACCCTCGGCGTCGAGCACCGCCGCCTGCTTGCGACCCTGGGCGGCGAGCACCGATGCCTCGCGCTCGCCGTCGGCGCGAGCGATCGCCGCCTCCTGGTAGCCCTTGGCCTCGGTGACCGTGGCCCGCCGGTCGCGCTCGGAACGCATCTGGGCGTGCATCGCCGACACGATGTCCGGCGGCGGATCGATGCGCTGGATCTCGACACGCACCACCCGCACACCCCATTTGTCGGTGGCGTCGTCGAGCACGTCACGCAGTTGCAGGTTGATCGTGTCGCGTGACGTCAGCGCCCGGTCGAGTTCGAGATCACCGATCAGGTTGCGGAGGTTGGTCTGGGCGAGCTTGGTGATGGCGGTGAAGAAGTCGGCGACGTTGTAGACGAGTCGCTGCGGATCGGTCGCTTCGTAGTAGACGACGGCATCGACCGACACGACGACGTTGTCGGCGGTGATGACCTCCTGCGGCGGCACGTCGACGACCTGCTCACGCATGTCGATGAGCTGCATCGTCTCGATGAACGGCAGGATCAGGTTGAGGCCCGGATCCTTGGTCGTCTTGTACTTGCCGAGCCGTTCGACGAGTCCCCGCTGGTACGGGCGGACGATCTTCACCGACCCGGCGAGCACACCGATGCCGATGACGGCGATCACGATGAGGACGATGGCGATCGGGTTCATGCAGGTGATGCTCCTGGTTCGTGGGCGTCGGTTTCGATCGGGCTGACGAGGACCTTGGTGCCGCTGACCTCGAGAATGCGGACGTGGGTGCCGACCGGCAACGGCGTCCCGGTCGCCGAGATCGCGCCCCACACCTCGCCGTGGGCCGTGATGCGGCCACGGCGGTCGGTGTCGTCGGGATCGATCGCCGTGGTGACGATGGCGTCGAGGCCGACCACGCGGTCGGCGCCGACGCCGGGTGCCACCTGGTTCTCACCAGCGAATCGCTGGGCGTAGCGGTACAGGACGATCCACAGCAGCCCGCCGCCGACGGCGAACACGAACCACTGGATCTCGATGGCGACGTCGTAGAACCCGAGCAGCGACGCGGCGAACGCCGAGACGGCGAACGGCAACAGGACGAACGAGCCGGCGACGGCGACGAGCTCGACGACGGCGAAGGCGATTGCGATTGCCAGCCAGATCCATGGCCAGACGTTCAGGTCGATCCCGAGGTCGAGCACGCCTTGAACCTAGTCGGGCCTCACCGCGAGCCGGTGGTGGGGACCGATTGGTCGGCCCGACGCCGGCCCGACTCCGGCTCGTCGCTGGCGCTTCCCTCGCCGGCTGTGCGGCGGAAGCAACGGTTGGGGTCTGTCCCCGACGTTGCCGTTCAGATGTTGGTCCGTCCGCCGACGTTCGTCAGTCGGCGGGGGTGGCGCGGCGGATGCGCAGCGGGGCGTCGCTGGCGGTCTTGTTGCGCCCGGTCTCGAGGTCGAAGCGCCAGCCGTGGAGCGTGCACACGAAGTCACACCCGTCGATCTCACCGAACGCCGCGAGGTCGGCGTTGCGGTGCGGGCAGCGGCGCTGGACGACGTAGTCGCCGACGCGGATGTCCGGCTCGTGCAGCGCGTCGAGGACGTCGGGCGGCGTCAGCTTGCGCACCACCTCGGCCTCGGCTCGGCGCATCCGCTCCCGCGACAGCGACTTCAAGAAGTTGTAGACGTACTCGTTGAAATCGCCCTCGCGCCACGCCGTGAACCGGCACGACAGGAGCAGCGAGTTGCTCCAGTCGACCGCCCGTTGGGCGACGACCGTCTCGACGAGCTCGCGGGCGATGTCGAAGCGGAACGCGACGTGCTCGCCGTCGTGCAGGCGCACCTCACCGTTCGGGAAGTCGACGAGGATCGCCAGGTCGCCGGCGTTGATCAACACGTTGGCGCCGACCTGGGCGCGCAACGTCGGCGCCATCTCGAGCAGCGGCTCCCACCAGTCGCGCAACGTCGTCAACAGGTCGGTCGACGGCGCGTTCCACGACGCCTTGAGGTCGTCGAGCCACGGCTTCCAGTCGGCCTGGTACTGCTCGAGGTAGGCCCGCTTGTCGGAGAAGATGGCATCGACCTCGTCGTCGGGCAGCGGATGGGTGACGGTCATCGAATCGGGCGTCACCTCGATCGTCGTCCCGGGGATGTTGAGGATGCCGGCGCGGTCGGCGGCGTCGAGTCGGCGCAGGAACTCGGTCTGGTCGGGGAAGATGCTCAACTCGTCGCCGTCGATCATGTTGAGGGCGAACAGTTCGTCGTCGAGGAAGGCGGGCGGTCCGGCGCTGGGGACGACGAAGCGGGCGTCGACGTTCTCGACGTAGCGCATCGCCCGGGCGAACTGGGCGTCGACCTTGGCCTCGCACAACGCCTGCTTCTCGTCGTCGGGCATCTCGTAGACCATCGGATACCAGATCGCCCCGGAGAACTGCAGCCAGTGCAGATCGACCGGTCCGTGCTTGCGCAGCTGGGCGAGGTCGTCGGTGCGGCAGTCGTTCTGGTTGACGAGGACCGTCCGGCCGTCGGAGACGACGAGTGCCGAGTCGCCGCCGGGGCCGTCGGTGATCGACGTCTCGACGTGGATGGCGACCGTCAGGCCCGGCTGCGATCTCCAACTCCTCGGTGTCGACGGTGCGGATGAACTCGGTGAACCCGAGCGCCTGCAGCGTGCGCTGCTGCTCGCGGGTGGGATAGCCGGGGAGCAGGATCGGGATGTCGCGGCGCAGGTGCTCGCGCAGCCACGGCTCGTCGTGGTGGTCGCCGTGGAGGTGCGAGACGTACAAGAAGTCGGCGGACTCGATCCGGGCCCGCAGGTCGTCCGACAGCTGATCGTTGCGCGGGAAGACGAACCACGACCCGAAGAAGGCCGGGACGAACCAGGGGTCGCAGAGGATCGAGCCGTGGTCGGTCTCGATGAGCATGCCGGCGTGGCCGATCGAAGTCGCACGCATGAGTTCAGGGTACGGCGGCGCGTCGCCGGGTGGAGGTGACGCCCGCCCGGCGGGTCAGGCGACGGGCGGATCGGTGAACTGCTGACCGGCGCGCGACACGTGCTCGGTCCACGCGTTGCCGTCCCAGTAGCGCAGCTCGTAGCGGCCCGACGGGTCGGCGTACCACCCGGCAGGAACGGTCGACTCCGGCGCGCTGGCGGCGGTGGCCGCCGCGGCGGCGGTCGTGGTGGCAGCAGTCGGCTCGGCGGCCACGGTCGGCTCCTCGACGGCGGGCGTGGCCGCGGTCGGCTCCTCGACGACGGGCGTGGCGGTGGTCTCGGCGGCTGCCGGCTCGGGGGTCGAGCTCTCGGGGGCCGACGCCCAGCCGGAGGGCTCGTCGACGGCCGGCGCGGCGGCTGCGGCGGCAGGGATGAACGGCGACGGCGAGTCGTCGGCCGGGGTCTCGTCGTCGGTGGTGGTCCCGGCTTCGATGACCGGCGATGCCGGCACGTCGACTGCCGGCGCCTCGGTGGCGCCGCCCGCAATGTCGGCAGGAGCGGACTCGGCAGGAGCGGACTCGGTCGACGTCGAGGTGTCGTCGCCGGAGGACTCGCGCTCCAGGTAGGCGACGATGTTCGTGCCGGCGGACACGATGGAGACGACGCTCCAGCCGTCCTTCGACTTCTCGGTCAGCAACGGGGCGAGCGAGTCGGCGTCGTAGGACGAGGCGGTGACCGAAGAGAACTCCTGCATGGCGGTGATGCTAGACCACGCCACCGCCCATTGATCACCTCTTGACGGAAGTCGAACAGGCCAGATGTGTGGCCCCCGCGAACGCCGGCGCCGGCGCCTGCGAACTCACTCGGACGGCGACGGTGCACCCTCCGTGAGCAGGTCGAGATCCGCCTCGCCGGGGTCGCCGTCGTAGATCCGTTGGCCGTCGGCGAGCGCGATCAGGCGGCTGCTCGAACGCACACTCGACAGCTCGTGGGTGGCGACGACCATCGTCGCCCCGTCACCGTGGGCGAGGGCGAGCAGTTCGAGCAACGCCTCGCGCCCGACCCGGTCGAGGCCGACGAACGGCTCGTCGATGAGCATCACGTCGAACGGGCGGACGAACGCCATCGTGATCGCCGCCTTCTGCTTCAGGCCGCGGCTGAACGTCATCGGCAGGTCGTCGATGCGCGCCGTCAGGCCGACCATGTCGACGAGGTCGACCGCGTGCTGCTCCCAGTCGTCGGTGCCGTGCATGCGGGCGATGTATTCGAGGTGTTCCCAGACGGTCAGGTCGTCGTAGAACACCGGCTGGTCGGCGAGATAGGCGACCGAGGCCCGAGCCTCGAGCGCGCCGGCCGGGTGCCCGGCGACGGTGGCGGTGCCGCCGCTCGACTCGAGGACACCGACGAGCATGCGCAGCAACGTCGTCTTGCCGCTGCCGTTGTGGCCGATCAGCGACACCCGGTCGCCGAACTCGATGCGCAGGTCGAGTGGCGCCAGGGCGACCGCGTCGCCGTACGCCTTGGTCAACCCGACGGTCTCGACGGCGGCCGGTGTGCTCGGTGCCGCAGGTGCCGCGTCGTCATCGGAGGGTTTGGATGGTGCCGTCGCCGCTCGTTGGGCGGACGCGGTCCGATGTCGCCGGTTCGCCGACTGTGGGCGGTTGGCGCGCGGACGCGGTTGGTCGGTGGTCATGCGGACGCTGCCCGTCCTTCCTCCATGAAGTTCCTGAGTTTGCTGCCCCACGAGTCGCGTCGTCGGACCCAGGCGACGACACCGACGATGAACAATGCCACGGCGATCAGCGAGCGGGCGACGTCGCCGCCGTGACCGCTGAAGCGGGCGACCCACACCGGGACCGTGCCGGCGGCGCTGAGCACCAACGGCACGGCAGCACGCAGCGCCGAGGCGAACCCGGCGAACTCGGGTGGGACGAGGCCCATCTCGGCGTCGCGTGGCTGGCCGAGGAGGTTGGTCGAGGTCCGCTTCACCGGCGCGTCGAGCACGGTGACGACGATGGCGCCGGACGCGCCGGCCCAGGCGACCGGCACGGCGACAGCGAAGGCGCCGACGGCGACATCGGGCTCGACGATCGCCGCCGCTGCCGCGCCGACGAGGGCGGCGAGGGCGACGAGGACTGCCGGTGCCACGAGGTGGTGCATGTAGATCCACCCGCGGTCGACGGCGAAGCCGTCGGTGAGGTCCGGCCGGTCGATCTCCTGCGACAGCGGTTCGAGTGACTCCAACCCGACGATGAACAGCGCCCCGAGCAGGACGACGCCGAACAGCGGCGACTCGGCGTAGGCCAGCGCCGCACCGACCCCGCCGACCGCGGCCGTCGAGCGCGATGCGCGTCATGCGGGCGTACGGCAGCCGGCGCAGCGAGCGTGCACCGCGCGCCCACACCACGCCGGGTGCCGGGTGGGTTGAGGGGTGCGGTGCCGGGTGGGTTGAGGGGTGGGGTGCCGGGTGCGGCTCGATGGCGGCGGGCCGTCGCCGTCCGAACGTCAGCGCGGCAGGCGCCGGTCGGCGCGGCGGATGCAGCCGCCCGAGTGGCGTCGTGCGCGGCACCTCCGAGCGCAGCTGGCGGCGCAGCTGGACGACCGTGCGCAGGTCCTGCACGGTCGCCGCGAAGCGCAGCTGTGAGACGAGCTCACCGCGGCGCGACAACGCCTCGATGCGCAGCCGGTTCCCGAGGAGCAGCGCCGCACCGGCGAACGCCACGGCGACGACGACGGCGATCACGTCGAGCGGTCGCTGCTCGATCCCCCACAGCGCCAGACGACCGGCGAGGTTGCCGGGCGCGACGCGCTGCAGGCCCTCCGCGGTGCCGTTCCAGATCGCCCAGGCGACCGCCGCCTGCCAGGCGACGAGTGCGACGGCGAGCAGCGACGCCATCCACCGCGGCAGCCGGATGGCGTGGCTGACGACCGCACTCGACACGAACGCCGCGCCGACGATCGCCCCGAACAGGCCACAGCTCGCCGCCCAGGCCGCTCGTGACCCCTCGAGCTCGGTGGCGATCAGCTGCCCCAGCACAGCGCCGGCCAGGCCGACCATGAACGCCGCGGCGCGGAGCCGTTGGCCGATCGGACGCAGCATCACGGCCCGACGATCGATCGGGGCGAGCAGGACGTGGCGGACGTCGGCCGTCTCGATCGAGATCGGACCGCCATCGGCACCGCTGCGCACTCCGATGGCGACGGCGACGACCGGGAGCAGGCCGATGATCGCCGGCCCGCGGACGAGCAGCGTGGCGGTGTCGACGTCGTCGCCGATCGCGCCGTCGACGGCATCGGAGAGCCAGACGACGACGACCAGTCCGACGAGGGCGAAGAGGTAGACGCGGTAGGCGACCTCGAACCACTCCAGTTCGCCGAGCCGGCGCCGCTGCCGCGTGCGGCGGAGCTCACGGAGGGTGTCGCGGGCCGCACGCTGGTCGGGCACGCGCGCGGCGACGTACGACATCGCCTCCAGACGGTAACGCCGCTCCTGCATACTTTGGGCGTGACGACCGAGTCGATGCAGCTGTTCTTCGCTCTCCTGGCGCTGGTCGCCGCGGCCGGTTCGATCGGGCTGGTCGTGTTGCGGCTGCTCGCCGGCACCGGTCACGACGGTGCCGCCCGGCTCGGTGCGTCGATCAGCGACGCCGGTACCTGGCTGGCGTTCGTCGTGGCCGCCACCGCCACGCTCGGCTCGCTCTACTTCTCCGAGGTCGCCCACTTCGCGCCGTGCCGGCTGTGCTGGTTCCAGCGCATCGCCATGTACCCGCTGTCGGTGATCCTGCTCGTCGGCGGCATCCGCCGCGATCCCGGCGTGCGGTGGTACGCGGCACCGATCGCCGTCATCGGCGCGCTGATCGCCGCCTACCACACGCTGATCGAATGGCGGCCGTCGCTCGACACCGGCGCCTGCGAGTTGACGGGGCCGTCGTGCTCGGTCGTCTGGTTCCGCGAGTTCGGCTTCCTCAGCCTGGCGACGATGGCGCTGATCGGCTTTCTCACCATCCTCATACTGTTGCTCGTCCGCTTCCCGGCCACACTGGGCGGTGGCGACGACATCGATTCCACGGTGTCGTCCGCGAGCCGAACGGAGCCAGTGGCGTGAACCCGAAGAACCGCACCCCGTTGATCATCGGCGCGGTCGTCGTGTTGATCGTCGTGCTCGCCGGTCTGGCGGTGCTGCTGACCGGTGGCGACGACGACTCGGCCGAAGACCTCGGCCCGGTGCCGACGTACAGCGACGAGGCCGAGCAGAACCGGCCGGTGACCGTCAGCGGCGATCCGCTGCCGACATTCGGCGACGAAGCCGCCGACCCGGCGCTCGGGCTCGCCGCGCCGATCGTCGAGGGCCAGGACTTCGACGGCGCACCGGTCACGATCGGTGGCCCGAGCGACGGGCCGACGCTCCTCGTCTTCCTCGCCCACTACTGCCCGCACTGCAACGCCGAGATCCCCGAGATCCTCCAGGCGTACGGCGACGGGCTGTACCCCGACGACCTCGAGATCGTGGGCATCAGCACCAACGCCCATCCCGACGGCCCCAACTACCCGCCGTCGGAGTGGCTCGTCGAGAAGCGTTGGCTGTGGCCCGCGCTCGCCGACGACGAGACGGCGACGGCGATGAACGTCTTCGGTGGTCCTGCGTTCCCGTACATGGTGCTGCTCGACGCCGATGGCCACGTCGTTGCCCGGCGCACCGGCGAGATGCCCGCCGACGCCCTCGGCGCCTGGGTCACCGAGAACCTCGCGGCCGCAGCCGCCTGACCGTTACAACAGGGGTCTGACCCCTGATGTAACGCTTGCCGGGTTGGCCGCTCACTCCCAGGCGGCGGGCAGGGTCAGGTGGTCGGTGACGGTGCAGTCGTCGCCGAAGACGACGAAGCGGTCGAACCCGCGCAGGAACCATCGGTCGTGGGTGACCGCGATCACCGTGCCGTCGAAGCGGTCGAGTCCCGCCTCCAGCGCCTCGGCGGAGACGAGGTCGAGGTTGTCGGTCGGCTCGTCGAGCAGCAGCAGCGTCGCCCCCGACAGCTCGAGCAGGAGGATCTGGAACCGCGCCTGCTGACCGCCCGACAGCGTCTCGAACGGCTGCTGGCCGCAGCCGTGCAACTCGTACCGGCGCAGCATTCCCATCGCCGGGCCGAGCGTGATATCACGGTCGTAGAGCAGATCGACGAGCGCCCGCCCGTGCCACTGCGGATGCTCGTGGGTCTGGTGGAACAGACCGGGCACGACGCCCGCGCCGAGCCGGCACACGCCCTCGAACGACACCGCATCGGGGCGCGTCACCGTGCCGCCCGCGCCGCTTGCACCGGCGCCTGCGTGGGCCGTCGTCGGCAGCTGGTCGACGAGCCGCAGGAAGTGGCTCTTGCCGACGCCGTTGCCGCCGAGCACGGCGACACGCTCGCCGTACCACAGCTCGAGATCGAACGGGTCGGTGAGCCCGTCGATCGACAACTGCTCGCAGATGACGGCCCGTTTGCCGGTGCGGGCGCCGCGCAGGCGCACGTCGATGCGTTGGTCGCGGACCTCCGGCGGTCGCTCGTTGCGCTCGACGAAGTGGCGCAACTTGGTCTCGGCGGCCTTCAGCTTGGGGGCGAACGCTTCGCTGATCCGAGCGCGCTCGCGCATCAGCTTGACGTAGTCCTCGAGCCGCTGGCGCTCGTCGTCGTACAACGCCCGGTCGTGCTCGCGCCGCTGGCGCTCGCCCGCCATCGCTTCGGCGTACGTGGCGAACGACCCGCCGTGGGTCCACGCGCCCCACGCCTCGACGGTGACGATCTTGGTCGCCGTCGCGGCGAGCAACTCGCGGTCGTGGCTGATGAACACGACCGTCTTGCGCGTCTCGACGAGCTGGCGCTCGAGCCAGCGCTTGGCCGGCACGTCGAGGAAGTTGTCCGGCTCGTCGAGCACGAGCGTGTCGAACTCGCTGCGCAGCAACGCCTCGAGTGCCAGCCGTTTCTGCTCGCCACCGCTGAGGGTGCGCAGCGGACGATCGGCGACCGCGTCGAACGACGATCCGACGGCGCGGGTGACGCACTCGTCCCAGGTCACCTCGAGCTCGTAGCCGCCGGCGTCGCCCCACTCGGACAGAGCGTCGGCGTACGCCATCGGGTCGGCGTCGAGCGTCGACAATGTCACCCGGACGCGCTCGGCGGCGGCGCGCAGCCGTGCCGGGGCGATCGACTCGAGGAGCTCGCGGACGGTGTTCGCCGGATGGTCGGCGGTGCCCACCAACTGGTGCATGACGCCGATCGCGCCGTCGACGCTGATCGTGCCGTCGCTCTGCCGCAGATCGCCGGTGATCAGCTTGAGGATCGTCGACTTACCGACGCCGTTGGCGCCGACGATCGCCACCCGCTCGCCGTCGCCGACGCGGAACGACACGTCGTGGAACAGCTCGTCGCCGCCCGGCAGGCGCCACGCGAGGTTGTTGACGGCGATCGAAGCCACGGCGGCTGATGCTAGGGATGCCCACCCCTCGGGCCGCCACGGTTTGTGGTGCACGCCCGCCCGGCGTGGTGTCTGCAGGTCGACGACTACGCTCGGGACCGAGTGGGCAGGACGATGCGACGCGCGGTGGCTCCCGCAGCGCGCCAGCGACACAAACGGGACGACGATCGCACGGCCACGTCCTCGCTGCGCGTCGGTCGTGCCGACGACCCTGCCGAGGCCGACGCCGACCGCTTCGCCGACGACCTGCTGCGCGACCTGGCCGTGCGGCCGATGGCGATCCGTCGCGCCACCTCGTCGACGATCGACGAGCTCGGCGGTCGGTCGGTCGATCGTGGAACCGAGTCCCGCATCCGCCGCGCCGGGGTGGCGCGCCGTTGCCGGAGACGATCCGTCGTGCCGCCGAAGCGCGTGGCGGACGCGACCTCTCGGACGTGCGCGTGCATGCCGGCGGTGACGCCGCCCAGCTCAGCGAGCAACTGCAGGCAACGGCGTTCACCGTCGGTGCGGACATCTTCCTCGGTGCCGACGCCGCTCGACCGGGCACGGCCGCGGGTGACGCGCTGCTCGGGCACGAGCTCGGTCACGTCGTCCAGCAGGGCGGCGGGGTGCAGCGATCGCTTCGCCGCTCGCCGTCGCTGGCACCCCTCGGGCGACCGTCCACGCCGACGGTCCAGCGGATGTTCGGCAGGAAGAAGACGTCGAAGATCGCCCAGGTCAACGAGCGCGTCGACCAGTCGACGCGAGCGAAGGTCGTGACCGTCGGCGAGCTGTCGAACCAGGTGAAGACCCTCGAGTCGGCGCTGGGCAAGCTGCTCAAGGCGCACAAGACCGGCAACAAGGAGAGCCAATCTGCCGCCTATGGCCTGAAGAGCGCCGCCGAACGGATCCTCGGCAATCTCCCCGACCAGCAGTCGAAGGCGTCGCAGGTGCTCGGTCGTACCTATCCGGAGCAGGTCCGCCGCCTGCAGCGCATCGTCGACGAGTGCCAACTCATCTGGGACGAGCACCTCGTGGAGATGACCAAGCGCAAGGCCGGCAACATCTACAACCAGGAGGCGATGTCGGGTGGTCTGAGCAAGCTCACCGGAGCCGCCAAGCACCAGGGCTTCGCGCCGCTCGGCGATCGCCCCACCGAGCTCCCCGCCGACTACAAGTTGTCGCCGGGGCAGAACGCCGAGCAGGTCCTCGCCGGGAGACAGGCAGGGTACGACGCCCGCAAGGGGCGCCGTGATCACGGTGCGGCGCTCGGACTGACGCCGGCCGAGACGGCGGCGATCATCACCTTCACCGTCGAGGACTACGCCTACATCAACCCGGCGACCGCCAACAACCGCGCCTGGATGGTCGCTGCCAACCCGGCCGCTGACCTGATCGACAAGCCACACAAGTCGCCCGAGGAGATGGACGCGCTCGGCAAGTCGCTCACCGCCAGCGGGGTCACCGCCCGTGAACGGCTCGACGAACGCCAGCAGGACCTGAAGGCGCGGACGGAGGAGGGGGCGCTGCACGCCGGCATGGCGATGCAGGGTCTGCTGAAGATGCCGGTGTGGCGCGGGCAGCTCTTCCGCGGCGAGGTGCTGACCGAGGCCGTGGTCAAGGAACGCTTCGCCGAGTCCCGCAACGGCAAACTGAAGCCGATCGAGAAGACGATCAAACGCACCACCATCTCGAGCGCCTCGAAGGAGGAGCACGTCGCCCGCGGCTTCTGGATGGTGGCGTGGGGCAAGGTGCCCGAACCCAAGGTGCGGGTCCTCTACGTGATGGAGACGACGAACGGCCGCGACATCGAGTTGCTGTCTCCCAGCTCCTACGAGAAGGAAGTGGCGTTGCTGCCGGGTTCCGAGTTCTCGGTCGTGTCGGCCGAGCGTGACTCCAACGGCGCGATCATCGTCAAGTGCAAGCAGCGCCGCTGAGCGTCAGCCGGGGGGTGCCTCACCGGTGACGACGGGGTACCACTCGCCGAACATCTCCGGCCGCAGCAGGCGGCCGACCTTGCGCAGCTCCTGGGCCGCCCCGACGACCAGCTCCGCCATGCCGATCTCCGTCCGCATCTCCGCCGCCCGGAACGCAGCGTGCACGGCGGCGTTGCGGATCTGTCCGCCACTGAACTCGAAGCGGTCGGCGAGCCACGGCAGGTCGACGTCGTCGGCGAGGGCGACCTGCGGGAGGTGCTGGCGCCAGATGGCGAGGCGTTCGTCGGCCTCCGGGAGCACGAAGTCGATCCGGCTGTGGATGCGACGAAGGAACGCCTCGTCGATGCTCTTCTCGAAGTTGGTCGCCAGCACCACGACGCCGTCGAAGGCTTCGACGCGCTGCAACAGGTACGACACCTCGACGTTGGCGTAGCGGTCGCGGGCGTCACGCACCTCGGAGCGCTTGCCGAACAGCGCATCGGCCTCGTCGAAGAAGAGGACGACGTTGCCGACGCCCGCGGCGTCGAACACCTGGTCGAGGTTCTTCTCCGTCTCGCCGATGTACTTGCTGACCACCGACGACAGATCGAGCTTGAACATGTCGAGTCCGAGCTCACCGGCCAACACCTCGGCGGCGAGCGTCTTGCCGGTGCCGGACGGACCGGAGAAGAGCGCCACCAACCCGCGCGACGGTGTTGCCGAGAATCCCCACTCGTCGTAGACGCGCGCCGACTCGCGGTAGCGCGACACGATCGACCGCAGGGCGTCGGTCCGCGCTGGTGACAGGACGAGGTCGTCCCATGCCGATCGCGGTCGGATGCGTGTGGCCAACGACTCGAGCGGACCTGCGAGCAGGCGCCGCACGGCGGCGTCGATGTCGTCGCCGCGGGCACTGAACGCCCGCCGGGCGCGCTCGGCCTGCTGCGGGGTGAGGCGGTGGGTGCGCGGCGCATCGCCGAACACCGCCGCCCACTCGTCGGTGGTCAGTTCCGTCGCCGGCGCATCGACTTCGATCGCCGTCCGCATCGGGAGCTGCTCGATCGTCAGCTCGCGCGCAGCGGTGAGCGCCCATGGCAGGTGTGCGGCGCGATCGATCCAGCGTCGTCCGACCTCGGCGAGCGGGTCGTCGAGCTCGACGACCACGGCACGCCCGGTCATCGTCGCCTCGCGCACGAGGGCTGCCCAGTTGGTGTCGTCGACGGGCGGCGGGGTGATCAGGAACCGCTGGCCGCCGATCTTCTCGAACGCAGCTTGGCGTCGTCGGACCCGATCCGGCCCGTAGGCGATGACGAGGGGTGCGTCGACGCCCGGTGCCTCGGCGCCCGGTGCGGGCAGCGCGTCGTCGAGCTCGATCGACCACGCCCCGTACGGCAGGTCAGGGTCGTCGGCGGTGTCGCCGAGCATCGCCCACACCAACGAGATCGGCACGACGATCTCGCGCTGTGCCCACGGTCCGTCGCCGACGATGTCGACCAGTGCTGCCCGGCGGAGACCGCTGTTCGGGCCGAGCGCCGCGGCGGCGCGCTCGGCGCTGCCGAGGAGCCAACCGGCGGCTTGCATCGTCAGGGCGCCGGCGAAGGACGCGCCGGTGATCGTCGCCACCAGCCGGAGGCGGCGGACGTCGAGCTCGCACGCCAGGACGATCGCCAGGAGCTCGATCTCGGGGTCGGTCAGCCGGGCGTTGGCGACGACTGCAGCGAAGCCGTCGCCGCCGGCGCTCAGTGACGCCGCCAGGTCGATGCGTGCCCGGGCGTAGTCGTCGACGGCGTCGGCGAGCTGACCGTCGCGCCCGGCGTCGGGCAGTTCGCCCGCGGGGTCGTCGGCGACACCCTGTGCGGCGAGGGCACGGAGTGCACCGTCGGCGAACCGCACCCACGGCGCGGCCGCGGGCGCGTCGGCGACGTCGCGATCGTCCGCGGTCATGTGCTCCGCCTCGCTGCTCCGCTCGGATCTCGGTCGTCAGGCTCGATGGCGGTCGCCGCGGCGACGGCTCGTTCGATGACGATCCGCACCGGCGCGCCCGTCGCCGCGGCGACCGCCTGAGCGTCGTCGAATTCGACCTTCACCCGATGTGCCCCGAGCTTCACCCGGATCGGCATGCCGTCGACCTCGACGACCGCCTCGGAGCGGCGCTGCGGCCAGCGCCGGACGGATGTCGCCCGCACGCCGAGCGTGCCGGACTCACGCACCACGATGGCGCGGATCGCATCCGCGGCCGCCGGGTCGCACAGCGCACTGACCACATGGGCTGGACGGCCCTTCTTCATGATGATCGGCGTCACCCAGGCGTCGTGTGCGCCGGCATCGAGCAACGACGAGATCGTGGCGGCGAGGACCTCGCCCGTGGCGTCGTCGACGTTGGCCTCGACCAACACGACCTCGCTGCCCGATGGCGGGTGCCCGGTGAGCGTGCCGACGATCGCCTGGACGACGTTCGCTCGGCCGTCGACGTCGGCGGTGCCGGCGCCGTACCCGACCGCCTCGGCGGTCATCGCCGGGAGCGCACCGAAACCGGCGGCGAGGGTCGTCATCAGCGCCGCCCCGGTCGGCGTCGACACCTCGAGCGTCGTGTCGAGGCCGACCGTCGGGGCATTGGCCGCCGCCAGCAGGGCGACGGTCGCCGGCGCCGGGTTGGGCATCGTGCCGTGGGCGGCGCGCACGGTGCCGGTGCCGACGGCGATCGGGCTGCACCGGACCTCGTCGATGCCGAGCGACTCGAGCGCCGCGCACACGCCGACGACGTCGATGATCGCGTCGAGCGCACCGACCTCGTGGAGCTCGACGTCGAGCGGGTCTGCGCCGTGGATCTGTCCTTCGACCTCGGCGAGGGCGACGAACACGGCGCGGGCGCGTTGGCGGATCCTGACGTCGAGCGGGGCGGCGTCGAGCAGGGCGAGGATCTCACGCACCGGACGGTGCGGGCCGTGATCGGTGTCGTGATCGTCGGGTGGTCGTGGTCATGCGGGTGGTCGTGGTCGTGCGGGTCGTCGTGATCGTGCGGGTCGTCGTGATCGTGCGAGTGACCGGCGTGGACGACGACGTTGGCCCACGTGCTGGCGACACCGCAGCGCTGCACCCGTTCGAAGTGGATGGCGTACCCGTCGACACCGAGCGCGGCGACGGCGTCGATGACGGCCAGCGGGTTGGCGCCGGCGTCGACGAGCGCGCCGAGCGTCATGTCGCCGGCGACGCCGGCCTGGCAGTTGAACCAGATCGCCCGTGTCACGACGCCGCACCGCCACGGTTCGACACGCCGACGATCCGGGCGACCGCGCAGGCGGCGCCGAAACCGTTGTCGATGCCGACCACCGTGACCCCGCTGGCGCACGAGGCGTGCATCGCCAGCAGCGCCGTGACGCCCTCCAGCGCGGCGCCGTACCCGACACTCGTCGGCACGGCGACGACCGGGGCGCCGGTGAGGCCGCCGACGACACTCGCCAACGCACCCTCCATGCCGGCGACGACGATCACCGCGTCGGCGGCGACCACGTCGTCGAGGCGGGCGAGCAGACGGTGCAGTCCGGCGACCCCGACGTCGACGATCCGTTCGGCCGGCAGGCCGAGGGCGCGCAGCGTGAGCAGCGCCTCGTCGGCGACCGGGATGTCGCTGGTGCCGGCGGTGACCACGGCGATGCGGGCACCGTGCGCGGCGTCGGGGATCCTCCACGCCAGGGTGCCGCTGGCCTCGGTGGCCTCGCCGTGAGCTGCGACACAGGCGGCGCGCTGCTCGGCGGTCGTGCGCGTCAACAGCACGGGGCCGTCACCGTGGGCGAGGAGCTCACCGACGATGGCGACGCACTGCTCGGCCGACTTGCCCGGCCCGTACACCGCTTCGGGCATGCCCTGACGAAGGTGCCGGTGGTGGTCGACGAGCGCCCCCTCGACCTCGGCGAACGGCAACCGCCGCAGCTCGGCCACGGCGTCGTCGGGCGACCGCGCCCCGGAGCGCACGTCGTCGAGCAGCGCCCGCAGGTGTCGTTCGTCCACGCGTTCATCGTGGCACGCCGCCGATCTGGCGACGGTCTCGACAGGCGGACCCGTAACCGCAACCCGTAGCCTTGGCCGCCATGGTCGCCGAGCCGCCGCAGGACGCCGTCAAGCGAGTCGGGTTCTTCGGGCCGTTCGGCACGTTCACCCAACAGGCGCTCCTCACCCAGGCTGACCTCGTGGTCGCCGAGCACGTCGACTACCGCACGGTGCCCGACGTGCTCGACGCCGTCGCCCAAGCGGAGGTCGACGTCGGCGTCGTGCCGATCGAGAACTCGATCGAGGGCATGGTCAACTTCACCCAGGACGCCCTGGCGTTCGACTACGACCTCGTCATCCAGCGCGAGATCGTCATCGACATCGAGCACTGTCTGATGGCCCCGCCCGGCCTGGCACTCGGCGACGTCGAGGCCGTGTTCTCGATCCCCGTGGCGACCGCGCAGTGCCACCGCTTCCTGCGTGAGCAGCTCCCCGACGTCGAGGTGCTCGCCGCCTACAGCACCGCCGACGCCGCCAAGTCGGCGAGTGCAGCTGCCGCCGACGCGGGCGGCCGTCGCGTCGCCGCCATCGGCCCACGTGTCGCCGGCGGCCTGTACGGACTCGACGTGCTGGCATCCGACATCGCCGACCACGAGGGCAACCAGACGCGTTTCGTCCTCGTCGCCCGCGACGGTGTGCCGGCACCGACCGGTAACGACAAGACCGCGCTCGTCATCTACCAACGCGCCGACGAGCCGGGCAGCCTGGTGTCGATCCTCCAGGAGTTCACCGCTCGGCGGATCAACCTGTCGAACCTCACCAGTCGGCCGATCAAGGCCGGCGGGCTCGGTGAGTACTGCTTCATCGTCTACGCCGAGTCGCACGTCGCCGACGAGCTGCTCGCCGACACGATGCGCGCCCTCCACGCCAAGCAGGGCGGCGTCAAGTTCCTCGGCTCGTACCCGGCGGCCGGCGACCACGCCGCGTCGGCGCGTGAGCACGCCGACGCTCGCTGGCGCGACGCCGACGACTGGGTGGCGGCGATCAAGCGCACCATCCGCCGCTGACCGAGCGGGCGCACCGTTCACGAGAACGAGACGCACCGGCGGATTGCCTACGCTCGCGGCCTATGTCGATCGACGAGCGTCCGGTCAGTGTCGTCACGGGCGCCAACTCGGGGATCGGTCGAGCGACCGCGATCCACCTCGCCCGCAACGGCCACCGGGTGGTCGGCACCGTCCGCGAGCTCGCCAAGGCGGACAAGCTCAACGCGATGGCGGCCGCTGCGGGCGTCGACGTCGAGCTGTTCGAGGTCGACGTCGCCGACGACGACTCCGTGCGTGACGGCTTCGCCGAGATCCTCGCCACGACCGGTCGCGTCGACCATCTCGTCAACAACGCCGGCGTCGGCGGCAACGCGGTGACCGAGGAGTGCCCACCCGAGCTCTACCTGTCGGTGATGAACGTCAACCTGTGCGGTGCCGTGCGCTGCGTGCAGGCGGTGTTGCCGCAGATGCGCGAGCGTGGCGCGGGCACGATCGTCAACATCACCTCGGTCGCCGGGCGCATCGCCGCCCTCGGCCAGTCGCCGTACGTCGCGTCGAAGTGGGCGTTCGAGGGTCTCAGCGAGGGGCTCGCCCAGGAGCTGGCGCCGTTCGGCATCCGTGTCGTCATCGTCGAGCCGGGCGTGACCAAGTCGGCGATCTTCGCCAAGAACGTCGATGCCCCGAACTTGACCGGCGCCTACGACGCCCACTACCGCCGACTGTTCCAGTTCTATGCCGCCGGGATGGCCAACGCCACCGACCCCTTCGAGGTCGCCGAGGTGATCCGCCACGCCATCGACACCGACGAGCCGCGCCTGCGGTACGCCGTCAGTTGGGGTGGCCCCGAGCTGTCCGCCCTGCACGACCGCATCGACGACGCCGACTGGATCGGCCTCGGGGCCGTCGAGGACGACGAGGCCTACGCCGACCGCTTCCGCCAGGTGTTCGGGCTGGACATCCGTTGAGCGATCTCGACCGGCCCGTCCGGCTGCTCACCGTCTGCACGCACAACCGAACTCGCTCGGTGATGATGGCGGCGCTGCTCGGCAAGGCGTTCGACGATCGACTCGGGCCGGGCGTCGTCGAGATCCGCTCGTCGGGGTTCGGTCCGGTCGGGCTGCCCGCGATCGACGAAGCGGTCGCCGCGATGTCCCGCCGCGGCCTCGACGTCAGCGCCCATCGCAGCTCGGCGACCGACCGTGACGTCGTCGAGGCCACCGACGTCGTCCTCACGGCCGAACGCGACCACGTCGTCCGCGTCGCCTCGCTGTCGCCGGCGGCGTTCGGGCGGGCGCTGACGCTGCCCGAGTTCCTCGGACGTGTCGCCGACTCGCCACTTCCCGGCGGCGACGTCGAGACGTGGGTACGGGCGTTGACGTCGGAGCGGACCGCCCGGGAGTACCTGCGCCAACGCGTCGCCGAGGTCGACGATCCGACCGGCACGTTCGGCCGAGCGTTCGAGCAGGCGGTGGTGCAGATCGAGCAGCAGTGCAACCAAGCCGCCGACGTGCTCGCCCGCGTCATCGCCGACTAACGAACGTCTGGGGACGGGACCCGAACGTTCGTTACTCCGCACGTCCGGTCGTCAGCCGTCGCGCCAGGACTCCTCGACCGGTCCGATGTCGGTGACGTGCACCTCGGCGCTCAGACTCGCCCCGACCAGCTGCAAGCGGTCGCCGCTCCAGAACCGGCCGGGGTCGTACCAGTTCGCCGGGCGCTCGGTGCCGAGCAACCCCATCCGCTCGTAGGTCACTGCCACCAGCTCGGCGCAGTACACGTCGTTGAGCGGCACGCCGCGGCGGATGCGGCCGGACAGCCAGTGGCGGGCGAGCTCGCCGGTCTTCGGGAACCCGCGTCCGCTGTACTCGGCGACCACACCGAGCGCCGCGTTCTCCTGCTCGGGCGTCACGTCGACGTCGATCTCGCGCAGGTACGCCTGCTGTCCGTAGCGGTGGGTCCACACGCTGACCGCACGCTCGAGGCGGTGGAGCTGGGCGCCGCGCGTGCGGACGCCGGTCCACACGTTGGGCATGCTCGCCCCCATCTCGGCGTGCCAGATGAGCGGCGGGAGGTCGTCGAGGGCGAGCACGACACCGACGTGGTTGACCGGGCTGTTGGTGAACAGGCGAATCGTCCGGTCGGCGATCGTGCGACCCTTGAACAGCCACACGTCGCCACTGCGCGCCGTGTCGAGGGCGTCGGCAAGTGTCCGCTCTCGGAGTGTCCGCTCGCCCAGGGTCCGCTCGACAGGCATGAAGCTCATAACGTAGGTGACCGTGCGTTGGGTGAAGTGGCTCGGTCTGGCAGGTCTCGTCGGTGCGGTCGGTGCCGTCGGCGTGCAGGTGTACCGCGTCCGTCGCCGGCGGGAGTGGACCGACGTGCCCCCCGACGAACTGCGCCAACGCCTCCACGCCCGCTTGAGCTGATCGCCCGCCGCTCGCGTTGGTGTCCGTCCGGCCCCGGTCCGTTCGGACAGGTGGTCCGTTCGGCCCCGGTCCGTTCGGACAACCTTGCGGGGACGACGAAGAATGATTATTCTCGGGCTGGGCGCCGTCGCTGGGGAGCGGGGCACCGGCAGGAGTTCCAGGGACCGAGGGGGGTCGCATGGACGACATCGACGATCCGTTGCGTGAGCGTCTGCTCGACGCGGCGCGCCGGGTGTTCGCTCGCCAGGGGTACGAGGGGACGCGGATCGGCGACATCGTGCGCGAGGCCGGGCTGTCGACCGGTGCGGTCTACGGCCGCTTCCGGTCCAAGAACGAGCTGCTGCGCGCCGCCGTCGTCGGCCACGCGGGCGTCGCCCAGGGCGCAGGTGCCGATGTCGACCGCGTCGCCGACCTGATCGCCCGCGGTGCCCGCTGGTCCGACGCCCCGCTGACCCTCGACGAGGCGGTGCGGCTCGAAGCTCACGTCGCCGCCCGGCGCGAGCCCGAGGTCGCGCAGGCGCTCCACGACGCCCAGGACCGCTGGCGCGAGTCCGTCGAACCGCTCGTCCGGCGGGCGCTCGTCGACGGCACGGTCGGCGAGGGCGTCGACCCCGAAGCGGTGCTCGCCTTCGTCCGCACGATGTCGCTCGGCTTGCTCGTCCAGCGCGCCGCGGGCACCAAGTTCCCCGACACCGCCGGTTGGGACGACCTCGTCGATCGGGTCGTCGCCAGCCTCGGCGATCACGAGCCCGCCCCGACCGAAACGTCACAGAAGGGGTCTGACCCCTGTTGTCACGCTGACCCGCTCCCCGGAGGATCCCGATGACCGACACCCAGGACCGCCCCACGACGACCAGCGGGCCGCCGCCATTGCCCAGCGACGGCGAGGTCAAGGACACGATCCGCGTCGTCAACGACAACGCCCAGCGGGTGTTCCTGTGGGACTACGAGCGCGACCGCGGCCAGCTCGTCACGCTCTACAACAAGGCGATGTCGTCGCAGTGGAACAGCGTCACCGAGCTCGACTGGTCGACGCCGGTCGACCCCGAGGCTGGTCATCGAGCAGGACAGCTCGCCGATCATGCGGCTCAGCAAGGTTGCCAGGCACGCTGCCCGGCTCGCCGCTGACGAAGTGGAGCGAGAAGGAGTTCACCGCAGCTCGGCATCGAGTCGCTTCAAGGCGATCGCTCAGCCAGTTCATGCACGGCGAGCAGGGCGCGATGATGACGGCGGCCAAGATCGTCGAGACGGTGCCGTGGATCGACGCCAAGTACTACGCCGCCACCCAGACGATGGACGAGGCCCGGCACACCGAGGTGTTGCCAAGTACCTCCACGACGAAGCTCGGCGACACGTACCCGATGAGCCCGTTCCTCGAAGGCGCAGATCTTCGGCCTGCTCGAGGACAACCGCTGGGACATCGCCTACCTCGGCATGCAGATCGTGATCGAGAGCCTGGCCCTCGCCGCCTTCGGCGACATGCTCCGGCGCACCGAGGAACCGCTGCTCAAGAAGCTGCTGCGCTACGTGCTCGTCCGACGAGGCGCGCCACGTCGCCTTCGGCGTCCTCAGCCTGTCCGAGTACTACGGCGACCTCACCGAGGCCGAGCTCAAGGAGCGCCAGGAGTTCCTCGTCGACGAACACGCTGCGCAACCAGCGGCGCGGTCGACGACGCCCGGAGATCTGGGAGCGGATGGGTGTCGACGCGTCGACGCCGTCGTCCCGTATCCTGCCGCAGGCGGCCGCAGCAGATCGAGGCTCAACCCCGCCGCCGGCTTCCAACGGGCGTTCTTCGCCAAGCTCGTGCCGAACGTCCGCAAGCTCGGCCTGCTCGACGCCAACGACGGCTACCTCCGCCGCGCTGTGGGGCGAGGCGGGGCTGCTCGAGTTCGAGTTCGCCGACGACACCAGTGACGGACTACGAGCACTACGACGCCGTCGCCCAGGATCGCGCCGCTCGCGCCGTTCGCGCACCCGGCTGATCGCGCCCGCCGGATCGAATGGCGCGGTTTCAGCCGGGGACGGAGCGGGAAACGGGCCGGTAGCACCGACGGCGTGATCGCCGTCGGCCGGCCCCACGAAAGGAGCAGTCCCCATGTCCTCCACGACACCCGTCGCCACGAGCGCTGCCCGCAACGGTGACTCGTCGAGCCAGGTGGTCGACATCCTCCACGATCGCCTCGTCGCCACGCTCGACCTGCAGCTGACGCTGAAGCACATCCACTGGAACGTCGTCGGCATGAACTTCATCGCCGTCCACGAGATGCTCGACCCGCAGGTCGACGCCGTCCGGGCGATGTCCGACGAGATCGCCGAACGCATCGCCACCCTCGGCGGCGTGCCGAAGGGCACCCCGAAGGCGATCGTCGACGCTCGCAGGTGGGACGACTACGACCTCGGCCGCGAGCCGACGGTGCGTCACCTCGCCCGCCTCGACGACGTCTACTCCGGCGTCATCGGCGATCACCGCAAGGCCGTGAGCCAGCTCGACGACCTCGATCCCGTGTCGCAGGACATGCTGATCGGCAACCTTCGTGAGCTCGAACTGTTCCAGTGGTTCGTTCGTGCTCACCTGATGGATTCCGCCGGCGACGTCGTGCACCGCAGCGCCGACTGACGGCGCCGGTCCCCCGGTCCCACACGTTCCGCCGCCTCGCAGCGGACCAGGCTCTCCCCCCAGATGCCGGTCCGCTCGGGGCGGCGGTTCGCGTTCCGACGGTCGGTCGCTCGACCTGTGCGCAGCGGACGCCGACGCTGCAGCGTTACCACAGGGGTCAGACCCCTGTTGTAACGCTCAGGCAGTCAAGACGTGGCAGTCAGGACGTGGCAGTCAGGACGGTGAGGTGGTCGGGTCGGCCGTCGTGACCCGCTCCAGTTGTGGGTTGCGGTGTTCGTCGATCACGTTGAGCACCACGGCGATGACCGGCACGGCGAGCAACGTGCCGACGAAGCCGAACAGTGCCGTGCCCGCGGTGATCCCGAGCAGGATCACGAGCGGATGCAGCTGCAGGCTCTTGCCGTAGATGACGGGCGCCAGGACGTCGTTGTCGAGCTGCTGCACGACGAGGGCGACGACGGCGACGATGATCGCCGGCGTCACACCGGCGGTGACGAGCGTGACGAGCACGGCGATCACGCCCGACGTGATGGCGCCGACGATCGGAACGAACGCTCCCAGCAGGGTGATCACGACGACCGCGGCGACGAGGCTGCCGCCGACCGCCCACACGGTGGCGCCGATGATGATGCCCTCGACGACGCCGAGGATCGCCACACCACGGAGGAAGCCGCCGAGCGTCGCCCAGGTCCGCACCCACAACGCCCTCGCCTCGGGCCGCCGGTCGGCGCGGACTGCCCGCAGTGCGGTGGCAGCGAATCGCTCGTCGTCCTTGAGGACGAAGAACGTGATGATCAGCGCCAGCAGCGACCCGGCGAAGACCTCGGCAGCGGTGGTTGCGGTCTCGGTGACGCTGGCACCCGACGATGACAGCAGGTCCGAGAGCCGATCGCCCGCCTGCTCGCGGAGCTGGTCGACGCGAGCGCGGTCGACGTCGAACGGGCTGTCCTCGACGAGCCAGTCCTCGACGTCGTCGAGTGCCGTCGACAGCGTGGGGCCGAGTTCGTCGATCTCACCGGCGAGGCTGGCGCTCACCACGGCGACCATCGCCGCCAGCGCCAGCAGGAACCCGAGCAGCGTCAGCAGCGCGGCGAGCGATCGCGGGACGCGCCGATCGCGCAGCCAGTGGGCCACCGGGAGCAGCACGCGAGCGATCAACAGGGCGACGAAGATCGGCAGCACGACGACGAGAAGGCGCCCCGTCAACCACAGCGCGGCGACCGCCGCCGCGGCGACGACGAGCAGCCGCCACGAGTACGCGGCTGCCCGCTCCAGGCGCGGGTCGATCGGGGTACGGGCCGTCGCCCGCTGCTGGTCGGGGCGTGCGCTCGCGGGCTCGTGGTCGCCGGTCATGCCTGCCCCTACCCGGCGCGAATCGGGCACAACCGCGGCGCACCGCCGGTCAGGTCGGGTCGCCGCTGGTCAGGTGAGGCTGCCGCTGGTCTGGGCCTTGGCGACCGAGGCGCGCACGACCGGGATCTCGCTGTCGTCGAGCGGCTGCATCCACTGCTTGCGGGCCAGCGCGGCATCGACGAACGGCGCCAGCCGCTCGGCCTTCGCCCGTTCCCGCTCCTCCTCGCCGTCGACGAACTCCGGCATCACCTCGGCAGCGAACAGCTCGAGCGAGGCGCAGATGTCCTCGTGGCGGTTACGGCCGGCCTGCTGGATGAAGATCACCTGGTCGACGCCGACGTCGGCCATCTGGTGGAGGTAGCGGCGAGCGTCGTCCGGCGTGCCGATGCAGCTGGCGTAGTCATCGCCGAGCTCGTCCGCCGCGGCGACCCGGCGCTCCGTACTGGAGGCGTCGCGCCGCTCCTGGAACTCCTCCCAGATCGTGGTGCGGCCGGGCACCTGGTCGTGGGCGACGAGGGCGTTGAGGGCATAGCCGAAGAACTCGAAGCCCTCCTGCCCGCGACGGATCGCCTCACCGCGGTCAGCGTGGCAGGAGAACCCGGCGACGAGGGCGATGTTGGCGTTGACCGTGTGGCCGAGCGGCACGCACTCGTCGCTCTGGATGATGTCCTCGTAGATGCCGACCCACGCTCGTGCCTCGTCGGGGTCGACGAAGCTGAACGCCAGCGCGCCGACGCCGTTGCGTGCCGCCACCTTGATCGTCTCGCGGTTGGTGCAGGCCATCCACATCGGCGGGTGCGGCTTCTGTCGCGGCTTGGGGAGCACGTTGCGGCACGGCATCGAGAACGTCTCCGACGTGTAGCCGGGGTACGGGTCGAGCACGAGCATGTTGGCGATCTGCTCGGCGGTCTCGAGCGCCATCGCCCGCTTCTGTTTGGCGGGGATGTCGAAGCCGTGCAGCTCCAGCCGTGTCGCGCCTTCACCGATCCCGAAGTCGACGCGACCGTCGGAGACGAGGTCGAGCGTCGCCAACGTCTCGGCGGTGCGCGCCGGGTGGTTGTACTTCGGGATCACCTGGCGGATGCCGTGGCCGAGCCGGATGTTCGTGGTGCGCGCCGCGGCGGCGGCGAGGAAGACCTCGGGCGCCGATGAGTGGGAGTACTCGTCGAGGAAGTGGTGCTCGACCTCCCAGGCGTAGTGGAAGCCGAGACGGTCGGCGAGCTCGACCTGGGCGAGTGCGTCGCGCAGGAGCTCGTACTCGTCGTCGTCACTCCACGGCTTCGGCAGCTGGTGCTCGTAGAAGACCCCGAACTTCATCCACCGAGTGCAGCAGACGCCGTCGCCGCGATCGTCACCGGACACACCGCAACCTGTTTCCGTTTTGATGCGCTGATGCGGGGACTGACCCCGCATCAGAGCATCAACACGCCGGCGGACCGTGTGGTCGAGCGCTTCGGGAGTGCGGCGCTCCCCGACCCCGCGTGGAACGTCATCAGGGCCGGTGACGCAACCGCGCCGAACCGGCTACGTCTGCGATGACGCACGAGCCGTAGTCTCGGCGCCGTGGGAGGGCTGTGTCGGGTGGCTGCGCAGGCCGCACCGTGATCGTCGGTACGTGGCCGCTGACCGGTCGGACCGAACAGCTCGAGGCGATCGGTGAGGACCACCGGGTGGGTGCCGTCGGCGGCGTGGTGCTGCACGGACCGGCCGGCGTCGGGAAGACGCGCCTCGCCGAGGAGGCACTCGGTCGCGCCGAACGCAGCGGACGACCGACTGCTCGCGCCGTGGGTCACCCGTCGACCGCCACGATCCCGCTCGGCGCGCTCGCCCACCTGCTCCCGGCATCGTTGATCGGCGGCCTCGGTGTCGGCGACGACGAGCGCACCGGTCTGTTCCACGGCGCCCGTGCCGAGCTGCGGCGGATGGCCGGCGACGACCGCCTGGTGCTCCTCGTCGACGACGTCGACCTGCTCGACGACACCTCCCTCGCCGTGCTGGTGCCGCTCGTCGTGTCACGCACGGTCTTCCTCATCGGCACCGTCCGCACCGGCCGGACGGCGTCGCCGCGACTCACCGGACTGCAACGCGACGGTCACCTCGCCCGCCTCGATCTCGGACCGCTCGCCGCCGACGAACTCGGCGCACTGCTCCACCGCGCCCTCGACCACCCGGTCTCGACGGCCGCCCTCGACGAGCTGGTGCGACTGTCGGGCGGCAACCTGCAGGTGCTCACCGAGCTGGTCCGCGGGGCGATCGAACGTGGTGCGCTCGTCGATCGAGCGGGGGACGTGGCAGCTCGTCGGCGACCTGCCGACGACGGTGGCGCTCGACGAGCTCGTCGACGAGCACCTCGCCGGCGTCGACCCGGCGGGCTTGGCGGTGCTCGAGCTGCTGGCGGTGTGCGAGCGGTTCGGCCTCGCCGACCTCGAGCGTCGACACGGCCTGGCGACGCTGGAGACGCTCGAAGCGGGCCGACTCGTGTCGGTGGTGGTGGCGGGGACGGCGGACGGCGGTCCGCCTGGCACATCCGTTGTACGGCGAGGTGCTGCGGGCGCGGATGCCGCCGCTGCGGCTGCGACGCATCCAGCAGGAGCTGGCCGACATCGTCGAGGGCCACGGATCGCGCGCGGCGCGAGGACGTCGTCCAGGTCGCGCTGTGGCGCATCGCGTCGGGTGGACGGGTGGCCGGCGACCAGCTCCTGCGGGCGGCACGATTGGCGCTCGCCGGACACGACCCGAACCTGGCGATCAGGCTGGTCGCCGCCTGGACCGACGACGACGCCAGCCCGTTCGCCCGCGCCGAGGTGCTCGCCGAGGCGCACGACATGCTCGGTCAGCACGATGACGTGGAGCGTGTCGTCGCCGCCGCGCTGGCCACCGAGCTCCCGGACGCCAAGCGCGGCGCCTCGGCCCGCCGTCTCGCGGGGACCCGTTTCTCGTCGGGTCGTGACCTCGTGCGGCGCGCTCGACGCGCTCGACGAGGCGGTCGCGGCGATCGGCGATCCCGAGGAGCTCGATGCGTTGCAGGCGTCGCCGGGCGATGTTGCTCGCCGACGCCGGACGTCCCGCCGAGGCGTTGGAGGTGCTTCGACTCGATCGGCGTACCGAGCGACACGCGTGCCCAGGTCGAGCTGGCGTCGGCACGTGCTGTCAGCCTGCTCAGCGTCGGGCGTCACGACGAGGCTGCCGAACTGGCCCGCCGCAACGCCGCCGATCACGCCGCCATCCCTGGCTGGCGCGGGCGACGCGGCATCGCCGCGCACCTCGTCAACGAGGCCCATGCCCTGGCCTACAGCGGCCGCTATTCGGAGGCCCGACTGCTCGATCGAACCGGCCGCCGAGCAGGCCCGGAGCGCCAACGCGACGGGGGCGTGGGTGTGGTTCGAGATGGTGCTCGCCGAGATCGCCCGCGACACGGGGCGGGCGGCGGAGGCGATCCGACGGTTCGCCGTCGCGGCAGGTGCCGCCGCCTCGTCGGGCCAGGAGCGCGGCGCTGGTGTGGGCGCACGTCGGCGTCGCCCAGGGCCACCTGCTGCTCGGTGAGTGCGATGCCGCCGAGCAGGCGCTGGCGCGGGCCGACGCTGTCGGCGACAGCCCGGTGGCGACGTCGTGGGCGACCCGTGAACGCACGCGGGCGTGGCTCGACGCCGGTCGCGGCGACCTCGCCGGCGCCCGCACCCGTCTCCGGGACGTGCTCGTCGTCGTCCAGCGCGACGGGGTGCGCACGTTCGAGTCGGCGTTGCTCAACGACCTCGTCCGCTTCGGGCGGGCGCAGGAGGCGGTCGAGCGACTGCGCTGGCTCGCCAGCGTGGTCGACGGACCGCTCGTGCGCGCTCACTGCGCCCACGCCGAAGCCGATCGTCGCTGCCGACCCCGACGCACTGTCGGCCGTCGTCGACGAGTACGAGGCGCTCGACATGCTGACGCTCGCCGCAGAGGCGGCGGCCGAGCTCGCCGAGCTGCACCAGCAGCGCGGGGACGGCCGCCGGGCGACCGCCGCGATGCAGCGATCGGCCGAGCTGGCGACGCGAGCCGGTGGCCTCCGTACCCCGCCGCTGGCACGTGGCACCGGGGTGGAACCGCTCACCGCCCGCGAACGCGAGGTGGCGCTGCTCGCCGCAGGCGGACGTAGCAGCCGCGAGATCGCCGATCACCTCTACCTGTCGACGCGAACGGTCGAGACCCACCTCGCGCGCGTCGTATCGCAAGCTGGGCATCGGCACTCGCGGCGAGCTCGGCATGGCACTCGGCGTCGGCGACGCTACGTAGCGCAGCGGTCCGGGCCGCCACCGATTGCGTAGCTGCTGCGGACGTTCGGCGGCCGCAGGACGCTCACGATCGCTGCATGACACCAGACGATCTGGCGAGGGTCCGACGGTCGTGGTCGGAGATCCACGGCCGGCCGGAGATCTTCATCGAGCGTCTCGAGGCGGCCCTCGACACGTCGACGTGTGGCGGTCCGCCGGCAGCTGATCGCGCCCGCCGGCTCGTCACCGTGGTTGCCGGGCTCGTCGGCCTGTTGGCGACGCCGAGCCAGCTCGCCACGGGGGCGCGGATGCTGGAAGCGGTGTGGGCGCCGGTGGGTTCCCGGCCGCGACTGGACGTCGAGGGCGTGGCATGGCGGCAGGCCGCCGCTGACGTCGCCGAGTCGTGGACCGACGGCGACGACTTGGCTTGGCACCACGCCTGGCTGCTGATCGTCGACGTGTTCGCCGAGCACACGCTCAACCCGTTCGACACGGCGCCCGCCACCGATGACGGCGCCGGGGCAGCGACTACGTAGCCGGAACCGTCGCAGTTGCGTAGTGGTCCCGGATGTCCCGGTGCCGACAACGGGCGCACGGTGGTGGCATGACCATCACCGAAGACACCACGAACACCCCGACGGCAGACGCCGCCGAGCACGCCCGACGTTCGTTCGTCGAGCGGGCAGCCGCCTGTGCCGCCGTCCTCGATCGGCACGCTGCCGAACACGACCGCGATGCCAGCTGGGTCGACGCCTCCTTCGCCCACGTCCGCGAGGCCGGCCTGCTGGCGATCGCCGTGCCGACCGAGCTCGGCGGCGACGGCGCCACGATCGGCGACGTCGCCGCAGTCCAGCGCGAGCTGGCCAAGCACTGCGGATCGACGGCGCTGGCGTCTGCGATGCACCAGCACGTCACCGCGTTCACGGCGTGGCGTCACCGGCGCTCGCTCCCCGGGGCCGAGGCGACGCTGCGCCGCATCGCCGCCGAGCAGATCGTCGTCGTGTCGACCGGCGGCGGGGACTACACCCACCCCCGCGGCACGGCGATCAAGGTCGACGGCGGCTACCACGTCAGCGGTCGCAAGTCGTTCGTCAGCCAGGCCCCGGTCGGTGCGGTGCTGTCGACGATGTTCGTCCACGAGGATCCGGCACGCGGCCCGCGAGTGCTCAACATGTCCGTCCCCTTCGCCAGTGAGGGCGTCAGCATCGTCGAGCGCTGGGACACCCTCGGCATGCGCGGGACGTCGAGCCACGACGTCGACTTCGACGACGTCTTCGTGCCCGAGGAGCGCGTGCTCGCCGACCGCCCGTACGGCGAGATCGACCCGCCGCTGCAGGTCATCTCGAGCATCGGTTTCGTCATCATCAGCGCCGTCTACTTCGGCGTCGCCGAGGGTGCCTACGACGACGCCGTCGCCGCCCTGGTCGGCAAGAACGTGTCGCCCACCGCCCAACGCCAGGTCGGCCTGATGACCCACCGCCTGCAGGTCGCCGCATGGGCACTCGAGGGTGCGCTGGCCGCGGTCGGTGACGACCCGGCTCCGTCGATGGTGACCGTCGCCGCCGTGATGATGGCGAAGCGTGAGATCGCTCTCGCCGCCATCGAGGTGTGTGATCTGGCGATGGAGATCCGCGGGCGCGCCGGCTTCGATCGCGGCTCGCGGATCGAGCGTGCCTACCGCGACGTCCGGGCGGTGAAGTTCCACCCCCTCGATCCCGAGGCCACCTTGGTGCATGCCGGACGGCTCGCCCTCGGGATGTCGGCGGATCGACCGCAGGATTGGGGCGTCTGATGCACACCCACGACACCGACGTCGTCGTCGTCGGCGCCCGCCCCGCGGGTGCCGCGACGGCGATGTTGTTGGCACGCGCCGGTCTCGACGTCGTCGTCGTCGACCGGTCGCGGCACGGCAGCGACACGCTGTCGACCCATGCACTGATGCGCGGCGGGGTGGTCCAACTCCACCGCTGGGGGCTCCTGCCGCGCATCCGTGCTGCCGGCACGCCGCCGATCAGGCGGACCACCCTCCACCTCGCCGCGGGGAACGTCGCCATCGACGTCCGCCCCGGAGACGGCATCGATGCGCTCTACGCGCCGCGGCGCACCGTGCTCGACCCGCTGCTCGCCGACGCCGCCGAGGCGGACGGTGCGACGGTCCGCTTCGGATTCACCGTCAGTGGGCTCCTGCGCGACGGGGACCGGCGCGTCAGTGGCGTCGTCGGTTCCGATCGCTTCGGTCGTACGACGCAGATCCGAGCCCGCTTCGTCGTCGGTGCCGACGGCATCAACTCCCTCGTCGCCCGTCAGGCCGGCGCCCCGGTCGACCACCGCGGTCGGACCGCGGGCAACTACCTGTATCGCTACTGGGGTGGGGTCGAGACCGACGGCTACGACTGGGCCTTCCGTCCGGGGGCCACCGCGGGCGTCATCCCGACCAACGATGGCCTCGTGTGCGTGTTCGTCGGTTCCGACGTGGAGCGGATCACGTCACGAGATCTCGACACGTACTCGACCGTGCTCAGGGCGGCATCGCCCGACATCGCTGATCGGGTGCTCGGGGGCCGACCCCACGGTCGGATGCGACGGTTCGTCGGCCGGCCGGGACTGCTGCGCCGACCGTGGGGACCCGGGTGGCTGCTCGTCGGTGACGCCGGATACTGGAAGGACCCGATCAGCGCCCACGGCATCACCGACGCGCTTCGAGATGCCGAGTTGTCTGCGGCGGCGATCGTCGAAGCGTTCGGGTCTCCGGAGGCGTCGGCGACGCAAGCGATGGTCGGCTACCACCAGCTGCGCAACCGGCTGTCGAGGGAGCTCCTCGACGTCACCGAGCGCCTCGCCGGGGACGAGTGGGGCGACGACGACGTCGGCGCCCTGCTGTTGGCGATGAGCGCGGCAACGGTCGACGAGGTGGCCCATCTCGCCGAACGTCCTCCGTGGCCGCACCTCGGCGTCGCCGCCGGCGACCTGATGCGCTGAACGCGACGGTCAGGTCGGGAGCGAGATCGGAGTCGGCCGATGCAGCAGTTCGACGACGTTGCCGTCGGGATCGTGCAACATCCCCATCGTGACGCCCTGCGTGCCGAAGGCACCGAGTGCGTGGAACACGCGCGCCCCGGTGGCGATCGCCTGCTCCCAGATCGCTTCGATGTTGTCGATCTCGAACGTCAGGTAGCGGATTCCGGTCGACGCGTCGAGGCCCGGCGAACCGGAGGGGGCGGCCGGCGTGGTCGGGTCGACGAGCTTCAACCACGACACGCCGAACCGCAGCCGATGCATGGTGCCCCAGGGAATCGAGAGCGATTCGACGTACTCGAGGCCGATCGCGTCGGTGTAGAACGCGCGCATCGCAGCGATGTCGTTGGTCACGAGGCCGACGTCGAGTCCGGCCTTCGAGGCGACGTGGGTGGTGCGTTGCTGCTGCTTGACGTCGCCCCCGACACGGACGGGCGTGTCGACCGGCGTGTCGGCGGGCGTGCCGACTTGTTGGGCCGATGGGGCGATGTCGATCTCGACACGGTCGTCGACGACGCGCACGGGGAATGTCGGCTGGCATCGCTGCTTGATCGATTCCCACCCGGTGTCGAGCGCGAACGCCCACTGGTGGCCCGGGCAGACGAGCTTGCCGTTGAGCACCACACCGCGCACCAGCTCGCGGTCCTTGTGGATGCAGCGGTTGGCGAAGCCATAGAACGTCCCGTCGTGGGCGAGGACGAGGATCTCGCGGCCGTTGATGTCGACGACGGTCTTGCCAGCCTTCTTCAGCTGCGTGAGGTCGCCGACGTCGACCCAGCTCACGCCGTGTCGTCCTTCGCCAGCCAGACCTGCTTGAGCTTGTCGTAGACGCGACCCTGGGCTTCGAGCTCACGTTGGTCGGGATCCCACTCGACGCTGACGTCGCCGGCGACGTAGGTCTGGCAGGCGAGGCGGTACCCATCGTCGAGGAGCTCGCCCAAGCGCTCACGTTCACGCTTGCGTGGGGCGATCAGGTTGTCCGCACCGTCGATCACACGGACACGATCGGTGCCGCAGTTGCCGCTGGCGCACTTGAACGGGATCCCGCAGTCGTTGCGGATCGCCACGCGCAGCAGGTTGACCTCGTCCCCGGCCGGGAACTCGATCTCGCGGTCGGTCGTCGAGAACCGGATCCTCGGCATCGTCGGTCGTCGACGCTCAGGCGAGCGCAGGTTCGGGATTGGCGACCGGCGCCTCGGGCGCGACGTAGGTGTCGTACAGCGCCTTGGTGTACGAGTAGCGCATCTCGGCGCCGTGCGCGCACGAGCTGCAGGCAGCGCTGCTGCAACTCCGGGGTGTCGGCGTACTTGAGGACGATCTGGTAGCCGCGCTCACCGTGGATCTCGTCGGAGGTGATGTGCAGATCGAAGAACTCGGTGTCGTCCTCGCTGAACCCGTACTTCTCGAGCAGCACCGGGTACTGCCGCCGGTAGATCGACGGCACCTGCGACTCGAGCCCGACGACGAGGGCCGCAGTGGCGACGGCGAAGTGCTCGCGCATCGACGACGGCGTAGCACCAGCCCTGCAGTCCGCGGGTCACGGCGGTTGCGTTGTCGATGTCGGTGACCCGTTCGTGGGTGGTGCCGCACGCTTCGGCGAAGCGGATGAGGAGATCGGTGTGCCGGACGTCGGACAGCTCCTCCTCGTACATGTTCTGCAGCAGGAAGTCCTTGGCGTCGGTGGCGTGATCGGGGGTGTTGGAGTAGATGTAGCCGAGGTAGTCGGCGAACGGTCCGACGTAGTGGTAGTGGTTCTCGGCCCACCGGGCGAAGTGCTCGCGGCTCAGTTCGCCGTTGGCCCAGGCCTGCGAGAACGATGCGTTGCGGGCCTCGCGGCCCTTGATCGCATCTTCGAGGGCGGTGCGGAAATCCTGTTCGTTCAACAGCTCGGTCATCGTGTCTCTCCCGGTCCAGTCGTGCTCCGTGGGTCAGTGGTATAATGTATACGAAACAGTGTCGCCGTGCAAGCGGCTGAGGTCGGCGTGCCCAACGTCCGTCACCGAGAAGCCGAAGCGTGAGAACCCGAAGCGTGAGAAGCCGAAGCGAGAGGTCGATGTCAGAGCACCAGGTCAACGAACGCGACGATCTCGTCGCCGTCAACGAGGGCGACGAGATCGTCGCCGGCGTCGCCGCGTGGGTCGCCGAGTGGGGACGTGAGGTCGCCGCCGCGGACATCGCCGCCGGACGCACGAGGTTCGCCGAGGACCTGGTGGCGTTCGGCACCCACGCCGATGTCGTCGAAGGACGCATCGCCGTGGAGAACCAGCAATGGGCGCAGATCTGGCCGGCGATCGAGGACTTCTCCTTCGACGTCGCCGGCCTGCACGTGATCGCCTCCGGCGACGGGCTGCAGGCGGTGGCGGTCGTGCCGTGGACGTCGACGGGCATCGACGAGGACGGTGGGCGCTTCGATCGCCCGGGTCGGGCGACGATCGTTCTGCGGCGTGACCATCCGTCGGCGCCATGGCTCGGCGTGCACACGCACTTCTCGCTCGCCCGCGGCGTCCCGTCCGCAACGCACGGTCGGCGCCAGGCGATCCGGTGACCGGTCCGATGACCGGTCCGATGTCCCGTTCGGTGCTGGCACCCGAACTCGCCGTGATGGCGCAGCAGGTCACCGGCGCCAGCGCCCACGGCGTCGTCGTCGCCGCCGCCCCCCTCGCCGCGCAAGCGGGGGTTGCCGTCCTCCACGACGGTGGCAACGCCTACGACGCGGCGGTCGCCGCGGCCCTCGCCGAAACGGTCCTCCTCCCACCGAAGTGTGGTCTCGGCGGTGACCTCGTCGCCGTGGTGTTCGACGGTGACGGCCCGCCGACGTCGCTCATCGCAGTCGGTGGTGCCGCGGCCGGACACGCCGCGGTGGCGACGTCGGGGCGCTGGCGCGACGTCGGTGCCGATGCCGTCGGACCCCCGGCAGCAGCGGCCGGCTACGCCGCGCTGGCCGAGCGCGGCCGCCTGTCCCGACGGCGCCTCGCCGCGCCGGCCATCGACCTCGCCGTGGGCGGCTTCCCCTGGGCCGACGTGTGCTCCCGACTCGCCCGCCAGGCAGCAGCGCTGGTGGCCGAGATGCACCCAGAGGGCTGCGTCTTCTACCCCGGTGGCGCACCGATCGAGGCCGGAACCCTGGTCCGCCTGCCGCTGCTCGCCGACGCCCTGAACGAGTGGGTCGCACGCGGTGCTCGGATGCTCGAGGGTCCCGTCGGCGAGGCGATCGCTGGTGAGATCGGGCGGCGTGGCGGGGCACTGGTGGCGGACGACTTCGCCGCGGCGAGGGCCACGTGGGAGGCGAGCGCGGTGACCGAGGTCGGCGAGCGCACGTTGTGGGCGACGCCGGCGCCGACGCACGGTCCGGCGCTGCTCGCCGCGGTGGCCGAGCACGCCCGGGGGGACGATCGCTCGCTGGCCGGCGTGCATCGCGCCGTGAGGGCAACGATCTCCCGACAGGACGGGCTCGCCGACCCCAGTGGGACGAGCATGGTGTCTGCCGCCGATGCGTCAGGAACCGTCGTCGTCGTGGTCCACTCCAACTCCTACCCGCGCTTCGGCAGCGGCATCGTCGTGCCGCAGTTCTCGCTGACGTTGGCCAACCGTGCCGGGCGCGGGTTCACGCCCCAGGTCGGGCATCCGAACTTCCCCGAGCGCGGGCGGCGGCCGCGCACCACGTTGCACGCCTGGGTGGCCTCCGACGAGTCCGGCGCACCGCGGTTCCTGGGTGGCACACCCGGCGGGGTCAATCAGCTTCCCTGGAACGCGCAGACCCTGGCTCGACTGTTGGCGGGCGAAGAACGCCCCGGGGTGCTCGTCGCCGCTCCGTTGTGGGAGTGGATCCCCGACGACGGGGTGCGCATCGAGGCGGGGTTCGACCCCACCGACGCGGATGCGCTCGGCGCCGTCGCGACGCAGGTCACGCAGGCACCTCGCTGGGGGTGCAAGTCCGCCCAGCAGGTCGTGCGCATCCCGCACCCCGGCGAGGCCTGGCAGGCGGCGGCCGATCCGCGGACGGTCGGTCTCGCACTCGGCGTGTAGCGACCGGCCGCTGGGATCGGCGGCGGGAGTGGCAGGGCTCGGCAGGGGAAGCGCCCTCAGCGGGCGCGATCCCGGCAGATCCACAGGAGCATCAGCGGCACGAGCATCGCCACCGTCAGCGTCGGCCGCAGTCCGACGGCCTCGGCGGCCAACCCGACGACGGCACTGCCGACGGCACCGAGCGCGATCTGCACGGACCGGTAGACACCCAGCGCCATGCCGTGCTGGCCGAACCGCTCGACCGCCAGGATGTTGGCCACCGGTCCGAGCGAGCTGACGGTCCCGGCGAACACCGCGGCGACGGCGTAGGTCGGCCAACCTCCCGGCAGCAGCACCCACGCCAGGCCGGTCGCGGTGAGCACGAGCGACGTGCGGCGGGCGCTGGCCTTGGCGCCGATCCGGTCGGCGCTCGCCCCGCCGACCACCTTGGCGACGATCGACAGCAGCCGGCCGACGATCAGCACCCCTGCCGCCCCGGCCGCCGAGATCCCCCACCGCGTGACGGCGAAGGTGGTGAGGAACGGGACCGCCCCGTACTGCAGCACCGCCAACACGATCCCCACGTACGTCGGCAGGCTGAGGACGTCGCGCCACGGGATCGGCCCGTCGCCGCCGGGTGCGGCGCGCGGCCCGAGGTCGACTCGTCCGACCATCAGCGCGGCGACGAGGTAGAGGCCGCCGGCGATCCAGAACGGCAGCCGCCAACCGAGGCCCGCCCCGATCGCGCCGAGCAGTGCCGCCATCGTCAACCCGAGGCTGAACGCCACCCCGTAGAGGCCCATGGCGAAGCCCCGCTTCGAGGTTCCGGCGGCGATGCCGACCCCGCGGAGACCGGCCGGGAAGAACAGCCCGGCAGCGGCGCCGAGGAGTGCCTGCCCGATCAGCAGCACCCCGTACGACGGGGTCGTGGCGTTGACGACGCTGCCGACGATGCCCACGAGGGCGGCGAGGCGGACCAGCGTCGACGGCGCCCACCTGCCCAGCGCGGCCCCGCCGAGCAGGTTCGTGACCGCGATCGAGGCGGTGAGCACGGCGAACGCGATGCCGCCCTGGGCGACCGACATCCCGAGCTCCTCGGCGGCCGTCGGGAACAGCGGCGAGAGCATCTGTTCGCCCGTCGTGGTGGCGAAGTAGGCCAGGCACAGCAAGGCGAACGCGCCCCAACGGGGCGTGGTGACGTGCGCCGACGCGACGACCGGTTCGGCGGAGGCGTCCATTTCGCATACAGTATGCAATTCACTCACGGTTCCGGATCACCCATGTTGCACCTCCCCGATCAGGCCATTGCCGACCTCCTCCACCCCGCTGACGTCACCGATGCGGTGGCCGCCGCGTTCGCCGCCTGGGGCCGGGGTGAGGCGGCGACGACCGCCCGCGTGCGCGCCAGCGCCTCCGGGCAGATGGCGAGCGCGATGGCGGCGGTCGTGCCGCCCTACTCCGGCGGCAAGGTGTACGCCACCGCCGACGGCGTGTTCACGTTCGTCGACGTGTTGTTCGGCGCCGACGGGACGCTGCTGTGCACCCTCGACGGCGACGTGTTGACCCGACTCCGGACCCCGGCCGCCTCGGCCCTCGCCGTCCGCACGCTCGCTGTGCCCGGGGCGCGCACGGCGGCGCTGATCGGGTCGGGTCGCCAGGCGTTTCCGCACATCGAGATGCTCGCCAGGGAGATGCCCGAACTCGAGCGACTGACGATCTGGGCTCGCCGTCGGGAAGCGACCGACGACCTGGTCCGGCGGGCGCGGGCGATCGGCATCACCGCCGGCGCAGCGCCCGACGCCCGCACGGCGGTCGGTGACGCCGACGTCGTGGTGACGGTGACCTCGAGCACCGACCCGTTGTTCGAGGCGCCGGACATCAGCGACCGCGCCCTCGTGTGCGCCGTCGGGGCGACCAAGTACGACCGCTGCGAGGTCGGCGTCGAGACCGTGCGGCGGTGCGCGACCGTCGTCTGCGACGACGTCGTCGGCAGCGCCGTCGAGTGTGGCGACCTGATCCGTGCCGACGCCGCGGGCGTGTTCCGTTGGGAGGACGCGATCGAACTGCACGACGTGATGGCCGGGAACGTCGAGGTGCAACGCGCCGGTCCGGCTCCCGTGCTGTTCGAGACCCAAGGCGTCGCGATCCAAGACGTCGCTGTCGCCGCCCTCGCCTACGAACGCCATCTCGCTGCGCTCGACCCGACCGCAGCCGGCGCGCTGCCCGCCGACCGCACATCCGGACCGTCCCGACTCACCCAGCTCATCACGGAGGACCTTCGATGATCCAGACCAACCGCCTCTCCATGCACGAAGCCGAGCTCGCCGTCGACGCGGCGCTCGCCAAGGCGAAGGAGCTCGGCGTCGGCTCCGTCGTCGCCGTCGTGCGACCAGGCCGGTTGGCCGATCGTCGTCAAGCGGCCCGACAACGCCAAGCCGACGAGCGTCGAGATCGCCGTCAACAAGGCGTTCACGGCCGCCTGCCACCGTCGCCCGACGCACACCTACACCAACGCCCAGCCGGGTCAGGAGGCGTTCGGCATCATGAACATGCACCAGGGTCGCTTCTCGATCTTCGTCGGCGGCTGGCCGATCGAGGTCGACGGCGAGGTCGTCGGTGGCATCGGTGTGTCGGGCGGCCACACCCGTGAGGACATCGCCTGTTGCAAGGCCGGGATCGACTGCACTGCTGGACGAGCTCGGCAAGACCGCCGACTTCTCGAAGTGGGACGACTGGCAGCCGCCGGCTCCCACGGCCGAGTGAGCACCACCGTGACGCACGAGGTCCGGAACCGCATCGGCGACGCGCTCGTCGCGGCCAGCGACGGTGCGGTGTTCGAGCGCCGCAACCCGGCGGCGAACGACGAGATCGTCTCGGTCGCACCGGAGAGCACGGTCGACGACGTCGCCGACGCCGTGAGCGCCGCCCGCGAGGCCTCGGCCGCATGGCGTCGGACGACCCCCACCGCGCGGGCCGACATCCTCTCCCGTGCCGCCCGCATCCTCGCCGAGCGTTCGTCGGCGATCGCGGTGGAAATGGTCCGCGAGGAGGGCAAGCCGCACGCAGATGCGGCGATGGAAGCGGGTCGGACCCCGAAGAACCTCGACCTGTACGCCGGCGAGGCGTATCGGCTGACGGGGGCGACGTTCCCGGCCGACGACACACCACTCCTGTACTGCACGCGCGAGCCCGTCGGCGTGGTCGGGGTGATCACCCCGTGGAACTTTCCGCTGAACCTGGCGAGCCGCAAGATCGGCCCGGCCCTCGCCGCGGGGAACACGGTCGTGTTCAAGCCGTCGCCGATGACGCCGCTGATGGGGGAGCGGCTGGCCGCCGCGTTCATCGACGCCGGTCTGCCGCCGGGGGTGCTCAACGTCGTGCACGGAGTCGGCGCGGGCGCCCACCTGACGGCCGACGAACGCGTCGATGCGGTGACCTTCACCGGCTCCAACGCCACCGGTCGCAAGATCCACGCGGCGATCGGTGTCGGGCGACGCGTCCAGCTCGAGCTCGGTGGCAAGAACCCGGTGGTCGTCCTCGCCGACGCCGACCTCGACGCCGCCGCGGCGGTCGTTGCCCGGTCGGCCTTCTCGCTCACCGGGCAGGCCTGCACGGGGGCGGGACGAATCCTGGTCGACGATCGCGTGCACGACGAACTGCTCGACCGCGTGGTGACCCTCGCCGAGGCCTACCGCATCGGACCCGGCGACGCCGAGGGCGTGACGATGGGCCCGTTGATCGACGCCGCTGCGGTCGCGGCGATGGCGACCGCGGTCGACGAGGCCGTCCGTTCCGGCGCCCGCCTGGTGACCGGTGGCGCGCCGTTGACGGACGGTGAGTGCGGGCGTGGCCACTTCTTTCCGCCGACCGTGCTCGCCGACGTCGAGCCATCGAGCCGCCTCGCCCAGGAGGAGGTGTTCGGACCGGTGATCGGGTTCGAACGCGTCGACGGGCTCGACCACGCGATCGAGTCGGCCAACGCCGTCCGCTACGGACTCTCCGCAGCGGTGTGCACGCGCGACCTCGCCGCCGCCCTGCGCTTCGCCGCCGAGGTGCAAGCGGGGATGGTACGGGTCAACCGACCGACGGTCGGGGCCGCCTTCAACGCCCCGTTCGGTGGCATCAAGCAGTCGGGCACGGGCACGCACAAAGAGCAGCTCGGCCCCACGGTGATGGACTTCTACACCGTGTCGCGCACCATCTGGCTGGGGAGTTGACATGGATCTCGGACTCGCCGGCCGGCGCGCCCTCGTCCTCGGTTCGTCGAGTGGCCTCGGGCGTGCCGTCGCGGCGTCGCTGGTCGCCGAGGGGGCCACGGTTGCCGTGGTCAGCCGCGATGCCGATCGCGCCGACACGACCGCGACGGCGATCGGCGCGACGGCGGCGCTGGGCCTCGACCTGACCGAACCGGGAGCAGGCATCCGGGTCGTCGACGACGCGGTGGCCGAGCTCGGCGGTCTCGACGTGGTGGTGGTCAACACGGGCGGCGGTCCACCCGGACCGCTGCTCTCCACCGACGAGGCCGGAACGGACGTGGCGTATCACTCGATGTTGCGGCCGGCACTCGAGGTCGCCCGCGCTGCCGCCCCACACGTCACCGCGAATGGCGACGGGCGGATGGTGTTCCTGACGGCGCGCTCGGTGGTCGAGGCGACCCCGGAGCTGGCGCTCAGCTCGGTGTTCCGCAGTGGTGTGACCGCCGCCGCGCGATCGCTGGCGCTCGAGCTCGCCCCGCTCGCCACGGTCAACGTCGTCGTCACGGGCCAGTTCGACACGCCGGCACTGCACCGCTTCGAGACGGCGCGGGCAACCCACGAGGGGCGGCCGCTCGCCGAGGTCCGTGCGGACCACATCGCCTCGATCCCGATGGGCCGCCTCGGCGAGGCGCACGAGTTCGCCGATGTCGTGACGTTCCTGTGCAGTCCGCGGAGCAGCTTCGTCACGGGCACCCTGGTGCGCGTCGACGGCGGCGCGGTCCGTGGCTTCTGATCGTCAGTCCCGCTCGGTGCCCTCGAGGTAGGCCGCCCGAGCCTGGGCGATGTGTGACCGTGCCATCTGCTCGGCCGCCTGGCCGTCGCCGGCGGCGATCGCCTCGACGATCTGGCGGTGTTCCTCCCACGATCGCGGGGCGCGCTGGGCGATGCGCTGTGCGTACACCCACTCGATGATGTGCCGAAGTCGTTCGATGGTCTCGGCGAGCAACTCGTTGCCTGCCACCGCAGCCAGCAGATGGTGGAATCGCGTGTTCAGCCCGGGGAGCTCGCCGAGCGGGCCGGACGACGCCGTGTGTGACCCGAGCTCGACCACGGCGCGCATCTCGTCGACCTGTGCCGCGGTGCGTTGGCGGGCGGCGAGGCTGGCCGCCAACCCCTCGAGCACCTCGCGCACCTCGAACAGCTCGCCGGCACGCTGGGCGGACACCGACGCCACCCGTGCGCCGCGCCGAGGTTCCAACACGACGAAACCGTCTGCCTGGAGCGCCTGGAGCGCCTCGCGGACCGGATTGCGCGATACCCCGAGGTCGGCGGCGATCTGGTCCTCGAACAGGCGCGCCCCCTGGGCCCACTCCCCGGCTACGATCCGCCGACGGAGCTCCTCGAGCACCGCGTGACGAAGGGGGAGATGCGTCGCACCCACGGGTCGGCCATCGTGTGCGGGCAGCGTGGCGGCCGTGCGGTCGTCGGTCATCGGGGTTGTCCGTGTGCTGCAGTCATCGGTCAGCTTCCTGGTGCAGTCGCCGTTTCGGGGCCGTTTCGGCCGTGTCACGATCGCATGTGACCGTTGACCCGACCTTTCGTAGATTGTATAAAGTATGCGCAAGCCCACCGTGGGTTCGCATGATCAAAGGGGAGAATCTTGCGCCAGCGCCACCGCCTGTTCGGTGCTGTCCTGGTCGTCGGTCTCACTGTCGCCGCGTGCGGTAGTGACGATGACGCCGGAGACACCGACTCGACCGAGGCCGATGCAGCGGCCACCAGTGATGTTCCGGACGGCTCGGCCGCCGCGCCGGTGGATGGAGCAGCGATCACCATCGCACTCGGCTCGGAGCCGACGAGCCTCGACCCGCACCTCGTCGACGACGGCGGCGAACGGGCGATCAACGACAACATCTACGAAACACTGCTCGCCCGGACACCCGACGGTGAGCTGATCCCGTCGCTGGCGTCCGAACTGCCGACCCAGGTCGACGACGAGACCTGGGAGTTCGTCCTCCGCGACGACGTCGTCTTCCACGACGGCACACCGTTCGATGCCGACGCGGTCGTCGCCACGGTCGAGCGGATGATCGGGCTCATCGAGGCGGGCGAGACCGACAACGACGGCTTCTACTCCTCGATCACCGGCGCCGAGGCGATCGACGAGCACACGGTGCACATCACCACCGACGGTCCCGACGGCGTGCTGCCGGCACGGATGTACTGGCTGAAGATCGTGACCCCGGCCGATGCGGCCAAGCCCGATCTCACCGATGCGCCGAACGGCACCGGTCCGTACACGTTCGCCGGGCGCGAGACCGGCGTGTCGATCGAGCTCGATGCCAACCCGGAGTACTGGGACGGCACACCCGCGGTCGGGACGGTCGTCTACGAGTTCGTCAGCGAAGGCGGGACGCGTCTGGCCGGCCTGAAGTCGGGCGACTACGACCTGATCACCAACCTGCCGCCGCAAGACGTCGAGCAGGCGCCGGTGTCGGCGAACATCCAGGGGCAGGAGAACCCGATCCTGATCCTCGACGTCGACGAGGGCATCACCGCCGACGAGCGGGTCCGCGAGGCGCTGAACCTCGCCATCGACAAAGAGGCGATCGCCGAACAGATCTACGGCGGCTATGCGCAGGTCGTCAAGAGCCAGTTGCTGGCCCCGTCGATCCTCGGGCACAACGCCGACCTCGAGGCCTTCCCCTACGACCCGGACGAAGCCAAGCGTCTGATCGAGGAGGCCGGTGTCGCCGGCCAGACGATCACCCTCGTCGGTGAGTCGTCGGGCCGTTGGCTCAACGACCGTGAGCTCGTCGAGGCGATCGCCGGCTTCTGGACCGAGGCCGGTCTCGTCGTCGATCTGCAGACGCCGGAGTTCGGTTCCTACCTCGACGTGCTGTTCGATCGGAACAACCGCGAAGACGCCATCTTCGTGTCGAGCTCGAACGACATCCTCGACCCGTCCCGCCAGCTGAACACGTACTACTCGCTGGAGGGCGTGGGCTCGTCGAACACCAACCAGGAGCTCGCCGACCTCGTCGCCCAGGGTCAGTCGACCCTCGACCCCGACGAGCGGGCAGGGATCTACGAAGAGGCGGTGGCGATCGCCGCCGACGGGGCGTACTTCGTCTTCCTCGTCAGCAACGAGGATCTCTACGGGCTCTCGGAGCGTCTCGGCTGGACGCCTCGAGTCGACTCGAAGCTCCTCGTGAAGGAGATGTCGGTCACCGGGTGACCGACCGGTGCGAGGGGGAGAGCGGCACGCATGGGTAGATACATCGTTCGGCGAGTGTTCCAAGGACTCATCGTGGTCTTCGGTGTCACCGTCTTCGTCTTCATCGTCACTCGGGTCATCGGCGACCCGGTGAAGTTCATGCTGCCGCTCTCCGCCACGCCGGAGCAGCGCGAGGCCCGCCGCGAGGCGATGGGGCTCAACGAACCACTCCTCCAACAGTTCGTGACGTTCCTCGGCGACCTGCTCAAGGGCGACCTCGGCGAGAGCACCTACGTGCGAGGTGTCCCCGCCCTCGACGTCGTGTTCGACTTCCTCCCGCGGACGCTGCAGTTGGTGGCCTGCGGGATGACGATCGCCGTGATCGTCAGCGTGCCCCTCGGTGTGATCGCCAGCCGCAAGCCGGGGGGCACCACCGATCGCGTGCTCACGACGTTGAGCCTCGTCGGGCTGTCGATGCCGCAGTTCTTCCTCGGCTACATCCTGTTGATCACCTTCACCGTCCGTCTGACGTGGTTCGAGACCGGGCCGGGGGGATGGCAGAACCTGATCCTGCCGTCGATCTGCCTCGCCCTGCCGGCGATCGGGCGGCTGTCGATGGTCGTGCGCTCGTCGATGATCGACGAGCTCAACACCCAGTACGTCAAAGTCGCCAAGGCGAAGGGTCTCAGCCAGCGGCGGATCCTCGGCGTGCACGCGATGAAGAACGCCGGCATCCCGTACGTCACGTTGCTCGGGTGGGAGGTGATCCGGGCCGTCGCCGGCTACACGGTCGTCGTCGAGACCGTGTTCAACTGGCCGGGGCTCGGGTTCATGGCCACGACGGCGATCAAGAACCAGGACTTCTACCTCATCCAGGCGATCGTGTTCGTCGTCGCGATCATGGTCGTCGTGATCAACATCGGCATCGACGTCGCCTACAAGGCGCTCGATCCGCGGGTCAAGCTGTCATGACCGCCCCCGACGAGTACACCGCCCAGTACCTCGAAGAAGAGGCGGCCCTCGACAACGAAGAGGAGCTCCAGGGCCGACCGTACGAGATCAAGGCGGTCAAGGAGGGCGGGCTGTTCCGCGAGCTCGTGCGCGACAAGCTCGGCCTGCTGTCGGCGTGCTTCCTCATCGCCTTGGTGCTCGTCGCGGTGTTCGCGCCGTGGCTGGCACCCGACGACCCGAACCGCGCGCGCTCTCCAACGCAATGGCGTCGCCGGTCTGGAACGGCGGGTCGTGGTCGAACCCGATGGGCACCGACTGGCAGGGGTATGACGTGTTGTCGCGGCTGCTCTACGGCGCCCGCACGTCGTTGTTCATCGGCGTCTTCGTCGTCGTCGTGGCCGGGACGTTCGGTGTCATGATCGGCTTGATCGCCGGGTACCGCGGGGGCCGGACGGACCGCTTCCTGATGGGCTGGGTCGACGTGCAGGTGTCGTTTCCCGGGCTGTTGCTGGCCATGCTCCTGATCGCCCTCGTCGGCGGGACCGTGTGGACCGTGAGCATCATCCTGGCGATCAACGGCTGGATGGTCTACGGCCGCATGACGCGTGGCGTCGTGTTGTCGGTGCGCGAACGTCCCTTCGTCGAGGCGGCGGAGATGGTCGGTGCGAGTCCCCGACGGGTGGTACTGCGACACGTACTGCCCAACCTGTTCACCCCGCTCGCCACCCTGGCGGTGCTCGAGTTCGCCCGCATCATCCTCGCCGAGGCGGCGCTCAGCTTCCTCGGTCTCGGCATCCAGTACCCGGGCGTGACGTGGGGCCTCGACATCGCCCGCGCCGGCGATCACGAGCTGTTCGGCAACCAGTGGCTCATCGCCTATCCCGGGATCCTGCTCAGCTTGACCGTGCTCGCCGTCAACCTGCTGAGCAGCTGGTTGCGTGTCGTGCTCGATCCGCAAGAACGCGAGAAGCGCTTCGCCTCGAACGCCATCGGCAAAGCGGGAGGGGCAGAGCTGTGAGTGTCGACGGGAACGGCATGACGCCTCGCAACACATCCGGCACCGCGCCGGCCGACGGCCGACGCGATGGCCGGCACTGGCACGCTCGACGCTCCACTGCTCGAGGTCGACGACCTGCGCGTCGACTTCTTCACCCGTCGCGGCACCGTGCAGGCGGTGCGCGGGGTCAGCTTCCGGCTCGGTCGGGGAGAGACACTCGGCGTGGTCGGCGAGAGCGGGTCCGGCAAGAGCGTCATGGCGCAGACCCTGCTCGGGCTCACCGAGCTGCCCGGACGCATCACCGGCGGTGACGTGCGGTGGAAGGGCGAGTCCCTGGTCACCGACGCCGAGGCGGCGTTGCGACGAGTCCGAGGCAAGGAGATCGCGATGGTCTTCCAGGATCCGATGACGTCGTTGAATCCGTTGTTCACCGTCGGAACGCAGGTCGCCGAAGTCTGTCGTCGCCACCTCGGCAGCTCGCGCAAGGCGGCCCGTGATCGCGCCGTCGAGCTGCTCGACCTCGTCGGCATCGCCAACCCGGAACGTCGGGTCAAGCAGTACCCGCACGAGATGTCGGGCGGCATGCGGCAGCGAGTGCTGATCGCCATGGCACTGGCGTGCGAGCCCGAGCTGCTCGTCGCCGACGAGCCGACGACCGCGCTCGACGTCACGATCCAGGCGCAGATCCTCGAACTCGTCGCCGAGCTTCAGCAACGCCTGGGGCTCGCCGTGCTGTTGATCACCCACGATCTCGGCGTGGTCGCCGGCCTGTGCGATCGGGTCGCTGTGATGTACGCCGGCAAGCTGGTCGAGGTCGCCGCCGCCGACGATCTCTATGCGACGCCCGGTCACCCGTACACCGCCGGCCTGTTGAACAGCACGCCGCGACTCGACGTGGTGATGCCTCGCCTGGTCTCGATCGACGGTGCGCCCCCCGATCTCGTCGCGCCGCCGACGGGGTGTGCGTTCGCCGCGCGGTGCCCGATCGCCGTGGCCCAGTGCCTCGAGGCGACGCCCGGGCTGAAGGTGCACGAGGGCGGCCGCCGCGTCGCCTGCTGGCGACCGTTCGAGGTGCCCCGTGTCTGATCAGCAGACCCTCCCCGACGGTGTGGGCGGCGCCACGTCCGGTCCCCCGATCGTCGAAGCCGACCGCCTGACGATCCGATTCGCCGTCGGCCGTTCGGGCTTCTGGGGGCAGAAGACGAAGTACGTCCACGCCGTCGAGGACGTGTCGTTCTCGATCGGCAAGGGCGAGACGCTCGGTCTCGTCGGCGAGAGCGGCTCGGGCAAGACCACGATCGGTCGGGCGATCCTGCGCCGCATCGACCCTGTGTCGGGATCGATCCGCTTCCGCGGTGAGGACATCACGACGTTGCGCGGCAAGCAGCTGCGCTCGTTGCGACGGCACATGCAGCTCGTGTTCCAGGACCCGTACGCCAGCCTCAACTCGCGGATGAACGTGCTCGAGCTCGTCGCCGAACCGCTGGTGGTGCACGGCCTGGCGAAGAACCCCGAAGACGCCCGCGAGCGGGTGCAGTCGCTGCTCGACCGGTGCGGTCTCCCCGTCGACACCGTCGACCGCTATCCGCACGCCTTCAGCGGCGGGCAACGCCAGCGGATCGGCATCGCCCGTGCCCTGGCGCTCGAACCCGACTTCATCGTCGCCGACGAACCGGTGTCGGCGCTCGACGTGTCGGTGCGGGCGCAAGTCGTCAACCTCCTGCAGGATCTTCAGCAGGAGCTCGGGCTGACCTACCTGTTCATCGCCCACGACCTGTCGGTGGTCCGGCACATCTCGCACCGCATCGCCATCTTGTATGCCGGACACCTCGTCGAGATCGCCCCGACCGACCGGGTGTACGACGAACCGCTGCATCCGTACACCGAAGCGCTGCTGTCGAGCGTGCCGATTCCCGATCCGCCGGCGCAGCGACAGCGCCGCCGGATCGTGCTCACCGGCGAGATCCCCAACCCGATCGATCCGCCGCCCGGCTGCCGGTTCCAGACCCGCTGCCCACTCGTGCACGAGCGGTGTCGCAACGAGACGCCGCCACTCGAAGAGAAGGCGCCCGGTCACCTCGTCGCCTGCTTTGCCCGATGACGCTGCGGGCATGAGCGTGGACGCGAACATCGTCGGCCACCGTCGAGGGCCCATCGGGATCCCCGACGGGGCACGTCGGCCGGGTCATCGTGGTCGGACTGGTGGCCGGGTTCCTGTCGGGCCTGTTCGGTGTCGGCGGCGGGATCTTGATCGTTCCGGCGCTCGTGCTCGTGCTCGGCTTCGATCAACGGCTGGCGCACGGGACGTCGTTGGCGGCGGTACTGCCGATCGCGATCGCCAGCCTGACGAGCTACGCCACGGAGGACAGCGTCGATTGGCGTGTCGGGTGCCTGTTGGCGGTCGGTGCCATCGGCGGGGCGGTGATCGGGACCAACCTGTTGCACCGTCTCCCCCACGACGTCTTGGCCCTCGCGTTCGCTGTGTTGATGATCCTCACCGCCGTTCGACTGGTCCTCGATCACAGCGATGGGTCGGGGCGCGAGGTGCTCACGATGCCGAGCATCATCGCCCTCCTGCTCGTCGGGCTGGTCGCAGGGATCCTCGCCGGTCTGCTCGGGGTCGGCGGCGGGATCGTGCTCGTGCCGGCGATGGTCGTCGGCTTCGGGATCCCGGCGGCGATCGCCAAGGGCACGTCGCTGCTGGTGATCGTGCCGACGTCGATCATCGGGACATGGCGCAACCGCACCAAGCGCAACGCCGACCTGCGGGTGGCGATGATCCTCGGGTTCGCCGGCGTGGTGTCGGCCTTCGCCGCCGGAAAGATCTCCGTCCGCATGTCGGAAGCCCTGTCCAACGCACTGTTCGCCGTGCTCCTGTTCGCCGTCGCCACCCGCATGTTGTGGCAGTTGTACAGCGAACGCCGCGCCCCGAGCGCGATGTGAACACCGCGGAGTGGGCCGTCGCACTCGTCGTCGTGGCGACCGGTGCGATGGCGCAGGGGGCGCTGGGTTTCGGTCTCGGTCTGCTGGCGGCACCGGTGCTGGCACTGCTCGACGCCGAACTCGTGCCCGGGCCGCTGCTCATCGTCGCCCTCGTGTTGACGGTGCTCGTGGCACGCGGCGAGCGCGGCAAGCTCGACGTGCGCGGGGTCGGTTGGGCGGTCGCGGGTCGAGTGCCGGGAAGCGTGGTCGGGGCGATCGCCGTGGTCACGTTGGCGACCGATGTGCTCGTCGTGGTGTTCGCGCTGTCGGTGCTCGCCGGGGTCGCGCTGAGCGTCGTCGGGTGGGACGTCCGCCCGACCCCGGTCACGCTCGTCACCGCCGGCGCGGCGTCCGGCGTGATGGGCAGCATCACGTCGATCGGCGGGCCGCCGATGGCACTCGTCTACCAGCACCGCAGTGGGCCGGAGCTGCGCTCCACGCTCGCCCTGTTCTTCGTGTTCGGCAGCGCACTGTCGATTGTGCTGCTGACGGTCGCCGGGGAGATCGACAGCAGTGACCTGAGGCGAGCAGCGGCGTTCATGCCGGCGATGCTCGTCGGCTTCGCCGCGTCGCGACGCCTCGGCCATCTGCTCGACCGCGGCTTCATGCGGCCGGCGATTCTCTGGTTCTCGGCGATCGCGTCAGTGATGGTGCTGGTCGTCGAGTTGGCGACGTGACTGCGGCGGGATCAGTCGGGCTGGCGACAACGGTTCGGGCCGCACGTCGAGAGCAACCGCATCTTCGGGGAACGGTTCGTCGTCGATCGCGTGCCGGAGCAGGCGCGCCATCGCGGGCGCCGTCTTGATCCCGGCGCCACCTTGCCCGGCCAGCCACCAGAACCCGGGGGCCCGCGGGTCCTCGCCGAGCACCGGCAGGCGGTCGGGCGCGAACGTGCGGAATCCCGCCCAGGCGCGGCGGATCGCGCGCAGTGGCATGCCACTGGCGTCGCGGACCCGTTCGAGGGCGAGCGCCACGTCGAGCTCGTCGGCTTGCACGTCGCACGGTTCGAGCGGCGACTCGTCCGCCGGCGAGATCAACAAGCCCCCGGGCTCGGGCTCGCAGTAGTAGCGACCGGCGACGTCCATCACCAGCGGCCACGTCGACACCTCGTCGGGTGCCGGAGCGATCGCTGCGGTTCTGCGCATCGCGCTGAGACCAAGCGGCTCGAGCCCCGCCCGCGCTGCGATCTCGTCGGCCCATGCGCCGGCAGCGTCGACGACGCAGCCGGTGCTCCACGACGCGGTCGGGGTCTCGACGATCCATGCGTCGGCGCGACGGCGGAGCCGCACGGCTTCGGCGCCGGAGGCGAGCACGCCTCCGTGGCTGCGCACGACACGGAGGAACCCCTCGATGACGGCAGCCGTGTCGATCGCCATCGCATCGGGCTCGTGGACCGAACCGCCGCCGATCGCCTGCGGTGCGAACGACGGCAGCAGGGCCGACGTGGCACGCACGTCGAGACGGCGGGAGGTCGGTGCGACCGCCGCGGCGCGGTGCGCCAGCTCGTCGAGCGCCGCGGCGTCGGTGTCCTCGCCGACCCACAGCAGGCCGCGTGGCGCCAACAACGAGTGGTCGGCGAAGCCGTCCGGTGGTCCTTCGAAGAACGGTCGGCTGAGCCGTGCCAGTCGGCAGACGAGGGGCAGGCCGGACGTCTCCGACAGCACCGAGGCGGACCGTCCCGAGGCGTGTTGGGCGGGCAGCGATTCGCGCTCGACGAGGACCACCCGCCGAGTGGTTGCCAGTGCGGCGGCAGCGGCGACCCCGGCGATGCCGGCACCGATCACGACCGCGTCCGCGGTCTGCGGGCTCATCGGGTCGCGATCACGTCGGTCCGGGCTCGACGGCGTGGCTCTCGAGGTCGTGGACGACCGAGTCCATGTGCGCCAACGTCGAACGCCGAGCGGCGTCGACGTCTCGGCGCTCGATCGCATCGAGCATGCGGGCGTGCTCGTCCCAGCTCATGGCGCCGCGAGTGTCGGCGAGCATGGAGAACACGAGCTCGGTCTGTTGGCGCAGCGGTGCGACTGTCGGTTCCAGATACTCGTTCTTCGAGGCCCGTTCGATGAGCAGGTGGAAATTGCGGTGATGCTCGGCTGCCCGGACGACGTCGTTCTGTTCGCTTGCCTGCCGGCCTGCGGCGATGCAACGGCGCATGGCGTCGAGGTCGGCGTCGGTGCGGTTCTGGGCGGCCAGCTCGGCGGCGTACGACTCGAGCACCTGGCGCAGCTCGAGCAGCTGCCGGGCGCGGGCGGGTTCGAGTCGGCTCACGTAGGCCCCGCGTCGCGGCACGACCTCGACCAGCCCGGTGCCCTCCAACGCCCGGATCGCCTCGCGCACCGGATTGCGCGACACGCCGAGCTGCTCGGCGAGGCGATCCTCGTACAGCCGGTCGCCTTGGGCCAGCTCCCCGCTGGAGATCATCTTGCGGATCTCATCGGCAACGACTTCTCGCAGGGTCCGGTGCGAGCTCCCGATGGTCACGACCTCAGGATACGGATCCATGACCCGCGCCGGTGTCGTCGTCGAGATCGACCGCTTCCAGTGGTGTCACGGCGGGGCCGTCGAGGACGGCGCCGTCGAGGTCGAAGCGAGAGCCATGGCAGGGGCAGTCCCAGCTCTGGTCGCCGTCGTTGAACTGCACCAGGCATCCGAGGTGCGTACACGTTGCACGAACCGCGTGCAGACGTCCGCTTCGGTCGCGCGACACCGCCACGTCCTTTCCGCGGCGACGGACCACCACCCCGCCGCCCGGTTCTGGGAGGGCGTCGGTTCGCCGAGCGGCGATGCGGTCGCCGACGAAGCGGCCGGCGACCTTGGCGGCGTTGGAGACGAGTTGCGTCGACAGGGTGGGGGCGATGCGGGTGGAGTCGAACACTCCGAGGTAGGGGCTGTGGGTCCCGGCGATCTGTGCGCTGATGATCATCGCCGCCACCATGCTGGTCGTCATCCCCCACTTGTGGAAGCCGGTGGCCACGTATCGTCGGCGGCTGCGCGGGCTGAGCCGGCCGATGAACGGGGCGCCGTCGGTCGTCCGGTAGTCGAACGCCGACCACCGATGCTGTACGTCGACGCCGAACCGAGCCGTCGCCGTGTGCGTCAACGCGGCATAGTGCTGGGCGGTCGAGACGTGGTCGGTCATCGTGTGGCTCTCGCCGCCGACGAGGACCAACAGCCCGTCCGCGGATGCCCACGGTCGCAGCGACCAGCCGTCGTCGTGTGCCCAGTACATCGCGTCGAGCCCGAGGCGTGACGACGGTCCGGCGACGACGTAGGAGCGTTCGGGACGGATCCGTCCTGCGAGGAATGCCGGGTCGACGATCGGCAGGTGCGTGGTGACGACCGCAGCGTCGCAGTGGATCTGTTGCCCACCGGCCACGACGGTGCACCCGGTGCCCGTCTCGTCGACCGCGGTGACGGGAGTGCCTTCGACGATCGTCACGCCTCGCGCCGTCAGCGTGTCGGCCAGACCGCGACAGAGGGCGAGCGGATCGACGTGTGCCTGATCATCGAGACGGATCGCGGCGCGCACCGGGACGGCGAGGGCCGAGCCGTCAACCAGCTGCACCGGGAGGCCGGCCGCCTGTGCTGCACGCGCCTCGTCCTCGACTGCTCCCACACCGTCGGCGGTTGCCGCGCACGTGACCGCCGCGGCGTCCGTCCAGTCGCACGAGATGTCCATGTCGACGACGAGCGCACGCAGACGCGCGAGTGCCTCCAGGTTGGCTGCGGCGTACTGTGCCGCTGCGTCCGCACCGCGTCCCGCGGTCAACGCCGAGTAGGTCAACCCGTGGAGCGCGGTCACCTTCGCCGTGCTGTGCCCGGTGGTGCGCGCTCCCACCGCAGTCGACTCGACGACGACGACGCTGGCACCCTGTTCGGCGCAGAGCGCTGCCACGCACAGTCCCGCGAGGCCCGCGCCCGCCACGACGACGTCGGCCCGCTGAGGAGGAGTGGCGTGGTGAACCAGGCTCGGCGCGTTCGCGCCGAACCAGACCGGTGCGGGCGCCTCGGCCCCCGAGTTCGGCGTGTCGGTCACTGTGGCTCCAGTCGTCGCCCGATGGCGTCGTGGCGGCCGCGTACCCGGGCCGCACTGCACCAAACGCCACACGCGCCCGGTCGGGCGAGGGAATCGCGGAGGCGCCGTGCCAGGATGCCCCGATGACCGAGGTCGACCGACAAGAGATGGTCGGCCCCACCCCGGATCGGGTCGAGCCGGCCGACCACCGAACGCTGCGACCGGGGTCGGTCGGATTCACGCTCGTCATGTCGCTGGCGATGGGCATGACCGCGCTGGCGATCGACTCGATGCTGCCGGCGTTCGGCGCCATCCGCGACGACCTCGGCCTCGAGCCCGACGCCACCGACGTCGCCGTCCTGGTCACCGCCTTCATGGTCGGCTTCGGTCTCGGTCAGTTGCCCGCCGGACTCCTCGCCGACCGCTTCGGCCGGCGCCCCGTGTTGTGGGGCGGCATCGCCGTGTACATCGTGGGAGCGATCGCCACGTCACTCGCCCCGACGCTGGCGACGATGGCGTTGGCGCGCTTCGTGTGGGGGCTGGGGGCTGCAGGCCCGCGCATCGCCGTGACGGCGATGATCCGCGATTCGTTCGAGGGGGAGCGGATGGCTCGCCAGATGTCGAACATCATGGCGATCTTCCTCCTCATCCCGATGGTCGCCCCCGGCCTCGGCGCGGCGACGGTCGCACTCGGATCGTGGAGGTACTCGGTGTGGTTGTGCGCCGCGGTCGGCCTCGTCGTGCTGGCCCTCTCGGTGCGCTTGCCGGCGACACTCCCGCCCGGTCAACGCCGTTCTCTGGGCGTCCGCGAGATCGTCGGAAGCTGGAAGATCGTGTTGACCACCCCCGGCACCGTCGCCTATCTGGTGGCGGTGACACTCTCCACGGCGGTGTTCCTCTCCTTCTTGGCCTCGTCGGAGAACGTGTTCGACACGGTCTTCGATCTCGGCGACTGGTTCCCCCTGATCTTCGGGCTGATGGCCGTCGGCATGGCGCTCGGCACCATGCTCAACGGTCGGATCGTCGAACGGGTGGGACTCGACGGGATGTTGGCCGGAGCGTCGGGCGTCTTCCTCGCCGGCTCGGCGGCGATGGTCGCGGTGTCGTTGCTGACCGATGGCGTGCCGACGTTCGCCGTGTTCGCTCCCGTACTGCTGGTGACACTGATCTCGGTCCAGGTGATGACGATCAACGCCAACACGGCAGCGATGGTGCCGCTCGGTCACGTCGCCGGGTCGGCTGCGTCGCTGTTGGGGATGTTCCCGCTCGTCGTCGGTTCGCTGCTCGGGTCGTTCATCGACCGCCGCTTCGACGGCACGATCGCACCGATCTCGGCGGCGTTCCTGACGTCGTCGGTGTGTGTCTTCGTCGCCGTCCGCGTGGCCGCCGCCCGTAGCCGGGCCGACCGACCCGCCACCGTGTGAGACGACGGCGTCCGGCCGTCAGGCTCGTGGCGCCGTGGCGCTTTGCCAGCGCGAGGGACCGTCAGGTCGGCCAGGTGACGCGTGCCGGATACCCGCCATCGGCGACGATCAGGTCGCACCACGGGTCGAGCAGATCGAACAACCGCGGCGCATCCGATCCGAGCGCGGCCACGAGGCGCCCCTCCATCCGATCCGTCGCATCGTCGAGGCCCTCGCGCAGTCGGCGGCCGGCATCGGTCAGCTCGTCGTCGTCGAGCAGACCGCGCGACCGGAGTCGGTCACACGCCGCGTCGAGTTCGTCCTCGGTCCAACCACGGGAACGGACCCACGACTTGAGCGGCTGGCCGCGCCACGGGTCGGTCAACAGGCCCACCTCGCAGGCGTCGAGGTCAGCCTCGATCCACGCCGCGATGTGGCTGTCACCCCGGTGCTCGCGCACCTGATCGGCGGCACGCCAGAAGGCACCCATCGGATCGTCCGGATAGCCGAGGGACTGCAACCCGGAGAACAGGGCGCGCCCTTCACCCGGTGCAGCGTCGACCATCCGCCGCAACACCTCGGTCGCCCAACCCAGACCCTCGGGTTCATCACCGATGAGTCGACGCAACGAGGCAACGGCACCGCGTTGGCGTGCGGCGAGCACCGTCGGCTGATCTGCGCGGCGCCAGCCGTCGGCGACCGCGGCGACGACCATCGGCCGCTTGAACACACCGAACGCCGACGCAACGAGATGTCCGTCGACGTGCGGGCCGAGGCACGCACCGCGGCTCGTGAAGTAGGCCACCCCGTCGGGATACTGCACCTTGCCCGACGACCGGGTCGACGGTTCGAACCCGATCTCGTGGAGCGCGGAATGCACCTCGGGCGCGAAGTACACGTTGGCGGCGATCGGTTCGACGACATCCCAGATCCGCCGGGCAACGTTGGTCATGTTGCGCACCGTACCGGGCGCCCGGGCAGGGTGACCTCAGCCGCGCCGGCGGGCGCTCGCAGCTCGCCGTCGGGGAGCGAGTCGAGGCAGGGTCCGCGGTCGGCGGCATCGGCTGTGTCGGCGGCGCTCACCGGGGTTCACCGTTCAACTCGACCTTGGCCACGGCGACGAAGTCGCCGGTGAGCCGCAGCCGATCCCACGGGTCGAGTCCTCCGGCACCGCCCGACAGGTTGATCCCCGCGAAGCGGGAGCTCGCCGCAACGGCACGGATGAACCGTCGACTCGCCTCGAGTCCCGCGCACTCCTCGGCGTCGGCTTCGATGATCTCGTCGAGAAAGCCGTGCGGCAGGCGCAGGCCAGGGAATGCGGCGAGGCCCAGCGCCGCCCGACGATCGGCCACCATCGGGACGGGAGCGATGAGCGGCAGGGTCGCCCCCGATGCTCGACAGGAATCGGCGAACGCGGTCAGTTCGGCGGGGTCACCCGCATGGTTGAGGACGCACAGCGCTGCGCCGGCGCGCTGTTTGGTGGCGAGGCGCTCGGCTCGCGGCCCCGGACTGGCTGGCGACTCGGCGACCGTCGCCGGGACGCCGGCAGCGACGGCGGCTCCGATCAACGTCATCGCCTCGGCGCCGAATCGCGCGGGTCGATCGATGCCCATGGCCGCCGGGTGATCGCCGGTGACACAGTGGATCGCGGTCACGCCGGCATCGCGGTACTCCTCGATCAGCGCCGCCGCCGCCCCCACATCGCGGTCGCGACCGGTCACGGTGGCGATGACACCGACGCCCCCGGCGCGCAGGATCCTGATGACCTCCGGCGCCGGCAGCACCCCTGCATCGTCGGCCCGCGCGGCGTTGTCGACGTGCTCGCCCAGCAGCGCGACGCAGCCCTGGAGTGTGTCGGCCGTGCGCTGCCACAGCTCGCGGTGGTCGCCGAGCCAGCCCTCTGGCGCGCGGACATCGACGATGATCGACGGCTCTTCGAGCTCGAGCGACGGGAGCGCCACCGGTTCGCGGACGCCCGGTTGCGGATGCGCTTCGAGGAACGGGCACGGGCGCCCGTCCACCTCACACCCTCCATCGTTGCGCACCCCTCCGCACGGGCCGTACACCATCGATTTCGGGCATCGGTCCCGAGCGCTGTCGGTCATCGCGTGGCCACGAGCATGATCGGTGCGATCCGCCCCTCCGCGATGGCGCGACCCACCTCCTCTTCGTCAGGATCACTCGCGCTGTCGTCGTGGACGACTTCGCTCGCGTGCGCCCAGCTCGACGGCGTCTCCACCGACACCGCCGATGTCTGATCGATCGTCCAGCTGTCCGAGACCATCGCCGTCAGCGCGTCCACGGTGGGGAACGTGCTTCCCCCGGCGAGCACCGGGTTGTCGCCCGTCGAGCAGTACTCGATGAGCCCGAGCGCGTCGGCGATCCGGTGTGCTTCGCGGAGGACGGCTCGAGGATCGTCGACCACGGAGACGACGCCGAGCAGCAGTGCGACATCGAACGCGTCGTCGACGAACGGTGTGGGGTCGGCGTCGGACACGACCATCGGGCCGCCGAAGAGGTCCACGGCTGCGGTCGCGGCACGCTGCTGTGGCTCGACGGCGAAGACCGTGCAGCCGTAGCGGGACTGCATCCACGCGCTCGGTCCGCCGAGTCCGGCACCCAGGTCGGCAACTCTCGATGAACTGCTGAGGCGAAGGTTCTCGGCGAGCCAGGCGAGGGCAACCGGGTTGCCCGAACCGCGGCACGCCGCGGCGATCCGATCATCCGGAGCGAGGTCGGTGATGCGATCGGCGATCTCTGCTGCTTGTTTGCCGAACTCGCTCTCGCTCATGGTCGACGCTCCATGTCAGCACTCGAACTGCCCGTGGTGTCCGCCGACGTCCGATACCCCGGCCAGTTCGCTCCAAACCGCGCCAGGCGCCGAGACCGACCCGACATCGGGCACGGCGCGCTCGGCCGTGGGCGGCGACGCGAATCCTCAACGGTGGTGGCCGGCTCCGGCGACTGGTTGGCCGAACGCCCGTATCACGAGCTCCTCGAGACGTGCGACGCTGGCGCGGACGCGGTCGGGGTTGCGCCCATCGAGCACGTGGACGACGACCGCGGGCGGATCGAGCGTGGCGTCGATGGCCAGCGTGCCAGGAGTGGCAGTGATTGCCGACGCGATGACGCTCAGCAGTGCCGCGGAGGTGACATGAACCTCGACGGTGACGATGTCAGGGTGGACAAAACGTTGCGGGGCGAGAACGCTGCGGGCGACGGCGATGGTCGAAACCACGAGCTGTGCGAGGAAATAGCAGACGAGGCGGGCGCAGGCGAACGGCCTGAACACGGCGGTTCCCGGTTGAACCCGACCGCTGACGCCGCTCACCAGTGAGGCGATCACCAGGCCGCCGACGACACTTGCGATCGACAGGTCCTGCCACAACAGGACCCACAAGATGGTCAGCCAGGCGATCAGGACGGGTCGCAGCGATCGTGGTCGTCGGGTGCGTCCTGAACGGGTGCGGCTGTCGATCACGGAGTACCTCCGCCGACCAGACTTCCCGGCACACCAAATTGGGCGGCTCGAGCGTAGCGCTGCCTCCTGGACGAGCGGTCCGGTGGCTGCGGCGACCGCCGGCACGATTGTCGCCCTCGCCCTCATCAGGCTGCTGTATCGCTCGTCCGAACCGGAGACCGACCATGCCTGAACGCCTCGACGTGCACCCTGTCGACGTTCACAGGGGCCGATACCAGTGCACTGTCGCCGGTGCGATGGATCACATCAGCCGCCCCGCACCGCTTCGGACGGTGGCTCGCGCCTGCTGTTCAATGCGAGGATCTGGTGGGTGGTCGGATGCGGTCAATACGCTGGACTTATCCAGCTGACTCGCAGAGAGCGGATGACGGGAATCGAACCCGCGTTCTCAGCTTGGGAAGCTGATGTTCTACCATTGAACTACATCCGCGAAGAGCCCTGACGTTAGCGGGCTGGGGACGTGGATGACGATCGGCGAGGCGCCGATCCGGGCGATCAGGCCCCGCGGGCGCTGATCGTTGCCTGGTCGTACGGCTCGATCATGATGCATTCACCGGGGCACTCCTCGGCCGCTTCGACCGCCGTGTCGATCAGCGAATCGGGGATGCGAGCGACGCCGCGGCCGCTGTCGGGGCCGTGACCGGCACCTTCGACGCCGTCGAAGACGATCGTCGAGCCGAAGTGGGCGGCCTCTTCCTTGACGACCCACAAGCCGTCGTCGCGGCCGACGAACACGTCCGGGCAGATCTCCGAGCAGATGCCGTCGCCGGTGCACAGGTCCTGGTCGATCCACACCATCAATGCCGTTGCAGCCATGGCGTCCGTTCTACACGGTTCCGTGCCGACTCGCGCGATGCGTCGCCGCGCCACTCGTGCGGCGACGCACGTTCAGCGTTGGCTGGCGCGGATCGCGGCGAGCAGCTCGTCGCGCTGCATCGTCGAGCGGCCGGGGACCTGGAGCTGACCGGCGACTTTGCGTAGTTCGGCGACGGTCATGTCCTCCGCGACCGCCGGCGACGACCGCGCCGATGCCGGCTTGATCTGAACGCGCAGGGCGATCTCCTCGATGGCGTCTCGGCGGCCGGTGCCCAACCCGTGGCGCGACACGTTGAGCGCACCCGCCGCCGCTGCCAGGCGCAGCGTGTCCTCGAAGGACATGCCCTGCGCAGCCCCGACTGCCAGCGCGGCCGTCATCGAGTCGCCACCGCCGCGGCCGTCGAGCACCTCCAGCGACGGCGACTTCACCTCGACGTACTCGCCGTCGTGACCGGCGACCGTGGAGCGGTGCTGGCGGGAGACGACGACGGTCGACGCCCCCTCGTCGGTCAGCTTGGCGATGCCGCGCACGACTGCGGCGATGCTGTCGCCGTCTGCCCATCCACCGGCGATCAATTCCTCGTGGCTCACCTTGACGACGTCGAGTCCGCTCTTCAGCGCCGACACCAGGGGCTCGCCGCTGAGGTCGGCGACCACGGTGACGTCGTTCTTGCGCAGGTCGGCGACGAGGCGGCGGAACGTGTCGTGATCGAACATCGGTGCCAGCTGCGTCCCCGCGAGGACGCACACCCCGGCTCGCATCGACGCTCCGACGATCGCGCTGTACAGCTCGTCGATCTCGTGGCGGCCGAGCGATGGGATCCGCGTCTCACCGATCCGCTCCAGCTGATCGCCGCGACGGTCGTCGATGTGGACCGCGTTGCCGTGTGCCATCTCGACGAGCCACGCGTCCAACCCGTCGGCGGCGATCAGCGACGCCAGGGCGTGGCCGGACTCGCCACCGGCAGCGACGCACGTCAATGGCGTCGCACCGAGCGCCTGGACCATCTTCGAGATCCAGTAGCCCTGGCCGCCCGGATGGAGGTGGATCTCGTCCCGCCCGTCGGCGCCGGCGTGGATCTCGATCGACAACAGCAGCGCCGGGGCGAACACGGCGACACTGGTCTCGAGGTCGGCGTCCGAACGGCTGTGCGGGGGAGTGGACACGGCGGGGCGCTACCCGCCGCCGATCGCGGTCAACCAACGCCCGCTGCGGCTTGGGGGCGCCGGCGTGACGGGCCGACGGTTGCGACGAGGCGGATCGCTAGGGTGGCCGCTCGTGATCCTGTCCGACCGCAGCCTGCGCGAGCAGATCGCCGCAGGGCGCATCGTCATCGATCCGTACGACGAGTCGCTCGTCCAACCGTCGTCGATCGACGTACGCATCTCGCACCTGTTCCGTGTCTTCCGCAACCACACCCGTGGTGTGATCGACGTCAAACAGGACATGGTCGAGCTCACCGAGCTCGTCGAGATCGATCCGCACGGCGACGCACCCTTCATCCTCCACCCCGGTGAGTTCGTGCTCGGCTCGACGCTCGAACGCGTCGCCGTGCCCGACGATCTCGTCGGCCGTGTCGAGGGGAAGTCCTCGCTCGGCCGCCTCGGGCTGCTCATCCACTCCACTGCCGGGTTCATCGACGCCGGCTTCGACGGCCACATCACGCTCGAGCTGGCCAACGTCGCCAGCTTGCCGATCACGCTCTACCCGGGCATGAAGATCGGCCAGGTGAGCTTCATGCAGATGACCACCGCCGCCGATCGTCCGTACGGCAGCGGGGCCAACGGGTCGAAGTACCAGGGGCAGGCCGGACCAACGCCGAGCCGCTACTTCGAGAACTTCCGCGACTGACCTCGGTTTGCCGTCGACGGTGGCGGGTAGTCGCGAGTTCAGCGATCTACCCCATCGACGAATCCTGAGGAGGAATCATGAGTGGAGAAAAGGATCAGGCCGTCGGCCGCATCAAGCAAGCGGCTGGAGACCTCACCGACGACGAGGAACTGAAGCGCGACGGCAAGAAGGATGAGTTCGCCGGCAAGTTGAAGGACACCGTCGACGACGTCAAGGACAAGATCAACGAAGGCGTCGACAAGCTGCGCCACAAGTCGAAGTGACGTCGAAGCACATCGAGTCGATCGACGTCGATGTGCCGGTGCGGCTGGCGTACGACCAGTGGACGCAGTTCGAGGAGTTCCCGCGGTTCATGCAGAGCGTCGACGAGATCCACCAGGTCACCGATGACACGGTGCACTGGAAGGTGGACATCGCCGGGGTGGCACGGGAGTTCCACACGCTGATCACCGAACAAACACTCAACGAGTGCATCGCCTGGGAGACCATCGACGGCCCCGATCACGCCGGTGTGGTCACCTTTCAGCCCCTCAGCGATGCCAGGACCCGGGTCACCCTGCAGATGGAATACGACCCCGTCGGCTTCTTCGAGCACGTCGGCGACAAGGTCGGACTCGTCTCGAGCCGACTGCGCGGTGACATGGAAGCCTTCAAGACCTACATCGAACACCGTGGCAGGCCGTCCGGCGGGTGGCGCGGCTCGATCGAACAACACTGACACCAGGTCTCCCGATCCGACCCGGGCAGCAGCGATGTTGCCCGGGTCGCTCGGGTTTTCGGGGCGTCGGAGTGGGGGCCCATCGAGCCGCCAATCGACCGAACCGTCAGTCGACGAAGCGTCAGTCGACGAAGCGTCAGTCGACGAAGCGTCGAACCCGGGCCCGCTTGCCGCGCATCGTCGTCGACTGCATGGCATCGATCACCTGCTGCACGGAACCTTCAGGCACGCCGACCACCGAGTACGCCTCGGCGATGCGGATGGGACCGATGTCGCGTCCGACCAGCCCCGTCTCGTTGGCGATCGCGCCCACCAGGTCGGCCGGCCGCACGCCGGCCTTGCGGCCGAGACTGACGTGGACGAAGCCGGTGTCGGGCGACCCCCCGGCTCGGCCCTTCTGACGGTCGCCACCGCGTGCACCCTGACCACGCGGCCCACGGTCGTCGCGCGACCCGCGCTCGGGACGGGCGCCCGTGGACTTGCCGCCTTTGCGGTCGGCGCCGTGGAACGAGGCGTCGGGGATCTCCTGCTCGTCGACCGTGGCGACGGTCGCTTCGTGGAGCAGCTTCAGCGCGGCGAGGGCGATTCGGCGCTCGTTGTCCTCGCCGGCGAGCGCGTGCAGCAGCGGGTTGAACGTCTCGAGGTCGTCGCTGGCCAACGCGTCGCGCACCGCCGTGACCGTCAGCTCCACCTGACGGGCGCGGAGGTCGGCGACGGTTGGCACCGTGGCGATCTCGAAGCGCTGCTTGGTCAGCCGCTCGATGTTCTCCAGCCCGCGGCGCTCGCGCGGCTCCGCCAGCGTGATCGCCACACCCTCGCGACCGGCCCGGCCGACGCGCCCGATGCGGTGCACGTAGCTCTCCGGCGCCGACGGCACGTCGTAGTTGACGACGTGGGTCAGCAGGTCGACATCGAGGCCACGTGCGGCGACATCGGTCGCCACCAGCAGCTCGGCGGTGCCATCGCGCAGGCGACTCATCACCCGGTCACGCTGCGCCTGGTCCATGCCGCCGTGGAGTGCCTCGGCGCGGTAGCCGCGGGCGTTCATCGTCTCGGTCAGCAGGTCGACCTCGGTCCGAGTGCGGCAGAACACGAGGGCGGCCTTCGGGGCCTCGATGTCGAGAATGCGGCCGAGCGCCGACGGCTTGTGCGCCCGCGGCACGACGTACACCGTCTGGCGGATGCGCGCCTTGGTGCCCGCTTCCGTCTCGCTGCGGGCGATCGTGATGCGCTGCGGGTCGCGCTGGTGGCGTTCGGCGATGGCGTTGATGCGCTTCGGCAACGTGGCCGAGAAGAGCACCGTCTGGCGATCGTCCGGCGTGCTCTCGAGGATCGACTCGATGTCGTCGGCGAACCCCATGTCGAGCATCTCGTCGGCCTCGTCGAGGATCACCGTGACGATGCCGTCGAGCTTCAACGAACCGCGGCCGATGTGGTCGAGGGCGCGGCCCGGTGTTGCCACGACGACGTGCGCACCGCGGTCGAGCGCCTGCAGCTGGCGACGGATGTCCTGGCCGCCGAACACGGGCACGACGGTGATGCCCATGTTGCGTCCGTAGCGGAACATCGCCTCGCTGACCTGCACGGCGAGCTCGCGGGTCGGCACCAACACGAGCACCTGCGGCACTCGACGGCTGGCATCGAGGAGCTGCAGCGCCGGCAGCGCGAACGCCGCGGTCTTGCCGGTACCGGTCGCCGCTTGACCGAGGACGTCGCGGCCGGTGAGCAGGACGGGGATCGTCTCGCGCTGGATCGGGGTCGGCTCCTCGTAGCCCAGGGCGTCGAGCGCCTCGAGGATCTCACCGTCGAGTCCGAGGGCGCCGAAGCCCGTCTCCAGGTCGCCGGATGGCGCGTCGTCGGGTTGTTCGTGGTCATTCATGGGTCTTGCTCCGGGTTCGGGGTCGATCAACCCTACGGAACGGAAGTCCGATCTCGACGCGCGTCGCTCGAATCGTTCACAATTGCGCATGCCTTACATCACCGACCGCGTCGCGCACGACGCCGACGCGCACATCATGGAGCCGCCGAACTGGTTGCGCGATCACGCCGACCCCGATGTGCGTGAGCGGCTCGAGCGTCCGTCGTATGCCAACGAGCTGGCGCAGACCGGAGACGGTGACCACGGCGGCGACCAGGAACGCATCGACGACGCCTTCACCCGCCTGGCGGAACGGCACCGCAGCGACGAGTTCTTGACCGACGAAGCGGTCGAGGTGATGAACCGCAAGAACTTCGCCGCCACCGGCTCGTTCCTCGCCGAGGACCGCTCGCGTGCCCTCGACTACATCGGCGTGTCGAGTCAGCTGCTGTTCAACACGTTCCACAACAGCCGGCTCTACCAGTGGGAACACCAGCCCGACCTCGACCTCGCCTACGGCGCGGCCCGCGCCCACAACCGCGGCATGGTCGAGTTCTGTTCGATCGACGAGCGCCTGTTGCCGACCTGCTACGTGCCGCTCGCCGACTTCGAACGGGCCGCGGCGATCACCACCGAAGCGATCGAGATGGGCGCCGCGGCGCTGCTCGTCGCTTCCGGGTGTCCCGCCGGTCATTCGCCGTCGCACGTCGCCCTCGACACGGTGTGGCGCCAGGCGGAGGAGGCCGGCCTGCCGATCGTCTTCCACGTCGGTGGCACGGGCGACCTGATCGACAAGGCGTACTTCGACAACGGGCTGCCGGTGCCGCCCGACTTCCACGGCGGCGAGGAGAACTTCCGCTCGGTCGACTACATGGCGATCCCGTTCCCGCCGATGCAGACATTGGCGACGCTGATCTTCGACGGTGTCCTCGACCGCTTCCCGCAGCTCAGGTTCGGCGTGATCGAACAAGGCTGCATCTGGCTGCCGAGCTGGTTGAAGCAGATGGAGTCGGCGATGGATGCCTTCGGGCGCCACGAGGAGCGGCTGCGGCGGCTGTCGCTGCGGCCCGACGAGTTCGTGCAGCGCCAGGTGCGGGTGACGCCCTACCCGACCGAGGACGTCGGCTGGGTGACCGAGCAGGTCGGTCCCGACATCTTGTTGTTCAACACCGACTACCCGCACGTCGAGGGTGGTCGTCGGCCGTTCGAGCGGTTCGAGCGGAGTCTCGGCGACGCCGGCGAAGACGTACGCCGCAAGTTCTACGCCGACAATTTCGTCGACCTGATGGGCGCCGGCCTGCCCGCCTCCCTGGTGTCGTAACGAACGTTTGGGGACGGGCCCCAAACGTTGCTTACTCGGCGAGCAGCTTGGCCAGCACACTCTCCTCGCGGGAGCGCTCCTGCGAGCGTCTCGACGTCGACCACCTGCGGGCGAGCTCGCCCTCCTCGAACGCCTCGACGACCCGCGGCGCGACGTACGACGTCTTGGCGATCGTCCGCGTGTTGCCGAGCCGTTCGGCGACCACGTCATAGGCGACGACGAGCGGGTCGCGATCGCCCGGCGGGACCGTCGGCTCCATCAGTTCGTGGACCATCGTCGCCGACGCGCCGAGCGTGCGCAGGTCCTTCGCCGAGACGTCGAAGCGCACGACGTTGCTCAGCCACTCACCGACCACGGCGCCGTCGACCGTCCAACCGTCCTCGGTGGCGAACAACAGCTCGCCACCCTGGTACTGCCGCCGCCGGCGACGGATGTGCTCGAACAGGTCCTCGTCGTCGACGGCGTGGGCCTGCTCCTTGCCGCTCTTGCCGGTGAAACACAACGTGACCCCGTGTCCGCTGACGGTGGCGTGCTCACAGCGCAACGTCGAGGCGCCGAACGACTCGTGCTCGTCGGCATAGCGCTCCGTGCCGACACGCATCAGCGTCCGATCGATGAGCCGCACGACGACGCCGGTCAGGCGGGTGCGCTCGTCGTCGCTGGCGATCGCGGCGCGGGTGGCGGCGCGCACGTCGGCGATCTTGTGCGCCAGCAGCCCGACGCGGGCGAACTTGATCTCGTCGGCGACGTGACGGAAGTCGGGGTGGTAGAGGTACTGGCGGCGACCGGCGTCGTCGACCCCGGTGGCGAGGATGTGTGAGTCGGCGTCGGGGGCGATCCAGACGTCGTCCCAGGCGGGCGGGATGACGAGCTCCTCGATCCGCCGCCGGGTGCGGTCGTCGACCGCGCCACCGCGCGGTCCGTGGTAGCTGAAGCCCTTGCCGCGTCGGCGTCGAGCGATGCCCGGGCGATCGAGGTCGGCGTACCGCAGGCCCGCTTCGTCGGCGATCTCCGAGGGGTCGACGCTCACGTCGCAGCCGATACCCCGCTGTTTCGGCGACTAAGCAACGGTTGGGGACCTGCAACGGCGGGGCACAGACCCCAACCGTTGCATTGTTCCGATCGGCGTGCGGTTGTTTGCGTCGCGCCGGGGCAGGGGTAGAGAGGTGGCCGTGAGCGGCCGTGACCACCCCCCGGTCCCGGCCGCCACATACCGCCTCCAGCTGACCCCCACGTTCGGGTTCGCCGAGGCGGCCGGCGTGCTCGACCACGTCGTCCGCCTCGGCGTCAGCCACCTGTACCTCTCGCCGATCGCCGAGGCGGTGCCCGGCAGCACACACGGCTACGACGTCGTCGACCACCGCCGGGTCCGCGCCGAGCTCGGCGGCATCGACGGCCTCCGCCGGCTCCTCGACCAGGCCGGGGCACTCGGCGTCGGCGTCGTCATCGACCACGTCCCGAACCACGTGTCGGCCGCCGCGGCCGAGCTCAACGAGCCGTGGTGGAACGCCTTGCGTGACGGCCCCGACAGTGACGCGGCGCGCTGGTTCGACGTCGACTGGGCCGCCGGCGACGGCCGGATCCTGGTGCCCAAGCTCGGCGACCCACTCGATGACGTCGTCGACGCCGGGCGACTGGAGGTCGGCGACGGCGAGCGCGGTCCCGAGCTCCGCGTCGGATCGCTGCGATTCCCACTGCGCGCCGGCACCGAGCACCTCGCCATCGCCGACGTCGTGCGCGCTCAGCACTACGAGCTGATGTGGTGGCGCGATCCGCGACGCAACGTGCGGCGGTTCTTCACCATCGACGACCTCGTCGCCGTACGTGTCGAGGACCCCTCCGTCGCCGAGGTGGTCGACATCATCCCGACCCTGCTGACCGACCACCCGGCGTTCGCCGGCGTGCGCGTCGATCACGTCGACGGCCTCGCCGACCCGACCGGGTACCTGCGGCAGCTGCGCGAGCGGATCGGCGACGACCGGTTGCTGTTCGTCGAGAAGATCCTCGCTCCGGGTGAGCACCTGCCCGCGTCCTGGCCGGTGGACGGCACCACGGGCTACGAACACATCCGGATCGTCGAGCACACATTCCTCGATCCCACCGGTGAGCGGGCCCTGACCCGACAGTGGAACGAGGCGACGGGTGACGAGCGGTCGTTCGAGGACTGGGAGGCAGAGGGCCGGCGCCAGGTGCTCGACGGTGGCCTCGCGCCTGACCTCGACCGTTTCGTGCGCGTGGCGATGGGTGCCGCCGGGGGGCGAGCGGGCAGCGCCGACCGCCTGCGGCTGGCGACGATCGAGCTGACCATCGGGCTCCACCGCTACCGGACGTACTTCCCCGACGACCCCGACGCCGGAGAGCAACTCGGCATCGCCCGCCAGCGCGCCGTCGCCGCGCGACCCGACCTCGCCGACGACGTCGACGCCCTGGTGGAGCTGATCGCCGCCGATCCGGCCGTCGCCACGCGCTGGCAGCAGCTGACCAGCCCGGTGATGGCCAAGGGTGCCGAGGACCGTGCCTTCTACCGCTACCTGCGCCTGGCCTCGCTGTGTGAGGTCGGTGGGGCACCCGGCGACTTCACCGTCGACGATGCCGCCTTCCACGACCACCAGCGCGAGATGCAACGCCGGAGCCCGCTCGGCCTCAACGCCGGGACGACCCACGACACGAAACGCTCGGAAGGGGTGCGCGCCCGGTCGCTGGCGCTCGCCGAGATCGCCGACGACTGGACCGCGACGGTCGACGGGTGGCGCGACGCCCATCCCGAGCTGGTCGCCCGGCTCGACCCGGCAACGATCCTGTTGGCGTTGCAGACGGCGGTCACGGCGTGGCCGCTCGAGGCGCAGCGGCTCGGTGAGTATCTGCGCAAGTCCGCCCGCGAAGCCGAACTCTTGACCTCGTGGACCGAACCGGACGAGACGTACGAGGCGGCGCTCAGCGACCTGGCGACGACGCTCGCCGACGAGCTCACCGGCCCTGCCGCCACGGCGGCGGGCACGACGGGGACCGGGGCGGGCTCACTCACCGAGGTCGTCGCCCGAGTGCTCCGTCCTGGGTGGTCGAACTCGCTGACCACGCTCGCCGTGCGGATCGCCGCGCCCGGGGTTCCCGACCTGTACCAGGGCACGGCGGCGTTCACGTACTCGCTGGTCGACCCGGACAACCGCATCGAGCCCGACTGGGACGCCCGCCGCGCCCTCGTCGCCGCGGCCGCCGGCACTGACCTCGCCGGCGCATGGGGACTCGACGATCCGAACCGGGTCGACGTCATCGCGCCGGCCGACGTGGAGATGACCGACGTTGCCGTTGCCGACGTCCACCACTCCGACCTCGAGGTCGCCAAGGCGGTGGTGATCACCCGCCTGCTCGCGCTGCGCCGTCGGCGGTCCGACGTGTTCGGTCCCGGCGGCGCCTACCTCCCGGTGGCGACGAACGGGCCGGCGGCGTCGCGACTGTTGGCGTTCGCCCGCTCCGCGCCGGGCACGCCCGCCGGGGAGGCCGACGTCGTGGTGCTCGCGGTCCGCCGCTCCGTCGGTGCGGGAGCCTGGGGCGGCACGACCGTCGCCCTTCCCCCCGGCACCTGGCGCGACGTCCTCACCGACGATGCCCACGTGCGCAGCGGCGCCGACGACGTGGCGGTCGAGTGGTGGCTGGCGCACACGCCCGTCGCCGTCCTCGAGCGCACCGACCGCTGACCGCCGCCGCCCCCGCCCCGATCTCGCGACACCACCTCGTCCGCGCCCCGTGACTGGTCCGCGCGCCGTGACTGGTCCGCGCGCCGAAATTTGTCCGAATCGTCTCGCTCAGCGGCACGATCCGGACAAATTTGGGATTGGGGGACTCAGGTTGGGGGCGGCGGCGGTGGGGGTGACGGTGACGGGGGTGACGGTGACGGGGGTCGCGGTGACGGGGGTCGCGGTGACCAGGGGCCGGTGATCAGGCGGGCGCCGCGCTGGAACGTGAGGTAGTTCCAGGCCCAGCTGATGAAGACCACCAGCCGGCTGCGGAAGCTGACGAGGAAGACGAGGTGGATCGACCACCAGGCGACCCACGCCAACCACCCGGAGAGCCGCACGCCCTTGATCACGCCGACCGCCGACGAGCGCCCGATCGTCGCCAGCTCGCCCTTGTTGCGATAGCGGAAGGTCGGCCGCGGGGTCCCGGCGAGGTCGGCGGTGATGCATCGTGCCGCCTGACGGCCGCCCTGGATCGCGCCCTGGGCGACACCGGGGACCGGTGTGCCGTCCGACCGGGCGGCGGCGATGTCGCCGACGGCGAACACCTCGGGATGTCCCGGCACCGACAGGTCGTCGGCGACCTCGACGCGTCCCGCGCGGTCCGTCGGGGCGTCGAGCATCGCCGCCAAGGGGGACGCCTCGTTGCCGGCACCCCAGATCACGGTGCGCGCCTCGATCGGGCCGTCCGACGTGTCGACGCCACGCTCGTCGATGTCGGTGACCTCGACCCCGAGCCGGACGTCGACGCCGAGGTCGCGCAGCTGGCGCAGCGCCTTGACCGACAGCGACTCCGGGTAGGCGAGCAGCACCCGGTCGAGGCCCTCGAGCAGGATCACCCGAGCCGACGACGGGTCGATCGAATCGAACTCCTCGGCCAACGTCTGGAAAGCGATCTCGGCGATCGCCCCCGCCATCTCGACGCCGGTCGGGCCGCCGCCGACGACGACGAACGTGAGTTGCGCCGCTCGCTCGTCGGGGTCGGTCGCCCGTTCGGCACGTTCGAACGCCAACAGCACACGACGGCGGACCTCGATGGCGTCCTCGACGGTCTTCAGTCCGGGTGCGTACTGCTCCCACTCGGGGTGTCCGAAATACGAGTGTGTCGCACCGCCGGCGACGATCAGGAAGTCGTAGCGGACCGTCAGCCCGTCGGCCGTCGACACCGTGCGCGCCGCCGTGTCGATCTCGGACACCTCGCCGAGCAACACCTCCACGTTGCGTTGTCCGGCGAGGATCCTGCGGATCGGGTGCGCGATGTCGGCGGGCGTCAGTCCCGCTGTCGCCACCTGGTACAGCAACGGTTGGAACAGGTGATGGTTGCGCCGGTCGAGCATCGTGATGTCGACGTCAGTCTTCGCCAGCCCACGCGCCGCGGCGAGCCCACCGAACCCGCCGCCGATGATGACGACACGGGGCCGGTTGCCGGCGCTCGGCTCCGGTGCCGAGGCGGCTGTGGTCACCGGAGCTGGAGACGAGCGGACCATGGGCCGATCGTGTCACGATCCGCGCCTGGCCCGCCCCAGCGGTTCTCGTCGCTGTCGAAGACCACCTCGCCGTCGCCCGCCGACGCGGCGGTTGCCGAGAAGTTGAACGTCAGCGCGAGGGTCGTGTCGTCGGCGGCCCGTTCGATGCGCAGCACGGCACCGTCGAGGGCGACCTCCTGGTTCACGCCGGGATCGGTGAGCGTGGGGAGCTGCCGGCGGAGCTCGAGCAGCCGGCGGTACAACGCCAGGCGGGCTCGGTAGGGGTCGTTGCGTGCCAGTGCCGCGTCGAGCACGGCGCGACGGAACGTGTCGGGGTCGGCCGGGTCGGCGACCTCACCGGCGATGCTGGCGAACTCGCGGCGACGACCCTGACGGACCGCCTCGACGAGCTCGGGGTCGCCGTGGTCGACGAAGTAGGGGAACGGCGCGGGTTCGCCGTACTCCTCGCCCATGAAGAGCATCGGTGTGAACGGCGACAGCAGGATCGCCGCCGCTGCCAGGCGATGGCGCGGGTCGTCGAACGGCGCATCGGCGAGCATGCGCGCCCCGGCCGGTGTGTTGCCGACGTGGTCGTGGTTGGTCGTGAAGACGATGAAGTGGGCCGGGTCGACGTCGTCGACCGGAGCGCCGTGGCGGCGGCCGAACGTCGGCGAGTGTTGGCCGGAGTAGACCCAACGCCCGGTCCACGCGGCGGCGATGTCGGCGATGCCGCGGTAGGCGGCGTAGTACTCGTGCTGTTCACCGGTCAGCGCGACGCGCACGGCGTGGTGGACGTCGTCGTTCCACACGGCGTCGCACCCCCACCCGTGGTGGGCCACCTCGCGGATGATCCGCGGATCGTTGGCGCTGCTCTCGATCGTCACCAGCACGGTGCGGCCCTGGCGCTCACCCTCGGCGTGGACCGCGCTCGTCAACTCGGAGACGAACGACAACGGCGTCGGGTCGACGATGGCATGGACGGCATCGAGACGGAGCCCGTCGACGTGGAAGTCGCGTACCCACCCGACGGCGCTCTCGATGAAGTAGCGGCGCACGGAGTCGCTTCCCGCACCGGCGACGTTGACGGCGTCGCCCCACGGCGTGCGGTAGGCGTCGGTGAAGTAGTCGCCGAACCGCCCGAGGACGTTGCCCTCCGGGCCGAGGTGGTTGTAGACGACATCGACGACCACGCCGAGTCCGCGCCCGTGGGCGGCGTCGACCAGCCGTGCCAGACCTTCGGGGCCGCCGTAGGTCGCCTGCACGGCGGAGGGGAACACCCCGTCGTACCCCCAGTTGCGGGCACCGGGAAAGGCGTTGACGGGCATCAACTCGATCGTCGTGACACCGAGGTCGACGAGACGGTCGAGCTCGCCGATCACGCCGTCGAACGTGCCGGTGGGGGTGAAGGAACCGACGTGGAGCTCGTACAGCACGGTGTCGGCGAGGGCGACACCCTGCCACCCGTCGTCGTGCCACTCGAAGCGCGCCGGGTCGACCACGGCCGACGGGCCGTGGACGCCGTCGGGCTGCCAGCGCGAGGCCGGGTCGGCCAACCAGTCGCCGCCATCGAGCCGGAGCCGGTAGCGATCGCCGTGGCCGACACCGGCGACCGTGCCTTGCCAGGTGACGGTTCCCGGGTGGGCGTCGACGGCGACGAGGGTGTGCGTCGCGGTCGGTGCGGCATCGGGTGCAGCGTCGGCGGCGAGGAGGCCGACCTCGACCGCGCCCGCCGAAGGTGCCCAGACCTCGAAGCGGGTCGCCGCACCGAGGACCGTTGCGCCGAGACGGGGAGGGATCGGCGTGTCGGTCACGTCGGGGCGAGGAAGATGGCCGCGAGCGGCGGGATGGTCAGCACGAGCGACTGGTGGTAGCCGTGTGAGTCGACGGGGGCGGTGTCGAGGCCGCCGTAGTTGCCGATGCCCCCGCCGCCGTACACGCCGGCGTCGGAGTTGAGCAGCTCGGCCCAGTGACCGGACACCGGCACGCCGAGGCGGTAGTTGTACCGCGGGCTCGGCGTGGCGTTGAGCACGACGAGCACCGGGCGGCCCTCGCCGGTCGGGTCGCGACGCAGCCAGGCATAGACGCTCTGATCGGCGTCGGTTCCCTCCACCCACTGCATGCCACCGGGGTCGCTGTCGCCACGGTGCAGCGCCGGCTCGGCGGCGTAGGCCCGGTTGAGGTCGGCCAGCCAGGCGCGCACGCCGCGGTGCATGTCGGCGTCGTGCAACGACCAGTCGAGGGTGCCCTCGTGCGCCCACTCCGTCCACGGCGCCAGCTCGCCGCCCATGAACAGCAGCTTCTTGCCCTGCTGGGCCCACTGCATCGCGTACAGCAGGCGCAGGTTGGCGAAGCGCTGCCACTCGTCGCCGGGCATCTTGGCCAACAGCGAGCCCTTGCCGTGGACGACCTCGTCGTGGCTCAACGGCAGTACGAAGTGCTCGCTCGCCGCGTACACGGAGCGGAACGTGATCTCGTCGTGGTGCCAGCGGCGGTGGATCGGGTCGCGGGCGAGATAGGCGAGCGTGTCGTGCATCCAGCCCATGTCCCACTTGAACCCGAAGCCGAGCCCGCCGATGTAGGTCGGCCGGCTGACCATCGGCCACGACGTCGATTCCTCGGCGTAGGTGGCGACGTCGGGGAACTCGCCGTAGACCGCTTCGTTGAGCTGGCGCAGGAAGACGATGGCGTCGAGGTTCTCGCGCCCGCCGTACTCGTTGGGGATCCACTCGCCCTCCTTGCGCGAGTAGTCGAGGTACAGCATCGATGCCACGGCGTCGACGCGCAGCCCGTCGACGTGATAGCGCTCGAGCCAGCAGATGGCGCTCGACACGAGGAAGGTGCGCACCTCGTTGCGGCTGTAGTTGAAGATCGCCGAGTTCCAGTCGGGGTGGTAGCCCTGCCGCGGGTCGGCGTGTTCGTAGAGGTGCGTGCCGTCGAACTCGTAGAGCCCGAAGCGGTCGGTGGGGAAGTGCGACGGGACCCAGTCGAGGATCACGCCGACCCCCCGCTGGTGCAGTCGGTCGATCATCCGCATCAGGTCCTGGGGCGTGCCGTAGCGAGCGCTGGGGGCGAAGAAGCCCGTCGTCTGGTAACCCCACGACCCGTAGAACGGGTGCTCCATGATCGGCAGGAACTCGACGTGGGTGAACCCGTGGGCGAGCACGTGGTCGGCGATCGGGTCGGCGAGCTCGTCGTAGCGCGGGAACCGTCGGCCGTCGCTGACGTGGCGTCCCCACGACCCGAGGTGCATCTCGTAGATCGAGATCGGCGCCGCGAGGTCGCTGCGTTGGCCGCGTGTCGCCATCCAGTCGGCGTCGCCCCACTCGTAGTCGAGGTCGGCGATGACCGAGATCGTGGACGGCGGCTCCTCGGTCGCCGCGCCGACAGGGTCGGCCTTCTCGACCACGTGGCCGTCGGCGGTCGTCACGCGGTACACGTAGGAGTCACCGATGGCGGCGCCGTCGACCCAGCCTTGCCACACGCCGTTCTCGGTCGGAGCGAGGTCGTGGTTCCGCCAGTCGCTGAACGTCCCGGCGACGGCGACACCACGAGCGTTGGGTGCCCACACCGCGAAGCGCGCCCCGCCCTCGCTCGGATGGGCGCCGAGGTGACGGTGGAGGTAACGGTGGGTGCCTTCGCTGAACAGGTAGCGATCGAGCTCGTCGATGCGGTGCTGGCCGATGGGGTGCGCGGCGGCAACGTGCTCGCCGGTCGGCTGTCGGTCGGGTGTGGCGGGCTGGTTCATCGTGGCGTCCTTCCCAAGATGGCGAGGCGGCGACGGACATCGGGGTCACCGAGCGTCGCCTCGATCGATCGGGCGAGCCGTCGGGACCACAGTCCCTCGACGACGCGCCCTGGCAGGTTGTGCGGGCTCGTCTCGCCGACGAGGTCGTCGAGGTCGGCGACGACGAGGTAGGCATCGCTGGCGGCGAGACGGATCAGCATGTGTTCGACGACGTCCTGCCAGCGGTCGTCGACGGTCGCCCCGTGGGCGTCGCCGAGTCGCCGGCGGTAGGCGCTGGTGTCGGTCGTCGCCAACAGTGCCGCCAACGGCTCCATGTCGTGGGTGCGGATCCCGGCGACCGAGCGGGCCGGGATGTGCGGCAGTGGGTCGTCGTCGAGGTGGAACTGCTCTTCGTACATGCCGAGCATGTCCCACTCGGCGAACGCCCGCGACACCTCCGGTGGCACGGTGCCGAGATCCTCACCGACGATCGTCAGGTCGTTGGCGGCCGCCGTGGCGGCGATCACGGCCAGGATCTCGTGCCGCGGATACTGCACGTAGACGCCGTCGCGGGGTGAGCAACCGTCGGGCACCCACCACAGCCGGTGGACGGCCATCGCATGATCGATGCGTAACATCCGCGCCCATTGCCCGGCGCGGGCGACGAGTTGCCGCCACGTGCGCTGACCGCTGGCGTGCATCGCCGCCGGCAGCGGCGGTGGAAAGCCCCACGACTGACCGTCGGAGAAGAACGAGTCCGGCGGCGCACCGACGCTGACCCCGTCGGCGAACATCGTCGGGTCGGCCCAGCGTTCGTAGCCGTCGGGGTGCGACCCGATCGGCAGGTCGAGGGCGAGTGAGGCTGCGCTCGGGTCGTCGCGGATCGCCCGCAGTTGTCGGTCGGCGAGGAACTGGGCGAAGACGTGCGACCGCTCGACGCGCTCGTCACCGGCGGCATCGCGCTGGGCGCGGAACCGGGCGTAGGCACCGACGTCGGGATGGGCGGTGACGAAGGCGGTCAGCTGTCGTGCCGTCGTCGCGTCGAGCGTGTCGACCGCCTCGAGCAGCTGCCGTCGCCGACGCGCACCGAGCTGCGCCCAGTCGACGAGCCCGCCGGCGCCGATGTTCGGCAGCGGGGCGGCGGGGAGGCCGGCGTCGTCGAGATAGACCTCGTTGAGGTGCAGTCGACTGATCGGCGAGTACGGGCTCGGATCGAACGGCGAATCGAGGAACGTGGCGTAGAGCGGCAGCGTGGCGACGACGTCGACGCCCGCCGATCGCGCCCGGCGGGCAAGGTCGTGGAGGTGGGAGAGCGACGGCAACGGGTCGGCCTCGCTCCACAGCGCATAGGCGGGCGCGAACAGGGCGCTCCCGCCAGCGAGGTCGGCGGCTCGTGGCATCAACGGCGGGGCGACCACGAGCACCGTCTCCTCGACGCCGTGCGCGGTCTCGATCCGGACGTCGTGGCAGCCGAGGGGTATGTCGAGCGGGATGTCGATCGAATCGTGGTCGTCACCGTGGCGGACGGCGAGATCCTGCGGCGATGACCCGTCGACCTGGACGACCGCCTGTCTCACGTCGGCGGCGACCACGAGTGGGCCGCCGGCCGCCAAATGGATCGGTGGCACCCGTCGCCCGAGCCCGCTCACGGCCGCCCGGTCGGCTTCGAGCGTGGCGACGACGCGTTGCAGCACGACGTCGTCGGCGTGGTGCAGGGCCCCGTCGACGTCGTGATAGCTGGTTTGCACACCGAGCTCGCGGGCTCGGGCGTGCAGGGCATCGGCGTTCACGGTCGTCCACCCATCACGTCGATCCGTCGCTCAACAGGTCGCCGAGGGCGGACAGCGGCCACTCGACCCAGTCCGGCCGGTTGGCCAGTTCGTAACGCACCTCGTAGAGGGCCTTGACGACGGCGTACACATCGAGCAGCAGATGGCGGTCGGTGTCGCTCGCCGGGATCAGGCCCGACCCCTCGATCGAGCCGAAGTACCCGTCGACGAGCGCCGCCTGGGCCGCCGCGGTCCAGTCCCGCCGCCAACGTTCGGCTCGTGGCAGCTCGCCCTCCGCCAGACGGCCACGTTCCGACGCGGCGTGCAGCGCCATCCGGCCGGCGTAGTCGAACGAACGCAGCAGACCGGCGACATCGGCCAGCGGCGAGCGCTTGATCGTCCGCTGGGCGATCGGGCTGCCGGGTTCACCCTCGAAGTCGATGAACACGACGTCGTTGCCGGTCCACAGCACCTGGCCGAGGTGCAGGTCGCCGTGCACGCGGATCCGTTGGGCGTCGAGCTTGTCGTGTCGGAGGCGATCGAAGCGGGCCAACAGCGCGTTGGGATCGCCGTCGAGCACGTTCGGTTCGGCGCTGACGACGCCGCGCCGTCGTGCGCGGGCGAGGTCGCGCTGCGTGGAGCGCACCCCGTTGCGCATCGTCTGCAGGATCGAGCGCTGCCACAGGAGTGAGAACGGCTCCGGCGACAGATCGGACACCGCGGTCGCCGCCCGGCGGCCGCGCGGCGGACGCTCGTCGGGGTTGGTCAGCGCTCGGTGGAGGGCGGCGGTGCGACGGCCGACGAGCGACGCGATGGCGATCGTCGAGCTCTCCACGTCTTCGGGCGGCCGGTCGTCGAACGGCACGCCGGCGTCGATGTCGAGCCCGAGCTCGTCGAGCACCTTGACCCACAGGTCGCGCTCGTGGGTGACGGCATCGTGGACGATGACGACGTTCGTCGGCAACGCCTCGTCGCGCAGGTCGAGGTCGAGCGTCGCCGCCACGCCGGGCACCCGCTCGAAGCCGACGCTGGTGAGGTGGGCGGGCAGCTCGACGTCGGGGTTGAGGCCGGGTTGCAGCCGGCGCACCAACTTGGCGATCAACGTGTTGTCGATGATCGCCGACGAGTTCGACTGCTCGACGCCGAGCACGTTGACCCGCCGCACGTCGGACGCCATCTTCGACAGGCCGGAGCGCCGTGGCCGCCCGACGAGCTCGCCGTGGCGCGACTTGCGCGAGCGCCGTCGCAGGGCGGCACCGACCACGATCGAAGCGGCGCGGGCGTCGGACATTGCGTCGACGAGGATCGCCCCGTCGTCGAGCTGGGCGATCGTCAGCGGGGCGTGCAGCCGGTCGGGGGTCACCATCTCGGCGGGGATGCGGGCGACGGGGACGGCGTAGCGATGATCGTCGCCTTCGGTGAAGGCGACGTGCACGACGAGCAGGGCCACCGTCGCCTCGGCGTCGAGGGCGACGGCGTCGTCGACGGTCGTCGACCGGATCGTCCGTCCCTTGCCGGCGAACCAACGGCGATGTGGCAGCCACGCCTCGATCGCTCGCCCGAGCCCGGCGCGGCGGCGCAGCACCTCGGCCATCGAGCCCGGCAGATGCGGGAGTTCGGCGGCGATGCTGTCGACCTGGGTGCCGACGAGCGAGAACCAGAAGAAGCCGTACGGCGCCAACGTCACCTGGTAGTCGTGGTTGCGGACCGGACCGAAGCGGTTGTAGCCGAACACCTCGACCGGAGTGGCGCCCTGGAACTCGTGGAGGTCGAGCTCGACGTGCTGGGCGAGGCGTGACAGGTTGGCGACGCACAACATCGGCGGCTCACCGTCGAGTCGACGGACGAACGCCAGCACGTGTGGGTTGTCCGGGTCGAGGAACTGGATGTCGCCGCGGCCGAGCACCCGGTGCCGGGTGCGCAGCGCGATCAGCTGACGCATCCACGACAGGAGCGATGCCTGGTTGGCGTGCTGGGTCTCGACGTTGACCTTCTCGTAGTGGTACTCCTGCTCGGTGATCAGCGGCAGGTAGAGACGGTGCGGGTTGGCGCTCGAGAAGCCACCGTTGCGGTCCGACGACCACTGCATCGGGGTGCGCACACCGTCGCGGTCACCGAGGTAGACGTTGTCGCCCATGCCGATCTCGTCGCCGTAGTACACGACCGGCGTGCCCGGCAGTGAGAAGAGCACGGCGTTGAGCAGCTCGACCTTGCGGCGGTCGTTGCCGAGCAGCGGCGCCAGTCGCCGTCGGATGCCGAGGTTGATCCGCATCTCGTGGTCGCGGGCGTAGGCCCGCAGCATGTCGTGGCGCTCCTCCTCGGTGACCATCTCGAGCGTCAGCTCGTCGTGGTTGCGCAGGAACGTCGCCCACTGGCAGTTCTCCGGGGGCGTCGGTGTCTGGTCGAGGATGTCGATGATCGGCATCCGGTTCTCCGACTGCAGCGACATGAACAGTCGTGGCATGACCGGGAAGTGGAAGTTCATGTGGCACTCGTCGCCGTCGCCGAAGTAGGCCGCGGCGTCCTCGGGCCACTGGTTGGCTTCGGCGAGCAGCATCCGGTCGTCGTACTTGGTGTCCATGTGCGCCCGGATGCGCTTCAGGACGGCGTGCGTCTCGGGCAGGTTCTCGCAGTTCGTGCCGTCGCGCTCGTGGAGGTACGGCACGGCGTCGAGCCGCAGCCCGTCGACGCCCATGTCGAGCCAGTGGTCGAGCACGCCCAGCATCGCCCGTTCGACGGCCGGGTTGTCGAAGTTGAGGTCGGGCTGGTGGGAGTAGAAGCGGTGCCAGTAGTACTGCTCGGCGACCGGGTCCCACGTCCAGTTCGAGGTCTCGAAGTCCTGGAAGATGATCCGTGCGTCGGCGTACTTGGTGGGGTCGTCGGACCACACGTAGAAGTCGCGCTCGGGTGATCCGGGCGGGGCGTGGCGTGCCCGCTCGAACCACGGGTGCTGGTCGGAGGTGTGGTTGATGACGAGCTCGGTGATCACCCGCAGGTTGCGCGAGTGGGCGGCGGTGAGGAACCGCTTGAACGCCCGCAGGTTGCCGTAATCGGGGTTGACCGTGCGGTAGTCGGCGATGTCGTAGCCGTCGTCGCGCAGCGGCGACGGGTAGAACGGCAGCAGCCACAAGGCGGTGACGCCGAGGTCGGCGAGGTAGTCGAGGCGCGACGTCAAGCCGTCGAAGTCACCGGTGCCGTCACCGTTGGAGTCGGCGAAGGCGCGGACGTGCAACTCGTAGATGACGGCGTCGCGGAACCAGTCCTTGCTCATCGTTCGACGACCTCCCCGTCGTGCTCGGCCGCGTCGTTCGCGGAGCCGTCCGCGGCGGGCCGGGCTTCTGCGTCAGCGATCACGTCGACTTCGAAGATGTGCGCTGACGCAGACCACGGGGCCAGGTCGACGTAGTTGAGGTTGCCGTGCCACGTGTACCGGGCACCGCCGAGCAGATCGTGCACCGGGTACGACGACTCGTACGGCAGCCCGATGGCCGCCAGGTCGATGTCGACGAATCCGGTGATCCGCTGGTTCGGATCGAGGTTGACGACACAGATGATCGGGTTCGACGTACCGGTTCGGTCGCGGCGGCTGTAGCAGAGCAGTCCGGGGTGGTCGGTCTCGTGGACGTGGAGCGTGTCGAGATGGCGGAAGGCGCGGTGCGTGGAGCGGATCTCGTTGAGCCGCGTCAGCAGCGGTGCCAAGGAGTCGGGATGGTCGAGATCCCAGGTGCGCAACTGGTACTTCTCGGAATCGAGGTACTCCTCGGAGCCCCCCCGGATCGGGCGGTGCTCGAGCAGCTCGAACGCCGGTCCGTACACACCCCAGCTCGGCGACAGCGTGGCGGCGAGGATCGCCCGCGTGACGAACGCCGGTCGGCCGCCGACCTGCAGTTGCTCGGTGAGGATGTCGGGGGTGTTCGGCCAGGCGTTCGGGCGGAACCAGTCGACGGTCCGGGTCGACAGGTCGGTGAAGTACTCACGCAGCTCCCACGACGACTGCCGCCAGGCGAAGTAGGTGTAGTTCTGGTTGAAGCCGACCTTGGCCAACCGTTCCATCACCCGCGGCCGGGTGAACGACTCGGCCAGGAAGACCACCTCGGGATACTCGTCGCGCAGCGCGGCGATCACCCATTCCCAGAAGGCGAATGCCTTGGTGTGCGGGTTGTCGACGCGGAACGTCGTCACGCCGCGTTCGATCCAGAAGCGGAAGACGTCGGCGAGCGCCTTCCACAGGTTCTTCCAGTCCTTCGACTCGAAGTCGAGTGGGTAGATGTCCTCGTACCGCTTCGGCGGGTTCTCGGCGAACTGGATGGTGCCGTCGGCACGCTTGGCGAACCACTCGGGATGCTCGTCGACCCACGGATGGTCCGGCGAGCACTGGAAGGCGATGTCGAGCGCCAGCTGCATCCCCCTGGCCCGGCAGGCCTCGGCGAACGTGGTGACGTCATCGACCGTGCCGAGCTCGGGGGCGACCGCGGTGTGGCCGCCGCCGCCCCCGCCGATCGCCCACGGGCTGCCGACGTCGTCCGCTTCGGCGGTGGTCGAGTTGTTGCGTCCCTTGCGCTTGGTCGCACCGATCGGATGCACCGGCGGCAGGTAGACGATGTCGAAGCCCATCCCCGCGATGTGGTCGAGACGATCGATCGAATCGAGCAGAGTTCGCCCGACCCCCTGCTCGACGCGTTGCGGGCCTTCGTCGTCGGCGCCCGGGGGGTGGGTTCGCCCGCGGCGGACCGCCGAACGGGGGAAGAACTCGTACCACGCCCCGAACGAACCGTGGAGCGGATCCACCACGACGGCGAGCGGCTCGTCCAACGACGCCGCCGGCTCGCGCTCCGACGTGCGGGCGAAGAACTCGTCGAGCGCCTCGTCGTCGAGCCAGCTCACGTCGCCTGCGGCCGATCTGGCGGCGAGCTCGTCGAGCCTGCTGCGGTCGCGCTTGGCCGGCTTGGGGTCGGCCGCCGCGGCCTGCCCGAGGAGCACCGCCCCGGACTGCGCCTCGATGTCGACGTCGAGGCCGGCATCGATCTTCTTGACCGTCGCTCGCCGCCACGTCTCGAGGTGGTCGAGCCAGCCGACGATGTCGTACTCGAGGCGGCCGAGCTTGTCGGGCGTGAACGAGGCGGTGAAGCGATCGTTGGTCAGTGGCGTCATCGGGACGTCGCGCCAGGCGCCGGGCTTCTTGCCGCCGCCGGCGTGGCGCCAGCGAAGCACGGCACGCACCACCTCGTGGCCGTTGGTGAACACGTCGGCGAGCACCGTGACCGGTTCACCGATGCTCGCCTTGGCGGGGAACGTTCCGCCGTCGACGATCGGACGTACCGGTTCGATGACGACGCGGCTCGGTCGGTGGGTGGGCAACGGGTGCGAGGGCATCGATCACTCCTTGAAGTCGGAACTCGCCTCGATGACGTCAGTCTCGTCGACCGTCGGGTCATCCGTGACCGTCTCGGCGACCGGGTCGCCATCAGGGTGGGCGATGTCGTCCGGTGCCACCGCGGGGAGCACCTCCGGCGCCGGGTCGGCGATCCGGCTGCGGTGCACCGGATGGCGGATCGGTGCCATCACCGATCGGAACACGACCATCGAACGCTCCGTCACCATCAGCGTGTCGCCGGGACGCTTGTTGACAGTGCGCGCTGAACCGCGCTTCGGATCGGCCGTGTCGAGGTCGATCGTCCAGCGGCGGGAGAACTGCGGACCGGGGATCGTCCACTCGATCGGGAGGTCGCTGGCGTTGAAGATCACCAGGAAGCTGTCGTCGACGACGCGCTGGCCATAGGCGTCGGTCGTCGGGATCGTGGCGCCGTTGAGGAACACGGCGACCGAGCGGGCGTAGCCGGCCTCCCAGTCGTCGTCGTTCATCTCCTCACCGTCGGGTCGGAACCAGGCGAGATCGTCGATCCCGCGAATCAACTGGCCCTGGAACCAGCGTCGACGGCGGAACACCGGGTGGGCGCGTCGGAAGTGGATCACCCGCTGGCACCACTTGGCGAAGTCGGTGTCGACGTGGCGCCAGTCGAACCACGAGATCTCGTTGTCCTGGCAGTAGGCGTTGTTGTTGCCGCCTTGCGAACGACCGAGCTCGTCGCCACCGAGCAGCATCGGCACACCCTGGGAGAGCATCAAGGTGGTCACCAGGTTGCGCCGCTGGCGGGCGCGCAGGGCACCGATCTCGGCGTCGTCGGTCTCCCCTTCGGCGCCGTGGTTCCACGAGCGGTTGTGCGACTCGCCGTCGTTGCCGTCCTCGCCGTTGGCGTCGTTGTGCTTCTCGTTGTACGAGACGAGGTCGCAGAGCGTGAAGCCGTCATGGGCGGTGACGAAGTTGATCGACGCCGTCGGGCGTCGCGTGTCCGCCTCGTAGAGGTCGGAGCTGCCGGTGAAGCGGTACCCGAACTCGGCGAGCGTCGACGGTTCACCGCGCCAGAAGTCGCGGATCGTGTCGCGGTAGCGGCCGTTCCACTCCGACCACTGCGGCGGGAAGTTCCCCACCTGGTACCCGCCCTCACCGATGTCCCACGGCTCGGCGATCAGCTTGACCTGCGACACGACCGGATCCTGCTGGACGAGGTCGAAGAACGCCGACAGCCGATCGACGTCGTGGAGCTCGCGGGCGAGGGTCGAGGCGAGGTCGAAGCGGAAGCCGTCGACGTGCATCTCGGTCACCCAGTAGCGCAGGCTGTCCATGATCAGCTGCAGCACGTGCGGGTGGCGCATGTTCAAGCTGTTGCCGGTGCCGGTGAAGTCGAGGTAATAGCGCGGGTTGTCCTCGACGGTTCGGTAGTAGGCGAGGTTGTCGATGCCGCGCATCGACAACATCGGTCCGAGGTGGTTGCCCTCGGCGGTGTGGTTGTAGACGACGTCGAGGATCACCTCGATTCCGGCGTTGTGCAGCGTCTTGACCATCGTCTTGAACTCCTGCACCTGGCCGAGCGCGGCGGCGGACGTGTAGCCGTTGTGCGGCGCCAGGTAGGCGATCGAGTTGTAGCCCCAGTAGTTGCGCAGGCCGCGCTCGACGAGGTGATGGTCGTGGACGAACTGGTGCACGGGCATCAGCTCGATCGCGGTGACCCCGAGCCGGTGGAGGTGCTCGATGATCGCCGGGTGGGCGAGCCCGGAGTAGGTGCCGCGCAGCGCCGGCGGGATGTCGGGGTGCTGCATCGTCAGGCCGCGGACGTGGGCTTCGTAGATCACCGTCTCGTGGAGCGGCACGTCCGGCGGTCGGTCGTGGCCCCAGTCGAAGTAGCGATCGCCGACGACCGCCTTCGGCACGTGCGGCGCGCTGTCTTCGGTGTTCGGACGGTCGGGCTCGTCGAAGTCGTAGCCGAAGCACGACGGGCTCCAGTCGACCTCACCGGCGATCGCCTTGGCGTAGGGATCGAGGAGCAGCTTCGACGGGTTGCACCACAGGCCGCGATCGGGCTCCCACGGCCCGTGCACGCGGAATCCGTAGCGTTGTCCCGGACGCACGTCGGGGAGGTAGGCGTGCCAGCAGTGGCCGTCGACCTCGCGGAGCTCGATGCGCACCTCGTCGACACCGCCGGGCGCCGAGCTGCTCGCCGTGCCGCTCCGGGTGCTGGACGAGTCGTCGTCGAGCAGGCACAGCTCGACACCCTCGGCGACGCTCGAGAACAAGGAGAAGTTGGTGCCCGAGCCGTCGTAGTTGGCGCCGAGTGGCGACGGCGTTCCGACCCACCTCCGAAACGACGTGGAAGACGACGTGGCAGGCGAACCGTGAGCTGGGGGTGGTGGCACGAGTGCGATCCTTCCCCAAGTGCCGTCGCCGCGAAACGATCCCGAACCCTCGCGCCGCACGTCACAGCGGGTTTTCGGCGCGGTAGGAACGTGGACGGGGATGGGACGGCGACGGATCAGGCCACCGGCGGCGGCGGTTCCGGCGGCGGCGTCATCGGTTCGGGTTGCGGGATCGGCGGGTGCGGCTCCGGCGGGATGGGCGGCTGCGGGTCGGGTTGCGGGATCGGCGGCTCCGGCTCGGGTTGCGGGATCGGCGGCTCCGGCTGCGGGAGCGGGTCGGGCTGCGGGTTCGGCTCGGGGATCGGGCGGATCGGAGGTGGACCCGGGTCCGGGTCGGGGATCGACGTCGTCATGAGGCGTCCCTACCCGGCGACACCGGTCGCTACCCGTCGGTGCCGTCCGGCGCCGCCTCCGACCCCCGCGACGCGAGCGGGGCGCGGCGTGAGCGGGGGACGGTCCGACGGTGCGAGCGGCGGCGTAACGGCGGGGTCGAGCGGGTAGCGCTGAGCCATGCTCATCGTGATCATCGTGCTCGTGGCCGTCGTGGTCGCCGTCGTCGCCTGGTTCTGGTTGCAGCGCCAGACGCCCGAACAGGCCGCGTCGCACGACGAGCCGAGCCCACCGCCGACGACGTCGGACGAGCTCTATCGCGGCGCCGACCGCCCCGCCGGTCCCGACGCCGAGGTGATGGATCCCGACCAGCTGGGCGGCGACCAGCGCCCGCCGACCTGACGCCGATCAGCAGACGCGACGACGGGAACGGCCCGGTCAGCCGCTGCCGTCGGCCACGGGCGCGAGCCGCGAGTGGCCCTGGTTTCGCGTCGGCGGCGGTGGGAAGATCGACGGCGTGGCTGATCCAATCGTCGAGGCCTCGCGCCCGGAGCCGTTGTGGGGCAGTGAGACGGACAAGGCCGTGGCCAACTTCCCCATCTCGGGAGAACCGATCCCGCCGCGGGTCGTCAGATGGCTCGGCCGCATCAAGTCGGCGAGCGCTGCCGCCAACGCCGACCTCGGGCTGCTCGATCGCCCACTGGCCGACGCCATCGTGGCCGCCGCCGATCGAGTCGCCGACGGTGAGCATCACGACCACTTCCCGGTCGACGTGTTCCAGACGGGGTCCGGCACGTCGTCGAACATGAACGCCAACGAGGTCATCTCCTCGTTGACCGGCGGTGCGGCGCACCCCAACGACCACGTCAACCTCGGTCAGAGCTCGAACGACGTGTTCCCGAGTGCCGTCCAACTCGCCGCCCTGGAGGCCTGTGGTGCCGACCTCCTGCCCGCCCTGGCGACGTTGGCGGCAGCCTTCGACGAGCGCGCCGCCGCCTTCGCCGACGTCGTCAAGGCGGGCCGTACCCACCTGATGGACGCCGTGCCGATCACGCTCGGCCAGGAGTTCGCCGGGTACGCCGCACAGGTGCGTTCGGCGTCCGATGGCATCGCCGCCACGCTGCCCGGCCTCGGACGGATCCCGCTCGGCGGCACCGCCGTGGGCAACGGGCTCAACACGCACCCCGACTTCGCCGCACGAGTGCGCGATGCGCTGGCCGCGACGTTGACGTTCGACCACGACGGGCTGCTGGCCGCACCCGATGATCGCTTCGCCGCCCAGGCGGCCCGCGATCCGATCGTCGCCACGTCCGGGGCGTTGAAGGTGCTCGCCGTCTCGCTCACCAAGATCTGCAACGACCTGCGGTGGATGTCGAGCGGCCCTCGGGCCGGCCTCGGCGAGATCGTCCTCCCGGAGTTGCAGAAGGGGTCGTCGATCATGCCCGGCAAGGTCAACCCGGTGATCCCGGAGGCCGTGCTGCAGGTGTGCGCGCAGGTGATCGGCAACGACACGACGATCACCGTCGCCGGCATGCAGGGCAACTTCGAGCTCAACGTGATGATCCCCGTGATGGCCCGCAACATCGTGCAGTCGATCGAGCTCTCGGCGTCGGCGAGCCGGTTGCTCGCCGGGCGCTGTGTGGCGGGCATCGAAGCGAACCGTGAGCGGTGCCTCGACCTCGCGGAGCTGACGCTGGCAACGGCGACGGCGCTCAACCCGGTGATCGGCTACGACGAGGCGACGGCGATCGTCAAGGAGGCGGCCGCCTCCGGCCGCCCGTTGCGTGACGTCGCCCGCGACCACGGCGTGGCCGACGACGTTCTCGACTCGGCGCTCGACCTGCGGGCCATCGCCCGTGGCAACGCCCAGCAGGCTGGCCCGATGTGATGCTTGCCGACCTCAGTTGGTACGAGGTCCTGTTCCGGCTGGGCATCGCCGCCGTGCTCGGCGCCGTCGTCGGTCTCGAGCGCGAATCGTCCGGCCAGGACGCCGGCTTCAGGACCCACCTCCTGCTGGCGCTCGGCTCGGCGATGTTCGGTGTGGCATCGGTCGGCGGCTTCGACTCGTTCATCACCAGCGGACGAACCAACGTCCAGGTCGACGTGACGCGCATCGCCTCCTACGTCGCCGCCGGGGTCGGCTTCATCGGTGGCGGCGCGATCATCAAACACGCCGGTTCGGTGCGCGGCATCACGACGGCCGCCTCGTTGTGGGCGGCGGCGGCGATCGGCCTCAGCGCCGGCCTCGGCCTCTGGTCGGCAGCGGTGATCGGCACCGTGCTGTCGCTGTTCGCCCTCGCCGCGCTGAAGCCGCTGTCGAACTGGGTCGGCGAACGAACGCACCCGCCGAAGACGTTGATCGTCGTTCTCGACCAGCCCGAGCGGGGCGTCGACGTGTTGCGCGCCGTGCAGGAGGAGTTCCCCGCCGCGATCCGTTCGGTGCGCCTCGGTCAGGGCGAGGTGGCGGGCACGTCGGAGCTCGCCGTCGAGCTGTGGGAGCGCCCCGACGACGAAGCCCTCAGCCGCCTCATCGAGCGTCTGCACCGCGACTTCTCCGACGCCACGCGCACCGTGACGATGAGTCACTGACCCGCCCGGCGCCGAACGAGGTCGGACCGGACCGGGCGATTCAGTCGCCGACGCTGGGGGTCAGCGGGCTGACGGCGTCGTGAAGCTTCGCTTCGCCGGCCTCGATCGCTTCGAGGAGGTGGATCGACACGTCGGCGACGCGGACCTGATCCTCCTCGATGCCGGCACCCTTCACGCCGTCGTCGAGCATGATGTAGCAGAACGGGCAGGCGGTGGCGACCCGGCTGGCGCCGGTGGAGATCGCCTCGGCGGCGCGCTCGTCGTTGACCTTGACGCCGACCGTTTCCTCCATCCACATGCGGGCGCCGCCGGCGCCACAGCACATGCCCTTGGTGCCGTTGCGCTGCATCTCGACGACCTCGATGCCCTTGATCGAACCGACGACCTTGCGCGGGGCGAGGTACACGTCGTTGTGACGGCCGAGGTAGCACGAGTCGTGATAGGTGATCCGCTCCTCGAGCGTCGCCTGGCTGACGTCGAGCTTGCCGGAGTCGATCAGCTCCTCGAGCAGCTGCGTGTGGTGCACGACCTCGTAGTTGCCGCCGATCTGCGGGTACTCGTTGAGGAGCGTGTTGAAGCAGTGCGGGCACTGGGTGATGATCTTCTTCACACCCATGCCGTTGAGCATCTCGACGTTCGGCTGGGCGAGCATCTGGAACAGGTACTCGTTGCCCGAGCGGCGGGCCGAGTCGCCGGTGCACATCTCCGACGGGCCGAGGATGGCGACGTCGATCCCGGCGCGACGCAGCAGCTGTGCCATCGCCTGGGTGACCTTCTTGTTCTTGTCGTCGAACGATCCGGCGCAGCCGACCCAGTAGAGGTACTCGGACTGGAGGGGTTCGCCGGGGTCGACGATCGTCACGCCGTCGATGCCGTCGGCCCAGTCGCCGCGCTCGCCCTGGTTCATGCCCCACGGGTTGCCTTGGTTCTCCATCGCGCGGTAGGCGTTGCCGAGCTCGGCGGGGAAGTTCGACTCCATCAGCGCCAGGTAGCGGCGCATGTCGAAGATCTTGTCGGTGATCTCGATGTTGACCGGACAGATCTCGTCGCAGGCCTTGCAGGTGGTGCAGGCCCACAGCTCTTCTGCCGTGATGCGCTCGAACAGCGAGTTGGCCGTGACCTTGATCGCCGGGTCGGTGCCGAGCGGCGGGCTGACGACCGGTGTGCCGGTGGCAGCCATCACCTCGCCCGCCTTGAGGACGATCTCGCGCGGGTCGAGGGGCTTGCCCGTGGCGTGGGCGGGGCAGACGCTGGTGCAGCGACCGCACATCGTGCAGGCGTCGAGATCGAGCAGCTGCTTCCAGGTGAAGTCCTCGATCACCGAGGCGCCGAAGCTCTCGAGTTCGGTCTCTTCGAGGTTCGGCATCGGACGCATGGCGCCCTTGGGGCGGTCCTTGTCCTTGAGGTACATGTTCAGCGGCGAGGTGAACATGTGGCGCAGCATCGTGATCGGCAGGATCGCCAGGAAGACGATGAACGTGGCGACGTGGGCGATCCACCACCACTGCTGCCAGGTGCTGAGCGTGTCGACGGACCAGCCGTCGACGAGCGTGGCCAGCGGGTACCCGACGAAGCTCCACTTCTCGTAACTCGGCATGTCCTCGAGGGCGATGCGGAACATCTCCGTGCCGAAGCCGGTGACGGCGACGGCAAAGAAGGTGCCGAGGATGACGGCGTGCTCGGGCTTCGACTTGATGCGGATGCGGTACGGGCGAGCGACGTAGCGGCGGATGATCGCCCAGACGACGCCGATCAGCAGCACGAGACCGGCGGCGTCGCCGATGAAGGCGTAGGCCTTGTAGGTGTTGCCGTGGAGGAACTTCAGCGACTCGGGAAGCTGGTGGTCGACCTCGAGGACCGTCGTGACGCCGAGCAGCACGAGGAACCCGAAGTAGATCATCGAGTGCATCAGTCCGGCGCCGGCGTCGCGCAGCAGCGTCTGCATGTAGGCGCCGGCGCGGAAGTCCTTCAACCGCTGGGTGAGGTTCTGCGGCGTGGTGTGCCGCTGGGTCGGGGCGCCGCGCTCCCAGTTCTTCATCCGGTTGGCGAACATGAAGGCGCCCCAGATGATCATCACCGGGATGACCGTGTAGAAGGCGACCTGCAGCGGGCCGGGGATGTTGACGAACACCACGCGGTGGACGGCGTTGTCGTTGTGCCAGTGGGTGATCTGGGGGAGGACGCCGCTGACGATCGTGAACAGACCGACGGCGATGCCGAGCACCAGGGCGAGGTGATGCGGCTTGACGCGGGCGGGCGATTTGGGTCCGTCGGGCGTGTCGTCGTGGTCGCTCATGACGCCCGCCAAGCTACCCGTTGACCTGACCAACGTTCATTTCCGGCGGTATCGACGTCACCCCGGTGGCAGGCCCGACGTGACATCGATGCGCTGGTCAGACGGGTCGGTCAGACGACGCGGTCAGACGACGCGGTCAGACGACGTTGAGGGTGACGTCGATGTTGCCGCGGGTGGCGTTGGAGTAGGGACACACCTGGTGCGCCTGCTCGGTCACCTTGCGGGCGTCGTCGGGTGAGGCCGCCGGGAGGCTGACGTCGAGCTCGACGGCGAGCCCGAACCCGCCGCTGTCGGTCGAACCGAGGTGCACGGTGGCCGACACGGCCGAGTCGGTGATGTCGACGCCGGCTTGTCCGGCGACGAGGCGGAGAGCCGAGTGGAAGCAGGCGGCATACCCGGCGGCGAAGAGCTGCTCGGGGTTGGTGGCACCACCGGGGCCGCCGAGTTCGGGCGGCATGCGGACGTCGGCATCGACGAAGCCGTCATCGGACTGGACGTGTCCGTTGCGGCCGTCGCCGGTGGCGTGGGCGGTGGTGGCGAAGAGTGACTTCATGACCAGAATCTATTGCGCACAATTGAATTACGCAAGAGGGAAGATCGATAGACTCGATCGTGTGGAGCGGTACGCCCAACTCGACCTCGACCGGCAGCTGTGCTTCCCGTTGTACGCCGCGTCGCGGGCGCTGGTGCGCAGCTACGCCCCCCATCTCGAGCCGCTCGGTCTGACGTATCCGCAGTACCTGACGATGTTGGCGCTGTGGCAGTCCGACGGGCAGGCGACGGTCAGCGAGCTCGGACGCCTGCTCCGGCTCGACTCGGGAACGCTCACGCCGGTGCTCAAGCGCCTCGAAGCGGCCGGGTTCGTCACCCGCCGCCGCGACGCCGCCGACGAACGACGGGTGGTGATCGAGGTGACTGCCGACGGCGAGCAGCTGCAGGACCGTGCCGCCGCCGTGCCTGCGGCCGTGGCAGCCCGGCTCGGGCTCGACCTCGAAGATGGTGCGGCGCTCCACGCCCTGCTGTACCGCGTGCTCCACGCCCTCGATGTCGCGGACGACACGCCGCCGCTCGCGGCCCGATGACGGCTCCGCGGCATCAGCGTCAGCGACAACGCTGACGTTCGCCCTTGTCGCTGACGCTGATGCCGTCGCGGACGGGGCTCGGGCGCGCGGTCGGGGGTCGGGTCAGCCGAAGTACTGGCGGTCCATGTCGCGGATGCGCGACGCCAGGCTGGCCAGCAGCTTGTGCGAGATCGCCGGCACGTCGTCGATGACGCTGAGGAACTTGCGCTGATCGATGATCAGCAACGTGGCGTCGGTCTCGCAGATCGCGGTCGCCGTGCGCGGCCCGTGATCGAGCAGCGACAGCTCGCCCACCACGTTGCCCGGGCCGAGCGAGGCGACCTTGCGGCCGTTGCGCTTGACCGTCACGTCACCGTCGAGGATGACGAACGCCTCGCGGCCCGTCTGGCCCTGGTCGATGAGCAGCGTGCCTGCGGTCATCGTGATCTCGTCGCTGGCCTTGGCGACCTTCTCCAGCTCCTTGGTGGTGCAGCCCGAGAAGAGCGGTACCGATCGGAGCGTGTCCAAATGCTGCTTCTTGCTCGCCATGGGCCGGAACCTTACGCCGCGGACCCGCCCCGCCGGTGCAGCGGGGGGTGACGCCTGCGCGAGTCCGTGCCGTCAGGTCGTGCCGGCCTGCGCGGCGACGGCAGCCGCCGCCGCGGCGACCGCCTCGGCATCACCGAGGTACTCCGCGGACTGGAGCCGGAGCTGGTCGTCGAACGTGTACTGCCGCGGCGCGCCGGTGGGGATGTTGATCCCCGCGATCTCGTCGTCGCCGATGCTCTCGAGATGCTTGAGCAGGGCACGCAGCGAGTTGCCGTGGGCGGTCACCAGCACGTCGAGGCCGGCCAGCAGCTGCGGCGCGATCGAGTCGTACCAGTAGGGCATGACCCGGGCGACGACGTCTTTCAGGCACTCGGTCGCCGGCAACACGTCGGGCGGCAGGTGGGCGTAGCGAGGATCGTGGCTGGGGTGCTCGGGGCTGTCGAGTGCGACGGGTGGCGGCGGCGTGTCGTAGCTGCGCCGCCACGCCTTGACCTGTTCGGCGCCGTGGCGTTCGGTGGTCTGCTTCTTGTCCAGCCCTTGCAGCGCGCCGTAGTGGCGTTCGTTCAGCCGCCACGACCGGGCGACCGGCAGCCACGGCTGGCCGAGGGCCTCCAGGGCCAGGTTCTGGGTGACGACGGCGCGCGTCTGCAGCGACGTGTGTGACGTGTCGAAGCGCAGTCCGGCATCGCGCATCGTCACGCCGGCGGCCGCCGCCTCGGCGCGACCGAGCTCGGTCAGCTCGACGTCGTGCCAGCCGGTGAACAGGTTGGCCAGGTTCCACTCCGATTGGCCGTGGCGGAGGATCACGAGCGTTCCGGTCATGGTGCGATCGTAGGCGAGGTCGCTCGCAGCGCTCCGTGCGACCCGACACCGTGGTTCGGCATGCCGTCGTGAGTCCCCACCGTCGTAGTGTTCCGGCGTGCCGATCGCACCGTCACGCCCCTCGCCGTACGCCTTCGACCGGTATCTCCGGTACGACGAGCTGGTGGCGTGGATCGCCGAGCTGGCGGCCGCCAATCCCGACCTCGTCAACGTCGAGACCTACGGCCGGTCGTACGAGGGGCGCGACCTGCTGCTCGTCACGGTGACCGACGCGACGACCGGCCCCCACGACACCAAGCCCGCCCACTGGGTCGACGCCAGCATCCATGCCGTCGAGCTGACCGCCACGGTCGGTGCCTGCTGGCTGCTGCAGCGTCTCGTCGACGGGCATCGTCACAGCGACCCGACGATCACCCGCGCCCTGTCGACGCGCACCTTCTACGTCGTGCCGCGGGTCAACCCCGACGGGGCGGAGTGGGTGCTCGGCGACCGGCCTCGCTTCCGTCGTTCGAGCGTTCGACCGTGGCCACGCTCCGACGCCCACCGCTGGCCCGGCCTGCATCCGGAGGACGTCGACGGCGACGGCCGCATCCTGCAGATGCGCTTCGCCGACCCCGACGGCCCGTGGATCGGCCACCCGGACGACGCCCGCCTGCTCGTCCCGATCCCGCCCACCGGTGTCGACGACGGTGTCGCCCGCTACCGCCTGCTCGACGAGGGTGTCGTCGTCGACTACGACGGGTTCTCGATTCCCCAGGCACCCCGTCCGGAAGGCCTCGATCTCAACCGCAACTTCCCGGCCGGATGGGGCCCCGGCGTCACCGGATCCGGCGACCATCCGCTGTCGGAACCCGAGATCGATGCCGTGGTTCGGGCGATCGTCGCCCGCCCCAACATCTGTGGTTTCAACGCCTTCCACACCAGCGGCGGGGTGCTGCTGCGGCCGTCGTCCACGATGGCCGACAACCGCCTCCCACCGGACGACGTGTGGGCGTGGACGCGCCTCGGCGAGATCGGCACCGAGCTCACCGGCTACCCCGTCCACTCGGTCTACGAGGACTTCACCTGGGATCCGAGCGAGACGATGAGCGGTGCCTCCGACGACTGGGTGTACGAGCACCTCGGCATCTTCGGCTGGACGACGGAGTTCTGGGACGTCGTCCGGGCGGCGACCGGCGCCAAGCAGTCGACCCACTTCTGGTACACCGGACCGACCGACGCCGAACAGTTGGCGGTGCTGCGCTGGCTGGACGCGCGGGGTGCCACGGCGCCCCGCCACACCGGGTTCGTCGACTGGTACCCCTTCGATCACCCGCAGCTTGGCCGCGTCGAGCTCGGTGGCTGGAACGAACTGGCGGTGTGGACCAACCCGCCGCTCGATCTGCTCCACGGTGAGGTCGAACGCCACGCCGACTTCGCCGTGGCGCAGGCGCTCGCCGCTCCCTGCCTGGCGATCGCCCACACCGATGTCAGCCCCCTCGGTGCCGACGGCTGGCGGGTGACCGTCGGCGTCGCCAACACCGGCTGGCTGCCGACGACGGTCACGGCGCGGGCGCGCACGCAAGCACTCGTCCGCCCGGTGTCGGCGGTCATCGAGTCGGCCGCCGACGGCTTCGAGGTCCTCGGGTCGCCGGCGCGGGTCGAGCTCGGCCAGCTCGCCGGTGCGTCGGCGGCGCGGTTCACGGATGGGCCCACCCGTACGGCCGACCGGGTGACCTGCTCGTGGATCGTCCGCGCTGCGGCCGGAACCGACGTGACCGTGACCGTCGAGCATCAGCGGGCGGGCACCGATCGCGTCACCGTGCGCCTCGACGAGCGCGCAACCGCAGCGACGTGACGGCCGACGCCTGGATCACCCTCATCGTCCTCGTGGCGACGTTCGGGGTGCTCGCCTTCGACCGCATGCCTGCGGCCGCGGCGATGGGCGCCGCGGTCGGGGTGCTCCTGCTGACCAACGTCGTCGACGAGGGCGAGGCGTTGTCGGGTCTGTCGTCGAGTGCGCCGGTGACGATCGCCGCGCTGTACGTGCTCGCCGGCGCCGCCACCGTGACCGGCGCCCTGTCACCGCTGCTCGACCGGATCCTCGACGGTCGCAACTCGGGAGAACGGCATGAGCGGGACACGAGCAACGGCTCGCGGGCTCGGCTCGGCCGGCTGGCGATCGCCACCGGTGCGCTGTCGGCCGTGCTGCCGAACACGCCGTTGGTGGCACTCGCAGCCCCGCGCGTGGTCACCTGGTGCCGGCGGGCGGGTGTGTCGGCAGCGCCGTACCTGATGCCGCTGTCGTACGCCGCCGTGCTCGGCGGCGTCGTCACGGTCATCGGCACGTCGACCAACCTCGTCGTCTCCGACCTCCTCGCCGCCGAGGGTGGTGAACCGCTCGGCGTGTTCGAGATCACCGGGGTCGGCCTGCCCGTCGCCGCCGTGGGGATCGCCGTGCTGGTCGTCACCGCGCCCGTGCTCCTGCGCCATGCACGGCACGCGGTGCCGAGCGAGGAAGCCCCGGATCAGCGCTACACGATCGCCATGCGCGTCGAGGCCGGCGGCCCGCTCGTCGGCCGGACCGTCGACGGCGCCGGGCTGCGCCATCTCCACGGTGTCTTCCTCGCCGGCGTCGAGCGCGGCGGTGCGGTCGTCGCGGCTCGACCCGGGACGCTGCTCGGTGCGGGTGACATCTGCTACTTCGCCGGTGACGTCGCCGACGTCGTCGACCTGCTGGAGATCAATGGTCTGACGAGCGACGAGGACGCCCACCTCGTGGGCGCCGGGGACCGACCCGATGCCGGCCTCTACGAGGCGGTCGTGTCGGAGCGCTCGGAGCTGGTCGGCCAGAGCCTGCGCGAGGTCGGCTTCCGGGCGCGCTACGACGCCGCGGTGCTCGCCATCCGCCGTCACGACGACGACCTGCCGGGCAAGCTCGGCACGGTCGTCCTCCGCCCGGGTGACGTGCTGCTCGTCCTCGCCAGCCCGGAGTTCGAACGGCAGTGGCGCGGACACGGCGACTTCAGCGTGATCGCCGCCCACGATGCCCCGCCCCCGGTGCGGCGTCACGCCGCCGGCGCCGTGCTGGCGGCGATCGTCGGCATGGTCGCCCTCACCGTGGCCAACGTGCTCGACCTGATGGAGGCCTCGCTGCTGGCCGCTGCCGGGCTGATCGTCTTCCGGGTGATCAGTCCGAGCGAGGCCCGACGGGCGGTCAACCTCAACGTCGTGCTGACGATCGCCATGTCCGTCAGCCTCGGCACCGCGGTGTCGGTCAGCGGCCTGGCGGCCGAAATGGCCTCGGTGCTCGGCGAGCTCGGCGACCCGTTCGGCGACACCGGCCGGATCGTCGCGGTGCTGGCGACGACGATGATCCTGACCGAGCTGCTGTCGAACAACGCTGCCGCGGCGCTGATGGTCCCGGTGGCCACGGCGACGGCAATGGAAGCCGGCCTCGACCCGCGGTCGTTCGCCATCGTCGTGTTGATCGGTGCGTCGTGCTCGTTCCTGTCGCCGATCGGCTACCAGACGAACCTGATGGTCTACAGCCTCGGCGGTTACCGGTTCCGCGACTTCACGATCGTCGGCGCACCGCTGACACTGGTGACGCTGATCGTCACCCCGATCGTCGTCCCGCTGGTGATCGGCGTCTGATCGGCCGAGGGGTCTTGCTCGCGACGCGAGGCACCGCCTGACACGCGGTGCCTGGCACGGCGTATCAATGCGGCAGGGGCGGCGAGGGAAGCGCCAGCGACGAGCCGCACACGGCGCGAGGAGGAAGCGCAGCGGTCGACGAGCCCGCAGCAATAGGGTGCGGACGTGAAGTGGACCGTGCACGGCGAACGGACGATCTACGACAGCGAGTGGATGCGCCTGGCGCTGGTCGACGTCGAGTTGCCGAGCGGCAAGCGCTTCGAGCACCACGTGCTGCGGATGCCGGCTGCCGCGGCGGGCACGGTCGTCGACGACCCCGAGCGTGGGGTGCTGCTGCTGTGGCGACACCGCTTCACGACCGACACCTGGGGATGGGAGATCCCCGCCGGTCGCGTCGACGCCGGCGAGACGCCGATCGAGGCGGCGGCGCGCGAGACGCTCGAGGAGTCGGGGTGGCGCCCCGGGCCGCTGCGGCCGCTGCTGACCTACTTCCCGCACAACGGCACGAGCGACTCGGTGTTCCACGTCTTCTCGGCCGTCACTGCCGAACACGTCGGCGACCCGACCGATCCCGACGAGGCCGAACGGGTCGAGTGGTTGTCGTGGGACGACGTGCGCGGTGAGATCGCCGGCGGCCGCGTCGGCGACGGCATGTCGCTCACCGGGCTGTTGCACCGCCTCGCCGTGGCCGACCGACGATGAGCGAGCGGACCGAGGGGTGGGCCGTTGGCTCATCGCGCTGGAGTGGTCGTGTGTGGCGATGAGCGAGTGGACCGAGGGGTGGGCCGTTGGCTCATCGCGCTGGAGTGGTCGTGTGTGGCGATGAGCGAGTGGACCGGGGGGTGGGCCGTTGGCTCATCGCGCTGGAGTGGTCGTGTGTGGCGATGAGTGGGTGGACCGAGGGGTGGGCCGTTCGCTCATCGCGGTCGGCGCGCGATGAGCGGTCGCAGGTGGGAAACTCCGCGACGTGACGAATCCGCCCCCCGATCTCCTCGCCGCTGCCGAGGCGGCGCGCGCCCAGGCCTACTGCCCGTACTCCGGTTACCACGTCGGCGCCGCGCTGCGCACCGTCGACGGCGCAGTGATCGTCGGCTGCAACGTCGAGAACGCCTCCTATCCGCTCGGCACGTGCGCCGAGGCGGGGATGATCGCGGCGATGGTGCTGGCCGGTGAGCGGATGATCGCCGAGGTCGTCGTGGTGACCGACGGCGATGTGCCGGGAACGCCGTGCGGCGGCTGCCGCCAGCGGCTGCGCGAGTTCGCCGCCCTCGACGTCGTCGTCCACTCCGTCGCCGCCAGCGGGGCGGTGCTCAGCCGGACGCTCGGCGAGTTGCTGCCGGACTCCTTCGGCCCGGAGTTCCTCGACCGTTGAGCGAAGTTGAGTCTTGTCGACTCAAGAAAATTGACGCTGAACGTTGCGTTGACCTGTGTGGTCTCCTATCGTTGATCTCGTTCCGGGCTGTCCGGTCCGTATGTCGTCGGCCGCTCGGTCGCATCGTTCGAATCAGACACGCACATCGCATCCGCAGAAGGAGTTCCACATGGCCAAGGCAGTCGGTATCGACCTCGGCACCACCAACTCGGTGGTCGCTGTCCTCGAGGGCGGCGACCCCGTCGTCATCCCCAATTCCGAGGGTGCCCGGACGACGCCGTCGGTCGTCGCCTTCTCGAAGTCCGGCGAGGTGCTCGTCGGCGAGGTCGCCAAGCGTCAGGCGATCACCAACCCCGATCGCACGTTCCGCTCGATCAAGCGTCACATGGGCGAGAACTGGAAGTCCGCGGACATCGACGGCAAGACGTACACGCCCCAGGAGATCTCGGCGCGCACGCTGATGAAGCTCAAGCGCGACGCCGAGGCCTACCTCGGTGACAGCGTCACCCAGGCCGTCATCACCGTCCCGGCCTACTTCGACGACGCCCAGCGCACGGCGACCAAGGAAGCCGGCACGATCGCCGGCCTCGAGGTGCTGCGGATCATCAACGAGCCGACCGCCGCGGCGCTCGCCTACGGCCTCGACAAGGGCAGTGAGGACGAGACGATCCTCGTGTTCGACCTCGGTGGCGGCACGTTCGACGTGTCGGTGCTCGAGATCGGCGACGGCGTGTTCGAGGTCAAGTCGACCCACGGCGACACCAGCCTCGGTGGCGACGACTGGGACCAGCGCATCATCGACTGGCTCGTCCAGCAGTTCAAGGCCGCCCATGGCGTCGATCTGTCCAACGACCGGATGGCCGCGCAGCGCCTCAAGGAGGCCGCCGAGAAGGCCAAGATCGAGCTCAGCCAGGTCCAGCAGACGCAGATCAATCTGCCGTTCATCACCGCCACCGCCGACGGCCCGTTGCACCTCGACGAGACGCTGACGCGCTCGAAGTTCCAGGAGATGACGTCGGACCTCATCGAGCGCTGCCGCGTGCCGTTCGAGCAGGCGCTGAAGGACGCCGGGGTGTCGAAGGGTGCCCTCGACCACGTGATCCTCGTCGGCGGCTCGACCCGCATGCCCGCCGTCACCGACCTCGTGCAGAGCATGACCGGCAAGGAGCCGAACAAGACCGTCAACCCCGACGAGGTCGTCGCCATCGGCGCCGCCGTCCAAGCCGGTGTGCTGCGCGGTGACGTCAAGGACGTCCTGCTGCTCGACGTCACCCCGCTGAGCCTCGGCATCGAGACCAAGGGCGGCGTGATGACCAAGCTCATCGAGCGCAACACGACCATCCCGACCAAGCGCACCGAGGTGTTCACGACCGCCGAGGACAGCCAGCCGTCGGTCGAGATCCACGTCCTCCAGGGCGAGCGGGAAATGGCCGGGTACAACAAGACGCTCGGCAAGTTCCAGCTCGTCGACCTGCCGCCCGCCCCGCGTGGCGTGCCGCAGATCGAGGTCACGTTCGACATCGACGCCAACGGCATCGTCCACGTGTCCGCCAAGGACCGGGCGACCAACAAGGAGCAGTCGATGACCATCACCGGTCAGTCGACGCTCGACAAGAACGACATCGAGCAGATGGTCAAAGACGCCGAGGCGCACGCCGAGGACGACCGCAAGCGCCGCGAGGAGGCCGAGGTTCGCAACAACGCCGACTCGATCGTGTACCAGACCGAGAAGGTGCTCCGCGAACAGGGCGACAAGGTGAGCGCCGAGGAGAAGGAGGCCGTGGAGCAGCCGCTCGCCGACCTCAAGAAGGCGATGGAGGGCAGTGACACGGCGGCGATCAAGTCGGCCACCGAGTCGCTGATGTCCGCCAGCCAGGCGTTCAGCCAGAAGCTCTACGAGGCGGCTGCCCGTGACGCCGGTGCCGAGGGCACCTCGGCGTCCGGCCAGACCGGCGGTGCCAGCGCCGGCTCGGTCGACGACGACGACATCGTCGACGCCGAGATCGTCGACGACGAGCAACGCTGAGGCGGCGATGAACGGCGACCCGAAAGACAACGACACGCCGACCGGCGCCACCCCGCCGGTCGGCGATGCCGACGGGGCAGGCGAGGTGTGGGCCGACGAGGCCAGCGAGCGCGCCAGCGAGGTCGACGACGTGACCGGCTCGATCCCCCGACCCGACGCCACCGCCGACGCTTCGGAGCCCGACTGGTCCGACGTCGACGTCGCCGCCGTGCTCGCCGAGCGTGAGGAGTACAAGAACCTCGCTCAGCGGGTGCAGGCCGACTTCGACAACTACCGCAAGCGGGCCGCGGCGCAGTCGTTGGCCGATGCCGACCGGGCGACGGGCCGACTCGCCGAAGCGTTGTTGCCGGTGCTCGACGCCGCCGAGGCGGCGTATGTCCGCCACCCCGACGAGGTCGGCCCACTGCTCAACCAGATGTTGATCGAGCTCAAGCGGCACGGCCTCGAGACGATGGATCTCGAACAGAAGCCGTTCGACCCCGAGCTCGCCGAGGCCGTCGCCCACGAACCTGGCGACGGCGGCGAGCCCGTCGTCGTCGAGGTCTTGCGCAGCGGGTACACCTGGAAGGGCAAGGTCCTCCGGGCGGCAATGGTCAAGACGAAGGACTGAGCACGGGACCGAGCACGGGACCGAGCGTTACAACAGGGGTCAGACCCCTGATGTAACGGTGACACGACGTACGCGAGACCCGCAGCGAAGGCGGCGGGTCGTGACACCAGGGGCAGACCCTGTGGTGACGGGAGGAGGTGACATCTGATGGCAGCGCAGCGTGAGTGGTTCGAGAAGAACTACTACCAGGTGCTGGGGATCGACGAGAGCGCGACCGCCAAGGAGGTCACCAAGGCGTACCGCAAGCTGGCGCGCGACCTCCATCCCGACAAGAACCCCGGCGACGCCGCTGCCGAGGAGCGCTTCAAGGAGGTCGCCGCGGCCTACGACGTCCTCGGCGACGAGACGAAGCGCAAGGAGTACGACGAGGTCCGTCGGATGGGCCCGATGGCGGGTGGACCGGGCGGACCCGGCGGCTTCTCGTTCAACATCGACGACATGTCGGGCGCCGGCGGGCTCGGCGACCTGTTCGGCAACCTCTTCGGTCGCGGGGCCGGTGGCGGCGCCGGCGGGCGCTCGCGCGGCTTCTCCGCCGGCGGTGCCGGTCCGCGGCGCGGCGAGGACATCACCGCCCACCTCACCGTCGACTTCAAGGACGCCATCGACGGCCTGACGACCACGCTGTTCCTGACCACCGACGCGCAGTGCTCCACGTGCCACGGCTCGGGCGCCCGACCCGGGACGTCGCCCGTCGTGTGTTCGAACTGCGGGGGCCGGGGCGTGGTCGACGACAACCAGGGCATGTTCTCGTTCTCCTCACCGTGTCGCGTCTGCGGCGGCAGCGGGATCCGCATCGAGGATCCGTGCCCCACGTGCCACGGCAGCGGCGTCGAGAAGCGGCCGCGCGAGGTCAAGACGCGCATCCCCGCCGGCGTTCGCGACGGCCAGACGATCCGCCTCAAGGGTCGCGGCGGGCCGGGACGCAACGGTGGCCCCAACGGCGACTTGCTCGTCGAGTTGCGCGTCACGCCGCACCCGCGGTTCGGGCGCCGCGGTGACGACCTCACCGTCACGGTGCCGATCACGTTCGCCGAGGCGGCGCTCGGTGCCGATATCCAGGTACCCACGCTGGACGGCACGACGGTGACGTTGCGGATCAAGCCGGGAACGCAGCCCGGCACCCGCCACCGCGTCCGCGGCAAGGGTGTCGCCACCAAGAAGCACACCGGTGACCTGATCGTCACCGTCAACCTGGTCGTGCCGACCGAGCTGTCCGACGAGCAACGGGCGGCGATCGAGCAGCTCGTCGCGGCGACGACCGGCGACCCGCGGAGTTCATCGACATGAGTGCACACGATTCCGAAGAGCGCTCGCGCACCCGCGCCGTCTACGTCATCTCGGTCGCTGCCGAGCTGGCGGGCATGCATCCCCAGACGCTGCGCATCTACGAGCAGCGCGGCCTCGTCAGCCCGGCGCGGACCGAGGGTGGGAACCGTCGGTACAGCGACGCCGACATCGACGTGCTGCGTCGCATCGCCGAGTTGACCGGCGAGGGGATGAACCTCGAGGGCATCCGGCGGGTGATGCGCCTCGAGCTGGAGAACGCCCGCCTGCGTGACGAGCTCGACCAGGCGCGCGAGATCGCCCGGCACGCCATCGCCGCCGCCGAAGACCGCCGCAGCGGGGCGGACCTCGTGCCGCTGCGCCAAGCGATGGCGGTGTTCGGCGAACGGCCGTCGGTCTTCGACGAGGACTGAGCCCGCGCCGGGCGACGCGTCCCTGCGGGCAAACCCCGGCGTCGTAGTCTTCCGTCCTCATGGACGTCGTCCTGCGCACACCGAACGGTGAAGCGGAGATCTCGGTCGGGCCCGGCCAGGAGGACGTCCAGCTGGCCGAGCTCCTGGAGCGGGTGACCGGGCGCAAGCCGGGCACGATCGCCTACGTCGACGGGCGCGCCGTGCCTTCGACGACGACGATCGGCACCAGCGGGGCGCTCACCGGCTCGGTCATCTCGACCACCGATGACCTCGCCGTGCCGCCCGCCGACGCCCGGGTGGAACTCGTGCAGGTCGCGGGCGAGGGCGCCGGTGCCAGGACGTGGCTGGCCAGCGGCCGGTTCCGGGTCGGTGTCGGACGTCGCCTGAGTGGCGCCGAGCTGGCGCTCGGTCCCGTCGACCGGGCGATGTTCCAGGTCGACGTCGACGAGGCAGGGCGTGTGTTCGTACGTCCCAGCGGGGTCCGCCTGCGCATCGACGGAGTCGAGGTCGACCGCGACGGCGCGCCCTGGACCGCCGGTCTCGTCGACGTCGGCGGTCGCGTGTTCGCCCTCGGCCGGTCCGATCCGCGCGGCGCGGCGACGATCGGCCACCGCTTCGGCGGCGTCGGCATCGACGGGACGGCGGCGTTCAACCGCCCGCCGCGACCGGCGCCGGCCCCGCTGCCGCCGCCGCTCGAGGTGCCGAACACGGTGCGCGCCACCTCCGATCGCCGACGCGCCCCGTCGCCGGTCGCATCGCGTTCCGATCGCGCCGTCGTCGCCGAGTTCACCGCCGTCGCCACCCGCCGCTGGCATGACGACCTCGAACGTCGCCGTGGCGAGCATCCCGACCTCGCTGCCGCGACCGCACTCGCCGATGTCGTCTCGCCGCAGCTGTGGCAGCGACGTGCCGGCGATCCCGACGTGTTCCGCGTCCCGATCGGGCTCGCCGACCTGCCGTGGTCACCGCCGCTCGCCCGCGGCGCCGGCGCGGTGTCGGCGGCGTCGTCGATCGTCGACGAGCTCGGCCCGACACCGATGGTGCCGGTGACCGTCGACCTGCTCGCCGAGCGCGGCATCGCCCTCGTCGGCGGCGCCGAGTTCGGGCGAGCGATCGCCCGCGGGTTGCTCGTGGAGGCCGCCGTCACCCACGGACCGGCCAACCTCGACATCGTCGTGCTGTCCTCCGCCGAACAGGTCCACGCCTGGGAGTGGGTCAAGTGGCTACCCCACGCCAGGCCGGGTGGCGCGCCACGGATCTCCTGGACGAGGGAACAGGTCGATGGTTGGGCAGCGGCCGTCCACCGCGGGTGGGATCGGCCGAGCCGCCCGATTGCACCCGAGCACATCACCATCGTCGTCGTCGACGAGCCATCGTGGTGGCGGGATCGCACCGCCCCGCTGCGGGCCCTGCTCAGCGACGCCTCGATGCCGCTGCGGTTCGTCGTCCTGACCGACGATGCGGCCGACGTGCCGGCGGTGTGCACGACCATCGTCACGGCGATGCCGGATCACGTGGCGAGGGTCGACTTCTTGTTGGAGCGGCGACGGGTCGAGGGCGTGCACCCCTTTCTCGCCTCGCCCTCGCTGGCGTTGGCGACGGCGCGCCGGCTCGCACCGCTCGACGATCCCGACCTGCCGGGTGTGATCGAGGGGGCGCTCCCCGACCGGGTGGCACTGCTGCCGTTGCTGGGGCTGACCGTGCCGACGGGCGACGAGGTCCGCGCCCGCTGGGAACGCGCTGCCGGGGAGTGGACGCTGCCGATCGGTGTCACCGAACGGGGTCCGATCTCGATCGACCTCGTCGCTGACGGTCCGCACGCCCTCGTGGCCGGCGCCGACGAGGCGGGCGTCGCCGATCTCGTGCAGTCGTTCGTGTTCGGTCTCGCCGCCACGGCGTCGCCGGATGCGCTGCACGTGGCGTTACTCGATCTCGACGGACGCGGAACCTTCGACGACTGCGCCGAGCTTGCGCACGTCGTCGGTGTGGTGCGCCGAGCCGACCACCGACAGGTGGCGCGACTGATCCGCTCGCTCGAAGCCGAGCTGCGGGTGCGGACCGACCTGTCGCGGGAGGGGGCCGGGCCGTTGCCACGCCTCGTGATCGTCGCCCACGACATCGCCGCCCGGACGACCGAACTGCCAGAGCTGCTGCCCGCCTTGTTGGGCATCGGCGAACGCGGCAGTGCGCTCGGGATCCACCTCGTGCTCGTCACCGCCCGGCCGGCGCGCGTCGCCGAGGCGCTGGGGCCGAGCGTCGGCGTGCGGGTCGCCCTGCGCCTCCAGGACGACGGCGACTCCCGCGCCGTGCTCGGGACGACGGACGCCGCTCGGCTCCCGCTTGCTCGTCGCGGCCGCGGCTGGGTTCGTCGGGGTGCCGACGCGGCGATCGCCTTTCAGGCGGCCGACGCTGCAGGTGGCGCGCGGGTCGGCGGCGCGGAGCGGGCACCCGCGATCGACGTGCGCCCGGCAGTCGTCGCCCGCGACCTGACCCCGTTGGAGCGACGTCTCGAACGTCAGCTCGCCGACGAGCACCGGACACGATCCCATCAGACCTCACTCGACCGGTTCGCCGCGGCGATCGGTGATGCGGCGAGGGCAGTGGGCGCGGGACGACCACGCCGACCGTTCGTCGATCCGCTGCCCGACGTCGTGCCGATGGCCGAGCTGTCCGACGACCAGCCGGGTGACGGCATCCCGTACGCCCTCGCCGATCACCCCGATGAGCAGACGCAGGTCGTCCTCAGGTGGGCGCCCGGCGTCGACGGTTCGCTGCTCGCCCTCGGGGCTGCCGGTTCGGGGACGACCTCGCTGCTCGTCGGCCTCGCCCTCGGTGTCGCCGCCCGCTGGGACGCCGACGACGTCCACCTCTACGTGATCGATGCCGACCGCGACCGGCGCGACACCGGCCTGTCACCACTGGCCGACCTCCCCCACGTCGGTGCGGTGGTCGGCCTCGGCGAACCCGATCGGCTCGCCCGCCTCGTCAACCACCTGGCAGCCGAGCTCGATCGACGCAACCGGATCGTTGCCGCGGGCGGGCGCCCGGCGGTCGAGTCCGTGCCGTCGATCGTGCTCCTGATCGACGATCTCGGTGCGGTGCTGCGACTGGTCGCCGAACGCCGCGACCTCGCCGGTGTCGGCGAGCCGCTCGAACGGGTGCTCGTCGACGGGGCTCGGCTCGGCATCTGCTTCGTGACCACGGCGAAAGACGATCAGGCGATTCCCGACGCGGTGGTGGCGGCCGCCAGCCGGAGGATGGCGTTGCGACTGGCGGGCCCGAGTGGTCATGCTGCACTCGGCCTCCGTCCGAGCGATGTCCCGGCGTTCGTGCCCGGGCGAGCCGTCAGCCTCGACGATCGGGTCGAGCTGCAACTCGTCGCGCCGCCAGAGTCCCTCGCCACGACGATCGCCGCGATGCACCTCGAACCGGCCGGCGACCGAGCTGTCCAGCACATCGATCCGCTGCCGACCGCGGTCGCCGTCGACGACCTCGTGACCAGCGCGGCGTCGACCGACCGACAGCTCGTGGTCCCGGTCGGGCTCGACACCCGGACCGGCGAGCCGGCGCTGTCGGTCGTGCCCTACGGCGAGCACGTCGTCGTCGCTGGTCCTCCCGCGTCCGGACGGTCGTCGATCCTCGTCGCCTTCGCCGTGGCGGCGCGACGCGCGGCCCCGGACCTCGCCGTGTTCGCCGTCGCGCCGCGCGGCGGGCCACTCGACAGCGTCGAGGGAACCGACTCGCCCGCCCAGCCCGACGACGTCGCCGGCTGGGTGGAACGGATCCTCGCCGCACCGGGCCGCCGACTCGTGCTCGTCGACGACGCCGACCGCCTCGGTGGACCGAGCTTCGAGCGGCTGGCGGCAGCGCGCGACGACGGACTGATCGTCGTCGTCGCCGGCCGTGCCGCCGAGCTGCGCGCCGCCGGGCACTGGAGCAAGCCGTTGCAGCGCTTTCGCAACGGGGTGCTGCTGCGCCCCGGGCCCGGCGACGGCGACCTGGTGCGGGTGTCGCTCGGAAGCCAGTCGGTGACGGGCGAGCATCGTGGTGTGCTCGTTGTCGGCGGCGTCCAACATCCGCTGCTCGCCGCCGTCGTGGCCCGCCGCGATCCGGCCGGGAGGGAGGGCTGATGTCGGCGCGGGGTGACGGGATCGGGCTCGAGATCACGACATCGGTCGTGCGCGGTGTGCGCATCTCCCACGAAGATCCTGGACGCGTCGCCGCGGCGTGTGAGGTGCCGATCCATCGCTTCGACGACAACGCCGTGGTGTTCGACGCGCTGGTGCGGACACGCGGTCGACTCGGCGAGGACGCCCTGACGACGAGGGTGGGATGGTTCCCCACGGGATCGAGCCTGCAGCGCCTCGACGCAACCGGCCTCAACGGCCCCGAGCTCAACGAGCGGCGACGCCGGCTGGCCGACGACGTGGGGGTCACGTCGTCGATGCTCGTCGACGACGGTGCCCGGCGCTGGATGCTCGCCCTGCGCTGGGACCACGCCCGCGCCTGGTGGTTGCAGGAGATGCTCGAACGCGCCGGCTTCGTCGACGTGACGCTCGAGCCGTCGCCGCTGGCGGTCGCCCGCGTGCTTCCACCGGGCACGACCGTCGTCCGTCGTGACGCCGAGCGCGGACCGTTCGTGGGCGGCGATCCTGCTCGGCGGAACGCCGCTCGCCGCGGCGTCGATCGACACCGCCGGTCGGGAGCATCCGGCGATCGCCACCTCGAGCGCCGAGCTCGGCGTCCACGACCTCGATCGGGTGTTGCCGGAGGCCGAACTGGTGCAGGAGGTCGCACGCCTGGTGGCCGACGCGACGTCGACGTCCGCACGGACGTCGGAGCTCGACGCACAGCTGCAACTGCTCGATGAACCGTACCCACCGTTTCCGGGGCACGACCTCCGAGCCCCGCAACGCGTCGGTGTGGCGCTCGGCGCGGCACTCGGGGCCGCCGGGCTCGCCGGGCGTCTCCGCGATGTCGACGTGCTGACGTCGGTCCGTCCATCGGGCACCGAGCTGCTGCCGCGGCCGTGGGCCGTCGAGCGCTTGCCGGACGCTCCGCTCGAGATCGAGCGGGATCGGCCCGGTTGGTGGTCGCGGACCGGCAAGCTGGTGCGCGGCCAGTTCCACGGGCCGAGCAGGAAAACCTGAACAATTCCTTGAGTCTCCGGCCCGTTGTGCCGAAGACGAACCGTGAGTTTCCGCCATCCCCTGATTCGCTGACGTGCCGTGACGATGTCGACCGTGACCTGGCGCCAGGCGGCGGCGGCTGTCGTGGCGACGGTCGTCGGCCTGCTGGCGATCTTCGTGGTCCTGCGCGCCGACGGGCTGCCGGCGGTCGACGCGGCGTCGGCGCGGGCGACCGGCTGGTTCGTTCACGAGCCGTCGGGCCGCGTGGTGCTCGTCGACGGCTACCGCGGCGTCGCCCTGGGGAGCATCGACACGGGCATGCAGGGCGACCGGATCGGTGTCGCCGAGGGCGCTCCCGGCGCCTACCTCCTCAACGACACGACGGCCGAGGCACGTCCGATCGACACGGCGTCGATGCGGCTCGGCACACCGTTCGGGGTGACCACCCTCGGTGAGGGCAACGCGGTGTCGGCGGTCGGCCAGTCGGGCCTCGTCGTCGTCAACCCGTCTGATGACGAGGCGACCGTCGTCCCCGTCGACGGTGAGCAGATCTCGTTCCCCGTCGATGCAGGTACGGCGATGACCATCGGTCGCGACGGCGCCGTGTGGTCGCTCGTCGACGGTTCGCTCGTGCGCACCACGTCGTCGCCCCCGCCGAGCGCCACGCAGATCGGCGTCGACGACGCGTTGCTGACGACGGTCGGCTCCGATCCGATGGTGGTCGACGTCATCGGACGTCGAGCCCGATTCGGCGACGGGGACTGGCACCCGCTGCCCACGGATGCGCCGGCCAGCGAGATCGTCGTCCAGCAGGCCGGCCCGGCCAGTTCCTGTGGGTGGGTCGCGGCGGGCGACGACCTGTGGTGCGTCGGCCGTGACGGCATCGACGAGGTTGCCGAGATCGCCGACCTCGACGTGCGCGGTGGCGACCTGCTGGCGATCGCCGGTGACGCCGGCGCCGTCGTCCATCGCGGTCCGAGCTCGATCGTCCGCTTCGACTGGCGGACGGGAACGACGCTCGAGGAGATGTCGGCGGACGTCGCGTCGGACGCTGTGCTGCAGGTCACGGCGACCGTCGACCTCGTGTGGATCGACGACCTCGGCGGCGACTTCGTCTGGGCCGTCAACCCGTGGGGTATCGAGGCGATCGAGAAGAACCCGCAGGACATCCTCGTGCTCGGTGAGAACGGGGCACTCGTCGACGGAGCGTCCGACGACGGCACCGACGGCAGCATCGGGGACCGTTCGCCGACCGAGCGCGAGGACGACCGGGAGCCGGACGACAACGGCGTCGACGACCCGCCCGTCGCCGTCGACGACCCGGTCCTGGCACGATCGCGGTCCTCGGTCACGGTCGAGGTGACGGCCAACGACTACGACCCCGACGGTACGGCGGTCGCCCTCGACAGCGTCGGCGTGCCAGGCCACGGCACGGTGGGCATCGCCTCGGCGAGCACGCTCGTCTACACGCCGGAGCCGGGGTACGTCGGCCTCGACGAGTTCGAGTACACGATCGTCGACAGCGGCGGGGCGAGCGCCAGCGCCTCGGTGGTCCTCGAGCTGGTCGCTCCTGACGCCTTGAACGGTGCGCCGATCGGCGTCGCCGACCGGGCCACCACCGCTGCGGGCGTGGCGGTGGTGGTCGACGTGCTGCTCAACGACATCGATCCCGAGCGCGACCTGCTGCAGCTCGGCGGCTTCTCGCCGCCGGCCGAGCTCGGCGGTAAGCCGATCGGCGAGGTGACCGAGACGAAGGGGCCATCGGAGCTGCCGGCCCTGCAGTTCGTGCCGGATCCGGGCTTCGAGGGCACGGCGATCTTCAGCTATCGACCGGTCGACGCGCTGGGTGCCGTCGGCGACGTCGTCGAGGTGCGCGTGGAGGTGGCCAGCGCCGACTCGCCGAACCGTCCACCGGTCGCCCGACCGGATGCGGTGCGCGTCCGTCACGACATCCCGGCGATGGTGGCGGCACTCGTCAACGACCTCGACCCCGACAACGACGACCTCGTGCTGACCGTCGTCGAGCCGCTGCCGCCCGGTCTCGACGTCGACGTGGCGGGGGACGCGCTCGAGGTGACCGCGCGCTCTGGTGTCGGACCGCTCGCCACGTTCGAGTACGAGGTCGACGATCTGCACGGTCACACCGTGCGCAGCTCGGTGCTGGTGTCGGTGATCGACGACCTCGAGCCGAACCGTCCACCGATCGTCACCGCCGATGCCACCAAAGCGGTCGCCGGCGAGCCGGTGGTCATCGAGGTCACCGCCAACGACCGCGACCCCGACAGCGACCCGTTGACGGTGACGGACGTCTCGCAGCCCGACGGTGCCGGCCGAGCGGTCGTGTTCGGACGCAGTCAGATCCAGTTCACGCCCGAGGAACCGAGCGAGGGCGAGTCGCAGACGACGGTGCGGTTCACGTACACCGTCACCGACGGTCAGGGGCACGACGTCGACGGTGACGTCACCGTCACCGTGCTCCCGGAGGCACTCAACGAGCCGCCGTACGCCCGCGACGACTCGACGTTCACGTACGTCAACGTCCCGGTGACGGTCGACGTGCTGCGCAACGATGGCGACCCTTCCGGCGGCAGGCCACGGCTCGTCGGCCGGCCGAGCTGCCCGGCCGGTGGCCAGGCGACGATCACGACCGACGAGCAGGTCCGCTTCGACCCGCCGACCGACGCGACGGGCGCCTACCGGTGTACCTACGAGATCGCCAACGCCAGGCAGCAGAGCGTGTCGGCGCAGATCATCGTCTCGGTCCGCCCGGCACTCCTCACCAACCGTCCGCCGACGGCGGTCAACGATTCCCTGACCGTCGAGGTGGGGACGAGCGCGACCGTCGACCTGACGTCCAACGACCGCGATCCCGACGGCGACAACTCGGCCTTGAAGGTCCTGTCGTCGACCGCCCCGGTGCTCGGCACCGCCCAACGATCCGGCAACGTGATCACGTTCACCGCCGGCGATCAGAGCGGGATTGCGACGATCAGCTACCAGGTCGCCGACGAGCAGGGCAAGGTGTCGACCGGCTTCTTGCAGGTCCGCATCACCGTCCGACGCAACGTGGCGCCGATCGCCAACCCGGATGCGCGTACGGTGTTCGGCCCGGCCGCACCGACGTCGTTCAGCGTCCTCGCCAACGACAGCGATCCCGACGAGACGCCGGGCGAGCTGCGCGTCACCGCGGCGTCGAAGGGCACCGGACCGGCCACCGTCACCGTGTCGGGGAGTCTCGTGACGCTGACCCCGCCGGCCGACTTCGTCGGCCAGATCGTGGCCAACTACACGATCACCGACGGCGGCGGCATGAGCAGCCACCTCGACCATCACGCTCACCGTCGAGCTCCCACCGAACCGCCCCCCGGACGCCCGCGACGACGGTGCCGACGTCGCCAACGGCGGCACGGTGACGGTCCCGGTGCTGCTCAACGACAGCGACCTCGACGGCGACCGTCTCTCGGTAGCGATCGTCAGCGGCCCCGACGGCGCCCTCGGGTCGGCGAGCGTCGGCGCCGACGGGACGATCACGTTCGTCGCCCAACCCGGTGCCGCGGGAACTGCCGTGATCCGCTACCGGCTCTCCGACGGTGAGCTCGACGACACCGCCGTGCTGACCATCGCCGTGCGTCCGTGCACCCAGTCGGCACCGGTGGCCAACTCGCCCCTCCTGCGGACCGGCTACATGACCCCGATCGGCATCGACCTCGCGGCGCAGGTCGCCAACGGTGACATCGTGGCGATCAACGGGCCGCCGGGGTACGACCGCGGCACGGGGATCTACACCCCGCCCGCCGGTGAGAACGGTGACGTGACCATCGACTACACGGTGGTCAACGCCTGCCGCATGCGTGCCGACGGGCGGGTGACGATCGACGTCAACCAGGCACCGGTGGGCTCCGGTGTCGTCGCCGAGGTCGCCAAGCTGTCGGTGCGCGAGATCCCCGTGAGCCAGCTCGCCTCGGACGCGGAGGCGTTGCAGATCGCCAGTGCATCCGGAGCGCCGGCATGGGTCACGGTGTTGCCGGACCGGCTGATCGTGACGCCGTTGCCGTTGCCGACACCGGACGGCCGCGCCGACTTCACCGTGCGCGTCGTCGACCCCGGCGGCCTGTTCGTCGACGTGCCGGTGACGATCCTCGTGCAGGCACAACCGCCGGTCGCCAACCCCGACACCGTCGACGTGTCCGACGGCGCCGTGCGCATCGTCGGTTTCGGTGAGTTGCTGGCCAACGACAGCGGCGCCGGGATCGCCGTGGCGAGCGTGACCACCGGGACGCTGACCTTCAGCGGCGGCGGCAGCGGCACCGTGGTGGTCGTCGGTGGCGCGGTGACGATCGATCCGGGCACGGGCGTCGGCCGGGCATCGTTCTCGTACACGATCCGCAACGGGGGTGGAGATGCGACGTCGACGGTGACGGTGATCGGACCTGAACCGCCGCCGCCGTCCACCGTGCCGCCGCCGCCCAGCACGGTGCCCCCGCCACCCGACACGGTGCCGTCGCCCCCGACGGTGCCCTGAGTCGTCGGCGTCGAGGCGGCCGCTCGTTCACTCAGGCCTTCGTTCGCCCGCTCAGACGCGGACCGGCGACCGTGTCGAGCGGCGCAGCGAACGGAGGTTGAGCCGCCACCACCATCGTTGGCGACGGGTGCGACCCGACGTGATCGAGCGTTCGACACTGCGCAGGCACCTCGTTGCGTCCTCGGCCATCAGCTCCGGGTGGGTGAGCGTGCCGAACGTCGCCGTGCTCGACAGCGTGGCGAGGCGGTGGAGGTCGCTCCGCGAGTCGGCCGCGACGGTCTCGCCGTGCGCAGCGATCTCATTGTCGGTGGCGGCGACGCTGATCGACACGCCGGCGTCGACGAGTCCGTCGGTCGCCGTCGCCCACGCCCCGCGAATCCGCTCGGGAGCTGACGCGGCACGCAGGCGGCGCCGTCGCCGGCGGTACTTGAGGCCGACGATCACGGCCGCGGCGACCACGAACGGGAGGAGCACGAGGGTCAGCCCGGCGACGCCGCGCACCCCCCACGTGAGCGCCGTCGACAGGGTGCTCGACTCCTCCGACTCTGCGGTCTCGGGGGGCGGCTCGGTCTCCGTTTCGGGATCCGGTGGCGGGTCGACCGGGGGTTGCGGCGCTGCCGGCGTCTGGGTCTGCGGACGCGGCGGCGGCGGGGCGGCGTCGGTCACCTCCTCCTCGGGGACCGGGTCGTAGGCGATCCATGTCCCGTCCTCGAGACCGACTTCCGGCCAGATCGTGGCGTCGGCCGACGACAGCGGCAGGGTCCCGCCGGCAGTCGGCTCGGTGACGAACCCGGTGGCGACGCGGGCGTCGACGCCGAGGGCGCGAGCGAGCAACACGAACCCCGTGACGAACTGCTCGAGGTTGCCGCGCTGCGTGTCGCGCAAGAAGATGTCGATGAACGCCCGCTGGAGTCCTCCGCCCTGCACCCCGTTGTCGAGCTGGAACTCGTCGCGCATCGTTGCTTCGAGCGTCGTCAACTGCTCGCGGATGGTGCCGTCGCCGGCGAGCTGTTCGGCCAGCGTCACGAGCGTGGACACGTCGTCGTCGATGACCCGGACGGCGGGGCCGGCGAGCGATGCGGTCGGGGCGACTCCCGCGACGACGCCGACCGTGTCGCCGGGCTCGGGCCGTTCGGCGAGCCGAACGACCGTGCGATCGACGTCGGTCTCCACGGCGGCGTCGACCGAGATCGGTGGACCAGGCAGCGGGAGCAGCGTCAGGTCGTCGTCGAGGAACGAGATGTCGACGTCGACCACGGGGTCGGGCGCGGTGCCCAGGGTCCTGCCGATCGGCCGCAACGTCAGCTCGGGCACCCACCGATCGCCGTTGTATTCGCTCAGTGCCGCCGTCCGCCATCGCCCGGGCAGCACCTCGTCGGCGTTGGCGGTGACGACGTGCAGGTCCTGGGGCGGGTCGAGGCCACGCAGGGCCAACGTGGCCTCGATCGGATCGAGGATCGGTGCCGTGCGTTGTGGCGGGTCCTCGCGTCGAGGGTCGGCTCGGGCGGTCAGCGACAGGGGGATCGCCAGCACGATCACCAGCACGCCGACGATGCCGAGGAACGGCAGGACGCTCCGTTCGCCGCGCAGCAGCACGAGCCGCTCGCGCAGACCGCCATCGTCGCGGAGCACGGCAAAGGTCGTGGCGGTGACGGCAACGACGACCACCGAGACCCAGCCGGTGCCCGCGGGAGCACTGAGGGCGATCGATGCGATCTCGACCGTCAGCAGCGGCAGCAGCGGCAGGAGGTGGAAGCGGCGATGGAGGCACAGCTCGGCGCTGAGGGCGGTCGCCGCGGCGAGCGTCAACGTCACCGTGGCCACGAGCTCGGGGTCGAGCGGGCTCGGCCATTCGGTCGACAGCAACCCCTGGAAGCCCGAGATCGCCCCGCCGACGTCGCCGAGACCGCCCCCGGCGACGATCACGGCGATCGCCGTGCTGGCCAACACGGCGACGACCGCCCCGCCGACGCGGACCAACGAGGGCCGGCGGGCGGTCCACAGGCTCGTCACCGACGGCAGGAGCGGGGCGGTGAGCAGCGTCCACTCCACCTGGTCGAAGATCCGGCAGGCGCCCGCACCGACAGCGACGTAGGCGACGGTGATGAGGGCGATGCGCGTGCGCGTCAGACCCAGTCGGCGTGGCGGCGGCTCGGCGGTGCTCATCCCCAGGATCGCCAGTGCTGGACGAACTCACGGGCGTCCTCGGCGGCGAGGATGATGTCCCTCGTCGCCGTGGCACCGGCGCCGATGCGCACGATCGACATCCGCTCCGACGAGGCGAAGCGACTCGACGGGCCGGATGGACCGGTGACCAAGACGATGGACGTGTGATCGAACCCACCGGCGAACAGCGAGGCGACCGGCAGCAGCTCCGTGCCACCCGCCTGTTGCACCGGTGTCAGGAGGTCGAGCACGTCGGCGTCGCTGACGAGCGGCGACGGGCGCCCTGGCTGGGATCGGTTCGTCGTTCGCACGACGACGTCGAGCCCGGTCCTGATGGCGTGCACCGCCAACGTTGCCGCGACGTCGACGGCCTCCTCGAAGTCGCCCGGTGTGCCGACGGCCGGCGACGTGTCGAGGACGACGGTGAACTCCGGACGGCGCACCTCGACGTGCTCGCGGATCATCAGCGTGCCGGTGCGGGCGGTCGTCGGCCAGTGGATCATCCGCGGGTCGTCGCCCGGCACGTACTCGCGCATCGACACGAAGCCGGACATCGGGTCGGCCGTCGCCCGGCGCAGCACCGACTCGTTCTCGACGACGCGCACCGCACCCTGCGGACCGACGAGCTCGTAGATCTTGGGATGGACGGTGACCGAGGCCCGGCGGGCATCTCGGCGTCGACCGACGGTCAGCCAGAACGGATCGATGCGCTCGACGGTGAACGGACCGACGTCGAACACTCCACGCCGGCGGGTCGGGATCGCACCGGTGACGGAGAGCTCGCGGTTCGGTGCCACGCTCGGCAGGTCGACACGGCACTCGAGCCCGTCGCACGTGTCGGTCAGCGTCGCTCGCGCCGACCGGAAGCGGGAGCGGTTGCGCATGCGGTAATCGATCACGACCGGGTCGCCGCGCGGCACGCGGATGGCGACGAGGCGGCGCTCGATCTCCGTGCGCAGCGGGCGTTGGGAGACCCAGAGGGAGATCAGGACGATGCCGACGATCGTCGTCGACATCGCCAGCAGCTCCTCGTAGTTCCACCACAACCCGGTCACCGCCAGCACGGCGGCGACGACGATCGCTCCGAGCCCTGATCTGGTGAGCACGATGACCCCGACCGTCCTCGGCGCCCGGTCAGACCTCGCGGGTGCGCGGCACCGGGATCTCGTCGATGATGTCGGCGAGCACGTTGGCGACGCGCACGCCGCGCAGCTCCGCCTCGGCGGTCAGCGCCATGCGGTGGGCGAGCACGGGGGCGGCGACCGCCTTGACGTCGTCGGGCGTGACGTGATCGCGCTCGTCGGTGGCGGCGTAGGCGCGGGCCACGCGCAACAGGGTCAGCGTGCCGCGGGTGGACACGCCGAGGCGCAGGTCGGGATGGGTGCGCGTGGCGTTGGCAAGCTCGACGATGTAGTTGCTGATCGAATGGGCGACGTCGACCCGGTCGACCTCGTCGATCGCCCGGTCGAGGGCGCCCGGGTCGGTGACCGCAGGGATGTCGTCCTGGGAGCGGTGGCGGTGGAACTCGTCGAGGATCGACGTCTCCGTGTCGGCGTCGGCGTAGCCGAGGGTCAGCCGCATGGCGAAGCGGTCGAGCTGCACGTCGGGCAGGGGGAACGTGCCCTGGAAGTCGCGCGGGTTCTGTGTGGCGACGACGAAGAACGGACGCGGCACCGGGCGGCTGACACCGTCGGCGGTGACCTGACGCTCCTCCATCACCTCGAGCAGCGCCGACTGCGTCTTCGGGCTGCCGCGGTTGATCTCGTCGCCCACGAGCACGTTGGTGAACACGGGGCCCTCGCGGAAGCTGAAGGCACCGTTGCGCTGGTCGTAGACCATCACCCCGGTGATGTCCGACGGCAGCAGGTCGGGGGTGAACTGGACGCGCTTCCAGGTGCCCGAGATCGAGTGGGCGATCGCCTTGGCGAGACTCGTCTTGCCGGTGCCGGGCACATCGTCGAGCAACAGGTGACCCTCGGTGAGCAGGCAACACAGCGCCAGGCGGATCTCATCGCGCTTGCCGCGGACGACCTGGTCGACGTTGGACAGCATCGCCTCCGCCACCTGCGCAGCGTGCCCGGACATGGCGGCACAGTGTACGTGCGCGCCAAGGACGCCGGTGGTCATCGCCTGGCGGTGGTCGCCAGCGATGCGCGCACGGCGCGTGGGGCGACGTCAGTCCCAATCGAGACGCAGGTGGGCGATCGCGTCGCGCAGCGCCCCGGCGAGCAGGCGGTCGGCCGGCTCGAGCGGCTCGTGCCGTTCGATGTCGGGGATCTCCGGCAGGGTCGCACCGGCAGGCACGTCGAGCAGGCCGGCCAGGCGGTCGCCGCTCGGTGCCGACACGGGTGTGGGGTCGGCCCGCTCGTCGTCGCCGACGAGGCGCAGGTGGCGCCGCCGGCGGAGCGACGCCGTGTCGTCACCGGGTTCACGGCCGGATTCATCATCGGGTTCACGGCCGACGATGGACTCGTGGTCGCCCGACGCGTGCCGTGCGGTCCGATCGTCGTGCTCGGTCGCCGACGGCCCGTCGTGCGACGAGGAGCTCCGCCACCGATCGAGCAGCTCGGGCTCCAGCAGCAGTTCATCGCTGAGCACGAACATCGCCGCCACGGCGTGCTTGCACGCGAGGTTGTCCCAGTTGTCATCGTCCGGACACGTGCAGTGCGTCGTGACGTCGCGTCGCAGCGGCATGCCGCTCCCCGCCGTCACCTCGATCGTCGCCACGTACGGGGTCGCCCGCGTGCCTTGCACCTCGCACGTGACCACGCCCGGCTCGATGACGATGTCGATCACGGATCCGTCCTTGGCGTACTGCTTGCCGCGTCGTAGGCGCGGCGGGTCGCTCATCTCGGCGGCGAGCACCTTGATCATCGTCGCCGGCAGGCGTCCGGGATGGTTGGCGCCGAAGGGCTTGCGGGGGCGGCTCACCGGACCTCCTCCGGCCCGTCGTCGCGGAGCACGACGAGGTCGCGCAACTCGTCGGTGGAGAGCTCCGACAACCACGCTTCGGAGGTGCCGACGACGGCGTCGGCGAGTTTGCGCTTGTCGTCGATGACGACGCCGATGCGCTCCTCGATCGTGCCCTCGCAGACCAGCTTGTGGACGTTGACCGTGCGCTGTTGGCCGATCCGCCACGCCCGGTCGGTGGCCTGGTCCTCGACCGCCGGGTTCCACCAGCGGTCGTAGTGGATGACCTGGCTGGCAGCGGTGAGGTTGAGCCCGGTGCCGCCGGCCTTCAACGAGACGATCAACAGCGGCGGACCGGAGAGGTCCTGGAACTCGTCGACCATCCGGTCGCGGGTCGTGCGCGACGTGCCGCCGTGGAGGAACGGCACCTCGAGGTGGAACTGCTCGGCGATGTGCCGGGTGAGCAGCTCGCCCATCTCGCGGAACTGGGTGAAGACGAGGGCCCGCTCCTCCTGGTCGAAGATGTCCACCACCAGCTCGTCGAAGCGGGTCAGCTTGCCGGAACGCCCGGCGAGGCGCGATCCGTCGCCGAGCGCCTGCGCTGGATGGTTGCAGATCTGCTTGAGCCGCATCAGCGCCGCCAACACGAGACCACGGCGGCGCATCCCCTTGGCCTGGTCGGCTTCGGCGAGCAGCTGGTCGACCACTTGTTGGTAGAGCGTCGCCTGCTCGCGGGTCAGCTTGGCCCAGGCGATCTGTTCGATCTTGTCGGGCAGATCCGGCAGCAGGCGCTTGTCGGCCTTGGTGCGGCGGAGGATGAACGGCTGGGTGAGGCGGCGCAGGTCGGCGGCCGCGGCGGCGTCACCGAACCGTTCGATCGGCGTGCCGAAACGCTCGCGGAACTTCTGCAGCCCACCCAGCAGACCCGGGTTGACGGCGTCGAGGATCGCCCACAGCTCGCTCAGCCGGTTCTCGACCGGTGTCCCCGTGAGCGCCAGCTTCTGCGCGGCGCGCAGGCTGCGCACGGCGCGCGCCGCCTTGGTGTTCGGATTCTTGATCATCTGCGCCTCGTCGAGGACCACCGTGGTCCAGTCGACGGTGCCGAGATGTTCGAGGTCGCGCGGCAACAGGCCGTAGGTGGTGATCACCACCTGTCGCTCCGGGTCGCTGGCGAACAGCGTGTCGTCGTCGAGACCCTGGGCCCGGTTGGCTCCGTGGTGGATGCGGATGTCGAGCTTCGGCGTGAACCGAGCCGCCTCGAGACTCCAGTTGCGCACGACGCTCAGCGGGCACACGACGAGGTGCGGGCCGGGGCGCTCGACGAGGTGTGCCAGCGTCGTTGCCGTCTTGCCGAGACCCATGTCGTCGGCCAGGCAGCCGCCGAGTCCGAGCTTGGCGAGGAACTGCAGCCACGACAGCCCGCGTCGTTGGTAGTGACGGAGCTCGCCGGTGAACTCGCTCGACTCGACGACCTCCTCGAGGCGCTCGTCGGGGAGGCCGCTGAGGATGTCGCGAACCCACTCCGTGTCGACGTGGTCGGGATCGATCGTGGGCAGACCGTCGCCGTCATCATCATCACCACCACCACCACCACCATCACCATCACCATCACCGCCACCAGCCGCAGCCGCGGCGCGGTCGGCGGTCACGGAGTCGATCTCGTCGTCGTCGGCGAGGCGCAACAGCTGGATCGGGGTGACCGTCGTCGCCGTCTGCTCGAGCTGCGTCAGCTTCTCCCGCTTCCGGCGCAGGTCGGCGGGGTCGATGCGCACCCAGCGGTGCCCGGTGTGCAGCAGGGTCGAACCCGCCTCGGCGGCGCGGGCGAGCACCTCGTCGGAGACCGGCTCGTCGTCGACCACCAGGTTCCACTCGACGATCGCCTCGCGTCCGAACTGGCGCCGCCGGTCGTCGGCCGGGGTCTCGGTGGCGACGCCGTTGATGGCGACCCGGCTGCGCACGAGGCGCTCTGGCCCGATCAGCTCGACACCCAGGCGTTCCAGCTCGACCGGTGCGAGATCGAGGAAGTCCTCGGCGACATCGAGCTCGAGGTCGATCTGCGTCGGCTCGTGCTGCAGCGCGAGATCGTTGAGGCCGGGGATCGTCGCCATCGCCTCGACGGTCGACCCGAGCAGCTCGCGCAGCTGGTCGAGGCGGCTTTCACCGCGTGCCAGGTCGACGGCGGGTCCGGCACCATCCCACACGTCTTCGGCGGTGCACCAGCGCACGCTGTCGCGCTCATCGACGAGCTCGAGACGGACCGTCCACGGATCGAGCGGATCGGGCGAGATCACCAGCCGCAGCCGGGGGACGACGACCGGTTCGCCGTTCAGCCGCCGGCGCTGCCGGTCGAGGTCGCCGCGCAGCTTGTCGAGTGCCGTGGCGAACTCGTCGGTGCCACCGCGCACGACGGAGTCGTGTTTGGCGAGGGCACCGAACACGGCGCGCAACGCCTGGACGTGAGCGTTGCGGCCCCGCCCCAGATCGGCTTTCCATCCCGAGTGGTGCAGTGAGGCGCGGGCGATGCCGTCGACCAACTGCTCGTGGATGGTCGACGCACCGACGCCCGACCCGGCGGTGCAGATCGGCGGCATCGAGGCATCGAGCGCGACGAGCACCGCGGTGGTCGATTCGTCGATGACGGGGCGCCAACGGGCGACGGTGAACGGCCCCTCCTCGGTGATGATCGGGGTGATGCGGCCGGCGGCGACGATCCGTCGGGCGAGGCCGGCGATGCGGGCGAACCAGGCCAACGAGTCGGACAGCAGCGGTCCCTCCGGCACGTCGGACAACCACACCGCGGCACCGAGCGCATCGAGCTGGACCGACGAGGCATGGAGTGCCGGCGGCGTGCCGACATCGATGCTGATCCGGCCGACCACGCCGTAGCTCACCGGCGAGTCGTGCCACCCGCCGCGCACGCCATCGCGATCGATCGTTCGGAACCCGCCGTAGAGCCAGGCCATCGGCGCCGTGTCGATGCCGTTCCAGCCCCAGACGTGGAGCGAGCCGCTGCGCCACGTGCCCTGTGCCACGTGGGCCGGGCGGTGACGATCCATCCTCGCGACCCTACCGAGCGGGTGCGCGAGCCGTCTCGGCGCCTCGGTACGTTGTGCCGATGGCGAGTGAGGGGCCAGAGCCCCGGGACACCTGGCGAGATCTCGGTCCGACCCTCGTCGACGTCGTCGACTCGATCGCCACACCGCTCGCCCTGCTGACTCCCGAGCTGCGATTCGTCGCCGTCAACCGCGCCTTCTGTGGTCTCGTCGAACGGACAGCGGGCGAGATGATCGGCCGGGAGGTGTTCGACGTGTTCCCCGAGGTGCCGATCGCCGCCGGCGACGACATGCCCGACCTGCGCGAGACGTTCCAGCGCGTCGTCGAGACCGCCACCGCCCAGACGTCGCCGCTGCTCCGCTACGACGTCGCCCGCAACGACGGTGGTGCGCCCGACGAGCGGTACTGGCACATCACCAACGTGCCGATCCTCGACGCCACCGGGCGGTTGCAGTTCATCCTCAACAGCCCCGAGGAGGTCACCGACTACCTCGACGATCACCAGGGCCCGCCAGCGGTGTCCGCGGGTGTCGACGGCACGTCGCTCACGTCACGGATCACCGCCATCGATTCGGCGTTCACGGCGGCGATCTCGCGGTTGAAGAACCTCAATGACCTCGCCGCGGCGCTCGTTGGAGCGACCGATGAGGCGGCGATCGGACGTGCGCTGGTCAGCGACGGGCTGCCGATGGCGGGTGCGGTGGGCGGCACGCTGGTGATGGTCGACGGCGGCGAGGCGACGTTGATCGAGCACGCCGGCATCGCGGAGGATCTCGTCCAGCGGTTCTCCCGGTTCGCGATCACCGCCGGTGCCGAGCCGATCTCGGACGCCCTGCTCGACGGGCAGACCCGCTTCTATCCGGACCCCGATGCGCTGCTCGCCGACTATCCGTCGCTCGCTGCCGCGGTGCTGCGATCCGGGCAGCAGGCCTGGGCGGTGGTGCCGCTGCGCATCGGCGACGAGTCGCTCGGGGCAGCGATGCTGGCCTACGCCGAGCCGCACCCGTTCAGTCCGCCGATGCGGCTCGTGCTGTACACGTTGGCGAGCATGCTCGCCCAGGCAACAGCGCGGGCGCGCCTCTTGGAGGAGCAGAACGCGGCGATGCGATCGGTCGAGGCGGCGTTCCGCTCGAACCTCGATCCGCTCGCCGGCTTCGTCGTCAGCGACCTCTACCGACCGGCGTCCACCGCCACGCTGGCCGGTGGCGACTGGTACGACATCACGACGGTCAGCGGACGCTGTTCGCTGGTCGCCATCGGCGACGTCGCCAACCACGGCGCGGTGGCGGTGGGTGAGATGGCGCGCTGCCGGTCCACGGTCCACGCCCTCGCACTCCAGGGCTTGGCTCCCGACGTCATCGCCACCCAGGTCGACCACGTGCTGGCCCGCGTCTCGACGACGTTCACGACGAGCGTCGTCGGCGTCCTCGACGTGGTGACGTGCGAGTTCAAATGGACCACCGCCGGTCACCCCCAGCCGATCCTGCGCCGCGCCGACGGCACCGCCGAGTTCCTCGGCCCGACGCACGGCGCCCCGCTCGGGTCGGGGATGGAGGCCGAGTACGGATCGTCGTCGACGGTGCTGCGACCGGGCGACACCCTGGTGCTCTACACCGACGGCCTGGTGGAACGTCCCGACGAGCGCATCGACGTCGGGCTGCAACGGCTCCGTGAGCTCGTCGAACGAACGAGGCCGTCAGCGTCGATGTCGGCGGTGCTGTTCGACGCCCTCGTCGATGCCCATCACCTCGACGACGTCGCCGTGATCACGCTCCACGCAACCGGTTGATCCACCCGCGGATGCCGCGCCGCGTCCCGCTGTCGCCGTCGTCATCACGCTCACGGTCACGGTCGCTGCCACCGCCACTGCCACTGCCACCGCCACCGCCGCTGCCACTGCCACTGACGCTGCCACTGTCGCTGACACTGTCGTCGCCGCCTTCAGCGCCTGCGCGGTCGCCGTGGCGGCGGTCGCCGTGGGTGTCCAGCCAGACCGACTTCGCCGCCCCGATCAGCGGCGTCGCCACCAGGGCGCCGGGCACACCGGCGGTGGCGCCACCGATCAGTGCCGCCAGCATCGTCGTCGGTGGTGTGAGGTGCACGGCGCGTCCGATCACCGACGGCTGGATCACGTGGTTCTCGAGCTGTTGGTAGGCGAGGAAGAAGGCGAGTGCGATCACCCCCTTGACGGGGCTCTGGGTGGTGGCCAGGAGCACGAAGAACGAGCCACCGAGGAACCCACCGATCTGCGGGATCAGGTTGGTGATCGCCGCCCACACGGCGGCGAGGGGGGCCAAGGGGACGCCGAGCGCCAGCCCGACCGTCAGGATCACCGTGCCGTTGAGCACCGCCACGAGCACCGATCCGGCGAAGTAGCGGGCGATCGAGCGGTAGACGATGCCGCCGACGTGGTCGGCGGTCTCACGTTGCGACGGCGGGATGAGGCGGCGGACGCGGGCGACCATCGCTTCACCGTCGAGGAGGATCGAGACGGCGGTGATCAGCACGAGCAACGCCGCACCGACGCCGCTCAGCACGTCGCCGGCGATCTCCGAGATCGAGTCGGCGTCGATGCGGTTCGGCAGCTCGGCGACGAAGTCGGACACCGTCTGCGAGGCGTCGGCGTCCTCGAGGCGCTCGCCGATGATCGGCCAGCTGTAGAGGCTCTCGACCGTCGCCGGCAGCTCCTCGGCGAACTTCGTCGCCTGACGCGCGGCGTGCGGCCCGAGGAACACGATGAGAGCGGTGAACACGACCGTCGCCAGCAGGCCGACGACGAGCGTGCCGATGGCGCGGCTGCAGTTGAATCGTCGTTGGACGGCACGCACCACCGGGTCGAGGGCGAGAGCGAGCATGATCCCGACGCCGAGCGCGGTCAGCTGGCGCGGCGCCGCGCCGAAGACCGCCTGGACGCCGAGCGCAACGAGGATGCCCGCGCCGACGAGCATCGCCAGCTTGACGTCGGCGGGCCAGGGCTCGCCCTGTTCGCGGTCGTCGCGTCGCTCGAGTGGCGGCGCCGTCTCGGCGGCTGAGTCGGGCACTGAGGGAGACTGTAGTGAGCACTACGGTGGTCGAACGCGTGTGAACGAGCTTCCTCCTCCATGGCGCATCGTGCTGCTCGTCGCCGGGGTGTTCCTCGGCGTCGGCGTCATCACGACGATCGTCAGCGACAGCCAACGGGTGCTCGGCTGGACGCTCGCCGCCGCGCTCACGGCGCTGGTCCTCGCTCCCGCCGTCGCCTTCTTCCACCGTGTGCTGCCACCGCGTGCTGGCGATCGTGCTCACGTTCTTGCTCGTGGCGGCGATCGGTGGGGCGGTGTCGTTCGTCTACAACGAGAGCCTCATCGACCAGGTCGACCAGATCCAGGAATCGGCACCGGCGATCGCCCAGGAGATCGAGGACCGCGACGATCGGCTCGGTGAGGCCGCTCGCGAGGTCGACCTGTCGAGCAAGGTCGAGGAGCTGACCAAGCGGCTCGGTGAGGGCGCCGGTACACGCACCGACGCCATCCGTTCTGCCGCCGAGGCCGCCCCGCCGTACTTCATCTCGATGATCCTGACGATCTTCCTCCTGCTGTTCGGTCCGCGGATGATCGACGGCGGGCTCGAGCAGTTCCCGGCACAGCGCCGGACCTGGCTCCGGTCGGCGCTGTTCGAATCGGCGCGGCGCGGCCAGATCTACGTCTGGGCGTCGTTCGCCCAAGGCATCGCCAGCGGCCTGGCGATCGCTGCCGTCGGCACGATGCTCGACGTCCCGGCGCTCGGGCTGGTGGCGCTGTTCGGTGCCATCGCCGCGCTCGTGCCGTACGTCGGCATCGTCGTCGGCTGGCTGCCGGTCGTCGTGCTCGGCATCGGCACCACGCCATCGCTGTGGGCCGCAGTCGCCGCGGGGGCCGTGGCGGTCGGGCTGCAGCTCATCGAGTGGCGCTTCTGGCGGCCGTTCGTCGACAGTCGCTCGCTGCACGTCGGGCCGGCGGTCCCGGTGATCGTGGCGATCTTCGGCCATGGCGTGTACGGCCTCGGCGGAGCGATGTACGGCTGCGTGCTGGCCGTGTACGGGCTCGCGCTCCTCGACCAGCTCACCCCCGGCGACGAAGCGTTGCCCACGCCCATCGACGAGCCCGCACCGGCGTGAACCGGCCGTCGCCGCACCGCCGCACCGCCGCCCGGTGACCGAGCGGTGGTGCGAGCGGGATCCGGTCAGGCCGGGACGCGGGCGCCGAAGAAGCCGCGCAGTGCGGTGGCCATCCGTTCCCGGATCGGCACCGGGGTCACCAGCACGTCGACCATGCTGATCGAGGTGTGCGTCTGGCCCTGGCACGGCAGGTGCTCGACGGCCACGCCGGCGTCGGCGAGGGCCGCCGCGTAGGCCTCGCCCTCGTCGCGCAGGGGGTCGAACTCACAGGTGACGATCATCGCCGGCGGCAGCCCGCTCAGGTCGGCGGCCCGCAGCGGGGCGGCCTTGGGATCGGTCCGCTCCTCCGGGTCCGCGTAGTGGTCCCAGAACCAGTTCATCAACGCCGCCGTGAGCACGTAGCCGTCGCCGTTGTCGATGTACGACGGGCGGGTGAAGTCGCTGTCGGTGACCGGGTTGAGCAGCAGTTGTCCGACGATGTCGGGCCCACCCGCCGCCTTTGCCTGCTGGCACGTCACCGCAGCGACGTTGGCGCCGGCGCTCCACCCGGCCACGGCGAGCTGACCGGGACTGCCGCCGAGCTCGGTGATGTGCTCGGCGATCCACTGCGTCGCCGCCAAGCCGTCGTCGACCGCCGCCGGGAATCGGGCCTCCGGACCGTGGCGGTAGTTGACCGACACGATCACGGCGTCGGCCCGGTTGCACAGGTCGCGGCACAACGGGTCATCGGAGGTGTGGCTGCCGAGCACCCATCCGCCGCCGTGGAAATAGGCGATCACCGGGTGCGGACCCTCGGTCGCCGGGCGGTACAGGCGGTACTCGAGCTCGGCACCGTCGGCACCGGGGAGTGTGCCGTCGACGATCTTGCCGACGTCGGGTCCCGGTGGGCGCATCGCCGCCGAGGCATCCATGAACGCCCGGGCCTCGTCCGCCGACATCGTCTCCAGCGGGGGAAGGCCGAGGTCGGCCATCACCTGCAGCACCATGCCGACGTCGGGCTTGACCCCACGGATCACGCCGTCGTTGACGCTCGATCCGCCAGGACCGTCGAACGCGAACCCGAGGTAGTTGCGGGCGACGACCTCGTTGCAGATCTCGCGGTACGTACCGACACCGCCGGGATACGGCAGGAAGACCTGCGGCTTGCCCGGCACGTTGCGGCCCATGTACCAGGAGTTGGCCGTCGGCAGCAGCGTCAGGTCGGCGATGTCGTTGCTGTGTTGCACCCAGCGGTCCTGGGCGAGCTGCGTCGGCTCGATGCGGTCGTGGCCGGCATCGCGCATGCGCAGCAAGGCGTCGGTGATCCAATCGACGTGCTGTTCGATCGACACCATCATGTTCGACAGCACCGACGGGCTGCCCGGCCCGGTGATCATGAACAGGTTCGGGAAACCGACCGTCATCAGGCCGAGGTAGGTCTGCGGGCCGTCCTCCCAGGCGGTGCGCAGCGAGGCGCCGTCGCGGCCGGTGATGTCGACGCCGACGATGGCGCCCGTCATCGCGTCGAAGCCGGTGGCGAACACGACGGCGTCGAACTCGAGGTGCTCGGTCCGGTCGCCGGCGATGATGTCGACGCCCTGCTCGGTGATCGTCGCGATCGGTGTCTTCTGCAGGTCGACGAGGCGGACGTGGGGCAGGTTGTAGGTGGCGTAGTAGTTGGTGTCGAGGCAGGGACGCTTGGTGGCGAAGTAGTGGTTGGTCGGACACAGCGCCTCGGCCACCTCGGGGTCGTTGACAACCTCGCGGATCTTGCCGTGGATGAAGCGGCGCATCGTGTCGTTGCTCTCGGCGTTGATGCCGGTGTCGGCGAACGGCGACAGGAATGCCAGCTCGCCCTGCTGCCACACCTCTTCGTACGCCGCCGTGCGCTCGTCCTCGGGGACGTCGAGGGCGTTGACGGTCGGCGGGTCGCGGGGCACGCCGATCCCCGAGTAGCGGGCGGCCTCGCGGTAGGCGGCCGGGTCGCGGCGGTACTCGGCGAGACGGTCCTCGGCGATCGGGCCGTTGGAGGCGGGGATCGAGAAGTTCGGCGTGCGCTGGAAGACGGTGAGCTGGTCGGCCTGCTCGGCGATGATCGGGATCGACTGGATGCCCGACGATCCGGTGCCGATCACGGCGACCCGCTTGCCGGTGAAGTCGACGCCCTCGTGGGGCCACGAGCTGGTGAAGTAGACCTCGCCCGCGAAGCGGTCGGCGCCGACGATGTCGGGCACCTTGGGCACCGACAGGCAGCCGGTGGCCATGACGTAGTACGGGGCGGTGAGGACGTCGCCGCCCTCGGTGCGGATGTTCCACACGCCGGCCTCGTCGTCCCACACCGCACCCGCCACTCGGGTCTCGAAGCGGATGTCGCGGCGCAGGTCGTGCTTGTCGGCCACGAACTGGGCGTAGCGGAGGATCTCGGGCTGGGTGGCGTAGCGCTCCGACCAGGTCCACTCCTGCTCGAGCTCGGGGTCCCAGCTGTAGGAGTAGTCGACCGTCAAGATGTCGCAGCGCGCGCCGGGATAGCGGTTCCAGTACCAGGTGCCGCCGACGTCGTCGGCCGCTTCGAGCACGACGGCACGCATGCCGGCGTCGCGCATCCGCTTCAGCTGGTACATGCCGGCGAACCCGGCCCCGACGATCACCACGTCGAATTCGTTGTCGGTCATCCCTCGTCCCTTCGATCTGGTTCACCCGCATTGTCACAAAGCCGCACCCGCGGTGTCGACGCGGACGCCGGGCGATGGGACGGTGCCGGCCGACGTGGCGCCGGCCGCGGGTCAGCGTTGGAGGTCGGGTTGGCGGAGTCGACAGGCGTCGGCGACGAGCTCGACGGAGCGCAGGCGCTGGGCGAGGGTCGGCGAGGCATGGGCGACGATCAGCTCGTCGGCATCGGCATGGCGGGCGAAGTCGTCGAGGTACGCACGGACCTGCGACGGCGTGCCGATCGCCGAATAGCGCATCATCTGCAGGATCTGCTGACCCTGCGGCGAGGCGAGCATTGCGTCGAGCTCGTCGTCGGTGTAGTCGTCGCGGCGGCCGAGGAAGCGGGCGACGCGCATCCGCTTGACCGCCTCGAACTGCACCAGGGCGTCGTCCTCGTCGTCGGCGGCGAGGACGTTGACGCCGGCGATGGCATACGGCTCGGCGAGGTGCTCCGACGGTGTGAACTCGCGCCGGTACACGGCGATCGCCTCCGTCAAGGCGCCGGGTGCGAAGTGGGAGGCGAAGCCGTAGGGCAGCCCGAGCGCCGCGGCAAGCCGTGCGCCGTACAGCGACGAGCCGAGGATGTAGATCGGCACGTCGACGGCACGGCCTCCCGGGACGGCGTTGACGCCGGGCACGATCGACGCGCCGCGGAGATAGGCCTGCAGCTCGAGCACGTCCTCGGGGAAGCGTTCCGCCGACTGGTAGTCGACGCGCAGTGCCCGCATCGTGGTCATGTCGGTGCCCGGCGCACGTCCGAGACCGAGGTCGATGCGCCCCGGATGGAGGGTCGCCAAGATGGCGAACTGCTCGGCGATCGTCAGCGGTGCGTGGTTGGGGAGCATCACGCCACCAGCACCGAGGCGGATCGTCGACGTGTGCGCGGCGACGTGGGCGATCAGCACGCTCGGCGCCGACGAGGCGATGGCGTCCATGTTGTGGTGCTCGGCGTACCAGACCCGTCGGTACCCGTGTCGCTCGGCCGCCTGGGCGAGGGCGACGCTGCCGGCCAGCGCATCGGCCGGCGTCTCGCCTCGGGCGATGAACGCCAGATCGAGGATCGACAACGGAACCGATGGCTGGGGGGAACTCATGGGCTCAGCCAACCACCGGGTGTCGACAACCATTCCCGGAGCGACCGGCCGCCCCGCCGCCCCACCGTTGTGAGGCCCGACAGCGAGTCACCTGCCGGTGTAGACGGGTGGGCGCTTCTCGAGGAAGCTCTTCACGCCCTCGCGGTGGTCGTCGGTCTGGAACAGCTCAGCGAGGTTGCGTGAGACCCACTGCCCGAGCTCGTTCCAGTCCGGGTCGAGGGCGGTGCGCAGCCCGCGCTTGAGGCGCTGGACGGCGAGCGGCGGGTTGGCGGCGATCTTCGTCGCCAGCGCCAGCGCGGTCGGCAGCAGCTCCTCGTGGGGGACGACGCGGCTGACGAGGCCGATCCGCAACGCCTCGTCGGCGGTGATCACATCCCCGGTGAACAGCAGCTCGGCCGCTTTCTCTCGACCGACGAGGCTGGCCAGCCGGCCGAGTCCGCCGACGTCGCTGACGAGCCCGCGGAGCACGAACAGCTCACCGAACTTGGCCTTCTCGGAGGCGACGCGGATGTCGCAGAACATCGACAGCTCCATGCCCCAGCCGACGGCGGCACCGTTGACCGCGGCGATCACGGGGATGTCGGTGTGCAGCAGCGCGTCGGCAGCCGGCGTCAGGCGCGGGGCGCGATCGGCGACGGGTGGCGGCTTCTCCCCGCCGCCCATGATCTGCTTGACGTCGTCGCCCGAGCAGAACGCCGGGTCGGCGCCGGTGATGACGAGGCAGCGCTCCGTCGACTCGCGCACCGCCCGCTCCAAGGCGTCATAGGTCGACCAGGTCAGCGCGTTGCGCGCTGCGGGACGGTTGATCGTGATCACCCCGACGTGCCCGTCGACCTCGTAGCGCAGCTCCGGCTCGCTGGCAGTGCTGCTGGTGGTGGCGTCGGTTCCCTCACTCATCGCCTCGACCTTACGATCGACCCTGGCGCGGCATCGGCTCGGACGGTCGCCGCGTGCGGTGAGGATCGTCAGCCGCCTGTCACCTCTAACCGCGGGATCCGGGTCGCGGGCGTGGCGGGTCGGGTTAGCGTCACGGCATGGGGTTCGTGGCGAGTGCGGGGGCGAGGACCACGCCCTACCTGCCGTTCATGGACGTGCCCGACGGTGCGCCGTTCCGGTGGCGGCTCGGGGTGCGACCCCTCGATCTCGACGACTGGATCGAACTCGGCCCGGGCGCCGATGAGGCGATCGCCGCCAAGGCGGCGCTCAACGGCGAGCACCACGCCACCGTGTTCGCCGCCCTCACCGACCGGCCCGACGTCGACGCCGCCGCCCACGAGGTCGCCGGGGCGCTCGTCGAGCACCTCCGCCGACGCTGGCCCGAGCGGTACGCCACCGTCGAGCTCGACGCCGCGCTGCATCCCCTCGACGCCGCGGCCCGGCTGGTGCCCGAGGACCTCGTGCTGATGGTCGCCGATCCGGCCCACGACGGCCGCCTCGTGTTCGCCGCCGGATCGGTGTGCTTTCCCAACCGCTGGGACCTGCGCTCCAAGATCGGGCTCCCCCTGAGCGACGTGCATGCACCCGTCGCCCGGCTCAACGAGCAGCTGGCGGTGCCGATCGAGCGCTTCTTCGATCGCCTGACACCCGAACGCAGCTTCTGGCGGCTCGGCTGGGGCCTGCTCGACACGCCCGACTGGTACACGCCACTCGACGGCACCGCGGCCACCCGATCGAACGACCCGGCGCCTTCCGCCCACCACCTGCGCGTCGAGCGCGAGACGTTGCGCCGCTTTCCCGGAACCGGATGCGTGCTGTTCACGATCCGCACCTACGTCATCCCGGTCGCCGATGTCGGTCGTGATCCGCAGGTGGCGCGGCGCCTCGCCGGCGCGCTCGAGGCGCTGCCCGACGACGTGCGGACGTACAAGGGTGTCGCCGCCACCGCCGCTGGCGTCGTCGAACTGCTGCGTCCATCGACAACCGGACCTCGATCTTGATACAATGTGACTCAAGTTTTTTGATATGCACCGACCGGGTGCGCTGAGAGGGAGCCCGCATGGCCATCGATCCGAAGAAGTGGACGCTGAAGACGCAAGAGGCTGTTGCCGCGGCCATCGACCAGGCCAAGGATCTGTCCAACCCCGAGCTGACCCCCGACCACGTACTCGGGGCGATGATGCGCCAGGACGGCACGGTCGTCCCGGCGGTGCTGGCCAAGCTCGGTCAGGCGCCGTTGATGGTCCGCAACCGCGTCGACGAGGCGATCCAGAAGCTGCCCAAGGCCTACGGCGGTGCCGAACCGCGGATGAGCCGCGAGCTGACCAACGTGTTCGAGAACGCCGCCCAGGCACAAAAGGAGCTGCGTGACGACTTCCTCTCCGTCGAACACCTGCTGCTGGCGATGCACGACCGCCTCGACGTGTCGTCCGAGGAGCTGTTGGCGGCGCTGCGCGAGGTGCGCGGCTCGCATCGGGTCACCGACCAGAGCCCGGAGGACAAGTTCGCCGCGCTCGAGAAGTACGGCCAGGACCTCACCGCGCTCGCTGCCTCCGGCAAGATCGATCCGGTCATCGGCCGCGACGAGGAGATCCGGCGCTGCATCCAGGTGTTGTCGCGCCGCAGCAAGAACAACCCGGTGCTGATCGGCGAACCCGGCGTCGGCAAGACGGCGATCGTCGAGGGGCTCGCCGCCCGCATCGCCGACGGTGACGTGCCCGAGGGCCTCAAGCACAAGCGGCTGATCAGCCTCGACATCGGTTCGATGCTCGCCGGCGCCAAGTACCGCGGCGAGTTCGAGGAGCGGCTGAAGGCCGTCCTCAAGGAGATCACCGACGCCGAGGGCGAGATCATCACGTTCGTCGACGAGCTGCACACGATCGTCGGCGCGGGCGGGGCCGAGGGGGCGATGGACGCCGGCAACATGATCAAGCCGATGCTCGCCCGCGGTGAGCTGCGGATGATCGGCGCGACGACGCTCGACGAGTACCGCAAGCATGTCGAGAAGGACCCGGCGCTCGAACGTCGCTTCCAGCAGGTGTACGTCGGCGAGCCGTCGGTCGAGGACACGATCGGCATCCTCCGCGGGCTCAAGGAGCGCTACGAGGTGCACCACGGCGTGCGCATCCAGGACTCGGCGCTGGTCAGCGCCGCCGTGCTCTCCGACCGGTACATCACGAGCCGCTTCCTGCCGGACAAGGCGATCGACCTGATGGACGAAGCGGCCTCCAAGCTGCGCATCGAGATCGACTCGTTGCCGACCGAGATCGACGTCGTCCAGCGGCGGATCCTGCAGCTCGAGATCGAAGAGGTGGCGTTGCAGAAGGAGACCGACGCCGCCTCGAAGGAGCGCCTCGACGCGTTGCACGACGAGCTCGCCGAGCTCAACGTCTCGATCGCGGCGATGAAGCAGCGGTGGGAGGAGGAGAAGCAGGCGATCGACGCCATCCGCTCGCTGAAGGAGGAGCTCGAGCAGCTGCGCACGCAGGTCGAGCGCGAGACCGACCTCGCCGCAGCGGCCGAGATCCGCTACGGCCGCATCCCCGAGCTGGAGCGGCGCATCGAGGATGCCACGGCGCACCTCGCCGGCATCCAGGTCGGTGAGGCGATGCTCAAGGAGGAGGTCGACGCCGAGGACATCGCCGAGGTCGTCGCCAAGCAGACGGGCATCCCGTTGAACCGGCTGATGGAGTCGGAGACGTCGAAGCTCGTCCACCTCGAGCAGCTGCTGCACGAGCGGGTGATCGGCCAGGACGCCGCCGTCGTCGCCGTGGCCAACGCCATCCGCCGCAGCCGTGCCGGCCTCTCCGACCCGAACCGCCCGATCGGTTCGTTCATGTTCCTCGGGCCGACCGGCGTCGGCAAGACCGAGCTCGCCCGGGCGCTCGCCGAGTTCCTGTTCGACGACGAGCGGGCGATGGTGCGCATCGACATGGGCGAGTACATGGAGAAGCACTCCGTGTCGCGTCTCATCGGTGCGCCTCCCGGCTACGTCGGCTACGACGAGGGTGGTCAGCTGACCGAGGCCGTGCGCCGCCGCCCGTACTCGGTGGTGCTGCTCGACGAGATCGAAAAGGCCCATCCCGACGTGTTCAACACGCTGCTGCAGTTGCTCGACGACGGCCGCCTGACCGACGGGCAGGGTCGCACGGTCGACTTCACCAACGTCGTGCTGATCATGACGTCGAACCTGCGTGGCGAGCCTTCGGAGTTCTTCAAGCCGGAGTTCATCAACCGCATCGACGACATCATCCGCTTCCGTTCGCTGACCGAGGCCGACCTCGAGCACATCGTCAAGATCCAGCTGGCGTCGCTGCGCAAGCGGCTCGCCGATCGCCGGATCGAGCTCGACATCGACGAGGCGGCGATGGCCCAGCTGGCCCACGAGGGGTTCGATCCCGCCTTCGGCGCTCGCCCGCTGAAGCGGGTGATCCAGCGCGAGATCGGCGACAAGGCGTCGATCCTGATCCTCAACGGCGAGGTCACCGACGGCGGCACGATCTCGGTGCGCGCCGGCGGCCCCGACGAGGGCATGGTCGTCAGCGCGGGCTGACCGTGACATCAGGGGTCAGACCCCTGTTGTCACGCTCCTCGCGGCGGGCGCTGCATCCGTCGCCGCGACCTGCGGCACGTACGTCAGGCGGAACGTTGCCGGGCGCCGCTGCACCAGTTCGAGGCGGCCGCCGTCGGATTCCGCCAACCGGCGGGCCAGCGGCAGCCCGCGGCCGTGGGCGGCGAGGTGGTCGTCGTTGCGGTCGAAGAGCGTCGCCACCGCCGCATCGCCGATGCCGACGCCCTCGTCCTCGACGACGACGCTGTCGTCGCACACGAGGATCGCCACCGTGCCGCGCCCGTGGCCGAGGGCGTTGTCGAGCAGGATCCCGAGAACCTGGCCGACGAGACCCGGCGTCGCCGTGACGGGCTGCGCAGGGCCGGTGGTGACGACGATCTGGCGGTGCTTGGCGGCGAACCGCTGCTGCCAATCGGCGACCTGGTTGTCGACCAGGGCGACCAGCTCGACGTCGGTGCGTTCGCCGGTCGAACCGCGCCGCACCACCGCCAACAGGCCGTCGAGCGTGGCGTTGAGCTCGTGGATCTGGCCGAGCGCGGCGCCGGCGTCGGCGCGCACGGCGGGGTCGCCTTCGCGCTCCAACAGCTCGAGGCGCATGGCGATGCCTGTCAGGCCGGTGCGCAGCTGGTGCGTGGCGTCGGCGGTGAAGCTGCGTTCGGCGTCCAACATGCGCTCGACACGGTTGGCGCTGAGGCGGATGGCGCGGGCGATCGAGTCGATCTCGGCGATGCCCGAAGGCGCCGGGGCGGCGACGCGGAACTCGCCGTCGCCGAGCCGGGTGGCGCTCCGGGCGAGGCGCTCCAACGGCCGGGCGAGCTGCCGTGCCTGGATCAGCGCCAGCAGCGCGGCGGCGAGGATCGCCACGCCGGCGATCAGGGACAGACGGCCGAGCTGTGGGGCGAGTCGTTCGCCGACCGACCCGCCTGTCGCTGCGGTGTCGGCCTCGGCGGCCTCGTGGAGGATCAACAGCACCGGCACCAGGAGCACGACGATCACCACGGTGACGACGGCGATCGTCGACAGCACCAGGCGGCGGCGCACGTCAGCCCTCGGTGATGGCGACCGCCGGGGAGCCGGATGACGCGGCGCTCGTGGCGGCGGGATCGAAGCGGAAGCCGACGCCGCGGACGGTGACGATCTTGGCGGGCGGATCGGTGGCGTCGTGGATCTTGCGCCGCAGCGTCGACGTGTGCGTGTCGAGCGTCCGCGTCGAGCCCCACCAGTTCTCGTCCCACACGGCACTCATGATGTGCTCGCGTTTGACGGTCACGCCGGGCTGCCGCATCAACAGTTCGAGCAGGTCGAACTCCTTGGTCGTCAGCTCGACCTCGCCGCGGGCACCGTCGGTGCCGGTGACGAAGCACCGTCGGGCCTCGGTGTCGAGGTCGATGCCGGCGCCGGAGAGGCGGCGACCGGTGGGGTCCCGCCGGTGCTCGGCGACCCGCAGACGGGCCCGGATGCGGGCCACGAGCTCGGCCAGCCGGAACGGCTTGGCGACGTAGTCGTCGGCGCCGGCGTTGAGGCCGACGATGACGTCCATCTCCTCCGAGCGCGCCGTCAGCATGATGATCGGCAGGTCGGGTTGCGTGGCGCGGACACGGCGGCACACGTCGAGACCGTCGACATCGGGCAGGGTCAGGTCGAGGAGGACGAGTGTCGGCGCCCCGGTCGCGATCGCTGCCACGGCATCGCTGCCGGTGGCGACGTGGGTGACGTCGAAGCCCTCGCTGCGCAGGACGCGGATCAACGGCTCGCTGATCCGCTCGTCGTCTTCGACGAGCAGGACGGACGCCGTGGACGGCGACATCCCCGCTGGTGCGGTCGAGGGCGACATCGTCTGCATCGGGTCGTGTATCGGCCCCACGGGGCGTCGTCTTGAGGTGCGGCCCGGGGATGACCGATGTCACAGCTTGCGAGGCAATCGATCGGGGCAGCGATGGGTTGCAGGTAATTACGATACCGTCCCGTACCGTTTCGAAATTGACGACGACTCGCCGATGCCGGCGATCTGGCCGCCGCCGCTGAAGAGAGAGCACGCCAATGCAGCACGAACCCCCGATGCGCCCGTCCGGGCTCGCCGTCCCCGATGACCTCGACCCTGCGGTCCACGAGCGCCGGTGGCTGATCCTCGGCGTCCTCTGCATGAGCCTGTTGATCATCGTGATGGACAACACGATCCTCAACGTCGCCATCCCCTCGTTGATCACCGACCTCGGCGCCTCCAACAGCGAGGTGCAGTGGATCGTCGACTCCTACGTCCTCGTCTTCGCCGGCCTGTTGCTGACGACCGGCAGCCTGTCCGACCGCTACGGGCGCAAGGGCGCGTTGCAGCTCGGCATCGTCCTGTTCGGCATCGGCTCGGTCGCCGCCGCGCTGTCCGAATCGGCGACGCAGCTGATCTTCACCCGCGCCTTCATGGGCATCGGCGGCGCGCTGATCATGCCGGCGACGCTGTCGATCCTGATGAACGTCTTCCGTGATCCCCGTGAACGCGGCACGGGCGATCGCCGTGTGGGCCGGCTTCTCCGGCCTCGGTGTGGCGATCGGCCCGATCACTGGCGGGTTCCTGCTCGAGCACTTCTCGTGGTCGTCGGTGTTCTGGGTCAACCTGCCGATCGGTGCCACGGCGTTGATCCTCGGCATGTTCTTGATCCCCACGTCACGCGACCCGGAGCAGGGCAAGATCGACCCGGTCGGTGCCGTGTTGTCGTTCGTCGGCCTGGCCACACTGTTGTTCGGGGTCATCGAAGGACCGTCGAAGGGCTGGACCGACGACCTCGTGATCGGTGCCTTCGCCGTCGCCGCCGTGGCGATCACCGCCTTCTTGCTGTGGGAACGGCACATCGATCACCCGATGCTCGACCTGTCGGTGTTCAAGAACCCGCGATTCAGTGCGGGCAGCAGCACGATCACGATCGTCTTCTTCGCCCTGTTCGGCTCGCTGTTCCTGATGACGCAGTACTGGCAGCTGGTGCACGGCTACTCGCCGCTGGAGGCCGGCATCCGGTTGCTCCCGTACGCGGCGACGATGATGGTCGTCGCACCGTTGTCGGCGCGGGTCGTCGAGCGCTTCGGCACCAAGCGGGTCGTCGTCGGCGGGCTGTCGCTGGTCGCGCTCGGGTTGATCCTGCTGTCGACGATCGCTCCCCGCTCGCCGTACCCGCAGGTCATCGGCTACTTCATGCTGATGGCCGCCGGCATGGGCATGACCATGGCCCCGGCGACCGAAGCGGTGATGGGGTCGTTGCCGCGTGCCAAGGCGGGCGTCGGCTCGGCGATCAACGACACCACCCGGCAGGTCGGGGGAGCGCTCGGTGTGGCGATCATCGGCACCATCGTCAGCAGCATCTACGCGGCGCGAGTCGGCGACCTGTCGTCGGCGTTCGGGCTCGCGCCGGCGCAGGCCGCCGCGGCCGAGTCGTCGCTCGGCGGCGCCCAACAGGTGGCGGGGTCGCTCGGCGCCCAGGCGCAGTCGTTCGTCGACGGTGCCAACCAGGGCTTCGTCGACGCCTTGTCGATCGGTCTGCGGATGTCGGCGGTCGGCATCGTCCTCGCCGCCGTCGTGGCCTGGAAGTTCCTGCCGTCACGCGCCGGCGAGCCGGTCGCCGAGTTCATCGAGCCATCCGAGCAGTCGATCCCGATGACGTCGGCGGGCCAGCCGATTCCGGCGCCGGCACCGACGCCGGGGAGCTGACCGATGACCGCCGCCACCGCCGCCCGTTCCGGAATCGGGGATGGGACCGCCACCGACGAGGCGGTGGGGGACGCGCCGCGCCGCGGCCGACCGAGGTCGGCCGACGTCGACGGGCGGGTACTCGACGCCACGCTGGAGTTGGCCTCCGAGGTCGGCATCAGCGGCATGTCGATGGACGACGTCGCCCAGCGGGCGGGCGCCTCGAAGGCGTCGATCTACCGCCGCTGGCCGTCCAAGGAGGCGATGGTCCTCGACGCCATGCGGCACGCGATGCAGCCGATCGCTGACGTCGACACGGGCACGCTGCTCGGCGACCTCGGTCTGTACCTCCCCGACCTGGCGACGCGCATGGAGCAAGGACGGACCACCGACCTCCTGCCGCACCTCATCGAGGCGGCGCTGCGCGACGAGCAGTTGCGGGCGTCGCTCGACGAGTACGTGCAGTTCCGGCGCACGCCGGTGCGGGCGATCCTGGCGCGGGCGATGGCGCGCGGTGAGCTCGCCGCCGACACCGACGTCGAGGTGCTCCTCGACGTACTGATCGGGCCGTTCATCTACCGCCGTCTGCTCAGCCACGCCCGTCTCGACGAGGCCTTCGTCGAGCGCCTCCTCGCCGTCGTCCTGCCCGACTGACGAACGTCACGAACCCGTGGGGACGGGCCCCGAAGGTTTCCTAGTCGCCGATCGGGCGATGACGCAGCGCGTTGGCGTGGGCCGGGAAGCCCTCGTGGTCGGCGAGGGCGATGACCGACGGCGACATCCGCGCCAGTGCCCGGGCATCGGCGCGAGCGACGGCGGTCCGCTTGAGGAACGTGTCGGCGGTGATCCCCGACGAGACGTGGGCGAACCCCGACGTCGGCAGCGAGGCGGGGCACCCGACGACGAAGTTGGCGGCGCTGAAGGGCGTGTGCTGGCCCGACGAGGATCTCGCCGGCGTTGACCAGCCCGGCGACGACGTCGTCGATCACGTCGTCGGCGACGGCGACCTGAAGGTGCTCGGGGGCGAACTCGTTGGCGACGCCGACGGCGATGTCGAGTCCGTCGACGAGCACCGCCCCGCCGTTGGGGCCGAGTGCGGCGCGAGCGGCGTCGGCTCGCGCCGGCGGGAGCGCGTCGAGCTGCGCGGCGAGCTCGGCGTCGACCGCCTCGATCAGATCCGCCGAGGTCGAGATCAACACGACCGTGCTGTCGTCGCCGTGCTCGGCTTCGATCAGCAGATCGGCGGCGAGGATCGCCGCGTCGGCCGAGCCGTCGGCGATGACCAGGCTCTCGGTCGGCCCGAGCAGCATCATCGTCGCCACGCCGTGGCGCTGCATCTCGACCTGCGCCAGCGTGACCGCCGGCGAGCCGGGGCCGACGATCTTGCGCACCTTGGGGATCGTCTCCGTGCCGAAGCCGAGGGCGGCGATGCCGGTGGGTCCGTTGACGCGGAACACGTCGTCGATGCCGAGCTTGCGACACACGACGAGCACCGCCGGGTCGACCTCGCCGCTGCCGCCCGGCACCGGCGGAACGACCAGCGAGATCGAGGGGACGCCGGCGATGATCGCCGGTACGGCGAGCTGGTAGGCGACGCTCGGGTAGCTGGCCTTGCCCGACGGTGTGAAGAGGCCGACGGACGTGATCGGGCTGAGCTTCTCGCCGACCCACAGGCCCGGCTCGCTCTCGATCGACCACGCCTGGGCCTGCTCCATCTGGGCGTTGTTGAAGTCCCGCAGGTGGGCGATGGCGTCGTCGATGGCGGCGTCGACGTCGTCGCTGACCGCGGCGCGCTCGAACTCGTCGGCGGTGACGCGGAGGCGGTCCGGCGTGATGTCGATGCCGTCGAAGCGGGCGAGGGCGTCGCAGACGGCGGCATCGCCGCGGCGGCGCACGTCGTCGATCAGGTCGCCGATCGAGCGACGGAGCTCGGGGTCGAAGATGTCGTCGATGCCCCGGCGCATCAGCGCCTCGCGGGCGGCGACGTTCATGTCGTTCCACACCTGGCGCCGCAAGACCGTCATCCGCCCGACGCTACCGGTCGTGCTCGGCGTGGGGCACGAGCGTTACCGAAGGGGTCTGACCCCTGATGTAACGGGGTCGCGTCGGGGTGGGTCCGGCTAGAGTTTCGTCACGTTCCAGTCACCATCCAGGGAGCGTGCATGCCCGTCACCGTCGTCGTCGGAGCCCAGTGGGGCGATGAGGGCAAAGCCAAGGTCATCGACCTGCTGTCCAAGGAACACACCTACGTGGTCCGTTACCAGGGCGGTCACAATGCCGGGCACACCGTCGTCGTCGGCGGTGAGCGGTACGCCCTGCAGCTCGTCCCGTCGGGAATCCTCTACGACCACGTCATCCCGGTGATCGCCAACGGCGTCGTCGTCGACCTGCCGACGCTGTTCTCCGAGGTCGACATGCTCGAGGCTCGCGGCGTGTCGTGCGCCGAGCTGAAGGTGTCGAGCCACGCCCACCTGATCTTCCCGTGGCATCAGGCGCACGATGCGATCGCCGAGGCGGTGCGCGGCGACGACAAGATCGGCACGACGCTGAAGGGGATCGGCCCCGCCTACGCCGACAAGGCGCGTCGGGTCGGCGTGCGCGTCGGCGACGTGCTCGACCCGACGCGATTCGCGACGCTGGTGCGCGAGCGCGCCGTCGCCGAGAACGCACTGATCGAACAGGCCGGCGGGGACACACTCGACGTCGACGAGATCGTCGAGCGCTTCGCCGAGCTCGGCGCCCGGGTCGCGCCGTACGTCGCCGACACGGTCAGCCTCCTCCACCAGGCGCTCGCCATCGGTGCCCACGTCCTGCTCGAGGGTGCGCAGGCGACGTTCCTCGATCTCGATCACGGCACCTATCCGTACGTGACGTCGTCGAACCCGACCGCCGGTGGCGCCTGCGCCGGTAGCGGCCTCGGTCCTCGCGACATCGACCGCATCGTCGGGATCACCAAGGCGTACACGACGCGCGTCGGCGCCGGCCCGTTCCCGACCGAGCTGCTCGACGACGACGGCGACACGCTCGTCGACGTCGGCCGCGAGTTCGGCACCGTCACCGGTCGCCGTCGCCGCGCCGGCTGGCTGGACTGCGTGATGCTGCGTCAGGCGGTGCGCCTGAACAGCCTGACCGAGCTCGCCGTGACGAAGCTCGACGTGCTCGACGGGTTCGAGTCGATCAAGATCTGCACCGGCTACCGCCTCGACGGCGTGGTCCTCGACCACTACCCGGACCGCTCCGAGCTGTTGGCCGACGTCGAGCCCGTCTACGAGGTGGTTCCCGGCTGGGGCAGTGTCCTCAGCGATGCCCGCGAGCCGGGCAACCTCCCCGACGCCGCCAAGCGGTTCATCGAGATCATCGAGCGCGAGGTCGGCATCCCGGTGCGCGTGGTCGGCGTCGGCGCCGAGCGCGACGACTACCTCATGTGGGTCTCGTGATCCCCCGCTACTCGACGCCGGAGATGGACGCCGTCTGGTCCGACCGCGTCCGCTTCGGGCGTTGGCTGGAGGTCGAGCTGTTGGCGACCGACGCCCACGCGGCGATCGGGGTCGTGCCCGCCGACGACGCCGCGACGTGCCGGGCGCGAGCACCGCAGCCCGACGACGATCTCGTCGCCCGCGGTGCTCGAACGCGAGGCGGTCACCGACCACGACGTGGCGGCCTTCGTCGACGTCGTGCAAGAAGCGATCGGGCCGCCTGCCGGCTCGTGGATCCACTACGGCCTGACATCATCGGACGTCGTCGACACGGCGCTGTGCTGGGCGATGCGCGACGCCGCCGACCTCTTGATCGAGGCTTCGACCGAACTCTTGTCGGCGGTCGTCGAACTGGCTCGCACCCACCGCCACACGGTGATGATCGGACGCACCCACGGTGTCCATGCCGAGCCGACGACGTTCGGCGCCAAAGCGGCACTGTGGGCACTGCAGATCGACCGCGACCGAGCGCGCCTGCGGGCGGCGCGCCAGTCGGTCGCCGTGATGAAGCTGAGCGGTGCGGTCGGGACGTACTCGAACATCGATCCGCAGGTCGAGTCGTTCGTCGGGGACGCCCTCGGACTGCTGCCGGTCGCGGCGACGCAGGTGATCGCCCGCGACCGCCACGCCGAGTTCCTCTACGCCTGCGCCTCGGTCGGCGCGACGTGTGAGCTGGTCGCCGTGGAGCTCCGCCACCTGCAGCGGACCGAGGTACGCGAAGTGCAAGAGGGGTTCAAGCCTGGCCAAAAGGGCTCCTCGGCGATGCCCCACAAGCGCAACCCGATTTCGGCGGAAACGATCTCCGGCCTCTCCCGTGTGTTGCGCGGAAACTTGTCGGCCGGAATGCAGGACATCGCGCTGTGGCACGAACGCGACATCTCGCATTCATCGGTCGAACGCGTCATCCTCCCGGACTCGTCGCAGCTCGCCTTCTACGTGATGCGTCGGCTGCGCCGTTTGATCGAAGGACTCGTTGTCTTCCCGGAGCGGATGCGGGCGAACCTGGAGGCCAGCTTCGGTCTGGTTTTCAGTCAACCGGTGCTGTTGGCCCTCGTCCAGGCCGGCGCCACGCGCGACGACGCCTACCGGATCGTCCAGCGCAACGCGATGCGGGCCTGGGACGAGGGCCGCGACTTCCGGGCGTTGCTGGAAGCGGATCCCGACGTCGACAACGCGCTGCTCGACGACGCATTCGACCTCGAGCGGTCGTTGCGCAACCTCGACCGGGTGTTCGCCCAACTCGATTCGCTGGGCTGACCGGCTGACCGGCTGACTGGGCTGACCGGCTGACTGGGCTGACGGACACGGCGCGGCGCGCCCGCCGGCCGTTCAGTCGGCGCGGCCGATCCCGGCACGCTTGAGGACGCTGGCAGGCACGCCCACGTCACGCCACGAGGCGTACGAGATCGCCTTGCTGTCGGAGTAGCTCCGGGCGACCTCGATGAAGGCGGCCTCGAGGGCGTCCATGTCGATGGCGTTGGACTTGGCGGCCAGCTCGGCTTCCAGGTCGCGGCGTTCCTGGATCAGCAAGAGCTCGTCGAGTGGGCTGGCACTGGCGAGCTCGGTCTCGATCGCCGCCAGCCGGGCCGTGATCGTGTCCGACGTGCGCTTGCGGCCCCGCTTCGGCTTTGTCGCTCGAAGGCCTTCCAAATAATCTCGAACGACGCGGCCCTCCATTCGTCCTTTGGCGAGCGCTGCCTTGTGCTCGTCGCTCATCGGTGTACGGGAAGCCCGTGATCCTGCCATGGAAGGGAATGTTAAGACCATCTATGGGCGGAGCGACAGTGGCAAATGTCGTAATCGGTATTCCGAATGAACCGGCTGACTTTGCGTGGTCATGAAACCACTCGGCGTGGTATCTGGGACGACTGGTTAGCGTGCCCTCGTGTTCGAACTGTCACCCCATGGCACCGACGTCCACGTCGGTGTGGGCCCCCGCTACCCGTGGGGCGGGCTGTACGGCGGCCAGATCGTCGCCCAGGCACTGCGCGCCTCGGCGATCTCGGTCGATCCCGAGCTCGAGCCACATTCGATCCGGGCCTACTTCATCCGGCGCGGTGACCACACCGAACCGGTGCGCTACGAGGTCGATCGCATCCGCAACGGGCGCAGCTTCGCCACTCGCCGTGTCGTCGCCCGACAAGCCGTCGGCGCGATCCTCAACGCCGAGAGCTCGTTTCAACGCCCCGAGCGGGCGGCTGCCGTGCAGACCGTGCCGATGCCGGCGGTCCCTCCGGCCGACGAGTTGGAGGACGATTCGTGGACGAGCTCGTTCTCGCGTGCCAAGGTGCCCGACGGTGCCGTCGGCGGCGGAGGACGCGACGGCGCCGGCCGGACCGTCGTCTGGATGCGCGTCAACCACGATCTCGGTGACCCCGCCGATGCGTCGGCGCAGCTGTTGCACCGCTGCTGGCTGGCCTACCTGTCCGACGACATGCCGACCGACTCCGTGATCCGGGCGCACCCGATCGCCGACGACGAGCAGGCGCGCGACGCACTGTTCTGCGCCAGCCTCGACCACACGATCTGGTTCCACCGTCCGGTGCGCGCCGACCGCTGGCACCTCTACGACTTCTCCTGCCACCACTACGTCGGCGGGCGCGGGCTGTCGATCGGTCACGTGTTCGGCGACGATGGCATCCACGTGGCGACGGTGGCCCAAGAGGTCCTCGTGCGCGACGCCCGCGACCGCGACTGACCCGGCGCGGTACCGTCGCTGATCGATGAACGAGACGCCCGAACCGCCCCCGACGCCCCGCTCGCCGGTCCTCGACGTGCTCCTGGCCCACGTCGCCGAGCACTCCGTGCGGCGCGGTGAGTTCGTGCTCAAGTCGGGTGCCACCAGCTCGTGGTTCCTCGATGCCAAGCAGACCGCCTGCCTGCCCGACGGAGTGATCGCCGTTGCCGACGCCGTGGAGGAGGTGTTCGCCGACGTGCTCGACGAGGTCGATGCCATCGGCGGACTGACGATGGGCGCCGATCCCGTGGCGTTCGGCGTCGCCGCCGTGCTCGCCACCCGCGGCCGCTCGATCCGCAGCTTCAGCGTGCGCAAGGAGGCCAAGCAGGGCGGGGTGACCGGCCGGATCGCCGGCGCACTACGGCCCGGCGACCGAGTGCTGGTCACCGAGGACACGACGACGCGCGGGACGTCGCTGATCGAAGCGGCCGAGCAGATCGAGGCCTACGGCGCGGTGCCGGTGTGGATGACCGTGATCGTCGATCGCGGCGGTACCTGCGCGGCGATGGCCGCCGAGCGCGGCATCGACTACCGGCCGCTGCTCGTCGCACCGGATCTCGGCTTCGACTACGGCACGTGACGCGTCGCTCTGTCGGGCCTCGGAGCGGGCCGGTGGTGGGAGCGTTTGGTCGGCCCGACGCCAGCCTTGCTCGCTGGCGCTCGCGGCGGCGGCGGCGCTCGCGGCGGGGCTTCGTCGGCCCTCGGGGTTCGTCGCGCCTAGGGTTCGGTCATGTGTCAGAACTGTCTGAGCACTGGCGAGGCGGTGGCGACATTGGCCGCCTTCACCACCTACGTCGTGACGCCGCCGGTGCACCGGGCGCTCGCCCGCGCCGGGTTCGCACCCGATCCTGACCCGGTTGCCCACGACGTGCGCACCGTGGCCTTCCTCACCGCCCTCGACCTCGATCCCGTTGCCGTGCTCGGCCAGGACGTCGTCGATCAGGCGTCGGCCTGGACGCCGTCGACCTCGTGGGTTCCGTGGCGCGAACGCTTGGCGCGAAGCGCGCCTCGGCGTCGCCCATCGGCTCCCACAGCTTGATCACCACCACGTAGACCAGCGCCAGCAGCATCAACGCGACGGGGTAGGCGAGCCACGGGTTGACATGGCGCAGCGACCGGGCGGCGATCCACCACGGCCCGGTCCACGACAGGTCCATCGGATAACCGACGTGTGCGACGCCGTCGATGACCGGCTCGGCCACGAGCCGCGCCCACAGGCTCCACGAGATCAGCCGGCAGATGCCGTAGAAGAACGTGGCCCGGTAGAGGGCGAGCAGGCCGCGCTCGGGGAGCACCCGCCCGAACCACGCCCAGACCCGGGCATCGGACGGAACGACGTTGGTCCGCCAGTACTCGCGGGTGAGCACCCGCCACGAGAACAGCACGACGACGAGCCACACCAGGTCCATCACGAGGCCGAGGCTGGAGTAGTAGGCGGCGGCATCGAAGTACTTGCCGCCGTCGATCGTCGCCGCGTACGCCCACGTCTGCGAGGTCCAGTTGATCGTCGTGAACGGGAACAGGAGCATCGTGCCCACCGAGTCGTTGATGTCGGTGAGGGCGTGTGCCGCGTACCCGAGCAGGAATCCGACGGCGAAGCCACGGTTGCGCCGCCAGATCCACCACACCAGCGTCAGCAGGATCCCGAAGAACAAGGTGTGCGTGAACCCCATGCCGGGGAAGCCGCGGTGCCACTGGTGGGGTACGTCGGCGCCGTAGTGCTTGCCGTTGATCGTGACCCCGTAGACCCAGAACTTGGAGAGGAAGTCGGGGGTGAAGTCGCCGAGGAAGATCGCCCAGAAGCTGACCTTGCCGACCATCTTCTTCGGCAGGTGCGCCTGGATGGCGTAGACCTCGAACTGGTGCGCCGCCCAGCTCATCGGTCACCCCCGAACGCGGCGCGGATCCGGTCGAGCAACCACGGGCCGACGACGACGATCGTGACGAGCCAGATCGGTCCCATCAGCCAGTTGAGGATCCACTTGTGCCAGATCCCGAGCGTCACGTAGGTGACGCCGGCGAACACGTACCAGAACCATTCCTCGAGGCCGGTCAGCCGGCGCGAGTTGCGGAAGTCGAGGTCGTCGGTGGTCGGCGGCTGCTCCATCGGTCAACGCCGCGCGATGGGTGCCGGTGGCTCGAGGACGCCGGGGTTGAGGACGTGGCGCGGGTCGAGCGCGTCGCGGATCGCCGACATCGCGGCGAGCTCGGCGGGTGTACGGACCAGGTGCATCCAGCGCGACTTTGCCACGCCGACTCCGTGCTCTGCGGAGATGGTCCCGCCGAGCTCGGCGACCGACGGCAGGACCCGCTCGGCGATCGCCGTGGCATCGGTGGCGTCGGCGGCGCCGAGGTAGTTGAGGTGCACGTTGCCCTCGGCCAGATGGCCGAAGGCGACCAGGCGCGCCCCCGTCGCCGACGCGGCGTCGGCGGCGACGTCGATCAACGCGGCGAGCGAGGCGACGGGCACCGCGACGTCGAGCTTCAACGTCGGCACCCCCGACTCGGTGGCGGCGGCGGCGATCGCTTCGGTGATGCGGTCGCGCCGCTCGACGAGCGCCTCGCGCGCCGGACCGCCAGTGGCGATCGCGCTGTCGACGATCCCGTCGCTCCCGGCCAGCACCGCCAACAAGGCGTCGCTGGCGTCGACGTGGTCGGCGCACTCGACGAGGAGTTGCACGCCGGCGGCGGGGACCGGCGATCGACGGGCGAGGTGCTCATCGACGAGGTCGACGGCGCTCGGCAGGATCAGTTCGACCGCGTCGAGCGTGCTGAGCGCGCTGCGCATCGTCGCCAGGAGGGCGACCGCGGCGTCGATCGAGTCGAGCGCCACGAGCGCCGTCGTGACGTGGCGGAAGTGGGGGATCAGGCGCAGGCGGGCCGCGGTGACGACGCCGAGCGTCCCCTCCGATCCGGCGAGCAGCGACGGCCAGTGCAGCCCGACGGTCTCCTTCGGCAGGCCCGACAGTGATCCCACGATCGAGCCGTCGGCGAGCGCGGCTTCGATTCCGGTGACCTGCTGGCGCATCGTGCCGTAGCGGACGACGCGCGACCCGCCCGCATTGGTGGCGATGGCACCGCCGATCGTCGCCGAGTCGCGGGCGGCGAAGTCGATCGGTGCGTCGAGGCCGTGGCGTCGGGCGATGTCGCGCCACTCGGCGATCGTGACCGCGGCGCCGAGCGTCACCTGACCGGCGCCGACATCGACGTCGCCCACGGCGCGCAGGCGGCGGGTGGAGAGCACGACGGCCGGCGTCCCCACGGCGCGGGGCACGCCGCCGCCGACCAGCCCCGTGTTGCCGCCCTGGGTGACGACGGGGACCGCGGCCCGGTTGCAGTGGGCGAGCACAGCGGCGACCTCGTGGGTGCTGCCGGGACGCACCACGAGCGCTGCCCGTCCGCTCCAACGCCCGGTCCAGTCGGTCTCGTACGAGGCGCGCACGTCGTCGTCGACGAGCACGTCCGCGTCGCCCACGATCCTGGCGAGCGCGTCACGCAGGTCGGCGTCGTCGACGCGGTCCGGCACGTGCCGAGCTTGCCACACCACCGCGTCCGGCGATCGGGACGAGACGCTTGGGTGACGGGCGGTCAGCGGTGCGGCGACAGCTCGAACCCGGTTCCGGGGAACGTCACCGTGATCGACTCACCGACGGAGCTTCCGGACTCGTGGGTGATCGTCTGGGTGCCGCTGAAGTTCCCGTCGAGTACGACGGAGACCCCGCCGCCGAACGTCGCCTCGTGGCCCTTGGCCCACGTGTCGACCTCTTCGTACGTCATCGTCGCCTGCTCACCCGGATACTGCTGGGCGGTGAACGTGTGCGTCGGGGATCGGTGCGTGGAAGTGGTCGGAGATGGTGCACTGGAAGGTGACGTTGCACCAACCGCTCCGGCCGACCTCGCCGCCCGGGTCGAGCTTGTCCATCTCGCCGAACTCCTGGCCGACCACGCTGTCGACCTGTTCCTTGTCCTCGGACCGCCACAACAGCCACTTCCAGGTCGGCGTTTCGACGACGCCGGACTCGGGGAGCTCGTCGTGTTTCGACTGGAAGCTCACGACGGCTCGACGCGTCGGTCCGTCGAACGACTCGTTGATCGGTCCCGGCTCCTCCCCCACGTGTTCGAGCAGTTGCTTGAGATATCGAACCCACGGTTCCTGGTCGCCCTGTCGGAGCACCGGGGCGGCTTGCAGGGTCATGTCGATCTCGGACATCGGATCTCCTCGGTGGCTGCGGGGATGGCTCGTTCCCCCTTGACCCACCGGAGCCGCCGCCCGGCCGGCCTGACACGTGGCAAGTGCCCGGGGGGCGGCCGATCGTCCGGGCCGTACACTCGTTGGTCGTTTCGCGTCGACGACGAGCGGCGACGACGCGACGCACCGACGACGGACGCACCGCACGAGGAGCTGGAGCAACATCATGGAACGGTTCTGGCGCTGGCTCGGTGTCAGCCTCGGCAAGCGCTGGAAGCTCGTCGTGGCGATGGTCGTCCTGGTCACCCTCGTGCTCGGCGCGCTCGGCCGCAACGTCGAGTTCGCCACGGGGCAGGACAGCTATCTCAACCCCGATTCCCAGATCGCCATCGACAACGTCGCCTTCCAGGACGATTTCGGTGGCGAGAACGTGATCCTCCTGTTCTCGTCCACCGATGGGTCCGACGTCAGCAAGCTGTACGAGGGCGCCAACCTCGACGAGCTGAAGCGCATCCACGACGAGTTGGGAGCGGTCAACGGGGTCTACGCCGTCGTCGACCCGATCTCGTCGCTGGAGTTCAGCTCCAACCTGTTGTCCAACGGGGTCGGTTCCGCGGCCCTGCTGTCGGCGGCGTCGCGGGACGAAGCCGGAGCAGCGGTTCGTCGCGAGAACATCGCCGTCGCCCTCGCCCGACTCGGCGCCGTCGAGGACCAGACGATCGGCAACCCCGAGTACAACGAGCTGCTGATCTACGGCGACGACGGCTACACGATCGTCGACGGCGAGGTCGTCGCTCCGCCCGACGACGAGCGGGTGGTGCGCGCCTCGCTGCGCGGTTCGTTCCCGAACGTCGAAGGGGGCGTCGTCAACGGCACCGCCGTCGGCGGCGTCGTGTTGACCGGCAACGCCACCCTCGACGACCAGACGGAGGCGACGAAGGCGGTCCAGAAGGTCCTCGAGGACGTCCAGCTCGACGGTTTCGAGCTCACCGTCACCGGCGCCCCGGTCTACCTCGCCGAGATCAACGACTACCTGCAGGGCGGCATGCTCTCGCTCGGTGCCGCCGCGCTCGTGTTGATGGCGGTCATCCTGGCCGTGTTGTTCCGCGTCCGGTGGCGCTTGCTGCCGCTGCTGTCGGTCGTCGTCGGCGTCACCTGGGCGTTCGCCCTGATGGGCGTGATCGGCATCGACCTCTCGCTGGTGACGATCTCCGGGTTGCCGATCCTCATCGGTCTCGGCATCGACTTCGCCATCCAGGTGCACAACCGGGTCGAGGAGGAGGTCGTGCTCGACAGATCCCCCCACCCGATCAGTGAGACCGTTGCCAACCTCGCCCCGCCGATGTTCGCTGCCGCCTTCACCGGCGTCGTCGCGTTCGCCGCCCTGCGCATCTCCAAGGTGCCGATGATCCGTGATTTCGGCGTCCTGCTCGGCATCGGCATCGTCGTGCTCGTCGCCGTCGGGATCATCGTGCCCGGCGCGGCCCTCGGTATCCGCGAGTGGAAGAAGCCGACCAAGGAACGCAAGCCGTCGATGGTCGAGCGTGCCGTCGTGTGGCTCGGTGGCCTGCCGACGTCGCTCGGTCTGGTGCTGGTGATCATGTCCGCCGTGCTGTTCGTCGGTGGCGTGCTCGTCGAGGGGCGGGCGAAGATCGAATCCGATCCGGTCCGCTGGATCGACCAGGACAGCCAGGTGGTCGACGACATCGACCGCCTCGAGGAGGAGACGGGGTTCTCGTCGACGCTCGGCATCCTCGTCGCCGCCAACAACGTCTACGACCAGGACGTGATCGATCTGGTGTGGGACTTCACGCTCGATGCCGAGGAGCGGCCCGAGGTCGTGTCCTCGTCGAGCATGGTCAACACGATGGGCAAGATCATCGCCGTCCCGGGTGCGACACCGATCGCCCCGACCTCGGTCGACGTCGCCGCCTCCGTCGAACAGATGCCCCCGGACATCGCCCGTGCCCTCCTGCGCTCGCCGGACGACCCGACGGCGACGCAGGTCAACCTGCGGCTGGCGGCGTCGAGTCTCGAGGATCGTGCTGCCCTCGTCGACGAGCTCGAAGCGGATCTCCAGGCGCGCATCGATGCCCTCGACCTCCCGGCCGACAGCGTGCTGCTCGTCGACCTGCCCGCCGGGCAGGACCCGGTCCGGGCCACCCCGGCGGGGCTGGCGACGGTCGGCATCGGACTGCTCGAGAACCTGTCGGCCAACCGCGCCAACCTCACCTATCTGGCGCTGGCGTTCGCCGGGCTGTTCCTCGTGCTGCGGCTGCGCAGCATCACCCGCGCCCTGTTGGCGTTGGTCCCGGTGCTCCTCGCCGTGGGTGTGTCGTCGCTGATCACCGGGTTGCTCGGGTTCACGCTGAGCCCGTTGACCACCGTCAGCGGGCCGCTCGTCATCGCCAGCTGTGCCGAGTTCTCGGTGCTCATCCTCGGCCGCTACCTCGAGGAGCGCCAGCGTGGGTTGGCGCCGCGAATCGCGACCGACACGGCTGCCAGCCGCACCGGTCGCGCCTTCTTCACGTCGGCGCTGACGACGATCGGTGGCTTCGCCGTGCTGATCGGCTCGTCGCTGCCGCTGCTGCGTGACTTCGGCATCCTCGTCACGCTCAATGTGGCGATCGCCCTGCTCGCCGCCCTCGTGGTGATGCCCCCGCTGTCGGTGTGGGTCGACGAGCGCGGCTGGCTCGGCACGCGACCGCCCGTCGCCGGGCCGACCGACGCCGTGCGGCTCGCTGCGGCGCTGCCGAGCAACCAGACCGTCGGTGCTGCCGTCGGGGCCGTCGGCTTCGCCGCTGCCGCCGTCGCCGTCTACGCCACGGCCGACACGTCGAGCGGCGAAGCCAGCGCGGTCGAGTACGAGGCGGCGCCGCTGCCGACGACGACGGTGCCCCCGACGACGGCGCCCCCCTCGACCGTGCCCCCGTCGACCGTCCCGGGCGACACGGTGGCCGGCGACACCATGCCCGGGGGTCCGGCGATCGACCCGGCCGACTTCGGTACGGAGCGGCCCGCGTCGCCGGTCGGCGGGATCCTCTTCGACCGGTTGACGGGTTTGGGCGTCCCCCCGAACCAGGCCAACTGCGCCATCGAGTCGGTCGCCGGCGGTATCGACAACATCGACGCCGGTGCCGTTCTCGCGGGCGACGATGCCGCCGCCCAACCGGTGATCGACGCGGCCCTCGCCTGCGGGATCGACCAGGCGACGGTCGACGCCACGTTGGCTGCGATCCGCGGCGGCTGACGGCGCGTTCGCCCAGTCCGGGTGATGACCTCCGGGCCCCGGGCCCGCATTGTGGACTCGTCAGCTCGCCTGCACCGGAGGTCCTCATGTCCAACAAGCCCACGACCGTCGCCGTCGCCACGTACGACGACCGCGCATCCGCCGATCTCGACTACGACGTCCTGCGCACCGTCAAGTCGGACGGCGGTCTCGATCACATCGCCGTCGCTGTCGTCGAGAAGACCGCCGACGGGACGCTGAAGGTCGACCGTCACGACAGCACCGCCAAGCATCTCGCCTGGGGCGGCGGGATCCTCGGTGCCGTGGCGACCGTCGTCGCCGCCCCGCTGGGCATCGTGTTCCTCGGCCCGCTACTGGCGAACACCGCCGTGTACGCCGGTCTCGGCGGCCTCGTCGGCCACTTCTGGCGCAACATCCCCAAGGACGAGGTGCGCAAGATGGGCGAGTTGCTCGAGGCTGGCCAGTACGGCCTCGTCATCGTCGCCGTCAACCCGCAGGGCACCGACGTCGGCGCGGTGCTCGAGAATGCAACGTCGAAGTACGTCGTCGACGGGGTGTACGACACCGACGGCGCCCTCGAGGACGCCTTCGAGGCGAGCGAGGGCTGACCGCTACCCTCCGGTTCGACCGTCGGATCGGAGGGCACCCATGCCATCAGCGAGAGAACTCCCCGTCACCTGCATCATCGGCGCCGGCTGCTCGGGGTTCACGATGGCCAAGCGACTCAAGGATCGCGGGCTGCCGTACGACTGCTTCGAGATGTCCGACGACGTCGGTGGGAACTGGTACTTCGCCAATCCCAACGGCAAGTCGTCGTGCTACCAGAGCCTGCACATCGACACGTCGAAGTGGCGGCTGGCGTTCGAGGACTATCCGGTCCCGGCCGACTGGCCCGACTTCCCCCATCACGCCCAGCTGTGGCAGTACTTCCGCGACTACGTCGACCACTTCGGCCTGCGCGAGACGATCACGTTCAACACCGCCGTCACCGACTGCACCGAACTCGCCGACGGACGCTGGCGCGTCGCCCTGTCGACCGGCGAGGTGCGCGAGTACGACGTCCTCGTCGTCGCCAACGGTCACCACTGGGACGCCCGAGTCCCCGAGTACCCCGGGACCTTCGACGGGTACCAGGTCCACTCCCACTACTACCGCGACCCGTTCGAGCCGTACGACTTCCGCGGACGCCGGGTGCTCGTGGTCGGCGCCGGCAACTCGGCAATGGACATCTCGTCGGAGCTGTCGCAACGCCCCCTCGCCGACGAGCTGATCATCTCGATGCGTCGCGGCGTGTGGGTGCTGCCGAAGTACATCGACGGCAAGCCCGCCGACAAGGCGGTCCTGCCGAAGTGGATGCCGGCCAAGGTCGGCCGAGCACTGGCGCGCAAGAAGATCGTCAAGACGATCGGGCACATGGAGGATTACGGGCTGCCGAAGCCCGACCACCGGCCGCTCGACGCCCATCCGTCGGTGTCGGGTGAGTTCCTCACCCGGATCGGGTGTGGCGACATCACGCCGAAGGGGGCGATCGAACGTCTCGACGGCGATGGCGTCGTGTTCACCGACGGGTCACGGGAGCAGATCGATGCCATCGTTTGGGCGACCGGCTACAACGTGTCGTTCCCGTTCCTCCGCCAGCCGGCACTGACGCCGAAGGACAACACCTTCCCGCTGTACAAGCGGATGGTCAAGCCGGGGTTCGAGTCGCTGTTCTTCCTCGGGCTCGCCCAGCCGCTGCCGACGCTCGTCAACTTCGCCGAGCAGCAGTCGAAGCTGGTCGCCGCAGCGATCGAGGGCACGTATGCCTTCCCCGGTCACGAGGAGATGGAGAAGACGATCGTCGCCGACGAGAAGTTCCACCTCGGCCACTTCTACGACAGCCCTCGCCATCGGATGCAGGTGGACTTCAGCACCTACGTGGACGACCTCCACAAGGAGATCTCCGCCGGCGCCGCTCGCGCCCGCGCCGTCACCGCCTGAACGAGCGGCGACCGCCGCCGCTCACCAGCGCAGGAGCGCACCGACGCCGTCGTCGATCCCGCTGATCGTCGGCGTCATCCGGACCTGCGCGCCCGACGTGCGGGCGGCGCGGATGACGACATCGACGAAGCGACCGCGGATCACGTCGTCGCCGCGGGCCACCTCGGCGTGGCGCACGTCGTCGGGATCGTCGTGGACCAGCAGGCAGTCGACGCGACCCGCTTCGAGCGCTTCGAGCACGTCGTCGGCGCCGCCGCAGGCCGTGCCGGCGTCGACGCGCTCGCGCCACCGCTCGACGATCGTGCGGGTGGTGCGTGCGACGGCATCATCGACGAGACGAACGGTGGCGTCGGCGATGCCGTCGGCCGACCCCTCCTCGATGACGTGGACGATCGGGCGGACGTGCTCGGGGAGGTGTTCGGTGAGGAATCCCACCGCCCGCACGTCACCGGACACGACGATCAGCTCGGCTTCGATGCTGCTCGCGACGGCGGCCACCTCGGCGGCGGCGTCGCTGGCGTTGGACTCCCACTGGTTCTCGGCGCGCTGCTGGAACCGGCGCTGCGACCAACCGCCGGGGTGGCCGCGGTGGATGTGCAGCGTCTCGCCTTCCACGGTCTCGGCACCGACGTCGCCGCCGGCGTCGAAGGAGATGATCTCGGCACCCGCTCGATCGACCTCGACCACGACGTGGGGAACGATGCGTTGGCGGTTCTCGAGGATCGGCCCGTAGCGGGGGAGGGTGTCGACGGTGACCAGGTCACGTTCGACGGGATGACCCAGGCGCTCGACGAGCTGCGGCCCGCCGGCGGCGCGGACGACCGCCAACGCCTCACCCTCGTCGTGGCGCAGCGTGCCGACGAGGTCGGTGAGGGCGGCGACGTCGTCGTCGGGGAACCCGGACTCGGTGAGCTGGCGGACGGCGTTGCGCCATTGCACCTCGAGGCGGTGGGCGGCGTCTTCGACCCGGCTCGAGACGTCGATCACCACCGATGCGAACGGTCCGCGGGCGGCGTCGAGGTCGTCGAGCGTTGCCATACCTCGGCCTTCCCGTCCGATTGCCCCCACAAACGGTCACACCACGGTCACACGACGGTCACGGGAACGGACAGCCCGGAAACGACGAAGCCCCCGGCCGATCTTGCGATCTGCCAGGGGCCACGGTGGTCGAGACCGGCGTCGATCCGGTGACCCCACGCTTTTCAGGCGTGTGCTCTGCCAACTGAGCTACTCGACCGTCTTGCTGATCGACGAGCGATCAGTCTGCTGACTCTGGTCTCCCAGAACAGGAAAGCCACTCGCCATCGAATTGACGACGAGTGGCCCCTGTTGCGGTCCCGACGGGACTTGAACCCGCGACCTCCGGCTTGACAGGCCGGCGTGAACTCCAGACTTCACCACGGGACCAGATATGTAAGACGCTGTATATATCGCTTCAGCGACGCACCCCCAACGGGATTCGAACCCGTGCCGCCACCTTGAAAGGGTGGTGTCCTAGGCCACTAGACGATGGGGGCCTGTAGGCATGGCCTTGTCTCGTTGAGAGCGCCCTGAATCTAGCAGCCGCCTCTCTGCAATCCACCGCCGATCGAGGAACGTCCTGCAGTCGGCTGCGATCGGCGCCTCGACGGGGGGCGGCGAGCGCTATCGGTAGGCGGCGAGGGCTTCGGCGATCGTCGTGTGCATCACACCGTGCTCGCGGCTGACCGCTTCGAGCCACTCGGGCTCGAAGATCGCCGTCGTGGCGATCGGCTCCTCGAGGTCGCTTCCGGCGAGGGCGAGGCGGACGAACAGCGTGGCGTAGTCGGGCGGTCGGAGGTCGCGACCGAGCTCGACGAGGGCGTAGGGGTCCGGTGCCGAACCGTTGGACGGGAGCGAGAAGAAGCTCTGCGACGAGGGTCCGGTCGGGCCGCCGGCGAGGCCGGGACCGTCGGCGAGGATCGCGCCGTGGACCTGGGTGGCGCGGGCGCCGGCGAGTTGTAGGCCGATGTAGGCGCCGAGACCGCGTCCGACGATGGTGATCGAGCGGGCAGCGTCGCCGCCGGTGAGCGCGGCGAGGGCGGCGTCGGCGTCGCCGAGCAGCAGTTCCGCCGTGTACCCGCCGCCGCGGGGCACCGTCGAGCGGCCGTGGCCGGTGAAGTCGAGTGAGGCGATCTCGCCGGTCCACGCGTCCGCCCACGGCGGGACGTCGCGAGGTGCCGATTCGCCCAGCCCGTTGAGGATCAGCAGCGGCCGCGAGGTGTCGTCGCTCGCCTCCCGCAGGTGATGGAGGGCGAGTTCGACCTTGCCGTGGCGGAGCATCGTCACCGAGGGGCTCATGCCGGGCCGCCGATGAACTCGAGGACCATCTCGCTGACCTCGTCCGGTCGTTCGATGTGCACGAAGTGGCCGACCTCGTCGAGGATCTCGCAGCGCCCGTACACGGGCATGTAGGGCAGCACCTTGTCGGGCGGCGTGCCCCAGCCCATCTCCTCCATCTCCCGCCCGAGGATGCCGAGGAACGGCATCGGCAGGCCCGGCAACCGCATCAGCGTCCACTCCGGGCGCCACGGACCGAATCCGCCGAAGCGCATCGAGGGGTCGATCTTCCAGCGCCAGCCGTCGCTGGACTCGTAGCCGCCGACCGTCACCAGGCGCTTCAGCCATTCGGGAGAAAGTCGCGGGTTCATCCGGCCGCGGCGCGCGGCGAGTTCGTCGATCGTGCCGGGCTTGCGTTGCGAGCCGGCGGTCGTGCGCCGGTGATCGAGCCAGGCGGCGATCTCGTCGGCAACCATCTTCGTCCGCTCGTGTTCGGCGACGTCGGGCACACGGCGCTTGTACGGGATGCCGTCCATGTTGACGAGGTGGGTGAAACGAAACGGCTGGGCGTCGGCGAGCTGGGTCATCAACGAGCCACCCTTCGAGTGTCCGATCACGGGGATCGGTCGACCCGGGCTGATGTGTTCGAACACGGCGAGGGCGTCGCGCATGTCGGCGTCCCAGGAGTAGAGCTCGGCGTGCTCGCTGTCGCCGTGGCCCCGCTGGTCCCACGCCACGACGCGCCAGCCGCCGGCGGCGAGGCGGGGGGCGAAGGCGTCGTAGGTCCGGCCGAAGTCGAACCCGCCGTGCACGAGCATCAGCGGCGGCGCGTCCTCGTCACCCCATTCGTGGACGGCGATGCCGAGCCCGCTGGAGTCGATCCGGTACTCGCGCGCCGGGCGTTCGGCGCCCGGGAACGGGTGCTCGTGGTCCGCCGAGGCGGGGAAGTCGCTCACGCCCCGAGGGTACGCGGTCGGCACCGCGGCCCCGCCATCCCGTTCGGGGGTGCGCCTGCACTGCGGCTGCCCGGCGGACGGAGCAATAGCATGGCGATGATGGAGCGACGCGGACGGACGAAGCTGGTCGCCGTGATCGGTGGGGTCGCCGTGCTCGCGGGGTGTGGGACGACCGATCAGGCGTCGCAGGACACCCTGCCGCCGATCCGTTCCACGCTCGCCACGACGACCACCACGACCACCACGCTCCCGCCGGGACAGCGCTTCTACACCGTGCAGTCGGGCGACACGCTGGGCAAGATCGCCGCCGAGTTCAAGGTGCCGGTCGAGTCGATCGTCACCCTCAACGGCCTCGCCAGCGCCGACGCCATCCAGGCGGGACAGACGTTGGAGATTCCCTCCGATGTCGTCGTCATCACCGACCTGCCCGGCTCGGGCACCGGAACCACGGCACCCCCGTGAGCGTCCGCCAGGACGTGACCAAGTGCCCTGGCGTCCCGACGGCTGGTTCGTAGACTCGCGACCATGAGTTTCTGGCCCACGAGTGAGCACTGGAGCGTGTCGATCCCCCTCGTCACGTCGCATCGCCGCATCGACGCGCTGGCGGAGACGGGGTTCGTGCAGCTCGCCGACTTGCCGTACGAGGTGCCCGAGCAGGAGTACCTGGCGCTCGAGTACATGGACTGGAAGTCGGGCGGCGACACCAACTTCGCTCCGATCGCTTCCGCCGACGGCGAGCTCGACTGTCGTGGCTTCTGGGACAAGGGCAAGACCGACAAGGACGCCCTCTGGACGTCGAACGCCGAGATCGCCCCGACGATCCGCACGTACGTCGACGGTGTCGGCGCCAACTTCGGTCGGGTCCGGGTCATCAAGCTCGAGCCGCAGGACCGTGACGCCGCCATCCGCTCGATCCACCGCGACGACAACAACCGCTTCAACCCCGAGCACGAGGGGTGGGTCGTGCGCTCGTGGGTCGAGCTGACCGACAATCCCGACAGCTACATGCTGCTGATGGACAACGACGCCGACGGTCTGCCCGACCCCGCCACCGAGATCCGAGTCCCGCTGCACCGCGGCGCCCGCTTCGTCGTCGACACGCAGCGCCTGTGGCACGTCGTCGTCCACCACGGCGACGCCCCCCGCTACGCCCTGATCACCAGCTTCGAGTCGAGCGACACCCTCGAAGACTGGATCGCCCGCGAACAGAAGCACCCGGCGCCCGTCTGACCCCCGCCGCGGCGCTCCTCCCGCCGCTCTGCGTCAGCAACAACACCGAATTCGAGCGTTGTCGCTGACGCTGAGACCGGCGCAGGGATTTCTGTGTCAGCAACAACACCGGTTCTCGATGTTGTCGCTGACGGTGAACGCCGACCTGGCACGGACCGATGGACGTCATCGATGAGGCAACGGTCACGCACATCATCTCTGTGAGACCCCCCGGTCACGATGGGGCCATGACCAACACCTACCGCCGGCTGATGGCGGTCGCGACGGGTCAGCTGGGCTTGCTGTCACGGCAGCAGGCGAACGGCGTCGGGATGACCAACGCACAGCTTCGGAGCCGAGTCCTGAGCGGTTCCCTCCTCAAAGTCGGGCAGAACACCTATCGCATGCCCGGTGCCCCGACCACACCGACCAACGATCTGGCGGCGCTGATGCTCGACATCGGTGGCGAGTTGTGGGCCAGCGGCCCGACCGCAGCCGCACTCCACGGCTTCGACGGGTTCCGGCTCCGGCCACCGTTCCACGTCACGATCCAGCGCGGCCGCGACGTACAGCGACACGGCCATCACGTGCACACCACCGCCTCGATCGACCTCATCGACCGGACGACGGTCGACGGGGTGGCCACGCTCAGCGGTGCGCGCACGCTGATCGACCTCGCCCGTCACGCATCGAACGAGGAGCTCACGCGTGCGCTCGACTCCGGTCTGCGCGACGGCAGGTTCAGCGAGGAACTGTTGCATCGGCGGATCGTCGCCCTGCGAAGCAAGGGTCGATTCGGCATCCCTCGCCTCATCGATGTCATCGAAGGCCTCGAGGTGACCCGCGGCGCGCACAGCTGGCTCGAACGCGAGTACCTGCGCCTCGTGCACGAGGCCGGTCTCCCACGGCCACTTCCCCAGCAGATCCTCTCCCGAGCGGGTGATCGCGTCGTCCGAGTCGACTTCCGTTTTCCGAGCACGTCCGTCGTGGTGGAGGTCCTCGGCTACCGGTTCCATCGCACCAAGGACGAGCTCCGTCGCGACACCGAGCGCATGAACGCGCTGATCACGGATGGCTTCCGCCCGTACCAGTTCACCTACGAGCAGATCGTGCACGAACCGACGGAAGTCGTGGCAGTGACCGCCCGGGCGCTCGCCCGCTCCGCCGCTTGACGTTCCGCGTCAGCGACAACGCCGGATTCCGATGTTGTCGCTGACGCTGAAGCGGTCGGCGACTTCTGCGTCAGCGACAACGCCGGGTTTCGATGTTGTCGCTGACGCTGAAGCGGCGGGCAGACCGCGGGCGTCAGGGGGTGCGGTGGGCCTGGGCGAGATCGGCGACCTCGCGCATGATCTTGGCGAGCTGGAAGTCCTTGGGGGTGTAGACGGCAGCGATGCCGAGGGCCGCCAGGCGGGGGCGGTCGTCTTCGGGGATGATGCCGCCGACGACCACCGGGGCGTCGACGCCGAAGTCGGCGAGGAACCGGAGGACGTCGGGCACCAGCTCGAGGTGTGAGCCGGAGAGGATCGACAGGCCGATCACGTCCGGGTCCTCGTCGCGCGCCGAGGCGGCGATCTGCTCGGGGGTGAGACGGATGCCGGAGTACACGACCTCCATGCCGGCGTCGCGGGCGCCGACGGCGATCTGCTCGGCGCCGTTGGAGTGGCCGTCGAGACCCGGCTTGGCGACCAGGAACTTCGGCGGGCCGCCCGGCAGCGAGCGCACGTAGTCGGCAACCTCGCCGAGTCCCGCGCCGCCCGTTGCGCCGGACACACCGGTCGGCGCCCGGTACTCGCCGAACACGGAACGCATCACGTCGCCCCACTCGCCGGTCGTGCCACCCGCCCGGGCGAGGGCGATCGACGGCGGCATGACGTTGTCGCCGTTCTCGGCAGCTCGTCGCAGGTCGGCGAGCGCCGTCTCGACCGCCGCCTGGTCGCGCGCCGAGCGCCACTCGGCGAGCTCCGTGCGGAGCTGACGCTCGACACCCGGATCGACCTTCAAGATGCTGCCTTCGCCGCCGAGCGGCGAGTCGGCGGTCTCGACGAACTCGTTGACACCGACGACCACCTGCTCGCCGGTCTCGATCCGCCGGAAGCGCGTCGCCATCGACGTCACCAGCCGCGACTTGAGCGTCTCCACCGCCTCGAACGCCCCGCCCATCGACAACACGTCGTCGAGCTCGGCTCGGGCGGCGTCGCGCAACTCCGCCGTCCGCTGTTCGATGACGGTCGATCCGTCGAAGATGTCGTCGTACTCGAGCAGGTCGGTCTCGAACGCGAGCACCTGCTGCATGCGCAACGACCACTGCTGGTCCCACGGTCGAGGGAGACCGAGCGCCTCGTTCCACGCCGGCAGCTGCACCGAGCGAGCCCGCGCCCGCTTCGACAGCGTCACCGCGAGCATCTCCAGGACGATCCGCTGGACGTTGTTCTCCGGTTGTGCCTCGGTCAGGCCGAGCGAGTTGACCTGCACGCCGTAGCGGAACCGCAGCGCCCGGTCGTCGGTCACCGCGTAACGCTCCCGGCCGATCTGCTCCCACATCTCGGTCATCGCCCGCAGCTTGCAGATCTCCTCGACGAAGCGGATGCCGGCGTTGACGAAGAACGAGATCGACCCGAACACCTGGGTGAACTGTTCGTCGGTGACCTGGCCCGAGTCACGCACCGCGTCGAGCACGCCGATCGCCGTGGCCATCGAGTAGGCGATCTCCTGCTCCGGCGTAGCGCCCGCCTCTTGCAGGTGGTAGCTGCAGACGTTCATCGGGTTCCACGACGGTGCGTTGGTGGCGCACCAGGCGATCATGTCGACGATCAGCCGGCGCGACGGCTCGGGCGGAAAGATGTACGTGCCTCGCGACAGATACTCCTTGACGATGTCGTTCTGCGTCGTGCCGCGCAGCTCGGACGCGTCGGTGCCCTGCTCCTCGGCGTTGGCGACGTAGAGCGCCAGCAGCCAGGCAGCGGTGGCGTTGATCGTCATCGAGGTGTTCATCCGCCCCGGGGGGATCTGATCGAGCAGCGTGCGCATGTGCCCGAGGTGGGCGACGGGCACGCCGACCTTGCCGACCTCGCCCTTCGCCATCGGCGAATCCGGGTCGTAGCCGGTCTGGGTCGGCAGGTCGAAGGCGATCGACAGCCCGGTCTGCCCCTTGGCGAGGTTCGTGCGGTAGAGCGCGTTCGAGGCCTCGGCGCTGGAGTGTCCCGAGTAGGTCCGCATCATCCACGGCTTGTCTCTCGGGCGCAGCGGCGCCCTGACAGCAGGGCGATCTGGGGCGCTCATGTCCGAAGTGTTGTACCTGGACGAACTCATGCTCAAGTCCAGCCGTCCGATGACCGAAACACTTCATGTCCCCAGGGACGACATACCGGAACGGATCACCTCCTCCCCCAATCGGCGGTGGCCCGGACCGAAGTGGTTTCCCCTCTGGCGGGAACCCCCGCCGGCCGAATGGCGGATTCGGCCGGCGATGCTCTCGGAGCGGGTGGTGGCGGCCACCCGCTCCGACGCTTTTCGGGGTCTCGTGCGGAACTATTGCCGTACGAGATCCCGAGAAGGTCGCACCGCCTCGGCGAGACGGGCGAGGTAGTCGTCGCGCGACAGGTCGACCGCACCGAGCGAGGCGAGGTGCGGCGTCACCCACTGCACGTCGAACAGCTCGACACCGCCGGCGCGGAGCCACTCGACGAGCCCGACGAGGGCGACCTTGGAGGCGTCGGTGGCGCGATGGAACATCGCCTCGCCGGCGAAGAAGCGTTCGATCCACACGCCGTACACGCCGCCCACCAGCTCGCCGTGGCGGTACACCTCGACCGAGTGCGCCCATCCGAGCTCGTGCAGCGTCGTGTAGGCGTCGATGACCGGCTCGGTGATCCAACGTCCGGGACGGGACGGGTCGCCGCACGCCCGCATCACCTCGGTGAACGCCTCGTCGCGGCGGACCTCGAAGCGCCCGATGCTGCGCTTCAGCGACCGGCTGACGTGCAGGCCGTCGACGGGGATCACACCACGCGGGTCGGGCGAGAACCAAGCCATCTTCGTCCGCCGCCGACGTGGATCGACAGGCATCGGGAACATCCCCGAGCGATATGCGGCGAGCAGCGTGCCCGGCTCGAGGTCGGCGCCGACCGCCACGAGGTCCTCGCCCGGGCGCAGCTGCTCCGGCTCCGGCATGACGAACCGCGATGGCGGCGGCTCGACCGGGGCGCGCCTGCTCTCGTTCACGGCGTCATTCTGGCAAGCCCGCCGGTTCCCGCTGCGATGCGCGATGAGCGATGAGCGATGCGCGGCGTTCGTCAGTAGGTGCGGAAGCCCTGCTTGGTCTTGCGGCCCAGCTGGCCGGCGGCGACCATCCGCCGCAGCACGGGGGCGGCCGCGTAGTTCGGGTCGCGGAACTCGTCGTACAGCGCGTCGAGGATCGCCAGCGAGGTGTCGAGCCCGACGAGGTCGAGCAGCGCGAACGGTCCCATCGGGAAGTTGCAGCCGCCGAGCATCGCCGTGTCGATGTCGTCCATCGACGCCGTGCCCTGCTCCCACATCCGGATGGCGTTGTTGAGGTACGGGAACAGCAATGCGTTGACGATGAAGCCGGCGCGGTCCTGCACCTGCACGGCGTCCTTGCCGCAGGTCGTGGCGAACTCGACGGCGGCGTCGATCGTGGCGTCGGAGGCGGTCAACGGGCGGATGACCTCGACCAGCTTCATCATCGGCGCCGGGTTGAAGAAGTGGATGCCGCACACCTTGTCGGGGCGGGTGGTCGTCATCGCCAGTTCGACCACCGGCAGCGTCGACGTGTTCGTCGCCAGGATGGCGTCGGGTTGGACGATGGCGTCGAGCTGCTCGAAGAGCTCGCGCTTCACGGCGAGGTCCTCGACGACACTCTCGATCACCAGGTCACACCCGGCGAGCGCGGCGAGGTCGTCGGTGGTGGTGATCCGCCCCATGATCGCCTGCCGCTCGTCCTCGGTCAGCCGCTCGCGGCTCACTTGCTTGGTGAGTCCCGCATCGATCGAGGCGGCGACGGCATCGGCGCCTTCCTGCGTCCGCGAGCGGACGACCACGTCGTACCCCGCTCGCGATGCCACCTCTGCGAGCCCGGATCCCATGATCCCCGACCCGACGACCCCGACCGTGTTGATGCTTCCCATCCGCGCAACGTAGCTACTCGGCGGTAACCGGACCAAGGTGACGGAACGTCACCGGAGTGGGCTGGTGACGGAACGTCACCGGAGTGGGCTGGTGACGGAACGTCACCGGAGTGGGCTGGTGACGGAACGTCACCGGCCTCAGAGGGGTCGCACGAGGGGGTCGGGATGGGTCAGGAGGTGGCGGTGATGCGGACCGATTCGATGACGATCGGTTCGCTGGGGGTGCCGGCGCCCGGCGTTCCGGCAGCGGCCATGGCCTCGACGGTGGTGTCGAATCCTGACGTCACCTGCCCGAACAGGGCGTACTCCGGGGGCAGCGCCGCACCGTTGGCACCGGTGATGATGAAGAACTGGCTGCCCGCGCTGTCGGGCGCCGCGGTCTTGGCCATCGCCACGGAACCGATCTCGTAGGCGCCGGGCTGCGGCGGCTCGTCGACGATCGTGTACCCCGGACCGCCGGTCCCGGTGGCCGTCGGGTCGCCGCACTGGACGACGAAGTCGGGGATGATGCGGTGGCACTCGGTGTCGTCGAAGTAGCGATGACCGGCGAGCCAGGCGAAGTTGTTGGCGGCGACGGGCGCCGACTGGGGGTCGAGGGTGATCGTGAACTCGCCCTTGTTCGTCGTCACGATCGCCTCGTACGTGATGTCGGGATCGAGGCACTCCGGCGGCGCCGCGTCGAACTCCCGGGTCTGCTCGTCGAAGCCACCGTCGGGCGGGCACTCGCTGGACGCGGCCGCGCCACCGCCTGTGGACGTGTCCGCCGGCGCGCTGGTCGCCGATGCGCCGTCGGTCGCGGGCGGCGCCGTGACCCCCGTCGAGTCGTCGTCGCTGCCGCAGGCAGCGAGCAGCGTGACCGCGGTGATCGCGGCGAGGGCGGGGAGGCGGAGGCGCACGATCAGCCCGCCGTGGTCGGCGCCGATTCGTCGGCCGGCACCGACGCCGCCGGCTCGTCGAGCACCGTGTCGTCGATCACCGTGTCGGTCGGCTCGTCCGCGGGCACGGTGGCGGCCGGCAGCGACGCCGTGGGCACGCTGGTCGGGGTCGGATCGTCGCTGTCGTCGCTGAGCACCGAGCTGGCGATCCACACGCCGCCGATCAGCACGATCAGCGCGGCAACCGCGATGATCACGTTGCGCGTGGTCTTGCGTCGTGACTGGTCCTTGGCGGCCTGCTGGCGGCCGAGCTCCCGGTTCGCCTTCTGGCGTGCTCGCTTGTCGGTACCCACAGCTGCGGCAGGCTAGCGGTGCCGGGCGGCGACCTGTCGGCGAACCCGGTGGATCCTCACGTCCGACCTCAAGTCACCTGGTCAGCGGGCCGATACGGGGGTGGCGAACGCGGCCGCCAGGAACGACGAGCAGAGCGATGACGATGCACCACGCAACGAGATGGATGGGACGGCTGCTGACCGTCACGGGCCTCGCGGCGTGGCTGGTCTGGCTCGGCTGGCGCGTCCAGTCGCCGGTGTTGGGCGTCGTCTCGATCGTCGAGCTCCTGCTCGAGTTGGTGGCGTTCCTCGCTGCCGTCACGGTGGCAACCGGGTTGTGGTCCTGGCAGCGTGACGAGGTCGCTCCGTTCGACCGACGTTCGGGCACCATCGACGTCACCGGGCTCGCCGACGCCCTCGAACTGCACGGCGCGCAGCGGCGACACGGCGCCGACGACACCGGTGAGGTGGCCTGCGCCCGGCGCGGCCTCGCCCTGGTCACGCGTCGTGGCGGCGAGCGGCCGGTGCAGTCGGTGCAGCGCACGGCAGCCCTGCTCGCCGTGGAGGGTCTTCGCCGCACGACGTTCGTCGCCGTCCTCGTCGTCGTGCTGATCAGCGGTCGATTCCCGTTCGAGATCCCGCCCCCCGGTTTCCTGGCCGCACTGGTCTGCGCCCAGGTCGCGCTGGCGGTCGGCTTCTGGCTCCTCAGCGCCGGCGGATTGCGGCCCGGTGCGCGCGCCGCATGGTCGATGGGCAGCGTCGGTGCCGGCGTCGGTGACGGACACAGCCGGACCGGCCTGCCGATCCGCTGGGCGACGACGATGGGGACGATCATCGTCGTCAACCTCGCCGTCGCCCTGCGCGGTTTCAGCGACCGTTGGACCCATGGCCTCGGCTCGCTGACGCGCGACGAGCGGCTGCTGGCGATGGGGACTGCGTGGTGGCTCGTCGCTGCCGGCCTGCTGGCGCTGCGCACCCTGCCGCAGCCGGCGCGCGGGCTGCACGAGTCGTCGCGCCAACTCGAGGAGACCTCGGCGCGTCGGATGGCACTCGGGGGCGCGGTCGCGGTTGCCGTGATCGGCTGTCTGGCAGGGATGCTGCCGGGCGCCGTCCCGGCATGACCCGGCCGACGGACGCCGAATCCCGGCGGCGCGGGTGTGTCGGGGGTGTGGTCGCCGGCAGCGAAGCCCGATGCGGCGACATCGCCCTTGTACATTGGGCGACGTGCCGACCCTCCGACTGTTCGCCTCGGCGCGCGAGGCCGCCGGGACGGGGCGCGACGTGCTCGACGGGGCCACGGTCGGCGAGGTTCTGGCGGCGGCGGAAGTGCGCTACGGGCCTCGATTCTCCGATGTGCTCGCGACGTGCCGCGTCTGGCTCAATGGCAACGACGCAACGGCCGACTCCCCGGTCGGCCCGACCGATGAGGTGGCGGTGTTACCACCCGTGTCTGGAGGATGTCCGTGAATGCCACCCAGCTCCCCGATCCGCAGGATCTCTCGCTCGACGAGCTGCGGCGCCTGCGTCAGCAACTGCAGGAGGAAGACGATGCGGTGTCGTACGCGTGGCGCGTCGCCCAGACCCGCCTCGACATCGTGCGTGCCGAGATCGAGCACCGTGCCTCCGACACCGAGATCGACGTCGGTGAGGAGCTCCGCAGCGTCTTGTCGCAGCACCTCACGGGTGGTCCGGCGCGCCCGCCGCGCCCGACCGAAGACCTCAGCGATCACCCGTTGGCACGCGAGCTCGACGAGGTCTGCTCGGCCGGCGGCCTCGGTCATCTCCGCGACCTCGACGACGCCGGGCTGGCCGCGTTGACGGCGTCGATCTCCGAGTTCGAGACGCGTCTGTCGTCGGATCGTCGCGCCAGGTTCGAGCGGCTCGACGCACTCAGTGCCGAGCTGGTTCGCCGCTACCGCGACGGCGAGGCCGACGTCGACACCCTGCTCGCCGAACCCGGCGACGACTGACGTCACGCCACCACCCGCACGGGCACCGCGACGGTGTGTCGTCCGGGCCCGGCGGGAACACCGAGGCGATGGTTATCGTTGGCCAGGTTGTGCAACGCGTGGCCATGATCTCGCTCCATACGTCGCCCCTGCTGCAACCGGGCTCCGGCGACAGCGGTGGGATGAACGTGTACGTCCGCGAGCTCGGGTCGGCGCTCGCCCAGGCGGGCGTCGAGACGACGACGTTCACACGCGCCCACCGCCCCGGTCTGCCGGCGGAAGTGCTCGTCGAGCCGGGCCATCGCGTCGTCCACCTTCCCGCCGGCGACTTCGACCTCCCGAAGGAGGCGCTGCCGGAGGTCTCCGACGAGTTCCGGCGCGGCGTCCTCGACTGGTACACCCGCAACGAAGGCCCCGACGTGATCCACGCCAACTACTGGCTGAGCGGTGTCGTCGGGCACTCGCTCAAGCACGAGCTCGACGTCCCGTTCGTGTCGACGTTCCACACCCTCGCCCGCGTGAAGGCCGCCGCCGGCGACGCCGAGCCGCTCTGGCGCGACCGGGCAGAGGCGGAGATCATCCACTGCGCCGACGCCATCTGCGTCAGCTGCGACGAGGAGGCCGACCAGTTCCGGGCGCACTACGGCGAACCGCGTGGGCGGCTGGAAATCATCGCTCCCGGGGTCGAGCACGCCTTCTTCGCGCCCGGTGACCAGGCCGGCGCCCGCCACGCCCTCGGCTTCGGTGTCGACGACACGATCTTGCTCTTCGTCGGTCGCATCCAGCCGCTGAAGGGTCCTGATCTGGCGATCCGTGCCCTCGCCGAGCTCGGCCGTCGTGATGCCCATCTGGTGATCGTCGGCGGCGCCAGCGGCCGCGACGGTGACACGGAGACCGATCGCGCCCGCGCCCTCGTCGACGAGCTCGGCCTCGGTGGCCGCGTGCACTTCGTCGACCCGCAGCCGCACCACATCCTGTCCACCTACTACCGCGCTGCCGATGTCGTCCTCGCCCCCAGCCGCAGCGAGAGCTTCGGCCTCGTCGCCCTGGAAGCGTCGGCCTGCGGCGTCCCGGTGGTGGCCAGCGCCGTCGGCGGACTGCAGAGCCTCGTCGACGACGGTCTGACGGGCCGCCTCGTGGAGCGCCGCGACCCGGCGGAGTTCGCTCGGGCGATCGCCGGCATCATCGACGACGACGAGGTGAGGGCGGCGATGGGTCGCCGCGCCGTCGCTCGCGCCCGCCGCTACACGTGGAGCTTCGCCGCCGCCCGCTTGCGCCGCATGTACGTCGATCTCAGCGTGCGCGAGTTGGTGTCCTGCTCGTGACGGACGCCTACGACGCTGGCCGGCTGGCCGACCTCGCCTCGGCCGTCGACGGTTGGCTGGCACAGCTCGAGGCGACGTACGACCACATCCTCGCCGTCGACCGCACCGACGAGGACGGGGTGCGGTGGTACGTCCGCATGCGCGGCGAGGACAAGGACGTCACGACGGTGTGGCTGACGCTCGGCCAGCGCACGCTGCGGTACGAGACCTACGTCATGCCTGCCCCGGAGGAGAATGCCGGGGAGCTCTACGAGCACCTGTTGCGTCGCAACGACGGTCTCGTCGGGGCGCACTTCTCGATCGGCCTGGAGGACGCCATCTTCCTGCGTGGTGACGTGGCGCTCGGCCAGCTCGATCTCGACGAGCTCGATCGCATCCTGGGCACGCTCTACGCCCAGGTCGAGCTGTGCTTCCAGGCGTTGTTGCGGATCGGCTTCCGCAGCCGCTTCTGAGACAACCCTCCTTTCCGTTTCGGCTGGCCCGCCGCCCACTGTCGGGGTGTCCGGGTGGGACAGCTCGGGGGAGTCGGTCCCGCTCGCGCCCACCCGGACAGCCGCAGCGCCCGAGGTAGCGTGCCGCCATGACGGAGGATCTGGCGATCATCGGCGGCGGCAACATGGGCGCGGCTCTGCTCGGCGGTCTCGTCGAGTCGGCGGTGCTGTCGCCATCGCAGCTGGCCGTCGTCGAGGTGCGTGCCGAGCGCCGCGCCGAGCTGACCGAGCAGTTCCCCGGCGTCGCCGTGCTCGGTGAGGTCGCGCCGTGCGCCGCGGCCGTCCTCGCCGTCAAGCCCGCCGACATCGCGGCAGCTGCGGCGGCGGCCGCCGGTGCCGGTGCGGCGCGCCTGTTGTCGATCGCCGCGGGCGTGCGACTGGAGACCATCGAGGCGGCCGCCGGCGACGGTGTCGCGGTGATCCGGGCGATGCCCAACACGCCGGCGCTCGTCCGGTGCGGCGCCAGCGCGATCGCCGGTGGCTCGACGGTGACCGACGACGACCTCGCCTGGGCGACGTCGATCCTCGGTGCCGTCGGCACGGTCGAGGTGCTCCCCGAAGCGCTGCTCGACGCGTTCACCGGTGTCGCCGGGTCCGGCCCCGCCTACGTGTTCCTCGTCGCCGAGGCGCTCGTCGAGGCAGCGGTCGCCGAGGGCATCGACCGGGAGACGGCGGGGCGTGTCGTGACCCAGCTGCTGCTCGGGTCGGCGACGCTGCTCGCCCGCGATGGCGACCCGACGCGCTTGCGCCAGATGGTCACCTCCCCGAACGGCACCACCGCCGCCGGGTTGGCGCGGCTCGATGCCAACGGCGTGCGCGCCGCGTTCGCCGACGCCGTGCGGGCGGCGACGATCCGCAGCCGCGAGCTCGGTTGACCCGCGCCCGGAACCTCCGCTGAGCGAGACGGCCACGCAGAGTGGGGGTGCGCTCGTCAAATTTCATGCGGGTTTTTTGGATGTGCCTCTTTTCACATCGCTTCCGGGTCGCTATGGTGACCGCCGTGGAGACGCGTCCACCGGATTCCTCGGAATCCGACGGACAGCGCCGACAGGGCTGGTGCCATCGGGGGGTTGGCACCGGCCCTTGTCGCGTCCGGGGGTAGTTCGCCCCCGGACCGCTAGGTTCGCCCCATGGGGCGCCCCTACGACACGGTCACCTTTCTGTCCGACTACGGCACCGTCGACGAGTTCGTCGGCGTCGTGCATTCCGTGATCCGCGACCTCGCCCCGCACGCCCGCGTCATCGACCTCACCCACGGCATCCCCCCGTTCGACGTCCGCGCCGGGTCGCTGGCCCTCGCTCGCAGCATCCCCTACGTCGCCTCGGGCGTCGTCGTCGCCGTCGTCGATCCGGGGGTCGCCACGGCGCGCAAGGCGATCGCCGTCGAGGTCGCGGGCGGTGAGGGAATCCTCGTCGGGCCGGACAACGGGCTGCTGGCCCCGGCAGTCGCGCTCGCCGGTGGCGCCGAGCGCGCCGTCGAGCTGACGAATCCGGAGCTCCAGCTGCCGTCACCGGGTGCCACCTTCGCCGGCCGTGACATCTTCGCACCGGCCGCCGCGCACCTCTGCAACGGCGTCGACCTCGGTGAGCTCGGGCCGGCGCTCGATCCCGACCTGCTGCTGCCCGGCATCGTCGCCCTCCCGCAAGCCGACGAGTCGCGCGTCATCGCCCAGGTGCTGTGGATCGACCAGTTCGGTAACGCCCAGCTGAACGTCTCGCCCGACGACCTCCCGGCGACGTTCGGGGCACGCATCGAACTGCGCACCAGCTCGCCGACCGATCCCAGTGGCGGCGTCACGCGCAGCGTCCGCCAGGTCGCCACCTACGCCGAGCTCGCCCGCGGCGCGGTCGGACTGGTGCTCGACTCGTCCGGCCTGCTGGCGGTGTCGATGGATCAGCGGTCGGCTGCCGAGGAGCTGCACGTTGCCGTCGGCGACCAGATCACGCTCCTGCCGGCCGACGACGACGACCAGCACACGGCCTCGGTGACGCTCGGCCGCCGTCGGCCGTGAGCGGCGGCGGCCACACCGGTACCCTGGACGACGTGCGCCCCGCGACGACTCTGACCCTCGGGCTCCTGCTGCTGGCCATTCTCGTCGCCGGCACGATCTCGCTGATGCAGCTCTGACCGTCGGCGTCGCCGCGGCCAACTACGCTCCGGCGTCGGACGACGAACGTTCGCACGCACACGGGGGAGCGACGGGCATGAATCTCGCCGAGATCATCGACGGGCACGACGACGAGACCGTCGCACTGATCTCGCGCGGCCGGCAGACAACGTACGGCGAGTTGCGCCTGCAGGTCGCCGCGGTGCGCGGTGGGTTGGCGGACCTCGGCATCGGTGCCGGTGATCGCGTCGCCCTGGTGCTCGGCAACTCCCGCCACTTCGTCGTCTCCTACCTCGCCGCCGTCGGCCTGGGGGCGATCGCCGTCCCCCTCAACCCGGAGAGCCCGGCTCCCGAGTTGACCAAGGAGATCGCCGGCGTCGATGCCGTGGCGGCGATCGTCGAGCGGACGGCCAGGGGTGGCTGGGCGGGCGTCGATCGTCGTGCGTTGCCGGGCCTCCGCCACGTCGTCCGCACCGATCCCACGACGGTCGCCGACTCGGGGAGATCGGGGGAAGCGAGCGACGGTGTCGACCACGGCGACATCGTCTCGTTCGACGACCTGCTGACGGCGCCGGCGGTGGCCACCGTCGATGTCGAACCGTCAGCGGTCGCCGTGCTCGTGTACACCAGCGGCACGGCGGGCGCGCCGCGGGCGGCGATGCTGACCCACGGCAACCTGCTCGCCAACATCGAGCAGAGCCGGTCTGCTGACGGTCACGTCGATCGCGGTGACGTGATCTTCGGCGTCTTGCCCCTGTTCCACATCTTCGGGCTCAACGTGACGGTCGGCTTCGGCCTCGCGGTCGGGGCGACGCTGGTCCTCGTCCAGCGCTTCGACCCGGCGACCGCCGCCCAGTCGATCCGCGATCGCGGCGTCACCGTGATCCCCGGTGCGCCGGCGATGTGGACCGCTTTCGCCCACTTCGACGAGCTCCCCGCTGACACCTTCGCCTCGGTCCGCCACGCGCTCTCCGGCGCATCTCGACTGCCGGTGAGCGTGGCCGAAACGATGCGCGAGCGGTTCGGTGTGGTGGTGCGCGAGGGCTACGGCCTGACGGAGGCGTCGCCGGTGGTGACGACCTCGACCGGGATCGAGCCCCGCTTCGGCTCGGTGGGGCGTGCGCTCGAGGGTGTCGAGATCCGCCTCGTCAACGTCAACGGCGAGGCGCTCGTCGGCGACGTCGGTGAGATCCTGGTGCGCGGTCCGAACGTGTTCTCCGGGTACTACGGCGACGACGAGGCGACGCGGGCGGTGCTCGACGACGGCGGATGGTTGCACACCGGCGACATGGGGACCGTCGACGACGACGGCTACCTCTACCTCGTCGATCGGGCCAAGGACCTGATCATCGTCTCGGGGTTCAACGTCTATCCGGCCGAGGTCGAAGAGGTGCTCGCCCTGCACCCCGACATCGTCGAGGCGGCCGTGGTCGGCGTGCCCCATCCGCACACCGGCGAGGCGGTGAAGGCGTTCGTCGTCGCGACGCCCGGGGCACGCCTCGACGAGGACGACGTGATCGACTTCACCCTCGACCGGTGCGCCCGCTACAAGTGCCCGACGAAGGTGATCTTCGTCGACCGCCTGCCACGCAACGCCACCGGCAAGGTGATGCGTCGGGGTCTCGACGAGACGCTCCGCTCCGGGGCGACGACCGTGCTCGATCCCGTCGCCGACGCCTGACCGGCGGCTTTGTGAAAACGTGCACGAGCGACCTAACGTGATTGCCGCATGGCTGGCCAACGAACCCGACGGCGGATCCCCGAAGCGACGGTCGCCCGCCTGCCGGTGTACCTGCGGATCCTCGCCGAGCGCTTCGAGGCCGGCGTCACCAGCATGTCGTCCGAAGAGCTCGCCGAGTACGCCGGGTTGAACGCCGCCAAGGTGCGCAAGGACCTCAGCTACCTCGGCAGCTACGGCACCCGCGGCGTCGGCTACGACGTCGAGTTCCTCGTGTACCAGATCCGCCGCGAGCTCGGCCTCACCCACGACTGGCCGGTCGTCATCGTCGGCGCCGGCAACCTCGGTCAGGCGCTCGCCGGCTACGGCGGGTTCGGTGACCGTGGTTTCCCGGTCGGCGGGATCGTCGACGTCGACGAGTCGAAGGTCGGCTCCGTCGTCGGTGGCGTGCGGGTCCGTCACATGGACGAACTGGCGCAGGTCGTCCACGGCCGCAACATCTCGATCGGGGTCATCGCGACACCGGGCGGCGCCGCCCAGCAGGCCGCCGATGCGCTGGTTGCCGCCGGCGTGACGAGCCTGTTGAACTTCGCCCCGACCGTGATCGGCGTGCCGCACGGCATCAGCGTGCGCAAGGTCGACCTGGCCGTCGAACTGCAGATCCTCAGCTACTACGAACAGCGCCGGGCGACGTCCGCGCCGACTCCCGGCCTGCGTGCAGTTCCGGGCGGTCCGCGCCGGGGCGCGACGGCGTAGGGTTGGTGCGACATGTCGATTCTCGTCGTCGGGATCAACCACCGCAGTGGGCCGCTCGAGCTGCTCGAGCGCGTCACCGTGTCGACCGACGACGTCGGCAAGGCCGTTGCCGGGCTCGCCCGTCGTGACAACGTGCGCGAAGCCGTGGTCGTGTCGACGTGCAACCGCACCGAGGTCTACGTCGTCGCCGAGCGGTTCCACGGTGCGTACGGCGACGTGCGCGACCTGCTCTGCCAGCTCGGTGAGCTCGATGCCGAGGCGCTGACCCCGCACCTCTACAGCCACCACGACCAGGCGGCGATCACCCATCTGTTCGAGGTCGCTGCCGGCCTCGACTCGGCGGTGCTCGGCGAGAGCGAGATCCTCGGCCAGGTGCGCGCCGCCTGGGAGGTCGCCCATCGCGAGGGCGCCGCCGGTGCCACGCTCAACCAGCTCTTCCGCATGGCGATCGAGACGGGCAAGCGGGCACGCAACGAGACGAGCATCGGCCGCGGCACGGCGTCGATCAGCCATGCCGCCGTGGAGATGCTCAGCGACACGCTCGGCAACCTCGACGGACGGCGTGTGCTGGTCATCGGTGCCGGCGCGATGGGTGAGGGCGTCGCTGTCGCCTTCCATCGGGCCGGCGGCGCCGACATCATCGTCGCCAACCGCACGGTCGAACGCGGTGTCGCCCTGGCCGACCGTGTCGGTGGCATCGCCGTCGGCTTCGACCGGCTCGCCGAAGCGATCGCCGCCGCCGACGTCGTCGTCGTCGGCACCGGTGCCGACGAGGCACTCGTCACCGCGCCGTTCGTCGCCGACGCGCGCGAGGCTCGCAGCGCCGGCCGGGCGTTGCACATCGTCGACCTCGGCGTGCCACGCAACGTCGATCCCACCGTCGCCTCGCTTGCCGGGATCACGCTGTGGAACCTCGACGATCTGCGTGACTGGGCCGATCGTGGCCTCTCCCACCGCGCCGCCGAAGCCGAGCGCGTGCGGGCGATCGTCGGTGAGGAGGTCGAGCGCTTCCTCGTCGATGCCACGGCCCGTCAGGCGGCGCCGCTCGTCGCCTCCATGCGCGACGCCGCCGAGCAGGTGCGTGCCGCCGAGCTCGAACGCTTCGCCGGGCGCCTCGGCTCGCTCGACGACCAGCAGCGCGACGCCGTCGACGCTCTGACCCGGGCGATCGTCGCCAAGCTCCTGCACGAACCGTCGGTGCGCTTGAAGTCGCAGGTCGGTACCCCACAGGGCGAGCGCAACGCCGCCGCACTGCGCGACCTGTTCGACATCGGGTGAACGCGTCACCGGACGCTCCGGGCACCTTGCGGATCGCCACCCGCGGTTCCCGACAGGCGACCTCCCAGGCAGACGCCGTGGCCCGGGCGATCACCGCCGCCACGGGACATCCGACGGAGCTGGTGCTCGTCGAGACGACCGGCGACCGACGCCTCGACGTGCCGCTGCACACGATCGGCGGCCAGGGCGTGTTCGTCAAAGAGGTGCAGCGTGCCGTGCTCGACGGGCGCGCCGACGTCGCCGTGCACTCCGCCAAGGACCTGCCGTCGGAAACGGCTGCGGGGCTGCACATCGGCGCCTTCTGCGCCCGTCGTGATCCGCGTGACGCACTGATCGGGGCCCGTCTCGACGAGCTCGCCGAGGGTGCCACGGTGGCGACGGGATCGGTCCGTCGACGCGCCCAACTGACCGCCGTGCGGCCGGACCTGCGCTTCGTGGAGTTGCGCGGCAACATCGATGCCCGCCTGTCGAAGATCCCCGACGGCGGTGCGATCGTGATGGCGATCGCGGCGCTCGAGATCCTCGGGATGACCGACCGGGTCGCCGAGGTGCTCGACGTCGAGCGGTTCGTGCCGGCCGTCGGCCAGGGGTGCGTCGCGGTCGAGTGCCGCGACGACGATCAGCCGACCACGATGGCGTTGCGGACGGTCGACGATCCGGGCTCACGCCGTGCGGTCGAGGTCGAGCGGGCGTTCCTCGCCGAGCTCGGCAGCGGTTGCTCGCTGCCCGTCGGTGCCCACGTCCGTGGTGACCGGATGCTGACGTTCCTCGCCGATCCCGACCAGGGCACGTTCGCCTCCGAGGTCGTCGTGCTCGACGGAGGCGACGAGCACCAGCTCGCCCGGGCCGCGGCGCGCGGCCTGCGCGAGGCGATCGGGTGACCAGCGCGCTCGCCGGACGGCGGGTGCTGGTCACCCGCGAACGCCCCGGCGACCTGGCACGACGGCTCACGGCGCTCGGCGCGATCGTCGATCACGTGCCGCTGATCGCCGTCGCCGAGCCCGCCGACGGCGGGGCTGCGCTCCGCCAGCAGCTCGCCGAGCTCGACCGGTACGACTGGCTCGCCGTCACGTCGCCGAACGGCGCCGAGCGGGTCGGTGCGGCCGCACGATTCGCCACCGAGCTGCGGCTGGCGGCCGTCGGCACGGCGACCGCCGCCGTGCTCGCCGCCGGCGCCGGCCGGTCCGTCGACCTCGTCCCCGCCGAGCAGCGCGGCGCCGCGCTCGCCGCGGCGTTCGTCGACCGCCACGATGCGCCGCAACGGGTGCTCGTCGCCCACGCCGAGCGGGCCAACCCCGATCTCGTCGACGGGCTGCGTGCCGCCGGGCACGAGGTGACCGAGGTCGTCGCCTACCGGACGGTCCTCCGCGTGCCCGATGAGGCCGATCGTGGCGCCGTCGGGCGCGCCGATGCGGTCGCCTTCGCCAGCGGCTCGGCCGTCGAGGGTTGGGTGGAGGCGTTCGGCCGGCAGCTCCCCGAGGTGGCCGTGGCCATCGGGCCGACCACTGCCGCCGTTGCGGAACGACTGGGACTCAAGGTCACGGCCGTCGCTGCCGATCACTCACTCGACGGTCTCGTGACCGAACTCGAACGACAACTTGCCCGTTCGGCTGCCGGCGGATCGTGAATGCGCCAACGGGCACTCGCATTCCGCACGACCGAACGACCTGCAACAATGGCTACGACAGCGAACAGGGACACCGAGACAGACAGGTGAGGAACCAATTGGACCGACGGAGCGCTCGACGCCGCGCGGGTGCCGCTGTGGTCGGCATCGTCTGTGCGGGGTTCGTGATGACCGCCAGCGCGTCGGGCGTCGGAGCCCGACCGGGCGTCGTCATCGAGCAAGCCGCGGTGCCGTCGCAGTCGGCGGTCGCCGAGCCGGCTGGTCCCGGCCAGGGCTCGAACGCCTCCGTCTCGGGTGACGGACGCTTCGTCGTCTACCAGGGCCCTCCCGGTGCCGGCGGCGCGCCCGCCGAGGGTGACACGAGGACGACGACCGTCTACCTCACCGACCGTCAGGAGGCGACGACCGTCGAGCTGACTGCGGTCCCCGACGGCCTGCGCATCGGCAACTCGGTCAACCCCGTGATCTCCGGCGACGGATGCACCGTCGCCGTCGCCACCGAGTTGGCGCTCGACGTGTTCCGCGACGACGACACCGGCGGTCGCTGGGACGTGTACGTCCGCCGCCTCGAGCACTGCGGTGGCGACGCCGCAGCCTGGGAGCTCGTTTCGTCGCGCGCCGACCGGGGTGGGCTCGCCCGCGACGACGTGAGCATCGTCGACCCGCCGGCGGTGTCGCGTTCCGGCACGATCGTCGCCTACACCCATCCTGCCGACCAACTGTTCGACGGCGCCGCGCTCACCAGCGTGTCGGTCGTCGACCTCGGTCAACCGATCGTCAGCCCGTTGCGCTCGCAGCTCGTGGCCGGCACGCCGATCACGTCGCCCGACACGTCATTCGTGCACACCGGCCTCGACCAGCCGGCGATCTCGGGTGACGGTCGGTTCGTCGCCTTCCGCTCCGACGCGGCATCGAACGATGCCGTCGCCGGGTGGGGAGCCGGGCAGCAGGACGGCGGCCCGGCGACCAAGCAGATCTTCGTCTGGGATCGCCAGGAGCTCGATCCGTTCGATGCCGTGCATCTCGTCTCGGTGCGTCCCGACGGCGAGCCGACGGCCGCCGGTGCCTCCGATCCGGCACTCTCCCGCGACGGCCGCGTCGTCGTGTTCGCCAGCTCCGACGTCGGCCTCGTGCCGGCCGTGTTCCCGCCGTGCGCACCCTCGTGCCCGACTCAGGTGTTCCGCCTCGATCGTGACGTCGACCAGAACGGCTGGTACGACGAGCCCGGCCGCACCTCGATGACGATGGTCAGCGCCGTCGCCGGCTCCGACCCGGTTGTCGCCGGCACCGCCCCGTCGTCGCAGCCGACGGTCAGCGCCGACGGTCAGCTCGTGGCGTTCGTGACCAAGGCCCAGAACCTCCAACTCGTCAAGGCGTCAGGCGGCGGCGAGCCGTCCGACGGCGACCTGCTCGTCGCCGACGCCTCCCTCGGCACCCTGCGTCGGGTGACCATCCTCGCCGACGGCGTCGCCCCGGCCGTCGGGGCGCACTCGCGGCCGCAGCTCAGCGACACCGGCCGCACGACGGTGTTCGACACGCTCGCCGCACCGCAGCTGATGCCGCGGCGCCGTCGGCGGTCGTCAGGTCGTGGCGATGGCGTCACAGCCGTCGCTGTCGCTGGCCGACGCCGACCTCGGTAGCACGCTCGTCGGGTTCACCAGCGACGAGTGGTACATCGCCGTGATCAACAACGGCCCGACGTCGTTCACCCCGACGAGCGTCTCGGTGTCCGACCCGCGGTTCGCGGTCAACAACGAGGCCAGCACCTGCTCGCTCGGCGTGCCGGTGCCTGCGGGCGCCGACTGCACGGTGCGCCTGACGTTCACCCCGGATGCTCCCGGCCCGGTGACGGCAGAGCTGACCGTCAGCGAGTCCGGCTTCCAGGCGGTCAGCGTGTCGACGACGGTCAGCGGCTCCGGCGGCGAGCCGATGCTGCGGACCAACCCGGCCGGCGCCGACCTCGGCGACGTGGTCATCGGCCAGTCGGGTGCGCCCGTGCTCTTCGACGTCGAGAACATCTCACTGGCACCCGCCGCCGTCGGATCGGTCCGGATCACGGGCGCGGCGGCCGACGACTTCGCGGTCACCAGTGACAGCTGCGCCACCAAGTCGCTGAATCCCCGCTCGACGTGCAGCATCGGGCTCACGTTCACGCCGACCGCACCCGGTCGCCGCACCGCCCTGGTGGTCGTCGAGACCACCACGGGCCAGTACACGACCGTCGTCGTCGCCGGCACCGCCCGCTACGTCGCCCAGCTCAACGTCGACCCCGCCGAGGTGGAGGCGGGGGAGCAGTTCCTCGTCGGTGGAAGCGGCTTCCCGCCGTCGACCGCCCTGTCGATCTTCTTCGACGATGATCCGAGCCACGCCGTCACCGTCGAGACCACGGCGACCGGCGAACTGCTGACGTGGGTGCCGATCGATCTGGGCGAGCGTGGCGGTCATCGCACCGTCGTCGCCCAGGCCGCCGACGGTACGACGGCCTCGGCGGCGATCGAGATCGTCGAGTTGCCGGCCGGACAGGTCGGTCTCCCCGGCTTCGGCCTCGGCGGCTGACTCAGCCGGCGGGCAGCGAGCGACCGCTGATCAGCACCTCGTTGGTGCACGTCGACCGGCTGACGTCACCGATCTCGTCGCATTTGACGGACAGCGTGACGTTGTCACCCGGTTGGAGTCGCAGCGGCGTGATCCGCGGTTCGAAGAACGAGCCGCGGATGTTGGACAACGACCATGTCATCGTCTGCTCGCCGTTGATCAGCAGCGTCGCCACGCCGCTGTCGTTGAACGGGTTGCTGATGCGGATGTCGGTGACGTCGAAGATCTGGTCGCCGGGCACCGTGTAGGTCTGGTCGAGCACCTGCGTGAGCGGTGCTGCCACGGCGAGGCGGAAGTACTGCGGGGTGCCCTGCGCGGCCGCCGACGCATCGTCGCCCGCATCGGGGACGGTCGTCGTGACCGCAGCGCTCGGTGTCGAGCCGTCGGTGCTGAGTTCGTCGACGCGCTCGTCGACGGCCTTCGTGGCGGCATCGTCGATCGCCGGCTCGATCAGCGCGAACCAGGCGAGCGCCAGTCCACCGACGAGGGCGACGACGGCGGCCGCTCGGCCGAGGGCGGCGGCGGGGATGGTCGGGGACTGGACGAGCGCGAGTCGCGCGCTCACCGGATCGTGGCCCTGGCGCGCCGCTTCGATCTCGAAGTCGAGCGTGCGCGACGCACGACGGAACACGCCGCGCTGGGCGCGGGCCTTGAGGCGGACGAGGCTGGCCCCGCCCGGCGCAACACCGATCGCCGGCGGGTCGAAGTCGCCGTCGATCCGGCCGGTCGGATCGACGAGGTGCAGCCGGCAGCTGGCCACCGTGTTGCCGTGGTTCTCGACCATGAACTCGAACGTCGCCCGGTGACGAGCGCGTTGCACGGGCTGCAGCGGAACGATGCGGCAGTCGTCGTAGGGCTCGATGGCCACCGTCGCCTCGGCAACGACGGCGTCGTCGGGATCGCTGAGCGGGATGACGCGGATGGCGATCGCCGTGGTGCCGGCGGTGGTCGACGGCAGCGCGGGCGGCGTGATCGTGACCTCGACCACTTCCTGCGACCCACCGAACAGCGTCAGATTGCCGCTCGAGACGCTGGTCCAGCTCGCCGCCAGTCCGGCCGGCAGGATCGTGTACGACTCGGTCGTCTGCGCCAGGTTGTGCACCGTCAGCGGCAACGTGATCCGCTCACCGGGGGCGATCGATGCCTCGTCGTTCGAGAACCAGGCCTGCACCGACACGCCGAGCACGCTAGTGGGTCGGGTCGTCGGACCGCCGCCACGACCGGCCGTCGACGTGCCGGCGCGATGCCCCACCGTTAGGCTCAGCGCCGTGGCCAGCAACGAACGGTCTCCGCTGCGAGTTCGCCCGCGCCGGCTGCGACGCACCGCGGCGATGCGCGCCCTCGTCGCCGAGCACCACGTGCCGCGTCGACGACCTGATCGCTCCGCTGTTCGTCCGCGAGGGAATCGACGAGCCGGCGCCGATCGTGTCGCTGCCCGGCGTCGTGCAGCACACCCGCGACAGCCTCCGCGCCGAGGTCGCTCAGCTGGCCGAGCTCGGGGTCCGATCCGTGATCGTGTTCGGCGTTCCCGAGCACAAGGATGCGATCGGGTCCGGCGCGTTCGCCCCCGACGGCATCGTCCAGTTGGCGCTCGACGACCTCCGTCGCGAGGTCGGCGACGACGTCGTGGTGATGGCCGACCTGTGCGTCGACGAGTACACCGACCACGGTCACTGTGGCGTGCTCGACGAGCGTGGCGACGTCGACAACGACGCCACCGTCGATGTCTACGTCCGCGCCGCGCTCGCCCAGGCCAACGCCGGGGCGCAGGTCGTCGCCCCGAGTGGGATGATGGACGGCCAGGTGGCAGCGATCCGCGACGGGCTCGACGACGGCGGGTTCCACGACGTCGCCGTGATGGCCTACGCCGCCAAGTACGCCAGTGCCCTCTACGGCCCGTTCCGCGACGCCGTCGACGTCACGATCGCCGGCGGGGGTGACCGCAAGGGCTACCAGCAGGATCCACGCAACGCCCGCGAAGCCCGCCGCGAGATCGATCTCGACCTTGCCGAAGGTGCCGACATCGTGATGGTCAAGCCGGCACTCGCCTACCTCGACGTGATCGCCGACGCCGCCGCAGCGGTCGACGTCCCGCTCGCCGCCTATCACGTCAGCGGCGAGTACGCGATGGTCCACGCCGCCGCCGAGCGGGGTTGGATCGATGGCGAGGCCGTCGCCCTCGAACACCTGACGGCGATCAAGCGGGCCGGCGCCGACATCATCCTCACCTACTTCACGCGGTGGTTCGCCGAGGCCGTGGCGACGGGTCGGCTGGCACCGTGACGGCGACGGGCATCGGCTTCTGTGATCCGGCCTGCGCCGACGCCGGTTGCCGACCGACGCTGTGCGTGGGCGCCGGGATGCCGTCCAACGCGGCGATGTTCGAGCGATCCCGGCGGGCGATCCCGGGCGGCGTCAACTCGTCGATCCGGGCGTTCAAGGCCGTCGGTGGCGACCCGTACGTCGTCGCACGTGCCAGCGGGGCGACGATCACCGACGTCGAGGGCACGACCTACTTCGACCTCGTGCAGAGCTACGGCGCCGTCATCGTCGGGCACGGTCATCCCGCGGTGGCCCGGGCGGTCGCCGAGGCGGCACAGGACGGCACCTCGTTCGGCGCCCCGACGCCACGGGAGATGAAGCTCGCCGAGGCGATCGCCGCTCGCGTGCCGAGTTGCGAGCGGGTGCGGCTGATGAACTCGGGCACCGAGGCCACGAGCACGGCGATCCGGCTGGCGCGTGGCGTCACCGGCCGCGATCGCATCGTGACGTTCGCCGGCAACTTCCACGGCGCCACCGACGCCCTGCTCGTCGCCGGCGGCAGCGGTGTCGCCACCCTCGGCCTCCCCGGAACCGCCGGCGTGCCGGCGGCGGCCGTGTCGGCGACGATCGTCGCCCCCTACAACGTCGTCCCGCAGCTCGACGACCAGGTGGCCGCCGTGATCGTCGAGCCGATCGCCGCCAACATGGGTGTCGTCGCCCCTGCTCCCGGCTTCCTCGCCGGGCTCCGCGCAGAGTGCGATCGCGTCGGTGCGTTGCTGATCTTCGACGAGGTGATCACCGGGTTCCGCATCGGGCCGGGTGGTGCGCAGGCGAAGTACGACGTCGTGCCCGACATCACCTGCTTCGGCAAGGTGATCGGTGGTGGCCTGCCGATCGGCGCGATCGGTGGGTCGGCGGCGGTGATGGAACACCTGTCGCCGCTCGGCCCTGTGTTCCACGCCGGGACGCTCTCCGGCAACCCGATCGCCACCGCAGCCGGGCTGACCGTCCTCGACCTGCTGACCCCCGACGTGTACATCGAGCTGATGGCGCGGGCCCGGCACCTCGCATCGCTCCTGCGCGACGCCTGCGCGGCGGCCGACTTCCCGGCGAGCTTCCCGGTCGTCGGCACCCTGCTCGGCATCGTCTGCGGCGATGCCGCCGGCGACGTGCGCAACTTCGACGACGCCAAGCGCACCGACGAGGCCGGGTACGCGGCGTTCTTCCGGGCGATGCTGTCCGAGGGTGTGGCGATGGCGCCAGGTGCGTACGAGGCGCTGTTCGTCGGCGTCGCCCACGACGACGCGGTGCTGGTGGCGATCGCCGAGGCCGCGCACCGCGCTGCCGGCGCGGCACGCCGATCGCTCGATGCGGTCACCGCCGTCGAGTCGTGAGCGTGAGCCGTGAGCGTGCAGCCGTGAGCGTGCAGCCGTGAGCGTGCAGCCGTGAGGATGATCTTGTCGTGGCGGTTCCTGGCGACGCTGGGTGCGCTCGCCGGCCTGGCCCTGCTGGCTCGCACGCTGCTGCTCGACGACAGCCCGATCGAGGCGGTCATCGACACCGAGCCCGTCGAGCGGCGGATCGACCTCGTCGAGCCGATCCAGCGTGCGCTGTGGTCGGCAGACTTCGACGTCGGCATCGACGGCGAGACCGACGGCTTCGTCGATCTCACGCTCGGCGACGGGCGCCAGGCGCGCGTGGCCCCGGGCACGCTGGGCGAGATCGACTGCCCGACGCTCGAGGTCGAGAACACCTGCGCGCTCTTCGCCGACGTGCTCGGCGACGCGATCGTGTGGTTCTCGATCCAGCCGCGGGCGCCGCGCCAGACGGTCGAGCTGCCGCCGATCCTCGACCTGCAGGAGGGCATGGCGGTGTTCGAGAACGGGTGGCGACTGCCGTACGCACCGGTCATCGAGCGTGACTGCGGCGACGAGGACATCCCGTCGTTCAGCGACTTCCTCCAACGCTTCGGTCCCAACAGTGTGTCGGTCGTCGACCTCGAGACCCGGCGCGTCGTCGCGGTTCGCTGCGGCGACGAACTCGACGGCTGACCGTCGGTTCGTCAGCCGACGAGGGTGTGGGCGGCGGCGAGGCCCGAGTTGTGGGCGCCTTCCACCCGCGGCCCGGCGAAGGCGTCGCCCGCCAGCACGATCCGCCGATCCGGTGACACCCAGCACGGATCGTCGTCGACCCGTCGCGGCGTGGCGAAGCGCCAGCGCACGACCCGCTCGGCGACGACGACGGCATCGGCGATCCACGGTCCCGCGAGCACCCGCAGGTGCTCGGCGAGCACCGCCCGGTCGTCGTCCCAGTGGCGTTCGCTCCAGGCCGGGGCGGCGTGCAGGGCGACCGCCGGCGTCGTGCCGATCCCCTTGGCGCTCCCGTCGGCAACGATGGCGACGTCCTCGGCGGGCTGCTGCACGGCGCCGGGTGCGGGGATCGCTGGAGGACGGTCGAGCTCGGCCAGCCAGGCGATCGTGCGGTCGTAGTCGGTGCCGACGAGCCTGGGGTCGAGCGACAGCCCGGTGTCGGCGAGCAGGGCGTACGACTGGGGCAGCGGCGTCGTCAGCACGAGGGCGTCGGTGTCGTGCCGACGACCGTCGTCGGTCACCAGTGTCCACCCGTCCGGCGACTCGCCCGAGCCGGTGTCGCCCGAGCCGGTGTTGCCCGGGTCGATGTTGCGCGGGTCGATGTTGCGCGGTCGGACCGCGAACGCCATCGTCGAACAGCGCACGTCGATCCCGCGGGCCAGGTCGTCGGCGAGGGATCGCATCCCCGACGTCGCCACGTAGCGAGGATGGCCGTCGTCGACGCCGAAGCCGTGGGACCACACGCGCACGAGCCCGCGCCGTTGCCAGTCGTCGACGCGGGCGCCGAAGGCGGGTGTGCGCACGGTGAAGAACTGCGCCCCGGCGTCGACCAGCGCCGAGCCGACCTCCAGCGTCGACAGCCGGCCGCCCGGAGCCGCCGCCCGTTCGACGACGGTGACATCGACGCCGGCGGACGCGAGCGCACGAGCGGCGACGAGTCCGGTGATTCCGGCGCCGACGACGATGACCCGCATCAGCCGGCGAGGGAGTCGGCCAGGCGGTCTGCCGACCGCGCCTGCCACGCCCGCTCGGCGCGGCCGAGGAACTCGAGCAGGACGCGGTTGAACGTGGGAGCGTGCTCGATCATGAAGCCGTGGGCGGCGCCGCTGATCACCACCAACTCGGCGGTGGGAATCCGCGACGCCAGCTCCTCGCTGTCGCCTCGCGGCGTCAGGATGTCCTGATTGCCGACGAGCACGAGGGCCGGCACGGTGATCTCGCCGAGGCGGTCGACGAGCGTCGGATCGAGCTCGACCGAGCGCAGGATGGCATCGACCTGGGCGGCGAACGCCTGCGCCGGACGCCCGAGGGCGAGGGGCCCCAGCCACCCGATCGCCGGCAGCAGGCGCCGGAACGACCGCGGCCCGATGACCCAGCGGGCGGCCTCGTGACCCATCGACCCGATGCCTCGCTGGAGGGCGGCATCGCGCCAGCTGCACAGCAGCTCCTCCCGCCACGGGTGGTTGCGGGCGGCGGTGCAGGCGAGCGTCAGCGAGCGCACCCGCTCGGGGTGGCGGACGGCGATGATCTGGCTGATCGCGCCGCCCATCGAGGCGCCGACGACGTGCGCGGTCTCGATGCCGGCATGGTCGAGGACGGCGATGGCGTCGGCCGCCATCTGCTCGAGCGTGTAGGGACCGGTCGGCTTGTCGCTGCGCCCTGCGCCGCGGTTGTCGAGGGCGATCGAGCGGTACCAGGGCGCGGTGGCGAGGCGCTGCAGATCCCAGCCGTGCTTGTCCGCGCCGAGTCCCTGGATGAACAGCACCGGCGGCGCACCTGGACGACCGGTCACCTGGTAGTGGAGGCGCACGCCGTCGCTGGCGCGAACGTAGGTCACGAGGCGCCGCCCATGCTGCTGAACGGCAACCAGTCGAGCGGCGTGCCGGTCGGCAGGTCGCCGAAGCCGTCGAGCAACTCGGCGATCTCGACGCGGACGCGGTCGGCGAGCTCGAGCTCGGCGAGCGGCCCGCGGCGTCGCCGAGGCGCCTTCGTCGACGGCCCGATCTCGACCCGCGCCGCCCGGCCGATCGGGCTGCTGAACGTGGCACACGGGAAGACCGGCGTGCCGGTGACCGTCGCCGCACCGACGATCGTGTGGTCGACCTCGCCGACGCCGCGCAGGCCGTCGCCGTGATGAGCACCGAGCACCACCAGCTCGCCTGCCGCCAGCGCACCGGCGATCTCGTCGGGGTGGTCGAGCAGACCGCCGAGCCGTCGGGCGTAGGCGCCGACCGGGGCGGTGTCGGGACGGCCGACGAAGCGCACGGGCCGGTCGACTGCGGCGCTGATCGCCAGCGCCGAGTAGACGGTCGACAGCGCCAAACGCCGGGTGCTGACCACGATCAGCGCGGCGCCACGACGGGGCAGGTGCTGGTCGCCGCCCACCGTGACGTCCCAGCGCAGGCGGGCCGCACGCATCGCCACCCGGACCAGGGCGCCGTCGCGACCCCAGTCGTCGACCGCACCGTGCGGTTCTTCGGTCAGGCGGACGACCGAGGCGTTGAGGTCGGACGCGGCGCGCCCGACGGCCGCACCGGCGCGGGCCGTCTGACGGGCGGGGAAGCTGACGACCCGACCGAGCGTGTCGGACATCAGGCGACCTGCACCTTGGCCGGCACGCGGATCACGTCGGGCCAGTCGTAGAGGTGGTCGATCACCTCGGGTGTCGTCGAGATCGGTCGAACGCCGAGCAGTTCGTCCATCCGGCTGTTGTCGGCGAGCCGTCCCCGGTGCATCAACTCGGCGACGTGGTCGGGGATCGGCGCTCCGAAGAGGTGGCTGACCGTGCGGGCGATGCGCCACTCCGGTCCGACGAGCGGGATCGGCAGCCGACGACCCCGAGCGATCGCCTGCAGCGCCGTGATCGCACCGGGTGCGACGACGTTGACGGGCTCGGCCAAGCCACGACTCGCTGCGGCGACGATCGCCCGGGCCGCATCGAGGTCCTCGATCACGGCGAACGGTGGATCAGCGAACGGGCTGAACGGGACGGCGGGCATGCGCAACAGACGTCCGAGCGGCGAGGGCACGTGAGTGCCGAGCACCGGCGCCAGGCGCACCGCGCCGACGGTCACACCGACCCGCTCGCCGACGCGTGCTGCCGTGCGTTCGATGGCGGCCACGGTGCGACCCCAGTCGCACGTCGGGTTGACGGGCGCCGACTCGGCGGGTCGGGTGAGGGCACCGCGGCTGCGGCCGTACACCTCGATCCCGCTGCGCACCACGACGTGCTCGAGGCTCCGGCACTCGGCAGCGGCGCCGAGGATCGACGTCGCCGCCTGATCGGTGAGATGGGCAGCCTCGGCGGGCGCGGCCCGTGCATTGGGTTCCCACACGCCGACGTGCACCAGGACGTGCGGATCGAAGGCGAGGACGGTGGCGACGATGCGATCGTGTTCGTCGGGGTGGATGCGGTGGAACTCGGTCCGTTGCAACCGCCGCCGCGGCGGATCGACGTCGATTCCGGCCAGCGCACCGACGCCGTCGACCTCTTCGAGCATGCTGGCGACGAGCGTGCCGAGCTCGCCCCCGACGCCGCTCACGAACACCCGCTTGCCCGGCATCGACGCAAACCTACCCGTGACGACGAGCCCGAAACGGCTCCGCCAGGAGCGCCGCGGCGTGCCGCCGGGGTGGGCGATGCCACAGCGGGTGACGAGTTCTCTAGAATTCGTCGAGCGCGGGTGGAGTCGAGCCGATGCCTTCTCTGCGGGCCGACCGCCTTCACGTCATGTCAGACCTTTCTCTCCCTCCCGACGGTGCTGGTGCACGTCGTCGCCCGCGCCGACGCGTCGGCCGATTGCGGTTGGTGCTTCCTGCCGCCCTGACCGTTGTCGCACTGGTCGCCGTCGGCGGCCCGCGCGCTGAGCACGCCGCAGCGGCGCCCGACGACGTCACGGTGTCGGCGTCCGCCACGAAGCCGGCGGTGCGCACGTTCCAGATCCAGCGCACGTTCACGCCGCCGCCCGGAAAGCTGCCGTTCCCCGTGGACCCGACCTCGTACTGCAGTGTGTGGCGGGGCAGCTTCGGGCGCGTGCCGTCGGTGAGTCCGACCGGGAAGCACGAGGGCACCGACATCATGGCCCCGGGCGGCAATCTGGTGTTCGCCGTCGAGGACGGCGTGCTGGCCAAGCGCTACACCGGCACCGGCACGGCCGGGTCCGGTTTCGGCTGGACGGTGCGCGGCGACTCCGGTGTGCTCTACCGCTACTTCCACATGGCAACCGACGACATGGGCCGCGTCGTCGGCGACCGCGTGCGGATGGGCGACGTGCTCGGCTTTGTCGGCGACACGGGCACGACGGCGCGCAACTTCCATCTCCACTTCGAGGTCCGCCCGAACGACTCGCCGGTCGATCCGCTGCCCCTCCTCGACATCCCGGACGGCTGCCGGATCACCTGATCGATCCGGCACCGGGGATCGCGCTGTGCATCGGCCCCACGTCCCTGCACGAGCGGCGGGTCGGGCACGGTGGCCCGTGGGTGATCAGCGGAGCTGATCGGCGCGCAGGATGATCTCGCGGGCCCAGGGATCGAGTTGGCGACCGGCGATGCGCTCGGTGACCTGGATCGCCTTGGTCGGCTCGTCGACGAGGCCGCTCCAGCGGATGTAGCCCCCCATGATGCCGATGATGCGGTCGCCGACCTCGTCGCCGTGCACGAGCACCTTGGTGCCGTGGCGCGACAGCTCGCGCAGCTCGCCGTAGAACGACTTCAGATAGGCGTCGGTGTGGTCGCCGTTGAACGGGCGGTGCCGGTACGGCACGCCCAGCTCGTCGTAGTTGTGCAGGTTGTGCGGAGCGGCGATGATCGACATCACACAGCCGAACCCGTTCTCACGGATCCAGATGATCTCTTCCTGGCGACGGACCCGGCGATGGTTGTCGCCCGTGCCGCCCGGGCGCTCGCAGACCGCCAGCTTGTCCTTGATGATCCAGGTGAAGTTGCGCGGCGTGATGCCGAGCGCCCACTTTCCGCGCAGCCGTTGTGCCATCAGCGGTCGGGTTCGCGGGAAGGGTCACAGAGCATGTCGGGTGGCTAGATTAGTCGCTCCCAGCGCCAGATTCGCAAAGACGGAGCAGGGATCCTCTGCGCTCGATGCGTCGGCCCCCACCGATCTCGCAGGCAGCGGCCCGTCCGCGGGCGACATCGAGCACCCGACGGACCGTCGCCGCATCCGGCGGGTAGCCGTCGCACATCAGCCACTCGCGGATCGCTCGCGCCGCCAACGCAGGGGGAGCCGTGGCGAGCGCCGCCGCATCCGTCGGCTCGATCGCCGCCGCCAGCTCACCGAGCAGCGCATCGTCGTGACGCAGCAGATCGGCGGTGCGAACGAGGATCGGGACCATGTCGCGTGCGGCGATGTCGTCGAGCAATGGCAGCAGCTCGTGGCGGATGCGGTTGCGGCGGAACCGCGGATCGTGGTTGGAGGCGTCCTCGGCGACCACCAGGCCGTGCGCCGCGCACCAGGCCCGGGTCTCGGCGCGTCGCAGGGCGAGGATCGGGTGGCGCCAGCCAGGGCTGATCGCCGCCAACCCGGTCGCCCCGGCGCCGCGCAGGAGGGCGAGCAACACGGTTTCGGCCTGGTCGTCGGCGGTGTGGCCGGTCAGCGCATCGGGTCCGAGTGCCGCCCGGCGGGCCGCTCGGGCGCGCGCTTCGAGGTTCGGGCCGTCGCCGATCGTCACCCGCTCGACGCGGAATGCGACCCCGAGGGCGCGGGCGGCGTCGCGGGCGACATCGGCGTCGAGATCGGCCTCGGCGCGCAGCCCGTGATGGACGTGCACCGCGTCGACGCGACAGGAAGCGGCGACGGCGAGGCCGGTCAGGGCGCACGAGTCGGCGCCGCCCGACAGCGCGCAGATCACCGGTGTCCCGGGTGACGGGAACGTGCAGCGAGCGAGGAGGTCGGCGGTGTCGATCATCCGGACACCGGGCGACGGGGCCTACAGGTCGGAGTGCTGATGGCGCTGCTGGCGGCGATTCGGGTGCTTCTGGGCGGTCACCATCTTGAGATAGCTCCCGACGAGCGCGACGACGGCGATGATGACGACCAGCGTGAGGGCGATGCCGATCCACCAGTGCCAGACGTTGGCTGCGAGCATGGCGGCAAGGCTACCCGCCACCCTCGTTGCGCCCCAAGCAGAACGAACGGGCGCCCGCCGCTCGGCCGACCAACCGTGGCCAACCGAGCGATCGCCGTGAGGCCGAGCACGTCAGCGCGGCTGGCGCTCGGCCGACCAACCGTGGCCCACCGCGCGATCGCGGTGAGGCCGAGCTAACCAATAGAGCCGTCGCCGTCGAAGTCGGTCTGGAAACAACGCTCGATGCGCTGCACCAGCTCGGACGGCAACTCGTCGTTCTGACACTTGACGGCGATGACCTGCTTCAGCTCGGCGTGGAAGTCGAACGCTCCGAGGCAGTCGAGACATCCGGCGAGGTGGGCGCGGACGGCGTCGCACTGGTCGGCGGTCAGCTCGTCGTCGAGGAACTCCTCGAGCTCGCGCAGCGCCTCGGCGCAGTCGCCGACGATCGTTTCACCGGTGTCGTTCCCGTCCTGCGGTGTCTGATCACTCATCGTCGGTCTCCTGCCCTGCGCTGCCGTCTGCGGGGGCGGCACGGGCGCCGACCAGTCCACGTTGCAGGGCATAGTCGTGCAACGACTTCTGCATCGCCTTTCTTCCCCGGTGGAGCCGTGACATGACGGTGCCGATCGGGATGTCGAGGATCTCGGCGATCTCCTTGTAGGAGAACCCCTGCACGTCGGCGAGGAGGACGGGGAGGCGGAAGTTGTCGGGAAGGTCCTCGAGGGCTTGTTTGACCTCGGCGTCGGGGAGCATCTCCATCAACGAGTCCTCGGCCGAGCGGCTGCCGGGGCCGTTCTGCAACGCCGGCAGGTTGCGGTACAGGTAGAGCTCTTCGACGTCGGCGAGGCCGGTCTCGTCGGGCCGCCGCTGCTTGGCCCGGTAGTTGTTGATGTAGGTGTTCGTCATGATGCGGAACAGCCACGCCCGCAGATTGGTGCCCTCGGTGAAGGTGTGGAAGCTGCGGTAGCCCTTGAGGTACGTCTCTTGGACGAGGTCCTCGGCGTCGCTGCGGTTGCGCGTCATCCGCAGCGCACCGGAGAAGAGCTGCGGCGCGAACGGCATCGCCTGCTCGGCGAACGTCGCCTGGTCGGCCATGCGCGGACCCTAGTCCGCCGCTCGGTGATTCGCCGCCCGGGCCGGACCGCTACGACGGCGCGGCGTCGGTCTCGGCGGCCGCCTGTTCGCGGGCGAGCTCGGGGACCACGACGTCGAGCGTGCGGACGAACTTGTCGAGCAGATCCGCCAACACCGCTCGCTCCTCGGGCTCGAACTGGCCGAGGATGCGCATCATCGCGATCGAGCGCCGCGCCGCGACGTGGGCGTGGCGCTCGCGCCCGACCTCGGTGATGCGGACGAGGACGACGCGGCCGTCGAGTTCCGAGGCGAAGCGTTCGACGAGGCCGTCCGCCTCGAGCCGCTGCATCGCCCGCGTCGCCGTCGACGGATCGACGCGCAAGCGGGCGGCAAGCTCCTTCATCGGGCGGCTGTCGCGTCGGCTGAGCAGGTCGAGGACGTCCATCTGGCCCTGCTCCAACGGCTTCTCGCGTCCGAAGAAGTAGGCCCGCAGGGCGGCCGCCGAAGCGCCTCTGCGCATCTCGACCCACGCCGTGCCGATCCGGAGGGCGTGCGCCCGGTCGGTCTGGTTGCGAAAGTCGATCGCAGTCGTGGGTCCACTGGCTGGCTCGGTCATGCGCGTTTGTACGCTACCCACCGATGGAAGACGGCGACGGAGCGGAGGCCCCGGCCGGCCGGGCCGACCCCAGCGGGCCGAGCGCACTGGAGGCGCTGCAGCCATTCGGCAGCTCGCACGTCGACGTCGCCACGTCGGCCGCAACGCAGTACGCCCATCGCGAGATCTACACCGGGCGGGGGTTGCTCACAGTGCTCTCGCACGAGCCGACCGGCGACCGCGCCGCGGCGGCGATCGTCGCCTGCGGCGGCGCGCTCGGCGGGGTGCTCGGGCCGGGCCACGCCCTTTACCACCACCTCGGCCAGCGGTGGGCAGCACGCGGCGTTCCGTTCCTGCGCGTCGGCTACCGCCAGCCGAACCAGCTCGACCAGTGCGCCCACGATCTGGCCTGCGGTGTCGAACTGGCTCGCGACGCGGGTGCCGAGCGGGTGGTCGTGATGGGTCACAGCTTCGGCGGTGCGGTCGCCGTGCGGGTGGCCGTGGTGATGCCGGTGTCGGTCGTCGGCGTCGTCACGTTCGCCACCCAGTCGGCTGGGTGCGAGGTCGCCGGCGCGCTCGCCGGCCGGCCGTTGCTCCTGTTCCACGGCGACCGCGACGAGATCCTGCCGCCCGAGGCGAGCCACGTCGTCGCCGCGATCGCCGGGTCGGGTGAGGTGGTGATGCTGCCGGGTGACGGCCACCTGCTCGGGCACAGCGACGCGGCGATCACCGAGCGACTCGACGAGTGGCTGCCCTCGGTGCTCGGCGTCGGCTGACCCCGTGCGGCCGCCTGGCTGGCCGACGGCGCGGGGTCGTCAGCGATCGGCGTGCAACAGGGCGACGACCATCGACCGCAGCCGATCGACGAGCACCCCGGCGTCGGTGTCGGGATCGACGACGGCTTGCAGGAGCACCCCGTCGAGGGCCGCTTCGAGCTCGAGCGCCACGCGGGCGGGGTCGAGCTGCTCGTCGACGGCGCCCGAGCGCTGGGCGTCGGCGATGCTCGTCGTCAGCCAGTGATGCATGCTCGACACCGCGCGGCGGTGCCGATCGGCGACGAACTGGCTGCCGGGCACGGCGGCGGACAGGGCAACCCAGGCGATCGCTTCTTCTCGACCCGACTCGTCCTCGGGAACGAGCGCACACAGCCCGGCGATCATCCGCTCGATCGCGTCGTCGCCGGCTGCAGCGCTCGCCGCGATGACGCGGATCGCCTGGCGGCGCAACGTGCGATCGAGCACGCCGGCCACCAGCTCCGCCTTGGTCGGGAAGTGGTGCTGGACCGTGCCGCCGGTGAGCGTCGCCTGACGGGCGACGGCCCGCACGCTGAGCGAGTCGAGGCCGTCGCGGGCGACGACCGTGATCGCCGCATCGGCGAGCCGATCCGACGCCGACTCGGGGTCGAGTGCGCCGCCAGCCGGGAAGCCCATGGGGTGACGTTATTCACTTGACCGCCACCTCGTACAATCGTACGGTAACGCCCCGTACACACGTATGGTGCGACGGCCCGGGGAAGGTGCCGCGTTCCGTTCCCGAGCCCCTGGAGACCGCCAATGGGAATCGCTGTCAACCACGCCGAGGCCACGAGCACGGCGCCGCCACCGCGCCGCGATCGTGGCACCCTCGCCCGGTTCGCCCGGTGGTGCGTGGAGCACCGCTGGCTGGTCCTCGGCTTCTGGGTCGTGCTGCTGATCGGCGTCAACGTCGTCGCCGGCGCCGTCGGACCCGACTACCGCACCGACTTCACCTTGCCCGACGGCGAGGCCAAAGAAGTGCAGGAGCTGCTCGAGGCGAACAATCCCGAACGTGCGGGCTTCACGTCGCAGATCGTCGTCCGCGCCCCGCAGGGCGTCGACGATCCTGCGGTGCAGCAGGCGCTCGGGGAGATCCTCGCCTTCGTCGACTCGCAGGGCGACATCGGCATCTCCAGCCCGTACGACAACCCGGTGCAGATCAGCCAGGACGGCACGATCGCCTTCGCTCAGCTCGACATCGAAGACACCCGCGACTTCACCGAGCTGCAAGAGGTCGGCACCGACATCATCGAGCAGGGCGACGAGGTCGCCCTGCCCGACGGGATGGAGGTCGAGTACGGCGGCGACCTGTTCGCCGAGTTCGAGTTGCCCGAGAGCGAGATCTACGGCCTGATCGCCGCGGTGATCATCCTCATCCTCGCCTTCGGTTCGGTGCTGGCGATGGGCCTGCCGATCGGCACGGCGCTGTTCGGCCTCGGTGTCGCCTCGGCGCTCGTGTCGCTGCTCAGCCAGATGATCGCGATGCCCGACTTCACCACGGCGATGGTGGCGATGATCGGCATCGGCGTGGGCATCGACTACGCCCTGTTCATCGTCACCCGCTACCGCGACAACCTGCACGCGGGTGCCGAGGTCGACGATGCCATCGTCGATTCCATCGACACCAGCGGTCGCGCCGTCCTGTTCGCCGGCCTGACCGTCATCATCTCGTTGCTCGGCCTGTTGCTGATGGGCCTCAGCTTCGTGCAGGGCGTGGCGATCGCCTCCGCCCTCGGCGTGGCGATGGTGATGTTCGGATCGCTGACGCTGCTGCCGGCGCTGCTGCGCCTCGTCGGCAGACGAATCGACAACACCACCTGGGCGGCGCTCGCTGCCGTCGCCATCATCGTCGTCGGGGCCATCGTCGGCATCACCGCCAAGGCCGGCGGGGTCTTCTTCGGCTGCTTGGTGCTGGCGGTCGTGTTGTTCGCCGCCAGCTTCGTCATCAAGCCGCTGCGCCGCTTCGTCCCGCACCGCCACGATCGGGCGCGCGAGGAGCGGGTCTGGTACCGCTGGAGCCGCTTCATCCAGCACCATCCGTGGCCGTCGGCGATCGGTGCCACGCTGGTGCTGCTGATCCTGGCGCTGCCGCTGTTGTCGATCCGTCTCGGCTTCGGCGACTACGGCAACTACGCGGAGGACACGACCGTCCGCCGTGCCTACGACCTGCTCGCCGAGGGTTTCGGCCCGGGCACGAACGGGCCGCTGTTCATCACCGTCGAGGGCGAGGCGGCCTCCGACCCGGCGGCTTTCGGGGAGTTCATGGCGACGATCGAAGCGACCGACAACGTCGCCTTCGTCACCCCGGCTCCGATCACCGACGGCCTGTCGCTCGTCGTCGTCTACCCGGACAGCGCGCCGCAGGACGAGGCGACGAACACGCTCGTCGACGCGCTGCGCAACGAGGTGATCCCGGCGACCGGCGCCGACGCCATGGTCGGCGGGTTCACCGCGGCGTCGACCGACTTCGCCAGCTACCTCGGCGGCCGCATGCCGGTGCTCATCGGGGTCGTGCTGCTGCTCAGCTTCTTGCTGCTGATGGCCGTGTTCCGCAGTGTGTTGGTGCCGCTCAAGGCGGTGGTCATGAACCTGCTGTCGATCGGTGCCGCCTACGGCGTCCTCGTGGCGATCTTCCAGTGGGGTTGGGCGCGTGACCTGATCGGGGTCGACAAGGCGGGACCGATCGAGGCGTGGGTGCCGATGTTCCTGTTCGCCATCGTGTTCGGTCTGTCGATGGACTACGAGGTCTTCCTGCTCTCGCGCATCAAGGAGGAGTACGACCGCACGAAGGACAACGCGACCGCCGTCGCCGACGGCCTGGCGGCGACCGCACGGGTGATCACCGCGGCGGCGTTGATCATGTTCTGCGTGTTCTTCGCCTTCGTCCTCGGCGACGACCGGGCCCTGAAGCTGTTCGGCTTCGGCCTGGCGATCGCCGTGCTGATCGATGCGACGATCGTGCGCATGTTGCTCGTCCCGGCGACGATGGAGCTGCTCGGCGACCGCAACTGGTGGATTCCGCGCTGGCTCGATCGCATCCTGCCGAGGATCGAGGTCGAGGGCAGCCACTCGATCATCGCCGAGGCCGACGGCGAACCCGGCGTCGATCCCCGCCACGACGACGAGCTCTCGCCGGTGTGAGCATGCGGGGGGTCGGACCTCGGTCCGACCCCCGCACTCCGACCTCCCGCGCTCCGACCCCCCGCACTCGCCGCTCGCACGCCGCACCGCTCGCACCACACCCAGACGGTCACTCGGCCGTCAGCACTCGCACCGAGCCGTTGGAGGTGGCGAGGTCGATGATGCGGGTGCTCGCCGGGTCGGTGCGCACCCCGATCTCGGTGGAACCGTTGTCGGTGTCGAGCTGCACGCGGTAGGCGACATCGCCGTCGGGGACGACCACGACGATTCGGCCGTTGTCGGAGCGGCCACGCACGTCGTCGGGCGGTTCGACGAACGACAGCTCGACACGACCATTGTCGGTCGAGGCGTCGACGCTCGCGACGCCGAGGTCGCTGCCGATGATGCTGCCGTTGTCGTTGGTCACGCGGATCGAGCCGGACACGTTCGCCAGCTCGACGCGTCCGTTGTCGGTGTCGAGGTCGACGGCGCCGTGCAGGTCGCGTGCGGTGACGCCGCCATTGGAGGCGTCGACGCGCACCGCGAGATCGGCGGGCACGGTGACCGTGAAGTCAGTGCTGCACCACGTGCTGATCGCCGGGCACGAGCTGTGCGCCTCGAGGACGCCGCCGACAATGGCGATGTCGACGTCGGTGGCCTTCCACCCGTCGCTGATCCGGGCGACGACGTCGATCGTGTCGGTCGACTCGTCACCGATGATGGTCACCGAGCCGTTGCTGCTCGTCACGTCGAGCGAGGCGACGTCGGCGACGGCGAACTCGACGCGCTCGGTGCGCTCCTCGTGCGCCAGCAGCTCGAGGATGTTGAACGTGCCCCACCCGAGGGTGGCGGCGGCGAGGATGCCGCCCGGGATGAGCCACCCCAGTCGGGCACCGTGCGACGGTGCGGGTGGCGGCTGCGGGGCACGAGGCGGCTGCGGGGCACGAGGCGGTGGCAGTGGCGTCGCCGCGAACGGCTGGGCGCTGGGGGGTGAAAAGGCGGTCGGTTCGGACATCGGAGTCACTCCTTGACCCATTGCAAGACCGCCAACACGCGGCGGTGGTCGTCGTCGGCGGGCGGAAGATCGAGCTTGGTGAAGATGTTGCCGACGTGCTTCTCCACGGCTTTGTCGCTGACCACCAATGTGCGTGCGATGGCGGCGTTGGAACGTCCCTGAGCCATCAGCTCGAGCACTTCACGCTCGCGTGCCGTCAGGCGCTCGAGCGGATCGAGCTGGCGGCTGCGGGCGAGGAGCTGAGCGACGACCTCAGGGTCGAGGATCGTCGCACCCTCGGCGACGCGGCGCACCGCACCGAGGAACTCGCTGACATCGGCGATGCGATCCTTGAGCAGGTAGCCGATCGCCGAGGTGTTGGCGCTCAGCAGGTCGGTGGCGTAACGCTCCTCCACGTACTGCGACAGCACGAGCAGGCCGACGCCCGGCAGCTCGGCGCGGATCTGCATCGCCGCCCGCAGGCCGTCGTCGGTGAACGTCGGTGGCATGCGCACGTCGACGATCGCCAGGTCGGGCTGGTGCAGGCGGACGACGCGCAGCAACTCGTCCGCATCGCCAACCGTGGCGACGACATCCTCGCCGGCATCGGCGAGGATCCGTGTCAACCCGGCGCGGAGGAGGACCGAGTCCTCGGCGATCACGATCCGCACGGCAGCTCCACGAGGATCGTCGTCGGCCCGCCCTCGGGGCTCATGATGTAGGTCTGGCCGCCCATCCCGGCGACACGTTCGCGGAGGCCGGCGATGCCGGTGCCCTTCGAGGCGTCGGCACCACCGTGGCCGTTGTCGCGCACCTCGACGACGAGTCGGTCGCCGGCGCGGGCGATCGAGACGTTGGCGCGGGTGGCGCCGCTGTGGCGGGCGACGTTGGTCAACGCTTCGGTGACGACGAAGTAGGCGGCACTCTCCACCGCCGCGGGCGGACGCTCGGCGACCTGCACGTCGAGCGAGACCGGCACGGGTGACCGGGCGACGACGGCCGACAGGGCAGCGTCGATGCCGCGATCCTCGAGGATCACCGGATGGATGCCGCGCACGAGGTCGCGGATCTCGCTGAGTGCTGCTTTCGCCTCCTCGTGAGCGGCGGCGACCATCTGCTTGCCGTCGGCGGGGTCGTCGTCGAGCCGCTCGCGTGCCGCCCCCAGCGTGGCCGCGAGGGCGACCAGCCGCTGTTGCGCGCCGTCGTGGAGGTCGCGCTCGATCCGCCGCCGTTCCGCTTCGGCCGATTCGACCGCTGCTGATCGACGGGACTGCTCCTCGGCGACCTGGGCGGCGAGGAGCTCGTCGCCCTTCGGTCCGAGCAGGCGTTCGGCGAGGTTGTACTGCAGGTTGGCGACCCCGATCGTCGTCCACGGGGCGACGACGGCGACGCCGACGACGCCGACGACGACGGCGAGCAGGCTCGTCGGGGGGCCGCCGAGCTCGAAGAACCAGAACTTGGCGGTGTCGCCGGGCATCGTCGGGATCAGCACCGGGAGCACGAGCATCGCCAGCGAGCCGCACCACGCCACCACCCACGCCACGTAGCCGAACGTGCACACGATGAACTGGGCGAAGTGGTAGCCGAACTCGCGCCAGCGGGGAGCGGAGGTCAACCGCTCCTTGAACCGGCCCCACCACCCGTCGCGGACGAGTGGTGGGACTGGATCGGCGATCGGGGATCCGTAGACGGCGGCCCGTGACCGCTCGAGGCGGGCGAACCAGTGGGACAGGATCAGCGTCGCCCAGGCCACGGGGATGCCGATGAGGAATGCGGGGAGCAGGCCGATCGCCAGGCACGACATCGTCACGACGACGACGAAGGTGATGATCGAGAACGGCAATCCGATGGCGATGAAGGCGGAGGCACGGGCCAGGCGGCCGAGCTCCTTCCAGGGCCGGAACAGGGAGTTCATGGCGGGGGGCACGCTAGTTCAGCCCGTGGCGATGGCGTCGAGGACGTCGAGTCGGGCAGCCCGGCGCCCCGGGCGCCAGGCAGCAGCGACACCTGCGGCGGCAGCGAGGGCGACGACGACGGCCAGCGTGGCGATCGGGATGTCGACGACGCCGTAGCCGACCTGGTCGGCGAGCGCCCGCAGCAGTCCCCAGCCGAGGAACGTGCCGAGGGCGATGCCGCCGACCGTGCCGAACACCGCCACGATGACGGACTCCCAGCGGATCGTCGATCGGACGCCGGTCCGCGACTGACCGACGGCACGGAGCAGGCCGATCTCCCGGGTCCGTTCGTGGATCGACAGCGACAGCGTGTTGGCGATGCCCATCAGGGCGATCAGGATCGCCACACCCAACATGCCGTAGACGAAGAACAGCATCTGGTCGACCTCGGACCCGATCATCTCGATGTACTCCGACCGGGTCTGCGGATCCGGTGCCGAGTAGGCCGACGTCACGGTCGTCACGGCGGCCACGCCGTCGTCTTCGGAGACACCGTCGGCAAGATCGACGAGGACGACGACGTCACCCCACTGTTGGCTGTGCGGCTGCCAGTCCTCGGGGGTCATGAGCAGGTCGCCGGCGTTGATCGTCGAACGGTACGTGGCGGCGACCGTGAGGTCCTGCGACGCGCCATCGGCGAATTCGGCGTTGACCGTGTCGCCGATGACCAGGTCGTGGTCGTCGGCGTAGGTGTCGCTGACCGCGAGCGTGCCGGGCACGACGTCATCCATCGAGCCGGTGGCGACGTCCAGGTCGAGCACCGCGTCGAGTGCTGCGGGGTCGGCGACCGCCGGGTCGACGGTCTCGCCATCGACCCGCATGACGGCGATGCCCATGCCGGTCGCCGAGGAGACCTCGGGCAACGTCGACAGTTCGGCTGCCAACTGGCGGTCGAGCCCGCCGGTGCCGAACGAGGCGGGGGTGATGACGAGGTCGCCACCGAAGTCGCGATCGACGACATCACCGATCGTCGCCTTGATCGAGGCGCCGACCGTCACGAACAGGGCGACGACGGCGGTCCCGACCATCAGCGCCGAGGCGCTGGACGCGGTGCGCCGGGGGTCGCGCATCGCATTCCGGCGTGCCAGCCGCCCGGTCTGGCCGCGCAGCGAACGGGGCAGGAGGCCGATGATCGCGGCACCGGGGCGAGCGACGATCGGACCGACGACCACGGCGCCGACGAGGGTCAGCAACGCACCGATGCCGGCACGGGAGAGCGCGCCTTCGCCGATCGGGGCGGTGATCACCGCAGCGATGCCGAGCGTCACGAGGGCCATTCCGCCGATCGCCCGGCTCCGCGAGCTCGCCGACGAGTCGACTGCAGCCTCGCGGAGGGCGGCCAGCGGGGCGACGCGGCCGGCGCGGCGGGCCGGCATCACGCTGGCCAGCAGCGTCGAGCCGATGCCGATCACGGCGCCGGCGACGATCGTGCCGGTGTCCATGATCACGCCGTCAGCACCGAGGTCGAGACCGGCACCGTCCATCAGTGCCTTCAGGGCGACGGCCAGGCCGTAACCGACGGCGAGACCGATCGCCGATGCGACGACGCCGATCGCGAGCGCTTCGACGACGACCGAGGTGAGCACCTGTCGGCGCGATGCGCCGATCGCCCGGAGCAGTGCCGACTCGCGGGTGCGTTGGGCGATGAGGATCGAGAAGGTGTTGTGGATCGAGAACGTGGCGACGACCAGGGAGATGCCGGCGAAGGCCAGCAGCACGTAGCGGAACATCGAGAGGAAGTCGCCTTCGATGTCGTCGAGCATCTCGTCGGTCAGCTCGGCGCCGGTGATCGCTTCGGTGCCCGCAGGTAGGACGCGGGCGATCTCGTCGCGCAGGGCCTCCTCGGACACGCCGTCGGTCGCGGCGACGCGCAGCGCGGTGGCGGTGCCGGGTTCCCCGAACAGTTCCGTCGCCGCAGCGTCGGTGAAGGCGGCGTAGGTCGTCGGGCCGAGGCTGTCGACGTCGCCGAAACCGACGAGGCCGACGATCGTCACTGGCGTCGGCGACGGCGTGAGCACGATCGTCTCGTCGCCGACGGCGAGGTCGCCGTTGTCGGCCGCGGCGCGATCGATGACCACTTCGTACCGTGCGCCGTCCGCCACGTCCGTCGGCGCGCGGCCGTCGGTCAGGACCCACGGGTTGACGGCGGTCTCACCGATCCAGTTGGCGGCGTTGGTGGGCGGTCCCTCACCGCCGATCGGGTTGCCGTCGGCGTCGAGGATCTGGCCGGAGCCCTCGATGACGGTGGCCACGGCGGCGACGTCGTCGAGCGCGGCGATGTCGTCGGCGACGGCGCGATCGATCGTGCCACGGGACCGCAGGTCGCCCGAACCGATGCTCGTGGCGTTGCGGACGACGACGTCGGTGCCGGCGTTGGCTTCACGGAACAGTCCGTCGAAGCCGGCGGTCATCGTGTCGCCGGTGGTCAGTGATGCCGCCAGGAAGGCGACACCGAGGATGACGGCCAGCGTGGTGCCGGCGAGGCGGCGGCGGTGGTTCCACACGCCTTTCCAGGTGAGACGCCACATGTCAGTTCCCGAATGCCTTCATGCGGTCGTACACGGCGTCGGCGGTCGGCTGGCGGAGTGTGTCGACGATGCGCCCGTCAGCGAGGAACAGCACCCGGTCGGCATACGACGCGGCGACGGGGTCGTGGGTGACCATGACGATCGTCTGGCCGAAGCCGTCGACGGCATAGCGCATGAACCCGAGGATCTCGGCACCGGTGCGGCTGTCGAGGTTGCCGGTCGGCTCGTCGGCGAAGACCAGCGAGGGTCGATTGGCGAGGGCCCGAGCGACGGCGACGCGCTGTTGCTGACCGCCTGAGAGCTCGCTCGGGCGGTGCTGCAAACGGTCCTGCAGACCGACGGTCTCGATGACCGTGGCGAGCCAGTCCTTGTCGGCTCTGGTACCGGCGAGGTCCATCGGCAGGGTGATGTTCTCCGCCGCCGTGAGCATCGGCAACAGGTTGAACGCCTGGAAGACGAAGCCGATGCGCTCGCGGCGGAGGCGGGTGAGGTCGCGATCGGACAACGACCCGAGTTCGACGTCGCCGACCCACACCTCGCCGGAGGTCACGGTGTCGAGACCGGCGAGGCAGTGCATCAGCGTGCTCTTGCCGGATCCGGACGGGCCCATGATCGCCGTGAACTCACCGGTCCGCACGCCCATGTCGACGCGGTCGAGGGCGGTGACCTCGGTGCCGCCGCGGCCGTAGATCTTGACCGCGGCGTCGGTGCGGGCGGCGAGCGGCCGGTTGTCGTGGAACGCGGCGGTCGGGGGAGCGAGCCCGTTGCCGGTCGTCGGATCCGTCGCAGGCGTGACGGGCGGGTTGGTTGGTGGTGTGCCGGCCGGTGTGCCGGCCGGCGTGCCGCGCGTCGAGGCGAATGTCGTGGTGTCCATGCCGCCACGATGCGCTTCTCGGTGCCGCCGTTCGATGGGGTGCACTCGTGTCTTCGAGGTAGGGCTGTCCCCACCGGGGCAGCGGGCAGCGGGCAGCGGGCAGCGGGCAGCAGTCAGCGATCGGCGGCGACGGCGAAGAGCGAGACGACCGCCAGCGCCGCCCGTCGCTCCTCGATCGACACCGCCAGTCGCGGGTCGGGGACGACGACGAACCGGCCGATCTCGCGATCGGCGACGACGGCCGGGATCTCCATGCCCGTCGGCAACACCGCCCGGTCGCGCGACAGCGCTCCGAGCGAGCCCATCAGCGCCCCGCCGGGAAGGAGCACCGGTCCCGCAACGCCGCGATGTCCCGGCTGCCAGCGGCACTGTCGCAACCCGAGCAACCCGCACAACGTCGCGCAGGCGTCGTCGACGAGCACGGTGCCGTCGCGCTCGGTGACCGCCGTCCGGGCGAAGCGGACCAGCGCGTCCACCTCCCGGCTGCGGACCGCATCGCTGGCTCGCGTCCGCACCAGGCGGCTGCACAGCACCCCGACGGCCAGCGCCACGGCGACGAGGACGACGGTGGTGACGATGTCGTCGGGATCGTCGATGGCGACGTGCCCGTACGGTCGGGTGAAGGCGAGGTCGTAGCTCAGCCCGGCGATGAATGCAGCCAGCAGCGCCGGACCGAGCGCGCCGAGCGTGCCGACGACGACGACCGGCACCACCATCGCGAGCGCGACGACCGGTCCGTGGTCGTCGCGTAGTGGCACCAGGGCGACGGCGGTCAGCGGCGGCAGCACCACCGCCAACGCAGACGCGAGAACTCGACGATTTCGGGAGAGGCGGGCGCGCTCGCCGGGCCCGATCGTCTCGGGGCGCTCGACCGGATGCCACGACGCCGGATCGGCGCGCGGATCGCGCTCGACGCGATGCCAGGCGGCGCCCAGCGCCCATGTGCGGGCTCGCTGTTCGGTGTGCGTGGTCGGATGGGCGGAGCGCTCCATGTCTCCATCATCCGGCCGGCTTCGCGGGCGAGCTACTACGGCGGCGCTAAGAGACGACACGGGCGCGCTGAGGACGCGCTAAGGCGCTGTCGCGCCGGTGCCGCCACCGGTACACCTCACGTCATGACCGATCCGGAGCAGCTGGGCCGAGGGGTCGAAGGGAAGGTGCGTGATGGGCGATCTCGGGATGACCGACCTCGTGTTGTTGCTGGTGGTGGTGGCGTTCTTCGCGGTGTCGGTGGCCTACATCGCGCTGTGTGATCGGATCGCCGGCGAGGACGACGAGGTGATGCGATGAGCGGCGTCGTGTTCGCCGTCGGCGCCGACAACGCCGTCGGCCTGGGACTCGGCGCGGCGCTCGTCGTCTACCTCCTCGTCGCCCTCCTGCGGCCGGAGCGGTTCTGAGATGAGCGCTGCCGCGTTCCTCCAGTTCGCCGTGCTCTGCGTGGTGCTGGCCGTCACGGTGCCGCTCGTCGGGCGCTACCTGGCCGCCGTCTACGGCGCCGGTGACGACGGGCGGGCGCCGGGCGACCGGCTGTTCGTGCCGCTCGAACGAGCGGTGTACCGCGTGCTCGGCGTCGACCCGTTGGCGGAGCAACGTTGGCGCACGTACGCCTTGTCGCTGCTGGCATTCAGCCTGGTGTGCCTCGGTGCGCTGTACGCCATGTTGCGGTTCCAGGGGTCACTGCCCTTCAACCCGACCGCGATGGCGGGGGTCGAACCGTGGATCGCCTTCAACACGGCGATCAGCTTCGTGACCAACACCAACTGGCAGACCTACGGCGGCGAGGCGACGATGAGCCACCTCAGCCAGATGCTGGGGCTCACGGTCCAGAACTTCGTCTCCGCGGCGGCGGGGATGGCGGTGCTGATCGCCATCGTCCGCGGGATCACCCGGCGGGGATCCGACACGCTGGGCAACTTCTGGGTCGACCTGACGCGCACCATCGTCCGCTTCCTCCTGCCGCTCGCGTTCATCGTCGCCCTGGCGCTGGTGTCGCAGGGCGTGATCCAGAATCTCGGCGGGTTCGACGAGGTGACCGGCATCGACGGCAGCGAGCAGGTCGTGCCGGGCGGACCCGTGGCCAGTCAGGTGGCGATCAAGCAGCTCGGCTCGAACGGCGGCGGCTTCTTCAACGCCAACTCCGCCGCCCCGCTCGAGAACCCGACGCCGCTCAGCAACGTCGTCGAGCTGTGGGCGATGCTCGTCGTGCCGCTCGCCTTCCCGCTCGTGTTCGGGCGGCTCGTCGAGGACCGACGCCAGGGCCGGGTGTTGCTGGCGGTGATGGTCGGCCTGTGGGTCCTGTCGGCAGGGGTGGCCACCTTCGCCGAGACCGGCGGGAACGCGGCCGTCGGGGAGGCGACCGCACAGGTCGATCAGTCGGTCTCGGCCGATCTCGCCGGCGGCGGCTGGTTGGAGGGCAAGGAGGTGCGCTTCGGCAGTGCGGGCTGCGGCCTGTGGGCGGGCTCGACGACCGGAACCTCCAACGGGTCCGTGAACTGCATGCACGACTCGATGACTCCCGCCGGCGGTGCCACCTCGATGATCAACATGATGCTCGGCGAGGTCAGCCCCGGCGGCGTCGGGGTCGGGTTGATGGGCCTCCTCGTCTACGCCCTGCTGGCGGTGTTCATCGCCGGGTTGATGGTCGGGCGAACCCCGGAGTACCTCGGCAAGAAGATCCAGGCCCCGCAGGTCAAGCTGGTGATGCTGTTCCTCCTGGCGCCGGCGGCGACGATCCTCGGACTGTCGGCGGCCTCGGTGGTCATCGGCGCCGGCCTCGGCGGCATCGACGACCCCGGCCCCCACGGGCTCTCCGAAGTGCTCTACGCCTTCGCCTCGGGTGTCGGCAACAACGGTTCCGCCTTCGCCGGGTTGGCAGCGGCCGAACCCTGGTATGCGACGACGGTCGGGGTGTCGATGCTGATCGGGCGCTTCTTCCTGATCATCCCCGCCCTGGCGCTCGCCGGATCGCTGGCCCGCAAGCACCCCGTGCCGACCACCAGCGGCACGTTCCCGACCCACACCCCGCTGTTCGGCGGGCTCGTCGCCGGTGTCGTGATCATCGTCGCCGGCCTGACCTTCTTCCCCGCCCTGGCGCTCGGCCCGATCGCCGAGGGACTCGGCATCTGACTCGGCATCTGACCAGAGAGTTGACGACGACATGTTCGACATCGCCCCTCTACCCACCGTCGACCGCCGTGACGGCGGCGACGAGCACCCCGTGCACGGACCCGGCGAGAGCGCTCGGGACCGTCACCCACTGCCACGACGGTCACTGCTCGACCCGGCGATCGTGCGGCGGGCGGCCGTGGACGCGCTGCGCAAGCTCGACCCCCGGTCGTTGTACCGCAACCCGGTCATCTTCATCGTCGAGATCGGCGCCGCGCTGTGCACCGTGCTCTGGCTGCGCGACCTGCTCGGTGTCTCCGATGACGGCGACCACGTGTTCGGCGGCCTCATCGCCGGATGGCTGTGGTTCACGGTGGTCTTCGCCAACTTCGCCGAAGCGGTCGCCGAGGGTCGGGGCAAGGCCCAGGCCGACACGCTGCGCGTCGCCCGCAGCGACACCATCGCCCGGGTCCGCCAGGCCGACGGCACGATCGTCGAACGGCCGTCGAGCGAGCTCCAGGTCGGCGACGAGTGCGTCGTCACGGTCGGTGAGACGATCCCCAGCGACGGCGAGGTCGTCGAGGGGATCGCCACGGTCGACGAGAGCGCGATCACGGGCGAGTCGGCCCCGGTGATCCGTGAGTCCGGGGGTGACCGATCGGCGGTCACCGGCGGCACCAACGTGCTCTCCGACGAGATCGTCGTGCGCATCACGGCCCGGCCCGGCGAGACGTTCCTCGATCGGATGATCGCCCTCGTCGAAGGTTCACAACGTCGCAAGACGCCGAACGAGATCGCCCTGTCGATCCTCCTCGCCGGGCTGACCATCGTGTTCCTGCTGGCCGTCATCGCCCTCCAGCCGTTCGCCATCTACTCCGACGGCGAACAGAGCCTGATCGTGCTCGTCGCACTCCTCGTCTGTCTCATTCCGACGACGATCGGCGGCCTGCTCGCCGCGATCGGGATCGCCGGGATGGACCGCCTGGTCCAGCGCAACGTGCTGGCGATGAGCGGACGAGCCGTCGAGGCCGCCGGCGACTGCTCGACGTTGCTGATGGACAAGACGGGAACGATCACGTTCGGCAACCGGCGGGCGACCGCCTTCCACGCCGGACACGACGTCGGTGTCGCCGAGCTCACCGAGGCGGCACTGGTCGCCAGCCTCGCCGACGAGACGCCGGAGGGACGGTCGATCGTCGAACTGGCGCGGTCGGGGTCCGCCACCGATCCCGAGCTCGCCGCCGACGCCACGTTCGTCGAGTTCTCGGCGAACACGCGGATGAGCGGCGTCGACGTCGGTGGACGCTCCATCCGCAAGGGTGCGATGGACGCCGTCGACGGCTGGCTGCGCTCGCTCGGCTCGTCGATCCCCGACGACGTGGCGGCGACGTGTGGCTTGATCGCCGACCGTGGTGGCACCCCGCTGGTCGTCGCCGACGACGGCCGGGCGCTCGGCGTGATCGAGCTCTCCGACGTCGTCAAGCCGGGGATGAAGGAGCGCTTCGCCGAACTGCGACGGCTGGGGATCCGTACGGTGATGATCACCGGCGACAACCCGCGCACGGCGAAGGCAATCGCCGCCGAAGCTGGTGTCGACGACTTCCTCGCCGAGGCGACACCCGAGGACAAGCTCGCCCTGATCCGCCGCGAGCAGGCCGGCGGGAATCTCGTGGCGATGACCGGCGACGGCACCAACGACGCCCCGGCGTTGGCCCAGGCCGACGTCGCCGTGGCGATGAACACCGGCACGCAAGCCGCCAAGGAGGCCGGCAACATGGTCGACCTCGACTCCGATCCCACGAAGTTGATCGAGATCGTCGAGATCGGCAAGCAGCTGCTGATCACCCGCGGGTCGCTGACGACGTTCTCGATCGCCAACGACGTCGCCAAGTACTTCGCCATCGTTCCGGCGATGTTCGTCGTCGCCTACCCGCAGCTGGAGACGATGAACGTGATGCGCCTCGACTCGCCGCAGTCGGCGATCCTCGCCGCCGTCATCTTCAACGCACTCGTCATCCTCGCCCTCGTGCCGCTGGCGTTGCGCGGGGTCAAGCTGCGCGCGGCGAACGCCTCCGAGGTGCTGCGCCGCAATCTGACGATCTACGGACTCGGCGGGCTCGTCGTCCCGTTCATCGGCATCAAGCTCATCGACCTGGTCATCTCCACCCTGGGAGTCGTGTGATGTTCCGTCAGTTCCGCCCTGCGCTGTGCGCACTGGCACTGTTCGCCGTGCTCACCGGCATCGTCTACCCGCTGGCGGTGACAGGTGTCGCCGGCCTCGTCTTCGCCGATCAGGCCGACGGCTCGCTCGTGCGCATCGACGGCGAGGTGCGTGGGTCCGAGCTCGTCGCCCAGCCGTTCGACGGCGACGACTGGTTCCGGCCGCGTCCGTCCGCCGTCGATCATCTCGCCACCAACAGCGGCGGGTCGAACCTCGGGCCGACCAACGTCGAGCTGTTGGCGACGATCACCGAGCGCGCCCAGTCCTACCGGGAGGAGAACGGGCTCGCCGCCGGGGTCCTGATCCCCGTCGACGCCGTGACCTCCTCGGGGTCGGGACTCGATCCGCACATCTCACCGCGCAACGCCGAGCTGCAGGCGCCGCGTGTCGTGGCCGCCCGATCGCTCGACGTCGCCGACGTCCGCTCCCTCGTCGACGAGCACACCTCGGCGCGTACGTGGGCGGTGCTCGGCGAGCCGCGGGTCAACGTGGTGACACTCAACGCGGCACTCGAGCAGCTGCAAGGCTAGGGACCGATGGGCCGCGGCCGCTTGCGCCTCTACCTCGGTGCCGCGCCCGGCGTCGGTAAGACGTTCGCCATGCTCGGCGAGGGCAACCGGCGCGCCGAGCGTGGCGCGGACGTCGTCATCGGGTGGGTCGAGACCCACGGCCGGGCGCGGACGGCAGAGCAGATCGGCGCCCTCCCGCGCATCGCGCCGAGGCGACTCGTCCATCGCGGCGTCGAGGTGCCGGAGATGGACGTCGCGGCGATCATCGAGCGGCGACCCGACATGGTGCTCGTCGACGAGCTCGCTCACACCAACGTTGCCGGCAGCCGGAACGACAAGCGCTGGCAGGACGTCCACCAGATCCTCGATGCCGGAATCGACGTCGTCAGCACGCTCAACGTGCAGCACCTCGAGTCGGTCAACGATGTCGTCGCCGAGATCACCGGCGTGCGCCAGCACGAGACGGTGCCGGATCAGGTCGCCCGTGCCGCCGACCAGATCGAGCTCGTCGACATGAGTGCCGATGCGCTGCGCCGGCGACTCGCCCACGGCAACGTCTACCCCGCGGGTCGGATCGACGCCGCGCTGGCCAACTACTTCCGCCAGGGCAACCTCGAGGCGTTGCGCGAACTGGCACTGCTGTGGGTTGCCGACCGCGTCGACGAGGCGCTCGCCACCTATCGACGTCAACACGGGATCGAACGGCGATGGGAGACCCGCGAGCGGGTCCTCGTCGCCCTGACCGGGGCCCCGTCGGGCGAACAGCTGGTTCGCCGCGGCGCCCGCATCGCCCAGCGTGGGCACGGCGACCTGCTGGGCGTCCACGTGCGCGCCACCGATGGGCGCAGTGACGCCCCGACGGCACTGCTCGAGGTCCATCGCGAGCTGCTCGAGGGCCTCGGCGGCACCTACCACGAGCTGATCGCCGACGATCCCGTTGCTGCGCTCACCGATTTCGCACGACGCGAGAACTGCACCCAGCTCGTCCTCGGGGCATCACGTCGCAGCCGGTGGACCGAGCTGACCCGTGGCTCGCTGATCAACGCCGTGATCCGCAAGTCGGGTGGCGTCGACGTCCACGTCATCTCGGTCACCGACGACGATGCCGGCGATGCCGACGACGGCACGCGGCCCGGTCGCTCCAGCGACCCCCGACCGGCCAACGGACTCGGACCACGGCGGCGGGCGGCGGGCTGGGTCGTGGCGATCGTGGTGCCGATCCTGCTCACCGTCGTGCTGACCAACCTCCGTGACCTCTTCGACCAGGGCAGCCAGTTCATCCTCTACCTGCTCGCCGTCCTCGCCGCCGCAGCCGTCGGCGGCGCGGCACCGGCGTTGCTGGCGGCCGTGTTCGGTGCGGTGTTGCTCAACTGGTACTTCACCGAGCCGCTGTACACGCTCACCGTCTCCGGTGCGGACAACGCCGTCGCCCTCGTCGTGTTCTGCGGCGTCGGCGGTGCGTTCGGCTGGTTCGTGACGTCGTTCCGGCGGCGGACCACCGCGGTTGCCCGCGCCAACCTCGAAGCCGAGGCATTGGCGCGCGTCGCCGCCGGACTGGTGGGCGAGGACGACCCGATCCCGTCGATGCTCGAGCGAATCCGCTCCACGGTGGCGCTCGACGGTGTCGCCCTGCTCGCCGCCGGGACCGACGAACCACTCGCCGTGGCCGGCGACGTCGACCGCGCCCGGCAGGGCTCGATCGCCGTCGGCAACGGCACGCTGGCGCTGTACGGCGACCTCCACGCCGAGGACCGCCGTCTGCTCGACGTGTTCGCCTCGCAGCTCGCCAGCGCCCTGGAACGACGCCAGCTCCGCCAGCAAGCGGCAGCCGCGGCAACGCTGGCGGAGACCGATGCGCTGCGGACCGCCGTGCTGCGCGCCGTGTCGCACGACCTGCGCACGCCGCTGGCGTCGATCAAGGCCGCGGTCACGAGCTTGCTCGCGGGCGACGTCTCGTGGAGCGACGCGGAACGCGACGAGTTCCTGGCCGCGATCGACCACGAGGCCGACCGGCTCGATCACATCGTCAGCGACCTCCTCGACGCCGGCCGCCTCGAGGTCGGGGCGATCGCCCCGGCGCTGCAACCCACTGCCCTCGACGAGGTCGTCACCGTCGCCCTGGCCGAGCTCGGCGAGGCGACCGCCGACGTCATCGTCGACGTCGATCCGATGCTCGCCCCGGCGTCTGCCGATCCCGGGCTGCTCGGGCGGGCGGTGGCCAACGTCCTCGCCAACGCGATCGCCCACAGCCCGCCTGATCAGCCGCCGTCGATCGTCGCCCGCAGCGCCGCGGGCGCGCTGGAGCTGCACATCGTCGACCACGGGCCGGGAATCTCCGAGGAGGACGCCCCGCAGCTGTTCCAGCCGTTCCAACGCCTGGGCGACCACGCCCACCGGCCCGGTGTCGGCCTCGGCCTGCACGTCGCCAAGGGATTCGTCGAGGCCCAACGCGGCACGATCGAACTGGAGGCGACGCCGGGTGGTGGGCTGACCGTCGTGATACGTCTGCCGATCGCCCGAGAGCACGGTCCGTCATGACCGCCGATCCCGCCGCCCGCATCCTCGTCGTCGACGACGAGCCGCAGATCCGCCGCGCCCTGGCGACCAACCTGACCACGCGTGGCTACCGGGTCGATGTCGCCGAGACCGGCGAGCAGGCGTTGCAGCTCGCCGCCGACCACCACCCGGACCTGGTGATCGTCGACCTCGGGCTCCCGGGCATCGACGGCATCGACGTCATCCGTGGGCTGCGTGGGTGGTCGAGCGTGCCGATCGTCGTGCTGTCGGTCCGCGACGGCGAGCGTGACAAGGTCGATGCGCTCGACGCCGGCGCCGACGACTACGTCACCAAACCGTTCGGGATCGGTGAGCTGCTGGCGCGGGTCCGGGCGGCGTTGCGACGGTCGGTGCCGGCCGACGAGGCGCCGATCGTGCACGCCGGCGACCTGACGATCGACCTCGTCGCCAAGACGGTCACCCGCGCCGGCGAACCGATCGCCCTGACCCCGATCGAGTGGCGTCTCATCGACGTCCTGGCGCGCAACCCCGGCAAGCTCGTCACCCAACGCCAGTTGCTGCAGACCGTGTGGGGTCCGGCCTACGAGACCGAGACCAACTACCTGCGGGTGCACTTCACCCACCTCCGCCGCAAGCTCGAGACGGACTCGTCGCGTCCCCGCCACCTGATCACCGAGCCCGGAATGGGCTACCGCTTCGAGCTCTGAGCCCAGAAGGGGAATCGAACCCCTGACCTACGCATTACGAGTGCGTTGCTCTACCGACTGAGCTATCTGGGCGCGCCAGTGCGCAGCGAGCGATGCTACCGGCAGAGGGCGCCTCTGCGCCGAGTGTGATTGAATCGCACGGTACATGTCTACGGAGTCCGCGGAAATGGAGGCAGCGTCCTCCCGCCGACGCGACGCCGGCGGACTGGGCGGACCGTTCCGGCTCCTCGCGACGTCGTCGGGTCTGTCGAACCTCGCCGACGGCGTGTTCAAGCTGGCCTTGCCGCTGATCGCCATCGACTTCACCCGGTCGCCCGCGGTCATCGCCGGACTCGAGTCGGTGCGCACGCTGCCGTGGTTGCTGTTCGCCCTGCCGATCGGGGCGCTCGCCGACCGCTTCGACCGCCGGCGGGTGATGGTCCTCGCCAACGTCGCCCGCGCCGTGCTGCTCCTCGTCGGGGCACTGGTGCTCGCTGCCGACCAGGGTTCGATCTGGTTGCTCTACCTCATCGCCGCCGGCACCGGCACGGCCGAGGTCTTCTACGACACGTCGGCGCAGTCGATCCTCCCGAACGTCGTGCCGCGGCAAGGTGCTCGGCCGTGCCAACGGCCGGCTGGCAGCGATCGAGCTGAGCACCCAGCAGTTCATCGGGCCGCCGCTCGCCGGCCTCCTGCTCGCCGTCGGCGTCGCCCTCGCCTTCTGGAGTTCGGCGATGGTCTGGGTCGGGGCGATCGTGCTGCTGTGGGCGCTGCGCGGTTCGTATCGTCCGGCGCGCGTCGACACCACGACCACGCTGCGTGCCGACATCGTCGAGGGGTTGCGCTTCCTCGTCCGTCAGCCGCTGCTGCGGGTGATGGCCGTCATGGTCGGCGTCGGCAACCTCACGGCGTCAGCGGCGGGCGCCGTGCTCGTCCTCTACGCCGTCGGTGACGAGTCGTCGCTCCGGCTGACCAACGCCCAGTTCGGCGTCTTCATCCTCGCCACGGCCGTCGGCAGCATCGCCGCCAGCTTCGCCACGGAACGGGTCCTCGGATCGTTGGGGCGGGCGCGGACGTTGACGGTGTCGGTCGTCGGCATGGCGTTGTGGGTGCTGATGCCGGGACTGACGACCAACGTGTGGCTGGTCGCCTCGGGGATGCTGGTCGGGGGCTTCGCCCTCATGTTGTGGAACATCCCGACCGTTTCGTTCCGCCAGACGATCACACCCGATCACCTGCTCGGCCGGCTGAACAGCGTCTACCGGTTGCTCGCCTGGGGCACGATGCCGCTCGGCGCATTGCTCGGCGGACTGCTCGCCGAGGCGTTCGGCGTGCGTGCGGTGTTCGTGATCATGGGCCTGCTCACGCTGACGTTGCTGATCGCCAACCGCCAGATCACCGACGCCCGGCTGGATGCCGCCGAGCGCGGTGCCCTGGCGGGCGCCGCGACCTGAACACACCAGCTTCGACCGCGGTCGAGCGTCAGGTGTCGCGCCAGCTGACGTAGGCGGCCAGGGAGCGCAGCTCGGTCTTGGCGTCGTCGGTGATGTCGATGTCGTCGAGCGCGGCGACGGCGGTGTCGGTGAGCTCGGCGATGTGCGCTTCGAGCTCGGCGAGGGCGCCCGTCTCGACGATCGTCGCCTGGATGGCACCGATGTCGGCATCGCTCAGGTCGTCGTTGCCGACGAGGTCGAGCACCCGCCGCTGCGCCGCGTCGGCGGAGCGGACAGCGCGGGCGAGGAGCGGCGTCGGCTTGCCCTCGCGCAGGTCGCCGCCCACCGGCTTGCCGGTCAGGGCGGTGTCGCCGAAGGCGCCCATCACGTCGTCGCGCATCTGGAACGCATCGCCGAGCGGCAGGCCGTAGCGGCTCAGGGCGGGCACCAGCTCGTCGAGGCGCTCCGGCGCGGCCAACGCCACGCCGAGATGCAACGGCCGTTCGATCGTGTACTTGCCGGACTTGTAGCGACAGATGCGTTCGGCGCGCACGACGTCGCGCTCGCCGCGGACCGAGCCGACGATGTCGAGGTACTGGCCGATGTTGAGCTCGATGCGCAGTTCGTCCCACAGGGCCAGCGCCGGTCGCGGTGCGGCGTTCATCAGCCGGTCGGCGAACACGAAGGCGAGGTCGCCGACGAGGATTGCCACCCCCTCACCGAACCGGCGGGACTCGCCCGCCCACCCTTCGGCGGCATGTTCGGCGGCGGCCAGCGTGTGCGTGGTCGGCTGTCCACGACGCGAGGCCGCATCGTCCATGACGTCGTCGTGGAACAGGGCGAAGGCGTGCATCAGCTCCAGTGCACAGCCCGCGTCGACGTCGAGGGCGTCGCCGTCGGCCCCGCCGGCGCCGATGAAGCCCCAGTGGCAGAACGCCGGACGGAGGCGTTTGCCACCCGACATCACCAACCGGCGGACCTCGTCGACCGGACGCCGCAACTGGTCGTCGAGCACGCTCCAGCGTTCGGCCTCGTGGCGCAACACCTCGTCGAGGCGGGCGTCGACGCGATCGGCGATGACGCGCAGGCTGGGCGGAGCGGCGGGCGACACGGCAGCGACGCTACCCGCGGCGCTGAGGCCCGGCCCCGGCGGTCACGCGGGCGTGTCGTCGTCGTCGGCGATGGCGTCGAGATCGGCGGTCACCTGCTCGATGCGCAGCTGGGCCGCGTTGATCTTGTCGCGGCACACGGCGATCAGCGTCGATGCTCGAGCGACGCGCTCGGCGAGGTGATCGACGTCGACGTCGGACCCCTCCAACTCGCGCAGGATCGAGTCGAGCTCGCGCAGTGCGTCGGCGTAGCCCGGTACGGCTTCGGTCATGGTGGTCCCTTCGGTGGTCATCGAGTCGCCGCTTGCCGGCCGTGATCGAGATCGGTCGTCATGCCGGTGCTGCCGAGTCTGGATGGGCGCTGGTCGACTCGACGGTGCTGACGACCGTGCCGTCGGCGACACGGGTGGTCAATGCGGCGCCCGGAGCGAGGTCGGCGATCGAACGGACGATCGTGCCGTCGGGGCCGCGGGTGATCGACCAACCGCGCGCCAGCTGGACGGCCGGATCGACCGCGGCCACCCGGGCGGCGACGACGTCGAGCCGGTCGCCGGCGCGCTGCAGGATCGCCTCGGCACGCCCGTGGACGCGTGCTTCGGACGCATCCACGCGCGCCATCGCCGAACGCACGGCGGCCGGGCCCGTGCGCCGCAGCGCGGCGACGCGCATCGCCAAGCGGTCGTCGGCGCGCTCGACGGCGGCGTGGGTGCGCCGGGCGATGCGGTGGGCGGTCGCCGACAGGCCCGCCCGGGCGGCGTGGAGGTCGGCCGTGGCCGTGCGCAGGATCGCCGCGTACGTGGCCTCGAGCTCGGCGACGTGCCCGGCGACGCGCGAGACCAGCGCCCCGGCGCAGGCGGTGGGGGTCTTCAGCGTGGTGTGGGCGACCTCGTCGGCGACACTGCGGTCGACCTCGTGGCCGAGCCCGGTGAGCACCGGGACCGGGGAGGTGGCGATCGCCCGGGCGATCACCTCGGCGTCGAAGACGGCCAGCTCGTTTCGGGCACCGCCACCGCGGATGACGACGACGACATCGAGCTCCGGATCGCCGGCCAACGTGCGGATGGCGGCGGCGACCATGCGGTCGGCGCGTTCGCCCTGCACCCGGGTGTCGACGACGCGGAGTGCGAACCCGTAGCCACTGCGCTGCAACTCGTCGTGGAAGTCGTGCCAGGCCGCCGTGCCGACGCTGGTGACGACACCGACGTGCAGTGGCGCCGGGGCGAGCGCATGGCGCTTGTTGGCGTCGAGCACGCCGTCGGCGACGAGCCGTCGGATGACGTCGTCACGGGTCTGGGCGATGCCGCCGAGCGTGTACCGCGGGTCGATCCCGGTCATCTTCAACCCGACCCGCCCGTTGGGTGCGTAGTAGTCGAGGTAGCCGAAGACGCGGACCTTCATGCCGTCGCCGAGACGCAGCCGGTGCCGCTGCAACATCGGCCGGAGCCGCATGCGGGCGTTGGCGAAGAACTGCACGTTGACGACCGGCCGGCCACGCCCGTTGCCGTCGTCGGCGTCGTCGACGAGCGTGAAGTAGGCGTGCTGGCCACGGTCGCTCCAGCCCGTGATCTCACCACGCACCCAGACGCCGTCGGAGAAGCTGCGACGGAACGAGGCATTGATCGCCTCGCCCAGCTCGGCCACGGTGTAGGTGGGATTGGCGGCGTCGTCGACCTCGTCACCGAAGTCGAAGGCGGGCTGGCTCACGGGTCCGATTCAATCAGCGGCGACCCCACCGAGGTGCACGATGCAGCGGCTGTGGCGATTCATGCGCCGATCATCCGGATCGTGCCGCCGGGCGGCGTGTCGGTCTCGTCGGCGGTGTCGTCCACCGCGAAGAGCTCACCGTCGACGGGGAGGTTGCGCTCGAGGCGCAGCTCGTCGAGAGAGCGCAGAGGCCGCTCGAGCATCCGGCGGCGGGGACCGGCGAGCTGTTCGAACGCTCGGTCGAGCTGGTCGAAGCGCTTCTTCACCGTGTCGACCTGGTCGGCGTACTTGCGCCACTGCGTGCCGAACGAGCCGAGCAGCTTGAGGATCTCGTCGCTGGTCTGCTCGATCATGAAGTTGTCGAACGCCTGGCGGATGACGCCGAGGAAGGCGAACAACGTCAGCGGTGAGCACAGCACGACCTTCTGGTTCATGGCGTCGTCGAGCAGCGCCGGATCGTGCTCGTGGATGAATCCGGTCAGCTGCTCGTTGGGGATGAACAACAGCACGTAGTCGACCGTCAACCGTTCGCTCTCGCCGGCGTAGTCGCGCTTGGCCAGCTCCTTGACCCGCAGGCGGACGTCGGACAAGAAGCGCTTGAGGTGGACCTCGCGCTCGGCGTTGCTGTTGACCTCGAGGTAGCGCAGGTACGCCGCCATCGGGAACTTGACGTCCATGTAGAGGGCGTGACCCTTGGGCATCGGGAAGGTGAAGTCGGGCCGTCCGGCGCCGCCTTCGATCTGGGTCTGCTTGCGGTAGTTGACGTTCTCCTGGAACCCGGCGAGGCGCAGCACGTCTTCGGCCATCCGCTCGCCCCACTGCCCGCGTGCTTGCGGGTTGCTCAACGCCTCGCGCAACGCCCGGGTGGAATCGGCGAGCGTGTTGGCGACCTCGGCGTGGGCGTGGAGCGAGTTCGTCACCTGGCCGAAGCTCTCGGCGCTGGTGCGGCCGAGCGTGGTCACCATCTCGTTGAGCCGCGCCAGCTCGGACCGCATCTCGAGGTGCACCTGGTCGAGCCGGGCGTCGATGACGTCCTTCTTGGCGGCCAGCTCGGACACGGTCTGTTGGCGCTCGGCGGCGGTCATCGCCCCGAACTGCTCGCGTTGCAGGATCGCCGAGTGCTCCAAGGCGGCAGTGACGGCAGCGTCGCGCTCGGCCGTTGCCTGCTCACGCACCTGGGCGACCGCTGAGGCAACGGCCGTGTCGACCGTCTCCTGCAGCGCCGCGGTGGCCAGCGCCTGCCCGGCCAACTGGGCTTCGGCGGCCTCCCGGGCCCGCCGTTCGGTCGCCGTGTAGGCACCGAAGGCGGCGCCGACGCCGGCGACGACGACGGCCACGACGGCGATCACGAGGACGAAGATCAACATGCCACCCATGATGACGTGGGGGTGTCACAGGGTTCGCGGATGCCCGCTGCGCTGCGGGAATCGCCCCTCGCGGGCTGCCGGCACGCCCTGCGCCGGCCCGGAGGACCCCCGGTTCGGGCCCCGATTCGAGTTCCGATTCGGGTTCTGATTCGGGTTCGTCAGCGCTCGTCGACGATGGCCCAGGCGGCGGGCATCAGGGCGCCGGCGAGCAGCGCCTTGAGCACGTCGCCGACCAGGAACGGGGCGACGCCGAGCGAGATCGCGCTCGACTCACCGGGGCCGGCGGTCAACGGCAGGCCGAGGTCGTACGCCAGCCAGGCGGCGCCGCAGGCGTAGATGATCGCGCTGCCGGCGAGGAAGGCGGGGACCGACGTCGACAGGCGGCGGTCCTGGCCACGCTCGGCCATCAGCCCGACGACGAAGGCGGCGACGACGAAGCCGACGAGGTAGCCGGCGGTGGCGCCGGTCGCCGCCGTCCACCCTCCTTCACCCTCGGAGTAGAACGGGAGCCCGATCGCGCCGAGGGCGACGTAGAGGCCCATCGACAGCGCCCCGCGGCGACTGCCGAGCACGCCGCCGGCGAGCAGCACGGCGAACGTCTGGCCGGTGACCGGGACGGGGGTGAACCCGAGCGGGATCGAGATCTGGGCGGCGAGCGCCGTGAGCAGGGCGAATCCGACGATCGCCACCGCATCGCGGACCCGCGAGCGGTCGACGAGATCGAGCAGCGTGGAACGTGTAGGCGGTGCCAGGACGACGGACATCGCCGGATTCTGTCCCTGGCGCCGGACGCGCGACAAACCGGTCGCGTCGAGCGCGGGTCGATCACGAAGCACCGGTCGGCGAGCGAACCGAGCGCGTAGGTGGCGTAGTCGAGGCCGAAGTCGGCGTAGAGGTGGCGACACGACTCGCTCCAGGCGAGCGCGTCGGGCGTCGAGATGCGATGGACGACCTGCATGATCCCACCCTCGAAGACCCGGTACTCGGCCCACGTGCCGGGGAAATCCTTGGTGCATCCGACCTCGATCGACGGCACCCGCGAGCGCCGCATCGGGCGGACCCGGTGCCGGTGGGTGTGCCCGGCCGTGTAGCCGACGATCGCCGGGTGCCGCTGCGTGACCTCGTCGAGGGCGTCGCTCGGGTCGGGGTGCAGGCCGAAGTAGTCGAGGCTGCGCTCGCTCGCCTCGTCGACACCGATCCACTGCTGATGGTGGCCCATCACCAGCACCGGCGTCGCCGCCGTGGCGCAATGGTCGTCGAGCCACTCGATCTGGCTCGTCGTGATCGTGCCCGTCGTGACGCCCGGAATCGCCGTGTCGAGCAGGGCGACCGACACACCCGGGAGATCGATCCAGTGATCGCCGGCGTAGTCGGCCTGGTGGCGGTAGGCGTCGTGGTTGCCACGCACGACGTGCAGCCGGTCACCGAACGATCCCCGGTAGCAGCGCTCGAATGCGGCGAACTCCTCGACCGTGCCGTCCGACGTGAGGTCGCCCTTGACGAACACCGCGATCGGGTCGATCGCCCCCATCTCGGCGACCGCCGCCGTGTTCATCACCTCCGGGTACGGATCGGCGCCAGGCTCGGCGCGGCGGACCGGGCCCTCGGGACGGTCGTCGATCCGTCCTGCCTCGACCTCACCGAAGTGCACGTCGTTGACCGTCGTGAAGCGGCACAGCAGCTCGCCGCCCGGCCGCCGCAGCGTGCGCACGGTGACGCCGTCGAGGTCGTGCTCGTGGTCCGGTGTCAGGCCGTCGTAGCGGCGAACGGACGTGCCCTCGTGCAGCACCGCCAGATCGTCGGCAACGGTCGTGACGTCCATCCGCGAAGCGTACGTGCGTGGCCGCCCCCTCGTGGATGGTCGCCGATCGGGTCAGGTTCGGACGACGATCGAGTTGACCACCTTGTCGTGCAGCGTCTGCTTCTGCTCGTCCCACAACATCCACAGCACGTCGAGCAGCGGCAGGATCGGGACGAAGCCGAAGACCCAGGTGATCAAGATGCGCCCGAGCGCCCGACCGAAGCCGAGTGGGGCGAGGTCGTCGTGGCCGACGACCTTGATGTTGCAGATCTTGCGGCCCCAGGTCTGCCCGGTGCGACCGAGGGCGCGGACGTAGATGAAGCCGACGACGAGCACGCCGACGACGAGGACGACGATGCCCGCCGCCAGCAGTCCGGCCTTGGGTGACCCGTCGGGGCAGTAGAGGTCGTCGTCGATCGTCACGCAGTCGTCGTAGGCGCTGAGGATCAGGGCGCCGCCCGGGATGGCGAACACGAGCCACAACAGCCCGTACAGGAGACCGTCGAGCAGTCGACCGCCGACGCGGATCCAGAAGCCGGCATACGGCGGACGACCGCCGCCCACCGGTGCGCCGCCGTAGCCGTACGCGGGCGGCGGCGGTGGCGGCGCGCCACCGGGTCCGGCGTATCCGGGCACGCCCGGCGGGGGCGGTGGGGCGCCCGGCACGACACCGGGTGGTGGTGGCACGTTGCCCGGCGGAGGCGGGGGGACCGAACCTGGCGGCGGAGGCGGCGTCATGGCCATCGCGACACTGTTGCAGATCGCGTCGAGCCCGATCGGGAGGGTGGCGCGATCAGTGCCAGGGGCGGTTGCGGCGCACGGGCAGCGGCAGTGCCCACCACCGGCCACTGAAGCGCCATCCGGCGCGCCGGCGCGTCGGCGTGTCGCCGACGACGACCGGCCGTGGCCACAGCGCTTCCATCGCCGCCATGATCGCCACGACCTCTTCGTCGGACGGGGCGGGGCTGACGTCGACGTGCGTCGGCACCGTCGGCTCGAGGCGCTGGTCGTTGGGGGAAATCGCGGCCATCGGGTTTCACCCTAGAGGGCGCGCCGCCGTCGGTTCATCGTCGATCGACCACGATGCTCGCGGCGGCCGGATCACCACGGTGCCGGCGACCTGGTCCTGGAGCGTCCGGCGGTCGGACGAGAAGACGCCCATCAGGTAGCCGACGAGTAGGACCGGTGAGATCAGCATGCGCACGACGTAGCGGGTCGCCCCCGCGGCAACGGAGACCGTGCGGCCGTTGCGGGCGTCGACGACGCGCGTCGACGCGACGCGGTTGCCGATCGACTGGCCGGTCGAGCCGATCGCCCGCCCGTAGATGGCGGTGGCGAGCACGAACGTGGCGAGGGCGAGCAGCACACCGATGACGAGCACCGGGCCCGACGCCAGGGCGAACACGGCGATCGCCGGAAGCTCGAACAGGGTGAGGACCGCCACGTCGACCAGGATCCCGACGGCGCGGGCACCGAACGAGGCGAACTCGGGCCGGAACTCGAGGCCCCCCTCCGACTCGATCACCGCCGCGGCCGCCCGTTCGGGACGCTCGACGTCGGTCGGCCGGGTCAGCGCCGTACCGATCGCCGGGACCGGTGCATCCTCGACGTCGCCGAGGCGGCGGAGGATGTCGTCGAGCTCGTCGTCGCGCCCTCCCGCTCGCTCGTCGCTCGCGGCAGGCGGCGGTACCGGCGCGGGCGGCACGGCCGACGCAGGCGGCGGCGGTACCGGCGCGGGTGGCGAAACCGATGCCGACGCCGGCGGCGGCGCTGGTGGGGACGATGACGCCCGCGGCGTTGACGATGGCGACGGTCGCGTGGCGGCGGGGGTGGAGGCGGCGCCGGCGGTCGCTGTGGCGGCGGGGGTGGGGCGGCGGTGGCGGCGGCGACGGTCGCGGTGGCGGCGGCGGCGCGCCGGGCGACCCGCCCGGCGGGGGCGGTGGGTCCGGCGTCGACGAGCCTGCGGACATCAGAGGGGCACGTTGCCGTGCTTGCGCTGGGGGAGCTCCTCGCGTTTGGTGCGCAGCATGTCGAGGCCGGCGACCAGCTTGCGTCGCGTCTCGGCCGGGTCGATGACGTCGTCGACGTAGCCGCGCTCGGCAGCGGCGTACGGGTTGGCGAAGCGCTCCGTGTACTCCTCGACCAGCTCGGCGCGGCGGGCCACCGGGTCGGCAGCCTGCTGCAGTTCGCGCCGGTAGACGATCTCGACGGCACCTTGCGGCCCCATCACGGCCAGCTCGGCGGACGGCCAGGCGAAGGCCAGGTCGGCACCGATCGACTTCGAGTTCATGACCACGTAGGCGCCGCCGTAGGCCTTGCGGGTGATGATCTGGATGCGGGGCACGGTCGCTTCGCAGTAGGCGTAGAGCAGCTTGGCGCCGTGGCGGATGATGCCGCCGTACTCCTGGTCGATACCGGGCAGGAAGCCGGGCACGTCGACGAAGGTGACAGCGGGATGTTGAAGCGAGTCGCAGGTGCGGACGAAGCGGGCGGCCTTCTCCGACGACTCGATGTCGAGCACGCCGGCGAGGATCTTCGGCTGGTTGCCGACGATGCCGACGGGCCGGCCGTCGATGCGGGCGAACCCGCACACGATGATTCTCGCCCAGTGCGGGAAGTACTCGAAGAACTCGCCGTCGTCGACGACGTGGCGGATGACCTCTCTTCATGTCGTACGGCAGGTTCGGGCTGTCCGGGCAGGATCTCGCGGAGCTCCGGGCAGAGGCGGTCCGGGTCGTCGCCGAGGTCTTCGACCGGCGGCTCCTCGAGGTTGTTCGACGGCAGGAAGGACAGCAGGTAGCGGACGTCGTCGAGGCACGTCTTCTCGTCGGCCGACACGAAGGTGGCCACACCCGACTTGGTGGCGTGGCTCATCGCGCCGCCGAGCTCTTCGAGGGTGACGTCCTCGCCGGTCACCGTCTTCACCACGTCGGGGCCGGTGATGAACATGTGGCTCGACTCGCGGACCATGAAGATGAAGTCGGTCATGGCCGGGCTGTAGACGGCGCCGCCGGCGCACGGGCCGAGGATCACGGAGATCTGCGGGATGACGCCCGACGACATGCACGTTGCGGTGGAAGATGCCGCCGTAGCTGGCGAGGCAGACCACGCCCTCCTGGATGCGGGCACCGGCGCCGTCGTTGAGGCCGATCACGGGCACGCCGACCTGGATGCGGCCAGGTCCATGACCTTGTGGATCTTCTCGGCGAAGACCTCGCCGAGGGCGCCGCCGAAGACGGTGAAGTCCTGGGAGAAGACGCAGACCTTGCGGCCGTCGACGGTGCCCCAGCCGGTGATCACGCCGTCGGTGTACGGGCGGTCCTCGAGGCCGGCGGCGTGGGCGCGGTGGCGGGCCAGCATGTCGAGCTCGTGGAACGAGCCGTCGTCGAGGAGGTACTCGATGCCGCTCGCGGGCGAGCATCTTGCCCTTGGCGTGCTGACGCTCGACGGACCGTTCGGAGCCGGCGTGGTATGCCTGCTCGCTTGCCGTTCGGCGAGGTCGTCGAGCTTGTCCTGCATGGAAGACGTCACAGCGAACGAAGCTACTGGCTGCCGCCCGATCCGGGGAAGATCGACCACAATGGTGCGGTGCCCGATCCGTCCGCCGTGCCGGTCGAACCGATGCGCCTGCCGCTGCAGCCGCCGATCGAACCGATGCTGGCCAAGTTGGCGCGAACGATCCCCGACGGCGACGGCTGGCTGTACGAACCGAAGTGGGACGGATTCCGCTGCATCGTGTTCCGCGACGGTGACCGGCTGGACCTGATCTCCCGGCAGCTGCGCCCGCTGGGGCGCTACTTCCCCGAGCTGATGGAACCGTTGCGGGCGGCGCTCCCGGACCGCTGCATCGTCGACGGCGAGATCGTCGTCGCCGACCGCGACGACCACGGCCTCGACTTCGACGCCCTGTTGCAGCGCATCCATCCGGCCGAGTCGCGCATCAACCGACTGGCCGGCGAGACACCGGCCTCCTACGTCGCGTTCGACGTGCTGGCGCTCGATGACGAGTCGCTGCTCGGCCTGCCGATGCGCCAACGGCGGGAACGTCTCGTCGAGATCCTGCAGCCGAACGATGTCGTCCGGCTGACACCGGCGAGCACGTCGCGCCAGGTCGCCGACGACTGGTTCCACCGCTTCGAGGGTGCCGGGCTCGACGGGGTCGTGGCCAAGCCGCTCGACGGCGTGTACGAACCGGGGAAGCGTTCGCTGATCAAGGTCAAGCACCAGCGCACCGCTGACTGTGCCGTCGCCGGCTATCGGGTGCACAAGGACGGCAACGGTGTCGGCTCGCTGCTGCTCGGTCTGTTCGATGCCGACGGCAACCTGCAGTCCGTCGGCGTCGCCGCGGCGTTCAGCGTCAAACGCCGCGCCGAGCTGCTCGCCGAGCTCGAACCGCGCACGCACGACGCCCTCGAGGGCCATCCGTGGCGGGAGTGGGCGGAGTGGGACGGCGACGCCGCCGGCCACGCCACCGGTGGCGGGAGCCGCTGGAACGGCGGCAAGGACATGTCGTTCGTGCCGCTGCGGATGGGGCTCGTCGCCGAGGTGTCGTTCGGTCAGCTGGAAGGGCGCCGGTTCCGTCACGGGGTGACGTTCCTGCGTTGGCGTCCTGACCGCACCCCCGAGTCGTGCACCTACGACCAGCTCGACGTCGCCGACCCGGTCTCGTTCCACGACTTCGTGACGAGTTAGTTGGTCGGGCCTCACGGAGGGCCGGTGGTTGGCCACGGTTGGTCGGCCCGACTCCGGCTCGTCGCTGGCGCTTCCCTCGCCGGCCCCTGGTCGGCGCGGCTGCGGCTCGTCGCCCGGCTTCTCTCGCCGGGGCGTCAGGGGGCGGTCGGCTCGGGGATCGTGACGATCACCTGCGGAGGCACCGTCAGCGGTGCATCCGTCGTCGAACCGTCGGGGTCGACGACCGTGAAGCCCTGCGACTCGCTGGCGTAGACGCCGGTCGGGGTCACGGCGTTGACGGTCATCGTCCAGTCACCGGCGACGTCGAGCGGGACGCCGGCGGCGGCCGGCAGCACGCCGACCCCGGGGCCGTTCAGCGGCACCGGCTGGGTGATCGTGCCGATCTCGTCGTTCGGCGGGGCAGTCAGCACGACCTCGAGTCCCGACAGACCGGATTCCGGCTGTTCGACGGTCACGCGCATGCCCGCAGGTCCGACGCGGTCGCTGGTCAGCTCGACGGTGACGTCGATCTGCGCCTCCGCTGACTCGAAGTGACGCTCGACGACGTACGACTCCGACGAGCCACCCGGCGCGTTCGGGGGCGTCAGTGCCAGCAACCAGCCACTGAGGGCGAGCACGGCCACTCCGGCGGCCGCCTCGATCCCGAACGCCCGCCGCAGGCGGTCGGCCATCGGGATCGTCATCTCGTTGGCGCGCAGCAGCCGCTGGTTGACGAACTGCCGCGCCGACACGGCGACGAAGATCATCGCCGCCACGACGACGGTCTTGAACAGCAGCACCTGGCCGTGCGACGAGCCGAACAGGTCGCCGCCGTCGAGGATCACCATCTGCACGAGACCGGAGATCACCGTCGCCCCGATGGCCAGGTTGGAGACGCGGGAGAACCCGCGCACGGCGTGCACGAGGTCCTCCTCGCCCGGCCCGGCGAGCACGACCCGCGCCAGCAGGACCAAGCCCCCGAGCCAGATCGACATCGCCACGGCGTGGATGATCGCCATCGGGATCGACACGATCGGCAGCTCGACGTTGGTCCGGCTGAGGCCGATCGTCGCCGCGGCGAGCGCCGGAATCCCGAGCGACGCCATCTGGGTGACGGGATCGATCACCCGGTCAGGTCGGAACGCGACGAACGCGCTGGCGGCGACGAGCACGAGCTGGGCGATCGCGGCGATGCCCGGCACCCCGGCGTCGAAGAGGTCGACCCAGTTCGCCGGGTTGAAACCGGCACCCAACCCGGCGCCGCTGACGGCCGCGGTGGCGGCGGCGACGTAGAGCAGCGAACCGACGAATGCCAGCGCCCATGCGGCGCGGATGAAGCGGATGGCGAGCAGGTACTCGACGCCCTCCGGCCACGCCGCAGCGATCAGCAACAGCGAGCCGAAGACGACGGCGATGCCGAGCATCGACAGCAGGCGCCCCAACCAGAGCGGGCCCTTGCCGCTGTCGACCTCGTCGAGCGGGCTGATGTCGTCCGACGCTGCCGAGGTCGTGGTGGGCGTGTCCTCGGCAGCGGGCGTGGTGCCGTCGACCGCTGAGCTGGGTGTCGACGACGCCGGCCCGGTGGTGGCGGTGGCCGCCGTGTCGTTCTGGACGTTGAACGTCAGGTTGCCCTGCCCGTTCGGGTTGCCGTCGACGTCGCTGACGGCCCAGGTGGCAACGCAGGTGCCGCGCGGCAAGGCGTCGATGATCTCCGCGCTGAGCGTCAACCCGTCGTCACCGACGCGGCGGGGCCCGACCGTGAACAGCGCGGTGTTGCACGTCACCGCGATCGTGTTGACCTCGCCGAGCTCCTCGGTGAAGGTGATCACGATCTCCGCCGGCGACTCGGCGATCGTCGAGCCGTCGGCGGGATTCGACGAGGCGACCGAGTTCTCGGCGTGCGCGGTCGTCGGCACGGCGAGCGCGACGACGAGCGTGAGCAGGGCCAACGCCAGGCGGATCAAGCGCCGGCGTGTGCCTTCGTCCACCGCGGGAACGCGGGTGCGCTCGTTCACAGTCTTCGGAGGCTAGTTGGACTCACCCTGCGCCGCGGCGGCATCCGGGTGCACCCATCTCCTCGACGAGGTCGTCGCGACCGAGCAGCAGCTGGGCGATCAGCGTCGTCGTCTCGGCGAACTCGGCGTCGTCGGCGGTGCCGGCGGCGACGGTTCGCCACGCTGCGGCCTGCTCCTCGGTGTTGCGCACGAGCGCTCGGTGGTCGCCGTCGAGATCGGCCGGCACGTCGACGCGTCGGATGCGCGACGCTTCGTTGTCGAGGGCACTGGCGGCGCTGGCGGCGAAGTCGGCGACCGAGATCTGCTCGGGCGGATCGGGCAGCGCGTCGAGCGTCGCCGTCGTCTCGGCGCAGATCGTCTCGATCGCCGCCACGTAGTCGTCGGTGGTCACCTCGGCCGGCTCGCTGCCGCATCCGCCGAGTGCGGCGACGGCGAGGACGGCGGCCAGCGCCGCGACCGATCGGGGCGCGGATCGGGGCGGATGGGCGCGGATCGGCGCGGATCGGCGGGCTGACATCGCGGCGATGCTATGCGGGACCTGCCGTGCAGGTGTCTCGCTATCGTGACCGCGATGGCCACGCAGTCGCTCTATCGCCGCTACCGGCCCCGCCGCTTCAGCGAGGTCAAGGGCCAGGACCACGTGGTGCGAGCGTTGCGCACGGCCGTCGCCGAGGGCCGTGAGGGGCAGGCCTACCTGTTCTCCGGGCCGCGCGGCACGGGCAAGACGTCGTCGGCGCGCATCCTCGCCAAGGTGCTCAACTGCGAGAACCCGCAGGACGGCGAGCCGTGCTGTGAATGTGAGTCGTGCCTGGCCGTCGAGCGCGGCACCAGCTACGACGTGCACGAGCTCGACGCGGCGAGCAACAACGGTGTCGACGCGATGCGCGACCTCATCGAGAAGGCGTCGCTCGGCACCCCCGGACGCCACAAGGTGTACATCCTCGACGAGGTGCACATGCTGTCCAAGGCGGCCGAGGCGGCGCTGTTGAAGACGCTCGAGGAACCGCCGCCGCACGTCGTGTTCGTGCTGGCGACGACCGACCCGCAGAAGATGTCGGACACGATCCGCAGCCGCACCCAGCACCTGCAGTTCCACCTCCTGCCCGCCGACACGCTGCAGGAACACGTGCGGTGGGTCGCCGCCGACGCCGGACTCGACGTCAGTGACGCCGCCCTCGACCAGGCCTTGCAGCGCGGTGGCGGATCGGCGCGCGACACGCTGTCGGCACTCGAGCTCGTCGCCAACACCGGTGAGGACGGCCTCGACGTCGTGCCGCTCGACGAGTTCGTCGAGGCGATGATCGACCGCGATCCGGGCCGGGCACTCACCGTCGTCGCCCACGCCATCGCCGCCGGCAGCGACACGCGCACGCTGACCGAGGAGCTGATCGCCTTCTTGCGCAACGGGTTCTTGTCGTTGATGGCGCCCGACCTGGTGCAGCTGCCGTCGGCGCGCGTCGACGAGTTCGCCGCCCAGGCCCAACGTCTCGGTGCCGCCGGGTTGGTGCGCGGTGTGGAGACGCTCGGCAGCACGCTCACCGAGATGCGCCACGCACCCGACCCGCGGGTGCTGCTCGACGTCGCCGCTGTGCAGTTGACCGCCGATGCCGCGGCGTCCGACGTCGACGCGCTCGTCGCCCGCATCGAGCGCTTGGAGCGTCAGCTGGCCGAGGGTGGGGCGCTGGCCACGCCGCGCGCCGCGTCGTCGCCGGTCGATCCCGCGACCGGCCGGGCGGCCCTCGGCGGTCGGGCCCGTAGCGCGGCCGCCGCCACCGGTTCGGCAACCGCCGCGGCGAGTACGGCCGCTCCTGCGAGCACGGCGACGGGCGCGGCGCGTCCGGCGACGGCGCGGCGCGTCGGGCGACTGGCGCGGCACCACCCGCTTCGGCCGCGCCGGCACCGTCGTCCGCCGGCGACGAGGCTCCATCGGCCGGCACCGAGGCCCCGTCAGCCGCAACGGTGGCCGGCGCCGCCTCGCCCGATTCGGCGACCGCCGTGGCCCCGGCTGCGGCGCCCGCCGACTCGTCGATCACGGCGGATGTCTGGGCGGGCACGATCCGTCCGTCGCTACGCGGCATGGCCCGCGCTGTGTTCGCCCCGGTCGAGCTCGTCGGCGCCACCGCATCGACGGTCACGCTGCGGGTCCCGGGCTCGATGCCGCGAGCGAAGTGCGAGGCCCACCGCCCGACCGTCGAGTCGGCACTCAGCGAGTTCGCCGGCCACCCGCTGGTCGTCGAATTCGTCGACGACGACGGCAGTGGTCCCCGCCCCGACGACGACCCAGGCCGCGACGACCCGGCGGCTCCACCCGCACCGCTCGCCGCCGACCTCCTGCCCGCCGACGACGAGGTCGACCTCGACGACCTGATCGATGCCGCGCCCACGTCGGTGCGTTCGCCGATCGATCGGCTCGCCGAGGCGTTCCCCGGCTCGGAACTGATCGAAGAAGTCGGCTGAGCCGCAGCTGATGGCGAGCAACTACACCCCGCCGGTCCAGTCGCTGATCGACGAGCTCGGTCGGCTGCCGGGCATCGGGCCGAAGTCGGCGCAGCGAATCGCCTTCCACCTCCTCAAGATCCCCGCCGACGACGCCAACCGCCTCGCCCACGCGATCACCGACGCCAAGGCCCGGGTGCAGTTCTGCGAGCGCTGCTTCAACGTCGCCGAGGGCACGCTGTGCCCGATCTGTCGCGACGACACCCGTGACGGCACGATCCTCTGCGTCGTCGAGGAATCACGCGACATCGTCGCCGTCGAGAAGACCGGTGAGTTCCGCGGCCGCTATCACGTCCTGCTGGGGGCGATGAGCCCGCTCGAGGGCATCGGCCCCGAGCAGCTCAAGGTGCGCGAGTTGGTCGCCCGGATCGACCCCGAGGGCATCGAGGAGATCATCCTCTGCACGAACCCGAACACCGAGGGCGAGGTGACGGCGATGTATCTCGCCCGTCTGCTCAAGCCGATCGGGCTCAAGGTGACCCGCATCGCCAGCGGCCTGCCGGTGGGTGGCGACCTCGAGTACGCCGACGAGTTGACGCTCGGCCGGGCTCTCGAGGGCCGGCGCCTCGTCGACTGACCCGCTCCGCCGCTGTTCGGCCTTTTCGTGATCTCCGGCGGCAATAGCTGCCGTACAAGATCACGAGAACGGGCGGATGGGTGGCCGGAAGGGGAAAAATGACTGGGGCACCACCTCGGCGAATCGGTAGCGGGCGGACGGGCCGATTCGTTTCGATGGTGCCCCAGAGGGGTGGCGAGCTGCTTCCGGCATTTCGGTGGCTGCTCGCCCGATCTGTTGTGTCAGTTACATTACGATCTGTTGGCTGGTTTGTCAACCAATCGCAACAAAAGTCAGCGACGTTGTCAGTATATCCACTGCTCGTGGTGTGTCAAACACGACGAGTGGCAGAACGGCGGAATCACTGACCGTGAAGAAAACACCGCTCGTCGACACGGTGGTGGAGTGCCCCGGGCGCGCCGGGGTCAAACCGAGACGAGAAGAAATCTTCAATTCGCGCTTCGGAGCCGCCAGCGGCCCGGGCCCTCGGCGCGGCCCGGCACTCAGACGGTGCGGACGATCAGCGGCGTCGCCCTGGCCGCCGCCGCCGCACAGCGCCGCGGCGCCCGTGCCGCCGCCGCGACGGCGCGAGCTCGTGGAGCAGCGTGAGCGCGAGGCGGTTGCCGCGTCATGCCGATCGGGTGGCCGAGGGCGATGGCGCCGCCGTTGACGTTGACGATCTCGTCGGTGATGCCGAGGTCGTCCATCGAGGCGAGGCCGACGGCGGCGAAGGCCTCGTTGATCTCGAACAGGTCGATGTCGCCGACCGTCCAGCCCGGCCGCGCTCGAGCGCCTGGAGGATGGCCCGGCTCGGCTGGTGCAGCAGCGAGACGTTGTCGGGCCCGGCGACCATGCCGTAGCAGACGAACTCGCCGAGCGGCGTCGACGCCGCGGCGCTCGGCCTCGGCCTGCGACATCACGACGATGGCGCAGCCGCCGTCGGAGATCTGCGAGGCGTTGCCGGCGGTGATGGTGCCGTCCTTGTCGAAGGCCGGGCGCAGCGCCGCCGAGGCTCTCGAGCGGTCGTGCCGGGACGCACGCCCTCGTCGGTCTCGACGAGGATCGGGTCGCCCTTGCGCTGGGGGACGCGCGACCGGCGACGATCTCGTCGGCGAAGCGGCCGTCCTTGATGGCGTTGGCGGCCCGCTCGTTGGACTTCGCGGCGAGCTCGTCCTGGCGCTCGCGGATGATCGTCGGCCGTGCCGGCGTAGCGCTCGGTGCCGAGGCCCATCAGGCAGGCGTCGAAGGAGCACCACAGGCCGTCGGCGATGATCGCGTCGACGCAGCTCGGTGTTGCCGTAGCGGAAGCCGCCGCGGGCGCCGCGGCGAGGTACGGGGCGTTGGTCATCGACTCCATGCCGCCGGCGACGACGATGTCGGCCTCACCGGCGGCGATCATCTGGTCGGCCAGGTAGATCGTGTTGAGGCCCGACAGGCAGACCTTGTTGACGTTGACCGACGGCACGCTCATCGGGATGCCGGCCTTGACCGCGGCCTGGCGGGCTGGGATCTGGCCCTGGCCGGCCATCAGCACCTGGCCCATGATCACGTAGTCGACCTCGCTCGGGCGCGACGCCGGCCCGCTCGAGCGCGGCCGCGATGGCGAAGCCGCCGAGGTCGGCGGCGGAGAACGAGGCGAGCGCCCCGCACATCTTCCCGATCGGCGTGCGAGCGCCGGCGACGATGAACGAACCGGGCAGTCATGGACCACCGCTAGTGCCACCGCCTCAGCTCCCCGAAAGTGTCCGGGTCTCTCGCTCAGCGAGATCATGCGGACACTTCGGGCCGGTTGCACGACGTCACTAGCGTCGCGCGCATGCAGCAGATCCTCGACGCCATCCAGGCCGGGCGCGACCGGCGACGAGCATCGCCAACCTCCCGATCCCCGAGTCACTACCGGGCCGCGTTCGTCCGCCGCGACGAGGCCGACATGTTCGAGGGCATCGACTCTGCGGACAAGGACCCGCGCAAGTCGCCTGCACGTCGACGAGGTGCCGACGCCCGAGCTCGCCCCCGACGAGGCCTACGTCGCCGTCATGGCGTCGAGCGATCAACTTCAACACGGTGTGGACGTCGATCTTCGAGCCGCTGCCGACGTTCGGCTTCCTCGACCGCCTCGGCCGGGAGAGCGAGTGGGCCGCGCGCCACGCGCTGCCGTACCACGTGGTCGGCTCCGACGCCTCGGGCGTCGTGCTGCGGGTCGGCTCGGCGGTGCGCAACTGGAAGCCCGGCGACCGCGTCACCGTGCACTGCAACTACGTCGACGACCAGGACCCGATCGGCCCACGACGACTCGATGCTCGCCGCCAACCAGCGCATCTGGGGCTTCGAGACGAACTTCGGCGGTCTCGCCGACCTCACCGTCGTGAAGGCCAACCAGCTGATGCCCAAGCCGGCCCACCTCACGTGGGAGGAGGCGGCCGTCAACGCGCTGTGCAACTCGACGCGCTACCGCATGCTCGTCGGCGAGCACGGCGCGCGGATGAAGCAGGGCGACACGCGTGCTCGTCTGGGGTGCCACCGGCGGCATCGGCGGCTACGCCGTGCAGTACGTGCTCAACGGCGGCGGCACGCCCGATCGGCGTCGTGTCGTCGCCCGAGCAAGGCCGAGCTGCTCAACGAGCTGGGCTGCGAGGCGGTCATCGACCGCAAGCGCCGAGGGCTACCGGTTCTGGTCCGACGAGCACACCCAGGACGAGTCGGAGTGGCGCCGCTTCGGCAAGGAGATCCGCGAGCTCGATCGGCGACGACCCCGACATCGTGTTCGAGCACCCCGGCCGCCAGACGATGGGCGCCTCGGTCTTCGCCGCCAAGCGCGGCGGCACGGTCGTCACCTGCGCGGCGACGTCGGGCTACATGGTCGAGTTCGACAACCGCCACTTCTGGATGAAGCTGAAGCGGCTGATCGTCGTCGCACTTCGCCAACTACGCCGAGGCGTGGGCGGCCAACCAGCTCATCGACCAGGGCCGGATCCAGCCGCTGCTGTCGGCCGTGTACCCGCTCGACGAGGTCGGCGAGGCCGCGCTCGCCGGTCCACCACAACGATGCACGAGGGCAAGATCGGCGTGCTCTGCCTGGCGCCCGCCGAAGGCCTCGGCATCGACGACCCCGAGCAAGCGAGCGCGGATCGGCGAGGACCAAGATCACCGTCTTCCGCAGCTGAGCACTCGTCCGCCAGTCGCCGTCCGCCGTCCGCCGTCCGCCGTCCGCCTGCAGCCGGCCGCCGGCCGTGCGACCGCCCGACCACCCGCGGACGTGACGGCTGGCCGTCGGGGATCGTTCGGAGACCAGTTCGCCGCCCGGCACACTGTCGGTCGTGACGGAGTTGGCGGCGGTGCTGTGGGACATGGACGGGACGCTCGTGGACACCGAGCCGTACTGGATCGCCAGCGAGTTCGCCCTCGTCGCCGAGCACGGCGACACGTGGACCGACGCCGACGCCCACTCGCTCATCGGGTTCGACCTGCTCGACGCGGCGAACGTGCTGCGCCAGCGCGGCGGCGTGCGGCTGTCGGCGGTGGACACGGTGGAGTGGCTGCTCGACTCGGTGATCGCCCGCGTTCGCGAGCAGCTGCCATGGCGCCCCGGGGCCCGCGAGCTGCTCGCCGAGTGCGTCGCCGCCGGCATCCCCTGCGCGATGGTGACGATGTCGTGGCGCAGCCTCGCCGGTGCCGTGATCGATGCCGCTCCTCCCGGATCGTTCGCCGCCTCGATCACCGGCGACGAGGTGACCGCCGGCAAGCCCGCCCCCGAGCCCTACCAGGCAGCGGCGCGGGCGCTCGGTCTCACGCCGGACCGTTGTGTGGCGATCGAGGACTCGCCGACCGGGGTTGCCTCCGCGCTCGCTGCCGGGTGTGCGACGCTGGGCGTGCCTCATGTCGTCTCCGTCCCTCCCGCCAGCGGGCTCACCCTCGTCGACTCCCTCGCTGATGTCGATGTCGCATTCCTCCGTCGAGTCCACGCCGCTCGCTGACGCCGACCCGCTGCTCGGCCCCGACTCGACCCCGCCTGCGGCCTCACGGCCATCGCACGGCGAGCATCCGTTCGCCGCCCGGCGCCGGTGGGTTCTCCTCGCCGCCATCGTCGTCGTGCTGGCGGTCGCCGGCGGTACGGCGGCGCTGCTGCTCGGCGACGACGAGTCGCTGCCGCCGCCGCAACCCGACATCCCGCTCGATGCGTGGGCCCCGTACTGGGCGCTCGATGCGGCGTTGCCCGAGCTCGAGCAGCGCGCCGGTTCGATGCGCGAGCTGTCGCCGTTCTGGTTCAACGCCACCGGCGTCGACAGGATCGAGACCGACCCCAACGCCTCGTCGGAACTCACGGCGGAGTTCTTGGACATCGCCCGGTCGACCGACGCCCGGATCGTCCCGTCGATCATGGACGCCATGCCCGCCGGCGGCATGGCGGAGATCCTCGCCGACCCGGCAACTCGCAGTGCCCACGTCGCGGCGATCAGGTCGTTCGCCGCCGACGGCGACTACGACGGCATCGATCTCGACTACGAGCAGTTCGCCTTCGCCGACGGGCGCGACACCTGGGCGGCGACGCGTCCGAACTGGGTCGCCTTCATCGAGGAGTTGAGCGACGCGCTGCACGCCGACGGGCGCACGCTGACGGTCAGTATCCCGCCCGTCTACAACGACGGCCAGAGCAACGACAGCGGCTACTGGGTGTACGACTACGGGGCGATCGTCGAGCACGTCGACCACATCCGGATCATGGCGTACGACTTCTCGGTGGGGGAGCCGGGCCCGATCGCACCGCTGTCGTGGGTCGAGTCGGCGATCGACGGAGCGATCGAGGCGACCGGGCAGCCGTCGAAGCTGGTGCTCGGCTTGCCCGCGTACGGCCGCAATTGGCCGGTGCTCACCGCCGGCGACTGCCCCGAATCGGAAGTGCAGGGCAACACGACGGTGTCCGCCCGCTCGGTCGACGAGCTGATCGAACGGCGCGGCGCGACGCCGCAACGCGTCGACGACACCGGCGAGTGGGTCTTCGAGTACGACCTCGAGGTCACCGACGGCACCACGTCGTGCGTGCAGACGCGACGCGTCCACTACGTCGACGGCGACGGCATCCGCCAGCGCATGGACCTGGCCCGCACGCACGGCCTCGGCGGTGTGGCGCTGTGGGCCCTCGGTTTCGACGACGCCGCCGTCTGGGACGCGATCCTGCCGACGGTTGCCGAACCGTCGGCGCCTCAGGGCAGCGCGGTCGCCCCGACGGCCGGGTAGCCATCGCGGTGCGCGAAGCTGCCGGCACGGCGCCCACGACCGGCGGGTGCCACCCGAAGAGGAGCGCGATGCCCGACCACGCCGATTCGACCGACGCCCGCGCCGCCGTGCTGCGAACCCCCGACGGGGCCTACTCGATCGAGGACGTGCAGATCCGCGCCCCGCACGGCAACGAAGTGCTGGTGCGCATCGTCGGCGTCGGGATCTGTCACACCGACGTGTTGCCGCGCACGCCCGGGTTCCCGGCGGCACCGCCGATCATCCCCGGGCACGAGGGCGCCGGCGTCGTCGAAGCGATCGGCGCCGACGTCACCACGCTCGCCGTCGGTGACCATGTCGTGCTGTCGTTCGATTCGTGCGGCGAGTGCGCCAACTGCCGTGTCGGCCAGCCGGCGTACTGCGACCAGTTCATGGTCCGCAACCTGTTCGGGCGTCAGCTCGACGGTGCCGACACCGTCGTCGACGCCGACGGTGAGGGCGTCGCCGCCCGTTGGTTCGGGCAGTCGTCGTTCGCCTCGCACGCCATCGCCACCGAGCGCAACGCCGTCAAGGTCGATCCCGACCTGCCGCTCGACGTGCTGGGCCCGCTCGGTTGCGGCATCCAGACGGGTGCCGGCAGCATCCTCTGCGCGATGGACGTGCAGCCGGGCACGAGCGTCGCCGTGTTCGGTACGGGTGCCGTCGGCCTCGCCGCGGTGATGGCCGCGGTGGTCGCCGGTGCCTCGACGATCATCGCCGTCGACCTCCAACAGCACCGCCTCGACCTGGCGACCGAGCTCGGCGCCACCCACGTCGTCGACGGATCACAGGACGCCCTGGCGGCGATCGTGGGCATCACCGGCGGCGGTGTGCAGTACGCCTTCGACACGACCGGCGTGCCCGCCGTGATGTCGAACGCCGTGCGGGCGACTCGGATGACCGGCACCGTCGGCTTCGTTGGGGTGCAGCAGGGCACGCTGTCGCTCGAGGCGACCGACTACATCGGCCGGACGATCATCAACATCCTCGAAGGCAGCGCCGACCCGCAGGCGTTCATCCCGCGAATGATCGCCCTGTGGCAGGAGGGACGCTTCCCGTTCGACCGCCTGATCGAGACGTTCCCGCTCGCCGAGATCAACGAGGCGGAGCAGTCGTCGCTCGCCGGCGGGGTGATCAAGCCCGTGCTGCTCCCCTGACCCCAACCACCCGTCCGTTCCGATCTCGGTCAGAATCTGCCCGCTTTCCGGGCAGGATCCGACCGAGATCGGTGGTGAGCGGGGTCCGATGCGTCGGTCGGGGGTGGTCGCATCTACCGTTCCGGGCACCGGAGCCGCCTCGCCGCGGCGACACATCACGAGGAGACCCCCACCAATGAGCAACGTCGGCGAAGCCTGGATCATCGACGCGGTGCGCTCACCGCGCGGCATCGGCAAGCAGGGCAAGGGCAGCCTCGCCCACCTCCATCCGCAGGTCGTGCTGGGGCAGGTGCTCAACGGCCTCCGCGACCGCGTCGGGTTCGATCCCGCCGACGTCGACGACGTCGTGTGCGGCAACGGTTCCCACGCCGGCGACCACGCCCACGACATCGGCCGCATGGCGGTGCTCGAGGCCGGCTGGCCGATCACCGTCCCCGGCGTCACGCTCAACCGGTTCTGCGGGTCCGGCCAGCAGGCGGTGACGTTCGCCGCGATGGGCGTCGGTGCCGGTCACCAGGATCTCGTGGTCGGTGGCGGCATCGAGTCGATGAGCCGGCCGTCGCGCAACGGCACCGACGGCTTCCACGCCAACAACGAGCATCTGCTGGCGACTCATCCGCAGGTCCCGCAGGGTCTGTCCGCCGACCTCATCGCCTCGATCGACGGGTACACGCGCGAGGAGGTCGACGCGCTCGGCCTCGAGAGCCAACGCCGCGCCAAGGCCGCCATCGACGAGGGCCGCTTCGACCGCAGCCTCGTCGCCATCACCAACCCCGACGGCAGCGTCGCCCTCGATCACGACGAATACCCGCGTCCGGAGACGACGGCCGACGGGCTTGCCGCCCTCCAGCCGAGCTTCCCGAAGATGCTCGAGTTCAAGATGGAGCAGTCCGACCAGACGATGGCGGAGCTGATCGCCGGCAAGTACCCCGGCGTCGAGCTGCGCAACGTCCACCATGCCGGCAACTCGTCCGGCGTCGTCGACGGCGCCGGTGTCGTGCTGGTGTCGTCGCCCGACTACGCCAGAGCCCACGGACTCACGCCGCGGGCGCGGATCGTGATGTCGGCGGTCGCCGCCGACGAGCCGTTGATCATGCTGACCGCGCCGGGACCGGCCGCTAACAAGTGCCTGCAGCGGGCCGGGATGACGATCGACGACATCGACCTGCTCGAGGTCAACGAGGCGTTCGCCTCGGTCGTGTTGCGCTTCTTCCGCGACACCGGCGCCGACCCGGCGAAGACGAACGTCAACGGCGGCGCGATCGCGCTCGGCCACCCGATCGGGGCCACCGGGGCGATGTTGATCGGCACGGTGCTCGACGAGCTCGAACGCCGCGACCTGCAGACCGGCCTCGTCGCCATGTGCACCGGCGGCGGCATGGGTACCGCCACCATCATCGAACGCATCTGAGCCGGGCCGGATGCGGCGATGGCTCTCGGGACTAAGAAACGTTTGGGGCCCGTCCCCAAACGTTTCTTAGTCCCACACCGCCGGTTGACGAGCGGCGAGGGACGCGCCAGCGACGAGCCGCACGTCGGGCCGACCAACCGCTCGCCACCGCCGGACCGTCGTGAGGCCCGACAGGGAGACTCGGTTCAGCTGTACTGGTCGAGGATCGTCGACTCGGTGACGCGGCTCAGCGTCTCGCGGATCGAGCGCGCCGTGGCCTCGTCGACGCCGTCGACCTCCATCAGGTCGAGCACGGTCGCTCGCTGCAGCTTCGGCAGGCCGCCGAAGTGGTCGGCGACTGCCGTGGCCGTGGCCGCCGGGAGCCGGCTCACCCGGTGCAGCAGGCGCAGCCCCTTCGGCGTCGCCTCCTGGGCGAGGTCGCTGACGTCCGTGCCGGGCGCCAGCGCATCGGCGGCGAGGCGCAGGTTGAGCACCTCGTCGTCGGACAGTCGCGACATCCCCGCCAGCGCCTCGGCCACGGTTCGGCCGGGCGGCAGGTAGTCGGCGACGACGAGGTCGAGCTCGTCGTCGATCTCGCCGTACATCTCGTCGAGCTGCAGACGGAGGAGCCGGGCGTCGATGCCGAGCTCGATGATCATCGTCTCCATCTCGTCGGCGATGCGGTGCACCATCTCGCCGCGCTGCACGACCGCGACCACGTCACGCAGCGACACGACGTCTTCGACCTCGACCGCGGTGAGGTTGGTGATCGCGTCGTCGAGGCGAATCTTGTAGCGCTCGAGCGTCTGCAGCGCCTGGTTGGCGCGGTCGAGCAGCGGACCCACCTCTTGCAGCTGGCGCTTGCTGCCTCCGGCGTACACGTTGATGACGCCCATCTCCTCGCTGGCCGACACGACGGGAACGTCGAGCGACCGGGCGACGCGCTCGGCGGTGCGGTGGCGAGTGCCGGTCTCGGTCGTCGGCACGGACGGATCGGGGACGAGGTGGACGTTGGCGCGGGCGATGCGGCCACCGTCGGTGGAGATGATGATCGCACCGTCCATCTTCGCCAGCTCCGACAGCCGCTGCGGGCTGTACGGGGCATCGACGAGGAAGCCGCCCGAGCAGATCGACAGCACGTCGGGCTCGTCGCTGAGCACGAGCAACGCACCCGCCTTGGCCCGCACGACCCGGTCGATGCCGTCACGCAACGGCGTTCCGGGCGCCACGCGGCCCAGCGCATCGCGCATGACCTCGTTGACGCCGCTGCGGCGGGAGTGCATGGACTGATCCTACGGGACGAAGGGAGTGCTCTGCCGGAGAACGTGCACGGTGTTCACCGTGCATGCCGGCCAGGTGCGGCCCGAACGGGCGCGCACCGGGCGTGCACCGGTCGGTCAGCCGGCACGCCGCAGCCCCCCGCCGGCACCCTGGGTGCCGAGCCCGGCCAAGGCGATCGCCTCGTTGAGCGTCGCCGCCCGCAGCACCTCGATGCCGCCGTCGCGGGCAGGGTCGGGGGTCGGGGCATTGGTCGACACGATCGCCTGACGGAAGCCCAGCCGCGCCGCCTCGGCCAGGCGTCGTGACGTCTGGGCGACCTGCCGCAGCTCGCCACCGAGGCCGACCTCGCCGATCGACACGAGGTCGGCCGGCAACGGCACGTCGGTGACCGCGCTGACCGTCGCCAGGCACACGCCGAGATCGAGCCCGGGTTCGGTGAGCTTGATGCCGCCGGCCGCCGACGCGTAGACGTCGACATCGTTGAGGCGGAACCGGGTGCGCCGGCCGAGCACCGCCAGCAGCATCGACAGTCGGCCGCCGTCGAGCCCGACGGCGCTGCGCCGGGCGGGTGCGTTGGGGACTCCGGGCGTGGCCAGCGCCTGGACCTCGACGACGATCGGCCGACGGCCCTCCATGGTCGGCACGACCGCCGATCCGGGCACGCCCGTGCGGCGATCGGCGAGGAACAGCGCCGACGGGTCGGGGACGCCGTTGAGCCCGCCGGTCGTCATCTCGAACAGGCCGAGCTCGTTGGTCGAGCCGAAGCGATGCTTGCTGGCGCGCAACAGCCGCAAGCTGTGGTGGCGGTCGCCTTCGAACTGCAACACGGTGTCGACGACGTGCTCGAGCACTCGCGGTCCTGCCAGCCCGCCGTCCTTGGTGACGTGCCCGACCATCACGATCGACACGTTGCGTTCCTTGGCCACACCGACGAGTCGGTGGGCGCAGCCGCGCACCTGGCCGACGCTGCCGGGGATCGCCGGGAGCGCGGGGTCGGCGATGGTCTGGATCGAGTCGATGACGACGAGCTGCGGGGACAGATCGGTGATCGCGTCGAGGATCGGGGCCAGTGAGGTCTCGGCGTGCAGCCACACGTCGTCGTGCGCCACGCCGACCCGCTCGGCGCGGCGGCGGACCTGCTCGGCGCTCTCCTCCGCCGTCACGTAGAGCGTCGCCCCCGCCCACTGGGTCAGCAGTTGCAGCAACAGCGTGCTCTTGCCGATCCCCGGCTCGCCGCCGAGCAGCGTGACCGACCCGGGCACGAGCCCGCCGCCGAGCACTCGGTCGAGCTCGGCGATGGCGGTCGACCGTGGTGCCGCATGGTCGACGGTGACATCGCTCAGGCGCGTCGGACCCGGCCGCGTGCTCGTGGCGACGACGGCGTTGGCCGGCGGCGGTGCGACGACGTCTTCGACGAGGGTGTTCCAGTCACCACAGCCGGCGCAGCGCCCGGCCCACTTCGGATGGGAGGTGCCGCACTCGCTGCAGACGTGCACGGTCTTGACGTTGGCCATGCCGCCGATCCTGACGGCACCGTGTGACAGGGTTCCTCGGCGGGTTCGTCGGCGGGTTCGTCGACGGGTTCGTTGGCGGGTGATGTCGGGCGGGCGTGACCGTCAACGGTCGAAGCTGATGACCTTGCCGCGGTTGATCGAGACCCAGTCACGGGCGTCGAGGTACGGGCGCAGGCGGTCGGTGATCACCTCGCCGTGGTGGCGGTTCTTCGGGCGTTGCAGCTCGAACAGGTACGGGAACTCGAGCCACGCGGTCGTCGCCTGCCAGAGCCGCAGCGCCGCCTCGCCGGTCGGCGGATCGAGCACGACCGGGCCGAACAGGCACTCGGGCTCGCCGGTCGGGCTGACGAACTCGGGGAAGAAGAGCGTCGGCACGCCATAGCCGCCGGCGGCGATCACCCGCTCGTGCTCGGTGCGGATCTCGTCGTTCGTCGTCGGGTCGGCGATCGCCTCGTCGACCACGCCGGGGTCGAGGCCGAGCTCATCGAGCAGATGGCGGGCGACGTCGGGATCGTGCGGGCGATGTCCCTCTTCGTGCAGCGCCCGTCCGGCGCGCTCGTACCACCGGTCGAGGTCGTCCATGCTCGTCCGGCGGAGGACGGCGCCGATGCGCATCATCGACCACCCGTACGACCACGACCGTTCCCACGGGTGCTTCTTGCCCTCGACGCGGTTGACCTCTTCGAGGCTGAAGAACTTCCACTCGACGCGCAGGCCGTTCTGGCGACGGACCTCGCGGATCCACGTCGCCGTCTGGTAGGCGAAGGGGCACATCACGTCGAAGTGGAAGTCGACGACGGTGGGGGCGGGTGCAGCACCCTCGGTGTCCATGCTCAACGATGCCACAGCACGGCGGAGCGGCCGGAGCCCGGCAGCGTCGATCAGCCGGCGGGGCGCGGGCGTGGTGGTGGCCGACGGCGGGCGCGCCGCCAGCGAGCGAGCGCGACGTAGGCGATGAAAACCACCATGAACACGATCCACGCCACGAGCAGCACGAGGGCGACGACCGACAACGGCCGCGCCCACCAACGGTCGTCACCGGGCGACTGCACCGACAACGCCCGCCAGTCGAGGATCGTCCCGTCCATCGGCACGACCCACTCGTAACGGCCGTCCTCGAGTCGGGTCCCGTTGGTCGCGGTCGGCTCGATCTCACCGGGCAGCGAGACCCGGATCGTGGCACCCAACGAGTCCGCCGGCGTGGCGCCGGACCGTTCCAGCTGCTCGGCGAACGGCAACGAGCCGACGGCGGCGACGAGGTCATCGTCGGCGAACGAGGCGAACCCGTCGGACAGCCCGAGCAGGCCGCTCAACCGGTTCGTCGTGTCGTCGCCGGTCGTGTTGCGCACGTAGGCCATCTCCGCGAACGGTGGGCCGAGGCTGTTCAGCAGGTTGCTCGCCTCGGCGTCGGAGAAGAAGTTGTGCCGCAACGTGATCGTCAAGCCGCCGTCGGCCGTCGGCGTCGGGCCCTCGACCGTCCACCCGGCGGCGATCACGTCGTCGAGGGCGAGGTCGTCGGCGAGCGTCGGCACCGCCGTCACGAGTTCGGCGTCGGCGGTGGCGACGAAGGTGATCGTGCCGGTCCCGTCCGGCTCGACCTGCATGTCGACGGACACGTCGACACGGCAGGAAGCGAGCACGAGCGCGCACGCCAGGACAGCGAGGACGCGGCGAATCACGATGCGAGTATGGCCGATGGCCGCAGCAGCACCCGGTTCACGCTGGGTGGACGGATCGGATCAGTTGATCGCCGGCGGGGGCAGCTCGCCCTCGGCCGTGGGTGCGGCCGGCGGCAGCGGGTGCTCGGTGGCGGTGGTTGCCAGCTCGACCGACGACGGCGGCACGAACCCCTCGACGGCGGTGAAGACGAAGCGCTTCTTGCCGGGATGGTCGGGGTCGTCCTCGACGTCGACGACGATGATCTCGCCGGCGGAGAACTCCTTGTAGAGGATCTTCTCCGACAGCGCGTCTTCGATGTGACGCTGGATCGCCCGACGCATCGGACGGGCGCCGAGCTGCGGGTCGTAGCCGAGATCGCCGAGCAGTTCCTTGGCGGACTGCTTGATCTCGATGCCGAGCCCCTGGCCCTCGAGCTGGGTGACCAGCCGCTGGGTGAGCAGGTCGACGGTCTGCAGGACCTCGTTGCGCGACAGCTCGTGGAACACGATCACTTCGTCGATGCGGTTGAGGAACTCCGGCCGGAAGTGGTTCTTCAGCGACTCGTTGACCTTTTCCTTCATGCGCTCGTAGCTCATGGCGGAGTCGTCGCTGGTGAAGCCGACGTTGGCCTTGCGGAGATCCTGCGTGCCGAGGTTCGACGTCATGATCAGCACCGTGTTGCGGAAGTCCACCGAGCGGCCCTGGCTGTCGGTCAGGCGACCTTCCTCCAGGATCTGCAGCAACGTGTTGAACACGTCGGGATGGGCCTTCTCGATCTCGTCGAAGAGCACCACGGAGAACGGCTTGCGGCGCACCGCTTCGGTGAGCTGGCCGCCCTCTTCGTAGCCGACGTAGCCGGGAGGCGACCCGACGAGGCGGCTGACGGTGTGCTTCTCCATGTACTCGGACATGTCGAGCGTGATCAGCGCCGAGTCGTCACCGAACAAGAACTCGGTGAGCGTCTTGGCGAGCTCGGTCTTGCCGACGCCGGTCGGGCCGAGGAAGATGAACGAACCCGACGGACGCTTGGGGTCCTTGAGGCCCGCACGCGTGCGGCGGATCGACTGCGACACGGCGGCGACGGCGCTCTCCTGGCCGATGATCCGCTTGTGGAGGTAGTCCTCCATCTTCAGCAGGCGCTCGGTCTCTTCCTCGGTGAGCTTGTACACCGGGATGCCGGTCCACAGCGACAACACCTCGGCGACGGCCTCCTCGTCGACCTCGTCGAACAGATCGACGCCGTCGGCTTTGACCTCGGTCTCCTTGAGGGACTTCTCCTCGAGCAGCGCCTTCTCCTGGTCGCGCAGGCGACCGGCCTCTTCGAACTGCTGCTCTTCGACGGCGCGCTTCTTGGCTTCTTGCACCTCGTTGAGCTTGAGCTCGATCTCACGCAGGTCGGGCGGGGTGGCCATGCGCTTGATGCGCAGGCGCGAGCCGGCCTCGTCGATCAGGTCGATCGCCTTGTCCGGGAGGTGGCGGTCGGAGATGTAGCGGTCGGCGAGGTTGGCCGCGGCGACGAGCGCCTGGTCGGTGATCGTGACCCGGTGGTGCGCCTCGTACTGATCGCGGATGCCCTTGAGGATCTCGATCGTGTGGGCGAGCGTCGGCTCTTCGACCTTGACCGGCTGGAACCGGCGCTCGAGGGCGGCGTCCTTCTCGACGTGCTTGCGGTACTCCTCGGTCGTGGTCGCGCCGATGGTCTGCAGCTCGCCACGGGCGAGCATCGGCTTGAGGATCGAGGCGGCATCGATCGCGCCCTCGGCGGCACCGGCGCCGACGAGGGTGTGGATCTCGTCGATGAACAGCAGGATGTCGCCGCGGGTCTTGATCTCCTTGAGCACCTTCTTGAGGCGCTCTTCGAAGTCACCGCGGTAGCGCGACCCGGCGACGAGGGCGCCGAGGTCGAGCGTGTACAGCTGCTTGTTGGACAGCGTGTCGGGGACGTCGTTGTTGACGATCTTCTGGGCGAGCCCCTCGACGATGGCGGTCTTGCCGACGCCGGGTTCGCCGATCAGCACCGGGTTGTTCTTGGTGCGACGGGAGAGGATCTGCATGACCCGCTCGAGCTCGTTGGTCCGCCCGATCACCGGGTCGAGCTGGCCCTCGCGGGCAGCCTGGGTGAGGTTGCGACCGAACTGATCGAGGATCTGGCTGTTGCCGCCCTTCTCGTCGTCGCCCTTGCCGGCACCGACGCCGGCGCTGGCGGGCGTCTGATCGGTGCGACCGCTGCTGCCCGAGCTGCCGGAGGGACCCTGGTAGCCGGAGAGCAGCTGGATGACCTGCTGGCGGACGCGGGACAGGTCGGCTCCGAGCTTGACGAGCACCTGGGCGGCGACGCCCTCGCCCTCGCGGATCAGCCCGAGCAGGATGTGCTCGGTGCCGATGTAGTTGTGGCCGAGCTGCAGCGCCTCACGCAGCGAGAGCTCGAGGACCTTCTTGGCGCGCGGCGTGAAGGGGATGTGACCCGACGGGGACGACCCACCCTGGCCGATGATCTCCTCGACCTGGCTGCGGACGGCCTCGAGCGAGATGCCGAGGCTCTCCAGCGCCTTCGCCGCGACTCCTTCACCCTCGTGGATCAGCCCCAGCAGGATGTGCTCCGTGCCGATGTAGCTGTGATTGAGGAGCCGGGCTTCTTCCTGCGCGAGCACGACGACTCGGCGGGCTCGGTCGGTGAAACGTTCGAACATCTGGAGTCCTTTCCACGGGGTGGAATTCCCTGTATCGACTCTACCGGCCTCCGCCCGTCGCAGCGGGCGGGGGGTCCGTGACAACTTCGTCAAGCCTGACGGGAATACGGCCCACCGTCCCGGTCAGCTGCCCGGTCAACTGCCCGGTCGTGCGGGACCGTGGTCCCTGGTCGCCCGGGACGTCGGGTTGCGATGGTGGCCGGGTGCCCACCCCCCGACACCGCGCGCCGTCTGCCCGGCGCGTCCTCTCCCTCGTGCTCGCCGCGGCGATCGGCGTCGCCGCCTGCTCATCGTCGCCGATCCGTGACGAGATGTCGCCCACCGACGGTGCGCCGCAGAGCTCGGTGGCACCCGACGCGACGAGTGACGTCGACGGCGGTTCGGTCCCACCGACGGCTGGTGACCCCCGCCCGCCCGCCGTGGATCCGGTGCAGCTCGGCGCCGACATGTCGGCCCTTGCGGCGAGCCTGCCCGACGATCGCCGGATGGCGGCACGCACCCTCGTGCGGGCCGTGCGCCAAGGCACCGACGCCGAGGCGTTGGTCGCCGCCGCGGAGTTGCTGCGTCGCTCCGGCTTCCCGATCGTGTCCGTCGACGGGCCGGTCGTGGCGTTGCCTGGCGACGTCGCCTTCAGCGACATCCCATTGACCGCGGAGCTCCTCGGCAACGTCACCGCCTCGGTCCGCAGCGGCTCGCTCTACCCGGTCGACGCCGTCGGCTCGGTGCTGCACCAGCTGGAGACCGTCGACGGGCCGCTCCCGTGGCCGCAGCTCGCCGTCGCTGCCGCCGACTGGGGCAAGGACGACGCCGCACCCGACTACATCGTCACGGCGGCGGCGGCGTTGCGGGCGCTGTCGGGCGAGCGCGGCCAGGTGTTCGCCGCCTCGCAGCCGGCGTCCGCTCAAGGCATCGATGCGCTGCAGCTGATGATCCTGCTCGGCCATGCCGGCGGCGTGCCGGTGCCGGTCCCGGGTGCGCAGATCCACGGGTTCCGTACCGTGCCGGCGACCGCCGGGCCCTGCGACCAGCTGCAGCGGGCGCTCAACCCGGCGGACGCGACGCAACTCGAGGCGCTCGGGGTCGCCACCGGCAAGTGGGGCTGGTCGAAGTCGGTCGAGACGGCGCTGGCCTACAACGAACAGGTCGCCCGACTGGGCGGCATCGACCCGTCGAGCCTCGGGCTCGTGCGCAACGTGCGGGGAACGCTGAAGACCTACGACGTGACGAACAAGGTCGCCTCGTACGCCAGCATCGTCCTGCTCCTGCTCGGGACGACGGTCGAGCTGGAGGCCGACAAGTCGGTCACGCACTACAAGCACGCCGACGGCTCGACGGCCGAGGAGGTCACGGCGACGGCGACCGTCCGCTTCGAGTCGGTGCTCGCCGATTCCCGTCTCGCCTGCTACGGCCTCGCCGGGCTGGAGGTGCCCAAGAGTGGCCCGATCGCCGGGATGAACGTGCGGTGGTCGCTCGGTCAGGACATCCGGCCCTCGGCGTCGGGCGATCTCGCTTCCTCCGCCCACCTGCGCCCGACGGCGGCGTCCGTCGCCAAGTTCAAGATCGACAAGACCGATGGCAACGGCAAGGCATCGGTGGTGCTCAAGCCGGCGGTCGAGGACGAGCCCGGCGAGGGCGCCGAGCTGCGTGCATCGGTCACCCTCAGCGCGCACATCGAGAAGGGCGAGTTCCCGTTCAAGCTGTCCGACCTCACTGCCGTCTTGGAGATGAACCCGCAGGCGGCGGTGATCGGCAAGACGCTGGACGGGTTGAAGTCGATCGCCGTCGACGAGCTGTTGCCGACGGCGCGGGTGACCCTCGGCGTGCGCTATCACGGCGCCGACCCCGTCGTCGTCAAGGTCGAGGAGTCGGTGAACCTCGTGTTGTACGAGATCCCCCGGGTGTACGCCGACCTCGTCAGCTGCCGCGGCATCACCGGACCGTTCACGGGGCAGGGCGGCTACTCGACCATCGGCGTCGGTGAGTTCGGCCAATGGACGTCCGGTGGGCTGTCGGCGCTCGGCCTGCCGGCGCTCCCGGCGACCTCGCCCGCCCAGGACAACCCGGTGTCGGTGATGCCCAACAACACCGGCCAACCCGACCGGTTCCTGATCGCCCAGGGCGACGGTGCACCGTTCGTCGAGGGATCGCTGCTCATCGACCCCGACGCCTCGTCGACGGAAGACCCGCTCGGGTGGGTCACCTTCGACGTCGGCGACGGCCGCCAGGGCCGGCCGGTCGGCGAGCTCGAGCTGTTGCTCGGCGGAAGCAGCTGGCCGTTCGGCTCACTCACCGGCACCGTCTACCGCGTCGCCACCGACCCCCGTTGTCCCGCCGCAGGAAGTCACTTCGATGCCAACTGATGCACCCGCTGATGCACCCGCCCGCCGCCGTCCGTCCCGCGCCGCAGCCCGCGCCAGGAGGCGCGCGTCGGCCCGTATCTCGGCGCTGATCGCCATCGCCGCCACCGTCACCCTCGGTGCCGGTTGGGCGGGCGAGTCGCGTGCCGCCGACGATGAGCGCGGTCCGGTCGACGGTGCGGCCGGCGCCCCGTTCCGCGACGCCGTCCCCGGCCTCTACGTCCCCGACGACGTCGTCGCTCGGATCGAGCCGTCGGGCACCGTGACGCTGGGGACCATGCGGTCGTGCACCGAGCTCGACGAGATCTTGCTCGCCGGCGACTGGCAGCGGACGCAGCGCCTCGACGTCGCCCCCGAAGTGGCGCCGATGCTGGCGATCGGCGGGTTGCGCCCGATGACGCTGCTGCGCCAGGGCGCCGACCATGCCCTGTTGCGGAGCGACGACCGCGACGGCGGGTGTCGGACCTCGATCGCGCTCGCCGCCGACGGTCCCGTCGCCGTCGACGCCGGGACGGCGATCATCGACGGCGACGGCTGGGCCCACGCGGCGCGTTGCATGTCCAGCGACTCGATGCTGTTCGTCTCGCTGCTCGTCGGCGGCGACGGGCTGAGCGGGGTCATGCAGCTGGTGATCGACGGTGACGCCGGCGAACGCGTTGCCAGCCTCGACGACTCGACGGACAGCATGCTCGCCATCGGGCCGGTCGGTGTCCTCGACGCGTTGTCCGCGGCACTCGCCACCGAGCTCGCCGGTGGTGACCCGGGTTCGGGCGGCGGCGTCGCCGTCGTCGACGGCAGCGGTACGTCCGGACGGGCGACGATCGACGTCACCGCCGCGACGCCGCGCGGCACCGTCGAGATCAGCGGTGCCAACTGGTACGACGACGCCTCCGGCGAGTCGGGGCCACTCACCCTGACCGCGCCGTTCGTCTGCCCGGAACTGACGACCGTGCCCTGACGGGGCGGCACGCCGCCCGCCGGGCGCGCCACCGACCGAACTCACTCGTGCCCCCGACAGTCGGCGGGCATCCGATCCGGGCGGCATCGAGCCGCCCCCGACCACTGGAGGACCAGTGCACACACCCCCGAACCACCGAACCGGACCGCGCCGTCGGGCCACCCGTCGCGTCGGAGCGCTGACGATCGCCGCGCTGGCGGTGCTCGCCGCCTGCAGCGACGACGATGACGACACCGATCTCGCCGAGGGCCAGGACACGGCGCAGACCGTCGTCGCCGGACCCGACGACACGTCAGACGAAGGAACCGACGCGCCACCGGCGACGGCGACCGACGGCACGGCGACCGGCGACACCGCAGGCACGGCGACCGAGGAGTCGTGCGACGCCTACGCTGCGGTGAGCACCGAGATGGTGACGGGGAGCCCCGACACGCTGCCCGCCGCCTTCGACGACCTGCTGGCCGTGATGCCCGAGCAGTTCCTGGGGCAGGCGGAGATCGTCGCCGATGGGTTCGCCGCCAGCCTGGCCGGCGACGGCGAGGCGATGTTGGATCCGATGTTCGTCACCGCGCTCGGCTACGTCGGCGGCTACTTCGTCGACAACTGCGCCCTCGACGCCAAGGTCGAGATCGTCGGCGAGGACTACACGTTCACCGGCCTGCCCGCCGAGATCGACGCCGGTCGCGTCGGCATCCGTCTGGTCAACGGGTCGGCGTCCGGCGACGCCCACGAGCTGATCGTGCTCCGGCGGCCCGACGGCGACACCCGCACCGCTGCCGAGATCGCCGCCCTCGACCTCGAGTCCGTGTACGCCGAGTACGAGATGGTCGGGGTCGCCTTCGCCGAGGTGCCGGCGGCGATGATGAGCATCGTCGTCGACCTCGAGGCGGGGGAGTACGTGGCGATCTGCAACCTGCCCGTCGATGGCGACGGGACGACGTCGCACGCCCACGAGGGCATGGTGATGGCCTTCACCGCCTCCTGAAGGCGAGCGCCAGGGCGTCCGTCAGGCCCGGACGCCCTGGGCGTCGGGCAGCGACCACAGCAACGACTCGAGCAGCAACCGCTCGTTGGGGTTGCGTTCGAGCGTCTCGATCGCCGTGTGGATGCGGTGCACGGCGTCGATGCATCCAGCGCGATCGGCCGTGGTCGCCTCGGCCGCCTGGTCGCGATAGCTGGCGGCCATCGCCGCCAAGCCGCTGCGCAGCTCGTCGGTGCGGTGCCGGCGCAGCTCGCGCTTGTGCCGCTCGTCGAGCTGCTTCTTGCCGCTGCCGCGCTCGCCGTGCGCCTTGATCTGGGCGTCGAGCTCGGCGACCTCGGCGGCGTGGCGGGCGGCGAGCGGCGCCGCGGCATCGTCGATCAGCGCCAGCAGCGTGGCCGCGGTGCGCATGGCGACCGAGCCTGATCCGTCGAGCTGATGGGCGACCCCGGCGAACACCTGGCGGCGTTCGGACAACGCCGGATCGGTCGCCAGCACGCGGGCGCGATCGAGGTCGCCATTGGCGGCGCGCGCCGCTTCGTCGGCGGCGTCGGGCTCGATGCCCTCGGCGACCAGCCGTTCGGTGATCACGTCGGCACCGATGGGACGGAAGTCGATGCGCACGCAGCGCGACGAGATCGTGATCAGGTCGTGCGGGACGAAGTCGGCGAGGATCAGGAACGTCGTCGAGTCCGGCGGCTCCTCGATCGTCTTCAGCAAGCGGGCCGCGGCCTCCGGCGTGAGCAGGTGGAACTCCTCGAGGATCATCACCTTGGAGTCGCCCTCGGCCGGGGTCAGCGAGGCGGTGTGGATGATCTCGTCGGCCTGCGGCTTGGAGATCGCCGCCCCGACCCGCCGGATCTCGTGGACGTCGGGGTGCTCGCCGCGCAGCGCGAGGCGGGCATCGCGCGCCTCGGCATCCTCCCCGCCGGACAGCAGCTGTGCCGCGAAGGCCCGCGCCGCCTGCAGCTTCGTCGATCCGGGCGGCCCGAGGAACAGGTAGGCGTGCACCGGGCCGCGGGCCAGTGCGGCGCGCAGGCGGCCGACCGCCCCCGGCTGGCCGACGACGTCGTTCCACACCGCACCCGGTGCCTCGACCGTCGTGCTCATGGGCGAACGGGCGCGGTCGGGGTCGGCGATGACACCGCGCTCGACGAGGACGCGGCGGATCTCGGCGGCCACCTGATCGACCGAGCCGACGGCGGCGACGACGACCCACCGCGCGGGGTCGTCGGCGGCCATCGTGCGGAACCCGTCGAGGACTCGGGCGTGGAACGCCCCGCCGGCCACCTCGAAGCGGTCGAGGTCGCGGCGACTCATCCGCTCGGCGATGACGTCGTCGGGCGTGTCGAGGAAGACGATCGTCGACGGCCACAGCCCCGATGTCGCCCACTCGTTGAGCCGGCGGACCTCGTCGAGGTCGAGCTGGCGGCCGTAGCCCTGGTAGGCGAGCGTCGAGTAGACCGATCGATCGCTGACGACGCTGCGGCCCTCGGCGAGCGCCGGCCGGACGACTTCGGCGAGGTGTTGGGCGCGGTCGGCGGCGGTCAGCAACGCCTCGGCGCGGGGATCGATGTGCGGGATCGAACGGTCGTGGAGCAGCTCGCGGATGCGCGCACCGACCGTCGTGCCGCCGGTCTCGCGGGTGAGCACGGCACCGATCGAGTCGGCGAGGCGTTGCGCCTGCGTCGACTTGCCGCTGCCTTCGGGACCTTCGAAAGCGATGTAGGCGGGCGAGGAGGTCACCACGGCGATGGTAGCCACGGTCCTCGCCGACCCTCTGCGACGGTGGGCGACAGGTTTGTGGGTCCCCGTGCTCGGGAACCCGTCGCCAGCGGCGCAGGGCGCGCCGCATCAGGACCTCGGAGGTCACCCGTGTTCGCAGCACTCGGAATCCTGCTCATCGTCGGCGGCGCGATCATCGCCTTCGGCATCGAATCGGCGGTCGACAACGTCAACCTGGAAGCGATCGGGTACATCCTGATGGCCGGCGGTGCGGTGTCACTGCTGGTCGCCGCGGTCCAGGGCCTCGGCTGGATGTCGCGCAGCAACCGCAAGTTCGAGACGGAACGGCACGTGTCGGCCGACGGCCAGCACTACGTCGAAGAAACGCACACCCACTGAGTCACCTGCGAGTCACCCGCGAGACACCCGCTGAGTCACCGCGACAGTCACGTCGGGACCGTCACCGCGACCGTCACGTCGGGATCTCCCGGCGTGACGTCGTCGTGTCCGGCCCCGCGTCAGCGGAGTTGTGACTGCAGGTAGCGCTCGATCCCGATGTCGTCGATGACGCCGAGCTGCGTCTCGATCCAGTCGAGGTGCTCCTCCTCGCCGATGACGAGGTGTTCGAGCAGCTCGCGGCTGCCGGGGTCGCCCTCTTCGAGGGCGATGACGACGCCGCGGCGGTACATGGCGATGGCGGACTCCTCCAGGCCGCGGTCGGCCTGCAGCTGCTCGAGGACGGTCTCGCCGGTGAGCACGGTGCCGAGACGCTGCAAGTTGGGGTGGCCGTCGAGCAGCAGGATTCGGTCGATCAGCTTCTCGGCGTCGCGCATCTCCTCGATCGACTCCTCGCGGAACTTCTCGGCGAGGCGTTCGTAGCCCCAGTGGTCGGCGATCTTGGCGGCGGCGAAGTACTGGTTGATCGCCGTCAGCTCCGCCGTGAGCGCTTCGTTGAGGAACTCGATGACCTTCGGGGAGCCGTTCACGCAGCCGACACTAGGCCACGTCGCCGGGGACGGGCGACTGCGGTCGGCGGCGACACGCCCAGCCGGGCGGCGGCGAGGATCTCGTCGATCGCTTCCACGCAGCCGCCGCACCGGCCGCCTGCGCCGCACTCGCGGGTGATGTCGCGGGCGGTCACGTTCGGGTCGCGGGTGAAACGAGCGATGACGCGATCGTTGATCCGCAGGCAGTGACAGACCACCATCAGCAGTCCCCGTTCTTCACGTCGATCATCGAGCGCTCCTACAGACACCTGTTAGGACTCCCTAACGGCTTGCACTGTAGACCACCCGTCCACGTCCCCACAACTCGCCTGGACGTGGACGTGGAGCCGGGTGTCAGGTCGACGGTGGCGGGGTCGACGGCTTGGCGGCCGCTTTCTTGGCCGGCGCCTTCTTGCCGCGCCTTCGGCCGCCGACTTCGTTGCGGCGGCCTTCTTCTTGGCGGGGGCCTTCTTCTTGGCGGCGCGCTTGGTCGGGCCACCCTTGGCGGCCACCGCCTCGCGGCGTATCGCCAACAGCTCGTAGGCCCGCTCGGGGCTCATCTCCTCGAGGCGGTCGCCCTTGCCGAGCGAGGCGTTGGTCTCGCCGTCGGTGACGTACACGCCGAAGCGGCCGTCCTTGGCGACGACCGGGCGCTCGCTCACCGGGTCGGTGCCGAGCTCGCGCAGCGGACCGGCAGCGGCCGGGTTACGACCGCCGCGCTTGTACACCTTGGGCTCGCTGAAGATGCGCAGCGCCTCGTCGAACGTGATCGTCAGCAGCTGCTCTTCGGACTCGATGTTGCGGTAGTCCTTGTCCTTCTGGACGTACGGCCCGTAGCGGCCGTTGTTGGCGAGGATCGGGACGCCGTCGGACGGGTCGTCGCCGAGGTGGCGGGGGAGGCTGAGCAACGCTTCGGCGTCGTCGATCGTCAACCGATCGAGCGACATCGACTTGAACAGGCTCGACATCTTCGGCTTCTCGAAGCCGGGCGGTGGGTTGTCGTGGTCGCCCCACTGGACGTACGGCCCGTAGCGGCCGTTCTTGGCATAGACCGGGTAGCCGTCGAGCTCACCGATCGGTTCGTCCGACTTCGGTGCGGCGAGCAGCTCGATCGCCTTGGCGACGTCGAGCTCGTCGGGGGTCAGGTCGTCGGGGACGCTGGCCGTGTCCTCGCCGCGCTTGACGTACGGGCCGAACTTGCCCGGCTTGACGACGATCTCCTGGCCCTGGTCGTCGACACCGAGCGGGAACGTGTTGATCTGCGCCGCATCGATCTCGCCGAGGTTCTCCTCGACGAGTCGCTTGAGCCCCAACAGGGCGTCGTCGCCGACACCGGCTTCGGCCGAGATCGGCTCGGTGTCGCCGTCGCCCGTGTCACCGAAGTAGAAGCGCTTGAGCCACTTGTCCTTCGAGCGATCGCCGCGGGCGATGGCGTCGAGGTCGGCATCGATGGCAGCGGTGAAGTCGTAGTCGACGAGGGCGTCGAAGTGCTCCTCGAGCAGCCGGACGACGGCGAACGCCGTCCACGTCGGCACGAGTGCCTGGCCCTTCTTCCACACGTAGCCGCGGTCCTGGATCGTCTGGATGATCGACGCCCACGTCGACGGGCGACCGATGCCGAGCTCCTCGAGCCGCTTGACCAACGACGCCTCGGTGTAGCGGGCGGGCGGTGAGGTGGTGTGCCCGTGCGGCTCGATCGTCGCCACCGGGACCTCGTCGCCGGCGGCCAGCGGCGGCAGCAGCGCGCCCTGGTCGGCGGCGTCCTCGCCGGTCTCCTCGGCCGAGGCGACGTAGACGGCGCGGTAGCCGGGGAACGTGATCGTCGTGCCGGAGGCGGCGAACTCGCAGTCGGTCAGCTCGCCCGTCCGGCGGTCGGTGGCCGTGGCCCCGAGCCGCACCGACACGGTGACTCCGGCGGCGTCGGCCATCTGCGAGGCCAGCGTGCGCTGCCACACCAGGCGATACATCGCCAGGTCCTGGCTGTTGAGCTCTCCGGCGAGTTGTTGCGGTGACCGGTACGGCGTCGTCGGACGGATCGCCTCGTGGGCTTCCTGGGCGTTCTTCACCTTCGACGAGTACTGCTTCGGCGACGGGCTGAGGAAGTTCGCCCCGTACTCGCTCGTCACCGCGGCGCGGGTGGCCTGCATCGCCTCGTCGGACAGCACGACGTTGTCCGTACGCATGTAGGTGATGTAGCCACGCTCGTAGAGGCCCTGCGCCACGCGCATCACCTGCGACGACGACAGGCGCAGCTTGCGGCCGCCCTCCTGCTGCAACGTCGAGGTCATGAACGGAGGCTTCGGACCGGAGCGGTACGGCTTCTCCTCGACCGAGCGGACGGTGAAGTCGGCGCCGTCGAGCCCGTCGGCGAGGGCGACCGCCCGCAGTTCGTCGAGCGCGACGACCGCCTTGGCCGAACTCGACGTGGCGACCTGGCCGCGATCGTCGAAGTCCTTGCCCGTGGCGACGCGGGTGCCGTCGACCGCGACGAGGGTGGCGTCGAACGCCGGCGCCGTCGCCGTGGCGATCTCGATGTCCCAGTAGCCGGCTTCGACGAAGGCGATCCGCTCGCGCTCGCGTTGGACGATGAGGCGCACCGACGGGCTCTGCACGCGCCCCGCGGACAGGCCACGGTTGACCCGCCGCCACAGCACCGGTGAGACCTCGTAGCCGTACAGGCGGTCGAGGATGCGACGCGTCTCGGCGGCGTCGACGAGGCCGTAGTCGAGGTCGCGCGGGTTGTTCACGGCGTGGTCGATCGCCGACTTGGTGATCTCGTGGAAGACCATCCGCTTCACGGGCACCTTCGGCTTGAGGTACTCGAGCAGGTGCCACGAGATCGCCTCACCCTCGCGGTCTTCATCGGTCGCGAGATAGAGCTCGGAGGCGTCCTTGAGCGCGGCCTTGAGATCCTTGACGACGGTCTTGCCGCGGTCGGTCAACTCGTACGTCGGCTTGAAGCCGTTGTCGACGTCGATGTTCAGACCCTTCGACGGCAGGTCGGCGACATGACCCACCGAGGCGCGCACGTCGTAGTCGCTGCCGAGGAACTTCGACAGCGTCTTCGCCTTGGCTGGCGACTCGACGACGACAAGGGGTTTGGACATCGGGGCCTTTCGCTATGTGAAATGGAGGGCGCTTGTCAAGGGCGAGTGTGCCGGACGATCCGCCGATTGCCGCAGCGGCCGGTTCCCCGGCGTCGGCGAACTCGGCTGACGACGTGCGGCGGGACGGTACGGTTCGCGTCGATGCAGGATGTCACCGGGCGTGACGAGCGCCCCGGTGCCGAGCCGGATCCGGCGCTCGGCTGGGACGACGAGACCGCCGCGGCATGGGACGACCTCGGCCGTCCCGGCCGTCCGGGACGGGTCTCCCGTCTCGACCGCGGGTGGAGCTCGGTGATCCGCGACCTCGACGAGGCGGTGGGCGTCGCCGACCCGCTGCGGGTTCGCAACATCGGTGCCGACGTCGCCGTCGGCGACTGGGTCGTGCCCTCGGATGACGGTGAGCGCGTCGATGTCGTGCTGCCGCGACGGTCGGCGTTCACCCGCCGGGCCTCGTTCGACGGCATGCGGGCGACGTCACACACGCTCGCGGCGAACATCGACGTCGTCTTCCTCGTCCATGCGCTGAGCACGCCACCGAGCCCCCGCCGTCTGGAACGCGAGTTGGTGCTGGCGTTCGACTCCGGCGCCCAGCCGGTCGTCGTGCTGACCAAGAACGACCTCGTCGACGATTCCGACCCGGGCCGCCTCGCCCTCACCACGGTCTCGCTCGGCGTGCCGGTGCTGCTCGCCAGCGGGATCACCGGCGACGGCGTCGACGAGCTGCGGGCGCATGCGCGTGGCAACCGCACGCTGACGTTCCTCGGCGCCAGCGGCGTCGGCAAGTCGACGCTCGTCAATGCGCTGCTCGGATCGGCCCGCCAGGCGACGACCGAGGTGCGCGACGGCGACCAGCGGGGGCGGCACACCACGGTGGCCGCCCAGCTGTTGCGGATGCCGGGCGAGGGATGGCTGATCGACACACCTGGCGTCCGCGCCGTCAGCCTGTGGCTGTCCGGCAACGGCATCGAGCGGGCCTTCGCCGATGTCTTCGATCTGATGGACCACTGCCGGTTCCGCGACTGCAAGCACGATCAGGAGCCGGGGTGCGCCGTGCGGGCGGCGATCGAGGCGGGCACGCTCGACGAGGTGCGGCTGCGCAGCCTCGAGCGGCTGGTCGAGGAGGAAGCGGCGTTGGAGGAGGAGCAACGAGCGCGCGAGAAGGTCAACGACCGGCGCGCCGGTGGGCGCACGCGGCCGCCCGACGCCGACGAGTTCGACGAGTCGGACGAGCCCGGCCGCTGAGCGGGGACGCTCAGCCGGGCTCGCCGGCGAGGTCGGCGTGGTCGAGCGACCAGGCCGAGCCGACAGCGCGTCGCCACGGCGCCGCCCGGTTGACGGCGGCGATGGGCAGCGGCCCGTAGATGTGGGGGAACAGCGTCGTTGCGTCGGGCGCCGGCGGCTCGAAGACGATCGGCGACGGCACGAGCGCCGGATCGATCGTCAGGACCACCAGCTGTTCGAGGTCGGCGTAGAAGCGGTTGGCCGTGCCGACGAGTTGTTCGGGAGTGGAGCAGTGGATGAAACCGACCTCGTCCAACGTCGCCCCGCGTGTTGACATCCGGTACTCGCCCGAGGCGAATGACTGCGCCCAGTCCTCGGGCAGGGCGAGGTGGACGATCGGATCGTCGCCGGTCACTCGGTGGCCTCGGATCCCAGCGTCCGGCGAACCGAGATCGCACGGTCGAGCCCGGTGCGGGCGAGACGTTCGCGCCGGGTGCCGGCGGAGCACACGATGACGAGGTCGCCGCCGGCCTCGCGAGCAGCAGCGGCGGCACCGAGGAGGATGCCGAGGCCGGTGTCGTCGAGCACGGTGACGGCGTCGACGTCGACGGCGATCGTGTCGCCGGGGTGCCGGCGGATCGACGCCAGCAGCGAGTCGCGGACCGTGGCGATCGTCGCCAGGTCGACGGGGCCGTCGACGGTGACGACCACCGTTCCGGCGACGACCGTCTCGGAGGTGTGGGCGTGCATCGCTCGCACCCTACGGGGATCGGCCACCGGCTCACGGTGGTTCGAGCCCCATCGTCACCGAGGCGCGATGGGTCAGTGGTCCGATGAACGACCCGAGGATCGAGACGTCGACGGGGTCGACGTACGTCACCGCGACCGTGACGACGTCGCCACGCACGGACGTGACGACGTCGACCGGGACGGTGACCGCTCGCCGGGCGGCGTTGTCGGCGGCCGCGGCCGGCGTTGCCGAGACGCTCGCCGCCCGTGCACCTTCGCGGGCGGCCAGCTCGACGGCGAGCTCGTTGCGCACGGCGAGGGCGACGACGGCGATGCCGAGGACGAGGACGACGACGAGCGGGAGGACGAGGGCGAACTCGACCGCCGCCTGCCCGCGGTCGCCCCGCCCTCGCCGCCCGGGGTGTGTCACACCTTCTCGATCACGGCATCGATGACCCCGTTGAACAGCCGGCTGATGCGGGCGGCGCCGCCACCGGCGGTTGCCCAGGCGACGACCATCAGCCCGACGAGTGCAGCGGCGAGGAGGATCAGCGCGTACTCGGTCGTCGCCTGGCCGCGGCGTCCGCGCAGGCGACCGCCGACTGGATCGCCGTCGAGTCCGTCGCCTTGTTCGTCGTCGTGTTCGTCGCCGTGTTGACCGGTGCGTTCACCGGCGTGTCCGGCGCCGCCCGGCACGAGGTGCATCGCTGCGGTGTGGACGCGCACGTGGGCGGCGGTGGTGAGCGTGCGGAACGGATCGGTCGCGAGGTTGCAGGTCATGAGGTCCTCCGGAACTGGTGGTCGGTGGATCGGGCGGTTGGTCACCACGCCGGGAGGCGAAGCGACGAGAGGGCGGCGACGACGGCCGGCACGATCGCCAGGAGGACGAACGACGGCAGCGTGCACACGACGAGGGGGAACGAGAGCATCACGGGCAGGCGCCGGGCCGCTGCCTGGTCGACCCGCTGGCGGACGGTGCGGGCGTCGGCGGTCAGCTCGTCGAGCATCGGACCGAGCGGCAGTCCGTAGCGGTCGCAGGTGGCGATGGCGTCGACCGATGCCGTCGCCCACGGTCCGAGGAACTCGTCGAGCGCCCGCATCGCGTCGGCGAAGGGCTGCCCGCGTTGAACCCGGCGCACGACCTCGGCGAGCGCCGACTGGCACGGTCCGTCGACGCCGGCCACGACACCGACTGCTTGTCGTGGTGTGAGCCCCGATCGGATGGCGATGATCAGCAGGTCGAGCACGTCCGGGAAGGCCCGCCGGCGGGCGTGCTGCGTGGTGCGCCCAGCGGCGATCCGGCGCACGCGGGGCGCGACGACGACGGACGTCGCCGCGGCGATCGCCAGCAACGGGCCGGCGACGAGCAGCGCCGACAGCGTGAGCGTGACGAGCCCGGCGGCCGCCCGCCACCGGTGCGCAGGAGGCGACGTGCTCGGTTCGCTCGATTGCGGTGAGGGCACGGCTCGGCCGGTCGCCCGTGGTGCCGCGACGCGGGCGGCGACGATGACGGTCAGTCCGGCGAGCGCGACGACGTGCGCGGATGGCCCGGCGGTCATCGGTCGGAGCCCCGGGTGATCGAACGGATCCACCACCAGCCGATCGCGTTGAGCAGCAGTCCGATGGTGATGCACGTCGCGCCGATCGGGGTGACCACCGCGGTGCGGACGTCGGCGTCGGTGCCGACGAGCAGGGCGAGCATGCCGAGCGGCAGGGCGGTGAGCACCTGCCCGGACATGCGCGCCTGGGCGGCGTGCACGGCTCGCTCGTCGGCATCGGCAGCCCGTGCCCGGATGGTCGCCGCCGCTCGGTCGAGGGCCATCGCCGGTGCACCGCCGAGGTCGGCGACGGCGGCGATGACGACGAGTGCGAGCCGCAGATGTGGTCCCGCCGACGGGCAGTGTCGTGCCGCCTCGGGGAGCGGGCCACCACGCTCGGCCGTGTGCCGCAGCGATGCCGTCGAGGCGGCGAGGCGAGGATCGTTCGGTGTCACGGCGGCGAGTGCATCGCGTATCGACGAGCCGGCGCGCAGGCGACGGGCGAGCTCGTCGCACCAGTCGGCGACAGCACGCGGCGGCACCACGCCCGGCCGCCGCCGGAACCGACCGTGGAGTGCCGCGGGTGATCGACGGACGATCCGCCACAAGGTCGGCCCCGCGGTCCGCTCCGCCACCGCGGGGTGGGCCCGGCGGCCGATGCCGACGACGCCGGGCGTGTCGGTGAGAGCGGCGATCGCACGGCGGTGCCGACGATCACCACGGCGAGCAGCGCCACCGTCGGAGCGAGCAGCTCGGTCATCGTCGGCGAGACGGCGTGGCGACGACGTCGGTGCCACCGGTGTCGTCGGCGACGGCGAGTGGTCGCAGCGTCGGCGGGCCACCGGTCAGCTCCTCGACCACCTCGTCGACGGCGACGATCCGGCGCCGGCCGTCGGGTTGGCGGGAGACGTGGACGACGACGTCGATCGAGCGGGTCAGCAGGCGCCGGATGGCGACCAGCGGCCAGCTCGGGGCGGCCTGCATGACGAGCGATTCGAGGCGCAGCACGGCGTCGAGTGGACCGTTGGCGTGGCACGTCGACAGCGAGCCGTCGTGACCGGTGTTCAGCGCCTGGACGAGGGCGACCACCTCGGCGCCGCGGATCTCGCCGACGACGATGCGGTCCGGTCGCAGCCGCAGCGCCGTGCGCACGAGGTGCTCGAGGTCGACCGGCGGCGGGCCGTCGACGGCAGCGGGACGGGTCTCGAGCCGCAGCACGTGGTGGTCGCCGACCGACAGTTCGGTCGTGTCCTCGATGACGACGAGGCGCTCGTGCGCCGGGAGGGTGGCGAGGAGTGCGCTGACGAAGGACGTCTTGCCCGACGAGGTGGCTCCGCTGACGACGATGTTGAGCCGCCGCTCGAGGATGTCACCGAGCAGGGCGACGCCGGCCGGGCCGGTGTACTCGGCGAGCGGCCGGGGGTGCGCGGTGAGCCGGCGGATCGACAGCGCCGCCCCGTCGACGGCGACCGGCGGCAGGACGGCGCAGACGCGAGACCCGTCCGGGAGGCGGGCGTCGACGATCGGCGACGAGCGGTCGAGCCGGCGACCGAGCGGCGACAGGACCCGTTCGACGAGATGTTCGACCTGCTCGTGGCGGAGTCGTCCGGCCGGGCTCAACCGGCCGTGCCGTTCGACCCACACGTCGCGACCCGAGTTGACGAGCACCTCGTCGACATCGGGATCGGCGAGCAGCCGATCGAGTCGTCCCAGCCCACCGAGACGGGCGACGACGGCACGGACGATGGCGGCGCGAGCCGGTGCGCCGTGGAGCGGGGTCAGCCGTTCGGTCTCGTCGCGGGCGAGCTCGGCGAGGTCGCCCGGACGCTCGCCGACGCGGGCACAGATCCGGTCGACGAGCTCGTCGTCGGTGTCGTCGAGCCGCGCCGGGTCCGGCCGTCGCGCCGGTGCCGCCGGCGTCGTCCCAGATGTTGCCGCCGATGTCGCCGCCGACGTCGCCGCGGTCACGCCGCACCGCGCAGGTGCCGCTGCAGCTCGCGAGGGAGCCGGCATCCGAGGAGGCCACTGTCGACCGCCCGTGCGATCGATGGATGCCACGGGACGGTCAGCTCGATCGGTGCGCCGACGACGTCGGTCACCGTGCGCGGTCCGTAGGAGCGCCCCGGCTCCTCCACGACGACGACGCCGGTGGGGCGGCGGGTGACGCGGCTGGCGCGGTGGAGGGCGATGTAGCAGAGACGGGTGACGAGCAACGAGCGCTCGACGTGGTCGAGCAGCGCGGGCGGCGGCTCGCCGGTTCCGGCATCGATGGTGACCGCACCGCCGTGACGACGTTCCCAGTCGTTCAGCCACACACCGAGCTGGTGCCAGCGTTCCACTGGCACATCGCGCGATGCGGCCGATGCGGCCAGGGCGGCCGGTGCCGCCTGATCGGGCACGTCGCAGCCGATCGCTCGGGCGGGCAGCAGCCCCACGCCCGGGTGCAGCGGAATGACGAGGTCGTCGAGGGTGGGTGGTCCGGCGTCGCTGGCGAGCCAGTCGTGGACGCCGGGACGATCGGGCGGGGCGATGCCGAGCACGAGCGGCAACTCGCCGTCGAGATCGACGAGCAGCGACGGACCCTGCCGCCGGCTGCGGGCGAGCGCAGCAACGACGACGGTCGTACCGGAACCGCCCTTGACGGCCCAGCAAGCAGTGACCATGACGTGTCCCCCGATCGGTCCGTGGACCTGTGGGCGGGTGTCTTGGAGGAAGTCGGTGCGAGCACGGTACGTCCGGGTGCTGCCCGGCGGACGGCGAACGCACCTGCGTCACGAACGTGCAGGGGCGTCGCCGCGAATCTCCGACGCCGACTCGCCGACCTGCTCGCGGTACCGTCACCGACGGAGGTGTCCGAGCGCCTGGTGGGCTCCGCCGCCTTCAAAGCGGTTGGGGCGGGTGATCCCCGCCCGGCGGGTTCGATTCCCGTCCACCTCCGCCACCAACGCCTCGGTGATCGCCGCGAACAATGCCGAGTACTCGACCACGCTCGATCGGGCACGCCAGATCATCGACGGAAAGTGGCCGGGCGGCCGCGTTCACCGTCCGATCACCGTGGTAGTGCGGCGCCACAAATGGGCCGTGATGAGCGCGCTGCCCGTGCCAGCGCCGTCGTTATGTAAGCGCGTTATCGAGTGTCCTCGAACGGCACCTCGGGGCTACCCGCCCGCCCGCCGTCGCGATGAGCGAACGGCCCACCCGTCGGTCCGTTTGCTCATCGGATTGCCCGTGCACCGCCCGGCGATGAGTGAACGGCCCGACCCTCGGTCCGCTTGCTCATTGGCAGTTGTGCACCATCTCCGATCGCCGGGTACGAGACGGTCACGCTCGGGTGTTGTCGATCGTCGTCGACTTCGACTCATCGGTGCCGCGAGTCGGGACAAGCCACAGAGTTCCGCCGAGCAGCACCGCCGCGATGCATGCCAAGTAGAGGATGAGTTCCCAGGGCGAAGACAGTTCGACGAGGTTCACCGCGACACCCGCAACCACGAGGCCCGCGATCCCAAGCAGTGAAGCCGCAAGCTTCCAACTTCGGTCATATCGACGCTGTTCAACGCTCCGCACGACACGAGCGTAGGTGACAGCCTCAGGCCGCATAGCGCCTGCCCCCGATCGCCGGATCCGGGTCGCACACTTCGCTCACCGCCGCCCACATGAGGAGCGCTGCACCCCCGGCGAAGTGTTGGAGGGCGGACGGTCGGTTGGGTAGCGCATGATGACGCACGTCAAGCGGGTGAATCAGCGGGCAGAGTGAGATGCAGAAAGGTGGACGGGACATCCGTCCGAGCCGGCGCGGCGCTGTGTCAGATGACTTCGACGCTGACGCGATTGGCGTGAGCGGCAAGCGCCTCGATGTCGGTTCGGTCTCCGGTGAGGACCGTGCCCCCTGGTTCGGCGATCGCGACGACGAGGGCATCGACGGCGGAGCCGGTGCGGGCGAGTCTGCGGAGCTCGGCGGCCCGGCGGGCGACGTCCACGCTGACGGTCGATTCGATGATGCACGCCTTCAAGAAGCGGTTGGCGTTGGCATCGCGACCGGCATCGCCGTGAAGCGACTCGACGAGCACCATCGTGGGCACGAGCGGTGGCCACAACTCCTGCGCCGTCAATGCGCGGATCAGCGAGACCGACGTCTTCGTGCGTGCGGCGAGGCGCGAGAGTCCTCCGCTGTCGAGAACGAGCACGTTCAGCTGACTCGGTCGAGCGATCGGTCCCGGATGCGTCGTGCGATGGCGTCGGCTTGCGACTGTTGTCGTGTGCTCGGTTCTCCGACCTCGGCGACGAGTTCCTCGAGATACCGCGCCGTCTCGTCGAGCGCGTCCTGGCGTTCGAGCTCGGCGCGCAGCGCGATCTGGAGGAGTTCCGACGCCGGCAGGCCGCGCTTCTTCAGCTCATCGTGGAGGTCGTCGGGGAGATACACCTGGACGCGCGGCATACGCCTAACTATACGCACATCCTGAACGCCAGGGCGCGCAGTCGTTCACGCTGGGTTGTGCCCGTGGACGCCGTCGGCGCTGCAACGTCCCGTCCGCCTCCGCCAGCTACCGCACCGACACCACCGACGTCCTCACCTGGATCGAGGAGACGGCGGGCCCGGCGGCCTGGGCCGAGATCGACGTCGTCACGATCTGACCACAGCCGCCGGCTGAGCGACTGGCGGCCGCTCGACGGGCCGGGGGAGTGGACACGCCACGTCCGCCCTACGCCGTCGGCTGATGCCGGGCGAGGCGCGTCAGGGTACGCGTGTGATCCGGTTCTGGGGACCCGGGTCGACGGCGCCGGCGTCGCTCTCAGCCGACGTCCCGCGTCGGTGATCAGCTGGGCGTCGGATCGTCGTCCATCACGTCGCCACCTGGGGGCCCGTACGATCGGCGCGATGGCCAAGCGCTACGACCGTGAGGCGAGCGGGGCGACCGTTCGCGTGCCGCGCAAGGTGTACGAGACGGAGCTGCTCAGGCTGCAAGGGGAGCTCGTCAAGGTGCAGGAGTGGGTGCGGGCCGAAGGCAAGCGCGTCGTCGTCGTGTTCGAGGGCCGTGACGCAGCCGGCAAGGGCGGGGCGATCAAGCGCGTCACCGAGTACCTGAACCCCCGCGCCGCCCGGGTCGTCGCCCTGCCCGCCCCCACCGAGCGCCAGCGGGGCCAGTGGTACTTCCAACGCTACGTCGAGCAGCTGCCGGCGGCCGGTGAGCTCGTGCTCTTCGATCGATCCTGGTACAACCGCGCCGGCGTCGAGCACGTGATGGGCTTCTGCACCGCCGAGGAGTACCACCGCTTCTTGCAGCAGTGCCCGATCTTCGAGCGGCTCCTCGTCGAGGACGGCATCCTGTTGCGCAAGTACTGGTTCTCCGTCAGCGACGAGGAGCAGGAGAAGCGGTTCAAGGCCCGCCGCGACGACCCGTTGCGATCGTGGAAGCTCTCTCCGATGGATCCCCAGTCGATCATCCACTGGGAGGACTACTCGCGGGCGAAGGACACGATGATCATCCACACCGACATCACGGAGTCGCCGTGGTACCAGGTGGAGAGCGACGACAAGCGGGCGGCCCGCCTGAACATGATCGCCCATCTGCTGTCCACGCTCGACTACCACGACGTCGCCGAACCGGCGATCAAGCTCCCCAGGCGGCCCAAGTCGACGGGCTACCAACGGCCGCCGCTCGACCAGCAGCGCTACGTCCCTGATCACGCCGCCACGCTCACGAACCAACTCCCTGCCTGATCCGCCGTCGGCGCGCCCGCGCGGGCATGCCGGTGGTGGGGGCTGCCGACGGCGAGGGTGACCTGCCCGTCGGGCCGGCGTGCGGACACGTGCGCGGCGAGGCGGGCTGACGGTCGGTCCCGTCCACCGCTGTCGCTGGGAGCGGACAGAATGCAGGGATGACCACCTTCTCCGGTGCCCAGGGGTTCGACGGAGCGACATTCGTCAAGACGAACTTCCGCGGTGCCACCATGCGATGGTGCGACCTCAGCGACGTGACGATGCGCGGCGTCGACGTGGGTGGGCTCGACATCGACAGCCATGACCTCTTCTTCGGCAGCCTCACCGTCAACGGCGTCGACGTCGTGCCGTTGGTCGACGCCGAGCTGAACCGGCAGTTCCCCGGTCGCGAGCTGCAGAAAGCGCAGACGCCCGAGGGCCTGCGCGACGGTTGGGTGGCGGTCCAGGCCGCATGGGACGAGACGGTGGCGGCCACGCCCGCGGGCCTCGTCGACGCACACGTCGACGACGAGTGGTCGCTCGCCGAGACGCTGCGTCACCTCGTGTTGGCGACCGACGCCTGGCTCGGCGGCGGGATCATGGGAATCGAGCAGCCGTTCCACGAGATCGGCCTGATCTTCAGCGGTGCTGCCGAGATGGGCTTCGACGTGTCCGTCTTCCGGACCGACACACCGACGTTCGACGAGATCCTCGCGGCGCGCGCCCAGCGCCAGCAGTTGGTGACCGACTTCTTGTCCACCGCCACGCCGGAGCTGCTCGCCGAAGAACGAGACAACCCGTGGGGCGGCGACGACTGGCACCCCACCGTCGGTGACTGTGTGCGGGTGATCCTCGAGGAGGAGTGGGCGCACCTGCGCTACATCCGGCGCGACCTCGCCCTCATCGAGTGACCGGACGCTCATCCCGTCCGGCTGCCGGGTGTCGCCGCTGACGCGCCGAGGCCGAGGGGTCGGCCGTGGCCGGTCGGGGTAGGCAGGGGCGAGCGGCGCGGCGAGGACGAGCGAAGGGAACAGCGATGGCACGAGTCGACGGATGGATGGTGGGGGTCGGTGCGGCGCGGGCGGCCACTGGGCTGTGGTTCCTGGCGGCGCCGGAGCGTCCCGCCCGGGCGTGGGTGGGACAGACCGACGAGGCGTCGACCTACCTGACCCGCGTCGTCGGCGGACGCGACTTCGTGATCGGCGCCGGCCTGCTCGCCAGCGCGGTCACCGGCCGATCGTCGTTCCCGTGGGTGTTGGCGTCGGCCGGCGCCGACCTCACCGACGCCCTCGCCGGTGCGGCCATGCTCGGCGGCACGCAGCGCCGCAACGCCATCGGGTTCGCCGGCGGCTTCATCGTGTTCACCGCCGCAGCGCTCGGCGCCCGCGCCCTGCGGCGGCGCTGAGACGGCGCCGAGACCGGGCTGAGACGGCGCGCTGAGGAAACTGGCGGGTATCGGCCGATCGGCCGATGCGCGACCGGGCTGAGGGCCGATGTCGATCGCCACCGCCCTGGCGACGATGAGCGCATGACCAACACCGATCCCGTCCGCTCCGTGTCGTCGGCGCCGAGCCCGCCCACCTGGGGCCCACCGGCGACGTCGCCGCCGTCGGGAGCGCCTGACCGGATCGCCGCCGCCGAGCCCCTCGCCGCCGCGGCGACGGCGATCCTCGGCGGCTTCGTGGCCGGCGTCGTGACGCAGGTGTTGCAGGGCGAACTGCCCGGGAACTGGAACGTGCTCGCCAACTCCGGTGTCATGTGGTCGCTGGCCGCGGTGGTCGTCGGCCTGCTGATGCCGTCCGCCCGAGCGGCGATCGCCGGCGGTGCGGCGTCGATGGTGACGGCGTCGATCTCGTACTACTGGGCGGTCGACTGGTTCGAGGGCATCGCCTCGAACGCCCGCAGCACGCTCATCTGGTCGGCGGTCGGCATCGTCGCGGGCGGTGCCTTCGGCCTCGTCGGCTGGCTCGTCCGCCACGATGTCGAGCGTCGATGGACCGCCCTGGCGTTGATCGCCGGACTCCTGCTCGGCGAGGGACGTCACCTGGTGAGCGTCGTCGAGCGGTTGCGTCCCGCCGGGCTGGTGCAGCTCGTGCTCGCTGTCGCGCTGGCCATCGTGTGCGTCCGCCGCGCCGCCCGACCGCACGTCGCCCTGGCATTCGTCGCTGTCGGTGCCGTCGGCTATGCCACCGCCGCCCGGCTGGTCGACGCCGCCTTCATGCTCCCCGGTTGAGCGCGCCGCGATCGCGACCGCTCACTGCATCCGTCCCGACATCCACGCCCAACTGGCCAACTCGACCCGATTCCGGGCGTGCAGCTTGGCCTGGATGCTGGCGATGTGGGTCTTGACGGTGCTCAACGAGATGAACAGCTCGGCACCGATCTCGGCGTTGGTCCGCCCCCGAGCCACGGCGCGCAGCACCTCCTCCTCACGCTCGGTCAGCGGCGTCGACGGCTGCGGGGCCGGCGACGAGGCACCTGCGTAGTGCTCGAGCAGCCGCACGGTGATCGACGGTGACACCAGTGCGTCACCGCCGGCGGCGGCCCTGATCGCTTCGATCAGCAGCGCCGGGCCGGCGTCTTTGAGCAGGAACCCGCTGGCGCCGTTGCGGATCGCCGTGAGCACGTACTCGTCGAGGTCGAAGGTCGTCACGACGACGACCGGGATCGGCCGTTCGACACCCGGTCCGGCGATGCGACGCGTCGCCTCGAGGCCGTCGAGCTCGGGCATGCGGATGTCGAGCAGGCAGACGTCGGGCCGCAGCTGGTGGGCGAGCCGCACCGCATCTCGACCGTTTCCGGCCTCACCGACGACCTCGATCCCGCTCGCCTCGAGGATCAGCCGGAAGCCCGAGCGAACCATCTCCTGGTCGTCGGCGATCATCACCCGCAACGTCACACCGGCACCTCCGGATCGAGCGGGAACGACGCCCGCACCTCCCAACCGTGCGCCGGAGCGGGACGCGGCCCGGCACGGAACGTCCCGCCGAGCGCCTGCGCCCGCTCCGCCATGCCGACGACACCGAACCCGCCGTCGGCGATCGGTCGCGGGTGGCCGTCGTCGACGACCGCCACGCTGAGCGCGCCTGCGCCCTGGACGACGTGGACGTCGACGGCGGTGGCGTCGACCGCATGGCGGCGAGCGTTGGTCAGGGCCTCGCGCACGATCCGATGCACCGACTGGGCGACGCCGGCGGGAACCGCAGCGACGTCGACGTGCAGACGCACCGGCAGCCCGTGCTCGGCGCTGTGCTCGGCGAGCTCGCCGAGGTCGGTGAGCGACACGGCGGGTGCCGTCGGTGCCGCGGCGTCGTCCGACTCGCGCAGCGCACCGACCATGCGCCGCATCGAGGCGAGCGCCTCGGCGCCGGCCTCCTCGATGGCCGCCAGCGTGCCGGCGGCGCGCACCGGGTCGTGGGGCGCGACGAGCTGGCCGGCCTGCGCCTGGACGACGATCCCGGTGACGTGGTGAGCGACGACGTCGTGCAGTTCGCGAGCGATCGCCATCCGCTCGTCCTGGCGGGCGCGCTCGGCCGCCGTGGAACGCTGCTGGTCGCTCTGACGCAACAGTGCACCGGCGGCGATACATCCACCGAGGGCGATCAGCAGGGCGATGCTGACGAACCGGTAGCCGACGAACGTCGGCCGCCACTCACCGATCACGGCCACCGCCGCCGTGATCGCGCCGAGGACGACGACGAGTTGACCGGTCGGCAGACGGCGGGTGGCCCAACAGGCGAGCCCGCCGAGGACGAGCAGCTCCATCAGACCCAACCAGACCCCGCTCCCGAAGAGCACGTCGGTGTCCATGCCGCCGCGCCGGTGGATGGCGACGCTCGCCGCAAAGCTGGCGGCGGCGGCGGCGATGGCGCCGGCCGCCAGCCAGCGCGTGGCGAGCAGCACGCCGAAGCCGACCGCCAGCACCGTGAGCGCCAGCGCCAACATCGGGTCAACGGAATCCATCGCCTGTCACGGTACGACGAGCGTGCGTCAGCCGGGCGAGAACCATCCTTTCGGCCGACCGACGACCGACTCGACGGCCGATGGCACGACCCGTTCGGCGCCCGAGGATCGATGCCGTGTCCACCGCACTCCTCCCCACCCCCACTGCCACTCCCACACCCGACCTGACCGTCACCCACCTCAGTGCCGCCTGCGGCGCCGTCGTCCGCGGTGTCGACCTCGTCCACGACCTCACCGACGACGTGGTCGCTGCGCTCGCCGGCCTCGTCGCCGATCGCGGCATGGTCGTGCTCCCGGGCCAGCAGCTCGACGCAGCCGCCCTGCTCGACGTCGCCGCCCGCTTCGGGACCGTGTCGCTGTCGCCGCTGCCTCGGCTGCTCGGATCCGACCGTCGTGTGTCGACGATCGAGGACACCGCCGACCGGCCGCCCGCCGTGTTCGACTGGCACAGCGACGAGAGCTGGACCGCCGCCCCGCCGGCGCTCGGGTTCCTCCACGCCGTCGTGATCCCGCCGGTCGGCGGTGACACGCTCTGGGCCAGCGGGACCGCCGCCTTCGATCGCCTGCCCGGCGTCTTGGCGCGGTTGGCCACCGAGCTCGAGGTCGTCCACCACATGGGCGACGAGTACCTCCGCACGGTGGTCCGACACCACGGCCGCGACGTCGCCGACGCACTCGAGGCGGCCCACCCCGCCGTCGCCCACCCGCTGGTCCGGTTGCACGAACGGACCGGGCGGCCGGCGCTGTGGCTGTCGCCGCTCTACCAGCAGCGTCTCGTCGGGTTCGACGACGTCACGAGCCGGGCGCTGCTCGATCTCTTCGTCCGTGCGCTCGACGACGCCCACGTCCAGGTTCGCTGGCGCTGGACGCCCGGCGACGTCGTCATCTGGGACGAGACGACGACCGCGCACCGAGCCCTCGGCGACCACGCACCGGAGCATCGCGTGATGCGCCGTTGCACCACCGAGGGCCGGCCGCCGATCGCCGCCCGGTCACGTGCCGCAGACGCCGCCGGCCGACCTCACGATCGCCACCAGATCCCGGTGCACTCCGGCACACGGGCCCAGCCGTTGGCGCGGACGGTGTCGGCGAAGTCGGGGCCGAAGAATGCACCGGTGACCGTCGCCGCCTCGTCGACCGACGCGAACTGGTAGTCGGTGCGGATCCACGACCGCTGGAATCCGTGGGTGGTCTCCAACCACTCGTAGTACTCCGCCAGCTCCGGCGTGGGTGACGGCTCGTCGAACCCCGTGCCGAGCGTCTCGATCAGCACCGTCGTGCCGCCCGGACGCAACACCCGTCGCATCTCGTCGAGGAAGCCGGTGACCACTGCCGGCCACGAGTCGGGCTCCCACTCGCGCTGATGGGCGACCACCCAGCCGGCGACGACCGCATCGGCGACGCCGTCGCGCACCGGCAGCGCCGGCGCCGACGCCCGGCACCAGACGACACCGTCGTCGCTGCCCGTGGCGCACGACCCGACGCGCACCATGTCCGCCGCCAGCTCGGTCGCCACGACCCGTGCCCCGGCCCGGCGCAAGAGCTTCGTCACCCGACCCGTGCCCGCGCCCACCTCGACCGCCAGTCGGCCGTCGAGGGCGACGACGGCACCGATCGCCGGGAGGAGGTTGCCGTCCGCGTCCTCGGCGCCGACCAGTGCGTCGTACCCGTCGGCGCCGCTGTCGTAGATGTCCTGGAAGTCCATCCACGCATCTTGCACGGTCGCCGAGTCGGCCCCCGTCGGTGGGCCGCGGGTCGATGCGATTGTCCACGTCGCCCGTCACTACGTTGGGTTTCGATGACCCGACGCACACGGCGTCGCAACGAGAGGAAGTACCCATGGCCGGTCTGGAATCCACGCCCGAGATGTTCGACCTGCGGATGTCGGAGGGGGTGCGCCCTCTCTACGACAAGGTCAAAGCGTTCATCGAGAACGAGGTCGAGCCGATCACCGCGGAGTACTTCCGTCTCGGCGCCACCCGCGACGATCGTTGGTCGTACGCCCCGGGCCAGCTCGAGCTGCTCGAGACGGTCAAGGACAAGGCCAAGGAGCAGGGGCTGTGGAACTTCTTCCTCCCCGACGCCGAGACCGGCGAGGGCCTCAGCAACCTCGACTACGCCTACATCGCCATCGAGCTCGGCAAGAACCCGCTGGCCTCGGAGTCGATGAACTGCTCGGCGCCCGACACCGGCAACATGGAGGTGCTCGAGCGCGTCGGTACCCCGGAGCAGAAGGAGCGGTGGCTCGAGCCGTTGCTGCGCGGCGAGATCCGTTCGGCCTACGCGATGACCGAGCCCGACGTCGCCTCGTCGGACGCCAAGAACGTGCAGTGCAAGGCCGTCCGCGACGGTGACGAGTGGGTCATCACCGGCGAGAAGTACTACATCTCCGGTGCCGGCGACCCGCGTTGCAAGATCATGATCTGCATGGTCCAGACCAACCCGGACGCCTCGCCCCACCAGCGGCAGTCGCAGATCCTGGTTCCGATGGACCACCCGGGCGTCGAGGTCATCGGCCCGATGCACGTCTTCGGCAAGGACGACGCGCCGCACGGCCACATGCACCTGCGCTTCAACGACGTGCGCGTGCCGTACGAGAACGTGCTGCTCGGCGAGGGCCGCGGCTTCGAGATCTCCCAGGTGCGCCTCGGCCCGGGTCGTATCCACCACTGCATGCGCTCGGTCGGTCAGGCCGAGAAGGCGCTCGACATGATGGTCAAGCGGGGCCTCACCCGCGAGGCCTTCGGGAAGCGCCTCGGCAACCTCGGCGGCAACGTGCAGATGATCGCCCAGGCGCGGATCGAGATCGAGTCGATGCGCCGGATGGTGCTCACCGCCGCCAAGGCAATGGACGTGCTCGGCAACGCCGAAGCTCGGGTGTGGGTCAGCGCGGTCAAGGCGATGGTGCCGATCCGCTCCTGCCAGATCATCGACGACGCGATCCAGATGCACGGCGCCACCGGTGTCTCGCAGTGGACCCCGCTCGCCGACATGTACACCAGCCAGCGCACCCTGCGTCTCGCCGACGGCCCCGACGAGGTGCACTGGTTCGTCGTCGGCCGCTCCGAGCTCGCCCGCGGCGAGGAGGAGGGTGGCACCAGCTACAACCCGAAAGAGGAGTACTACTCGCGGACCGACGCGGTCACCGAAGGCGTCTTCTCGGGTCCCTGAACCCGTCGCGATGAGCGAGACCCGCGTCTGACGGGGTCTCGCTCATCGGACGAGGGCGTCGCCTGCTCCGGCTCGTGGACGCTGCCGACGAGGGGTGTCCGCGGCGACAGTCGGCCGGGTCAGTATCCGGTGCCGCAGAACGGGGTCGGCCGGACCGCGAACAGCGCGTCGAGGCGTTCGAGCACCGACGCCGGCGCAGCGACCTGGCCGGCCGCCGCGAGATCGTGCCACGACACCGCGCCGAGATAGGCGGCCGAGACCGTCTCGATGCCGACGTCGACGTCGACGCCTGTTCCGGCGGCGGCGTCGGTGCGTTCGGCGCCGTCGGCGGAGAGCACCCACGTTGCGCCGTCGGGCTCGAACAGCGGGTCCTGGATGCGCAGCGCGACCGGCTCACCCGGGCCGAAGGTCCGCTGTGTGAGCGCGGCGTCGAGGTCGAGGATGCGCAGCCACTGGTCGTCGAAGCGATCGACGCCTCGATAGGCGCGGGCGTCGTGCATCGCCCGCCGCACCGGTTCGTCCACCGGGCGCGGTTCCGCCTGCCACGTGAGGACGAGGTCGATGCCGATCAGGTAGCGCCACAGCGCCAACTCGACGTCGGCATCGGCGCCCCACAGGTCGTGCACCTCGCCGCGCCCGGCCGGGTTGGTGCCGAAGGCCTGGTCCCAGTTCAGCGTGTAGGAGACGAATCCGTCGTCGTTGCCGTCGGCGTCGACGTGGACGGCGACGAAACTGCCCTTGCCGAAGGGCTCGGCGGCGGGACGGGTGGCGTCGAGCAGCGTCCGCGCCCACCACCACGACGGGCGGCTGATCGAGCCCACACGCCATCGGGCGACACGCTCGTACAGCGGCGGGATCTGGGTGAGGACCTCGTCGGGCCGCAGGAGCCGCATCGCCCCGGCGACCGGGGGCACCCGCCACGGCGTGGCGCGATGCGACGTGATCTCGGCCGCCGCGGCGTCGGACGCCAGCCCGAATCCGAAGCGGCGGTAGATCGGCGTCTCGCTGGCGTGGAGCGTGGCGATGACCTGGCCGCGCTGGCGTGACTCGACGAGCAGTCGGTGCATCAGCCGGGTCAAGATGCCCTGCCGCGTGTGCGTCGGGAGCACGCCGACGCGCGTGATGCCCGCGGTCGCCACCCGGGCGCCGCCGGGGATCGTGCTCTCGAATCGATAGGCGGCGACGTTGCCGACGCAGCGGTCGCCGTCCCACGCCGTCAACGAGTCGGTGTCGTCCCAGGAGGCGAGGCCGCGCTCGTAGTTCTCGTCGCTGACCGGCCCGCTGAGGAGCGCCGCCCGGAACGTGTCGACCACCGCGCGGCGTTCGTGCTCCTCGACGGTCCGGATGTCGAAATCGATCATCCCGTCACGCTCGCACACCACCGCCATCCCCGCCGCCCGGGTTTGCGACGAGCAACCCCAGGCATGTGCGGCGTTCCGCCGCGGCCGCGAGCGGGATCGACGGCGCGGGTCAGACGGCGCGGGTCAGACGGCGCGGGTCAGACGGCGAGGAGGTCGCGAGCGCCGGTGTCGCTCGAGGGGTGGCGGAGCTTGCTCATCGCCCGCGCTTCGATCTGGCGGATGCGCTCGCGGGTGAGGTTGAAGTGCTCGCCCACCTCTTCCAACGTGCGCGGCTCACCGCGGTCGAGGCCGAAGCGGAGCTTCAGGATCTCGCGCTCACGCTCGTCGAGCGGTGCCAGCAGGCGGGCGATCTCCTCGGGCAGCAACGCCGTGGCGGCGACCTCGAACGGGGACTCCGCCGAGCGGTCCTCGACGACGTCGCCGAGTTCGGCGTCGCCGTCTTCGCGCAACGGCTCGGAGAGCGAGAGCGGCTCGGCGGCGAAGCGCAGCGCTTCGGTCACCTTGTCCTCGGGCATCTCGACTTCCTTGGCCAGCTCGGACAGCGTCGCCGGACGGCCGAACTTCAGCTCGAGCCGCGAACGCGCCTTCTGCAGGCGGGCCAGCGTGTCGCCGGCGTGGACCGGCAGGCGGATGGTGCGGCCGGTGTTGGCGATGCCGCGGGTGATCGCCTGGCGAATCCACCACGTGGCGTACGTGGAGAACTTGAAGCCCTTGCGCCAGTCGAACTTCTCGACGGCGTGCATCAGGCCGAGGTTGCCCTCTTGGATCAGGTCGAGCAGCGGCAGACCGGACGCCTGGTACTTCTTGGCGATCGACACCACGAGGCGCAGGTTGGACTGCACGAACTGGCGCTCGGCCTCCTCGCCCTGGCGGGCGGTGCGGCGCAGATCGCGCTTGCGGGCGGCGGTGAGGTCGCCACCGGCGTCGAGTTCGGCGATCGCTTCGTTGCCGGCCTCGATCGCTTTGGCGAGACGGACTTCGTCGTCCTTGGTCAGCAGTGAGTACTGCCCAATGTCGGTGAGGTAGAGGCGGACGAGGTCTTCATCATCACGGTCGACGCGATCTTTGGCCACTGGTGCTCCTACTTCGTTCGGACGATTTCCCGGTCACGACCGGGAAGACCGTCGAGGTTTCGGCGTGCGAGTGCGTCCGTGGCCGACGTCGGTGAGGTGCGGCGCAAGAGCAGGGCTGCTCGTGCAGGGACACTCGCGACGGTCGACATGAGACGGCGGTCACGATACCGACGTCGGTCATCTGGTCAACCGGTGGAGCCGAACGGCACCACGGATATCACACTTCAAGATGTCACGGGTGGATGGATCGTCGGCAGCGATGATGGGTCGGAGGGCGAGGTGAGGGTCGGGTAAGGCGCCGCACGGCGGCGGCGCGCAACGGTTCGTCTGGGTACAATCGTCAGACCATGTCGAATCCAGTGTTCAACGAGGAATCCTTCTCCAAGGCATCGCAGCAGTTCCGCGCGACCGCCCCCGCGGGAGCCGCCGGCTGGGGCGCTCCGCAAGCCGGAACCCACGTCGCACCCCAGCCGATCACCGACGGGCCTGTCAGCGCCTGGCACAAGGCGATGACGGTCAACGGCACGATCACGGCGTCCGCCGTGCTGCTCGTCCTCCTGGCGATCTCGGCCACCTTCGGCTGGCAGGCCGCCGACGGCCCGACGCTGGAGAACGGCGTCGAGACCTACCAGTTCCCGCCGCTCGCCTTCGTCGGCATCATCGTCGGCTTCGTGGCCGTGCTCGTGGCCACGTTCAAGCCGAACCTGGCCAAGATCTTCGGCCCGGTCTACGCCCTCTGCTACGGCTTCGCCGTCGGCGCCATCTCCAAGGGCTACGAGACGTTCTACGACGGCATCGTCCTCCAGGCCGTCATCGGCACCGCCTCGGTCTTCGGTGTGATGCTCTTCCTCTACCGCACCCGGATCATCAAGGTCACCGACAAGTTCCGCCGCACGGTCATCTTCGCCACGCTCGGCGTGATGGTGATGTACCTGTTCTCGTGGATCCTGAGCATGTTCGGCACCGAGCTGCCGTTCCTCAACGGCGACAACATGGCGATGAGCATCGGTTTCTCGGTCCTCGTGTGCGGCCTGGCGGCGCTCAACCTGGCGCTCGACTTCGACTTCATCGAGCGGGCGACCAACGCCGGCATGCCGAAGGCCTACGAGTGGGTCGCTGCGCTCGGTCTCGTCGTCACGCTGGTGTGGCTGTACCTCGAGATCCTGCGGCTCCTGTCGTACCTGCGCAACTGAGCCGCATGGCGTCGGCGAGCGGACCGGCGTACGCATGACCACCGTGTCGTCCAACGGCGATCGCTTCATCGAAGCGGTCGCCGTCGGCGTTTTCGGGGGCCTCCTCGGCGCTGCCGCCGGCCGGCCGTTCGGGTTGACGATCCCGGCGGCGACGTTCGCCGCGGCGAACGGGGTGGTCTCGGGGTGGCGGGGCGTCTACGCGTGGCGTACGGCGCGCGGGGCCGCCGCCGCGGTGCTCGACTCCACGTGGTCGCTGCCGATGACGTCGGCCGCGCTGGTGTCGCACGCGCTCGGGCGGCGCGCGGCCGGCCGGGGTACGTCGAGTCGATGAGCCGCCGCGCCAACCGCCACGTGTACCAGCGCGGCTTCGTGCCGCGCCGCGGCTTCGCCATCACGATCGGCAACGTCGTCAGCGGCGCCGGTGACCCGACGCTCGCTCGTCGCCGCCGCTTGGTGATCGAACACGAAGACGTCCACGTCTGGCAGGCCAGGTGGTTCGGCCCGTTCTACCCGCTGCTCTACGGCTCGTGGATGGTCCTCGGCGCGGGTGTCGGCGCAGTGGTGTGGCTGTCGCGTCGGCGCGACGCACCGGTCGGCAAGGTCGTCGAGTCGACCGCGTACTACCTCAATCCGTTCGAGTGGTGGGCGTACAGCCGGGCGGGTCACTGGCCGCCGGGCGGACTGCTCCGCGGCTACGGATGGCGCTCGCCGATCTGCGCCCCGCGGCCCAGCTCGTCAGCGGCCGACCGCCAGCGGTGAGAAGTGCGTGCAGACGCTGCACGCACCGGTCACACGCACCGGTCACCGGTGCACGCACCGGTCACCTGGGCCGCTCGCCGTCGTCAGAAGGAGCGGCCGGCGGTCCACGCCGCTTCGGCGGTGCCGAGCTCGGTGGCCGGCGGGCCGTCGGCGATGTACTCGAGCAGCATGCCCCGCCAGGGGCCGCGGGCTTCGAGCTTGCCGAGGATCGCGTTGACACCCCACACCACGCGGTCGAGGATGACGAAGCTCGGCGGCATGTTGAGCCGCTCGATCACCGGGGCGTGCGGACCCTGGACGTCGAAGATGCGCCCGATGGTGTCGCGCATCCAGTCGCGGGTGAATGTGAACTCGTCGGTCAGGTACGGCACGTACGGGCTCGACACGTAGTCGTAGACGAGCTGCGGGTCGAGGCGGTGGTCGCTCGGCAGGAACTGGGCAGCGACCATCGCCGCCACCAGCCGGTCCGGGTCGCGGTCGACGATGATCGCCTCCATCGACGGCTTGAGCTGCTCCCACTCACCCGGCGACCATCGCTTGACGAGGCCGTAGTCGAGGAAGGTGACGCTGCCGTCGTGGTGGAACCGGTAGTTGCCGGGGTGCGGGTCGCCGTTGAAGATGCCGTGGCGCATGATGGCGCCCTGGGCGAAACGCCAGATCACCTCGGCAGCACGTTGCTGGGTGGCGTGGGAGGCGGTCGTGCGGAACTGGTCGAAGGTCATCCCGTCGACCCATTCGGTGGTCAGCACGTGCGGTCCGCTGAGCTCGGGGACGAGCTTCGGGATGCGCACCCACGGGTGCCCGCTGAATCGTGACTCGAACTCGGCGACGTTGGCGGCCTCGATCGAGTAGTCGAGCTCCTCGCGCATCCGCGCCCGCAGCTCGTCGACGAGCGCCTTGGCGTCGAGGCCCTTGAGCATCATCGACGAGAACATCGCGTACATCACCTCGGCGGCATCGAGGTCGGACTCGATCGCCTCGTGCACGCCGGGGTACTGCACCTTGACGGCGACGTCGCGTCCGTCGTGGGTGACGGCGCGATGGACCTGGCCGATCGAGGCGGCGGCGACGGGCATGTCGTTCCAGTCGAGGAACACCCGCTCGGGGGCCTTGCCGAAGTCGCCACGCACGACGCCGGCGGCGAGGCTCGGCGCCATCGGGGCGGCGTCGGCCTGCAACGTGGCCAACGCCTCTTGGGCCTCGTCGGGCAACGCCTCGAAGATGAAGCTGATCATCTGCCCGGCCTTCATCAGCACGCCCTTCATCTCGCCGAGCTCCTTGGCGACGTCTTCGGCGGTGCGGATGGCGAACTGCTCGTCGAGCTCGGCCCGGCGCTCTTCGGCACTGCCGATGCCGCGCACCTTGGTCGCCGCGAAGCGCGCCGAGTTGCGGGCGGAGAGCTTCCAGACCCGCGCCGAGCGGGTGAAGCGGCTGGTCAACGGCGACGCCTTGGCCTGCTGCGCCGCGGCGGCCAGGCCGGCGGCGAGCGCCACGACGGACGCCAGACCGGCGACGACCTTCTTCTGCATCAGGCGCGCCGGGCCGTCGGATCGCGGTCGAGCAGTTCGTCGGGCAACGGCGCGCCGGTCACCTCGTCGACGCGGTACGTCCCGTCGGCGAGGCGCGCCAGCGCCGCCTCGACGGCGTCGAGATCGGACTCGATCGCGTCGAGGTCGACCGGCGGTGCGGGTGGCGGGTCGACGGTCTGGCCGGTCGTCGCACCGGTCGTCGCGGGATCGGTCACGTCGCCCGACGCTACTCGCCCGCTCGCGCACCGGCGCAGCGTCGGGGCGTCGGTGACTCGGCGCGCGACGAGCGGTGTGCGATGTCACACCACAGGACCGTCGCCGCGACGAATAGGGTCAGCCCACGTGGCCGATCGATGGTGGCGGAGCGCATCCCGGCAGACCGTCACCCCGAGCCGTCGCCGCGCTCGCTGGCGCGACTTCCCGATCGCCATGGCGATGCTGGCGCCGTCGGCGATCATCCTCGTCGTCTTCGTCCTCTACCCGCTCGGTCGGGCGGTGTGGCTCGGTCAGCAGCGCTGCAACAACTTCGGCGACAACTGCACGTCACAGGGGTTCGGCCAGTACGTCGACCTGTTCCGGTCGACGGAGTTCCAGAACGCCCTCTGGGTGACGGTCCGCTTCGCCGTGATCACCGTGCCGCTCGGCCTCGCGCTGGGCGTGGGCCTGGCGGTGCTCGCCGACAAGCACCTCCGTGGCATCGGCGTGTTCCGCACGATCTTCTCCTCGACGGTGGCGACGTCGGTCGCCGTTGCCAGCTTGATGTGGCTGTTCCTCCTGCAACCGTCGGTCGGGGTGCTCGCCAACGTCGGCTGGTTCAACGCAGTGTTCCCCTCGGTCAAGGATCCGGGCTGGCTGCAGGATCCGGGCACCGCGCTGTGGGCGGTGGCGATGTCGAGCGTGTGGGCCGGACTCGGCTTCACGTTCATCCTCGTCACGGCGGGCCTGCAGGGCATCCCCGAGGAGTTCTACGAAGCGGCGGCGGTCGACGGCGCCGGCGGCGCCCGGCGCTTCTGGTCGATCACGCTGCCGTTGCTCGGGCCGACGCTGTTGTTCGTCCTCATCGTGTTGACGACGCGGGCGTTCCAGACGTACGGCGAGATCGACCTGCTCACCAACGGTGGTCCGCAGCCCGAGGCATCGACGACGACGATCACCTACTTCGTCTACGGCCAGACCTCGCCGATCCGCGGTGACACCGGCTTGCAGGCAGGCGCCGCCGTCTTGTTGTTCTTGTTCCTGCTCGTGTTGTCGCTGTTGCAGCTGCGCGGCCTCGGACGACGGGTGCACTACGGATGACCGACCTGACCACTGACCTGACGACTGACCTGACGACTGATCGACCGACCGGCCTGACGACCGCTCGACCGACCGGCGGCGTCCGCCGATCGCACCTCGGGCAGCCGACCGGCTGGCGGCGCGCCGGGCGCTACGTGCTCCTCGCCGCCGTGTCGTTCATCGTCCTGTTCCCGATCTACACGACCGTCGTCGCCTCCCTGAAGCCCGGCAACAAGGTCCTCGTCAACCCGTTGATCCCCGACTCGTTCACCCTCGACGTCCTCGTCGACGCGTGGACGACGGGCAACCTCGGTCGCTACCTCTTCAACTCGATGGTCGTCGCCACGGCGATCACCGTGTGCCAGATCGTCACCTCGCTGCTCGCCGGCTACGCCTTCGCGATGCTCGACTTCCCGGGCCGCAACCTGTGCTTCCTGGTGTACCTGGCGACGCTCCTGGTTCCCCTCGAGGCGACGCTCGTCGTCAACTACGACACCGTCGACGCCCTCGGCTGGACGAACACGTACGCCGGTCTGGCGGTGCCGTTCCTGGCCACCGCGTTCGGCACGTTCCTCATCCGCCAGACGTTCATGACGCTGCCTCGCGACCTGCGCGACGCCGCCGCCCTCGACGGCGTCGGGCACGTCGGCTTCTTGTGGCACATCGGCATCCCGCTCGTGCGGCCGACCCTCGGCGCGCTCGGCCTGTTCAGCTTCCTCGGCGCCTGGAACCAATACCTGTGGCCGAGCCTCGTCGTCAACGAGTCGAACATGAACACCGTGCAGAGCGGCCTGCGCTTGCTCAGCCGGTCCAATGTCAACCAGCCAAACCTCGTCATGGCGGGCACGATCATCGCCGCGATCCCGGTCGCCGTGGTCCTGCTCGTCTTCCAACGACAACTCGTCCGCGGCCTCACCGCGGGCGCCGTGAAAGGATGATGATCCCGATGTCGCCCCGATCAACCCGGAGCCGCCAACCGTCGCGCCACGGAGGTCGCCGGCACTCGGCGCTGCTCGCCGCTGCCGCCGTCTCCGGCTCGCTGCTCCTGGCGGCGTGCTCGTCGGGTGAGTCGGCCCTCGACTCGGGCGACGACGACACGCCAGTCACCGACGCCGGTGCGGCGACGACCGCGCCGCCGGGAACCGGCAGCACCGCCGCACCGGGGTCGAGCGCCGCGGCGACCACCACCACGACCCCGCTCGCCGATCTGCCCGGCTGCCCGACCGATGCCCTCGACGGCGCCGGTGGTCCCGTCGAGATCGTGTTCTGGCACGCCATGGCCAACGACCTCGAGCCCGCCCTCGTCGAGCTGACCGCGGCGTACAACGCCAGCCAGGACCGCGTCGAGGTGCGGCTCGAGAACCAGATCGGCTACGACTCGGCGATCGACAAGTACATCGCCGCCTCGCCGTCGAGCCGGCCGTCGATGATCCAGCTGCCCGAGTACGCCCTGCAGGAGTTCGCCGACTCCGACACATTCGTCCCCGCCGGTGCCTGCGTCGAGGCGAGCGGCTACGACACGTCCGCCTTCTTGCCGCGCGGCCTGAGCACCTACAACATCGAGGGCGTGCAGTGGGGCATGCCGTTCAACATGTCGAGCCCGGTGTTGTTCTACAACCGGACGATGTTCGAAGCGGCGGGCCTCGACCCCGACGATCCGCCGGTGTCGCTCGACGAGCTGCGCGCCGCTTCCGAGGCGCTCGTCAGCAGCGGCACGGCGTCGACCGGACTGGCCCTCGACTCGGGTGCCGACTCCGGTGGTGGTTGGTACCTCGAGCAGTGGTTCGGTCGCGCCGGTGAGCTGTACTCCGACAACGGCAACGGCCGGCTCGCCAGATCGACCCAGGTGTTGTTCGACAACGAGCTCGGCACCGAGCTGTTGACCTATCTGCAGGGCCTGCTCGACGACGGCCTCGCCGTCAACGTCGGCGACAACGCCTCGGGCACCGACACGCTGTTCAAGCTCGCCGACCAGACCGCCCCGGCGGCGATGGCGATCTACACGTCGGCGGCGATCGGCACCGTCATCAACGCGCTGAGCGGCGGGCTGATCCCGGGCCTCACCGTCGACGACGTCGGGGTCGGCCCGATGCCCGGACCCGGTGACACCCCGGGCGTGCAGGTCGGCGGCGGGTCGTTGTGGATCCCCGCCGGTCAGGACGACGCCGAGACCGCCGCGGCGTGGGACTTCATCACCTACCTCACGAGCGCCGAGACGCAGGCCGAGTGGGCGGCGGCGACCGGCTACGTGCCGATTCGCGAAGACGCCGTCGAGCTCGAACCGTTGGCGACCACCTACGCCGACGATCCCCGTTACCGCGTCGCCTACGACCAGCTGGCGATCGGTGCCGACGACGTCACGGCCAACGCCCCGGCCCTCGGTCCGCTGCGCCAGGTGCGCGCCGAGACCGCCCGCGCCGTCGCCAAGGTGTTCAACGGTGGCGACCCGGCGGCCGCTCTGGCCGCCGCGGCCGAGGCCAGCGACGCGCTCATCCGCAGCTACAACGACCGCAACTGAGTGGCCGGTAGGGTCGGGGACATGGCCACTCCGTTCCCACCCCTCGATGGTTCCGCTGTCCAAGCAGCAAGAGTTCGCCGAGCCGCCGGAGATGGGCATCGACCCGTCGAAGCGCTACACCGCCAAGCTCGACACGAGCATGGGGGAGATCGTCATCGCCCTCGACGCCGTCAAGGCGCCGAAGACGGTCAACAACTTCGTCTTCTTGGCGTTGCACCACTACTACGACGGGGTCATCTTCCACCGCATCATCAACGGCTTCATGTGCCAGGGCGGCGACCCGACCGGCACCGGCCGCGGCGGCCCCGGCTACCGCTTCGACGACGAGCTGCCCAAGCCGCGCGAATACCAGATCGGCTCGGTGGCGATGGCCAACGCCGGCCCGAACACCAATGGCAGCCAGTTCTTCATCGTCAGCGGTTCCTCCGGTGTCGGCCTGCCGCCGCAGTACAGCCTGTTCGGTCAGGTCGTGAAGGGCCTCGACATCATCGACGAGATGCAGCGTGTGCCGACCGGCGGCGGCGACCGCCCGAAGACCGATGTCGTGATCAACGGCATCGAGATCACCGAATCCGACTGACGACGCCGCGGTGCGCTGCCGGCTCGTTCAGGCCGGCAGCGCCCAGCGGATCGTCCGCGTGACCAGATCGCCCGCAGGCCGCACCGCGACCGCCTCGGTCACCGGCAGCAGCGGCAGGCGCAGCGGCCATCGTGTCCACCACGGCATCAACGCCACGGCGGCGCCGGCCAGCAACGCGTAGGCCGGCCGGGCAGCGACGGGCATCGGCGGTTGCAGCAGCAGGTAGCGCGCCGCGTCACGCGCAGCCGGCGTGCCCGCCAGCTCCGGCCGGAACGCACGCAGGTGCTCGGCCAGCTGGCGTTCGCTCGTCGGCGGGTCGGTGACGCCGAGTCGGCGGGCGACCTCGGCGGTCTCGGCAACGTAACGATCGCCGCCCGCCGCGTCGAGCCGGTTCGTGCCGTAGCGCCGGTGGGCGACGAGGAAGCTGTCGATCTCGGCGATGTGCACCCAATGCAACAGGTGCGGGTCGTTGGCCGCGTAGCGGCGCCCGTCCGGGGCGGTTCCCGTGACCCGGCGGTGTACCCGACGGACCGTGGCGATCGCTTCGTCCGCGTCGGCCTCGGTGCCGAACGTCGTGGCGGCGATGAAATCGGCCGTGCGCTGCAACCGCCCCCACGGATCGGCTCGGTAGTCGGAGTGGTCGGCGACGCCGGCCATCGCCAGCGGGTGCATCGATTGCAGCAGGAGGGCCCGCAGCCCGCCGACGAACATCGACGCGTCACCGTGGACCTGGCGGATCGCGGTGTCCGGCGCAAACCACCCGGCGTGCCCGTCGAGCAGGCCGGAGCGCCGTTCCTGAGCGGTGGTGTCGTCGCCGATGACGCGCGTGCGGATCTGGCGTCCGAGCCAGCCGCGAGCGTCGAGGTCCACACCACGAGCGTGCCACCGTCGACCGCAGTTCACTCCCGCGATCGGTCTGGCGACGGCGCACGCCGTTCCGCGCCGATCGGGGCGACGTGAGTACCATCCTGACGTGCCACAGGATCCGCCGCCGGAGACCTCGCGGGCGGCGGCCGACGACGTCGGACTGTTGGGCGCCGACGGCAGCCCGATGGCGCCGCTGAAGCAGCGGCGCCTGCCTGGCTGGGCGGTCCCTGCGGCGTTCGTCTTCTGGACCGGGTTCTTGCTCACGGTCGTCGCCCAGCACGTCTTCCACCGGCTGTCGGGTCTCCTCGTGCTGCTGCTGGCGTCGGTGTTCTTGTCGCTGGCGATCGAACCGGGGGTCAACCGTCTCTCCGGGCGCGGCTGGAAGCGCGGGCGGGCCACGCTGATGATCCTGTTCGGCGTCCTCGGCGCCTTCTTGATCTTCGTCGGCGCGGTCGGCACGCTCGTCGGCACCCAGATCGCCGACCTGCTCTCCGACTCGGAGATCTACATCACCGACACCGTCGACTTCCTCAACGACAACTTCGGTACCGATATCGACCCGCAGGACGTGATCAACGAGTTCAACGACCCGAACGGCAACGTGCAGGAGTTCATCCGTTCGCAGAGCGACACCGCCGTCCGGGTGTCGGTGGCGGCGGTCGGGGTGCTCTTCCAAGGGCTGTCGGCGTTGCTGTTCACCTACTACCTCGTCGCCGATGGTCCACGGCTGCGACGGGCGCTGTGCTCGCGCCTTCCGCCCGAGCGGCAGGTGCGCGTCCTATCGGCGTGGGAGCTGGCGATCACCAAGACCGGCGGCTACCTGTATTCGCGAGCGCTCTTGGCGCTGCTGTCGGCGTTCTTCCACTGGGTCGTCTTCCAGACGCTGGGCACACCGGCGCCGGTCGCCCTGGCGCTGTGGGTCGGCCTCGTCAGCCAGTTCCTGCCCGTGGTCGGCACCTACCTCGCCGGTGTGCTCCCGGTGCTGTTGACGTTGCTCGAGTCGCCGGTCGAGGCGCTGATCGTCGTCGGGTTCATCGTCGTCTACCAGCAGATCGAGAACTACTTCTTCATGCCCCGCATCACGGCACGGACGATGGAGTTGCATCCCGCCGTCGCGTTCGGTGCGGCGCTCGCCGGCGCCTCGTTGCTCGGCTTCGTGGGCGCGCTCTTGGCCTTGCCCGCGGCCGCCATGGCGCAGGCGCTCGCCAGCCAGTGGGGGACCCGCTACGACGTCGTCGACAACGCGCTGACGACCCTGCCGGCGCGGCGACGGTTGGACGACGAGGTGGACGGCGAGGTGGACGGCGAGGCCGACGATCTGCCAGCGTCTGAACCGACATGACGCGATTCGCAGGAGCGGTGGCACCGATCGCCGTGGCCGTTCGCAGCGGGCTCGAGGAGTCGCTGCACCACGGTGCCGGGATGGCCCTCGGCGCCGACGGGGTGCCCGTGGCGTCGATCGGCGACCCCGATCTCGTCGTCTACCCGCGCTCGTGCCTCAAGCCGTTGCAGGCCGAGGCGATGCTCGCCGTCGGTCTCGACCTCGACGAGCGTCAGCTCGCCATTGCCTGCGCCAGCCACGACGGCGCACCCGAACACCTGGCCGTCGTACGCGAGATCCTCGACCGCTACGACCTCACCGAGGCCGACCTCGACAACACGCCGGCGCGACCGTCGGGCAGCGACGCTCGCGAGGAGGCGCGCCGTGCGGGCGTCGCACCCAGCTCGCTGCAACAGAACTGTTCCGGCAAGCACGCGGCGATGCTCGCCACGTGCCGGGTCAACGGCTGGCCGATCGCCGGCTACCGCCGCCTCGACCACCCGGTCCAGCTGGCGATCAACGCCGGCCTCGCCGCCCAGGGATGCGTGGTCAGCCACGTCGGCATCGACGGGTGCGGGGCACCGACGCACGCCTTCCCGTTGCGCCAGCTCGCGCTGGCGTTCGCCCGGCTCTCGGTCGCCGACGGCGCGGTCGCCCGGGCGATGCGCGGCCACCCGGCGCTCGTCGCCGGGCCGGCCCGCGACGTCACCCGCTGGATGGTCGCCGTGCCCGGACTGCTCGCCAAGGATGGCGCCGCCGGGGTGTTCGCGGCGGCGACGGCCGACGGTCGCAGCGTCGCCTTCAAGATCGCCGACGGGAGCAACGAGGCCCGCCAGGCCGTCGTCGCGGCGGCGTTGCGGGCGATGGGCGTCGACGTCGACACGATCGCGCCCGAGGCGGTCGCCGGTGCCGCTGTCCCGGTGCTCGGTCACGGCCGGCCGGTCGGCGACCTGCGACCACTGGAGTGGACGACGTGGAGTTCCTGACCCTCGACGCGGGCGAGTTCGTCTACGGCGAGCCGCAGTGGATCGCTCCGCTCGTCCGCCGCATCGTCGCTGACAACCCGTCGAAGTTCACCTACCACGGCACCGGCACCTACCTGATCGGCGACGGCCGCGGCGATGTCGTCGTCATCGACCCCGGCCCGGCGATCGACAGCCACCGCGATGCGCTCGCCGCGGCGCTGGGCAGCGAGACCGTCCGGGCGATCCTGGTGACCCACTGCCACTCCGACCACTCGCCGCTGAGTGCCTGGTTGGCGGCCGAGACCGGTGCGCCGACGTTCGCCTTCGGGCCCCACGGCGACGACGGCTGGGACATCGGCGACGACCCTCCCGACGACGCGCCCGAGCCGGTCGACGGTGAGACCGCGGACGACGGCGCAGCGGCCGCGGAACCAGTCGTCGAGGAGACGATCGATCGCGGGTTCGTGCCCGACGTGGCGGCCGTCAGCGGTGACCTCGTCGCCTCGGGCCCGGCCTGGCAGATGCGTGCCCTGCACACGCCCGGGCACACCTCGAACCACACCTGCTTCTCCCTCGACGACGGCTCGACGTCGACGCTGTTCACCGGCGATCACGTGATGGGGTGGAGCACGACCGTCGTCGCCCCGCCCGACGGCGACATGGACGCCTATCTCGAGTCGCTGCGGTCCGTCGCCGGTCGCCACGACGACGTCGCCATCCCGACCCACGGCCCGCCGATCCCGCGCCCGGGCCCATTCGTCGGTGCCCTCGTCGAGCACCGGCTGGATCGCGAGCGCCAGGTCCTCGCCGTCGTGCGCGACGGCGTCGACACGATCCCGGCGATCGTCGAGGTGCTCTACGTCGCCGTCCGTCGCGAGCTCCACAAACCGGCCCGTCGCAGCGTGCTGGCGCACCTCGTCAAGCTCGTCGGTGACGGGCGGGTGGTCGTCGCCGACGGCGGGCAGCCGCGCCTCGACAGCACCTATTTCGCCGTCTGAGTCCCGCCGTCTCGCGGGGCCCGCTGCCGGGGCGCCCGCTCAGCGGAAGCCGAACGCGCCGTCAGTGATCGTGTACGGCAGCCCGAACCCGAAGGTGTCGCGCCCGAACCACGAGAACAGCAACACGGCGCCGCCGATCAGCGACACGTTCTTGAGGAAGTTGGACAGCTCGCTCTGGCGCAGGCGCGCATCGCGCTCGGCCCAGAACTTGTGCATCACGAACGTCGTCGGCAACAACGTCACGATCAGTAGGAGGGCGCCGAGGTCACCCCAGATCCCGAAGATCACCGACACGCTGCCGACGATGAACGCCACGGCGACGGCGATGACACCCGGCCGCGCCGGCCCCACGCCCTTGCTCCGTGCGTATGCCTCGGCACCATCGAGGTCGGCGAGGTGCATCACCCCCTGGGTGAGGAACACCGTGCTGAAGAGGATCCGTCCGACCAACCACAGCTCGTCCATGTCGGCGAGTGTGACACATCTTTGCCTCGCGGCAAGCGCCCCACGGGACCTCGGCGTCAGATGCCGTCCGCAGCGGCCGCGCCTGCCGCGTCCTCCACGGCCGGAGCCGTGGCGTCGGCTCGCAGGCGGTCGAAGACGCTCGGTGGGTCACGCCACGGATCGGCGAGGGTGCCCGCCCGGGCGTCGCGGATCGTCGCCCACACCCGCTCGGGCGTGCAGGGCAGGTCGACATGCCGCACGCCGAGGTGGGCGATGGCGTCGATCACCGCGTTCTGCACGGCCGGGGTGGCGCCGATCGTCGCCGCTTCGCCGATGCCCTTGGCGCCGAGCGGGTTGAGCGGCGTCGGGGTCTCGGTCGAGTGGGCCTCGAACGACGGGAGCTCGGCGGCACTCGGGATGGCGTAGTCGGCGAGGTTCGACGTCACGGGGTTGCCGTCGTCGTCGAAGCGCACCTCTTCGTACAACGCCTGCCCGACGCCGGCGGCGATGCCACCGTGCTGCTGACCCTCGACCAGCAGCGGGGCGAGCACGGTGCCGCAGTCGTCGACGGCGACATGGCGCAGCAGTGTGGTCTTGCCGGTCGACGCGTCGACCTCGACGACAGCGATGTGGGCACCGAACGGGAACGTCGCCCCCTCCTGGTGGAAGTCGAACTCGCCGGCGAGCGGTGCGCCCGACCGGTTGGCCGCGCTCGCCACCTCGGCCCAGCTCAATGCCTGCGCCGGCACACCGGCGACCCCGATGGTGCCCGCCGTGGGATCGACGACGATGTCGGCGGGGTCGGCCTCGAGCATCGCCGCGGCGACCTCCTTGGCGCGCGCGATCATCACGTCGGTGGCGCCGCGCACCGCGGAACCGCCGAGCTGCAAGGAGCGCGACCCGCCGGTGCCCCCGCCGGTGCGAACGGCGTCGGTGTCGCCGTCGACGAGGCGGACCCGGTCGACGGGAATGCCGGTGGCGTCGGCGACGAGCATCGCGTACGCGGTCTGGTGTCCCTGACCGTGCGACAGCGTGCCGGCGAAGACGGTGGCCGACCCGTCGTCGTGGACCTCGACGGCGCCGAACTCGTCGGAGCCGCCGCCCGCCGTGATCTCGACGTAGGCCGCGACGCCGATGCCGAGCAGCCGCTCGTCGTCGCCGGCGCGTCGGGCCGCCTGCTCGGCACGCAGGTCGTCGTAGCCGACGAGCTCGGCGGCCCGCTCGAGCGGCAGCAGGTAGCGACCGCTGTCGTAGGTGTTGCCGGGGATCGTGCGGAACGGGAACACGTCGTCGGCGAGGAAGTTGCGACGCCGGATCTCGATCGGGTCGATGCCGAGCTCGAGCGCCGCCTGGTCGACGAGTCGCTCGACGAGCGCCGTCGCCTCCGGCCGCCCCGCCCCGCGGTAGGCACCCATCGGCGTCGTGTTGGTCACCGCCACGGCGATGTCGAACTGGATCGCCGGGAGGGTGTACGTGCCCTGCGACATGCGGCGCGTGCCACCGGGCAGGAACGCACCGATCGTCGGGTAGGCGCCGGCGTCGCCGACCAGCGACACCCGCAGGCCGGTGAACCGGCCGTCGGACGTGCAGCCCAGTTCGGCGTACTGGATCTGGCCGCGGCTGTGGGGCAACGCCTTCATGTCGTCGCTGCGCGGCGGCACCCACACCACCGGCCGGCCGGTGCGCAACGCCGATGCGGCGACCACCGTGTACTCGGCGTGGATCCCGGCCTTGCCGCCGAACCCGCCGCCGACCTGGGCGGTGACCACGCGCACCTGGGCAGGGTCGAGCTGCAACACGCCGGCGAGCTGTCCGTGCAAGCCGTGCGGCATCTGCGTCGACGCCCAGAACGTCAGCCGCCCGTCGTCGCCGACCTCTGCGGCGCAGCAGTCGGGCTCCATCGGCACGACGGCCATCCGCTGGTTGAGGTACCGGCCGCGCACGACGCGGTCGGCATCGTCGAAGGAGACCTCGTGGCGGTCGACGGTGACCGACGCCTGATTCGAACCGTGAACCGGGAAGATCGACTCGGCGTCGGCATCGAGCGCCCGCTCGGGATCGACGTAGGCAGGGAGCGGATCGATCTCCGCCCAGACCGCCGACGCCGCGTCGACGCCCTCGGCGAGCGACTCGGCGAGCACGACGGCGTAGGGCTCACCGACGAAGCGCACGATCCCGTCGGCGAGGGGCGGCCGGGCGAAGTCGTCGTGGACGACGGCGAACCCCTGGTGGGCGGCGACCCCGAGCTGGTCGAACGTGAGGATCTCGACGACGCCGGGCATCGCGGCGGCGTCGTCGACGTGGATGGCGCGGATGTGGCCGTGGGCGACGTCGGAGCGGACGAACACGGCGTGCAGCGCACCCGTGAGCGGCACGTCGGCGAGGTAGCGGCGCGATCCGGTCAGCAACTCGGGGTCCTCCGTGCGGAGGACCCGGGTGCCGAGGATCGACCCCGGGCGACGGGTCGTACGGTCGGACACGCGGTCGGACACAGGGTCGGACATGGCCAGCGAACCTACTGCACGCCGCTGGCGCCCGATCCGTTGGAGGGTCAGTCCCAGGCGGCCCGTGTGGCAGGCATCGCGCTCGTGCCGTCGTCGAGCAGTTTGACCCCCAGCGTCTGCATCACCTGGATGCCGGCGTCGTCGAAGCCGTTGATCGACCCGGACATGTAGAGCAACCACACGCGCGCCCGCCGCTCACCCACGAGCGCCACCGCCTCGTCCCAGTTCGCTTGCAGGTTGGCGACCCAGTGACGCAACGTCGCGGCGTAGTGCTCGCGCAGGTTCTCGACGTCGCGGACCTCGAACCCGGCCGCCTCCATGCCGCGCGTGGTGTCGGCGATGTCGAGCAACTCGCCGTCGGGGAACACGTAGCGGCCGATGAACGAGCGCCGGCCGATGCGCGAGCCGCCGATCGAGGAGATGGCGTGGTTGAGCAGGCGCCCCCCGGGCCGCAGCAGGCCGTGGAGTCGGGTGAAGTACTCGGCCATGTGCTTCGAGCCGACGTGCTCGGCCATGCCGATCGAGGAGATCGCATCGAACGGGCCGTCGTCGATCTCGCGGTAGTCCTGGAGGCGGATCTCGACGCGATCCTCGAGGCCGAGGTCGGCGACGCGCCGGCGGGCGGCGGCCGCCTGCTCCTCGCTGATCGTGATCCCGACGACGTCGGCGTCGTGGTGCTGGGCGGCGTGGATGGCCATCGACCCCCATCCGCAGCCGACGTCGAGCAGCCGCGCCCTCGGTCGATCCGGTTCGGCGAGGCCGAGCTTCCTGCAGACCAGCTCGTGCTTGCTCGCCTGGGCCGCTTCGAGCGTCGTCTCCGGCGTGGGAAAGCGAGCACACGAATACGTCATCGCCGGACCGAGGATCAGCCCGTAGAACTCGTTGCCGACGTCGTAGTGATGGCCGACCACCTGGCGGTCACGGCGCAACGTGTGGCGGACCCCGTGCGGGACGAGCTCCTCGGCTGGGCGCGGCGGACGGTGACCGATCGCCCCGAGACGGCGGGCGGCACCGATCAGCGCCGGGAACGCCCGCGCCCCGGCGCGGGCGTCGGAGGGGATCACCTCGCGCAGCGATCTCAGGATCGCCGCCAGGTCGCCCTCGGCCTCGATGGCGCCGGTGACGTAGGCGCGGGCGAGGCCGAGCTCATCGGGCGACCACACGAGATGGCGCAGGGCCTCGAGGCTCGTCATCCGCAGCGTGCCGGCACCGTCGGCGCCCAACGCCGAGCCGTCCCAGAACTCGATGCGCACGGGCGGCGGGCCATCGAGCAGCCGCTCCAGGGCGGGGCCGAGCTCCTCGGCGACCGACAGGGCGACGTCGGTGGACGTGTCGCGGTGAACGAGCGTGACGGACATGCCGGTCTCCTTCCGCAGAACTCCCCTACTGGTCGACCATGTTGCCACGACAGCGGACCGCCGGGCTACGGCAATCTCGGGCTACGGCATCGTGGGCGGGCCGCTCTCTGTGTGCGGGGAATCTCGCTCGGTACGCTGTGGGGCCGCGTCCTCGCGGGCCTCTCTAGCTCAATGGTAGAGCAGTGGACTTTTAATCCATTGGTTCAGGGTTCGAGCCCCTGGGGAGGCACCCTCGACGCCCCGTCGTTCGTCGGTGCGGGCGCAACCGTCAGACACCGAACCGTCAGACACCGAACCGTCAGACACCGAACGCGGCAGCCATCACCGCGGCGACCGAGTCGTCGTCGCCGCGGGCCTCGACCTGGGCGTGTCCTTGACGTCCGAACACGAACATCACCAGCTCACTCACCGGTCCGCTCACCGTGACCGACGGTTCGGCGTCCTTGACGACGATGGCCTCGAGATCCTCCGTCGGTTCGAGCACGATGCCGACCGGTGAACCGTGCACGAGCCGGCTGGCCATGCGACCGGTGAGCAGGTTGGCCAGCGCGTCCTGGACGACGGGGTCGAGGCTGCGCGGCGACCAGCCGTCGGCGGCTCGCCGGACGTCTTCGTGATGGACGTAGAACTCGGCGGTGTTGGCCAGCTTGTCGACGGCTCCGATGCTCGTCGGCGACCAGCGCGGCGGACCCGAGCGGACCTTGTCGACGAGCTCGGTCCACGGCGTTGCCGCGATCTGCGCCTGCACCTTCTCGGCGTGCCCGGCGGCCTTCGAGACGACGATCCCGAGGGCGCCGTCGGGGCGCCGTTCGCGCATCACGAGATGGGCGGCGAGGTCGCGCGTCGTCCAGTCGCCGCAGAGCGTGGGAGCGTCCGGGCCGACCTCGACGAGGAGGTCGCACAGCGCGGCGCGCTCGAGTCGCGCAGGGTTCGGTTCGGAGCTCATGCCCTGAACCGTAGAGGTCGTCAGCCGTAGGCGGCGTTCAGCGCCGTGCCGATGTCGGCCAGTTGATCGGGCGGGAACGTCGGCACGATCGCCGTCGTCACGCCGATCTCGTTGAGTTTGGCGATGCGTTCGTCGAGCTTCGGCCCGGGAGGTGCCGCGGCACTGGCGATCAGCTCGATGGCGTCGGGATCGCGTCCGTGCTCCTCGGCGGTCTGGCGGACGATGGTGACGAGCTCGGAGATCTCGCTGGTGCCGGCGTTGCCGGGGAAGAACCCGTCTCCGAGGCGACCGGCTCGTCGAGCGGCGACCTTGGTGTGGCCGCCGACGATCACCGGGATGGTGCCGTTGACCGGGACCGGGCGGCTGATGCACTCCTCGAACTGGAAGTAGTCGCCGTCGAACGTCGTCTTGCCGCCGGCCCACAGGGCGCGCATCACGGCGATGTACTCGTCGAGGCGCTTGCCGCGATCCTCGAACGACTCGTTGAGCGCGGCGAACTCCTCGGCCAACCAGCCGGCACCGACGCCGAGCACCATGCGGCCCCCCGACAGGTGGTCGAGGGTGGCCAGCTCCTTGGCGGTGATCACCGGGTTGCGCTGCGGGACGATCAAGATGCCCGTGGCGAGCTTGACCGTCGTCGTGTGCGCGGCGACCCACGCCAACCAGATCAGCGGGTCGGGGAGGTCGAACTCCTCGGCCCCGCCCGCCATCTTGCCGCTCGGGTCGTACGGGTACTTGGAGTCGTAACCCGACGGCACGACGACGTGCTCGACGGTCCAGATCGAGTCGAAGCCGCCGGCCTCGGCACCCTCGGCAACCGCCTTGGCGCCCGCAGGTGCGGCACCGTGACCCGTGTTGGCGAACATCAGTCCGAACTTCATGGCGGCCGACCATAGGCGCGGGTGGTGGGCGACGCGAGACTGGAGCGATGAGTGACGCCCACGTTCTCGTCGACCGCGACGGCGACGTCACGACGATCACCCTCAACCGGCCCGAGAAGCGCAACGCCCTCGCCCTCGACGTGATGCTCGAGCTCACCGACGCGCTCGCCGAGGTCGGCGCCAGCGACGCGCTCGGCGTCGTGCTGGCGGCCAACGGGCCGGTCTTCTCGGCTGGTCACAACTTCGGCGACATGGCGGGGGCGACGCTCGACGACGCCCGCGACCTGTTCGAGGTCTGCACACGGATGATGGACACCGTCCAGTCGATCCCGCAGGTGGTCGTGGCCAGGGTCCATGCCCTGGCGACCGCTGCCGGCTGCCAGCTCGTCGCCACCTGCGACCTCGCCGTTGCTGCGGAGTCGGCATCGTTCGCCATCCCCGGGGGCAAGGGCGGGCTGTTCTGCCACACGCCGCTGGTCGCCGTTGCACGCAACGTGGGACGCAAGCGGGCGCTCGAGATGGCGCTGACCGGCGACCCGATCCCCGCGGCCACGGCGGCCGAGTGGGGCCTGATCAATCGCGCCGTGCCCGACGAGCAGCTCGACGCGGAGGTGGCCGATCTGCTGCGCCGTGCGACGCGGGGGAGCGGGCGGTCGAAGGCGCTGGGCAAGCAGACGTTCTACGCCCAGGTCGGCCTCGACCAGTCGGCGGCGTATGCCGTGGCGGTCGAGGCAATGGCCTCGGCGGCGCTCATCGACGATGCCCAGGAAGCATTCCGAGCCTTCCTCGACAAGCGCCCGCCCGTCTTCACCCAGCGCCCCTGACCCCGCCGCTCACGCGGCGACGCTGTGTCAACTGGTCATCGCTCACGCGGCGACGTATCACCGGTCACCGCTCACGCGGCGACGTATCACCGGTCACCGCTCACGCGGCGACGCTGAGCGCGGCGCGGATGCTGGCGGTGGCGCGGTCGCGGCGGTTGCGCACGGTGCGCGCCGTCACCTGTTGTCGTGCGGCGACGACGCTCGACGATTCCGCGGCGGCGAGCGCGCGGATCAGGTCGAGGTCCTCGTCGGGCACACCGGCGGCGCGGGCGTCGCGAACCACCTCGGCGAGCACCTCGATGGGGTCGGGCTCGATGCTCGAACTGATCTCGACGAAGCGCAGCGGGTTGCGCACGACCTCGGTCGCCGCCCGCCGCCGCAGCGGTTTGCGCAACGCCTGGAAGGTGGCGTCCGAGATCAGCGCCGCGGCCACGTGGCGGGGACGGCGTTCGACGTCGTAGGTGACGATGCAGATGCAGGCCCACGGCACGACGATTTCGAGCAGGTCGGTGTCGTCGCCGAAGCGTCGGAAGGCGCGGGAACGACTGATCAGGCCCGGCAGGAGGCGTTGCACGAGGAGCCGGCACGCCAGCTCGTCGGTGCGGGCGATCCGTACGAGCCGCCCCAGGATGGCGTCGCCGATCGGTTGCCGGCCGTCCTCGCGCTGGGTGGCGCGGATGATGTCGTCGAGGTCGTCGAGCCCTTCGAGGAGGCGATCGAGCGGGTGATCACCCCCGTCGGATCGCCACTGTTGGGCACGTTGCACGCACCGTCGCGACACGCGCAGGTGCCGCCACTCGATGTCGAGGCGGGTCCCCAGCGGCGCCCGGGCGCCGATCGCCGGCGCCGCCACGGCGTGGCGGACGGACGGGGCGGGCGACGGCGGGTCGAAGGTCGGTGTTGGCGTGGTCTGCATGCCGTCACCGTGCGCTCACCGGGTCACCGTGGCACTCACCGCCCCTGCTCAGGGTCAATTTTCCGTACTCGCAGTCGGGTTCGCCCGTTCGTTCCCTTCCAGGCGCCCGGCCACCCACTGTGCAGGCATGCACGACTCGTCGCTCCCACCGTGTGCGATCACCCCGGACGGCCGCCAGCGCGTCGTCGTGCACCCCGGTGCCGATGGGGCGGCTTCGATCGATGCACTCGCCACGGCGTTGGGGTTCGCCGCCGGCGATGCCGTGACCTTCGACGGCCGCGTGGTCGCACGTGGATGCTCGCTCCGCGCCGGCGGGTTGCGGTGGGGAGCGCGGGTCGACACGGGGGCGGCCCCTGCGGGGCGACTGCCGCCGGTCGGGACCTCGGGCATCGAGTGGGCCGTGGTGGCCGGGCCGGCATGCACGCCCTGGCGGTCGCTGCAGGCCGGCCGCTCGGTGCTCGGGAGATCGCCGGCCGCCGACCTCGTCATCGACGACCCGGCGAGCGAACTGCACCACGCCCTCGTCGATGCCAGTGCCAGTGCCAGTGCCAGTGCCAGTGCCAGGTGCCGGCACCAGCGCCGGTGACAGTGCCGACGGTGCCGGTGTCGTCCGGATTCGTCAGCTCACCGGGCGGACCCCGCTGCGTCCCGCCGGGAGCGGCGCCGAGGCAGCGTCGGTCGTCGAGGTCGAGCTCGACGATGCCGTGCAGCTCGGTCGGAGTGCCATCGCCTTCCGCCGCGCCGACGACCCGGCCGGTACCGGAACGGATCTCGGTCGTGCCGTCGTCGGCCGCCTCGTGCCGATGCTCGACGATCCGTGGCGGCGCGCCGTCCACCGCGCACCGCAGCCGACGTTTGCCCCGGCGCCCGTTCCGCCCACACCGCCGGTTCCACCTGCCGAGGTGCGCGGCCCGTCCGCGACCGGACTCGTCGGTGCCGCTGTCGCCGCTGTCGCCGCGGGTGTGCTGTCGGCGGTGATGGACCAGTTGCTCTTCGCCGTGTTCGCCGCCATCGGCGCGGTCGCGGCGTTCGCCACGTGGGCGGTCGGCTGGGTGGGCGCATGGCGCCAGCGGCGCCGTGCCCGCGTCGCCCACGACCGCGCCGTCGACGAGTTCGGGTGCGCCGTCCGCAGGCGTCACGCCGAGGCCGAGGAGGATCATCGGCGTCGTCATCCGACGATCACCGAGCTGCTCACGCTCGTCTCGGCGGCCGACGCGGCCGGATCGGCGGGTGACGGTGCGGCAACCCTCGCCTGCGACGTCTGGCGCCGCCGGCTCGTTGATGGACCGGCCGGTGTCACGGTCGGTCTCGGAGCCGTGAACTGGCCCGACGGCAGCCCCGACGACACACCGACGTCCGACGACGAGCGCATCGACGTGTGGCCGTCACCGGTGCTCGCCGACGTGGGCGTGCCGCTGGTGATCGATGCCGGCGACACCATCGTGTTGCGCGGCGATCGCGCCGGCGTGCGTTCGCTCGCCCGGTCGCTCCTCGTCCAGCTGGCGGTCCTCCACGGTCCGGCGGACTGGGAGCTCGTCGTCGCCGTCGACGACGTCGCCGAGTGGTCGTGGTTGGGCTGGTTGCCACAGTGCTCGCTCATCGTCGACATCGCCGAGGTGACGGCCGAGGACCGGCTGCGCCACCTCGCCGACGCCGGTCCCCGCGGGCGGCGACGGTTCGTGTTCACCGACGACACGGCAGCATTGAGCCGGCGGACGGGTGCGTTGCGCCGGCTGATCGACGGGCCCGGCGTCAGCGCTGTCGTCGACGGCAGTCGCCAAGCGAGCGTGCCGGCGATCGCCGATGCCGTGGTCGACGTCGGTGCCACGGGAGCGATCGCCACGCGCCCCGGATCGATCGACGTCCGGGCCGCCGGGGTCTCGTCGGTGACGGCCGACGCGGTCGCCCGTTGGCTGGCGCATCTCGTCGATCCCGAGTGCCCGGGCGCTCACGCGGGGTTGCCGGCGACGGTCACGCTCGCCGACATCGGACTGGCCGAGCGGTCGCCGACGGCCATCGCCGACCGATGGCTGGGAGCGGGTCGAGATCCCGCACCGCGTACGCCGATCGGGCTCGCCGACGACGGTGTGGTCGACATCGATCTCGTACGCGACGGGCCGCACGCGCTGATCGCCGGCACGACCGGGGCAGGCAAGAGTGAGCTCCTGCGAACACTTGTCGTCGGGCTGGCGGCACGGCTCTCACCCGACCACCTGACGTTCCTCCTCGTCGACTTCAAGGGCGGCTCGACATTCGACGCCTGCGCCCGCCTGCCGCACGTCGTCGGGATGGTCACCGACCTCGACGACGGGCTCGCCCGACGGGCGCTGGTCAGCCTCGATGCGGAGCTCACGCGCCGCGAGCAATTGCTGCGCGATGCCGGCGCCGAGGATCTGTCGGCGTACCGCAGTCGGTCCGCCAGGCCGCTGCCGCGTCTCGCTGTCGTCATCGACGAGTTCGCCGGCCTCGCCAGCGGCCACCCGGAGCTGCTCGAGGCGCTGGTCGCCGTCGCCCAGCGCGGCCGCAGCCTCGGCATCCACCTCGTGCTGGCCACGCAGCGTCCGGCCGGCGTCGTCACCGACGACATCCGTGCCAACACCAACCTCCGCCTCGCGTTGCGCCTGCAGGACCGCCGCGACGCGGTCGACGTCGTCGGCGACGGGGCGCCGGCCGACTTCCCGCGCGATGCGCCTGGGCGCGCCGCGCTGCGACTCGGTTCGACCGAGATCGTCACCTTCCAGACGGCGACGTGCAGCGGACCACTGCGGACCGCAGGCACCGGGCTGTGGATCGAACGGCCGCGCCGCCCGGTCGTCGCCGGCGTCTCCGCGACCGGCGACGGCGCTGGCGCTGGCACCGGCGTCGAGGCGCCGGCGAACGAGCTGGCAACGCTCGTCGCCGCGGTCAGCGAGGCTGCCGTCGCCGCCGATGTCGTTCCCCCGCGTCGCGTGTGGTCAGCACCGTTGCCTGCCGTCCTCGAACGCGCCGACCTGCCGCGCCACGACGAGTGGGCAGGCGCGCTCGGTGTCGTCGACGAACCACGCCGCCAGTCACGGCGTCCGCTGCGGTGGTCCCCGGCGGACGGCAACCTGCTGCTCGTCGGAGCGCTCGGCGCCGGCACGACGTCCACCGCCATCATGGCGATCGTCGTCGCCGCCGCCGAGCACACGCCGGCCGAACTGCACCTCTACGTCGTCGACGGGCGAGGCGACCCGCGATGGGACGATGTCACCGCCGCCCTCGACCACGCCGTCGACATCGTCCGCCCGCCGCACGTCGAGCGGCTGGTGCGCGTGCTGACCCGCATCGCCGCCGATCTCGACCGGCGCGTCGGCGTCGGGTGCGGGGCCGCGTCCGGCCCGCGGATCGTCCTCGTCGTCGATGGGCTGACGACGACACGGACATCGCTCGTCGCCGTCGACGTCGACGTCGGAGGCACGCTGGTCGGGACGCTCGACCGGATCATCCGCGAGGGACCCGCCGTCGGCATCGTCGTCTGCGCGACCAACGAGGTGCTGCCGGCGACCACCACCGAGGCCTTCGCCCATCGCTGGGTGTTCGACCTGGCCGACGGTGCTGCGCCGGGCGCGACCGGCACGACCGGTATCGGCCACCCGGTGCGGCGAGGCGTGCCGGGGCGGCTGCACATCGCGGGGTGCGAAGTCGAGGCGCAGGTCCTGGCGCCACATGCCCGGGGAACCGCCGACGCGCAGCGCGGTCCCGGTGGGCCACGTCCGATCGCCGCCCTGCCATCGGACGTCGACCGTCACCTCCTCGATGCGTCCACGTCCTCGCCCGGCCGCGACGAATCGACGACGGAGATGGCACTGCCGATCGGCCTCGCCGCCGACGACCTCGACGTCGCCACCTTGTTCGTGCCGCGCGGCGATCACGTGCTGATCACCGGGACGGCGCGCACCGGGTTGACGACGGCGCTGGCCCAGGTCGTCGATGGGTGGCGGCGGTTGCATCCCGACGGTGTCGTGGTCGAGGCGACCGCTGGTGGAGCCGAGCCGTGGCTGTCCGAACTGGCGGCGCTCGTGGATCTCGGTCGCACCGTGTTGGTGGCGGTCGACGACGCCGATCGTGTCGACGCCGACCTGCTCGATCGCCTCGCCGCAGGTCGCCAGCCGGGCGTCACGATCGCTGCCGCGGCGCGCATCGACGCGGTGCGCGCCGCCTACGGACACTGGTTGCGGATGGTCGCTCGCCGCCGTTGCGGCCTCGTCCTCACGTCGGCCGGTGAGATCGACGGCGACGTGCTGGGGGTCCAGCTGCCGCGGCGCCCGCCGATCGCGGCGCGGCCCGGGTTGGCGTGGTTGGTCGACCGTCGCGGGTGCCGCTTGGTGCAGATCGCCCGCCAGTCGATCCCACCGGTGCGGGCGAACAGTCCCTGACTCGGCGTCGCTGCTGGCAGACTGCGACCGTGACCCGCATCGTCACCGTCGCAGGCGCCCAACTGGGTCCGGTGCAGCGCGCCGACGACCGCGCCTCGGTGGTCGAGCGGATGATCGTGCTCTTGCAGGAGGCGGCGAGCCAGGGGTGCGATCTCGTCGTCTTTCCCGAGCTCGCCCTGACGACGTTCTTCCCCCGCTGGTTCGTCGACGACATCACGACCGCCGACCACTTCTACGAACGGTCGATGCCGAACGAGGCGACGCAGCCGCTGTTCGACGAAGCCCGGCAACTGGGCATCGGCTTCTGCCTCGGCTACGCACTGCTCGAGACCGATGCCGACGGCGCCACCCACCGCTGGAACGTGCAGACGCTCGTCGAGCGCGACGGGTCGATCGTCGCCACGTTCAAGAAGGTGCACATTCCCGGCCACGAGTCGAACGAGCCGGATCGGCCGTTCCAGCACGCCGAGCGGTACTACTTCGAACCGTCGCCCGACGGGTTCGGGGTGTGGGACGCCTTCGGGGGCCGGGTCGGGATGATGATCTGCAACGACCGCCGCTGGCCCGAGTCGTACCGGCTGATGGGGTTGCAGGGCGTCGAGCTGATCCTGTGCGGTTACAACACGCCGCTGCACTACGCCCCGGACCCCAGTCAGGATCCGCTGCAGGGGTTCCACAACCAGCTCGTGATGTCGGCGGGGGCGTACCAGAACGGCACGTTCGTCGTCGGCGTCGCCAAGGGTGGCGTGGAAGAGGGCGTCGACTCGCTCGCCGAGTCGTCGATCTTCGCTCCGTCGGGAGAGCTGTTGGCGCGGGCGGCGACGAACGGCGACGAACTGATCGTCGCCGAGTGCGACCTCGACTGGTGCCGTCAGTACACCGGCACCCTGTTCGACTTCGCCCGCTATCGCCGGCCCGAGCTCTACACCCCCATCGCCGCCCCCCACTGACCGCCCCCCGACGATCTCGGTCAGTATCTGCCCGCTTTCCGGGACGATTCCGACCGAGATCGCTCCGGAACGGTTCGTCACGCGGCGTTCACGGGGGACGGGTACCGATCGGCGCTCGGCTTTGACAAAATGTCAAACATGACCGAGCTCAGCGATGCCCCGACGGACGTCGACGCAGCGAGCGTCGAGCGCGTCGACCTCGTCGTCAACGGCACGCCGGTCTCCGTGCGCGCCGACCACCCGCACGTGCTCGCCGCGTTGCGCGAGGAGCTCGACGTGACCTCGCCGAAGGACGGCTGCTCGCCGTCGGGGCAGTGCGGGTGCTGCACGGTGCTCGTCGACGGCAAGGCCACGGTGTCGTGCCAGCTCGACGTGGCCAAGGTCGCGGGCAAGTCGGTGGTCACCCTGGAGGGACTCGAGCAGGCCGAGCGGGACACGTTCGCCGATGCCTTCGCCGCCTGCGGCGGCCTGCAGTGCGGGTTCTGCATCCCCGGGATCGTCATGCGGGCGAAGTCGCAGATCGACAAGAAGGGTGCCGCGCTGACCCGCCAGTCGATGGCACCGCACCTCGGCGCCCACCTCTGTCGGTGCACCGGCTACGTCAAGATCCTCGATGCCATCGACGCCGTCGCCCAGGGCACCGCCTGTGCCCCGGCGCTGGCCCGCGACGTCGGTGGATCGGGTGCCAAGTACGAGGCGGCACCGCTGGCGATGGGGGATCGCGGTTACGTCGACGACCTGCGCGTACCGGGCATGCTGCACGCCGCGTTGCACCTCACCGACCACGCCCGCGCCGACATCGTCGCCATCGACGTCGCCGAGGCGCTCGCCGCACCCGGCGTCGAAGCCGTGTTCACCGCCGCCGACATCGACGGCGCGCTGCGCGTCGGTCTGATCCACAAGGACTGGCCGGTGATGATCCCGGTCGGCGGGCGCACGTCCTACGCCGGCGACGTGCTCGCTGTCGTCGTCGCGGACACCCGCGCCCACGCCCGGGCGGCGGCCGAGCTGGTGTCGGTCACCTACGACGTCCACCCGCCGAACACCGACCCTCGCGCCGCCCTCGCCGAGGACGCGCCCCTGTCGGTGTGGGGCACCGAGTCGAACGTGCTCTCGACGAGCGCCTACACGCGCGGCGAGGTGTTCGACGCGGCGTTCGCAGCCAGTGCCTACACGGTGCACGAGGTGTTCCGCACGCAACGCATCGAGCACGCCTTCCTCGAGCCCGAGTCGACGCTCGCCGTGCCGAGCGGCGCCCCGGGCGAACGGACCCTGCACGTCTACTCCGGTGGCCAAGGCGTGTGGGACGACCGCGACGACATCGCCGCCGTACTCGGTGTCGACACGTCGCGCGTCACGGTCGAACTGGTCTCCAACGGCGGGGCCTTCGGCGGCAAGGAGGACATGAGCAACCAGGCCCACGCCGCACTCGCGGCGTGGCGACTCGGGCGTCCCGTGAAGTGCACGCTGTCGCGCGAGGAAAGCCTGCGGATGCACGCCAAGCGCCACCCGATCGAGCTCGAGTACTGGGCGGGATGCGACGACGACGGTCGTGTGACGGCGCTCAAGGTCCGCGGCATCGGCGACTCGGGTGCCTACGCCAGCGTCGGGATGAAGGTGCTCGAGCGGGCTGCCGGCCATGCCTGTGGGCCGTACCGGTGGCCGTCGATCGACGTCGAGACGATCGCCGTGCGCACCAACAACCTGGTCTGTGGTGCGTTCCGCGGGTTCGGCGCCAACCAGGCGCAGTTCGCCCTGGAGGGCGTGCTCGACCGCCTCGCCGAGCAGGTCGGCATCTCCGGCTGGGAGATCCGCAAGCGCAACGTCATCCGTCCCGGCGACGAGTGGGGACCCGGCCAGTTGATGGACGACGGTGCCGGCGGTGCCGAGGCGTGCCTCGACGAGATCAAGGATGCCTACGACGCGGCCATCGCCTCGGGTAAGGCCGTCGGGCTCGGGCTCGGGCTCAAGAACTCCGGCCTCGGCAACGGATTCCGCGAGGTCTCGAAGGCGGTGGTCCACTTCCGCGAGACGATCGACGGCGAGCCCGGGCGGGTCGAGGTCCGGCACGGATGGACGGAGATGGGCCAAGGCGTGCACACGGTCGCCCTGCAGGTGGCGGCGAGTGAGCTGGGCATCGATCCGGAGCGCATCGACGTCATCGTCGACACCACCCGCGAGCTCGGTTTCGGCCAGACGACCGGGTCGCGGGGCACGCTGATGACCGCGGGCTCGGTGAGTGCGGCGTGCGCGGTGGCGCTCGCCGCCGGGTGCGCGCCCGAGATCGACTACGAGGGCGAGTACGTCGTCGACTGGACCCAGAAGCTCGGTGATCCGTCGGTGGTCAACCCGACGATCCACTCGACCTTCAGCTACGCCGCGCAGATGGTGATCGTCGATCCGCAGACCGGCGACATCGACAAGGTCGTCGCCGTCCACGACGTCGGCAAGGCGGTCAACCCGCTGCTCGTCGAGGGGCAGATCGAAGGCAGCGTGCACATGGGCCTCGGCTACGCCCTGAGCGAGGACTTCCCGACCGACGCCGACACCGGGTTCCCGACCAACATGACCCTGCGGTCGCTCGGCATCCTGCGAGCCAAGGACGTGCCAGAGATCGAGGTGCGCATCGTCGAGGTGCCCCAACCGCGCTCGCCGTTCGGCATCAAGGGCGTCGGCGAGATCGGACTCGTGCCGACGGCGCCGGCCGTCGCCGCCGCCCTCCACGCCTTCGATGGCGTGTGGCGGTCGTCGCTGCCGATGCGCCCGACCGTGCGCTGAGCGCGCCGGCTCAGCGCGCCGGCTCAGCGTGCCGGCGAGCGGTCGCCGAGCAGGTAGCGGGGCCCGGACCCGTGGGTGCCGGCGACGTCGGCGGGGTTGTAGACGCGCGCACGTCCCGAGGCTCAGGCAGCCGCATCCGATGCAGCCGTCGAGGTTCTCCTTCATCGCCTCGAGCAGGGCGATCCGCTCGTCGATCACCGGTCGCCACGAGGCGGCGAGTCGGGCCCAGTCCTTGCGCGTCGGGGTGCGGCGATCGGGGAGCGACTCGAGGGCGTGCTTGATCTCGTCGAGGCTCAGGCCCACCCGCTGGGCGACCTTGATGAACCCGACGCGACGCAAGACGTCGGCGTGGTAGCGGCGGTGCCCGGAGCTGTTGCGCTCGCTGTGGATCAGGCCATGTTCCTCGTAGAAGCGCAGCGCCGAGGTGGCGACGCCGGCTCGGGTGGCGACGTCGCCGATCGCCAGCGTGCGGCGATGCGAGCCCGTTCCTTCAACGTTGGTTGAACCTGTCACGCCGGCAGTCTCGCTGCGGCGCCCGCCGGCGACAACACGATGAGCCAACGGCCCGGGCGTCGGCCCGCTCGCTCATCACGCGGCAGCTCGATGAGCCAATGGTCCGGGTGTCGGCCCGCACGCTCATCGCGTGGCACGGTAACAATCTGTCACTTCGATTTCCGTGGTGTTCGTCACATCCGCGATGCTGTGCCGACAAAGGAGGGGTGATGACCGATACGCAAGCGCGCAGCGGCGCGCAGAAGACGACCGACAGCCTGGTGGACGAGGTCCGGACCTGGCTCGAGGAGAACTGGGATCCCGATCTGACCGTCGCCGAGTGGTGGCAGCGCCTCGGCCTCGCGGGCTGGGCGGCGCCGACCCTGCCGGAGAACGCCTACGGCCGCGGCCTGTCGCGAGGAGACTCGGTCGTCGTGCAGAGCACGATCGCCGACTTCGGGGCGCTCGGTGCGCCGGGCGGTCTCGGACTGCTGCTGGCAGCACCGACCATCGCCACCCACGGCACCCCGGAGCAGATCGAGCTCTACGTCAAGGACATCGTCACCGGCCAGAAGGCGTGGTGTCAGCTGTTCAGCGAGCCGCAGGCCGGCTCCGACCTCGCCGGGTTGCAGTCGCGGGCGCTCCGCGACGGCGACGAGTGGATCGTCAACGGGCAGAAGGTGTGGACCTCTGGCGGCCATTACGCCGACATGGGCATGCTCATTGCCCGCACCGACTCCGACGTGCCCAAGCACCAGGGCATCACGTACTTCGCGATGGACATGCACCAGCCCGGTGTCGACGTCCGTCCGCTGCGCGAGCTCACCGGGCGGGCGTTGTTCAACGAGGTCTTCATGACCGACGCCCGGGTCCCGGCCGACGCGATGATCGGCGGCCTCAACAACGGCTGGGCCGTGGCCAACACGACGCTCGCCCACGAGCGCTCCGGGCTCGGTTCCGGTGGCGGCAACGCCTCGGGCAGTGCGGCGATCCCCGGCACGGTCGCCGGGCAGCTCGAGACCCGCGCCGGCGACTACGTCCGTGAACGCGGTCGCGGTGCGAGCGGTGGTGGCGGCGCCGGCTTCCGCGACACCGCGGGCACGCTGATCAGCCTCGCCCAGGGCGCCAAGGTCAACGAGGATCCGACGATCCGCCAGGATCTCGTGCGGCTGTACACGATGAGCCAGCTCGGTCGGATCAACAACCTGCGCGTCAAAGCAGCCCGCGAGCGCGGCCAGGAGATCCCCGGCATGGCGAACATCGCCAAGCTGTCGATGAGCCACATGGTCCGCCTGCCAGCGCGACCTGGGGCTGCGCATCGTCGGCGCGTCGGGCATGCTGCACGCCTACGACGGCGAACACCGCAAGGCACTCGACGAGGCGACGGGGAACCCGTTCCTCGGCTTCGTCACCGAGATGGCCTTGTTCGCTCAGGCGCCGCCGATCTACGGCGGCACCGACCAGGTGCAGCGCAACATCATGGGCGAGCGCGTGCTCGGCCTGCCGAAGGAGCCGAACCAGGACCGCGTGGTCCCGTTCTCCGAGCTCCCCAAGAACGCCTGAGTCCGGTCGCGTCGCTGCGTTGGACGCGCAACGGCCGTGACGCTCAGCGTCACGGCCGTTGGCGTTCTCGGGGGCTGGTTCGGACGTTCGATCAGCCGGCGTCGGACGACGTCGCCTCGATCGTGGGCGTGTCAGCGGTGTTCGACGTGCCGACGGTGATCTTGCGCGGCTTGGCCTGGGGGGCGACCGGGATGCGCAACGTCAAGACGCCATCGGTGTAGTCGGCTTCGATGCGCTCCGGGTCGAGACCCTCGCCGAGGCTCACCTGACGGCGGAAGCTGCCCTCGTTGCGCTCGCTGAAGTAGACGCGGTCGCCTTCTTCGCGCTGGTAGTGGCGCTCGGCGGTGACGGTGAGGACGCTGCGCTCGACCGAGATGTCGATCGTCTCGGCAGCCACGCCGGGGAGGTCGAGATGCACCCAGACGTCATCGCCGCGCCGGTACGCGTCCATCGGCATCGCCGAGGTCGGCGCCCACGGCGAACGTCCCAGCCGCTGGTTGAAGAAGGTGTCGAAGTCACGGAAGGCGGAGTTCTGCAGGATCATGTCGTGCTCCTCGTGTGCGTTGACGGATCGTGTCAGTGAGTTCGGAGCCACTCCACGGGCTCGATTTCACTGTACTCCTACTCATGGAAGTTGACAAGTGGCGACTCAAGAAAAGTGCGAGCGGTCCACCGGGAGCCCGTGTGGCAAGCTGCCACGATGAGCTATCCGGTCGCCCTCTACCTCCAGGACGCCCACCCCATCCGCGAGGGCATCGAGCTCGTCCGATACGCAGAACAGCGCGGATTCGACGCCGTCTGGCAGGCCGACAGCCGGCTCGTGCGCGACGCCGTGGTGCCGATGGCCGCCTTCGCGGCGACGACCGAGCGGATCCGCATCGGCTCCGGCGTGATCGACTGCTGGACGCGCAACCCGGCACGGCTGGCGTCCACGTTCTCGACGCTCGACGACCTGGCCCCGGGGCGCATGATCTGCGGACTCGGGGCCTGGTGGGATCCGCTCGCCGCCAAGGTCGGCATCGATCGGGCCCGCCCGTTGCGGGTGATGCGCGAGGTCGTCGACGTCGTGCGGGCTCTGCTCAACAACGAGACCGTGACGTTCGACGGCTATCACGTCCACCTCGACGGCGTCGAGCTCGACTACGTGCACCAGGAACGCCGGCCGAAGGACGTCCCGATCTACATCGGTGCCACCGGTCTGCAGATGATGGAGCTCACCGGCGAGATCGCCGACGGCGCCGTGCTCAACTACCTCGTCTCACCGGACTACAACGTCGGCGCCCTCGAGGCACTGGCGCGCGGCGCGGCGAAGGCCGGTCGCACGATCGACGACATCGACCGCCCGCAGCTGGTCGTGTGCTCGGTCGACGAGGACCGCGACGCGGCGCTCGACGCGGCACGGCTGCTGGTGACCCAGTACCTCGGCCAACAACCGCACATCATGAAGGCGTCGGGCGTCCCGCAGGCGTTGCTCGACGAGATCGGCGAGGTGCTCACGTGGCCGGCGACGCACGACGAGGTCGTCGCCGCCAGCCGTCTCGTCCCCGACGAGATCGTGCAGATGATCACCGCCTCGGGAACTCCCGACGAGGTCCGCGCCAAGGTGGACGAGTACGTCGCCAGCGGGTGCACCTGCCCGATCCTCTATCCCCTCGCCGACGACGTCCCGCTGATGATCGACACCTTCGCCCGCTGACGCCGGGACTGAAGGCTGCAACCTGGGGGGACGCCAAGTGACGAACGGGACCCGTCCCGTCTCGTCACGTTTCGTCACAAAGGGCCGGTTCGGCTCACCTCGCCCGGAGTTCGAGCCGGTCGCGTTGGAGGATCCGGTACGAGCGGTCGTGCTGCTCGAGCCAGCCGAGGCGGATGAAGCTGGCGATCGCCTTGTTGACCCGCTCGCGCGATGCGCCGACCATGCCGGCGAGCTCTTCCTGGGTCACCGGCAGGGTGAACTCGTCGGTGCCGTCGGCGAGCTCGAGGAGACGCTTGGCGGTCCGGCCGGTGACGTCGAGGAACACGGAGTCGGCGAGCGCCTCGTCGGTGACGCGGATCCGCTGGGCGAGCATGCGGGTGACGTTCCACAGCAGCTTCGGGTTCTCCTCGAACATCGGCAGGATGCCGCTGTAGGGGATGGCGAGCACGGTGGTCGGTTCCAGGGCGCGCGCCGACGCCGAGCGCGGCCCGTCGTCGAGCATGCCCATCTCGCCGCACAGGTCGCCGCTCTCCATCAGGGCGACGACGCTCTCGCGGCGGTCGATCGGGTTGGTGATGGCGATCGCCAGCCGGCCGCGAACCACGAGATAGAGCGACTCCGGTGCGTCGCCCTCGTTGAACAGGACGTCGCCGCGTATGAGGTGCAGTTCGGTGCCGGTCTCGGCGACGGCACGCAACGCGTCGGGCGTCGCGTCCGCGAAGAAGTCGGCGCGGGCGAGTATCTCTTCGTGAGCCATGTCGTTGGTCACGGTACTACCCTGCGGCGATGTGTCGCAGGCCGAGGAAGTCTGGACGATCGTCGTCGGGGCTGGTTCCGGGCAGCGTTTCGGTGCCGCCAAGCAGTTCGAGCCGCTCGGCGATCGGCGGGTGATCGACCACTCCTGTGCGGTTGCCGCATCGGCGTCGCACGGTGTGGTCGTCGTCGTCCCTCCCGACGTCGCCGCGGACGGTGGTGACGCGATGGGCAACGTGGCGGTCGTCGCCGGCGGCTCTTCGCGCAGCGAGTCGGTGCGCAACGGTCTCGGTGCGGTCCCCGCCTCGGCGACGATCATCTGCGTCCACGATGCGGCACGTCCGCTGGCACCCGTGGCGGTGTACGAACGCGTCGTCGCCGCCGTCGCCGCGGGCGCCGACGCGGCGATCCCCGCCGTCGCCGTCACCGACACGGTGAAGATCGTTCTCGACGGGGTGGTCGTGGAGACGCCCGACCGCGACACACTGGTGGCCGTGCAGACCCCCCAGGCCTTCCGCGCCGATGTCCTCCGCCGCGCCCACGCCGCCGGCGCCGAGGCGACCGACGACGCCGCGCTCGTCGAGGCGCTCGGTGGCCGCGTCGTCGCCGTCGACGGCGACGCCCAGAGCCGCAAGATCACCCATCCCGACGACCTCGTCTGGGCGCGCCGCCACCTCGCTGCGGCGTCGGAGCCGTCGTGAACCTGCCGGAACTGCGTGTCGGCCAGGGATACGACGTCCACCGGTTCAGCGCCGACCCCGGTCGTCGGCTGATCCTCGGCGGCTGTCACTTCGACGGCGTCGCGGGGCTCGCCGGCCACAGCGACGCCGACGTCGTCGCCCACGCATGCGCCGACGCGCTGCTCGGTGCGGCGGGGCTCGGCGACATCGGCATGCACTTCCCCGACACCGATCCGCAGTGGGGCGGCGCGGACTCGCTGACGCTGCTGCGCCACGTGGCGACGATGCTCGCCGAGGACGGCTGGCGGGTCGCCAACGTCGACTGTGCGGTGGTGTGCGAACAGCCGCGGCTGGCCCCGCGTCGCGACGAGATGCAGGTCAACCTGACCGCCGCCGTCGGCGCGCCGGTGACGGTGAAGGGCAACCGGGCCGAAGGGCTCGGAGCGATCGGCCGCGGCGAGGGCATCGTCTGCCATGCGTCGGCGCTGATCATCCGCGTGGTCCATCCCGACGACGAGGTGGCGTCGTGAGCAGCCGGTCGCCGAAGCGGTCCGATCGTCGTGCCGCCGGCAGCGGCGGAGCGCGGAGCGGCAAGCCGTCGGCGGGCCGCGGCGCCAAGCCCACCGGCAACGCACGCTCCGGCAAGCCGCCACGTTCCACCACGTCGGGCGGAGCCGGTGGCGCCAAGCGCACCGGGGCTGCCGGCGCCAACCGCGCCGGTGCCGCTGCCGGTGGCAAGCGCGCCGGCGCGCGCGGGTGGCGGCAAGTGGGTCAAGCCGAACACGCCGGGCGGGCCCGCGAAGGGCCTCGGCGGACGTCAGGTCGAGGGCCGCCAGGCGGTGCGTGAGCTGCTCATCGCCGGCCGTCGTCGGGTCCACGAGATCTGGATCAGCGGCGAGCTGGAAGGCGATCCTGGCGTCGCCGACATCGTCGAGATCGCCGGCTCGCAACGCGTCCCGGTGCAGTACGTCGCCAAGGCGCGTCTCGAACACGAAGCGCGCAGTGAAGCCCCGCAGGGCGTGCTGGCACGCGCAGCAGAACTGGCCGAGGCCGACTTCGGCGACCTGATCGACACCCGCAACCCGCGCCGACGTCCGTTCCTCGTCGCCGTCGACGGGGTCACCGACCCGGGCAACCTCGGGGCCATCATCCGCACCTGCGACGGGGCCGGCGCGACCGGCATGATCCTGCCGCGCCACCGGTCGGTGCACGTCACGCCGACGGTGGCGAAGTCGTCGGTCGGGGCGATCGAATACGTCCCGCTCGCCGTCGTGCCCGGCCTCCCGGCGGCCCTCGCCCAGATCAAGGAGCGGGGCATCTGGGTGGTCGGGCTCGACGACGCCGCCGACCGTCCGCTGTACGACCTCGGGGAGCTGGCGACCGAACCGATCTGCGTGGTCCTCGGTGCCGAAGGTGCCGGATTGTCCAGGCTCGTGCGGGAGCGTTGCGACTCGATCGTCGGCATCCCGATGCTCGGTCGGATCAGTTCGCTCAACGTGTCGACCGCCGCCGCGGTCGCCCTCTACGAAGTGGCTCGGGCTCGTCAGCAGATGCCGTAGTGTCGTCGCCGGGTGAACCAGCTCGAGCGACTGAGCGAGGCGGCCGACGTCCACCTCGGTCGGCGCGCGTTCCTCGCCGGCGCAGCGGCCGGCATCGCCGGCCTCACGGTCCTGTCGGGAGCGGAGCCAGCTGCGGCGCTCGAGGCGGGTGCCTGCTACTTCGCCTCCGTCAACCCTGAACGGCTGTGCGACACCCGCCCGCGCGGCGGCTTGCCGGCCGGCTTCGGATACGTGCGTCTCGATGCCAACACGATCCGCGTGCAGGTGACCGGCCGAGCCGGAATCGATCGCGATGCCCGCGCCGCGGTGCTGACCGTCACCGGCGTGATGCCCCGGGTGTGGAACTTCCTCACCGTCTATCCCGCCGGCGAGCGCCGGCCCGAGGTGTCGAGCGTCAACCTGGCCGCCCAGGACTTCGCCGTCGCCAACCTGGTGACGGTCAAGCTCGGCCCGACCGGCGCCGTCGACATCTTCCAGTTCTCTCCGTGCGACGTGATCGTCGACGTGGCCGGCGCCTACCGACCGGCGGCCGGGCCGATGCGCGAGGGGCGGCTGGTCGCCTTCCCGTCAGCGCGGCGAGTCCTCGATACGCGAATCACGGGGCGGCCGGGTGCCGGACAGGTCGTGCGGGTCAACCTCAACGGCCACGTGCCCGCCGATGCCTCGGCGATCGTCGCCAACCTGACCGCCGTGGAGGCCTCGATCGGCGGGTACGTCACCGCCTACCCGCGAGGCACCGCGATGCCGGCGACATCGAGCGTCAACGTCGGTCCCGGGCAGACCAGGGCGGCGGGCATCATGACCAAGCTCGCCGGCGCCGAGGGGGCGGTCGGCATCGACCTCTACATCGAACAGAGCACTCACCTCGTGGTCGACATCGCCGGCTACGTCACGGGCCCGAGCGGCCAGGCCGGCGGCGCGTCGCTCGACGGGATGTTCGTCCCGGTGACACCGTTCCGCGTCGTCGACACCCGCCAGGGGACCAGCCGCCGCGTGTGGGACAGCGGGACGAAGACGTTCGGACTGCCCGCACCGATGAACAGCCGGGCGCAGGCCGTCGCCATGAACCTGACCGTCACCGGGACGCTCGGCGGCGGTGGCTACTTCACGCTCTTCGCCGCCCAGACCCCGCGCTACGAGGTGTCGAACCTCAACGCCAACAGCGGCGAGACGATCGCCAACCACGCCATCTCACGGGTCAGCGCCGCCGGCGTGTCGTGCTTCAGCTTCCGCACGGCCCACGTGATCGCCGACGTCTTCGGCTGGTTCACCGGTGTCCCGGCACCGATGTCCACGCCGCCGGCGTACTCGCCGCCGCCTCCGCCGGCAATCCCGCCGTACATCGTGTCGATCCCTCGTCTCGGGCTCACCCGGTGGGTCTACGGCGACGCCACCCCGAACCACATCGTCGATGCCGGCAACATCTGGCACTGGACCGGCTCAGCCCTGGCCGGCCAGGGCGCCAATGTGGTCGTCTTCGGCCACCGCACCGAGCACGGCGGACCGCTGCGGTACCAACACACCATGCAGGGCGGCGACAGGCTGCACCTGTTGACCAATGATCAGCGGCGCTTCGAATACCAACTCGTCGCCGAGGCGATCTCGAGCGGCTGGGGCGACGAGATCCTCGCCCACACCCGCGCAGTCGGGGGTGAGACGGTGTCGGTCGTCTCGTGCTCGAAGACCAACCGCCTGCCGACCGACACCCGCTTCCGCCTGATCTCCACGTTCAGCCTCGTCGGCTGGGAAGATCTCGGCTGACGAGCCGGCGCCGACTCCGGACCGATCGATAACCTGAGCGCCCGTCGCCGGGTTAGCTCAGTTGGTAGAGCACTTGATTTGTAATCATGTGGTCGCGAGTTCGATTCTCGCACCCGGCTCTTCGTGCAGTGGAGTTGACCGCGTGGGTGAGCGATCGCCCTGGCGGTTGGGCGCTGCATCAACCCGCACCTCGGGATCGAAGCGTCTCGGAGAATTGTCGGCCTTCGAACGTCAAGCGATGGGTCGGCTGATCAGCGTGATCACATCGGCAGTTGCGGCGACGAGGTCGACCACGATGAGCAAACGGACCGAGGGGCGGGCCGTTCGCTCATCGCCGTGCGCTACTTCCGCTACCCGGTGAGCGAGCGGGCTGGCAGGTGGGCCATTCGCTCATCGCGACGAGCCGGCGGGCCTTGCTCTCGGGACTGCCGTGCGGTTGTCCCGCCCGACCCCGTTCTGCCGGGGATCGCGGGCGTGGAAGTCGAGGCAGGCGTCGATCCAGAACGCGAGCCCGTCGTCGGAGTCCAATTGTTCTCGATCGATGGCGATCCAGCCCGGTCCCATCGAACGTCCCTCGCCCATTTCCGCCCGGCGGGCACCAGGACGACGAACCAGCTCGGCGTCACGCTCTGGCGCGATCCGGGCGAGCAGCCCACCGCTCCTCGAGATGCACACGACCATGCGATCGTCGAGCATGAAGGCGAGACCGCCGAACATCTTGACCTCTCGATCGCATCGGCCGCCTGCCAAGGCGTGACGAACTCGTTCCGTCAGATCAGCGTTCGGTTCCACGGTGAGTCACCTCCTTGCCGTCCACACTCACGATGATGGCCTCACCTCAGCCGGGTGGCGAGCGTTTCCACTCCGTCACCGTCGAGCTGACCGAGCGCGGCGGACCGACCCGCCATCGCCAACAGCACCGCGTCGAGCGCGACCGCGGATCGATCGACCCGTGCCGTGCGCCCAGTCGAGGTCGGTGGCCTCGAACCGCAGCCCGTCCGAGATCCCCTTCGGGACCACGTTGCCAGCGCCGGCATCGGCGACGAATTGCAGCGACGTCCGCATCCGATCCTGCGGTATCTCACGGTCCAGTCCGAGCGAACAGATCCACTCGACGAGCTTTGCATGCCCGCGCCCAGGTCCACACCCACGTCGACGGCACGACGCTCCGACACGACATCGGACCGAGCGGGACACCTACGGTTGCCCGCATGACGGCTCGGCAGCACGTGTTCCCGCAGGCGGGCGAAGATCTCGAGTCGGTCGCGGCACGGGTGCTCCCCGACGTCGACGACGGCGCGCAGCAGCTGCTGTCGTGGAACCTTCACCTCGCCGCCCGCCGTTCGATCGGGCTGTTGCCGAGCGACGTCGTCTTCACCGAGCCACCGACGGCGCGATGACCGCGATCATCACGCGCGCCACCGTCGTCGGGGGACACGACGGGCGCGCCGAGATCGAGGTCGAGCTGACCTACGACAACGGCGGCACGTCGACGATCTCACTCGACGAGGAGGCGTGTCTCGCCTCGCTCGACGACGCCAGCGTGAGCTCGCTCGACGAGCTCGTCGGTCGGCCGTGGGACACGGTGCTCCCCGCACTGCAACGCCAAGAGGAACGACAAGGAGACACACATGCTCGATCTCGTCATCCGTGACGGACTGATCGTCGACGGGTCCGGACTGCCGGGCCGCCTCGGCGACGTGGCGATCCGCGACGGCCGCGTGGTCAGCGTCGGCGGGCGTGCCGGCGACGCGCATCGCATCGTCGACGCCTCGGGCCGCGTCGTCGCCCCGGGCTTCATCGACCCGCACACGCACTACGACGCACAGCTGTGTTTCGACCCCTACGCCTTCCCCGCGATCGAACACGGCATCACCACCGTCGTGCCCGGCAACTGTTCGCTCTCGCTGGCACCGCTGCGCGTCGATCAGCGTGACGCGTTCAGTCGCATGTTCCGGCTGATCGAGGAGATGCCCGAGGCGGCCTTCGACGCCGGCGTCGACTGGCGCTGGGGTGAGGGCTTCGGCGGGTGGCTCGACGCGCTGACCGGCAACATCGCCCTCAACGTCGCCCCGCTCGTCGGCCACTCCGTGTTGCGGATGTTCGTCATGGGTCCCGAGGCCCAGCAGCGGGCGGCGACACCCGACGAGATCCGCGCCCTCGCCGACGTGTTGCGGGAGTGCCTCGACGCCGGTGCCATCGGACTCAGCACGAGCTTCGTCGACATCGACGAGACGTACCGACCGGTGCCCAGCCGCTGGGCGGCACCGGCCGAGCTCGACGCGCTGGCCGCCGTGCTCGGCGAGCGCGACGGCATGTTGCAGATCGTCCACGAGTTCTACGACACCGAGCTGACGATCGCCCGCGTGGAACAGCTCGCCGACCTGTCGCTGCGTCACGGGATCACGACCACACTGTCGCCGTTGTTCCACTCCGACGCCAATCAGCAGTCGGTGGTGCGGATCATGGCCGCCGTCGAGGCAGCACGCGCCCGCGGCGCCGCCGTGTGGCCGCAGGTGCAGACGCGTCCGATCGACATCAGCTTCACCCTCGACCAGCGCAGCCTGATGCTGCTGTCGATGCCGTCGTGGTGGAAGGTCGCCTCGATCCGCGATCACGCCGAGAAGATCGAAGCGGTGTCGTCGCGACGCCAGGAGTTGGTCGACGAGATGAACGCCTACGGCCGGCGGCCCGACACGGGCGCCGGCGCCGGTGGGTTCGTGATCCGCGACGTCGTCCACGAGCGCAACAACGACCTCATCGGCCGCAGCATCGACGAGGTCGCCACCGAGCGCGGCACGTCGCACGGCGACACGCTCGTCGACCTGGCGTTGGAGGAGGATCTCGGCACCTGGTTCATCCGTGAGTCGATCGGCCACAACAACTCGCCGGTCGTCGGCGACCTCCTCGCCCACCCGTACGTGCACGTCGGTGCGTCCGACGGTGGCGCCCACGTCGGCTCGTTCTCGACGTTCGGTGACACCGGCTACCTGTTCTCCGAGTTCGTGCGCGGCACGAAGTCGCTGAGCCTCGAAGCGGCGGTGAAGAAGATCACCCTCGACCCGGCAACGATCTGGGGGATGAAGGGACGCGGGTTGCTCGCCGAGGGCAACGCCGGCGACGTCGTCGTGTTCGACGCCGACCGCATCGGTCGCGGGCCGGAGATCGCCTCCGACGACTTCCCCGGCGACGGTGTGCGTTGGATCCGTCGCCAGGAGGGCGTCGACACGGTGATCGTCAACGGCGCCGTCGCCTGGAGCGCCGACGGCGGGTACGCCGCCGATGCCCGCAACGGCGAGATCACGACGCGGAGCTGACGGTGCCGATCCTCGACGCGCAACACGACTTCGCCCATCCCGTCGAAGGCGACACGGCCTGGTCCGAGTCGTACTACTTCAACTGCTACGACCCCGACGTCGACTGCGGTTTCTTCTCCCGGGTCGGCATCCGGCCCAACGAGGGGACGATCGACGTCGGCATGGCGGTGTGGATCCCCGGGGGCGGGCTCGCCCACCTCGGGCATCGCCGCGAGCAGACCGAGATGATCGAGCGCCGGCTGGACGTCGGCCCGGTGACCTACGAGATGATCGAGCCGATGAAGCGTTGGCGGCTGACCGCCGACGGCGAGGCGTACGGCGGGCGGCACGTGGCGATGGACGTCACGTTCGACGCGCTGATGCCGGCCATCGGTGGTGACGGTCAGAACAAGGACGCCGCCGACAGCTCGAGCGCGTCGACGCGACTCTCGGTCGGCAAGGGTCACCTCGAGCAGGCCGGGCGCTGGTCCGGCTGGATCGAGATCGACGGCGAGCGGTACCAGCTCGGCGAACGAGCGATGGGCAACCGCGACAAGTCGTGGGGGCCGCGACGGTGGGGTGGCCCGAAGATGTGGCGCTGGTTCTCGATCAACATCGACCCCGACACCCACTTCGGTGGCATCGTCATCGGGACCGATGGCGGCGACCTCCACCGTGGTTGGGTGTGGCGCGACGGCGAGCACACCTCGATCGCCGAGTGGCAGGTGTCGAGTGAGCTCGCCGACGACGGGGTGACGCACCGCAAGACGTTCGTCACGGCAACCGACAAGGCCGGCCACCAGCACCATCTGGTTGCGGACCTGTTGCGTGTCGAGCCGGGCGAAGCCGGCATCAAGCCGTCGACGACGATCGTCAACGAGGGCCTGGCGACGTGGACGTACGAGGGCCGCACCGGCACCGGCATCAGCGAATACCTGCACCAGCTCGACGCCGACGCCCGCCCCGTCGTCCCCATCGTCTGACTGCGGGCTCCCGGGCTGGCGCTGGGTTCGCTCGCCGATGCGGGTGACGCAGCCAGCGCAGCGGCGAACGAGCCAAAGCGACCCACACTCGAAACAGGCCAGAAATCTGGCTCCCCGACACTGAGCCGGGTGAGCACGCGTCCGCTCGAGGGGTACACGATCGGGGTCACCGCAGACCGGCGATCCGACGAGCAGATGCGACTGCTGGCGGACCTCGGTGCGGAGTGCGTCCACGGCCCGGTCATCACGACCCATCCCGTCGGCGGGTCCGGCGGGGGGGTGGGGTCGGGGGACCGCGCGTCGTTGCCGGCGGACACCTCCGCCGCCGAGCGGCTGATCCGCAGCGTGATCGACCGCCGCATCGACGGGTTGACGTTCACCGCCAAGACGGCGGTCGAGAGGTTTCTCGCCATCGCCACGACCGTGGGTGTGCGCGACGAACTCGTCGAGGCGCTCGAGACGGTCGGCGTGTTCTGCATCGGCCCGGTGTGCGCCAGCGGCTTCGACGAGCTGCCGCGCGTCGAACCGTTCGTGCCCGAGCGTCGTCGGCTCGGGGCGATGGTCCAACAGATTGCTGCCGAGTACGCCCGACGAGGCTCGGTCTACGACCTCGGTGGGACGAGGGTCCGCGTGCAGGGCCGTCTCGTGGTGATCGACGCCGAGTCGGCGAGCCCCGACGTCGCCTACCTGTCCGAGCGGGAACGGGCGCTCCTCGACGCGCTCCTCGAACGGCCCGGGGCGGTGCACTCCAAGCGCGACCTCCTGCGGCGGGTCTGGCGCGGCAGCGAGACCGACGAGCATCTCGTCGAGGTCACCGTGGCGCGCCTGCGACAACGCCTCGGCCGAGCCTCCGACGGCATCGAGACGGTGGTCCGGCGTGGCTACCGGGTGGGCTTCGGCTGAGCCGACCGCGGCGCCCGACCGCAACCGGCCGGACCCGGCCGGACCCGACAGCACGGTGCGCCGGGCCGCGCGGGATCAGGGCTGGCGGGGCTCGCCGAACTCGGTTCCGAGGGTGATCTCGCGCACGCGGGCGAGCAGCACTTCGAGCGCCGGCCGGTTGAGACCACCCTCGGGGATGATCACGTCGGCGTAGCGCTTGCTCGGCTCGATGAACCGTTCGTGGGCCGGTCGCACGGTCGTCAGGTACTGATCGATCACGAACTCGGGGGTGCGGCCGCGTTCGGCGACGTCGCGCCGCAGCCGGCGGATCAGGCGGATGTCGGCGGCGGTGTCGACGAAGATCTTGAGGTCGAAGCGCTCGCGCAGGGCGCGGTCCCAGAGCACGAGGATCCCGTCGACGACGACGATCCGTGCCGGCGGCACCATGCGCACCTCGTCGCTGCGGTTGTGCTGGGCGTAGTCGTAGATCGGAACCGGCACCGATGCGCCGTTGGCGAGCGCCGCCAGGTGATCGTTGAGCAGCGCCCAGTCGAACGCGTCGGGGTGGTCGTAGTTGACCTTCGCCCGCTCCTCGATCGGTTCGTCGTGATGCAGGTAGTACGAATCGAGCTCGATCAACGACAGGTGTTCCGGACCGGTCATCGCCGCCAGCCGTTCGGTGACGGTCGTCTTCCCGGAGCTGCTGCCGCCGGCGATGCCGATGATGAACGGGCGGGCGGTCACGGCCGTGACGATACGCGCCGCGACCGCCCGGATCACCCGTCGCCGGCACCTCGTCGCGGCATCACCCGAGGTGGGTGCTTGTAATCCGACGTCGCTGCGGGGCAACCTGTGCGTTGATGCTCGACGAACGCGCCGCCGCCATGCTCGATTTCGAACGGGCGTGGTGGAACAACGCCGAACCGCGTGACCAGGTCATCCGCGCGCGCTTCCAGTGTTCGCCCGACGAATACCATGCGGAACTGACCAAGGTGCTCGACGACCCAGCCGCGATGGACCACGACCCGCTCGTGGTCCGTCGTCTGAAGCGGCTGCGTCTGCGAGCGCGCAAGGCTCGTCACGAGGCGATTGCGTCTGGCGGAGCAGCAGAGGGAGCCCACGCATGACCAACGACGACCCCAACGCACCCGTCGGTGCACCGTCCCCGCGCCGCTCGCCGCGGCAGGGCATCGGTGGTTCGCCCGTCGGATCGACATTGAGCATCGTGCTCGCGGTGGTCGCCGTCATCGTCGGGTTCTTGATCCTCAACAACATCACCGACGACGGCGGCTCCGGCGCCAGCGGTGCACCCGAGTCGACGGTGCCCGACAGCGTCGCCGGCTCGGTGGTCGACACGACCACGTCGACCACCGAGCCGCAGCTGACGCTCGAAGGTGCGACGGTGATCGTCGCCAACGCCAGCGGCGTGCCGCAGTCCGCGGGTGGCATGACCACCGAGCTGACCTCCGCCGGCTTCACGATGGGCACCGCCACCAACTCCACCCAGAGCGGTCTGGTGGCGTCGGTCGTCTACTACGACCCGGCGATCCCCGCCGCCCAAGCGGTCGCCGAGTCGGTCGCTCGCGTGATGGGAGGCCTCGCCGTGGAGACGCTCCCGTCGCCGATCCCCGTCGAAGGCGGGTCGCTCGACGGCGCCGGTGTCCTCGTGCTGCTCGGCACCGACCAGGCCGGCAAGACGCTTGCCGAGCTGGCGCCCGCGACGCCGAACGTGGAGGCGCCCGATGTCGCCGGCGGTGTGACCACCACCAGCACGACCGTTCCCTGATCGTCAGGGCGACCGTTCGCCGAGCCGGTCGCGGAGCCACTCCCGGGTCGCGGCCTCGACCGCAGCCTTCGGTTCGTCGTACGCGGCGTCGATGCCGACGAGTTCGCTGACCGACACGACGTCGAGCCCGTCGGGGAGGAACGGGGTGCCATCCGTCGCGCCGACGACGGCGACGCACGGCACGCCCGCCTCGGCGGCGATCGAGGCGACACCGCCGACGACCTTGCCCTGAAACGACGTCGGGTCGAGACAGCCCTCCCCGGTGATGACGAGGTCGGCGCCCTCGATGTGGTCGTAGAGGTCGAGCTCGTCGGCGACCAACTCGAAACCGGGGAGCAGTCGCCCGCCGAGCGCGGCGAGCGCCGCGCCGAGGCCGCCGGCTGCGCCGCCGCCGGGGATCGTGGTGACGTCGATCCTGAAGTCGTTGGCAAACATCTGGGCGAGCCGTTCGAGCCGCCGGGTCAGCATCTCGACCTGGGCGTCGCTGGCGCCCTTCTGGGGGCCGTAGACGCGGGCGGCGTCGAGGAACGTCGTCGTCACGTCGCAGGCGACGAGCAGCTCGACCCGCTTGAGGCGGGCGATGGCGGTGATCGCTCGGATCGCCCCGAATCCGCCGTCGGTCGTCGCCGAGCCGCCGAGACCGACGATGATCCGCCGTGCGCCGGCGTCGAGGGCGTGGTCGATGAGCTCGCCGGTGCCGGTGGTCGTGGCGTTCATCGGGTCGTTGCCGTCGGCGCCCCCGGCGAGTGTGAGCCCGCTCGCCCGAGCCATCTCGATGACCGCCGTGCCCTTCGACATCCGCCACTGGGCCTGGACCACCTCGCCGAGCGGGCCGGTCACCGACGACGTGCGGTTCGGGCCGCCGAGCACGTCGAGCAGGCCGTCGCCGCCGTCGGCCATCGGCACCTCGGTGCAGTCGAGGCCGAGCTCCCAGCAGGCGTGCCCGATCGCCGCCGCCGCCTCGGCCGCGCTCAGCGTGCCCCTGAACTTGTCCGGCGCCGCCACCACCTGGCGCAGGCGGGGCTCGGACACCATGCCGCCGACCCTACAAAGAAACGTTTGGGGACGGGCCCCGAACGTTTCTTTTGCTCGCAGCGGTTCGCAGCCCCACGCCCTGGTCGATTCTTCGGGGTCGATTCTTCCGGGTCGATTCTCGACTCCCTGAGTCGGGATTGCACCGATAGCATCCCCGCCATGGCAGTGACCGTCCGCATCCCCACCACCATGCGTCCGTTGACGGGCGGCGAGAAGCAGGTCTCGGTCGAGCCGGGCACGCTGACGGAGGTCGTCGCCGCGCTGGAGGCCGCATACCCCGGTCTCGGTGACCGCCTGGTCGACGAGGACGGCGCGCTGCGCAAGTTCGTCAACATCTTCGTCGACGACGACGACGTGCGTTTCCTCGACGGCCTCGACACCAAGGTCGGCGACGGGCTCACCGTGTCGATCATCCCGGCCGTCGCCGGCGGCTGAACGAGGCACTGCGACGCCGGGCCGCCGCCCGCGCGATGCTGGCGCGGTGAGCGTCCACGTCGAAGATCACGGTCCGGTCCGCGTCGTCACGATCGACCGGCCGGACGTCCGCAACGCCGTCGACGGGCCCACCGCACAACTGCTCTACGACGTGTTCGTCGACTTCGACGCCGATGACGACGTCGCCGTCGCCGTGCTCACCGGGGCCGGCGGCACGTTCTGCGCCGGCGCCGACCTGAAGGCGATCTCGGACGGTCGCGGCAACACCGTGCGCGACGAGCCCGACGACGAGATCGTCGGCTCGCTCGGTCCGATGGGACCGACGCGGCTGCTGCTCGACAAGCCGGTGATCGCTGCCGTCGAGGGGTACGCCGTCGCCGGCGGCATCGAGTTGGCGTTGTGGGCCGACCTGCGCGTCGCCGCCACCGACGCCACGTTCGGCGTGTTCTGCCGCCGGTGGGGCGTACCGCTCGTCGACGGTGGCACGATCCGCCTCGCCCGGCTGATCGGCCATTCCCGTGCCCTCGACCTGATCCTCACCGGCCGCGCCGTCGAAGGTGCCGAAGCGGAGCGGATCGGGCTCGCCAACCGGATCGTCGAACCGGGCCAGGCGCTGCAGGCGGCGATCGACCTCGGCGTGTCGATCGCCGACCTCCCGCAGACCTGTCTGCGCTCCGACCGCCGCTCGAGCTACGAGCAGTGGGACCTCGGCCTCGGCGCCGCACTCGCCCGCGAGACCCGCCTCGGGCTGACGACGATCGCCTCGGGCGAGACGCTCGCCGGTGCGCAGCGCTTCGCCTCGGGCGCCGGCCGCCACGGCCGACCCGCCGGCTGACACCGCTGGTTGCGGGCTTAGCAGTCGGGGTCCTAGAGTGCTAACCGGGCGAAGGGGCCGATCGGCCACGCCGGCACGAAGCAACAGCCACAACCAGACGGAACACGTCCAACGGAGGACACACAGAGATGGCGAAGATGATCGCGTTCGACTCCGAGGCTCGCCGAGCCCTCGAGTCCGGGATGAACCAGCTGGCCGACGCCGTGCGCGTCACGCTCGGCCCCAAGGGCCGCAACGTCGTGCTCGCCAAGAAGTGGGGCGCTCCCACGATCACCAACGACGGCGTATCGATCGCCAAGGAGATCGAGCTCTCCGACCCGTACGAGAAGATCGGTGCCGAGCTCGTCAAGGAAGTCGCCAAGAAGACCGACGACGTCGCCGGTGACGGCACGACGACCGCCACCGTCCTCGCCTGGACGATGGTCCGCGAAGGGCTGCGCAACCTCGCCGCCGGCGCCAACCCGATGGGGTTGAAGCGGGGCATCGAAGCCGGTGTCGCCGCAGCCGTCGAGTCGATCAAGTCGAACTCGATCGAGGTCGATTCGACGTCGCAGATCTCGCAGGTCGCTGCCATCTCGGCTGCCGACCCGGAGATCGGCGAGATGATCGCCAAGGCGATCGACAAGGTCGGCAAGGACGGCGTCATCACCGTCGAGGAAGGCCAGACGTTCGGCATGGAGATGGACCTCGTCGAGGGCATGCGCTTCGACAAGGGCTACCTGTCGCCGTACATGGTGACCGACACCGAGCGGATGGAGGCGGCGTTCGACGACCCGTACCTGCTGTTCGTGTCGTCCAAGGTCTCGACGATCCGCGACCTCGTGCCGATCCTCGAGAAGATCATGCAGACCGGACGCCCGCTGATCATCGTTGCCGAGGACGTCGACGGTGAGGCGCTCGCCACGCTCGTCGTCAACAAGATCCGCGGCACGTTCAAGTCGGCAGCCGTCAAGGCCCCCGGCTTCGGCGAGCGCCGCAAGGCGATGCTGCAGGACATGGCGACCCTCACCGGCGCCCAGGTCATCAGCGAAGACGTCGGGCTGAAGCTCGAGAACGTCACCCTCGACCTGCTGGGCGAAGCCAAGCGGGTCATCATCACCAAGGACGAGACGACGATCGTCGAGGGTGCCGGTGCCGAGGACGACATCAAGGGCCGGATCAACCAGATCAAGGCCGAGATCGAGAACACCGACTCCGACTACGACCGCGAGAAGCTCCAGGAGCGCCTCGCCAAGCTGACCGGCGGCGTGGCCGTCCTCAAGGTCGGCGCGGCCACCGAGGTCGAGCTGAAGGAGAAGAAGCACCGCATCGAAGATGCCGTCTCGACCACCAAGGCGGCCATCGAAGAGGGCGTCGTCGCCGGCGGTGGGGTCACCCTGCTCCGTGCGGTCGACGCGGTGACCGAGGTCGCCAACAGCCTCGACGGCGACGAGGCCACGGGTGCCCGCCTGGTGGCGACGTCGCTCGAGGGTCCGATCCGCCAGATCGCCGAGAACGCCGGCACCAACGGCGGCGTCGTGATCGCCAAGGTCCGCGAGCTCTCCGGTAACGAGGGCTACAACGCGGCGACCGGCGAGTACGAGGACCTCGTCAAGCTGGGCGTCATCGACGCCGCCAAGGTCACCCGGTCCGCGCTGCAGAACGCAGCGTCGATCGCCGCCTTGTTCCTCACCACCGAAGCTGTCATCGCCGACAAGCCGGAGAAGGCCCCCGCCATGCCCATGGGCGGCGGCGACATGGACTTCTGATCCGAACATCCTGAAACGCCGAGTAACGAACGTCTGGGGCCCGTCCCCAGACGTTCGTTCCCGTTTTCGGGTCCGTAGCCTGGGCCCATGCGTTTGGACGTCGGACTCGGAGTGCTGCACCTGTTCGCCAAGGCGACCCCGTCGGTGGATCGCGAGGCGGTCGCCGCGGCGATCAAGGCGGCCGAGGGCGACGAGGGCCAGGTGATCACCGCCTCGCTCCTCGGCCACAAGGCCGACATCGGGATCATGGCGTTGGCACCGGATTGGCGCACGCTGCGCGCCCTGCAGTCCGGCCTCCAGCGGGCGGGCCTCGACGTGGTCGACAGCTACGTCTCGATCACCGAGGTCAGCGAGTACGCCAAGGGGATGCCCGAGCACATGCTCCAGGCCCGCCTGTACCCGCAGCTCCCACCCGACGGCCTCGACACGTTCTGCTTCTACCCGATGAGCAAGAAGCGCGAGGGCCACGCCAACTGGTTCGCCACACCGTTCGGTGACCGCAACGAGATGATGATGGAGCACGGCAAGAGTGGCCGCACGTTCCACGGCAAGGTGATCCAGCTGATCACCGGGTCGACCGGCCTCGATCGTTACGAGTGGGGGGTCACCCTGTTCGCCGCCGGCCCCGAGGTCGTCAAGGACGTCGTGTACACGATGCGCTTCGACAAGGGGTCGGCGTTGTACGGCGACTTCGGCGACTTCTACGTCGGCTACCTGGACTACATCGAGAACCTGCTCTGAGCTGCGTCACCCGGGGACGGTGACGGAACGCTCGAGCACGCTCTGTCCGGAGGTGTCGAAGCGGAACCGGTCGAACACGGCGCGCAGTGGATCGCCGGTGCGCTCCGCCAGGTCGGTGACACCCGACGGGCCGTTGTAGTCGATCTGCAGACCGGCGGCGAGCCCGGCGCGGCATTCGGCGAAGCTCAGGCATGGCGAGCCGCTGGCGCTGACGTCGGCGAGGCTGTCGGCGATCGCCGCCGGCGCATCGCTTCCCGCACGCTCGGCGGCGAGGGCGATGAGGTTGACGCAGTCGAAGGCGTTGGCGGCGAACGGACCCTGCGGGACGTAATCGGTCGCCGACTGGGTCAGCTGGGCCTGTGGCGCCAGCCCGACGATCTTCTCGCGAAAGCTCCTGGAGAGTCCGGCGATCATCTGCGGCATCGTCGGGTTGCGCAGGGCGTCGTTGACGACCACGGTCGTCAACCCGTCGGTCGCCACCTCGTCGAGGGCGGCGAGGATCCTGGGGCCGTCGTCGCCGTCACCGAGCACGATGGCCACCTGGGCGTCGGAGTCGGCGACGCGCGCCGCGGCATCGGTCAGGTCGTCGGCGGCCGGAGAGATCGGCACCGTCTCGACCTCACCGATCGCACCGGGCGACAACGAGCCGGCGACGGCGTTGGCGAGGCCGCGCCCGTAAGCGTCGTCGACGTGCACGATGACCGCCCGCTGGGCGCCGGACTGGTCGGCGACCTGGGCGATCGCCCGGGCCTGGAGCGAGTCACTGGGGATCGTGCGGAAGAACAGACCGCGATCGGGGAAGCTGTCGAGGGCCAGCGCGCTGGCGGTGGGGGAGCAGGCGACGATGCCCTCGCCGACGATCTCGTCGAGCGTGCCGAGGGCGATCAGTGACGACGCCGGTCCGATGATCGCGTCGACGCCCCCGTCGATCAGCGACTGGATGGCGGTGGCGGCGGCGACCGTCGACTGTCCCTCGTCGACGCGTTCGAGGCGCATCGGCTGACCGAGCACGCCACCGCTGTCGGTGTTGATCAGTTGCACCGCATCGTCGGCGGCGCGGTTCAGTGCGGCGCTGAGCTCGGGATTGTCGGGGACCAGCAGCCCGACGACCAGTCGGCCGTCGGTCTCGACGACGGCAGGCATGGTCGTGGTGGTTGCCGGGATCGTCGTCACGGCGGTATCCGGACCGTCGTCGGTGCATCCGGCAACCGCCAGCGCGGTCATGGTCGCGCCGAGCGTGAGCAGCTGGCGTCGGCGGCAAGAGTCCACGGCGCAACAGCGTAGGATGCGTTGCGTCGAGCTGGCGGGCACGGGGCCTCAGCCTGCCTCGTCCCAGGACCGATGCCATGACCGACGACGCCAGACTTCCGAGCGACAGCGAGCTGTGCGCTGCGGTGCGCGACGGAGACGACGAGGCGTGGACGCAGCTGCGGTTGCGTCACGAGGCAGGCGTGCGGCGGTATGCCTCGGCGACGGGTCTCGGTGACCATCGCGTGGAGGCCGCGTTCGACGCCTTTCGCCTGCGGCTCCGATCGTCGCTCCCTGCCGACGGTGAACCACCGACCCTCCGCGCGTGTCGGCCAGCGGTGTTGCACGCCCTGGCCGAGCCGGCTGGTGGGCTGGAGGGAATCAGTGATCCCCAGCTGTCGACCGTCGCTCACGCCTACGGCCTCCTGCCCGTCGATTGGCAGACGGTCCTGTGGTACCGCTTCGTGGACGGCAGACCAGCCGTCGAGGTGGCCGTGCCCCTCGGTCGGAGTGCCGACGACGTGCTGGCGTTGGAGCAGACCGCGATCCGCGGCTTGTTCGACTTGATGATGCAGGTCGAGCTTCGCCACGGGCCTTCCGTGCGAGCGATGTGCCGACCGATCGTCACATCGCTGGGCGCATACCGGCGCGGCACGCTGCCACTCGGCCAGGCGCGGCTCGTCGAGCGGCATCTCGGCGGTGAGGAACAGCGCACCGCGGGATGTGCCGACTGCCGGACGCGTCTCGCCTCGGCCGATCGAGTCCGCTCCTTGCTGGCGCCGGCACTGCTCCCGTGGGTGGTCGGACAGACGGCGGCTGCGTATGCAGCAGCGGTGCGGGTCAGTCCCCCGGTCGGAGCGTCTGCTCGCGAAGTTCGCCGAGCTGCCGCCGAGCGGAAGCGCGCTCGAGTGCTCGCCGTCGCCGCAGTGGCCGTCGCGGTCGTCGCCGCGGTCGTGTTGATCCGAGCGCCGCTGCGGCTGATCGAGCCGGGTCTCGCCCGGTTGTTCGACGGCGTGGTCGGACCCGAGCGCAGTGTCGCAGTCGACGACGCGCCGGCGTCGTCGTTGCCCCCATCCGGCGAGGAGGAAGCGAGCGAGATCGAGCTCGTCTTCCCGGCATCACCCCGTGGTGTCGTGTACGTCCCAGGTGGGCGGGCACTCAGCCTCGACGTCGCGCTGTCCACGCCCGCCCCGTTCTTCTCCGGAGCCACGGGCACACTCGACGTGGCGATGACGAACACGGACTCGGAGCCGGCCGACGTCACCTTCTACGTACGAACGAGCGACGGGATCACGTTCCTCGAGCTGACGGAGGGCGAGGCGACGTGTCGCGCCGAGGACGATGACGGTGGAACGTGCTCGCTGTCGATCCCCTCCGGTCAACGTGTATCGATGTCGCTGCGCTTCGCCTTGGCAGCCGAGTTGCCTGATCGGCTGCTCGTCGATCCTGGAGTCGACGCGCCGAGCCTCGATCTCCCGATCGTCGACGTGCCGCACCTGGTGATCGGCACGGTGGAACGCGGCAGCGTCGAGGTGGTCTCTGGTACGACCTCCGAGTGCACGACCGCGGCCGGTTGTGCCGACGCCGAGTGGTTCGACGTCAGCGGCGACGCGGTCGACCGGGCGTTGTTGGTCTGGTGGAGCCAGACCGACGCCACGGCGGTCCCGCCTGCGGTGGTGATCGACGACGCTGGTGGCAGCTGGATCGTCGAGGCGGACCCGGGCTCGGGTGGTGATGACGGTCGACGCGGTGTCGCCGACGTGACTCGGCTCATCGGATCGGGCAGCGGTCGCTTCACCGTGGGCGGTGGAGCCTCCGGTGGCACGTGGACGCTTGTCGTGGTGCACCGCGATGCGTCCCAACCGCGACGCCTCCTCGTGACGATCGCCCCGCCGTCACCCGTGACACCTGCAGCGGCACTCGCCGTCGACGTGCCGTTGCGCGGGACGCAACCGGTCGTGGAAGTGCAGGTCGGTGAGTTCGGCGTGGTTGCCGTCGCCACCGTACCCGTGCCGGGGGCGGAGCTCGTCGTCGATGGCCGGACGCTCGGTGCTCCCGACCCGTTCGGTCTCGCCACCGCGCCGTCGGCGGCGGGAAAGGTCGGCTCGTATGATCTGCAGATCGCTCCCACGACGGCAGTCCTCCCCATCGCCGCTTCGACCCCGGCACAACCGTTCCGGGTGTCAGCGCTCACCGTCGTCGTCGATCTCGCACCGTGACCGCGGCCGTGCGCCGCGGGCAGATCGGCGCCGTCGCCGAGTCGGTCACCGCCGGCCGGGCGTTCTGTCGGGAGCTGTCGTCGGTCACCGACGACTGGGTGGTCGAGCTGTTCGAGGAGGCGCTGGCCGCACATCGGCCGTCGGGTCCGGTCGCCCTGATGGCCACCGGCGGCTACGGACGCGGCGAGCTGGCGCCGCAGAGCGACCTCGACCTGCTGCTCGTGCACGACGTCAAGCCGCGCAAGGTCGCCAAGGAGATCGAGCCACTCGCCAGCGCCCTGTGGTACCCGCTGTGGGATGCCGGAGTGAAGCTCGGTCATGCGGTGCGGCGCATCGACGAGCAACTCGAGCTCGCCGGCACCGACCTCGACTCGGCAACGGCGTTGCTCACGGCGCGGCCGCTGGCGGGCGACGACACGCTCGCTGCCGAGCTCGTCGACAAGAGCCTCGAGCTCTGGCGACAGCACGCGGACCGTCATCTCGCCGCGCTGCGGTCGAGGGTGCGGGTGCGTCAGGAGACCGCCGGCGACGTCGCCTACCTGCTCGAACCTGACCTCAAGGACGGCCACGGCGGGCTGCGTGACGTGCAGTCGTTGTGGTGGGCGCGATCGGCGGGGCTGCAGCTGATCCCCGAGGACGTGATCGATCTCGAACGTGCCTACGACGTGTTGATGCGGGCGCGCGTGGCACTGCACCTCGCCACCGAGCGTGCCGGCGACGTCCTCCGTCTGGAGGACCAGGACGCCACGGCGACCGCCGGCGGCTGGGCGGATGCGGACCGGTTGATGGCCGACGTCGCCGCCGCCGGTCGATCGATCGCCTGGTTGTGCGACGAGAACTGGGACCGCGCCGTGCCGCCGAAGAAGCCGCGACCGCCGCAGCCGGTGGCGCCGGGTGTGATCATCGTCGACGGCGAGGTCGGCCTCACCGAGGATGCCGACCCTGCCGCCGATGCCACGCTGGTCCTGCAGACCGCAGTCGCCGCTGCCCGTCACGAACGGCGCATCGGCCGGGGTGCCCTGACCCGTCTCGCCGACGGGGTCGCCGGCTGGCCGGGCACCTGGCCGGTCGGCGCCCGCGACGACCTGGTGGCGCTGCTCCTGGAAGGGCACCGGGCGATCCCGGTCCTCGAGTCGCTCGACCAGCGTGACCTGTTCGCTCGGCTGCTGCCGGAGTGGTCGCCGGTGCGTTCCAAGCCGCAGCGCAACGCCTATCACCGGTACACCGTCGACCGTCACCTGTGGGAGGCGGCGGCGAACGCCAGCGAGCTCGCCGACCGCGTCGGCCGGCCGGACCTGCTCGTGCTCGGTGCACTGCTGCACGACATCGGCAAGGGCTATCCCGGCGATCACACCGAGGTCGGGATGGAGCTGATCCGGGTGATCGGGCCGAAGCTCGGCCTCGTCCCCCGCGATGTCGACGTGCTGGTGGCGATGGTCGAGCACCATCTGCTGCTGCCGGACGTTGCCGTGCGCCGCGACCTCGCCGATCCGGCGACGATCCGGAGCGTGGCGAACGCCGTCGGCACGGTGGAGGTGCTCGAGCTCCTGCACGCCCTGACCGAGGCCGACTCGAAGGCGACCGGTCCGTCGGCGTGGGGCGACTGGAAGGAGGAGCTGGTCACCGAGCTCGTCGGCCGGGTGCGCCACGTGCTCGGCGGCGGTGATGTCGCCGAGGTGACGTGGAGGCTGTTCCCCGACGCCGAGACGTTGGCGATCATGGCCGCCGGCGCGCACCGACATCGCCCGCCACGACGACGTGATCACGATCGTCAACCCGGACGCCGCCGGCACGTTCAGCCGCATCGCCGGCGTGCTGTCGCTGCACGGCCTCGACGTGTCAGCGCGCAGGCGCACTCGGACGAAGGCGGCATGGCGGCGTCGCGTTTCCGCATCGTCGTGCCGGACACCGGGCTCGACTGGCCGTCGCTCGAAGCCGATCTCGGTCGGGCACTGCACCGGCAGCTGGCGATCGAGGCGCGCCTCGCCGCTCGGGCACAGACCTACCGTCGCCGGCGGCGGATGCAGGCGGCGATGCCCGGCCCGCCCGACGTCGAGTTCGACGACGACGCGTCGGGCAATGCCACCGTGATCGACGTCCGGGCGGTCACCAACGTCGGCATCCTGCATCGCATCTCGAAGGCGCTCGGCGAGCTCGGTCTCGACATCCGCCACGCCACGGTGCAGACGCTCGGGATGGAGATCGTCGACACGTTCTACGTCCGCGCCAACGGGGCGCTGGTCACCGACCCGGCGTATCGCGCCGAGATCCGGCGGGCCGTGCTCCACGCCGTCTCGTGATGCGCTCGCCCGATGGAGGCGGGCGATCGCCCGGGCATCGCCTAGCGTGATGGTGTGACCGTGACCCCCCGTGAACTGGCGAGGTGGAGCGAGGCGCTGGCGGCGATCGCGCGGACCGGGATGGGGTTCACCGAGAACCTGTACGAGCGGGAGCGCTACGAGGAGGTGCTGCACATCGCCGCCGACATCAAGGCGACCGCCCGCGAGATCGAACGCGCCGACCTGGAACAGGTGGAGATCCAGCGCGAGACCGACCACTTCGTGCAGGAGTGGCTGGAGTCGATCGGTGAGGGCGTGCCCGGCTACGTGACGCCGAAGGTGGCGATCGGGGCGATCGTCGGCAACGACGACGGCGACATCCTGCTCGTGCAGCGCACGGACTCCGGGATCTGGTTGTACCCGACCGGGTGGGCCGACGTCGGCTACTCGCCGGCGGAGGTGGCCGTCAAGGAGGTCAGCGAGGAGACCGGCATCGAGTGCGAGGTGTTGCGCCTGCTCGGCGTCGTCGACGGTCAGCGGATGGGCTTCAGCCGCTTCGGCATGTACATGCTGCTGTTCCACTGCCGGGCGACCGGCGGTGAGTTGCAGGGACATCCGTTGGAGACCGCCGACGTCGGCTGGTTCCCCGAAGACGGCCTGCCGGAGGTGACCGCCGGCGCCCAGTGGTGGGGGTCGATGGCGTTCGCGGCGATCAACGGTGACGAGTCGCCGGCGACGTTCGACCCGGTCCGCCCGTCGGTCTGGCGCAGCGACTGAACTGATGCGTGCGGGCACGTGACGATCGGGGCCCGTCGCCGTTCGTCACGCCGTTCGTTACGCCGTTCGTCACGCCGTTCGTCACGTGGTCACTCGGCGTCGTGGTCGCGGAGGAACTGCTCGACCTCTTGCACCAGGGCGTCGGGGTCGAGTGATCCGTCGTCGGCGTCGTCGCCGGCCTCGTCGTCGCTCAGCTGTTCGAGCCGGGCGAGGTACTCGATCATGTCCTCGTCGTCGCCGATCATCGCCGCCACCCGGGCGTCGTACTGCGCCGCTTCGGTCGCCAGTCGCGACAGTGGTGCCGGCGTGCCGAGCATCGAGCAGGCCCGCTCGACGAGCGCCAGCGCAGCCTTCGGCGACGAGATCTGCGAGGCGTACCCCGGCACCGCTGCCCACAGCGACGCCGTGGCGACGCCGGCGGTGTTCAGACTGTCGTAGAGCACACCGACGATGCCGGTTGGGCCCTCGTACTCCGACCGGCGCAGCTCGAAGCGGTCGATCAAGGCATCGTCGACGGCGGTGCCCATCAGCGGCACCGGTCGCGAATGGGGCACGTCGGCGAGCAACGCGCCCAACGAGATCGCCATGGCGACGTCGTAGCGGGCGGCGATCCCCTGGACCTGCTCGCAGAACAACCGCCACCGCAGCGCCGGTTCCGGCCCGAGGAGGAGGATGACGTCGGTGCCGGGCAGCGACGCCGACCAGACGCCAACGGCCGGCCACACGATCGAACGGTGGGCGTGGTCGTCGAGACGGACCTGCGGGCGGATCGTGGCGAAATCCGTGAACACCTCGGGGTCGATCTCGGCCAGCGCCTGGGCGCCCCACGACTCGACCATCGTGCGCAGCGCGCTCGACGCCGCGTCGCCGGCGTCGTTCCAGCCGGTGAACGCGGAGATCAGCACCGGGCGGTGCAGCGTCGGCTCCGCCAGCCAGCGGACGTGATCGAGTGCCACGGCGCCCACGCTACCGGTGCGGCGCGGTAGCGTCGGCCCGGCGTGAGCGACCCGACGACGAACGACCCCTCCACGAACGACCCTGCCACCACAAGCCCCGCCACCACCGGCCCCGCCACCACCGGCCCCGCCACCACCGGCCCGGGGACTGCCAACGATCCGGTGGTGGTCGCGGCCGACGTCGTCGACGACGAGCTCGTCGCCGCGTTCGAGCGGCTGATCCCGCAGCTGTCGTCGTCGTCGCCTCCTCCGTCGGCCGAACACCTCGCCGCGTTGGTCGCCAGCGACGACACCGTGCTGTTCCTCGCCCGCGATGGCGGGCAGATCGTCGGCAGCCTGACGCTCGCCTTCGTCCGCATCCCCACCGGCCTCAAGGCGTGGATCGAGGATGTCGTGGTCGACGACGCAGCGCGCGGTCGCGGTGTCGGCGAGTTGCTCAACCGGGCGGCGATCGACGAGGCACGGGCACGCGGTGCCAAGGATGTCAGCCTGACCAGCCGGCCCTCGCGCGAGGCTGCGAACCGGCTGTACCAGCGCATCGGGTTCGAACGCCGCGAGACCAACGTCTACCGCTACAAGCTCTGAGTCGACGTCACTCGATGTCGCGACGCCGCTCTCGATGCCGCCTGACGCCACCCCGCGGTGCCGTCAGGCCTCGCTGCGGCGCAGGTCTTCGGCCGCCTGCCGGACCTGCCAATCGCGATCGGTGAGCGCGGCGTCGATCGCCGCCTCGACCTCGTCGCCCTCGAACGGCGCCAGGGCGAGCACCGCCCGTCGTCGCACGGCCGGCTTGTCGCGGCAGGCGGCGATGATCGTCGGCACGGCCCGCTCGTCACCGATCGCACCGAGCGCTGCGACGGCGGCCTCGCGCACCAACGCGTCGGTGGCGTCGGCGGCGAGGGCGATCAGTGCGTCGACGATCTCGGGGCGGTCCGATTCGTGCTCGCCGCACGCCCACGCCGCCACCTCGACCACGCGCGGGTCGCCGTCGGCGAGCGCCGGCAGCAGGTCGACGTCGCGGTGGGCGGCAGCGACCTCGGCCGCCCGGCGGCGAACGCCGACGTCGTCGTCGCCGAGCGCCGCGGTCAGCGCGGCGTCGTCCAACGCGCCGAGGCGTTCGAGCGCGCCGAGGGCGGTCGCTCGCGTCGCCGGGTCGGCGGCGTGCAGCCCGGCGCGGGCGGTCACGAGGTCGCCGACGTGGCCGGCGATCGCCACGGCGCGGCGGTCGGGGCCTGCCGATTCGGTCACTTCGTCAACAGGTCGGTCATCGTGATGACGAGGTAGCCGGCGGCGAAGGCGACGACGATCGCCAGCACGGCACCGATGACGACGGCGAGACCGGCGCTGGCGACCCCGGCCCAGACGCGGCGGAGCACTCCCGCTCCCCGGTACAGCGGCGTGGTGGTCTCGGCCACCTCGACCGGCACCCAGTGACGACGGACCAGTGGCTCGCCGCGTGGAGGACGCGCCGCCGCCCTGGCATTCTTACGCCAGCCAGTGAAGACCAGGGCGAGCATCGCCAGCCCGGCAATCCACGCGGCGTGAGTGGTGAGGTCCGTGAGTGACACGACAGACGACAGCGTACTGATCGCCCCCCGGCAGCGGTGGTGGGCCTGGGCCATCGCGGCCGCCGGGCTGCTCGGGCTGGTGGCGATCGCTGTCGCCTCCCTGCTGCCGGCGTCGTTGGTCTCCGAGGAGGTGAACCCGCGCACCGGCGAGGTGCAGTCGGCGCCCTACGCCCTCACCCCGGCGTCGGCAGATCCGGTCAACCCGCGCATCCAATTCGGCGACGTCCCGGACGACGCGCGGCGGTACCCGACCGATCACGACTTCGTCTTCGTCACCGTCACCGCCCCGAGCCAGTCGGTGCTGTCGTGGTTCGCCGGCCGCAACGAACCGGCGGTCGACTTCTTGACCTACGAGGGGAAGTACGGGCGCCGGACCCCGAGTCAGCGGCGCGAGTTCAACCTGCAGTTGATGCGCACCGCCGAGCAGGAGGCGCAGTACGTGGCGCTGTCGAAGCTCGGCTACGACGTCGAGATCACCGACGGTGACGTGGTCGTCAGCGAGGTGCTGTGCAAGACCGCGAGCGACGACGGCAGCGAGTGCCTCGAGTGGTTCCCGTCCGACGAGGCGATCGATCCCGCCGACCGGATCGTGAGTGCCGACGGCGTCGAGCTGACCTCGGTCGACGACCTGATGGGCGTGCTCGCGGACAAGCAGCCCGGCGACGAGATCGAGCTCGTGATCGACCGTCCCGACAGTGGCGAGCAGACGGTCTCCGTCGAGCTGTCGGCGTCGCCGACCGACCCGGCGCGCACGATCATCGGTTTCATCCCGCTCGACACCGCCTCGATCCAGCTCCCGTTCGAGGTCGACATCGAGACCGACGACATCGGCGGCCCGTCGGCGGGGTTGGCGTTCACGCTGGCGCTCATCGACGAGCTCTCGCCGGGGTCGTTGACCGGCCCGCAGGACGTCGCCGTGACCGGAACGATCTCCCTCGACGGCACCGTCGGGGCGATCGGTGGTTTGACGCAGAAGGTCTCGGCGGTGTGGCAGAACGGTGGCCGCGTGTTCCTCGTGCCGGCGACGCAGGCCGAGCTGAGCACGGCGGACGGACGCCAGCGTCTGGACGACGCCGGCCACGGCGAGGTCCAGATCATTCCCGTCGCCAACCTCGACGAGGCGCTCGCCGCGCTCGAGGAGCTCGGCGGCGATCCGTTGGTGCCCGTCGCCTGAGAAAGGTGCCGCAGCCAGCGGTGACGCCGGTTGGCGGCGGCATCGCCCGTGGCTCGACGGGCGTCGAGCATGCCGATTGCCACCATCTCAGGGGTCGTGATGCGTAGCGTTGGGCCATGGCCATGTCGCTCTCGCGCCCGGATCCGTCGTCGCCGGCGTCGATTGCCGACGCCAGCTTCAGCACCGGACGCCGCGGGTTCGATCAGCACGAGGTCCGTGACTTCCTGCGCATGGTCGCTGCCGAGCTCGGACGTCTGCAGGAGCGCGAGCGCTTCTTGGAACGCGAGCTGCGCACGAACCAGAACAACCCCGATCTCAGCTCGGTCCAGCTCGACGAGCAGACGCTGACCCGCCTGCTCGGTGAGGAGACGGCGCGAGTGCTCACCACGGCGCGCGAGAGTGCCGCCGAGATCCGGCAGAAGGCCGAGCTCGCCGCCGCCCAGCTGCTCAGCGAGGCCAGCGACGAGGCGACGCGGGTACGTGAGGAGGCGGAGATCGAAGCGGCTCGCCGCCGGGCCGACGCGGGTGCCGATGCCGAGGCCGAGCTGTCGATGGCCAAGCAACAGGGCCGCGAGATGGTCAACGAGGCCCGGGCCTATCGCGAGCGGGTGCTCAGCGAGCTGGCGCGACGTCGCGAGCTCGCCCGTGAGCAGATCGAGCAGTTGCTGCACGGCCGTGATCGCCTGGTGCAGTCGTTCGAGCGAGCACGGCTGGCGGCGGTCGATGTGATCGCCGAGCTGCAGCCGCTCGGCGAGCCCGACGAGTACGTCAACCTGTCACCGACCACGGGCCCGGTCCCGGTGATGCTGCCGAACTCGCCGCGCCCCGAGACCGCCACCGACGATCCGACGACTGCGACCGACGATTCGGCGACCGCGACCGACGGTCCGGCCGCCGCGACCGATGATCCGGCGACCGCGTCCGGGTCGGGCGACCTGGCTGACGGCGGCGAGGCGGCAGGTGCCGACGACGTGCCCGTCGGCCAGATCGACACGACCGGCGAGCCGGCAGGTGACGACGTCGACGGGTCCACGACGGCGACCGACACGTTCGACGCCGGTGACGAGCAGCACGGCGCCGCCCTCGAGGTGACCGAGGCCGAGACCGAGCCCGAGATCGACGCCGAGACCGAGCGCGAGACCGGGGACGTCGCCGTCGTCGGGCTCGAGCTGGTCGCCACCGAGACCGCCGACGCCGAGGTGGTCGAACTCGACATCGTCACCGACGTCGAGCCCGAGGGGGACGCCGCAACCACCGACGCCGCTTCCGCCGACGCCGCTTCCGACGAGGCCGCGACCGACGACGCCGCGACCGACGACGCCGCGACCGACGAGGCCGCGACCGACGACGTCGCTTCCGATGAGGGAGTGAACGTCGACGGAGTGAACGTGGAGGGAGTGATCGTCGAGGCCGCCGCGCCCGGCGATGACGCCGACGGGGTCGATGTGGTCGTCGACGACACCACGTCGATCGTGCGCAGCGCAGCGTCGCCCGCGCGCGAGTCGTCCACCGATGGCCGCGACGACGTCGTCGTCGATCTCTTCGCCCGGCTCCGTGCCGACGCCGCCTCGCCGTCGGCTGTCGCTGACGACACCGAGCCGGCCGTCGCCGCGACCGCCACGGTGACCGACCTCACGGCGACGGCCGCCGCGCCCGACCTCGCCGCGGTGTCCGACGCCGACGATGCCGACCTCACGCCGGAACCGACACCGTTCGCGCGCCGCGACGCCGCCCTGACGCCGCTGATCGTGTCCAGCGCCAGGCGTCTCAAGCGGGTGCTCGCCGACGAGCAGAACGGGGTGCTCGATGCCTTGCGCCGCCACGAGCCGGTGCGCAGCCTCGACGACCTCCTGCCGGCTGCAGCGGCCCACCTGCAGCGCTACACGTCGGCGATCGTCGACGACGTGCTCGCCGCGGCCAACGCCGGTGCGTCGTCGGCCGGTCGCAGCTCGGCGTTGCGCAAGGCCGATGCCGGCAAGGCCGTCGCCGCGGCCGACGCGGTGATCAACGAATGGATCACGTCGCCGCTGCGCGAGCGCCTCGAACGGTCCGTCGCCGACGGTGACGGAGACAATTCCGACATCGCCCGACGGGTGCGCTCGGTGTATCGCGAGTGGAAGACGCAGCACATCGACGATCAGCTCGACGACGTGTTCCGAGCCGCCCACGGATACGGCATGTACGCCGCGTTCGACCAGGGAGCGGCGGTCGCGTGGGTCGCCGATCCCGATCACGAGGCGTGCGCCGACTGCAACGACAACACGCTCGCCGGGGCCCTCGGTGCCGGCGAATCGTTCCCGACGGGACACGAGTACGCACCCGCGCACCTCGGGTGCCGCTGCCTGTTGCTGCCCGCCGACCGTTAACCTCCTTCGCCGTGCGGCGAACTTCCGACCTCGGCAACGGCCGTCGTCGTCGCATCACCGGCCGCGGTCTGCTGATCGGGTTCGGACTGCTGTTCTTGTTCGTCGTGATCTTCGGGCGCGCGATCGCCCGCTTCTACATCGACTACCTGTGGCACGACTCGCTCGGCCGCGGCGACGTGTTCTGGGGCGTGATCGAGGCCAAGGCCACGCTGTTCATCGGCTTCGCCCTGATCTTCTTGATCCTCGGGGCGGTCAACCTGCTGATCGCCGATCGCGCCGCCCCCGTCTCGTTCCCGGCCAACGTGCATCCGTACGTCGAGCGCTTCCACGACCTGTTCGGCCAGCGCCTGCGCCTCGTGCGCTACGCCTTCTGCGTGCTCTTCGCCCTGCTGCTGGCGCTGCCCGCCGTCGCCATGTGGCAGGACTGGCTGCTGTTCCGGCACGCCCGCCAGTTCGGCACCAGCGACGCCCAGTTCGGCGCCGACGTCGGCTTCTACGTCTTCCAGCTGCCGTTCCTCGCCTTCTTCCTCAACTGGCTGTTCATCGCCCTCATCGTCGTGCTGCTGCTGACCGCTGCTGCCCACGTGCTCAACGGCGGGGTCGTGTTCGTCTCACCGGTGCCCGTGGTGCGCCAGGCGACCAAGGCCCACCTCGCCGTGCTGCTCGCCCTGATCGCCATCGTCAAGGCCGGCGACTACTGGCTCGACCGCTACGGCGTCACCAACAACCAGACCGGCATCGTGCAGGGCGCGACGTATTCGGTGGTCAACGCACAGCTCCCGGCGATCATGTTGCTGATCCTGATCGCCGTGCTGACCGCCGGCCTGTTCTTGTCGGTGGTGCGCACGGGCTCGTTCCGCCTGCCGTTGATCGCCTCGGCGTTGTGGCTCGTCGTCGCCCTCGTCGGCGGCCTGATCTACCCGGCCGTCGTGCAGGCGCTCGTCGTCAACCCGAACCAGGAGGCGCGCGAGCAGGAGTACATCACCCGCAACGTCGACGCCACCCGGATGGCGCTCGGACTGACCGATGTCGACGTGCGGTCGATCGAGTTCGGGAGCCTGACCGCCGGCGACGTCGAGGAGAACCTGGCGCCGCTCGAGAACGTGCGCCTGCTCAACCCGGGCCTGATGCAGTCACGTTTCCTCGTCGACCGCGGCGAGGTGGCGGGCTTGACGATCAAGGATCTCGACGTCGACCGCTACGTGCTCGACGACTCGCCAGACGACGCGACCGAACAGGTGCTGATCGCCGCCCGCGAGCTGCAGCTCAGCGGCGTCACGAACAAGAGCTGGCAGGGTCTGCACCTGATCAACACCCGCGGCTGCGGGCTCGTGATGGCTCCTGCCGGCCGGGTGCTCGAGAACCAGCGTCCCGACTACCGCACCGTTGACGTCGAGCGGCCGGAGCTCTACTTCAGCCCGACCCTCACCGGCTACGCCATCGCCAACAGCAGCTCGGCCGAGCGCATCTGCGACGAACCGCACCAGTACGAGGGCCGGCAGGGCGTGCAGATGAGCTCCTTCCTCCGCCGTGGCGCGTTCGCCCTCGCCTTCCTCGACTACAACGTGCTCGGTTCGGGAGCGATCAACGACGACTCGTCGATGCTCTGGGTGCGCGGCGTCAACGACCGCCTGGAGAAGCTGGCGCCGTTCCTCGACTACGACGCCGACCCGTACCCGGTCGCCGTCGACGGTCGCGTGATGTGGGTGACCGACGCCTACACGACCACCGCCCGCTATCCGTACGGGCAGCGGATCGGCGACGTGCAGCGGGCGCCTGAGTCCGGCCTCGACGACAACGACAACTACGTGCGCAACAGCGTCAAGGCCGTGGTCGACGCCTACTCAGGCGAGGCGACGTTCTACGTGGTCGACGAGCAGGATCCGATCCTGCAGGCGTGGCGCGGGGCCTTCCCGGACCTCTTCACGCCGCTGAGCGAGATGCCGACGGAACTCACTCAGCACCTCCGATACCCCGAGGACCTCTTCCGCATCCAGACCGACATGTACTCGAAGTACCGGCTCGACCCGGAGCGGTTCTTCCAGCGCGACGGCAACGCCTGGTCGGTGGCGCAGGCCGCGGGGACCGAACCGACCCAGGTGACTCCCACCGCACAGGGCCAGGCGGCCCCCACCGGTGAGAACACGGCGGCGGAGAACACGTTCGCCACCGAGTCCGACGCCGCCCGCTTCATCCCGTACTACACGGTGTTCGACACCGGCGGGAAGGGCGATCGCGCCGACGACGAGTTCGTCCTCCTGCGGCCGTTCGTGCCGTTCTCGGCGAACGACTCGCGCACGCAGCTGCAGGCGTACATGACCGCGTCGAGCGACCCCGAGACCTACGGCAAGCTGACCACGTACGTCATCGAGGAACCGCCGTTGCCCGATGGCCCCTTGCGCGTGGCGGGCAACGCCGAGTCGACGCAGGCGATCTCGCAGCGCATCTCGCTCGACAACGTCGGCGACGGGGGGTCCGAGGTGCGCTTCGGCGACATGCAGATCGTGCCCGTCGGCGGCGGACTGATCTACGTGCGCCCGTACTACGTGTCGGTCCCGCAGAACTCTGCAGATGTCGGCTCGGTCACCGAGTACCGCGCCGTCATCGTCACGTACAACGACCGTTCGGTGTTGGAGCCGACGATCAGCGAGGCGTTGGCGCGACTGTTCCCCGGCTTCGAGGCCGAGCTCGCCGAAGAGATCGAGCGCCCGACCGAACCGGACAGCGGCGCCCCGGGCACGGACGAGCCGACCACGACGAATCCCGAGCCCGACACGCCGACCGGCGGCGACCCGGCCGAGTTGCTGGCCCAGGCCGATGCGTTGTTCCTCGAGGCTGACGATGCCCTCGCCGCCGGTGACCTCGGCCTCTACCAGCAGAAGATCGACGAAGCCCGCGCCCTCATCGAGCGCGCCGTCGCGCTCCTCGATTCCTGACCCGACTCCCGCCCCGCCGCCGACCCGGTTCGTGCGGTGCGAGGTGAGTGCAGCGTGTGCACGCGATCCTCACCGCACCGGTCAGGTGGTGCCGGGGCGGCGGATGCGTTCGGCGAGCTCGGCGAGGTCGGCGCGGAACTGGATCTCGTAGCGGGCCTGCTCGGCGGCGAGTCGCTCGGTCGAGCCGAGCACTCCGTCGAGCGCGGCGTCGACACGTTCGCCGACGAGCGCGTCGATCGCGGCCGGGTCGACGGGTGCGGCATCCGCCGACTGCTGCATCGATGCCCGTTCGTCGAGCGCGGCGATGTCGCTGCTCAGCTCGGTGAGCTGGTTGGCGAGCTCGGTCGAGATCGACGTGACCCGCCCGTCGACCGTGGCGACCTCGTCGACGAGGGCATCGAGACGGTCTCGCAGCTCGGTGAGGCGTGCCTCGTCGGCGGCCGACGGCGGCGCCGGGACGTCGGCGGCGGGAACGGGCGGCGGCGGGGGAGGCGGCGTCGGCGCGGGCGGGGGCGGGCTCGCGGCCTGCTGGTCGAGCCGCTCGGCGAAGCCGTGGAGACGGGCGGTCAGCTCGTCGAGGTCGCCGGTGCGTCCCTCGACCTCGCCGAGCCGGTAGCTGATGGCGTCGACGCGGACGTCCGACGTGGCGATCCGCTCGTCGAGCGCCGACAGTCGGTCGCGGACCTCGGTGGAGGCCGACGTCAGGCGCACCAGATGCTCGCTCATCGAGCCGACGCCGCTGTCGAGGGCGGTGAGCCGGGCGCTCAGCTCGCGGTTGGACGTGTCGACCTCGACCAACCTCGTCTCGAGGACCGCCTTGGCATGCTCCGCCGCTTCGAGGCGTCGCTCGAGGAGCTCGATCGAGCTCGCCTGGGCCGCCCGTTCGGCCTCCGCCGCCGCCAATGCCGTCTTCTTCTTCTTGCCGAACACTCGTCGTCCTCACTCGCGGCCGCCGCTCGGCCGGTCCTCGAACGGTACCCGACGCCGTCGGACGGGCGGGGCTCCGATCGCGGTTCCGACCGGTCGAGGGTGACAACCTGGGCCGATGTCCACACATCCCACCACCGGGTTCGACCTCGACGAGGTCGACCGACTCCTGATGACCACCAAGCAGGTTCGCAAGCGGCTCGATCTGACGCGTCCCGTGCCGCACGAGGAACTGCTCGAGTGCATCGAGCTCGCCGGCCACGCACCGATGGGCGGGAACCTCGAGCGGAACCGCTGGATCATCATCGACGACCCGGACGTCAAGTCGTTCATCGCCGAGCGCTTCGCGGCCGTCGGCCGTCCGTATCTGGCTGCCAACACCGAGCTGCGCCTCGATGATCGCAGCCAACGAGTGATCGATTCGGCGACGTTCCTCATCGACCACCTCGTCGACGTCCCGGCCCTGGTGATCTCGCTGCGCCTCGATCGCCCGCCGTTGTCGCCGCAGAGCCAGGGCGGTGCCGCGGCGTACTACGGGTCGGTACTGCCGGGCGTGTGGAGCTTCCAGCTGGCGGCGCGGGCGCGCGGGATCGGTTCGGCGTGGACGACCTTCCACCTCGAACACGAGGCCGAAGTCGCCGAGCGCTTGGGGATCCCCGACTCGGTCACCCAGGTCTGCCTGCTCGCCGTCGGCTACTACACCGGTGAGTCGTTCACGCCGGCACCGCGCCGTCCGGCGGCCGACGTGACGTACCTCAACCGGTGGAAGGAGCCGGTGGTCTGACGTCATCGGATCCCGAGGTCGTCGGAGCGGGTCGGCTCGAATCGCGCCTGATGCACCGGCCCGTTGCGGCACGGTCGTAACCTGCGGGCGATCCCGGAGGGAAGGAAGCAGCAGATGGTTAAGAAGACGACCCCCGCTCCGACCACCGACCGCCCGAAGCGAACCCGATTGGCGCCCGAGGAGCGACGCAAGCGACTCATCGATGCCGCCGCCGAGGTGGTGCTGGAGCACGGTGTGCACGGCATGACGATGGAAGCCGTCACCGAGCGGGCCGGAGTCAGCCGTGGATTGGGTTACTTCTACTTCGAGACCACGGCAGACCTGGTCCGAGCGCTCTACAAGCGTGAGTTCGGCAGCATCTACGAGGCGCTGATTCCGGCGTTGGAAGGTGCGGGCACGCTCGAGGAGCGGGTGCGCGCCAAGGTCCATGCCTACTTCGACATGGTCGAGCGGCGCCACGACCTCTTCGCTCAGCTGAACACCGCCCTGGACGGTCCCGAGTATCGCCGCGATCGCCGCGAGCGCTTCTTGTGGTGGGAGGGCTACGTGGCCGATCTCGTGGGAGACGAGTTCGACGTCGATCCCAAGCTGGCCCGCATCCTCTCCCGCTTGCTGATGGCCGTCGACGGGCGCTGCGTGAACATGTGGTACCGGGAGAAGATGCCCCGGGCGGACGTCGAGGAGATCTGTGTCCGCTTCCAACTGGGCGGCCTGCGCGACGTGCTCGGCATCGATCCCACGGCACCCTCGTCGCCGACGTCGAACCATCGCGCTCGTCGGACCCCCGCCTGACGCACCACTATTGACCAACCGTCAATACTGCGGTTAGCGTCACCTCGAACTCGATCGAGGGGAGCGTCTTCAACATGTCAGCGAACATCAGCGACGAGGTGCGGGGGCCGTTCCGGCGTCCGGTCAATGCGTTCCAGGCGGCACCCAACAGCATCCACAACGATGCGGTCGCTCAGGGCCTCGGCCTGCGCGGCGGCACGGTCGCCGGCTCGGTCCACATGGACCAGTTCCCGCCGGTGCTGCTCGACGCCTTCGGTCCCCGCTGGTTCGAGACCGGCTCGCTGTCACTTCGCTTCGTGAACGCGACCACCGACGGCGAGCCGGTCTCCGCCATCCTCGGGGCCTCGCCGGCGGGCACGGGTGCCCAGCGCCCCGCCCGGATGGAACGCGACGACGGCCTGCTCGTCGCCGAGGGCACCGCGTCCTGCGACGGATCGGGTGGCGACTCCTACCTGCGAGCGATCGACCTGCGTGGCGTGGATGCGTCCGGGCTGCGCATCCTTCGCGGACTCGAGCCCGGGACGCCGCTCGTCGAGATCGACAAGACGATGCCGCTGGCGGACGCGATGTCGCGAGCCGCGGACGGCCGCATCACCGAACCACTCGACTGGTACGTCGGCGATTCTCCCTGGGGACGACCGATCCTCAGTCCCTCGCACGTGGTGTCGCTGCTCTACCGCGAGACGTCGCTGATGATGGCCGACCGCAACGGCGGCGCCGTCGGGCTCTTCGGCGCCATCGAGGTCAGCCACCTGGCCGGGCCCGTGCACGCCGACGTCGAGTACCGCGTGCGCAGCGTGGCGGTGGCCACCGGCGAGAGCCCGAAGACCGAGTTCTTGTGGTTCGACAGCACGGCGACGCTCGACGGCACCGATGTCGCCACGATGCGCATGCAACTGCGCTGGATGAAGGCGTCGTCGCAGCACTATCAGCAGTGATCGCCTGCGACCGGGCGGGGCGGACCGCCCGGTCGCAGCAGCGGATCAGGCCGGGTCGCCGGCCGACACCGCGGCACGGTAGCGGTCGCGGAGGTGCCGCTTGAACAGCTTGCCGCTGTCCTCGCGGGGCAGCTCCGGCTCGAGCACGAAGCGACGTGGGCACTTGAAGCGGGCCATGCGCTCGTGACACAACTCGCGCAGCGCCTGCTCGAGCAGCTCGAAGTCGGCATCGGGGTCGGCCGGTTGGATCGCCGCCCACACCTCTTCGCCCCACTCCTCATTGGGAACCCCGACCACGGCCGCGTCGCGCACGCCCGGATGGTCGCCGAGGACCGCCTCGATCTCGGCCGGGTAGATGTTGACGCCACCCGACACGATGAGATCGACGCTGCGGTCGGTCAGGAACAGGTAACCGTCGTCGTCGAGGTAGCCGACGTCGCCGACGGTGTAGTGATCGCCGCGGAACGCGGCTGCCGTCTTCGCCGGATCACCGCGGTACTCGAAGCGCTGACCCGGTCGCGCCCGGGTGTAGATCGTGCCGACGACGCCGGTGCCGACCTCTTCGCCGTCATCACCGACGATGATGACCCGCCCTGGCGGATCGACGTGGCCGACGGTGCCCGGCTTGCGCAGCCACTCCTCGGCGGTCACGTTCACCACGGCACCCTCGGTCGATCCGTAGTACTCGTCGACGACCGGGCCGACCCAGTCGATCATCGCCTGCTTCACCGGTACGGGGCAGGCGGCGCCGCCGTGGCGCAGCTGCACCAGCGAGGAGAGGTCGTAACGTCGACGTTCGGACTCGGGCAGGCGCAGGAGCCGGTGGAACATGATCGGCGCCATGTGGGCGTGGGTCACCCGGTGGCGTTCGACGAGCGTGAGGAACTGCTCGTTGTCCCACGTCCGCATCATCACCACGGTGACGCCGGCGTGGAGCGGCACGACCAAGGACTGGAACCCTGGCCCGGCGTGGTAGAGCGGGCCGGTCGCCAGGTGGATGTCGTGGCCCGGGACGTAGGTGACGTCGACCGGATGGCGTCCGAGCGCGGCGTACTCCATCGCCCGCTCGCGCTGATCGGCACCCGAGCGCTGCACCGCCTTCGGGCGTCCCGTTGTACCCGAGGTGTAGGCCATCCGGGTCCCGAAGCTCGGATCGGTGATGTCCGCGCCGTCGTGCGGCATCAGCAGTGCATCGAGCTCACTGGTGCCGTCGGCCGTGGGCCGGTCGACGCACCACGTGCGGCGCAACCCTGTACGCGCGGCGACTTCGTGGGCGACGTCCGTCGACTCGATGTCATGGAAGAGGTAGGCCATACCGCTGTCGTCGGCGATGTAGGCCACCTCGTCGGCAGCGAGGTGCCAGTTGATCGGGACGAAGCACATCCCAGCACGCTCGACCGCGGCCATGATCACGGCCCAGCCGAGGCAGTTGCGTGCCATCACGCCGACGACCGCCCCATCGGGGGCGCCCTCGGCGCGCAGGGCGCGGACCAGTTGGTTGGCGGCGGCGTTGAGGGCGTGGAAGGAAACGGTGCGGTCGCCGTCGACGACTGCGGGGTGGTCGGGCAGCAGTTGTGCCCAGTAGGCGATGTACATGCCGTCCCCTGCGACGTCGGGGCCCGGCAGGGCCGGCGGCTCGGTGAGGTTGGGGGTGGTCACAGTTGGGCCTCCTTCGGCAGTCCGAGCAGTCGCTCGCCGATGATGTTGCGCTGGATCTCGGCGGTTCCGCCCCAGATCGAGTGGCAGCGCGATTGCAAGAAGTAATCCGCCCAGTGGGCCGAGCGTTCGTCGTCGGGCTCGTGGGCGATGGCCGCCGGGCCGAGCAGGTCGACCGCGGCCGCGGCGGCGCGCTGCAGGTGCTCGCTCCACATCGCCTTGTGCAGTGCGGCAACGCGGGCGGCGTCGTCGGGGTCGCCGACGAGCGTGCGCAGCGTGTTGAGTCGCAGGATCTCCATCTCGATGTGGAGACGGGTGAGGCGATCGCGATCCACGGTGCGGCGCCCGCCGTCGGTGGCGTCGAGCAACTTCGACTCCTGGCCGGCCAGTTCGAGGTACTGCGACGCGGCGCGACCGCCGCGCTCGTTCGTCAGCGTGGTCATCGCCGTACGCCAGCCCTCGTGCAGGCCGCCGATCACGTTGTCGAGCGGGGCTCGAGCGGCGTCGAGGAACGTCTCGAAGAAGCGGGCCTGGCCCGTGATCTGGCGGATCGGCCGGATCTCGATGCCGTTCGCCGTGCCATCGGGGTGCCGCATCGGCACCAGCACGTACGAGATGCCGCGGTGCTTCGGTGCGGTGGGATCGGTACGGCAGAGGATGAAGATGTGCGTCGCCCGGTCGGCCCCGGACGTCCACACCTTCTGTCCGGAGATCAGGACCTCGTCACCGTCGACGAGTCCGGTCGTGCGCAGACCGGCGAGGTCGGAGCCGGCGTCGGGCTCGGAGAACCCCTGGCAGTAGACATGCTCGCCGCTGACGATCGGAGGCAGGAACGTGCGTCGCTGCTCCTCGGTTCCGTGGGCGATCACGGCGGGACCGACGAGTGTCTCGCCCGCGACCCGAGTCGGTCGAGGCACACCGGCGCGTGCGAACTCGACGGTCAGGATCGCCAACTGGCGAACGGTCAGCCCGCGGCCGCCGTATTGCTCGGGCCATCCGGCGCACACCAAGCCGGCGGCCGCAGCGTCGTTCGTGTAGCGGGCGAGCGCTTGCCGTTGCTCCTCCGACCCGTGGAGCCGGACGTCGTCGTAGGTCGAACCGCGCAATTCGGCGGGGGTGAACGCCTCGATCCAGGAGCGCACCTCGTCGCGCAGCGCCTGTTCCTCGGCATCGAGATCGATCGAATCGAGCACGCTGACTGTGTCCCCCTCGTGGGTCGGTGCCGCTCCTCTTGGTGCGGCAAGTTGGTTTATTCTACAACATGTCAATAAGCCGCTCGCCAGTCGGTGCTGCGCGAAGACGAAGGAGCACAGGTGTCGATCGACGCACACGAACACGCCGTTGAGCAGGCTGCGACCTGGTTGGACCAGCATTGGAGCGAGGATCTGACCGTCGGCGAATGGTGGACGTTGCTCGCCGAATCGGGATGGGGGTTCCCGACGTGGCCGGTCGAGTGGCACGGGCGGGGCTTGGATGCGCTGACGTTCGACGCCGTGAACGACGTGTTCCGTGAGCGGGGGGCGATGGGTGCTCCGGGGGGCCTCGGCCAGCTGATGGGAGGACCGGTGATCATCCAGCACGGCAACGACGAGCAACGTCGACGCTTCGTGCGGCCGCTGGCGGCGGGCATCGAGCAGTGGTGTCAGTTCTTCAGCGAGCCCGACGCCGGTTCCGATCTCGCGGGGGTGACGACCACGCCGAACGCGATGGTGATGAGTGGGTCGTCAACGGTCAGAAGGTCTGGACCTCGGGCGCGCTCACCGCGCAACGAGGGATGCTCCTGGCCCGGGTCGATGCCGACGCACCGAAGCACCGCGGGCTCGGCTACTTCATCATCGACGTCGATCAGCCCGGCATCGAGATCCGTCCGCTGCGTCAGATGACCGGTGAGTCGCACTTCAACGAGGTCTTCTTCAGCGACGCTCGCGTCTCCGCGGCGAACCTCGTCGGCGCTCCCGGCGACGGTTGGGCGGCAGCGGTCACCACGCTCGCCCACGAGCGCAGCGGCCGTGGCGGCGTCGCCGGCGTCGCCGCCGGGCTGGGCGTCGGCATTCCCCGCCAGGAACTGCTCCAGCGACGCGTCGGTGATGTGCTCGCCGATCCGACGATGCGGCCGTCGCTCAGCTCCGGCTTCGACCGTCGCAACCCCGGCACCACTGGGCCGACCAGCCCGCTGGCGCTTGCCCGGGCCAATGGGCGGATCGGGGAGCCCGCGCTGCGCGACCGGATCATGCGGTACGTCGTCCAGGTGCGAGTCCACGAACTGACGCGCATGCGCGTGCGCGCGGAGTCGGAGGCTGGGCGATCCCCGGGCCCGGCGAGCTCGGTCCTCAAGCTGTCGAAGTCGGTGGGGGCGCGGATGAATCGCGACCTCGGCCCGGCGATCCTCGGTGCGGACGGCATGCTCGCCGGCACCGACGCGCCGCTCGACGGTGCGATCACCATCGCCACGCTGCACTGCCCGGCGGCGTCGATCGCCGGCGGAACCGACGAAGTGCAGCGGAACATCATGGGTGAGCGGGTCCTCGGACTGCCTCGCGAACCACTCCCCGAGCATCTCCGTCGACCGGACCCGTCGTGACCACACTCGTCCGTTCCAGCGATGCGACGTGAGGTCCCGTCGCGGTCCGTGAGATGGCCGCCCGCACATCCGTTATTGACAACTTGACAATAGACCTGGCGTGCTGCCACAGTCTGCGACCACCCGTGCGCACGGCGCGGTCGATGCTCGAATCTTGAGGGGAAGAATGCGTTCAGCAAAGCGTTCCACCATGGCGGCCGCAGCTGCCGCCGCGTTGCTGCTCGTCGCCTGTGGCGGCGGCAGCGACGATGCAGCCGACGACGGCGCCGGCAGCGGCGGATCGGCGGTCGATGCGGGCGACACGCCCACGCCGTCGACGCCGCGGACGGCGGCCACCGCGCCGGCAGCCGACGAATACGACCGCGAGGCCAGCTTCACCTGGGCCTCGCAGACGTATCCGACCAACCTCAGCCCGCACGTGGGATCGTTCTCGGGCGGCAACGTCCCGGTGTTCACACCGTTGCACGACCGGCTGGTGTACCTGAATCCCTTCACCGGTCAACTCGAGCCGATGTTGGCGGAGTCGTGGGAAGCGTCAGACGACGCCACGTCGCTCACGTTGCAGCTCCGAGACGATGTGACCTACCACGACGGCACACCCTTCGATGCCGCCAGCGTGGTCGCCAACGTCGAGCACGCCAAGTCGCTCGGCAGCGAACACCCACGGGTCGCCGAGTACAACCTGATCGAGGGCGCCGTCGCCGTCGACGAACACACCGTTCGCTACGACCTGACGGGCGCGTACGCCGGCGCCATGCCGACATTGCTCGCGGGCGGCTTGGGGATGAACGTCGCTCCGGACACGCTGGGCAACACCGATCCCACCAAGGTCGTCGGTACCGGGCCCTACCAGATCGCCGAGGTGCGTCCCGGCCAGTCGTACCGGATGACGCGCTACGACGGCTACTGGAACCCGGAGTGGCAGAACTTCGCCGAGCTCAACATCGTCGTCGAGACGAGCGAGGAGACGATCCTGAACGGCATCGCCGCGGGTCAGTTCGACGCCGGCCGTGTCTCCCCGGCCGTCAAGGCACGAGCCGAACAGACACCCAACGTGCAGGTCGTCAGCGAGCTCGGCAACACGGCACAGGTGATGGGGATGAACATCGCCCGCATCGAGGGCGCCGAGAACCCCGACGTCCGGCTGGCGATCAACACCGCCATCGATCGCGAGGCGCTCGCCAACGGGGCGCTGCGCGGTGAGTGCGTCGCCACGGTGCAGCCCTGGAGTGCGGCGCATCCCGCCCACCACCCCGACTATCCGGCGGACTACTACGGCGCCGATCCGGAGAAGGCGCGCCAGCTGCTCGCCGACGCGGGGTATCCCGACGGCATCTCGTTCGAGATCGACACGTACACCAACCCCGCCTACATCCCGATCGCCGAAGTGCTCAAGAGCCAACTGGCCGAGGCCGGGATCGAGGTCGAGATCAAGCAGTTGGACTCGGCGGTCCTCGGTACGGGCTACCGCACGGAGAAGACGCTCGACACCTGGCTGACGCGGACACCGTATGGCGCACCGCCGGTCGAGACGATCACCAACACGTGGCTCGCCGGATCGTCGGGCAACCCCGGGAACTTCTCCGATCCGGTGATCGAGGAGCTCTACCCGCAGGTGATGGCCGAGATCGATCCCGACGCACAGAACGAACTGCTGAAGCAGATCGCCGCTCGACTCGTCGAGGCGCCGAGTCACAGCCTCATCCTGTGCCACGAGTACTCGCTGTGGCTGGGCACCGACGACGTGCTCGGCCTGGCGGAGCCGCTGACCGGCTATCAGGACTTCCATCGTCTGGGCATCCGGGCGTCCTGACCGGGGGGCTGACGCCATGTTGGGGATGATCCTCAAGCGCCTCGGCGCCGCCGTGGTCATCTTCTTCCTCGTTTCGTTGATGGTGTTCTCGCTCGTCCTGCTGGTGCCGGGTGACCCGGCGGCAGTGGTGGCGGGCGAGAACGCCGACCCGGCCTACATCGAGGCGCTGCGCGAGCAGCTCGGCCTCAACGACCCGATCGTGGTCCAGTACTGGGACTGGCTCTCGGGTGTGTTCACCGGCGACTTCGGATCGTCCATCGTCACCGGCGAGAGCGTCATCGACGGCGTCTGGCAGCGCTTCCCCGCGACCGCATCGTTGATGGTCTTCTCCGTCGCCCTGGCGCTGCTGATCGGCGTGCCGAGCGGGCTGCTGGCCGGGCTCAAGCCCGGCTCGATCTTCGATCGCCTGGCGAGCTTCGGTGCGACGCTCGGCGTCGCCGTGCCGAACTTCTGGCTGGCGCTGCTGCTGATCGTCTACTTCTCGCTCGACCTCGGGTGGTTCCCTGCGGTCGGTTACACCCCGTTGACGGAGAGCCCGTCCGAGTGGTTCCGCGGGCTGGTGCTGCCTGCGATCACGCTCGGCACGGCCGGCGTCGCGGAGATCTCGCGCCAGACGCGCGCCGGTGTGGTCGATATCACGCGGCGGGAGTACATCCGCACCGCCTACGCCAACGGTCTGCCGGAGCGCCGCGTCGTCGGCCGCCACGTCCTGCGCAACGCGAGCATCCCGATCGTGACCGTGCTCGGTCTGCAGATCGCGGGACTGCTCGGCGGTTCGGTCATCGTCGAGACGATCTTCGGCATCGACGGCATCGGCAGCTACGCCGTGACCGCCGTGACCCAGCGCGACTTCCCGGTGGTCCAGGGCATGGTGCTGTTCGTCACCATCGTCGTCCTCGTCGTCAACCTCGCCGTCGACATCTCCTACGGCTTCATCAACCCGAAGGTCCGTGCCTCGTGACGGCGACGATGGAACACGACGACGCGGTCGTGCCGGTGCCTGAGCGGGTCGCCGCCGACACCTCCGGCGCGGCGCCTGGTCGACGCTTGATCCGCGCCTTCATGGGCGACCGCTTGGCGGTCGTTGCCGCCGTCGTGCTGCTCGTGCTCGCCGTGGTGTCGATCCTCGCGCCGTGGATCGCGCCGTACGAGCCGGACGCGCAGGACTTCAGCGTCACCTTGCAACCGCCGAGCGCCGCACACTGGTTCGGCACGGACGACCTCGGCCGCGACCTGTTCAGCCGGATGCTGTACGGCGGCCGCCTCTCGCTCGGTGCCGCGGCCATCGCCGTCACCGTCGGTGCGCTGCTCGGTGTACTGCCGGGCTTCGTTGCCGGCTACCGCGGCGGCTTCGTCGACCTCGGCCTCAGTCGAATCGGTGACGCCATCATGTGCATCCCCGGTCTGATGCTGTCGATCTCGTTGATCGCCACGCTCGGTCCCGGCATCTTCCAGGTCGCGGTCGCAGTCGGCGTGGCCTTTGCACCTCGGTTCTTTCGTGTCGCCCGGGGTGCGGCGATGGCGGTCACCGCTGAGACCTACGTCAAGGCCTCGCGTGCTGCGGGAGCCGGCCACACGCGCATCGTGTTCCGGCATGTGGTGCCGAACGCCATCTCGGCCGTCATCGTGCAGGGTTCGTTGATGTTCGGCTTCGGACTGCTCGCCGAGGCGGGGTTGAGCTTCCTCGGTTTCGGTGCCCAACCTCCGTCGGCCAGTTGGGGAGCGTTGCTGCGGCGTGGCTCCGGGTTCATGACCGAAGCGCGCTACCTGTCGCTGATCCCCGGACTCGTCATCACCCTCGCCGTGCTGGCCGGCAACCTCGCAGGTGACGGCCTCCAGAAAGCGCTCACCAATCAACGCTCGGGAGACCGGAAGTGACGACCACCGAGCTGCCCGCCGCAACCGTCACCGCGTTGTCGGTGCGCGACCTCAGCGTCCGTCTGCCTCGTCGAGACGTCGACGTCGAACTCGTCCGCTCGGTGTCGTTCGACGTCCAACCGGGTGAGTGTCTCGGTCTGGTGGGTGAGTCCGGTGCCGGCAAGTCGCTGACCTGCTACGCCGCACTCGGCCTCGTGCAGCGCAGCGGGCTCGACGTCGAGGGCCAGGTGCTGGTCGGCTCCGACGACATCTCCCGCCTGGGCCAGCGGGAGTTGAGCCGGATCCGCGGTCGCCGGATCTCGATGATCTTCCAGGAGCCGTCGGTCTGTCTCGACCCAGCGTTCCGCATCGGGTCCCAGATCGCCGAGGTGGTCCAGGTGCACACGGGTGCGTCGCGTCGGGAGGCATGGCGGCGCGCGGTCGAGTCGCTGCGCCTGGCAGGTGTGCCCAACCCCGACCGGCGGGCGCGCGAGTACCCGCACACGCTGAGCGGCGGCTTGAAGCAGCGGGCGATGATCGCCATGGCCATCGCATGTGAGCCCGAGGTGCTGATCGCCGACGAGGCGACCACGGCGCTCGACGTGACGATCCAGGCGCAGATCCTCGATCTCCTTCGCGACCTGCAGTCGCGCCTCGGCATGGCACTGGTGGTCGTCACGCACGACTTCGGCGTGGTCGCCGACATCTGCGATCGGGTGGCGGTGATGTACGGGGGGCAGATCGTCGAGCAGGGCACGGTCGACGAGGTGCTCTATCGTCCTCGACACCCCTACACCCAAGGGCTGCTCGAATCCGTGCCACGCGTCGGTGACAGCGATGCGCCGTTGCTCGGCATCCCCGGGTCGGTGCCGCCTCCCGATCAGCTGATCCCGGGCTGTCGGTTCGCTCCGCGCTGCTCGTTCGCTCGGGACGAGTGTCGCACCGGCGACCTCGACCTCGTCTTCGACGGGGATGGTCACGGTGTGCGGTGCGTGCGTGCCGGCGAGATCCACCTGTCGGGTGTGAGGAGGAGCAACTGATGCTCGCTGCCAGTGGGCTGCGCAAGTCGTTCGTGCTCCAGCGGGACCCGCTGGGCCGGACGCAGAAGACGATGACCGCCGTCGATCATGTCGATCTCGAGGTGCGCCCGGGAACGACGCTGGCGTTGGTCGGTGAGTCAGGTTGCGGCAAGTCGACCACCGCTGAGCTGGTGCTGCAGCTGCAAGAACCCGACGAAGGTTCCGTCACTCTCGACGGGGTCGAACTGACCGGCATGGGGACGAGGAAGCTGCGAGCGTTTCGACGGCGGGTCCAGCCGGTGTTCCAGGATCCGTACTCGTCGCTCGACCCCTCGCAGACGATCGGTGCCGGATTGGCAGAGTCGCTCCGGATCCACAAGCTCGGCACTCGATCCGAACGGACCGCCCGCGCCCGCGACGTGCTCGATCGCGTCGGCCTGGCTCCGAGCGGGCGTGTGCTCGATCGTTACCCGGGTGAGTTCTCGGGCGGTCAACGTCAGCGCATCGCCATCGCCCGCGCCCTCATCGTCGAGCCGGACTACGTCGTCCTCGACGAGGCGGTGTCCGCGTTGGACGTGTCGACGCAGGCGCTCGTCTTGGCGCTCCTCGACGACCTGCAGCGAGACCGGGGCCTCGGCTACCTGTTCATCTCGCACGACCTCGGCGTGGTGCGTCACATCGCGGACGACATCGCCGTGATGTACCTCGGGCGGGTCGTCGAGCGCGGACCTGCAGCGACCGTCTACGAGCATCCGCTCCACCCGTACACGAGCGCCCTCCTCGACGCGGTCCCCGAACCGGACCCTGAGCTCCAACGGCGGCGACGAGCCCGTCGTCTGGCTGCGCGAGGAGAGCCGCCGGACCCGGCGCAGCGGCCGAGCGGCTGCGCGTTCCGCACCCGTTGCCCGTATGCCCAACAGCGCTGCGAAGCCGAGGTTCCCGAGCTTCGATTGGTGTCCGGACGGTCGGTGGCATGCCACTTCGCGGAGACGATCGGGTACGCCGACCCATCTCCCCTGGCCGCCGGTACCACCCAGACCGGCGACGGCGAACCGACCAGATAGCAGCCTTCGGACGGTCCCCGTTGCCCGTCGGTTCTCAGGCGACGCAGCAGCCGGCCTCGCCGCACCCGCTCGCTTCCTCGACGGCGGCCATCGTCATCGTGTGGTCGAACTGGGTGCGGTAGAGCTGGGCGTAACGGCCGTCGAGCGCCAGCAGTTCGTCGTGGGTGCCGAGCTCGACGATGCGGCCGGCGTCGACGACGGCGATCGCATCGGCGGAGCGGATCGTCGAGAGGCGGTGGGCGATCACCAGCGCCGTGCGCCCGTCGAGAGCGGCGTTCAGGGCCTGCTGGACGGCCGCCTCGGACGTCGAGTCGAGGCTCGACGTGGCCTCGTCGAGGATGACGATGCGCGGGTCGCGCAGCAGGACGCGGGCGATCGTCAGCCGCTGCCGCTCGCCACCGGAGAACCGGTAGCCGCGCTCGCCGACGACGGTGTCGAGCCCCTCGGGGAGCGTGGCGACGAGGTGGGCGAGCTCGGCACGCTCCAAGGCGTCCCACAGCTCTGCCTCCGTCGCCTCGGGGCGGGCGTAGCGGAGGTTGGCGGCGATCGAGTCGTGGAAGAGATGTCCGTCCTGGGTGACGACGCCGACGGCATCGCGGATCGATGACGACGTCAGCTGGCGGACGTCGATGCCGCCGAGGCGGACGCTGCCCGAGTCGACGTCGTACAGCCGACTGACGAGGGCGGCAATCGTCGACTTGCCGGCGCCCGAGGCACCGACGAGCGCCACCGTCTGGCCCGGCTCGATGCGCAACGAGACGTCGTGGAGGATGGTGTCGTTGATGCGGTCGTCGAGCACCGCCACCTCCTCCAGCGACGCCAGGCTGATGCGGTCGGCGGTGGGGTAGCGGAACCCGACGTGGTCGAGCTCGACGGTGATGCCCCGGTCGTTGGGCAGGTGGACAGCATCGTCGGCGTCGGTGATCAGCGGCTCGATGTCGAGCACCTCGAACACGCGGTCGAAGCTGACGAGGGCGGTGGCGATGTCGAGGCGTGCCGTGGCGAGGGCGGTCAGCGGGGCGTAGAGGCGGTTGAGCAGCAGGGCGAGGGTGACGACGGCACCGGGGTCGAGCCGGCCGGTCAGGGCGAGGTAGCCGCCGAGGCCGTAGACGACCGCCTGGGCGAGCCCGGAGACGAGGCCGAGGGCACGCATGAAGATCGCTGTCGCCATCGCCGAGCGGACGCCGATGTCGCGGACCCGTCCGGCGCGTGCGCCGAACTCGTCGGACTCGACGGTGGGGTTGCCGAACAGCTTGACGAGCGTCGCCCCCGGGGCGGAGAAGCGTTCGGTCATCTGCGTCGTCATCGCCGCGTTGAGCACCGCTGCCTCGCGCTCGAGCCGACCGACGCGAGCGCCGACGCGCCGAGCGGGGATGACGAAGATCGGCAACAGGACCATCGCCACGACGGTCACCAGCCACGACAGTTGGAGCATCACGGCCAGCGTGAGGACGAGGGCGATCGAGTTCGTCACGACGCCCGACAGCGCCGAGGTGAACGCCCGCTGGGCGCCGATGACGTCGTTGTTCAGCCGGCTGACGAGGGCGCCGGTGTGCGTGCGGTTGAAGAAGGCGACGGGCATCGTCTGCATGTGCTCGAACACGGCGCGGCGGAGATCGAGGATGATGCCTTCGCCCAGGCGAGCCGACTTCAGTCGCTCGAGGATCCCGATGCCGGCGTCGAGCACGGCGATCGCGGCGATGACCGCGGCGATGACGACGACGGTCCGCACGGCGTCGCCGTTGACCACCGCGTCGACGGCGCGTCCGGCGAGCAGCGGCGTCGCCACGCCGAGTGCCGCCGAGGCCGTCGCCAGCAGAAGGAAGGCGATGATCGTGCCGCGCCGGTGGGCGGCGAACTTGCCCACGCGGCGCATGGTCGCCCAGTTGATGCGACGCGTGGTGCGGGCATCGGCGGCCTGCATCGAGCTGCGAAGTGCGGACCACGCGTTCATGTCGGACATGGAGTGCAGGGTACGAGTTCAAGTTGACTTGAAGTCAACCTGTGCGCCATTTCCGGCGGTCAGTGCGGCCGATTTTCTTCACGAAGCGGAAACCGGGTTCTCGGATGCGCCACCTACGCTCGGCGGCGATGAGTGACCCGATCGTCCCGATCATCGACATCGCCGGCTGGGAGCGTGCGGACGCCGCGGCCCGCGCGGAGCTCGCGGCGACGGTCGACGACGCATGCCGCACGGTCGGATTCATGCAGATCGTCGGCCACGGCATCGACGACCAGATCGCCGGCCTCGGCGCTGCCATGGACTGGTTCTTCCGGCTGCCGGCCGAGGACAAGGCGCGCTGGACGGCGCCACGCCCGTCGATCAATCGGGGATACACACCGCCGCAGTCCGAGCGTCTCAGCTACAGCCTCGGGGTCGTCTCGCCTGACGATCTGTTCGAGGCGTTCAACGTCGGTGCGTCGGTGTCCGACTTCCCCGCGCTGAAGCTCGATCCCGAGGTGTACGCCGAGAACATCTGGCCGCGACCGGATCCCGACGGCCGCTTCCACGACGGTGTCACCGCGTGGTTCGCTGCTGCCGGTGGCGTCGCCCGTAGGCTGACGGAGATCTTTGCCGTCGCCCTCGGTCTCGACGACGACCACATCGCCGCGTTCACCGACCACTCGATCGACGTGTTGCGGATGAACCACTACGAGGTGCCCGACGGGCTCGCCGTCGGCGAGGGGCAACTGGGGATGGGTGCGCACACCGACTACGGCATCGTCACCGTGTTGTGGGCCGACCCGGTGCCGGGCCTCGAGATCCTGCGACCCGACGGGTCGTGGTTGCCTGTCGTACCCGCTCCCGGGGCGCTGCTCGTCAACCTCGGCGACCTCACCGCCCGGTGGACCAACGACCGCTGGTTGTCGACGATGCACCGCGTCGTGCCGCCTCGTGACGGTGAGGGCAACCTGATCCGACGCCGCTCGGCCGCCTACTTCCACGACGGCAACGCCGACGCCTTGATCTCGACGCTGCCGACGTGCCGCGACGCCGACGGCGCGACGAGCTACGACGACGTCACGGTCGCCGAGCACCTCGCCCAGAAGCTGGGCGGGTCCCGTGGCCTGGAGCTCAACCCGCACGCCGAACGAGAAGCGGCACGCATCGGCGCCGGGCCGGACGGTCGCTGAGCGAGGCATCCGGCGCGCCACCCGACGAGACGGACTGGCGCCGGCTGATTCGCGCGGGCCGCCCGGGCTGAGGCATCGGTACCCTCGGCCACATGACCTCCCTTCGCGTCGGCGTCCAGATCCAGCCCCAGGCGACGACCGTCGCCGACATGCGAGCGGCGTGGCGGACAGCGGAGGAGATGGGGGCCGACTCGATCTGGACGTGGGACCACTTCTTCCCGCTCTACGGCGACCCGGACGCCGCACACTTCGAAGGGTGGACGATGCTGTCCGTGCTCGCCGCGGACACCAGTCGAGCTGCGCTGGGGATGCTCGTCACGGGCAATTCGTACCGCAACCCGGAGCTGCTCGCCGACATGGCGCGGACGCTCGACCACGTGTCGGATGGGCGGATGTACCTGGGTGTCGGGGCGGGCTGGTTCGAGCGCGACTACGACGAGTACGGCTACGAGTTCGGCACCGCACCGAGCCGGCTCCGTCAGCTCGGCGAGGACCTGCCGCGGATGAAGGATCGGCTGGCCAAGCTCAACCCGGCGCCCGTCGGCAAGCTGCCGATCCTCGTCGGCGGCGGCGGTGAGAAGGTGACCCTGCGTCTCGTCGCCGAGCACGCCGATGCGTGGAACACGTTCGGGCCGCCGGAGTCGTTCGCCCGCAAGTCGGCGGTGCTCGACGACTGGTGCGCCAAGGTCGGCCGGGATCCCGCGGCGATCGAGCGCACCGTGGCGGTCGATCCGAACGATGTCCACGATGTCAGCCGTTACGTCGACGCGGGTGCGACGCACGTGATCGTGATGATCGGCAGCCCGTTCGACCTCGGCCCGCTCGAATCGCTGATCGCCCAGCGCGAGGCGATCGGCTGACGCCGCGGGGCCGGCCAGCGCCGGCAAACGCACCGTCTCGCCGTCGGAGTGCCGCACCCTTCGGGCGGATATCGGGAGCTGGTTGCGATGCCCCGAATCGGGGCGTAACGTAGGGAGTCCACTTCGGCGCGGGGTGGAGCAGTTCGGTAGCTCGTCGGGCTCATAACCCGAAGGTCGCAGGTTCAAATCCTGCCCCCGCCACCAACGTAACACCAGGTCAGAGGCCCTTTCCGAGAGATCGGAGAGGGCCCCTCTGGCGTCTCAGGGGCCGGATGTCTAACCATTTGTCTAACCACCTCCACGACGAGGTTGTGCGACGAGGTCTCCACGAGGCGCGTCTCGTGTGCTTTCCGGTCGGCAGCGAGCGACCTAAGACCGATCATCGGCACACCTCTCACGTACGCTCGTGCCGTGAGTCACGGGCGACACATCAATTGTTGTGAGGAGGGCTCGCTGCGGATGCGGCCGCTGATCCTTGCAGCGGTGGGCGCTAGATCCGGGACTCCTTTGATCGCGGTCGAACTCAAGGGGTCTGGAAATGGCGAAATCACTACTGGAAGAACTGCCTGCGATCGTCGCCGCTGGAAAGCGGCAGGCGGCGCATGTACTTGAGACCGTTGGAGGGTCGCGGCCGCGTGTCGTTGCAGACACACCGAACTGGTCATCCCGGCAAAAGACACGAACACCATGGACCTGTTCCGCGCAGCTCGAGAGCCTGGCGAGCTGGGTGGCGACCCGAACAGGCTGATCTATGGCGACAATCTGCTGACGATGGCTGCGTTGCTCGCCGGCGACGAACAGTTCAAGTCGCTCCGCGGCAAGGTCGACCTGATCTACATCGACCCGCCATACGACTCCAAGGCTGACTGGACCAAGATCACGTTGCCGGGCGTGACCATCGATCAGAAGCCGACGGTGCTGGAGCAGTTCGCATACTCCGACACCTGGGCAGACGGCACGGCCTCGTACCTGGCCATGATCACTCCGCGTCTTGTGCTGATGCGCGAGCTACTCGCTGACCATGGTTCGCTCTTCATCCACTTGGACTGGCACGTCGGCCACTACGTGAAGTTGGTCGCCGACGACATCTTCGGCAGGGACTCGTTCACCAACGAAATCGTGTGGTGGTACTACAACAAGATGCAGGGGAACATCAAAACGTTCCCCCGGAACCACGACACCATCTTCTATTACCGCAAGGGAGACCGGTTCCAGTTCAATCCGCTCAAGGAGGAACGAGCTGCGCCAATCAAACAGATCAGGCGAGTCTGGAGCAGCGACCTGGGCCGGATCGTGAACGCGAAAGGGAGACGACGGCAAAGTCCTGTACCAGGAGTCGACCCATCGCACGATCGATGATGTCTGGCGTCTCTCGATGCTGCAGCCGGCGGACAAGACAGGAATTCTTCGCTTCCCCACGCAGAAGCCCGAGTCACTGCTGGAGCGGATCATCGGGACGACGCTGCCCGGGTGACCTCGTCGGGGACTTCTTCGTCGGTTCGGGTACGACGGCTGCCGTCTGCCGAACGATCGGTCGGCGGTGGGTTGCTTCCGACCTCGGCAAGCCGTCGGTGATGGTCACACGCAAGCGACTCATTGATCAGGACGCCAAACCCTTCGTCTATCAGGCGATCGGCGATTATCAGGTGGAGCAGGCTCGCTCGACATTCGGGCGTCGATTCCGAGTCGGTGAGCCTCGCTGGTAGTCATCGATCTGTACGGCGCGCTGCCCCTGCCGTCGGAGGAGAACGCCAACGGCAGCCTCGGTCGTCTACCGGGCACGCGGACGCTCGGTTTCGTCGACAGTCCTTCCGAAGCTCACCACCGTCTCGACACTGCGACGGGCGCAGGGGCTACCGCGACGCAAGCTCGGCGGCTTCGACGGGTCATCGTGCTCGGCTGGAACTTCTCGGCCGGCATCGGCCAGGACATCGCTGGCCTGGCCGACCCCAATCTCGAAGTGCTGGTGATCCCGCCCGACTGCTCGACCGCTAAAGAAGAAGGGCGCCAACAAGCTCTCCTCCGAGGTTCGCTTCTCGAGCCTGCAGTACCTTCAGGTCGCGCCGCGCGAGGCGGCGACGAGCGTCCCCTCGACGCCAAGAACGTCGGGATGAGCACGAAGCCGGTGGCGAACGCCCCGACGATCGCGCCGAGCGTGTTGACCGAGTAGCCGAGCCCGACCGTGCTCGCGCCGGCTCGATCGGCCGCCGTGCGCGGACGCGAGCGGGAGGTCGCCGCCGAGGGTCGTCGGCACGAGCATCACGCACGCGGCGGCGACGAGCCGGGTGCCGAGCACGACCGCGGTCGTCGAGACCCTCGAAGCTCGGGAGAGCGCGAGGAAGACGTACGCCCGCTCGCGGAAATGGAGCGGCCGGTGCAGCCCCACACGCCGCCGCGGCCTCGTCGCGGCGCCGGCCGCGAAGGACGCGCGCACGCGCTCCGCGTCGCGCGTCCCGACGCGCGCGCCGAGCGCGAGTCCGACGAGGAACGTCGTCGGCAGATCATCTGGAACGCGTAGACCGTCGACCCGATCACGAGCGATAGCCCGCGCGTCCACGCGACCTCGTAGATCATCGCCGCGAGGCCCGAGACGCGAAGGCCCCGAAGAGCGCGGCACCTCGGCGCGCGCCGAGGTCGAGCGGCGCCTCGGCTCACGCCGCCCGGCGCGGGCCCGTCGCTGCGCCGCCGGCTCGAGCGGGCGCCTCCGCGCCCGGCGAGCGCGCGATCAGAGGGTGAGCGCGCCGACGAGGACGTTCACGCCCGCCGCGACGACGTCGTGCCGTCGGCCCGACCGACGGGATGAGCACGAGGCCGCCGCGGCGCCCGCGACCGCGCCGACCGTGTTGATCGTGTAGAGGCGGCCGACCTCGCGCCGGACGTCGCCGCGCCCGCGACGCGTAGCGGCTCAGGATCGGGAGCGTCGCGCCCATCAGCGTCGTCGGGACGCGAGCAGGAGCGCCGCGAGCGCGAAGCGCGCGGACTGAGGCCGACGAACGAGTGCCCCGACGCGGGCCAGGGCGGCGTGAGTGCGGGACTAGCGCGAACACGAGCGGCACGAGGCGCCGTAGCGCCGATGCCGAGGAGCTCAAGGACCCGTAGGCGACGAGCGGTCGCCCGTGCGATCCGCGAAGCGGCCGCCGAGGTAGCTGCCGAGCGCGAGGCCGCCATGAAGACCGCGAGCACCGTCGAGACCGCGAGCGTGGTCGAGCCGAAGACGAGCGTCAGCTCGCGCGTCCAGACGACCTCGTAGATCAGGCCGCTCGCGCCCGAGGCGACGAAGCAGACGAGCGGGACGGCGAGCCTCCGGTTCATAGACCCGGAAGCCTACACGACCCGCGGCTGGCCGCGCGAACCGCTTACCAGTGCTCGCGAAGGAGGCGCGGGAAGGTCGTGAACGCGGCGATCGTCCGGCGCCCCGCGGCGACGAACGCGAGTTCGACGGCGGCCCAGCCGAAGTACGTGAGCGTCATCCCGACCTTCGACATGTGCGCGAACGACTCGACGGACGGGCGCTCGGTGCCGAGCCATCCGGCCACCGTCTGGGCGAACTGGTTCTCGCCGCCCGCCCCGGGAGGCGGCGCCTCGAGCCCGGAGAAGACGAACTGCACGGCCCAGAGCACGAAGAGCACGAGCGCCTCCCACCACGAGAACCGGCATGTTCGCGAGCAGGACGAGGCCGAGGAAGGTCTGGAGGATGGTGAGGAGGATCTCGTCCCGCTGGTGCTCGTCGAACTGGATGGCTCGATGCGGCCGCGCTGATGACGAAGAGACGACCGGGATCATCGCCGAGAGGATGCTCCACTGATTGATGTTCGACGACACCATGTTCATCAGCGCCACGTTGGCCGTGCGTCACCTTGCGCGCCCAGTAGAAGGCGCTCAGCTTCTCCGGGAACTCGGAGAGGAACGGCGCCACCCACTGCACGAAGACGAATGTCGAGACGCCGAGCGACGAGGCGATGGCCAGCATCGAGTTGAGGAACGGATGCGCGGCGAAAAAGAGGATGGCACCGCCGGCCAGGAAGAGGACCGCGATGGCCGCGTTGCGCATTCTCGGCGTCATCTGCAGGACCTTCGCGGGGAACGGTGCCGAGGTCCTCGAGGGCCTCGTCGCTCTCCTCGCGCGGCGGGATCTTCCAGAGGATGAAGAGGTAGAGCACGTACGTCAGCGTGAGCGGGATGCGCGTCCCAGAATCGAGCGATCCCTTCCACCAGATGAACGATGAAGTAGGCGATCGGCAGGAAAAGGCCGAAGACTTCGACGGAGTGCTCGGTCTCGAGCTCGCATGCGGCGAGCGCTCTTCCAGCCGAACGCCGCGGCGACGAAGTAGATCATCGGCCAGCCCAGTCCGACGAGCAGGCGAAGACTGCCGGTGAAGTTGGCGATCGCCAGGTGCGTCTGCGTCGGATCTTTGCCGGCCTGCCACGCGATGACGGCCTCGACGGCGAACTCGGGCAGCGTCTGCAGCCACGCCAGGATCGCCAGCGCCAGCCCCTGCGAGATCAGGAACTGCGCGGCCTCGGCGGCCCAGGCGATGATGAATGGCGAGAGGAGGATGCTCGGGAAGGTCCAGAGCGCCGACCACGCAGTCCCCGCCGCGGTCCCCGCGCCGATCCCCGCTTTGGCGAGCGCCTTCGTGGCTGCAACGATCGATCTCAATCGCGTCTCCCTTTCCGTCGTGAATGGCGCGGCGAAACGCGGGCGATGATACCACACCGCCTTCGGCGCCTCGGTTGGAGCGAAGGAGGCGGGTCACGGATGCGCGCGGATCGTTTCGGATTGCCGCGAATCTGCACTCGGATCTGTGTCGATCCGTTTCGATCCGCGGCGATCCGTGGCCCGCCTTCTGGCCGCTACGAAGCGCGTGCTGGTACCATCTTTCCTTTATGAAAGCAGCGACGAAGACGAAAAAGCGCGGCGCGGCCGCGGCGAGCCAGTCACGCAAGAAGGTGGCGCGCCGGTCCTTCCGGTCGATGCTCCCCGCACTCTCTCGTACGTGGGTGATCGCGGGCGCGAGCGTGCTCGCCGTGATCGCGCTCGGCGTCGGCGGGTACTTCGCCTGGCGTGCGTACGAGAACACCGAGATCGACTATTCCGCCAGGATGAAGACGAGCCCGGCCCTGCGCTCGTACTCTCTCGGCATCGCCGCGGCCGCCGCGAACAAAGGGCCGGAGGCGGACAACGCGCTCCCAACGCGCGATGTCCGAGGACTCCTCGAACGCGATGATCTACGACGCGCTTGCGACGCTCTACGTCAATCAGGGCGAGGTCCAGAAGGCCGCCGTCACCGCCGAGACCGGCATCAATCGGGCGCCTCGCTGGGCGCCGCTCTACTACACGCTCGGCCTCGCGCGGTACCAGTCCGGCAAGTTCGACGACGCCGAGCAGGCGCTCAAGCGGGCGCTCGCCTTCAGAAGCGACTTCGCGGACGCCCACCTCTGGCTCGGAAACACGTACCTCTTGAAGTCGAAGGTCGCCAGCCTCGACGGGAGCGGCGGCGATCCGGGCAAGCTCGACGACGCGGTCAAGGAGTTCCGGCGCGCGACCGAGATCGACGACTCCGTCGCCGAGTACCACTCCGCGCTCGCCGAGGCCCTCTACCAGCGCCGCGACCTCGCCGAGGCGCGCTCGCAGGTGGAGCGCGCGCTCCAGCTCGATCCGAACAACGCGAAGTACTCGCGCTCGCTCGGCAAGGTCTGCGACCAGCTCAACGACCTCGACGCCGCCCAGGCCGCCTACCAGAGCGCGACGAAGCAGGACCTGACGAACGCCGAGGGCTTCTACGGGCTCGGCCTCGCCCTCTTCAAGAAGCAGCAGGACGCCGAGGCCGCGGACGCGCTCCGGGCGGCGCTCAAGATCAACCCCTTCCTCGGCGACGCGCATGAGAAGCTCGCCCAGACGCTCGTCCGCCTCGGCCAGCAGGACGAGGCGCAGCTCGAGCTCAAGCGCGCCGAGGACTCGCGCACGCGCACCAAGAGCGGACGGACATAAAGCGCGCCTCGGCGGCCGACCCGGGCAACGCCGACCTCGCCAACAACCTGGGCGGTCGAGCTCGCGCGCCAGGGCGACTACGACGACGCGATGCAGGCGTTCCACCGCGCCCTCGCGGCGAACCCGCGCTTCATCGACCCGCAGTACCAGATCGCCGGCCTCTACGCCGAGCGCGGGAAATGGATCGAGGCGTTCACCGCCTTCGGCGCGGTCGACAAGGCGAAGCCCGGCTACCGCAGGACGAACTACTACCTCGCGAAGGTCAACGAGAAGATGGGCAACAAGCCCGAGGCCGCGAGGCGCCAGGAAGATGTTCGAAGAGCAGCAGGCGCGCGGCGAGGTCACCGACAACTGAGCGCGCGTGCTCCCGGCCTCGCTCCACGAGCGGCGCCCGCGCGTGACGAGATCGAGCCCCGTGCGCCCGGCGACGGCCTCACGCAGACCGTCGGCCTCCTCCGGCGAGGAGCATGCGGGCGACCTCGCCCGCCGCCCCCCGAGCAGACGCGGCTCCGAGAACGACACGAACGCTTGGGGGAACTCCGCCTCGAGGAAGTCGTAGCGGATCGCGACCGCGACGACGGGCACGCGTGCGCGCGCGGCGAGCCACTCGGCGCCCGGGTCGCCGCATCGGTCGCGCGTCCGGCGGCACGAGCCGCCCCTGCGGGAAGATCCACACGCGCGCGTTCGGCTCGGCGAGCCGCGCGAGCGCGTAGCGCATCGACGCGAGCGTTCCCGAGCGGCTCGAGCGGTCGACGCCGAAGGCGCCGAGCCGGCGGAAGAAGCCGAAGCCGCGCATGTTGGCCTCCTCCATCATCGTGTAGTGCGTCCCCGAGAAGCGGACGCGCGAGGTGGAAGAGGACCATCGGGTCCCACCGTCCGACGTGCTGCGCCGCGACGAGCAGGGGCGAGCGCGTCCGAGAGAGCGCCCCGCGCGTCCACACGGCCGCGAGCCGGCGGCGCACGAGGGCCGACGTGTAGGCGGCGAAGGCCGCGGCGAAGAGCCGGTCGTGGCGCGCGGGATCATCCCGCGCGCAGGACGACCTTGCCGAACGTCTCGTTCGAGGCGAGCCGCTCGTGCGCGGCCCGCGCGCGTCTTCGAGCGGGAAGACGCGATCCACGACGGGAGAGACCGCGCCGGACGCGAGGAGCGGGACGACCTCGGCGGCGAAACGGCGTGTCGCCGCGATCTTCTCCTCGAGCGGGCGCGCGCGCAGGACCGTGCCGGTGATCGTCAGCCGCTTGTGGAGCGCCTTGCCGAGCTCGATCTCGGCGCGCCCGCGCCGCGACCGCCCGACGAGCACCATCCGTCCCGCGTGCGCGAGCGCGTCGACGCCCGCGCGCACGTAGTCTCCGCCCACGAGGTCGAGCACGACGTCGACACCGTCCCCACCCGTCCACTCGCGTACGGGCTCGACGAACGCGGACGGATCGTCCGACACGACGACGCCGTCCTCGAGGCCGCGCTCCTTCGCGCGCGCGATCTTGTCCGCCGTGCGCGCGGTGCCGTAGGGATCGCGCCGATCGCGCGGCGATCTCGACGGCGGCGAGGCCGACGCCGCTGCCGACGGCGTGGATGAGGACGCGCTCGCCCGGGCGCAGGGCCGCCTGAACCCAGAGCGCATCGTGCGCGGTGATGAAGACCTCGGGGACCGCCCCCGCGGCGTCCCAGTCGAGCGAGTCCGGTATCTCGGCGACGGCGCGCTCGTGTGTGACGAGGTACTCGGCGTGCGCGGCGCCCGCGACGACGCCGAAGACGCGCTGCCCCTCGCGCCAGAGTCGCGCTCCGGGGCCGAGGGCCGCGACCTCTCCCGCGAACTCGAGGCCGGGGCGGTCGGCCGGAACGCCCGGCGGCGGAGGGTAGCGCCCCTCGCGCTGGAGCAGGTCCGCGCGGTTGAGGCCCGTCGCGCGGACGCGAACGAGGATCTGTTCGACGCCCGGCTCGGGGCGCTCGACGTCTTGGATCTCGAGGACCTCCGGCGGTCCCGGCTTCGTGATCACCACGGCTCGCATGCCGCCAGTGTAGCGCGCGCACGGAACCGGGAGCGATAGCGACCGTCTGGAGCCCGAGCGCGGGAACGTAAAAGAACCGTGAGCGTCGCAACCGTCGCGTCTCGGCGAACGTAGCCACGCGCATGCGAATCGCTCGAGCCGTCGTCTGTCTCGTGCTGCTCTGGCCGGCGTGCGCCGCGGGGCAGTTCCGCAACCCGCCGGAGAAGCTCGAGGTGCAGCGCCTCGCCGACGGCGTCTACGCCGTCGTCCGCAAGGAGCCCCCCGGCCTCATGGTCGACGCGAACAACGTCTTCGTCGTGAACGACGAGGACGTCGTGGTCGTGGACGCGAACGGAAGCGCGACGCACACGCGCGAGGTCGTCGCGGCCCTGCGCAAGATCACGAACAAGCCGGTCCGCTACGTGATCGACACGCACTGGCACGACGACCACGTGATGGGCGACTCGGTCTGGCGCGACGCGTACCCCGGCGTCGAGTTCGTCGGCCATTCGAGCATGCTCGAGTACATGCCCACGACCGGCGCGAAGAACCACGAGAGCATGAGCGGCCCAGGCGCCGAAGTTCGCCGAGATGCTGCGCGGCGCCGTCGCGAAGGGCAAAGACCTCCAGGGCAGGGACCTCGACGCCGAGACCCGCGCCAGCTACGAGAGCGACGTGAGCCTGATCGACCAGTACGTCGCGGACGCGCCCGGCACGCCCGTCGTGCTCCCGACGATCACCGTCGACGACGCGCTCGTGCTCCACCGAGGCGACCGCGCGATCGAGGTGCGCCACGCCGGCGCCGGCCATACGGCGGGCGACCTCGTCGTGTGGCTGCCGAAGGAGCGGATCCTCGTCGCGGGCGATCTCGTCGTCTGGCCGGTCCCGCTCGTCGGCGGCGACCAGTCGCACGTCGCCGAGTGGGCCGACACGCTCGCGCGCGTGCGCGCGCTCTCGCCCGCGGTCGTCGTGCCCGGTCACGGCCGCGTCCTTCGCGACACGACCGTACCTCGGAACTCATGGAGCGCTTCTTCCGCGCCGCACGGCGCGAGGCGCTCGCCGCGATCGCGCGCGGCGAGACGGTCGAGCAGGCGCAGAAGAGCGCGAAGCTCGAGGCATTTCGCCGCCCGTTCGCGGGCGACTCACATCCGCTCGGCTTTCTCTTCGACGTCTACGCGGTCGCGCCGGCGATCGCCGCCGTCTACCGCGAAGAGGGCCCGGCGTCGAAGGCGGCGCCGGCGTCGCCGTGAGGGTCAGCCCTGGACGGCGCGGCAGGGCGAGCCCCTTGGCTACGGTCGTCAGCTCGCCGCCGCCGCGCAGCCGCCCCTCGCCGAAGCGGCGCATGAAGTAGCGCCGCACCATCGGCACCAGGGACGAGCCGCCGGTCAGGAACACCGCGTCGACCTCGGCCGGCGTGACGCCGCTCGCCGTGAGGAGCCGGTCGACGCAGTCGGCGATCTCGCGGACGTCCTCGCGCACGAGGTCCTCGAACT